>NZ_VMBP01000002.1 GCF_007559435.1 Ancylobacter moscoviensis | reverse complement strand
CACGCCGCAAACTTCCTCGCAGCCGTCAAACTCGCCGCAGCACGCATATGGATGCGATTTATGAGTCGGTGACCTAGAGCATTCCACCGTTTCCGTGAGGCGATGGAATGCTCTAGCCGATCCCGAGCCACCACGCGCCAAGAACCAGTATCGTCTCGGCCGCGAGCACGCCCGCCAACACCGAGCGGCGGATGGCGAGGAAGCCGGCGATCCCGCCGGCCACGGCCCCCACCCGCAGCCAGAGCGGCAGCGCCACCAGCGCGCCGCTCGGCACCAGCACCAGCCGCGCGACGACGGCGGCCAGCAGCGCGGTGGCGACCGCCTTCACCCAGCGCATCCACGCGCTGTCCTCGTCGATCCGCCGGCCGAACAGCACGCCCAGCACGCGCCAGACCTCGTTCGGCAGGAAGCCGATGAAGATCACGATCAGCATGGCGCCGACTTCGCTCAGCGGGGCGCTCATGCCGCCGCCCTCGGCCGGTAGCGGTCGATGAGGAAGGCCAGCGTGCCCCCGCCGACGCCCGCCCAGAACAGGTCGAGCCCACCGGGCGCACCCGCCGCCAGCGGCATGATCGCCGTGCCGAGCCCGATCGCCAGCCAGTCGACCACCTGCTTCGCGTTGCGCACCAGCAGGATGGTGAAGGAGATCGGCGTCAGCAGCAGCAGGGCGACGGCGAGCGGCCCGGGTAGCGCGTTGGTCAGGTAGAAGCCGAAGGCCGTGCCGGCCATGCTCATGCCCACCAGCCCCATGCCGAGGCCGCACGCATAGGCCGGGCGCCCTTCCGCCGGAACTTTCGGCAGCAGGCGAAAGCCCTCCACCCACATGGTCACGGCGACGAAATGGGCGCAGAGCAGCTCGCTCCACAGGCGTGGGCGCGGCCCGCGCATCAAGGGCATCACCGACACCACCATGGGCAGCAGCCGCACGCCGGAGAGGCAGACGGCGAGCGCGAGCGCCGGCAGCGAGGTGCCGGCCGCCAGCCCGCCCACCAGGATCACCTGCGCCGGCAACGCCCAGACCAGCAGCGTCGACAGAAGCCCGGCGCCGATCGGGAAGGCCAGATCGTGCAGCAGGCCGCCGAAGCCGACGAACGTCACCATCAGCACGAAGCCCGGCACGGCGGCGGCGCCCGCCATGCCGCGCAGGAACCAGCGCGAGGGGCGCATCGGGATGGAGGGGGGCGGCTCGGGAATCGAATGCATAATGCCTTCGCTCGATACAGGCCGTTCTTCCGCCCGCCGGCGCGCCGGGTCAAGCCGGCCCTTGGTCGAGCGCCGACGCGAGCACGCCGGGCATCGCAAAAGAAAACCGCCCGCGGGAGAGCCCGCGGGCGGCGATCATCGGTTTCGGCGGAAAGCGCGGGTCAGGCCTTGACCAGCGGCACCTTCGGCACGCGCGAGCTGCCGGGCTTGGAGCGCCCGCTCGCCCCGCCGGCCGCCTTCTTGGCCTTGGGAGCGGCCGCCTTGCGGCGCGGCGCGCGCTTCGCCTTGGCCGGCTCGATCTTCTCCGGCTTCGGCGTGATCGGGCCTTCCGGGAACTCGAAGCCGAGCGAGGTCTCGCCCTCGGCGTCGGTCTTCAGCACCACCCGGACATGCCCGCCATTGCGGAGCTTGCCGAAGAGCACCTCGTCCGCCAGCGGCTTCTTGATGTGCTCCTGGATCACCCGGCCCATCGGCCGCGCGCCCATCTGCTGGTCGTAGCCGCGCTCCACCAGCCAGGCGGTCGCCTCGTCGGAGAGCTCGATGGTCACGTTTCGGTCGGCGAGCTGCGCCTCCAGCTGCAGGACGAACTTCTCCACCACCAGCGCGATGATCTCGTTGCTGAGATGGGCGAAGGTGATGGTCGCGTCGAGGCGGTTGCGGAACTCCGGCGCGAACAGGCGGTTGATCGCTTCCACGTCGTCGCCCTCCCGCTTCGAGCGGGTGAAGCCGAAGGCCGACTTCGACAGGTCGGCCGCGCCCGCATTCGTCGTCATGATGAGGATGACGTTGCGGAAATCGACCTGCTTGCCGTTATGGTCGGTCAGCTTCCCGTGGTCCATCACCTGCAGCAGGATGTTGAACAGGTCGGGATGCGCCTTCTCGATCTCGTCGAGCAGCAGCACGCAGTGCGGATGCTGGTCGACGCCGTCGGTCAGCAGGCCGCCCTGGTCGAAGCCGACATAGCCGGGAGGCGCGCCGATCAGCCGCGAGATGGTGTGCCGCTCCATGTACTCGGACATGTCGAAGCGCAGCAGCTCCACGCCCAGGCTGGAGGCGAGCTGCTTGGCCACCTCGGTCTTGCCGACGCCGGTCGGGCCGGAGAACAGGTAGGAGCCGATCGGCTTCTCCGGTTCGCGCAGGCCCGCGCGGGCGAGCTTGATCGCCGAGGCCAGCGCCTCGATCGCCTTGTCCTGGCCGTAGACGACGCGCTTCAGCGTGGTCTCCAGCGCCGCGAGGATCTCCGTGTCCGACTTGGAGACGGTCTTCGGCGGGATGCGGGCGATGGTGGCGATGGTCGCCTCGATCTCCTTCACGCCGATCGTCTTCTTGCGCCGGCCCTCGGGCAGCAGCATCTGCGCCGCGCCGGACTCGTCGATGATGTCGATCGCCTTGTCGGGCAGCTTGCGGTCATGGATGTAGCGGGCCGAGAGCTCCACCGCCGCCTTGATGGCGTCGTTGGTGTAGCGCAGCCGGTGGTAGTCCTCGAAATAGGGCTTCAGCCCCTTCAGGATCTCGATGGCGTCCGGCACGGTCGGCTCGGGCACGTCGATCTTCTGGAAGCGGCGCACCAGGGCGCGGTCCTTTTCGAAGTACTGGCGGTACTCCTTGTAGGTGGTCGAGCCGATGCAGCGCAGCGTGCCGGAGGCGAGCGCGGGCTTGAGCAGGTTGGAGGCGTCCATCGCGCCGCCGGAGGTCGCCCCGGCGCCGATCACCGTATGGATCTCGTCGATGAACATGATGGCGTCGGGATAGGCCTCGATTTCCTTCACCACCTGCTTGAGGCGTTCCTCGAAGTCGCCGCGGTAGCGGGTGCCGGCCAGCAGCGCGCCCATGTCGAGCGAGAAGACGGTGGCCTTCTTCAGCACGTCCGGCACCTCGCCATTGACGATGCGGCGCGCCAGTCCCTCGGCGATGGCGGTCTTGCCCACGCCGGGATCGCCCACGAAGAGCGGGTTGTTCTTGGAGCGGCGGCACAGCACCTGGATGGTGCGCTGGATCTCGCCGTCACGGCCGATCAGCGGGTCGATCTTGCCCTCGCGCGCCTTCTTGTTGAGGTTCACGCAATAGGCATCGAGTGCATCGGCCTTCTTCTTGGTGTCCTCCCCGGTCTTCGTCTCGGTCTCCTCTTCGGCTCCGCGCACGGGGCGGCTCTCCGACATGCCGGCGCGCTTGGCGATGCCGTGGCTGATGTAGTTCACCGCGTCGTAGCGGGTCATGTCCTGCTCTTGCAGGAAATAGGCCGCGTGGCTCTCGCGCTCGGCGAAGATGGCGACCAGCACGTTGGCACCGGTCACTTCCTCGCGGCCGGAGGACTGGACATGGATGACGGCGCGCTGGATCACGCGCTGGAAGCCGGCCGTCGGCTTGGAATCCTCGCCGCCGTCCTGGACCAGGTTGTCGAGCTCGGTGTCGATGTATTCGACGAGGTTGCGCCGGAGCTTATCGAGGTCGACGTTGCAGGCGCGCATCACCGCCGCCGAGTCCTGATCGTCGACCAGGGACAGCAGCAGGTGCTCGAGGGTCGCGTATTCGTGGTGGCGTTCGTTGGCGAGCGCGAGGGCCCGGTGAAGCGACTGCTCGAGGCTGCGGGAGAAGGTGGGCATCGGGACCTCTTCGTTTAGCCGTCGCGGGGCGTCACTTCTTCTCCATGACGCACTGCAAAGGATGCTGGTGCTTTCGCGCGAAGTCCATCACTTGTGTGACCTTTGTTTCGGCCACCTCGTAGGTATAGACGCCGCACTCCCCCACGCCATGCTGATGCACATGCAGCATGATCTGGGTGGCTTCCTCCCGATCTTTGGTGAAGAAGTGCTCGAGCACGTGCACGACGAACTCCATTGGCGTGTAGTCGTCGTTGAGCAGGAGCACCCGGTAGAGGCTCGGCCGCTTCACCTGCGGCTTCGTGCGTGTGATCACCGCCGTGCCGGGCGCGTTGTCTCCGCGCCGGCGACGCTCGTCGTCGGCCATCATTTCTTCACGCAGCTGGGACATCGCAGAGTCGGACATTCAGGCTTTTTCCCCAACCGGCGAGCCGGTTCTGAAAGCTATAATATGTACGCCCCCCTGCCCGCGCCAGAGGCGCCGTGTGAACCCACTGTCGCAATCCGGTGACATTTTCCGGAGCGGTGCCCGAGGGAACGGTCCCGGCGCGAGTCGGCGCGGCGGTTGCCGGGGGCGCAGAAACGAAGAAGGCCCGGCGTTGCCGCCGAGCCCCCAGAAATCCGAAGCATCGCCGCCCGGAAGCCCGGGCGCTGAATGCTCAGTCGCCGCTCACTTGCCGTTCGGAAGCTTCCCGATCAGGCTCTCGTAGGGCTTGTAGGTCTCCTTGGCGAGATCGGCATAGAGCTCGCCGATCTTGGTCGCCTGGGCGACGAAGCCCTCATAGGCATGCTTGAAATACTCGGACTGGATCTCGACCGCCTTGTCGAGGGTCTTGGCGCCGAACAGCTTCTCGGCGGTCGCGGTGCCCTCCTCGAACGACTTCTTCGAGTAGTCCGCCACCTCGACGGCGATGGCCTGGACGCCCTTCGACACGGAGCCGAAGCTCTTCATGGCGAGGTCCAGATTATCCTTACCCAGCTTCTGAACGTCATCGAAATTCTGCAGCATGTGCCAACTCCAGTGGTATCGCCACGCGAGCCGCGCCCCAAACCGCACGCACCCGCCCGGGAAATCCTCCCCGCCATCATTTGTATGGCGGCACCCCGACCCGCGTCAAGAAAAATTGTGCAGTGCAATATGAACGATCTTCGCACTGCCACGACCGCCCCTTTTTCTCGCCACATCGACCCGGTTCAAGGGCGTTCTTTACGACTTTGTAACCGCGCCCTTCTTAAGGTTTGGGAAGTGATGGTTCGGCAGGGTTCCTTAACCGAAAAGGGCTTTCGCACGGGCAGCAAGCCCGATGCGAAGAGGAATCCGGCGGGATGCGTGGAACGCCGGCGACGGCCGGTGGGATAGAGTAGCGGGACGGACAAATGCGGGTTCCGGGGATTGTCGGCGCGTACATGATGCGGGCTGCCGTTGCGGTCTTGGCGGTGGCTCTCGTGGGAGCAAGCGCGGCGGATGCCGCACCCAAGAAGAAGAAAAAGACGGCGCGCAACAAGGCGGCCATCACGCGAACGGTCGCGTCGGGCTCGGCCGCCAGCAGCGGCGTCTGGCAGCGCGGCTATTCCCATATCGTGGTCGACGCCAATACCGGCCGCGTCCTCGATGCCGAGAACGCCGACGCCCTGCGCCATCCGGCTTCCGTCACCAAGGTGATGACCCTCTATCTCCTGTTCGAGCAGCTCGAAAGCGGCCGGATGCGGCTCAACACCCCGCTCCGCGTCTCCAGCTTCGCGGCCGCCCAGCAGCCCTCCAAGCTCGGCGTGAAGGCCGGCTCGACGATCGTCGTCGAGGACGCCATCCAGGCGCTGATCACCCGTTCGGCCAACGACGTCGCCGTGGTCATCGCCGAGAATATCTCCGGCGACTCCGCCAGCTTCGCCCAGCTCATGACCCGCCGCGCCCGCCAGCTCGGCATGTCGCGCTCCACCTTCCGCAATCCGAATGGCCTTCCCCACCCGCAGCAGGTCACGACCGCCCGCGACCTCGCCACGCTCGGCCGGGCCATTCAGGAGCGCTTCCCGCGCTATTACGCCTATTTCGAGAACCGCAGCTTCATGTATCGCGGCCAGGCCATCCGCAATCACAACCGCCTGCTCGGGCGGGTCGAGGGCGTCGACGGCATCAAGACCGGTTACACCAACGCCTCCGGCTTCAACCTGCTGACCAGCGTGAAGACCAGCGGCCGCTATGTCATCGCGGTCGTGCTCGGCGGCACCAGCGCCGCCTCGCGCGACAACCGCATGGTCTCGCTGATCGGCCAGAACCTCGCCAAGGCCTATTCCGGCCGCCAGATGGTCGCCCGCATGGACTCGGCGCCGCGCGGCACGGTGTCCGACGACGAGGTCGGCGCGCCGGTCGCCCTCGCCGCGGCTCCGGTCCCGGCTCCCGCGCCCCAGCCCGCGCCGGAACCGGCTCCGCAGGTCGCGCAGGCTCCGGTTGCCCCCGCGACCATCCCGGTTCCCTCGGCCAATCCGCGTCTCGCCATGGCCTCCGCCGCCATGGACATGGACAGCATGACCACGGCTTCCGTGCCGACCCCGGCTCCCGCCCCGGCTCGTCCGGCGCAGGCCGCCGCCGGCACGCCTGCCGCCGGTTCCTCCGCCCCCATCGTTCCGGTCGCCGTGAAGACCGTCGCCGTCGCCCGCCCGGCCGCGCCGACCGCCACCTTCAGCAACCAGCCCGGCATTCTCGGCACCCTGTCCTTCGCCAACGGCCAGATGTCCGGCGCCTCGGAGACGCAGGCCGCGCAGGTTCAGGCCGCCCCCGCCCAGCGCGCCATCAAGAAGGTACAGGTCGCCAGCGCCGCCTCGACCGAGATTCCGCGTCAGGAGGCCGAGAGCGCCGAGAAGGCCGCCGCCCCCCGTTCCGGCTGGGCCATCCAGATCGGCGCCTATGGCAGCGAGGCCGACGCCCGCGCCCAGATCGCCAAGGCGCAGCAGAAGGCCGGTGCGGCCCTCTCGAAGGTCGATGCCTATACCGAGCAGGCCGTGAAGGGCTCGACCAAGATCGTGCGCGCCCGCTTCGCCGGCTTCGATGCCGAGGCCGGCGCCCGCAAGGCCTGCCAGGCCCTGAAGCGCAGCGACTTCGGCTGCATGGTCTTCCGTAACTGACGGGGAGCCATCAATGCCCCTGGAGCAGGATATCCTTGGCTTCGTTCACCCGGGCGGCCAGATAGTTCGACCCGCCCTGGTCGGGATGGAGTTTCTTCATAAGGGATCGGTGGGCTCTTCGGATCTCCTCCGTTCCCGCCCCCGGCTGAAGCCCCAGGATCTGGTAGGCCTCCTCTTCCGTCATCGCGCCACGGCGCGCCGGGTCAGTGCGCCGCCCGCCCGCATCGCCCTGCGCGTGTTCACGCCAGCCGGGCGAGCGGCGGTCAAGATAAGCTTCGAGTAGCTGCCGGCTCTCCGTATCGACGTCGAGCGCCAGCCGCGCGAGGGCCGGCACGTCGAGCGCATCGAGCGCAGTGCCGGCGAGCGGCCCGGCGATCACCGTCCCCGTCAGGCGCCCGCTGTCATGATCGAGCAGCATGTCCAGCGCGGCGGTGCGGACCTTCGAGGTCCGGCCCGGACTCGCCTGCCCCTTCGACCACGGCATGGCCTTGCGCACATCCCAGCCGATCAGCGACAGGCCGAAGATGCCGAGCGGCAGCGCCGTCTCGAAATGGCCGCGCATGCCGAGGAAGGCCGCGACCAGCAGCAGCGCGCCGCCCCCTACCCGCCGACCGAGCTGCGCCAGCATCTTGGCATCGGCCCGGCCGAAGACCTTCAGCCCGTAATAGAGAAGCGCGACGATCGCCGCGCCGACGAGAAGGTTGATCATTGCGTATCCTGCATGGCGGCGATCAGCCGGCGCGCGCCGGGGGAGGTTCCGGCCAGCGCCGCGAGCGCCTTGGAGCCGCCGGCCGCATAGCTGGCCGCCGCCCTCAGCAGCGCCTTGAGCTCACCGGCCGCGCCGGCATCGAAGCGGCACCAGGCGCCCTTGGTCAGCCGGGCGATCTCGCGGAAGCCCCGCTCCACCGCCGGATCGGCGCCCTCCTGGAACATGAAGGCCGGCACGCCCCGCAGCGCCAGCGGCCCGGCTTCGGCGCAGAGGTCGTCGAGCGGCTCCTCCAGCGCGTCGCCCACGAAGACCAGCGCGCCGACCGGCCCTTTCGCCGCCTGCGCCGCCGCGTGCCGCAGCACCCGGCCGATCTGCGTGCGCCCGCCCTGGCAGGTGATCCGCGCCATCAGCGCGCCCAGGCGCGCCCCGTCCGCCATCCAGGGCGAGGCCCGGCATTCGCCGATGCCGCGGTAATAGACAAGCTGGATGTCGAGCCCGCCGATCCGGCCGGCCTCCTCGAACATCTCGGCCTGCAGCATGCAGGCGAGGTCCCAGGTCGGCTGGCGGCTCATCGTCGCGTCGAGCGCGAAGATCAGCCGGCCGCGCCGCTCGGCGGTCAGCGGCGCGCGCTGCTCCAGTTCCGCGAGGAAGGAGGCGACGGTGCCGGTCGGGGCGGGCGGTGCCGCGGGAGGACGCTTCTCGGAGGCCATCTGGCGTACCTGATCGGGATTCGTGGAGATACTAGCGGGGGATAAGGCCGGACGCACGGCGCGCTCCCCAAGGGTTGACTCGAAGTTGACCCGAGGTCGACCCGAGGTTGACCCCCTTGGCCGCTCTGCTAGCTTCCGCGCCCCGATCAGGGAGTCTCGTCATGTCCGCTCGCCGCACCATCCGCCCCGTCCATACCGTCGCCGAGTTGCGCGAGCAGGTGAAGAGCTGGCGAGCGGCCGGGGAGCGCATCGCGCTGGTGCCGACCATGGGCGCGCTGCATTCCGGGCATGTGGCGCTGATGGAAGCCGCCCGCGCCCACGCGGAACGGGTCGTCCTCTCGATCTTCGTCAATCCGACCCAGTTCGCGCCGACCGAAGACCTCAGCCGCTATCCGCGCACGCTGGAGGCCGACCTCGACAAGGCGGATGCCGCCGGCGTCCACCTCGCCTTCGTGCCCGATGTCGGCGAGATGTACCCGGAAGGCTTCGCCACCACGATCTCCCTCGCCGGCCCGGCGCTCGGGCTGGAGACGGAGTTCCGCCCCACCCATTTCGCCGGCGTCGCCACCGTCGTCGCCAAGCTGCTCATCCAGGCGGCGCCGGATGTCGCGCTGTTCGGCGAGAAGGATTACCAGCAGCTTCAGGTCATCACCCGCCTCGCGCGCGACATCGATCTCCCGGTGCGCATCGTCGGCGTTCCGACCGTGCGCGAGCCGGACGGCCTCGCCCTCTCCTCCCGCAACGTCTATCTGGGCAAGGAGGACCGCGCCGCCGCTCCCGCGCTGCATCGCGCGCTGAGCGCCGCCGCCGCGCAGATCGCCGGAGGCGGCAATGTGCTCGACGCGGTCGACGACGCGCGGCGCGCCGTCATCGCCGCCGGCTTCCAGCTCGATTATCTCGAAGCGCGCCACGCGGCGTCCCTCGCGCCCGTCCTCAGCCGCGCCGAGGGGCCGATCCGCCTGCTCGTCGCCGCGCGCATCGGCGCCACCCGGCTGATCGACAATCTTGCCGTGCCGGACTGAGCCTCACCGGAGGAGAAAGGCGATCACCACCATGGCCAGGATCGCCAGCGCCAGCCCGATGCCGAGCACATAGCGCATCGGGCGCACTTCTGCCGCCTGCCGCTCCTCGATATCCGCCTTCACCACGACCTCGCCATGCTCCGCGACGCGGTGATCGTCTGAATCCTGGACCATGCGCGCCTCCCTTCGTTCGCTGTGCATGTACACAACGCGGAGAGGCGGGCTCGGGTTCGCGGGATCAGAGAAGACCGAGTGAGCGCAGCTCGCGGCGCAGCTGGTCGGGCAGCGCCGGCTCGTCGCCCGTGGCGGCGAGATCGGGCGGCGCGTCCTTCGCGGCGAGGTAGCGCCAGCCCTGGAAGGGACGGCTCGGGCGCGGCGTCACCCGGTGCACGACGGGCTCCATCACCAGATGGCAGCGGCGTATGCCGTCCCCGTCGACGAAGGGCCGGATGCCGGTCAGCGCCTGCCGGCAGGCGACCTCGCCCTTGATCACCCAGTAGAGCGAGCCGCCGTCGAGCAGTTCTTCCGTGCGCGTCGGCACCATGCGGGTGGTGTGCACCTGCTCCGCCGCCTGCCCGCGCGCTGCCTTCCCCGCCAGATTCTCCGCGATCCACGCTTCGAGGTCCTCGATGGATTCGGCGCCGACGCAGAGCTTGAGCAGGTGTAGAGGCATGGCTCGACCGGATGGCAGGCTGGGCAGGCCCGAAGGCGAAGGGTGCGCCCTCTATACGCGCTTGACGGTCGGCCAGTCGACCTCATCCTCGGGCAGCACGCCGGTTTCCCGCAGCGCCGCTTCCTTCCACGCCACGAAGGCGGGATGGGCGTGGATCGCCTCCACATAGGCCGCCGATACAGGATCGACCTCGATCGCATAGGTGCGGATGCGCGTCGCCACCGGCGCGTACATCGCGTCCGCGCCGCTGAAGGCGCCGTAGAGGAAGTCGCCCCCCGCGCCGAAGCGCTCGCGCGCCTCGTTCCAGCGCCGCATGATGCGCCGCACGTCCTTCAGCGCCGCCTCGGGAAAGGCGCGCGGCTCCACCGGGCGCCAGAGGTTCATCGGCGCCACGCTGCGCAGCGCGCCGAAGCCGTTGTGCATCTCGGTCGCCAGCGAGCGCGCATGCGCCCGCGCCGCCGGATCGGACGGCCACACGCCCTTGTCGGGGAAGCGCTCGGCCAGATGCTCCAATATGGCGATCGACTCCCACACCGTCGCCTCGCCGTCGATCAGCACCGGCACCTTGCCGGCCGGCGAGCGCTCCCAGATGCGTGCCTTGAAGTCGGGCGCGTCCAGCGGCACGAGGATTTCCTCGAACGGGATGCCGAGCGCGCTCAGGGCCAGCCAGGGCCGCAGCGACCAAGACGAGTAGTTCTTGTTCCCGATGATGAGCTTCAGCGCCACGATGCCTCTCCCCGTGCCTCGACCGGCCGCAGGTTCGGCGATCTCGCCGGCTCAGGCAAACGCATGCGGGTGATGGCCGCGATCAATCCCGGTGATCGACAGGCGCGGGGCGTTGGAGTGCGAACGGGTAGCCCGAAAAAGAAAACGGCCCGACCTTGCGGCCGAGCCGTTCTCTGAACCGTGGAGCGGTGTCCGGGAGGTCGTTCGGGGGAACGGTCCCCCGGAACCCTCTCCGGACCGGGCCTCAGCCGGCGACCGCCTTGGTCGCCACCTGAGCGGCCTGGAAACCGCCGAAGAGATAGACCATGGCCACGCCCGCCAGAAAGGCGGCAACGGCCCAACGGGCAACTCCCCAACAGGAGCGCTCGGGTATGGAATTCATGATATTCCTCGGAACGAGATGTTCTCCTCGTCGCCCGTCTCCGCGACTCGCGGCCGGCGACAAGCTGTAACGATACTTAATGAAATGTTACCGAGTTCGCAATCGCGAAAACGCCATAATCCACCTCGTCCGCCGCAAGCCAGCCCCGCGACGCCCGCATGACGCAGCGTCGGCAACGATTCCCGCCGCCTATTGAAAGCCGCCCGCCGCGCCCTCACCATAGCGGCGGCGATTCGCGACGGATTCGCGCCGCAAAGCGGACGCGGAACGTGAGAAAATTCACGTAAGCACATGCTCGGCTTCACTTATCTCGATGGCGCGGCTTTCGCCGTCTTCACCGTCGCATGGATCGCCTACCATTATCTGATGGAAGGCGGCTGGGCCGAGGCGCGCACGCTGAACCGCCGGATGGACGTGTTCCGCCTCGAATGGACGCACCGGATGCTGGCGCGCGAGAACCGCATCGTCGACGCCCAGATCGTTGCCGCACTGCAAAACGGCACGGCCTTCTTCGCCTCGACCTCGCTGCTCGCCATCGGCGCCTCGCTGGCCATCCTGCAATCCACCGACGCGGTGATGGCGATCTTCCTCGATTTGCCCTTCGTCACGCCGAACCGGTCGAGCTGGGAACTGAAGACGCTCGGCCTGACGCTGATCTTCGCCAACGCCTTCTTCAAGTTCGCCTGGGCCTACCGGCTGTTCAACTATACGACCATCCTGCTCGGCTCGACGCCGCCACCCTCCGAGGCGACGACGCCCGCCGCGCAGGCGCACATCGTCAAGCTCGCCCGCATGGCCACCCTCGCCGGCCGGCATTTCAACCGCGGCCAGCGCTCCTTCTTCTTCGCCATCGCCTATCTCGGCTGGTACATCAACGGCTGGGCGCTGATGATGGCGACGGTCGCCATCTTCCTCGTCATGGTCAACCGGCAGTTCGGGCCGGATTCGCACTGGGTCCTCGACAATGAACGATAGATCGGCCGCCGCCGCCCGGCTTCCCTCCGAGGATGCGGTCGAGGCCGCCATCCTCGCCGTGGCCGGCCGCCCCGACGCGCTGCGCACCATCACGCCCGAGGAGGTCGCCCGCAGCCTCGCCCAGGGCCCGGACTGGCAGAGCCTGCTGCCGCTGGTCCGCCGCTGCGCCATCCGGCTCGCCGAGGCGGAACGCCTCGTCATCTATCGCAAGGGCAAGCCGGTCGATCCGGCCGATTTCCGCGGCGTCTACCGGCTCGGCCTGCCGCCGCAGGGCTAGTTCGGCCCGGGAAACGGGCTGGAAATGCGCCCGGTCAGGTAATAGGCCGCGAGCCCGATCCATTCGCGCGTGGCGAGGTCGAAGAAGCCGAGCCCTTCCGCCACCGAGCCGAACGGCCGGAAGAAGCCGGGATCGCCGGTGGTGCGGAAGTCCACGGGATAGGCCACCACCGGAAAGCCGACCGCGCGGAAATTGCCCATGGCGCGCGGCATGTGGAAGGCGGAGGTGACGAGCAGCCACCGCTCGCCGGGCTTGGGCTCGATCAGCTCCCGCGCGAGGCGGGCATTCTCCGCCGTGTTGCGCGACAGCCGCTCGAATTCGACCCGCCCCTCCTCCAGCCCGATCTGCGGCAGCGCCATGCGCACGACCTCCGCCTCCTGCATGGGCTGCTCGCTCAGGCTGCTGCTGCCGCCGGCGAAGACGACCCGCGCCTGAGGGTAGCGCCGCGCCAGCTCGCCCATGGCGAGGATGCGCTCGGCCGATTCCTGGAAGGACGCCGTGCCGCGCGCGGCGGTGATCACCGGCAGTTCCGCCCCGCCCAGCACGATGATGCCGTCCACCCGCTCGCCATCCCCGGCATAGACGGGGAAACGGTTCTCCAGCGGCACCATCAGCATGCGCCCGAACGGGCCGAGCCCGGCGAGCAGGAGCCCGATCACGCCGATGGCGGTCAGCGCGCCGCCGAGCCGTCGGAACCACGGCCGCAGCAGCAGCCCGGCCACCGCCAGCAGCGTCAGGAAGGTGGACGGCACCGCGACCGCCCAGAGGATCTTGGAAAGGATGAAGAACATGCGGGTCCGTCAGATCGTCACGCGCGAGCGCTTTGGCGGGGGCGAGGGAAAGGTCGCCCGTTCGAGGTAGCGGTCGATGCTGGCGAGCGGCACCGGGCCGGCGAGCAGGTAGCCCTGCACATGGTGGCAGCCGACCGATTGCAGGTAGCGCAGCTGTTCGCGCGTCTCCACGCCCTCGGCGGTGACGGTGATCGCCAGCGCCCGCGCGAGGCGCACCACGCAGTCGATGATCGCCGCCGCATCGTCGCTCTGGCCGATGTTCTGCGTGAAGCTGCGGTCGATCTTGATGGTGTCGACGCGGAAGCGGCGGATGTAGCCGAGCGAGGAATAGCCGCTGCCGAAATCGTCCAGCGCGATGCGGATGCCCATCCGGCGCAGCGCCGCCAGCGAGGCGAAGGCTTCCGGCTGGTTGCCGAACAGCAGGTTCTCGGTGATCTCGATCTCCAGCCGCTCGGCCGGGAAGCCCGTCTCGTCGAGGATCCGCTTCACCTGCATGTCGAGGTCGCCGGAGCGGAAATCGACCGGCGAGAGGTTCACCGCCAGCTTCAGTTCGCCCCAGTCGCGCGCCTGCGCGCAAGCATTGCGCAGCACCCACATGTCGAGCTCGGTGATGAGCCCGGTCTGCTCGGCGATGGAGATGAACTCGCCCGGCGCGATCACCCCGCGCGAGGGCTGCACCCAGCGCACCAGCGCCTCGAAGCCGATCACCACCTCGCCATCCACGGCGAACTGCGGCTGGTAGTAGATGGTCAGCTCGCCCTCGGCGAGCGCGCGCTGCAGGTCGAGCTCGACGTCGCGGCGGCGCATCACCTCGCGCTCCATGCGCGGCGCGAATATCTGCACATTGGCCCGCCCCTCGGCCTTCGCGCGGTAGACGGCGATATCGGCGAGGCGGATCAGCTCGATGGCATCGACGCCGTGGTCCGGCGCCACGGTACAGCCGATCGAGCCGCTGACCGTCAAAGTTTGGCCGGCGATCTCCGCCGGCTGCCGCACGACCTCCAGAACCACGGCGCCGGCCGCCGCGATATCCTCGTCGCTCTTCACCGGCACGAGGATGACGAACTCGTCGCCGCCGAAGCGCGAGGCCAGCGCGTCCTTGAGCGGCAGCCGCGCCAGGCGGTTGCCGATCTCCGTCAGCAGCAGGTCGCCCACATGGTGGCCGAGCGTGTCGTTGATGTCCTTGAACCCGTCGAGGTCGAGGAAGAGGACCGCCAGCCGGTTGCCGGGATCGACCTGTCGCAGCCGCTCGCCGAGGGCCCGCATCAGCATGGTCCGGTTGGCGAGGCCGCACAGCGGGTCGGTATAGGCGAGGCGCGAGGCGAGCTTCTCGCTCTCCGCCAGCTCCTGCGTCGCCCGGCGGGCGTACCACAGCACGATCGCCGCCACGGCGAGCAGCAGCAGCGCCGTGCCGATCAGCGCCGGCAGCAGCGTGGAAAGCAGCGCCCGGCCCGGATTCTCGGGCTTCCAGCTCAGCCAGGCCGGCTTGGTCTGCGGGTCGTGAAAGGGAACCCGCACCCCCTGCCGGTCGGGCGGCGGCGGCTCGTCCGATATGCTGGGCGAGGCCATGTGCAGCTCGCCCACGAGATCGCCGAGGAAGCTGGCATCGAGGAACAGCACCGTCACCGCCACCGGCGGCACCCGCGTCGGCGACACCACGCGCCCGAAATCCGGGGTGATGCTGATCGCGCCGATCAGCGCCGGCCGCCCCTCGACCCTGAGATAGCCGGCCCGGAACACCGGAGGATTGTCGCGCCCGCGCGACTCGCCCGCCAGCGGCGCCGTCGCTTTCAGCGCCTGCGTCTGGTCGAGGAACGCCGCCTTCACGCCCTCCACCAGCGGCATGATCGCCGCCGTGTCGAACGGCGCGCCCGCCACGTCGACCGCCGTGCCGTCGATGGACGCATAGGCCGGTCCGGTTTCGAGGACGATGTAGGAACGGTCGTGGCGCTGGGTGTGGTAGAGCCACTTGCCGAAATTCTCGTGCACCCAGTCGACGTCGAGAAAATAGGCGGTGCGCAGCACCGACTCGTCCCAGTGGGCGAAGCTCGACAGGTCGCGTTCCAGAAACGCCGCCCGCCGCTGCAGGGCATCGAGCACCAGGCTGTTCCAGCGCTCGCGGGAGGTGGCGTCGATCCGCTCCGCCGCCACCAGCGAGAAGGCCCCCATCACGATGACGGCGGCAAGGATCACCAGCGCGACGGCGAGGATCATGCCGTCGCCGGCGCGCAGACGACGACGCGGCGCCACGGCAACGGGCATTGCCTGAGGCGCCGGTTCATCCCTCGACGGAAGGGTCAGACGACCCCTTTCGGGCGTCTCCATCCGCTCCTCCGACTGACCGCCGTCAAACAAGACGTTCTTCTTGCTGTTGTTCCACGCGGGAAGTCATTCAATGCATACAATGCCGACCACCACGTTCAGAACCAGAGTGACGCAATGCTCAGGAAGGCGAAAAACCCGACCACATCGGTGATCGTCGTGACGAACGGTCCCGACGATACGGCGGGATCGACCTTAAGTCGATCAAGTATCAACGGAATCATGATGCCGCCCAGCGCCGCCGCCAGAAGATTGATGATCATCGCAAGCGCAATCACGAAGCCGAGATCGGCGATGCCGAAGCGCGCGAACACCACGGCAGCCATGATCACCGCGAAGACCACGCCGTTGAACAGGCCGACCAGCAGCTCGCGGGCGATGACGCGCCGGGCGTTGCTGGGGCGCAGCTCGCGCGTCGCCAGCGCCCGCACCGCGACCGTCATGGTCTGGGTGGCGGCGTTGCCGCCCTGGCTGGCGACGATCGGCATCAGCACCGCCAGCGCCACCATGCGCTGCAGTTCGCCCTCGAACATCGCGATGACGAAGGAGGCGAGGTTCGCGGCGATCAGGTTGAACAGCAGCCAGGAGAAGCGGCTCTTGGCGATGTACCAGAAGCTGTCCGACAGCTCCTCGTCGCCGGCCACGCCGCCCAGCGCCTTCAGGTCCTCGTCCGCCTCCTCCTGGATGACGTCGACGATGTCGTCGATGGTCAGCACGCCGACCAGCCGCTCGCCCTCGTCCACCACCGGCGCGGAAATGAGATTGTAGCGCTCGAAGATGCGCGCCACGTCCTCCTGGTCGTCGGTGGCGCGGACCACGTGCCGGTCGGGCATCACCACATCGCCCAGCTTCACGCCCCGCTTGGTGCGCAGCAGCCGGTCGAGCGGCACCGAGCCGCTGAGCCGATAGCTGGGATCGACGACGAAGACCTCGAAGAAGATCTCCGGCAGCCCCTCCGTCTCCCCGATGTAGTCGAGCGCCTGCCCCACCGTCCAGAACGGCGGCAGGGCGATGAACTCGGTCTGCATGCGCCGGCCGGCGCTCTCCTCGGGATAGTCGAGGCTGCGCTGCAGCGCGGCCCGCTCCGGGATCGGCAGGCTGGCGAGGATCTCCTGCTTGTCGGCGTCGTCGAGGTCTTCGAGGATGTAGACCGCGTCGTCGGAATCGAGGTCTCGCACGCCCTCGACGACCGTCTGCGTCGGCAGCTCCTCGAGGATCTGCACGCGCACCGTCTCGTCGAGCTCGGTGAGCGCGGTGAAGTCGAAGTCGCTGCCCAGCAGCTCGATGAGCTGGGGCCGGTCCGCCGCCGGCAGCGCCTCCAGCAGATGGGCGACGTCGGTCTCGTGCAGGTCGGAGACGATCGCCTTGAGCGCGTCGACGTCGCGCGTCTCGATGGCGCCAAGTACCGCCTCGACGAAGCCGGGCGTCTCGGTCGGGTCCGCGTCATGTTCCGGCCCGCGCGGCGGGACGGCGAGATCGGTCTCTTCGCGCATGCCGCTCTCCGGCGCTGGGGTGAGGACGGGCTCGGGATTTCCGAACCAAGGACTTGATATTGCTTCTAATCAAGCTGTTCTTAATGAAGCGTCGGCGGGATGCACAATTTCGGCCGGCCGGTCCCGGTTCCGCGCATTCGCCCGGCATATTGCGCCGCAACGAGGCATCGTCATGACACAGCTCCGCGCCACCCGCCTCGCCATCCGTGGACGTGTTCAGGGCGTCGGCTACCGTGTGTGGCTGGCGCGCGAGGCGGAGCGGCGGAGCCTCGGCGGCTGGGTGCGCAACCGCGCCGACGGAAGCGTCGAGGCGCTGGTCTTCGCCGCTCCCTCCGAGCTCGCGGACTTCATCGCCGCCTGCCGCCGCGGCCCGCCGGCGGCGTCCGTCACCGAGGTGGCGGTCGGCGAGGAAAGCCTGCCGGCCTCCGAGGGCTTCGACGATTTCACGGTGTGGCCGACAGCCTAGGGGCTCTTCGAACGAACCGGGCTCCGGCTCACGTGAACACGCTAGTCCGCGTTCTGCGCCCGGTGCACCTGGCTGAAGTCGTTAACCAGCCGGCGCGCCAGCCAGACGATGCGCTCGAACAGCACGGTCATGTGGAACAGCGCGTTCTGCACCTCGGGCGCGATGTCCTGCTGCGAGGACAGGCGCTGGCGCAGCTCTTCCATCAGGTGGTCGCGGTGGCCGAGCAGGCTCAGCACCATGTCGGGCTCGTCGGCGCCGAGGCTTTCCGCGTGCTCGGCGACGGCGCCGAGCAGCAAATGCAGCGCCTCGGTCAGCCGTTGCGCCGTCGGCAGGCCCCGCGCGGTCGCGGCGGCCTCGGTGAACTCCGCCACCGCCTCGTGCAGCGCCGCGACATTCGTCGCGCCGTCGTCGAGCAGCAGCGCCACGGCCACCTCGTCGCGCGCCGGCTGCGCATCGAGCAGCGAGGCGAGATAGGCTTTCACCGTCGCGGAGAGGGTCGCCCCCGCCCCGCGCAGCACCGCCGCCGGCGGCGTCTTCGGGTCGCCGCCTTCGCGGACACGGTCGAGCAGCAGCGGCAGCCGTCCGCTCAGCCGCGCCAGCTCGCGCGTGGTCAGGTCGAGCGCCGCCGCCGGATCGTCGAGCGATTCACGCATCAGGAAGGCCGGCTGGGAGAGCGTCTCGGCGACGTTCATCGGCAGCAGGCGCGCCACTGTCCGGCGCGTCGCGCCCTCCAGCAGCGCGGCGATGATGGAGCCCCCGACCTGCGCCGCCAGGAAGATCAGCGCCAGCTCCGCACCCACGTCCTGCGCCGAGCCGAGCACCTGCTCCACGTAGTCCGGCCGATAGGCGGCGAAGACGGCGAGCGCCGCCAGCAGCACCGAGCCGCCGAGCTTCTGCACCACCTGCAGGCTGAAGACCACGCGGCCGGTGCTGGTCTCGCCGGGAATGAGCACCGCGTTGTTGATCGTGCCCGCCGCGTTGGCGCCGGCGATGAGCGGCAGCGCCGCCCCGAAGTCGAGCAGCCCCGTCCCCACCGCCGCCACGGCCAGCGCGGCCGCCACCGAGGAGGACTGCGCGAGCATCGAGAAGCCGGCGCCGATCAGCGCCAGCAGCCAGGGATTGGCGACCGCCGCGTCCCACCAGGGGTGGTGCATCAGCGCCTCGCGCATCGGCCCCACGGCGATGGAGACGAGATGCATGCCGAACAGCAGCAGCGCCGCGCCCAGCGCGGCTTCCAGCGCGTTGCGCATGCGGTCGCCGCGCACGAGCCGGAAATAGGTGACGAAGCCGACCACGCCGATGACGATGCCGGCCGCCGTCGAGGTGTCGATGGCGACGATCAGCGGCAGCAGCGCGGTGCCGACATTCGCCCAGGTCGGCGCCATCAGCGCCGGGCCGTCGGTCAGCACGCCGCCGCGCACGAAGGAGACGATGATCCACGAGACCGCCGTCGAGCTCTGCGTCACCATGCCGGCCAGCGTGCCGTTGATGGCGGTGCTCACCGGCCCACGCAGCGCCCGCGCGAAGGCGGCGCGCGCCCGGCGCCCGACCAGCGGCACGAGGTTGGCGGAAAGCCCGCGGACACCGATGAAGAAGAGCCCCAGTCCGCTCAGCAACAGGGCGATCGTCGCCATAACGCTCGACTACTCTTTGCCCGCGCCGGAAGCGGCGGGCTCGTTCGGATGGAAGGACGGTTGGCCGGCTAAGCCCCTGCGGGCCGAAGCAAGCGGCATACCGTTCTGCGACTGTTGGATGACAGAAGGGTGACATCCGCCCGCCAAGGCGAACTCACTCCCCGGTTCCGAGCAGCGCCCGGATTTTCTCGAGCAGGCGCGGCAGCTCCACCGGCTTGGTGTCGAAGTCGTCGCAGCCCGCCGCCATGGCGTCCTCGCGGTCCTGCGCCATGGCATGGGCGGTCAGCGCGATCACCGGGATGCCGGCGGTCGAGGGATCGGCCTTCACCCGCCGCGTCGCCTCCCAGCCGTCGAGCACCGGCAGGCTCATGTCCATCAGGATCAGCGACGGGCGCTGCGACAGAGCGAGGTCGACGCCCTCCTGCCCGTTCACCGCCACCACGACCTCGAAGCCGTTGCGCGACAGCCGCCGGGTGAGCATGTCGCGGTTCATCTCGTTGTCTTCGACCAGCAGGATCTTCGCCATCGCCGTCTCTCTCAGTGGGACCGGGCGCCGGGAGCGCCCTTCGGGGCCGCCCCCTTGCCGGCGATGTGCGCCAGCGCCGCCCCCAGCGTGCCGATGGGCTGCGCGCTCTTGTTGAGGATCAGCAGCGTGTTGCGGGCGAGGAAGTCGCGCTCGTCCTCCGTCAGTTCCTTGGCGGTCAGCACCACGATGGGCAGCTCGGCGAATTCCGGCGCCGCCCTCACCTTCTCCAGGAAGGCGAAGCCGTCCATGCCGGGCATCATCAGGTCGAGCAGCACCAGCGACGGCATCTCGTGGGCGCCCAGCCAGTCGAGCGCCTCCTGCCCGCCGCCGGCCTCCGCCACCGCGAGCCCGGCATCCTCGATGGTGGTGCGCACCAGCGTGCGCACCAGCGGGTCGTCGTCCACCACCAGCACCACGCCCTTCTCCTCGCCGGGGGCGAATTTGTGGATCAGCGCGATGAGCCGCTGCCGGTCGATCGGCTTGGTCATGTATTCCGCCGCGCCGAGCGAATAGCCGAGGTTCCGGTCGTCGACGATGGTCAGCATGATGACCGGGATATGCTCCAGCTCCGGCTCCGACTTCATGATGCCGAGCACCGACCAGCCGTCGATCTTCGGCATCATCACGTCGAGCGTCACGATGTCCGGCGGATCCTTGCGCATCATGTTGAGCGCCTCGATGCCGTCGCGCACGTGCCGCAGCACATAGCCTTCCTTGCCGAGCGTCGCGGCCAGCACCTCGTGCACGGCCGGGTCGTCGTCGACCACCAGCACGGTGATCGCGCCCGGCTGCGCCGGCGCGCCGGGATCGGCGATCTCGACCTCCTCCAGCTCCGCGGAGGCGACCGGACGCGTCTCGACCGGCAGCTCGATGGTGAAGGTCGAGCCCTTGCCCGGCTCGCTCCGCACCTCGATGGTGCCGCCCAGCATGGCGACGAAATGCTTGGTGATGGTGAGCCCGAGGCCGGTGCCGCCGAAATTGCGCGTGGTGGAGGAATCCGCCTGGGTGAACGCCTGGAACAGCCGGCCCAGCTGTTCCTCGGACATGCCGATGCCGCTGTCCGCGACGTCGAAACGTATCGCCCCCGCCCCGTCCGGCAGCGTGTCGCGCGACAGGCGCAGCGTCACCGTGCCTTCCTTGGTGAACTTCGCCGCGTTGCTCAGCAGGTTGATCAGGCTCTGCTTCAGCTTGGTCAGGTCGGTGCGCAGCGTGCCGATGTCGATCGGGCAGTCGATGACGAGCTGGTTGGCGTTCTTCTGCATCATCGGGGCGACGATGGTCTTCACCTCGTCCACCATCCGGCTCAGGAACACCTGCTCCAGATAGACGTCCATCCGCCCGGCCTCGATCTTCGACAGGTCGAGGATGTCGTTGATCAACCCCAGCAGGTGCTTGCCGGCCGCCTGGATCTTGTCGAGGTCGGCGACCATCGCCTCGTCGCCATTGTCGGCGGCGTCCTCGGAAAGGATCTCGCTGTAGCCGATGATGGCGTTGAGCGGCGTGCGCAGCTCGTGGCTCATATTGGCGAGGAAGGCCGACTTCACCTGGCTGGCCGATTCCGCCGCCTCCTTCGCCTCGCGCAGCTGCTGCTCCATGCGCACGCGGTCGCTGATGTCGACGAAGGTGGCGATCACCGCCGGGGCGCCGCGGAAATCCAGCCCCTCATGCGAGACCATCGTGCAGATCGTGCTGCCGTCGGTGCGCGGCAGGTAGAACTCCTGCCGCTCGCTCGACGGCGTCAGCAGGATGTCCACCAGCTCCCGCCCCTTGTCGGGGTCGGCGAACAGGGTCGGGATCGGCTGGCCCACCAGCTCCGCCGCCTCGCGGCCGATCATCCGGCCGAAGCAGCCGTTGGAATGGCGGGCCACATGCTGCCCGGCATCCATGATGAGCAGGCCGATCGGCGCCGCCGCGTCGATGGCGCGAAGCTGCTCCTCGTCCTCGCGCAGCTTCATCTCGGCCAGCTTGCGCTCGGTGATGTCGGTGTAGATGGCGATGAAGCCGCCGCCCGGCACCGGATCGCGCCGCACCTCGAGGATCGTCCCGTCCGGGCGGGTGCGCTCGAAGGAATGCGCGGTCGTCAGCTGCGCGAGGCGCTGGGCGAGCGCCGTCTCGATGTCGATATCGCCGAACTCGCCGCGCTCGCCGAGATAGCGGATGTAGTCGGAGAAGGTGTGCTCGGTGCCGAGGAACTCGTCCGGCATGTCGAGATATTCGCGGAAAAGCTGGTTCCACGTCACCAGCCGGTGCTGCGCGTCGTACATGGCGACGCCCTGGGACATGTTCTCCAGCGTCGCGCGCAGCAGGGTCGCCTCCCGGCTGTCGTCCGTCATGTCCGCCGCCCCGTCCTTGGCCATTCCGCCCTCTTTCATCTCTGGAGCCTTTCATCGTTTCACGGAGGCGATGAAAGGCTCCAGTTTTTTGAATTGCCGCATTTCCCTCACGCGAACCGGTGTCCGCTTCGCTCGAAAAATGCTCTAGCCCACCCCCGGCGGCTCCAGCGTCAGCAGCAGCGCCGCCATGTCGTCGAACGCCGGCAGCCCCGCCTCGAAGGCCCGCACCTCGGCGGCCAGGCGGTGCAGCGGCCGCGCCTCGCCATCCGAGAGACCGGCGAGGAAGTCGCCCACCCGCTCCTCGCTGAACAGCACGCCGTCATGGTCGTGCGCCTCGGTCAAGCCGTCCGTGACCACCAATAGCCGCTCGCCCGCCGCCAGCGTGGCCGAGGCGGCGCGATAGGGAAAGTCCTCCGCGACGCCCAGCGCCGGCCCGCCCGGCCCGCCGAGCCGCGAAACGGCGCCGTCCGCCGCGCGCCGGTAGGGCGGCACATGGCCGGCGCGCACGAAGGCAAGGTCGCCGCTGGTCACGTCCAGCGTCGCCAGCAGCAGCGTCACGAACATGCAGGACGTGTTGCCGCGCACCAGCGCGTCGTTCACCAGCCCCGCCGCCCGCGCCGGGTCGTCGAACAGCTCGGCCGCGTCCGGCCGCGCGGCGAGCGCGCGGAACATGGCGTGGGTGCGCGCCATCATCAGCGCCGCCGCCGCCCCCTTGTCGGAGACGTCGCCGATCACCAGCACCATGTGCGTGTCGCCAATCGGGAAATAGTCGACCAGATCGCCGCCGACCTCCTTGGCCGGCTCCAGCAGCGCGTCGATGCTCAGCCCGCGCCCGGCCACCGTGCCCGCGAAGGCCGGCGGCACCAGCGAGAGCTGCAGCGTGCGCGCCTCGGCGAGCTCGATATGCTTGCGCATCAGCTCGTCGCGCGTGCGGTCGCGCAGCGCCTTCTTCTCCAGCGTGGCGAGCACGCGGGCGCGCAGCAGCGTCGGATTGAACGGCTTGAAGATGAAATCGTCGGCGCCCAGCTCGATGCAGCGCACCACCGGGTTGATCTCGTTCAGCGCCGAGACCACGATGACCGGCAGGTCGTTGATCCGCCCATCGGCGCGCAGCTGGTCGAGCACGCCGAAGCCGTCGAGTTCCGGCATCATGATGTCGAGCAGCACGAGGTCGTAGGGCGTCTGGGCGATGGCGGCGAGCGCCTCGTGCCCGTTGGCCGCCTCGTCGATGCGGGAGAAGCCGAGCCGCTTCAGCCGGCGCATCAGCAGGTCCCGGTTCTCCGCGACATCGTCGACCACCAGAATCGCTGCGTTCTGGTCCGTCATGATCCCGCTTCCACCGCGCTCCGCCGGCCGACACCTGCGCCGGCACGCGCGGAATATCCACGCAAAGCATCCGCTTAGCAACGGCGGCCGGAAGTTGCCGACGATTATTTCATGACAAATATTGCATGCATCGCCGGCTCTCGCAGGGGCATGGCAATGCGCGTCCCGGCATCCTAAATAGAAGAAAGGGAGGCGCGAATTACCGATGAAGACCGTCACAGCGGCCACGCTGGCGCTGATGCTGGGCGTGGCGGGTTCCGCCGCCCTCGCGCAGACCCCGATGCAGCCGGAGCGCTACATGCCCCCACGCACCAATTCCGTCCGGCCCAACAGCCAGAACCTGATGCAGGGTCCGTCCTACTGGACGCCGCAGCAGCGCCGGCTGAACGTGCCCGGCGCCGACAACAATCCCAGCCTGCGCCGCGAGACCGCCCCCTACCCGCCGCAGCCGATCCCCCCCGACGCCCCGGCCCGCCCGGCCGAGACGCCGGACAAGCCGAAGGGCTGAGCGCCGAAACAGCGCTGCCGGCCTCGGCTACGATCGGAGACGGCTCACAACGTCCCCTCTCGCTGGGCCGTCATCCCCGGGCTTGTCCCGGGGATCGATGTCTTGCATCGGGTACGAAGCCCGGAGACGTGCATGGCCGGGCCAAGCCCGGCCATGGCGCCGCCTAGGCTGTCGCCGTGAACATCCGCACCCAGTCCCGCTGCCGGCTCAGTCCCGCTGCAAGTCCGGCGGGCTTGCCTCGGCCACCAGCGAGGCCAGCGCCTCGTCAAGCGTCAGCGCGGTCTGGTTCTGCGAGCCGAGCCGGCGGATCGAGACGGTGCGCTCAGCGGCCTCCTTGCGGCCGACCACCAGCAGCGCCGGCACCTTGGCCAGCGAGTGCTCGCGCACCTTGTAGTTGATCTTCTCGTTGCGCAGGTCCAGCTCGACGCGCAGCCCCATCTTCCGGGCCGCCGCGACGATCTCCTCGGCGTATTCGTCGCCCTCGGAGGTGATGGTCGCCACCACCGCCTGCACCGGCGCCAGCCACAGCGGGAAATGGCCGGCGAAGTGCTCGATGAGGATGCCGGTGAAGCGCTCCATCGAGCCGCAGATGGCGCGGTGGATCATCACCGGCGTCTTCTTCTGGCCGTCGGCGTCGACATAGAAGGCGCCGAAGCGCTCCGGCAGGTTGAAGTCGACCTGCGTCGTGCCGCACTGCCATTCGCGGCCGATGGCGTCGCGCAGCGTGTACTCGAACTTCGGCCCGTAGAAGGCGCCCTCGCCCGGCAGGATGCCGGTCTTGATGCGCCCGCCCGACTGCTGCTCGATCGTCTCCAGCACGCGGGTCATCACCTCTTCCGCGTGGTCCCACACCGCGTCCGAGCCGACGCGCTTGTCGGGCCGCGTGGAGAGCTTCACCACGATCTCCTCGAAGCCGAAATCGGCGTAGGTGGAGAGGATCAGCTCGTTGATCTTCAGGCACTCCGCCGCCATCTGCTCCTCGGTGCAGAAGATGTGGGCGTCGTCCTGGGTGAAGCCGCGCACGCGCATCAGCCCGTGCAGCGCGCCGGAGGGCTCGTAGCGGTGCACGGCGCCGAATTCGGCGAGGCGCATGGGCAGGTCGCGGTAGCTCTTCAGCCCGTGCTTGAAGATCTGCACATGGCCGGGGCAGTTCATCGGCTTCAGCGCGTAGACCCGGTCATTGTCCTCGGTGTCGCCGGCCGGCTGCACCTTGAACATGTTGTCCTTGTACCAGCCCCAGTGGCCGGAGGTCTCCCACAGCGACTTGTCGAGCACCTGCGGGGCGTTGACCTCGCTGTAATCCGCCGCAAGCCGCCGGCGCATATAGGCGACGAGGTTCTGGAACAGGTTCCAGCCCTTCGGATGCCAGAACACGACGCCCGGCCCTTCCTCCTGGAAGTGGAAGAGGTCCATCTCCCGGCCGAGCCGGCGGTGGTCGCGCTTCTCCGCCTCCTCCAGCTGGTGGATATAGGCGTCGAGCTCCTCCCTGGTGCGCCAGGCGGTGCCGTAGATGCGGGTCAGCATCGGGTTGTTGGCATCGCCGCGCCAATAGGCGCCGGCCACCTTCATCAGCTTGAAGGCGTCGCCCACCTTGCCGACGCTCGGCATGTGCGGGCCGCGGCAGAGGTCGAACCACTCGCCCTGCTTGTAGATCTTGATCTTCTGATCGGCGGGAATCGCATCGACCAGCTCGACCTTGAACGCCTCGCCCTTCTCGGCGAAGACGCGCTTGGCCTCGTCGCGCTCCCACACCTCCTTGGTGAAGGGCGCGTCGCGGGCGATGATCTCGCGCATCTTCTTCTCGATGGCGACGAAATCGTCCTGGTTGAACGGCTCGTTGCGGAAGAAGTCGTAATAGAAGCCGTTCTCGATCACCGGGCCGATGGTCACCTGGGTGCCCGGCCACAGCGTCTGCACCGCCTCCGCCAGCACATGCGCGGCGTCGTGGCGGATGAGTTCCAGCGCCTCCGGGCTCTCGCGGGTGACGAGCTCGAACCGGGCGTCGTGGGTGATGGGATCGGAAAGGTCGCTCAGCGTGCCGTCGAGCTTCATCGCCAGCGACTTCTTGGCCAGCGACTTGGCGATGGAGGCGGCGACCTCGGTGCCCGTGGTGCCGGAGGCATAGGCTCGGACGGCGCCATCGGGGAAGGTGAGATTGATCTCGGACATAGGCTTTTCTCCTGCCCACTCCTGCGAACCACGCAGGTAGGCTTGTTTGATTTTAGCTAGCCAAAGCTAAGTCACTACTGACTAACTTTTTTCAGCCGCATCCTCCCTTCCGGGGGTGCGGGCGTAGCGCCACGGCATATACCACGCGCCGTCCTTGGGCAATTCGACCGGCACCGCCTCGTAGCCCGATCCTCCCCAGGGGTGGCAGCGGCACACGCGCCCCGCCGCCATCCAGCCGCCGGCCCAGGCGCCGTGCGTCTCGATGGCCTCCTCGGCGAATTCCGAGCAGGTCGGGAGATAGCGGCATTGGCGGCCCATGAAGGCGGAAAAGCTGTAGCGGTAGAGCAGGATAGGCGCCTTGAGCGCCAGCCGAGGCAGGCGCGCGGCGAAGGCCGCGACGCTGCCCGATGGACCCTTCCCGCTCATGCCCGCCCACCCCTAACCGGGAACCGGCGCGACGCCCGGGCGTTTTCCGACCGGCCGGCCGGATGTGTCTCCGGCGCAATCACGGGGAGGTCGCCATGTGGCGCGCAAGCGAAATGTCGACGTGGCGCGCGAGCGGAATGTCGATGGCGATGCTGGTCGCGGCGGGCCTCCTCGGCGCGCCCCTGCCCCTCGCCGCCCAGCAACCGGCCCCGGCTCCGGCGCCCGCCGCGAACCCCGGCAAACCGGCTCCCGAAGCCCTGCCTTCCGGCAGCCACACCCCGCCCGGCCCGAACGACGGCACGCAGCCCGACGAATCCGCCGCCCAGTCGCCGGATGTCGATCCCGACATGCAGCGCGTCGCCGCCTGCAAGGCGGAGGCGCTGAAGAAGCTCAAGCAGCGCTCGCCCTCGGTCGACGACATCCATATCGACATAGACGGCCTCACCATCGCGCAGGCCGACGCCAAGCTCGGCGACACCCCGGTGAAGGGCGTGATCATGGGCGAGGCCTATATCCAACGCGACCGCTCCGATTCCGCGAACCGCTTCCTCTGCCTCACCGGCGAGAAGGGTGAGGTGCTGTTCACCTTCTTCACCGAGCGGTGAGCGTGCACCTACTCCGCGGCCTGTCCGGCGCGGGCCTCGATCTGGTCCACCGCGTCGACCACCGCGTCGAAGGTCAGCAGCGTGGAGGCGTGGCGCGCCTTGTAGTCGCGCACCGGCTCCAGCACGGCGAGCTCGGCCCAGCGGCCGTCCGGCGGCGGGCCGTTCTCCTTGAGCATCCGGCGCATCGCCTCGCGCACCTCGCGCAGTTCCTGCGCCGTCGAGCCGACGACGAGGCTGCCCATCACCGAGGAGGACGCCTGCCCGAGCGCGCAGGCCCGCACCTCATGGGCGAAGTCGGCCACCACGCCGTCGCGCAGGACGAGGTCGATGGTGACGGTGGAACCGCAAAGTTTGGAATGCGCCGTTGCCGACGCATCGGGCGAGGCAAGCCGTCCGAGGCGTGGTATGTCGGCGGCCAGTTCAAGTATGCGGCGGTTGTAGACCTCGTTCAGCATGCTCAGTCCGTCCGTCCGGGCCCGTTCCAACGTGCAAAGGCGCCCTGTGCCTGCATTGCAGCCAGCCCGCTCTCGCCTATATAGGAGCGGTCGTCGGCTTGTGAAAGCAACCGGATGTCTCTTCCGGCGCTTGCGCAGGGCGGCTATGGTCGAAATGCGTCCCTGAACCGTGACGGGTGACGGCACGTATGGCGAGTTGGACCGGTGACACTTCGGCGCCCGGTAAAAAATGCGCCGTCGAACGGAGTTCGTCATGGATGCCGTGCTTAAGTCGCTGATGCGTAGTGCCCAGAACGAGATCGAGGCGTCCGCCGCCCGCCGCCCCTCGCGTGAGGACGCCGAGGCCGCCGTGCGCACGCTCATCGCCTGGGCCGGCGACGATCCGAGCCGCGAGGGCCTGCTCGACACCCCCAAGCGCGTCGTGCGCGCCTATGAGGAGCTGTACAGCGGCTACCGCGCCGACCCGGAAAGCATCCTCGACCGCACCTTCGGCGAAATCGGCAATTTCGACGACATGGTGCTGGTGCGCGACATCGAGTTCTATTCGCACTGCGAGCACCACATGGTGCCGTTCGTCGGCAAGGCGCATGTCGCCTATTTCCCCGTCGAGCGCGTGGTCGGCCTGTCGAAGATCGCCCGCATCGTCGATCTGTTCGCCCGCCGCCTGCAGACGCAGGAGCACCTGACCTCGCAGATCGTCACCGCCATGGACGAGATCCTGAAGCCGCGCGGCGTCGCCGTGCTGCTGGAGGCCGAGCACATGTGCATGGCCATGCGCGGCGTGCGCAAGCAGGGCGCCTCCACCGTCACCACCCAGTTCACCGGCGTGTTCCGCGACGACCCGCAGGAGCAGGTTCGCTTCATGAGCCTGCTGCGCGGCATGCGTCCGTGACGCGGCGCCCGGTGACTTTGCACACCCGATTGCCGTGACCGATCCCCTCTTCGCCCCGCGAGGCAGCAAGGCCGAGATCGAGGAAGGCGACCGCCTGTCCCCGAAGTTCGACGCCGACGGCCTCATCACCGCCGTCACGGTCGACGCCGACGACGGCGCCGTGCTGATGGTCGCGCACATGAATGCCGAGGCGCTGGCCCTCACCATCGAGACCGGCGAGGCGCATTATTTCAGCCGCTCGCGCGGGCGGCTCTGGAAGAAGGGCGAGGAGAGCGGCCACGTCCAGAAGCTGGTCGAGCTCAGCGTCGACTGCGACCAGGACGCCGTGGTGCTGCGCGTGCGCATGCCGGAGCTCGGCCCGGGCATCCCCGGCGCCGCCTGCCACACCGGCCACCGCTCCTGCTTCTTCCGCTCGGTGCCCCTCGGCGCCGCCCCGCCCGCCGAACTGAAGCTCAGCGTCAACGACGCCGGCAAGCTGTTCGATCCGGCGAAGGTCTACGGCACGCCGAAGAAGACCGACACGCCCCGCTTCTGAGGCGTGCGCGGCCTGAACCTCGCTTCCGAGGGCGCGGCCCGAAGTAGCTCTTTCCGTCCCTCTCCCGTGGGGGGAGGTGGCCTGCGAAGCAGGTCGGTGAGGGGCGGCGCGATTGCGGGGCTTCGAGGCTCGGGCGTTGCCCGCGCACCTCAGCATGAGGTGCGTTGCTGAACGCCCAAGAGCGACGTCATCCCGAGGTGCGAGCCGAAGGCGAGCCTCGAAGGATGCCCGCCTCCGCCCGTCCCTCACGCCGTCATGATGTACTCGCGCAACTGATGGCTCTCGCGCTCCATCTCCGCGAGGCGATGCTTCACCACGTCGCCGATCGAGACGATGCCGACCAGCTTGCCGCCCTGCACCACCGGCAGGTGGCGGAAGCGCCCGGCGGTCATCTGTTCCATGATCTGGTGAACGGTCTCGTTGCCGTCGCAGGTGACGACCTTCGTCGTCATCACCGCGGAAACCGGGTCGTCGAGCCGGCCCGGCCCGTCGACGCCGACCACGCGCACCACGTCGCGCTCCGACAGGATGCCGACCACACGGCGCTCGGCATCCGTCACCACGATGGCGCCGATCCGCTTCTCCGCCAGCATGTGCGTCGCGTCGCGCACCTTCACATCCGGGCCGATCGTCTGAACGTCGTAGCCCTTCTCTTCCAAAATCGTACGCACCGTCATGGCATGCCTCCTTCCCAGCAGCGGCGGGGTCAGGCGGGCCATGCGCCGCCCCGCTCCTTCGGCTTCTTCCCGTCATGAGCGGGCGAGCCTTGTGGATCAATGATCGGCTGTAACGCAGCGGCAAGCAATAGGCTCCGAAGCGGACCTATTTTAGGCGGCCGGCGTTCGGGAAAATCCGTGCGCGGGAAGATCAGCGGTCGAGGCGGGGGAAGAGCTGGTCGTCGGGCGTGCGGCCGACCGGATCGAACAGCGGGAACAGCAGCAGGCCGACGATGAATCCGCCGATATGGGCTTCCCACGCGACGCTGCCGTCGACGATCCCCGCCGGTGCGCCGACGCCGAAGGCGAGGTTGATGATGAACCACACGGCGACGAAGCCGATCACCCGCCGGTCGCGCATCGCCTCGATCAGCGGCGGCGCGGGATAATGCACCGTGTTGCCGACGATGTCGGGCCGCCAGACCGCATGCCCCTCATGCGCGAACATGAAGCGCAGCGCCGCTGCCATGCAGCCGGAAACCGCGGCGGAAGCGCCGATCATCGGCACCAGCTCGCCCTCATGGGTCAGGAGGTGCAGCCCCGCCCCCGCCGCCGCCGTGGCGGCGAAGAACAACAGGAAGCGCACCGTGCCGAAGCGGCGGGCCACCGGCGTGCCGAAGGCCAGCATCCACAGCAGGTTCAGGCCCACATGGGTCCAGCCGCCGTGCAGGAAGGCATAGGTGACGAAGGTCCAGATGTCCGCCGCCACGCCGCCGGGCAGCACGCCCTCGGCCAGCACCGAGGGGTCGAACCGCGCCGGGATGAAGGCGAACAGGGCGAGGATCTCGACCCCGATCTCCGGCGACACCCAGTCCCGCACCACCTGGATGGCGAGCATCACCACCGCCAGCACGGTGATCACCGGCGGGACGTTCAGGATCGGCTCGCGTCTGTGTTCGGCAAGGCGGGGCGGTTCAAGCACGGGGGATCACATAGGCTTCCGCGCGCGCGGCGGCAAGGCAGAGCACGGCGGCAAATCGCGGCGTCAGGCAATGGAAGAGCGCGCGGGCGCTGCCATCTTCGGCTTGCCGGCAGCTTAATTGGTGTGATGAACAGTTTGCCTATTGATGTGGTTAATGCCAATAAAAAGACATATTAACATTCCCTGTCCGCCGTAGTTACGAATCTTCGGCATCGCTTAGACGAGCATAAAAACCTCGTCTGTATGATCTCATCCATGGACAGGATGAGGTACGCGATGAAAAAGAGGCTCGAACGGGCCCTCCTCGCGGCAGGAGCGGTGGTTTTCGCGATGACTTTCGCAAGTGTTGCGAAAGTTGAAGCGAAAGAACAGGTGGCGATGCTGTCGAGCTTCGCCGCAAACATGGCCGTCGGTGCCAATACCGCCGTGCCGCTCGGCTATGCGCAGTTCTGCGCGCAGAACCCGGCCGACTGCGCCGGCACCACCGGGCGTGGCGGAAAGGTGGCGCTCACCGAGGCCAACTTCGCCCAGCTGCGCAAGATCAATGACGAGATCAACGAGCGCATCCAGCCGATGACCGATCTCGATCACTATGGCGAGGTCGAGCGCTGGGCCTACCCGGACGACGGCTACGGCGACTGCGAGGATTACGCGCTGCTCAAGCGCCGCACGCTGATCGAGCTCGGCTGGCCGGCCGACACGCTGCTCGTCACCGTGGTGCGCGACCGCAAGGGCGACGGCCACGCCGTCCTCACCGTGGTCACCGACCGCGGCGACCTCGTGCTCGACAATCAGGAAGCCGCCATCGTGCTCTGGCACGAGACCGGCTACCGCTTCGTCAAGCGCCAGGCGCAGGACGACAACAACCGCTGGGTCTCGCTCGGCGACGTGCTCGCCCCGCTCACCGTCGGCCGCTACTGAGATTTCGGGCCGCGCTCCCCCGTCAGAGCGTCATCCCCGGGCGCGTCCCGGGGATCCACGCCTTCAACGGCTGCCCCCCTGAGCACGCCCTCATCGTGAGGCGCGAGCGCAGCGAGCCTCGAAGGGTGCTCGATCTCCCTCTCCCCGTCGGGGAGAAGGAATGACAGGGTCGGCTCTCCGGCCGACAAGGGCAAAGCCCTCAGTCGATCCGGCTGAGCCCCGCCGAGAAGCGCCGCCAGTTGCGCACATAATGCGCGGCGGTGCCGTGGATGCGCTGCTCCATCGCCTCGTCGAGCGTGCGGATGGCCTTGGCCGGCACCCCGACGATCAGCGAATTGTCGGGGAATTCCTTGCCCTCGGTCACCAGCGCGCCGGCGCCGACCAGGCAGTTGCGGCCGATCTTCGCGCCGTTGAGCACCGTGGCGCCCATGCCGATCAGGCTGTTGGCGCCGATCGTGCAGCCGTGCAGCATCGCCTTGTGGCCGATCGTGCAGTCCTCCCCGATGGTCATCGGGAAGCCGGGATCGGTGTGCAGCACGCAGTTTTCCTGGATGTTCACCCGCGCGCCGATGGCGATGCGCTCATTGTCGCCGCGGATGACCGAACCGAACCACACGCTCGCCTCGTCGCCGAGCTGCACGTTGCCGATCACCTCCGCGCTGGGGGCGATCCAGTAGCGGCCGAGCGCCGGCAGGTCCGGCGCCACGCCGTCGAGCGCGTAGACGGTCATCCCGGCTCAGTCCTCGAGGTCGGTGTCGAGGATGGCCATCTGGAAATTGTAGGAGAGGTCGCCGTCTTCCTTGTCCTCGAAGATGACGCCGATGAACTCGTCGCCGAGATAGACCTCGGCCGAATCCTTCTTCTTCGGCCGCGCGACGACCCGCAGCTGCGTGTTGCTGAACAGGCGCCGCATATAGGTCTGGACGCGCTCGAGATCCTTCTTTTCCAAAGTCCGTGCTCCCGCAATGGATCGAGTTGGGCGGCAGGCTTGCCACGCCCGGCGCGCCGGCGCAACCGCCACGGCGCGCGACGCACGGTCTGTTCAGATGGCTTCGCCGAGGAACGGCAGGTCGTCGAACATCTGGTCCATGCTGCGCGAGGGTTCGGCGCAGCCCGCCTGGCCCACCACCTTGGCCGGCACGCCGGCGACCGTGGTGCCGGGCGGCACCGGCTTCAGCACGACCGAGCCGGCGGCCACGCGGGCGCAGCGGCCCACCTCGATGTTGCCGAGCACCTTGGCCCCCGCCCCGAGCAGCACGCCGCTGCGGATCTTCGGGTGGCGGTCACCATGCTCCTTGCCGGTGCCGCCGAGGGTCACGCCCTGCAGCACCGAGACGTTGTCCTCGATCACCGCCGTCTCGCCGACCACGATGCCGGTGGCGTGGTCGAAGAAGATGCCCCGCCCGAACGGGGCCGCCGGGTTGATGTCCACCTGGTTCACCGCCGACGAGCGGCTCTGCAGGTAGAGCGCGAAGTCCTTGCGGCCCTTCCGCCACAGCCAGTGCGCCAGGCGGTGCGTCTGGATGGCGTGGAAGCCCTTGTAGTAGAGCACCGGCTCGATGGCCCGCTCGGTGGCGGGGTCGCGGTCGCACACGGCGAGAATGTCGGCGCGGATGGCGACGCCGAGTTCGGCATCGTCGGCCAGCGCCTCGTCATAGGCGTGGCGGATCAGCTCCGCCGGCACGTCGGCATGGTCGAGCCGCTGGGCGATGCGGTGCGCCACGGCGCCTTCCAGCGTCGCGTGGTAGAGCACGGTCGAAAAGATGAAGCTGGCGAGCGCCGGCTCGCGCGTCGTGATCTCCTCGGCCTCGCGGCGGATGCGCGACCAGACCGGATCGACCTTGTCGAGCGCGCGGGTGGGCGCCTCGACGCGATGCAGTGCATTCTGTGCCATTTTCTTCCCTCGCCGTCCGCCTGTCGGCGCCGGCCGGATACCCGAGTTGAGGTCAGCCTAACACAGCGAAACGGGTGATCCTACGCCGCCTCCGTTGCACTTCTGCATAGAAGGCGAGTCCCCGCCATTACCACCGGGCGGCGGGTCGGAAGCGCGAAGCCGGCCCCGCTCCTTCGCGAACGGTGCCCGTCTCCGGCTTCCCGCGCCGCTTCCCTCCCGCACTGCGGAAGCGAAAGACGTCAGGCAACCTTGCATCCGCGCCGACGAAACCGCCCGTTCACGGCCTTTCCTCGAGGAAGGCCAGCGCCGCCTGTTTGAACGCCTTGTCGCCCACCGCCAGCATGTGGTCGCGGTCGGGAATGTCCACCGCCTGCGCGCCGGGGATCAGCGCCGCGAGCGGGCGCGCCGCCCCGGCGATGGGGTCGCGCGTGCCCACGGCGATCAGCGTCGGCACCGCGATCCGGCTCACCTCCTCCCGGCTCAGCGTCCGCCGGGAGCCGACGATGCAGGAGGCCAGCGCCTCGCGGTCGCTCTTGGTCTGGTCGGCGAAGGCGCGGAACATGCGCCCCGTCGGGTCGCTCACATCCTCGAGGCTCGGCGCGCGCAGCGCGTCGGCGATGGTGATCGGCAGCCCCGCCCCTTCCACCAGATGGATGCCGATGCCGCCGAGGATCAGCGAGCGCACCCGTTCCGGCGCCGTCAGCGCCGCGCAGGCGCCGATGCGCCCGCCCATCGAGTAGCCCATCACGTCGGCGCGCTGGAGGCCGAGATGGTCCATCAGCGCGATCACGTCCCGCGCCATCAGCCAGGGGTCGTAGAGTTCGGGCTGGTAGAGCTTGGACGAGGCGCCGTGGCCGCGATTGTCGAAGGCGATCGCTCGCCGGCCGGCGCGGGTCAGCGTCGACACCCAACCGGGGCCGACCCAGTTGATCTCCTTGGTGGAGCCGAAGCCGTGCACCAGCACGATGGGCTCGCCCTCCCCCTCGTCGAGATAGGCGAACTCGATTCCATCGTGCGAGAAGGTCGGCATGGCGCGCTCCGTTATGGCGGCCGCACGCTAATCGGCCCGCCCCGCGCTGCCAAGCCAGCGCGCGCTGGCTTTCATGTGGTGGACAGGAGGATGACGCCCGCGATCAGCACGCCGCACCCCGCCAATCGCCACGGGCCGACGGCTTCGCGCAGGATCAGCATCCCCATCAGCGCGCCCACCATCATCGACATCTCCCGCATCGGCGCCACGAGGGTGAGCGGAGCCCCCTCCATCAAGGCGGCGAGCACGAGAATGTAGGACAGGGGCGAGAGCAGCCCGACCGCCACCGCGAGCCACCAGAAGCCCCGCATGCGCGCGAGCGCCCGGCGCGGGTTCATCACGACGAGGGGCAGCAGCAGGAAGAGGCGCAGCAGGTTGGAAAACCAGTCGAGGACGACGGGCGCGACGCCCAGCGCCTTCACCGCATAGGCGTCGACCACCGTATAGGAGGCGATGAGACCGCCCGTCGCCGTGCCCCAGTGGACCCCCGCCTGCCCTCCCGGACGCCGGAAGGCCGACAGCTCCCCGCGCGTCGCGATGAGGCCGATCCCGGCGACCACCAGCAGGAGCCCCGCCAGCCCCCGGCCTGTCGGCGCCTCGCCAAGGATGAGGATGGCGCCGATCGTCGACAGCATCGGGCCCGTGCCGCGCGCGACCGGGTAGACGACGGAAAGGTCCGCCACCTGATAGCCCCGCTGGAGGCAGAGGCTGTAGGCCAGATGGATCAGGCCGCTGAGAAGGACGAACCCGGCGCCTTCCGCCGTCCATGCGATCGAGCCCTGGGCGAGAAGATACAGCACCCACGGCGCATAGGCGGCGCAGGCCACGAGGTTGTAGGCGAACACGAAAACCGGACCGACCGGAGCGGCCCGCTTGGCGAGCAGGTTCCAGGTCGCGTGGATGAAGGAGGCAAGGACGACGAGAAGCAGCGAGGCAAGCGTCATTGAGATCCCCTGAAGCGCCCTGTGCGCCGGTTGATCTCGACGTCTCCTCCCCTGGGTTTTTGCCCCTTGGGTGCAGCCGCGGAACGCCCGCGGTCTCTGCAACGCTCGGTCCAGCGGCGGCGAAGCGCCCGGAACCCTAGTTGCCACTCGGTCGATAGGGTGAGGCTAGAGCATTTTCGAGCGAAGTGGGCAACGGTTCGCGTGAAGAAAATGCGCCAACTCGAAGATCTGGAGCGTTTCAATGCTTCCGCTAAACCGTGAAACGCTCAAGGTGGCGAAAGCCGCGCGATCAAGAGCAGCGCGTATCGAGCCCGCCGCTAGTCCGGCTTCTTCAGCGCCTTGTCGCCCCGGCAGCGCGCCAGCGGCAGGATCTTGCCGGAATAGATGCGGGTGATGTTCTGCTCGGCCTTGTCGGTGTCGACGCTCAGGCAGGCGCAGCCATAGCCGTAGCCGTTGGGCTGAAGCTTCACATATTCCTTGGTGTCGAAGGCCGGCGCGTGGTCCTCGAAACCCTCGGCCTCCATCCCGCCCTGCGAGCGCATCCACCAGTTGCCGTCGCGGTCGGTGAGGTACCAGTTGCCCGGCGTCGGGTTCACATACCAGCCGCAGCGGTTCTCCGCCGCGCCGGCCGGCGCCGCGAGAGCCAGCATCAGGATCGACAGGGTCAGGGCCGCGCCGCGCATTCCTCGCCTCCTCCGGCGTCACGCCGGCAGGAACAAGGACCGGCGACGCTTCTTCTTCCACAACGGACGCAACGTCGCCACCACCATCGCGTTGAAGGAGGAAACGAGACCGAAGAGATTCAGCACCGCCGCCATCACCCAGAAGGCGAGCTTGGCCATGGCCTCGGTGACGAACAGCGCGCCGCGCCCCAGCGTCTTCACCACCGCCAGCGTCTGCCCGCCCTTCACCTCGGCGAGCCGGCGCAGGCGCGCCGCACCCGCCGCGTCGTCCACATGCCGCAGCCCGGCGAAGGTCGCGCGCGTGCCGGCCCGCGTGCCCGCCGTGCCGAGATCGGACACCAGCCGCGCCGCGGCCGCCTTGCTGCCGCCCTTCAGCGTCGTCGCCAGATGGCCGGCAAGGCGCCCGCCCATCGCGCCGGCGCGCCGCGCGCCCTTCAGCACGGAAAGACCGGCCCGCAGCGTCAGCGGCGTGCCGAAGGCGGCATAGGTCGCGCCGGTGGCCACGATGCCGGCGCCCGCGAGGTTGACCATCAGGCGGTCCACCGGCTCGCCGCTCGCCCAGTGCCAGGCTTCGCGGCCGAGATCGCGCACGTCGCCCCACACGGTCAGGTCGCCCGCGGTGGCGCCCGCGAGGCCGGCCAGGTCATCCGCCTCCCCCGTGAGAAACCCCTGCCCGAAGCGCCCGGCGCCGCGCACGAAGGTCGCTCCCGGCGCGTTCGCCAGCGCCGCCCGCGCCCGCCGCTCGGTGGAGACGGGGATGCCGCGCGCCTGCGCCAGCTCGACGAAGCTCGCCGCCATCTCCCCGTCGCCCTCGGCAAGGGCGGCGTCGACCTCCTGCGCCACCCGCTCCGGCGTCAGCACGCCCGCGAGCTGCAGGTCGGCGATCCCGGCCGCGTCGTCGCGGGCGGTGACGAGGGCAAGCGCCTCCCGGCCCATCGGCACGACCCAATGGGCGGCGCCGGCGAAGGCGAGGAGGAAACCGGCGGCGGCGAGGAAGCGGCGCATGGAGGCTGAAGACCTTGGAAGCGGAACGGTCGTGCGTCCTTCGAGGCTCGCGAAGCCTGTCCTCGGGCTTGCCAGAGGCAAGACCCGTGGGCTCGCACCTCAGGATGACGAAAACCGAGCTCGTCATGCTGAGGTGCCGGCCGAAAGCCGGCCTCGAAGCACGCAGCCGGTATCCATTCTTCCATGCTTCACCAATATGGCGAAGCGATGGGCGACATCCCGTTGCGTCATACGTCTCTTTACGGGTGCGACCCGCCGCCCCGGCCCGATGCGCGCGTCGCCCCTTGGACCCGGCGGCGCCTGCCGCTATGTTCCGGCCGATTGCAACGCGAGCGCAGGCGGACATCATGGCGGGCCACGTCGTTCCCCACTTCCACAATTCGGCGGGCGTGCCGAGCATCTCCATCGGCGCCCGGGAATTCATGTGCGTCGGCGCCCTGCCGCCCTACGACCACCCGCATGTCTTCCTCGACATGGGCTCGGACAGCGAGATCATCTGCCCGTACTGCTCCACCCTCTACAAATACGACTCGCACCTGCACGGCACCGAATCGAACCCGCCGGGCGCCCTGTACGAGACGCCGGTCGCCGCCTGACCCGGCGGGCATGCCGTGGCCGCACGCCACATCGCGATCGCCGGTGCCGGCATAGGCGGGCTCACCGCCGCGCTGGCGCTCGCCCGCGCGGGCTTCGAGGTCACGCTGCTTGAGCGCGCGCAGGCGCTGGAAGAGGCGGGCGCGGGCGTCCAGCTCGCCGCCAACGCCACGCGCTGCCTGCAATCGCTCGGCGTCTACGAGCGCGTCGCCGAGCACGCCGTCTTCCCGCAGTCCTTCGAGGTGATGGACGGCCGGCGCGGCACGCGCCTCACCGGCGCGCCGATGGGCGCGCAAGCCGAGGCGCGCTTCGGCGGCCCCTTCCTCGTCATCCATCGCGCCGATCTGCAGGCCGCCCTGCTCGCCGCCGCGCGCGAGACCCCCGCCATCACCCTCCGCCTCGGCCACGCGGTCGAGAGCTTCGAGGCCGAAGGCGATGGCGTCACCGTCCATCTCGCCGACGACGCCCCCCTCCATGCCGCGGCCCTCATCGGCGCCGACGGCTTGCGCTCCATGGTGCGGCTCGCGCTGCACCCGGAAGCGAAGCCCTCCTTCCGCCACCGCGCCGCCTGGCGCGCCACCGTGCCGGCGCAGGCCCTGCCCGCGCAGCTCGCCGTGCCGGCCACGCGGCTCTGGCTCGGGCCCGGCGCGCATCTCGTCTCCTATCCCGTGCAGGCGGGCCGCGCGGTCAACCTTGTCGCCGTCACGCCGGACGCGCGCGAGGCCCATGGCTGGAGCCTTGAGGGCGCCCCCGGCGAACTCCTGTCCCATTATCCCGACTGGAGCGCCGACGCCCGCGCCCTGCTCGCCGCGCCGGAACGCTGGCTGCGCTGGGCGCTGTTCGATCTCGATCCCCTGCCCGTCTGGGGCGCCGGCCCGGTGACGCTGCTCGGCGACGCCGCCCACGCCATGCCGCCCTTCCTCGCGCAGGGCGCCGCGCAGGCCATCGAGGACGCCGTGGTGCTGGCCGACTGCCTCGGAAATGCCGGCGACATCCCCGCCGCTCTGCGCCGCTACGAGGCCCTGCGCCAGCCGCGCACCGCCCGCGTGCAGCGCGCCGCGCGCGGCATGGACCGCATCTACCACCTCGCCGGCCCCGCCCGCCTCGCCCGCGATCTCATCATGCGCGCGCGCTCCGGCGACGCGGTGCTGGAACGCTATCGCTGGATCTATGACTGGCGCCCGTAAGCCCGTCCCCAGGATCGATTTTCCTCATACTCCCTATGAAAACATCTCGTTTTCCGATCCATCGGGCCTCCGTTAGGGTGCGCGCAATCAACGATTGGAGATGAGCGATGCCACCCGCATCGAGCGCGGCGGCGCCCGCCGCCGCGGCGCGCCGCCTTGTGCCCCGTCATGTCCCCCTGCCGCTGCTGGTGGCGCTGTTCTGCGTGCTGTGGTCGTCCGCCTTCGCCGGCGCCAAGCTGGCGCTGGCCGACTGCCCGCCGCTGATCCTGCTCGCCGTCCGGCTCCTGCTGGCCGGCACCCTCATGCTGGCCCTCGCCCCTCTGTGGGACGGCGGCGAACGGCGCCGGGGCCTGCCGCCGGTCGGCCGGCGCGACCTCGTCGTTCTCGCCCTCATCGGCATCCTCAACAACGCCGTCTATCTCGGCCTCAACTGGACGGCGCTCACCTTCACGTCCTCCGCCTATACGGCGGTGCTGACGAGCTGCCTGCCGCTGCTGGTCGCGCTGGGCGCCGGCCCGCTGCTCGGCGAGCGGATGAACCCGCGCAAATGGGCGGGCATCGCGCTCGGCCTGCTCGGCGTGGTCATCGTGCTGCGCTCGCGCCTTGCCGGCGCGCATGAGAGCGTCACCGGCACGCTGCTCATCGCCGGCGGCGTCACCGCGCTGGCGGCGGGCACGCTGGGCTTCAAATATTTCGCGCCGCGCGGCGGCATCTGGAGCGGCAACGCCATCCAGTGTCTGGCGGGCGGCATCGTGCTCGTCCCCTTGGCCCTCGCCACGGAGAGCCCGGCCGACATCCATGTCACCGCCAATCTGCTCGTCGGCTTCGCCTTTCTGGTGGTCGGCGTGTCGATCGGCGGCTACGGGCTCTGGTACTATCTGCTGACCCGCTCCAGCGCGACGGCGGCGTCCAGCCTGCACTTCCTCATGCCGCCGCTCGGCCTGTTCTTCGGCTGGCTGCTGCTGGGCGAGAGCGTGCCGCCGCTGGATTTCCTCGGCATCGCCCCCATCGCGCTCGGCATCTGGCTGGTGACACGGCCGTCGCGGGGGGCGGCGTAGCGGACGCAATCCCCACACGCCGTATGCCCGCACACGACGTCATGCCCGGCCTTGTGCCGGGCATCCACGTCTTTGGGCAGACGGAAGGGAAGCCGTCGTGGACGGCCGGGCCACGCCCGGCCATGACGGCGTTGGGGTCTACGCCTCCACCGGCGCCGCCTGCAGCGCCTTCAGCAGCTCATAGGAGCGCTTCTTCGCCGCGAGGTCGGGAATGGCGGTGGTGATCATCAGTTCGTCCGCCAGCGTCGTGTCGAGGAAGCGCTCCAGCCCCTCCGCCACCTTCGCAGGCCCGCCGACCAGCACCCGGTCGCGGTTGCGGCGGATGAAGGCGCGGTCGGCCTCGGTGTAGGGATAGGCGGCCGCCTCTTCCGGCGAGGGGATCGGATCGTGGCGCCCCCGCGCGCGCCGCAGATGCGCGAGGTCGACGCTGCCGGCGAGCCATTCGGCCTCCTCGTCGGTCGGCGCGCACACCACCGCCAGCGCCAGGATGGCGTACGGCTGGGCGAGCCGTTCCGAGGGCTGGAAGGCCGAGCGATAGGTCAGCATGGCGTCGAGCACGTCATGGTCGGCGAAATGATGCGCGAAGGCGAAGCCGACGCCGATCTGCGCCGAGAGCCGGGCGCTGTAGCCGGAGGAGCCCAGCAGCCAGATCGGCGGCAGCCGCACGTCCACCGGCATGACCTTGATGTTGCGGAACGGGTGGTCCGCCGGCCAGTCGCCGCTGTCCCACAGCATCAGTTCGCGCAGCCGGTCGAGGAAGTCGTCGCTGGGCGCGATATCCTGCCGGCGGCGCAGCGCATGGGCGGTGAGCTGGTCGGTGCCGGGCGCCCGGCCGAGGCCGAGGTCCACGCGGTCGGGGTAGAGCCCCTCCAGCACCTTGAAGCGCTCCGCCACCATCAGCGGCGCATGGTTGGGCAGCATCACCCCGCCCGAGCCGACGCGGATGCGCTCCGTCGCGGCGAGGATCTGCCCGGACATCACGTCCGGCGCGCCGGAGGCGACGGACGGCAGATTGTGATGCTCGGCCACCCAGAACCGGGTGTAGCCGAGCGCATCGACATGGCGCGCCAGCTCGATGGTGCTGCGCAGCGCCTCCGGTCCCGTGCCGTCGGCGGCGACGAAGGACAGGTCGAGGACGGAAAGGGGTGTTCGCGCGAGACGGGTCATCGCCGTCACGTAGGCATGCCCCCGCCCCCTGCCAAGGAGTATCCTTTTTGTGACCGCCGCTGCCGCTCCGGGACGCCCGGCACGTGCCACGTAGCACCACCCCACGTAGCACCACCGCATCTCGCCCGGATGCGACCGCGCAAATGCTACTCAACGCTACTTAATGCTACGCAAAACGCTACTCCAAAAACGATACCATAATACCTCCCTAAGCGGTTGCACCTTTTCTCCCGTGAGGTTACACCTCTGACGTCAGAATCAACCTTCCGCCGGCAGTTTCAGGGGAACGCGACATGTCTCAGACCACCATGGGTGTGAAGATCGACGACGAGTTCCGCGCCCGGCTGAAAGCCGCCGCCGAGCGGGAAGGTTGCACCCCTCATGCGCTGGTCAAGCACGCCATCGCCACCGCCGTGGAGCGTGCCGAGCAGGGCTTGCCACCGGTCGCCGCCATCGGTGCAACCGAGACCCCGCCGCTCCCCGACACCGAGAGCCCCTTCCTGCCCTTCGCCCGCGGCGTCCAGCCCCAGGGCGTGCTGCGCGCCCGCATCACCGGCGCCTACCGCATGCCGGAAACCGATTGCGTGCCGCTGCTGCTCGGCCCGGCCACCCTGCCCGAACCCAGGGCGGAGGCCGCCCGCGAGCGCGCCCGCACGCTGGTCGAAGCGCTGCGCGCCAAAGGCCAGAAGGGCCCGGTCGAAGGGCTCATCCACGAATATTCGCTGTCCTCGCAGGAAGGCGTGGCGCTGATGTGCCTCGCCGAGGCGCTGCTGCGCATCCCCGACCGCGCCACCCGCGACGCGCTGATCCGCGACAAGATCGGCCATGGCGACTGGCACGCCCATGTCGGCCAGAGCCCCTCGCTCTTCGTCAACGCCGCCACCTGGGGCCTCGTGCTCACCGGCAAGCTGACCTCCACCTCCAGCGAGGCCGGCCTCTCCGGCGCCCTTACCCGCCTCATCGGGCGCGGCGGCGAGCCCTTGATCCGCAAGGGCGTGGACGTCGCCATGCGGATGATGGGCGAGCAGTTCGTCACCGGCCAGACCATCTCCGAGGCGCTGGCCAATTCCCGCCGGCTGGAGGCGAAGGGCTTCCGCTATTCCTTCGACATGCTCGGCGAGGCCGCCACCACCGAGGCCGACGCCCAGCGCTATTTCGCCGATTATGAGCAGGCCATCCATGCCATCGGCAAGGCGTCGGCCGGGCGCGGCATCTATGAAGGGCCGGGCATCTCGATCAAGCTCTCGGCCCTGCATCCGCGCTACAGCCGCGCGCAATATTCCCGCGTCGTCAATGAGTTGCTGCCGCGCGTTGTCGCGCTGGCGAAGCTCGCGCGGCAATACGACATCGGCCTCAACATCGACGCCGAGGAAGCCGACCGGCTTGAGATCTCGCTCGACCTCCTGGAATCGCTTTGTTTCGACGAGGGCCTAAGCGGCTGGAACGGCATCGGTTTCGTCGTTCAGGCCTATCAGAAGCGCTGCCCTTATGTGATCGATTACCTCATCGACCTCGCGCGCCGCTCGAACCACCGGCTGATGGTGCGTCTGGTGAAGGGCGCCTATTGGGACAGCGAGATCAAGCGCGCCCAGCTCGACGGGCTGGAAGGCTTCCCGGTCTACACCCGCAAGATCCACACCGACATTTCCTATCTCGCCTGCGCGCGCAAGCTGCTGTCGGCGCCGGATGCGGTGTTCCCGCAATTCGCCACCCACAACGCCCAGACGCTCGCCACCGTCATGGAGATGGCCGGCGCCAACTATTACGCCGGGCAGTACGAGTTCCAGTGCCTGCACGGCATGGGCGAGCCGCTCTATGAGGAAGTGGTCGGCCGCGAGAAGCTCGGCCGTCCCTGCCGCATCTACGCGCCCGTCGGCACCCACGAGACGCTGCTCGCCTATCTCGTGCGGCGCCTGCTGGAGAACGGCGCCAACTCCTCCTTCGTCAACCGCATCGCCGACGAGAACGTCCCCGTCGACGAGCTGATCGAGAGCCCGGTCGAGGCCGCCCGGCGCATCGAGCCGCTCGGCGCGCCGCATCCGCGCATCGCCGCCCCGGCCGACCTCTTCGGCGCGCAGCGGCGCAATTCGGCGGGGCTGGACCTCTCCAACGAGCAGCGCCTCGCCTCGCTCGCCGCCGCCCTCCTCGCCGGCAGCGCCGCCCCGCTCAAGGCGATGCCGCTGCTTGGCGACGGCCCCGTCGCCGGCATCGCCCGCCCGGTCCTCAACCCGGCCGACCATCGCGATCAGGTCGGCGTGGTCGAGGAAGCCACCCCCGAGATCGTCGCCCGCGCCATGGAGATCGCGCAGGGCGCGGCGCCGATCTGGCAGTCCACCCCGCCGGCCGAGCGCGCCGCCTGCCTGTTCCGCACCGCCGAGCTGATGGAGGCCCGGCTGCCGACGCTGATCGGCATCATCGTGCGCGAGGCCGGCAAGTCCTTCCCCAATGCCATCGGCGAAGTGCGCGAGGCGGTCGACTTCCTGCGCTATTACGGCGCGCAGGTGCGCGACGGCTTCTCCAACGACACTCACCGCCCGCTCGGCCCGGTGGTCTGCATCAGCCCGTGGAACTTCCCGCTGGCCATCTTCACCGGCCAGGTCGCGGCGGCGCTTGCCGCCGGCAATGCGGTGCTGGCCAAGCCGGCCGAGGAGACGCCGCTCATCGCCTTCGCGGCGGTCGAGATCCTGCGCGAGGCCGGCGTCCCGCCGGGCGCGGTGCAGCTCGTTCCCGGCGCCGGCGCGGTCGGTGCGGCGCTCGTGGGTGACACCCGCACGCGCGGCGTCATGTTCACCGGTTCCACCGAGGTGGCACGCCTCATCCAGCGCCAGCTCGCCGGCCGCCTGAACCCGGACGGCAGCGTCATCCCGCTCATCGCCGAGACCGGCGGCCAGAATGCGATGATCGTCGATTCCTCCGCCCTAGCCGAACAGGTCGTGGCCGATGTTTTGTCCTCGGCTTTCGACTCCGCCGGCCAGCGCTGCTCGGCGCTGCGCATCCTCTGCCTGCAGGAGGATGTCGCCGACCGCATGCTGGAAATGCTGCACGGTGCGCTGAAGGAGCTGTCCGTGGGCAACCCGGTGCAACTCTCCACGGATATCGGCCCCGTCATCACCGCCGAGGCGAAGGCGAACATCGAGGCGCATGTCGAGCGTCTGCGCGAGGCCGGGCGCCGCGTCGAGCAGCTCGCCCTTGGCGACGAGGCGCGCCACGGCACCTTCGTGCCGCCGACGCTGATCGAGATCGACGACATCGCCGAGCTCAAGCGCGAGGTCTTCGGCCCGGTGCTGCATGTGGTGCGCTACCGGCGCGACGACCTCGACACGCTGATCGACGCCGTCAACGCCACCGGCTACGGCCTCACCTTCGGCCTGCACACCCGCATCGACGAGACCATCGCCCATGTCGGCGGGCGCATCGAGGTGGGCAACGTCTACATCAACCGCAACGTCATCGGCGCGGTGGTCGGCGTGCAGCCCTTCGGCGGTCACGGCCTCTCCGGCACCGGGCCGAAGGCCGGCGGGCCGCTTTATCTCCATCGCCTGCTGGCGGTCCGCCCCGCCGCCGGCCTGCCGGAGACGCAGGTGCCGGATACGGCGCGGCTCTGGGTGGACTTCCAGTCCGATCCGGACACCCGCGCCCTCTGCGGCGCCGTGCTCGACGCCTCGCCCTTCGGCCACAGGGCCGAACTGCCGGGTCCGGTCGGCGAGCGCAATATCTATGCGCTCGCCCCACGCGGCACCGTGCTCTGCCTCGCCGCCACCGAGCGCGGCCTCGCCGTCCAGATCACCTCGGCGCTCGCCACCGGCAACCGCGTGCTGCTGGAAGGCTCGTTCCTCCCGCCCCTGCCCAAGGGGATGGAGGATCGGGTAAGCATGGTGGAGGACTACGGCCCCGCAGCGTTCGACGCCGTGCTGTTCGAGGGCGATGGCGACGCGCTGCGCCAGCTCAACGAGAGCATCGCCACGCGCAAGGGGCCGATCGTCCTGGTCCACGGCCTCGCGCCCGATGCCGTCGCGCGCGGCGAGCAGTACCCTCTCGACCTGCTGATGCTGGAGCGCTCCACCAGCACGAACACCGCCGCCGCCGGCGGCAATGCCAGCCTGATGACCATCGGCTGATCGAAAGGCCGGGGAGGCTCCCGCCTCTCCGGTCCTCCGGCGCTTCAGCGCCCATTGCCACGATCCGACCTTTTCGACCTGCGGCAGGTGTGCGACCTAACAAAAGGTACCCGCTGCGGGATTCGGCATCGCCTGCCGTGCCCCCCGGCTTGCTTCTTTCAGTGTCGTGGAGGAATGACGGGATGTGCACATCGCTCAGCTATCGCGACAAGGCGGGCAAGGTCTATTTCGGCCGGACGCTCGAGCTGACGATCGATCTTCCCTACCAGATGACCTATCTGCCGGCGGGTTTCTCCACCACCTCCGAGATCGCCGGCCATGCGCCGCTGACCTACGCCGCGCGCTACGGGATGCTGGCCGTCACCATGCCGATCCGCATTCCGACGCCGCAGGCGCCGCCCACCATCTCCGACCTGAAGGTGCTCGAGGGCATCAACGATCAGGGACTGACCTTCAGCCTCCTCTCCTACCCCACGGCGGCCGGCAAGCAGAAGTCGGTGGCGATGACGCAGGCCGTGCTCTCGGCCTCCGACCTCGGCACGTGGAGCCTCGGGCAGTTCGCCACCGTGGCCGAAGTAAAGGCGGCGCTGGCTGCCCAGCCGATCCTGCTGGCGCCGCTCGCCATCCTCGGCGGGGTGGAGTCGCCCTTCCATTACGTCGTGCACGATGCCTCGGGCGCCGCGCTCGTCATCGAATTCGACGGCGGACAGATGACGGTCTACGACAACCCGGTCGGCGTGATGACGAACGGCCCGGCTTTCGGCTGGCACCTGACCAATCTCGACAACTACACCTTCCTCAGCAACGTCGACAAAGCAAGCGCCAGCTTCGGCGGTTACAAGGCGGTGCAGCCCGACTCCGGCATCGCCACCGCCGGCCTGCCGGCGTCGAACACCTCCGTCGGCCGCTTCGTCCGCGCCGCCTATTACGCGCAGTACACCGAGAAGGCCGATACGCCCGATCTCGCGGTACGCACCCTCGCCCATGTCATGAACAATTTCGACCGGCCGTGCGGCGTCAGCATCGATTATCCGGAGGCCGGCGGCGGGCATCTCGAGGTGAAGGGCCTCGACCAGCCCGGCGGCGCGGCCTACGCGACCGAATTCACGTGCTGGACGAGCCTGTCGGACCTCGACCGCAAGGTCTTCTTCCTGCGCGATTACCGCAGCCTGAACTTCACCCGCTTCGATCTCGCCGCCCTGGCGGCGCTGAAGGAGCCGAAGGTGCTCCCCGTCTCCCGCCTCGCCGAGATGCCGGACGCGACCGAAGCGCTCAAGAGCGTACCGGTCGCCGCCTGACGGCGGCTCGTGGCCTACAGGAAAGGAATGGTGCGGACGACGGGACTCGAACCCGTAAGCCTTTAAGGGCGCAAGATTTTAAGTCTCGTGCGTCTACCAGTTTCGCCACGTCCGCCCCGGCCGGACCATCGGGGCCCGGATGTCCTAGAACACCCCGCCGATGAAGCCGGTTTCATCGACGAAGATATGCTCGGCCGCCGGCTGCGAGGGCAAGCCCGGCATCGTCATCACATCGCCGCACAGCGCCACGACGAAACCCGCCCCGGCCGACAGTCTCACCTCGCGGACCGGCAAGGTGAAACCCTCCGGCGCGCCGCGTTGCGCGGGGTCGGCGGAGAAGCTGTACTGCGTCTTCGCCATGCAGATCGGCAGGTCGCCATAGCCCTGCCCCTCGAACTCGCCGAGACGGCGCAGCGCGACCGGATCGATCGAGATGGCTCCGGCGCGATAGATGCGGCGGGCGATGGTCTCGATCTTCTGCACCAGCGAGAGGTTGCTCTCGTAGATCGGCTTGAAGGCGGAGGGTTGCAACGCCAGTTGCACCACCTCGGCGGCGAGGTCGACGGCCCCCGCCGAGCCTTCCGCCCAGTGCGAGCACAGATGCACGCTGGCCCCCACCGCCGCGCAGGCCTGCTTGATCGCCTCGATCTCCGCCGACGTGTCGCCGGTGAAACGGTTGATCGCCACCACCGCCGGCAAACCGAAGGCCTTCATGTTCTCGATGTGCCGCACGAGATTGGCCGAACCGGCCTTCACCGCCGCCACGTTCTCCGGGCCCAGCTCCTTCTGCCCGACGCCGCCATGCATCTTCAGCGCGCGGACGGTCGCGACGATCACCACGGCGGAAGGCGAGAGCCCCGCCTGCCGGCACTTGATGTCGAGGAACTTCTCGGCACCGAGATCGGCGCCGAAACCCGCCTCGGTCACCACATAGTCGGCAAGGCCCAGCGCGGTGCGCGTCGCCATCACCGAGTTGCAGCCATGGGCGATGTTGGCGAAGGGGCCGCCATGCACGACGGCCGGCGTCGCCTCCAGCGTCTGCACGAGGTTGGGCTGGAAGGCATCGCGCAGCAGCGCCGCCATCGCGCCCGTCACCTTGAGCTGGCCGGCGGTGATCGGCTGGCGGGCGCGGTTCTGCGCCACCACCATGCGGCCAAGCCGGTCTTCCAAATCCTCCAGCGACCGCGCGAGGCAGAAGATCGCCATGACCTCGCTTGCCACCGTGATGTCGAAGCCGTCCTCGCGCGGGAAACCGTTGCCCGGTCCGCCAAGGCCGACCACCACGCTACGCAGCGCGCGGTCGTTGAGGTCGACCACGCGGCGCCAGTTGATGCGCCGGGCGTCGATGTCGAGCGCGTTGCCCCAGTAGATGTGATTGTCGATCGCGGCGGCGAGCAGGTTGTGCGCGGCGCTGATGGCGTGGAAGTCGCCGGTGAAGTGAAGGTTGATGTCCTGCATCGGCACGATCTGCGAGCGTCCGCCGCCCGTCGCCCCGCCCTTGGAGCCGAACACCGGCCCGAGGCTCGGCTCGCGCAGGGCGATGGCCACCCGCTTGCCGGCACGCGCCAGCGCGTCGCCCAGGCCAATGGTGGTCGTGGTCTTGCCCTCGCCCGCCGGGGTCGGGTTGATCGCGGTGACGAGGATCAGCCTGCCGTCCGCCTTGGCCTCGGCGCGACGGGCGAAATCGAGGGCGATCTTCGCCTTGTCGTGACCGTAGCGGTAGAGCGAGGCCGCCGGGACTCCCAGCTTGTTGCCGATTTCCTCGATGGGCCGCGGCGTCACCGACGCGGCGATCGCCGCATCGCTGTTGGGATCGATCTTGCGCACCGCGGTATTCATGAGGGCTCCCGTCTCAACGCCACGTCGAACGTCACGCCGTCAGGCCGTGCGCGTGCGCTCGGCCAGAATGGCGACCAGCAACATGCCGCCGATCACCGCGAGGTGCTCGACGACGAAATAGAACTCGATCTGCGCCATCTGGCCTTCCATGGTCCAGAAATGGTGCGCGATCGGAATGGTCAGCGCCGTGAAGACGCCGAGCGCCGCCGCGCCCAGCCACGTCGCCCGGTTCAGCAGGATCAGCACGCCGCCGGCAAGCTGCGTGGCGATGGTCGCCACCGCGAACAGCCACGGCGGGTTGAGCCCGAAATACGCCATCTCGGCCTGCGCGCCGGCAAAATCGGTGATCTTGCTGATGGCGCTGCCGAGGAACATGAAGACGAGCAGGAGACGCGCGAGGAAGGCCGTGGCCGGAGACCGCAGGATGCCGGAAATGATGGCGGGGGTCATCGTTGGAATTCCCGAAACGGCACATTTTGCCGCACCCCGGCATACCGCAGCGGCACCATAAAGGCGAGCCGCATCAGGATACCAGAGGTCATGATGGGCGGCTTTCGGCCCCGTCATCCTCCGCCTGCTCCTCCTCGCGCGCGGCCTTCGCCTCGGCGATGAACTCGGCGGCGTATTTCTTGGCGTCGCGCACGCTCTCGCCCAGCTCCCGGGAGAAGCGGTCGAGATCGAGCCGCAGGCCGCCGACCGACGGCTTCTCGGTCTCCGAGGCATAGGCGACCATGCGCAGCGACAGGCCGATATCGGAGGCGAGCATCGAGATGAAGCCGTCGCTCAGATCGTGCTTCTCGGCGTAGTCGATCAGCATGTCGTAGAGCGCGGTGCGATGCGTCTCATAGGCGGCATCGAACGCCTCGTCGGACTCCTCGTCCGTCCTGTCAAACTCGCCGGTCATGGATGATTTTCCTCACGCCACCCCGTCGCGGATCGGCGGCTGGAAGCTCAGCCCCATGTCCCACGGGAAATAGATCCAGGTATCCTGGCTCACCTCGGTGATGAAAGTGTCCACCAGCGGGCGGCCCAGCGGCTTGGCGTAGAGGGTGGCGAAATGCGCCTGCGGCAGCATCTCGCGCACCAGCCGGGCCGTCTTGCCGGTATCCACCAGATCGTCGATCACCAAGAGCCCCTGCCCGCCCTCGCCGGCCGTCGCCATGACGACCTCGGAGATGGGCTTGAGCACCTGCATTTCGCCCTGCTTCGTATAGTCGTGATAGCTGGCGATGCAGACCGTCTCGATCATTCGCAGCCCCAGCTCGCGGGCCACGATCGCCGCCGGCACCAGGCCGCCGCGGGTGATGCAGACGATGCCGGAGAACGGACCCGCCCCGGCGAGCCGCCAGGTCAGGGCGCGGGCATCGCGGTGAAACTGGTCCCAGGAGACCGGAAAGGCCTTCTTCTGGCGATCGTCGGACATGGAACAGATCCCGGAGGGCTCGCAATGAGCCATTTTCCGAGATCATTAGCCGTAGCGCGCCGCCTTCTCCAGTGCCGGCCGGCGAAAATCCCCGCCTTACGCCATAAGCCCTATTCCTTAGACGGGCGGCGGCGCCCGCCGCATGGTCAGCTCTCCTGCCCCCAGCGCCGCACGGTGACGCGGTTCAGCGTCGCGAAGACCAGCGTCTCCACCGCCAGGCCGATCAGGATCACCGTCAGCAGGCCGGCGAAGACGTTCGCCGTCTCCAGCTGCGCCCGGTTGGTGAAGATGAACCAGCCGAGCCCGCCGGAGCGCGCGCTGGCGCCGAACACCATCTCCGCCGCGATCAGCGTGCGCCAGGCGAAGGCCCAGCCGAGCCGGAGCCCGGAAAGGATCGAGGGCAGCGCCGCCGGCACCAGCAGCGCAAAAACGTAGGAAGGACCGGAGAGGCCGATATTGCGCCCCGCCATGCGCAATGTCGGCGGCACGGCGCGGAAGCCCGCGTGGCAGGCGAGCGCCAGCGGCCACAGCACGGCGTGGACGATGACGAAGACGAGGCTCGACGATCCGATGCCGAACCACAGCAGCGCGATGGGCAGCAGCGCGATGGCCGGCAGCGGGTTGAACATCGAGGTGAGCAGCGAGAGCAGGCTCTCCCCCCAGCGGGTGAGCACCGCGAGGGCGGTGATCACCGCCGCCAGCACGATGCCGATGGCATAGCCGGTCAGCAGCACCTCCAGCGACGCCCAGACGCGCTGGGGCAGCTCGCCGTTCAGCGTCTCGCTCCACAGCGCGCCCAGCGTTTCGAGGAAGGTCGGCAGCAGCAGCGAATTGCCGAGCCAGCGCGCATAGAGTTCCCAGCCGGCCGCCAGCAGCGCGAGGATCACCGCCCGGCGCGCGCCGGGGCCCAGCACCAGCGGACGGCGAAGCGAGGCCGCGGCCGGAAGATGCAGCGTTCCGTCAGACATGATCGTCCTCGTGGTCACTCCCGCCCTCGTCGGCTCCGCGCGATCCGGCGAAGAGCCGCGCCTGGATCTCCGCTTCCAGCAGGCCGAACGGCGCCGTCCCGCGCCGCGTCGCCTCGGATACCTCGTATTCGGCGGCGATGCGGCCGGGATGCGGGCTCAGCACGAGAACGCGGGTGCCCACGTGCAGCGCCTCGTCTATGGCGTGGGTGACGAACAGGCAGGTCGCCCCCGTCTCCTCGCACAGGCCGAGCAGTTCGTCCTGCATGCGCCGGCGGGAAAGCGCATCCAGCGCGGCAAAGGGCTCGTCCATCAGCAGGATCGCCGGCTGCACCGCGAAGGCGCGGGCGATGGCGACCCGCTGCTTCATGCCGCCCGAGAGCGTGTGCGGATAGGCATCGGCGAATTTGGCGAGTCCCACCCGGCCGGCCCAGTCCAGCGCCACCGCATGTGCCTCGGCCCGCGACAGGCCGCGAGCCCGGCGCAGGGCAAAGGCGATGTTGCCGGCCACCGTGCGCCAGGGAAGGAGCTGGTCGAACTCCTGGAACACCACCATGCGGTCCGGCCCCGGCCCCTTCACTGGAAGGCCGCCGAGGCGGATTTCGCCCGATGCGGGTTTCAGGAAGCCGCCGACGGCGCGCAGGAGGGTCGATTTTCCGCAGCCCGAAGGCCCGAGCAGCGCCAGCCTCTCGCCGGTGCCGATGGTGAAGGAAACATCCTCCACCGCCGTCACGATGCCGGCGGATGTCGCGTAGCGCAGCGTCACATGGTCGACGGCGAGCGCCGTAGGCGCGCTGCGGCGTGCCGGCTTGCCGGCCGTGGGCGGTGGCACGCGGCTCTCGGCCGGCATCGCCACCGGCTCAGCTCCCGTTCCGGGCGTGCAGGCCGGGCTGGAACAGCTCCTTCCAGCCGGGCTTCTGCTTGATGAGGCCGATGCGGTATTCGAAGTCGGAGAACACGTCGACCCGCTCCGGCACGGTGGTGAAGTTGATCTGCGGGTCACGGATGATCCGCTCGACGAAGGCCGGATCGAGCTTGGAACTCTCCGCCGCGATATAGAGCTTTGCCGCCTCGGCCGGATTGGCCTTGATCCATGCATTGGCCTCGTCGAGCGCGGCGACGAAGGCGTTCACGGTTTTCGGGTTCTCGGTGGCGAATTTCTTGGTGCCGTAGACCACGTTGAAGGTGTGCGGGCCGCCCAGCACGTCGTAACTGTTCAGCACCGCATGGACCTTGCCGCTTTCCAGCTGCTGCTGGACGAAGGGCGGCGAGGTGAAATGCGCGGTGATGCCGCCGGTGCCGGCGAGGATCGAGGTGGTCGCGTCGGGATGCGGCAGGCTCACCGTCAGGTCGTCGAGCTTGTCGTACTGGCCGAACTCCTTCTCCGCCGCGATCTGCAGCACGATCGGCTGGAAACCGACCTTCACCGAGGGCAGCGCGATGCGGTCGGTGGCGGCGAAGTCCTTGAGCGTCTTCACCTTGGGATTGTTGGTGGTCAGCACGTTCGGCATGGAGCCGAGCGAGGAGATCAGCACGATATCGGTCTTACCGCGCGTCTTGTCCCAGGTGAGGATGGCCGGCGCGACGCCGGCCGTGGCGAAGTCCAGCCCGCCGGAGATCAGCGCATCGTTCATCGCCGCCGCACCCGAGAGGCGCAGCCATTCGACCTTCAGATCCGGCAGCCCGTCCGCCGCCGCATGCTTCTCGATAAGCTTCTGCTCCTTGGCGACGATCAGCGGCAGATAGGCGATGCCAAACTGCTGGGCGATGCGCAGTTCGCCGGTTTCCGCCGACGCGGACGAAGCGTGGAACAGGGTGCCTGCCGGCGTCAGGGCGAGCGCCATGGCGGCAAGAAGAGCGCGAAGGCGCATGGGAAGTCTCCGTCCAAACCGATGTCTGGACAGAACTCTTGCCTATTAATACATAAAGTCAATAGATTTTATGATTTATCGCGAGGCTGCGCTGTGAAATCACCAGCGACGCACGGTGTCCACCATCGCTTGTACCTCGACCAGCGCGGCGGCGAGCTTTCGCGGATCGCGTGAGCGCACCACCAGATTGGTGTTGGGCCGCCCGTCCTCTCCCATGAAGGGATAGCTGCCGATGGTCACTTCCGGATGCGCCTCGGCGATGATCCGTAGCGGGCCGCCGACATCCCCTTCCCTGGCATTGGCGAGGATCGTCTCGGACAGCATGCGCACGCCGGTGCGCAGCTTGGGCGCCACCTGATCCAGCATCGCCTGCATGATGGTCGGCACGCCGGCCATGACGATGACGTTGCCGATCCAGAAGCCCGGCGCCTTGGAAACGGGGTTGGGCACGAGTTCGGCCCCGTCCGGGATGCGCGCCATCCGTAGCCGCGCTTCGTTCAGGTCCTCCGCCTTTATGTATTCGAGGAGCATGGCGCGCGCGCGGGGATCCACATCGATGCTCACCCCGAACGCCTTGGCCACCGAATCGGCGGTGATGTCGTCATGGGTCGGCCCGATTCCGCCGGTGGTGAAGAGATAGGTGTAGCGCGCACGGAGCGCGTTCACCGCCGCGACGATCTCTTCCTCGACGTCCGGCACCACCCGCACCTCGCGCACGTCGATGCCGAGAGTGGTGAGATATTCGGCGATGTAGCCGATGTTCCGGTCCTTGGTGCGGCCCGAAAGTATCTCGTCGCCAATCACCAGGATCGCCGCCGTCACCGGCTCCACCGAGGCCGTCATCCGATTCTCCTCCGTCCCGTGGGCGGTCCGAGGCCTCGTCCGCCGCAAATCAACGCATACCACGCCGCAAGCGAGGGCAGTCGCCTGCCAATTGGGCAGAAGCCACACGCAATGGTTCGATTATCGCAATGCGGAGTCTTCCGCCCCTTCCGCTGGCACGAGCTTTGTAGCTAACTTGAGCGAGTTGGGGAGTAGATTTGCACCTATGAGCGTCGCCTTCGACGAGATGACCAATGCGGACGGCTCGATCCGCTCCGCCTACACCGCCCTCGCACGCTGGTTGAGCAATGTTCCGCCCGACGTGCTGGATTTCCGACGCAAGGAAGCCGAGTTCATCTTCCGGCGCATCGGCATCACGTTCGCGGTCTATGGCGACAGCGATGCCCAGGAACGCCTGATCCCCTTCGACATCATCCCGCGCATCCTCACCGGCACCGAATGGCGCCGCATGTCGCGCGGGCTGGAGCAGCGCGTGAAGGCGCTGAACCTCTACCTGAAGGACATCTATTCGCGGCGGGAGATCCTCAAGGCCGGCGTGGTGCCGGAGGACCTCGTCTACCAGAACCCGGCCTTCCGCCCGGAGATGAACGGCCAGAAGGTGCCGCACGACCTCTATGTCCACATCGCCGGCATCGACGTGGTGCGGGTGGATTCGGAAACCTTCTACGTCCTGGAAGACAACGCCCGCACGCCCTCCGGCGTCTCTTACATGCTGGAGAACCGCGAGATCATGATGCGGCTCTTCCCGGAGCTGTTCGCCGACAACCGCGTCGCGCCGGTGGAGAACTACACCGACGAATTGCTGGCCACGCTCAAATCGGTGGCCCCGCTCAGCGCCAGCAGCGACCCCGTGGTCGTCGTGCTCACGCCCGGCATCTACAACTCCGCCTATTACGAGCACTCCTTCCTCGCCGACAAGCTGGGCGTCGAGCTGGTCGAGGGCCGGGACCTCTTCGTGCGCAGCGACGTCGTCTACATGCGCACCACCGAGGGGCCGCGCCGCGTCGACGTCATCTATCGCCGCCTCGACGACGATTTCCTCGACCCCCTCACCTTCCGGCCCGACAGCGCCCTCGGCGTGCCCGGGCTGATGAGCGCCTACAATGCCGGCAACGTCACGCTGACCAACGCGGTCGGCACCGGCGTCGCCGACGACAAGGCGGTCTACAGCTACATGCCGGACATCATCCGCTTCTATCTCGGCGAGGAGCCGCTGCTGAAGAACGTGCCGACCTGGCGCTGCCGCGAGGCCGACCACCTGAAATATGTGCTCGATCACCTGAACGAGCTCGTCGTGAAGGAGGTCCACGGCTCCGGCGGCTACGGCATGCTCATCGGCCCGCGCGCCGACAAGGCGCAGATCGAGCTGTTCCGTGCCAAGCTGAAGCAGGATCCGACCAACTTCATCGCCCAGCCCACGCTCGCGCTGTCGACCTGCCCCACCTTCGTCGAGGAGGGCATCGCGCCGCGCCACGTGGACCTGCGCCCCTTCGTGCTCACCGGTTCCGACCGGGTGCGCATCGTGCCCGGCGGCCTCACCCGGGTGGCGCTCGAGGCCGGCTCGCTGGTGGTCAATTCCAGCCAGGGCGGCGGAACCAAGGACACCTGGGTGCTGGAGGAGAGCTGAGGCCGCGATTCAGGGAAGTCCCGAGAACGGGAGGGAGCACCGATGCCGATAGAGACATGGCTGGCCTTCGTCGCCGCCTCGGCGGTCCTGCTGGTGATACCCGGGCCGACCATCCTGCTCGTCGTCTCCTACGCGCTCGGCCAGGGGCGCCGGGTAGCGTTCCCGGTCGCGCTGGGCGTGGCGCTCGGCGACTTCACCGCGATGACGCTCTCCATGCTCGGCCTCGGCGCCCTGCTGGCGACCTCGGCGACGCTGTTCACCGTCCTCAAATGGATCGGCGCGGCCTATCTCATCTGGCTCGGCATCAAGCTCTGGCGGGCGGGCGGCGCCCCCTCCTTCGGCGAGGCCCGCGCGGCCGGCCCGACATGGCGGATGATGCTGCACGCCTGGATTGTCACCGCGCTGAACCCGAAGAGCATCACCTTCTTCGTGGCCTTCCTGCCGCAGTTCCTCGATCCCGCCGGCGACTTCCTCACGCAGATGGCGGTCTTCGAGACCACCTTCCTTGCGCTCGCCGCCGCCAACGCCTTCGGCTACGCGCTGCTCGCCGGCCGCCTGCGCGGCGCGGTGCGCAGCCCGCGCCTCGTCGCCACCTTCAACCGGGTCGGCGGCTCCCTCCTGATCGCGGCGGGCGTCACCACGCTTGCCTGGCGCCACGCCAAATAGAACGCGGTTCCCATGCTTTCTCGCACTGCCGACAATCTCTACTGGCTGTCCCGCTACATGGAGCGGGCGGACTGCCTCGCGCGTATTCTGGACGTCACCCAGCGCCTCGCCCAGCTGCCGGCGGCCTATGGCGGCTCGACCAATGAGTGGCGTTCGGCCCTGCTCACCGCCGGCTGTGCCGACCTGTTCAAGCAGGTCCATGGCGAGGAGACCAACGAGCAGAACGTGGTCAATTTCCTCGCCTTCGCGCCGGAAAACCCCTCCTCCATCCGCAACTGCTTCGAGATCGCCCGCACCAATGCCCGCTCGGTGCGCACCGCGCTCACCATGGAGATGTGGGAGACCATCAATTCCGCCTGGCTGGAGCTGAAGCGCTACTCCACCAAGGACATGACCCGCGAGGAACTCGCCCGCTTCCTTTCCTTCGTGAAGGAGACCTCGCTGCGCTTCGACGGCGCCGCCTACCGCACCATGCTGCGCAACGACGCCTTCTGGTTCTCGCGCGTGGGCATGTATGTCGAGCGCGCGGACAACACCGCGCGCATCCTCGACGTGAAGTACCATGTGCTGCTGCCGGATTCCGAGCACATCGGCGGCCCGCTCGACTACTTCCAGTGGGCCTCGATCCTGCGCTCGGTCTCGGCGCTCACCAGCTTCCACTGGGTCTACCGCGAGAGCGTGAAGCCGTGGCTGGTGGCGGATCTGCTCATCCTCAACGCGCAGATGCCGCGCTCGCTGACGAGCTGCTACCAGAACATCACGCGCTATCTCGACGACATCGCCGCCTATTACGGCCGGCAGGGCAGCGCGCAGCGCCTCGCCCGCTCGACGCTCACCAAGCTCGGCAACAGCCGGATGGAGGACATCTTCCAGACCGGACTGCACGAATTCATCGATTCCTTCGTCTTCGAGAACAACCGCCTCGGCTCCACCGTCACCGAGCAATACCTGCTCTGACCCGGTTTCGCGTCATGCGTATTCATGTGAACCACGCCACCACCTACAGCTACGATCCGCCGGCCAACGGCGCGATCCAGACCCTGCGCCTGACGCCCCGCAACCATGACGGCCAGTATGTCGTCTTATGGCGCATCGACGTGTCGGAAGGCTGCCGGCTGCGGTCGCACGAGGACGCTTTCGGCAACCTCACCCACACCTTCGCCCTTGAAGGGCCCATCGGCGAATTGCGGGTGCTGGTCGAAGGCGAGATCGAGACGCAGGATACCGCCGGCGTCATACGCGGCATCAGCGAGCGCTTCCCGCCGTCCCTGTTCCTGCGCGGCACCGACCTCACCGCCATGGATGCCGACCTCGTCGCCTTCGCCGAGACTGCCGGCACCGGCGAGGGCGATCGCATCGCCCGGCTCCACCGGCTGATGGACGCGATCGCGGATTCCATGACCTTCGATCCCGACCCGACCCACGCCTCGACCGCGGCGGCGGAGGCCTTTCAGCTCAAGCGCGGTGTCTGCCAGGATTTCGCGCACATCTTCTCCGCCTGCGCGCGCCATCTCGGCATGCCCGCCCGCTATGTCAGCGGCTATCTGGTCGGCGACGGCGCGGAACCGGAACAGCGCGCCGGGCATCAGGCGGGCCATGCCTGGGCGGAAGCCTATGTGGAAGGGCTCGGCTGGGTCGGGTTCGATGCCGCCAACCGCCAGTGCCCGACCGATTCCTATGTGAGGGTCGCGGTCGGCCTCGATTATCTCGGCGCCGCGCCGGTACGAGGCAACCGCTATGGCGGCGGCGACGAGAACCTCACCGTCGCCCTCAAGGTCGACCAGTCGAGCCGGCAGATTCAGGGCTAGGAACATTTTTTACCCGGCCCTAGCCGATCGGGCGAGCCGCCGGATCGGCCGGAGCCGGGTTGCCGGGCAGGAAAGCGCCCCGTTATAAGGGCGCGGGAGCGGCCGCCAGCCAGGGGCACCGGCGGCGTAGGGGAAAGCGCCTTTCATGACCTATTGTTGCGGTATCCTGGTGCGTGACGGCCTCGTCATGATCGCCGACACCCGGACCAATGCGGGGCTCGACAACGTGTCGACCTTCCGCAAGCTCCACGTGTTCGAGGAGCCCGGCCGGCATGTGCTGGCGCTCTCCACCGCCGGCAACCTCTCCATCTCCCAGGCCGTGATCAGCACGCTGCAGGAAGGTCTCGACAATCCGGAAACCGGGCAGAAGGAGACGCTCTCCACCTGCTCGTCGATGTTCCGGGCAACGCAGCTCGTCGGCCGCGCGGTGCGTCACGTCTACGAGCTTTATGGAGACGCGCTGAAGGACGCCGACGTCCGCTTCGACGTCTCCTTCCTGTTCGGCGGGCAGGTGAATGGCGGCCGGATGCGGCTGTTCATGATCTACTCGGCCGGCAACTTCATCGAGTGCACGAGCGACACGCCCTTCCTGCAGATCGGCGAGCACAAATACGGCAAGCCGGTGCTGGACCGCTCGATCGGCTTTGACATGGACCTCTACGACGCGCTGAAGTCGGGCCTGATCTCGATGGATTCGACCATGCGCTCCAATCTCGGCGTCGGCATGCCGATCGACATTCTCGTGGCGCGGCGGGATGCCGGCCATTCCGAGCTGAACTACCGCATCGAGCCGGGTGAGCCCTATTTCCACGACCTGCGCGAGCGCTGGTCGGCGGCCCTGCGCGCCGCGCACACCGCCATTCCGCGCCCGCCCTACGGGCGTCAGCGCTGATCGCCAGAAGAAAGGGCCGGACGCATCGCTGCGACCGGCCCTTCTGCTTGGGCGTCCCTCATTCGTCAGGTAATGAGGTACAAAAGAATGATGATCGGAATCGGAATACCGATGAGCCACATCAGAATGGCGGGCATGATCGTTCACCTCCCGTCAGAATGACTTGTCCTATGCAGCTTTAACGCGGACATCTCTTCGAGGTTCCCGCCGTCGACGAAGAGCGATGCGGGATATGCGGCTTGTCCGCCGCCGGCACCTCGTCCATCTTCGCCCGCCTCGGGAGGAAACACATGAACGCCAATCGCATCGCCCTCGTCACCGGCGCCGGCACCGGCATCGGCAAGGCCGCCGCGCTCGCCCTTGGCGAGGCCGGCTTCACCGTCGTGCTCACCGGGCGCCGGGCCGAGCCGCTCGACGCCGTGGCGGCGAGCCTCGACGGCAAGGGGCACGTCGTCACCGCGGACATCAGCGCCCCCGCCTCCGTCTCCGCCCTGTTCGACACCGTCGCCGCGCGCTTCGGCCGGCTGGACGTCCTGTTCAACAATGCCGGCGGCTGGTCCGCTGCGACGCCGATCGAGGACATTCCGCTGGAAGACTGGCAGCGCGTGGTGAATGTGAACCTCACCGGCGTGTTCCTGTGCACGCAGCACGCCATCCGGCTGATGAAGGCGCAGGACCCCAAGGGCGGCCGCATCATCAACAACGGCTCGATCTCCGCCCACGCCCCGCGCCCGCTGACCGGCCCCTACACGGCAACCAAGCACGCCGTCACCGGCCTCACCAAGCAGGTCGCGCTGGAAGGCCGGGCCCATAACATCGCCTGCGGGCAGATCGATATCGGCAATGCCGACACCGACATGGCGGTGAAAATGAAGACCGGCATCCTCCAGGCCAACGGCCAGATCATGGTCGAGCCGACCTTCGATCCCGTCCACGCCGGCCGCGCCGTCGCCTACATGGCGAGCTTGCCGCTCGACGCCAACGTGCTGACCATGACCATCATGGCGACCAGCGCTCCCTTCGTCGGGCGGGGGTGAGACGCCAACCGGCGGGCGGGACGTCAGATGACAGCCAGCGCGCCCTGGAACAGCAGCCAGCTCAACAGGCCCATGACGCCGAGGCTGATCAGCGTGGCGACGACGCCGGCGGCGATGAACACGCCGTCGCGCTCCACCAGCCCGAGGCCGAGGATGACGACGGCGATGCCCGGCGGCAGATTGCCGAAGATCGGGATCGGCAGCAGCAGCAGCAGGCCGAGCAGCACCACCATGCCGCCCAGCACGAAGCGCGCCGACGGCGAGGAGAAATAGGGCAGCCGCGGGCGCGAATAGCCCTCGAAGCGGCGGATCCATTTCAGCGAGCCGTTGACGATCTTCTCCAGCAGCGCGCGCGAGATCGTCCGGTTCGCCAGCCAGCGCGGCAGCCAGAGCTCATCGCGCCCCATCACCATCTGCACGCCGACGAGGCACAGCAGCACGCCGCAGATAACCGGCAGGCCCGGCGGCATCGGCAGGCAGTTGGGCAGGCCGAGCAGCAGGATCGACAGGCCGAAGGCGCGGTTGCGCAGGGCGTGCACGATCTCGCCCACGCCGATGCGTTCCGCCGAATGGGCGGTGACGATCGCGGAGAGCAGCTCCGACGTGCGCGGTGAGCGATGATCCAAGGGCCTGACCAGGTGCCTGCTTCCGGTACGGACGCCGGGGGCGGCACCCATTTCGCCGCCCTCATAGCACGTCGGAAGCGACAAGAAGAGGGCAGCCCGGTCAAAAGGCCCGTTGGTGATATCGGCTCAGTTCAGGCGGAACACGCCGTCCACGCTGCGCAATTCCGCCGGCTTGACGAGCCGTGCATGGGCGATGGTCACCGAGTGCAGCGGCCCCTCCAGCTCCCGCTTCCAGAACTCCAGGAAACGGTTCAGCTCGGGAAAATGCGGGCACAGATCGTAGTGCTGCCAGAGATAGGTTTGCAGGATCGCCGGATGATCCGGCATGCGGTAGAGGATCTGCGCGGTGGTCAGCCCGTAGCCTGCGAGCTGCCTGCGGAAATCCTCCGATACCGCTCCCTGCGACGCCACGCCATGCGGCGATGCCCCATGTCCTGCCATGCGGAACCTCCTTTCGCGAACGAATCCGATTCGTGCGGCCGGCCCCGTCCTTCGGCAAGGTTAATTTCTAAATTAACCTTCGATATCAATGCCTTGGCAGCATAGACGACGGAGTGCTGACAAAGCGGCGGATTAACCGTTGGCACTCACCGCTGATGACTGCTAATTTTTTCCCGGGCGCACCTTGCGCGGCATTTTCCCGCCGCCTAGATGTCCCCACGGTAAGCCGCCGGGAACGTGGGGCGCATGTCCTCGCCAGCCGCGCCTTACCGGATCAAGCGATCGTTCAGGATTTGGAGAGAACCGATGAAGTTCCGTCCCCTGCATGACCGGGTCGTGGTCAAGCGCATCGATGCGGAAGAGAAGACCGCGGGCGGCATCATCATTCCCGACACCGCCAAGGAAAAGCCCTCGCAGGGCGAGGTCGTCGCCGTCGGCCCCGGCGGCCGCGACGAGGCCGGCAAGCTCGTGCCGCCCGACCTCAAGGCCGGCGACCGCGTGCTGTTCGGCAAGTGGTCGGGCACCGAGGTCAAGATCGACGGCGTCGATTACCTCATCATGAAGGAAGCCGACATTCTCGGCGTGCTGGAAGGCACCACCGCGGCCAAGAAGGCCGCGTGAGGCAGCCCTGACGCTGCTCGCAACGCTTCACCGGAGAAAGAAACATGTCTGCCAAGGAAGTTAAGTTCGCTGGCGACGCGCGCGAGAAGATGCTGCGCGGCGTCGACATTCTCGCCAACGCGGTGAAGGTCACGCTCGGCCCGAAGGGCCGCAACGTCGTCATCGAGAAGAGCTTCGGCGCCCCGCGCATCACCAAGGACGGCGTCACCGTCGCCAAGGAGATCGAGCTCGAGGACAAGTTCGAGAACATGGGCGCCCAGATGGTGCGCGAAGTGGCCTCGAAGACCAATGACCTCGCCGGCGACGGCACCACCACCGCCACCGTGCTGGCCCAGGCCATCGTGAAGGAAGGCGCCAAGTCGGTCGCCGCCGGCATGAACCCGATGGACCTCAAGCGCGGCGTCGACCTCGCCGTCGAGGCGATCGTCGCGGACCTGAAGAAGAACGCCCGCAAGGTCACCTCCAACGCCGAGATCGCCCAGGTCGGCACCATCTCCGCCAATGGCGACGCCGATGTCGGCAAGTTCCTCGCCGAGGCGATGCAGAAGGTCGGCAACGAGGGCGTCATCACCGTCGAGGAAGCCAAGACCGCCGACACCGAGCTCGACGTGGTCGAGGGCATGCAGTTCGACCGCGGCTACCTCTCGCCGTACTTCATCACCAACGCCGAGAAGATGCGCGTGGAGTTCGAGGATCCCTACATCCTCATCCACGAGAAGAAGCTCTCCGGCCTTCAGGAACTGCTGCCGGTCCTCGAGTCCGTCGTGCAGACCTCCAAGCCGCTGCTGATCATCGCCGAGGACGTCGAGGGCGAGGCCCTGGCCACGCTCGTCGTCAACAAGCTGCGCGGCGGCCTGAAGGTCGCGGCCGTGAAGGCGCCGGGCTTCGGCGACCGCCGCAAGGCCATGCTGCAGGACATCGCCATCCTGACCGGCGGCACCGCGATCTCCGACGATCTCGGCATCAAGCTCGACACGGTGACCCTCGCCATGCTCGGCCGCGCCAAGAAGGTGGTGATCGAGAAGGAGAACACCACCATCGTCGACGGCGCCGGTGCCAAGAAGGACATCGAGGGCCGCGTCGCGCAGATCAAGGCGCAGATCGAGGAGACCACCTCGGACTACGACCGTGAGAAGCTCCAGGAGCGTCTGGCCAAGCTCGCGGGCGGCGTCGCGGTGATCCGCGTCGGCGGTGCCACCGAGGTCGAGGTCAAGGAGAAGAAGGACCGCGTGGACGACGCGCTGCACGCCACCCGCGCGGCCGTCGAGGAAGGCATCCTGCCGGGCGGCGGTGTCGCCCTGCTGCGTGCCACCAAGGCGCTGGACGGTATCAAGACCGCCAATCCCGACCAGAAGACCGGCGTCGACATCGTGCGCCGCGCCATTCAGGCCCCCGCCCGTCAGATCGCCAGCAATGCTGGCGAGGACGGCTCCCTGATCGTCGGCAAGATCCTTGAGAAGGACACCTACGCCTACGGCTTCAACGCGCAGTCGGGCGAGTATGTGGACATGTTCAAGGCGGGCGTCATCGATCCGGCCAAGGTCCTGCGCTCCTCTCTGCAGAACGCGGCCTCGGTCGCCTCGCTGCTCATCACCACCGAGGCGATGATCGCCGAGCTGCCGAAGAAGGCCGCTCCCGCCCCGGCCATGCCGGGCGGCGGCATGGGCGGCATGGACTTCTGAGGACGCCCACCGAAGCCGCCCGGCGAAACGCCAGAAACCTGAAGTCGGCATCAGCCGACTTCAGCGGGCGGCGGCATGGGCGGAATGGACTTCTGATCGAAGTCGAATTGCCTTCGAATGCAGAAAGGCGCGGCGCGAGCCGCGCCTTTTTTGTTTCCGTCGAAAGATCCGCACACACACAGATCGAGAGGATCTGGGCACCCGTACCGATAACAAAAAGCCCGGCCGAAGCCGGGCTCGTCCTCCACTTCAAGAATCGGCCGTAACCCTCAGAAACGACTCGATGCCCAGCGCACGATCTCGACGAACACCTCGTCCGAGGCCGCGTCGATGGCCCGCGTCGCATCGGGCCCGCTCGTGGAGGCGGCCGGCGCCGTGGCCCTGAACACCTCGGCCGCAGCGATCCGGCCCGTGCTGCTGGCGACGATCTTCACCGACACCTCGACCACGGCCTCGGCACTCCCGTCCGAGGTGCGCAGCCCGAAGGCACGGAGGTCCGACAGGAGCGTGTAGTCGGCGCTGAGCCCGTCGCCCGCACGCCCGACCGAGCGGCCGCGATTGCCGTTCTCGAAGGACTCGATCAGCCGCGCCTGGAACAGCGCCGGCAGGCGGTCGCTCCACTGGGCACGGTCGAGATAGGTGATCTGGCCCGGCGCCGGCTCGACGACGATCCGCTCGGTATCCAGCACCTGCAGCGCGCTCGGCGGGCCGATCACCAGCAGTCCCGTACCGCGGCGTGGCGCGCTGAAGTCTCCGGGAGCCGTCAGGTCGAAGGTCGGCACCGATTTGTCGCCGCCGGCGAGCAGCGCGCCGCATCCACCCAGCGTCAGGGCAACAGCCAGCACGCTGGCGCACGCGGCAAGCCTGTGTTCCGGCTTGCTGCGACCGGTCTCGTCAAAGGTCACGTTTGCTCCCCTGCCCCCGTGAGTTCCCCAGAGCCCCATCGACTAGCGCCCACTGTAGCTGGGGACGTTTGTCCCGCCAAAGATGAACTGGCGCGGGTTGCGTTCGAAGTTGCGGAAAACCCGCTCGATCTCGGACAGGGTGCGCCGTCCGTCCACCGCCAGCGCCTCGTACTGGCGCAGGCCCGGCCCCGTGAACTTGTTGAGGTTGACGGAAAGCTCGGCGGTGCGCGTGTCGAGATTCGCGGCCAGCTTGCGCACCTCGGCGGCGGCGCTGGTGATCTCGCTGAACATGCCCTTGCCTTCCTCGCTCGTGGTCATCGCGTTCACGTTGTCGAGGATCGTGTCGAACTTCGCCGCCATCTTGTCGAGCTGGGCGGTGAAGCGACTGATGTCGTCCACCGTGTTGCCCACCTTCTTCGGATCGAAGGAGGTGACGACCTTGTCGAGATTGTCCGATAGCCGGCTGATCTGCTCGGCCGCGCCGCCCACCTGCTTGAGGAAGCTGTCGACGCTGCCGGCATTGTCGCCCAGCGCCTTGCTGAACTTGTCGACATTGTCGATCACCGAGGCGATCTTGGAGTCGTTGGCCTTGATCAGGTCGTCCACCCGCGTGGCGATGTCGTCGATCCGGCCCAGCACCTCGCGGGCCGAGCGCATGAGGTCCTGCACCGCCGAGGTGTTGGCGTCGATGGTCGGCAGTCCGCCCTCGGGCGGCGTCGGCAGCGGCTGGGCCTGCGTCGACCCGCCGACCAGCCCGACCGAGGCGAGGCCGGTGAGCAGCTGCGAATCGAGATTGGCGCGAGTATCCGACTTGACCGGCGTGCTGGGCTGTACGGCGATGGTGGCGATCACCTTGCGCGGGTCCTGCGGATCGATGCGCAGCCCCGTCACCTCGCCGACCGGAATGCCGTTGAAGGTCACCGCCGAGCCGGTCTGCAGCCCGCTGACGACCCCGCTGAACACGACGTCGTAGGAAACGCGCGGCCCGCGGCTGTTCGATCCGGTGAACCACCAGACGAACAGGAATCCCGCCGCGACGACCAGAAGCGTGAACAGGCCGATAATGATGTAGTTGGCGCGTGTCTCCATGTCGGCCTCAGCGCGCCTCCTCTTGCCCGAAGCCGGCGGCGCGCGCCCGCTTGCCGTGGAAATAGGCGGAAACCCAGGGATGCTTCGACGCCAGCATGGTTTCGATCGGTCCGACTGCGATGATCTTGCCCTCGCCGAGCGCCGCAATGCGATCGCAGACCGTATGAAGGCTGTCGAGATCGTGGGTTACCATGAATACCGTCAGCCCCAAAGTCTGCTGCAATGTCGCGATCAGATCGTCGAACTCCCCGGCCCCGATGGGGTCGAGACCCGATGTGGGCTCGTCGAGGAACAGGATTTCCGGGTCGAGCGCGAGGGCGCGAGCGAGCGCCACGCGCTTGATCATGCCGCCCGAAAGCTCCGACGGCGCCTTCTCCGCGACATCCGGCGCGAGGCCGACCATTTCAAGCTTGGCGATGGTCAGCTCGTCCATCAGCGCCGGGGAAAGGTCGAGATATTCGCGCATCGGAAACTGGATGTTCTGCCGCACGCTCAGCGAGGAGAACAGCGCCCCCTGCTGGAACAGCACGCCCCAGCGCCGCTCCAGCTGCCGGCGCTCGGCATAGCTGAGCGTGTCGAGGTCCTGCCCGAACACCTCGACGGTGCCCGAGCGCTTCGGCACCAGCCCGAGAATGGTCCGCGTCAGCACCGACTTGCCGCCGCCGGAGGCACCGACGAAGCCGAGAATCTCGCCGCGCATCACGTCGAGCGACAGGCCGTTGAGGATGATGCGGTCGCCGAAGCCGACCACCACGTCGCGGACGCGGATGATCGGCTCGCCGGGTGCCACCTCCCGCCCCGCCGTGCTGCCGTTCCGTGTGGTTTCGCCTTCGGCCTGCACCGCGCGCCTCACATGTCGATCGCGGCGAAGAACATGGCGAACAGGCCGTCCACCACGATCACGAGGAAGATCGCCTTCACCACCGAGGCGGTGGTGTGTGCGCCGAGCGATTCGGCGCTGCCGCCCACCCGCATGCCTTCCATGCAGGCGATGAGGCCGACGATGGCGGCCATGAACGGCGCCTTGATCATGCCGACCTCGAAGGTGTTGAGGGCGATGGCCTCCCGCAGCCGGTTGATGAAGATCTCCGGCGAGATGTCGCCATAGAGCCAGGCCACCAGCCCGCCGCCGAACAGCGCGCACATATTGCCGATGAAGGTCAGCAGCGGCACGGCGATGATCAGCGCCACGAGGCGCGGCAGCACCAGCACCTCGTTGGGGTCGAAGCCCATCACCCGCAGCGCGTCGACCTCCTCGCGCATGCGCATGGAGCCGAGCTCCGCGGTGAAGGCGCTGCCCGAACGGCCCGCCACCATGATGGAGACGATCAGCACGCCCAGCTCGCGCAGCGTGAGGATGCCCACCATGTCGACCACATAGGTCGTCGCGCCGAACTTGCGGAAATGGAAGATGCCCTGCTGCGCGATGATGCAGCCGATGAGGAAGGTGATCAGCGCCACGATCGGCACCGCGCGCAGCCCGGTGCGTTCGAGGTGATAGATCATCGACGTCCAGCGGAAGGTGTGCGGGCGCACGATCACGCGCAGGAACGATGTGATCACCGCGCCGATGAACGACAGCAGCGCCAGCGCGTCCTTGCCGGTGGCGACCACCGTGCGGCCGGTGACGTAGAGGCCGCCGACCAGCGGATTCAGCGGCTTCTTGCGCGGGGGAACCTCGTGGCAGCCCTTGATGATCTCGTCGAGCAGCGGGCGGAAGCGCTGCTCCAGCCCGACGATCTGGTAGCGCACCCCGGCCGCGTCGAGCCCGCGCAGCAGCCGGTCCAGCACCACCGCGCCGAGCGTGTCGAACAGGCGCACGCCGGAAAGGTCGAGCCGCGCCGTCTCGGTCTGCGCCGCCGTCACCTCGCCGAGCGCCGAATCGACGCTGCCCTCCAGCGCCCGGCCCTGCCCGGCCACCCAGCGGCCATTGCCCACGAACACGAGTTCGCGGCCATTGCGGGCGGTGGCCAGAAGCGGCGCTTCAGCGGCTCCCAAGATCGGTTTCCTTCCCTGACGGCACCTTCAACGGAACGAAGCCGCCAATCGCCAGATTCCCTATGTGTTTCATAGCGGTGAGGGTCCGGGTCGTCGAGCCGTCCGGCCCTCGAAACGAATTTATGATGGCGGATCGGCCGCTTAATGCCCGCCACTGTGCTTTCGCGGCGACGCCTGCCGGCGGGCGGGCGGCATTATGCTCCAAACCCATCGTCGATTCGCGGCTCCTCCCACCCCTTCTTGGCCATGACCGAGCTCCTCGTCACCCCGGAACGCTTCCCCATCCGCGGCAGCTTCACCATCGCCCGCGGCTCGAAGACCGAAGCCGCCGTCGTCACCACGACCCTGCGTGACGGCACCTTCGTCGGCCGCGGCGAATGCGTGCCCTATGCGCGCTATGGCGAGAGCGTAGAAGGTGTGACGGCCGCTTTGACCGCCCTCGAGGGCGCCGTCGCCGCCGGCCTCACCCGCGAGGCGCTGCAGGCCGTGCTGCCGGCCGGCGCGGCGCGCAACGCGCTCGACTGCGCCATGTGGAACCTCGAGGCCAAGCGTGCCGGCGTCCGCGTGCACGAGCTCGCCGGCCTGCCGGCGCCGAAGCCGGTGGTCACGGCCTACACGATCAGCCTCGGCACGCCGCAGGGCATGGCGGACGCCGCCGCCGCGTGCGGGCACGAGCTGCTCAAGCTCAAGCTCGGCGCGGAGGGCGATCCCGAGCGCCTCGCCGCCATCCGCGCGGCGGTGCCCGGCGTGCGGCTGATCGTCGACGCCAATGAGGGCTGGACCGCCGCCAACCTCGTGGCCAACCTCGCGGCTTGCGAGAAGGCCGGCGTCGAGCTGGTCGAGCAGCCCCTGCCGGCCGACGACGACGCGCTTCTCGACCGGATCGCCCGCCCGGTCCCGGTCTGCGCCGATGAGAGCGCGCACGGCCTCGACAGCCTGCCGAGCCTGATCGGCCGCTACGACGCGCTCAACATCAAGCTGGACAAGACGGGCGGCCTCACCGAGGCGGTGGCGCTCGCCCGCGCCGCACGGGCGGCCGGCCTCGACATCATGGTCGGCTGCATGGTGGCAACCTCGCTCGCCATGGCTCCGGCGCTGCTGCTCACGCCGCTCGCCCGGGTGGTCGATCTCGACGGTCCGCTGCTGCTGGCCGCCGACCGCACGCCGTCCCTGCGCTATGAGGGCAGCGTGGTCCATCCGCCCGAACCCGCGCTCTGGGGCTAGCCGGCCCCCGTCCGGCCGGCGACGGCCCCGTCGTCCCGCATCCGGCCGGCGACGAGGGCGAGCAGCGCCCCCAGCGCGCCGAAGGCCGCCGAGGCGAGGAAGGCGCGCGTTCCGAAGGCCTGCCAGAGCGGACCGGAGGCCAGCGTCGCCCCGGCCATGGCAATGGCCGTCGCCCAGGCCGCCATCGCCTGCACGCTCGCCCCGCGCCCCGGCGGCGCATGGCGCGCCACCAGTTCCACCGTGCCGAGATAGGTGCAGCCGAACGTCACCGCGTGCAGCGGCTGCAACAGCAGCAGCAGGGCGGTCGGCGGATCGAAGGCCATGGCGCCGAAGCGCAGCACGCCGGTCGCCCCGCCCAGCAGCAGCAGGCGCTCCGCCCCGAGCCGGCGCGTCACCCGCGTGCCGAAATGGAACAGCACCACCTCGGCGATGACGCCGAGCGACCACAGGAGGCCGATGACGGTGTCGGAGAGCCCCCTGGCGTGCCAGTGGATCGAGGCGAAGGCGTAGAGCACCGCATGCGCTCCCTGCGCCAGCGCCGCCGCCGCCATGCCGACCAGCAGCACCGGCGCGAGGCCCGCCAGCCCGCCGCCCGGCGGGCCTTCCTCCTGCCGCGGCGGCGCCTTCACCTCCTCCAGCGTCGCCGCCGCCAGCGCCGCCGCGCCGCTCGCCCCGACGATGAGCCAGATCACCGCGTCGCGCGGCACCTGCCCGAAGACCACCCCGCCCAGCAGCGCGCCGGCGACGAGGTTGCCGCCGATGAAGGCCATGGAGCCCCACAGCCGCACCCGCCCGTAGTCCAGAATTCCCTCGCGCCGCCGCGCCACCGCATAGGCATCGAGAACCGGCAGGCTCGGCTGCCAGAAGATGGCGGTGAGACCGAGCCCGATGAGGATGAACGCGGCATTCGGGGCGATCGCGATGCCGGCAAAGCACAGCGCCGTCGCCAGCGCGTAGCCGATCAGCGTGGCGCGCGGCCGGCCGCTGCGGTCGGCCAGCACGCCGCCCAGCGGCATGGTGAGCAGGCGCACCGTCTGCGGCACGGCGAGCGCCAGCGCGATCATCGCCGCGTCGAAGCCCCGCCCCTCCAGCCAGATCGGGAAGAACGGCATGAAGACGCCGATGCCGAAGAACAGCCCGGCATAGACGGAGGCGATGGCGTGGCGCGGGGCGATGAGGGGCACGAGACGACTCGCGAAAAATCGCCGCCTCGATAGCAGTCCCGCTCCCCGCTTACGAGCGCGAAGCGCTCACCACCAGGCGTGGAAGTGGTGCACCGGCCCGTGGCCCCGCCCGATCTCCAGCTCCTCGGAGCGGGCGAGTGCGCGGGTCAGGTAGTCCTTCGCCCCCTCCACCGCCGCCCGCAGCGGCAGGCCCTTGGCAAGGCCGGCGGCGATCGCCGAGGAAAGCGTGCAGCCCGTGCCGTGCGTGTTGCGGGTCGAGACGCGCGGTGCGCTCAGCTCGAAGAATCCACCCTCGTCGAGCAGCACGTCGGTGCTCTCCGGCCCCTCGCCGTGGCCGCCCTTGATCAGCACCGCGCGCGGCCCCAGCGCCTTGAGCCGCTCGGCCTGCCCGCGCACCTGAGCGAGGTTTTCGGCCGGGGCCTCGTCGAGCAGCGCCGCCGCCTCCGGCAGGTTGGGGGTGATCAGCAGCGCGCGGGGCAGCAGCAGCGACCGCAGCGATTCCACCGCCTCCGGCACCAGCAGCCGGTCGCCGGACGCGGCGATCATCACCGGGTCGAGCACGACCGTGGACTGGCCGTGCCGCGCGAGACCCGCCGCCACCGCCTCGATGGCCTCGGGCCGGGAGAGCATGCCGATCTTCACCGCGTCGACCGCGAGGTCGGAGAACACGGCATCGATCTGCGCGGCGATGAAGCCGGGCGGAACATCGTGGATGCCGGTCACGCCGAGCGTGTTCTGCGCCGTCAGCGCGGTGATGACGCTGGCGCCGTAGACGCCGAGCGCGGAGAAGGTCTTGAGGTCCGCCTGGATGCCGGCACCGCCGCCGGAATCGGAACCCGCTATCGTTACCGCGATCGGTGTGGAACCGCCCATCTCAACGCCTCCCTCGCCGCGTGAAGGCCGGGAGCGTCTCCGCCCGGACGGTCCTCCGCCCCGGGCGTGCGCGATCCGTTTCCTCCGCCGGCATGACCCGGATCAGGTTCGTGGGTTGGCAAGACGCCTCTCAGCCCGCGCGCCTTGCGGCGGATGGGCACCCCAACGTGATCGTTCTCGCGAGATAGGCGAAGCCGTCCCCCGGCGCAAGCGCGCGCCGAACGGCGGAGGGGTTGCGCGCGAACCGGGCTTCTGTTCCTTATCGGCCTCCCGCCCCGAAGCCGGAAGGTCGCGATGGTCCCTTTCTTCATGCAGATCAAATGCCACCTCGGCCGCTCCTATGAGGTAGCGAACGCCATCGCCGACGCCGAGATCGCCTCGGAGATCTACTCGACCGCCGGCGAGTTCGACCTGCTGGTGAAGTTCTACGTTCCCGAGGACACGGACATCGGGCATTTCGTCAACGCCAAGGTGCAGCAGTTCCCGGGCATCCTCGACACCCGGACCATCATCACCTTCAAGGCGTTCTGAGGCGTCAGGCCGCCGGCCCCGAAGGCGGCGTCGCGGCCTCTTCCTCCCGGCGCCGCTCGATGCCGAGCTGGCGTTCGCGCCAGATGACGAAGAGGCCGGCGCCGATCACGATGGCCGCGCCGATAACCACGAGCAGCGGCGGAATCTCGGCGAACAGGATGAAGCCGAGCAGCAGCGACCACAGCATGGCCGAATAGGCGAAGGGCGCGACGACCGAAGCCGGCGCGTAGCGGTAGCTCTCGGTGAGCAGGATCTGGCCGATGCCGCCGAGCACGCCGATGGTCACCAGCAGCACGGCCTCGCTCACGCTTGGCACCACCCAGCCCCATCCGGCCGTGGCCAGCCCCGCCACCGCCGCCAGCGCCTGGAAATAGAACACGATGGCGGGCGTGGTCTCGGTCCGCGTCAGCCGGCGCACCTGGATCATCGCACCTGCCGTGCAGCCGGCGGCGACCAGCGCGAAGGTCGCCCCGAGCACCTGCTCGACGCTGTCGAGCGCACCCGACATATGCGGCCACAGCATCACCACCACGCCGCCGAGGCCTACCGTCACCGCCGCCCAGCGATAGATCTGCACCCGCTCGCGCAGGAAGATCGCCGCCAGCACCACGGTGAGAAGCGGCGCGGTGAAGCCGATCGCCGTCACGTCGGCGAGCGGAAGCCGCGCCAGCGCCGCGAAGCCGAGCCCCATGGCGCAGACGCCGATGGTGCCGCGCACGATGTGGCCGAGAGGATGGGCGGTGCGTATCGCCGCGCTGATCTCGCCGCGCCACGCCAGCAGCGCCATCAGCGGGAACAGGGCGAAGAACGAGCGCGAGAAGACCACTTCGCCGGTCGGAACGCGATCCGAGACGATGCGGACAAGGGCCGACATGATGGTGAAAAGGAACGTCGCGCAGATCTGAAGCGCGATGCCCTTGAGCGCGTGCATGGTGGCGCCATGGAGCACGAGTCCGGCCCGCCCGCAAGCGGGTCGGACTCCTATATTTCACGGGAAGGGATCGCCCCCCGCCAGCGCGATGCCGCCGAACACGACGGCAATCGCCGCCGCGAGGCACGCCAGCGCCCTGCCGATCGCCCCCGGCGTCGCCGGCGCACGGTCGACGAAGCTCCCGGCCGGCTTGCGGCCGGTGATCATGGCGGCGATCAGATTGTCCCGCCCGAACAGCGAATAGGCGAGGTTCACCGCCACGTGCAGGCCGATCAGGGCCAGCAGGAACGGGTAGAGCCGCTGGTGCCATGCCGAGGCGCTGGCGATGGTGGCGTCGCTCGCCACCGCCGTCATCGGCCCGTAGACCACGATGTCGTCGCTGGTGAACAACCCCGTCAGCCCCTGCGCCGCCACCAGCGCCAGCAGCGCCGCGACCATCCATCCCCCGGCGGGACTGTGGCCGAGGAAATGCTGCGGGCGCCCGCGTAGCAGGCTCGCCGCATAGGCGGCCACCGCGCCCGGCCCGCGCAGGAAGCCGGCAAAGCGTGCCGTCGAGCCGCCGACGATTCCCCAGAACAGCCGGAACACCACCAGCACGAGGATGGCGAGCCCGTTCCACTGGTGCCAGACGAGCCCGATATCGCCGTAATACTTGCTGGCGAAGGCGAGCCCCACCAGCGCGGCCAGCAGCCATTTGGCCAGCCGCGTCGGCAGGTCCCACGCCAGCACGCGCGCCGGCGATTCGGCGGAGGCGGTCACGTCAGCTCTTCTGGCGATAGACATCGTGGCAGCCGCCGCAGCTGCGCAGCACGCCGGGCATGTTGGCCTTGAAGCTCGCCTCGTCGGTGATCGCCGCCCGCGCGGCGGTGGCGTCGGCCTCGAACCTGGCGAAGCGGGCGTCGAAATCGGCCTTGTCCTTCCACACCGCCGCCAGCGCATCGGTGTCCGGGCCGGGGCCCGAGCCCTCGGGGAAGAGGCCCGGCAGCGCCTTGGCGCCCTTGATGTAGGCGTCGAGCGCGGCCTGCACCGCCGCGAGGTCGAACGCGGCGCTTCCGCGCAGCATGCCGCCCACCGGGCGGGTCAGGGTGCCGAACTCCTTCAGCACCGCCTGGCGCTGCTTGACGACATCGGACTGCGCGACCACCGCGGTGGCGGCGACGACGGCGAACATGGCGACTGCGGTGGCAGCCGTCAGGCGACGAACCATGGAATGCTCCCTCACTGCCGTGCTGCGACGCAGCACGTCCCGGGCGCCACCTTATTGGTGCTCAAAACAATCGCAATCGGCCGGAGGTCGCGTTCGCGAGGTCGTGAAGTGCGCGCGCGAAGGCATGGCGGTCCTCGCCGCGATACGGTATCGAAAATACCTAATGCCTCTTGCGGATCGTGGTTTTCCGAATTCTCATCACCGCCGTTGTGACCTTACGTCAAAACCAAGAACTTCCCGCCATCGGAGAGAAGCGCCCATGTCCATCCGTACCGTCCTCCTGCACGCCGCGCCCGACTCGGGGTTCGATGATCGCCTCGCCTTTGCCGTCGCCCTGGCCCGCCAGTCCGGCGCCGCGCTGAAGGCGATCTACACGCTCTATCCCGCCGGCGTGCCGCGCGTCGGCCGTGCCCTCTCCATCTACGTCAATGAGCTGGTGCACGAGGCCAGGCAGAAGGAAGCCGGCCTCAAGGCCCACTTCGAGCAGGCCGCCGCCGCGGCCGGCGTGGCCACCACCTGGCAGACGGTCGAGGGCGAGGTCACCTCCGCGCTCCGCAATGAAGTGACCTTCGCCGACGTCACCGTGGTCAGCGAGACGCCCTACGGCACGGTGGACGACCAGCTCGCGGCCACCCTGCCCGAGCACCTCGCCCTCGCCTGCAACGGCCCGGTGGCGGTGGTGCCGACCGGCAAGCCGGTGCCGGCCCGCATCGGGCGCGTGCTCGTGGCCTGGAAGCCCTCGCGCGAGGCCGGCCATGCGGTGCGCTTCGCCCTGCCCCTGCTCGCCACCGCCGAAGAGGTGGAAGTGCTCACCATCGAGGAAGGCGACGCCTCGGTCGCCGAATCCGGTGCCCGCCTCGCCGCCTATCTCGCCACCCATGGCGTGAACGCCCGCCACCGCCACGCGGTCGAGAGCCCGGTCGGCACCGCCATCGCCAACGAGGCGCAGAAGTTCAAGGCCGATCTGCTGGTGATGGGCGTCTACAGCCGCTCCCGCCTTGCCGAGATGGTGCTCGGCGGCGTCACCGCCTCCCTGCTCACCGAGCCGCCGGTGCCGCTGCTCGTCGCCCACTGACGACATCGCCCGGCGCATCGCGCGCCCGCCCACGACACGCGCCGCCGGCTCCCTGCCGGCGGCGTCTTTCTTTTGCCGGCGAGGCCGCGCCGTTTCGGGTTGCGCCCGGCGAACCGGCGCTCTAGCTCTGCGCGGCCCGAGCCGGCGCCGCCGGCGGGCCGAGGAGTCTCCCGTGCCGAGCCCGTTCCTGCCCCTGTTCCTGTTCGCCCTCGCGGGCGCGCTCACGCCGGGCCCCAACAACATGATCTCGGCCGGCTCGGGCGCCGCCTTCGGCTTCCGGCGCACCCTGCCGCAGATCTGGGGCGTCACCGTCGGCTTCACGGTCATGATCGTCGCCATCGGCATGGGGCTGGGAACGCTGTTCATGGCGATCCCCTACATGCACCAGACGCTCAAGGTCGTCGGCTCGCTCTATCTGCTCTATCTCGCCTGGAAGATCGCCAATGCCGGCGGACCCGGCGGCGGCACCGCCATGGAGCAGCCGATGACACTGCTGCAATCGGCGCTGTTCCAGTGGGTCAACCCGAAGGCATGGACCCTCGCGCTCAGTATGGTCCCGGCCTTCACCACCGTGGGCGGGGAGCGCCTGTTCGCCGAGGTGGCGATGATCGCCGCCGTCTCCGGCATCGTCACCTTCCCGAGCCTGTGCCTGTGGGCCGGCTTCGGCGCCCTGCTCGCCCGCCTGCTCGCGACGCCCGGCCAGCAGCGCATCGTCAACTACGTGATGGCCGCGCTCGTCGCCGCCAGTGTGGCGATGCTCTTCGTGTGAGCCTCCTGCCCTCGCGGACTCAACGGCGCTGCGGCGCAGCATCCGTCATAAAAGCGTGATGCGAGTCGGGCTTATGTCCGCTCATGAACGCATCGCCGGGCCCGCTGGAGGGCATGACCGAGATGGCTTCCGAGGTGAACGACGCACCCGAGGCGCGCCGGTACCGCAGCCTCTTCCTGTCCGACATCCATCTCGGCACCAAGGGGTGCCAGGCCGATCTGCTGCTGGATTTCCTGCGCTACCACGACGCGGACAGCATCTACCTCGTCGGCGACATCGTGGATGGCTGGCGTCTGCGCTCCGGCTGGTACTGGCCGCAGGCCCACAACGACGTGGTGCAGAAGCTGCTGCGAAAGGGCCGCAAGGGCGCGCGCATCGTCTACCTCCCGGGGAACCACGATGAATTCCTTCGCGACTATTACGGCAATCATTTCGGCGGCATCGAGGTGGTCGACACGGCGGTCCACGAAGCCGCCGACGGCAAGCGCTACCTCGTCATCCACGGCGACGTGTTCGACGTCGTGGTCCGCCACGCCAAATGGCTCGCCTTCCTCGGCGATGGCGCCTACACCGCCGCGCTCGGCATCAACACCTATCTCAATTGGATACGGCGCAAGCTCGGCTTTCCCTATTGGTCTCTGAGCCAGTGGGCCAAGCTGAAGGTGAAGAACGCGGTCAACTTCATCGGCCGCTTCGAGGAAGCCGTGGCGACCGAGGCCCGCCGCCACAAGGTGGACGGCGTGATCTGCGGCCACATCCATCACGCCGTCATTCACGACGGCTTCGGCGTCCAGTATCTTAACTGCGGCGACTGGGTCGAAAGCTGCACGGCGATCGTCGAGCACGAGGATGGCCGCTTCGAGCTGATCGATTGGGCCCGCCACACCCGGGCGCGGGTGAACGCGCCATTGCTGCTCGAACGGCCGAAGGTCGCTGCCTGATGCACATTCTCATCGCGACGGATGCCTGGCTCCCGCAGGTGAACGGGGTCGTCCGCTCGCTGCAGAACACGGCGCGCGAGGCCGCGACGCTGGGTGCGCGCATCGACTTCCTCACCCCGCTGGATTTCCGCACCGTGCCGATGCCGACCTATCGCGAGATCCGCCTCGCCCTCGCCACGCCCGGCCGCGTGGCGCGCCGCATGGACGAGATCGGCGCCGATTTCGTGCACATCGCCACCGAAGGCCCCATCGGCCTGATGGCGCGGCGCGTCTGCCTCGGGCGCGGGCAGAGCTTCACCACCAGCTACCACACGCGCTTCCCGGAATATCTCTCGGCCCGCGCGCCGGTGCCGGAGGCACTGTCCTATGCGTGGCTGCGGCGCTTCCACAATGCCGGCGCCGGGGTGATGGTCTCCACCCCCACGCTGGAGGCCGAACTGCGCGGGCGCGGCTTCCGCAACATCATGCGCTGGTCGCGCGGCGTCGATGCGGAGCTGTTCCGCCCACGCCCCTATGAGGAACTCGACGCCCTCGTGCGCGACCTGCCGCGCCCCATCTTCCTCTCGGTGGGCCGGGTGGCGGTGGAGAAGAACATCTCCGCCTTCCTCGATCTCGACCTGCCCGGCAGCAAGGTGGTGGTCGGCGAGGGTCCGGCCCGCGCCGAGCTTCAGGCGCGGCACCCCAACGTGCATTTCCTCGGGCTGAAGGAAGGCGAGGCGCTGGCCCGCATCTACGCGGCGGCCGATGTCTTCGTCTTTCCGAGCCTCACCGACACCTTCGGCATCGTGCTGCTGGAAGCGCTGGCGAGCGGCCTGCCCGTCGCGGCCTTCCCCGTCACCGGCCCGCGCGACGTGATCGGCGAGGCCGCTTCGGACACGCCGGTCGGCATCCTCACGGACGATCTGCGGCAGTCGGCCCTCGGCGCGCTCGAACTCGACCGCGCCGCCGCGCGCGCCTATGCGCTGCGCTTCACCTGGCGGGCCTGCACCGAGCAGTTCCTGGGCAATATCGAGACCGCCCACGCCCGCGCGAACGCCGCCCGGCAGCAGGCCGCGGTGAGCTGAGCTCCCGTCCTCAGGCCCGCTTTCAGGCCGCGGCGAGGCAGCGGGCGAAGAGAGCGCCGTCGACATTGCCGCCGGACAGCACGATGGCGGCGACCTTGCCCTTCAGGTCCAGCTTGCCGGCCAGCACGGCGGCCAGCGCCACCGCCCCACCGGGCTCCACCACGATCTTCAGTTCCTCGAAAGCGAAGGCCACCGCCCGCGCCACTTCCTCGTCGGTGGCGGACACGCCCTCACCGACGATGCGCGAGGAAATCTCGAAGGTCAGCTTGCCCGGCGTCGCCGCCAGCAGCGCGTCGCAGATCGAGCCCGTGACCCGGTTGTTGCGCTCGCGCCCGCCGGAGCGGAAGGAGCGCGCATGATCGTCGAAGCCGGCCGGCTCGGCGGTCATCACCCGCGCCTCGGGAAAGTGATGCTTCACCGCCAGCGCGATGCCCGAGATCAGGCCGCCGCCCGAGGCGTTGGCCACCACGACGTCCGGCACGAGGCCGCGCGCGGCGAGGTCTTCCGCGATCTCCAGCCCCACCGTGCCCTGCCCGGCGATGATGTGGAAATCGTCATAGGGCGGCACGAACACCGCGCCGCGCTCGCGCGCGATCTCGCCGGCGATGGCGTCGCGGTCGTCATGCTCGCGGTCGTACTCCACCACCTCGCCGCCGAAGGCGATGGTGCGCGCCCGCTTCATCGCCGGCGCATCCTTCGGCATCACGATGACCGAAGGCATGCCCATCAGCGTCGCGGCGGCCGCCACGCCCTGCGCGTGGTTGCCGGACGAGCAGGCCACCACGCCGCCGGCGCGCTGGTCCTCGGGGATGCGGGAAATGCGGTTATAGGCGCCGCGGAACTTGAACGAGCCGGTGCGCTGCAGCGGCTCGGGCTTGAGGAACACGCGGCCCCCGACCATCTCGTCGAGGCGCGGCGAGGAGATCAGCGGCGTGCGCACCGCCACGCCGGAAAGGCGCTCGGCGGCGGAGGCCACGTCGTCGATGGTGGGGAGTGCGTTGCTCTGCATCATGCGACGAGCTTAATCCGGTAGCAGGTAGCACGCACCCGATTTCGGCACTGTTGCGCTACGGATTCCGCTACTCGCCGCACCACGCTTGCACCGCCTTGCCGGGGCGACCTAAATGTATGTCCCATAACGCAAACCAGGAGCGGGCATGTCGGGCCGCACGCGCAGTCTTGATCGAGGCGGCATGGATGCCGGGGCACAGGCCATCACGGGCCAGCTCGGCCGCACCATCCAGCGCCTGCGCAAGGCCTACAATCTCTCGCTTTCCGAGCTTTCCGAGCAGTCCGGCGTCGCCAAGTCGATCATCAGCCAGATCGAGCGCAACGAGACCAACCCGACGCTCGCAACCGTCTGGCGTCTCTCGCAAGCCCTTGATGTATCGATCGATCGCTTCATGGCGGCGACGGACGACGAGCCCTTCGTCGAGCACCTGACCCGTGGCGACACGCCGATCCTGGTCTCCGAGGACGGCAAGTGCCGCCTCACCATCACCGGCTGGATCAAGACGGTCGAATGGCTGCAATGGTTTGATTTCGTTGCCGAACCGGGCGGCGAGCTGGTCTCCGACGGCCACCAGCGCGGCTCGGTGGAGTGCCTGTCGGTGCTCTCCGGCGAGCTCCAGGTGGAGTGCGGCGACATCATCGAGACCGCGCGGGCGGGCGAGACGCTACGCTACCGCTGCGACCGCCGCCACATCATCCGCAACCTCGGTAGCGAGCACGCACATGCTACCATGGTATGCCTGCTCAAAGCCGCCGTACTCGATTGAAAACCTAGTAATTTCAAAGCGTAAGCGAGCGCCCTGAAACGCCCGCTTCACTTGTTGCGCTACTCAGTCCAGCTTGCCGAGCGGGATGAACTGCGTCTCGCCGGAGGAGCCGTCCACACCGTCATTGTCGGTGACGATGAAGGCGTTGCCGGCGGCGTCGATGGCGAAGCTCTCCACCTTGTCGAGCACATAGCCCTTCGGCGCCTGAAGCAGCGGCAGCAGGTCCTTCACCTTGCTCTTGGAAAGGACCGGCGGCTGCGCCTCGCTGCCCAGCGGCGCCGGCGTCACGCCCTTCAGCGAGACGAAAGTCAACTTCTTGATCTTCGCGTCCACTCCGATCTGGTTGTCGCGCTCGATAGCAATGAAGCCGTCCTTGTAGGGCGTGAGCTCGGACAGGCCGACCCAGCCCTTGGCAACTGTGTCGAGCGGGTAGCGCACGTAGCTCCAGCTCTTCGCCGCCGGCTTGTAGGCGAGAAGCTTCACGAAGCCCTTGGGATCGTCCTTCCACTCGCGCTGGACGGCGATCCATACGGTCTCGTCGGCGCCCGAACCGGTCACCGCCACGCCCTCGAAGCCGAAGCGGGTCGCCTGCCCGGCCAGCGCTTCCGGGAGAGTAATCTCCTCCGCGACCGTCCCGTCGGCGTCGACACGCAGCAGCAGGTTCTGCGTGGGCTTCTCCTTCTTCTCGGGGTTGCCTTCCGACACCACCCAGAAGCCGCCTTCCGGACGCACGGCAATCCCTTCGAGATCGAGGTCCTTGGCCGGCTCGCCACCCTTGGTGAGCACGGTCGCGGCGACGATCTTCGCCGGCAGCGCCGTGGCGTCGACGGTCAGGATGCGCGCCTGGGCATAAGCGCTGTCGGTGACGGCGTAGAGCTTGCCCGGCGTCTTCGGATCGGCGGCGAAGCCCGACAGGGCCGACCACCAGATCGGCAGCCCGTCCGCCCCGTCGGCGGAAAGGATCGTCGGATAGGCCGGCTTCGCGCCGGGTTGACGCTGATAGACGGTGACGACCGAACCGATGCCGCCATCCTCGCGCAGATCGGTCTCCGAGGCGGTGACAAACAGGTCGCGGGCCGGAATGGCGATCAGGCCCTCAGGTCCCACGCCGCCCGGCAGTACCTGCAGGAACTCCGGCGCCTCGGCACCGCCCTTGTCGCGATAGACGAAGACCAGCGAACCGCGCTCCGAGGCGACGAAGATCAGGCGCTCACCGGCGAAGGTCGCGACTTCCGCGCCCTCCATCTCGATGCCCTTCTTGTTGCGCTTGTCGGGATAGTGGCCGAGCCGGACGGCGAGATGCTCGGGCGCCGCGCCGCTCTCGAACAGCAGCTTGCCGGTCTTGTCGAAGATGCTGAAGCCGCGCGAGCCGCCCTTCCAGTCGCCCTCATTGGCGATGACGAAGCGGTCCTCGTCGAGCCACTGCACGGTATCGGGCTCGCGGGGCACCGCCTTCAGCGAGCCGGACAGGTCGATCACCTTGTCCTTCTTGGTGTCGATCTTGTCGAGGTCCACGGTGCCGGCGGAGAAATGCGAGGTCACCTTGCCGGTCGGCAGATCGACCACCACGACGTGGTTGTTCTCCTGAAGCGTAACGACCACCTCGTTGCGGGCGTTGATGTCGACATATTCCGGCTCCGGATCCTCCGGCGCGACGGCAGCGAGGCCGGTCAGGTCCACCACCTTCTTGGACTCGTCGACGACGCGGCCGTTCTTCACCTCGAAATAGGTCAGGTTACCCGGCGGAGACTGCGGAATGGCGCCGTCGTTCACTTCCTCGTCGCGCTCGTTCTCGATAGCGATGGCGAGATAGCTGCCGTCCGGGCTCTTGGTCACGGAATCGGGCTGGCCGCCCAGATCGATCTTGTCCTCGACCTTGCGGGAGGCGATGTCGACCACGGCGAGATGGCCAGAAGGATTGGCTTTCGATTCCGAGGTATTCACCCCGACATAGGCCTTGCTGCCGATCACCACGGTGGTGGTCGGCTCGCCGTCGAGGGCGACGACGCCCGCCGGCTTCGGCATCGCCGGATCGGTGATGTCGATGAAGCCGATGCGCTTGCCGGGGCTGTCGCTGTAGATCAGCGTCCGGCCGTCCTCGGTGAAGGTGATGATCTCAGCGGCGGTCGACTTGGCCGGGTCGGCGCCGGCGGGCAGGTTCGCCACCACGTTGAAAGTCGAGATGCGGTTGAAGGCCGCGTCAGGGGCCTCGGCCGAGGCCGTGGAGACAGCAAGACCGAAGACCGCCGCCGACACGCCGGCAAGAAGAGTCGCACGCATGGAAGATCCCTCTCTGGGCAACGGGCGGAGGCCCGCATCGACGCCGTTCAAATCCGCCTGAATGACAGGCGGATGACAAAATCACCGGCGCGTGCCGCAGATGTGTCATTCCTTTCGACTTTGGTAGGATGCATTTTGCCGTAAAGGCGCGAATTTGGGCTTGCGCTTGACGTTTCGGCATCGTCTCCTTGCGTCATCGGGACAAGGCGATCAATCGCCGCCCGGCGGGCATGACCCGCAGAGGAAACGCCATAGGAGGAACCGCCCATGACCGAAACGTCAGGGAAGAGTGTGGACGCGCGTCACGACGTCCGCACCAGCCGACGCCGCTTCATCGCCACCGCTGCTGCCGCCGCCGGCGCGACCGTCGTCGCCGCTCCGGCCGTGCACGCACAGGCACCCATCAAGCTGAAATTCCAGTCGACCTGGCCGAACAAGGACATCTTCCACGAATTCGCCGGCGACTATGTGAAGCGCGTCAACTCCATGACCGGCGGGCGCGTCGAGCTCGAGCTTCTGCCGGCCGGCTCGGTGGTGCCCGCCTTCCAGATGCTCGACGCGGTATCCTCGGGCATCCTCGACGGCGGCCACGGCGTCGCCGCCTATTGGTACGGCAAGAACAAGGCGTTCTCGCTGTTCGGCACCGCGCCGGCCTTCGGCTGGGACGCCGACGAGCTGCTCGGCTGGATCCGCTATGGCGGCGGCCAGGAGCTCTATGACGACCTCGTCCAGAACACGCTGAAGCTCAACGTCGTGGGCATGCTGACAGGGCCGATGCCCAGCCAGCCGCTCGGCTGGTTCAAGAAGGAAATCACCACCGCCGACGACATGAAGGGCATGAAGTACCGCACCGTCGGCCTCGGAGCGGACCTCTTCAAGGAGATCGGCGCGGCCGTGACCATCGTGCCCGGCGGCGAGATCGTGCCCGCCATCGACCGCGGCCTGCTGGACGGCGCCGAGTTCAACAACCCGTCCTCCGACCTCGTGCTCGGCTTCCCGGACGTGGCCAAGGTCTACATGATCCAGAGCTACCATCAGGCGCTCGAATGCTTCGAGATCCTGTTCAACAAGACCAAGTTCGAGGGCCTGCCGAAGGATGTGCAGGAAATCCTGCGCGGCGCGGCCGACGCCACCTCCTCCACCATGATGTGGAAGGCGCAGGACCGCTATTCGAAGGACCTCGAAGCGATCAAGGCGCGCGGCGTGAAGGTGATGCCGACCCCCAAGCCGGTGCTCGAAACTCAGCTCAAGGCCTGGGATGCCGTAATCGCCAACCTCTCGGCCGACCCGGTCTTCAAGAAGGTCATCGACAGCCAGAAGGACTGGGCGAAGCGCATCGTCGGCTTCCGGCTCGAATATGAGCCGGACTCCAAGTTCGCCTACGACCACTTCTTCAAGACGGCCTGACCCGCCATGCGGCGCGCCCCTCTCCGAACCCGGAGGGGGGCGTTCGGGCTTTCATCGCGTCATCATCGGCTTCGCATCGGAGGACGCGCGCGCCGCGTCGCAGGGTGCCCTGCCGGCATGCGCCTGCGCCAGGAGACGGCCCTTGCGAGAGCCGTCGAAGGCCGTCGCCACGAGGCCACCCCATGCAATCCATCCTTCTCGGCGTTGACCGGCTGAACGCTTTCATCGGCAAGCTGTTCGCCTGGTGCATCGTCCTTCTTATGCTGGCGATCACCTACGAGGTGTTCCGCCGCTACGTCCTGCACGACCCCACCACCTGGGCCTACGACGTCAGCCTGATGCTGTATGGCGGGCTGTTCATGATGGCCGGCGCCTACACGCTGTCGCGCAACGGCCATGTACGGGGTGACTTCATCTACCGGAAATGGGCGCCCGCCACCCAGGCGAAGATCGATCTGGTTCTTTATTTCCTCTTCTTTTTCCCGGGCATCCTGGCGCTGATCTATTCGGGGTGGAACTACTTCTACCTCTCCTATCTGCTCAACGAGCACTCCTCCTTCAGCCCCGAGGGACCGGTGATCTGGCCCTTCAAGGCGCTCATCCCGATCACCGGCGTGATGCTGCTGCTGCAAGGCGTGGTCGAGGTCGTGCGCTGCCTCATCTGCATCCGCACCGGCGATTGGCCACAGCGCCTGCACGACGTCGAGGAGATGGAGAAGATCATCCTCGAGGAGGCGGCCACCAAGGACAATCCCGAAGAAGCGCTCAACGTGATCGAGCGTGACTCCACCACCCGAGGGTCCCTGTGATGTTTCTCTCCGATCCCGCCCTCGGCATCCTGATGCTGGTGCTGTTCCTGATCTTCCTGATGCTCGGCTTCCCCATCGCCTTCACGCTGATGGCTCTGGGTGTCGGCTTCGGCTACTTCACGCAAGGCGACAGCATCTTCCAGCTTTTCGTCCAGCGCACCTATTCGGTGATGGCCAACGACGTGCTGATCTCGATCCCGCTGTTCCTGTTCATGGGATATGTGATCGAGCGCGCGAACATCCTCGACCGGCTGTTCCGCTCCATCCAGCTCGCCGCGGGCTGGATCCCCGGCTCGCTCGCCGTCGCGACGCTGATCACCTGCGCCCTGTTCGCCACGGCGACCGGCATCGTCGGCGCGGTGGTCACGCTGATGGGGCTGCTCGCCTTCCCGGCCATGCTGCGCGCCGGCTACGACACGCGTATCGCCTCGGGCGTCGTCTGCGCCGGCGGCTGCCTGGGCATCCTCATCCCCCCCAGCGTGATGCTCATCCTCTACGGTGCCACGGCCGGCGTCTCGGTGGTGAAGCTCTATGCCGCCGCCTTCATCCCGGGCATCGCATTGGCGGGCATGTACATCGCGTACGTGATCATCCGGGTGATGATTAACCCGGCGCTGGCGCCCAAGCTTCCGGCGGCGGAGCGCAACGTCCCGGCCCTGACCATCGCCTGGGCGCTGCTGACCTCGTTCCTGCCTCTGGTGGCGCTGATCGTCGCGGTGCTCGGCTGCATCATCTTCGGCCTCGCGACGCCTTCGGAGGCGGCCGCCATCGGCGCCTTCGGCGCCATCATCCTGGCGCTGGCCTACCGCACCTTCAGCCTCGAAAAGCTGAAGGACTCGGTGTTCCTCACCGCGCGCGCCTCGGCGATGGTGTGCTGGCTGTTCGTGGGCTCGGCGGTGTTCTCCGCCGTCTTCGCCCTGCTCGGCGGCCAGCGCGTGGTCGAAGAGTTCATCATGGGGCTGAATCTGGGGCCGATCGGCTTCCTGATCCTCACCCAGGTGATCATCTTCGTGCTGGGCTGGCCGCTGGAATGGACGGAGATCATCGTGATCTTCCTGCCCATCTTCCTGCCGCTGCTCGACCATTTCGGCATCGACCCGATCTTCTTCGGGGTGCTGGTAGCGCTGAACCTGCAGACCTCGTTCCTGTCGCCACCCGTGGCGATGGCACCTTTCTACTTGAAAGGCGTGGCACCGAAGCATGTCTCCATCGACGAGATTTTCTCCGGCGTGATGCCCTTCATCTTCATCGTCGTTCTGGCGATGGTGCTGCTCTACACGGTGCCGGACTTCGCGCTCTGGCTGCCGAACTATCTGTACGGCGGTTGACGACGCGCGCTAAGGGCGCAGGAAAGGAAACGGGCCCGGCGACGGGCCCGTTTTCACATGCGCTACGCCAGGGCCAGACAGGTTAAGCCGACAGCGCCCTGGGATCGCCCGGTGCTGTCTTCCAGCCCAGCGAGGGGAAGCGCACCACGCGGCGCCCGCGGAAATCGGCCTCGCAGACGAGGTGGCCGCGCTCCTCCATATAGGTCAGCAGCCAGCGCCCGCGCGAGGGCGACCGGCTGCCATAGGCCCGTGCCAGCGCCTCGTCGGCGGGCGACGGCGCCCCGTCCATGCCCGCGCGGGCGAGGAGCAGGAACACGCCCTGCATTTCCTCCGGCAGGCCTGACGCCTGCTCGACGGCGCGCTGCCAGCCCTCATCCTCCGTCCGCGCATCGAGGCCGGCGCGGGCGATGGCAAGGCGACGGGTGAACTCGGCGAGATCCGGCACCTTGGAGCCGACCCGACGCACCCGGCAGTGCACGAGGAAATCCGGGTAGAGCGAAGCGGCCGAGCGGAACGGAGCGTCCGGATCGGCCACGAACTGGCGCACGATCTCCTCGATCAGCGCCTCGCGCTCCGCATCGAAGGCGGCCGCCGCCTCGGGATCGACCGGAACCGGCTCGGGCGGCGGGGCGTCCTCCAGCGTCTCGATGATGGCCTCGGTCGGGCGCGGCTCGGCGCGGAGCGGCGGGGCGGGCAGCGGCTCATTGCCGATGTCGTCGAAGATGAGGTCCTGCAGCTCAGCGATGCCGAGCTCGGGCGGCGGCATCAGCTCCGGCCGGCCGTTGCGGCTGGCGGTCTCCACCACGCCGATCTTCACCGGCAGCGGCCGACGCGACAGCGCCGGGCCCAGCGCCACGAAGGAACCGGTGTTGAGGTCGCGGAAGCTCTCCGCCTGCCGCTTCTCCATGCCGAGCAGATCGGCGGCGCGCGCCATATCGATGTCGAGGAAGGTGCGGCCCATGAGAAAGTTGGACGCCTCCGCCGCGACGTTCTTGGCGAGCTTCGCCAGACGCTGCGTGGCGATGACGCCGGCAAGGCCGCGCTTGCGGCCGCGGCACATGAGATTGGTCATGGCCGACAGGGAGACGCGCCGCGCCTCGTCGGAAATCTCGCCGGCACCGGACGGCGCGAAGAGCTGCGCCTCGTCGACGATGACCAGCATGGGGAACCAATATTCGCGCTCGGCGTCGAACAGGCCGTTCAGGAAGGCGGCGGCCGAGCGCATCTGCGCGTCCGCATCGAGCCCTTCGAGGTTGAACACCACCGAGGCGCGATGGCGCCGGATGCGGCTGGCGATGCGCTGGATCTCGCCGGCCGTGCGCTCGGCGTCGATCACGACATGGCCGAAACGCTCGGCCAGCCCGACGAAATCGCCTTCCGGGTCGATGATCGCCTGCTGCACATGGCCAGCACTCTGCTCCAGCAGCCGGCGCAGGAGATGCGACTTGCCGGAGCCGGAATTGCCCTGCACCAGAAGGCGCGTGGACAGGAGCTCTTCCAGATCGAGCCGCACCGGCTGGCCCGCGTTGCTGCTCCCGAGCTCGATACCGATCTTCATCTGCGATGACGTGTCCCTGATCGACCGTCCCCATGGGCGCCGCCTGAAGGTGTGGTCCTAGCACGCAGGGCGCGCATGCGAGCCCTGACATGGAGAAGTCCACAGATTCGGCGCCGCTCGACAAGGGCACGCGGCGGGTTCATGTTCCCGCCATGGCCACCCGTCCTCCCCTTTTCACCATCGGCTACGAACAGGTCTCGTCCTCCGCCGTCCTCGACACGCTGAGCGCGGCCGGCGTCGAGCTGCTGGTGGATGTGCGTGCGGTCGCGGCCTCGCGCCGTGCCGGCTTTTCGAAGAGCCTGCTGGCGGCCGGCGTGGCGAGCCGGGACATCGGCTATCTGCACCTGCGCGGCCTCGGCACGCCGGCCGAAGGCCGCCAGGCCGCGCGAAGCGGGCATTACGACGAGTTGCGCCGCATCTACGATGCCCACCTCGCGACCCCGACCGCGCAGGAACAGCTCGACGAGCTGACCGAACTGGTGAAGGCCGGCAGGAAGGTCTGCCTGCTCTGCTTCGAACGGCATCCCGAGCACTGCCACCGCCAGATGATCGCCGACCTGATCTGCGAGCGGGTGGACGTGAAGGTGGAACATCTGGCGGCCCCGCCGGTCTGAGCCGCACAGCCGAGCGCACCTGCGACAAAACGCGCCATACCGACGCGAGCACAATACGAGACCAGCAATCAGAGATTGATTGAAGGTATTTCGGTGCAGTGCTCGCATAGGTCGTTACAACCTGACCGATCCACACCTTCGCGAGCGCGGCGATGTTTCCTTCGCCAGTGCCTATCCGCGTGCGCCTTCTGGCCGCGACGGCCGTCGTCACCTGCCTCGGTTCGGGCGCAGACGCCGACGAGCCGGCCGAGCCGTCGCTCGAAGACCGGCTGTACTTCTACTCCGGCATGGATGTCGCCCGCGACAATGCCTATGGCTGGGGCGGCATGGCGTGGGCACCCTTCGCGCCGATGGACAAGGAAGGGCTGCGCCTGCGCACCCAGACCGGCGGCGGGCGCTATCGCTACCGCACACAGGCCGTGGCGGGCGGCTGGAACATCGGCAACAAGCTGGAGGCCGAACTGCTCGTCGGCTGGCAGTTCCTTCGCGGGGCCCATGCTCTCGCCCTCTATGGCGGCGTGAACGTCGTCGACAACCAGCTCGACAAACCCGACCCCGGCAACCGCGACCAGGGCACCCAGGTCGGCGCGAAATTCGTGGCCGAATGGTTCTACCGGCTGGACGAGCGCTGGACCCTGACGGCCGCGCTCGGCGGCTCCACCGCCGACGAGACCGTCTCCGGCCGCGCGACTGCCGGCTGGCGGGCAATGGAATGGCTGGATATCGGCGTCGAGACCGGCGCGACCACCGACTGGCTGGACGAGAGCGTCCGCGTCGGCGCCTTCCTCGCCGTCCCGTTCTCCGGCCGCGAGCTGCGCGCCGCCGGGGGATGGCGGTGGAGCAGCGACAGCGACGACGGCATGTACGGGACTCTGTCCGTCTACATGCCGTTCTAGGAAACAGGTGCGCTCCGCCATCGGAAAGGTCTCAGGCGTCTTCCGCCTTCATCCCCTCCAGCGCGGCGCGGGCATCGACGTCGGCATTTTCGGCGATCTCGTGGATCTCCAGCGCCTCAAGCTCGTCGCGCGTGTCGATGTCGAGAAAGACGCCATCGCCTTCCGCCGGCACATCGACCACCAGATCGGCGTTCTCGGCGATGACGTGGCGGGCGCCGACATCGCCCTCCAGCGCCATCAGGGCCGGGAACAGGCGGCGCGCCCAGGCGACCGGGTTGCCCCGTCGCCCATCCGCCACCGGAACCGCGATGAGGCGCCCCTCCTGCGGATCGATCGCCCCGGCGAGGCGGTCGACGAGCGCCGGATCCACCTTCGGCATGTCGCCGAGCATCACCACCGCGCGGTCGACCTCCTCCGGCAGGGCGGCGAGGCCGGCCCGCAGCGATGTCGACAGCCCGTCGGCGAAGGCGGGATTGTCGACGAAGACGACATCGAGCCCGGCCAGCGCCGTGCGCACCCTCTCCGCCTCATGGCCGGTGACCACCACGACCGGCCGAGCCTTCGAGGCCAGCGCCGCCGTCACCGCCCGGCGCACCAGCGGCTCGCCGTACAGCGGCGCAGAGAGCTTGTGGGCGTGCGGCATGCGCGTGCCGCGCCCGGCGGCGAGGACGATGGCGGCGGCGCGACCGGTCACGGACGCAGCGCTCTCGCGCGGCTGCGGACGGGTGGGAATCTCCATCAGCAATCCTCCGACGCCCATCATCATGATGTCGTCGCGCGACACCTCCAGGCCAGCCAGCAGGCGCCGGAGCACCCAGTCGAAACCGTTCTCCTTCGGGCTGCGCGCGCAACCCGGCGCGCCGAGCACCGGCATCGCCCCAACGCGCCCGACCAGCAGAAGGTTGCCGGGATCGACGGGCATACCGAAATGGTCGATCCGCCCGCCGGCCGCCTCGATGCCGGCCGGAATCACATCACGCCGGTCGGCGATGGCGGAGGCGCCGAAGACGAGGGCGATCTCCGCGCCCTGCCCGGCGGCCTGAGACAAAGCGACCGCAACCTCGTGTTCATCATGCCGCACGCGCTGCTCGAAGATGATGGAGGCGCCCGCGGCCGCCAACCGGGCGGCGGTGACGCGCAGCGTCTTGGCGATGACCTTTTCCGTCAGCCCCGGCAGCAGGGTCGAGACGACCGCGACGCGCGTAAGCCTATACGGCGCGACCGAGATCAGCGGTGCGGCGGCGCGCGCCAGCGCGTCCATCGTGGAGCCCGGCACGGCGAAGGGAATGACCTTCACCGTCGCCACCATCTGCCCAGCGTCGACCGCCGCGAAGGCCGGCAGCGTCGCCAACGTCACCGCCTCGTCGATGCGGTTGAGGGCATCGATGCCGGCTCGCTCGACCGTCATCACGCCCGGCACCGCCGCCCGCAGGTTCACGCGGCCGGTAAAGGCGGCGTCGGCGCGGACATTGCTGCCGGAGACGGCGGCCGCGATGCCGGCGGCGGCCTTATCTTCGGCGACATCTCCCGGCTCCAGCCGGGCGGCCGTGATCTCCTCGACGCCGGCCGCGCGCAGCCGGGCGATGAGCGCGGCGTCGAGGACAGTGCCCTTTCGCAGTTCGAGGTCCGGCAGGCGCAGCGAGTGCACCGCCAGAGCCCCAAGCGCCTCATCGAGCGGAACCCGGCCGAACTTCACGCAGCCTGTCCCCGCATGGCTGGCCGACGGCGCAGTTCGCCGATGATCTCGGCAAGGACGGAGACCGCGATCTCCGCCGGGCTCGCGGCGCCGATGTCGAGCCCGATGGGGGCATGGATCGTCGCCAGCGCCTCGCGCGAAACGCCACGCGCCGCCAACCGCTCCAGCCGGGCGCCATGTGTCTTGCGTGAGCCGAGGGCCCCCACATAGAAGCACCCGGCCGCCAGCGCCTCGGTCAGCGCGGGATCGTCGATCTTGGGATCGTGCGTCAACGCGGCCACGGCGGTGAACGGATCGAGGCCGATGCGCGGCAGCACGACGTCCGGCCATTCCGCCCTGAGATCGACGCCGGGAAAACGCTCGGATGTGGCGAAGGCGGTGCGGGGGTCGATGACGGTGACGTCGAGCCCCGCCATGGACGCCATCGGCGCCAGCGCCTGCGAGATATGCACCGCTCCGGTGATGACGAGGCGCGGCGACGGTACCTGAACGGTCAGGAAGAGGCGTTGGTTTCCGGCCTCGACCAGCCGGCTGCGGCCGCTGCGCAGCGCCTCGCCCAGCACTTCCGCGAGCGGATCGCCCGCGATGCCGGAAGGCGTGACCAGCCGCTGCCGGCCGCTGGTGAGCTCGGTGACCAGAATGCTGGCACGCCGCGCCGCCCGCTCCGCATTGAGAGCCTCAAGAACGGCAAGCTCCATCAGGCGACCTTCTCGACATAGACGGCGATGCGCCCGCCACAGGAAAGACCGACCTGCCAGGCGGTCTCGTCGGCGACGCCGAACTCCAGAAGGCGCGGCGCGCCGTCGGCGATCACCTGGGCGGCCTCCGCGACGACCGCGCCCTCGACGCAGCCGCCGGATACCGAACCGAGGAAATTGCCGGCCTCGTCGATGGCGAGGTGACTGCCCACCGGACGGGGTGCCGAGCCCCAGGTCTCCACGACCGTGGCCAGCGCCACGCCGCGCCCCTGGCGCCGCCAGCCGGCGGCCGCCTCGAGCACGTCTTCCTCACGCGCGAACATGGCGCCTCCTCATCATGTACGGCGGAATATAACGCAGCCTCTCGCAGCCGCCTTGCCGATATTCACGGAAAGGATCACAAAGCCGCGCATGAACCGCCCGCTTTCATCTCCTTCCGTCTCGGCGCTGCCGGCGCGCACCCTGCGCAGCCTGGACGAGCTTGCCGATGTCGGCCTGCTGGCGCCCGATGCCGGGCTCGAGAAGGTCGCCGGCCGCTATGCCGTCGCGGTGACGCCGACGCTGGCGGGCCTTATCGACCGCGACGACCCTGCCGATCCGATCGCCCGCCAGTTCATCCCCGACGCGCGCGAACTGGAAACCCGGCCGGAGGAGCGCGAGGACCCCATCGGCGACCATGCGCACAGCCCGGTGCCCGGCATCGTGCACCGCTATCCCGACCGGGTGCTGCTGAAGCTGGTCGGCGTCTGCGCCGTCTACTGCCGCTTCTGCTTCCGCCGCGAGATGGTCGGGCCGGGGGCGGAGACCAGCCTTTCCGAGGACGCGCTGGAAGACGCCATCTCCTATATCGCCGGCCATCCCGAGATCTGGGAGGTCGTGCTGACCGGCGGCGACCCCTTCGTCGTCGCCCCGCGCCGTCTCGCCCTGCTGATGGAACGCCTCGCGGCCATCGGGCATGTGAAGATCGTGCGCTTCCACACCCGCGTGCCGGTCGCCGCGCCGGAGCGCGTCACGGCCGCCCTCGTCGAGGCGATCCGCGCGCCGGGCGTGACGACCTATGTCGCCGTCCACGCCAACCATGCAAGCGAGCTGGCCGACGAGGCCCGCGCCGCCCTCGCCCGGCTGGCGGATGCCGGCGTCGCGCTGGTCGGCCAGAGCGTGCTGCTCGCCGGCGTCAACGACCATGAGGCGACGCTCGCCGCCCTGTTCCGCGCCCTCGTGGAGTGCCGGGTGAAGCCCTACTACCTTCACCATCCCGACCTCGCGCCCGGTACCGCCCACTTCCGCCTGAGCATCGCGCGGGGACAGGAACTGATGCGAGCCCTGCGCGGGCGCGTCTCCGGCCTCGCCTTGCCGACCTATGTGCTCGACATACCCGGCGGCCACGGCAAGGTTCCGATCGGCCCCGGCTGGCTGGAGCCGGCGCCCGAGGGCTGGCGCGTCACCGATTATTGCGGCGGCGTGCACGCCTATGGAGAGGCCGTGTGAACCGACCGTTCGCGGCCGACGTGGTGGTGATCGGCGCCGGCGCGGCCGGGATGATGTGCGCCATCGAGGCGGGACGGCGCGGGCGGCGGGTCGTCCTCATCGATCACGCACGCGCGCCCGGCGAGAAGATCCGCATCTCCGGCGGCGGGCGATGCAACTTCACCAACCTCGACGCCGCGCCGCGCAACTATCTCTCCGCCAATGCCGGCTTCTGCATCTCGGCGTTGAAGCGCTTCACCCAGCACGATTTCGTCAGGCGGGTGGAGGCGCGCGGCATCGCCTATCATGAGAAGACGCTGGGCCAGCTCTTCTGTGACGGCTCCTCGCGGCAGATCGTGGACATGCTCACCGACGAACTGCGTGCCGCCGGTGCCGAGTTGAAGCTGTCGACCTCGGTGACGGGTTATGAGCGGACGGGCGACGGCTTCACGCTCGCCACCACGGAAGGCGCCCTCACCTGCCGCTCGCTGGTGATCGCCACCGGCGGCAAGTCGATACCGAAGATGGGCGCAACCGGCTTCGGCTACGAGGTTGCCGAACGCTTCGGCCTCAAGGTGCAGTCCACCCGCCCCGGCCTCGTGCCGCTGACACTCGATCCGGCTCTGCTGGAACGCCTGGCCCCGCTCGCCGGCGTCGGCGTCGAGGCCCGCCTGCGGCACGGCAAGACCCGGTTCGACGAGGGCCTGCTGTTCACCCATCGCGGCCTTTCCGGCCCGGCTGTGCTGCAGATTTCCTCCTACTGGCGCGAGGGCGACGAGATCGAGGTCGCGCTCGCCCCAAGCAAGGATGTCTTCACGCATCTGCGGACGGCACGGGCGGCAAATGGCCGGCAGGCGCCGGCCACGGTGCTCGCCGGGCTGCTGCCGAAGCGCCTGGCGCAGATGATCGCCGACCGCGAAGCCGGCGCACGTAATCTCGCGGATCTCTCCGACAAGGTGCTGCAACGCATCGACGGGGCGGTGAACGGCTGGAAGCTGAAGCCAACCGGATCGGAAGGCTACCGCACCGCCGAGGTGACGCTCGGCGGGGTCGATACCGACGGGCTGGATTCGCGCACCATGCAGGCACGCGACGTCCCGGGCCTCTATTTCATCGGCGAGGTGGTGGACGTCACCGGCTGGCTTGGCGGCTACAATTTCCAGTGGGCGTGGTCATCCGGCTGGGTCGCCGGGCAATGCGCGTGAACCGTCGTCAGATCACACGATAGCTGCGCCCGAGATAAGCGAGCTTGCCGCCGTCGGGACCGAGCGTGACCGCCTCGACCCGCCCGACCAGCACGTCATGCGTGGCGATGGTGCGCGCCTCGACCAGCCGGCACTCGAACACCGCGATAGCCCCTTGCAAACAGGGTACGCCGAGCGCGCCTTCACGCCAGTGGCCGACGGAAAAACGCGGCTCGCCGGACGCGGCGGTGCGCCCGCCGAAGCTCTCGGCGACGGCCTGGTGCTCGCCGGCCAGCATATTGACGGCGAATCGGCCCGCCTGCCGGAAGGCGGAGGCCGAGCGGATGCGGCGGTTGAGGCAGACCAGCAATGTCGGCGGGCTATCCGACACGGAGGCGACCGCGGTGGCGGTGAAACCGGCGCGCCCCTCCTCGCCATGCGTCGTGATCACGTGGACCGCCGCAACGAGGCGGCTCATCGCCTCCCGATAGAGACCCGGCTCGACCAGCCGCTCCACGCCATGACCCCTCACTTCGTCCAAAGCGTCCTCACCCTGTCACGCACGCTGCGATCCTACGCGGCCCGCCGGCGTCGAACAGACCCGCGCTGTGCATAACTCCCCGCGGGGAATTTTGAAAACCGCTCGCATACAAAGCCCAACTTGGCAGAAACGTGACGAAAAGGTGAAGGCGCCAGACGGATACGTTGCACACAACGCCCTTCGCAACCGATTGAACGGCAAAGGATTTCAGAAAAACGGTATTTTTGCACCGTTGCATCACTCCTTTCGATCGATTGCATTTCGTCTTTCGATCGAATTGTATCGGAGCGCGGTGCAGGCTAAGAGTCAGAGACGCACACGTTACGGGCACGAACAGAATATATGCAAAAGCCCGGCGCGCGCGTCTTCCGCATAACGGCTGAGGGGAGCCGGAAAAAAATATGGATGTTTTCGTTCAGCAGCTCATCAACGGGCTGACGCTCGGCTCGATCTACGGGCTGATCGCCATCGGCTACACGATGGTCTTCGGCATCATCGGCATGGTGAACTTCGCCCATGGCGACGTGTTCATGGTCTCGGCCTTCATCGCCCTGATCTGTTTCCTGCTGCTCACCACGGTTCTCGGCATCACCTCGATCTTCCTGGCGCTGGCCATCGTGCTGGTCGTGGCGATGTTCTTCACCTCGCTGGTCAGCTGGGCGATCGAACGGGTGGCCTACCGGCCGCTGCGAGGCTCGTTCCGCCTCGCGCCGATGATCTCGGCGATCGGCATGTCGATCTTCCTCGCCAATTTCGTCCAGGTCACGCAGGGCCCGCGCAACAAGCCGGTGCCGCCGATGATCACCGACGTGATCGTGCTGATGGATTCCGGCGGCTATCAGGTCACGCTGGCCTGGAAGCAGGTCATCATCATGGTGGTGACGGCGCTGCTGCTCGGCGGGTTCTGGTACCTCGTGCAGAAGACCTCGCTCGGCCGCGCCCAGCGCGCCGTGGAACAGGACCGCAAGATGGCGGCGCTGCTCGGTATCAACGTCGACCACACCATCTCGCTCACCTTCGTCATCGGCGCCGCGCTCGCGGCCGTCGCCGGCGTGATGTACCTGATGTACTACGGCGTCGCGAACTTCGCGGATGGTTTCGTGCCGGGCGTGAAGGCCTTCACCGCGGCCGTGCTGGGCGGCATCGGCTCGCTGCCGGGCGCCGTGCTTGGCGGGCTGCTGATCGGGCTCATCGAGACCTTCTGGTCGGCCTATTTCTCCATCGAATACAAGGACGTGGCGGCGTTCTCGATCCTCGCCATCACGCTGATCTTCATGCCGCAGGGCCTGCTGGGCCGGCCTGAGGTCGAAAAGGTCTGAGGTCACACATCATGGCTGTCCAGACCGCCGAAACCGCCCCGTCCGCGGCCCAGGCCGCCGATGCCGGCTCCGCGGTGGCGCACGCCTTCAAGGATGCGTTCGTCACCGGCCTCATCGCCCTCGGCCTGCTCGGGCCTCTGATCGGCTTCGAGACCATCATCATCGACGGCGCGCTCGGGCTTGGCTACCGGCCCTCGCTGCTCGCCATCATGGTGGGCATCATCTTCGCCGGCCGGCTGCTGCTGAACCTCACCATATGGTCGCCGAACCGGCGCCCCCGGACGCGCACCGGCCCCACGGTGTTCGACCGCGCCGGCGTCGCGGTCGGCCCGGTCGTGAAGCCGGCCCTGCTGGCCTTCGCGGCGACGTTCCCGTTCATCGCCTCCTACACATTGGGCGGCTGGAACGAGAGCCGCTACCTGATCGACCTCGGTATCCTCATCCTCACCTATGTGATGCTGGGCTGGGGCCTGAACATCGTGGTGGGCCTCGCCGGCCTGCTCGACCTCGGCTACGTCGCCTTCTACGCGGTGGGCGCCTACACCTACGCGCTGCTCGCCACCTCGGCGCCGGTGAACGGCTTCTTCGCCGGCCTGCTCGGCGAAACCTTCTGGGCCAACTGGGCGTTCTGGATCTGCCTGCCGGTCGCCGGCCTCTTCGCGGGCCTCTGGGGCATGATCCTCGGCTTCCCGGTGCTGCGCCTGCGCGGCGACTATCTCGCCATCGTCACCCTGGCTTTCGGCGAGATCATCCGCCTGGTGCTCATCAACTGGGTCGACTTCACCGGCGGCGGCGCCGGCATCGCCTCGATCCCGCGCGCCACCTTCTTCGGCGTCCCGTTCACCCGTGACGAGAACGGCTTCGCGGCGCTGTTCGGGCTCGAATTCAACCCGATGCACCGCATCGTCTTCCTCTATTTCGTCATCCTGGCACTGGCGCTGATCACCGCCTTCGCGACGGTGCGGCTGCGCAAGCTGCCGGTCGGGCGGGCCTGGGAAGCCCTGCGCGAGGACGAGATCGCCTGCCGCTCGCTCGGCATCAACACCACCAACGTGAAGCTGTCGGCCTTTGCCACCGGCGCCATGTTCGGCGGCTTCGCCGGCTGCTTCTTCGCCGTGCGCGCCGGCTTCGTCAGCCCGGAAAGCTTCACCTTCGACGTCTCGGCGATGATCCTCGCTATCGTCGTGCTGGGCGGCATGGGCTCGCAGGTCGGCGTCGCCGTAGCGGCGGCGGTGATGATGGGCGGCATGGAGATGCTGCGCAATCTCGGCTTCCTCAAGCAGGTCTTCGGCAACGATTTCGACCCGAGCCTCTACCGCATGCTGATCTTCGGCTTCGCCATGGTCGCGATCATGGTGTGGAAGCCGCGCGGCCTCGTCTCGACGCGCGACCCCACGATCTTCCTGAAGGAACGCAAGGCGGTCTCCGGCGATCTCGTGAAGGAGGGCCACGGCTGATGGCGACGTCACCCGAAAACGGCGCCCACCGCTGGGACGTCGACCCCATCCTTTCCGTCGAGCACCTGTTCATGCGCTTCGGCGGTCTGATCGCGGTGAACGACCTCAGCTTCAAGGTCGGGCGCGGCGACATCACCGCGCTGATCGGGCCCAACGGTGCCGGCAAGACCACGGTGTTCAACTGCATCACCGGCTTCTACAAGCCGAGCGAGGGACGTCTGGTGCTGGCGCATGGACGCGCGCCGACCCCGGACGAGGTCGCCGAGGTGACCCGCGTCGGCGAGCGCGCGCTCACCGGCCCGCAATCCGGCGTGTACCTGCTGGAGCGCATGCCCGACTACGCCGTCTCCGGCCAGGCCAAGGTGGCGCGTACCTTCCAGAACATCCGCCTGTTCACCGGCATGACCGTGCTGGAGAACCTGATGGTCGCCCAGCACAATGCGCTGATGGCCGCCTCGGGCTTCTCCATCAAGGGCCTGCTCGGCCTGCCGGGCTGGGCGAGCGCCCAGCGCGCCGCCACCGAGAAGGCGACGTACTGGCTGGAGAAGGTCAACCTGATCGACCGCGCCGACGATCCAGCCGGCGACCTACCCTACGGCGCCCAGCGTAGGCTGGAGATCGCCCGCGCCATGTGCTCGGACCCGATCCTGCTCTGCCTCGACGAACCGGCCGCCGGCCTCAATCCGCGCGAGAGCCTCGAGCTCAACACGCTGCTGCGCGCCATCCGCGCCGAGCACGGGACCTCGATCCTGCTGATCGAGCACGACATGAGCGTGGTGATGGAGATCTCCGACCACGTGGTCGTGCTCGACTACGGCACCAAGATCTCGGACGGCACGCCGGAAGCGGTGAAGAACGATCCGCGCGTCATCGCCGCCTATCTCGGCGTCGACGAGGACGCGGTGGAAGAGGTCGAGGCCGCCATCAACGCCGACACGCATGCGACGGGGACCAGCTCGTGAGCGACACTCTCACCGTAACCCCGCCCGCCACCGCCCCCCTCGCCCCGCGCAGCGACGAGCCCATGCTGTCGGTACGCGGCGTCAAGACGTTCTACGGGAACATCATGGCGCTGAAGGGCGTCGACGTGGACGTCTACAAGGGCGAGATCGTCACCCTGATCGGCTCCAATGGCGCCGGCAAGTCGACCCTGATGATGACGATCTTCGGCCAGCCGCGTCCGCGCGAGGGGACGATCGTCTATGAGGGGCGCGACATCACCAAGGTGCCGACCCACGAGATCGCGCAGCTGAAGATCGCCCAGTCCCCCGAGGGCCGGCGCATCTTCCCGCGCATGACCGTGTTCGAGAACCTGCAGATGGGCGCGGCCGTCGATGGTTTTGCCCATTTCGACGAGGATTTGCAGAAGGTCTTCACGCTGTTCCCCCGCCTCAAGGAGCGCATCACCCAGCGCGGCGGCACGCTGTCCGGCGGCGAGCAGCAGATGCTCGCCATCGGCCGCGCGCTGATGAGCCGGCCCCGCCTCTTGATGCTGGACGAGCCCTCGCTCGGCCTCGCCCCGCTGATCGTGCGGCAGATCTTCGACGCCATCCGCGAGCTCAACCGCACGGAGGGGCTGACCGTCTTCCTCGTCGAGCAGAACGCCTTCCACGCGCTCAAGCTCGCCCATCGCGGCTACGTGCTGGTGAACGGCCTCGTCACCCTGTCGGGCCAGGGCAAGGAACTGCTGGAACGCCCCGAGGTGCGGGCCGCCTATCTCGAAGGAGGGGCGCACTGATGTCGGAACGCACTGGAACCCTCATCGCCCAGGGCAGCCCCAGCAGCCTCGCCGTCGTCATTCCCGCGCTCGTCGTCGTGGCGGTGCTCGCCGCCGCCGTCTTCGCGCCGGAGCTGGTTGTGGAGGTCTCGCGCGGCGACTTCCTGCTCGTCACCGTCTTCCTCGGCGGCGGCGCCGCCTGGCTGACCGGACGCTCCATCGCCCGCACCTGGCGCAGCTACCGGCAGGCGGTGATCTACGCCGTCCTGCTCGGCTGCGTGGTTCGCTTCTTCCACTACGCGCTGTTCGAGGGCACGCTGCTCTCCCTGCAGCATTTCATCAGCGACACTGCCTTTCTGACCGCGATCACCACGCTCGGCTTCCGCGCCGAGCGCGCCGCGCAGATGGGCACGCGCTACGGCTGGCTCTACCGTCAGTCCGGCCCCGTCGGCTGGTCCGAGTCCGCCCCGTCGGGCGCCCCGGGAGAAGCTCCGTGAGCGCCTTCGCAGGCTTTCGCTCCGTCATCGACATGCCCGCGAAAAGGGGCATGATACCGGCACGCGGCGCGTGTTACCGTGTCGTCGAGGCGGCGAGAAAACTACCCTTCCAGAACCAGGAGAGAAGTTCATGAAGAAGCTTCTGTTTGCCGGCATCGCGCTCGGCGCCATGGCGGCGCTCGCCGTCCCGGCGTCCGCGCAGGTCAAGGTCGGTGTGGGCGGCCCGATCACCGGCGCCAACGCGACCTTCGGCGCCCAGCTGAAGAACGGCGCCGAGCAGTGGGCCGCCGACGTCAACGCCAAGGGCGGCATTCTCGGCGAGAAGGTCGAGCTGATCGTCGGCGACGACGCCTCCAAGCCCGAGCAGGGCGTCTCGGTGGCCAACAAGTTCGTGTCCGACGGCGTGAAGGTGGTCCTCGGCCACTTCAACTCCGGCGTGTCGATCCCGGCCTCCGAGCAGTATGAAGAAGCCGGCGTTCTCCAGCTGACCCCGGCCTCGACCAACCCGACCTTCACCGAGCGTAAGATGTGGAACACCTTCCGCGTCTGCGGTCGCGATGACCAGCAGGGCACGGTGGCGGGCAACTACATCGCCAAGAACTTCAAGGACAAGAAGGTTGCGATCGTCCACGACAAGACCCCCTACGGCAAGGGTCTCGCCGACGAGACGCAGAAGGCGATGAACGCCGCCGGCATCAAGGAAGTGGCGTACGAAGGCATCAACCCGGGCGAGAAGGACTATTCGGCCCTCGTCTCCAAGCTGAAGGCCGCGGGCGTCGACCTGCTCTACTACGGCGGCCTGCACACGGAAGCCGGCCTGCTGGTCCGCCAGATGCGCGACCAGGGCATGCAGACCGTGCTCTTCTCGGGTGACGGCATCACCGACAAGGAATACTGGACCATCGCCGGTCCGGGCGCCGCGGGCACCCTCATGACCTTCGGTCCCGATCCGCGCAACAACCCCGCCGCCAAGGACGCCGTCGCCGCGTTCAAGGCCAAGGGCATCGATCCGGAAGGCTACGTCCTCTACACCTACGCCGCCGGCCAGATCTTCCAGCAGGCCGCCGAGGCCATCAAGTCGACCGATCCCAAGAAGGTCGCCGACTACATCCACTCCGGCGCCAAGTTCTCGACCGTTCTGGGCGACCTGACCTTCGACAAGAAGGGCGACCGCACCAGCCTCGACTACGTGCTGTACGTCTGGAAGGACGGCGGCTACACCCAGATGTGAGCCGAAAGGCCGCGCTTCCTTCCGGGAAGCAGCATCCTTCAGGAACCCGCCGGAGCGATCCGGCGGGTTTCGTCGTTCAGAGGCTCCACATCCGGTTGCGGCAGAAGGGTGCGAACCGAAGGAGAAAACGAATCGGAGGGAAAACGGGCAGAACGGCTCTGCCCGTGGTCACGATCTCAGCCGAAACTCGACAGCGCCGGGAAGGTTTCCAGCAGCCAGAAGCTCATCTGCGCCATCCAGCCGGAGAGGAAGCCGATGCCGGTGAGCACCAGCAGCCCACCCATCACCTTCTCGACCACCGGCAGGTAGCGCCGGGCGTGGCCGAGCAGGCCGAGCGCCGGCCGCGCCATGGCGGCCACCGCGAGGAAGGGCACGCCGAGGCCGGCGGAATAGGTGGCGAGCAGCCCCGCCCCGCGCGTCAGCGTCTGCTCGCTCGCCGCCACGGCGAGGATGGCCGCCAGCACCGGGCCGATGCAGGGCGTCCAGCCGAAGGCGAAGGCGAGCCCCATCACATAGGCGCCCGCCAGCGTCGACGGCGCATCGACATGCACGCGCTTGCTGCGCGTCAGCCAGCCGAGCCGAAGCACACCGAGAAAGTGCAGCCCCATCAGCAGGATGGCGACACCCGCGACGATAGCCAGTTCCTGCGAATAGAGCCGCAGATAGCTGCCGGCGACCGACGCGCCCGCCCCGAGCGCCACGAAGACCGTGGAAAAGCCGGCGACGAACACCATCGCCGCGCCGAGCGTGCGCCAGGCGGCAACGTCGGTCGGGGCCTTGTGCGTGATCTGGTCGAGGCTCGTCCCGGCGAGGTAGCACAGATAGGGCGGCACCAGCGGCAGGACGCAGGGCGAGGCGAAGCTGGCGATACCGGCCACGAAGGCGGCCGGAAGAGTGACGTCGGCCATGAAATAGGCAACCTTAGCCGTTCCGAGAGCTTCCCAATGCACGCCCGCACCGGCTTACGCAATGCGGCGGCTTGGCCTCTCGCCGGGATGTGATGCGCGTGAGCGAGGAACCGATGCGTAACCTGATCACCGACGTCGCCGGCCTGAAGGTCGGCCATGCCACCGACCTCGACCTCGCTTCCGGTGTCACCGCCATCCTCTTCGATGAGCCGGCCGTCGCCTCGGTCGACGTGCGCGGCGGCGGGCCGGGCACACGCGAGACCGATCTGCTGGCACCCGACGAAACGGTGGGCGCCATCCACGCGGTGACTCTCTCCGGCGGCTCCGCCTTCGGTCTCGACGCTGCCGCCGGGGTGATGGCCGCGCTGGCCGAGCAGGGGATCGGCTATCCCGTCGGCACGGCGCTGGTGCCTATCGTCCCCGGCGCGGTGCTGTTCGACCTCATCAACGGCGGCAACAAGGACTGGGGCCGCTTCGCCCCCTATCGCGACCTCGGCTATGCCGCCGCCAACGCGGCCGGCCTCGACATGCCGCTGGGTACGGTCGGCGCGGGCACCGGCGCCACCACGGTGAACCTCAAGGGCGGCCTCGGCTCCGCCTCGATGGTGGCGGCATCCGGCCATACGGTGGGGGCGCTGGTGGCGGTCAATGCCTGCGGCGCGACGAACCTGCCGGACGCGCCGCATTTCTGGGCCGCGCCTTTCGAGCAGTACGGCGAATTCGGCGGGCTCGGCCTGCCCTCCCCGCTGCCGGTCCTGCCGGAACGTCCGCCGTTGAAGGGCCTGCCTCCCGGGGCCAACACCACCATCGCCCTCGTCGCCACCGATGCGGTGCTGACCAAAGCGCAGTGCAAGCGCCTCGCGGTGATGGCGCACGACGGCTACGCCCATGCCATCTGGCCGGTGCACACGCCGCTCGACGGCGACACCATCTTCGCCGCCGCCACCGGCCGGCGGCCGCTCGTCGATCCGGTATTCGACCTTGCCCTGATCGGCGACGCAGTGGTGCGCACCCTCGCCCGTGCCTGCGCCCGCGCCGTCCATGAGGCGACCGCGCTGCCGCAGCCCGGCACCCTGCCCGCCTGGCGGGATTTGTGGGGTTGAGCCCGGCTTATTGACGGGGACGCAATAAGACCGGGCTATTGTCGTCTTTGCAGCCCGGCTTGTCGCATCTGTCCAATCGGCATGGCAGCCATGCGCCGGACACTTCCCTCAATAATGAGGGGAGCGCATGAACGCAAAGCGACCGCGGGTTCAGGTCCGGGGACTGACGAAAATATTCGGCGACGAGGCCGGCGCGGCGTTGCCGCTGCTCAAGGCCGGGCAGAGCCGCGCCGAAGTGCAGAAGGCCACGGGCGCCGTCATCGGCCTGCAGGATGTAAGCTTCGACGTCGACGAAGGCGAAATCCTCGTCGTCATGGGCCTGTCGGGCTCGGGCAAGTCGACCTGCCTGCGCTGCATCAACCGGCTGATCGAGCCGACCTCCGGCTCGGTGCTCGTCGATGACACCGACGTCACCGCGCTCAACGAACGCGAACTGATGGAATTCCGCCGCACCCGCTTCGGCATGGTGTTCCAGCAATTCGCCCTGTTTCCCCACCGTACCATCCTGCGCAACGTCGAATACGGTCTCGAAGTCCAGGGCGTCGCGCCCGATCTGCGGCGCGACCGGGCGCTCACGGCGATCGAGACGGTCGGGCTGAAAGGCTGGGACCAGCACTATCCCTCGCAGCTTTCCGGCGGCATGCAGCAGCGCGCCGGCCTCGCCCGCGCGCTGGCGCTGGACCCGGACGTGCTGCTGATGGACGAGGCCTTCAGCGCGCTCGACCCGCTGATCCGCCGGGACATGCAGCAGGAACTCGTGGCGCTGCAAAGGCGCCTGAAGAAGACCATCGTCTTCGTCAGCCACGACCTCGACGAGGCCATCGCGCTCGGCGGGCGCATCGTGCTGATGAAGGACGGCCGTGTCGTCCAGCAGGGCACGGCGGCCGACTTCCTCGCCAACCCGGCCGACGACTATGTGCGCCGCTTCGTCGAGCATATCGACGTGCTCGGCGTCGTCACCGCCGGCGACGCCATGCGCCAGCCGGCCGCCGTGAAGCCCTGGCAGAGCACCGCCGCCGAGGCGCTGGCGATCCTCACCCAGTCGGGTGAGCCGGTCGTCACCGTCGTCTGCCACGAGGGACGTTTCCAGGGCACCGTCGATGCCGAAACCCTGAAGCAGGCAGGCGATACGGAACTGCGCCTGCTGCTCAGCGACCGCGAGGCCTGCGTGCCCGGCACGGCGACGCTGAACGACGCCGTCGCCAAGCTCGCCTCCGGCCGCGGCGAGATCGCTGTCATCGGGCCGGACCGCGAGCTCAAGGGCGTGATCGCCAATGCCGACCTCGTGGCGGCGCTGGCGCGGCGGCGCTCCGAAACGACGCACTGAGGGAGGACGGACGATGGCCTTCGAGATCCCCCGCATTCCCCTCGCCGAATGGTGCGACATCGCCCTCGACTGGGCGACGGAACACTTCTCGGGCGTCACCCGCGCGCTCAGCGCGGTCATCGGTACCGGCATCGAAGCCACTACCGATTTCCTCGTCGGCCTGCCGCCCTGGCTGGTCATCATCCTCTTCGGACTGCTGATCTGGCGGCTGACCACCGCGCGCATCGCGATCTTCTCGATGCTCGGCTTCGCCTTCCTGTGGAACCTCGAGCTCTGGCGGGCGACCCTGCAGTCGCTCGTGCTGGTGCTGGTCTCGACGCTGTTCGCGCTCGCCATCGGCATTCCGATCGGCGTCGGCGCCGCGCTCAGCAAGCGCTTCTGGCGCGTCGTCGCTCCGGCGCTCGACATGATGCAGACCATGCCGAGCTTCGTCTATCTGATCCCCGCCATCCCGTTCTTCGGCCTCGGGGCGGTGTCGGCCTGCTTCGCGACCATCGTCTTCGCCATGCCGCCGACCATCCGCCTGACCGCCCTCGGCATCCTCCAGACACCGCCGGAACTGGTCGAGGCCGCCGACGCTTTCGGCTCCAGCCGCTGGCAGAAGCTGTTCAAGGTGCAGCTCCCCCTCGCCATCCCGACCATCATGGCCGGCATCAACCAGACCATCATGCTCGCGCTCTCCATGGTGGTGATCGCGGCGATGATCGGTGCCGGCGGGCTGGGCGGCGAGGTGTGGAAGGCGATCCAGCGGCTCGAAGCCGGACAGGGTTTCCAGGCCGGCATCGCCATCGTGGTGCTCGCCGTCATCCTCGACCGCATCACCCAGTACGTCGCCCGCCACATGCGGCGCGACCGCCAGGGCGGCTGACCATTCCTACAACGGAAGCAGCGCAACGACTTCCGACCCCTCACCTTCCAACGCGGAGCAACCGACATGTCGCTATTCGGAAAGTACGTGAAGACGGCCGCCATCGCCGCCACCGCCCTCGGCCTCGCCGTCGGGGCTGCGCAGGCGGAGAAGAAGGACCTGACCATCGCCTATGTGGAATGGTCCGACGCCGTGGTCGCCACCAACATCATCAAGACCGTGCTGGAGGACAAGGGCTACAAGGTGAAGATCGTGCCGCTTTCCGGCGCCGCCATGTGGCAGGCGGTGGCGACCGGCGAGGCGGACGCGATGGTCGCGGCTTGGCTGCCGGCCACTCACGCCGCCTACAACGCCAAGCTCAAGGACAAGGTGGTCGATCTCGGCCCCAATGTGACCGGCGCCAAGATCGGCTGGGCGGTGCCGACCTATGTCGACATCACCACGATCGAGGACATCAAGAAGGACCCAGCGAAGTTCGGCGGCAAGGTGATCGGCATCGATCCCGGCGCCGGCCTGATGAAGGCCTCGGAAAAGGCGGTCAAGGACTACGGCCTGCCGGTGAAGCTGGTCGAGGGCTCCGACGCCACCATGGTCGCGGCGCTGAAGGACGCCTACGCCAAGAAGGAGCCGATTGTCGTCACCACCTGGACGCCGCACTGGATGTTCGCCGAGTGGGACCTGAAGTATCTCGCCGACCCCAAGGGCGTGTTCGGCGGCGAGGAGACGGTCAACACCGTGGTCTCGACCAAGCTGAAGGAAGAAGCGCCGGAGGCTTACAAGATCCTCGATAATTTCAGCCTCTCGCTCGACGACGAGCAGAAGGTGATGGTCGAGAACAACAAGCCCGGCGCCGATCCGGCAGCCACCGCCAAGGCGTGGGTCGCGGCGAACAAGGACAAGGTCGACACCTGGACCAAGTGAACCGGTCCGGCGGAATCGCCGACCGTCGGGCGCGCCCGGATGTGCGCCGGCAGAACCTCCGTCCACCTGCGCCCGGCCCTGGCCGGCTCGGGTGGCGACCTCCCCTGCGGCCGGATCATTTCCGGCCGCTTTTTCTTTTCATTCCCTCGGAGGGAGTCCGGCCAGACACGCCGGACCAGCGTGGCGACGGCAGTTCCCGCAAGGAGCTCGTTCGTGTTGCCATCGCTTCCTTGACGCGATGTTCGATATTTAATTTGTCTACGAATAATTATAAAATGACTTTTATATCAACAACTTAGAGTCATTTTTCGTTCTTTTTGGTGAATGGCGGTGCTAACGCAGTGCGCCGGGATTGAGGTTCGGAAACCCTCCGAAACCTTCCCCAGGAGAGTGCACATGAGACGCGCCGTTATTCCCGCGCTCCTCGCGACCGCGGTGAGCCTGCCGGCGATGGCCGAACCGCCGGGAGGCGCCCCCGCCTCGCTGGAAGCCACGCTGGGCACGGTTGGAGACGAAGCCTTCGGCAGCTTCGACCTGTTCCTGCCGATGACGGGTGACGGGAACCGCCTACTGTTCCTCGACGCTCGCGCCAGCTTCGGCAGCGAGCAGGAAATCGAGCAGGGCTCGCTCGGCATCGGCTACCGCTTCCGCCACGACAATGGCTGGGTCTACGGGATCAATGGCTATTTTGACTATCTGAACAGCCAGTATGACAACAGCTTCACCCAGATCGGCGTCGGCCTCGAAGCCCTCAGCCAGGATTGGGAGATCCGCGCCAATGCCTACCTGCCGGTGGGCGACATCGAAAGCTCGCTGGCCATCGCAAATGCCGCGCTGATCGAGGCCAACCGCCTCGTCTTCCGGGCCGGCGAGGAAACCGCCATGGACGGGTTCGATGCCGAGATCGGCTATCGCCTGCCCTTCCTCTCGCCGGACGACCTCACCCAGATCAAGCTCTTCGCCGGCGGCTACTACTACACCGGCGACGATCTCGAAGACGTACCGGGCGTATCCGCCCGCATCGAGCTGTCGCGCGCCGGCCTTCCCGCCTTCGGCAACGGCTCGCGCTTCACGCTCATCGCCGGCCTGACCCATGACGACCAGCGAGACACGCAAGGCATCTTCCTCGCGCGCCTGCGCGTTCCGCTGGGCGACACTTCCGGCCAGGCTCCCTACGACCCGCTCTACCGCCGCGTCGACCGGCAGGACGCGATCCGCACCCTCGCCGGCGCCACCGGCAAGGCCGAGACCGCGATCTACACGGAAACCGGACAGGCGGCGGGCCGGGTCGTCAACATCGGATCGGGCGACACCGCATCCGCCATCAACGAGCGTCTGGAGAATGCCGGCAACGGCGCGCTCGTGCTGGCCTCCGGCGCCATCGATGTCGATTCCGTCGTCTCGCTCGGCGCCGGCCAGTTCCTGCTGGGCGGTGGAGGCGCGCTCACGGTTCGCGGCGCGCTGAGCGGCGGCACGGCAGTCTTCCGCAACAGCCTTCCGGCGGCGACCATCACCGGCAGCGATCCGCTCGCCGATGTCGTGGCGCTGGCCGGCGACCGGAGCGCCGTCGCCTCCCTCGCCGTTCGCGGCGGACGCTCCGGCGTCGTGGCGGAAGGCGTGGACGACATCATCATGCGCGATCTCGACATTGCCGATGCCAGCAGCCACGGCATTGCGCTGACGGACGTCTCGGGCGCGCTCATCCGCGCCACCCGCATTCACGACCTCGCGCCCTGCGAGGACAATACCGCCTGCGAATGGTCGATCTTCGACCCGAACGTCGTCCATAACGCCGGCATCGCGGCACTCGCGGTCAAAGACCTGCGGGTCAGCGGCGTGACGATGGAAAACGTCACCTACGGCCTCTTCGTCGGCAGCCAGTACGAGGAGATCGACTGGGAGAACGTCGTCACCGGCCAGAGCCGCGACATTGTCATCGACAACCTGTCGATCACCAACAGCCGCCGCGAGGGCATCCTCATGGTCGGCGTCGAGGACGCGGCGTTGCGCTCCGTCACCATCGACAACTCCGCCATGGAGCGCTCGATGGACCTGATCGTGCTGCAGAAGACGGCGCACGCGATGCTGGACGATCTGACGCTGAAGGGCGGTATCAACGGGCTGATGTTCGCCTCGTCCTTCAACCTCCCGGGTGAGACGACCGACATCTCGGTGTCGAATGCGTGGATCGAATCCACCTATCGCGCCGGCATCTTCATCAATCCGTCGAGCGACATCCGCTTCGAGAACGTCACCATTGTCGATCCCGGCAGCTACGGCGTCTATTTCTACGGCGACGCCTGGGGCTTCTCGGGCGGCCCCGTCACCGGCATCAGCTTCACCGATGTGGCGGTCGCGCGCAGCGGCGCCTCGGCGGTCTATGTCTCGGGTCCGATCCAGGACATCTCGGGCGACATCGCCGTGACGGACGTGCCGGCGCGATGCAGCGCCGATGCCGGTGCGTGGTCGGGAACGGAACTGATCCAGACCGGCGGCGAGGTCTTCTCGATCGGCGGCACGCCGGTTTCGCCCGGCACGCTGAGCGCCACCTGCGGGCTTTGACACCAATGGACGGCCGGGACGGCATTGCCGCCCCGGTCCCTTGGTGCTACGCCCCCGGCAAACAGCCGGAGCCTCGATCCATGACCACCCGCCCGCTGATCATCGCCCCCTCCATCCTCGCCTGCGACTTCGCCCGCTTCGGCGAGGAAGTGCGCGCGGTCGACGCGGCCGGGGCGGACTGGATCCATATCGACGTGATGGACGGGCATTTCGTGCCCAACATCTCCTTCGGTCCGGACGTGGTGAAGGCGATCCGCCCGCTGACCTCCAAGCCGTTCGACGTGCATCTGATGATCGCGCCGGCCGATCCCTATCTGGAGGCCTTCGCGAAGGCCGGCGCGGATCACATCACCGTCCACGCCGAGGCCGGCCCGCATCTGCACCGCTCGCTGCAGGCCATCCGTGCGCTCGGCAAGAAGGCCGGCATCGCCATCAACCCGGCGACCCCCGCCAACGCCGTCGAGCACGTGCTCGACCTCGTCGACGTGATCATCGTGATGACCGTGAACCCCGGCTTCGGCGGTCAGGCCTTCATTCCCTCGGTGATGGACAAGGTGCACCAGCTCTCGGCGATGATCGGCGAGCGCCCCATCCATATCGAGATCGACGGCGGCGTGACCAGGGACACCGCGAGCGCCTGCATCGCGGCCGGCGCCAACGCGCTGGTGGCCGGCTCGGCCGTGTTCAAGGGCGGCGCCGGAGCGTATGCCGGCAACATCGCCGCCATCCGCGACGCCGCGCTGCGTGAACGCGGCGCGCTGGTGTGAGCCGAACGCCGGCTAGTCGCCGCGGCCCAGCACTCTTGCCGCGAAGCTGAGCATCGGAAAGGCCGGACCGGGATCGACCCGCCGGCCCCGCGACACGTCCTCGTGGCCGACGACGTCGTAGAAGCCATAGGCGCTGTGAAGCGCGAGCGCCACTTCCAGCGCCACCTTGATCTGGGCGGCCGGATAGGCGTGCCAGCCGGCTACGACATTCCCGTGCTTGTGGGGGGCCTCCACCACCTGATCGGCCGGGATGACGTTGCCGGCCCAGTTCTGCCAGGTGTCCCCGACCTTTATCAGCCTGCCCGCGTTCACCAGCTCGATGCCGATGGAATGGCGGTTCATACCTTCCAGCCCGGCCCATTCCGAACGGCCGGCATGCCAGGCGATGCGGTTGAAGCGGACCATCTGGGTGACGTTGCCGTTGCGGTCGATCACGAGATGCGCCGAGGCCTGCGACGCCGGCTGCGCCAGCCATGCCACGGCGCCGGCGCCGGTCATGCCGGCCGTGTAATGCAGCACCAGATACTGCGGACGGAAGGCCCCTCCCTGATTGGTCGTCGGCACGAACTCGACCGCATCCCCGTTAAGCTCCAATGTGTGGTTACGCACAGAAAACGACATGAACCAATTCCCACCAGTTGTTCATGATTAGTTATACACGCATTGATTGTATGAGCGAGGCAAAAGCCGTCGGTTGCGTCGCCGGCCCCGCCCTGCTAGAGCGCCCGGCAACGACGCCATCCCCGTCTTTCCCGAAGGGCCGCCCGTGATCCCGCGCTATACCCGTCCCGAAATGGCTTCCATCTGGGAGCCGCAGACCCGCTTCCGCATCTGGTTCGAGATCGAGGCGCACGCCACCGATGCTCTGGCCGAACTCGGCGTCGTGCCGAAGGAGGCTGCCGCGAAGGTCTGGGAAAAGGCAAAGGACGCGACCTTCGACGTCGCCCGCATCGACGAGATCGAGGCGGAGGTGAAGCACGACGTCATCGCCTTCCTGACCCATCTCGCGGAGATCGTCGGTCCCGAGGCGCGCTTCGTCCATCAGGGCATGACGTCGTCCGATGTGCTCGATACTTGTCTGTCGGTGCAACTCGTGCGTGCCGCCGACCTGCTGATCAAGGATGTCGACCGGCTGCTCGCCGCGCTGGAGGCACGTGCCTTCGAGCACAAGCTGACGCCGACCATCGGACGCTCGCACGGCATTCATGCCGAGCCGACCACCTTCGGACTCAAGCTCGCCCAGGCGCATGCCGAGTTCCAGCGCAACCGCGCTCGCCTCGTCGCCGCGCGCCACGAGGTGGCGACCTGCGTCATTTCCGGCGCGGTCGGCACCTTCGCGCAGATCGACCCGCGGGTTGAGGAATACGTTGCCGAGAAGATGGGCCTCGCGGTGGAGCCGGTGTCCACGCAGGTCATCCCGCGCGACCGGCACGCCGCCTATTTCGCCGCGCTCGGCGTGGTCGCCTCCTCCATGGAGCGCGTCGCGGTGGAGATCCGCCACCTGCAGCGTACCGAGGTGCTGGAGGCGGAGGAGTTCTTCTCCGCCGGCCAGAAGGGCTCCTCGGCCATGCCGCACAAGCGCAACCCGGTGCTGACCGAAAACATCACCGGCCTCGCCCGCCTCGTGCGCGGCATGGTGACCCCCGCTCTGGAAAACGTCGCGCTCTGGCACGAGCGAGACATCTCGCACTCCTCGGTGGAGCGGATGATCGGCCCCGACGCGACGGTGACGCTCGACTTCGCGCTGGCGCGCCTCGCCGGCGTCGTCGAGAAGCTCGTCATCTATCCCGAGAACATGCAGAAGAACCTGGACCGCCTCGGCGGTCTGGTCCATTCCCAGCGCGTGCTGCTGGCCCTCACCCAGAAGGGCGCCTCCCGCGAGGACGCCTATCGGTTGGTGCAGCGCAACGCCATGCCGGTCTGGCGTGGCGAGGGCGATTTCCAGACGCTGCTGACCAACGATGCCGAAGTCCGCAAGTACCTGACGGCCGAGGAGATCGCCGAGAAGTTCGACCTCGGCTATCACCTCAAGCACGTCGATACGATCTTCAAGCGGGTGTTCGGCCGGAGCTGAACTCCGGCCGCGCCCGTCGTCAGGGCTCAGCGGAAGCCGCGACCGCCAAAGCCCCGGCCGAAGCCCATCCCACCGCCCCGCATATAGACCGGGCGGCCACGGAAGGCCGGAGCGCCGCGGAAGGCGGGACGACCGCCCCAGTAGGCCGGACGGCCGCGCCACGCCGGCGCGCCGCGCCAGCCCGGAGCGCCGCGCCAATACGCCGGGCGACCACGCCAGCCGGGAGCGCCGCGCCAATAGGCCGGCCGCCCACGCCAGTAGGCTGGGCCGCGCCAGCCGGGACCGCCACGCCAATAGCCGTAGCGCGGCCCCCACCACGGGCCGCCGTAGCCCCAGCCCGGGCCGTAATAGCCCCAGCCGCCGTCCCAGGCCGAGCCGACCGCCGCGCCGAGAGCGAAGGCTCCGACGCCGAGGGCCACATCGTCCACCCCCGAATAATCGGGGCTGACCACCACACTGGTGCCCCCGCCCGACAGGAAGCTGGCGCTGACCCAGCCACCGGCCACGCGGCACCAGTTGCCGCGGCAGCCGCCCACATCCACGCGGGCACCCGCCGGCAGCGAGCCGATGACCCGATAGTTCGTTCCGGGACCGCTGCGCACATTCACATTGCCGGTCACCACGGCCGCCGAGGCCGCACTCATGACGCTGCCCGCGACCAGCAAACCGGCCGCCAACGCCAACGACTTCACAAGACTCATTTTGTCCTCCCTCGAGGTACGCGCCGCGCGCGGCCCCTCGCGGCATGCGCGGAGTTCCGGTCATCGTCGATAGCAACCCCGTCCGACGGAATTGGTTGCATTACCTATGTAATGCGGTTCTGAGGGAGCAACCTCACCAAATGCCGGCACGCGGCCGCCACACGACCGGGCGTCCGCGGTATTCCGGCCCCTCTGCGTAAGGTCCCTGCCAGCGTGGCCCCATGCCGAGATACCAGGCCGCCGACTGCGGCAGCCGGCCCTCGCCGCGCTTCGACCAGTACATATTGCCCCGGCGATCTCCGAAGCGTGCCCGCGTCGGATAGCCGGGATGAATGTTCCAGAAGCTGGTGCGGCCGCCCCAATAGCTCGGACGCGCACCCCAGTTGGAGGTCATGTTGCGACCAGACAGGGCAGGCCCCCAGTAGCCGGGGCCCCAGCTCGTGCGCCAGTTGGTCCAGCCGATGCCGCGGCCGTACCCGCCCAATGAGCTGTCGAGCCCGCCCAGGGTGTCCTGCACCGGCAGGCTCGCCGCCGTCACGTAACCACCCTGCGGATAGACCGGTTCGACATAGCCGAGGTCGTCATAGGACGACGCGGGCGCATAGGACGGCGACGCGGCGAGCATCGCCGGATCGACATAATCCGCGCTCGAATATTCGGCGCCCGAGACCACGGCCGGGCGCGCCAGAAGGCTTCCCGCATCGGTACGCCCGGAAGAGAGATAGCGCGCGCTGACATAGCCGTACTGGGTCTCGCACCAGCTTCCCGAGCACCCGACCACGCTGACCGGCGCGCCGGCCGGCAGGGCGCCAAGCACCTGATAGCCAGTGCCGGGACCGCTGCGGACGTTGACGTCCGTGGAAGTGGTCGCCGTATAGGCACCCGAGGTGGCGAAGCCGGGCGCGGTCGGCGCCGGATTCAGCGCGGCGCCGGGTGCCCCGAGATAGCGCGGTGCCTGCACGGGGGCGACGGGAACGGTGCCGATATTGGTGCCGACCGGGTAGTAGCCGCGCGCCGTCGGCGCGGCGCGATAGGCGGCCGGATACGCCGGCTGCGTGTAGCCGTAGCCGCCCTGGTTGATATGGCGAGCGCTGACATAGCCGTATTGCGTCTGGCACCAGCTTCCGGTGCAGCCGACCACATTCACGGGCGAGCCGGCCGGCAGCGTACCGAGCAGGGCGTAACGCACGCCCGGACCGCTGCGCACATTGACATTGGTTCGGGTCGTCGCCGTACCAGTCGCCGCATAGGCTCCGGCAACGTTGGACGGCGCATAGGCACGGCCCGGCGCCGGATAGGTCCGGGCGGGGGCATAACCGAGAGCGGAGGCACCGGCCGACGGGTAGGTGCCGACGCCCGCCGGCGCGGCGTAGCCCTGCACCGCGGCGCCGGGCGCTCCATAGCCCATGGCGGCCTGGGTGGCAGCATTCCACGCGAGGGAGTCGCGCGTCTGCGAGCCCGGCACGCGCGGCTGCGCCTGCGCGCTCAGCACCTGCTGAACCGGCCCACGCGACAGCAGATAGATGCTGATGTAGCCCTCATTGGTCTGGCACCAGCTATTGGCGCAGCCCGTCACCTCCACCTTGGTGAAGTCGGGCAGCGTCTTGATGATGTCGTACTCGACACCGGGACCGCTGCGCACATTGGTCGTGCCGATGGTGGTGCGGGGGCCGGCCATGGTGGTGTTGGAACCGGGATGGACGGGATCGACGCCGTTCGCCGCCGTTCCACCCGTCACTCCCATATTGGTGGCCACGACGCGGTTCGCGACGGGCGCCGGGGTCGAGACGGGTGGCGCGCCATAGCCCAGAACCGCCGCCCCGGCCGTCACACTGGAAGCGGGCGGCGCGTAGACGGGCGCCGCAGGGGTCGCCATCGTATTGTACGGCAGGCGATAATTGGTGCCGCTGTTGGCGTAGGCAGGCGCATAGCCGCTCGAAGCCGCATAGCCGGCCGCCGGCGCATAACCGCCGCTCTGCGACAGCAGCCGCGCGCTCACATAGCCATATTGGGTCTGACACCAACTGCCCGTGCAGGCCACGACCTCGACGGCAGAACCGGCGGGAAGCGTGCCGAGCACGCCGTAGTGAACGCCCGGGCCGCCGCGCAGATTCGTGTTGGTCGTCGTCACCGCCGGCCAGGCGCCGGCGCTCAGCGTGCCTCCGACGATCAGGCCGGAAGCCAACGCGAAGGACGTGGTAAACCGCATCGGCTCCTCCCCGGACGTCGCCTTCCCTCACGGAGGGTACGACGGTGCTCAGGGATGCCGCGATTATGGTCGGTTCGCAACAAAATAAGAGGAAAATGGTTGCTAAGCTGCAACCGTCATGGTTGACGGCCCCGCAAGCAGCCGATTCGGTCGCTTGCGGAGGCGTCGAAATCCGGAAGGCTCAGCCTTCCTTCTTCAGCGTCTCGATGGCCGCAGAGAGCAGCTCTTCCATCGTGCGACGGATGCGGTGCTCGGAGACGTCGAGCCCCTTGGCGTCGAAGTCGGTCTTCAGCTTGCGATAGACGTCCTCGTCGCCGGCCTCCTCGAGGTCGGCCTCGACCACCGAGCGGGCATAGGCCTCCGCCTCGGCGCCCGCGAGACCGAGCTTCTCGGCCGCCCAGAGGCCGAGCGCCTTGTTGCGGCGGGCCAGAGCCTTGAAGCGCAGGCTCTGATCGTGGGCGTATTTGGCTTCGAACGCGTCTTCGCGGTCGTCGAACGTGCTCATTTGCTCGCCCTGTATCCTGGTAAATGGCGGGCTTGATTATCGCGCCCCCGCCACCAAATCAACGCCGTCGACATGCCTCAACGGCCCCTACGTCAATGTGACGCTCACCCTCGTATAACGCGAGAACATGGCGCCCATGCGTGTAAAGGGCACGTGGACACGTTTGTATCCGCCCCCCCGATGGGCTAGTGTCCGCGCGTGGGCGCTGGTGCCGATGCGAGACGAATCGTCAAGCGCGAGCGGATCGCGCAAAAGTGCGGCGCCCTAGCCGTGAACCCGGAACCGGAGCCCCGGCATCCTAATGGACTTCCTCAACCGACGGTACCCACCCATGAGCCGCCGCCGCCGCATTTATGAAGGTAAGGCGAAGGTCCTCTATGAGGGCCCTGAGCCAGGCACGCTGATCCAGCACTTCAAGGACGACGCCACCGCCTTCAACAACAAGAAGCACGATGTCATCGACGGCAAGGGCGTGCTGAACAACCGCATCTCGGAATACATCTTCCAGAAGTTGAACGAGATCGGCGTCCCCACGCATTTCATCAAGCGGCTGAACATGCGCGAGCAGCTCATCCGCGAAGTCGAGATCATTCCTCTCGAAGTCGTCGTGCGCAACGTCGCCGCCGGTTCGCTGTCGAGCCGCCTCGGTATCGAGGAAGGCACCCAGCTCCCGCGGTCGATCATCGAGTTCTATTACAAGAACGACCAGCTCAACGACCCGATGGTCTCGGAAGAGCACATCACGGCCTTCGGCTGGGCGACCACGCAGGAAATCGACGACATCATCGCGCTGGCCATCCGCGTGAACGACTTCCTCTCCGGCCTGTTCCTCGGCGTCGGCATCCGCCTCGTCGACTTCAAGATGGAATGCGGCCGCCTGTGGGAAAACGACATGATGCGGATCGTCGTCGCTGACGAGATCAGCCCGGATTCCTGTCGCCTGTGGGACATCAAGTCGAACGACAAGCTCGACAAGGACCGTTTCCGCCGCGACATGGGCGGCCTCGTCGAGGCCTACTCGGAAGTCGCCCGCCGTCTCGGCATCATGTCCGAGAACGAGCGCCTTCAGAGCGGCGGCCCGGTTCTGGTGAAATCCGAACCCGAGGAGTGAGGGGGCAAGACCCGTGGATGCGTTGTCCTCGGGTCAGCCATTCCGCACTCAAGCATTGAGCCGTTCGCGGCCAGATGATAGGCGGGGGCCCGAAAGCCCCCGTTTCTGTTTTCCGCAAGAACGTCCTTGAGAGTGAATCCATGAAGGCGCGCGTCCTCGTCACCCTGAAGTCCGCCGTGCTCGATCCGCAGGGCAAGGCCATCGAGGGCGCCCTGCGCTCTCTCGGCGTCCCGGGCGTCGCCAGCGTGCGGCAGGGCAAGGTGTTCGACGTCGAGCTGGATACCACCGACGCGGCCAAGGCCGAGGCGACGCTGAAGGACGCCTGCGAGAAGCTGCTCGCCAATACGGTGATCGAGACCTACCGCATCGAGTTCGTGGGCTGACGACCATGAAATCCGCCGTCCTCGTCTTTCCCGGCTCCAACCGCGAGGGCGACGTCGCGCGCGCCCTTGAACTGGTGACGGGCGTCAAGCCCACGCTGGTCTGGCACGCCGATACGTCCCTGCCCGCCGGCACCGATCTCGTGGTGCTGCCCGGCGGCTTCTCCTATGGCGACTATCTGCGCTGCGGCGCCATCGCCGCGCGCGCCGCCATCATGGACGCCGTGCGGGCCCACGCCGCGCGCGGCGGGCTGGTGCTCGGCATCTGCAACGGCTTCCAGATCCTCTGCGAGAGCGGACTGCTTCCGGGCGTGCTGGTGCGCAACGCCCGCCTGCGCTTCATCTGCCGCGAGGCGCTGCTGAAGGTCGAGCGCAACGACACCCCCTTCACCCGGCGCTACGCCAAGGGTGCCGTCGTCCGCTACCCGGTGGCGCATGGCGAGGGCAACTACACCGCCGACGCCGACACGCTGAAGCGGCTGGAGGACGACGGCCGCGTCGTCTTCCGCTACGTGATGGCGGATGGTCGGCGCGATGACACGCAGGTGCTCAACGGCGCCGCCAACTCCATCGCCGGCATCGTCTCCGAGAAGCTCAACGTCCTCGGCCTGATGCCGCACCCCGAGAACCATGTCGACCCGCTCGTCGGCCCGACCGACGGGCGCGCCCTGTTCGAGAGCATCGTCGGAGCGCTGGAGCGGGCCTGAGCCGCGTGCCTGCTCCCGCCCCTGCCCGCCCGCGTAACGGAATGACGGCCTTCGCATGACCTCCGCCGAACCGAAGATCACCCCGGAACTCGTCGCTGACCACGGCCTCAAGCCCGACGAGTATGAGCGCATCCTGAAGCTGATCGGCCGCGAGCCGAGCTTCACCGAGCTCGGCATCTTTTCCGCCATGTGGAACGAGCACTGCTCGTACAAGTCCTCGCGCCTGCACCTGAAGGGGCTGCCGACCAAGGCGCCGTGGGTCATCCAGGGGCCGGGCGAGAACGCCGGCGTCATCGACATCGGTGACGGCAAGGCTGCCGTGTTCAAGATGGAGAGCCACAACCACCCGTCCTACATCGAGCCTCATCAGGGCGCGGCGACGGGCGTGGGCGGCATCCTGCGCGACGTGTTCACCATGGGCGCGCGCCCCATCGCGGCGCTGAACGCGCTGCGCTTCGGCGATCCCAAGCACCCGCGCACCCGCCATCTGGTGGCCGGCGTGGTCAGCGGCATCGGCTCCTACGGCAACTCCTTCGGCGTGCCGACGGTGGGCGGGCTCGTCGGCTTCCACACCCGCTATGACGGCAACAACCTCGTCAACGCGATGGCGGTCGGCCTCGCCGACGCCGACAAGATCTTCTACGCCAAGGCGACCGGCGTCGGCCTGCCGGTGGTCTATCTCGGCTCCAAGACCGGCCGCGACGGCATCCACGGCGCCACCATGGCCTCCGCCGAGTTCGGCGACGGCGCCGAGGAGAAGCGCCCGACCGTGCAGGTCGGCGACCCCTTCGCCGAGAAGCTGCTGCTCGAAGCCTGCCTCGAGATCATGGAAGCGGGCTGCGTGGTCGCGATCCAGGACATGGGCGCGGCGGGACTGACCTGCTCGGCGGTCGAGATGGGCGCCAAGGGCGATCTCGGCATCGAGCTCGACCTCGACAATGTGCCCTGCCGCGAAGAAGGCATGAGCGCCTACGAGATGATGCTCTCCGAGAGCCAGGAGCGCATGCTCATGGTCATCGCGCCGGGCAAGGAAGAACAGGCCGAGGCGATCTTCCGCAAATGGGGCCTCGACTTCGCGATCGTCGGCCACACCACCGACAATCTGCGCTTCGTCGTGCGGCACAAGGGCGAGGTCAAGGCCGACCTGCCGATCAAGGAGCTGGGCGACGAAGCCCCGCTCTATGACCGGCCGTGGGTCGAGACTCCCAAGCAGCAGCGCATCGATCCCGCCTCGCTGGACATCACCGCCACCATTCCCGGTGCGCTGGAACGGCTGATCGGCTCGCCCGACTTCGCCTCCAAGCGCTGGATCTGGGAGCAGTACGACCACCTGATCCTCAACAACACCGTGCAGCGCCCCGGCGGCGACGCGGCGGTCGTGCGCGTCGAGGACGGCCCCAAGGGGCTGGCCATGGCTTGCGACGTCACCCCGCGCTACTGCGAGGCCGACCCGTTCGAGGGCGGCAAGCAGGCGGTGGCCGAGGTGTGGCGCAACATCACCGCCGTCGGCGGCAAGCCGCTGGCGCTGACCGACAACCTGAACTTCGGCAATCCCGAGAAGCCCGAGATCATGGGCCAGCTCGTCGGCTGCCTGCGCGGCATCGGCGAAGCGGCGCGCGAGCTGGAGTTCCCGGTCGTCTCCGGCAATGTCAGCCTCTACAACGAGACCCACGGCCGCGGCATCCTGCCGACCCCGACCATTGGCGGCGTCGGCGTGCTCGACGACATCGAGAAGATGGCGACGCTCGACTTCAAGGAGAGCGGCGAGATTGTTTTCGTCGTCGGTGAGACCGGCGGCTGGCTCGGCCAGTCCGCCTTCCTGTCGGAGATTCTCGACCGCGAGGACGGCGCCCCGCCGCCGGTCGACCTCGCGCTGGAGCGCAAGAACGGCGACTTCGTGCGCGCCCTCATCGAGGAAGGCCTCGTCACCGCGGTGCACGACGTCTCCGATGGCGGCCTGCTTGTCGCGCTTTCCGAGATGGCGATGGCCTCCGGCATCGGCGCCAACCTCGTCGCCCCGCCGGCCGAGATCAACCCGCACGCCTTCTGGTTCGGCGAGGATCAGGCCCGCTACATCGTCACGGTCGAAAGCGGCTCCAAGGCCCTGCTGCTGCGCCGCGCCGAACTCGCCGGCGTGACGATCGCCAAGCTCGGCACGACGGGCGGCGACCGGTTGAATATCCCCGGCGAGCGCCCAATTGTGGTGGACGCGCTGCGCGAGCGTAACGAAGCCTGGCTGCCCATCTATATGGGCGCGGGCCTGTGATGTGAGGGAACACAGTCGATGGCGATGGAAGCGACCGAGATCGAACGGCTGATCAGGGACGGGCTGCCGGACGCGACGGTCGAGATTCGTGATCTGGCCGGGGACGGCAATCACTATGCCGCGACCGTGGTTTCCGAGAGCTTCCGCGGCAAGAGCCGTGTGCAGCAGCATCAGATGGTCTACGCGGCGCTGAAGGGCCAGATGGGCGGCATATTGCATGCCCTGGCGCTTCAGACCAATGTACCGGACTGAAGGCGGCTCACGTCGCCACAACCTCTCGCGAGGCCCCCACGGGCGAAAGGCAATGCCATGAGCATTCACGATTTCATCGACAGCCAGGTGAAGAGCAACGACGTCGTTGTCTTCATGAAGGGCACGCCGCAGTTCCCCATGTGCGGCTTCTCCGGGCAGGTGGCGCACATCTTCAACCTGCTCGGCGTCGACTATAAGGGCATCAACGTCCTCGATTCCGACGAGATCCGTCAGGGCATCAAGGAATACACGAACTGGCCGACCATCCCGCAGGTCTTCGTGAAGGGCGAGTTCGTCGGCGGCTGCGACATCGTGCGCGAGATGTACCAGTCCGGCGAGCTCCAGACCCTGCTCGAAGAGAAGGGCGTCGTAGTGATGGGCCGCGCCACCGCCTGAGCGGACGCGCGTTCACCGGCCGGGACGACAAAGCCGCCCTCCGGGCGGCTTTTCTTTTGCGCGGCCTCGCCCAGCCCCTCTCGCCGCTCCGGCACAGCCCAACAAAAAGCCGCCCTCGCGGGCGGCTTTTCCGTAGCGGATGATCCGGTGATGGATCAGCGCGAATAGAACTCGACCACGAGGTTCGGCTCCATCACGACCGGATAGGGCACCTCGTTGAGCTCGGGCACGCGAGCGAACTTCGCGGTGAGCTTGGAGTGGTCGACCTCGAGATAGTCCGGCACATCGCGCTCGCCCGAAGCAACGGCTTCCAGAACCAGCACGAGCTGCTTGGAGGCGTCCTTCACCTCGACCACGTCGCCGACCTTCACCTGGTAGGACGGGACGTTGACGCGGCGGCCGTTCACCTTGATGTGGCCATGGCTCACGAACTGGCGGGCGGCGAACACGGTCGGAACAAACTTGGCGCGGTAGACGACGGCGTCGAGGCGGCGCTCCAGAAGGCCGATCAGGTTGGCGCCGGTGTCGCCCTTGAGGCGCGCGGCTTCCACATAGATCGAATAGAACTGCTTCTCGCCGATCGAGGCGTAGTAGCCCTTGAGCTTCTGCTTGGCGCGCAGCTGCACGCCGAAGTCGGAGAGCTTGCCCTTGCGGCGCTGGCCGTGCTGGCCGGGGCCGTACTCACGCTTGTTGATGGGGCTCTTCGGGCGGCCCCAGATGTTCTCGCCCATACGGCGGTCAAGCTTGTGCTTGGCCGAAACGCGCTTGCTCATGCGCAGGTCCTTCTCGCATTGTTGCGGTTTGGATCGCGCCCCCTCCTCTACTCCCTTGCGGGAGCCGACAGGACCAGTCCGAACGCGCCGGACAGACCCACGGGTGCGTGAAACACCACGCGGGACCGTTGCCGGCCCCGCGTGTGCGTGGGTGGATAGGCGGAAACGCACGGAAGGTCAAGCGCGACCGTCACCCGATCGTCACGCGGAACGGGGTCATCGCCCCTTACGCAGCGCCGCCAGCACGTCGAGGCTGGCATAGCCGTCCGGCTCCAGCCCGACCTTACGCTGGAAGCCCGCGACGGCGCGCATCGTCATGTTGCCGACGCGCCCGTCGACGCCGCCGGTGTCGAATCCCGCCTTGGTCAGCCGGCGCTGCACTTCCTGGATCTCCGCCAGCGTCAGCACCCGCTCGCCGCCCGGGAAGGGCGTGATGAACGGATCGCCGCCGAGCACCCGGTCGCCCAGATGGCAGACGGCGAGCGCGTAGTTCATCGACGGGTTGTAGCTGCGCACCGCATAGAAATTCTGCGTCAACAGAAAGCACGGCCCCTCCGTCCCGACCGGAGCCCACAGCCGCGCCCGCGCCTTGGGAAACTGGAAGCGGCCGCCGCCGGCCGGCTTCACGCCCAGCCCCGCCCAATCCTCGACGGTGCGCCAGGACCGAGCGTCGGCATACTTCTCCGGCACGCCCGCCATCGTCACCTCGAAACCCCAGGGCAGGCCGCGCTGGTAATTGCCGCGCTTGATGAGGTAGCGCGCGCTGCCAGCCAATGCGTCGGGTACGCTGTAGGGCGAGGGATGGCCGTCGCCGTCATAGTCGACGCCGAGATTCAGCCAGACCTCCGGCATCCACTGCGTATGCCCCATCGCGCCGGCCCAAGAGCCACGCATCCCCTCCGGCTCGCCCCAGCCGCGCTGAACCACGGCCAGCGCGTTGAGGAACTCGGTCTCCCAATATTTGCGGCGGCGCGGCTCGCCCCAGGCCAGCGCGCCCAGCGAAGGGAACACCGGCTTCATGTGGTCCTCGTCCTCGACCAGTTCGCCGAAGGCGCTCTCCATGCCCCAAAGGCCGAGCAGGACGTCCAGCTCCACGCCGAAATCCTTCTGCAGGCGCTTGAGCAGCGCCGCATTCTCCTTCGCGGCCGCCCGGCCGGTGATCAGCCGCCAGTCGGAGATGCGCCGGTTGAGATATTGCCAGAGCTCCTCGCGGAACTCCGGCTGCGCCCGGTCCTTGGCGTAGACGGAGGTATCCGGCTTCAGCCCGCGCGTGACCCGGTCATACACCGCATCGGAGATGCCACGCGCCTTGGCGCGGGCGCGGAAGGCGACGATCCAGGCGTCGAAGGACTGCTTGGCGGATTGCGCGTAGGCATCGCCTCCTCCGAGCGCCAGCGCAGTGGCGCCGGCACCGAGCAGGAATGCCCGCCGGGTCGGACACCGCGCGTCGTCAAGAACACTGCCAGTCACTTTGCATCTCCTGCCCTACGGGCATGCTGGGCAGGGATCGCGGCGCTGGCAAGGCACCTGTAAAAAGCGCAGCCTTCTCAAGCAGGTGTCGGCATCGATGCCGGAGCGGACGCCATGGGCACGAGTTCGCCGGCCCGCGCGCGTCGGCCGACGATTCGTTCCACCAGCGCCGCGTCGAGCGGGCTCCCGGTGGAAAACAGCCGCATCGGCGCCGGGCTCGCGGCGAAGGCGACGGGACCGAGAAGCGAACTGAGACGCCGGGCGATGGCCGCCGCCGGGTCCACCCAGCGCACCGGCCAGGGCGCCACCTTGCGCAGCCGGTCGAGCACCAGCGGATAATGGGTGCAGGCCAGCACCACCGTATCGGTGCGCGCCTTGCCCTCGCGCACGAAGGCCGGCGCGATCTCGGCGGCGAAGGCTTCGTCCGGCACGTCCACGCCGGCCATCGCCGCCTCCGCGAGCGCCGCCAGATGGACGCTGCCCACCAGCGTCACCCGGCAATCGCCGGCGAAGTCGCGGATCAACGCCTGGGTGTAGTCACGCTTCACCGTGCCCGGCGTCGCCAGCACGCTCACCTGTTTGGTGAGAGACCCCTCGCAGGCCGGCTTGATGGCCGGCACGGTGCCGACGAAGGGAATGGAATAGCGCGCGCGCAGGGCCGGCAGCACGAGCGTCGAAGCCGTGTTGCAGGCGATGACCACGGCATCCGGCGCCAGCCGCGCAATCAGAGCGTCCATGACGCCAACGACGCGGGCGACCAGATCCTCCTCGCTGCGCGGGCCATAGGGGAAGCCGGCATCGTCAGCCGCATAGACGAAGCGCGCATCCGGCCGCGCCCGCACCAGCTCGCGGAACACCGAGAGCCCGCCGAGACCGGAGTCAAACACGATAATGGTCGGCGCGCGAAGCGCGACGGCAGGCGGGTGAAGCGGCGGCGACACGGCGGACGGCCCGGTTGACGAAGCGACGAGCGAGACGCCATGCCTGCCGGACGAACCGGAAACGGGAGAAGCCTCGATGCGCATCTGATGTCCTCCATCCCGGGCATCATTGTGGCGCATCCTGGTGAACGCTTCCTTATCTTGCCGCCTGTCCCCGCCAGTCCGCCGCTCAGCTCTCCGGCCCGGCCCCGCCTTCGTCCGGCGCCGCCTTCGCCGGCCGCTTCTTCCCGCCGAGCCGCGCGGCGGTACGCTCCTCACGGGTGCGCCGCCCCTCCACCAGCGCGGCCACCATGCCATGCAGCGTCGCGATGTCCTGACGGGTCAGCCCGACCCGGTGGAAGATGTTGCGGATGTTGCGCGTGGTGACCGGCTGCTTCTCCGGCGAGCGGAAGAACAGCGCCTCGTCCAGCTCGCGCTCCACATGGTCGAAGAAGGCGAACAGGTCCGCCTTGTCGGCGATCGGGTAGCGGTCCGGCTGCTGGAAGGGCAACGCCCCGCCGGAGGCCAGCTTGAACCACTCATAGGCGACGACCGCGACCGCCATGCCGAGATTGAGCGAGGCGAAGGCCGGGTTCACCGGCAGGGTCAGGATGACGTCGGCCAGCGACACCTCTTCCGTGTAGAGCCCCGTGCGTTCCCGCCCGAACACCAGCCCCACCGTCTCACCGGCTGCGATTCGCGTCGCCGCCTCCGCGGCCACGACATCCGCGCCGAGCACGGATTTCTGCATACCGCGCTCGCGCGCCGTGGCGGCGGCGACGAAATTGAGGTCCGCCAGCGCCGAGCGCAGGTCGGGAAACAGCTCGGCATTGTCGAGGATGCGGTCGGCGCCGGAGGCGAAGGTCACCGCCTTCGGATTCGGCCAGCCCTCGCGCGGATTGACGATGCGCAGCCGCGTCAGGCCGAAATTGCCCATGGCGCGCACGGCCGAGCCGATGTTCTCGCCGAGCTGCGGCTCGACGAGGATCACGACCGGCCCGCCCTCCTGCCAGGGCTTGGTGCTGTCGGTGCCGGCGCCGGGCATCGCGGTTCCTCGTTTCGTCATCCTGCGGAAAGGTCGCTGATATAGCCGCGCACGGCGCGCTTGCGAAGCACCCTGCCCGACGCGGCGCCACAGCCCGTTTCGCGATCAGGCATACCAGATGCCAGGAACCATTGGTGGAGAAGGGCCGCGCGCCTTGTCCTTTGGTCGAAATTTGGCCCGGGACCTGCTTTCCCTGTCCGGCATGGCAGGGTATCACCCGCCCATCCGGCGTCTGCCCGCGCGGACACGCGCCGCGACCCTCCGACAACGATTTCCGTGCGAGGTGAATTTCATGGCGAAGATCAAGGTGGCGAATCCGGTCGTCGAGCTCGACGGCGACGAGATGACCCGGATCATCTGGCAGTACATCAAGGACAAGCTGATCCATCCCTATCTGGACGTACCGCTGGAATATTACGACCTCAGCGTCGAGAACCGCGATGCGACCGGCGACCAGGTGACGATCGACGCCGCCGAAGCCATCAAGCGGGTAGGCGTCGGCGTGAAGTGCGCCACGATCACGCCCGACGAGGCGCGGGTGAAGGAATTCAACCTCAAGAAGATGTGGAAATCGCCGAACGGTACGATCCGCAACATCCTCGGCGGCGTGATCTTCCGCGAGCCGATCATCTGCAAGAACGTGCCGCGCCTCGTGCCGGGCTGGACGCAGCCGATCGTCGTCGGCCGCCACGCCTTCGGCGACCAGTACCGCGCCACCGACTTCAAGTTCCCCGGCAAGGGCACGCTGAGCATCAAGTTCGTCGGCGACGACGGCCAGGTCATCGAGCACGAGGTCTACAAGGCACCCGGCGCCGGCGTCGCCATGGCGATGTACAACCTCGACGAGTCGATCAGGGAATTCGCCCGCGCCTCGCTCAATTACGGGCTGATGCGCAACTACCCCGTCTATCTCTCCACGAAGAACACCATCCTCAAGGCCTATGACGGCCGCTTCAAGGATATCTTCCAGGAGATCTACGAGGCCGAGTTCAAGGCCGAGTTCGAGAAGCGCAAGATCTGGTACGAGCACCGCCTGATCGACGATATGGTCGCCTCCGCGCTGAAGTGGTCCGGCGGCTATGTCTGGGCCTGCAAGAACTACGATGGCGACGTGCAGTCCGACATCGTGGCGCAGGGCTTCGGCTCGCTCGGCCTGATGACCTCGGTGCTGATGACGCCGGACGGCAAGACCGTCGAGGCCGAGGCCGCCCACGGCACGGTGACGCGCCACTACCGCGAGCACCAGAAGGGCAAGGAGACCTCGACCAACTCCATCGCCTCGATCTTCGCCTGGACGCGCGGCCTCGCCCATCGCGCCAAGCTCGACAACAACGCCGACCTCGCCGCCTTCGCCTCCACGCTGGAGAAGGTGTGCGTGGACACGGTGGAGAGCGGCGACATGACCAAGGACCTCGCCCTGCTCGTCGGCGCCGACCAGAAGTGGCTCTCGACCACCGGCTTCCTCGACAAGATCTCCGAGAACCTCGGCAAGGCCCTCGCCTGAGCAGGACCCGCGCCTGACCTGCACGCTTCACCCGGGACGCGCCGCGCGCCCCGGGTCCTTCCCAAGGCCCCTCCCCGCGTCGGCCACTCAGGCGCCCTTTATCTCGTCGTCGGCGATATCGGCACTGCGGCGCAGCGCCCGCGGCCCTTCCTCGTCCCGAGCCATGGCCTGGATGCGCTCGCCGATCGCCGGATGCCGCCGGATCACGTCGGCAAGATCGTCCGCTCCCAGCATAAGCAGCATGCAGCGCGTATGCGCCCGCGCCGTCGCGGCGCGGCGGGCCGAGTGCAGCAGCGCCATCTCGCCGAAGAACTGCCCCTCGCCGAGGATCATCACCTCGTCCGGAAATTCCAGCGCCACCTCGCCCGAGGCGATGAAATACATCGACCGCGCCACGTCGCCGCGCCGGGCGACGATCTCGCCGGGCTGCGCGGTATGGGCCGAGAGCGCCTTGTGGATCTCGCCGATGCCGGCGGCGTCGAGGTCGGCGAACAGCGGCACGCGCGCCACCATGCCCCAGGTGATGATGAAGTCGCGCCGCTTGATCACGTCGACGAAGGAGGTCGCGATGATGCCGACCGGCAGCGCGATCATGACGATGCCGGTGATCATGGTGAGGCCCGCGACCACACGCCCCGGCACCGTCACGGGATAGACGTCGCCATAGCCGACCGTCGTCACCGTCGCCATCGCCCACCACATCGCCGCCGGGATGGAGCCCAGATGGTCAGGCTGCACGCTTCCCTCGGCCACGTACATGGCCGACGCTGACAGCAGAACCGCCGCCACCAGCAGCCAGAAACAGGCGACGAGCGACTGGCGCTCGCGGTACAGCACCTCCAGCAGGGACTGCATGCCCGGCGAATAGCGCGCGAGCTTGATGAAGCGCACCAGCCGCAGGATCGCCAGCGTGCGCAGGTTCACGCCGAACATCGCCGAGACCACGAAGGGCAGCCAGGCGAGCAGATCGATGATGGCGACCGGCGTCAGCATATAGCGCCACCGGGCTCGCCCCTCGGATAGGCCCCGATAGCGCGGGTTCTCCGGCGAAACCCAGACCCGCAGCAGATACTCGACGGCGAAGGCCGCCAGCGAGAAATGCTCGAACGCGCGAAACAGCACGTAGTCGCGCAGGAAGAGGCTCGGCACTGTTTCGAGCACCGCCGCGACCACGTTCAGCACGATGAGGACGATCAGGGCCAGATTGACCCGCTCCGCCCACCGGTCATCAGCGGCGTCGCGCTCGAGGATCTCATAGCAACGCCGTCGCCTGGCACGCTGCCACGCGCCCGAGAACCATTTTCCTTGATGCCTGCGGGCCGCCATGACGGCCTTCCCCCGACCGGACCCGCCCGGCAGCGCGGCCCTCGGCGCACTTCCCGGTCCGATGGGGGCATCGGGCCGAGCCAGAAATGCTCCGGCCTGTTGAAACGAGTGCTCGTTCCGTCCTGACACCTTTCATCCGGACGGAACGAGCACAACTGAAAATGCCCTCCCAGCGGCCAGGCCGCCGGCAGGAACCTAGCCGGCCAGAGCGCTCTCGATCGCCGCCAGCGCCTCGGCGGCGCGGCCGCCATCCGGCCCACCGGCCTGCGCCATGTCGCGCCGGCCGCCGCCGCCCTTACCGCCGAGCGCCTCGGCGCCGTGGCGAACCAGCGCGACGGCGTCATAGCGGTCGATGAGGTCATCCGTGACGCCGACCACGAGCCCGGCGCGCCCCTCGTCGGTCACCCCGACAATGGCGACGATGCCGGAGCCGATACGCTTCTTGCCCTCGTCGACGAGGCTCTTCAGGTCCTTCGGTTCGATACCCGTCACCTGCCGTGCCAGCAGCTTGATGGCGCCGATGGTGCGCGTCGGCTCCTCGCCGGCGGCGCCCCCGCCCATGGCCAGCTTGCGCCGAGCCTCGCCGAGCTCGCGCTCCAGCTTGCGGCGCTCCTCGACGAGTTGGGCAAGGCGCGCCTCGACCTCGCCGACCGGCGCCTTGAGCAGGCCGGCGGCCGCGTGCAGCGCCCGGCTCTCGCCGTTCAGGTGATAGCGGGCGGCATCGCCCGTCATCGCCTCGATGCGGCGCACGCCGGCGCCTACCGCGCTCTCGCCGAGCAGGCTGATGATGCCGATGTCGCCGGTGCGCGCCACATGGGTGCCGCCGCACAGTTCCACCGAATAGGGAGCGCCGTTGCCCGGATCCGTGCCCATGGACACGACGCGGACCTCGTCGCCGTACTTCTCGCCAAACAGCGCCCGCGCGCCCGACTCGATGGCATCGTCGACCGCCATCAGCCGGGTGACGACCGGCTCGTTGCGCAGCACGATGCGGTTGGCGATGTCCTCGACCTGCCGCAGCTCGGCCTCGTCCATCGGCTTGGGATGGCTGAAGTCGAAGCGCAGGCGGTCCGGCGCCACCAGCGAGCCCTTCTGCGCCACGTGATCGCCCAGCACCCGGCGCAGCGCCTCGTGCAGCAGATGCGTCGCCGAATGATTGGCGCGGACGGCCTGGCGGCGATCGCTGTCGACGACGAGCGCGAGGGCGGCGCCGACGGCCAGCGTGCCGCTCTCCACCTCCACCTCGTGCACGAAGACGTCGCCGAGCTTCTTCTGCGTGTTGACGACGCGCGCGCGCAGCCCGCCCTCGCCCGTCAGCACGCCGGTATCGCCGACCTGACCGCCGGATTCGCCGTAGAACGGCGTCTGGTTCAGCACCACGAGGCCGCGCCCGCCGGCCGGCAGTTCGCCGGCGCGGCGCCCCTCCGCGACCAGCGCGGTCACCGTGCCCTCCGCCGTCTCGGTGCCGTAGCCGAGGAACTCGGTCGGGCCGACATCCTCGCGCACGGCGAACCACACCGTATCCGTCGCCGCCTCGCCGGAGCCCGCCCAGGAGGCGCGCGCCTCGGCGCGCTGGCGCTCCATGGCGGCGTTGAAGCTGTCGACGTCGACGCCGACGCCGCGCGCGCGCAGCGCGTCCTCGGTGAGATCGAGCGGGAAGCCGTAGGTGTCGTAGAGCTTGAACGCCGTCTCGCCGGAGAACTTGGCGCCGGCATTGAGGCCCTCGCTCTCCGTCTCGAGGATCGACAGGCCGCGCTCCAGCGTCTTGCGGAAGCGGGTTTCCTCGAGCCGCAGCGTTTCCGTGACCAGTGCCTCGGCGCGCACGATCTCCGGATAGGCCCGGCCCATCTCGCGGACCAGCACCGGCACCAGGCGGTGCATGAGCGGGTCGCGGGCGCCGAGCAGCTGCGCGTGGCGCATGGCGCGGCGCATGATCCGGCGCAGGACGTAGCCGCGCCCCTCATTGGAGGGCAGCACGCCGTCGGCGACGAGGAAGGTCGAGGCGCGCAGATGATCGGCGATGACGCGGTGGCTCGCCTTCTGCGGGCCGTCCGCCGGTACGTCGGTCAGTTCCTCGACCGCGCCGGTGAGGGCGCGCATGAGGTCGATCTCGTAATTGTCGTGCGTGCCCTGGAGCACCGCCGAGATGCGCTCCAGCCCCATGCCGGTGTCGATCGACGGCCGTGGCAGCACGACGCGCTCGCCGCCCGGCAGCTGCTCGAACTGCATGAAGACGAGGTTCCAGATCTCGATGAAGCGGTCACCATCGGCATCGGGCGAGCCGGGCGGGCCACCGGGAATGTGGGAACCGTGGTCGTAGAAGATCTCCGAGCACGGGCCGCACGGCCCGGTGTCGCCCATCTGCCAGAAATTGTCGGAGGTCGCTATGCGCACGATCTTGGAATCGGGCAGGCCGGCGATGCGCTTCCAGAGCGAGAAGGCCTCGTCGTCCTCATGGTAGACGGTGACCATGAGCTTATCGACCGGCAGCTCGAATTCGCGGGTGATCAGGTTCCACGCGAACTCGATGGCGTTCTCCTTGAAATAGTCGCCGAAGGAGAAGTTGCCGAGCATCTCGAAGAAGGTGTGGTGCCGCGCCGTGTAGCCGACATTATCGAGGTCGTTGTGCTTGCCGCCGGCACGCACGCATTTCTGCGACGTCGCGGCGCGCGAATAGGGGCGCTTCTCGATGCCGGTGAAGACGTTCTTGAACTGCACCATGCCGGCATTGGTGAACATCAACGTCGGGTCGTTGCGCGGAACAAGTGGCGATGATTCAACCACTTGATGACCATTCTTCGCAAAGTAGTCGAGGAAGGTCGCACGTATCTCGTTAACGCCGCTCATTGAACCCGGATCCGCCGATGACACATTCGGCGCCGGTGGCACCGGCCCGCACAAGACGGTGCGGGCGCAACGGTTCTAACGACGCGCCAACACCTTGTCCAGAAAGCGCGACAGCACTGTCCTCGGCCCCTCCAGAACCGGGCCCCACTGGGCCGCGGCGCGCCATGCAACACCCTTCCCGGAACCCGAATCGGCGCCCTGCGAGAAGCGCGCCAGCTTCACTCCCACCGGTCGGAACACGCCGTCGGGAAACCGGGGGGAGACGACGCCTCAACCCTCGGCGTCGCCCTCGTCCTCCTCGCCGCCCTCGGCACCGGCGAGAATCTGCTCGGCGATCAGGCCGGCATTCTGGCGGATCGTCGCCTCGATGCGACCGGCGACCTCCGGGTTCTGGCGCAGGAAGTTCTTGGCGTTCTCGCGCCCTTGGCCGAGCCGCTGGCTGTCATAGGAGAACCACGCGCCCGACTTCTCCACCACCCCGGCCTTGATGCCGAGATCGATGAGCTCGCCCATCTTGGAGACGCCCTCGCCATACATGATGTCGAACTCGACCTGCTTGAAGGGCGGCGCCAGCTTGTTCTTCACCACCTTCACGCGGGTCTGGTTGCCCACCACCTCGTCGCGCTCCTTGATCGCGCCGATACGGCGGATGTCGAGACGGACCGAGGAATAGAACTTCAGCGCGTTGCCGCCCGTGGTGGTCTCCGGGCTACCGTACATCACGCCGATCTTCATGCGGATCTGGTTGATGAAGATCACCATGGTGTGGGAGCGGTTGATCGAGGCGGTCAGCTTGCGCAACGCCTGGCTCATCAGCCGCGCCTGCATGCCGGGCTGGTTGTCGCCCATCTCACCGTCGAGTTCGGCACGCGGGGTCAGCGCGGCGACCGAATCGACCACCAGCACGTCCACCGCGCCCGAGCGCACCAGCGTGTCGGCGATCTCCAGCGCCTGCTCGCCGGCATCCGGCTGGGAGATCAGCAGATTGTCGAGATCGACGCCCAGCTTGCGGGCATAGATCGGGTCGAGCGCGTGCTCGGCGTCGATGAAGGCGCACACCCCGCCCTTTTTCTGCGCCTCCGCGATGGTGTGCAGAGCGAGCGTGGTCTTGCCCGAGGATTCCGGCCCGAAGATCTCGACGATGCGCCCGCGCGGCAGGCCGCCGATGCCGAGCGCGATGTCGAGACCGAGCGAACCCGTGGAGACCGTCTCGATCTCCATGATCCGCTCGTTCTTGCCCAGCCGCATGATCGAGCCCTTGCCGAAATGGCGCTCGATCTGGGAAAGCGCGGCGTCGAGCGCCTTGGCCTTGTCCATGGAAGATCCTTCAACGAGTCGCAGAGTCGCTTGAGTCATCGCCGGGCTCCGGGCTGCACGCAAGAGGATGAATAGGGTTTCGGATAAGTTGGTGCAGTTGTACCCGGTTTGTTCGATGTTCGCAATATGTTCTCATCAAGTTCCTTCGAGGCGGTTTCCGGTGCGATCGGCCCGCGCCGCCCCACCCCTCACTCCCCTTCGAGGATCTCGCTACGCCAGGGCGGGTTGGCGCCCGCGCGGGTGACGGAGACGGCGGCGGCGCGGGCGGCGAAGGCGAGCGCGGCCTGCAGCGTCGCGGGCGGCAGCGCCGCCAGCCGATCCGGCGCCAGCGCGCCGGCCTCCGCCAGCGCCGACAGGAAGCCGGCGTTGAAGGTGTCCCCCGCCCCCACCGTATCCGCCACGGTGACGGCCGGCGCCGCCACGGACACCTCGATGTCGCCCCCCTGCGCGTCGCGGCAGAAGGCGCGCGCGCCACGGGCGCCCAGCGTGACCAGCACCAGACGCGGGCCCAGCGCCTGCACCCGGCGCGCCTGGGTGGCGAGGTCGCCCGGCCCGGTCAGCCAGAACAGGTCCTCGTCGGAGAGCTTCACCACATGGCTGAGGCGGATGAGGCGGTCGATGCGGGCGCGATAGGCCGCTTCGTCGCGGATGAAGCCGGGGCGGATGTTCGGGTCGAGCATGATCAGCCGCCCCCGGCCGTCCGCCGCGACCCGGCCCGCCAGCGCTTCCATCGCGCTACCGACAGGCTCGCCGACCAGGCTGATGCCGCCCAGGAACAGCGCCCCCACCTCCTCCGGCACCTCGGGCACGTCATCCGGGGCGAGCAGGCGGCCGGCGGTGTTCTCGTCGAGGAAGAGATAGCGCGCCTGGCCCTCGACCAGGGTGACGAAGGCGAGCGTGGTGGGCCGGTCGACCGGGCGGCACAGGCGGGTATCGACGCCGGCGGCGTCGAGGGCGGCGCGCAGCTGGTCGCCGAACAGGTCGGTCGAGAGGCCGTACCAGAACAGCGTGGGGGTGCCGAGGCGGGCGGCGGCTATGGCGGTGTTGAACACCGCCCCGCCGGGCAGCGGCAGGAAGGCCCGCCCCTCCGGCGTGTCGCGCGGCACCATGTCGATCAGCGCCTCTCCCGCGCACAGAAGCGCCGGCGAGCGGGGCGAAGACGAAGCGGGCATGGGAATTACCGTCCTGGAATGAAGGGAGGCTCAGCCGGCGAGATAGTCGGTCAGCACGGCCCGCGTACCACGGCTCCACAGCGCGTCGAGCGCCGCGGAGAAGGCCGCCACCACTTCCACATCCGCTCCGAGATTGCCATAGACATCCTGCATGCTGAACCACACCGAAGGATCGGCCTTGGCCGCCCGCGCCCGCGCCGAGAGTTCGTCCCAGTTCGGGTCGTTCGGGGCGATGGCTGCGCCGCTGTCGGTCACGCCCGCGCAATAGCGGCACCACAGCGCCGAGGCGAGGATCAGCCCCTTGGGAAGCCTCCCCGTGGCGCGGTTGTCGCGGATCGAGGGCACGATGAATTTCGGCTGCCGGTTGGAGCCGTCGAGGCACAGGCGCCGCACCGTGTCCGCCACCTCGGGATTGGAGAAGCGGGCGCGGATCACGCGATAGTAGTCGCCGAGGTCGGTGTCCGGCACGGGCGGCACGATCGGGATGATCTCCTCGCGCTCCAGCCGGTCGAGGAAGGCCACGATCAGCGGCTCCTCCATCGCCTCGTGGACGAGATCGATGTCCATCAGCCCGCCGGGATAGGCGATGATCGCGTGGCCGCCGTTGAGGATGCGGATCTTCATCGTCTCATAGGCATGGACGTGATCGGTGAACACCACGCCCACCTTCTCCAGCGCCGGGCGGCCGGCCGGGAAGCGGTCTTCCAGCACCCACTGCCGGAACGGCTCGCAGGTCACGGGCGCCGGATCGGCGATGCCGAAGGCGGCGGCCATGGCCCGCTCGCGCTCGCCCGTCGCGGGGGTGATGCGGTCGACCATCCCGTTCGGGAAGGCGACATGGGCGTCGACCCATGCCGCCAGCTCCGGGTCGAACAGCCGGGCGAGGCCGACGACCACCTGGCGGGTCACGCTGCCATTGCCCGGCAGGTTGTCGCAGGACATCACCGTGAAGGGCGCTATGCCGGCGGCGCGGCGGGCCTTCAGCGCGGCGAGGATGGCGCCGAACGCCGTGCCGGGCGCGGACGGGTTGGCCGCGTCGGCGGCGATCTCCGCCGCGCCGGTGTCGAGCCGGCCCGCCGGGTCCATGAAGTAGCCGCCCTCGGTCACGGTCAGGCTGACGATGCGGATTTCCGGCTTCGCCATGGCGGCGATCAGCGCGGCGTTGCCGATCTCCACCGGCAGGAAATCGATCATCGCGCCGACCCGCCGCGCCCGACGGCCGGCCGGATCGAGCTCGATGACGGTCGACAAGCAGTCCTGCGCCAGAAGCGCCTCGCGCATGCGCGCGTCCGCCGGCCGCACCCCGGCGCCGATGATCGCCCAGTCATGGTCCTCGCCGAGCGCGAACAGGTCGTCGAGATAGACGGCCTGATGGGCGCGGTGGAAATTGCCCAGCCCGATATGGACGATGCCCGGCGTCAGCGTCGAGCGGTCATAGGAAGGAAGCGATACGGCGGGGCTGCTCATTGTCGTGCCATTCGGGTTGTCGCCGTCCGCGCCGGGGCGCCGGGCGACGCAGGGGTCGATCTCGGGAATGGGAGGGACGGCCGGGCCGCGCCCTCCCGTGTCACGTCACCGCGTCACGTCGCGGCGTTGCCCGCCTCGTCGAAGCGGTGGAGCTTGTCCGGCTGGGGGGCGAGGCCGACCGTGTCGCCGAAGGCGAGCGCCACCTCGCCGCTGGCGCGGACATTGATCTGCCCGACGCCCTCGACATCCACCTTCAGGAAGGTGTCGGAGCCCAGATGCTCGCAGAGCCCCACCCTGCCCTTCCACGGGCCGGCGGCGGCGATGTCGATATGTTCCGGCCGGATGCCGAGCGTATGGGCGCCGTGCTTCGCCGCCTCCGCCCCCTCGATGAAGTTCATCTTCGGGCTGCCGATGAAGCCGGCGACGAAGAGGTTGGCCGGCCGCCGGTAGAGCTCCAGCGGGCTGCCGACCTGCTCGATCCGACCGGCGTTCAGCACCACGATCTTGTCGGCCATGGTCATGGCCTCCACCTGGTCGTGGGTGACGTAGATCATCGTCGTCTTGAGCGACTGGTGCAGTTCGGAGATCTCCTGCCGCATCGAGACGCGCAGCGCCGCGTCGAGATTGGACAGCGGCTCGTCGAACAGGAAGGCCGCCGGCTCGCGCACGATGGCCCGGCCGATGGCGACGCGCTGGCGCTGGCCGCCGGAGAGCTGGCTCGGCTTGCGGTCGAGATAGGGCGTCAGGTTCAGCACCCTGGCCGCCGCCTCCACCTTGCGCTCCTGCTCGGCGGCGGGAACGCCGGCCATGCGCAGGGGAAAGGCGATGTTCTTGCGCACGCTCATATGCGGGTAGAGCGCGTAGCTCTGAAACACCATGGCGAGGCCGCGCCGGGCCGGCGGCAGGTCGGTCGCGTCGCGCCCGTCGATGGAGATATTGCCGGAGGAAACATCCTCCAGCCCGGCGATGAGGCGCAGCAGCGTGGACTTGCCGCAGCCGGACGGGCCGACGAAGACCACGAACTCGCCGTCGGCGATGCGCAGGTCGATCCCCTGGATGATGGAGACGCCGCCGAACGACTTCTTCACCTGGGACAGGACGATTTCGCCCATTGGTTTCCCCCTACTTCACGGCGCCGAAGGTCAGGCCGCGGACGAGTTGCTTCTGGCTGAACCAGCCGAGGATGAGGATCGGCGCGATCGCCATGGTGCTGGCCGCCGAGAGCTTGGCGTAGAAGAGCCCCTCGGGGCTCGAATAGCTGGCGATGAAGGCGGTCAGCGGCGCGGCGTTGGCCGCGGTGAGGTTCAGCGTCCAGAAGCTCTCGTTCCACGCGAGGATGACGTTGAGCAGCAGGGTGGACGCGATGCCCGGCACCGCCATGGGCGTCAGCACGTAGAGAATCTCGGAGCTCAGCGAGGCGCCGTCCATGCGCGCGGCCTCGAGGATCTCGCCGGGGATCTCCTTGAAGTAGGTGTAGAGCATCCAGACGATGATCGGCAGGTTCACCAGCGTCAGCACGATGACGAGGCCGAGCTTGGTGTCGAGCAGGCCGGTGTCGCGCGCCAGCAGGTAGATCGGCACCAGCACGCCGACCGCCGGCATCATCTTGGTGGAGAGCATCCACATCAGCACGTCCTTGGTCCGCTTTCCCGGCACGAAGGCCATGGACCAGGCGGCCGGGACCGCGACCAGGAGCCCGACCAGCGTCGAGCCGAGCGCGATCACCACCGAGTTCCAGAAATGGACGAGGTAGTCGGAGCGCTCGTTCACCGTCTCGTAGTTCTCCAGCGTCCAGTCGAAGAACAGGAACGAGGGCGGCGAGGCGATCGCCTCGGCCTCGGTCTTGAAGGAGGTCAGCACCGTCCAGAGGATCGGGAAGAAGATCAGCAGCCCGATGCCCCAGGCGAGAGCCGTAACGGCGGCCTTGCGGCCTTTCGAAACCTCGCGCGCCATGGTCAGGCCTCCAGGTTCCGGCCGATCATCCGCATGAGGAAGATCGCGACGATGTTGGCGAGGATGACGGCGACGATGCCGCCGGCGGAGCCCAGCCCCACGTCGAACTGCAGCATGGACTGCATGTAGACGAGGAAGGTGAGCGTGGTGGACGCCGTGCCGGGCCCGCCATTGGTCGTCACCAGGATCTCGGCGAAGACGGAGAGCAGGAAGATCGTCTGGATCAGCACGACGACGGTGATCGAGCGCATTAGGTGCGGGATGGTCAGGTGCAGGAAGCGCCAGAACCAGCCGGCCCCGTCCATCTCCGCCGCCTCCATCTGCTCCTGGTCGAGACTCTGCAGCGCGGTGAGCAGGATCAGCGTGGCGAAGGGCAGCCATTGCCAGGCGACGATGGCGATGATGGAGGCGAGCGGTGCCTCGGCGAAGAAGTCGAAGGGCTCCAGCCCGAGCCCGCGCGCCATGGAGGCGAAGAGCCCGTTCACCGGGTTCATCAGCATGTTCTTCCACACCAGCGCCGAGACGCTGGGCATGATGAAGAACGGCGCGATGACGAGGATGCGGACGATCCCCTGCCCCCACATCGGCTGGTCCAGCAGCACCGCCAGCGCCACCCCGCCGACCACCGTGATCACCAGCACGCCGAGCACGAGGGTCAGCGTATTGATCAGCGCCGGCCAGAAGGACGGATCGGTGAAGAAGTAGAGATAGTTCTCGAAGCCCGTGAACTCCTCCGTGCCTGGCATCAGCAGGTTGAAGCGCAGGAAGGAGAAGTAGACGGTCATCGCCAGCGGCACGATCATCCACAGGAACAGCAGGATGACCGCCGGGGACAGCATGAGCCGGCCTGCAGTGCGTGAGGCTTGCGTCGCCATGGACGGATACCTTGGCTGGTGCCGCTCGCGGGCGGGTCCCGCGGGTGGTGCGCAAAAGTGAGACCGCGACGGACGCGGGCTGGTCTCGTCTGCCGGCCTGCCGCGGCACGGGGGCGGGAATTCCCGGACCGCGGCAGCTCGGCCCGCCGGCGCGCGATGGCGCCGGTGGACGGGAATGCGAACGCCTACTTCGGATAGCCGGCGCGGGTCATTTCACGGACGGTCAGCGCCTGCGCGGCGGTGAGCGCCTGCTCCGCCTTGGACTTGCCGGCGACGGCGGCCGAGAACTGCTGGCCGACGGCGGTGCCGATCGCCTGGAACTCCGGGATCGCGACGAACTGGCCGCCCGTATAGGGCACCTGCTTCTCCGAGGGGTGCGCGGTGTTGGCGGATTCGATCGCCTTCAGCGTCATCTCGGCGAAGGGTGCGACCTTCAGATAGTCGGGGTTCTTGTAGAGCGAGGTCCGCGTGCCGGGCGGCACGTTGGCGACGCCTTCCTTCTCGGCCACCAGCTTGGTGTATTCGGGCGAGGTCGCCCAGGCCACGAAGGTCTTGGCCGCGTCCGCCTTGGTCGAGGTGGCGGGAATGGCGAGGTTCCACGACCACAGCCAGTTGCCGTGGTTCTTGCCGCCCGCACGGGTCGGCGCCGGCGCGAAGCCGACCTTGTCGGCGACCTTCGACTCCTTCGGATCGGAGATGAAGGAAGCGGCGACGGTGGCGTCGATCCACATGCCGCACTTGCCGGTCTGGAACAGCGCGAGGTTCTCGTTGAAGCCGTTGGAGGAGGCGCCGGGCGGGCCGTAGTTCGACATCAGCTTCAGGTAGGTGTCGAGCGTCGCCTTCCACTCGGGCTGGTCGAACTGCGGCTTCCACTGCATGTCGAACCAGCTTCCGCCCATGGAATTCACCATGGAGGTGAGGAACGCCATGTTCTCGCCCCAGCCGGCCTTGCCGCGCAGGCAGATGCCGTAAACGCCGGCGCTCTTGTCGGTCATCTTGGCCGCCGCGTCGGTGATGAAGTCCCAGTCGGGATTCTCCGGCATCTTGAGGCCGGCCTTCTCCAGCAGGTCGGTGCGGTACATCAGCATCGAGCTCTCGGCGTAGAACGGCACCGCATAGAGCTTGCCGTCGACGGTGAGGCTCTGGGCCACCTGCGGCAGCAGGTCGTCCTGCTGGTAGTCGGCGCCGAGATTGTCGAGCGCCAGCAACCAGTTCTGCTTGGCCCAGATCGGCACCTCGTAGTTGCCGATGGTCAGCACGTCGTACTGGCCGCCCTTCGAGGCGATGTCGGTGGTCACGCGCTGGCGCAGCACGTTCTCTTCCAGCGTCACCCAGTTGACCTTGATGTCGGGATGCTTGGCGTAGAAGTCCGACATGAGGCGCTGCATGCGGATCATGTCGCCGTTGTTCACCGTCGCGACGGTGATGGTCGTCTGGGCCGATGCGGTGCCGGCGAAGGCAAGCATCATCGACGCGCCCACGAGGGCGCGGAACGTAACGGTCATGACTCTCCTCCCTTGCGGCGAATTGAGCATTTCATCGCCTTGTGGGCAAATATTCACGTCACCCTGACGCCCGTCAACCCCCTTCCATGCTGCGGACGCGAGAGACCGGCGGCTGTCCATGCCCGTTCTGAGCTAGGGGGAAACGCTTCCACGGCAAGGCCGCGCACGCGCCCGGAGGGCGGCACGAGGGGCTTGCGCGCTTGTATGTGAATGGTGTTTGCCCATCAGGGCGGGAATGGCCCGCCCGGCGGGGCCTCAGCGCGCGAGAATGCCGATGGCCGTCGGCTCGTCGGTCACCAGCCCGTTGATGATGCCGGATTTCAGCGCCGCCGCGGCGGCGGCGATCTTCACCTCGCCGGCGGCGATCGCGATCACCGGACGGTCCGGGCCAGTCGGCGGCACCCGCACGCCGGTCATCCGCTGGTTGATCGCGAGGTCGAGGTAGCGCCCCTCCCCGTCGAAGATCCAGCCGGCGATCTCCCCGGCCGCGCCGACCGCCTGGATCTCACGCAGTTCGTCGGGGGTGAGGAAGCCGTCGGTCAGCAGCGGCGCGTCGTCGGTCATCTGGCCGATGCCGACGAAGGTCACGTCGGCCTCCTGCGCCAGCTCGCGGACCTTGCGCACCGCGCCGAGCGACTGGAGGACCGCATTCTCCGAGGGCGTGTCCGCCATCACCGGCACCGGCATCGGATAATGCGGCGCGTGGACCTTCTCGGCCAGCCGCATGATGACCTCGAAATAGGAGGCGGAGCCGTCCGGCGCGATGTTGCCGAGCAGCGAGACGAGCCGGTGCTGCGGCGCCTCGACCGGCGCCAGCGCCTCGACCATGCCGCGCAGTGCCCGCCCGGTGCCGAGCGCGATGACCAGCGAACGCGGTTCCCGCAGCACGCGCTCCATCTCCGCCGCCGCCGCCGGCGCAATCGCGCGCACGGGATCGCGATCCGGCCCCAGCCCGGGCATCACGCGGCAGCGCACGAGGCCGAAGCGCTCGCGCAGCGCCGCCTCCAGCGACTGGCAGGTCGCCAGATGGTGGTTCAGCCGCACATGGATGAGCCCGGCCGCCACCGCCCGGCTGACGAGTCGCTGGGCGCGCTGGCGGGAGACGCCCATCTCGGCCGCGATCTGGTCCTGCGTCAGGCCGCCCACGTAATACAGCCAGGCGGCGCGGGCGGCCTGGTCGTCGGTCGAAGGGTCGGCGTCGGGAAGAAGGCTCATGCGGGGTTCACTACGCCAGCGGACGGGTGGAACAGGTGAGGCAGCGCCGCCCTCAGCTCGGCGAAGCTCGCGAAACTGCGATGCGGGCGGCAATCGACGGGCAGCGGCACGTCCATATTGGCAAGGTGGCTGCCTCCGGTGAAGCGCCACACCTGCATTCCGGCGGCGAGACCCGCCAGCAGGCCGGGCACGCTGTCCTCCACCACCACGCAGGTGGACGGGTCGGCGCCCATGACCGCCGCCGCGTGGAGGAACAGGTCCGGCGCCGGCTTGCCGTGCGGCACCTCGCTGGCGGTGAAGGTCCGGCCGTCGAAATGCCGGTCGAGCCCGACCATGGCGAGCGAGGCGGCGAGCCGCGCCGGGCTCGACGATGTCGCGACGCAGGCCGGCACCTGCAGCGCCTCGACCGTCTCCATCGCGCCGGCCATTGCGGCAAGGTCGGTCCTGAACGAGGCCAGCAGCCGGCCGCGATAGCGTTCCTCGAAATCGTCTGGAAGCGTGACGCCGAAGCGCGCGCTCACCTCGGCCACGATCACCGGATAGGCCCGGCCGATGAAATGGCGCGCGACGAAGCCCATGTCGACGGCAACGCCGTGACAGGCCAGTTCGTCGATGAGCGCACGGGCGCTGAGAACCTCGCTGTCGATCAGCACGCCGTCGCAATCGAAGATGATGAGGGCCGGGCGCATGGCTAGCGATCTAGTCTTCATCCCGCCCGGCGTCCAGCGACGTGTATCCGGCGACCGGCGCGAAATCACATTTGCCGTCCGCCGTTTTGCTGTGCATTGCGCCGGAGCGCGAAAGCGTCCTACCTTCACCGCGCACGCGCCGAAGAAAGAAGCGCGGCATTAAAAGCAGACCTAGGACGGAGCGTTCGCGACCCGGACGTCGCATGGCCGGATCCTTTCTGTTCGAACCCGATCGGGATCCCGCGACATGCCCTCATTCTCCGCACGCCAACGGAGAACCGGGACATTCGGCGCTCCTCCTCTGCAGGGGAGGACAGCGGCATGGAGCAGAATGCGATCCGTGCGGCTTGGGAACGTTTCCTGAGTGACGGCGCGCCAGAGCTTGCCGGCGTGCCCCGTCCCTTGGCCGCGTCATGGGAAAGATCCCGCGCCGGGGGCATCGGCATCGAGCGCGCGCAGGCGCCGCTGGCGGCGGAACCCGAGATCTACCGGCGCCGCTCCGCCAACGCGGCGCTGCTGAACGTGGCGCGCCCGGCGCTCGAACGTTCCGGCCTCTTCCTCGCCGACGCCTCCTCCATGATGATCCTGAGCGACGCCAGCGGCTTCATCATCGAGACGGCGGGCGACCCGCGCGTCGTCGACCATGGCCGCCGCAACCATCTGGAAACCGGCGGGCGCTGGGACGAAGGCGTGATCGGCACCAATGCCATCGGCACCGCGCTGATCGACGGGCGGCCGACGGAGATCCGCGGTGCCGAGCATTTCTGCGAGGACGTGCAGCGCTGGACCTGCGCCGCTACGCCGGTCCGCCATCCGCTCGACCATCAACTGCTCGGTATCGTCGACATTTCCGGCCCCGTCGATCACTTCAATCCGCAGAGCCTCGCGCTGGCCGTCGCCATCGGTCAGGAGATCGAAGCCGGGCTGTATCGCACCGCGAAGCTCGAGCATGAGCTGCTGCTGCGCAGCTTCGTCTCGAAACGCTCGATCTGGCTGAGCGAGGAGATTCTCGTCGTCGACCGGCGGGGCTTCCTCGTGCACGCGGCGGATTCCGCCCGGCGCCAGTCCGATGCGGCGCCCGAGCGGCTGGCCGAGGAGGTCCGCCACCTCATCGGCGCTGCCGAACACGAGGCGTGGGAGGAGAATTGCCGCCACCGCTTTCCCAATGCCAGCGTGGAGATCGTCCGCTCGGACGGCGAGGCCATCGGCTGCCTGATCGTGATGCACCGCAGCCGCGGCCGCTCGTCCGCATCGGTGGAGAGCCCGCGCGAGGCGATCGAGCCGGAGATCGGCTTCGACCGCATCCTCGGCTCCAGCGCGCCGATGCGCGAGGCCCGCGAGCGGGCCCGCAAGCTGGCGGCCAACAGCCTGCCGATCCTCATCGAGGGCGAGACCGGCGTCGGCAAGGAACTCTTCGCCCGCGCCATTAGGAGCGCCAGCCCGGCCGCCAGCGGTCCCTTCGTGCCGCTGAACTGCGGTGGCATGCCGCGCGACCTCATCGCCAGCGAGCTGTTCGGCTATACCAAGGGCGCCTTCACCGGCGCCGACGAGAAGGGCCGCCCCGGCCGCATCGAGCAGGCGGACGGCGGCGTGCTCTGTCTCGACGAGATCGGCGAGATGCCACTCGACCTGCAATCCTATCTGCTGCGCGTGCTGGAGGACGGCGTGGTCTACCGGGTCGGCGACCATGTGGGGCGCCGGGTCAGCATCCGCATCCTCTCCATGACCAATCGCGACCTCGCCGCCGAGGTCGAGGCCGGCCGCTTCCGCCGCGATCTCTACTATCGCATCGCCGCCGCCCGCATCCGCATCCCTTCCCTGCGGGAGCGCGGCGAGGACGTCGTGACGCTGGCCGGCGGATTCGCACAGGCCGCCGCCGCGCGTCAGGGCCGGCCGGTCCCCGTCTTCGCGCCAGAGGTTCTGGAGCGCCTGCGTCACTATTCCTGGCCCGGCAATGTGCGCGAGCTGCGCAACGTCGTCGACGCGATGATCGCGCTCGCCGATGGCGACGTGATCGGCCTCGACGACCTGCCGCCCGAGCTCGACGGCCACGCCCCCCTCGTGCCCCGGCCCGGCGCGGCGGCGACGGATTTTCCGGATGCCCCTGCCCCCGCCGTTGACCTCAAGGCGACCGAGCGCGCGGCGATCCTCGCCCAGGTGGAAGCCTGCGGCGGCAATCTGACGGAGGCGGCACGGCGCCTCGGCATCGCCCGCTCCACCCTCTATCTGCGCCTCAACGGGTATCGCGGCGGCGGCACCGTCCGCTGAACACCGCCTCGTCCGCCGATCATCCGTCCGTCGTCCGACAATCGGACAGGATGCAAGCGCGAAGACACTCTTCGCGGTCGCGGTAAGTATCTGCGAATACTCGACAGGCAACGGCGCGCCGATACTGGCACGCCTTCTGCGTTCTCCCTGTGGCCCGGCTCGGCAGAAGCCGGCTGAACACCAGGAGGACGCCTGTGAACATCCATTCTCCGACCAACAGAAACGTGCAGGTGCTCGGCATCGACGCCGGCGGCACCATGACGGACACGTTCTTCGTCGATTCCGATGGCGACTTCGTCGTCGGCAAGGCGCAGAGCACGCCGCAGAATGAGGCCCTCGGCCTGATCGCTTCCAGCGAGGACGGCCTCGGCAACTGGGGCCTCTCGCTCGACGCCGCCCTCAAGCAGCTCCAGACCGGCGTCTATTCCGGCACCGCCATGCTGAACCGCGTGGTGCAGCGCAAGGGCCTGAAATGCGGCCTCATCGTCAATCGCGGGCTGGAGGACTTCCACCGCATGGGCCGGGCGATCCAGGCCTATCTCGGCTACGCCTATGAGGACCGCATCCACCTCAACACCCACCGCTACGACCCGCCGCTGGTGCCGCGCAATCTCACGCGAGGCGTGGTCGAGCGCATCGACATGTCCGGCACGGTGGTCATCCCGCTGCGCGAGGACAGCGTGCGCGAGGCCGCCCGTGAGCTGATCGCCGCCGACGTGGAAGGCATCGTCATCAGCCTGCTCCACTCCTACAAGAACCCGGCGCATGAACGCCGCGTGCGCGACATCGTCACCGAGGAGATCGGCAGGAGCGGCAAGACGATCCCGGTCTTCGCCTCGGCGGACTACTATCCGGTGCGCAAGGAGACCCACCGCACCAACACCACCATCCTCGAAGGCTACGCGGCGGAGCCCTCCCGCCAGACGCTGAAGAAGATCTCGGACGCCTTCAAGGACCGCGGCACCAAGTTCGACTTCCGCGTGATGGCCACCCATGGCGGCACCATCTCGTGGAAGGCCAAGGAACTGGCCCGCACCATCGTGTCCGGCCCCATCGGCGGGGTCATCGGCGCGAAATATCTCGGCGAGGTGCTGGGCTACAACAACATCGCCTGCTCGGATATCGGCGGCACCTCCTTCGACGTCGCCCTCATTACCCAGGGCGAGCTCACCATCAAGAACGACCCGGACATGGCGCGCCTCGTCCTGTCGCTGCCGCTGGTGGCGATGGATTCGGTGGGGGCCGGCGCCGGTTCCTTCATCCGGCTCGATCCCTACACCAAGGCGATCAAGCTCGGCCCGGACTCGGCCGGCTACCGCGTCGGCGTGTGCTGGAAGGAAAGCGGCATCGAGACCGTCACCGTCTCCGACTGCCACATGGTCCTGGGCTATCTGAACCCCGACAACTTCCTCGGCGGCGCGGTGAAGCTCGACCGCCAGCGCTCCGTCGATGCCATCAAGACGCAGCTCGCCGATCCGCTCGGCCTGTCGGTCGAGGACGCGGCGGCCGGCGTCATCGAGCTGCTCGACAGCGACCTGCGCGACTATCTGCGCTCGATGATCTCCGGCAAGGGCTACAGCCCGCAGAGCTTCGTGTGCTTCTCCTATGGCGGCGCCGGCCCGGTCCACACCTACGGCTACACCGAGGGTCTCGGCTTCGAGGACGTCATCGTGCCGGCCTGGGCGGCGGGCTTCTCCGCCTTCGGCTGCGCGGCGGCGGATTTCGAGTACCGCTACGACAAGTCGCTCGACATCAACCTCGCGCCCGACGCCCCGGCGGATCAGCGCGAGGCGGCGGCAAAGACGCTTCAGGCGGCGTGGGAGGAGCTCACCCACAACGTGCTGGAGGAGTTCAAGCTCAACGGCTACGCGCCCGAGCAGGTGACGCTGCAGCCCGGCTACCGCATGCAGTATCGCGGGCAGCTCAACGACCTCGAGATCGAGTCCCCGCTGCCGAACGCCTCGACCGCCGAGGACTGGGAACAGCTCGTCGACGCCTTCAACACCACCTATGGCCGCGTCTACGCCGCCTCCGCCCGCTCGCCGGAGCTCGGCTATTCGGTCACCGGAGCCATCATGCGCGGCGCGGTCCCGATCCCGAAGCCGAAGATCCCGAAGGAGCCGCTGGAAGGCGAGACGCCCCCGGAAGAGGCGAAGATCGGCACCCGCAAGTTCTACCGCAAGAAGCGCTGGGTCGATGCGCAGCTCTACCGGATGGAAGCGCTGCGTCCCGGCAACCGCGTGGTCGGGCCGGCCATCATCGAATCCGACGCCACCACCTTCGTCGTCCCCGACGGCTTCGAGACCTTCCTGGACGGCCACCGGCTGTTCCACCTCAAGGAAGTCTGACCGCCACGACAAGCCGAAAACCAGGAGGAAACCGAAGATGAACATCCGTGTTCGCGACAAGGATCTCGACGCGTCGACCGGCGGCATCGTCCGCGGCGGCGAAACGCTCAAGCAGCACCGCGACCGCATCATGGACGCGACCAAGCAGACCGGCTGCTACGCCGGTATGGAAACGATGGCGCTGCGCGACAGTCAGCCCATCCTCTACAACAAGCTGTTCTCGCGGCTGCGTGCCGGCGTGGTCGATGCCCGCGAGACCGCCAAGAAGATCGCCGCCTCGCCGATCGTCGAGCAGGAGGGCGAGCTCTGCTTCACCCTCTACAACGCCGCCGGCGACAGCATCCTCACCTCGACCGGCATCATCATCCACGTCGGCACCATGGGCGCGGCGATCAAGTACATGATCGAGAACGGCTGGGAGCATAACCCGGGCGTGCGCGACAAGGACATCTTCTGCAACAATGACTCGCTGATCGGAAACGTCCATCCCTGCGACATCCACACCATCGTCCCGATCTTCTGGGAGGGGGAGCTGATCGGCTGGGTCGGCGGCGTCACCCATGTCATCGACACCGGCGCCGTCGGCCCCGGCTCGATGGCGACGGGCCAGGTGCAGCGCTTCGGCGACGGCTACTCCATCACCTGCCGCAAGGTCGGCGAGAACGACACGCTGTTCCGCGACTGGCTGCACGAGAGCCAGCGCATGGTGCGCACCACCCGCTACTGGATGCTGGACGAGCGCACCCGCATCGCCGGCTGCCACATGATCCGCAAGCTGGTGGAGGAGGTGATCTCCGAGGAAGGCATCGATGCCTACTGGAAGTTCGCCTACGAGGCGGTCGAGCACGGCCGGCTTGGCCTGCAGAACCGCATCAAGGCGATGACCATCCCCGGCAAGTACCGGCAGGTCGGCTTCGTTGACGTCCCCTACGCCCATCCCGACGTGCGCGTGCCCTCGGACTTCGCCAAGCTCGACACCATCATGCACGCCCCCTCGGAGATCACCATCCGCGGCGACGGAACCTGGCGCCTCGACTTCGAAGGCTCCAGCCGCTGGGGCTGGCACACCTACAACGCCCATCAGGTGAGCTTCACCTCCGGCATCTGGGTGATGATGACCCAGACGCTGATCCCGTCGGAAATGATCAATGACGGCGCGGCCTACGGCACCGAGTTCCGCCTGCCCAAGGGCACGTGGATGAACCCGGACGACCGCCGCGTCGCCTTCTCCTACAGCTGGCACTTCCTCGTCTCGGCGTGGACGGCGCTGTGGCGCGGCCTGTCGCGCTCCTATTTCGGGCGCGGCTATCTGGAGGAGGTGAACGCGGGCAACGCCAACACCTCCAACTGGCTGCAGGGCGGCGGCTTCAACCAGTACGACGAGATCCACGCCGTGAACTCGTTCGAATGCGCCGCGAACGGCACCGGCGCCACCGCGGTGCAGGACGGCCTCTCCCACGCCGCCGCCATCTGGAACCCCGAAGGCGACATGGGCGACATGGAGATCTGGGAGCTGGCCGAGCCGCTCGTCTATCTCGGTCGCCAGATCAAGGCGTCTTCCGGCGGCGCCGGCAAGTACCGCGGCGGCTGCGGCTTCGAGAGCCTGCGTCTGGTCTGGAACGCCAAGGACTGGACCATGTTCTTCATGGGCAACGGCCACATCTCGTCCGATTGGGGCCTGATGGGCGGCTATCCGGCGGCCTCCGGCTACCGCTTCGCCGCGCACGATACCGGCCTCAAGGAGCTGATCGCCTCCGGCAAGCCGATCCCGCTCGGCGGCGACACCGATCCGCAGAACCCCGTCTGGGACGACCTGATCAAGGGCGCCGTCATCAAGCGCGACAAGCAGGCCATCACCACCGAGGAAATGTTTGCCGACTACGATCTCTACCTCAACTACATGCGCGGCGGGCCGGGCTTCGGCGATCCGCTCGACCGCGTGCCCCAGAGCGTGGTGGACGACCTCAACGGCGGCTACCTGATCGAGCGCTTCGCCCTCTCCGTCTATGGCGTGGTGGCGAAGAAGGAAGCGGACGGCGCCTATGTGCTCGACGCCCCCGCGACCGAGGAACGCCGCGTGGCGATCCGCAAGCAGCGCATCGCCACCTCGGTGCCGACGCGCGACTGGATGCGCGGCGAACGCGAGAAGATCCTCGCCAAGGATGCCGGCACCCAGGTCCGGCAGATGTTCGCCGCCTCCTTCAAGCTCGGGCCGCGCTTCGAGGCCGATTTCCGCTCCTTCTGGGACCTGCCGGAGAGCTGGATCCTGACCGAGGAGGAGATCGGCGTGCCGCATTACGGCTCGCGCTATTCCATGGACGTGTCCGAGCTGCCGGACGTGAAGACGGTGCAGTTCGTCGAGGAATGACGCCAGGCGGGCCGGCGGTCACGTCGGCCCGCTCACCTCATCAACAAACAAAGCGAGGAAACACCATGGCCTATACGCGCGCCAAGATCGCGGACCTGATCGACGGCACCGTCGATCACGACACGCTGCACCAGATGCTCTCAACCCCGAAGGACCCCGAGCGCTTCGCGACCTATATCGAGATCCTTCAGGAGCGGGTGCCGTGGAGCGACCGCATCGTGCTGCCGCTCGGCCCGAAGCTGTACATCGTGCAGCAGAAGGTCAGCAAGAAATGGACGGTCCGCTGCCAGTGCGGCCACGATTTCTGCGACTGGCGGGACAATTGGAAGCTGCACGCGCACATCCATGTCCGCGACACCGCCGAGGAGCTCGAGGAGCTCTATCCGCGCCTGATGGCGCCGACCTCCTCCTGGCAGGTGCTGCGCGAGTACTACTGCGCGGAATGCGGCACGCTGCATGACGTCGAGGCGCCGACGCCCTGGTATCCGGTGATCCGCGACTTCGAGCCCGACATCGACACCTTCTACAAGGACTGGCTCGGCCTGCCGGTCCCCGAGCGCGCCGACGCCGCCTGAGCCTGGCCGGGCTCACGCCGGCCGGCGTGCCTCTGCCGCCGGAGCGTCCCCCGCTCCGGCGGCCTTCCGGCCGCCCCATCCTCCATTCCCACCCTGAAAGAGAGACGCGATGGCGCAAGGCAAGCTTCGCCCTGATTCCGTCGCCGCGCTCGACGGCCTCCTCTTCGACGGCATGACCATCATGTCGGGAGGCTTCGGGCTCTGCGGCATCCCACAGGCCCTCATCGACGCCATCCGCGATTCCGGCGTCCGCGAGCTGACGGTCATCTCCAACAATGCCGGCATCGACGGCGCCGGCCTCGGCATCCTGCTGGAGACCCGGCAGATCGCGAAGATGATCTCGTCCTATGTCGGCGAGAACAAGCTGTTCGAGGAACAGTACCTGTCCGGCGAGCTGGAGCTGGAGTTCAACCCGCAGGGTACCCTCGCGGAACGCATAAGGGCCGGCGGCGCCGGCATCCCCGCCTTCTTCACCCGCACCGGCGTCGGCACCATCGTCGCCGAGGGCAAGGAGGTCCGGCACTTCGACGGGGCCGACTACGTGATGGAGCGCGCACTCACCGCCGATCTCGCCATCGTCCACGCCCACAGGGGCGACACCGAGGGCAACCTCGCCTATCGCAAGACCGCCCGGAACTTCAATCCGATGATGGCGACCGCCGCGCGGGTCACCGTCGCCGAGGTCGAGATCCTCGTCGAGCCCGGCGCCATAGACCCCGATCACATCCACACGCCGGGCATCCACGTCGACCGGCTCGTCCCGGTGCCGGATGCGCCCAGGCGCATCGAGCAGCGCACCGTCCGCACGCGCGAGAAGGAGCCCGCCTGATGCCCTGGACACGAGATCAGATGGCCGCCCGCGCCGCCCGCGAGCTGGAGAACGGGTTCTACGTGAACCTCGGCATCGGCCTGCCGACGCTGGTGGCGAACCACATCCCGCCCGGCATCTCCGTACAGCTCCAGAGCGAGAACGGCATGCTCGGCATGGGCCCCTTCCCCTTCGAGGGCGAGGAGGACCCCGACCTCATCAACGCCGGCAAGCAGACCATCACCGAGCTGCCGACGACGAGCTATTTCTCCTCCGCCGACAGCTTCGCCATGATCCGCGGCGGGCATATCGACCTGTCGATCCTCGGCGCCCTGCAGGTGTCCGAGACCGGCGACATCGCCAACTGGATGGTCCCCGGCAAGATGGTGAAGGGCATGGGCGGGGCGATGGACCTGGTGGCGGGCGTGAAGCGCGTCATCGTCCTGATGGAACACACCGCCAGAGGCGAGCCGAAGATCCTGCCCGAGTGCACCCTGCCCCTCACCGGCCGCGGCGTCGTCGACCTGATCATCACCGATCTGTGCGTGTTCAAGGTCTGGCGCGGCGGCGGGCTGGCCCTCGTCGAGCTGGCGCCGGGCGTGGATGTGGCGACGGTGGAGGAGCGCACGGCGGTGCCCTTCGACATCCCGCACTGGTACCTCGCAGGGGCCTCCGCCTGAGCCGAAGCCGCGGCCCGCTCCACGGCGGGCCGCGCTAGGACAGCCGCGAAGGGCGCCCGCCCATGCCGGCCGGCGAGGACGACAGATACTGGATCGAGCAGCGCACCAGCTCGGGCAGGCTGTTGGCGCCGAGCTTGGACTTCAGCGCCGAGCACGTATTGGCCACCGTCTTGTAGCTGATGCCCAGCTCGTGGGCGATGAGGGCGTAGTCCTTGCCCTCCGCCAGCAGCGAGAGCGTCTGCAATTCGCGCGGCGTGATGTCGGCGAGCGGCGCCTCCTTGCGCGAGCCCAGCAGCGCCACCTGCATGGCGAGGTCGTGGCTCATATAGGGCTGGCCGCGCCGCACCCGCTCGAAGGCTTCGAGCAGCGCGCCGGAGGAGGAATCCTTCAGCACATAGCCGGTGGCGCCCGCCTCCAGCGCCCGGCTGGCGATCACCGGATCGCCGTGCATGGAGAAGACGAGGATCGGCGTGCGGGTGTTCTGCGCGCGCAGCCGGCGCACCAACATCAACCCGCTCAGCCCGTTGCCGTGCAGGGCGAGATCGACGATCACCACGTCCGGTTTTTCCCGGCGGAAGGCGCGATAGCCGCCGAGCACGGTGCTTGCTTCCAGCACCCGCTCGACGCCGGCATCCTCCAGCAGCCGCCGGCAGCCTTGCAGAACGATGGGGTGGTCGTCGATCACCAGCACGCTCGTCATGTCGTCGTGGCCCCTTCCCGCTTGCCGGGTTGCTTGTTGGCGCCGTCCGCCGGGGCGACACGCACCGGCACGCTCATCTCCACCCGCGTGCCGCGTGGCGTTGCCGGAACGAGCCGCCAGCTTCCGCCGAGCGCCCCGACCCGCTCCTCGATGCCGAGCAGTCCGAAGCCGCGCGCCGCGCCGGCCGGCACGCCCAGCCCGTCATCCTCGACCACGAGGCAGAGCCGGCCCGCCGCCGTCTCGTCACGCAGCGTGATCGCGATGTTGCGCGCCTCGCCATGGCGCAGCGCATTGGTCACCGCTTCCTGGATACAACGATAGACCGTGATGTCCACGCTGTCGCCGTAGCGGTCGGCCACGCCCTCGGCCGAGAGGCGGAAGGAGCGGCCGGGGGAATGGCGTTCGAAATCGGCGACGAGGTCGGCGATCACCGCCGCCAGCGGCACATGGCCGAGCGCCATCGGCCGTATCTTGCGCAGCAGGCGCCGGTTGAGGTCCTGCACCCGGTCGAGGATCTCCGCCATGGTGCCGGTGCGCTCGCCGATGCGACGGGCGAGGTCCGGCTCCGCCCGCCCCGCCAGCCGATCCACCGATTCGAGATTCGCCCTCAGGCCGAACAGGCAGGGGCCGAGTTCGTCGTGAAGGTCGGCGGCGATCTGCCGGCGCTCCTCGTCCTGCAGGTGGATGATGTGCTCGTTGAGACGGGCATTGTCGTCACGGGCCCCGTTCAGCGCGGTACCGAGCGCGTTGAAGCGGTCGGCGATCAGGGCGAGCTCGCGGACTTTCGGCCGCGCCAGCCGGTGCCCGAATCGGCCTTCCTCCAGCTCGTGGAGACCGGCGGAGAGCGTCTTCAGCGGCAGGAGAAGCCGCCCCAGCACGAGATAGAGCGCGCCGAGAACCGCAATATTCACCACCAGCGCCAGCAGCGCGAGGTCGGACATGTCGTTCCAGACCTCGGCGATCTCGTCCGAGGCCTCTCCCGCCAGCCGCACATGGCCGATGACGCGCCCGCCCTCCACGACCGGGATATCGCGCTCAACCCCGTCCACGCTCACCAGGGCCGCGAACCAGCCCGGCACCGGCGTTTCGTCCGCGCCATCCTCACCGTCGTCGTCGCCCGTCGGCGCCAGATCGACGGCATTGCCCTGCGCGTCCTCGATGCGGATGCGCACATGGCGCAGTCCGCCGATATGCAGCGGCAGCTGCGCGAGCGAGGCGGCACCGTTCCCGCCGTCCTGATTCCCGGCCAGCCGCTCCACCGTCTCGGCGACGAAGCGCTCCGCCACCGAAAGCGAGGCGTTCATCTCGATCTCGGTCGCCCGGCGCGCATTGGCGATGATGACCACGACCGCCACCAGCGCGGCGCCGAGATTGATGGCGATCACCGCCGCCATCATCTGCCAGCGCAGCGAACGCCCGTGCCAGAAGCTGAAGGGGGGCTCGGGGGCGAAGGCGCTCATGGCGCCCCCTCCCCGGCCTTGCCCCCGCCCTCGGAGCGAAGCGCGGCGAGAGCCGCGTCGCGCGAGAGGCCCCGGGCACGCAGATTGTAATAATGCTGGCAGAGGTCGCTGAAGCCGCTGCGCGAGCCCTTCGCCGCCAGCCCCGAGAAGTCCGCCAGGAGCTCCCGCGCCGGCTCGGCGACCTTTATCTCCCCCAGCATCGTCTCCAGCTGCACCGCCCGGTTGGCGATCATCCGGTCGGTCTCGCCGAAGCGGTCATCGGCATCGGCGAGGCGCACCCGCCAGTCCGCCACCGCGGGATCGGACGGAGCGACGTCGCTGCCCGCCTCGCGGCTCGCCAGCCACAGGGCGGGCTCGGTCCCGTCGGTCGGCGACAGCCAGGTGAGCCGCGCTACCGCATCGCCCGCCGGCGCCGCCACGCGTTCGCGACGCTCCGGCTCGCGCTCGTCCGAGCAGCCCGCGAGAGCGACGACGACGGCCGCGCCGAAAAGCGCGCGGATGAGGAGAAGCGGAACGGCGTTCATCTATACTTATAAACTTCTTATGATCTTTCCCCGAAAGAACTCAGCCACCGCCTCACCGTGAGCCGGAAACAGCGTTCAGCATTGATAGTGACGAGCAGCGCGAGCACCCGCGCCATCACACCAATGCACTGTCAGGAAATCATTTTTCTGAACCATCGGCAAGATTGCCGGCGCGCTTCGGCACATTCTCTGGGCGGGCATGGAAAAGTTCCCGTCGAGAATTTCCAACTTGCCTACAGACACGAAAAGCCAACACGGCAAACAATACTCAGACAATAACGAAGATATTGAAAACTTCATAAGAATTTCTCTCCGCGCCGCAAATAACACCCGTACAAACGCCGCATCTTCCGGGATGGGGCGTTTCCGGCGGGCGCGGCGCGGAAGAAAGCGAGAAGTCCGCTCCCTCGCCAAAAGGGGATGCGGACCGGCCTGGGAATAGGAAACGCGAGGAAAGTCCAATGAGCCGACTGCACACTTCGGTGTCCGCGCTCTCCGTCGCCGCCGCCATGGCGACGGCGCTCGGCCTCGGCGCCATGGCGCCGGCGGTGGCGAACGACAAGCTCGTCGAGCTGTCGAAGAGCACCGACAACTGGCCGATGACGGGCAAGAACTACAGCGCCAACAACTACAGCGAAGCGAACCAGATCAATAAGCAGAACGTGAAGCAGCTGCGTCCGTCCTGGTCCTTCTCCACCGGCGTGCTGTCGGGTCATGAGGGCACGCCCCTCGTCGTCGACGGCGTGATGTACATCCATTCGCCCTTCCCCAACACGACCTTCGCGGTCGGGCTGGACGATCCGGGCAAGATCCTCTGGCAGCACAAGCCGAAGCAGAATCCGACCGCCCGCGCGGTGGCCTGCTGCGACGTCGTCAACCGCGGCCTCGCCTACTGGCCCGGCAACGGCACGGTCGGCCCGCTGATCATCAAGACCCAGCTCGACGGCCATGTCGTCGCCCTCAACGCCAAGACCGGCGAAGAGTACTGGAAGCTCGAGAACTCCGACATCAAGGTCGGCTCGACCCTCACCATCGCCCCCTATGTGGTGAAGGACACGGTGCTCGTCGGCTCCTCCGGCGCCGAGCTCGGCGTGCGCGGCTACGTGACCGCCTACGACATCGCCACCGGCGCCCAGAAGTGGCGCGCCTACGCCACCGGCCCGGACGAGGAAGTGCGTCTCTCCGACGACTTCAACAGCGCCAACCCGCATTACGGCCAGAAGGGCCTCGGCAAGGCGACCTGGGAAGGCGAGGCGTGGAAGATCGGCGGCGGCACCAACTGGGGCTGGTACGCCTTCGATCCCGACACCAACCTCTTCTACTACGGCTCGGGCAACCCGGCGCCGTGGAACGAGACGATGCGTCCGGGCGACAACAAGTGGACCATGACCATATGGGGCCGCGACATCGACACCGGCAACGCCAAGTTCGGCTACCAGAAGACCCCGCATGACGAGTGGGACTACGCCGGCGTCAACGTCATGATGCTCTCCGAGCAGCAGGACAAGGACGGGAAGATGCGCAAGCTTCTCACCCATCCCGACCGCAACGGCATCGTCTACACGCTCGACCGTGAGAACGGCGACCTGGTCTCGGCGGACAAGCTCGACGACACCGTCAACTGGGTGAAGCAGGTCGACCTCAAGACCGGCCTGCCGCAGCGCGACCCGGAATATGCGACCCGCATGGACCACAAGGCGCGCGACATCTGCCCCTCGGCGATGGGCTACCACAACCAGGGCCACGACTCCTACGATCCGGAGCGCAAGTCCTTCTTCATGGGCATCAACCACATCTGCATGGACTGGGAGCCCTTCATGCTTCCCTACCGTGCCGGCCAGTTCTTCGTCGGCGCGACCCTGTGGATGTATCCGGGCCCGAAGGGCGACCGCCAGACCTATGAGGGCCTCGGCCAGGTCAAGGCCTACGACGCCATCAACAACAAGTACAAGTGGCAGGTGATGGAGCGCTTCGCGGCCTGGGGCGGCACGCTCGCCACCGCCGGCGGCGTGATGTTCTACGGAACGCTGGACGGCTTCATCAAGGCCCGCGACAGCGACACCGGCGAGCTGCTCTGGAAGTTCAAGCTGCCCTCCGGCGTGATCGGCCATCCGATGACCTACACCCATGAGGGCAAGCAGTACGTCGCCATCTACTACGGCGTCGGCGGCTGGCCGGGCGTCGGCCTGGTGTTCGACCTCAACGACCCGACCGCGGGCCTCGGCTCGGTGGGCGCGTTCAAGCAGCTCCAGCACTACACCCAGATGGGTGGCGGCGTGATGGTGTTCTCGCTCGACGGCGCGGGCCCGTATGACGACCCGAACGTGGGTGAATACTCCACCACCGTGATCCAGGGCGGCTGACCCTCTCGCCGCACCTGAAAAGGCCGTCCGCCGCGCCCTCCTGACGCGGCGGGCGGCCCCTTCGCCCCGAAATCGATCCGCGCCCGGCCGGGCAGCCCCTGCCCGCCGCCGCAACCACCCCGGTCAAGGAGGATCCCCCATGTCCAAGCGACAGGCCATCAGCCGGCTCGCCCTCGCCGCGGGCCTTGCCTTCGCGGGATGCGGCCTCGCCAGCCTCGCATCCGCCGCGACCGTCGAGGCGGACAAGAACGCCGGCCGCAACCCGAACGAGCTGCGCATCTGCGCCTCCAATGCCGAGGCGCCGTTCTCGGCCGCCGACTCCACCGGCTTCGAGGACCGCATCGCCACCGTCCTGGCGCAGGCCATGGGCCGCAAGGCGGTGTTCGTGCGCACCGACCAGCCGGGCATCTATCTGGTGCGCGACCAGCTCGACAAGAACAACTGCGACGTGGTGATGGGCGTCGACGTCGGCGACGAGCGCATGCTCACCTCCAAGCCCTATTACCGCACCGGCTACGTGCTGGTGACGAAGGCCGACCGCGACATCACCGCCAGCGATTGGGAAGACCAGCAGATCAAGGACCAGTCACGCTTCGCCGTCCGCTTCTACTCGCCGGCCGAGACGATGCTGAAGCGCATCGGCCGCTTCGAGGACAACGCGGCCTACATGTACTCGCTGGTCAACTTCAAGTCGCGCCGCAACCAGTGGGTCCAGGTGCCCGGCGACCGCATCGTCACCGAGGTCGCCAATGGCGAGGCCGACGTCGGCATCGCCTTCGCCCCCGAGGTCGCGCGCTATGTGAAGGCGTCCTCCACGCCGCTGCGCATGACGGTCATCAGCAAGGACGTCGACCGGCCGAACGATAAGCCGATCCCGATGCACTACGACCAGGCCATCGGCGTGCGCAAGAACGACCCCGCCCTGCTGAAGGAGATCGACGCGGCGCTGGAGAAGGCGCGGCCGCAGATCGAGCAGATCCTCTCGCAGGAAGGCATTCCGCTGCTGAAGCCGAATACCTGATCCCGATCCGCCGGCAGGCCCGCCCGGGGCCGCCGGCGCCTCCCCGATCTCGCATGTGAACAAGGTTCAATGAAGAAGAAGATTTTCACCAGGAAGGCGGCCGCCCTGCTGGTCGCCGGAGCCCTCGGGGCCGGCGTGGCGGGTCTTGACCTCGCATCCCTCGGCGCCCGCGCCGCGATCATGCTGACCAACACCGTCACCGGCCAGCCGCTGGAGCTTTCGGAAGCGCCGGAGGAGGGCCGCGACACCAAGGCGGTGAAGACGTTCCTCGAGACCGGGGTCAACATCTACAACGAGAACCTCGCGTGCCTGCCGAAGGCGCATGAGCTCTTCCTGTCCATGTGCTCGGGCTGCCACGGCCATTACGCCGAGGGCAAGATCGGGCCGGGGCTCAACGATTCCTACTGGACCTATCCGAAGAACGAGACCGACCAGGGCCTCTTCGAGACCATCTTCGGCGGCGCGCAGGGTCAGATGGGCCCGATGTACGGCGCGCTGAACATGAACGAGATGCTGCTCGTCATGGCCTGGGTCCGGCACCTCTACAAGGACGATCCGAAGGGCGCGGTCTGGCTGACCGACGAGCAGCGCAGCCAGTTCAAGCCCTTCGACGCGAGCGCCAAGCACATCGAGCCGGCCGAAGAGCTGCCCGAGGCGTGCGGCGGACCGGCGGGCTGAACCGCCGGCTGAAGACGGGTGGAAACGACGAGGAGAGACGTCCCATGAGAATGATCGATCGCAGCGTGAAGTTCGCCCTTTCCCTCGCCGGCGCCGGGGCTCTCGCCCTCGCCATGGCAGGAGGCGCGAGCGCCTATGACGGCACCAACTGCAAGGCTCCCGGCAATTGCTGGGAACCCAAGCCGGGCTACCCGGACAAGGTCGCCGGGTCGAAGTACGATCCCAAGCACGATCCGAAGGAGCTGAACAAGCAGTCGGAATCCATCAAGGCGATGGAGCAGCGCAACGCCCAGCGCGTCGAGAACTTCAAGAAGACCGGCAAGTTCGTGTTCGACGTCAGCAAGATCAGCGCGAACTGAGCGTCCTCGCGGACGCTTCCCTCGGGGCGCTGCGGCGTCCCGGCCATTTGGCTTTCACGAACCCACTTGCGGGTGGACGTCATTCTCCTGTCCACCCCGCGATCCTCCGGGCAAGCCGCCCGGTTTGTGGGCAACTGGCGCGGCCAACGTTCGACGGGTTCTGCCCTCGACGTGGGCCGCGCCCTTTTGGGGCGCCGGCCATCGCCGCGCCCGCGTGCTTGAAGGGTTGCCCGGATGCGCATCGTTCGCGACACCGATTCCGTCCTGTCGGACTGGCAGGGCCATGCGCTGCGTTTCGAGCGCGAGATCGGCAAGGTGGTGCTCGGGCAGGAGCGGGTCATTCGCCTGCTCACCATCGCCACCTTCGCCCGTGGCCACGTGCTGCTCGAAGGCGATGTCGGCGTCGGCAAGACCACGCTGCTGCGGGCGCTGGCCCGGGCTATCGGTGGTGCCTTCGAGCGCATCGAGGGCACCATCGATCTGATGCCCGCCGATCTCATCTATCACGCCCATCTCGGCGAGGACGGGCGTCCGCGCATCGATCCCGGCCCTCTGCTGCGGCAGGGCGAGCAGCTCTCCGTCTTCTTCTTCAACGAGATCAACCGCGCCCGCCCGCAGGTGCACTCGCTGCTGCTGCGCCTGATGGCGGAGCGCTCGGTCTCCGCCTTCAACCGGGAATACCGCTTCCCGCACGTTCAGGTCTTCGCCGACCGCAACCGGGTGGAGCGCGAGGAGACCTTCGAACTGCCCGCCGCCGCCCGCGACCGCTTCCTCATGGAGGTGCAGGTCGCCATGCCCGCCGATGCGGAGGCGCGCCGCAGCCTCGTCTTCGACCCGCGCTTCCACGACGTCGACGCGCTGCTGATGGAGGTCGAGAGCGGCGTGCTCGATCCCGAGGCGCTGGAGACCGTGGCGCGTGCCATCCAATCCGGCGTGCACTCCAGCCCGACGCTGGAAGCCTATGTCGTCTCCCTGTGGGAAGCCCTGCGCGATCCCGCCGGCCACGGCATCGTCGTCGAGGGCGTCGATATGGGCCGGTTGGTGCAGGGCGGCGCCAGTCCGCGCGGCATGTCCTATCTGGTACGCGCCGCCCGCGTGCGCGCCTGGCTCGAAGGGCGCGACATGCTGGTGCCGGAGGACCTGCGCGCCGTCTTCCCGGAAGTCATGGCCCACCGCGTCTTCATCGATCCGGTCTACGAGCTGCGCCGCGAGCAGATCGTCGGGGCGCTCATCGCCGGCGTCTTCGAGCGGGTGCCGGCGCCATGACGGCGCCGCAGGACGGCACGGACGAGCGGCGGCCGATCCCCTACCGGCTGCGCTGGCGGCCGGAAGGCATCTTTCCCGGCGCCCATCCCGGTCATGGCGAGGGCACGGAAGGCGAGTTCCGGCGCCATGTCCCGCTGCTGCGCCAGCCCGATCCGCGCCGCATCGACCTGCGCGTCTCGCTGCGCGATCCCCATGGCGAGCTGCATGTGCGCCAGTTCGCGCCGCGCCGGTCGGTACCCGTCGTCGCCCTCGTCGACCTCTCCGGTTCCATGCGCTTCGGCGAGGCCGTTGCCGGCCGGGTCGCCGACCTGTGTGCGCTGGCGGCACTCTCCGCCGTCCGCTCCGGCGACAGCTTCGCCCTCTACGGCGCCGACGTGCATCTGCGCGAGGACGTGACGATCCCCCTCGCCCGCCGCCGGGGGCTGGAAGAGGAGGTCCGCGAGCGCCTTCTCGCCGCGCGGCCCGGCGGATCGGGAACCGATGGCCTCGTCGAGGCGGCGGAACGCCTGCCCTCGCGCCGCAGCCTGGTCTTCCTCGTCTCCGACTTCCTGATGCCGTCGGCGCACATCGAGCGCCTGCTGGATGCGCTCTGGCGGCATGACGTTGTCCCGGTCGTCGTCCGCGACAGCGCGGCGGAAGAACGCCTGCCGCGCTGGGGGCTCATGGAAATCGGCGATCTGGAGACCGGCGCCACGCGGCTGGTCTTCCTGCGTCCCTCGCTGCGCGCGCGCTGGCGCCGTGAGGCCGAGGCGCGCCGGCAGGCGCTGACGGCGACATTCACGCGGCGCGGCCTGCGTGCCGTCGAACTGAAAGACGCGCTCGACACCGACGCGCTGGCGCGCCGCCTGATGGAGGGCTGAATGGGGCGGCTCGCGCGCGTGGCGATCCTGCTGCTGACCTTCCTGCCCGCCCCCGCGCTGGCGCAGCTCCGCTCGGTCGAGCTCTACGCCCCGCGCCCCTTCGGCCACGTCATCGGCGACACGCTCACGCTCACCGCCGAGATCGCGCTCGACGCGCCTTTCGTGCTGGATCCCGCCTCGTTGCCTCAGCCCCGCGCCCTCGATTACTGGCTCGACCTGCGCGACGTCCGGCTTTCGGATCACGGGATCGAGGCCGGCGTCCGCCGCTACACGCTCGACCTCGTCTATCAGACCTTCTATGCGCCGCTGGAGCCGCGCCGGCTCGACATTCCCGCGCTCGCGCTCTCGGCGGTGGACGGCACCCGGCGCGTGCCCGTGCAGGTGCCCGCCTGGTCCTTCCTGATGTCGCCGCTGCGGGAGATCGTCGGCACCGGGCCGGGGCAGGCGCTGGCGCTGCGTCCCGACCTGCCGCCACAGCCGATCCCGATGGTCCCCGCATGGCGCGGGCTGGTCGCCGCCCTCACGGTGGCCCTCGCCGCCCTCGGCGTGCTTGCCTGGCAGATGGGCTGGGGGCCGTTCGGCTGGCGCCGCTCCCGCCCCTTCGCGCGTGCCGCGCGTGCCGTCACCTCGCTTCTGGCGGCATCGACCGATGTCACCTCCAATGCCTATCGCGGCGCGCTTCTCGCCCTGCACCGCGCCTTCGACAGCACCGCCGGAAAAGGCGTCTTCGCCGAGGACCTGCCGGCCTTCTTCGCCGGCCATCCCCCCTTCGGGACGGCGGAAGCGGAGGTGCGCCGGCTGTTCTCCGCCTCGCGCCGCGCCTTCTTCGGCGACGACACGGCTGGTGCCCTGAAGGAATTGCCGCCGCCGGAGCTGGCGGCACTGGCGCGCCGGCTGCGTTCCATCGAGCGGAGCGGCGCATGAGCTGGGCGAGCGCCATCATCGACGGCCTGACGCGGGAGTGGGGCGTGGACCATCCCCTCGTGCTCGGCCTGCTGGCGCTCGCCCTCCTGCCCCTCCTCGGCTCGGTCTTCCGGCGCGGCCCCGTTCCCGCCGTCGCGCTGGTGCCGACGGACCCGCTGTCCCGCATCCTGTCCGCCGTCCTGTGCCTCGCCGGCATCGCGGCCATCGCCGCGCTGGTACTGGGCCTCGCCGGCCTGCACCGGCGTGAGCAGAGCGTCGAGCGCGAGGGCACCGGCGCCCATCTGGTCCTGCTGCTGGATCGCTCCTCCAGCATGGACAACAACTTCGCCGACCGGGCCCCGACCGGCGACCAGGAATCCAAGTCCGCCGCCGCCAAGCGCCTGCTCGCGCAGTTCGTCGCCCGCCGGCCGCACGACCGCATCGCGGTGGCGGCCTTCTCCACCTCGCCCATGCCGGTGCTGCCGCTGACCGACCATCACGAGGTGGTGGACGCCGCCATCGACGCCATCGACCGGCCGGGCCTCGCCTTCACCGATGTCGGCCGGGGTCTCGCCCTCGCCTTCTCCTCCTTCGCCGGCGACACCGCCGAAGCCTCCCGCGCGGTGCTGCTCGTCTCCGATGGCGCCGCGCTGATCGATCGCCGGGTGCAGGAAGCGCTGCGCGACGCCGCCGCCCGCACGCCGGTGCATCTCTACTGGCTGTTCCTGCGCTCGCGCGGTGCCCGCGGCATCTTCGACGTGCCGCCGCCCGGCGAGGATACGCCGCAAGCCAATCCGGAGCGGCATCTGCACCTGTTTCTGCAGAGCCTGCGCCTGCCCTATCGCGCCTTCGAAGCGACCAGCCCGCAAGCGGTTGCGGAGGCCATCGCGGAGATCGACCGGCAGGAAACGCGCCCCATTCGCTACCTCGAGCGCATCCCCCGCCAGGACCTCGCCGGACCGGCCTTTGCGCTTGCCGGCATCCTGGTGGCGATGCTTCTCGGCGCCAAGCTGGCCGAGCGCCGGCTCGCCCCCGCAAGCGCCGCCCGCGTCGCCATCCCGACGGATATGAGGAGGGCGGCATGAACGCGGGGCGCCTCATCATCCTCGCGAGTTCGGCCATACTCGCGCTCAGCCTCGCGGCGGCGGCGTGGTTCGGCGGACGGCTCGTCGTCGACCACCGCGACAACGCGCTGATCGCCTCCCTCGCCACCGGCCACGACCTCGCCGCCAGCCCGGACGATCCCGCCGAGCTGCGCTTCGCGCGGCTGTTCTTCCTCGCCACGCGCGACCGGCTCGACGAGACCCAGCCGCTCCTCAACCGGCTGGCGACCGACACGGACCGCCGCCTCGCCGTCGCCGCGCTCTACGACATGGCGAACGCCCGGCTGCGGATCGCCATCGACCATCTCGGCTCGAACCGCATCGATCCGGCCGTTCCCCTCGTGCGCCTCGCCAAGGAAGGTTACCGCCGCGCGCTGGTGCTCGATCCCGGCTTCTGGGACGCCAAGTACAATCTCGACGTTGCCATGCGGCTGGTGCGCGACTTCCCGCAGATCGACGTCGACGGCGAGGAAATGCCGCCGGAAGCCGCCAAGCGGCTCTGGACCGATCTTCCGGGCCTGCCCAAGGGACTGCCATGAGCAGCGCCCTGTCCCACCTCCCGCGCGACTGGCGCTTCTGGCTGCTGGCGCTGGCGCTCGTCGCCATCCTCGCTGCGCTCGTCGCGCCGCGCGTCGCCCTCACCCGCACGGCCCGCGACATCCTGCTGGTGGTGGACGTGACCGGCAGCATGAACGTGCGCGACACCGTCCTCGACGGCGCTCCGGCGACCCGCCTCGCCTCCGCCAGGCGCGGCGCCCGCGCGCTGCTCGCCGGCCTGCCCTGCCAGTCCCGCCTCGGGCTTGGCATCTTCACCGAGCGGCGGACCTTCCTGCTCTTCGAGCCGGCCGAGGTCTGCGAGAACTTCGCCGCCATCGACGGCGCCATCGACGGGCTGGACTGGCACATGGCGTGGGAGGGCGACAGCTACGTGGCGCGCGGCGTCCACTCGGCCCTCGCCATCGCCGGCGGGCTGAAGGCGGACCTTCTCTTCATGACCGACGGCCACGAGGCCCCGCCTCTGGCGGGCGGCCTGCCGGGGTTCGACGCAAAGCCCGGCGATGTTCAGGGCCTGCTCGTCGGCGTCGGCGGCACCGAGCCTTCGCCGATCCCGAAATTCGACGAGGACGGCCGCGAGATCGGCTTCTACGACGAGCAGGATGTGCCGCAGGAGAACCGCACCGGCGCGCCGCCGGCCGACGCTCCCTCGCGCGCCGGCTGGAATCCGCGCAACGCGCCGTGGGGCGGCGAGCCGGCATCCGGCACGGAGCATCTGAGCGCCATGCGCGAGGAGCATCTGCGCGCCCTCGCCGCCCAGACCGGGCTCGGCTTCGCCGCCCTCGGCACCGCCCCCGCCCTGCTGGCCGACGTGGAGGCGAACACGCGCCCCCGGCCGGTGCAGGTACGCGTGGCCACCGCCGCGGTGCCGGCCGCGCTCGCGCTGTTCTGCCTCGCCGTTCTCTTCGGCCTCGGCGCCGCGTCTTCCCGGCGCCGAGGCCGGCTCCCCTCCCGATGAAGGAAAAGACGATGCTACAAAGACTTGCGCTTGCGTTCGGCCTGCTGCTGCTCGGCCCGCTCCTGGCCACCGCGCATGGCCCGACGCCGCAGCGCGCCGACGAGACCCTCGCCATTGCCGCTCCGCCCGACGCCGTATGGAAGCTCGTCTCCGGCTTCGGCACGATCGGCGACTGGCACCCGCTGGTCCAGAAGGTCGCCGTCACCGGCGGCGAGGCGGCCGGCGCCGAGCGTGTGCTCACCCTCGCCAAGGGCGAGATCACCGAAGGGCTCGACGAGGTCGATACGGGCGCGAAGCGCCTCTCCTACCGCCTGCTGAAGGAGAATCCGGAAGCCCTGCCCGTCAGCTTCTACACCGCCACCATCGAGGTGAAGCCGGCGGGCGACGGCAGCGAGGTGGCGTGGAGCGCCCGCTTCTACCGCGCCGACACCACCAATGAGCCGCCGGAGGACCGCAACGACGAGGCCGCCGTGGCGGCGATGACCGACTTCATCAAGCAGGGGCTGGAAGGGCTTAAGGCGAAGGCCGCCGGCAAATGACGCGCCTATACGCCGGGCTGGCCGCGCCCCTCCTCGCGGCCGCCCTCCTCGCTCCTGCTCCGGTGGCGGCGCAGGAGGGGCCCGGTCCCGTCGCCGCCATCGTCTCCCAGCAGGCGGGCGCGGTGACGCTCGTCGACGTCCGCGCCGCGCGCCGGCTGGCGGAGATAAAGACCCCTCGGGTCCCCGCCGCCCTCGCCGCGACGCCGGACGGGCGCACCCTCTACGTCACCCATCCCGACCTCGGCCTCGTCTCGCGCATCGACGTCGCCGCGCGCCGGGTGGAAACGAGCTTCCCGGTGGGCAAGGAGCCCTTCGGCATCGCCGTGATCGAGGACGGCCGCGCGCTGCTGGTCAGCGACTGGAGCGCGGATGCGCTGATCCGCCTCGACGCGGCGACCGGCCGGGAGACCGCTCGCGCCGCCATTGGCCGTTCACCGGCGAGCCTCGTCGTCGAGCCCCGCTCCGGGCGCGCTTATGTCGCCGACCGCGAGAGCAACCAGATCAGCGTGGTCGACATCCCCACGATGCGGCGCGTGGCCGTCGTTCCGACAGGCAAGGCGCCCTTCGCGCTCGCTTTGTCGCCGGACGGCGGCGAACTCTACGTCGCCAATGTGCAGAGCAACGATCTCTCGATCGTCGAGACCGCGACCACGCGCGAGGTGGCGCGGATCCGCATCGGCCTGATGCCCTACGGGGTCGCCGTCTCGGCGGATGGCGCGACCGTCGCCGTCACCAACCAGCAGAGCGGCAAGGTCGCCCTGCTCGACCGTGCGACGCGCAAGGTCATCGGCAAGGCCAGAACCGGCGACTATCCCGAGGGCGCCGCGATCACCACGGACGGGCGCCTCGTCGTCGCCAACTGGGCCGACGACAGCCTCTGCCTCATCGTCCTGAGCGAGCCGCCCTCCTGCCGCGAACGTGTGCCGGTGGCGACCGGACCACGCAACATCACGATCCTCGCGCCCTAGGCGACTCGCGTCCCAGGAACCGCGGCGCGCGACGGCGGCTCAGTTCCTCAGCCCGGGTGCTTCCTGCCCGGTGCGCGCGACATATTCCGTATAGCCGCCGCCATATTGGTGGATTCCGTCCGGTGTCAGCTCCAGCACCCGGTTCGACAGCGCGGCGAGGAAATGCCGGTCGTGCGAAACGAAGAGCATCGTGCCCTCGTAATTCGCCAGCGCGGCGATCAGCATCTCCTTGGTGGCGATGTCGAGATGGTTGGTCGGCTCGTCCAGCACGAGGAAGTTCGGCGGGTCGTAGAGCATCTTCGCCATCACAAGGCGCGCCTTCTCGCCGCCCGAGAGCACGCGGCATCGCTTCTCCACGTCGTCGCCGGAGAAGCCGAAGCAGCCGGCGAGCGAGCGGAGCGAACCCTGCGCCGCCTGCGGGAAAGCGTCTTCCAGCGCCTGGAACACGGTGCGCTCGCCATCCAGCACTTCCATGGCGTGCTGGGCGAAATAGGCCATCTTCACGCTTCCGCCGAGCGCGACGCTGCCGCCGTCGGGCTCCGTCGCGCCGGTCACCAGCTTGAGCAGCGTCGATTTTCCGGCGCCGTTGACGCCCATCACCGCCCAGCGCTCACGCCGGCGCACATGGAAGTCGAGCCCGTCATAGATGCGGCGCGCGCCATAGCTCTTGTGCACGTTCTTCAGGCTGACCACGTCCTCGCCCGAGCGCGGCGCCGGCTGGAACTCGAAGGCCACCGTCTGCCGGCGGCGCGGCGGCTCGACGCGCTCGATCTTGTCGAGCTTCTTCACCCGGCTCTGCACCTGCGCGGCATGGGAGGCGCGCGCCTTGAAGCGCTCGATGAAGGCGATCTCCTTGGCGAGCATGGCCTGCTGGCGCTCGAACTGCGCCTGCTGCTGCTTGTCGGCGAGCGCCCGCTGCTGGGCGTAGAACTCGTAGTCGCCGGAATAGCTGGTGAGCGTACCGGCATCGATCTCGATCACCTTGTTGACGATGCGGTTCATGAAGGCGCGGTCGTGCGAGGTCATCATCAGCGCGCCGTCGAAATTCTTCAGGAACGCCTCCAGCCAGATCAGGCTCTCGATATCGAGATGGTTGGAAGGCTCGTCGAGCAGCATCACGTCCGGGCGCATGAGCAGGATGCGGGCAAGCGCGACGCGCATCTTCCAGCCGCCGGAGAGCTTGCCGACATCGCCGTCGATCATCTCCTGGCTGAAGCCGAGGCCGGCCAGCACCTCGGCGGCACGGCCCTCCAGCGAATAACCGTCGAGCTCTTCGAAGCGGCCCTGCACCTCGCCGTAGCGCTCGATGATCGCGTCCATCTCGTCGGCGCGGTCGGGGTCGACCATGGCGGCCTCAAGCTCGCGCAGCTCGGCGGCGATGGTGCTGACGGGGCCGGCGCCGTCCATCACCGCGGCGAGCACGGTCTGGCCGGCCATCTCCCCCACATCCTGGCTGAAATAGCCGATGGTGATGCCGCGATCGACCGAGACCTGACCCTCGTCAGGGGCCTCCTCGCCGGTGATCAGGCGGAACAGCGTGGTCTTGCCGGCGCCGTTGGGTCCGACGAGACCCACCTTCTCGCCCTTCAGCAGCGTCGCGGACGCCTCGATGAAGACGATCTGCTTGCCGTTCTGTTTGCCGATGGAGTCGAGCCGGATCATGCGCGCGGGAAACCCAGGATGAGGTGCGAAGGGATTGCGAGGCGCTTAGGCCATTTGACGCGCCGGGGGAAGTGCGGCCAACGCGCGCCAGCCCCGCGCAGGCACGAACGGGACGAGAGGCCGTTCCAGTGATCCGGCGGGCGGCCGGATCATTCACATCCTTGTCTCGGCCGCCACGCAGCAACGGGCAAACTCGACCCGTCGGCACATATAGATTTTCTCATCTTCATTTTAATTATTACAATGAACGAACAAGATATTTCGGTATTTTTACTTGACCTCAACCACCCCTCAGGTGTTCCCGTTCGCGCAAGAGCCTGTCCTTCCCCACGGGACCGGCGGATGATCGAGCGAGGATGAATCATGCGGACAGCTCCCCTGAAGCACGCCCTGCTTGTGCTCGCGCTGATGCTGTCCGCATTCGCCCCGTCCGCCCACGGCGAGGAGGCCGGGCCCACCACCAGCCGCCGCATCGTCGCCATCGGCGGCGCGGTGACGGAGACCCTCTACGCTCTCGGGCTGGAGGACCGCGTCGTCGCAGTCGACACGTCGAGCACCTATCCGCCCCGCGCGCTCGCCGGGAAGCCCAATGTCGGCTACATCCGCGCCCTCTCCCCCGAAGGCGTGCTCTCGGTCGGCCCCGAGCTCATCATCGCGCTCGACGGCGCCGGCCCGCCGGATGCGGTGAAGGTGCTGAAGTCCGCCGCCGTGCCCTTCGAGAGCATTCCCGAGGCCCGGAACGGCGAGGCCGTCGTCGCCAATATCCGCCGGATCGCGAAGCTGGCTGGCGTGCCGGAGCGCGGCGAGGAGCTGGCAAAGGCGGTGGAGAGCGATTTCGCCGCACTCGCCGAGCTGCGCGGCCGCATCGCCACGCCGCGCGAGGCGGTGTTCGTGCTCTCCGCCTCCGGCGCCGCGCCGGTGGTCGGCGGCGCCGGCAGCAGCGCCGACGCGATGTTCGCCCTCGCCGGCATCGGCAACGCGCTGCTGGCGGTCGAAGGCTACAAGCCGGCGGTGGGCGAGGCGATCCTCGGCGCGGATCCCTACGCCATCGTCCTGATGAAGGACCGCAACCACGCCCTCGCCGACGACGCGATCCGGACCATGCCCGCCTTCGCCGGCACGAAGGCGGTAACGGAAGGCCATGTCTACCGCATCGACGGCGGCTACCTGCTCAGCTTCGGCCCCCGCACGCCGCAGGCGGCGCGCGATCTCGCCGCCATGGTCTATCCCGAGCTGAACCTGCCGGCGCTGCCGACCCGCGCCTGGGCTAGCGCGGCACCATGACCGACGCCGCCCTCGCCATGACGGCAGGCACACGCTGGCGGCCGCGCCGCGCCGGCCTCGCGCTCGGCGCCTGCCTCCTTCTGGTGGCGGCCGCCTTCATCGCCTCGCTGGCCATCGGCCCCGTCACCATCGCACCCGGAAGGATCCTCGAAATCCTCGGCGCGGCCCTCCACGGCGAGCGGACGACCGGGGCGGCGCTGCGCGAGACCATCATCGTGCTCGACGTGCGCCTCCCCCGCACGCTGCTCGGCCTGCTGGTCGGCGGCGGCATCGCGCTCGCCGGCGCGATCACGCAGGGCATCTTCCGCAACCCGCTGGCCGATCCGGGGCTGATCGGCATCTCCAGCGGCGCAGCCCTCGCCGCCGCCACCTGGATCGTGCTGGGCGGCTCCCTCGCCGCCGCGCTGACGCCGGCGCTGGCCGATGCCGGCCTGCCGCTGATGGCGTTCACCGGCGCGCTCGTCGCCACCGTCGCGCTTTATCTCATCTCGACCCGGGACGGGCGCACCTCGGTCGCGACCATGCTGTTCGCCGGCATCGCCCTCGGCGCGCTGGCCGCCGCCGGCACCGGCATGGTGGTGTTCGCCGCCTCCGACCAGCAGCTGCGCGACTTCACCTTCTGGACCTTCGGCTCGCTCGGCGGCGCCACCTGGCAGAAGGTGCTCGCCGCCCTGCCCTTCATGTTGCTGCTGGCGCTCATCGCGATGCGGCTCGGGCGGGCGCTCGACGCGCTGGCGCTGGGCGAGGCGGAAGCCTTCCATGTCGGCATCGACGTTCAGCGGACCAAATGGCTGGCGATCGTCGGCATCGCCGCCGGTGCGGGCGCCTCCGTCGCGGTGGCCGGCGTCATCGGCTTCGTCGGCCTCGTGGTGCCGCACCTGATCCGCATCCTGTTCGGCCCCGGCCACCGGCTGCTGCTGCCCTGCGCGGCGCTGCTCGGCGGGGCTCTGCTGCTGGGCGCCGACGTCGTCGCCCGCACGGCGGTGAGCCCGGCCGAGCTGCCGCTCGGCGTCGTCACCGCCGGCATCGGCGCGCCCTTCTTCCTCTGGCTGCTGCTGCGCCGCCGCGCGGCGCTGTTCGGCTGAGCCATGTACCGCGCGGACGACATCACCTTCGACGCCGCCGGCCGCCGGTTGCTCGACGGCGCGACCGCCGTCGCCGTCCCCGGCCGCGTCACCGTGCTGATCGGGCCGAACGGCGCCGGCAAATCCACGCTGTTCAAGGTGCTGGCCGGCGAGTTGCGCCCGCGCCACGGGCGCGTCACGCTGGCCGGCGCCGACATCGTCGGCGTGCCGCCCGCCCGGCTCGCCCGGCTGCGGGCCGTGCTGCCGCAGAGCGTGCACGTCGCCTTTCCGTTCAGCGTCGCGGAAGTGGTGGGGATCGGCGTCGCCGACGGGCGCCATGGACAGGCCCGCGTGGAGCGCGCGCTGGCGCGGGTCGAGCTCTCCGGGCTGATGGGTGCCGCCTATGATCGCCTGTCCGGCGGCGAAAAGCAGCGCGTGCAGCTCGCCCGCACCCTCGTCCAGCTCGAAGCCGGGGATGGGCCGGGCTACCTGCTGCTCGACGAGCCGACCGCGAGCCTCGACCTCGCCCAGCAGCTTCTGGTCCTACGGCTGATGCGGGAGCTGGCGGAAGAAGGGGTCGGCGTCCTCGCCGTGCTGCACGATCTCAACCTCGCCGCCATGGCGGCCGACGAGATCGTCGCGCTGAAGGGCGGCCGCGTCGCCGCGCGGGGCACGCCGGCGGATGTCCTCACCAACGCCCGCATCGCCGAGCTCTACGGCATAACGGCGCGGATCGGCTGGGCGCCGTCCACGCCGTTCCTGCTGCCGCAATCGGCGCAGCGCTGACCGGCGGACCAGCCAGCGTCGTCGTCCAGCCTCAGGCGAACTCTTCGCCGATCAGCTTCTCCACATGGTCGAAGGCCGCCGTCGCCGCGCTCTCGACGCGCGCGTCCTCCGCCGGCGTCAGCTCGACCGCATCGAGCGCGGCGGTGAAGCGCCGCCAGTGCAGGCCGCGCCCGTCGGGATGGCCCGCCAGATGGCGCGCGCCGAGCTCGTCCGAGAAGCCGAGCTTCACGGCTTCCTTGGCGAGGAAGGCCGCGCCCATGTTCGAGCCTTCCACCACATAGAGCCAGCCCAGCGCTTCGGGGGTCTCCAGCGCCGGGCCGATTTCGGCCGGCGGCAGCACGAGGCCGAGATCGGCGAAGTCCTGCTCCAGCGCCGCGAGCCGCGAACGGGCCGCGAGGTCCGGCAACAGCGGCTGCAGCGCCGCGTCGGCGTAGAGTGTCTCGACCCGGCGATGCAGGCGGTACTGGAAGCGCAGGAAGCGCTCATAGGCCTGGCGGCTCGCAAAGGGCGCGGCCGCCATGACCCCGTTATCCACCCGCTCGTGAGCGGCGGAGGAGACCGCCTTGAGGCGCTTGGCCCGGCTCGGCGTCTCGATTTCGGCATGTATCGTCATTGTAGGCTCCCTCTCATCCTGCCAACGGGGCAGGCGCGCATCACTTGACGTAGCGGGCCGGCTGCGCCGCCGATGCCACCTCGCCGCCACCGAAGCGGACGGTCAGCCCGGCCTTGACCGTCAGGCCCGCGCTCGGCAGGAACGTCTGGTACTGGGTGTACTGCTCATCCAGCAGGTTCTCGACCGAGAGCCGCCACAGCGTGTTCTCGTTCGGCTGGTAGCCGGCATAGAGGCTCACCAGGTTGAAGCTGTCGGTCGGCTCATAGACCGAATTGGTCGGCAGGTCGGAAGCCTTCACCGCCGCGACGGCGGTCCAGCGCACGGCGAGCGTCAGCTTGTCGTCCAGGAAGCGGAAGCCGAGGGTCGTGGTGAGCTGGTCCGGCTGGATGGTGGAAAGCGGCTGCCCGGCATCCGGCCCGGCCGACACCTCGCCTTCGGAGACCTGGCCGGAGAGGCCGAGGAACCACTTGCGGGCATCATAGACGCCCTCGAACTCGAAGCCCTTCAGCCGCGCTTCCTGCACGTTCTGGTACTGGGCATATCCCGGCACGCCCATGTTGAGCGGGAAGCACATGCTCGGCCGGCTCGGGATCGGGCAGATCGTCGAGGTGGGATCGCCGAACTCGACCAGCTCGATGTAGTCGTCGACGTCGTTCTGGTAGTAGTTAGCCTTGATCCGCAGCTTGTCGCCGGCGGTGAACAGGTCGTCCTGCTTGATGTTGACGCCGACTTCCTTGTTCTTGCCGACTTCGGCCCGCAGGCCGGGATTGGGCAGGAAGTAGAACATCGTACCGGGCGTGTTGAAGGGCAGCGGATGCGGCCCGCTGACCAGCGCCTCGGTGACGGACGGGGCGCGGTAGCCTTCCGCATAGGTGCCGTAGACGGTCAGCCAGGACCAGGGCGTGACGCCGAGGGTGAACTTCGGCGAGACGCGGTCGCCGCTGGTGCCGCCGCCGCCTTCCGCGTTCAGCGAATAGGCATCGTAGCGCACGGCCGCGATCGCCTCCAGCCAGGTGGAATAGTTGCCCTTCCACTGCACGAAGGCGCCGCCGACGCCGCGGTCGCCCGAGGGGTTGTAGCCCTCGCCGAAGCCGTACTCGTCGATGTTGTCCACGTCGTCGTGGAAATAGTCGCCGCCGACGGTGATGGCGTTGTTCCAGTCGCCCCAGCTGAAGCGGCTGGTGTTGTTGGCGTCGAAGCCGACCGTGTCGATGGTGAAGCTGCGCGGATCGCCGACCGCGCCGGTGATCGGGTTGGAGCTGCCGGAAACCTTCACCTGGTCCTGCTCGACCTGGTTCCAGTAGACGGTGCTGCGCCAGTCGAACAGGTTGTCGTCGGGGTTCTCGTAGTTCCAGCTCGCCGTCACCGAGCGGTTGGCGACTTCCGTGCCGTATTGGGTCGCCGTGGCGCTCTCGTCGTTGCTGGTGGTGTACTGGCTCTCGTAGTTGAGGCCGGTCAGCTTGATCTCGTGGAAGTCCGCCGGGCGGAAGGTCGCCTTGGCGATGCCGGTCCAGGTTTCGTAGTCGGTGTCGGGCACCACGTCGCCATTGCCGTCGTCATAGGCGTCCTGCTTGCGGTAGGTGCCGCCGACGAACAGGTCGACATTCTCACCCACGCGCGCCGCGCCGAGCACGGAGCCGTAGCCCATCGGCCCGTTGCTCCCGGCCTCGGCGTCCGCCTCGACGCCCCAGCTCTTGCCCTCGGCAATGATGTCGTCCGCATCCTTGGTGCGCATGGTGACGACACCGCCGATGGCGCCCGAGCCGTAGATGTTCGACACCGGGCCGCGCACCACGTCGACGTCGGCGATCAGGCCCGGCTCCAGGAAGAAGGAGCCGGCACCGTTGGCGTGGCCGAGCTGGGTGAAGTTCTGCCGCGCGCCGTCGACGATCACCGCGACGCGGCCGAAATCCTGCAGGCCGCGAATGTTGATGGAGGCCTGCGACGAGTTGCCGTTCTGGATCGCGGTCACGCCCGGCATGCCGCGGAACAGGTCCGCGGTACGGGAGGGCATGATCATCTCGAGCTGGTCCTCGCGCACCACGCTGACACCCGCCAGCGTGTCGATCCAGTTCTCCGTCGTGCGCGTCGCCACCACCGTCACGGGGTCGAGTTCGATGAACTCGTCGCTGAGCACCACCTGCGCCGTGGAGGCGGGCTCGCCGGCCGGGGAAGACGCCTGCTGGGCGGCGGCGGGTACGGCGGCGAGGAGCGCCAGCCACGACACGCCCCAGCCGGCCGCGCGGGCGACGCCGGAAAGAGAGTGTCCGTTGGAAAGAATACGCCCCTGCCGGCTCGCCATTCGCATCGTCGTCTGTCCCCGAGGGCGCGCTGGCGCCCGCTTCCCATGAAGACGCTGCCTTACGCTGCGCCCGTTTCAGCGGGGACAGATATTAAAAGTAAATATTTGAGTCAAATCACGTATATATTTGATTTTTAGGAATTCTACTTCAAGCCAACTCTTGGAACGATTAAAATCTGTATCGGTTTAATCGCTCCAGAAAAGGCCATTATTCATATATGTAATAATTATAAACTGAATAAACGATACTCATGCGCATGGGCAATGCCCAATTTCCGGGCAGAGATGCGTTCTATTCGCAAGAAATGCTCTTTAGCTGAAAAGCGGACTGATTCTCTCCCATCCGCGCGGAACACGACGGGGAGCATACGGCGCCGCTCGCCGGCACCCGCCCCTACCCCGGCCGGCATCTCCCGCGCAGGCGCAACCGCAGGACCGCCCCGACGGCTGCAGGGCGCGCCGTCGGATCGCCCTCGCCCTTCCCCTCGCCGATCCCGGACGGACGGCGGCGGGTTCGTATCGTACAGCGCAAAAGCGCCCGGCCGCGCCTTACCGTCGACCCGGCCGGCGGCGGGACGCGATGCAATATCATCGTCCGGCCATGGCCGTTCGGCCCGTCCTCGGGCTCCGAGCGGCCGATGAAGGTCGTCCCCCGCTCCTCGGCGTCGGAAGGCCGCAGGTCGGTCAGGGCCTCCGGCGGGAAGAAAGTTCCCCCGCTCATGATGAAGGTCAGCGCCTGCAGCGCCAGTTGCGGCGTGGTCATCGTCGGCACGAAGCCCTGCGCCCCGTGCCGCAGCGCCTGCAACGCCTCCTGCGGCCCGTTCCGGTCGGACCAGATGACCATCGGCGCGTCGGGATAGAGATATTGCAGCCGGGCGAGCCAGCCCAGCGACAGCCGGTCGACGACCGACAGGTGCCCCAGGCTGAGGATGACCATCCGATAAGTGTGGGAAGGCTGCTCGCCCTCTTCCGCCGCGGAGGGGTCCATGAGGTCCAGCTCGACCCCATGAAGCTGCGCCCAATCCCGCAGCAACCCCTTGATGCCCACCCCGCGAAGCGGGAGGACATCGGCGATGAGCACCCTCGGCTCGAGCTCCTTGATGACCGCTTCCGGCAAGACCGCACCCAATATTCGTTGGCATCCCCGTCCCGTGCAGGGCCGCCGCCGTGCCGGCGAGCGGTCCATGCCATCGGGAACGAACACAACGAATATTGCGCAATACTAAGTAAAAACAAATATATCAGAAGATGTATAACCGAAACTACATCCGCCGAACGCAAGACATTCTCATACAAAAGCGGAATAACGCTTCCGGTACCGGATCGGACACCAGAACAATGCCGGGCGCCTAGAGAACCGAGCCGACTACCTGCCCGTTCACGGCGCGTACGCCGTCCGGCTCCGCCCCGACCAGCGCGCAGGGACGCGCCGGCTCGTCGAGGCCGCCGGCGGCGGCATCGGCTTCCTCGTTCCCGGAGACCGCCTCGACGCTGCACAGCGCCGCCTGCGTCCGGTTGGTCGCGCCCAGCTTGCGCATGATCTGGCGCATGTGGACCTTCACGGTCGACTCGCACATCGACAGCTCGCGCGCGATCACCTTGTTCGAGTGACCGTGCTGGAGCAGCCGCCACACCGCCGCCTGGCGCTCAGTCAGGCCGGAGCACTGCACGCGGTATCGCGCCGTGACCGTCGTGGGACCGGTACGTCGCCATTCGGCGCTGTAGGTACCGGCCTGCGCCTGGAGCAGCGCGCTGGGCGGAAAGTACACGCCCCCGCCGAGGATGAACCGCAGCGCCTGAAACACGATGGCGGGCGGCATCTGCGCGCTGATGAAGCCGCGAACCCCGGCCTTCAGCGCCTCGATCACCTCATGCGCGTTGTCGCCTTCGGAGATGATGACCAGCGGCACATCCGGCAAAGCCTGCCGCAGCCGGTCGATCCGCGCGCGCCACTCGCCCACGGCGGTAGCGACGTAGCCTGAGTTGTAGACGAGCAGTTCCGGGCGACGCTCGATATGATCTAGCCGGTCGGAGCTGTCCGCCTCGATTGTATCCAATGAAACTCGCTCTTCGAGAGCCCAATCCCGCAGCAGGGATTTGATGCTCGCGCGTCTCAAAGGTAGGTCGTCTAACAAAACTATACTAACGCAGCCCGCTTTCTCTACACCTTCTTCGGTCATGATACTTTTCCTCCACCGGCCAACTTCACCATGAAGATGATCCCGGCCCCGCAAGATAGAGTTCAAGCACGTTAACCCGCCAAATGTCATATTATAGCCTCCCGAGCGGTTTTGCCACCGCAAGTTCAGCTAAATGCCGCACCCTACTCGCCACCGGAAACAGGCAAAAGACATTGTAGTCACCCGCACATTTCCATCTAAAATCCACGAATACTTAAGTCCTGAACGCCCGCGGAACCGTCCCGGCATATATTGCCTAGGCTTCCCGGAAGCTCCTGCGCATGACATTGCGGAAGGGCTCGGCCAGATAGTCCAGAAATGTACGTTCTTTCGATACGATCAACACCTCCGCGGGCATGCCCGGCTGGAGCTCGATCAGGTCGTTGAACTGCTTCAGCTCGCTCGGGTCCACCTCGACCCGCGCCATGTAGTAGGTCTGGCCGGTGGTCTCGTCGACCATCGCGTCGGCGGAAACCGACCGGACCACGCCGTCGATCCGCGGCAGCGCCCAGCGCGAGAAGGCCGTCAGGTGCACCTGCGCCGCCAGTCCGGGATGCACCACGTCGATATCGACGGGCGAGATGCGCGCTTCGATCAGCAGCGTTTCCTCGACCGGCACGATGTCCAGGATCGGCTCGCCGGCCTTGATGACGCCGCCTATCGTCTTGAAGCGCAGATTGACCACGGTGCCGTTCACCGGCGCCGTGATGATCGTCCGCTCGTAGATGTCGCGGCTGGACTGCAGGCGCTCGGTCACGTCGGCGAGCTCGACCCGCACCTTGTCCATCTGCTCGGACACCGCATCCGCGCGTTCGGCGTCGAGCGCGAGGATCTGCACCTCGGTTTCGCCGATCTGCTGCTCCGCTCGCGAGATCATGCCCAGATACTCGCCGCGCCGGCCTTCGATCTCGGCCCGCGCGCGCTCCAGGCTCAGCACCTCCGCCTTGCGGATGAGGTCCTTCTGCAGCAGGTAGCGCTTGCCCTTCAGCTCCTCGGCGATCAGCTCGAGCTGCTGGACGGCGGAGGAAGCCTGCGCCTCCAGCGCCTTGATCTGGTGCTGCGACTGCTCGATGCGCCGGCGCAGGATCTCGCGCTGGCGCTGGTCCGAGTTGCGGCGGGTCTCGAACATCGTCCGCTGCCCATCGAGAATGGTGGGCAGCTCGGGCGATTTCTCCGCCAGCAGTTCGTCGGGAAACCTGATTTCCTTCGCCCCCTCCTGTTCGGCGATGAGCCGGGCCCGCATGGCGACGAGGGTCAGGTAGCGGTTCAGCTGCGTGCGCATCACCGTTTCCGGCTGGATGCTTTGCAGCACGACCAGAGGCTGGCCGGCGGTCACTTCGTCGCCGTCCTTCACGTTGAGGCGGGCAATGATGCCGCCTTCGAGGTGCTGGACGACGCGCCGGCTGCCATCCGGGCTGATGATGCCGGCCGCGACCGCGCCGCCCGCCAGCGGGGCGAGAAAGCCCCAGGCGAGAAAGCTGCCGAGAAAGGCGAGGATCATTATTCCGCCCATCCATTTCGGTCCGCGCACGGCCCGACGGAAGGAGGCCGCATCGCTGGCCGCCGACAGGCGCGGCGTGCCGTAACGGTCCAGCACGACAAGAGCTTTGGATTCGGAGCGCATGGCATTACCCCTGTGAAGCGGGTGCTGACGGCTGATCTGACTATCCGGCGGCTTCCGCCGTCAGACGCTCCTGTTGCTCCCTTTCGGCCGGCAGCGGCCCGGTCGCCGCCACGCGCAGCCGCTTGAGGATCTCGTCGCGGACGCCGAACGCCTCCACCCGCCCCTCCCGCAGCAGCAGGATCTTGTCCGCCTGGGCGATGGTCGAGGGCCGGTGCCCGACGATGAGCAGCGTCGCCCCCTTGGCCTTCATTTCCTCGATCGCCGCCGAGAGCGCCGCCTCGCCCGCCTGGTCGAGATTGGCGTTGGGCTCGTCGAGCACGATCAGCTTCGGCACGCCGTAGATGGCCCGCGCCAGCCCGATGCGCTGGCGCTGCCCGCCGGAGAGCCGCAGCCCGCCGTCGCCGATCGGCGTGTCGTAGCCGTTCGGCAGCAGCTGGATCATCTCATGGGCGTGCGCCAGCATGGCGGCCTGGATCACGGCGGCCTCGTCCGTGCAGTTCATGCGGGCGATGTTGTCGCGCACCGTGCCGGGGAACAGCTCGGGCTCCTGCGGGAGATAGCCGATGTGGCGGCCCAGCTCGTCCGGGTTCCAGTGCTTCAGGTCCGAGCCGTCGAGCCGCACCACCCCGCCGGTCGGCCGGGCGACGCCGACCAGAAGCCGGCACAGCGAACTCTTTCCGCTGGCGGAAGGGCCGATCACCGCGATCGCTTCGCCGGGCGTCGCCTGGAAGCTCACCTGCTGGAGCACCGGCGCCGACGAGCCCGGCGGCACGAAGCTGACATGCTGGAGGTTCACCTGCCCCTTCGGCTCCGGCAGGCTGATGCGGCGGCTCTCGTCCGGCAGGCTTTCCAGTCGCGTCTTCAGCCGGGCATAGGCGACGCGCGCCACCGAGAAATTGCGCCAGGTCGCCATGGCCATCTCGACCGGCGCCAGCGCGCGGCCGAGCAGGATGGACGAGGCGATCATGACGCCGCCCGACACCTGCCCCTTCAGAACCAGATAGGCGCCGAGCCCGAGAATGCCGGACTGCATGAAGAGCCGCGCGAACTTGGTCAGGCCGAGCAGGAAGGCGCCGCGCTCGCTCGCCTTCTGCGTCGCCTGCAGCCCGACATTGTTGGCCGTGCGCCAATGGTCGATCAGCGCCGGCAGCATGCCCATGGCGGAGACGACCTCGGCGTTTCGGATCGTGGTCTCGGCCTGCATCGTCGCGACGATCTGCGACTGGCTGGCCACCTGCGTCGACCGGCGGGTGATCGCCTCGTTGGCGAGGCCGAGCAGCAGCAGCACGATGGTCGAGGCGATGGCGAGCGTTCCCAGCGCCGGATGCAGCATCCAGATGAGCAGGAGATAGACCGGCGCCCAGGGCGCGTCGAAGAACACGCCCAGCCCCGGCGAGGAGATGAAGTTCTGGATCTGCTGCAGGTCGCGCAGCGGCTGCGCGCCGGAGCCGTCGCCCAGCAGCCGGGAACGGACGGAATGCGCCAGATAGACCGGCCCCAGCCGATCCGACAGCCATGTGCTCATCCGCACCGTCAGCACCGAGCGGATGCTGTCCAGCATGCCGAACAGCAGCAACGCCGCGGCGGCCATGACGGTGAGCATCACCAGCGTGTCGACATTGCCCGTCACCATGACCCGGTCGTAGACCTGCAGCATGTAGAGCGGCGAGGCCAGGGTCAGCAGGTTGATCGCCAGGCTGAACAGGATAAGCGGCCCCAGCGCCTGCCGGCACTGCGCCATGGCCAGTTCGAGATCCGTTTCGTTGTTGCGGAACCATTTGTCACGCGTCGACATCGAAGCCCCCGTTGCATGTGAGCGTGGTGCCCGAGGGCGGGCCGCGCGGGCCCGCCCCTCCCGTCAGGCGATCAGGTTCGGATTCACGAAGAGATCGGTGCTGAGGATCGTGTTGGCGGCCTGGGTGGCTGCAGTCGGATCCGCGGTCGTACCGACAATCACATAGGTCGTGTGGGTCGAGCCGGTGAGGCGCAAAGCGAGGTTGTTGCCCCCGGAAAGCTGCACCAGCGCGGCATTGCTCAGGCTGTTGACGTAGATGTCTTCCCCGGTCTGGTAGTCGGCGATCACATTGGTGCCGCCCATGATCTGGAAGATGTCCATCCCGGCCGTGCCGCCGTCCGAGATGCCGTCGCCGTACAGGGTCTTCGACCCCGTGCCGGTGGCGACCAGAAGGTCGGCGCCGCTGCCCCCGCGCATGATGTCGTTGCCGGCGCCGGAAACCAGCTTGTTGGCGCCCGTGCTGCCCAGCAGCGTGTCGGTGAAGGCCGAGCCGATCACCGCCTCGATGGTATTGAGCACGTCGCCGGCCGCGTGCCCGCCCGAGCCGAGCGTGCCCGCCGCCGGATTGGCGGAGAGCTGTATGGTCACGCCGGCGTTGGAGGCCGAGTAGTCGGCCGTATCGAACCCGTCGCCGCCCACCAGCGTGTCGGCGCCGAGCCCGCCGACGAGCCGGTCGTCGCCCGCCCCGCCCTCCAGCCGGTTGTCGCCGTCGCTGCCCGTGAGGACGTCGGCGAAGGCGGAGCCGGTCAGGTTCTCGATGCCGCTGAGCTGGTCGCCCTGCGCGTCGCCGCCGGAGCCGACCGTGGTCCCGGTGGAACTGATCGACACGTTGACGCCGCTCGCCGAGGTCGAATAGCTCGCCGTATCGACGCCGAGCCCGCCGATCAGCACATCCGCGCCGCCCTGGCCGCGCAGCGTGTCGTTGCCGTCGCCGCCTTCCAGCCGGTTGGCGCCGGCACTGCCCTGCAGCGTGTCGTTGAAGGCCGAGCCGATGATGTTCTCGATCTGGGCGATGATGTCGCCCTGCGCGTGGCCACCGTTGCCCTGCGTCGCCTGACCGGGCACATCGGTGAGGCCGAGGCCGACGGCGGCGTTCGATTCCGAATAGTCGACGGTATCCACGCCGTCGCCGCCGATCAGCGTGTCGGCGCCGAGCCCGCCGATCAGCCGGTCGTTGCCGGCCCCGCCATCGAGGCGGTTGTTGCCGGCTCCGGCCCTCAGCACGTCGTCATAGGCCGAACCGATGAGGTTCTCGATGTTGGTGAGCTGGTCGCCCTCGGCGTCACCGCCGACGCCGACTGTCGTCAGGCCCCCATCGATGGCGACGTTCACGCCGGCGGCGGAGGTCGAATATTCCGCCGTGTCCGTCCCGCCATTGCCGTTCAGCACATCCGCGCCGGCCCCGCCGACGAGGGTGTCTCCCAGCTCGCCGCCCAGTAGCGTGTCGGCGAAGGCCGAGCCGATGATCCGCTCGATCAGGATCAGCGTGTCGCCCTCGGCGTCCCCGCCCGTCCCGGTGCCCGCGGCGGTCGGATCGGCGGCGCTGGAATTGAGCTGGATCGTCACCGCCTCGTCCGAGGTCGAGTAGTCCGCCGTGTCGATGCCGCCCTGGCCGACCAGCGTGTCGGCGCCGCCGCCGCCGCGGAAGCTATTGTTGCCGCCGTCACCCGCAAGAATGTCGTCGAACCCGGAGCCTATCACCGCCTCGATGGAGACGAGCGTGTCGCCCGCCGCCGCCCCCGAGGTCGCCCCCGCTCCGAGATCGACGCCGACCGCCCCGCCGGCCGAGTAGTCGGCCGTGTCGAAGCCCGCTCCGCCATCGAGGAGATCGTTGCCCGAACCGCCGTCGAGCCTGTCGTCGCCATCGCCGCCATACAGCAGGTCGTCGCCCGCGCCGCCGAGCAGGACGTCGTTGCCCTCCTCGCCATAGAGCTGGTCGAGGCCGTCGCCGGCGTTGAGGTCGTCGTCGCCGGCGCCGCCATAGAGCAGGTCGTCGCCCAGCGAGGCGTTCAGCCAGTCCTTGCCGCCGCCGCCCCGCAGCGTGTCGTTGCCGAAGCCGGCAATGAGCTGGTCGTCGCCCTCCCCGCCGTCCAGCAGGTCGTCGCCATCGCCGCTGGTCAGCAGGTCGTCGCCATAGCCGCCATAGAGTTCGTCATTGCCGAAGCCGCCGACCAGCGTGTCGTTGCCGCCCCCGCCGAACAGCCGGTCATTGCCAGCGCCGCCGTCGAGCGTGTCGTTGCCGCCCGCCATCGTGTCGTTCACGCCGTCGGGGATGCCGTCACCATCGTCGTCGTCCGGCACGCCGTTGCCGTCGACGTCGATGATCGTGTCGCCGATCAGCAGATCGTTGCCGTCGCCCCCGCGCAGCGTGTCGTTGCCGAGCATGCCGACGAGTTGGTTGTCGAGCGCGTTGCCCGAGAGCACGTCGTTGTAGGACGAGCCCGTGAGGTTCTCGATGCTCGTCAGCGTGTCGCCGGTGGCCTCGCCGCCGGCGCCGCGCGTCGACCTCAGCGGATCGAGATTGAGCGAGATGATGACCGCGGCCGGCGACGACGAATAGACGGCGGTGTCGATCCCGTCCCCGCCATTGAGCGTGTCGCCGCCCGCGCCGCCGTTCAGCACGTCGTTGCCGGCACCGCCGTTCAGGCGATCGGTTCCGGCCCCGCCGATCAGCACGTCGTCGCTTTCCGCCGCGTTGAGCGTGTCGTTGCCGTCGCCGCCGTCGAGCAGGTCGCCGCCGGTGGTCCCGGGGCGAATCGCGATGACGTCGTTGCCGGCAAGGCCCCGCACCTCGAAGCGCCCCGAGGCGGTGATCTCGACCGAGTCGCCGTTCGTCGTCAGGGTGCGGAGCTGATAGATGGGCGCCGACGTGGTCGACATGAGCCCCATCAGGGTCGAGGACGACTCCGCACCGGTCGAGCCACCCGTCAGGCTGCCGGCCGCCGCCAGGAGCGGCGAAGACGTCTTCAAAGATGAAGTCGGCGAATAAGATCGGGTTATCTTGATAGACGCCATAGTCCTTCCTCCCGCCGGCACAAAAACCCGCCAATAGCTGTATGAATTGAAGCTAATGCTTTGCTTGAGCGGGCAACAACGGCTCTGTCGTGGAAGCACCCTTAGAGGTATGACGCGCCATTGTAGGCAGTTGGCTGGATACACCTTAGGGGGTAGAGCCCAGATCGGGGCATGCCCAACACTTAGACAGCACAGGCGCTAAGTAACTCTTGTAAAATACGAAATATGTACGAACGAATTTTACCTCCGCACCGCGCGCAGATGCGATGCCAACAAACAATCCGGCAACAATGACTGGACAATAGACGTACACACACGACAAGCCCTGGAGCGTGGACCGCCCCAGGGCTCTTTCGACCACCGAAGGATCGAACCGGATCTCCGGCTCCACTCGGCTCAGCCGACCGCCGAGTAACCCGTCAGGGTGATGCTGGAGTACTCATCCTCCAGGGTGATCACGGCGAGATTCACTTCGGTCGCCGTATCCTCGCCGATCGCCTGCACGTCGACCGCGAAGCCGGCGAAGTTGCCTTCAATGTCCACGCAGACATTGACCTCGGGATCGGCGTTGTACTCGCTGTCGTAGTTCACGTCCGTTTCGAAATCGACGTAAACGTCGAGATTGAAGTCATAGTTGACGTCGAGTTCCCAATCGAAGTCGCTGCTGCCACCATGGTCACCGCCGCCATTGTACGGATAAGTCATGACGCTCTCCATTTCCCAAGATCGGCACATCGCCGACGATCAAAACTGTATGTTCTTCAAATTCTCAATTCAAAAGGGCAATGGGTGTATGATCCGAAGTGGTATGGGATTGTATTTGCCGGTTAAAATATAATTCGATCCGGTAATCGGAATTATTTCTTCAATCGATCCCGAGTACGACATTTACAATCGCGGACGACAATTGATCCTCCACCGCAAGAGCCACCACATCGACGGTCACGAGGCTGTCTTCGGCTACCGCAGCGGCGGATACATCGAACCAGGCGAGATTGCCGTCGATGGTGAAAGCGGGATCTCCATCGCCGCCGCACCCGCAGTCATAGCCAGCGGCGGGCGGCAGTTCCTCCAGCGGCGCCGGCTCGCCCGCATCGGGAGGGTCCTCCACCGCGCCGGCCGCGTCGGTGCTGCCCGGCATGCCATCGATGTCGAGGGCGAAAAGCACGCTTTGCGCGCTCGCGTACCAGGCCGCACCTTCCGGCTCCTGCACGTATTCCGTCACCGAGGTGTTCAGCGTCACGCCGCGATCCGCATCGCCCGTGAGCTCGGCATAGGAGAAGGCCCCCGCATAGGCGCCTCCGTCGCCCTCGCCGGCGGCAACGAAGCTGGCGGAGCCGAAGGCGATCTGCATGTCGGCATCGCCCGCGAGGATGGCCTCCACCTCGGCCACCGCCAGCGTGTCCTCGCCTACGGCCGTCGCCTCTCCGCCGATGGCCATCGCCATGCCCGTCCCGCCATCGCCGCTGGAGGGGCCCGACTGCACATCCGAGGCAATCTCCAGCGCGTGGACGGTCTCGCCGTCCTCCGTCGCCGAGATCTCCGAAACCGCGAAGTCAAAAGTCTGGCCGACACTGGAATTGACGGTGAATGACATGGCGCCACCCGTGCTCGTGCCTGTGGCGGGTCCGGCCGCGCCGGGCTGCCCGTCAGGCGGTCCAATAAAGAAGGGGGCTGGCACCCGATGAACGCTCGGCTGCGCATCCCCCCGTCCGATCCCCCGGCACGCAGCACCCGCCCGCGACCGCTGCCGGTCGGGGCGGGCTCGCCGCCTATGCCAGAAGCATGATGGCGCCGCCGAGGGTCATGGCCGCGTCCGGCAGCGGTGCCGAATGGCCATTGGCGGATGCCATCTGCTGCATCTCGCTGCCCATCCGCAGGACCGACCGCAGGATGGGTACGGCCTCGGCATCCGGCAGCACGTCACTGGCCGAAACGCTGTCGAACTCGGGATTGATGACAAAGAACTCGTCGAGCCGGACGCTGACCTCGTAGCCGTTGCTGACGAAGGTGATGATCAGGTCGTTCGGGTCGCAGTCGGCCCGCTCGAGGAAGAGCGTCTCGCCATTCGCCGCGCCGAGCGAGGCGTCCGTCGACCAGTTGCTGAAGCCGACAAGCCGGTCGCCCTCGCGAAGGTTGAATTCCTGCACCGTCCCGCATCCCTGGAGATCCGACAGGTCGTACACATCGGCGCCGGTCTGGCAGACCATGGCCGCATCGTCACAGGAATATTCGGAATTGGCCGGCGTCAGCGCATCGCAGGACGGGCAATCGCCGCTGCCGGCATCGCCGTCGCCCATCTCGCCAGCATCGCCATCCTGTACGGACGCATCGTCCGGCGCGCCGTCCCCGGCGTCGATCTCCTCGTCGAGTTCCTCATCCACCGCCTCGGCGGCCTGGACCTCTTCGCCGCCACCGCCGCCTTCCGCGGCGGCCGCCTCTCCCGAGCCGTCGCCCCCATAGGGACTGCCGCAGGTCACCGAAATCGAGGGGTCCGCGCCGCAGGCTTCAAGATCGACGCCGAACAGGTTGACGTCGCCGCCATCCCCCGACGCGCTGATCAGGTTCAGGCCGCCGCCGCCACCGCCGGAGCTGAAGCTGCCGCCCACGCGCGGCACCACCAGCAGGTCGCCGACATCGGGATCGGGAGAGGAGCCGCGACCGCCGCCAGCGCCGCCATGGACCGGCCCGTCGCCGCCTCCCGGCGGGTCGATCAACACGACACCCGGCTTCGGCACCACGCCGGGCTGGCCCGGATCGATCGGATCGGTGGGGTCCGTCGGGTCGGTCGGATCCGTGGGATCGGTTGGGTCCGTGGGATCCGTGGGGTCTGTCGGATCGGTAGGATCCGTCGGCACCGCCAGATTGAAATCGACGGCGCCGAGCAGGTTCGCGGTCACGCTCGACATCTGGTCCTCGACCGTCAGCGCTTCGACCACGCTCTCGACGAAGCTGTCCACCCCCCAGGCGGTGTTGGCGAGTTCGAAGGTTGCAAGGTTCCCGAACATCGTGAGCGGCGGGCTCCAGCCGTTGCCGGAGAGCGTGATGTCGGTGCCGATCGAGAGAACCAGCGGCCCGCCGGCGGGCGTATAGCCGGCAATGTCGATGGCCAGATACTCGACCTCGACCTCCTGCGCCGTCCACGCCATCAGACCGCATTGTCCGCCCATCGTCGTGGTGGTCTGGATCTGCAGGACGATGTCGGCGCCACAAGTGTCGAACGCCGCGTCGGCCGATGCCAGCAGGGCCTGGTCGAAGCCACCGCTGGCGAAGGACGACAGGTTCGCCTGCCCCTGCGCCAGCGCGCCCCAGCTGAAGGAGGTGATTTCCAGCATCGCGAAGACGTCGACATTGGTGTCCTGCCCCACGGCCACCGCCATGGGCGACACCCCGACCGACAGGCCGGAATCGCCGATCTCGGGAACCCAGCACACGCTCGAGATCAGGTCCTCGAAGAAATCCGGCAGCGCGACGCTCGCCAGGAGCTCCGCGATGATCTGTTCGGGATTGCTGCCCATTGCGCCAGAAGACGTATCGGGCACTGCCGCAGAGCTGTCGGTCGCCATCGCACTTCCCCACGTCTGGTGTTCTCAACCATTAATATTACTTGCCGGGCGCGCGGGGTACGGCGGCAAAGGGCGATGAAACCTTAGAGTGAAACCTGCCTGAAGGGATTATGACCTTAGGACTCAACAATGCCGGAAGGAGAACGGCAGCGCTTGCCCGCAGGGGTTTGCCGGCGCTGCGACGTTGACCGAACGCCGTCCGCCGTCGACATTGCGCCGCATCATCCCCGCCCAGCCAAACCTCAGGAGACGCCGATGGCGCAGTTCCACATGATCCCCGACGCGCCGCGGCCGGTCGCTCCCTTCAGCCATGCGGTCGAAGCGGACGGCTGGGTCTTCGTCACCGGCCAGATGCCGACCTGGCCGGACGACGACGCCCGCGCCCTGCCGGAAGGCGTGGAGGCGCAGACGCGGCGGGTGATGGACAACCTCGTCCTCGTGCTGGCCGGCATCGGCCTCGACCTGTCGCATGTCGTGCAGGCGCGCGTCTTCCTCACCGAGTTCAAGCGCGACTACGCCGCGATGAACGCCGTCTATGCGTCCTATTTCCCGCAGGACCGGCGGCCGGCGCGCACCTGCGTGGGCGTCACCGGCCTCGCCCGCGACGCGCTGGTCGAGATCGACTTCATCGCCCACCGGCCGGGCTGACGCGCCTCAGATCACCCGCACGTCGAGGGTGCCCACGCCCTCGACGCCGCCCTTGAGATGGTCGCCCCGCACCACGGGCCCGACGCCCGCCGGCGTGCCGGACATGATCAGATCGCCCGGTTGCAGCGTGAACAGGCCGGAGAGGTAGGAGATCATCTCCGGCACCTTCCAGATCATCTGGTTGAGGTCGCCCTGCTGGCGCAGCTCGCCATTCACCGTCAGCCACACCTTCCCCGTGTCGGGATGACCGATCTCGGCCGCCGGCACCAGTGGCGAGCACGGCGCCGAGGCCTCGAACGCCTTGCCGACTTCCCACGGGCGACCGAGCTTCTTGGCCTCGCCCTGCAGGTCGCGCCGCGTCATGTCGAGCCCGACGCCGTAGCCCCACACATGGTCGAGCGCCTCGGCGACCGGGATATCCACCCCGCCCCGGCCGATGGCGACCAGCATCTCCAGCTCGTAATGCACGTCGTTCGAGTGGCCCGGATAGGGGAAGGTACCGTCGACGATCACATTGTCCGGGTTCTTCTGGAAGAAGAAGGGCGGCTCCTTGTCCGGGTCGTGCCCCATCTCGATGGCGTGCTCCGCATAGTTACGGCCGACGCAGTAGATGCGGTGGATCGGGAACAGCCGGTCCGTCCCCGCCACCGGAAGCGCCGGTATGCCGGGCGGCACGATCACATAGGCGGAAGCGGCGGAGGAGCTCATGGCGGGTTTCCCGGAGTTGGCGGCGGATATGACGCCCATCGGGATTTCCACGCCCGTTGCGCGAGGTCAAGGACGCTGGCGTCCGACGGCGATCTGTGTCGTCCTGTCGTCAAGGGCGACCGCAACACTGGCCCCGAACGCGAAGACGAGGAGCGGAGACGAAAACATGGACACCGCCACCCGGCCGGCGCGCGGCCACGGCAATTACGAGGAGCTCATCGCCCGCGCCAGCGAGGTCGAGCCGCTGCCCACCGCCGTCGCGCATCCCTGCGACGCCTCCTCGCTGCGCGGCGCGATGGATGCCGCGCAGGCGGGCTTCATCATCCCTATTCTCGTCGGTCCCACCGCCCGCATCCGCGCCGTCGCCGAGAGCGAGGGCATCGATATCGGTGACGCCGAGATCGTGGACACGCCGCACTCCGTCGCCTCCGCCGCCCGCGCCGTCGAGCTGGTGCGGGAGGGCCGCGCCGCCTTCCTGATGAAGGGCAGCCTGCACAGCGACGAGCTGCTGGCCGCCGTCACCGCCCGCGACACCGGGCTGCGCACCGGCCGGCGCGTCAGCCACGTCTTCCTCATGGACGTGCCGTCCTATCCCGAGCCGCTCTTCGTCACCGACGCCGCGGTCAACATCTTCCCGGACCTCGACGCCAAGCGCGACATCGTGCAGAACGCCATCGACCTGCATGTCGGGCTCGGCCTCGGCCGGCCGCGCGTCGCCATCCTCTCGGCGGTGGAGACGGTGACGACCAGCATCCCCAGCACGCTGGAGGCCGCGGCCCTCTGCAAGATGGCCGACCGCGGCCAGATCACCGGCGCCGATCTCGACGGGCCGCTGGCGCTCGACAACGCCATCTCGCCGGAGGCCGCCCGCATCAAGGGCATCGTCTCCACCGTCGCCGGCCGCGCGCAGATCCTCGTCGCGCCGGACCTCGAGGCCGGCAACATGCTGGCAAAGAACCTCACCTTCATGGCCGGGGCCGATGCCGCCGGCATCGTGCTCGGCGCGCGCGTGCCGATCATCCTCACCAGCCGCGCCGACACGCTGAAGACCCGCCTCGCCTCCTGCGCCGTGGCGGTGCTCTACGCCAAGGCCCGCCAGGCCGCGCCCGGTCTGGGGGGCTGAGCGGTGAGCGAGGCCCTGTTCGTCGTCAACGCCGGCAGCTCCAGCATCAAGTTCAAGCTCTACCGCGCGGTCGGCCACGATGTGGCGCTGATCCTCGGCGGCGCGTTGGACGGCATCGGCGCCCGCCCGCGCCTCCACGCGAAGGACGAGGCCGGCAATGTCCTCACCGACCGCAGCTTCGCGCCGGACGAGGTCGCGAAGGCCTCCGACGCCCAGCACGCCATCGGCGACTGGATCGTGCCCTATCTCGCCGAGCACGAGCTGATCGGTGTCGGCCACCGCGTCGTGCATGGCGGGCCGCATTATTCCCACCCGGAGCTGGTGGACGACGAGGTGCTGCGCACGCTGGAGAGCTTCATCCCGCTGGCGCCGCTGCACCAGCTCACCAATCTCGACCCGATCCGCGTCATCCGCGCGCGGCGGCCCGACCTGCCGCAGGTGGCCTGCTTCGACACCGCCTTCCATCGCGGCCACCCGGAGATCGCCGACCGCTTCGCCCTGCCGAACGACCTCTATGAGGACGGCGTGCGCCGCTACGGCTTTCATGGCCTCTCCTACGAATACGTGTCCGGCGCGCTGCGCGAGTTGGCGCCGGAGCTGGCGCGCAGGCGGGTGGTGATCTGCCATCTCGGCTCGGGCGCCTCCGCCTGCGGCCTGCTCGACGGCCGCAGCATGGAAAGCACGATGGGCTTCACTGCCCTCGACGGCCTGCCCATGGGCACGCGCTGCGGCGCGCTCGATCCAGGCGTGGTGCTGCATCTCATCGAGCAGAAGGGCATGAGCACCGCCGAAGTCGGCCGCCTGCTCTACAACAACAGCGGTCTCAAGGGCCTCTCGGGCGTCAGCAACGACATGCGCGAGCTGCTGGCGAGCGATGCGCCCGCCGCCGCCATGGCGATCGACTATTTCACCCTGCACGTCGCGCAGGCGGTGGCCCAGCTGGCCGTGACCCTCGGCGGCCTCGACGCCCTGGTCTTCACCGCCGGCATCGGCGAGCGCTCGCCGGAAGTCCGCGCCCGCGTCTGCGCCCGGCTCGGCCTGCTCGGCATGTCGCTCGACGAGGTCGCCAACGCCGCCAATGAAACGTGGATCGACGCCGACGGGCCGGGTCCCAGCGTGCTGGTCATCCCGACCGACGAGGAGCGGATGATCGCCCTCGCCACGCTGAGGCTGCTGCGCGCGGGGACGTGAAAACCGACCTCGCACGGCCGCGGGAGTGGCCGGGCTCCCTCTCCCCAACGGGACGGGGGAGCTATGGGCCGGGGTCCATGAGCGCCAGTCAGCTCCGGCGGCGGGCGGCGGGCGTCGAGCTGTTCAGAGACACGGCGGCACGGATGAGCGCTTTCAGCGCGTCCGCGTCGATCGCCTCGCCCTCGCGGATGTCGATGGCCCGCCGCACATGGCCCTCGAGGCTGGAATTGAACAGGCCGGCGGGGTCCTCCAGCGAGGCGCCTTTGGCGAAGGTCAGCTTCACCACGCTCTTATAGGCCTCGCCGGTGCAGAGGATGCCGGCATGCGACCACACCGGCACGCGCCACTTCCATTCCTCCACCACCTCGGGATCGGCCTGCCGGATGAGCGCGCGGACGCGGGCGAGCGTCTCGCCGCGCCAGCCGCCGAGTTCGGCGATCCGTTCGTCGATGAGATCGGAGGCAGGTCTGCCCTCTTGCGGCTCGTTTTTCATCATGAGGGACCCTCTCGCTAGCCCGCCCAGCCGGGAAGCACCGCAGCCTGCCGGACCCAGCGCGCCACGCGTTCCTCGTCGATCGGCTCGCCCTCGCGGATGTGGAGGTAGCGCGTGTTCGCGTCCTTGGACTCGACGGGCGGCAGCGGGTCCAGCGACGCGCCGCGGAAGAAGGTCAGCTTGATGTAGCGGTTGAAGCAGTGGACGCCGAGGAACCAGCCCTGGCCCTCCACGCCGTAGAGCGGCGAATTCCATTTCACCGCCTTCTGCACGCCGGGCACCGTGCGCTCGATCAGCGCGTCGAGGCGGCGTCCGGCCTCGCTCTTCCAGGCCGGCATGGCGGCGATATAGGCCTGCACGGGCGCGTCGCCATAGCCCTTGGCGATCTGCGGATTACCGCCGGAGAGCAGCTTCGGGGGAGCGGCCCCGTCCTTGTCGGCCTTCGTGGATTTGCCGGACGCATTCCTGGCGGAGGCGGCGGGTGCTTCCTTCATGGAACCCTCCTGTCGGCCGGATCTCTAATCCTCCAGCAGCGCCACGAGCCGCGCCGCGGCCTCGAAGTCGCGGAAGCGCGTCGCGCGGCGCTCCAGCGCCTCCGCGTCGGCGCCCCAGAGCTGCTCCTGTATCTCCTCGTCGGCATGGGCGGCGCGCCAGCCCTCCTCCGCTGTCAGCCGTCCGCGTGCGACCGCCAGCGCGATCACCGCCGATCCGCTCAGCGTGGTCATCAGATTGAGCGCGGCGAGGCGCAGCGGGTCCGTCGGCAGCGCGGCGCCGATCAGTTCCAGCGTGCGCGGCGGCTGCTCGACATAGAGAATGCCCTCGCTGAGCATGAACACCGCGCCGAAGGTCTCGCGCGCCCAGTCGAGCAGCGGGTCCCACAGCTCGCCCTGCAGCGCCACCAGCTTCTCCGGCGCGGCGGCCCGGTAGCAGAGAAGGTCGCTGCCGGCATAGCGCACGATCTCGCCGGCCACCTCGCCCATGGCGCCGGCCACGCCGTCGAGAGCCGAATTGGCGAGGCGGGTCATCGGCATGCGCATCGGGTCGATGAACTCGCCCTGCCCACGCCACTCCTCCGCCAGCGCCTCCGCCAGTGCGCGGCTCGGCACGGCCACCGGATTACGGCCCGGCGTGCGGACGGGGCGGCCGTCCAGCTCGATGCGGAACAGGCCCTCCCCGGCGGCGTTCGCCTCGGCGGCCGTGTAGAAGCGCTTGGGCAGCTTGCGCTCGCCGCCGAAGCCCGGTGGCAGCGCGGCGGCCTTGTCGCGTTCCTCGCTCACGCCACGGGCTCCCACATCTCGTCGATGACGCCGACCAGCGTGTCGGCGTCGGACACCAGTCGCTCGGCGCCGGACTGGCGGAGCGTCTCGCGCGGATGATAGCCCCAGGTGACGCCGATGGCGCGGGCGCCGGCGGCGCGGGCCATCACCATGTCGAAACTGGTGTCGCCGATCAGCACCGTGTCCTCGGCATGGACGCCGGTCGCGGCCATGGCCTGAAGCACCATTGCCGGGTGCGGCTTGGAAGGCGCGTCGTCGGCGGTCTGGATGGTCACGAAGCGGCCGTCGAGGCCATGATGGCCGAGCACGGCGGCCACGCCGCGCTGCGACTTGCCGGTGGCGATGCCGAGCAGCACGTCCTCGCGCGCCGAGAGCTTGTCCAGCACGCCGCGCACGCCGGGGAACAGCGGCTCGAAGAAACCCGGCTCGGTGCGCAGCTCGCGGAACGCCTCGCGGTAGAGGTCGGCCAGCCGCTCGGCCGGAAAATGCGGATCGTCGTCGCCGAGCCGGCGCATGGCCTCGACGAGGGACAGGCCGACGATGCCCAGCACCGCCTCGCGCGGCGGCAGCGCCAGCTCGGCGCGCGCAAAGGCGCGGGTCATGGCGGCGACGATCACATGCTGGCTGTCGACCAGCGTGCCGTCACAATCGAAGAGAACAAGTTTCACGACGCGGACTTCCGGCAAGGCAACAGGGTGATGGCGCCGGGGCCGGTGGTGGGCGGTGACGGGCTCGAACCGCCGACCCTCTCGGTGTAAACGAGATGCTCTACCAACTGAGCTAACCGCCCGCGGAAACCCGCCGGCAGGCGCAGGAAGCGCGATCCGCTCCCAACCTGCCTGCCGTAGCCGGCTCCAGCCACAGCGCCGAGCCAGCCGCCATTAAGCATCCGTGAAGCGATGCGACAAGACCCCGCGGTGCCGCATTGCATGGCGCAGCTGGCCGGAGGGGTCGCGGCCCGGCCCTGCAGGCCGGACGCCGATCCGCCGGCCGTAGCCGGCGGATGCGCGCCGCTGACGCCGCACCGCGCCCCGGCAGCCTTGCACGGGGGGCGCGACGTTCAGCGCGGAAAGGATCAACCGTTGACGGTTTCCTTCAGGCCCTTGCCGGGCGTGAACTTCGGAGCCTTCGAGGCTTCGATCTTGACCGGCTTGCCGGTGCGGGGGTTACGGCCCTCGCGCGCAGCGCGGGTCACGACGGAGAAGCTGCCGAAGCCGATGAGCTTCACTTCTTCGCCGGCCTTCAGCGAGGCGGCAATGGCGTCGAAGGTCGCGTCGACCGCAGCCGCGGCGGCGGCCTTCGTCAGCTTGGCCTGCTCGGCCACGGCGGCGACGAGTTCGTTCTTCGTGGTCATTTGACCGGTCCTTCCCTTGATTGCACAAGAATCGTCGATCGCATGCACCGACGACGGGCGGGCACCCTTTCTCCAAAATGCGGCGATTGCAAGCGTCCCGGCTCAGGAACCCGCACAAATACACGACTTCCGCACATTCTGCGGTATTGAAACACCTCAAAACCGCGCAAGTCCCATCGCCTGCAATTTGGGCGACTACGACCTTTCGTCCCTCGCCCGCCGGGCCTTGAAAAGAAAAGCGGCGGCACCCTTTGGGGACGCCGCCGCTCGGTTGGGCGGGAAACCGGCCCGGGGACGCGGAGGCGCCACCCGGGACGGACCTTCTTCAGCTCAGTGCGCCGCGAGGCCGCCAGCCTCGTCGCGGGCGATCACGGGTTCGACCTCGGCGGCCGGGGCAATCGGCTTCTCCTCCCAGACGATCGGCTCGGGCTGGCGCGTCAGGGCGTGGTGCAGCACCTCGTCCATCCGCGACACCGGCACGATCTCCAGCGCGTTCTTCACGTTGTCCGGGATCTCGGCGAGATCCTTGGCGTTCTCCTCGGGGATCAGCACCTTCTTGATGCCGGCCCGCAGCGCCGCCAGCAGCTTCTCCTTGAGGCCGCCGATCGGCAGCACCCGGCCGCGCAGCGTGACCTCGCCGGTCATGGCGACGTCGCGGCGGATCGGGATGCCGGTCAGCACCGAGGTGAGCACCGTCGCCATGGCGACGCCGGCCGAGGGCCCGTCCTTCGGGGTCGCCCCCTCCGGCACATGGACGTGGATGTCGCGCCGGTCGAACAGCGGCGGCTCGATGCCGAAATCGACGGCGCGCGAGCGGACATAGGAAGCCGCCGCCGAGATCGATTCCTTCATCACGTCGCGCAGGTTGCCGGTGACCGTCATCTTGCCCTTGCCGGGCATCATGACGCCTTCAATCGTCAGGATCTCGCCGCCGACCTCGGTCCAGGCGAGGCCGGTGACAACGCCGACCTGGTCCTCGGTCTCGGCCTCGCCGTAGCGGAACTTCGGCGCGCCGAGATAGTCCTCCAGCGTCTTGGCCGTGACCTTGATCACCTTCTTCTTGGTGAGCATGAGGTCCTTCACCGCCTTGCGGGCGAGGTTGGAGATCTCGCGCTCCAGGTTGCGCACGCCCGCCTCCCGCGTGTAGCGGCGGACCAGCGTGAGCAGGGCCTCGTTGTCGATCGACCACTCCTTGGGCTGCAGGCCGTGCTTGGCCAGCGCCTGCGGGATGAGGTGGCGGCGGGCGATCTCGACCTTCTCGTCCTCCGTGTAGCCGGCGATGCGGATCACCTCCATGCGGTCCAGAAGGGCCGGCGGGATGTTCAGCGTGTTCGCCGTCGTCACGAACATCACGTTCGAGAGGTCGTAGTCGACCTCGAGATAGTGGTCGTTGAAGGTGTGGTTCTGCTCGGGGTCCAGGACCTCCAGCAGCGCCGAGGACGGATCGCCGCGGAAGTCCGCACCCATCTTGTCGATCTCGTCGAGCAGGAAGAGCGGGTTGGACTTCTTGGCCTTGCGCATCGACTGGATGATCTTGCCGGGCATCGAGCCGATATAGGTCCGGCGGTGGCCGCGGATCTCCGCCTCGTCGCGCACGCCGCCGAGGGCGACGCGCACATATTCGCGGCCCGTCGCCTTGGCGATGGACTTGGCGAGCGAGGTCTTGCCGACGCCGGGCGGGCCGACGAGGCACAGGATCGGGCCCGTCAGCTTGTTCTGGCGGCTCTGCACGGCGAGATACTCGACGATGCGGTCCTTCACCTTGTCGAGGCCGAAGTGATCCGTGTCGAGCACGTTCTGGGCGAAGGGCAGGTCCTTCTTGACCTTGCTCCGGTTGCCCCACGGGATCGACAGCAGCCAGTCGAGATAGTTGCGCACCACGGTCGCCTCGGCCGACATGGGCGACATCTGGCGGAGCTTCTTCAGCTCGTGCGTCGCCTTCTCGCGGGCTTCCTTGGTGAGCTTGACGGTCTTGATGCGCTCTTCCAGTTCGGCCAGCTCGTCGCGGCCGTCCTCGCCGTCGCCCAGCTCCTTCTGGATCGCCTTCATCTGCTCGTTGAGGTAGTACTCGCGCTGGGTCTTCTCCATCTGGCGCTTGACGCGCGTGCGGATGCGCTTCTCGACCTGAAGGACCGAGATTTCGCTTTCCATCAGCGAGAGCACCTTCTCAAGGCGCGTCGTGACCTTGAGGATCTCCAGCACCGCCTGCTTCTCGGGGATCTTGACCGCGAGATGCGAGGCCACGGTGTCCGCCAGCTTCGAGTGGTCCTCGATCTGGGTGACGACGCCGACGACCTCCGGCGAGACCTTCTTGTTCAGCTTCACATAGCTGTCGAACTCGGCCAGCACCGAACGCCCCAGCGCCTCGGCCTCGACCTTGGAGCCGGTGTCCTCTTCCAGCGCCATCGCCTCCGCCTCGTAGAGGTCGGTGCGGTCGGTGTAGTGGCTCACCTTGGCGCGCGAGATGCCCTCGACCAGCACCTTCACCGTGCCGTCAGGCAGCTTCAGCAGCTGCAGCACCGAGGCCAGCGTGCCGATCTTGTAGATCGAGCTGGTGGACGGGTCGTCGTCGGACGCGTTCTCCTGGGTCGCCAGCAGGATGAAGGTGTCGTTCCGCATCACCTCCTCGAGGGCGCGGATGGACTTCTCGCGGCCGACGAACAGGGGCACGATCATGTGCGGGAAGACAACGATGTCGCGCAGCGGAAGAACGGGAAAGGTCTGCGGGACGCCGGGCGTGAGCGCGGTGCGAGGCTTGGGGCTCGTCATGGCTCTTTCCTTTCTGTTGACGGCCGGCGCCGTGCCCCCGCGACGGGCGTCGCGAGGCGGAACCGTGCCGCAATGCGGCCGGAACGCGAACGTGGATCTCTGTGCGGGAGCAGCGTGAGGCGCGCGAAGCACGTCGATGCGGTCGAGGACCGGTGGTTAGGGCTCAGATGGATATGGCCCGGCTGCCCGTCAAGGGAGCCCCCCATGTCCCTGGCCGGGCGCATACGCCCGGCCCTGCCCGCCGCCGGCCCCTCAGGCACTCGCGCCCGCATCGCCGGCCGCGCGGTCCGCGTAGATGTAGAGCGGACGCGCATTCTGCTCGACGACCTCCTTGGAGATGACGACCTCCTCGACCCCTTCCAGGCCGGGCAAATCGAACATCGTGTCGAGCAGGATGCCTTCCATGATCGAGCGCAGGCCGCGCGCGCCGGTCTTGCGCTCGATGGCCTTGCGGGCGATGGCGCCCAGCGCTTCCTCGTGAATGGTCAGCTCGACGTTCTCCATCTCGAACAGCCGCTGGTACTGCTTGACCAGCGCGTTCTTCGGCTCCGCGAGGATCTTCTTCAGAGCCTCCTCGTCGAGATCGCCGAGGGTGGCGATCACCGGCAGACGGCCGATGAATTCCGGGATCAGCCCGTACTTCAGCAGATCCTCGGGCTCGACCTCGCGGAACACTTCGCCCGGCTTGCGGTCTTCGGGCGCGGCGACCACCGCCCCGAAGCCGATCGAGGTGCCCTTGCCGCGCGAGGAGATGATCTTGTCGAGGCCGGCGAAGGCGCCACCGCAGATGAACAGGATGTTGCTCGTATCCACCTGCAGGAACTCCTGCTGGGGATGCTTGCGTCCGCCCTGCGGCGGCACGGAGGCGACCGTGCCTTCCATGATCTTCAGCAGCGCCTGCTGCACGCCCTCGCCCGAGACGTCGCGGGTGATCGAGGGGTTGTCGGACTTGCGGCTGATCTTGTCGATCTCGTCGATGTAGACGATGCCGCGCTGCGCCCGCTCGACATTGTAGTCGGCCGATTGCAGCAGCTTGAGGATGATGTTCTCGACGTCCTCGCCGACATAGCCCGCCTCGGTGAGCGTGGTCGCGTCCGCCATGGTGAAGGGCACGTCCAGGATGCGGGCGAGCGTCTGCGCGAGCAGCGTCTTGCCCGAGCCGGTCGGCCCGATCAGCAGGATGTTGGACTTGGCCAGCTCGACGTCACCGGCGTGCTTGGTCGCGTGGTTCAGGCGCTTGTAGTGATTGTGCACCGCCACCGAGAGGACGCGCTTGGCATGGAACTGGCCGATCACGTAGTCGTCCAGGACCTTGCAGATTTCCTTCGGGGTCGGAATGCCGTCGCGTGACTTCACCAGCGAGGACTTGTTCTCCTCGCGGATGATGTCCATGCACAGCTCGACGCATTCATCGCAGATGAACACGGTCGGTCCCGCAATAAGCTTGCGGACCTCGTGCTGGCTCTTGCCGCAGAACGAGCAATAAAGAGTGTTCTTGCTGTCGCCGCCGCCAACCTTGCTCATGCGTCTCTCCGTCCGCTCGGCGATCCAGGCTTCGCCCGGGACCGCCCCAGTCTCGCAGGCCGCCGCGGGCCTCCAAGGGGGGAGAAACGCGACGGCTCGAAAAGGCCGTCAAAAGGAAGCGACTAAAGGGTCCAATCGATCGACCTAGCCAAGCATGCTTGGATCGACACGATCAAGAAGGCATTCGAACCATCCCCGACTTAGCGCGGATAGGGCGCCTGCCCCGTCGTCCCCTGTCACACCTCCCGGCGACACTTCATCCAGATGTCATGCAAGCGCGATACCGCGATGCACGCAAGTCCGCGCTTCACATCCGCGCGGACCTGCACCTCAATATAGGAAGCCGGCGTGGCTTCGGAAACACGGCGTCAACGCCCGTCAGGGCTTGGCCGGCGCCTCATCCGGGCGCTTGTCGATCACATTATCGATAAGTCCGAAGGACTTGGCGACATCCGAGGTCATGAAGTTGTCGCGCTCCAGCGCGTCCTCGACCGCCTGCAGGTCCTGCCCGGTGTGCTTCACATAGATCTCGTTGAGCCGCTTCTTGAGGCTCAGGATCTCCTGCGCGTGCAGCATGATGTCGGTCACCTGGCCCTGGAAGCCGCCCGAGGGCTGGTGCACCATGATTCGCGCGTTCGGCAGCGCGAAGCGCATGCCCTTCTCGCCCGCGGTCAGCAGCAGCGAGCCCATCGAGGCCGCCTGGCCGATGCACAGCGTCGACACCGCCGGCTTGATGAACTGCATCGTGTCGTAGATGGCGAGACCCGACGTCACCACTCCGCCCGGGGAGTTGATGTACATCGAGATTTCCTTCTTCGGGTTCTCCGCCTCGAGGAACAGGAGCTGCGCGACCATGAGGGTCGACATGTTGTCCTCGACCGGGCCGGTCAGGAAGATGATGCGCTCCTTCAGGAGGCGCGAATAAATGTCGTAGGAACGCTCGCCCCGGTTGGTCTGTTCGACCACCATCGGGACCAGATAATTCATGTAAGTATCAATCGGGTCACGCATATTCCGTTCCTCAGCGGGCCGGCGGCGAACGCCTCCCGCGAATCCACCCCCACCCACAATAATGGGAAAGCGCGTCCCCGCCAGTCCGCAGGGCCAATAAGCCGCGGACAACGGAGCCACGCCTTTGGGGCGCGGCTCCGCCGGCTACCGGCGACCTCAGGCCGCCTTGTCTTCCTCGTCCTCGGCGTAGAGTTCCTCGCGCGAAACGGGGATCTCGTTGACCTTGGCGAGTTCGAGCAGGAAGTCGACGACCTTCTCCTCGAAGATCGGCGCGCGAAGGCTCGCGAGCGCCTGGGCGTTCTTGCGATAGAATTCCCAGACCTGCTGTTCCTGCCCGGGGAACTGGCGGGCACGCTCGACGACGGCGCGGGTCACTTCGTCGTCGGTGACCTGGATGTTGTTCTTCTCACCGATTTCCGCAAGGACCAGGCCGAGGCGCACGCGGCGCTGGGCGATCTTCTCGTAGTCGGCGCGGGCGGCCTCCTCGGTGGTGCCCTCGTCGGCGAAGGTCCGGTTCTGCGCCTGCATCTCCGAGGTCACCGAATCCCAGATGCCCTGGAATTCCTGCTCGGCCAGCGTCGGCGGCACCTCGAACTGGTGCAGGCCGTCCAGCGCATCGAGCAAGCGGCGCTTCACCTTGTTGCGGCTCTGCGCGTTGTGCTCCTGGGCGATGCGGCTCTTCACCTGCTCCTTGAGCGCGTCGAGGCTGTCCATGCCGAGCGTCTTGGCGAATTCGTCGTCGATCGTCAGCTCGGCGGGCGACTCGATCATCTTGGCGGTCACCTCGAAGGAGGCGGCCTTACCGGCGAGATGCGCGGCCTGGTAGTTCTCGGGGAAGGTGACGTTGACCGTGCGGGTCTCGTCTTCCTTGATGCCGACCAGCTGCTCCTCGAAGCCGGGGATGAAGCTGTTGGAGCCCAGCACCACCGGGACGTCCTCGCCCGAGCCGCCCTCGAACTTCTCGCCGTCGATCGAGCCGACGAAGGAGACGGTGACGCGGTCGCCGTTCTCGGCGGCGGCGTCCGGCTTGGCGGCGTAGGGGCGGTTGGCCTCGGCGATGCGGTTGACGGTCTCCGCGACCTCCTCGTCGCTCACCGCGAGCACCGGCTTGTCGAGCGCGATCGACTTGAAGTCGCCGAGCTCGATCTTCGGCAGCACCTCGATGCCGACCGTGTAGGACAGGTCGGCCTTGCCCTCGATCACCTCGTTGACCGCCGCCTCGTCCTGCGGCAGCTCGACCTTCGGCTGCATGGCGAGCTTGAAGCCGTTGTCCTCGACGATCTTGGTGTTGGCCTCGTTCACCGCCTGGTCGATCACCTCGGCGAGCACCGACTTGCCGTACATGCGCTTGAGGTGCGCGACCGGCACCTTGCCGGGGCGGAAGCCGTTGAGACGGACCTTGTCCTTGAGGTCGTTCAGGCGCGCATTGGCCTTGGCGTCGAGTTCGGCGGCCGGCAGCACCACGCGATATTCGCGCTTGAGACCTTCGGCGAGGAGTTCGGTGACCTGCATTTTCAATCGGCCTTCGTCTTGTTTGCCGCTTGCGCGGAGCTCTCGAATTTCTGGGTGCGAGCACGGCGCCTCGGCGCCATGAGCCTCGCTTCGGTGCACATCGGTCGGGAGGCGGCGCCGGACAAGGGCGAGAGCTGGTGCGGGCGGAGGGACTCGAACCCCCACGACTCTCGCCACTGGAACCTAAATCCAGCGCGTCTACCAGTTCCGCCACGCCCGCGTAGCGTTCCAACACCCCGCAGGGCGCACAAACGCGTACCCGAGAGGGAGCCGCCTGCCGGGTGCGGGCTTATAACACGGCGCTGCCGCAGCGCCAGCCCTAAATGCGCGGGCGCGCGTCCTGCCGAAAGCCCGTCCCGGCCTGTTCCTATATGGAGAGTCCGAGATCGAGAAACAACCGCCGATAGACCGGCCGCAGTGCCTCGATCAGGTCGTCCGCCACCAGCCCCGGCCCGGCCTCCCGCGCCGCCTCGCCGTGCAGCCAGACGCCGGCCGCCGCGGCCTCCAGCGGCGGCATGCCCTGCGCGAGCAGCCCGCCGACGATGCCCGACAGCACGTCCCCCGCCCCGGCGGTAGCCAGCCAGGGCGGTGCGTTGGCGGCGATCGCCGCCCGCCCGTCCGGGCTCGCGACCACGGTGTCCGGCCCCTTCAGCAGCAGCGTCGCGCCGAGCCGCGCGGCGCCGGCCCGCGCCCGCTCCAGCCGCGAGGGCGCCTCCAGCACCTCCGGGCACCGCGCGAAGAGCCGGGCGAATTCGCCGTCATGGGGCGTCGCCACGGCGGCGGGAGACGCCTTGATGATCGCCGCCAGCGTGTCGACATCGCCCTTGAAGGAGGTGATGAGATCGGCGTCGAGCACCAGCCGCCGGTCGGCACAGGCCAGCAGCCGGTCGCGGGCGCCCTGCCCCAGCCCCACGCCGGGGCCGATCACCACCGTCGACAGCCGCCGGTCGGTCAGCAGATGCGCCAGCCCGGCCGCGTCCTCCACCGGACGCACCATCACCGCCGACAGATTCGTCGCGTGGATGACCATCGCCGCCTCCGGGCACGCCACGGTCACGAGGCCCGCCCCCGCCCTCAGCGCCGCCCGCGCGGCGAGCCGGGTGGCGCCCGTCGCCCGCGCCGGGCCGGACACCGCCACCAGATGGCCGCGCGAATATTTGTGCCCCTGCGGGCGCGGCACCGGAAAATGCCCCGCCCAGAACTCCGGCACGTTCTCGAAGGCGCGCGGCCGCAGGACGTCGAGCGCCTCGGGCCGGATGCCGATATCGGCGACGGTCAGCGGCCCGGCGTGCAACCGGCCCGGCAGCAGCAGATGACCGGGCTTCGGCCGGAAGAAGGTGACGCTCCGGCGCGCCGTGATGGCCGCCCCTCGCACCGCCCCGGTCGCCCCGTCGATGCCGGAGGGCAGGTCGACCGCCAGCACCGGCAGGCCGCTCGCGTTCACGCGCTCCACCAGCGCGCGGGCCGCGCCGTCGAGATCGCGCGCCAGCCCGGCGCCGAACAGCGCGTCGACGATGAGATCGACATCCTCCAGCGGCGCCTCGGGCGCGGCCTCCACGGGACCGCTCCAGCGCCCCGCCATGATGGCGGCGTCGCCTCGCAACCTCTCCCGCTCGCCGAGCACGGCCAGCCGGACACCGTAGCCCGCCCCCGCCAGATGGCGCGCCGCCACGAAGCCGTCGCCGCCATTGTTGCCCGGCCCGCACAGCACCAGGACCCGCGATCCGACGCTGGCCATCCCCGCCGCCGCCCGGGCGACGGCAAGGCCGGCCCGCTCCATCAGCACCTCGCCGGGAACGCCCGCGGCGATGGTGAAGGCATCGGCCCGCCCCATCTCGTCAGGGGTGAGAAGTTCCATGAACGCATCCCGCGTAAAGACCATTCACCCGTGGCGGATGGCGCATTTCGAAGACCGGGCGAGCTTAGGCGAAAATCGGGGCCGCGAGCGAGAAACCGGGCAGGAAGCGGCAATCGTCGGCATCTGCTCAAATTTCGCGCGCCTCCGGGCGGCATGACACCGTGATCCATGCTCAATAAGTCGGCATAATGATTATTTCTTAGCCATCTTATTGAAAAATCCGGTTTGGGGTCCCCCTAGCCGCCGTGCAATGATGTGATATCGCAGTGTTTTGGAGACGGTGAAAGGGCTTGGCATGGGTTCTGCTTCTACGCGACCCGACTCGGCCGGGCGTCGCGGATCGTCGAGTCAGGGAGACGGGATCAGATGAAGAAGATTGAGGCCATCATTAAGCCCTTCAAGCTGGACGAGGTGAAGGAAGCGCTGCAGGAAGTCGGCCTGCAGGGCATCACCGTCACGGAAGCCAAGGGCTTCGGCCGGCAGAAGGGGCATACGGAACTGTATCGCGGCGCGGAATACGTCGTCGACTTCCTGCCCAAGGTGAAGATCGAGATCGTGGTGAGCGACGAGACGGTCGAGACCGCCATCGACGCGATCCGTCGCGCCGCCCAGACGGGCCGGATCGGCGACGGCAAGATCTTCGTGTCGAACATCGAGGAAGCCATCCGCATTCGCACGGGCGAGTCGGGCGTCGACGCCATCTGACAGCAAGCGTAAGATGCTAGAGCCTATCGAGCGCGCCGCATCCTGGCCGATGCGGCGCGCATCGTTGTTCGACCATCCGCTTGGGACCCATCTGCCATGACAAAAACGGCAGTATCGAAAGAGGTACGAATAATATGACGACGGCCAAGGATGTACTGAAGCTTATCAAGGATAACGACGTAAAATATGTCGACCTGCGCTTCACCGATCCGCGCGGCAAGTGGCAGCATGTGACCTTCGACATCTCGATGGTCGATGAGGACTTCTTCGCTGAAGGACAGGCGTTCGACGGTTCGTCCATTGCCGGCTGGAAGGCGATCAACGAGTCCGACATGCACCTGCAGCCGGACCTCGATTCCGCCTGCATCGATCCGTTCTTCGCCGAGACCACGCTGGTCGTGGTGTGCGACGTGCTCGAGCCGACCACCGGCGAGCCCTACGGGCGCGATCCGCGCGGCATCTCGAAGAAGGCCGAGGCCTATCTGAAGTCGACCGGCATCGGCGACACCGTCTACATCGGTCCCGAGGCCGAATTCTTCATCTTCGACGACGTGCGTTTCAAGGCGGATCCGTACAACACCGGCTTCAAGCTCGATTCCGTCGAGCTGCCCACCAATGGCGACACCGAATATGAAGGCGGCAACCTCGGCCACCGGGTGAAGACCAAGGGCGGCTACTTCCCGGTCCCGCCGGTCGACAGCTGCCAGGACCTGCGCGGCGAGATGCTGGCGGCCATGGCCCGCATGGGCGCCAAGGTCGAGAAGCACCACCACGAGGTGGCTTCGGCCCAGCACGAGCTCGGCCTGAAGTTCAACACCCTGGTAACGATGGCCGACCACCTACAGGTCTACAAGTACTGCATCCATCAGGTGGCGAACGTCTACGGCAAGAGCGCGACCTTCATGCCGAAGCCGGTCTTCGGCGACAACGGCTCGGGCATGCACGTGCACCAGTCGATCTGGAAGAACGGCAAGCCGCTCTTCGCCGGCAACAAATATGCCGACCTCAGCCAGGAATGCCTGTGGTACATCGGCGGCATCATCAAGCACGCCAAGGCGCTGAACGCCTTCACCAACCCGCTGACCAACTCCTACAAGCGTCTGGTCCCGGGCTATGAGGCGCCGGTCCTGCTCGCCTATTCGGCGCGCAACCGTTCGGCCTCCTGCCGCATCCCCTACACCACCTCGCCGAAGGCGAAGCGCGTCGAGACCCGCTTCCCGGACCCAGGCGCGAACCCCTACCTCGCCTTCGCCGCGCTGCTGATGGCCGGCCTCGACGGCATCCTGAACAAGATCGATCCCGGTCCGGCGATGGACAAGGACCTCTATGATCTCCCCCCGAAGGAGCTCAAGAAGATCCCGACCGTCTGCGGCTCGCTGCGCGAGGCGCTGTCCTCGCTCGACAAGGATCGCGAGTTCCTGAAGAAGGGCGGCGTCTTCGACGACGACTTCATCAACTCCTACATCGAGCTCAAGATGACCGAGGTCATGCGCTTCGAAATGACGCCGCACCCGGTCGAGTTCGAGATGTACTACTCGGTCTGATCGGCCGGTCGTTCATCGGAAACGGAAAGGGCGCCCCGGTGGCGCCCTTTCTTTTTGGGTTGGCGGCCGCCCGCGAAGCTTGCCTCAGGCGGCGGGCGCGCGCGCCGTGCCGAAGAAGACCACTTCCACGCGGTCCCTGCCCTTCGCCTTCGCCTCGTAGAGCGCGGCGTCGGCCCGCTCCATCACGCCCGCGAGGGAGGCTTCGGCGTGCAGCGCCGTATGCGAGGGAACGACGTCGCCGACGGCGAGGCCGATGCTCGCCGAGCAGGTGATCGGCCCGCTGCCGAACCAGTCCGCCTGAAGCTCCTCCCGGAAGCCGCGCCGCACCTCCTCGGCCGCGTGGCGGGCGGGTAGCGGTTGCGCTACGGGTAGCAATGCTACGAACTCCTCGCCACCGATCCGCGCGACGATAGCGTCCGGTTGCAACCGAAAACGCAACACCTCGGCGAAGGCCACTAGCACCCGGTCGCCGGCGGCGTGTCCGTAGGCGTCGTTGACCTGCTTGAAGCGGTCGAGATCGAGGATCATCAACGCCATCGGCCCGCCCTTGCGGCAGACGGGCAGCGCCTCCTCCATGAAGCCGCGCCGGTTCAGCAGGCCCGTCAGCGCGTCGCGCTGGGCGGCGCTGCGGTAGAGCAGTTCCGAGCGCTCGCGCACCATCAGCACCAGCGTGAACGTCGCCAGTATCATGACGGCGATGCCGAGGACCCCGACCCAGACATAGCGGGGATCGGTGAACAGGCGGACATGGTTGCCCTCCCCCAGCGCGGAGGCCGCGGGAATGCGCGCCAGCATCGCGACGAACGCGACCGCCAGAAATCCCAGCGCGGCGCCGCGTATACGCGACGGCAGGACCCAGCCACGCCAGAGCTGCCGGATCGACAGCAAGGCCAGCGCGCTGGCAAGACCCGCCCCCAGGACGATGCGGCTCGCGATCCCCTCGCGGAACGGCGGAAGCTGGCAGAGCAGGATCCAGAGCGCCGGCGCGATGAAAATCCAGCCGAAGCCGGGACGCTTGCGGTCGAAGACACGCAATCCGGTCCAGAGCAGCCCGTAACCGAGCAGCATCGACCCGTTGGCCACCTCGATGGACAGGAAGTCGGGAATCACCCCCCGCGCCATGACGCCGGCGGTTCCGGCCACGAACAGCGCGCAGAACGCCGCCCAGTGCAGCAGCGCCGGTTCCTCCGGCGTCAGCAGCCAGACCAGCACCATGGCAGCCGCCAGCATCAGTCCCACGAACAGGACGACCGACCACAACGTCAACGGATCGAAGATCATGCGGCGGCAACGCGGCTGAATCGCTACGTAACTATTGGCAACAAGACGCGCCGGGACGCAAGTGACCCGGCCGCAACCGCTCGCCACACGGGCCGAATTGACGGAGGGTCAGTGCACGAGTGAGAACGGTGCCACTGCTACCCGATTGCGACCGTTGGACTTCGCCTCATACAACGCCCCATCCGCTCGGCGCTGCAGCATTTCCAGCCGCGCCCGCGCCATCGTATCCACCTCGACTGGTGGGAGGGGGGTGTGGGCTACTCCTATGCTACAGGAGCAGCGTAGCGCTTCTTCTCCCAACTCATTGATCGTACTTTGGAATCCGGATCGTATGCGTTCCGCTGCCTGTAGCGCGGCGGTCTCCGTCGCACCGGGTAGCAGAACCGCGAACTCCTCCCCGCCGATACGGGCGACGATGTCGGCCTGGCGCAGATTGAGGCGCAGCGCCTGCGCGAAGGCCACCAGCACGCGGTCGCCGGTGGCATGGCCGAAGCGGTCGTTGACCTGCTTGAAGTGGTCGAGGTCGAGCAGCATGAGCGAGATCGGCCCGGCGCCCATGCAGCACAGCGTGGCGAGTTCCGCGAAGCCGCGCCGGTTCAGAAGCCCCGTCAGCTCGTCGCGCCGCGCGGCGCTGCGATGGATCAGCTCGGCGCGCTCGCGCACCAGCAGCACCAGCGCGCAGTTCAGGAAGATGGTGATGCCGATCGCCACGAGGCCGATGATGGCATTGCGGGGATGGGTGAAGATGACGAGCTGGTTGTCGGACACCTGCGTCGAGGCCAGCGGGATACGGGCGAGGTTCAGCACGAGAACGACGACCAGCAGCACGAACACGGCGAGCCGCGGCTGCGACGGCACCACCCAGCCACGCCAGGCCTGCACCAGCGAAAGCGTCACCAGCACGCCGATCAGGGCGGAGATCAGCATCACGCGGTTGCCGACCGACTCACCGAATGCCGGCAACTGGCACAGCGCGATCCAGAGGACGGGGGCGACGAACGCGTAGCCAAGGCACGGCCGCCGCCGGTCGAAGCGGCGCAGGCCGCACCACATCACCCCGTAGGCGAACAGAATCGCCGCGTTGCCCAGCTCGATGGATACGAAATCGGGGATCAGCCCGCGGGCCATGCCTGCGGAGACACCGGCCACCAGAAACCCGGTGAAGGCCGCCCAATAGATGAGCGCCGTCTCTTCCGGGGTCAGCAGCCAGACAAAGAGCATCGACCCGGCCAGCAGCATGCCGACGACCAGGACCACAAGCCACAAGGTCCAGGGATCAAGCAACATGATATGCCGAGCGAACTGCCCGCCGCGATGAACTCCCCCGGCCCCGACTATCGGCGAAACTTTCCGCAGGCCCAAGCGAAAAGGTATCGGGGAACAAAGGGCATCACGGCGACCGCCAAACAAAAAGGGCGGACCGAGGTCCGCCCTTCGAGATTGCCGGTAAAGGCGATATCAGCGCTTCGAGAACTGGAAGCTGCGGCGGGCCTTGGCCTTGCCGTACTTCTTGCGCTCGACCACGCGGCTGTCGCGGGTCAGGAAGCCGCCCTTCTTCAGCGGGCTGCGCAGCTCGGGCTCATAATAGGTGAGCGCGCGGGAGATGCCGTGGCGCAGCGCGCCGGCCTGGCCGGAAAGACCGCCGCCGGAAACGGTGGCGACGACGTCGTACTGGCCGGTGCGGGCCGCCGTGGTGAAGGGCTGCTGGATGATGAGGCGCAGCACCGGGCGGGCGAAATAGGTCTCGACGTCACGCTCGTTGACGAGGATCTTGCCGGTGCCCGGACGCACCCACACGCGGGCGACCGCGTTCTTGCGCTTGCCGGTGGCATAGGCGCGGCCCTGCTTGTCCAGCTTCTGGACGTGCTTGGGGGCCTCGGCGGCCTGGGTCTTGAGGGCCTCGAGCCCGTCGAGCGACTGAATGAGCTCAGCCATGATCAGTTCCCCACATTCTTGCGGTTGAGCGCGGCGACGTCGAGCGTCTCCGGCTGCTGGGCCTCATGCGGGTGGCTGCCACCCTTGTAGACGCGCAGATTGCCCATCAGCTTGCGGCCGAGCGGACCGCGCGCCAGCATGCGCTCGACCGCCTTCTCGACCACGCGCTCCGGGAAACGACCGTCGAGGATGAACTTCGCAGTCCGCTCCTTGATGCCGCCCGGGAAGCCGGTGTGGTGGTAGTAGACCTTGTCGTCGCGCTTGCGACCGGTCAGCACCACCTTCTCGGCGTTGATGACGACGACATTGTCGCCGCAATCGACGTGGGGGGTGTAGGTGGGCTTGTGCTTACCCTTGAGGCGGGTAGCGATGACGGTCGCGAGACGGCCGACCACGAGGCCGGAAGCGTCGATCACGACCCACTTCTTCTCGATGTCGGCCGGCTTTGCCGAGTAGGTCTTCATGAGATTGTCCATTGCCAAGGGCGCGGGAGCACCCCGCACTTCTCTCGTGGCGGTGCTTCTAGCCGAGAGCCCCCGCAACGTCAATGCAGGGATACGAGAAATAAATACGTAAAATCAATGAGTTGCAAGATAGGTATTTTTATACCTCTCTCTAACCCCTTGAAATGGGCACCCCCACGGCGCGTCCCCCCGCTCCCGGCACCGGCCGCCCTCCCCCGGACGGGAGGCGACACCATATGAGAAGGCGCCTCCGGCGAATTCCGCCCCTGCCGATCAACGCCTCCGGGAAGCCGAGATGAACCACGACCATTATGACGACGCCTATATCGCCGACTGGCTCGGCAAGGTCCGCACCATCGCGGTCGTCGGCGCCAGCCCCAAGCCGGAACGGCCGAGCCACGGCGTCGCCCGCTTCCTCGCGCTCCACGGCTACAAGGTGTTCGCGATCAATCCCGGCCAGGCCGGACGGAACATCGCGGGCCTGCCGACCTATGGACGGCTTGCCGATGTGCCCGAGCCGATCGACATGGTCGACGTGTTCCGCGCGCCGGAATATCTCGCGGCCGTCGTCGACGAGGCCCTCGCCCTTTCGCCGCGCCCGAAGCTGATCTGGACGCAACTCGGCGTGCGCGACGACAGCGCGGCCGCGAAGGCCGAAGCGGCCGGCGTCGCGGTCATCATGGACCGCTGCCCGGCCATCGAGATCCCGCGCCTGCACCTGCCGCGCGTGGCCTGACGGCGCCTTAGCTGTCGGGATAGCCGAGGCTCGGCTCCAGACGCTCGAACGTCTCGTCCATCGCGTAGAAGGGGGCGAAGGGCAGACCGATATGCCCGAACAGCGGCGAGAGCTGAAGCTCGGCGGTGAACTCGTCAGCCTTCTTGACCGCGGCGAGATAGAGCGCGGCGGCGAGCCCGGTGCGGTCCGACCCGGACCGGCAATGGATGAGAATCGGGCGCGGAACATCGGCGAGCACGCGGAAATACTCCGCCACCTGCTGCTCCGTCAGCTCGCGCTGGGCCGACCATCGCATGTCGATCAGCCGTACATTCGCCTCGCCGGCGATGCGGGCCTCCTCGCGGTACCAGTCGCGCGCCTCGGCACGGCCCCGCAGATTGATGATGGTGCGGATGCCCCGGCTCTCGATCACCTCGCGCAGCCGGTCCGGCGCGAGAGTGCCCGAGCGATAAAGCTCGCCGGGCACCACCGTGTGCAGATTGCCGTTGAGGTAGAACCAGCCGGCATAGAGGCCGATCAGCAGCAGGCCGCCTCCGGCCAGCGCGGCGAGGCCGCGTCTCCAGAGTGCCGGCTTCCTGCCGCTCCCGCGCGATGTTCCAGCCGGCATGTTCCGCCCCGCACGCCCCTTCGCACGCCCCCTGCCCTTCGAGAGGCGGCGGCACGCTAGGACGACGAAGCTGTCAGCCGGCTGTCAGGGCGCGCGATGCAAACAACATGACGAGCATGCTGTTTAAATATTTTGCCACCGATATTGCGTTTTTTAACGAAGCAATGAGACTGCCCTCGACCGCTCGACCGAAGCCGTCCAACAGTGCCGTTTCGCGCGCCGACAGGAGAACGCCATGACCGACGCCCCCCAGCATAGCCCCGGCTTCGCCACCCTCGCCGTCCATGCCGGCGCCCAGCCGGACCCGACGACCAAGGCACGCGCGACGCCGATCTACCAGACCACGTCCTTCGTCTTCGACGATGTGGACCACGCGGCCTCGCTGTTCGGGCTCAAGGCCTTCGGCAACATCTATACGCGCATCGGCAACCCGACCAACGCCGTGCTGGAAGAGCGCGTCGCGGCGCTCGAAGGCGGCACCGCCGCGCTCGCCGTCGCCTCCGGCCACGCCGCGCAGCTCCTCACCTTCCAGACGCTGCTCTCGCCGGGCGACGAGTTCATCGCCGCGCGCAAGCTCTATGGCGGCTCGATCAACCAGTTCAACCACGCCTTCAAGAGCTTCGGCTGGAACGTGGTGTGGGCCGATTCGGACGATCTCGCCTCCTTCGAGCGCGCCGTCTCGCCGCGCACCAAGGCGATCTTCATCGAATCCATCGCCAATCCCGGCGGCATCGTCACCGACATCGCGGCCATCGCGAAGATCGCCAAGCGCGCGGGCGTGCCGCTGATCGTCGACAACACGCTGGCGACGCCCTACCTCATCCGCCCCTTCGAGCACGGCGCCGACATCGTCATCCATTCGGCCACCAAGTTCCTCGGCGGCCACGGCAACTCGATCGGCGGCGTCATCGTCGACGGCGGCTCGTTCGACTGGCTGCGCGAGGGGCGCTACCCGTTCCTGTCGCAGCCGCGCCCGGAATATGAGGGCATCGTCATCGGCGAGACCTTCGGCAACTTCGCCTTCGCCATCGCCGCGCGCGTGCTGGGCCTGCGCGACCTCGGGCCGGCGCTCTCGCCCTTCAACGCCTTCCTCATCCTGACCGGCATCGAGACGCTGCCGCTGCGCATCCAGCGCCATTGCGACAACGCCCTCGCCGTCGCCCAATTCCTCGCCGAGCACCCCAAGGTCTCGTGGGTGAGCTATCCGGGCCTGCCGGGAGACCGCTATTACAACCTCGCCCGGCAATACGCGCCGAAGGGCGCCGGCGGGGTGTTCACCTTCGGGCTGAAGGGCGGCTACGAGGCGGGCGTGGCGTTGGTGTCGGGCGTGAAGCTGTTCTCGCACCTCGCCAATATCGGCGACACCCGCTCGCTGATCATTCACCCGGCATCGACCACCCACCGCCAGCTCGCCGACGAGCAGAAGACGCTGGCCGGCGCGGGACCGGACGTGGTGCGGCTGTCGGTCGGTATCGAGGACGCGGCGGACATCATCGCCGATCTGGAGCAGGCGCTGAAAAGCGCCTGATTCCGCCATCTTTCGGCCCGCCTTGCCGATTGTGAACGAATTGTGCAGCGCGTCATGCGCGGCGCGCAAAGCTGGGCTGCGGTATATTTCCTACCAAATGGGCAGGATGTCGAATATCTAGGCATCAACATGATTAATGGACGTGCAGCGCCCCGGTCGTCGGGATGCCGCGATCCGTTTCCTAACCGATGGAGATCGACATGCTGCTCTGGGGCCTCGTTGCCAAGCAGATCCGCCGCTGGCAGGCTTACCGCCGCACTCTCGTTGAGCTTTCCCAGCTCGACGACCGCACCCTCGCCGACATCAACGTCTCGCGCGGCGAGATCGCGAATGTTGCGCGCCGTGCTGCCGCTGCGGCCTGAACCGACGGATCGACCGGACGTCGCGTCCGGTCCACGACACGAATGAAACGGCCCCGGACATCTCCGGGGCCGTTTGCTTTTGTGCGGTCGGTGAGGTGACGACGAAGCCCCCGGCCCCGCAACAGGCTCGCGAGGCCGGGGGCTCGGGAACTATGCCTTTTCGGGCGCGCGCGGCGCGGCGTCGTGATAGGCCATGTAGCTGCGCTGGATCGCGATCTGGTCCGCCAGATACTTGGCGTCGTGCCATACGCCCCAGATGAAGCTGGAGCCGCGCCGCGACTGCCAGGGCAGCCCGAGGAAGTAGATGCCCGGCTCGGTGGAGACGCCACGCTGGTGCCTCGGCTTGCCGCTCGCGTCGAAGGCGTCGACCTTCATCCAGCTGTAGTCGACGGCGAAGCCGGTGGCCCAGATGATGGTGGTGATCCCCGCCGCCGCCAGATCGAGCGAGAGGACGGGATCGGTCACGCACGGAGCGTCCGGGACGGTGGCGCGGGCGTCGGGGTCCTGCGGCAGGTCGAGGCCGTTGCGCACGACATAGGCATCCGCCTCGTCGAGCAGCGAGCGGTTGTTGGCGTCGCCCTGCGAGAGATTCTCGACCAGATCCGGGGCGAAGCGGACCACGCCGTCCTTGTACGACTCGGTCTTGCCGACGAGGACCATGCCGTCCGCGGCGAGGCGGCGGAAATCGATGGTGTGGCCGCCGCGCGCGCCGCTGACGGCGATCGTCACGTGCTCCTTGCCGGGCTCCTGGGCGGCGGCGTCCCACTTGCCGAGCACGCCCAGCCACCAGCAGAAGTCGCGGCCGCGATAGGCGCGCGGCGGGCGGTCGTGCGGGCCGACCGACAGGTAGACGCGCTTGCCCGCCCGCAGGAGCTCCTCGGCGATCTGGACGCCGGACGAGCCCGCGCCGACGACCAGCACGGCCCCCTCAGGAAGCTGGCCGGGGTTGCGGTAGCCGGTCGAGTGCATCTGCAGGATCCCGCTGTCGGCGGGAACGACGGGAGGAATGATCGGACGCTGGAACGGGCCGGTGGCGGCGACGATCCGGTCGGCCTCGATCACCCCGGTGGAGGTCTCGACGCGGAAGCCGGGACGGCCGGCGTTCCGCTCGACCTTCAGCACCTCGACGCCGCAGCGGATGGGCGCCGCGATCTTGTCGGCATAGGCGACGAAATAGTCGGCGACGGTCTCCTTGGGAGCGAAATCGTCGGGACCCACCTTGGGGTCGACCGCCGAGAATTCGAGGCCCGGAAAGCGGTCGTGCCACGCCGGGCCGTTCGCCACGAGCGAATCCCACCGCTCCGAGCGCCAGCGTTCGGCGATCCGGTGCCGTTCCAGGACGAGATGAGGCACGCCGTTCTTGCCCAGGTGCTCGCTCATGGCCAACCCGGCCTGTCCGGCGCCGATGACCAGCGTGTCTATCTTCTCAACTGACATTTGCCGTCCTTTCTGGCCTTCCAGAATTCGCGCGGGAAGTGCGGAGATCTGAGTGGCGACTTGCTTCAAATTCGGATCACGGGGCCTGGCGGCCCGCAGAACGCTGCGATGCGCCGGCACGCCTGACGTTTTCGAACCCTCTCGGGTCGAGCCTCCCCGCTCCCCGGCCGGAGCCGGGGGACCGGAAGACATCGCGATGTGCGAGGGGCGGACGAACAGGACGGCGAACGGGCCATCCCGATCATGGGCCGGGAGATCGGGTGCCGGCCCCGCCGGCACCCTCCCCGTAGGCTTTGGAAGCAGCGGCGGCACACGGAGCCTTTCCGTTCCGCCGCTGCCGCACGTCACTGACGGGTGGTCCAGACGCCGTCCTTCACTTCGCGCAGTTCGAGCACGACCTCGCGCTTGGTCTGGCCGTTCTCGTCGAAGCTGGTGTGGCCCATGGCGCCATCGAACTCGATGCCGCGAATGGCCTTGGCGATGGCCGCCTTGTCCTTGATGCCGGCGGTCTTGAGCGCCTCGATGATGATGTTCGCGGCGTCATAGGCATTCTTGGTGTAGGAACCGACCGGCTCGGCGAAGTTGGCGGCCTGATAGGCGGCCGTCATCGCGTCGAGCTTGGCGTTGCCGACTTCCTTGGCGATGCCCGAGATCGTGCCGTTCGCGGCCGAGCCGGCGATCTTCAGGAACTCGGGATCGTAGAAGCCGTCCACGCCGATCATCGGCTGGTTCATGCCGAGCTGCACCATCTGCTGGCGCACCAGCCCGGCTTCGGCCACCACGCCGCCGAAATAGATGGCGTCCGGGTTCTCGCCCTTGATCTTGGTGAGCAGGGCGCGGAAATCGGTGGTGCCCACCGGAGCGCTCTCGGCGGCGACGATGGTGCCGCCGTCAGCCTCGAAGAACTTCTTGAAGTTGGCGAGATTGGCCGCGCCGTAGTCGCTGGTGTCGGAGACGATGGCGATGCGCTTGCCGATGTTGCCCACCGCCCACTTGGCGAGCGGCGCATTGGTGTTCACCAGCGTCGTCACGACGCGCGAGACCATCGGGTTGTTCTTCTCGGTGATCTTCGGGCTGATCGCGCCCCAGACCACGAAGGGCACGTTGGCACGGCTGAACACCGGGATGGTGGCAAGCGCGACGCCGCTGTTCCAGTGGCCGGTCGCGGCGACGACCTTGGGATCGTTGGTGAGCTTCAGGGCGGCGGCGACGCCGGTCTGCGGATTGGCCGCGTCATCGAGGATGACCGGCTCGATCTTGAAAGGAAGGCCGCCGGCGGCGTTGGCCTGGTCGATCGCCAGCTGGAAGCCGTTGCGGGCGGCGATGCCCTGCTGGGCGTTGCCGCCGCTCAGCGGACCGATGAAGCCGATCTTCACGGTCTCCTGAGCCTGCAGCGGAGCAGCCCCGCCAATGCCCGCGAAGGCAAGGACGGCGGCGAGAGCGGCCAAACGCAGGGGCCGCTGGGAATGATGGGAGCGCTTCGGGCGCTCGGCAGACACGAAGGCCATGATCTTTTTCTCCTCTGGAACGGCCGGTAGGCGTGACCATTCACGGTTTGCCGGGAGGCCCGTGACCTCCCACGTGCTGAAATCTGGACTTGCCGCCGTCGGAAAGAAAATCGGAACTTTGGAACCTTTGACCTTGGATTTTCTAAATCAGGCTTCTCGCGCGCGCGAAGAGTCGAAGGCATGGCGTCCGGTCTTCAAAACATCGGACCCATTGATTTGGAAAAAACTATTCTGATCCCGCGCTGCTTTGGGGCAGTGTCCGCGCCACGCGCGACCTTAAGCAGAGCCACCCAAGAGGCCGACCCATGAGCGAGCTCTTCCTCCAGCAATTATTGAACTGGATCACCTTGGGGAGCATCTATGCGCTCATCGCCGTCGGGTTCAGCCTGTTGTTCGGCGTGCTGAACATCATCCATTTCTCGCATGGCGACGTCTCGCTGCTGGCGCCGTTCCTCGCGCTCTCCGTCATCTCCGCCATCGGCTCCGCGCTGGGGGATGCCGGCTCGCTGGGCACCTTCCTCCTCGCGCTTCTGGTCGCCATCGCCATCACCGGGGTGATCGGCGTGCTGCTGGATCTCGTGGTGATACAGAGATTCCGGCAGGCGCCCGCGATGATGGCGCTGGTGGCGACGGTGGCGCTGGGCATCGTGCTGCGCGAGCTGATCCGCCACCTTTTCCCGAACGGCAGCAACCCGCACGCCTTCCCTCGCCTCGTCGAGGGTGACGTGACCATCGCCGGCTTCACGATTCCCCTGTTCAGCGTGATGGTGATCGTCGTTTCCGTGCTCGCCGTCTGCGCGCTGTTCTTCATGCTCAACAACACGCGCCTCGGCCTGCACATCAAGGCGGTTTCGCAGGATCGCGACGCCGCCCGGCTGATGGCCATCAATCCCGGCCGCATCTTCCGCGCCACCTTCTTCGTCGCCTCGGCCATCGGCGCCATCGGCGGCCTGTTCTTCTCCAGCTATGCCGGCATGGCCCGCTTCGACTTCAGCATCGATGTCGGCCTCATCGGCTTCTCGGCCGCGGTGGTCGGCGGGCTGGGCTCGATGCCGGGCGCCATCATCGGCAGCCTGCTGATCGCGGGGCTGGACACGCTGGTCCAGGCCACCGTGCCGAACGGCGCCTCCTACCGCCTGGTGTTCGTCTTCCTGCTCGTCATCGGCGTTCTGGTGTTCCGCCCGTCCGGGCTGATGGGACGCAGCCTTGTGGAGAAAGTCTGATGGCGGAGAGCCTGGCCCTGCCGCGCGACACGTCCAACCCGGTCGTCAGCGCCCTCACGGTGATCGCCGTCCAGCTGGCCGGCGCCCTGTTCCTGCGCCAGTTCCTGCTGATCGACGACTGGCGCCTCGTCATCGGCCTGCTGCTGCTGTTCGGCGCGGCGCTCGTGCTCATGGAACGGGTGCCGTCGCTTGAAGCGCGCGTGGAGGCCGCCTTCGCGCGCCATTCGCGCCTCGCGCTGCTGCTCGGCATCGCCATCGTGCTGGCGTTCCCCTTCGTGCTCGAAGGGAACACCTATGCACTGCACCTGTGCGTCATCTCGATGCTCTACGCGGTGCTCGCGCTGGCCCTGAACTTCCAGCTCGGCAGCGCCAACATCCCGAACTTCGCCACCGGCGCCTCCTACGGCATCGGCGCCTATGCGTCGGCGCTGCTGGCTCTGAACTTCGGCGTCAGCTTCTGGCTGGCGCTGCCGGTAGCCGCGGTCGTGGCGACTATCTTCGGCTTCCTGCTCGGCATCCCCTCGATGCGCACGCGGGACAGCTACCTGGCCCTCGTCACCATCGCCTTCGGCGTGGTGATCCACCAGCTCCTGAACAATCTGGAATTCACCGGCGGCCCGAACGGCCTCGTCGGTATTCCCGCCCCCGAGCTGTTCGGCCACTCCTTCGCCTCCCCGCTGGTGATCTTCGGCCAGGAACTGCCGTCGCAGGCGAACTTTTACTACCTCTCGGCGCTGCTGGTGCTGATCTCCATCGTCTTCGCCCGACGCCTGCACGATTCCCGCGTCGGCCTCGCCTGGAACGCGCTGCGCACCGACGAGCTGGCGGCGCGCTGCCAGGGCATCAACGTCACCTGGTACAAGGTGCTCGCCTTCGCGGTGGACGCCTTCCTCGCCGGCTTCGCGGGCACGATCTACGCCTTCTATGTGGGCTTCATCTCGCCGGACAACTTCACCTTCTTGGTCTCGGTCACCATCATGACCATGGTGATCGCCGGCGGCATGGACAACATTCTCGGCGTCATCGTCGGCGCCTTCCTGCTGACGCTGCTGCCCGAGAAGCTGCGCGCCTTCTCCGACTACCGGATCCTGTTCTTCGGCGTGACCGTCATCGTCTTCCTGATGATCCGTCCCCAGGGCCTCTTCCCTCAGCGCCTGCGTCGCTACGGACACTGACCATGGGCCTTACTGCCTCCTCCCCCGTCGTCCTCGAGGGCGAAAACCTCACCATGCGCTTCGGCGGCCTCGTCGCCATGGCGGAAGTCGCCTTCACGCTGAAGCGCGGCGAAATCCTCGGCATCATCGGGCCGAACGGCGCCGGCAAGTCGACGCTGCTGAACATCATCACCGGCATCTACATCCCGTCCTCGGGCGAGGTGCGGCTGGAGGGCGAGCGCCTGAACGGCGTTCCCGCGCACAAGATCGTCGCGCGCGGCATCGCCCGCACCTTCCAATCGAGCCGGCTGTTCGGCGACCTCAGCGTGCTCGACAACGTGATCATCGGCCGCCACACCCACACGAAGGCGGGCGTGTTCGACGCCATCTTCCGGCGCGGGCGCGCCAAGGCGGAGCTGGACGCCGCCGCCGCCCATGCCGAGACGCTGCTGAAGAGCGTCTCGCGCGGCCTGCACGAGCAGCGCCACCGCCCGGCCGGCGAACTGGCGCAGGCGGACCGTCGGCGCCTGGAAATCGCGCGGGCGCTCGCCACCGATCCCAAGGTGCTGCTGCTGGACGAGCCCTCCTCCGGCATGGACGACGCCGACACCGACGCGCTGATGGACGACATCCGCGCCGTGTGCGCCCAGCGGCCCGATCTCGCGCTCATGATCATCGAGCACGACATGCGGCTCGTGGCGAGCCTGCCGCACCGGGTGATGGTGCTCGATTACGGGCAGAAGCTGGCCGACGGGCCCTATGAGGAGATCCGCAAGATACCGCGGGTTCAGGAAGCCTATCTCGGACGCAAGGCGGCGCAGCATGCTGGAGCTTGACAAGGTCGACACCAATTACGGCGTCGTCGCCATGTTGCGCGACGTCTCCTTCAAGGTCGAGGCCGGCGAGGTGGTCTGCGTTCTCGGCCCCAACGGCGCCGGCAAGACCACGACCTTCCGCGCCATCTCCGGCCTGCTGCCGCTGGCCGGCGGCCGCATCCGCATCATGGGGCAGGAGCTCGCGGCGACGCGGACCGAAGCGCTGAGTGCGCTCGGCATCGGCTTCGTGCCGGAAGGCCGCCGCCTGTTCGCCGACATCAGCGTGCGCGACAATATCCGCCTCGGCTTCGAGGCGCAGCGGGCTGAGGGACGCTTCGCCGACCGGCTGGAGGCCATGCTGGAGCTGTTCCCGCGGGTGCGCGAGCGCATCAGCCAGCGCGCCGGCACGCTCTCCGGCGGCGAGCAGGCGATGGTGGCGCTGGCGCGCGCGCTGATCGGTGCGCCGAAGCTCGTCATCATGGACGAGCCCTCGCTCGGGCTTTCGCCGAAGCTGATCGACGAGTATTTCGACACGGTCGCGGAGATCAACCGGCGCGGCACGACGGTGCTGCTCATCGAGCAGAACGCCGAGACCGCCCTGTCGATCGCCCATCGCGGCATCATGCTGGTAAAGGGGCGCGTGGTCGCCTCCGGCAAGGCTTCCGAGCTGCTGGAGAACGACGCGGTGCGTCATCTGTACCTATGAATACGCTCGAGCTTCTCGACCGGCTGATCGCCTTTCCGACCGTCAGCCGCGATCCCAACCGCGAGCTGATCGCCTTCGTGCATGATTTCCTCGCCGCGCGCGGCATCGAGGCGCAGATCGTCGCGACGCCGGACGGGCGCAAGGCCAACCTCTTCGCCACGATCGGCCCGGCCGACAGGCCCGGGATCATGCTCTCCGGCCATACGGACGTCGTGCCGGTGGAAGGCCAATCCTGGAGCAGCGATCCGTTCCGCCTGCGGGTCGAGGACGGGCGCGCCTATGGGCGCGGCACCGCCGACATGAAGGGCTTCGTCGCCGCGGCGCTCGCTCTCGCCGAGCGGGCGGCGGGGCGCGAGCTTTCAACGCCGCTGCACCTCGCCCTCAGCCATGACGAGGAAGTCGGCTGCGTCGGCGTGCGCTCGCTGATCGAGCGCATGGAACAGGCGCCGGTGCGCCCGCACATGTGCATCGTCGGCGAGCCGACCGCGCTGCGCATCGCCACGGGCCACAAGGGCAAGCTGGCGGCGCGCGCCACCTGCTGCGGCGTGGAAGGCCATTCCGCGCTCGCCCCCAAGGCGCTCAACGCGATCCATCTGGCCTGCGACTTCGTCGGCGTGCTGCGCGAGCAGCAGGACCGTCTCGCCACTGAGGGCGCGCGCGATCCCGACTACGACATTCCCTACACGACGGTACATGCCGGGGTGATCGGCGGCGGCACGGCGCTCAACATCGTACCGAACCGCTGCACGGTCGATTTCGAGATCCGCAATATCGCGCAGGACGACGCCTCGCAGATCCTGAACCGGCTGATGGACGGCGCCGCGAAGCTGGTCGAGCAGCGCAAGGGCGCGTTTCCGCAGGCCGACATCGTGGTCGACGTGGTGAACACCTATCCCGGCCTCGCCACGCCGGCCGACGCGCCGATCGTCGATTTCGTGCGGCTTCTGGTCGAGGATCCCGCGACCTTCAAGGTGGCCTTCGGCACGGAAGGCGGGCTGTTCGATAGCCGCCTTTCCATCCCGACCGTCATTTGCGGGCCGGGCTCCATGGATCAGGGGCACAAGCCGGACGAGTTCATCAGCCTCGACCAGCTCGCCTCGTGCGACCGCATGATGGACCGCCTGCTCGACCGGCTGGCCGCCTAGGCCTGCCGGCCTTCTTCCACGGCACCGCCTGCCTAGGAAGAGTGTCGCACCGAAGGCCGGATGCTTCGGCCTTTCCGAAGCAAGGGGCCGGAAACGAATATTTCCCTTGGTACCGGCACCGCGCCAAGATCGGGCCCATGGACGCACAGTCGCCGGCCGGACCGCCCCGGGATCCCTGCCACTCCATAAAGGTCACCTCATGATCCGCACGGGCGCGCAGTATCTCGAGTCGATCCGCGACGGCCGCGAGGTCTACATCAACGGCGAACGGGTGAAGGACGTGCCGTCCCACCCCATGTTCAAGCCGCTGGTCGATATCCGCGCGCGCATCTACGACATGCAGTGGGACGCCAAGACCCGCGACGTGATGACCTTCACCCAGGACGGCGAGGTCAACGGCATCGGCAACAAACTGCCCATCACCCAGCAGGACTGGTGGGACAAGCGCCGCGCCACCGACTGCGTGCTGCAGGACGTCGGCGGTGTCGTCACCCGCGTCGGGGACGAGGCCGTCGGGGAGATGTGGTCGCTGTTCGACGGGCAGGACGTGCTCAACGAGGTCGACCCGCGCTTCTCCGAGAACATCCGCAACCACATCGACAAGGTGCTGCACACCGACCCGTTCCACGTCTCGGCCAACACCGACCCGAAGGGCGACCGCTCCAAGCCCCCGCAGGAGCAGGACCCGGACATGCTGCTGCATGTGGTGAAGGAGACGGATGCCGGGATCGTCGTGCGCGGGGCGAAGTTCGAAACCGCCGCCGCCTACGCCAACCAGGCCTTCACCAAGCCCACCATCGCGAACTGGGGCGACAGCGCCTATTCGGACTATGCGGTGGGCTTCATCTGCGATCTCGGCTCGCCGGGCATCAAGTTCATCTGCCGCACCGGCTTCGCCGGGCAGAAGCCCATCGAGGACTATCCGGTCTCCAACCGTTTCGACGAGGTGGACGCCCTCGTCATCTTCGACGACGTGCTGATCCCCTGGGAGAACGTGCTGTTCTACCGGCACACCCGGGCGGCGATGTTCATCCGCGCGACGCTGCACCGCTATTCGGCCTTCGCCTTCGTGCAGCGCAACCTGATGTTCGCCGACATGCTCATCGGCGCGGCCCTGTTCAACGTGCGCCAGACCGGGCTCGACCGGCAGCAGGCGGTGCAGGAGAAGCTCTCCCAGCTCGCGGTCTACCGGGAGGGCATCAACGCCCACCTGACCGCCGCCGTCACCCTCGCCGAGCGCTCGCCCGGCGGGCTGCTGATGCCGAACCAGTCGCTGCTCTATGCCGGGCGGGTGCTGGCCTGCTCGCAACTCCACGAGATGATGCACATCGCGCGCGAGCTGTGCGGCGGCCAGATCTGCGTGACGCCGGACGCGGCGGCTTTCGCCCACCCGGACACCAAGCCCTGGCTCGACAAGTTCTATACCGTCAACGAGGACTGGGTGGCGGACGACCGGCGCAAGCTGCTGGCCTTCGCCCGCGACATCCTGAACTCGGACCATGCGGGCCACCGCCTGACCTTCCAGCTCTTCGCCCAGTCCCCGCCCTTCGCCCATCTGGCCGCGGTCTACCGCAACTTCGATTGGGACGGCCCGCTGGAACTGGTGAAGAAGTCCGCCGGCCTTTCCGACCGGGTGCTGGGAACCGCGACGCGAACGGCCGGCGACAGCGCCATTTCCCGATGGTTCGACCCGTCCATGAACCGCGCGGCGGCCGAGTGAGCCGCCCCCGAGCGCGGAACTGAAGACGGACCGCCCCGACACTGCCTTCCACGACCTGACGTCACTTCGAGGTAATGAAATGATCCATCGCCGCATCCGCCCGTTCAACACCGCCAAGACCTATCCCGAGCAGCGCCTCGACAACGATCTCGCCCAGGCGGTCGTCGCGCGCGGCGCCACCATCTTCCTGCGCGGCCAGTGCCCGCAGGATCTCGACACGGCGGAAGACGTGGGCATCGGCGACCCCGTCGCCCAGACCCACAAGGTGATGCAGAACATCCGCCAGCTCGTCCAGGAGTCCGGCGGCACGATGGAGCATGTGTGCAAGCTGGTGGTGTATCTCACCGATGTGCGCCATCGCGAGGCGGTCTACCGCACCATGGGCGAGTACATCAAAGGCGTGCACCCGGTGTGCACCGGCCTCGTCGTGGTCGCCCTCGCCCGCCCCAGCTGGCTGGTCGAGATCGACGCCACGGCCGTGATCCCGGATTGATGGCGTCTGGATCGAAGCCATGACCTTCTCCATCGCCGCGCGCTGCGCGAAGACGGGCCGCTTCGGCATCGTCATCTCCTCCTCATCGCCGGCGGTGGCCGCCCGCTGCGCCCATGTGCGCGCGGGCGTCGGCGCCGTGTGTTCCCAGAACATCACCGACCCGCGGCTGGGGCCCGCGGCGCTCGACCTGATGGCGCTCGGCGCTTCCGCGCCGGCCGCACTCGAGGCGCTGGCCAGCTCGCGTGCCCATATCGACCACCGCCAGCTCACCGCCGTCGATGCCGCCGGCCGGACCTCCACCTTCTCCGGCTCCGGTACGCTCGGCACCTGGGGCGTGGCGGAGGGACGCGATTGCGTGGCCGCCGGCAACCTGCTCGCCGCCCCCACCGTGCCCGCCGCGATGGTGGCGGCGTTCGAGGCGGCGGAAGGAGAGCTGGGCGACCGGCTGATCGCCGCCCTTCAGGCCGGCCTTGCCTCCGGGGGCGAAGCCGGGCCCGTCCACTCCGCCGGCCTGCTGATGGCGGGAGAGGAAGCCTGGCCCATCGCCGACCTGCGCGTGGACTGGGACGAGACCGACCCGATCGGCCGTCTCGCGGCGCTGTGGGAACTCTACAAGCCGCAGATGGAGGCCTATGTGCAGCGGGCGCTGGAGCCGGTGGCGGCACCGAGCTACGGCGTTCCCGGCGACGAGTAGTTCCCTCCGACGGCCGAAGCCGGGCTCCCTTCGGCGGGCCCGGCTTCGCGCAAGCTCCCCGCGCGGGGACAACTCGCGCGGCGCCTCGGAACAGGGTATGGAACCCTCCATGCGCTACACGCTGAGGCAGCTCGAATATTTCATCGCCGCCGGCGAGACCGGCTCGATCACGCTCGCTTCCGAGCGCATCAGCATTTCCCAGCCGTCCATCTCCACGGCGATCAGCCATCTGGAGCAGGAGCTCGGGGTCCAGCTCTTCGTCCGCCATCACGCTCAGGGCCTGTCGCTGACGCCCGTGGGGCGCAAGCTGCTGGCCGAGGCCAAGCATCTGATCGAGCAGGCGGAGGGCCTTTACGCCGTCGCCTCGGAGGCTACCGATCAGGTACGCGGGCAGCTCTCGGTCGGCTGCATGGTGACGCTGGCGCCGATGATCATCCCGGAGCTGTCCCACGGCTTCATGTCGGCTTTTCCCGGCACGCAGATCCGCCATGTGGAAGCGAACCAGGAATGGCTGCTCGAAGGGCTGCGGCGGGCCGAGATCGACATCGCCGTCACCTACGACCTGCAGATTCCCGACGGCATCGCCTTCACGCCGCTGGCCAGCCTGCCGGCGCATGTGGTGGTGAGCGAGGCGCATCCCTTCGCGCGGCTCTCCGCCGTCAGCCTGCAGGAACTGGCCGAGCAGCCGCTCATCCTCCTCGACCTGCCGCTCAGCTCCGAATATTTCCTCGCGCTGTTCCTGAAGGAAGGCCTGCAGCCGAAGATCCATTCGCGCTCCGCCCATCAGGAGGTGGTGCGGACCATGGTGGCCAACGGCTACGGCTACACCCTCGCCAATGTGCGCCCCCGCTCGGACCTCGCGCTCGACGGCCGGCGGGTGGTGAAGGTGCGCCTCGCCGGCGACCACCGGCCGATGGTGATCGGCACCGCCACGGTCTCGCAGTTCAAGAAATCCCGCCTGCTGCAGGCGTTCGAGACCCATTGCCGTTCCTTCATCTCCGACGCGTATATTCCCGGCATGGTGGCGCCGGCGGTCGAGCGCCGGATGAAAAAGCCGTAGCCCGCCCTACCTCCCCTCATCGGGCCCGGCCCGGCGAAGGCCGGGATGTCTCAATCGCGAGGTGTCGAGATGCATGTGAAGACGAGCTTTCTTTTCGACCTCGACGGGACGCTGGTCGACAGCGTCTACCAGCACGTCGCCGCGTGGAAGGAAGCTCTGGACCAGGAGGGCATCGAGCTGTCCTTCTGGCGCATCCACCGCAAGATCGGCATGAGCGGCGGCCTCTTCACCAACCAGCTGCTGCGCGAGACGCAGGTGGAGATCAGCGACGAGCGGATCGACCGCCTTCGCCGCCGGCATGCGGAAGCCTACAACCGGCTGTCGGGCACGGTCCGCCCGCTGCCGGGAGCACGCGCGCTGCTGTCGACGCTGACGGCCAACGGCATCGACTGGGCGATCGCGACCAGCGGCCGGATGGAGACCGCGGCGCCCAACATCGCCGCGCTCGGCATCGACCCGAGCGCCGTGCCTATCGTCACCCGCGATCAGGTCCGCTACGCCAAGCCGGACCCCGACCTGTTCCTCGCGGCGGCCGAGCGGCTGGGCGTCGACATCCGCACGACGGCGGTCGTCGGCGACAGCATATGGGACATGCTGGCGGCGGTGCGGTGCGGCGCGCTCGGGATCGGCCTGCTGTCGGGCGGCTATGGCGACGCCGAGCTGCGGGGCGCCGGCGCCTATCGCGTCTTCGAGGACCCCGCCGACCTGCTGGGCCATCTCGACGAGGTGGGCGGCCGGCTCTGACGCGGTTCCCGAATTCGGGAACCTCCGCCGGCCTCGCCGCTTGTTCCCCCAACACGCATGAACGTGTCGCGGAAGGGCAGCGCCCATGGCATCACGCGGCTTCTGGAAGGGCTATCTCAAGCTCTCGCTCGTCACCTGCCCGGTGGCCATGACGCCGGCGACCGGCGAGGCGGAGAAGATCCGGTTCCATACGCTGAACAAGGCGACCGGAAACCGGGTCGAGGGCATCTATATCGACGCCGAAAGCGGCAGGCGGGTCGATGACGACGACCAGGCGCGCGGCTACGAGCGCGAACCGGGAAACTACGTTGTCATCGAGGACGACGAACTCGATGCCGTTGCGCTGGAAAGCACGCGCACCATCGACATCGAGACCTTCGTGCGCGCCGACAGCATCGAATGGCTCTGGTACGACAAGCCGCACTTCCTCATGCCGGACGATCCCGTCGGCGAGGAAGCCTTCGCCGTCATCCGCGAGGCGATGGCCCTGACCGGCACGGTCGGCCTTTCCCGGCTGGTGATGTACCGGCGCGAGCGCCCGGTGATGCTGGAGCCGCGCGAGCGGGGCATCGTGCTGTGGACCCTGCACTATGCGGACGAGCTGCGCGCGCCGGAGGGCTATTTCGAGGACATCGACGGCAAGGCGGACCCGGATCTCGTCGGCCTCGTCTCCCGGCTGATCGACCGGCGCACCCGCGACTGGGACAGGACGCTCGTGCACGATCCCCTGCAGGAGAACCTGCGGGCGCTGATCGAGGACAAGAAGAAGCGCCGGCGTCCCACCAAGGCACGGCGCGGGCGCGGCGGCGGCGAGACGCCCACCAACGTCGTGGACATCACGGCGGCGCTGAAGAAGAGCCTCGCGGCCGAAGAAGCGCGCAAACGCCCCGGCAAGTGACCCGCATGCCCCACCCGCGCGCCGACGGCGTCAGGGCGTGCGCCGCTTGCCGCCGGCAGCGGAGGGCAGCGGCGCGGCGGCCCTGCGGAAGCCGCTCCACGGATCGGACGACAGGTTGGCGAGGCGCGACGGCGCGGTGTCGAGCGTGAACTGCGCCGCGCCCGTCAGTTGATCGAGCTCTTCCCACGCCACCGGCATGGCGACCGCCGCACCGGGCCGGGCCCGCACGCCATAGGGGGCAATCGCCGTCGCGCCGCGCGCATTGCGCAGATAATCCACGAAGATGCGGCCCTTGCGCCGGGCCTTGGTGGCCACGGCGATGTAGCGCTGCGGATCGTCCGCCTCCATCGCCTCGGCGATGCCTTTGGCGAAGTCCTTCACCGCGTTCCACCCGGCCTTCGGCTCCAGCGGCACGACGACGTGCAGGCCCTTGCCGCCGGACGTCTTGACGAAGGTCGGCAGTCCCACCGCCTCCAGCCGGGCGCGCACCTCGCGCGCACCGGCAACGACGTCGGACCACGCGACATCCTCGCCGGGATCGAGATCGAAGATCATCGTGTCCGGCCGCTCGATATCCGCCAGCGGCGCGCCCCAGGGATGGATTTCCAGCGCGCCGGCCTGCACCAGCGCCGTCAGGCCGTCGAAATCGTCGATGACGAGCAGTTCCTCGCCGTCCGTGTCCTTCTTCACCTTGATCGCGCGATTGATGCCGCGCCAGGAGTGCTTCTGGAAGAAGCAGGCCTGGGCAATGCCGTCCGGACAGCGCAACAGGGCCAGCGGGCGCGCGACGATGAAGGGGGCGATGAAAGACCAGACCTGCGCGTAGTAATCCGCGAGGCCCTGCTTGGTGACGCCGTCTTCCGGCCAGTAGATGCGATCCGGATGGGTGAGCTTCACCCCGCTGCGCGGCATCTTCCCCTCCCTGGCAGGCGCCCCCTGCGCCGCAGGCCCATCCTCGCGCACGATCTCACGCGCCGGCTTGTCCTCGCGCAAGCCCCGGAAGGCCGCGTGGCGCAGATGCTGCTCGCCGGTCCAGCCGCGGAACTCGATCTCCGCGACCAGCTCGGGCGTGACATAGGCGACGCCGCGCCGCTCCTCCGCCGAGAGCGACCCGGCAAAGGGGCTGCGGTCGCGCTCCAAGGTGGACAGGCGCTCGCGCAGCTCGCGCGCCACGCGCTGGGAGAAGCCGGTGCCCACGCGGCCCACATGGCGCAGCCGGCCATCCTCGTACACGCCCAGCACCAGCGAGCCGACGGCGCCCTTCTGCGCGGTCGAGGGCACGAAGCCGCCGATGACGAATTCCTGCCGGAAGGCGCATTTGGACTTCAGCCAGTCCTTGCCCCGGCCGGAACGGTAGGGCGAGGCCATGCGCTTGGACACCAGCCCCTCGAGGCTGAGGCGGCAGGCGTGGCGCAGCATGGTGGGGCCGTCGACCTCGAAGGGCTCGCTCAGCCTCAGCGGCGGCGGCGCGCTTTCCATCACCTTCGCCAGAGCCTCCTTGCGGACCCGCAGCGGGCTGTCGCGCAGGTCGCGGCCGTCGAGAAAGAGGAGGTCGAAGACGTAGAAGACGAAGCGGTCGCGCCGACCTTCGGCAAGGTCCTGCTGCAGAAGGGAGAAGTTCGAGGCGCCGGCCTCGGTCTCCACCACCAGCTCGCCGTCGATCAGCGCCGTCTCGACGGGCAGCTTTCCCAGGGCAGCGACGAGCGCAGACCCGAAGCGCCCGGTCCAGTCGAGACCGGACCGGGTGAGCAGCCGGACCCGCTTTCCCGGGGAGGCAGAGGCGTCGATGCGGGCTTCCAGGCGATAGCCGTCAAACTTGATCTCGTGCAGCCAGCCCTTGCCGCCGGGAGTCGCGGCGACCAGCGTCGCCAGCTCCGGCTCGACGAAATCCGGCATCGGGGCGGCGGGGATTGAGGCGGCGGTGATCGAGGCAGCCTTGCCGATGACGCCGGGCCGCGCGGCGGCGCGTTTCCGCGCCCGGCCGCCGCGATGGGCGGGCGCGCCCTGCGCGATCTCGTCCATGCTGCGGCCGGTCTTCACCGATTCCGGCCGCTCGTCGAGAATGTCGGCCGCGCCTTCCGGCCGGGCCGCCTCGTCCTCGCCCTTGATCAGCAGCCAATTGTCCGCCTTCTCGCCGCGCCGGGGATGCATGCGCACGAGATGCCAGCGGCCGCCGAGTTTCTTTCCGTGCAGCTCGAATTCCAGATGGCCCTTGGCGTAGCCGGCATGCGGATCGCCGACCGGCGTCCAGCGGCCGGTGTCCCACAGCATCACCGTGCCGCCGCCATACTGGCCCTTGGGGATCGTGCCCTCGAAGCTTCCATAGTCCAGCGGGTGATCCTCGACGTGGACGGCGAGGCGCTTCTCGCCGGGGACGAGGCTGGGGCCGCGCGTCACCGCCCAGCTCTTGAGCACGCCATCCATCTCCAGCCGCAGATCGTAATGCAGGCGGCGGGCGGCGTGCTTCTGGATCAGATAGGCGTGTCCCGCGCGGGAAGCGGGCGCGCCGCGAGGCTCGGAGGTGAGGGAAAAGTCGCGCTTGCGGCGGTAGACGTCGAGCGGCATGGCCTATCCTGCCCTGCGGGCCAGAGCCTTGCGCGCGACCGTCTTGCGCGCGGCTGTCTTGCGCGTGGACGATTTGCCGGCGGAAGACTTGCCGGCGGAAGACTTGCCGGCGCGCGTCGCCGCCTCTCCCTTCGCGCCCTCCTTGCCGGAAAGCCCGGCGCTGCGCCGGAGCGCGTCCATCAGGTCCACCACCTTGCCGCGTGCCGGCTCCTTCGGCACGGCGATCTTCCGCCCCTCGATCTTGGCGCGGACAAGTTCGGCGAGCGCGTCGTCGTAACGGTCGACGAAGGTTTCCGGCTGGAAGGTCCCCATCCTGGTGTCGATGATGTGCCGGGCGAGATCGAGCATTTCGCCCTCGATCTTCACGTCGGGAATATCCTCGAAGGCCTCGGCCACCGAGCGGACCTCGTAGTCATAGTTCAGCGTGGTGGCGACGATGCCCTGATCATAGGCCCGGATCAGCAGCGAACGCGGGCGCCGGAACAGCACTCCCCTCGCCAGCGCCGCGACCTGCTTGCGGCGCAGCCCCTCGCGGATGACGGCGAAGCCCGTGCGCGAGACCTCATCCGCCGGGCGCAGATAATACGGGCGGTCGAAATAGAGATCGTCGACCTCGCCACAGGGGATGAAGCCCTCCACGGACAGGGTCTTGTCGCCTGCCGGCACCACGGCGGCGATCTCCTCGGGATCGAGCGTCACATACTCGTCCGAGGCGATCTCGTAGCCCTTCACCTGATCCGCCCGCTCGACCTCCTTCCGCGTCTCGGGGTCGATGAAGCGACGGTTCAGCGCGTGGCCCGTGCGGCGGTTCACCATGTGCAGGCGCACGCGCTCGCTGGTCGAGACGGCGGTGTAGAGCGCCACCGCGCAGACCACTTCGCCGAGCTTGAGATAGCCTTTCCAGGTCGCGCGCAGGGACACGCACTCCTCCCTTCGAGCCCCGGGGACGGACCGGACGCCGGAGCCTTCGTCGACCGATAAGGCGCGAAGCCGTCGCGATGTTCCCACCGCTTTGCGCGAACCACGGCAAACGGCAGATGCGTGGCACCGGCCACGGCCCGGAACCGCCGAGGGTGCCGGGCCGTTTCATGTTCGAGGTGCAGGAGGAAGCGATGCGGACGGCACGGCGAATCCCGCAGGACATTTATCGTATCCGCGGCAATGAGACGGACTGGCAGGTCGAGCTCAACGGACAGATCGACAGGAGCTATGCCAGCAAGCAGGCCGCCTTCGAAGGCGTCGTCGCGGCCGCCTCAACGGCCATGCGCGAGGGGCATGAGATCGTCATTCTCGTGCCGGCATCGCGGCCGGGCGAAAGGGCGTTCGCCGAGGAGGATTCCGGCGGTATTCCCTGGTCGTCCCTGACGTAGTTCGGGACAGGACCGCCACCACGCCCGAGCGATCGAATGTCAAAGGGTCGCCCGGCACATGCCGGGACGACCCCTGAAAGCCTGTGATGGAAAGGCTTTGCTGCGACGGTCAGTGCTGGCCGCCCTTGTGCCCGGCGTCGCGTGCACGCTCCCGGTCATTGGTGAGATTGCCGGGTTTGCCGTGCTGCCCGCCCTGCTGGCGCTGTTCGTCGCCGGACTGGCTGTGCTGCTGGCCGCTGCGGGAGTGTTCCCCGCCCTTGCGGCCGGCTTCGCTGGCGCGTTCACGATCTTCGGCAAAATTGCCGGAGCCGCCGCGATGCTGCGTGTTCGCCATTTCGACTCTCCGTTCAGGTTTTAGCCCCGGGAGGTCAACGGGTCAGAATGCCGGCCGTTCCAAGGTAAAATCGGCGGGCCGAGGCGAACGCGGCTATGCCGGCAGGACGACCACCTTCGTCTTCACCGGCGTGCGGTCGTACAGGTCGATCATGTCCTGGCTGAGCAGGCCCACGCAGCCGCTGGTGATCCCCGAGCCGATCGTCTCGGGGGCGCTGGTGGCGTAGATGGTGTAGAGCGTGTAGGCGCCGTTCTGATAGAGATAGAGTGTGCGCGCACCGAGCGGATTGTCGAGGCCACCCGGCATGCCGCGGGCGTATTTCGCCGCTTCCGGCTGGCGCTGGATCATCTCCTTGGGCGGGGTCCAGACCGCCCATTCGCCCTTGCGCCCGACATAGGCGTCACCGCTCCACCGGAACCCGTCGCGGCCGACATTGGCGCCGTAGCGGGTGGCCATCCCGTCACCTTCAATGCGATAAACGTAGTATTTGCTGGGGTCGACGATGATCGTCCCGGGCTCTTCCTTCGTCTCGTAGCGAACGGTCCGGCGGTAATATTTCCGGTCGACCTTGCTGACATCGACCGCCGGTATCGGGAACTTCTCACTGGGCACCGGCCCGTAGACTTTCTCGGCCTCGGCGAGGCTCATGCCATCGGGCGTCGCGCATCCGGCCAGTCCGAAAGCGCCGAGACCGACGGCCGAGCCGACCAGAAACGACCGGCGGCTGAGAAGCGCGGCCCGATGCCCGGCCAGAGCGATGTCGCCACCATTGCCGGTATCGGCGCCCTCAACATCCATGTTCATGATTTCGGAACTTCCTGTGTCCTGCAGCCCGACGCGACAATGCCCAGCATATTGCCCATCAAGCATCCTGCTGGACTGAGATTGCCGGCACGGGCCTCGACTGACAAGCCGGAGCTCGCCTCGGCGAATTCAGCGGCATTCTATGGCGCAACGCGCGCTATGAACCCGCTTCCCGACCCGCTGTCAACGCTCCGGCGGCCGACGCATCCGGAATTGAAACAGGCAGGGGCGGTAGCGACACGGCAGCGAGAACCGCCGCCGTTCGTATCCGTCACTCCCACTCGATTGTTCAGGGCCATGTCAACAACTTGAATTTGTTAGAGAAAATATTTTCTCGCCCAAATACTACCGCCCCAAGGCCCGTCAGAATTCTACAGTCTTGATTTCGTTGACGGATTTCGACCGACCTCCGCGAGCTATCTATCGACTACTATCGGCTCTCGGCATGCCTCTCCAGGTCTGACGTTCGAAGCGCGAGCGCGCTCAAAAAGTACCGTCAGGCCTCGATCCAACGATAGCTACGCGACCGGAGAAAACCAAACCTGCATCAAACCTCCTCCAACCACAGGAGGATAGACATGACCAAGAAGCCAAGCCGCGTACGCATCCTGATGATGCCCTATCAGGACGACGACGACCAAGACCCGACGGGATACGCCGGTCCCGCCACCGTGCTGACCGGGCTACCACGAACGATCCGGCGCCATGAGCTCCGGCTGATCGTACCGCTCGCTGACAGCACGATCTACGAGATGGAGAAACGCGGAGAATTCCCGCGCCGCTTCAATCTCTCGCCGCGATGCATCGTTTGGGACCTGGAGGAGGTCGAAACGTGGCTGGAGGCACGCCGCCAGGCCTGTTTTGAGGGCCGGGCGAAGATCGCGCCCGGACCGGATGTCAATCAGCGCAAGACCCGGCCGGTAAAGCCTACTGACGGCTCTGCGGACTGAAACGGGAACCACCGCATCTCAAGGTGCGGTGGTTCCATCCGCCTCCGTTGGGAGGCGGGACCGCGACGTCGTTGTATGTCAGAAAAAATAGGTATATTTTCTGACATATGGATCGGCCGAGCTCCTCAACGCCCAACAGGATCTTGGCCCGAGCCTTGGCCAGCGGACGAGGAAGCGTGTTCACGCCTAGCGACTTCCTCGATCTCGCCGAGCGCCCCACTGTCGACCAGGCCCTCTCTCGCCTTGCAAGCAGCGGCAAGCTGCGCCGCCTGTCGCGAGGCCTCTACGATCTGCCCAAGCTCCATCTCAGGCTCGGACAGCTTTCCCCGGACCCGGACGATGTAGCACGCGCTTTGGCGCGGGAGACGGGTTCGAAGGTGCAGGTCGCCGGCGCCCGCGCAGCCCATCTGCTCGGGCTGACGACCCAGGTGCCAGCTCAGACCAATTATCTAACCGACGGACCGTCTCGGCGGGTTGCCCTCGGGAAGCGTGTGGTCGACCTACGTCATGCGTCGCCCAAGCACCTGATCCTTCCGGGAAATGCAGCAGGTACCATCGTTCAAGCCCTTCGCCATCTCGGTCCGACACGAGCTGATGATGTCGCTCAGATCGCCGCTCGATCATTGTCTGTGACCGACAAGAAGCGGCTTGCCGCGTCGGTTCGTCAGGCGCCGGCCTGGATGCGGCCGGCGCTGTTGGAGATCACGGCCGTCGGGCCTGAGGATGGGCCGAAATGAGCTTCCTGAACCGACGTGGCCAAGTAGCCTTTCCGGTTGAAGCATCAGAACATGCAACGTCGAAGAGCCTATCGCTGGAATTCTTAAGCTCGATACGCTATATGACCATCTACATGGTCAGGAGCGTGACATGGATGCGATCAATCTGGCGGACGCCAAAGCCCATCTGAGCGAACTGGTCGACCGGGTCGAAGCGGGCGATTCGATCGACATCACCCGTCGCGGCAAGCCGGTTGCGCGGCTCACCGCCGTGGCCAGACCTCGCAAGCCGATCGACGCCGCGTTGCTTCAAACGCTGACGGCGGCAATGCCACCGCAGTCTCAGAGCGCCGCCGATCTCGTGCGCTCGATGCGGGATGGCGACCGCTACTGATGCTCTATCTCGATACGTCGCTGATCGTCGCGGCGCTCTCCAACGAAGCGATGACGCCGCGTGTTCAGGCGTGGCTGTCAGAGCAGGACCCGGCCCAGCTTCTGATCAGTGACTGGACCGTCACCGAGATGTCGTCGGCCATGGCGATCAAGCTGCGGACCGGGCAGATCAGCCTGGAACAACGCGCGGCGGCGCTCGCCATGTTCAACAAGCTGGTCGCCGAGAGCTTCACAGTGTTGCCCGTGACGGGCGGGCAATTCCGGGCGGCGGCGCGGTTTGCCGATCAGCATAGCTTGGGGCTTCGCGCGGGTGACGCTCTGCATCTTGCCGTCGCGTCGGAGCATGGCGCGACGGTGCACACGCTTGACCAGCGGCTCGCCGAGGCCGGACCGGCGCTCGGTGTGCCGGTGCAATTGCTGGCATGATCCGGGCCTCTTCCAGCTTGGCCGGCTCGCACGGGAGCTACCATGGCCGGTGACTGGTCCGACGAGCAGAATGACGCGATCGTGGCGGATTATTTCGCGATGCTTGGCGATGACATCGCCGAGCGGCCCTACAGCAAGGCTGAACATAACCGCCTCCTACAGGCGGTGATTAACCGCCCTCGCGGTTCGATCGAATATAAGCACCAGAACATCAGCGCCGTGCTCAAGGGGCTCGGGGAGGACTGGATCTCGGGTTACAAACCGGCCTTCAATTTCCAGGCCTCGCTCGTCGATGCGGTGGTGCGCTGGCTCAACCGTCATCCGGATTGGCTCGCACCAGCCACGCGGATGGCAATGGGGTCGTCGCCGTCAGCGCTTCGCGAGGAAGCAATGTTGTGGATCGGCCCGCCACCGACGCACAGCAATGCGCCGCTGCCCGACGAGCTCGAGCAGATGACCCTCATCGCCCGGAAGTACGACGTGGCTGAGCGTGATGCCCGCAATCGTGCGTTAGGCCGCGCCGGCGAGGAACGCGTTCTCGCCCATGAGCGTGCCAGCCTGCTTGCCGCCGGCCGGACCGATCTCGCCGAGCGCATCCGCTGGGTGTCGCATGTCGATGGTGATGGCGCTGGCTATGACATCCTGAGCTTCGACACCAATGGCAGCGATCGGCTGATCGAGGTGAAGACGACCAATGGCTGGGAGCGCACGCCGTTTCACATCACGCGCAATGAGCTGGCCTTAGCGAGTGAGCGGCGCGAGGATTGGCGGCTAGTGCGATTGTGGAATTTTGCCCGCGAGCCGAAGGCGTTCGAGCTGCGGCAGCCGTTGGAGGCACATGTATCGCTGATGGCGACCAACTTCCAGGCGAGCTTGTTGTAGCGGCCGAGCCCCGGCAATCGTGGGTGTATCAGGCGCAATGCCTCGAGTTGACCCATTGCAGACATTGGAAGCGTCCGCTGTCGGGCAGCTCAGCGCGTCGGCAGCGGACGCCAAAGTTGAGAATGTCCTCTTCCTGTGCGTTGGCTGACTTATGCTCGAACTATTGTCCGGCAGCATTGGCATGAAGCGCGCAGACCGGCTGATTTAAGAGCAAATTTCCTTCACCTTTATGCAGCCGTTCGATGATGTGGCGATCGGTTGAGGGTGAGCCTATTCATGCGAATGAAAGTGACGAATCCTGCGAAGTCGTCGGCCAACACGACCGTCGTTATCGGGGTCGGCGAGACGGTGCTTTCATGTGTTTGTCTCGTCAGATGGACATCAGGAGATCGTGATTCTCGCCGTCGAAGGGAATACGAGCGGATCTGTCCGGTGACGGGATGTGGATGCCGTCGAGCACCGAGTATGGCTCTTGATTTTCGCCGACGACTCGAACCTCGATCCTGCAGACTACCCCACCTAGTGTCACCGTTGCCGCGAAGCCCGGCCACGCCGCTGGCATACAGGGAGCGACGATGAGGAAATCACCCTCCCGCCGGATGCCGAGAATGCCCTCTACGCCGGCGCGGTGCATCCAGCCCGCCGAGCCGGTGTACCAGGTCCAGCCGCCGCGCCCCACATGCGGAGCGACGGAATAGATGTCGGCGGCGACGACGTAGGGCTCGACCTTGTAGCGCTCGACCTCATCGGGCGTGCGGGCATGGTTGATCGGGTTGAGCAGGGCGAAGAGATCATGCGCCTTGTCTCCCGCACGCAGCTTGGCGAAGGCGAGAACCGCCCACATGGCGGCGTGGCTGTATTGCCCGCCATTCTCGCGCAGGCCCGGCGGATAGCCCTTGATGTAGCCGGGCTCAAGCGGCGTCCGGTCGAAGGGCGGCGTGAACAGCAGGGCGAGCTGCTCCTCAGTGCGGATCAGATGGCGTTCCAGCGAGGCCATCGCGGTGGCGGCACGCAGAGAATCGGCAGCGCCCGACAGCACCGCCCAGGATTGCGCGATGGAATCGATGCGGCACTCGCCGCTATCCTTCGAGCCGAGCCAGGTGCCGTCGTCGAAGGTCGCGCGCCGATACCATTCCCCGTCCCAGGCCGAGCGCTCCAGCGCCCGCCGCACTGACGCCGCATGCGCGCGCCAGCGCCGGGCGCGCTCGGGATCGCGCGCTTCCGCCAGCGGTACGAACAACTCGATGGTGCGGATCAGCAGCCAGCCGAGCCAGACGCTCCCGCCCTTACCGCCCTCGCCGACGCGGTTCATGCCATCGTTCCAGTCGCCCGTCCCCATCAGCGGCAGGCCAAGCTCGCCGGTGAGGGAAAGCGCATGGTCGAGGCCGCGGGCGCAGTGCTCGAACAGCGAGGAGGTCTCGTCCGCCGGCATCGGCTGGAAGAAATGCTCGTGCTCCTCCGGCAGCAGCTGCGGTCCGTCGAGATAGGGCACAGGCTCGTCGAGGATCGCGGCGTCGCCCGAGCTGTCGATATAGGTGGCAGTGGCGAAGGCGAGCCACACATGATCGTCGGAGATGCGGGTGCGCACGCCCTGGCCCGATTGCGGCAGCCACCAGTGCTGGACGTCGCCCTCGACGAATTGCCGCCCCGCAGCGCGCATTATATGGCCGCGCGTCTCCGCCGGCAGCGCCAGCGTCAGCGCCATGCCGTCCTGCAACTGGTCGCGGAAGCCATAGGCGCCGCTCGCCTGATAGAAGGCGGAGCGCGCGGTGATGCGGCAGGCCAGCGTCTGGTAGAGCAGCCAGCCGTTCAGCATGATGTCCATCGCCCGGTCCGGCGTCTTCACCTGGACGGTGCCGAGCACCGCGTTCCAATGGGCCGTTACGGCGGCGAGGACGGCATCGAGGTCGGCCTGACGATAGCGGGCGATCAGCGCCCGCACCTCCTCCACCGACCCGCACTGGCCGATGAACGAGACGACCTCGATTGTCTCACCGATGCCGAGCTCGACCATCGTCTGCAAGGCGGCGCACGGATCGAGGCCCGCGCCGGTCACCCCGGACAACGGCGCATTGCCCGCAAGGCCGAGAGGTGATGCGGGCCTGCCATCGCGGCTGAGGAATTCGGTGCGATCCGCGGTCCACGCGGTCTGCCGCCCGGCAAGATCGGCGAAGGCGACGCGGGAGCCGAAGGTGGCGCTCCAGCGATTGCGCGCCAGCATCGCGCCGCTCTGCTCGTCGAGCTCCGTGGTGATGAACGGAGCGGAGGCTCCGCGCGAGGCGCCGAGCACCCACTCCGCATAGGCGGTCACTGAGAGCTTGCGCGGCCGGTCTGACAGGTTGGTGAGCTTCAATCGGGAGATCTTGATCGGATCGTCGAGCGGCACGAAGTGCAGCAGGTCGAGGGCGATGCCGTTCGCCTCATGCTCGAAGCGGCTGTAGCCGAAGCCGTGCCGCGCGACATAGATGCCATCGCCGCGGATCGGCTGCGCAGTCGGACTCCATAGGTCGCCGCTCTCTTCATCCCGCACATAGATCGCCTCGCCCACGAGGTCGACGACGGCGTCGTTGGACCATTGGGTGAGCTGGTTCTCGCGGCTGTTCTGCGCCCAGCAATAGCCGCTGCCCTCCGCGGATATCTGGAAGCCGAAGCCGGCATTGGCTACGACATTGATCCAAGGCGCGGGCGTAACCTGGTCCGGCCCTAGGATGGTCACATATTCCCGCCCATCGTTGTCGAAGCCGCCCAGACCATTGAAGAATTCGAGCGCAGGCGGCTTGTGCCGCGGCCCGGGACCGTGCATCGAGGTCAAGGCGCGCGCCCGGCGCCGGGCGGGCGGGAAATTCGACGGCTGGCCCAGGCGGGCGAGATGGGCAGCGATGGTGCCGCGCCGCGCCAAAAGCACGATGCGGGCGACCGAGCGCAGAAGCGCACGCGACTCCACACTCATGAGATCGGCACGCAGCACATAAACGGAACCCTGCGCCGGTTCCTTGTCGAGCAGCGGACGCGACGCGTTGGTACGCACCGCCGCCTCGATGGCGATCTGCAGGTCCTGCACATAGGAGGAGGCGCGCTCGTTGACGATGACCAGATCAACCGCGAGGCGCTTCATGCGCCAATATTCATGCGCGCGCAGCAATTGGCGCACCTGCGCCATGTCCTCAACGTCGTCGATCCGCAGCAGCACGATCGGCAGGTCGCCGGAGATGGAATGCTGCCAGAGGCCGGACTGCGGGCCGGCACCGCGCATGATCGCCTCGGAGGGCGACCTGAAGCGCCGGTCGGCATAGAGCAGCGGCGCGGCGAGCCGCTGGAAGTCGGCGGCTTCCTCCACATCCACGTCGATGTGTCGAAGTTGGACCTGTGCCTGTGTCCACGCCAGGGTCCTGGCCCGGTCGAACGCGTTGCGGTCGTGATGGGTATCGATCAGATCGAGCAGCTCCGCCCGCGAGGACGCGACGACGGTCCAGAAGGCGACACGCGCGACCTTGCCCGGCGCGATGCGCACGCTCTGGCGTAGCGAGAAGACCGGGTCCAGCACCGTGCCCACGGTGTTCGAGAGCGGCCGGCCGCCCGCCGTGGCCTCGGCCGTGCCGACGCTGCGCCCGCGGCCGATGAAGCGGGCGCGGTCGGTCTCGTATTGCGGATTGGCGGCGACCTCGCCTTCCACCACCGCGAAATGCGCCGCCCATATCTGCGACTCGCCCGGCGCCCGAAGCCGGCGCGTGGCGAGAAGGGCGCCGAAGTCGGGCAGATGCTCGGTCTCGATGAACATCTTGGCAAAGGCCGGGTGGGCATCGTCGGCGGCCGGCGTGGTCAGGACGAGCTCGGCATAGGAGGTCAGCTCGATCTCGCGAGGCCGCCGCCCGCTATTGGTCAGCGAGACGCGCCGGACCTCGCCATTGTGCTCGCCGGAGACGATGACATCCATCGTCGTGGTCAGGCCGACATCGTGACGGATGAACTCGGCGTGGTCCTCGCCGAACACCACGTCGCTTTCACCTGCAGCGTCCGCCATCGGCTGCGTAGTGACGGACCAGACACTGCCGCCCCTCATATCGCGCAGGAAGATGAAGGAGCCCCAGTCGTCGCGCGTGGCGTCCTCGCGCCAGCGCGTGACCGCGATGTCGCCCCAGCGGCTGTAGCCGCTGCCGGCCGCTGTCATCATGACGGCGTAGCTGCCATTGGAGAGCAGGTGCGTAATCGGCGCCCCCGGAGCGGGAGCGGTCAGGCGGCGGACCATCGCGCCCTCGCTGCGAGCATCGACGGCGGCGGCGCGAACCTCCTCGGCGCGGGGACGGGCCACGACGACGTCGCGCGGCGAGCGTTCCTGCAGCAGAAGCTCGCTCGCCCGAATCATCGGCTCGCGATGGAATCGGGCGCGCATCTCGCCGCCCAGCAGTGTGTTGGCGATAGCGACGATGGTCATGCCCTGGTGATGGGCCATGAAGCTGCGGACGATGGCGACGTCCTCGTCTTCCGGAAGCCGCGAACGGGTGAAGTCGAGCGCTTCATAGAAGCCGTAGCGACCCTGCGCGCCCAGCTCGGCGAGATGGGCATAGTTCTGCCGCGCGCGCTCGGGGTTCACCATGCTGGCGAGTCCGGTGGCATAGGGCGCCACGACGACGCTCTCCGAGAGGCCGCGCTTGAGGCCGAGACCGGGCACGCCGAAATTGGCGTATTGGTAGGTGAACTCGATGTCGCGGGCGTTATAGGCTGATTCCGACATGCCCCAGGGAATCCCCAGCAGCCGGGCATAGGATTGCTGGCGCTCGACCACGAGGCGGTTGGTCTGTTCGAGCACGCTGCCGGCCGGCGCGCGCATCACCAGCGACGGCATGAGGTATTCGAACATCGATCCCGACCACGAGATCAGCGCTGAGCCGTTGCCGAGCGGCGTCGCAAGCCGGCCGAGCCGGAACCAGTGGCGGGTCGGCGCATCGCCCTTGGCGATGGCGAACAGGCTGGCGAGCCGCGCTTCGGACGCCAGAAGGTCGTAGCAGCTCGGGTCGAGGCCGTTCTCGGTGAGCGAATAGCCGATGGAAAGCAGCTTCCGCTCGGGGTCGAGCAGGAAGGCGAAGTCCATCTCCATCGCCATGGTCCGCGCCGTGTCGGCCAGCGCGGTCAGGCGATCCCGCGTGGCGGCCGGCACCGCCAGAAGCTCAAGGCGGTCCCGCTCATGTTCGCTGACCGCCCTGCCGAGCGCCTCGATCCAATAGGCGATATCGGTGGAGCTCTCGTCGCCGGTCGCGGGATTGATTTCCTTCGCGATCCTCGCGGCCTTGTCGGCGAGCCGCTTCAGCACCGGGGCCGTCGCTTCCAATGCCTGCACGCCGTTCAGCTGGGCGTCGATCTCGTCCAGGGCCGCCGCCAGCGCCAGTCCCTGCGGGCTGCCCGCGCCGGGCAGGGCCGTCATCGCCTCGCGCGCCAGCGCGAGAGCGTCCTGAATGCCCGCGCGCGCGCTCACGCCGACGGGGGCATCCGTCCACTCCTCGCAGGCATTGGCCAGCGCGATGAGATGGCCGGCGAGATTGCCGCTGTCGACGGACGAGACATAGTCGGGCGGCAATGATGCGAGGTTCTCTGTCCCGTACCAGTTGAAGAAGTGCCCGCGGAAGCGGGGCAGCCTTTTCAGGGTCGCGAACGTTGCTTCCAGCCGCGTGATGGTCTCGATCGTGCCGGCCCAGCCGAAGTCGCGGGCGGCGACGGCCGAGAGCAGATAGAGGCCGATATTGGTCGGCGAGGTCCGGCGCGCGACGATCGGCTTCGGCACTTCCTGGAAATTATCCGGCGGCAGCATGTTGTCGGCCGGGGTGACGAAGGTCTCGAAGAAGCGCCAGGTGCGCCGGGCGATGAGGCGCAGTTCGCGCGCGTCCCGCTCGCCGACGGCGAGACGCACTGGCACCTTCGGCGCACGGCTCGCCCATTGCGCGATCGCCGGGGCGCCGAGCCAGAGCAGAGCGCAGGGCAGGACCAGCGGCCAGGAGGACGGCATGACGAGGAGCGCGCCGGCAGCCAGCAGGAAGGCGAGCGCCGTGCTGCCGGCCATCTGCTGGTAGAAGCCGGCAAGGTCCAGCCGCGGGCCCGCCGAGGACTTCGCCGCCGTCGTCCACTCCAGCAGGTGGCGGTGCGTCATCATCAGCCGAAGCAGGGTGCGGATCGCGGCATCGGCGGCCCGCCAGGCATGGTCGGGCAGGAAGGTGAGAGACAGCAGGGTCTGGGCGGTCGCCAGCCACATATCGGCGCGCAGCCGGGCGAGGTGACTGCGCAGACGCATGCCGGGGCGGCCCGGAAGCACGGCGAACAGGATCGGCAGGAAGGCGGGGACCGCGACGCAGGCGACGACCAGGAGCGTGCCGATCAGCGCCGCCGGCATGGGAAGAAGCCAGCACAGACATAGCGCCAGCAACGTGAACGGGGCCAATACGGAGCGCCGCAGATTGTCGAGCATCTTGCCGCGACCGACGCGGGTGAGCCCGTGCCGTGCCGTTCCCTCTCCGAAGACCCACGGAAGCAGTTGCCAGTCGCCGCGCATCCAGCGATGCTGTCGCTTGGCGACGACGTCGTAGCGCGCGGGGAACTCCTCGACCACCTCGACATCCGAGGCGAGGCCGGCGCGGGCGAACACGCCCTCGAACAGATCGTGGCTGAGCAGCGCGTTTTCCGGGATGCGCCCAGCCAGCGCGGCCTCGAAGGCGTCGATCTCGTAGATGCCCTTGCCGGTGTAGGAGCCTTCGCCGAACAGGTCCTGATAGACGTCGGACACCGCCGCGGCATAGGGATCCATGCCGCCGCCGCCGGAGATGACGCGTTGGTAGAACGAGCCCTCGCGGCCGATCGGGAGCGAGGGCGTGACCCGCGGCTGGAGGATGCCGTAGCCGCTGACCACCCGCTGCTCGGCAGCGTCGAATTTCGGCCGGTTCAGCGGATGTGCCATCTTGCCGACGAGCCGGAGCGCGGAGTCGCGAGGCAGGCGAGTATCGGCATCGAGCGTGATCACGTATTGCACATCCTCCGGCACCTGCGGAGGACGGCCACCAACGGCCATGAAGGAGGTATCGTCCGCTCCGCGCAGCAGCCGGTTGAGCTCATGCAGCTTGCCTCGCTTGCGCTCCCATCCCATCCATTTGCCCTCGCCCGGATTGAACCGGCGATGACGGTGCAGCAGGAGGAAGCGCTCGCCCGCCGGGCCGGGACCGTGGCGCCGATTCAACTGCTCGATCCCCTGCGCGGCGAGTTCCAGTAGCGGCGCGTCCCACGGCAGAACCTCGCAATCGGCGTCGATGCCGTCCGACAACAAGGCGAAGGTGAGATCGCCGCTGGTGCCGGAAAGGAAATGCACCTCGAGCCTTTCCACCTGCTCCAGAAGATCGGCTTCGCTGGTGAGCAGCGTCGGCACGGCGATGAGAGTGCGCAGCGAACTCGGTACGCCGCCCGCGAGCTCGAGGCCGGGCAGGCTCGTGGCGCCGAACATCCATGCCACGCCACGGTTCACCAGGGCGGTCGCCACCTCGCTCGCCGGGACGAAGCTAATAAGGCCGAACAGAGCGAGCCAGCCACCGGAGAGCCCGGCGGCGGAGAGCGTCCACAGCGCCAGCGCGACGAGACCGAGGGTGATGGCGACGATGGTGCCGATATAGCCACCGATGCCGAGCCGGATGCTGAGGCGGCTGAAGCGGAGCCGCACCGGTGGGCGGTACTGAATTGTCCGCTCGAATGCGCGCCGCCCATTGCCGATCAGATGATGGCCGGGATCGCTGGCCGGCCCGTCATCCGCGGCATGCGATGTGGCAGAGGCCGCTTGCGTAACCGCCTGCAGAGCCTGGCCGGCGATGTCGAGCTCGGAGGCCGGGGAGCCGCGGGCGAGTTGCTCGATCGCGCTGCGATAGAGATTGCGGGTAGGAAAATCCATCGCGGCAAAGGCGCTGCCCGCCCGCAGCCGGTCATCGATTAAGCTGACGCTCTCGAACATTTCGGGCCAGTCGATGTCAGAGATCATCCGCATGCTTGTAATGACGTTCCGGACGCTGACATTGGATGCACCGAGCCGCTGCTGGGCGCGCTGCACCACACCGTCGACCGAGGCTGCCTGGGCTCTAAGTCTTGCGTCCAGCCATCCCAGCGCCGGCATTATCCGGGGGTCTTGGTCTCTAAGCCGCTTGACCAGCTGGGCAGCGAAAACCTCGTCCAGCGGTTCTGGTGAGCGGATCAGGATGTCCGCTTCGAGCGCGGCGCGCGCTTCACCCGAGGTGAGAAGACAGTCGGCCAGGAGGTCGGCCTCCCGGCGCCACTGACGTCCGACCGTGATCTGGTCGGCAAGCCGGCGCAGATTCTCGATGAGTACGATGCGAAGCGTGATCGCCACCGCCCACAACTCGCCGATGGTCAGCGGTTCGACCTGCTGATAGGCCGCGATGAAGCGGCGCAGCATCTTGGGATCGAAATGGCTGTCGGTATGGGCGACATAGGCCCAGGCAAGCCCTAGCACCCGCGGATAGCCAGCGAACGGCCCTTCGGCGAGCTTCGGCAATTGGCGGTAATAGCCGGGCGGCAGGTCGTCGCGGATCTCCCGAACTTGCTCCTCGACGAGATGATAATTGTCCAGCAGCCATTCGGCGGCCGGCACCACGGCGCGTCCCCCCTCCGCATCGGCGGCCGTCGCCCGGTAGGCGGCGAGCAGGACGCCGGCATTGTCTTTCAGCCGGGCGTGCAGGGGCGGGACAGAAGGCGGGCGCAGGGCGATCGGCTGCGCTGCGGCGAGGCTTCTTGCGTGCTGCTCCAGCCGCTCGGCGCCGAACAGTTCCTCACGTATCGGCGCAGGATCGTTCCAGACGGACCCCTGCCAAGTGCGGCTGCGCAGTTGCAGGGCATAGCGGCGAAGATCAGCGATCGGATTCATCAATGCCTACCGATGCGGGGTGGCGCCAGAGGCATGGGCCGACGGCCGGGGGGCGGAACTTCGCCGGGGCGGGTCCGGAGCCAGGGCTAGGACGTGAGGTAGGCGGTGTCCCGGTCGGCGCACCATTCGCCGGCGGCGGGGAGGTCGCCGGTGACATCGACATGGGCGGCGCCGTCGCAGCCCGATGGCAGACGCTTCTCGGAGAAGCGCAGGCGCAGCAGGCGGCCGTCGACGGTGCGCAGCCGCAGGTCGGCGCGGCCGAACACTTCCCGGAGCACGGAGGTGGGCACGCGGATCTCGCCGCAGCTTGTCACCTGTCCGCCGCTGGAGAGATAGCCGTCGAAATCATACTGCGTCGGGGCAACCAAGGTGTTCCCGCAAAGGAGACGGCCGGTGCCGCTTAGTCCGCCGAGATAGTCCATGGCCGATGTCTCCTTGAGATTTGACCCACGATCACGTCTTGAGGTCAGCTTCCAGTGCCCTCGCCAGTTCCTCGGAATTGATCGTGAAGACCTGGATGGAGCCGGCAAGGGCGATGGCGGGCGTGTGCAGCATCGTCGCTGAGCGCCGATACGCCAGAAAGGTGAGGTCGGGAATCTCTTCCTCGTCGATCACCAGCCGGTAGGTCCCCGCAGGCTGCCCGCTTTCGAGCGCGCTGAGCTTGAACGGATGCCTGAAGGTGACCGTGGTCTCTCGGGTCCGGCTGTGCATGGCGCGGCCTCAGCCCTTCTTCTTCGGCAGTCCCACAGAGGCTGGCGTTCCCTTGGAGAGGGCGGGCGCTGCCACGGGCTCCTTGATCTTCTTCGGCTTCTTGGCTTCCCGATTGCCGCGTACCTGACCCTTGGCCATGAGCACTTCCTCCCTATCATGTTGACATATGTCTTCAGAAAACGAAGGCCCCGCGACCTTGGGAAAGCGCGGGGCCGAAGAGCGCGGAGCGCCTCCAGTCGCTGCGGCATCGCTCAACCGGCCGCCAGTACATCCGTGGTCGGCCGGGAAGGCGACGCGCTACCGCCGACTGTCCGAAGTCAGGCTTCGGACAGTCGGCGATCAGCTAAGTGAGTGAAGCTTGTCCGCGGACATCTTCCCGCTGCGCTGATCAGCGATGAGCTCGAAGCCCACCTTCTGACCTTCGCGAAGCTCGCGGAGACCGGCACGCTCGACGGCACTGATGTGAACGAATGCGTCGCTACCGCCGTCGTCCGGCGCAATGAATCCAAAGCCCTTCTGGGCGTTGAACCATTTTACGGTTCCCGTGGTCATGGAAACCCTTTCATGACTGTATTTTGGCTTGCCCGAACGGATGCGGGCCGTCGAAATCGCATTTTCAGGAAAATAGAACCTGTGGCGAGGAAGCAGTGTCCGCGCGGAGAGCGTTCTTATCGCCGTGTATCGACTAGACCAATATGCGCTTCGACGAGAATATTACAAGGGCAGACGGGTTTTTAAATGCCGAATCCCAGGATTTGACGGCGGCTCATCCGTAGATTTCGTTCATTTCACGGAAGGAAATGAGCCGTCCCTGGCGCTGGTCCCACAGCGTCAGCCGCACGCAGCCGAAGCTCTCCCACAGCGTCAGGCGGCCGATGTCGCGCAAGTCCGGGTGGTCGCGCAGCACTTCCGGCAAGCGGTAATAGGGAATGCGGCTGCACAGATGATGTACATGGTGCATGCCGATATTCGCGGTGAACCAGCGCAGCACGCCGGGCAGGTCGTAATGCGAGCTGCCATGCAGCGCCGCCTCGTGGAATTCCCAGTTCTCGTTGGCGGCCCAGTGCGTGTCTTCGAACTGGTGCTGCACGTAGAACAGCCAGACGCCGGTCGCGGCGGCGGCGATCACGATGGGCAGGTGGACCAGGAGGAACGGCCCGATGCCGAAGGCCCGCATCAGCAGGCCGGCGGCGACGGCGATACCCAGATTGGTCGTCATGGTGCTGATCCACGGCTCCCAGCCCTTGCCGACAACCCCGAGCGGCAGGCGGCTCTGCAGCAGGAAGACGTAGATCGGGCCGATGCCGAACATCACCAGCGGGTTGCGGTAGAGCCGGTAGCGCAGCCGCCCCCAGCGCGAGCGCGCCCGATATTCCTCCACCGTCAGCGTATCGACGTCGCCGATGCCGCGCCGGTCGAGATTGCCGGAGCTGGCGTGATGGCCGGCATGGCTGCGCTTCCAGTGATCATAGGGCGTCATGGTCAGCACGCCGATCACCCGTCCGGTCCAGTCATTGCCGCTTCGGTTGCGGAAGAAGGAGCCGTGGCCGCAATCGTGCTGGATCATGAACAGGCGGACCAGGAGCCCGGCGGCGGGGAAGATCAGGAGCGCATAGAGCCAGAACTGCTCGAGCTTCAGCGACGTCAGCATGGCGCTCCAGGCGAGCGTGAAGGGAATGGCCGTGATGAGCAGCTCCCAGACGCTGCGTCGTGGATCGGATTGCCGATAGCCGCTCAGCCGGGCCATCCAGCTCTTCGCATCAGATTTCGCTGCGCCGCATTGGTCAGCCGTCGGCATCGTGTCTCCGCATCCACGCGCGTCTATCGGCATGGGTCATTGATGTTCGCGAGGTCTAAGAGTGGGTGAAACATTATTATGACATTGAAAATTGTTCGAATTAAGCGGCCGATATGCTCTGTGTAGACTTATTCGGCGACAAAACAGCCACCTACCTGTGGTGATTTCGGTAGTTTTGCCGACCAGGCGCATTATTCGCCCCGCTCCGGTGTAGCCATCCCTGGTAATCGAACGACAGGGCGCCACATGCGGTGGATACTGGCCCGATCTGCCCTCCGTCCGAGGCTGGGAAGCGGCCTCGGCGCACATGTTATCAAGCGGTTCTGCAGAGGTCCCGCTGACTCAAGGGAGATGCAGTGAGCGTCCTGAAGATTCATCACAGCACGACCTATCGCTACAACAGGCCCGTGAGCTTGCGGCCGCATCAGATGATGCTGCGTCCCCGCGAGAGCCGGGAGCTTCGTCTGCGTTCGATCGACCTGACGATCACCCCCGGTGCGGTCGTGACGTGGGCCCATGACGTCGCCGGCAATATGGTGGCAACGGCGACCTTCCACGATATGACTGACAATCTGGTCATCGAAAGCCTCGCCGAGATCGAGCTCGATGCAGTCGCATGGCCGGTGTTCGATGTCGCCGCATCGGCGATCTTCTATCCCTTCCAGTATAGCGCGGACGAGTGGACGGACCTCGGTGCCCTGACAACGCCCCAATATCCGGATCCGGCCGGAAGGCTGCGAGCCTGGAGCCAAGCCTTCGTCCACGGCGAGCCGACAGACACGCTTGCGCTGCTGAAGGACATCAACGCAGGCGTACTGCCATGGATCTCCTATCAGGGACGCGACGACGAGGGTACGCAGTCGCCTGTCCACACGCTGGAGCGCGGCTGGGGATCGTGCCGCGACATGGCCGTGCTCTTCGTGGAGGCCGTGCGGACCCTGGGCTTCGGCGCGCGGATCGTCTCGGGCTATCTGCATAATCCCTCCCAGGAGCTTGCGGGAACGATGGGCTCGGGATCAACCCACGCCTGGGCGGAGGTCTATGTTCCCGGAGCGGGCTGGATCACTTTCGATCCGACGAACCGCAGTGTGGGCGGCGCCAACCTCATTCCGGTTGCCGTTGGCCGCGATATTCGGCAGGTGATGCCCGTGACCGGTGAATTCTTCGGGATGAGCGATGCGTTCGACGCGATGTCGGTCGAGGTTTCCGTCCGGGCGTAAACGCAATGGAGCACCACCCTGGTCAGCTGCCGCGCGTAGGGCGCTATGGCGTTCTGCGAGACGTCAGCCAGCTCAACGCTAGAAAGCCGGCTGCTGCCGAGATGATGGAGGCGCCGAGAATGCCGAGCTTGACCGAGTCCAGAAGCATGGGCTCGAAGGCAAGTTCGGCGATGAAAAGCGCCATGGTGAATCCGATCCCGGTCAGCAGGCTTCCAGCCGCCAGCAGGCCCCACGACAGCTCGTCTGGACGGACCCCCAAGCGGAGCTTCACGGCAAGAACGCTGAAGAGCACAACCCCGGCGGGCTTGCCGACCACGAAGGCCGCGACAATCGCAGTGGTGAGAGCGACATCGAAGGTCGCCGCCGCCATCGGCACGCCGGCATTGGCAAGGGCAAAGAGCGGCATGACGGCGAAGGCCACCCATGGATGGAGAGCGATCTCCAGCCGCTCGATTGGCGACAGCGCTTCGCGCGTGGCGACGCCCGCTCGATGGAGGTCGCTGCGCGCCGCCGCATCCCCGCTCCAGTGATCGCCGGGAGGATAGGCGACCACGCGGTCAAGGATCGCGTGCAAACGCGTGTCACTCACCCAGCTCCGCGCCGGAGTCATCAGTCCAAGGATCACGCCGGTAATGGTCGCATGGATTCCCGAGGCATCGAACGCCAGCCAGATACCGCCGCCTACCGCGAAATAGACGAGAATATTGCGCACTCCCAGGCGCGAAATTGCAGCCACCACGGCAAGTCCGATCCCGGCGGCACCGAGAGCAGCCCAGTTCAAGGTGTCGCCATAGCCAATCGCCACGACCAGGATGGCACCCACATCGTCAAAGATCGCGAGCGAGAGCAGGAACAGCCGTAAGCCTTCTGGAATACGCGCGCCGAGAATCGCCAGGCATCCGATGACGAAGGCCGTGTCGGTGGACATGACGGTGCCCCAGCCGTTTGCGCCCGGCCCGCTGCCAACCACGAGCAGGAATACCCCGGCCGGTATCAGCATCCCGCCGAAAGCAGCTGCCAAAGGCAGGGCGGCGACGCGCGGATTGCGCAGTTCGCCAAGCACCAGCTCGCGTTTCAGCTCGAGCGCGATGACGAAGAAAAAGAGCGTCATCAGCCCGTCGTTGATCCAGTGCTGCAACGAACGGGAGAGCTCGACCTCGCCGAGCCGGACCCCCGCCGGCATATCCCACAAGGCGAGGAACGAGGCCGACCACGCCGTGTTGGCGAGAAGCAGTGCGAGAAGCGTGCTCAGCAGCAGAACCACGCCCGCCATCGCCTCGATGCGCAGGAAGCGCATGAAAGGCCGCGTGAGCCGGTCTGCCGGTTCTCTGGGAAGCCGCGCGAGGCTCTCGTTCATTCGGCAAGCCTCCTCCGGGCTCCCATCGCCGCCAGCGGAGGCCCCTGCGCCTATGACAGCCCCTGGACCTCATAGGTCCACACCCGAAAGGACTTCAGAACATGAGGCCCGAAGGAATTGATCAGCGGTATGTCGGCGGCGTCGCGCCCGCGGGCGACGACGATCCGACCGACCCGCGGCACGTTGTTACGGGGATCGAAGGTGCGCCATGCGCCGTCCAGAAAGACCTCGATCCAGGCGCTGAAATCCATCGGATCGACGACCGGCACGCCGATGTCGCCGAGATGCCCGTTCACATAGCGGGCCGGAATGTTGAGGCAGCGGCAGAAGGCGACGGCGAGATGGGCGAAGTCGCGGCAGACGCCGACGCGCTCCTGAAACGTCTCGAATGCCGTTCGCGTGGAGCGGGCCTGCATGTAGTCAAAGCGGATGTGGTTGTGAACGAAGTCGCAGATCGCCTGCACACGGCCCCAGCCAGGCGCGAGCGTGCCGAACAGGTCCCACGCCGTCTGGCTGAGACGGTCGGTTTCGCAGTAGCGGCTACCCATTAGATAGACGAGGCATTCGTCCGGCAGTTCGGGGACGGCCATTTCCCGAGCAACCGGCAGCACCGGATCCGGCCTGCCATCATCCTCGATCGTGGCGTCGCCCCAGATCGTCAGGTCGCCCGCGGGCGCGACGAGCCGCCGGCACCGATTGCCGAACAGATCGCGATAGGTCGATGTTGGGACATCGGGCGTGGTGAAGAATGTCTCTGCCGCGCGGATATCGGCGGCGCGATCCTCATGGACGGACAGAAGGCAGACGAGCGCAGTCGGCTGCTGACAGGTCAGCGTTATCTCGTAGCCGTAACGGATCAGCATGAAGGATTCTCGGGAGCATTGATCCGTCTAGCGGATATCGGCGGCGGTCAGGATATAAGGGGCGCGGCGACCATCCAGATAGGCCTTCGCAGCGGCGGCATAGATGGGACTACGCAGCACATCGAAAGCGGAAAGGCACGTCGCCTCCAGCGTTTCCGACATGCGCAATTCGGCAGCCGACTTCACCAGCGCGCCGATGTCAACCAAGAACGAAATCTCGAACATGCCGTCATAGCCGGTGAACCGGACGGCGTTCCGCGCCTTGTCGAGGCTGCGGCTTGGGTTGGGGAAAGCCAGTGTCATGACGGCCCTGCCATGGTTCCAGATGCGTCGCACCGGACGAACGGCTGCCTGAATTGGTTCACGGCGACGGCCTTTTCTCTTGCCCCAGTGCAGCGTCGAAGGCGCAGGAATGAAGCGTGCGGCCGTTCTCGTCGACGATCGCCAAGGCATCGGGTCGCTGCGGCATGTCGAGCGACTGAGCCAGCGACCGCGCCATCCCGATCGCAGTATCGAGATCGACCGCGTCCACGGTTTCGCGGCCGACGACCGCATGAGCGTCGTCCCGCTCGCGGGTGCGATAGAACTCGATCACGAACTTCATCATGTCCGGTTCCGGAGAGGCCGCCGGTCAGCGACGGAACGTCCTGTCGACGAGCGCCGTGTTCTCACCCTGCTCATCCGCGCGAACGATTTCCAGGCTGTCCTCCACCGCCACCCGCTCGTGCTGCTCGCGCTCGTTGCGGATGCGGTACTGCAGCGAGTTCCCGCTCGGCGGCAGCTTGCCGGTAACACGGTAGATATCGCCGAACCGCGAGGTGAAGACGGTATATCCGCCTCTGAGCCGGACGGTCTGCCCGATTGCGAAGAGATGCGTCGTCGGCTCGCTGTCGATGGCAGGGGCGCTGTGTTGTGGAATGCTTCGAGTGGTCATGATGGTTTGTGGTCCTTCTGAGATAGGGCGGTTCGCCGAAATGATCGGCGACTTGCTGCGTGGGCTGTCGGATGGTGATCGGCAGCCAATCAGGCAATGGCGCACGCACGCTCGAGCCGATGTGGGAAGACCGCTTCTCTCCGAACCGAGACCCGTGCCGCCAATACATCCGTGTTCGGCAGAAGCGTTCCAGATTCGAACAGGCGCCGTACACGCCGGATCGGCGCCACGCATCCGTTGTTGAGAACTTGATGGTGACGGCGCGTCGGCGTCGCTGAGACAGCGAAAGCCAAATCGGCCAAATCAACAGCTTTATGAGTACGCCTCAATTTCGTTCCAGACAAGGCCGTATCGCTATAACGTAAATATTTTGTCCGCTCATCGGCTGAATCGGAAAAATAGAAGCGGAGACGAGCACATCAGTAGATGCCGATTTTTCTGATCGGCTCCTCTGTTTTTCGAAGAAAATGTTCCGAGTCGCTCTTTCAATATTTCCGTGCCGGCAAAATTATAATGCTGGCAGTCCTATCTCCCGAGTGCCAAAGGAGCTATGTTGGCGCTGCGGCCGCCCTTTACGCCGGCCGCAGAAAGAACCCCATGAAATTCCGGCCACTCCACGACCGCGTCGTCATCCGGCGCTCGGAAGGCGATCTCATATCCAAGGGCGGGATCATCATTCCCGACACCGCGAAGGAAAAGCCGGCGCAGGGCGAAGTCGTTGCCGCCGGCCCCGGCCTGCGCGACGAGGCCGGCAAGCTGGTTCCGCTCGACGTCAAGGCCGGCGACCTCGTCCTGTTCGGCAAATGGTCCGGCACCGAGGTGAAGATCGACGGCGAGGACCTCCTGATCATGAAGGAGGCCGACATACTGGGCATCGTCGAGACGACCGCGGCGACCGGCAGGCAAGCCGCCTGACCAGCCGATCTCCGAGTCCCGCCTCTCAAGACCGAACTGGACCTGATCCTATGTCTGCCAAGGAAATCCGCTTTGCCACCGACGCCCGCGACCGCATGCTGCGCGGCGTCGAACTGCTCAACAATGCCGTCAAGGTGACGCTGGGCCCGAAGGGGCGCAACGTCATCATAGAGAAGGCCTACGGCGCCCCGCGCATCACCAAGGACGGCGTGACGGTCGCCAAGGAGATCGAGCTCGCCGACAAGTTCGAGAACATGGGCGCCCAGATGGTGCGCGAAGTGGCCTCGAAGACCAACGACCTCGCCGGCGACGGCACCACCACCGCCACCGTGCTCGCCGCTTCCATCCTGCGCGAAGGCGCCAAGCTGGTCGCCGCCGGCATGAACCCGATGGATCTTAAGCGCGGCATTGATCTCGGCGTGGCCACTGTGGTGAAGGAAATCCAGGCCCGCGCCAGGAAGGTCGAGTCCTCGGCCGAGATCGCGCAGGTCGGCACGATTGCCGCCAATGATCACCGCCGAAGCGATGATCGCCGATATTCCCGTCAAGGAACCCGCCTCGCCGACCGGAAATGGCGGCATGGGCTACTAAGCACTGTGCGTGAATCGTTCGGCCAAGCATGGCCGGACGGCGGAATCCCACCTTCAATCGGCAGGAGACTTCCAATGACCATGCAGGGCAGCACCAAGACATCGCTCAGCCAGCGAATTGACGACTATCGGCCCTCCAAGATGATCCTCGTATGGGCCTGCGTGGCCACGGCCGCGGCCACGATGATCGTCGGATTTAACTGGGGCGGCTGGGTGACCGGCGGCACATCACGAGCAGCGGCCACAACCGCAGGCGATGTCGCGCGCGGGGAACTGGCGTCCGCCATCTGCGTCGAGCGGTTCAACGCCGCGCCGGATGCATCTGCGAAACTCGCCGAGTTCAAGGCGATCCCCGACAACTACAAGAAGCGCCAGTTCGTCGAGGCCGGCGGCTGGGCGATCATGCCCGGCCAGACCACGCCCGACCGCCGCGGCGTCGAAAGTTGCGCGACGGCCTTATCGACCTGATCTGTGTCGGTTCTGGCGGTGTATCCTCGGGGATGCTTTCGATCTCGTAGGCAACGATGCCGAAGCCGCGCGCACATTGACGGTTGGCGACGCCACCGATCGGGGATGACGGCAAGCCCGAAGACGTACTCCCAGCGCCCGGAAAGTTCCGGATCGCGGAACTGCGCGGACAAGTGTTCATCTTCCTCATCGGAGGCCGCTAGCGCGAAACGATCGCTGTGCTGCGGCTTGGAAGTGTTCGGCGGAGGCGCGTGCCGGTCCTAGCGCATCAGGCCTGCACTGCGCAGCGCGTCCTCGATGATCTTGCGTACGGAACTTTCGCGAGCCAAGCCATGGATCGCAGGACGTGCGGGGGCGTCATTGCTTGCTCGCTCTCCATGCAGGGGTAAAGCGTGCGCCTCGGGTGGCGGGAACGCGGCGCGGAAAGCTCCGCGCGCATCCGGAACGAGCTCCGGCGAGAGACTATCACGTGCTTCGACGATGCCCCAGAATCGGGCGATCTCCCAGGTCGAGGAGATGCCAACGTCGAACATGTAAGGTCCCGGCGTGCCCAGTTCGTCTCCGAGCGGCGTGCCATGTCCCATCGCAGCGACCGTGTTGAGCTCGATCACCGCCTCGCCAGCCGCGTTGCACCAGATCCGCCGCCAGTGTGGGCCCTGTCTTTCGGTTCGCGATGCGGCCGCTTCGAGCCTATGCGCGCTGCGCCATTGCGCGGCGATGTCCTCGGCGTTGGAGGGGGCGACTGTGTGGTCGGCCGAGCCCTGCCAGATGGTGACTTTCGGCCAGGGACCGGAGTGGCTGGACGCCTCACGCAGGAGCCGCCAGAGCTCGCCGTCGGAAATCGAGCCTTGGCCGTGCATGCAGCTGAACGCCTCGGGAACCGTCGAGGCGCGGCCATAGGCGAGGCCGGCGATGATGCCACCTCCCGCGAACACCTCCGGATAGGTCGCAAGCATGACGCTGGCCATGGCGCCGCCGGCCGACAGGCCGGTGACGAAGACTCTGCTCCGGTCGAGATCATGAGCAAGGACCATCGTCTCGATCATCTGTCGGATCGACAGAGCCTCGCCGTGGTTGCGCCGCGTATCCTCCGGGTGGAACCAGTTGAAGCACAGGTTCGGATTATTGGCGTGCTGCTGCTCCGGATAGAGCAATGCGACGCCGGCGCGCTCGGCAAGCTCCGACCAGCCGGAATGATGATCGTACCCCGCCGCATTTTGCGTGCAGCCATGCAGCACGACAACGAGCGGCGCACCCGGACGGATGCCAGGCGGCGTATAGAAGTGTGCCCTCAACCCTCCAGGATTCGTACCGAAAGTGGTGAGCGTCGACAGCCGATCGGCGCGGGCGGGATCGGCTGAGAAAGTGCCCGTGTACCCGCGTAGGACTGCAAGGCGGGCAAGCATATCCGGGATATTTCGCAAGCGAGGCGTCCTTGTTGTGGCCCGGGAAGGGCGGCAAAGGAAATAACGCACATGCAGCAATATCGTGCTGCAGCGCACAATAACAAGTGGTCTGGAAGCCTCTTGAGCGTCTCGCCGGAGATCAGTGGCGGGGCTGGGGACCTTCCCGTGGATCCGAGAGCTCCCCCCGGACTATTGGCCAGCGAGCAGGTTGTGGATGGATCTGGCGACGTCAGGCGGCCCGTAAGGCTTGGCGAAGAACACGCTTCCGGCGGGAAGCTCGGATTTGTCGACGAAGCGGTGTCCCAACGTCACGATGGTGTGTACCGGAGGCCAGCGGTTGCGCACGGTGGCCGAGAGCTTCAGCCCGTCCATGCTGCCGGGCATGTCGATATCGGTAAAAAGCAGCCGGATATTCGGGACGGCTTCCATTATCTCGAGTGCCTGATCGGCGTTGGCCGCCTCGTACACTTCAAATCCCCGATGGGTAAGATAGTCGGCGACGTCGACGCGGATCATCACCTCGTCCTCGACGACCAGCACGGCAATTGGCGTACTCATGGAACTCGACACCGGTGCGGTTACGGCAGGACAATGGGGGTGAACTCTTGGCTGGCCTGAACGATCCATCGGTTTTGCCGCAACGGCATCTTTCGTCCGCCTTGCAAGGCGTTATGTGCACTATCACGTTGTGCGCAGGCAGGCGGTGGCACTAGATTGAAAGGTCGAGCCTATTTCAGCCCGGCTCATGGAGGCGGACAGTCGTCTGTCGACTTACGCCTTCAACGCCATTCCTGAAGCGTTCCGCTCAAAGAAGCGAAAGGAGCCTCGCATGCCTGCTCCGCCCTTGTCGGACAGCGTCGCAGGTGCGCGCGAAGTGCCGATCGTCGCCGCCGATCGGAATGAGCAGGAGAAAGCCTCGCTGTACGCCTTTCTGAAGGTGTTTCCCCAGGCCGTCTACGTGACCGATGTCGAAGACCGGCTCGTCTTCTTTAACGAGGCGGCGCGGCATCTGTGGCGACCGGAACCCCGGCTGGGCACCGCAGACTTCTCGCGATCATGGAGGCTTTTCGGGCCGGATGGTCGATCCATGTCCTATGCACAGTCACCGATAGCCCTGGCATCCGCGGAGCGCGAACTCAGGCGAGGACACGAGCTCGTCATCGAAGGACCGGACGGATTGCGCGTGACTGTTCTGGCGTTTTCGACGCCTTTGCTTGACGACGGAGGAACGATAACCGGCGCGGTCAATCTTCTGATTGACGTGTCGGATCGCTCCGTGGCCTACGAGACTGCGCAGCGTCTCGCCGCAATCGTCGAGACCTCGGCAGATGCCATCCTCACCAAGGATCTCGACGGCATCGTCACCAGCTGGAACAAGGGAGCCGAACGGCTGTTTGGCTATACCGCCGAGGAGATCGTCGGCAAGTCGGTTTCGGTGCTCGTGCTGCCCGATCGTCCCGACGAGGAGCCGAACATCCTGGCACGCATCCGCGCCGGCGAGCGCATCGAGCACTATGAGACAACGAGACTCAGGAAGGTTGGCAGCCTGGTCGACATTTCGCTGTCGGTCTCGCCGATACAGGACCATTCCGGTCGGATCATGGGCGCCTCGACGATCGCGCGGGACATCAGCGAACGGCGACGCGCCGAGGAACAGCAGCATCTCCTCATTCGGGAAATGGATCACCGGGTGAAGAACTTGTTCTCGCTCGCGAGCAGCATCGTCTCACTCAGCAGGAGATCGGCGACGAGCGTGGATGACCTCGCTTCCGTTGTCGTGTCGCGGTTGAATGCCCTGTCACAGGCTCATGCCTTGACGGTACCGCACACCTCCGCGGCCAACATGCGACTGCAGCAGGCAACGACATTGCACACCCTCATGCGCACCATCCTGTCGCCATATGACGAATGCGACGCGACGCCGGGCTCCCGTGTCACTATTGAAGGGCCGGATATCGATGTGGCCGGTGGCGCCGTGAGCGGTTTCGCCCTGCTGTTCCATGAATTCGCGACCAATGCCGCCAAATACGGCGCTCTGTCGGTTCGGAACGGAGGAATGGACATCCGCTGCGAGGATCAAGGCGCGACCTTCATCCTGACCTGGAAAGAGCGTGGTGGGCCGCGGATCGATCGCGCTCCCGACAGCGACGGATTCGGCACCCTCCTCGCGCGCTCCACCGTGCGTGGGCAACTGGGTGGCGAGATCACACGCGAATGGAAGCCGGAGGGCCTGTCCATCCGGCTGACCGTCGCGACGGATCGGCTCGCCGGCTAGGGCTGCCCGTTCGTCAGGCGCCGGTCAATTGCCAGATGTCGATGAGCCATTCGTGCTGATCGAAAATGTCACCGGCCCGGTCATGAAAGCGGATTTCGTCGCCATCACGCCGACGTGCGCCGGCCACGATCGCGCCTGTGGTAACGTGATGGATGGACAATATCGTCGACGTCACAATCGAGTCTCTTCTGCTCTCCCGCTTTCCTTCTTGCAGTCAGTTGGCTCCGGCCGTTCACGTCGCTCGAAACGTCATGCGTGACGGGCCGCCTTCCGAACCAGGGACAAGTCTCGCTTCAGGCATATCGCGGCAAGTAAGAAGGTTGTGGACGCTCGCCGCCGGTGGCGGTGCTCGTCCGCCGGTGCGCATAAGCGGGAGCAACTAGCATGGCGACCTACCGCTTCCGGCGAACCGGCGAAGACAAGGACGCTCCCATCGAGCTTGCCAATGACGATGCCGCCTGGGCGACCCTGATACGCTTGTGCTTCGATGAGCTCGGCCGCGCGAATGCCAGTCCGCCCAGCGGTTCCGATATCGAACTGTCGGTGACCGATCATCTGGGGCAGGACGTGGCGGTCATCCGCGTCAGCGCGAGCCGCCGGCGCCCAGGCTGATAATGTATGACGACAAGGCCATAGGATCATGGCGCATGGCCTCGTCATGCCGCGCCTTGTCATCTCCTCCTCCCGCGGCACGGCCATTGATCGGCCGAACCGGCGCGCGTTTTGCTCCGGGACGATCGTCTGATACGGTGCACCTATGGCCCAATGTCCGCTATTGGGCAGTAGGTCAATTTCCGCTGATGGCGCGGACCAGCCCATGTGCGCGCCATTCTACGCTAGAGTTCTCCCCTCCCCTGAAGCCGCTTTACTTCGCTCGGGGATTGGCCACAGATCGGATAAGTAAGTCTTTGAGAGGGAGATCAACGCCGCTCGACGGAAGTCAGAAACAGACCGGACGGTAACGGCACCGCGGCGAATATCGTCGCCGAAACTACGCTATTGCCGCCGTTTGTACCCGTCACTCCCACTCTATTATCAATGGCTGCCATAACACCTTGAAATCACGCCATTAAAAATATTTTTGATCGCGATATACCGTCAGCCATTCCGCCAAAATGGCCGGCTTTTGAAATTGCTGGATTTTTTCGGGATACCCCAAAAACCGAACTTTCGGGGACTATCGTCAAGCACGGGATGCAGGAAACAATTCGACTCGATCCGTGCATTCCGCCGATTTTGCGCTGTGACGCTATCACTAAGGCAAGCGATTGTCACTTTGGGAAGCCGTCAGGCTGCCGCGGCAAGTACAGCGGCGCGTTCGACAATGCGCAGGATCAGCCCCGATTCAAACGCACCCATTAGGGCGCCTTCAACGAAGCGGTCCTGCCGGATGCAAACCGTCAGCAGCTGCCCGAGTTGGTCCGACGTAGCGCTGCGGATGGCGGTCCCGGCCCGTAGGGACCTTGCTTCGTCGGACTGCATCCATGCCGACCAGGCAAAATCCTTCTTCACCCAGCCATGCTCGTAGGCGACCTTGCGGAAGGAATCGACGACCGGATCGTAGGAAACATACGGCATCTGGATAACACCCGGTTCGGTCTCTGCGCCGCCAGCCCATGTCCCCGCCTGGAACCCTGGCTGCCGAAAGACGGGCAGGAAGTCCGCTAAGGCCTGAAGGTCCGTCGCCAAGCTCCGGATGTCCTTTGCGTCAATATTGTCCGAGGAGGATGCCATATCTTCACCGCGCCCCTCTATAGACATGAAGAAAAGTGCCGTTTACGCAGCATATGAGGAAATACCTATGGCGAAAGGGGACAAGTTCGTCCGCGCAATGCTCGCCAAGAAGCGCCTGAAAGCAGCGGCATGAGCCTCCGGCGCCCCATAAAGTGGAAATGAGAAACGACTATGCGCATCGTAATCGGCCTGGCGTTGCTGGCTGCGCTGACGACGGCGACCGCGGCCAAGGCCGATCCCTGCAAGGCCATTCCCGACCGCGGCCCGATGCCGCCCTATCTCCACCGGGGCGCACACTTCTTCGGTCCTGTGGTCTATGTCGGCGACGGCGACTCCCTGTGCGTGGCCGTGGGCCAAGGGCCAGCCAACTGGGTGGAGATCCGGCTGGAGGATTTCTACGCGCCCGAACTCCACTCCCCCACCGGCCCTGCTGCCAAGGCCGCGCTGGAAAGACTTGCCATGGGCCGAAACGCGGAGTGCGTCGCCAACCATAAGTCCTACGACCGTGTGGTGGCCACCTGCCGGATCGGCGGACGCTCCATCGGAGATTTATTGAAGGCGGTCGGAAACGTCGAGGGCGGCAACGGATACCACCAGAGCAAGCGTTAGCCCGACCTTTGGTAGCGCTTAGATGCGATCTGAAAACCGATCATAGGCATCGATCCGCCGGACGGGAGGGTCGGCCTCATACCGATAGATCTCCGTTCTCAAGAACCGCAGCTCGGCCTCGCGCTGGGCTTCGGGAACGTCGATATACCAAGCGCGGGGCTGCGGGCCGGGATCGCCGTTCCAGCGGTATCCTCGCGCCTTGAGAACATCCTTGAGGTCGAAGGGCGAGTTCTCCGCCCAGATGCGCCAGGCGACAGTACGAGCGCCATCCAGTAGGCGGCTAAGGCCCGTAACACCGGATCGGGGCAGCCGCATCGCCAGCAGCTCGATCGTCGCAAGACAATCGTGCATCGCGCGGTGGCGGTCATAGAAGAAGCCGGCGGTCTGAGCGAGATAGGCGAGCTTCGCGCCCTCGAATCCTTCCGCTGCCCAGTCGATCTGGCTGAACGAGCAGGCCCAGGGCTTCGTCGAGAACACATCGCAGAAGCGTTCAAGGAAGCGGCGATCGAACGCCGCGTTGTGCGCGATGACAAGCGAGGCCGGCGCCGCGAATTTGGCGACCTCGGCGGGATCGATGACCTGGCCGGCCACCATTTCATTCGTGATGCCGGTGATCGCGGTGATTTCCGGCGTGATCGGCTCACTCGGCTGACGCAGCCCTTGGAAGCTGTCACCCACGCTGAAAATGGTGCCATCCAAGCCGTAGTTGAATGGCGTCATGGCCAGCTCGATGATCTCGTCGCGCTGAGGATCGAGCCCCGTGGTCTCCACATCGACCACCAGGCCAAGGCGCAGCGGCGTGCCGGGAGGCGGAATGGTGCGAGAGCGCGGCTTGAGACGCCGGATGACCCGGTAATCTCCCGTAGCTTCCAGTGTCTGCGCCAGCGTCTCCAGATGGTCAGAAGTCATCGTCTGGCGCTTCATCTACCGCCATCGGCTCCCCTTCAGCCGCCGCCGCAGCGGCGTCGGCCGGGCGGAGCGCGAGGCGAATGTCAGCGGCTCGACCTTCTTCGTGGAACCACAAATCGACCACGGCGGTATCGTCGCTGCGCGGCCGTGGTGATGCCTCCCGCACCTTGAATGTCGTCGGGAGATTGACCGAGGTTCCGAACACCAGCGCGTGTTGCCGAGGCAATGACGGCAACCGCTTCAGGACCGATTCTGAAATGAACGGCGTCATCTGCCGAATCTGAGAAAGATCGTCGGGGTTCTGGATGCGGTGAACCAGGAAGTTGGAGCACTGGCTGAGAACCGTCTTGGACAGCTCGCTCGGGCGCTGGGACGCCAAGAGCACGAACATGCCGTACTTGCGCCCTTCCTTGGCGATGCGCTCGAATATCTTGGTCGCGTCCACAGCATAGCGGGATGGCGTCGCCGAGATGTAACGGTGAGCCTCTTCCAGCAGGAGGTGGATCGGGAAGCGGTTACGCGGATCGGCTCGCCGGAGCAGGCGAAACAGCATCCGCGCAATCACCGCGCTGACAAGCTCGACCACCTCGTCCTCGACATCGTTCATGTCGATGATGATGATCTGATTGGCCTTGGTGTGACCGGCCCCCTTGCCAACCAACCCGACCAGCCGGGTCAGGAACTCCAGCTCTCCATTGTCGGCGGCAGCACCGACCGCCTCGTGGCGGAGAAATTCATACTCCCGACGATCTTCCAGCGCCTGGAAGCGCGTCACCATCTGGGAGCAGTAGTCACGGATTTGCCGATTGCCGTGCGCCTCCGCATACAAGATGGCGAGGTCTATCGCGTCTCCGAGGGCAGAAAAATCAAAAGGCAGATTCTGATAATCTGGGAGCTTCAGATCCTCCAACTCAAAGCCGTTCGGACCAACCAGATAAGTATCTAGACCCGCAGGGTTGGCCATTTGGCCAAAGTTGATCGCAATAAATGGCCGGATTTTCGCCGCGTTGATCTCGTTCGTGCTGAAGCGCTGAAGGATGCCAATGATCCGATCATGCTTGGACGGGCTCGAAGAGTCGTCGCGCATGATCTGGGTGATGCACTTGGCGAGGATGTGATTGCGGACGCTGTTGAGTTCTGCGGCCCCCACATTTGAGAACAGGGTGGAGAGCCCGAGCGCCATGCGCAAGATCGGCACCTGGGTGCGCTCGCTGGCTTGCAGCAGCAACTCCCATTCCGCCAGCTCCAGGAACCAATGCGGCAAGCGGAAGCCTGCCGCCGTGCCGTCGAGGACGACGCGCTCGACCCCGATGGCCCCCTCCTTCGCGGAAGCGTTCAGAGCGGCGTGATACTCGCCATTGACATCGAAGACGATGAACGTCGCGCCGCGGGCGTGATGCTCCTCGGGTTTGCTGAAAAGGGACTGCAAGACCGAGGCGACCGTGCATGACTTGCCGCTGCCGGTATTGCCCAGGACGGCGACATGACCGCCGAAGAACTCGTTCAGCCGGACCTTGATGTCGTAGTTCTCGAACACCACCGATTTGCCGATCGGCAGCACCCGGTAGCGGGTGGCTCCTTCGGGTTCGCAAGCGCCGCCGTCCAGGCCGACTGAAGGTTCGACGGCGGCCTCGGTCTCGAAGATGCGGTCGAGTTCGCCGTCCAGCGCATAGAGCGCGTCCGCATACAGGGACGGGAAAACTGACACGCCGAAACGGAACGCCCCACCACGCATCGGCAACATGCCGACAGGCACCACATCCAGATATTTGGAAGAGCCGGCCCGGTCGAAGTCACCCCGCTCGGACGGCGTGCTTGCGTCGCGTTCACGCAGGCCGACAACCTCGACCACGACATATTCCGACTGCGACGGGATCATCAAAAATGACCCCAGCCGCGCCACATAATGCACGTCGTCGAAGCCGACGACCGTGAAATTGTCGGTGCCGGCGTGCATCTCGACGACGAAGCGGTCGGCCGCGACCGAGACCACCTTGCCGATCGCGCGTTTGCGATCGTCGTGGCTCATGCCTCGGCATCCTTCATTTCGTCGTCCTTCTTCGGCGCCAAATCGGACAACACCTTGCGAACGGCATCGTCGATCCGGTCACTCGGGCGCTGCGGCATGAAATGCTCGACGACCATGTTGAAGTAGTGCGCCCTCGTCCCCGCTTCAGGACCGTCGCCACCGATGATCCAGATCCGTGGATCGCGCAGCGCCCGCAGCTTGGCGATCTCTCCCTCCGTGTCGGGCGCCGCAAAGATCACCAGGCGGAAGGTCGGGATCGTCAGAGCCTGATAGATGATGTTGTTCAGGTGCTCGTCGCCGAAGGCGTAGCCTGCCGTGATGAGAACGCTTTGCTCCCGCACGATCCGCGACTGAAATTCCCGGAAGAGATCCGCGTAGGGCGAACCGAGCGAAGAGTTCTGCTTCGCTGGCGTCGGATAGATCATCATCTGGTTCGCGGACGCTGGCGGCCAGACTTCCCTGATCGGGAAGAGGCCATGATCGTCCTCGGTCCAAGTGACCGAACCATGCAATTTGCAGAGATAGACGAAGGCGTCGACGGCGGTCCATTTGCGGCTGGCGACGTCGAGCTGCTCGGCTAAGGCGTAGCGAAAACTGGCCGGATTGAAGCGGCGTTCAACCACGCCGGAAAAGCCATTGGCATATGGAATGCCGAGGCGGTCCATCGCCAGTTCGCTGAAATGATCGTAGTTGGTCGTGAACACCCACGGCCGGGGCAAGGACCGATCCCGCAAGACCAGCTTCTTGTAAAACCGCTCGTAGAGGTCGCGCACGGTGGTGTCGCCATCCGTGGCAAATCTCCCCTTGGTGACACGGGTCCAGAGGAAATCCTGGACCTTTTTGATGATGCCATCGAGCACCGCCCGATTGGGGTGAAGAGCAGCGTTCTCGCTATGGCGCAGCACGAACCGCTGCGCGAACAACACCTCCATCAAGCGTTCCAGGTTACGACTGTAATCCTTCGCTAAGTCGATCCCGAGCGCATCGAGATAGTCGAGTTCGCCCTTGGTCAGCCGCCAAGGCGCAGGCGCCCCGCCTACTGCCGGTGGATCGTCATAGTATCCTGCTGCGCGTGCATTGAGCGTTTCCCCGCAAAACTCCTCCGCCAAAGGCGCCATCGTGGAAATGCCAAGCTCTTTGTCGTCCTTCATCAAAGACGAGCATCCAGCGCCGAGCAGGAATGCGATGTTCTTGGCGCTCATCGCCTCCGAAATGGCATGACGAGCGCTCTCGGCCCCCTTGTTCCAATCAAGATCTGAAGGTTCAGCGTCGCCGTTCCGCAGAAACTGGAATTTTCGCCCTTCGTCACCCTCACCCATATCCCCCCATCCCCAATCTCATCTGGCCACGCGATTGGCTCGAGCGGCTATATCTGCACATCGCGCCATGAGCGCCTCGAACGGCTCTGCGTCATCGAAGAGCAGCCCATCCTCGACCATGCGGGCATAGTCGTCTTTCAGCGCCTTCGCGCCATCGCCGACCGGCACGAGCTGCAGGCCGCCGCTGACGGCCGCTGCATAGTCGATCGGCGTGCGGTCGGCGGCCTTCTCCGCGAAGAACATCGACTTGTGCCGGGCGACAGCGTTGGCCAGTTCGCGATCGGCGAAAGCAGCTTCCGCGAAGCCGGCTTCATCCAGCCGGACGACATCGTGCCAGTGTCGCGCGAAGCGGTCGCCGCGTAGTCGCTCCTGGAGGCAGAAGACGTGGATGGCGGTCGCCTTCTCCCAGAAGGTCCGCTCCGCGTGCATGACCCGCGGACGCGCCGTCGGGAATACCAGCCCGTCGATCAGGCCGGCGGCGTCGCAGGAGACATCGCGCAGGCTCGCCGGTTCGCCCGTCGAGCGGGTGCCGAACTCCAGCATGACGCTAGGCGCGACATAGCCGGACCCGGCCGCGGTCGCCTCATAGTCGATGAAGAGCCTGTCATCCTCGACGCGGATGGACGCCGCCAGACCTTCGGCGGCCAGCGCGTTCGCGATCACGGGCTGCACTGTTTCCGCGACCCAGGCCGGCAACCGCCGACGGACCTCGCTGGACCAGCGCTTTTCCTCGCTGCGGGTTTTCGGAAGGCCCTCGCCATTGTCCCCGACCAGATCGGGCGCGATCGCCCGAATGTCGTAGGTCAGATCCACGTCCTCCGAAAACCGGCGAATGACCTGATAGGCTTTCGACAGCGACGTGCCGCCCTTGAACACCAAATGTTCGCCGAGCGGCGCGGCATAGAGGGTCGCCAGCGCCCATACCACCCACACATCCTTTTCGAGCAGATGGGTGGGACGGCCCGAACGATCGGCCGCGACACCCAGCGCGTCGCGCCGGTCCTCGGCCGAAAGCTGGAGAAAGACGTCAGCCATACGCCGCCTTTCCGACGCTCTGCGCGAGCCATGTCGGAAGCTGCGGCGCGGCGGCGACCAGTTCGCCGAACACGCCGGGCGGCATCTTCCGCTTCAACGTCTTGAGCGCCGTTTCTGCTTTCTCCGGGCCGAGCCAGGCCAGCGCCCGCACGGCCTCTCCTGCCGGCCGGTTGGCCAAGGCCAATTGCCAGCGCGGCGCATGCCGCAATTCCACGACCTGCTTGCCGAGGTGCATCTTTCGGCTGCGCCCGGAGGTCAGATAAACCGAGCGGACGGGCACCTGCGTCGTCAAGCCAAGGGCGTTCGCCGCGGCGGCGCCGTTCGAGACGATGATCTCTCCCTTTTGGGTTGCAAGGGCTTCGACAGCCTGCTCGACCGAAGGCGTGCGCGTGCCGAACCGGCTGGCAATAGGACGCAGATAGACGCCGCGACCGGCGCGGATGAGCTGCCCACGCTCCGTCAGGCGCGACAACGCCTGATCCACGGCCGCCCGATTTCCGAGGTGCAGCAGGCTCTTGGCGGACACAGGAGCGCCTTCGGGCAGGCCCGTCGCATGTGACAGAATCTGTTCGGTCAGCCGCGTCATCGTCTTTCTCCTGTCGGAAACATATGCGAGTTTCTGACAGTTTTCAAGGAAGCCCAGGAGAACAGGCGGATATGGGGAAAGCCTTCCCCTGCGGCCGAGCCAGGGTCTCGGCCGACCCCTTCTGCGGGGAGAGCCCCGCAACGCCCCCAGTAGAGTGAGAGTGCGGACCGGGTTTTCCGTGACGGGTTGAGGGCTGGAGAAGAGGTCTCCGGCGCCCGTCGCGGAGAACCGCGATGTTCAGGAATGACCGCAACGGGCGTGCCGGCGCCGACCGGGCGAGCCTATACGACGACATTACCAGCAAGATCATCGCCGAGCTGGAGGCAGGCCGCTTCCCCTGGGTCCAGCCCTGGGGCACGGCCACGGCCAAGGCGCCCCTCGCCATGCCGAGGAACGCCGCGACCGGGCGGCATTATTCGGGGATCAATGTGCTGATCCTCTGGGGCGCGGTGATCCAGCACGGCTTTCCCGGCCAGAGCTGGCTCACCTTCCGCCAGGCCCTGTCGCTCGGTGGCAATGTCCGACGGGGCGAACGCGGCACCACCGTCGTCTATGCCGACCGTTTCACGCCAGAGGACGAGAAGCGCCGCGCCCGCGAGACCGGCGAGGAAGCCGCCGCGATCCCGTTCCTCAAACGGTTCACGGTGTTCAATGCGGCGCAATGTGACGGCCTGCCGGAGGATGTCGCCATTGTGGCTCCACCGCCGCCGCCCGGACTCATCGAACCGCAGGTCGAGGCCCTGATCCGGGCAACCGGCATCGACTTCCGCATCGGCGGCGACCGCGCTTTCTATGTCCCGTCGCATGACTATGTGCAGGTGCCGCCGCCGCAGGCGTATTTCGAGCCGATCAACTGGCACCGCACGGCCCTGCACGAGCTCGGGCACGCCACAGGCCACCCCTCGCGCCTGAACCGCGATTTCTCGGGTTCCTTCGGCTCGAAGAAATACGCCTTCGAGGAGCTGGTCGCCGAGATCAACGCGGCTTTCTGCTGCGCCTCGCTCGGCATCACGCCCACCGTCCGCCATGCCGACTATATCGGCTCCTGGCTCGAGGTGCTGCGCGAGGACAATCGCGCCATCGTCCGCGCCGCTTCCCAGGCCAGCAAGGCGGCCGACTGGCTCCTGGGGTTCCAGCCGGGCGCCGATGTCGATGCGGCCGACGACCAGCGGCAGGCGGCGTGACGATCCTGAAAACCGGAAAGGCGGAGAAGCGGGCTGCCGGCTTTACGCCTTTCCGCCCGCCTGGCGCTGCCCTCCGAGAGTGAGAGGGCGGCGCTTCGCTTCGTGACGGGTTGGAGGTCGAGAGAGAGGCTCCCGGCCGCCCGTCGCGGAGTAACGAACATGGCGACTGCCATTCAGAAGATCACCCTGTCGTCGGCGCGCGACATCCCCTTCAACAAGCTGGTGCTGAGCCAGTCCAATGTTCGGCGCGTCAGGGCCGGCGTCTCGATCGAGGAGCTGGCCGAGTCCATCGCCCGGCGCGGTCTCATCCAGAGCCTCCATGTCCGTCCCGTCCTCGACGCCGATGGCGCCGAGAGCGGCATGTTCGAGGTGCCCGCCGGTGGCCGCCGCTATCGTGCCCTCGAACTGCTCGCGAAGCAGAAGCGCCTGGCCAAGACCGCGCCGGTGCCCTGCGTCGTCGGCGACGCCAACAGCGACATCCTGGTCGACGAGGTCTCGCTGGTCGAGAACATGGAGCGCGCGCCGCTGCATCCGCTCGACCAGTTCCGCGCCTTCCAGGCCATGCGCGACAAGGGCATGACCGAGGAAGCCATCGCCGCCGCCTTCTTCGTCGGCATCAATGTCGTGAAGCAGCGCCTGCGCCTCGCGTCCGTCTCGCCGACTTTGCTCGAGATCTATGCCGAGGATGGCATGACGCTCGAACAGCTCATGGCCTTCACCGTCAGCTCGGACCATGCCCGTCAGGAACAGGTCTGGGAGGCAGTCAAGGATAGCTGGCAGAAGGAGCCCTATCAGATCCGCCGGATGCTGACCGAGACCTCGGTACGCGCCTCCGACAAAAGGGCCGTCTTCATCGGCGTCGAGGCTTATGAGGCGGCCGGCGGCATCGTGCTGCGCGACCTGTTCCAGTCGGACGATGGCGGATGGCTGCAAGATCCGGCCCTGCTCGACCGCCTGGTGGCCGAGAAGCTGAAGATCGTTGCCGACGAGCTCGCGAGCGAAGGCTGGAAATGGGTCGAGGCCGCCTTGAGCTTTCCCTACGGCCACCAGCATGGGCTTCGCGAACTGGCTGGCGTCACGGTCGGCCTGACCGAGGAGGAGAGCGCCACCCGCGAAGCGCTGCGCGACGAATACGACCGGCTCGAAGCCGAATATGCCGAAGCCGACGAGTTGCCGGACGAGATCGACGCACGTCTCGGCGAGATCGAACAGGCCCTCGACGCCTTCGAGCAGCGCCCGACGATCTACGATCCGGCCGACATCGCCGTCGCCGGCGTCTTCATCAGCCTCGATGCCGACGGCTCGCTGTCGGTGGATCGCGGCTATGTCCGTCCCGAGGATGAACGTCCCGTCGAGACCGAAGGCAAAGATGCGCAGGAGGTTGACGGTGAAGCTGGCCAGCAGGCCGCACCCGCCGTTCAACGCGCCGTCATCACCATCGGCGGCCAGTCCGCGGAGCCGGAAGACGATGAGGAGGACGGCATCAAGCCGTTGCCCGAGCGCCTCGTCATCGAGCTGACCGCGCATCGCACCCTCGCTCTGCGCAACGCGGTTGCGGAACATCCCGACGTCGCCATGACCATGCTGCTGCACAAGCTGGTCAGCGACACCTTCCGGCGCACCGCGCCGGCCGGCTGCCTCGAGGCCCGCGTCAATCATATCTTCTTCTCGGCACAGTCCGAGGAGTTGAAGGACAGCACGCCCGCGCGCGAGGTCGCCGAGCGACACGAGCGCTGGGGCGATCACGTTCCCGACGACGACCAGGCCCTGTGGGACTGGCTCTCCCTGCTCGACCCCGGCACGCGCCTCGATCTGCTCGCCCATTGCGTCAGCTACGGCGTGAACGCCCTGTTCGAGCGGCCCAATCCCTACAGCGGATCGGGCGTCAGCCAGCATGGGCTGGACGTGCGGTTCTCACAGGCCGACCGGCTGGCGCGAGCCACCGGCCTCGACATGGTGGCGGCAGGCTGGCGGCCGACGGTCGGAAACTATCTCGGCCGCGTCACCAAGCCCCGTATCCTCGAAGCCGTGCGAGAGGGCGCCGGCGAGCGGGCTGCCCAGCTCATCGACCATCTGAAGAAGGGCGACATGGCCAAGGAAGCCGAGCGCCTGCTGGCCGACACCGGCTGGCTGCCAGAGCCGCTGCGCCTGATCGATCCCAACGATGGCCACGCCGTCGAACCGGGCGCGGAGGTCGACGCCGCAGACGAGGCTGCCTTGCCGGCCTTCCTCAGCGAGGACGAGGAGACCGACGAGATCGAGGACGAGGACGCCCTGACGATCGCGGCCGAATGACCCTCACGGCGGGGGAGCGGCGAGAGGTCGCTTCCCCGCATCGTCGCAAGGAGACCCTCCATGATCGAACCCGCCCCGTCCGCCACGCGCCGCGTCGTCTTTCAGTATCTCGTGCCCGTTCACGTCGAGGTCGAAGACGGTCTCGTCGTTTGCGTCACTGTCATCGACGAAACGCCGGTGCGCGATCCATCCCTGATCGAAGGCGATGCCGGCTACCTGCCGGAAGCCGTCGCCGCCGCCGACGATGGCCAGCCCTGGCCATCCTGGCGGTTCGGCTACTGACCGCCTTCGATCCCCCCAACCCAGCCCGGCCATCGCGCCGGGCTTTCTCGTTTCAGGAGCCTGTCATGGCCGACTATTTCACCCATTTCTCGTGCCTGCTCGACGTCGGCACGCCCGAGAACGCCGCCCGAGCGCTCGATCTCTACAACCGCCTGTCCGAGGACGGCGCATCGGAGGAACCACCCTCCGAAGGCTTCCTCCTCTCGATCCAGCCGGAGCATGGCGGCAGCCAACTCTGGATGCGCGACGACGTGACCGGCGATCCCGAGCGCCTCATCCAGTTCGTGAAGCGCTGCGCCGTCGAGTTCGGCCTGGCCGGCAGATGGGGCTTCCAATACGCCAACACCTGCTCGAAGCCCCGGCTCGATGGATTCGGCGGCGGCGCGCATGTCCTCGACCTCGCCACCGGCGAGACCGTGGACTGGATCTACACCGATGGCTGGCTCGATCAGACCATCTCCGGCGAGGGAGGAGCGCTATGAGCATTCCCTCCTACGCCCGGAGCAACTTCCAGACCCTGCTGCGCGCGGCGGGCGACGGCAATCTCGCCCTCATGGAATGCCTCGACGCGGTGACGGGCAGCCCGCGCTATGTCATCTGCGCCGTGGGGCGGGACGATGGCGATTACGTCTTCACGCCCTTCGGCCATCTCGCCGACGGCAATCCCTATGACGCCTATCTGCCGCCCGATCCCGGCGATCCCGAAGGCTTCGTGCGCCCCGACGCGGGAGAGGCGCCATGACCGACATCGACGCCATCTTCGCGGCGGATCGCCAGCATCCGCCGCGCGAACGGTCTCTGCCCTGGCCGGAAACCAGGGACGGCATCACCGTGGTCATCGAGCCCAAGCCGCATTGGGCCAACGACATGCGGGCCTTCCGATCCAAGGCTCGCGAATATTGCGCCTATGCCGATTGGGCCGAGAACGGCGCCCGCGCCAGGTTCTTCGGCCACATCGACACCTGCGGCGATGACCTCATCCGCAAGGCCCGCGCGCTCGTCGCCTGCGAGATCGCGGACGGACACTGGATCTGATCCCCGGAAAAGCGCCCCCCCTCACGGTCGGGCGCTTTTTCCATGCCGGCGTCCCGAGAGTGAGAGGGCGGCCGGAACGGGTTTGAGCCGGTGCGGTCGAGAGAGAGCGCCGCGCGGCTCGTCCGTTCCCGCTCTCCCGAGGCTCACATCATGACCCTGATTTCCGCATCCGCGGCGGCTTCCGCCGCCGCGCCGCTTCCGCTCGGCTCCAATCCCGAACCCGCCAGCGCCATCTTCACGGCCGCCGGTCTGCTGCTGCCCCATCTCGAACGCGGCGAGCGCGTCGATGCCGCCGCCCTGCGTGCGGCGATGGAGGCCGCCTTCGGCACATCGGACGCCACCGGCGCCTGGGACTGGAAGACGGCCTATGACGCCTGCGAGGCGGCGACCGTCCTGTTCCTCCGCAAATACGGCCGTGCGCTTTTCCGCAAAGCCGGGTCTCCGGCAGCCCGCCTTTCCGCGCTGTCGAAAATCGCCAACCTTCTGCCGACGCATACACGGCGGTCGACGGAGAGCCAGACCTTCCAGCAATTCTCGACGCCGATCCCGCTCGGCCTGGTCGCCGCCCACGCCGCGGCAATCACTCCGGCCGACCGGGTGCTGGAGCCTTCGGCCGGCACCGGCCTGTTCGCCATCCTCGCCGAGATCGCCGGCGGCGCGCTCGTTCTCAACGAGCTGGCCGACACCCGCGCCGCGCTGCTTTCGCTTCTCTTTCCGGCCATTCCCGTCACCCGCTTCGATGCGGCGCAGATCGACGATCATCTCGATCCCGCCGCCACACCCAGCGTCGTGCTGATGAACCCGCCATTTTCGGCGATGGCCAATGTCGAAGGCCGCGTCGCCGACACCACCTATCGCCATGTCGCCTCGGCGCTGGCGCGTCTGACTCCCGGCGGACGCCTGGTTACGATCACCGGCGCCAGCTTCGCGCCCGACAATCTGGCCTGGCGGGGCGCCTTCATTCGCCTGCAGGAGCGCGGGCGCATCGTCTTCTCCGCCGCCATCGACGGCGCGGTCTATGCCAAACACGGCACGACGTTTCCGACGCGGCTGACCGTCATCGACAAGCGGCCCGCCGACGATCCGGCCGTGTTCCCGGCCGCACCCGGCGTTGCCTCGGACGCCGCCACGCTGCTGGGCTGGCTCGACGATCATCTGCCGACACGGCTCGCCGTCGATCCCTCCCTCACGGTCCCGACTGTCGCGGCTTCCGCCCCTCGCAGCGTGCGCGGCTATATCAACCGCACCGCCAAGGCCGTCCCTGCGGCCGTGCCGATGACCGAGCCGGACGGCCTGCCACTCGCCTACGAGACCCCGGACGGCCTAGCGGGCGAAGGCGGCCGTTTGTCCGACGGCATCTATTCCGACGGCATCTATGAAGAATACGGATTGCAGGCGATCCGTATTGCCGGTTCTCAGGCGCACCCCACCAGGCTGGTGCAATCGGCGGCGATGGCTTCGGTCGCCCCGCCCAGACCGAGCTATCGGCCGCACCTCCCGGTCAATATCCACGAGCTGCTGTCCGACGCGCAGCTCGAGACCGTCATTTATGCCGGCGAGGCTCACGCCGATCATCTTGCCGGATCGTGGACGGTGGACGCCACCTTCGATGTCGTCACCGCCGCGCGCGAGGATGCGACGAACGCCGCGCGCTTCCGGCGCGGCTTCATGATCGGTGACGGCACCGGCGTCGGCAAAGGGCGTCAGTCCGCCGCCATCATTCTCGACAACTGGCTCCAGGGCCGCCGCAAGGCGGTGTGGATCAGCAAGTCCGACAAGCTGATCGAGGACGCGCAGCGCGACTGGTCGGCGCTCGGCATGGAGCGCCTGCTGGTCACGCCGCTGTCGCGCTTCCCGCAGGGGCGGCCGATCACGCTGCCGGAAGGCGTCCTGTTTACGACCTATGCCACGCTACGCTCCGACGACCGTGGCGAGAAGGTTTCGCGCGTCCGACAGATCGTCGAATGGTTGGGCTCAGACTTCGACGGAGTCCTCATTTTCGACGAGGCGCACGCGATGCAGAACGCCGGTGGCGGCAAGGGAGAACGCGGCGACGTCGCCGCCTCGCAACAGGGCCGCGCGGGTCTGCGGCTCCAGCACGCGCTACCGAACGCCCGCGTCGTCTATGTCTCGGCGACCGGCGCCACGACGGTCCACAATCTCGCCTATGCCCAGCGGCTCGGCCTGTGGGGCGGCGAGGATTTTCCGTTCAGCACCCGCGCTGAGTTCGTCGAGGCGATCGAGGCCGGCGGTGTCGCGGCGATGGAGGTGCTGGCCCGCGATCTGCGCGCGCTCGGCCTCTACACCGCCCGCTCGCTCTCCTTCGACGGCGTGGAATACGAGCTGGTCGAGCACACGCTGACCCTCGAGCAGACCCACATCTACGATGCCTATGCCGGGGCCTTTGCCATCATCCATAACCACCTCGACGCGGCGATGGAGGCGGCCAATATCACCGGCGCCACCGGCACGCTGAACCGGCAAGCCAAGTCCGCCGCGCGCTCGGCCTTCGAGAGCGCGAAGCAGCGCTTCTTCGGCCATCTGCTCACCAGCATGAAGACACCGACCCTGATCCGGTCGATCACCAGCGACCTGGAAGCCGGCCATGCTGCTGTCATCCAGATCGTCTCGACCGGCGAGGCGCTGATGGAACGCCGGCTGGCCGATCTGCCGACCGAGGAATGGAACGATATCCGCGTCGACATCACGCCGAGGGAATATGTTCTCGACTACCTCGCCCATTCCTTCCCGGTGCAGCTCTACGAGCCGTTCACCGACAGCGAGGGCAATCTGTCGTCGCGGCCAGTCTATCGCGACGGCCAGCCCGTCGAAAGCCGCGAGGCCGTGGCGCGCCGCGACGAGCTGATCGCGCAGCTTGCCTCCCTGCCGCCGGTGCCCGGCGCGCTCGACCAGATCGTCCAGCATTTCGGCACCGAGCTGGTGGCGGAGGTCACGGGCCGCTCGCGGCGCATCGTCCGCAAGCGCGCGTCTTCGGGCGGCGACCGTCTCGTCGTCGAGAACCGCGCCGCCGCCGCCAATCTCGCCGAAACCCAGCAGTTCATGGATGACAGCAAGCGCATCCTGATCTTCTCGGACGCCGGCGGCACCGGCCGTAGCTATCACGCCGAGCTTTCGGCGCGGAACACGCGGCTGCGCGTCCACTATCTGCTCGAACCCGGCTGGAAAGCGGACGCCGCCATTCAGGGCCTCGGCCGCACGCACCGGACCAACCAGGCGCAGCCGCCGCTGTTCCGGCCCATCGCCACGAACGTCAAGGCGGAGAAACGCTTCCTCTCCACCATCGCCCGGCGACTCGACACGCTGGGCGCCATCACCCGTGGCCAGCGCCAGACCGGCGGCCAGGGCCTGTTCCGCCCCGAGGACAATCTGGAAAGCGCCTATGCCCGCGATGCGCTGCGCCAGCTCTATCTCCTGCTGGTGCGCGGCAAGGTCGAAGGCTGCTCGCTCGACCGCTTCGAGTCCGCCACCGGCCTGAAGCTGATGGACGCGAACGGCATCAAGGACGAGTTGCCGCCGATCACCACCTTTCTCAACCGGCTGCTGGCGCTGACCATCGAACTTCAGGGCGTGTTGTTCACCGCCTTCGAGCAGCTTCTCACCGGCAAGATCGAGGGCGCCATCGCCGCCGGCATCTACGATGTCGGACTGGAGACGCTGACAGCGGAAGGCTTCACCGTCACCGGCCGCCAGACGATCTACACCCATCCGGGCACGGGTGCCGAGACCCGGCTGCTCACCATCGCGCAGCGCACCCGCAACCGCCCGGTCACGCTGGACGACGCGCTCGCCTATCTCGGCGAACCCGGCGCCAGGCTGCTGGTGAACGAACGGTCGGGTCGCGCCGCCGTCCAGATCCCCGCCACCTCGATCATGCTCGACGATGGCGAGATCGAACGCCGTGTCCGGCTGATCCGGCCAATGGAATCGCACACCGTTCCGGTGAAGATGATGGGCGAGACCCATTGGACCGAGGCGGATCGCGATGCCTTCACCATGACCTGGGCCGCCGAGGTCGCGGACGTGCCGGAGTTCTCCGACAACACGATCCATGTCGTCGCCGGTCTGTTGCTGCCGATCTGGAAGCGGCTGCCGAACGAGTCCACCCGTGTCTATCGGCTCCAGACCGACGACGGCGAGCGGATCGTCGGCCGCAAGGTCTCGCCCGCCTGGGCGGCCAACGCCGCCACGACCGGCGCAGCTACGCTCACGCCCGCCGACGCTTTCGTGGCGCTAATGGATGGCCGCACCATCCTCGACCTCGCCGAGGGGCTTCAGCTTCGCCGCGTCCGCATCATGGGCGCCGAGCGCATCGAGTTGTCCGGCTTCACCGACACGATGCGCGAGCGGCTCACCGCCTACGGCCTGTTCCACGAGATCATCTCCTGGAAGCTCAGGATGTTCGTGCCGACCGATACCGCCGGCCCCGTGGTGCTGGAGCGCGTGCTGGGCCGCTATCCGGTCCAGCGCATCGGCGAACGCGAGGCGGCGTGATGACCCGTCTCGACGCTTCCGATCTGGCGAACCGTCTCGGCCGGGAGGCCGAGGCGGTATGCCGCCATTATCTCGGCGCCGGCCATCGCCAGGGCAATTACTGGCAGGTCGGCGACGTCCGCAACACGCCCGGCCGCTCGATGTTCGTGCGGCTCAAGGCGACGGCGAAGGGACCGGCGGGTAAATGGACCGACGCCGCCACCGGTGAGCATGGCGATCTGCTCGACGTTATTCGCGAGAGCTGCGGCCTCATCGACTTCGCCGATGTCGTCGCGGAAGCCCGAACCTTCCTCAGCCTGCCGCGTCCCGAACCCGCACCTGAGAAGAAGAAGCGACCAAGCACGCCAGCCCCGTCAGGCTCAGCCGAAGCGGCAAGGCGATTGTTCGCCATGTCGCAGCCGATCGGCGGCACCTCTGTAGAGGCGTATCTCCGCAATCGCGGCATTACGGCTTTGCACGGAACCGGAAACCTCCGCTTCCATCCGCGCTGCTACTACCGGCCCGACGATCATGGCCCGACCGAAACCTGGCCGGCGATGATCGCCGCCGTCACCGATCTCAGGGGCACGATCACCGGTGCGCATCGGACCTGGCTCGCACCTGACGGCTCCGACAAGGCGCCGATCCAAACCCAGCGCAAGGCGATGGGCGACCTGCTCGGTCATGCCGTCCGTTTCGGGATCGCCAGCGAGGTGATGGCGGCAGGCGAAGGCATCGAAAGCGTCCTGTCAGCACATCAGGCGATACCGCACATGGCGATGGCGGCGGCGCTCTCCGCTGCCCATCTGGCCGCCATCCTGTTCCCCGAGACTCTGCGCCGGCTCTACATCGTCCGCGACAATGACCCGGCGGGCGACAGCGCGCGGGATAGCCTGGTCGAACGGGCGAACACGGCCGGGATCGAGGCCATCGTGCTCTCGCCGGTGCTGGAGGACTTCAACGAGGATCTCCGGCGCCTCGGCATCGACGCGCTCCGCGCCAATCTGCGTGTGCAGCTCGCACCGCCGGACGTCGCCCGTTTCTGGCTCGAAGCAGCATAGTCGCCGGCAAGGAGTGTCGAGGCAGCAATCATCATGCTCGCCCGGATGCGTTCAGCCTTCGGAGAGGACCGCGCCTCGGCCTTCGAGAGGGCGATCGGCCGTCAGCCGGGCCGGACCGGCAACGGCTGCGGCCGACGATTTTCCGGCGCTGCCCTTCGGGCCGCTTTCCATCGCGAGGCAAAATCGCCGGCCTTCGCCATCCTCCGCTGCGCTTCGGCCCTACGCTTCGCTCCGGGTGCAGGTCCGTCCCGCCCGACGGCTTCGTCGCCATGAAGGCCGCGACGGTCGCGGTCCAACCGACGGAGCATCCCATGAGCGGGCATGACGACTACGAACCCGAACACGCATCATCGCCGACCGACCATATCGTGCAGGAGCTTCAGCTCTACGGATACCGACCTTCGGAAGAGGAAGCCGATCCCCGACCCGTCCCGGAGGACCGCATCATCGAAGGCGCCGTTGCCGACATCTTCGACGCCCTGATCTCCACCGTGGCCGATACCAGCCTCGATCCCGACCTCGACGATCTCCTCTGGTCGACCGTCAACATGTTCCACCGCGCCGTCGAGCGGGCCGACCGGAAGCTCGATGACAACGAGCAGGCGCAGAAGCGGCTCCAGCGTGAACAGGATGGCTCAGAAGTCAAATCCGTCCAGCTCGAACGCCTGATCGACCTTGGGCAATCGCTGATCGAACGACGCGACAGCTTGGAAGTCTTCCGCGACGGCGCCGCCGAACACTACCACCGCGCCACTGGCTCACCCTGGTCCCAGCGCACAGGATCGCGGGTCAACCATCGCCACCTGACCGCCGCGATGATCGACAGCCGCGACTTCATCGCCGCCAAGCGCCGCGCGGAAACCGAGGTGCTCGTGCCCGCTGGCCCGAAGATCGCCTTCTCCGGCGGTGACACCGCCGACCACAAGCTGATCTGGGCCAAGCTCGACCAGGTTCACGCCAAGCACCCCGACATGGTGCTGATGCACGGCGGTTCCCCGAAAGGGGCCGAAAAGATCGCCGCCAAATGGGCGGAAACGCGCAAGGTGCCGCAGGTCGCCTTCAAGCCCGACTGGACGAAGCATGCCAAGGCCGCCCCGTTCAAGCGCAACGACGCCATGCTGGCGGTGATGCCGATCGGCGTCCTTATTTTCCCCGGCACGGGCATCCAGGACAACCTCACCGACAAGGCCAGGAAGCTCGGCATCCCGGTCTATCGGTTCGGCACGGGCGGCGCGTGAGCGCCGTCCACATTTCCATCGACGTGCGGATGTGGCTGCGAGGCAAACCGGCATGAGCGCCCCTGGACGACGACCGCTCCTGTCGCGGATCTCCACCCCGCTTCAAATGCGCTGATCCTTGGTCCGGCCGAGGGCCTGACGCCATCAACCCGTAAAGGGTCGGACTACGCATGCGCGTGCCGCCGCTTCGGCTGCGCCTGTCGCGGTGATTGCGGCCCTCGGCCGAACACATCGGGCGCCTGTCAGCGGGGAATGGATCTCCGCTCGAGACAGGAGCTGGATCGATGTCCTTCAACGCCGCCCACGCCTTCGCGCTCAGCCTCGCCACCACCTTGATGACCGTCATCGTCATCTTCCGCGCCGGCGACGGCACGCTGTCGGTCACACCCGCCAGTGAATATGACGGCGACGCCTCCCAGATCGTCCGCGAAATCGACCCTTTCATCCCATGACGGGGCGAAGGTCATCGCCTGCGGAGCTGGAACCTCATCCGTTTCAGCTCCCGTTGCCGTCCATCTTTTGCTATGTTCCCCAACGCGCCGTGGTGGTGGTGGAAGGCGCGCCCGTCAGAATTTTTCTCTCGGAGGCACCACCATGATCTTTCTCGGCATTCTCCTTTCCATCGCGGCAATCGGCTTCTTCTGCTGGCTGCTGTTCACGCTCGCCGTCTTCGCGCTGCCATTCTTCGCAGGGATCACCGCAGGCGCCTGGGCCTATGACACCGGCGCAGGCTGGCTTGGCGCAATCCTTGTCGGCGTGGTCGCAGCCGGGCTGACGCTCGGCATCGGTCAGGTTCTGCTCGGGATCGTCCGCCCGCTCTGGGCGCGGATGCTGATCGCGCTCGCCTTCGTCGCGCCCGCGGCCATCGCGGGCTACCACGCGACGCATGGCATCGTGAAACACACCATGCCGTCGGAGACGTGGCAGTTGGTTTTCTCTGTCATCGGCGCGATTGCAGTCGGCATCACCGCGTTTGCGCGCGTCACGGCGATGGCGGCCACCGGCCCGACCGGCCAGCACCCCGCTCAAGCCTGATCGTCTCGCAACGGACACCAACGAGACCGGAACAACGACACCGCACTGCGTCCACGTCGTTTCATGGGGTGGCGATGTGGGCGACGGAGCCCGGATCACGCAGAGGACCGCAGCGTGCACCCCCTCAGGACCACCCGGATCGAGCGCCGATCTCGACGCAACCGATCGACACGAAGCGGCGGAGGTTTCCGCCCGTGGCAGGTCGGGTGAACACGACAGACGCAAGGCCCGCCGACAAGAGGGGAGGATGCGCCGGTGAGCATCGAGGAGGTCTTGGCGCTGGTCTCGACAGGGCCGCCATCATCTCCGCTTCTTCGCGTCTCCAGACCGCTCCAAACGGCCTCATCAATGGCTTGATCTGGCCGAAGGCCGGCTTCGCCTTGATCGCCTATGACGCAACAGCCGCGTCAAACTTTCTTCCCCTGCCGGCTGCGCCGTCATTCCTCGCGGGACAAGAAAGCCCTCCTTAGCTGTCAGGCCCCTTCGGGGTGCGCCGTCGATCGCCTCCGGCCTGTCGATCGCCATCGAGGCCGCAATGGTGCGGGCTCGAACACGGAAACGGAGATTTGAAAATGGCGACCATCGGCACCTTCAAGAAGACCGCCTCGAACGAGTTCAGCGGCGAAATCGTCACCCTCAGCGTCCAGGCCAAGGGCGTGCGCATCGTCCCCGACCAGCGCGCCACCGGCGAAAACGCCCCCAGCCACCGGGTTCTGGTCGGCCGCGTCGAGATCGGCGCCGCCTGGTCCAAACGCTCCAACGAGGGCCGCGAATATCTCGGCCTCAAGCTCGACGATCCGAGCTTCAACGCCCCCATCTACGCCAACCTCTTCGACGACGAGGACGGCGATGGCTACTCGCTGATCTGGTCCCGCCCGACCCGCCGCGGGGACTGAACCACCGAGCAAGGCCCCGGCCGGACAGGCCGGGGCCTTTCCTCTGCTTGCGAGCGAATCGGGTACGCCGCTAAATCGGAACGGACGGACGACCAGCCATCACCCCTCTCTCGGGCACCGAGAACGACTAAAATAGTCGTAGTTCTGGCAACGGCTTATTGGGCGGTGGGAGGTGGTCATGCATGATCACCGCCCGACAATCACGGGCCGCACGCGCGTTGCTGGGATGGACACAGGAGACGCTCGCTGACCAGGCCCGCACATCGCTGACCGCACTCAAGCGCCTCGAATCCGAAAACGGCCTCGAGGTGTATGAGTCGACGCGCGATCTCGTTCGCAGGGCGCTCGAAGCAGCCGGTATTGTCCTGCTCTCGACCGACAAGGGCGAAGGTGTCTTGCTGCTCCACGATCGGAAGCATCTACCAGCAAAACGCTAGCAGCCTGCCGATCTCAAGTCGGCGCCGTCCGTGGTCCTGTCGTCGGAATTTCCAGCGACCGTGTTAACGAAAGTCCGTCGAGCGATTATAGTCGCCCTATGGATCAACCGACGCCGCCATTCCTCGACGAGCCGCCCGTCAGCCAGACGCTCACGGCCTATGACCGCGAGCATATGGCCCTCTATCTGCGTTTGCTGGACTCGGCGCGCGATGGCGCCGACTGGCGAGAGGCCGTCCAGATCCTTTTCGGCCTCGACCCCGCTCGCGATCCGCTGCGCAGCCGCCATGTCCACGACACGCATCTCGCGCGGGCACGCTGGATGACGGAACACGGCTATCGCGAATTGATCCCCTCGACACACTGATCGCCGTGATGCCGCTCGGGCATCGCCCATTGCCGACCGCCCAGCTTCCGCAGTGCAGCTCCGTCAGGAATCCTCTCCTCCCCAATAAGCTCAAAATGCCAAGGGAGGATCGCTATGGCACCCGACGCATCCGGCTGGCGCTCGTCCACGGCCTATGAGCATGTCGACGATTTGAGCGCCTCCGATCTCGCCTGGGAGTGGCTCCGCCGCAATGATGCTTATGGCGAGGATTTCCAGGAACTGAGTGACCGAAAGGCAGATCCCCACGCGCTGACTGAAAAGATCCGGCAGCGATGGAGGTTGCGATTTCCCGGTAAGCCCTCTGGAACCACCTCCCAAAGCCTGCATCATCTGGATGCCCGCGGAAGATACGAGCGCCATCTTTCTGGGGCCGGCTCCTTCAGGGCTCTCCCCCGACGCTGACCTGCAATCAACGCTCAATGCCGCCTCCCGCATCGGTGATGATGACGAAGACGTCCTTCTCTACGATCTCGGCAATGGCCAGCGTGTCCAGATCGACCGTGGGACGACCGCGCCGATTGGCAAACCGCTCGCCGCTATAATCCCCCTCAACAGTGAGGGGTTCGACCGGCTCGAAGCCGTCAGTCGCCTGCTCGCGTCCCTTCACGGTAGGGCCATCCCTCCCGACACGCGGCTGACGGCGCAACAGCGCATGCGATCACGCAGGATGCTGCAATGCTTCGACGGCCATCGCGACGGAGCAACGCAGCAAGAGATCGCGCAGGTCGTGTTCCATACCAACCCGCTCGATCGCCATGAATGGCAGGAGTCCTCGGCCCGCCATTCCGTCAAATCGCTGCTCCGAGACGCTCGCGCCATGATCGCCGGCGGCTATCGCGCGCTGCTGCGCCATCGCAGACAGAGCTGATCGCACCCACACAATGCCTGGTGGGCGATTTTAGGCCCCCCTGATTTCACCCTGCATTTCGCCGGTCCCCCTTCGCCATCGTGGCCTTCGTTCGCCGCTGATCTCCAGCGGCCCTCACGAACCCCACGGAGGCCCTCGCATGCGACCCGATCTCGCCGTTCTCCCGCCGCGCTTCCTACGCACCAAGGAGGCTGCCGAGTTTCTCAGTCTTTCCGCCCGCACTCTCGAAAAGCACCGGACTTACGGCACCGGTCCGGCCTATCGGAAGCTCGGTGGCCGTGTCGTCTATGCCGTCGACGATCTCGAAGCCTGGGCCGCACGCGGCGCCGTCACCTCGACCTCCGATCCTCGCGGCTCGATCCTCCCCGCCAAGCGTCACACGCCGGCGCCTCCGGCCCATGCCGGCCGATACGCACGCTGATCGCTGGCGAAACCCCGAGTGGCGGTGCGGCAACAATCCCGATCGGAGCGCGGACAGCTCGACCTGTTTCGAGCGCTCCCTGGCGAGTTCGCTGGCCCGCAACTCGGTGCGGGCGCCGCCATCGGAACTGGCCTTGCCGCCGGCGGCATGGTCGCGGCCGGCGCAGCGACCGCTGGCGCCGTCGTCTCCGGTGGCGCCGCCCTTGCTGGCGGCGCGGCCGCCGCCGCCCGTGGCGGGGCGACACTCGCAGGCGGTGCGACCAGCGCCTACAGCCTTGGCGCGGCCGGGCAATCAGGCGCGTCTGCCGTCGCCTCTGGTCTCGGCAATGTCGCCAGCACGGGCGCGAAGGCAGCCGTCTCGCCGCTGAAGCGCGCCGCTGGTCGTGCTGCCGATAGCCTGAAGCAGAGCTACCGGACCGGCAGCCAGGCCGCGACAGAGATCGCCACTGGCGCATCCGGCGCAACGGCGAGCGAAACCGCCGCTGGAGCCGCCTCACCGGCATCATCCGCCACCGACGGTCCACCGGCCTGGGCGAAGCGCATGAAGCGCTCACAGCAACTCACGCACGGCGTTCAGGCCGCCGCTCACGCCGTTCGCAGCGGCGACAGCCACGGCGGCGGCTCCTCCGTCAACCTTTCCGGAAGCGACTGACCATGTTCAAACGACCAGCCACCCACTACGGCAAATCTCCACAGCCCGAGACGCCCTATCAACGCGCCGCGCAGGTTTGGGACGACCGCATCGGCTCCGCCCGCGTGCAAGCCCGCAACTGGCGCTTCATGGCATTCGGCTCGCTGGCTCTATCCATGGGCCTTTCCGCCGCGCTGGTCTGGCAATCCACCAATGGCTCGATCGTGCCCTGGGTGGTGCAGGTCGATCGGCTCGGCCAGGCCCAAGCCGTCGCGCCGGCGACCGCCGACTATCAGCCGAACGACCCGCAGATCGCCTTCTACCTCGCGCGCTTCATCGAGCAGGTCCGCTCGATCCCGGCCGATGCGATCATCGTGCGGCAGAACTGGCTGCGCGCTTACGACTTCACCACCCAGGCCGGGGCTCTGGCGCTGAGCGACTATGCCCGCGCCAACGATCCCTTCGCCAAGGTTGGCAAACAGCAGGTCGCGGTGGAGGTCTCGTCGGTCATTCGCGCCTCGCCGTCGAGCTTCCGCATCGCCTGGATCGAGCGCCGCTATCAGGACGGTGCTCTCGCCTCCACCGAACGCTGGTCCGCCATCCTCACCGTCACCGTTCAGCCGCCGCGCGACGCCGACACGCTGAGAAAGAACCCGCTCGGCATCTACGTCAACGCCATCAACTGGTCGAAGGAGCTCGGACAATGACGCCAGCACTCCGAAAAGCCGCCCCCTGGAGTGCAGGGCGTCCGGCTTTCCTCATCCACGCCATTCCGGTTTTCCGTAAGGCCGGAATGCCGCTTCTGCTGCTCGGCGCATCGGCGCTCGCCGGGTGCGCCACGCATACACCGCCGCCGGAGATCTCCTACGACAATGCGGCGCCGGCCGTGCAGGCCGCCGATCCGCCCAAACCCGTGCAGGTCGTGGAACTGCCGAAGCCATTGCCACTTCCCGGCCAGTTGAAGCCGGTTGGCAGGGACGGCAAACCCGAACCGGAAGCCGCCGACCCGACGGTCCGCGTCAACCAGGCCAACGCCGCCGCGCGTGTCCAGCCCGTCCGCAATGGCTTCATCAACTCGATGCAGGTCTATCCCTTCGTCGATGGCGCGCTCTATCAGGTCTACGCCTCACCGGGACAGATCACCGACATCGCCCTCCAGCCCGGCGAGCAGCTCGTCGGTTCCGGCCCCGTCGCCGCCGGCGACACCGTGCGCTGGATCATCGGTGACACCGAGAGCGGCGCCGGCGCCGGCAAGCAGATCCATATTCTTGTGAAGCCAACGCGGGCCGAGTTGCTGACCAACCTCGTCATCAACACCGACCGCCGCACCTACCATATGGAACTGCGCTCGACGCCTTCGACCTATATGGCGTCTGTTTCCTGGCAATATCCGCAAGATCAGCTCATCGCGCTGCGCCGCCAGAACAGTCAGGCCGAGGCTGCGCAGCCCGTCTCCGATGGCATCGACCTCGCGCGCGTGAACTTCCGCTACGATGTGACAGGCGATCGTGCGCCGTGGCGACCGCTGCGCGCCTTCGACGATGGCCGACAGGTCTTCATCGAGTTTCCGCGCGGCATCGGCCAGGGCGAGATGCCGCCGCTGTTCGTGGTCGGTCCGGAAGGCGACACCTCCGAACTGGTGAACTATCGGGTGCGCGGCAACTACATGATCGTGGACCGGCTGTTCGCCGCCGCCGAACTGCGCTTCGGTGCGGGCAAAAATCAGAAGCGGGTCCGCGTCGTCCGCACCGATGGGAGGCCGGCATCGTGAGCGACGAACGCGATCCGGAGAACGAGGCCGATCGGAAGCCCGATGAGGCGCCGCAGCCAGAGGCGGTCGACGAGAATGACGGCCAGCCGCTTACGGGTGAGCCGGTCGCGCCGATGCGGCTGCGCCCCGAACCGCCGCGCGTCACCCGCCTGTCACGCAAGGTGCTGGCGGGCCTCGGCCTGGCAGCGAGCCTGGGCGTCGGTGGCGCACTGGTCTATGCGCTCCAGACCCGGAACGGCGGCAATCAGGGGCAGGAACTCTATTCCACCGACAACCGCTCGACGCCTGACGGACTGGCGGGTCTGCCGAAGGACTATACCGGCGTGCCCAAACTCGGCCCACCGCTCCCCGGAGATCTCGGCCGCCCTATCCTCAACGCACAGAACGGCGGGCCATCCGTTTCGACACCGGGAGGTACTGCTCCCGCGCCAGCCGGCCCCAGCCCGGAGGAGCAACGTCGGACGCAGGAACTGGAGGCGGCTCGCACCGCGCGCCTGTTCGCGTCCACGGAGACGCGGCCTGCCAATACCGCGACGGCCGCACAGCCCTCCGCGACGGCTGCCCCCGCAACCGATCTCGCCAGCCTCGGTCTCGCACCGCAGCCAGCCACACCGTCGGCGCAGGATCGGCAGCTCGCCTTCCTCAACCAGACGCCCGACAAGCGCACCGTCTCGCCCGATCGGGTCGTAGCGCCCGCCTCGGGCAATGTCCTTCAGGCCGGAGCGGTGATTTCCGCCGCGCTCATCACCGGCATCCGCTCCGATCTTCCTGGACAGATCACCGCGCAGGTGACGGAAAACGTCTATGACAGCCCCACGGGCAAGATTCTGCTCGTGCCCCAAGGCACCCGCGTCATCGGGCAATATGATAGCGGCGTCGGCTTCGGCCAGCGGCGTGTGCTGCTCGTCTGGAACCGGATGACCTTTCCGAACGGCCGCTCGATCACCCTCGAGCGCCAGCCTGGCGCGGACGCCGAAGGCTATGCCGGGCTAGAGGATGGCGTCGATTACCATTGGGGCGAGTTGTTCAAGGCCGCGGTGCTCTCGACGCTGCTCAGCGTCGGCGCCGAGGCCGGCTCATCAGGACAGGAAAGCGACATCGCCCGCGCGTTGCGCAATGGTGCGTCCAACAGCGTCAACCAGACCGGTCAGCAGATCGTGCAACGCCAGCTCAACATCGCACCAACGCTCACCATCCGTCCGGGCTTCCCCGTCCGCGTCATCGTCACGCGCGATCTCGTGCTCGAACCCTACGGAGGCTGACATGGCGAAGCTGAAACTCGGCCCGATCGCCGACGACAAGCCGGTCAAGATCTCGCTGGAACTGCCCGCCAGTCTTCACCGCGATCTCACCGCCTACGCGGAGATTCTCGGCCGCGAGTCGGGTCAGCCGGCGACCGATCCGGTGCGCCTGATCGTTCCCATGCTGGAGCGATTCATGGCGACAGATCGAGGCTTCGCGAAGGCAAAGCAGGCGGGCTCATCGCCGCGCCCGCCTGCCTGATGGCCGGCCGATAGGTGCGCGCCAGCATCCGGGCGAGGCTCAGAAACCTGCGGCACGCCGGATTGTCGTTCTTACGCGACCATATCGCGCTGAACGGCAGGACTTCATCGACGATCGGGCGATAGGCGATGCCGGGAAACCGCGCACCTGTCGCGGCCTCGCTGACCACCGTAAGTCCGCGCCCTATGGCCACCATCGACAACAGGACGTCCCTCCCGACATATTGGGGGTGGATATTCGGATGGCGGCCAAGATCGGCCAGGCGCTGAATCAGATAGTCGCGGATCTCCGGCCCCGGCGCCGCATCGCTGACGATGAATCTTTCGCCGGAGAGATCGTGCCAGCGAAGCGTCTGCTTCTCCGTAAAGCGGTGTTCTGTCGGCAGGACGGCGAAGACACCTTCCGACCAAAGCTGTTCGGTTTCGCAGCCGGGCCAATCGCCTGTACCGGTGATGAGCGCCACATCGAGCTGGAGCTGCCGGATAGCGGCCACATGGACCTCTGGGTTGCCCTCGATCAGCTCGACCGCCACCTGCGGGTATCTTTCAGCGAACGTCTTCAGCAATTCGAACATGAAGCCCGACGCCAGCGATGAGAAGATGCCGATCTTGACGATGCCGTCCTCGGATCGGCCGATCGCGGCGACGTCGCTGATGCCATCTTCGATCTGTTGAAGAGCGATGCGGGCGCGCCGAATGAAACGCTGCCCCGCCACCGTAAGAGAAACCCCGCCAGAATGGCGGTGAAACAGGGAAGCGCCGAGCCGATCCTCAAGATCGCGGATGCGCCGACTTACCGCGGACTCCTCAATATTCAGAAGCATCGCGGCCTTGCGAAGGCTACCTTGTTCTGAGGCGGCGACAAAATATCGGATATGACGCAACTCGATCATAATGGAGACACCCTTCTCCAGTTTTCGAGCCGCAAATTGGATCACGTCGATTGTACGATTATGAAGCCAAGCAGCTTCACACTTCTTGATATATTAATTTTTACACGCCACTCGCGATCTCAACGTATCCTATTAACTCGGCCGAATAGCTGCCGTCGCCGTTTGCAGCCCCCTTGTGTTTCAGTTCACGCTGCAAAGTCGGCTCGACGGCTTGCGCGAAAAAATCCGCTCGCTGCTCCGGTTGGAAAGTTGGTGGGGCCGCCGGCGCATGTAGATATTTCTCGCACGCCCGCTCAACCGCTGGGATGCGCACGCCGTCCTGGTTGACGGCAATGGGCTGCACCACCACGCGACGCTCACCGTTGCCAGCGGACGTCTCCACCATCCACAGAGATAGCAGCACCGGCCCTTCAACATCACCGGACACGGCAATGCCGATTTCCTCTGGAGCCACACTACGCCAACGCCCCAACTCCTCCTGCACCAGCGGGTGGTCCAGACCCATCAGTTGCAGCTCATCCTGATTTGTTGCCGCCTCACGATTCAAGGTGAAGCGCGCGCGACGATTGCCCTCAGAAGTGACGAGATCGTATGTGGTGTCGTCCACCTTCACCAGCTTCTGCTGGCGGTCCACGACCGCCGCCGCGAAGAAACGCACTAGTCGATCCAGACTGGACGAGACATCCGAAAACGGCTTGTAGTCATCCAAACTGAATCCATCGAGATCTTGGAAAAGATCGAAGACAACCTGCCGAGCTTCACGAGAGTTAGAGAGCGCTGCCTCCAATTCTACTTGGGTGCGCTTTAGCTCAGGATCAGACAGCGCCTCTTGGTACAGGCGGTCATAATTTAACCGTTCGGACAACTGCCCAAGAATCTGCGCCCGCAAATCTTCCGCAACATTGCCCTGCTCGTCGACTTTGCCCACTGTCCGGGCGATTTCGGTCAACTTCTCATCCAGCAACAGGAAGATACGCCCCTCGATAGTGTCCGAGAGAACAAGGTTATAAACCTGCGCGGTGTGGCTCTGGCCGTAGCGGTGGATGCGCCCGATGCGCTGCTCCATATCCATCGGGTTCCACGGCAGATCGAAGTTAAACAGGATACGCGCAAATTGCAGGTTGATGCCTTCGCGGCCCGCCGCTGTGCAAACCAACACGCGAGGCCCGTCCTTCTGTCGGAAGCGACGTTCCGCCGCCACCTTGGCCCCGTGATCCCCGCCGCGCAACACCACCACGCCCTGACCGGGGAAGGTTTGCTCAATCTCGCGGGCGATCATGTCCACCGTGCCGAGATAGGTGGCGAAGATCACGATCTTCTCGTTCTGGTTCTGCCGCCAAAGCGTCCCCAAACCATCGAGCAGCTTCTGCATTTTGGTCTCGCGCTGAGGCGGAAACGCACCCAGCAGATCGCCGATACGCAAGCGCTCTTCTGGCAAGTGCAGATTGACGACCGCAGAGGCAGCTTCTTCCGCATGTGAGGCCGAATACTCGCTGTCGTAGGGGTCGGAGGCCATCTCCAGGGCCTCTTCATCCAGCTTCTTGACTAGCCGGTATTTCAAGTCGGCCAGCACACGATCCACCTCGCTGCGCCCGATGCTATCGCGCGGCAAATCGAATTCCTGGTGGATCAGTTCGCGCGCTTCCTCAGTCAGCCGTTCCCGCCCCTCGATGTCCAATTCCTTGTCGCGCAGCAGCGCCTCATGCAGGGTCAGCATCAACAAGCGGCGCTTGAGCGTTCGGCGCACGGCCGCGAAACTCGATGCGGCGATCTTCTGAAAGATCGCCATCAGGAAGCCCAGCGCGCGCCCTTGGTTGCCCTGACGACGCGCGAGATCGAAGCCGTCCTCCAGATACTCGCGCAGCTTTTCGTAAAACAGCCGCTCTTCCTGCGCCATGATGAAGGATTCGGTGTGAACCCAACGCCGTGCGAACAACGGCGAGCCATCTGGCTGGCAAGCATCAGCTTTGGTGCGGCGGAACATCACCGTGTTGAGCCGGTGGCGATTATCCACCATCTCCTCGGGACTGCGGAACAACGTCGGATTCAGCAACTGCGCCAGCATCCAGAACTGAAAATGGTTCCCCTGGTGCGGCGTGGCGGAGAGGAGGAGAAGATCGCGCGAATGATCCTTGAGCGCCTCCGCCAGCTTGTAGTTCTCCGTTTTCCGTACCTTGCCCCCGGTACGGTAGGCGGTCAGATGGTGCGCTTCATCGAACACCACCAAATCCCATCGTGGCGCATGGCGACAGCCATCGCGCGATCAAGCAGCTCATGCGCCAGACCGAGGCGAGTGAGAGGACCGTCAAGCATTGGCTCTCAGGGCAACACGGGCCGGATACGGTCTATTTCCTCCGTCTCGTGGTTTCGTCGCCGGTCATCAGGGCCTTCGTTCTCGGCCTGATCGAAGGACCTGCGGCAACCCCGCTGACAGATCCGGTGGATCGCATTTCGCTCGCAAGAGCCCGGGAAGCCTATGTGGCCGGCGAGGCCGCTGGCGGAAGGCCAGCAACAGGCGCGCAACTTAATGACCCTGATCGTGTCCCTGAACGCGACCCTATAAATGTCCCTGATCGGGCGGAACTCAACGAGCGACAACGCTGGTTCCTGGACCGAGTCGCGGACGGCCGGTGCGGCGCCAACGAGATCGTGGCGGCCTGGACGGTGAGCCTGAAAACCGCGCGCCGGGACATCGCCATCCTCAAAGCAGCGGACCTCATCAGCTATATCGGATCGCGGCGGAAGGGACGGTATCGTAGGACGCCAGGATAGCAGGAGCCGCATTCAGGGACGGTTGCTGGACGACTGCCAGGAAGAGATGCTGTCGCCGTGCTCCTCGGGCTTGTCCGATTTGCACGCCACAGCACGACGCGCTGCTACGCCCGAATATTCGAGCTTCCATTCAGCATCATCTATCGCCTTCTATCCGCTTAGAGAGGCGACCGAAGGAATTTGGCATGAGGCAGCAAGTCGAGCCCACCATGAAGCGCACCATCCGGCGGCATCAACTCCGGGAAATGGTCCCTCTCGCCGACACCACGATCTATGACATGGAACAGCGCGGCGAATTTCCCCAGCGCTTCTATCTCACGTCCCGCTGCGTGGTCTGGGATCTAACCGAGGTCGAAGCCTGGTTGGACGAACGGCGCCGAGCTTCACGCGCCAAGGCGGTGAAGCGTGCGCCCATTCCGGACGTCCAGCTCCGCAAGACCCGCCCCATCAAACATCCGGCTCGGGCGTAAGCAGGTCCATCGTCGGCGGATAGAGGGTCGGCGTGTATTTTTGGCCGGCAACCCAGGCGTCCACCAGGTTGGACCATTCCTGCATCATATGCCGGCGCTGATGCTCGTATTCCGCCTTGTTGTAGATGCCCCGTGAGGATCGCCCGTCCTCATGCGCCAGACACTTCTCGATCCAGTCGCTGTTGAAGCCCAACTCGTTCAACAGGGTCGAGCCGGTGCGTCGGAGATCGTGAACCGTAAAGGACTCCAGCGGCAGCCCTTCCTTCTTGGCTCGCTCCACCACCGCCGTCGTGATCCGGTTGAACGTCGCCCGCGACATGGGCGCGTCGGCGTCGTAGCGCGACGGCAGGACGTATTTGGAATTGCCGGCGCAGGTCTTGAGAGCGATGAAAATGTCGAGCATCTGCTGAGACAGATAGACGTTGTGCGCTTTCGAGCGCTTCATCCGCTCCTTGGGAATCGACCAGACGGCGTTCTCGAAATCGACTTCATCCCAAACCGCGTCCTGCAATTCGCTCTTTCGTACCATCGACAGCAGGATCAGCTTTATCCCGAGCCGGATCGTCGGCAGCGTCGCCACATGCTCGATCTGGCTGAGCATGATGCGGATCTCCGCCGGAGACAGGGATCGGTCCTTCGGCACGAAGGTCGCGATCGACGCCGGGCCAACTTCGTCGGCCGGGTTAGCGACCTTCTCGCCATGCAGAATGGCGAAGGCGAAGACCAGCTTCACGATGTCCCTGACGTGGACCGCCGTTGCCGGAGCTCCACGCTCCTTCACCTTCGCACACAGCCCGCGCAGATCCTCCGGCAGGATCTCCGGCAGCAGCCGGTTGCGAAACGCCGGAAGAATGTCGCGCTCGAAGATTGATCGACGCATGGCGCGCGTGCTGTCCGCCATTCGCGCTTCCTGAAGCCAGCGCTCACCGAACTGGCCAAAGCTCTTCGCCTCCTGGAGGCGACGCTTCTCGCGCTGCTTTTCCTGCGCCGGCGAGCGGCCCTCCGAAATGGCGCGTCGAGCATCGACCACCTTCTCACGCGCCCGAGCCAGGGAGAGCCCAGCGGGACCGTAGCGCCCCAGCGTCAACGTCTCCCGGCGGCCGTTCAGTCGGTAGTCCAGGCGGAAGACGATCGCGCCCGAGGGCTGGACCACGACATACATACCGTCACGGTCCACGATCTTGTATAATTTCTCTTTCGGTTTCAGGGCCTTAATGGCGGCGTCGGTCAACATCCACACCCTCCAGATTGGTCAAAATATGCCGGAGAGCGCCCAATTATACCGTCAGGCCAAAAACGGCCCTTCTGATTGGTATTTTCTCTGCGTTTACAGAGCATTACGTCAAAAACTATACCGTCAGAAGCTCTCTTAGCCCTGACGGTATATGCGATTTTCGGATGAGACAAGATGCGCCATACCGTCAGCCATACCGTCATTCCGGAGGCTAACCCAGCGATAGATGCCGAAAGATTCCGAGATATTTACTTATATATTTCAGTCACTTATGTCGCATCGTGGCGTATTTTTGGATACGCTCGGATGGGCAAAAATCATTCCCACTCGATGGTCCCCGGTGGCTTGCTTGTCACATCGTAGACCACGCGGTTGACGCCCTTCACCTCGTTGACGATGCGCGTCGCGACGCGGCCGAGGAAGGCCATGTCGAAGGGGTAGAAGTCCGCCGTCATGCCGTCGACCGAGGTCACGGCACGCAGGCCGACCACGTAGTCATAGGTGCGGTAGTCGCCCATCACGCCCACGGTCTTCACCGGGAGGATCACCGCGAAGGCCTGCCAGATCTCGTCATAGAGCCCGTGGCGGCGGATTTCTTCGAGGTAGATCTCGTCCGCGAGGCGCAGGATGTCGAGCTTCTCGCGGGTGATCTCGCCGGGGCAGCGGATCGCCAGGCCGGGGCCGGGGAAGGGATGACGACCGACGAAGATCTCCGGCAGGCCGAGCTCGCGGCCGAGCGCGCGCACCTCGTCCTTGAAGAGCTCGCGCAGCGGCTCGACGAGCTTCATGTTCATGCGCTCGGGCAGCCCGCCGACATTGTGGTGGCTCTTGATCGTCACCGACGGGCCGCCGGTGAAGCTGACGCTCTCGATGACGTCCGGATAGAGCGTGCCCTGGGCGAGGAAGGCGGCGCCGCCGATCTTCCTCGCCTCCTCCTCGAACACGTCGATGAAGAGCTTGCCGATGGTCTTGCGCTTCACTTCCGGGTCGGTGACGCCTTCCAGCGCGCCGAGGAACATCTCGGAAGCGTCCACATGGACCAGCGGAATGTTGTAGGCGTCGCGGAAGAGCGTCACTACCTTCTCCGCCTCGCCGAGGCGCAGCAGGCCGTGATCGACGAAGACGCAGGTGAGCTGGTCGCCGATCGCCTCGTGGATCAGCACGGCGGCGACGGAGGAATCCACGCCGCCCGACAGGCCGCAGATGACCTTTTCGCTGCCCACCTGCTCGCGGATGCGGCGGATGGATTCCTCGCGATAGGCCTTCATGCCCCAGTCGCCGCGCGCGCCGGAAATCCTGCGCACGAAATTGCGGATCAGCGCGGCGCCGTGCGGGGTGTGCACCACTTCGGGGTGGAACATGGTGGTGTAGATGCGCCGCTTCTCGTTCACCGCGATGGCGAAGGGCGCATTCTCGGAGGTGGCGACCACCTCGAAGCCCTCCGGCAGCCGTGTCACGCGGTCGCCGTGGCTCATCCACACCGGATAGCGCCCGCCGATCTCCCACACGCCGTCGTAAAGCGCGCTCGGCTTGTTCACCGTCACTTCGGCGCGGCCGAATTCGGCGGCGTGGCCGCCCTCCACCTCGCCGCCGAGCTGCAGGGCCGCCGTCTGCTGCCCGTAGCAGATGGCGAAGATCGGCACGCCGGCGTCGAACGCCTCCTGCGGCGCGCGCGGGCTGTTCTCGTCCTTCACCGAGGCCGGGCCGCCGGAGAAGATGATCCCCACCGGCTTCAGCCGGCGCACCGCTTCCGCCGCGCTCTGGAACGGCACGATCTCCGAATAGACCCCCTCCTCGCGCACGCGGCGGGCGATGAGCTGCGTGACCTGCGAGCCGAAGTCGATGATGAGGATCGTGTCGTGATGGGCGGGAGCGTCGGTGGCGGAAAGGGTATCGGTCATGTGCGGCTCTATGATCTTGCGGCGGCGGGATCGGTTCGGTTCATACCCGGCTCAGGCGTCGCGCACCATCAGGCTGACGAAGAATCCATCGGTGGAGGTGCGGCGCGGCGACAGCAGGAGGCCCTCGGGCCGGTCGAGCGCGGCTTCCCGCAGCGCCATGCCCCGCTCGCCGAGCGCCAGCACGGCTTCGGCCGGGGGAACGACGCGGAAGCCCGGATGACGCTCCAGGAAGGCGCGGACCTGCCCGACATTCTCCTCGTCGAGCAGCGAGCAGGTAACATAGGCGAGACGCCCGCCGGGCTTCACGAAGCGTACGGCGGCGTCGAGGATTTCCGCCTGCTCCTTCACCCGCTCGACCAGCGCGCCGGGACGCATGCGCCATTTGGCGTCCGGGTTGCGGCGCCAGGTGCCGGTGCCGGTGCAGGGGGCGTCGACCAGCACGAGGTCCATGCGGCCGTTGAGATCCTCCAGCACGTCCTCGCGGCCGGGACCGCGCCCCCTGGGCGAACGCACCTGAACATTGTGCGCGCCCGCACGCTGGACGCGCTCGTGGATCGGCGCGAGGCGGCGCAGGTCGTCGTCATAGGCGTAGAGCTGGCCGGCGCCGTCCATCAGCGCGGCGAGTTCGAGCGTCTTGCCACCGCCGCCCGCGCACAGGTCCAGCACCTGTCCACCGCGCGGCGGGGCGGCGAGGATGGCGGCGATCTGCGAGCCCTCGTCCTGTATCTCGACCAGCCCCTTGAGATAGGCCGGCTCGGCGGTCAGCGGCGGCGCCTTGCCGTCGGCCTCCAGCGCGATGCGCAGCGCCAGCGGCGACCAGTTGCCCGCCCCCGGATGGAGATGGGCGAGCTGGCGCGCGGCCTTGTCGACGCCGCCTTTCAGCGTGTTGACGCGCAGGTCCAGCGGCGCGCGCTCGGCCAGCGCCGCCCCCTCCGCCGCCCGCGCCTCACCGAACACCGCGGCCAGCGGCGCGTCGAGCCATTCGGGATAGTCGCCACGCACATGGGCGGGCGCGTCATCGAGCGACGCGGCGGCAAGACGCGCCCTCTCATCCGCGTTCAGCGGCTCGGGGGCGAAGCGTGCACCGTCGCACAGGGCGGCGATGGCCTCGACGTCGAGGCCACGAGCCAGCCGCAGCGTGCCGAGCAGCAGGGCGCGCGGGCTCTCCTCGCCTACGCGCTCGCCCATGATCCAGGCGGCGGAAGCCCGGCGGCGAAGCGCGTCATAGACCAGCGAGGACAGCGCCGCCCGATCGCCGGAACCGGCGAAGCGATGGCTGCGCCCCCAGTCCTTCAGCACATCGGCGGCCGGACGGCGTTCGGCAAGAAGGGTGCCGATAACCTCGATGGCGGCGGAAAGCCTGGCAGCCGGCGTCATTTCTTCTCCGTCAAAGCAGCGCCGGCGCGAACAAGATCGCCAGTGCGAAAATCACCCACATGATGAGCAGCACGATCGCCCCGATGGCGAAGGCGGCGAAGCGCCACGCCACGTCATTGACCGTCACGTGAACCAGCGCGTGGGCGGCGCGGCTCAGCACGAACAGCCAGGAGAGCAGGACGAACAGCCCGTCCGCCTGCCGGGTCAGCAGCGCGAGCGCAACCAGCACGTAGAACAGCACCGGCAGCTCGAACTGGTTGCGGAAGCAGTTGCCCGCCTGCCGCGCCCTCGGCGGCCACGCCGTCTCGTCGATGGCGACCCGCTCGCGCGCGACGCCGCCTTCCCGGATCGCCGCCAGCCGCGCCAGCCCGAGCCGGATCAGCACCACGAAGGTGAGTGCGACCTGGGCCAGGACGGGCAGCAGGATGGCGGTGACGGTCACGGCGCTGGAAATCCTCCTCGGGCGGCCGGCGGCAACGGACGGGACCTCAGGCCCCGTTGGGATAGTTCGGGCTCTCGCGGGTGATGATCACGTCATGGACGTGGCTCTCGCGCAGCGAGGCGCCGGAGATGCGCACGAACTGCGCCTTCTCGCGGAATTCGCCGAGATTGGCGCCGCCGACATAGCCCATGGCGGCGCGAAGGCCGCCGGCCAGCTGGTGCAGCACGCCGCCCACCGGGCCCTTATAGGCCACCTGTCCCTCGATGCCTTCCGGCACGAGCTTCAGCGTGTCCTTCACCTCGGCCTGGAAGTAGCGGTCGGCCGAGCCGCGCGCCATCGCCCCCACCGAGCCCATGCCGCGATAGGACTTATAGGAGCGGCCCTGATAGAGGTAGACCTCGCCGGGGCTCTCGTCCGTGCCGGCGAGCAGCGAGCCGATCATGGCGCAATCCGCTCCAGCGGCGAGCGCCTTGGCGAGATCGCCGGAATATTTGATGCCGCCATCGGCGATCACCGGCGTGTCGTTCTTCTTCGCGACCTCGACGGCGTCGAGGATGGCGGTGAGCTGGGGCACGCCGACGCCCGCCACGATGCGGGTGGTGCAGATCGAGCCCGGCCCGATGCCGACCTTCACCGCATCCGCGCCCGCGTCGATCAGCGCCTGCGCGCCCTCGCCCGTCGCGATGTTGCCGGCGAGGATCTGCACCTTGTTGGAGAGCTGCTTGATGCGGCTGACCTGATCGAGAACCTTGCGCGAATGACCGTGCGCGGTATCGACCACCACGAGATCGACGCCCGCCTCGACCAGCAGCTCGGCCCGGCGGAAGCCGTCATCGCCGACGCTGGTCGCCGCGGCGACGCGCAGGCGGCCCTGCTCGTCCTTGGCGGCGTTCGGGTTGGTGACCGCCTTTTCCATGTCCTTCACGGTGATGAGGCCGACGCAGCGCCCCTCATCGTCCACCACGAGCAGCTTCTCGATGCGGAACTGGTGCAGCAGCCGCTTGGCCTCGGCCTGCTCGACGCCTTCGCGCACCGTGATCAGCCGCTCCTTGGTCATCAGCTCGGAAACCGGCTGCAACGGGTTGTTGGCGAAGCGCACGTCGCGGTTGGTGAGGATGCCGACCAGCTTGCCGGAACGCCCGTTCGGCCCGCGCTCGACCACCGGAATGCCGGAGATGCCATGGCTCTTCATCAGCGCCAGCGCATCGGCCAGCGTCTGGTCGGGATGGATGGTGACCGGGTTCACGATCATTCCCGATTCGAACTTCTTCACCATCCGCACATGCTCGGCCTGCACTTCAGGGTCGAGGTTGCGGTGGATGACGCCGAGGCCGCCGGCCTGCGCCATCGCAATGGCGAGCCGCCATTCGGTGACGGTGTCCATGGCGGAGGAAATGATCGGAATGTTCAGCGAGATCGAGCGCGTCACCCGCGAGCGGATGTCGACCTGACCCGGCATGACATCGGACAGGCCCGGCTTGAGGAGCACGTCGTCAAAGGTGAGCGCTTCCCGCGCGAGGCCGTCGTAAACCGACATCGCCAACTCCCGATTAGGGGCAACCGACGCGCCGAAGGTCGCGTCCGCCCGTTGGATGGATGATCGAGGGGAGACGGGTTGCTGAACGCCGCCACCTTCGAGTTGGCGAGGGCTCATACCATGGGCCGACACGCTTTCCTAGGCATCTATCTCTGTGTTCCGCGCAATGCGGCTGCGCGCCCGCGGCGCCGCTGCGTCACCTGAAGGTGATGACGCATATGTGCGTGCGAATTGGTTCCCCGGTCGGGCGCATCGGCGTTATAGGCCGACCGTCATGTGAAATCGTCCCCTGCCGCCCCTACGGATGGATCCGTGCGCGCCGAACGCCTCGTCCCGCTTATCGTCGCCTGCGCGCTGTTCATGGAACAGCTCGATTCGACCGTCATCGCGACCTCGCTGCCGGCCATCGCCGCCGACCTGCAGGAGGACCCGATCTCGCTCAAGCTGGCGCTGACCTCCTATCTGCTCAGCCTCGCCGTGTTCATCCCGGCAAGCGGCTGGTTCGCCGACCGATTCGGCTCGCGGACCGTGTTCCGGGCCGCCATCGTCATCTTCACCGCCGGCTCCCTGCTCTGCGGGCTCGCGCATTCGCTGCCGGACTTCGTCGCCTTCCGCATCCTGCAGGGCATGGGCGGGGCGATGATGGTGCCGGTCGGGCGGCTGGTGATCCTGCGCACCGTGCCGAAGGAGGAGATCGTCTCGGCCCTCGCCTGGCTGACCATCCCGGCGCTGATGGGGCCGGTTCTCGGCCCGCCGCTCGGCGGCTTCATCACCACCTATTTCGACTGGCGCTACATCTTCTTCATCAACATCCCGATCGGCTTCATCGGGGTCGTGCTGGCGACGCGCTTCATTCCGGACATACGCGAGGAGGACGTGCCGCCGTTCGACATGCGCGGCATGGGGCTCTCGGGCATCGGGCTGTCCGGCCTCGTCTTCGGCTTCGCGCTGCTCGGCCAGCACGCGGTGGCGCCCTCCATCGCCCTAGCGGTCATCGCGGCCGGGGCCGTGGCGATGGCCTTCTATGTCCGCCATGCGCGGCATACGGAGCGGGCGATCCTCGATCTCGAGCTGCTCAAGATCCCGACCTTCTTCGCCGGCGTCATCGGCGCCTCGCTGTTCCGCATCGGCATCGGCGCCCTGCCCTTCCTGCTGCCGCTGATGCTGCAACTGGGATTCGGCCTGACTCCCTTCGCCTCGGGGATGATCACCTTCGCTTCCGCCGCCGGCGCGATGACGATGAAATTCACCGCGGCGCCGATCATCCGCACCTTCGGCTTCCGCCGCGTGCTGGTGGTGAACTGCGTGATCGCCTCCGGCTTCATCGCCATCGGCGCGCTGTTCCGGCCGGACATGCCCTATCTGGTGCTCGTGGGCGCGCTGCTGCTCGGCGGCTTCTTCCGCTCGCTGCAGTTCACCAGCACCAATGCGCTGTCCTATGCCGACGTGTCCAACGAGGCGATGAGCCGCGCCACCAGCTTCGCCAGCGTGGCGCAGCAGGTGTCGATCTCGACCGGCGTCGCCGTGGCCGCGCTGGTGCTCGACGGCATGCGCAGCTGGCGCGGCGACGGCACGCTGCATCTCGACGATTTCAGCGTCGCCTTCATCGTCGTGTCGCTGATCGCGGTGTGCTCGGTGTTCTTCTTCGTGCGCCTGCCCGCCGACGCCGGCGCAGAACTCGCGCAGCGGCGCACCAAGCCCGCGGCTCCGGCCGAGACGCCGAACGAAATGGGCAGCGCCGCCTAGGACTCGTCAGTCTCGGGCGCAGCCTCGCGCCGCCGCCCGCGGAAGCCGGTCGCCACCACATAGAGCTCGGCGGAATCGGCCCGGCTTGCCTGCGGCTTGATGTGGCGCACGGTGGCGAAGTCGCGCTTGAGATCGGCGAGCAGCGTGCTCTCCGTGCCGCCCTGAAACACCTTGGCGATGAAGGCGCCGCCCGGCGCCAGTACCTGCCGCGCGAAATCGATCGCCAGTTCCACGAGGCCGACGATGCGCAGATGGTCCGTCGCCCTGTGGCCGGTCGTGTTGGCCGCCATGTCGGACATGACGAGATCCGCCTCGCCGCCGAGCATCGCCATCAGCTTTTCCGGCGCGTCGTCCTTGAGGAAATCCATCTGCGCGAAATCGACACCCGCGATGGGGTCGATCTCGAGGAGGTCGATGGCGACGATCTTGCCGCGCCCGTCCTCGACCTTCACCTTCTGCGCGGCCACCTGGCTCCAGCCGCCCGGCGCGGCGCCGAGGTCCACCACCCGCAGGCCGGGCTTCAGGATCTTCGCCTTCTCGTCGATCTCGATGAGCTTGAAGGCCGCGCGCGAACGCCAGCCTTCGCGCTTGGCGCGCGCGACATAGGGATCGTTGAGCTGGCGCTGAAGCCATTTCTGCGAGGAGGAGCTGAGCGAGCGGGCTTTCTTGAGCCGGACCTTGAGCGGCCGGGCCTCACCCCCCTTGCGGGGCTGGGGCTTGTCGATCACGTCGGCGCTCCGGCCCTGTGACGCCAGACACCGTCGGCACGCATCAATTCCACCAGGATACCCTCACGCAAACCACGGTCCGCCACCCGCAACCGATCGCACGGGAAAGCGCGGCGCACCGCTTCGAGAATCGCACAGCCGGCCAGCACCAGATCGGCACGCTCCACGCCGATGCAGGGATTGGCCGCCCGTTCGGCGAACGGCATGGCGAGCAGCCGGTCGACCACGATTCGGACCTGCTCGGCGCCGAGCCATGTACCATCGACCTGCGAACGGTCGTAGCGCGGCAGGTCGAGATGGACGCCGGCGATGGTCGTCACCGTGCCCGAGGTGCCGAGCAGGTGCAGCCGGCCGCAATTATGCGGGCCCACCGCCTTCACGAAGCCCGCCAGATGTGGGCTGAACTCGTTGACCATGGCCTCGAAATCGTCGCGCGTCACCTTCACGCCGCCGTGGCGCTCCGCCACCGTCACGACGCCAAGCGGCACCGACACCCAGGCGCGGATCACCGCCGCCGGCGGTCCGCCGTCGCGCGTCTCCACCCGGTCGAGCCAGACGACCTCCGTCGAGCCGCCGCCGATGTCGAACAGCACCGCGCCGTCCGAAGAGGGATCGACCAGCGGCGTGCAGCCGGAGGCGGCCAGGCGCGCCTCCGTCTCACGGTCGACGATCTCCAGCGCCAGGCCGGTTTCGCGCTCCACCCGGCGGATGAAATCCTCGCCGTTCACGGCGGAGCGGCAGGCCTCGGTGGCGATCAGGCGGCTGTCGGCGATGTTGCGCGCGCCGATCTTGCTGGCGCAGACCTTGAGCGCATCGACCGCACGGTCCATCGCCGCGTCGCCGAGCTTTCCCGAACAGATGAGTCCCTCACCGAGGCGCACGATGCGCGAGAAAGCGTCCACGACCCGAAAGCTGTTGCCGGTCGGCCGCGCGATCAGCAGGCGGCAATTATTGGTGCCGAGATCGAGCGCGGCGTAGCAGGGATCGCTGCCGCGCGGACGCTGCTGGCCGGAACCGTCGGCCGCCGCCTCCTCCGGGCGCGTGCCACCGTTTCCGCGCCGGCCGCGCCAGTGGCGATGGCGCACGCGCGCATGCGGCCTATCCTCGCGGGCGGACCTTTCGGTCACCCGCTCGCCGGCCCAGATCCGGGTCTCGTCGACCATTGTAGATTCCTCGGCCGAAGCCGCCGCCCCGACCACCGAAAGCGGCGATCGGGATCGAATTGTTCAACATCTCACGTGAAATGTAACATTCGCGAGCGCGGGCGCAATCGGCTTCATGCCTGCCGCGCACCGAAGGCGGGGCTACCGTCGCGCCCCGCCCTGCCGAGGAACGGCCCGGATCAGCCCTTCAGGGCCGGCAGCGCCTTGTCGACGCCGTTGAGCGGCACCGTCACATTGATCGCCTGACCGTTGGCCAGGGTGAAGCTCACCACCGCTTCCTTCGCGCCGGCCAGCTCTTTGGACAGTCCATCCTCGAAGGGGGCGATCGCCTCGCAGCCCTGCTGCGAGCAGGAGGCGTAATCAAGCTTGCGGGGCTTGCCGCCGCCAAGCGCGACCTGCACGCCGTCCTTCAGCCGCACGCCGAGCGGCGTGCGGATGACGTGGGTCGGCTCACCCGCGGGATTGCGGCCGACCTGCCAGACCAGCACGATGTTGTTGGACTTGCTGTCCTTGATCTGCATGCTCGCCGAGCAGGTCTTCTTGCTGCCCTTTTCGAGCCGGTCGCGGCAGGTGACGACCCAGTTGTCGTAGACGACCGTTTCGGTGCGGACCGGGGCGGTGCTCCCCGCCTGCCCGGCCGGCGCCGTCTGCGCGCCCGCCCCGCCGACGATCATGAAGGGCGTGAGCAGCGCGAGCGGCGCGGCAAGCTTGATGGCAAGGGACATTTTCTACCTCCGGCGAATCCCAGAATGACGCGCGCCAGCCGCGGCGCGCAGACGGGATCGACGGCAGCGCCGGGCAATCCCCGGCAGATACAGCCCCACCCGCGCGAGAAAGACAATCGCCGGAAGGCGGCATGGCCCCATCATTCCACGGCAAGCAGCGCGCACGGAGCCGTTATTGACGCCGCCTTACGGAAAAGTCGCCCGATTGTCAGATAATGACGGCAAGCAGAGCTCCCCAAAGCCCGACAGGGCGGGAAAGGGCCTTGCGGCGGAATATCCACATGAGCGGGACCGGGGGGTAGACCGCGCCCGAATGAGACGCTATATCCCCCGCGTTCGCCGCCGGGTCTGCAACCCGGCCGCCGGCCGCCGAACCGAGCCGCATGCGCTCGCGTTACCAAGGTGTCTGGTGGGGGATAGTTTAACGGTAGAACTGCGGACTCTGACTCCGTTAGTCCAGGTTCGAATCCTGGTCCCCCAGCCATCTCGAAAATCCACGCGATCCGAACCGACCGACGCTCGGAACATCGGACGGATTTCCCTTCCCGCCTGCACCTCGCCGCGAGACAAAGGCGCCCATCGCGCCAGGTTTCCGGGAACCCCGTCGGTATTGTCGGGTGGCCGGTGCCCCGCATCTCCATGTGCCCGGAAGAGATGTCGCCAGCACCCATATCAGCGCATAGCTCATCCACAACCAATCCTTGCAGACCCCAACGTCACCTTGTCTGTTAATGGTCTTATAACACTTATCAACGCCCATTCTGCCTTCTTATGGTGCAGAATGCGGCCCTGCATCAGATCGAGCCCGCCTCGATCCATGCGCTGATGTCAGTGCTGTCATGCAGCATTCAGCCTTTTGCAGTGCGAAAGAGTCTCTATATTCCTGGCATACAGAATACCCTGGAGGCTCAAATGAGCACTGTTACTCTTAGCCGTCATACCTCGCCGGACTTCTTCTCGCGCGTTGTCGAAGGCGTTGCCGCTTTCTTCGAAGCCGTTGGCGAAGGCCGTCGCATCGCCCAGCGCTATGAGGCCCTGTCCCGCCTGTCGGACGCGGCTCTCGCCACGCGCGGCCTGACCCGTCAGGACATTGCCCGCGTCGCCGTCAACGGCCGCTGAGCTGCCCTGCCGGCGTGCCCGCAACGCCTGCCGGCTCGCGAATACGCAAGGTGATGCTGTCGGACGCTCCCGCGGCATCCATGACCGTCAGGCGAACGAACCCCGTGCCCGCCGGCTGCCAGAAGAACGCGGCAGCGCTGGCGGGCGTGCCGGACGGAACACCGTCGACGAAGACCGTGAGCCGGCCCGTGCCGCCGCTCACCTTGAGCGCTAGCGGCTCATCCGCGTCGCGCTCCACGCTCGCCCCATCGGGCGGAAAAGCGATCCGAGGCCCGTCTGCCATCCCGACCTGACCTGCCATCCGGCCGAAACGCCGGAGCGGTGGGGGCAGGTCGATGTTGCGCGTGTTCAGCGCCTCACGCGGTGCCGGGCCGAAGGGCGCCGGCCGCGTCACCAGCCGCGCGAACGCCTCGAACAGGATCGGCGCCGCCGCCTCGCGGCCGATCATCCCCGGAACCGGCTGGCCGTCCGGGCGCCCCACCCACACCGCGATCGTGCGTCGCCCGTCGAAGCCCACTGCCCAGGCGTCGCGATAGCCGAAGGACGTGCCCGTCTTGAAGGCGATGCGCCCGGCCCGCTCGTTACGCGGCGCCGGCGTGCCGACCAGCGCCTGCGCCAGATACCAGGCCGCGACCGGGCTCATCAGACGCCGCGCCTCCTCTCCATCCGTCACCGCGCTGTCCACCCGCTCGCGCAGGCGATGCGCCTCGCCGCCATTGGCGATGCCGGCGTAAAGCCCCGCCAGCGCGTCGAGGCTGATTCCCACGCCCCCCAGCCCCACCGCCAGCCCCGGTATCTCGCCGGGCGGCAGCTTCAGCGCGAAGCCGGCCTGCCCGAGACGGCTGGCGAGCCGCTGCGGGCCGACCGCCTGCAGCAGCACCACCGCCGGCACGTTCAGCGACAATTGCAGCGCCTGCTTGACCGAGACCGTGCCCTGATAATCGCGGTCGAAATTGCGCGGACGGTAGGCGCCGAAGCGCGCCGGCCGGTCCTCGATCAGCGTCTCGGGATGGGCGATGCCGTCCTCGAAGGCGAGGCCGTAGATGAAAGGCTTCAGCGTCGAACCGGGAGAGCGCACGGCGCGCGTCAGGTCCACCGCCCCGGCCCGGCTCGCGTCGAGCGGATCGGCGCCGCTCACCCGCGCGAGAACATCGCCGGTGGCGTTGTCGACCATCACCATGGCCAGCGAGACGCCCGCGCCAAGCTCGCGCACCCGCTCGGCGGCCAGTTCTTCCAGCCGCATCTGCGCCGATGCCTCGATGGCAAGACGGTGCACCGGTACCGACGGCCGCTCGCGCCGTGCCGCCTCGGCCGCGTGGGCGGCGAGCATCGGCATGGCGAGCCGACGCGCGGGAACCGGCGCGCGCGCCGCGAACTCAGCTTCCGGCGTATCGAAGAGGCCCGTCGCGCCGAGCCGGGCCAGAACCGCCTCGCGCGCCCGGCCGGCGCGCTCGGGTTGGCGGTCCGGCCGGCGCGATTCCGGCGCCTGCGGCAGGGCCACCAGCAGCGCCGCCTCGGCCAGCGTCAGGCGGCGAGGCTCCTTGCCGAAATAGGCGACGCTCGCCGCGCGCGCGCCCTCGATATTGCCGCCATAGGGCGCCAGCGTGAGGTAGAGCCCGAGGATCTCGCGCTTGGTCAGCCGCGCCTCCAGCTGGATCGCCCGGCGCATCTCGCGCAGCTTCGCGCCGAGCTTGGCGGCGAGGCCACGGCCCTCGCGCGGCTCCAGCAGGCGGGCGACCTGCATGGTCAGCGTTGAGCCGCCCGAGACGATGCGCCCATGCAGCGCCATCTGCCCGGCGGCACGCAGGAGCGCCACCGGATCGACGCCGCCGTGCTGCCAGAACCGCTTGTCCTCATAGGCGACCAGCATGTCGAGAAAGCGCCGGTCGACCTCGCCGGCCTGCGCCTTCAGCCGCCAGCGCCCGTCCGCAAGCGCGAAGGGGCGCAGCAGCCGTCCCTCGCGATCCAGCACCTCGACCGACAGCGCCGGCTCCGGCGGCGGGGGAGCGGCCGCGCGCGCGCCGACGAGCCAGGCATAGCCCCCGCCCGCCACCAGCATGGCGCCGAGAAGCGCAATCCCGCCACTCCGCGCCAGCGTGCGTCTCATCGCCCGCCCCTCACCTCGCCGGACCCGTCACTTCGGTGCGCCCCGCCTCGGTGCGGGCGAAGCGGCCCGGCCGGTACATGTCCTCGACCATCGCCGGAGGGTGCGCGTAGCTGCCGGGCGAGACCGCGCGCACGATATAGGCGACGCGTAGCAGTTCCGGCTCCTCCGAGCCCTGCGTGCGGTCGAAGGCGGCGGCGAAGAAGGCGTCGCGGAACTCGGCGTGCGCTGGCTGCGTCGTGTCGCCGAGCCAGGCCAGCGCGCCCGTATCCGCGCCGACGGCGAGATTCGGGTTGTCGATCTCGAAGCCGGCCGGAAGATGATCGACCAGCAGCACATGGCTCGGCCCGGCATCGTCCTCCTGCGCCTCCAGCACCACGACGAGGCGCTGATTCTGCGCCACCTTGGCCGGGTCGGCCGGCGTCCCGTCGAGCGTGTAGTAGCTGCGCGTGAGCGCGAAGCCCTCGGCCGAGGCCGGCTCCGGCGTGCTGGGCGGCCCGTCGATGGACACCGCCACGTCGAGCGGCGCCGTGCCGCGATTGGTCAGCACGACGGGCGTTGCCAGCTCATCCGGCGTGAGCGCGCGCTCATAGATGCCCGAATGCGCCACGCCATCGACATCGACCGCGATCCCCCGCCCCTCGCGCGCCGCACGGGCGGCGAGCAGTAGCCATGCATCCTCCTGCGTCGAGGTCGGACCGGCATCGACGAAGGCGGCCGCGACCCGCGTCCGGGCGGTGCGCGCGGTGCCGGTGAACCCGGCTTCCGAGGCGAGCGTCGCCACGCCCGCCGCATCGCGCAGGATGGAGCCGAAGTCCGGCCGCCCGGTCGCGACCGTTTCCGGCGCGTCGGGCAGCAGTTCCAGCGCGGCACCGAACACCCGCTCGGCCCGCCCCTTGTCGCCCAGCATGGCGAGCGCGGCGGCAAGCTGGCCGCGCGCCATCGGGCTCTTCACCTCGTCGAGCTTGGCGTCGGCGACATAGCGCAGGTCGCCGAGCGGCGCCCGGCCATTGCGCGCCAGCACATAGATCGCGTAGGCGGTGCCGTCGTCGGTAGCGCCGTCGGTCGCATAGGAAAGCGTGTTGCGCAGCCAGTCGAGCGCCATGGAGAAGGGCTGCTCCGGCACCTCGTAACCGCGCTCGCGGGCGCGGGTGAGGAAGTCCGTCACATAGGCGTCGAGCCAGACATCGTTGCCGCCCGCCTCCCACAGGCCGAAGGAGCCGTCCGAACCCTGCCGCGCGACGAGCCGCGCGATGGCGTTCTTCACCGTCTCGGCCGGTTCCTGCGTCAGCCGGAAGCGCGAGGGCGTGCCGAAGTCGCTGAGGTAGAGCAGCGGCATGGCCCGGCTGGTGAGTTGCTCGGAGCAGGCGAAGGGATAGCGGTCGAGCGCGCCGAACAGCGCCGGCACGTCGAGCGCCGGATCCGGCCCGGCATAGACGGTCACGCCGCCCCGACCCGGCACGAGATCGGCCACGAGATCGCGGCTGAGCGACAGGCTGGCGCCGGGCTCCAGCGTCTGCACGCTGCGGCGGGAGATCGCCGGATAGGCCGGCCGCACATTCAGCCGGTAGTCGCGTACGATGCTGAAGCCTCCCGGACCGGAGATCCGGACGGAAACCTTGGCCTCGCCGATGCCCTTGCCGTCGAGCTGCACGCCGAAGGCCTGCCGCCCGTCCTTGGCGAGCGGCACGGTCTTCGGCGCCGAGGCGATGGAGACTGGACCTTCCGTCACCAGATCAAGCGCATAGTCGCCTGCCTCGCCGTCCACATTGGTGATGGCGAGGTTGAGCGTCGAACGGTCGCCGGACGCGAGGAAGCGCGGCAGGGTGGCGGTGATCACCACCGGATCGCGAATGGTGACATCGGCCTGCGCATGCCCCACCGCCGCACCGGACCAGGCCACCGCCATCAGCCGGCCCGTACCGTCGAAGGGCGGTATGGTGAAGTCGATGCTTCCCCGTCCCGCGCCGTCGAGCTTCACGATGCCGGAGAACAGGGCGAGCGGCGGCTGGGTGGGCGGTTCGGCCTGCAGGCCGCCCTCCATGGCATCGCCACCGGACCGCAGGCGGCCACGGCTGCCCAGCATGCCGTCGATGAGCTGGCCGTAGAAATCGCGCACCTGCGTGCCGAGCGCGCGCTGGCCGAGATAGAAGCCGTCCGGGTCCGGCGTCTTGAAGCCGGTGAGGTTGAGAATCCCGACATCGACGAGGGCGAGCGTCACATAGGCTTCACCCTGCCCGCCGCCGGACACCTGGACCGGCACGGAGACCGTGGTTTCCGGCCGTACCAGCGCCGGCGCTTCCAGCTTCACGTCGAGCACGCGCTGGGCCCGGTCGACGCCGAACCAGGCAAGGCCGATGGCGCGCCCCGGATTGCGGCCGCCGGCCACGTCCAGAGGCCGGTGCAGGAAGGCGAGCGCGTAGGCACCCGGCGCCCAGCCGGATTTCACGTCGAACTCCACCGAGCTGTCGCCGGCCGGCACGTCGAGCGTCTTCGACGCCAGCACGCCGTCGCCGACAATGAGCACGGTGGCGGAGCCGGCATGGCGGCTGGTGAGGTTTACCTTCAGCGCTTCGCCGTCCGCGTATTGCGCCTTGTCGAGGCCGACCTCCAGCCGATCCGGCGCGTCGGCGGTCGCGCCGCCGCCCCAGCCGGCCTCGAAGGGCACGGCGGTGGCGAGCTTGCCGTCGCTCACCTCCAGCCGGTAACGCCCCCAGTTGACCGGCACCTCCAGCCGTGCCGGAGCGCCCTCGCCGAGTTCCAACGTGCCGTCCGCCACCTTGGCGATCGATTCGACCGGCTCGAAATCCCAGTTGCCGTCGAGCCGGTACCACTGGTAGCGCGTCTCGATACGGTAGAGCGCCCATTGCGCGCCCCTGAGCGCGACGGGCTTGCCGGCGGCATCGAACGCCTGCACCTCGAAGCCGGCATTGGAGCCCTCCCCCGGACCCGCGCCGTCGAAGAGCGGCTTCACGCCGATGCCGTTGCCGGCCGCGCGCACCGGCAGCACCAGCGAGCGGCGCACGGCGCGCCCGCCGCCCTCGTTCAGGGAGACGAAGATTTCCGCCTCCAGAGGCCGTGCCGTCGACGGCAGCGCCGGCAGCGCCACGGAAAGGCTCGCCTTGCCCTGCGCATTGGTGGACGGCGCGTCGGCGAGCGGCTGCCGCACGGGGGTAAAGCCGTCATCCGGGCGGCCGAAGCGCCAGCCGGCCAGATTCGGGCGGGCATCGGCGACACGCACCTCGATCTCGCCCTCGATTTCGAGGCCGGCGGCGGGCGGACCGAACAGCCAGCGCCCATCCGCCGCCACGCTCACCGGTGCGGCAGCGGCGATGTCGGTGGCGGTGGTGGAAAGGTCCAGCGCCAGACGCTCCGGCACGTAGTCTTCCAGCAGGAAGGTGGTGGAGCCGACCGGCGCGCCGCGCGGGTCGACATAAGCCTCGACGCGCCAGGTGCCGGTCATGGCGTCGCCCATCAGGGCATAGGACACGCTGCGCCCGCCCGCGCCCCCGTCCTCCGCCAGCACGCGGCGCTCCTCCACGCCGTCGGGACGCTTGAAGACGAGGGTCAGCGGCACGCCGGGCGCCGCCTTCACCTGCGGATCGCGCAGCAGGGCGGTGACGTGCACCTCCTCGCCGGAACGGTAGACACCGCGCTCGGTGGTGACGAAGGCATCCATCTTCTCGGGCGCGGCGCGTCCGCCGACCCCGCGATCGGTGAGGTCGAAGGCCTGATCTTCCAGCGACAGGAAGGCATAGTCGCCCTCCTTCGCCTGCGCCACGACGACGGCCGGCGCGAAGCCGTCCTTGCCGCGCACGAGCCCGGCGTCGAAGGCCGCAGCGCCCGAAGCATCCGTACGGGCCGTCGCCAGCAACTCGTTGGACTTGGCGAGCAGGCGGAGCTCCACGCCCTCCAGCGGCTGCGCCGTGCCGAGCGCGCGCACCAGCACGGTCAGCCCGTTGCTGCCCGACAGGGCGGTGAGGCCGAGGTCGGAGACCACGAACCACTGCGTCGAGCGGGTGCCCCACTCGTCGTTCGGGTTGGCCGCCTCGCCGCCCGGGCGCGCCGCCAGCACATAGACGCCGGGCGCCAGCGTGCCGACCGCCTCGTCCACGGGGAAGGAGGTGGTGACGTCCTCGTTCAGCGGCGACGCCGTCTCCAACTCGCCGGAGAAGACCAGCTCGGCCCGGCTGTCCTTGAGCTGCTGGAGATCGTAGCCGCCGAGATCGCGGCGGAAGCTGCCGTCCAGGGCGGTGGGAATCAGGCTGCGGTCGCCGATGCGATAAAGCTCCACCCCAACGCGCGAGGTGTTGACGCTCACCACCGGAATGCCCCGCGGGCCGGTGCGCGGCAGCACATAGTTGCGGCCGGTGAAGCGCACGCCCGGCTTGCGGTCGCGTACATAGATGGTGAGGTCGGCGCTCTCGCGCAGCGGCTCGGCCGCGATGGAGGACGGCAGGCCCTGCCGCAGCTTCACGTCATAGCTGTCGCCGTGCTTCAGCCCCTCGACGCAGAGCTGGCTCTCCTCCGCCGTCACCGCCGGCTTGTCGATCGGCCCGTTCGGCCCGCTCAGGGTCACGAAGGCGGAATAATCCTTGCCGCCGGTCGCCAGCGGCTCGGAGAACTGAACGCAGATGCGCGGGCTGGAGGCATCCGAATCGACGCTGTAGTCGAGGATGCGGAAGCCGCGCTCCTCACGCAGCTTTTCGTAGAAGGCGCGCTGGTCGGGCACGTTGGCATAGGTGAGGCCGGCGCTGAGCGTGTCGAGCGCGGCGCGCCAGAGCGAGCGCTGATTATAGAGGTGGCCGATGGCAAACAGCGCTTCGGCCTGCTGCACCCGCGTCGTCGCCGCGCGATAGGCGAGGAAGGCGGCGGCCTGTGCACGCTCGAGGAAGGTATCGGCGCTCTCGTCATCGTTCGGCTTGATGCGGGTGAGCGCGCGCGAGAAGCGCATCCAGGCGGCGGAATCGGCCGGCGATGCCTGCGCCAGCCGTCCATAGATCTCGGCGGCGCTGCGCGCGTCCCCGCTCCCCAGCGCCGCATCGGCGTCCTTGCGCATCTGCGCCGCCGGCTTGGGCAGCGGTCCGCGCTCGCGCTGGAGCAGCGCCTGCAACCGCCGGGCGGCCTCGATGAGATCCTGCCGCGAATAGGTTCTGGGCAATGCGTCCTGCACTGGGGTGGCCTGCGCCGCCGGCTTTGCCGGCTGCGGCGCGGTCGCGGCGGCGGGCGGCTTCGGCGGCTTGGGAACCGCGGGCGGCGTGTTCTGGGCGAGGCCCGGCCCCACCAGCGCCATTGCCAATAGCGGCGCGGCCACTCCGCGCCCGAGCCACGAAAAGGCCGAAGACAACGCGACCATGGCACCCACCCCGAAACCCGCTATTCCACCAGTGGCGGAACGATAAGCCTGAATCGGCCTCCGTGCCATGACAACGCTCAAGCGGGACGATCGGCATGGATGTCACACAGCCGAGGATTGCCGCGCCGCCGCCATTGAATAGCCGTTCGCCCTTAGGTATACGGGCCGTCATCCGTTTGGGGGCCTGTCGTCGCGGGAGCGGCGGGAGAACCAATGCAACCGTGGCCGGACGCGGCCGCCGAGACTAGAGGCATTTCATGTCGACCACGTTCGAGACCGTTGCCAACATCATTGCCGAGACGTGCGACATCCCGCGCGAGAACATCACGCCCGAGAGCCACGCGATCGACGATCTCGGCATCGACAGCCTGGACTTCCTCGACATCGCCTTCGCCATCGACAAGGCTTTCGGCATCAAGCTGCCGCTTGAGCAGTGGACGCAGGAAGTCAACGAGGGCAAGGCGACGACCGAGCAGTATTTCGTGCTCAAGAATCTCTGCGCCCGCATCGATGAGCTGATCGCGGCGAAGACCGCCTGATCGGGCGGTTCGGCAGGGTTTAAGCGGGACGGGTGATGCGGCTCGAATATTTCCAGATGATCGACAAGGTGATCGAGCTCGACCTCGACGCTCGCACCTTGAGGACAGCCAACACCGTCCCGACCGAAAGCCCGATCTTCGAAGGCCACTTCCCGGGGCACCCGCTGCTGCCCGGCGTGCTGCTGTTCGAGATCATGGCGCAGAGCTGCGGCATGCTGCTTCTGCGCCTCCACAACTATGACCGCATGGCGTTCCTCGCCTCGGTCGACAAGGGCAAGCTGCGCACCTTCGTGACACCGGGGCAGGTCATCGAGGTGTTCGCACGCATGGAGCACGACGGCTCGGGCTTTGCCCGGCTGAAGGCCGAAGGGCGCGTCGAGGGCAAGCTCGTCTGCAACGCCGACATCACCCTCAAGACCATGCCGTTCCCTGCCCCGGAACTCCGCGGCTACCTGCTCTCGACTGCCGAGCGCATCTGCATGCCGATGGGAGACGGGCCCACGCCCGACGGGACCGAGCGGCCAGGAAAGCTTACGCATGTCTAATCGTCGCGACGTCTGGATCACCGGCATCGGGCTCGTTTCCTCGCTCGGTGAAGGTCTGGAAGCCCATTGGCAGGCCCTTGCCGGCGGTACGGGCCCCGTGGTCGACGAGAACAGCTTCGTTCCCTACGTCGTGCATCCGCTGGCCAAGGTCGATTTCGACCAGCAGATCCCGAAGCGGGGCGACCAGCGGCAGATGGAGCCCTGGCAGCGCATCGGCACCTATGCGGCCGGCCTCGCGCTGGATTCGGCGGGCCTGAAGGGCAACAAGGAAATCCTCGGCGCCACCGACATGGTGGTCGCGGCGGGCGGCGGCGAACGCGACCAATCGGTCGACGGCGCCATTCTCACCGAGATCGAGAAGCAGGCGAATCCCGACGTCTTCCTGAACGAGCAGCTCCAGTCGAACCTGCGCCCGACGCTGTTCCTGGCCCAGCTCTCCAACCTGCTGGCCGGCAATATCTCCATCGTCCACGGCGTCACCGGTTCCTCGCGTACCTTCATGGGCGAGGAAAGCTCCGGCACCGACGCGGTGCGCATCGGCTGGTCGCGCATCGCGGCCGGCACCAGCGAGATCGCGCTGGTGGGCGGCGCCTATAACGCCGAGCGGCGCGACATGCTGCTGCTCTTCGCGCTCAAGCGCCTCGCCATGCACGCCCCCTGGGCGCCGGTGCTGGCGGACCCCAAGGGCATCGCCACCGGCTCGGCCGGCGCCTTCCTGGTGCTGGAATCGCCGGAACACGCCACGGCGCGCGGCGCCAGGCCCATCGCCAAGCTTTCCGGCGTGTGGTCGGAACGCGCCCGCCGCAGCGAGGCCGGCGCCGTCGAGGCGACGCTGGAAGAGATGCTGAAGACCGCGGAAGCCGGAATCACCGATGACACCGCCATCTTCTCCGCCGCCACCGGCGCGCCCGAGCCGACGAAGGCGGAAGCCGCCGTGCTCGCCCGTTCCGGCCTGCCGGTGCGCTCGGTGACCGACCGCGTCGGCCACGGACTGGAAGCCCAGATGCCGGTGGCGCTGGCGCTTGCGGCGCTCTCCGTCTCCGAAGGACGGCTCTTCGCCCCGCTGGCCGGCGAGCCGCTGGAAAAGCCTTTCGACGGCACCATATCCCGTGCCATCGTCACCGCAGTGGGGCATTGGCGTGGAGAAGGCGTCGCGCTCGTCGAGCGCGCCGACTGACCCACCACGCGGAAGCATACGCTTCCGAGGAGCAGACTATGGCTTCCTATACCGACAAGGCCGGCCGGCCGATCGTCGTCGTCACCGGCATGGGCATGGTGACCTCGCTCGGCCAGGGCAAGGCGGACAACTGGGCGAAGCTGACTGCCGGCACCTCCGGCATCCACCGCATCACCCGCTTCCCGATCGACACGCTGCGCACCACCATCGCCGGCACGGTCGACTTCCTGCCGGAGAGCGGGCGCACCGCGCCGGACCTCTCCGAGGAACTGGCGCAGCTGGCGGCGGAGGAGGCGGTCGCCGAATCCGGCATCGGCTCCAAGGGCAACTTCCCCGGCCCGCTTTTCTGCGCCGTCCCGCCGATCGAGCTGGAATGGCCGCAGCGCCGCATCCTCGCGCAGGAAGCCGCGCCGAACGGTCCGGTGTCCTATGACGACCTGCTGCGTGCCGCCGAGGCCAATGGCCACGATGCCTGGCACGAGCGGTTCCTCTACGGCTCCATCGCTGACCATCTGGCCGACCGATTCGGCACGCGTGGCCAGCCGATCTCGCTGTCCACCGCCTGCGCCTCGGGCAACACCTCGATCCAGCTCGGCGTCGAGGCGATCCGCCGCGGCGACTGCGACGCGGCCCTCTCCATCGCCACAGACGGCTCGGTGACGGCGGAGGCGCTGATCCGCTTCTCGCTGCTCTCGGCGCTCTCCACCAACAACGAGGTTCCCGAGGCGGCCTCGCGTCCCTTCGCCAAGAACCGCGACGGCTTCATCATCGCCGAAGGCGCCGGCGCGCTGGTGCTGGAAAGCCTCGAGCACGCCACGGCGCGCGGGGCGAAGATCCTCGGCGTGGTCGAGGGTGTCGGCGAAATGGCCGACAGCTTCCACCGCACCCGCTCCTCGCCGGACGCCAAGCCGGTGATCGGCTGCATGCGGCAGGCGCTGGCCGATGCCGGCGTGAGCCCGGACGACATCGATTACATCAACGCCCACGGTACCTCGACGCCGGAGAACGACCGTATGGAGTTCACCGGCATGAGCGCCGTGTTCGGCGAGCGGCTGGCCGGAATCCCGATCTCCTCCAACAAGTCGATGATCGGCCACACGCTGACCGCCGCCGGTGCCATCGAGGCGGTGATCTCGCTGCTGACCATCGCCAAGGGCCGCATCCCGCCGACCATCAATTACGAGCTGCCGGACCCCGCCATTCCGCTCGACGTGGTGCCCAACGTGGCCCGCGATGCGCAGGTGAAGCGCGTGATGTCGAACTCCTTCGGCTTCGGCGGGCAGAATGTCTGCCTGATCCTGACCGGCGAGCCTGCGTGACGCCCGGCTGACAGCTCCGAAATCTGCCGATGGCCGGGTTCGTCCCGGCCATCACTGTTTCATGCCTCCGCGCCCTGCCCGTTCCGCGCGACGAGGCGACAGAAGGAACCTCCCATGACCCAGCGCGTCCTCGTGACCGGCGGCGGCCGTGGTGTCGGTGCCGCCATCGTACGCGCCCTTGCGCTTGCCGGTTTCGACGTCCTGTTCACCGTCCGCACGGCGGAAGCCGAGGCCGAGGCACTCATCGCCTCCATCAAGGCGGACAAGCCCGACGCGGCGGTCGAGGCACGCCTGCTGGACCTCGCCGACAAGGCCGCCGTCGAAGCCTTCGCCGCCACGCTCGCGGAGGAGCCGGCCTATTACGGCTTCATCCACAATGCCGGCATGAGCTACGACACGCTCGCCGCCCTCGTCGATCAGGGCAAGGCCGAGGAGCTCATGCAGGTCAATTACTGGTCCTTCGTGAAGCTGGTCGGTGCGCTGGTCCGGCCGATGACGCGGGCCCGCGCCGGACGCATCGTCGCCATCGGGTCGATCGCGGCGGATGTCGCCAATGCCGGCAACGCCATCTATGCCGCCTCCAAGGCCGCGCTGGCCGGCTACTGCCGCACGCTGGCGATCGAGAGCGCCCGGCGCGGCGTCACCGTGAACGTCGTGGCGCCCGGCTTCGTCGATACCGCCATGCTGGCGCCCTATGCCGCCTATCGCGCCAATGTCGAGAAGCAGATCCCCGCCGGCCGCTTCGCCGGACCGGAGGATGTGGCGGCGCTGGTGTCCTTCCTCCTGTCGCCGGGGGCCGCCTACATCACGGGCACGACCCTGCCGGTGGATGGCGGGCTCACCGCCGCACTAGCCATCCAGCGCTGATTTCGTTATCCACCCTCATCCTTCCGCGGGCGGCATCCACCCGCGCCTCTTCCCGTATCGGGAACGGGGCGGACCGATGATGCCCTCGCCGTCGTTTTGGAGTTGTTCATGCGCGCGCTTCAGCTGGTGTCCGACCGCGAACTCATCCTTACCGATCTGCCGGAGCCGGGTGCGCCGGAGCCGGGTGAGGTGCAGGTCTCCATCAAGGCGCTGGCGCTGAACCATATCGACGTCTGGGGCTGGCGCGGCATGGCCTTCGCCAAGCGCAAGATGCCGCTCGTCGTCGGCGCCGAGGCGGTCGGCGAGGTCATCGCCACCGGCGAGGGCGTCACCCGCTTCAAGCCCGGCTCGAAGGTCGCCATGTACGGCGCCCTCACCTGCGGCCAGTGCAAGATGTGCCGGCAGGGCCGCGACAATCTCTGCGAGGAGGTCGCCGGCGTCATGGGCTTCCACGTCGACGGCTTCGCCCGCGACAAGCTCAACATCAAGGAGCGGCTCTGCGTGCCGATCCCGGAGGGCATCTCCTGGGTCGACGCCGCCTGCGCGCCGGTCACCTTCTCCACCGTCGAGCACATGCTGTTCGACAATGCCAAGCTCGAACCCGGCGAGACCGTGCTGGTGCACGCCGCCGGCTCCGGCATCGGCACCGTGGCCATCCGCATGGCCAAGGAGATCGGCTGCACCGTCATCACCACGGCCGGCGACGACGAGAAGTGCGCCAAGGCGCTGGCCCTCGGCGCCGACCACGCGATCAACTACCGCACCGACCGCTTCGAGCACGAGGTCCGCAAGATCACCAAGAAGAAGGGCGTCGACGTCGTGTTCGAGCATGTCGGCGCCGAGACGTGGAACGGCTCGCTGCTGTCGATGAAGCCCGGCGGGCGCCTCGTCACCTGCGGCTCGACCTCGGGCGTCTCGGTCAACATGAACCTGATGCAGCTCTTCCAGCGCCAGTACCGCATCATCGGCTCCTTCGGCGCGCCGATCCGCGCCATCGCCGACGGTCTGAAGCGCATGGAGCGCGGCGTGCTGCCGGTGATCGATTCCGAATTCCCGCTGGCGGATTTCGGCGCCGGCCTGGAGCGCCTGGAGACCCGCCGGGTGTTCGGCAAGGTCGTCATCACCTTCTGACGCCCGCCGAGCCCCGGAATGAAACCCCGATGAGCCGCCGATGAGCCGCCCCCTGCCCTGGACGCTGCGGGTGCGCGACGCCGCGTTGTCGGCCAGCGTCTGGGCGCTCATGCGCCTCATGCGCCTGCAGCCCCCACGCTTCGCCTCGTGGCAGGGCGGCTTCTGGGCACGCAAACTCGGCCGCTACACCTCGATCCACCGCATCGCGCTGAAGAATCTGCGCCTCGCCTTCCCCGAGAAGACCGAGGCCGAGCGCGAGGCGATCGCCGTCGGCATGTGGGACAATCTCGGCCGCATGGCGGGCGAGTTCGTCCATCTCGACCGCATCTGGCAATACAATATGTGGGAGCCGTCGAAGAGCCGGATCGAGACGACGGGCGTTTCCAACTTCGTCGCCATGCGGGTCGACGGCAAGCCGGCGCTGGTCTTCACCGCGCATCTGGGCAACTGGGAGCTGCCGGCCATCGCCGCCGCCGCGCAGGGGCTCGACAGCGCGGTACTGTTCCGCGCGCCGGACAATTCCTTCTTCGCCGACCTGCTGTTCGAGGCGCGCAGCCGCGTGATGGGCAACCTCGTCGCCGCCTCGCATGTGGCGGTGTTCGAGCTGGCCGCCGTGCTCGATCAGGGCAAGCATCTCGGCATCCTCGTCGATCAGGCGCGGCGCGGCGGGCCGACCGTGCAGTTCTTCGGTCATCCCTGCTCGTCGAATCCGACCATCGCCCGCCTCGCGCGGCTCTACGAGTGCCCGGTGCACGGCGTCCGGGTGATCCGCCTTCCGGGCGGGCGCTTCCGCATCCAATGCACGCCGGCGCTGAACCTTCCCCGCGACGCGAAGGGCAAGATCGACATCGACGGCTCGATGCAGATGATCACCTCCGTGGTGGAGGGCTGGGTGCGCGAGCACCCCGACCAGTGGACCTGGTTCTATAAGCGCTGGCGGATGTAGCCCCAACCACCCAACGAAAAAGGCGCCCGGACCGACCGGGCGCCTTTCGCATTTCAGGCTGGGAGGCGGATCACCGCCAGGCGGTCACTTGCCGCGCTTGAAGTCGCTCCAGGTGCGGGTGACGACGCGCTGCACCTTCTGCGGATAGGTGGTGACGGTGAAGAGCTTCCCCTGCGTCTCCTTGTCCGGATAGATCGCCGGATTGTCGAGGATCGCCTTGTCGATGAACTTCTGCGCCCCCTCGCTGCCGCTGGCATAGGAGATGTAGTTCGCGTTCTTGGCGGCGACCTCGGGCTTCATCATGAAGTTGATGAAGGCGAGAGCCTCTTCCGGATGCGGCGCATCCTTCGGGATCGCGAAGTTGTCGAACCACATCAGCGCGCCCTCCTTGGGGATGACGTACTCGACGTTGACCGCCGGCTTGCCGGTCTTCTCGGCGGCTTCCTCGGCGCGGGCCTTGGCCTGGAAGACGTCGCCCGACCAGCCGGTCGCGATGCAGATGTCGCCGCCGGCGAGGGCGTTGATGTAGCCGGACGAGTCGAACTTCTTGATGAACGGACGGATCGGCATCAGCAGCTTGCCCGCCGCCTCGATGTCCTTCGGATCCTTCGAGTTCGGGTCCTTGCCGAGATAGCGCAGCGCGGTCGGGATGATCTCCTCGGGACCGTCGAGCATGTAGACGCCGCAGTCCTTCAGCTTGCCGAGGATCTCCGGCTTGAAGATGATGTCCCAGGTGTTGAGCGGGATGTCGCCGAGGCGCTCCTTCACCTTGTCGACATTCATGCCGATGCCGGTGGTGCCCCACATGTAGTTCACGGCATATTCGTTGCCGGGATCGTAGACTGCCAGGCGCTCGGCGATCATCGGCCACTGGTACTGCAGGTTCGGCAGCTTCGCCTTGTCGAGCTTCAGGAAGACGCCGGCCTGGATCTGGCGCTGCAGGAAGGAGCCGGTCGGCACCACCACGTCATAGCCGGTCTTGCCGCCGAGCAGCTTGGTCTCCAGCACCTCGTTGCTGTCGAAGACGTCGTACCGGACCTTGATGCCGGTCTCCTTGGTGAACTCCTCCAGCACCGACTCGTCGATATAGTCGGACCAGTTGTAGACGTTCACGACCTTCTCCTGCGCCGACGCCGGCACGACGGCCAGCGCGGTCAGCAGGCCTGCCGCGATTGTCGTTAGGAGGCGGGACATCCTATTCTCCTCGGAAGTGAGTTGTTTGAGTGCGGTGAGGACACTCCGCTTCAAGGCTAGAATGTCCCCGTGTTCTGCTCAAGCTGTGGTCACGCTCACAAATAGGTCTCGTATTCCAGCGGGCCGATGCGGCGCTCGAAGGCGGCGAGCTCCGCCTCCTTCATGATGGCGAACACCCGCTGGTATTCGGCGCCGAAGGCGCGCGCCACGAAGTCCGATCCACCAAAGGAACGGATCGCCTCGCCCATGTCGTAGGAGAGCCGCGGCGCCTCCTGCTCATAGGCGTTGCCGGTCAGCGGCGGCGGCGGCTCCTGCCCGCGCTCGATGCCCTCCAGCATGCCGGCGAGGATCGCCGCCAGCACCAGATGCGGGTGGGCATCCGCCCCCGCGATGCGGTGCTCCAGCCGGCGCGCCTTGGGCGGGCCATTCGGCACACGCACCGCGACCGCCCGGTTGTCATAGCCCCAGGAGATGCTGGTGGGTGCGTAGCTGCCCGGCACGAGACGGCGGAAGCCGTTATAGCTCGGCACATAGAGGACGGCGGTATCGATCATCGTGTCGAGCAGGCCGGCGGCGCAGTGGCGCAGCAGCCGGTCGCCGTCCTCACCGGCGCCGAAGGCGTTGCCGCCCTCGCTGTCGGTCAGGCTGACATGGACGTGCATGCCCGACCCGGCGAAGTCGAGGAAGGGCTTGGCCATGAAGCTGGCCCGCACGCCGTGCTTGCGCGCGACGCCGTCGATGAGGCGGCGCAGCAGGATCGCGTCGTCCGCCGCCGCCATGGCGTCGCGGCGGTGATAGAGGTTCACCTCGTACTGGCCGGGCGCCGCCTCGGAGATCACCGTGTCCGCCGGCAGCCCCTGGATGCGGGCGGCCTCGCGGATGTCGTGCAGCAGCGGGGCAAAGGCGTCGAGGTCCGACATGGAGTACATGTTCTGCCGCGCGGGCCCGCTCGCCGAGGCGGGGAACACCGGTTCCGGCACGCCGTTCGGACCGGCGCCGGGCTTCAGCAGGTAGAATTCCAGTTCGAAGGCGACGCAGGGGTGCAGGCCGAGGGCGGCGAGACGCGCGACCTGCGCGGCGAGCTTGTGCCGCGGATCGAGCTCCCACGGGCGCTCCCCGCCCCGTCCGTCCGGCTCATGCATGGTGAGCATCACCTGCGCGGCGGGGCGCGGCGACCACGGAACGGGCGTCAGCGTGCCAGGCACGGGACGGCAGATGCCGTCGCGGTCGCCGGTCTCGATATGGATGCCGGTTTCCTCGACCTCGCGGCCCCAGATGTCGAGGCCGAAGATGGAGAGCGGAATGGCGACGCCATCGCCCCAGATCTTGCCGCCCGCTCCGCCGGGAATCCATTTGCCGCGCAGCACCCCGTGGGTGTCCGGCAGCAGGACCTCGACGATCTCCGGCGCGCCATGGGCGGCGACATAGGCGCCAAACTCGTCAGTGAGAGGGTCGTTTTCGCTCGCAGCGGCCGTGGCGGTGCCCACGGCATCGGGCAATGGCATGATCCACCCTGATTAACGTCGTCACGTCGATTGTGCTCACGGCCCCCGGGGAAAGGTCAAGCCTGTTGCCTGAACCGCTCCCGGCGCCGCATCGAAGGTTCTTGTGCCACGACGGACGGCTTGACGCACGCAAAATGTGATCACATTCTGCACCCCACCTTCATTCACGCCTCCGGTGTCCCATGTCCCTGCCCGCCTCCACCGCCGAACTGCGCGCGCTCGATGCCGCCCATCACCTGCATCCGTTCAGCGACATGAAATCGCTGAACGCCGAGGGCTCGCGCATCATCGTCAAGGCGGAGGGGGTGTGGCTGACCGATTCAGACGGCAACCGCATCCTCGACGGCATGTCGGGCCTGTGGTGCGTCAATGTAGGCTATGGGCGGCAGGAGATCGTCGATGCCGTCGCCCAGCAGATGACGGAACTTCCCTATTACAACACCTTCTTCAAGACGACGCACAAGCCGGCGATCGAGCTCGCCGCCAAGCTCGCCGAGCTCACGCCGCCGCAGTTCAACCGGGTGTTCTTCACCGGCTCGGGCTCGGAATCCAACGACACGGTGATCAAGCTGGTCCGCCGCTATTTCCAGATCAAGGAAAAGCCGGAGAAGAAGATCATCATCTCGCGCCGCAACGCCTATCACGGCTCCACGGTCGCCGCCGGCAGCCTCGGCGGCATGGCGCCGATGCACGGGCAGAGCGCACCGATCCCGGACATCCTGCACATCGCCCAGCCCTACTGGTGGGGCGAGGCCCGCCAGGGCGAGACGCCGGAGGAATTCGGCCTGCGTGCCGCTCAGGCGCTCGAGGCCGCCATCGACGCGATGGGCGAGGACCGCATCGCCGCCTTCATCGCCGAGCCGATCCAGGGCGCCGGCGGCGTCATCATCCCGCCGGCCACCTACTGGCCGGAAATCGCCCGCATCTGCCGCGAGCGCGACATCCTGTTCATCTCCGACGAGGTGATCTGCGGCTTCGGCCGCACCGGCAAATGGTTCGGCTGCGAGACCTTCGGCACCGAGCCGGATATTCTCGTCATGGCCAAGGGCATCACCTCCGGCTACATGCCGCTCGGCGGCGTGATGGTGGCCGACCGCGTGGCCGAGGTGCTGCTGGAAGGCGGCGACTTCAACCATGGCTATACCTATTCCGGCCACCCGGCCGCCTGTGCCGCCGCCATCGCCAATCTCGACATCATGGTGCGCGAGGATCTGGTCGGCCATGTCGCGAACGATGCCGGCCCCTATCTCAAGGCCGGCTGGAGCGCGCTGGCGGACCATCCGCTGGTCGGCGAGGCGCCGATGACGGGTCTCGTCGGCGCGCTGGAGCTGACACCGGACAAGACCGGCCGCACCAGCTTCGCCGATGTGGGTAAGGTCGGCACGCTGGCCCGCGACTTCTCGTTCAAGAACGGCCTCGTGATGCGCGCCGTGCGCGACCGTCTCATCATCGCCCCCCCGCTGGTCATCTCCCATGGCGAGATCGACGAACTCGTCGCCCGCGCCCGCAGGACGCTCGACGACACCTATGCCGAGCTCAAGCGCTGGGGCTGGGTGCGCTGAGCCGCCCCCGTAGCGCGGTCTTCACGCAGGCGTCGGCGGCACAGGCCCGCAAAACATGCTTTAGTGCAGCGAGAGCCATGCGGACGGTCCGGACATGAACGTCGCGACGTCGATCGCCGAAGGACCGGGGGTCAGCCCGGCGCGCACCGCCGCCCTGCGGGCGGAGGCCGAGGCGCTGTATCTCGGCACCCGGCCCAACACCCGCGCCGCGGCGGGCGCCGCCGCTCATCTCCTGGACGGCGTGCCGATGCACTGGATGGTCGACTGGTCGACGCCGGTGCCCCTGGTCATCCGGGAAGCGCAGGGCGCCCGGCTCGTCGATGTCGACGGGCACGGCTACGACGACTTCTGCCTCGGCGACACCGCCTCGCTCTTCGGGCATGGGCCGCCCCCGGTGGCGGAAGCGCTGGCCCGGCAGGCGCGAGCCGGCCTTGCCACCATGCTGCCGAGCCCGGATGCCGGCATCGTCGGCGATCTTCTCGCCGAGCGCTTCGGCCTGCCCTACTGGCAGGTCGCCACCACGGCCACCGACGCTAATCGCTTTGCTCTCCGGGCCGCCCGCGCCGCGACCGGCCGCCCGCGGATCCTCGTCTTCGACGGCGCCTATCACGGCGCGGTGGACGAGACCTTCGTCGAGATCGGCCCGGATGGCCGGGTTGGCAACCGGCCGGCGCTGATGGGCGAACCGCGCGATCTCTCCCAGCTCACCCGCGTCGTGCCCTTCAACGACCTCGACGCGCTGGAGGCGGCGCTGGCCGACAACACCGTCGCCTGCGTCATCACCGAGCCGGTGATGACCAACTGCGCCATGGTGCTGCCGCAGCCCGGCTTCCACGAGGGGCTGCGCGAGATCACCCGGCGGCACGGGACGCTGCTGCTGATCGACGAGACGCACACGCTCTCCACGGGTCCGGGCGGGTACACGCGCGAGCACGGCCTGCAGCCGGATATGTTCGTGGCCGGCAAGGCCATCGCCGGCGGCATCCCCGCCGCCGTGTGGGGAATGAACGAGCCAACGGCCGAGCGTTTCCGCGCCGCCCGCACCAACCGGCCCGACGGCCATTCCGGCATGGGCACCACGCTGTCGGGCAGCCCGCTCCAGCTGGCGGCGCTGCGCGCCACGCTGGAGCAGGTGGCGACCGGGGATGCCTATGCGCATATGAACCGGCTGGCCGGCCGGATGGCGGCGGGCCTCTCAGAGATCCTCGCCGATGCCCGCCTGCCCTGGCACGTCGCCCGCTGCGGCGCGCGTGTGGAGGTGGTGCGCGCGCCGGCTCCGCTCACCGACGGCCGTCAGGCCAAGGGCGCCCACTACCCCGCGCTGGAGGCGACGATCCATCTCGCGCTGCTGGTGCGCGGCGTGCTGATCTCGCCCTTCCACGACATGATGCTGGCATCGCCCGCCACCACCGAGACGCAGGTCGAGCGGCTGATCGAGGCGACGCGGCAGGTCATCGGGCGGCTGGTGAACTAGGCGCCGGACGGTACGTCCTTGCTGGCATGTCCTCACCATAGGACCTCCCGAACAGATGACTCAATCTGTTCGGGACAACCGACAATGTCTTGAAATAAAGCGGATTTCTTCCGTTCTTGAATCGCTTCATGAACGCGAAAGATCCCGAAATTCAGATCAGCCCTGCTCGGTCGGAAAACCGGCCGCCTTCCATGCAAGGATACCGCCGGCCATGTGGCGATGCAGGTCGATGCCCGCCGCCTGCGCCGCGGCGGCGGCCTTCTGGGAGCGCTGGCCGGAGCGGCAGGAGAACACCAGCATCTTGTCGCCGGGATCGGGCAGCGCGTGCGCGTCGAAGCTCGAGAGCGGGAAATCGACCGCGCCGGGGATGCTCTCGGCGGTCGTCTCGTTCGGCTCCCGCACATCTACCAGAAGGATGGTCCCGGCTTCGAGACCGGCCTTGACCTCTTCGACCGAGAGATTCTCGATCACGCCACCGAACGGATTGGGCTGCATCGTCATGCTCCTTGCTGCGATCTGGAGGTAGACCCGCAGCCCCTCCTCCGCAAGAGCGCCGACAACAACGCCAATGACACCCGCTCAGGCCGCCCGGCCGTTCGGACGCGCGGTGGCGACACCGGCCACCACGAGCATCCCGCCGGCGAACACCGCCAGCGAGGGAACCTCGCCGAAGAGCAGCGCCGCCAGGGCAACGCCGACGACGATCTGCAGCAGCAGGACGACGGAGATGAGCCCCGCCGGCAGGCGCCCCAGCGCGAAGGTCGCGAGCCCCTGACCCGTCGCATGGGCGATGAGGCCGAGCCCGATGACCGCCAGCAGGCCCTGCAGGCTCTGCGGGATGAGAACTTCCCCCGTCGCGACCGCCCAGCCGATGCAGAGCACGGCACCGGAGCTGGTGGCGATGAGCGAGGCCATGCCGCCGCCGAGCGGCGCCGCATCGCCCGTCCCGGCGCGGCGGACCGCCCGGGTGGTCAGCATGTAACCGGCGTAGAACAGAGCGGCCGCCACGCAGAGCGCGTCGCCCGCCACGCTCACCGCGTAGCGCCCGCTCGCCGCGCCGCTGACGGCGCTGCTGGAGATGATGAGCAGCGTGCCGCTCAGCGCCATGACGAGCGCGATGAGCAACCCGCGCGTCGGGCGTTCGCGCAGGAAGACCCAGCCAAAGACGAAGACGAAGACCACGGCGAGGTTGCCCAGCAGCACCGCATTCGCCGTGCTGGTGCGGGCGAGGCCGCTATGGAAGGCGACGAGATCGGCGCCGAAGAACAGTCCGGCGATCGCCGCGAGAAGGAACTGGCGAGCCGACGGCCCGCGCCTGGCGCCGGCAGCGCCAGGACGGCGACCTGCCGCCCGTCGTTCGGCAAAGGCCCACACCACCGTGGGCCCGAGCGCAAAGAACAGGCGCCAGAAACCCGTCGCCGCCGGTCCGACATCGGCATAGCGCACCAGCACCGGCGAGAAGCCGATGCACAGTGCCGCGAACACCACGGCGAAGAACGCCTGACGGCGCAGCTGGGCCTCATCCGTCGTCGTCACCGGGACGGAATCGACGACCTCCCCGAAAGACGGGGACACGACGACGGCGGCGGGGGGCGGAGACATTGCCGAACTCGACCGGAACAGAGAGATTGTGAAAGGCAGCTCTTTCGCCGCGTACGTCTTGTTGAGCCCGTCCCGCCGGCGCGCACGAGTCGGGACTCCGACCCTGCCGGCAGACGTCTACAACTCCCCTTGATATCGCGAAAGCGAATTTATTTTGTCGTTTCATTTATAAATCTGATATGAGGACAGCGGCGGCCCGAGCGTCGCATCTCCTTTCACGTGGGCCGGAGGCCGCGATGCGTCATCTCGACACCGAATCCCTCGGCATGTTGATCGCCATCGTCGACACGGGCGGCTTCACCGCAGCCGCCGAACGGGTGGGCCGCACGCAGTCCGCGGTTTCCGCGCGCATCGCCCAACTCGAGGAAAGCCTCGGCGTGCGGCTGCTGGAGCGCTCGCGGCGCGGCATCTCTCTCACCGAGACGGGCGAGCGTCTCGTCGCCCACGCCCGCCGCCTGCTGGCCTATGAGAGCGAGGCGCTCGCCGACCTGAAGGGCGGCACGCCCGAGGGCAGCGTTCGCCTCGGCATGCCGGACGATTATGTCGACGCCTATTTCACGCCGACGATCGCCCGCTTCGCCGCCGCCTATCCGCGGGTGGAGATCTCCATCCGCTCCGATCTTTCCAAGAACATCGAGCCCGAGGTCGAGCGCGGCCATATCGACGTCGCCCTTTTCACCCGCGACCTGTCGCGGCCTACGGGCGAACTGCTCAAGCGCGAGAAGATGCTGTGGCTCGCCGCGCGTGGGCACCGGCCCGAGCGCAATTCCCCGCTCCCCCTCGCGCTCTTCCCCACCGGCTGCCGGGTGCGCCCCCATATCGCCAACACGCTCGACAAGGCCGGGCTGAGCTGGCGCGTCGCCTGCACCTCCTCCTCGCAAGGCGGTATCCATGCCGTCGTCGAGACCGGGCTGTGCCTCACCGCGCTGCCGGAATGCGCCACTCCGTCCGACTGGCGCCGCCTGGGCCCGGCGGAGGGATTGCCGCCGCTGCCGGATGCGGAAATCGCCTTGCTCCTGTCGCCCACCGCCTCCGCCGCGGCACGCCGCCTCGCCGACATGCTCCGCGCGGCGCTGGCCACTCCCTCGGTGGTCGAGGCTGCCTGACCCCGGCGTCATGAAAGTTTCGCATGCAAAGCGCCGCGCCGGGCGCTAACGCTGGCGAACCATGACCGACGCGCGCTCCCAGACCGATGCCTCCACCTATGCCGGCACACCGCGCGAGGTGTTCGGCGCGTTCCTCAAGCTAGGGATCACGTCGTTCGGCGGCCCCGTCGCCCATCTCGGCTATTTCCGGGAAGAGCTGGTGCGCCGGCGACAATGGCTGAGCGAAGAGGCCTACGCCAATCTCGTGGCGCTGTGCCAATTCCTGCCGGGCCCTGCTTCCAGCCAGGTCGGGATGGCCATCGGGCTGATGCGGGCCGGCCCGGCCGGCATGGCGGCGGCGTGGCTGGCCTTCACCCTGCCCTCGGCGCTGATCATGCTCGCCTTCGCCTATGGCGTCATGCACGCCGACGCGGCGGGCATCGGCGGCGGCTGGCTGGCCGGCCTCAAGATCGCCGCGGCGGCGATTGTGGCCGACGCCGTGCTCGGCATGGCGAAGAACCTCTGCCCCGACCGGCCCCGCCGGAGCCTCGCCCTGCTCGCCGCCGCCGCGGCGGCGATGGTGCCGGGCGCCGTCGGCCAGATCGCGGTCATCGCCGGCGGCGCGCTGGCGGGGCTCGCCTTCATTCGTCTCGACACGGCGCCGGTCCCCGAGCCGGCCGCGCATCACCTGCCCGGCCGCACCGCTTCGCTCGCGGCGCTCCTGCTCTTTGCCGTGCTGCTGGTGGGACTACCACTTCTGGCGCAGGCATCGGGCAATGGCGGCGTCGCGCTATTCGACACGCTCTACCGTGCCGGCGCTCTGGTGTTCGGCGGCGGCCATGTGGTGCTGCCGCTGATCGAGGCGGAACTGGTTCATCCCGGCGGCCTGACGCGGGAGATCTTCCTTGCGGGCTATGGCGCGGCGCAGGCCGTTCCCGGCCCGCTGTTCAGCTTCGCCGCCTATGTCGGAGCCATGATGCCGGCCCCGCCCAACGGCGCGCTCGGCGGCGCGCTCGCGCTGGTCGGGGCGTTCCTGCCCTCGGCGCTGCTGGTCTATGGCGCCCTGCGCTTCTGGTCGCGGCTGGCGACCGACCGGCGGGTGCGCGACGCCATGGCCGGCGTGAACGCCGCCGTCGTCGGGCTGCTCGGCGCGGCGTTCTGGGATCCGGTGGTGACCTCGAGCATTACCTCGGGCCGGGCCTTCGCGCTGGCCCTTCTCGCCTATCTCGCGCTCGTGCTGTGGCGCGTTCCGGCCTGGGCCGTGGTCGTCGGCGCCGCGCTTGGCGGCGCCGTGCTGCTGTAAATCTCAGTCGCGCGTAATCTTGAACGGCGCGAAGGTCTGGCAGGTCGGGAAGACCTGCATCCGGTTGAGGCAGACATGGCGCGGCAGGGTCGAGGCGAAGAAGACCTGCTCGGCGATGTCCTCCGACGTCAGTGTCTGCGCGCCGGCATAGACGCTGTCGGAACGCGCGGCGTCGCCATGGAAGCGCACCAGCGAGAACTCCGTCTCCACCATCCCCGGCTCGATATTGGTGACGCGGACGTTCGTCCCGGCGAGATCGGCGATGAGATTCAACGTGAACTGCTTCACGAAAGCCTTTGTTGCACCGTACGTATTTCCACCCGGATAGGGATAGTCGCCGGCAATCGAGCCGGTGAAGAGCACATGCCCCTCCTTGCGCTCGACCATCGCCGGCAGCGTCGCCCGCACGGTGTAGAGCAGACCCTTGATGTTCGTGTCGACCATAGCCTCCCAGTCGTCGAGGCTGGCGGCGTGCGCCGGCTCCAGCCCGAGCGCCAGCCCGGCATTGGCGAAGACCACGTTGAACGGCGCGAAGGCTTCCGGCACATCCGCGAGCGCGGCCGTCAGCGCCTCGTTGTCGCGCACGTCCACCTCGAGCGGGTGGAAGCGGGGACCGAGTTCGTCGCGCAGCGCGATCAGCCGGTCGGCGCGTCGGCCGGTACCGACCACCCGGGCGCCGGCCAGCGCGTAGCGGCGGGCCGTCGCGGCGCCGATGCCGGAGGTCGCTCCGGTAACGAGGACGCGGAGAGTGGACGGGTCCAGCATCTGGTACATGGCGCAGCTCCTGTTCGCGCGGGCTCATTCGCTGCGTCGCACATAGAGCAGTTCCGCGCAAAACTGAACGCCCTTCGCGCGGGGGCCGCCCTGCCCCATGCCGGCGGGCCGACCGTTTGACGGTGCAATGACACCACAGGCGGCCATTAATGTCCCGTTGAGCATAAGTCCATGCGGGGTTGACGGCAGCCACTTCGCCCCCTGGGGGTCACGCTCGTGCCACGATCCTTGGGGAAACAGGAATTGTGCGAATGCTCACAAAGCATCGTACCGTGTATTCGTGGGGCAGACGTCCGCGCCATCGGCCGGCCGGACAGGAGTGCAGCACCGATGAAACTGACCGCCGTCGTGGCAACGACCGCCGCCGCCGTCATGCTGGGCGGTTGCAGCACCGTTCTCGACGGGTTCGGCAGCTCGTCGGGCGGCGGCGCGATGGAGACGAGCCAGATTACCCCGGCCCCTTCCGGCTCGGTCGAAAGCTCCCCCGTCCCCGCTCCCGGCACCACGGCCTCCGGCGCCAATGCGACCACGGCCGCCGGTGCCGTCACGCCGCGCCAGGCCGCGGCGACGCCGGTCGCCCTGGCCCCTCCGCCGGCCACCGCGCCGGGCGGCGTCGCCTATGCCGAGCCGGGCGCAGCGCGCACCCAGCTCGCCGGCACCTGGAAATATGGCTGGGACAACGGCCAGAAGACCTGCAAGGTCACGCTCTCGACCGACCGCGGCATGTCCGGCTTTGCCGCCAATGCCGATGTCGACTGCCCGAACGACATCTTCATGACCAAGGGCTGGGACGTCTGGGGCAACGAGATCGTGCTCCAGAACCACGTCGGCAAGGTCACCGCCCGCCTGCAGCCGGTCGCGGCCGGGCAGTATGACGGCGTATCGACCGGCGACGGCTCCAAGATCACGCTGACCCGCTCCTGATGAGCGCTACTGGCCCAATGACTGGACCGATGCAGTCATTCGCGCCAGCTTTGAGCAAATCATCCGCCTGAATTCGCTATTGCGAACGCGCGTACGAACGTGCCGGCACGCAAAAATTCCCCGATATTCGAAATATCGACCGCTCGTCTTCGTATTGTCTCGAACGAAGATGACAGTGCGGCCGTGAGCACTTGATCGCGGGCGTTCACACCATCGGGAAGCTGAAAATAGTTCGTGCGTTGGCGGGCATGTTGGCCCACCTTATGCATGAAGAAAGTTGATTGATTCGCTCTGGCGATCGGAGGCTATTGTGATGCTGCAGTCAGCAAGCGTGACAGTGAGTACCTCGTCCCCCGCCAGTGGACGGGAGAACGCTGGCGGCCGCGTCGCCTATGCGCGCCGCGACCCGGCATCCGTCGCCCAGCTCATGACCCAGCATCTCGACATGGCGCGTCCCGGCTCCGACGCGGAAGCGCTGCGCCTGTTGCGGCAAGCCTTTCCCGGCGCGCCGCTGACCGCCCGCGTCGAGGCCATGGCCAGGCGTTCTCGCTGAAGCGACGGGCCCCCTGCCCCGCTTCCGACCCCACAAGGCCGAAGCGAGAGCCGTCAGTTCAGATGGCTCGGCCGGTCGTCATGGCTGTCGCCCGCCGGGCCCGCGTGCATCTTCACCGCGCCGGGGTGCCGCTTCTCATACTCGCGGGCCAGTTGAGCGTAGCGCATCGCCGAGAACGGCAGCGCCGCGAGATAGGCGATGCAGACGACCGACAGAACCGTCCAGGGCCACGTCACCAGCACGGCGACGAACAGCACCACGCAGATGAAGAGCGGCATCACCTGATCGCGCGGGATCCGCGCGCCGAGCCGCTTGCCGGAAAAGGCCGGCACCTTCGAGACCATCAGCAGCGCCATGGCGAGGCAGTAGAAGGCCGCGACCGCCGGGGATGCCACCAGACGCGGCAGGCCGATCAGCTCCAGATAGACCGGCAGCAGAACGCAGATCGCCCCCGCCGGCGCCGGAACGCCGGTGAAGAAGTCGGCGGCGAAGGGCGGCTTGTTGGGATCTTCCAGCATCACGTTGAAGCGGGCGAGACGCAGCGCCGCGCAGATGGCGAAGGCCAGCGCGGAAATCCAGCCGATGGAGCCGAGCGTCTCGAGGCCCCACATATAGAGCACCAGCCCCGGCGCCACGCCGAAGCAGACGAAGTCCGAGAGGCTGTCCAGTTCCGCGCCGAAACGCGAGGTACCCTGCAGCATCCGCGCGAGGCGTCCGTCCAGCCCGTCGAGCACGGCCGCCAGCACGATGGCGCCGAGCGCCAGTTCCAGCCGCCCCTCGATCGCCATGCGAATGCCCGTGAGGCCGGCGCAGAGCGCCAGCAGCGTCACAAGGTTCGGTAGCAGCACCCGCAGCGGCACCGCCTGGAAACGGCGGCGGCGCGGCTCCGGCGCATCGGGTTCGAAGGGGGGAAACAGGTCGGCCATCACGCGCGCTCGCTGTGTTGGTTGTTCAATCCACGCGGTAGCTGGTTTCCGCGCCCTGCACGGCAAGATCGGCCAGAACGGTCTCGCCCGCAACGGCGCGCTGCCCTTCAGCGACCGCCGGGCGCGTGCCGGCAGGCAGATAGACGTCGACGCGGGAGCCGAAGCGGATGAGGCCGAAGCGCTCACCCGGCGCGAGGCTGTCGCCCTCGCGTACGAAGCTGACGATGCGCCGGGCGACGAGGCCGGCGATCTGCACCACGCCCACCGGGCCGATGGCCGTATCCAGAACCATGCCGCTGCGCTCGTTGTCCTCGCTCGCCTTGTCGAGATCGGCGGAGAGGAACTTCCCCGGCCGATAGGCGATGCGCGTCACGCGGCCGGCGAGCGGCGCCCGGTTCACGTGCACGTCGAACACGTTCATGAAGATGCACACGCGCGTCAGCGGCGCCGTGCCGAGGCCGAGCTCGACCGGCGGCACGGCCGGGCCGACGAGGCAGACGCGCCCATCGGCCGGCGAGACCACCAGCCCCTCGCGCACCGGCGTCACCCGCTCGGGATCGCGGAAGAAGTAGCAGATCCAGACGGTGATCAGCACGCCGATCCAGCCGAGCGGCGGGAACAACCACAGAAACAGCAACGACACCGCCGCCCCGATCAGAATGAACGGATAGCCCTCGCGATGGATCGGCGCGAGACCGCCGCGGATCGAGTCGATAACGGACATCAATTGGCCTTTCCCGGGCGGCTGCCGCCCATGATTGATCGGGGGAGAGGTAGGGCCAGCGCGCTTCCCCGTCAAATGACAGATGCGCGCCGCCCCGCGCCGATCATCGCTTTCGGCGCGCAATGGTCAGCGTCCGCCCCTCCAGCGCGCCCCGGCGCGGCCAGAGGGTTTCCTCCGCGAGAAGGCGCGGCGCCATCTCCTCGCCACGGGAGAGCAGTTCGTCGAGCAGGCTCGGGCTGCGATCCAGCCGCGAGGCATAGCCGAATCGCGCATCTTCCAGCCCCGCATCCAACAGGTGGATGGCGACCGGGGTGTAGTAGCGGTCCTGAGCGCCGGGATGCTTGTGCTTGAGGGGACCGTTGAGCGCGAGGATCTCGTTGATCTTGTCGACGAAGTGCAGTTCCTGCGCCAGCGAGAGGTTGCCCGCGAGCTGGTCGCGCCGTTCGCGGATCGCCTCCACCGAGCGCGGCTCCTGGCGAATGGCGAGCGGGCTGATCTGGATTACCCAGAGCTCGTCGACGGCGAGGTCGAGCAGGTCCCGGATCGGCGGATTGACGCTGAACAGCCCGTCCCAAAGCACATGCCCCCGCGTATGCACCGCCCGATAGAGGAAGGGCAGAGCGGCCGAGCCGATGAGGTCGGGATAGTCGAGTTCCTCACCCCGGAAGATGCAGCGGTCGCCGGTCAGCACATCGGTCGCGCCGACGAACAGGGCGGGCGCGCGACGGCGGGCCGGCGCGCCGATTTTCTCCAGATGCAGAAACGCGCGGAGCCATTCCGTAAGCACCCGGTCGGCGCCGTTCTCGAGCCGGTAGGGGCTGACGTCTACATTCCACGGCAGGCTGGCGAGCGCCATGCCCCAGTAGTTCTGCCAGGCATCGATCGGGGTGTCGGCCTTGGCGTGGTCCCAGAAGCCGGCCAGCCGTGCCCGCGCGTCCTCGGGCCCACCGGTCGCCAGTCCCGCCCAGGCGAGCGCCGCGCAGATCGCGCCGCCCGAGGTGCCGCTGATGCCGGCAAGCTCAAATCCGTCGCGGAACTCGTCCGAAAGCAGGCGCCGCAGCACGCCGGCGGTGAAGGCGGCATGGCTGCCGCCGCCCTGGCAGGCGATGGCGACGCGCTTCGGCCTCGCCTTTCCGCGCGCAGTCGGATCGGGCGGAGCCGCCCCGGACCTTGCAGCTCTGCGCATGGAATCGCCGTCTCCATAACCCTTTGGAGGCGAAGACTACGCCGCCGCGTCGCTCGTCGTCTTGCGCTCGCTCAGTGCCTTATCCGCCGACAGCTCCTCGGCCTCGCCGGCCGCCTTGAGAGTCTCGCGGGCGCGCTCGGCCTCGCGCTGGCGCTCCCACATGGAATGATAGAGGCCATGACGCGCCATCAGCTCGCCATGGGTGCCGCGCTCGGCGATGCGCCCCTGTTCCAGCACGATGATCTCGTCGGCGCCGACCACGGTGGACAGGCGGTGGGCGATGACCAGCGTCGTCCGGCCGAGCGAGACACGCTCCAGTGCATCCTGGATCTCACGCTCGGTATGGCTGTCGAGTGCCGAGGTCGCCTCGTCGAGAATGAGGATGGGCGGGTTCTTCAGGATGGTGCGGGCGATGGCGACACGCTGCTTCTCGCCGCCGGACAGCTTGAGCCCGCGCTCGCCGACCTCGGTCTGGTAGCCCTTGGGCGTGCGCCGCACGAAGCCGTCGATCTGCGCCAGCTCGGCCGCCCGCGCCACTTCCTCGTCCGAAGCGCCGGCGCGGCCATAGCGAATGTTGTAGGCCAGCGTGTCGTTGAACAGCACCGTGTCCTGCGGAACCATGCCGATGGCGGCGCGCAGGCTCTCCTGCGTCACGTCGCGCAGGTCCTGCCCGTCGACGAGGATGCGCCCGCCATTCACGTCGTAGAAACGGAACAGCAGCCGCGAGATGGTGGACTTGCCGGCACCGGACGGGCCGACGATGGCCACCGTCCGCCCAGCCGGCACCTCGAAGGACACGCCCTTGAGGATTTCCCGGTCGGGATCGTAGGAGAAGCGCACGTCCTCGAAGCGGACCGTGCCGCCCGTCAGCGCCAGCGGCTGCACGGCCGGCCCGTCCTTGATCTCCGGCGCGCGGGCGAGAATGGCGAACATCGCCTCGATGTCGATCAGCGACTGCTTGATCTCGCGATAGATCATGCCGAGGAAGTTCAGCGGCTGATAGAGCTGAATCATCATGGCGTTGACCATGACGAAGGAGCCCACCGACTGCCGCCCGGCGCGGATGTCGAACACGCACAGGGCCATCACCGCTGTGAGGCCGAGCGTGAAGATCGTCGCCTGCCCCGCATTGAGCCATGCAAGGGAAGTATGGGTGTGCACGGTCGCCTTCTCGTAGCGCGCCATGGAGCGGTCGTAGCGGTCGGCCTCCCACTTCTCGGCGCCGAAATACTTCACCGTCTCGTAGTTGAGCAGGCTGTCGACCGCCTTGGCGTTGGCGTCGGTGTCGCTCTCGTTCATCGCCGCGCGGATCGACATCCGGTACTCGGTCATCACGAAAGTGAAGACCGTATAGCCAACGATCATGCCCACCGTGGCGGCTACGTAGCGCCAGTCGAACTGCCAGAACAGCACGCCGATCACCATCGCGAATTCGAGGATGGTCGGGCCGAGATGCAGGACGAGCATCCGCACGATGGTCTCTATGCCCTCGCGCGAGCGCTCCAGAATGCGCGTCAGCCCGCCGGTCTTGCGCTCGAGATGGAAGCGCAGCGAGAGCGCGTGCATGTGCTGGAAGGTCTCCAGCGCCAGACGCCGCACCGCATGGATCGCGACCTTGGCGAACAGCCCGTCGCGCCACTGCGTCAGCGCCGCCATGACGATGCGCGAGAAGCCGTAGGCAAGCGTCAGCACCAGTGGCGCGGCGACGAGCAGGCTGATCGCGTCGGTCGAGATGCGCGCTCCCTCGCCCTCCGCCACCGCGTCGGTCGCCCATTTGAAGAAGAAGGGCGTCGCCATGGTCGCGATCTTGGCGAGGACGAGCAGCAGCAGGCCCCACGCGACGCGCGTGCGCAGGTCCGCCCGGTCGGCCGGCCAGAGATAGGGCCAGAGCCCCTTCAGGGCGACCAGCAGGCTGCCCCGCGGATTGATCTCGGAGGCTTTGGAGGGGCGCCCGGCGGCGGTTCCGCCCTGAGGTGCGGACATGCGACTTCCAGTTCCGTTTTTTCTGCGGGCGTTTTCGCCCGGATTCCCGATTTTTCGTCGTAGAGATAGGCGTGAGGCCAGATCAGACCAGTGCATCCTCCTGCGGGCCAGGACTGCAGGCCGCACGTGGCTCGCCGCCCTCGCCGGAAAGACGCGCCAGCAGCGGCCCGACCTGCCGCGCCAGCGATGCGAAGGCTTCCCGGTCAAGGCAGTAGCAGGAACGCGGCCCCTCGATCGTGCCGGTGATGAGCCCGGCCTCCTTCAGGACCTTCAGATGCTGCGAGACCGTCGACTGCGCGAGGGGGAGCCCGCGCACGATCTCGCCACATTGGCAGCGTTCGGTCTCCGCCAGCGCCCGCAGGATCGCCAGCCGCGCCGGATGCGCGAGGGCCCGCAGCCGCAAGGCGAGGAGTTCGTCGGTGCCGGTGGAGGACATGGTGATCGTTTATCGTCGATCAACGATGAGATCAAGACAAATTTCCAACAAACGACCGTGAATTGCTGACGTCGAACCATTCCGCCCCGTCGCGGTTTGCACCTCTCGCGCGGGGATGTCATGTCAGGGGATCGAGAGCGCTTGAACGCGCTTCTGCTGCGGTGCACCATGGCGTCCATGACGAAGATCAAAAGTGTATGTGTCTATTGCGGCGCGGCTCCGGGAGCCGAGGCCATTTATCTGGAAACCGCGATCGAGCTGGGGCGGCTGTTCGCCGCCGAGGACATCCGCCTCGTCTATGGCGGCGGCGGCGTCGGGCTGATGGGCGCCACGGCCCGCGCCTGCGCGGAGGCCGGCGGCAAGGTCACGGGAATCATTCCGGACTTCCTGATCGGCAAGGAGCAGGCGTTCGACCACGCCCACGAGCTGATCGTCACCAAGGACATGCATGAGCGCAAGCGCCTGATGTTCGAGCGTGCGGACGCCTTCATCGCCCTGCCCGGCGGCATCGGCACGCTGGAGGAACTGATCGAGCAACTCACCTGGGTGCAACTCAACCGGCACTCCAAGCCGGTGATGGCGCTCAACGTCTCGGGCTTCTGGGATCCGCTGCTCGGCCTGCTCGATCACATGCAGGCAACCGGCTTCGTGAACACGGCCCGCCCGGTGAAACTGCTGGTGGCGCACAATGTGCGCGCCGTGCTGCCCAAGCTCCACGGCGCCGTCGCCCATCTCGGCGATCAGGAACTGCACGGCGCGGCCGAGGAGCGCGTGCTCGACCGGATGTGAGCGGCGCATCGACGCCGGGCGCGCAAGAGCACGCATTCCCACAGACGCCCCGGGATGCGCCTTGATTGGATCGGCGGAAAGAGAATGGCCGGGACGAGCCCGGCCATGGCGGGGGAAAGAGAGCCGTTCCGGGGAGAGACTCGACCATTTCCCGATCAATGGATCGGGTCGGGCTCCCCGACGTTCTTCTCCATCGTCGTGTTGCCGAGCCACACGCCGCCGCGCGGCACGGTGTTGCGATGCTTTGGCACATAGCCACGCTTCTGGAAGAAGCCGAGCGCCGTGTCGCTCGCATCGACGGTGAGGCTTTTCGCCCCGCGGGCGGCCGCCAGCCTTTCGATGGCGTCGCATAGCAGCGCGCCGACTCCCTCGCCGGCGACGTCCGGATGCACGTAGAGCTGGTCGACGAGACGGTTGTCGGCCAGCGCGATGAAACCGACCGGGATTCCTCCGCGCGTGGCCACCAGCGTCAGTTGGTCGGCGAGCCGCGCCGCCAGCGCTTCCTCGTCGCCTGCCGCGGCGGCCCAGGCCTCCTGCTGGTCCTCGTCGTAATCGTCGCCGGTCAGCTCGAAGATGGCCGCCTGCGCGATGGCGGCGAGCACCGGCGTGTCGCCCGGCAAGGCCGGACGCAGCGCGGCGGTGGGCCCATCGCTCACCGCTTCGGCTCCCAGCTCGTGGTGCCGTCCTTGTTGTCCTTCAGCGCCACGCCGAGCGCCAGAAGCTCGTCGCGGATACGGTCGGACGCGGCCCAGTCGCGATTCTGCCGGGCGACGATCCGCTCGGCGATGCGGGCCTCGATCTCCGTCTCGGGAATGACGAGCGCCGGCGCCCGGGCGGCGGCCCATTCATGCAGCGGCGCGGCCTCGAAGCCGAAGAAGGCAAGCGTGCCGGCCAGCGCCTTCTTGCCCGCGTGATCCTTCAGCGCGTGCATCTCGGCGATGGCCTTCGGCGTATTGAGGTCGTCGGCAAGCGCCTCCAGCACCGCCGGGGCGGGACGCGGATAGGCATCCGGCGCGGCGGCGTCGAACCACTGCTCCAGCGTCTTCGCGCTTTCCTCCAGCCCCTTCACCGTCCAGTCGATGGGCTGGCGGTAATGGGTCTTCAGCATGTTGAGGCGCAGCACCGGGCCGGGCCAGTCCGCCAGAAGCTGGCGGATGGTGATGAAGTTGCCGAGCGACTTCGACATCTTCTCGCCTTCCACCTGCAGGAAGCCGTTGTGCATCCAGACCTTGGCCATGATGCCGGTGTGGAAGGCGCAGCGCGACTGTGCCACCTCGTTCTCATGGTGCGGGAAGACGAGATCGATGCCGCCGCCATGGATGTCGAAGGTCTCGCCCAGATGCTTCCAGCTCATGGCGGAGCACTCGATGTGCCAGCCCGGACGCCCCGGAGCGACGATGCCCGCCGGCGACGGCCAGCCGGGCTCACCGGGCTTGGAGGGCTTCCACAGCACGAAGTCCATCGCATCCTTCTTGTAGGGCGCGACGTCGACGCGGGCACCGGCCAGCATGTCGTCGAGCGGCCGGTGCGAGAGCTTGCCGTAGTCGGGCATGGAGGGCACCGAGAACAGCACGTGGTCCTCCGCCACATAGGCGTGGCCGGAGGCGACCAGCATCTCGATGAGCTGGCGCATCTCGGCGATGTGCTCGGTCGCGCGGGGCTCCACGTCGGGATGAAGCACGCCGAGCGCTTCTAGATCGTCGTGGAACTGCGCCTCGGTGGTGAAGGTCACGCGGGCGATCGCCTCGTTGAGGTCGATGCCGGGGAGTTCCGTGGCGGCGCGCGCGTTGATCTTGTCGTCCACGTCGGTGATGTTGCGCACATATTTGACGTGGTCGGCGCCATAGAGGTGGCGCAGCAGCCGGTAGAGCAGATCGAACACGATCACCGGGCGCGCATTGCCGATATGGGCGAAATCGTAGACGGTCGGGCCGCAGACATACATGCGCACATGCGCCGGATCGAGAGGCGTGAACACCTCCTTGGCGCGCGTGAGCGTGTTGTACAGCTTCAGCTCGGGAAGCCCCTGCCCGTTCGTACCCGACATCAATTCTCGCCTTCAGGATCCTGCCGTCCGATGCGAGGGACGGCGCCGCGTCTGTCGTCCGTTTGGCCCGCCGCGTCAAGCCGGAGCGCGGTTTTGCATCGGATAACGGCTCATTTGCGGGGAATGAGCGCATTCGCACGAGGCCGTTGCGCCCGAGGTTGACGAAACGCGGGACGGAGCGCTATCTCCGCCGCGCCGAAAGTGGGCGCCCGGATGGCGGTGTTAAGGCTCGGTTCAAACCTTCCCGCCATATTCGCGTTCACTTGCCGTGTATCCGCAAGCCCCACGCTAGCCGCCCCAACACACGATCCGTCCCATGTCCGCGATGCTCCCCGCCGTTCGCCGTCTCCGCCCGGCCATTCTTGCTGCTGCCCTCTGCCTGGCGCCCGGCCTCGCGCTCGCCGGGGGAGCCGACAAGCTGTTCCTGATCGATTCCTCGGACGGCTACGGCATCGATGCCTGCATCGCCTCGGGCGCGACCTGCGGACAGGCCATGGCGGACGCCTGGTGCCGGGTCCATGATTACGAGCGCGCCGTCAATTTCGGCACGGTGAAGTCGGACGCGGTGCTCGGTTCGGTCGGCACCACTCCGGTGCGCACGGCCTGCTACGGCAGCAACTGCCAGGACTCGGTCGCGATCACCTGCACGCGCTGAGCCGCGGCGCCCTCACTTGAGGTAATCAGCGCATTTGGGCGCCTCGTTCGTCGCGCCCCACGGCATAATCGGCACGGTCGAGGTCGAGTTCTTCGGACTGCCGTCGATCAGCTTGTCCGAATAGACGAGATAGACCAGCACGTTGCGCCGGGTGTCGCAGCCGCGCACGATCTGCATCTTCTTGAAGATGAGCGAGCGGCTCTCGCGATAGACGACATCGCCCTGCCCGAACTTGCTGCGGAAGGAGATCGGCCCGATCTGCCGGCAGGCGATGGAGATGTCCGACACCTCCTCCGCGACGCCCAGCATGCCCTTCATGCCGCCCTTTTCCGGCACGGTGTAATGGCAGGCGACGCCCGCGACCACGGGATCGTCGATGCCGTAGGTCGCCAGCTTGTCGTCGGGGGTCAGGAAGTTCCACACAGTCGACTTGCGGAAGATGAGGTCCGGCTCCTGTGCCCGTGCCGGACCGGCGAGGCCGAGCGCGCCCGCGAGAACGAGGGCGGCAAGAGGCAGGGAGCGCAGTGCGGCGCGAACGGCGCGGGTCATGGATGGGAAACTCCGGATCATCACCGCATCCGCATATGGGTATGGCGTGCTTTCCCGCAACGGCGTTCTTCCGCGCAAGAGGTGCCTTTGCGCGGGACGATGGCGGATCGCCACGCGAAAGAGTTGCATCGGTGTCGGAAAGCGGGTTCAAACTTTCGACAAGCTCGCCGTGCTCATTGCGCCTTCGCGTCGATTCCGGCACACCTGCCCGTGGTGCCGCTCCGTGGTGCCGTCTGACAGGTCCGATTGCAGTCCCGACTGATGATGTTTCAACGCCCCCGCCTCGCCGCCTGCCTTCTCGCCGCCGCGACACTCGCCGCTTCCGTAGGTCTGGCGCACGCGCAGGGCGCACCGGGCGGCGATCGTGCGACCTGCATGCGGCTGGAGGGCCAGCTCTCCGCGCTCGACAGCGGCCAGGGCGGGCAGCCCAATCTCGGCGGAACCATCGCGCGCCAGCAGAAGGAGGTCGCGGACCTTGCGGCGCAGGCGCGCCAGCTGGGCTGCGACAAGCGCGGCTTCCTCATCTTCCAGCCGCAGCTGCCGCCCCAGTGCGAGGCGCTCAACAGCCGCCTGACGCAGGCGCGCTCGGCGCTCGACCGCACCATGGTGCAGGCGCGCGGCCAGCGCAGCGGCACCGAGTCCCAGCGCCGCCAACTCATCTACGCGCTGGCGCAGAACAATTGTGGCCCGCAGTACCAGGCCGCGCTCGGCCAGGGCCGGCGCAACGACGCCGCCGGGGAGCAGAGGCGCCCGCGCAACTTCTTCGAACAGCTCTTCGGCGCACCGCGCACCCCGCAGGAGCCGGAGGAGTCCCCTTCTCTTGAAAACGTTCAGCCGATGGAGATGCCGAAGGTCTCGACCTATCGGACCGTCTGCGTGCGCACCTGCGACGGCTTCTTCTTCCCGATCTCCTTCTCCGCCAGCCCGTCGCGCTTCCCCTCGGACGAGGCCCAGTGCCAGCGCCAGTGCCCCGGCACCGAGGCGCGACTGTTCGCCTATCGCAATCCGGGCGAGGACATCGAGCAGGCCGTCGGCACCAACGGGCAGACCTACATGTCGCTGCCCAACGCCCTGCTCTACAAGAAGCAGTTCGTCGCCGCCTGCTCCTGCCGCCCCGCCGGCATGAACTGGGCGCAGGCGCTCGGCCAGCAGCAGGACATGACGCTGCGCAAGGGCGACATCGTCGTCACCGAGGACGCCGCGCGCGAGATGTCCCAGCCGCGCCCGGCCAACCCGCCGGCCGGCGCCAAGCCCTGAGACCTGAACTAAATCCTGATGGCCTGATCGTCAGCCCGGCTCGCCGCGCAGGCGCGCGAGCGCCCGGGCACGGCCGATGAGCGGCAGCAGCGCCTTCAGTTCCGGCCCGCTCTCCGCGCCGGTAAGGGCAAGCCGCAGCGGATGGAACAGCGCGCGGCCCGACCGCCCGCTCGCCGGCTTCACCGCCGCCATCCAGCGCGCATAGACGTCGCCGTCCCACGGTTCCTCCGGCAGCAGCGCCCCCGCGCCCGCGAGGAACTCCCTGTCCTCGGCTGCGACGACGGGAGCAAGCGGCCCCTCGACCACGCGCCACCACACGGCGGCATCCGGGAGCCGGGCGAGATTGCCGCGCACCGCGAGCCAGAACGCCTCCCCGCCCCCAACGCCAAGAGCGGCGAGGCGATCCGCCACCGCCGCGAAGGGCAGATGGTGGAGCGTCGCCGCCGTGAGCGCGGACAGTTCCGCCGGATCGAAGCGGGCCGGCGCGCGGGAAATCTTCGCGAAGTCGATCCGCGCGGCGAGCGCTTCGAGATCCGCCACCGGCTCCACCGCCAGAGACGTGCCGGTCAGTACCGCGAGCGAGGCCACCGCGAGCGCCTCCTCCCCCGCCTCGCGCAGCGCGCGCAGGGAGAGATGGCCGAGGCGCTTGGACAGCCCCTCGCCGCTCGGCAGGATCAGGAGATTGTGGTGACCGAAGGCGGGCGGCTTCGCCCCCAGCGCCTCGATGATCTCGATCTGCACGCCGGTATTGGTGACGTGGTCCTCGCCGCGCACCACATGGGTGACGCCCATCTCGATATCGTCGACCACCGAGGTCAGCGTGTAGAGATAGCTGCCGTCCTCGCGCACCAGCACGGGATCGGACAGGGTAGCGGTGTCGACGCCCTGCTCGCCGCGCACCATGTCGGTCCAGACGACCTGACGCCCGTCGAGGCGGAAGCGCCAATGCGGCCGGCGTCCTTCCGCCTCCAGCCGCGCGCGGTCGGCCTCGGTGAGCTTCAGCGCCGCCCGGTCATAGATCGGCGGCAGGCCGCGCCGACGCCGCGAGAGGCGCCGCGTCTCCAGCTCCTCTTCCGTCTCATAGGCCGGATAGAGCCGGCCCTGCGCCTTCAGCCGCTCCACCGCCGCATCATAGCGCGGAAGCCGGCGCGACTGGTGCTCCACCCGATCGGGACGAATGCCGAGCCATTCGACATCCTCGGCAATGGCGTCCGCGAACGCCTCGGTCGAGCGGGCCGTGTCGGTGTCGTCGTAGCGCAGGATGAAGGTGCCGCCCTCGCGCCGGGCATAAAGGGCGTTGTAGAGCGCCGTGCGGGCATTGCCGACATGCAGGAGGCCGGTCGGCGACGGCGCGAAGCGCAGGACGGGTTTGATGCTCATGATGCGCGCCTTATCGCCGAGGCGCGACCGGCTTACAACCGCACGCCCATCACTTGCGTATGGCGAGGCCGAGATTCCGGGCCGCATCCAGATTCTTCGCTTCCGCGAGGCCGGCGAGATCGATCAGCCGCGCCGAGTCGACATCGGCGTTCCTGAAATCCGCGCCCGCCACATTGGCCCCGGTGAAGTCCGTGCCGGCGGCCTCCATGCCGACAAGCGAGGCGCCTGCCAGATCCGCCGTCCTGAGATTGGCATGGCGAAGCTGGGCACGGGACAGGTTGGCACCTTTCAGATCGGCCCCTTCGAGATTGGCCGAGTTCAGTACGCCGCGCATCAGGCCCATCGACTGGTTGCGCATGTCGGCACTGAAGTCGGCGCCGGAGAGATCGGCCCTGGCGAGATCGGCGCGCGAGAAATCGCCCGCGATGCGCGCGCCGGAGAGATCGGCGCCGGCGAACCGGCCATCCTGTGCCTGCGTGCCGAACAGGCGGGCCTTCTTCAGGCTGGCACCGGAAAGGTCAGCCTTCAGCATCCAGGCCTGATCGAACACCGCCCCATCAAGCCGCGCATGGGAGAGATTTGCGCCGTTGAGCAGGGCGGCGCGGAAATTCGCTCCGGTCAGGTCGAGGCCGGACAGATCGAGACCGTTGAGCTGACGCCCCGCGAGATCGACAGGCTCGCCCAGCCTTGCGGCAGCGATCCGGGCCTCGACATCGGCGCGGCTCATCTCCGCCGTCGTCATACGCGGCGAGTTCAGATCGAGATAGCGCAGCATGTCCTGTGCGGCAGCCGGCACGCCAGCGAAGCATCCGGCCAGCAGGATCGCGAACCAGACCGTCCTCGCCGTCGTCATAGGCCTCAACTCCGGCCGCACGCCCTGCAAAATCGCAGGTAGGACAAGTGATAGCACCGGAGCGCGGACCCGGCGCATCACGACAGCGGGAAGGCCCGGCGCCCGGCGCTATGCGGTCTCGCGGAAGCGGTTGGTGACGGGATAGCGCCGGTCGCGTCCGAAATTGCGCGCCGTCACCTTCACGCCCGGCGCCGCCTGTCGGCGCTTGTACTCGGCGATGTTGAGCAGGCGCTCGACCCGCGCCACCAGCGCCGCCTCGAACCCCTCCGCCACGATGTCGGCGACCGGCAGCTCACGCTCCACCAGACGTTCCAGAATGGCGTCGAGCACATCGTAGGGCGGCAGGCTGTCCTGGTCCTTCTGGTTCTCGCGCAGCTCGGCGGTCGGCGGCTTGGTGATGACGTTCTCGGGGATCACCGGACCGGCGGGGCCGAGGGCATAGGCCGGCTTCCAGCGGTTGCGCAGCGCGCAGAGCCGGAAGACCTGCGTCTTGTAGAGGTCCTTCAGCGGGTTATAGCCGCCGTTCATGTCGCCGTAGAGCGTGGCGTAGCCGGTCGACATCTCCGACTTGTTGCCGGTGGTCACGACCATGGCGCCGAACTTGTTGGAGATCGACATCAGCAGCGTGCCGCGCACGCGCGACTGGAGATTCTCCTCGGTCACATCGCGCGGCTGGCCGTCGAACATCGGCGCCAGCACCTTCTCGAGCGCCTCGACACCCTCGGCGATGGGCAGGATGTCGTAGCGCACGCCCAGCGCCTGCGCGACGCCGGCGGCATCCGACAACGACTCGTTCGAGGTGTAGCGATAGGGCAGCATCACGCAGTGCACCCGCTCGGGGCCCAGCGCGTCCACCGCCATGGCGGCAACGAGCGCGGAATCGATGCCGCCCGACAGGCCGAGCACGACGCCGGGAAAGCGGTTCTTCTCCACGTAATCGCGCAGCCCCATGACGCAGGCGGCATAGTCCGCCTCGTCCTCGAGCAGCAGCGGCGCCCGCGCGCCCTCCTCGCAGCGCCAGCCATCGGCCCAGCGCTCCCAGCGGGTGAGGCGCACCCTCTCCTGGAAGTTCGGCAGCTGGATGGGCAGCGTACGGTCGGCATTGAGCACGAAGGAGCCGCCGTCGAAGACCAGTTCGTCCTGGCCGCCCACCTGGTTCACATAGGCGAGCGGCAGCCCGCTCTCGACCACACGGGCGACCGCGACATTCATCCGCTCGTCGTAGACGCTGCGCCGATAGGGCGAGCCGTTGGGCACGAGCAGCAGCTCCGAGCCCGTCTCGGCGAGGCATTCGATCACGTCCTGCGACCAGATATCCTCGCAGACCGGGACACCGATCCGCACGCCGCGGAAGGGGATGGGCCCCGGCATCGGGCCAGCAGCGAAAACCCGCTTCTCGTCGAAGGGGCCGTAGTTGGGCAGGTCGACCTTATAGCGCGCCGCCGCCACCCGGCCTTCATCGAGCAGCAGCACGGCGTTGTAGAGCTTGCCGCCGTCGAGCCACGGCGTGCCGATGAGCAGCGCCGGGCCGCCGTCCACGGTATCGGCGGCGAGTTCCTCCACCGCCGCGCGGCAGGCCGCCTGGAAGGACGGCTTGAGCACGAGGTCCTCCGGCGGGTAGCCGGAGAGGAACAGCTCGGTGAAGACGAGAAGCTCGGCTCCCTGCTCAGCCGCCTGCGCCCGCGCCTCGCGCGCCTGACGCATATTGCCGGCGACGTCGCCGACGATCGGGTTGAGCTGCGCAAGCGCGATGAGGAGCTGGTCGGCAGGTTCCTGTGACATGGCGGTGATTTAGCGTTCCCGAGAGGTCCCCGCAATCAATCCCAGTCAGCGCCCGGCACCCGCACGGCGGCGACGCCGAAGCCGGCCTTGCGCACCACCATCGGCAGCAGGCGCTCCAGCCCGTGCATCACCGTGCCGTCGTCCGGGATCGGCTCGGCGGGATAGTCCTGCCAGTCGAGGCCGAGGGCGAGCACCGGCGCCAGCGCCGCCGGGCGCACGGCGAACATGTTGCCGACCGGGAAGTCGACATAGGTGCCCATCGGCTCGGTGAGCCCCATATCGCGGCGCAGCTCCTCGGCCACGCGGGCGTTGCGCGCCCAGTCGAGCAGATGCGTGTCTTCCGGAAAGACCAGGCCGACGCCGGGATGCGCCGCCATATGGGCGAGCACCGCGTCGAGCATGGCGTGCTCGCCGCCGATCAGGTTCTCCCACAGGAAGTTGCGCCAGGGATCGCCGATGGCGCGGCGGCGGCCCTTGGTCTTCTTGCCGTGCACGTGGAGGAAGACGTCGTAGCCGCCCCCGGTGAGCGCATCGCGCAGGGCGGTGAGGAAGGGGCCGACGTCGCGGCCGATATTCGGCACGATGTCGATGCGCACGCGCGCGGGATAGTCCGCCGTCATCGCGCGCAGCTCCTCCACCTTCGCCGCCGTGTCGGTGGTGAGGAAGAGATCGGGGCGCGAGGCGTTGGCCGACAGGCGCTGCAACAGCTCCGGCAGCAGATCGGTGTAGAAGAAATGACCGTGCAGCGCGGTCCTGAGTCCGCTCGCCACGGGGGCGGCAGGCGGGCCGATGACCGGCATCGTCCACGGCCCCTCCGGCCGGCCGCGCTCGATCCAGTGCGAGAGCGGATAGCGCCGCCCGTCGAAGCAGGCGACGGGATGGTGCTCGGCATAGATCAGCGGGTGGAAGCCGGAGAACGGCCGGCGCAGCGGCGGGCGGTTCGGGTGACGCCGCAGCAGCGCCTTGCGGCGCCAGTTGGCGATCAGCGTGGCGAGGCGTGCCGGAATATCGATCTCACCGGGCGGGTCGTCCTCGCGCACGATGGCGAGCATTTCCAACCGCTCCGGCCCAGTGGCGAGCACCAGCGCGAGTTCGTTGTCGAGCTCGGCGCCGATCTCGCGGCCAATGGCGGCGACCTCTTCCGGCGCCGACGCGACGACGAGACGCCGGCGGCCGGCGAAGCGCGGCAGCAGCGCAAGCGCGGCACTCCTCGCCACTTCCGACGGGAAGGCCACGGCGCCGGCGCGGTCGAGCACGCGCTCCAGCGCCTCGTGGCGGGCGGCGTAGCTCTCCGGCGACCCGGCCAGCGCCACCACCGGGACGTTGCGCTGCTCCAGCAGGTCGGCGGCATCGGCCACGTCGAGCCCCGCCGTCACGGCGAAGAGCGGGCGGCAGGCGGCGGCGCGGCGGGCCAGCGCGTCCAGCAGCACCGGGCGCGGGGCGCGAGATGCGGCGACGTCGATCGACACCAGCACCGCGCTGGCGACGCTCTCCGGCCGGCCGTCGAGCCGCAGGAGGACCACGGTGTGTTGGAGGGCCAGCGTGCGCACCAGCTCCTCGACGGGAGCGGCATCGCCCGCCACGACCACGACCACGAGCACGGCGCGGCGCCCGCCTTCGTCCGGGGATGGGAACGGCAGATGCGCGACCAGCGGTGCCAGCGTGTCGTCGGCGTGGGAAAGCCAGTCGGCGAAGGGACGCCGCGGACGTCCGGGCTCCTTGAAGACTACGCCTTCGAGGCCGGGACGCGGACGCTGATAGGCATCGAACAGCAGCGTGCGCAGCCACGGGCGCGGCCGGCCCTCCGTGTCGAACAGCAGGCGGCCGACGGAGCGGCCGATCTTCTGGCTGGTGCCGGTGATCCACCGCCGCAGCTTGCTACGCCGTTTCGGCTCGAAATAGCGCCGCCGGGGCGAGACGCCCCCCGCGACGGGCTGCTCCGGGGTGGTGGTCATGATGATCCGATGGGCGGTCCGAACAACATCCGTGCGCGCCACACCCACCCTGCCCGATTCGACGGCAAGGCGAAGATATGGCGCTACCGGCCTTCTAATCAGCCGGATCGCCGATGGCGAGTCCGGAAGGCGAAAAGCTCATTCCGCCGCGACGTCGCTCGGCACCGCGTCGGCCGGCACGAGCTCGACCGGCGGCTTGCGCCGCGCGCCCCAGGCATGAAGCTCCTGAACCGCAACGCGCAGCCGCTCGCCCTCGGCCGTCAGCCGATAGCCCACCTGCGGGGGCACGGTCGGGTAGACGGTGCGGGAGATGACGCCGTCCGCCTCCAGTTCGCGCAGCGCCTTGGCGAGGATGCGCTGGGTCACGGTCGGCATGCGCCGGCGCAGCTCGCTGAAGCGCAGCTCGCCGCAAAGCAGGTGGTAGATGATGCCGCCCTTCCATTTGGCGCCGATCACCTCCAGCGCCGCCTCGACGGCGCAGCCCTTGCCGCGCGAATAGTTGCCGTGGCGCCTCGCCATGTCCTCATCTCCCGATCGGAGCCGGAAATCTAGGTAGCGCGAGGCGTTTGCGGAAGGGACTTACAATTTCGATACCTGCCGACAAATTCGTGCGTTCTTGCGCTTCGACGGCCCATGGCAACATCTCGGAGCCACGATCAACTCACATGCGCCGCACGCAGGAGACCTCCATGAAAGCCGTCGGCTACGTCCAGTCGCTACCCATCGCCGAGGAGCGCTCGCTCTTCGATTTCGACGCCCCCGCCCCGGTTCCCGGTCCACGCGACCTGCTGGTGCGCGTGCAGGCGGTCTCGGTCAATCCGGTGGACACCAAGGTACGCATGCGCCGCGCCGGTACGGACGAGGCGCCGGTCATCCTCGGCTGGGACGCGGCCGGCATCGTCGAGGCAGTGGGGGCGGACGTCACGCTGTTCCGGCCGGGCGACGCGGTGTTCTACGCCGGCGATCTGAACCGGCCAGGCACCAATGCCGAATTGCATCTCGTCGACGAGCGCATTGCCGGCCACAAGCCGAAGAGCCTTGGCTTCGCGGAGGCCGCCGCCCTGCCGCTGACCTCGCTCACCGCCTGGGAAGGGCTGTTCGATCGGCTGCAGGTGCCCGCCAAGGATGCGGGAGCGAAGCTGCTCGTCGTCGGGGCCGCCGGCGGCGTCGGCTCACTGGCCGTGCAGTTCGCCCGTCAGCTCACGCAGCTGACCGTCATCGGCACCGCCTCGCGGCCGGAAAGCCGCAAATGGATCGAGGACCTCGGCGCGCATGCGGTGATCGACCATTCCCGCCCTCTCGCCGCCGAGCTGGAAGCGGCCGGGCTCGGGCTCGTCGACTACACCTACACGCTCACCAACACCGACAAGCACTGGGCGGAGATCGTGAAGGGCGCGAAACCGCAGGGCCGCATCGCCATCATTGACGACCCGCAGACGCTCGATGCGCTGCCGCTGAAAGGCAAGAGCCTGTCGCTGCACTGGGAGCTGATGTTCACCCGCTCCATGTTCCAGACGCCGGACATGATCCGCCAGCACGAGATTCTGGAGGAGGTGTCGCGCCTCGTCGACGCCGGCACGTTGCGCACCACGCTCGGCGCCCATTTCGGCACCATCAACGCAGCCAATCTCAAGCGCGCCCACGCCGCCATCGAGAGCGGGCGGTCGATCGGCAAGATCGTACTGGAAGGCTGGGGCTGACCGAGACGGGGACGCCCCTCCCGCGCCGCGCCGCGAGCTAAACCGGGCCCTGGCCGGGCAGCAGGCCGGCCGGGTCCGAGCCTTCTGCCACGCCGAGGCGGCGGGCAAGAAAACGCTCGATGCAGATGTAGCGCAGGCGCCGGAAGATGCCGGTCTTCTTGCGCCGGCGCATCTTGTGATAGGTCGCGGAGGCGGTGCGCTGGCGCCAGAGCTGCCGCTCGAAATCGCGCGCATCGAAGCGGTCCTCGGCAATGCCGATCACCGCCGCTTCCAGCATGCCGCACTCCTGCACGAAGGTGATGGTGGCGTGGCCGCTGAAATAGGCGCGCACGAGCTCCAGCGGCGCCTCCCGCCGCAGCCGCCGCACATGCCGGCGGTCCTGGTTCAGCGGATCGTAGAAGACATACTTCACCGCCTCCCGGCGCGGCGGCTGGCGGTCCCAGATGAAGGACTTGCCTTCCGAGCCCCAGCGGCGCTCCCACCACCACACCCGCCACGGATCGATGCTGTATTGCGGGGAGAAGGCGATCACCACATCCGCCCCCACCCAGTCGGAGAAGCGATAGGCCGCGTAGCCGCCCATGCTCATGCCGTAGGTGACGACCCGCGCCCCTGCCGGAAGATCGGCCCGCAGCCGGGCCAGCGCCTCCTTCATTTCCGGATAGTGATACCAGACATTTGCGGAGGGCAGGACGTGATAGGCGGTGAAGCCGCGGCTGCGGAAGAAACCTTCGCCGAAGCCCGCGCGGTCCGGCTTGTGGTTCGGGTTGAACGACTCGAAGGTGACGAACACCACATCCTCACGATGCCCGGGCACCTTGACGACGGAGACGTCAGCACTTTCGAAAATGGTCTGCCGCACGGGGCAGCCTCCTGAAACTCATCCGGCGCAAAAAGGCGTCCGCATCGCCGGCAAACTAGCGAAGTGCCCCCAAGCGCGGCAATGCCCCCGCCCTCACGAGCGCCTCAACATCCGGCAAGAAGCTGATCTTAAACGTCTTTCTAGCCGAACCAGTCGATGAAATCGGCCCGCAGGCGCCGCAGGAACCGGTCCCGCTTGCGCGCGCGCTTGGCGACATAGAGCGGGGAACGCTCGAGATGAGTCTTCAGCTCGCGCTCGCAGGCGGCCGCGTCGAAGCGGTTTTCGCCGATGTCAAGGATGGTGCGGCCGAGCAGGCCGGTTTCCATGAAGACGGTGATGGTCGCGTGGCCGGCATAGGGCACGCGCACGCGCACCACATCCGCCTCTTTCGCCAGCAGGCGCACATGATGCCGGTCGCGGTTGTGCGGGTCGTAGAAGAGATAGATCGGCACCCCGCGCGGGGTCGTCAGGTGCTCCCACAGAACCTGGCGGGGACGGTCGAACAGCCGGTCCCACCTCTTGTCCCAGGGCGTTACCTTCTTGTCGATGCTGTATTGCGGTGAGAAGGCGATGACGCGCGCCGCGCCGAGAAGCCCGGCGAAGCGGAACGCCGCATAGCCGCCCATGCTGACGCCATAGGCGACGATCTCGGTGCCCGGCGCGACGTCCGCCCGCACCGCCGCGAGCACTTGCTCCATCTCGGGGTACTGGAACCAGAAATTGTCGTTGGCGAGCAGGTGATAGGCGGTGAAGCCGTTGTCCTGCAGGAACTTCTCGCCGAAGCCCTGGCGGTCGCGCGGCGGATTGATCTGGTGCGCCTCGAAGGTAACGAAGGCGACATCGGTGCGCCGTCCGGGCGTGCGCACGACACGGACATTCTCGCTCGCGAAGATGACCTCGCGGCCGTTGTCCGGCCGCCCGGCATTCCCAGACGAAGTGTCCTGCTGCGAGACGTCCTGCGGCACGCCGAGCTCCAAACGAAAACACCGCAGCCGAGGCTGCGGTGTTTCCTTAACGTGGGTGCCGGAACCGGCAAAGGGCTTTTCGCCCGGCCTGCCCTGCTCACTCCGCGGCTTCGATCACCGGACGCGCGCGCCCGGCACGCTCCTGCTTGAGCAGCTCGGCGACGAGGAAGGCCATCTCGATGGCCTGCTCGGCGTTGAGGCGCGGGTCGCAATAGGTGTGGTAGCGGTCCTTGAGGTCCGCGTCCGAGATCGCGCGTGCGCCGCCGGTGCACTCGGTGACGTTCTTGCCGGTCATCTCCAGATGCACGCCGCCGGCATAGGTGCCCTCGGCCGCATGGACGGCGAAGAAGTCCTTCACCTCCTTGAGGATCTGGTCGAACGGCCGGGTCTTGAAGCCGGAGGCCGCCTTGATGGTGTTGCCGTGCATCGGGTCGCACGACCACACCACGGTGCGGCCCTCGCGCTTCACCGCGCGCAGCAGCGCCGGCAGGTGCTCGCCGACCTTGTCCGCGCCGAAGCGGGCGATGAGGGTCAGCCGGCCCGGCTCGTTCTGCGGATTGAGGGTGTCGATGAGGCGCAGCAGGTCGTCCGGCTTCAGCGAGGGACCGCACTTCAGACCGAGCGGGTTCTTCACGCCGCGGCAATACTCGATATGCGCGTGGTCCGCCTGACGGGTGCGGTCGCCGACCCAGATCATGTGGCCGGAGGTCGCGTACCAGTCGCCGGTGGTGGAATCCACGCGGGTCAGCGCCTGCTCGTAGCCGAGCAGCAGCGCCTCGTGCGAGGTGAAGAAATCGGTCGTGCGCATCTCCGGGTGGTTCTCCGGATCGATGCCGATGGCGCGCATGAAGTCGAGCGCCTCGGTGATGCGATCGGCGAGCGCCTGGTACCGGCCGGACTGCGGAGAATCCTTGATGAAGCCCAGCATCCACTGATGCGCGTTGCCGAGGCTCGCATAACCGCCATTCGCGAAGGCGCGCAGCAGGTTCAGCGTCGCCGCCGACTGGCGGTACGCCTCGAGCTGGCGGCGCGGATCGGGGATGCGCGAGGCCGCGGTGAACTCGATGTCGTTGACGATGTCGCCCCGGTAGGACGGCAGCTCGACATCGCCCACCTTCTCCATCGGCGCCGAGCGCGGCTTGGCGAACTGGCCCGCGATGCGGCCGACCTTCACCACCGGCGAGGCGCCGGCATAGGTCAGCACCACCGCCATCTGCAGGAAGACGCGGAAGAAATCGCGGATGTTGTCGGCCGAATGCTCGGCGAAGCTCTCGGCGCAGTCGCCGCCCTGGAGCAGGAACGCCTCGCCGGTCGCCACCTTGGCGAGCTCGCGCTTCAGCCGGCGGGCTTCACCTGCAAAAACCAGCGGGGGAAAGGAGGCAAGCTGACGCTCCACCGAAGCCAGGGCTTCGGCGTCCGGATATTCCGGCACCTGCTGAATGGGCATGGCCCTCCAGCTATCCGGCGTCCAGCGATCAGACATGACGGCCTCCAACAAACAGAAAACGCCGCCGAAGCTCGTCCTCGGCGGGAAAGGCGGGCCTTATACACCCAAGGCTCGCGGCAGCGCCAGTATGCCGCCGCAGGGTCAATCTTGCACGATTGCCCGGAAGAGGTAGGCGCGCGGGAAGCGCGCCGCCTCAAAGCGCCGGGGTCGCCTCGGTGGAGGCTTCCGGCAGCGGGTCGCTCGACTCGTGCTTGCCCCGGAGCGTCACCAGTTCCTCGGCGGCGGAAGGGTGCAGCGCCATGGTGCGGTCGAAATCCGCCTTGGTCGCCGACAGGTTCAGCGCGATGGCGGCGATCTGCGCGATCTCCGCCGAGCCCTCGCCGATCAGGTGGACGCCGAGCACCCGGTCGTCGGCCTGATCGACCACGAGCTTCATGAAGACGCGCGTGACGCGGCCCGACAGGGTCGCCTTCATCGGGCGGAAGTCGGTCTTGTAGATGTCGACCCGCCGCCCCTGCGCGCGCGCCTCGGCCTCCGGGAGGCCGACCACGCCGATCTCCGGCTCCGTGAACACCGCCGTCGGGATGACGTCGTAGTTCACCGACCACGGCTTGCCGCCGAACACGGTATCGGCGAAGGCGTGACCCTCGCGGATGGCGACGGGGGTGAGGTTCACCCGGTCGGTGACGTCGCCGACGGCATAGATGGACGGCACGCTGGTGCGCGAGGCCGCGTCCACCGCGATGGCGCCGGCCTCGTTCAGCTCGACGCCCACCGTATCGAGCCCCAGCCCGATGGTGTTCGGCACGCGGCCAATGGCCAGCATCACCTCGTCGGCGAAGAGGTCGCGGCCGTCGTTCAGCCGCACGCGCTTGCCGCTCTCGAAGGCGAAGATGCCGTCGATGGTGGCGTTGAGCTCGAAGGCGATGCCGTTCTGCTTCATCTCGTCGATCATGCGGGCGCGGATGTCCTCGTCGAAGCCGCGCAGCAGCTTGTCGCCGCGATGCACCACCGTGACCTGCGCGCCGAGACCGGCGAAGAGGCTGGCGAATTCCAGCGCGATGTAGCCGGCCCCCTGAACGATGATGCGCTGGGGAAAACGCTCCAGATGGAACGCCTCATTGGAGGTGATGCCGAGCTCGCGGCCGGGAAAGTCGAGGCCGAGATTGGGGCGGGCGCCGGTGGCGATCAGGATCGTCCGCGCGGTCAGCCGCGTGCCATCGGCAAGGCGCACCGCATGCGGCCCTTCGATTACCGCGCGCTGGGCAATGATCTCGACGCCCGAACGCTCCAGATTGGCGCGATAGGCGCCCTCCAGGCGGGCGATCTCCTTGTCCTTGTTGGCGACCAGCGTCGGCCAGTCGAACGAGACGCCCTCCACGTTCCAGCCGAAGCCGGCGGCGTCCTCGAACTCGTGCGCGAAGCGGGAGGCGTAGACGAACAGCTTCTTCGGCACGCAGCCGCGGATCACGCAGGTGCCGCCGACCCGGTATTCCTCGGCGATCTGCACCTTCGCCCCGTAGCCGGCCGCGATGCGCGCCGCGCGCACGCCGCCCGAGCCCGCGCCGATGACGAACAGGTCGACGTCGAAATGGTCCATTGCCCGGCTCTCCCGCTGCGCTGCGAATGCCTCAGGCATGTCGCCCCGACGGAGCCCGGCGTCAAGGCGGTGCATAGCTGCCGCGCGAAAAGCCTTAGACATCCGGGGAACTCGACACGATGGGCCTTCGCGCTCTAGCTTCCAGTCGGCGTTCAAGCGGCGGCCAGCGTCCAATGTGCCGCCGACTTATCCCTTGGAGGAAACCATGAAGCATATGTTCCGCGGAGCGCTGCTCGCCGCAGCCGTTGCCGTCGCGCCGTTCGGCGCCGCCTCCGCCCAGGTCAGCGAGCTGAAGATCATCGCCCCCGCCGCCCCCGGCGGCGGCTGGGACCAGACCGCCCGCTCGATGCAGCAGGTGCTGCAGGCCGACAAGCTCGTGCCGAACGTGCAGGTGATGAACGTGCCCGGCGCCGGCGGCACCATCGGCCTCGCGCAGTTCGTCAACACCAGCAAGGGCGACCCGAAGGCCCTGATCGTCGGCGGCTACGTCATGGTCGGCGCGATCATCACCAACAAGTCGCCGGTCAACCTCTCGCAGGTCACCCCGATCGCCCGCCTCACCGGCGAATACGAGGCGATCGCCGTGCCGGCCAATTCGCCGCTGAAGTCGATGGCGGACCTCGTGGCGGCGCTGAAGGCCGATCCGCAGAAGGTGTCGTGGGCCGGCGGCTCTGCCGGCGGTACCGACCACATCACCGCCGGCCTGATCGCCAAGGCCCTCGGCGTCGACCCGACCAAGGTGAACTACATCGCCTTCTCCGGCGGCGGCGAATCCCTCGCCTCGCTGCTCGGCGGCAAGGTCACGGTCGGCATCTCCAGCCTGTCGGAGTACGACGCGCAGGCGAAGGCCGGCAAGCTGCGCATCCTCGGTGTCTCCAGCGCCGAGCGCCTGCCCGAGGCGAAGGACGTGCCCACGTTCAAGGAAAGCGGCGTCGACGTCGAGATCCAGAACTGGCGCATGGTCGCCGCCGCTCCGGGCATCACGCCCGAGCAGAAGCAGGCCCTGACCGAGACCGTCGACAAGATGGCTAAGTCGAAGGCCTGGACCGACCTGCTCGCCCAGAAGGGCTGGGCCGACACCTACCTCTCCGGCCCGGCCTTCGAGGCGCAGCTCGCCAAGGACATCGCGTCCACCCAGACGATCCTCAAGGATATCGGCCTCGCCCAGTAAGGGGTGGCCGGACCGTCTACCTTCCGCTCCCCCGGGCCGCGAGGCCGCGGGGGAGACTTGTTTCTACCCGCCGGGAGCAGCCCGATGAGCGATCCTCGCATCACCACCACCAAGCGGCCCGACAAGGCCGGCTTCGTCATCGCCTTCGGGCTCGCCGCGCTGGCGCTCGTCGTCGGATGGGACGCCTGGCGGCTCGCCAGCATCAACGCCCACTCGGCCGTCGGCCCCGCCGCCTTCCCGACCATCATCGCGGCCGGCCTCGCGTTGCTGTCCATCGCCACGGCCGTGGAAGCGATCCGCCAGGGCGCCGTCGAACGGCCGCGCGACGAGATCGGCCCCATGGCCTGGGTACTCGCCGGCCTTATCGGGCAGATCGTGCTGCTGCCTTTCCTCGGCTTCTCCATCGCCACCGGCTGGCTGTTCGCCGCCACCGCGAAGGGCTTCGGCAAGGGGCCGGTCTGGGCGCATCTGCTCGCCGGCACCGTGCTGTGCTTCGTCATCTACGTCATCTTCGCCAAGGGGCTCCAGCTCTCGCTGCCGCAGGGCCCGCTCGAGCGGCTGATCTGAGGGAACGCGCCCGATGGATACCTTTGCCGCCCTCGCTCAGGGCCTCATGATCGCCCTGCAGCCGATGAATCTGGTCTTCGCCTTCGTCGGCGTCATGCTCGGCACCGCCGTCGGCGTGCTGCCGGGCATCGGACCGGCCCTCACCGTCGCGCTGCTGCTGCCGGTCACCTTCAAGCTGGACCCGGCCGGCTCGCTCATCATGTTCGCCGGCATCTACTATGGCGGCATGTATGGCGGCTCCACCGCCTCCATCCTGCTCAACACGCCGGGTGAAAGCTCGTCCATCGTCACGGCGCTGGAGGGCAACAAGATGGCCCGCGCCGGGCGCGGCGGGCCGGCGCTCGCCACCGCCGCCATCGGCTCCTTCGTCGCCGGCACCATCGCCACCATCGGCCTCGCGCTGGTCGCGCCCACGGTTGTCGACATCGCTATCTCCTTCGGCCCGGAGGATTATTTCGCGCTGATGGTGCTGGCCTTCACCACCGTCTCCGCCGCCTTCGGCTCCTCGGTCACGCGTGGGCTCACCAGCCTGTTCATCGGCCTGGCGCTGGGCCTGATCGGCATCGACCTGCAGAGCGGACAGGCGCGCCTGTCGTTCAGCGTGCCCGACCTCCTGGACGGCGTGGAGGTGACGACGCTCGCCGTCGCCCTGTTCGCCATCGGCGAGACGCTGTCGGTCGTCGCCGCCGGCAACCGCGCCGAGGAGACCATCGAGCCGGTAAAGGGCTCGGTGTTCATGAACAAGGAGGACTGGCGGCGCTCCTGGAAGCCCTGGCTGCGCGGCACGGGCCTAGGCTTCCCCATCGGCGCCATGCCGGCGGGCGGCGCGGAAATCCCGACCTTCCTCTCCTACGCGCTGGAAAAGCGGCTCTGCAAGAAGCCCGACGAGTTCGGCAACGGCGCCATCGAAGGCGTCGCCGGCCCCGAGGCGGCGAACAACGCGGCCGCGGCCGGCGTGCTGGTGCCGCTGCTCACGCTCGGCCTGCCGACCTCGGCCACGGCCGCGATCATGCTCGCGGGCTTCCAGCAATACGGGCTCAATCCCGGCCCGCTGCTGTTCACCACCAATCCGGAGCTCGTCTGGGGCCTGATCGCCAGCCTGTTCATCGCCAACGCGATGCTGCTGATCCTCAACCTGCCGCTGGTCGGCATGTGGGTGAAGCTGCTGGCGATCCCGCGCCCCTGGCTCTATGGCGGCATCCTCGTGTTCGCCACGCTCGGCACGCTCGGCGCCAATCCCTCGCTGGTCGAACTCGGCATGCTGCTGGTCTTCGGCCTGCTCGGCTACGTGCTGCGCCGCTACGACTACCCGATTGCTCCGGTAGTGGTCGGCCTCATCCTCGGCCCCCTCGCCGAGCAGCAGCTGCGCCGGGCGCTCGCCATCAGCGTCGGTGACCCGGTGGTGCTGTTCCAGAGCCCGATCGCGCTGACGCTCTACGCGCTCTCGGCGCTCGCCCTGTTCGGGCCGCTGATCTACTTCCTGCTCACCGGACGCCGCGCCCCGGTCGGCGGCGACGAGGACTGAGCGCCCGCGCGGCGCTCCGTCCCATACTCCCAAAAGCAAAATGCCCGGCGTGAGCCGGGCATTTTCATTTCCGATTGGAAGCGTCTCGGAGAGAAGGTGACACCTCAGATGGTGAAGCCGCGCTTCTTCATCTCCTCGCGGACCCGCCCTTCCATCTCGCGGGAGAAGGTGGCGCTCCACGCCTGAATGCCGCTGAGGCCGGCGTCGAGCAGCTTCTGGCGGTTCTCCACCAGCTTCCGGCCCACGGCCGAGCGGTAGAAGGTCAGCAGTTCCTCAAGCTCGGAGTCGGTGAAGGCCGTGGCATAGGTGCGGGCCAGGATCTGCACGATCTCGCTGCGGCGGCTCTCGTACTGGGGCACGAGCTGCTTGGCGACTTCGCGCAGGTCGCGGATGAGATCCGGATTGGCCTGCACGAAGCTGCCCGCCGCCTGTTCGATAATGCCGGGGATCATGGCGTCGAAGCTGGTCGCCTCGCCATTGGCCACGAGCAGTTCGTTGGCAAGCTTCATCCGCTCCGGGCTCGGTGCGGCAGCGCCGGCCTTCGCATCACCCATGTTGAACGGCTGGTTCTGGGCCAATGCGGGAGCTGCGCCCGCGAGGGCGGCCAGCGCCAGCGCCACACCGGTCAGCCGTCCTGCAATATCAAGCCGCATGAATGTCTCCCTGACAAACATTGATCACGCGCGGTCTATGACCGTCACGCCGCCGGCGCCCGCGAGAATGACGCGGCTCGCCAGATTGATGAAGAGGCCGTGCTCCACAACGCCCGGCACGCTCGACAATTGCGCGGCCAGAGCCTGGGGATCGGCGATGCTGTGATAGGCGGCATCGAGGATCAGGTGTCCCTGATCCGTGACGAAAACATGACCATCGGCACGCCGACGCAGGGTCAGCAGCCCCTCGCAGCCGGCCGCGCGGGCGGCGCGATCAATGCCCCGGCGGATGGCGGCAACGCCGAAATCCACCACCTCGATGGGCAGCGGAAAGGCGCCGAGCCGTTCCACCTTCTTGGAGGCGTCGGCGATCACGATCATCTGGCGGGAGGCGGAGGCGACGATCTTCTCGCGCAGCAGCGCACCGCCGCCGCCCTTGATGAGGGAGAGGTCCGGCCCCACCTCGTCGGCCCCGTCGATGCACAGGTCGAGCACGGGATGCTCGTCGAGCGTGCCGAGCGGCACGCCGAGGCTCTCCGCCTGCACCCGCGTCGCCTCGGAGGTCGGCACGCCGACCACCTCCAGCCCTTCCTCGACTCGCTTGGCCAGAAGGTCGACGAAATGCTTGGCGGTCGAGCCGGTGCCAAGCCCGAGCTTCATGCCCGAGCGGACATATTCCAGGGCGCGGGCCGCGGCTTCACGTTTGAGGGCGTCAGCGTCGGACATGGTGCTCGCAAGGGCTCAGGCTGGAGGATTTCCAGTCTCCAAGCGCTGCCTAGCGCCGTTACGGCGCCGGGACAAGCCCACGGCAGCACCCGGAGACACAACTTCCCGTCGCAACCCACCGCGACGGACGACTCGCCGCGGCGATCCGCCTAGTGCGACGCCTCGGTGCAGACCACCGCCGGCTCGACACCGCCGCCGTCCTTGGGCATGTCGCGCACATAGCAGATGCTCATCTGCCCGGTCTGCACGTTCACCCGGAAGATGCCGGTTTCGCCGGAATAGCGGGTGGTCACCATGTCGTAGGTGCCGGACGCGCCCGGGCCGGCGCTCGTATCGCGACGGAAGCAGCGGGTGACGCCGACAAGGCTGCCTTCCGGCCGCTCGAACTGGCAGGCGCTCACTTCGCCGGTACGCACGTTCACCGAATAGACGCGGTTCGCCTGAGCCGAGGGCGGAGAGCCGAAGACGAAGGGGCCGGACGACGAGGGAGCACCGACAGCAGCGTTGCCGGCCGGCGCGGCGGGGGCCGGCGCGGCCGCCGCGGGCGCAGGCGTGGTACCGGCGGGAGCGGCCCCCGAAGGCGCGGCAGGCGTCGCGGAAGGCGCCGTCTCCTGTGCTCCGGCCGGAGCGGCCATCGCCACGAGTCCCAGCACCGCCACGGCACCGGCGGCCGTTCCAAACCAGCTTCGCATGTTCAGCCTCATCCAAACGAATTCCCGAAACATTGCCCTGTTACCACCCCCCGATGCCTTCCGCATGCGCCCGATGGACGCGCCACGCTGGACACGAAAAGCGGCGGGATTGTAGGCCTAGCAATCCTGACCCGTCTCGCGGCGGCGGGCAGCCACCGTTTCCCGTCACCATCCACGGAAATCGTCATGTCTGCGCTTTCATCCCAGCCCGCCGTGATCGCCTTCGACCTCGACGGCACCCTCGTCGACACGGCCCCCGACCTGCTCGACACGCTCGACATCGTGCTCGACGAAGCCGGCGCGCCGCGCCTGCCGCGCGAGGAAACCCGCAAGATGATCGGCGCCGGCGCCAAGGCGCTGGTCAATCGCGGGCTCACCGCCGCCGGAATCAACGTCGATCCGCCGGCCTTCGACCGGCTCTACGAGCGCTTCCTCCAGCACTATGCCGACCATATCGCTGATTCCTCGCGCCCCTTCCCGGGCCTCGTCGAGGCGCTCGACGTGCTGGCGGAGCGCGGCCACGTGCTCGCGGTGTGCACGAACAAGCTGGAATATCTCTCGCGCTTGCTCCTCGACCAGCTCGGCCTCACCGACCGCTTCGCCGTCATCGCCGGCTCGGACACCTTCCCGGTCTCCAAGCCCGATGCCGGCCATCTCATAGGCACCATCGAGCGGGCCGGCGGCTCCGCCCACCGCGCCATCATGGTCGGCGACAGCATGACCGACGTGCTGACCGGCAAGAACGCCCGCGTTCCCGTCATCGTCGTGCCCTTCGGCTACACCGATACTCCGGCGGAGGAACTGGGCGGCGACGTGCTGATCGACCACTACGATCTGCTGCCGGGAACGGTGGAACGGCTTCTCGGCCGTGGGTGACGGCGCGAGCGCGCTTGACACCTGCGACCCCGGCACACTAAATCCCGCCGCGATGGACGACGGCGCCGCGTCAACGCGGCGTCCGACGGGCGATTAGCTCAGCGGGAGAGCACTCCCTTCACACGGGAGGGGTCGCAGGTTCAATCCCTGCATCGCCCACCATCATCGCTCCCCACGATACCGGACGACTTCGCCGGCGCGTGCCCTTTTGCAGCGTGCGATTGTGTGGACGGCTGTCCGCATCCGTGCCGGCGTGCCTTCACGCGCCCGGCCGGGCGCCCCATGCTCGGCACGCATGTGCAATCTCTACAGCCACACTTCGAACGTCCAGGGAATCGCCGACCTGGTCGGCACGCTGAACAATCTCGCCGGCAACCTGCCGGCGCAGACCGGCATCTTCCCGGACCAGCCGGCCCCCATCGTCCGCACGGCGCCGGACGGGACGCGCGAACTGGCGCTGGCCCGCTGGGGCATGCCCTCGCCGCCGCATCTGGCCGGCCCGCCGGTAACGAACATCCGCAACCTCGCCTCCCCGCATTGGCGGACGTGGAGCGGACCGGCGCATCGCTGTCTCGTGCCCTTCACCAGCTTCAGCGAATACGCGCCGGAGCCGAATCCACACACCGGACGCAAGGACGTGGTCTGGTTCGCCCTGTCGGACGAACGCCCGCTCGCCTTCTTCGCCGGCCTTTGGACACGCTGGACCGGCCGGCGCGGCACGAAGGCCGATCCGGTGGACGGTGAGCACGAGCTGTTCGGCTTTCTGACCTGCGAGCCCAACGCCGTCGTCGCGCCGATCCATCCCAAGGCGATGCCGGTCATCCTGACCACAAGGGAGGAGCGGGAGGTCTGGCTGCACGCGCCGTGGAGCGAGGCCGGCGCCCTCCAGCGCCCCTTGCCGGAGGCGCTTCTGACGGTCATTTCGCGGGGCGGCGCGAAGGAGGACCCGCCGCCGCTTCCTATGGCCGGCGAGCAACACCCCGGCGCAAACTGGACGCAGGGAAGCCTGTTCTAGCCATCCGGCATGCCGTGCGCGGCCTCCATCGGCGATAATGACCGACCTTTTCGCGTGAAAGAGCCAGCCGCCGCCGTGCATCACCATCTGCGTTACCGCGCCCATATCGACGGACTGCGCGCCGTCGCCGTCCTCGGCGTCGTGCTGTTCCATTTCGGGGCGAACTGGCTGCCGGGCGGGTTCGTCGGCGTCGACGTGTTCTTCGTCATCTCCGGCTTCCTGATCTCCAAGTCGATCTACGCCGACACCGCCGACGGCAGCTTCTCGATCTTCGGCTTCTACGAGCGGCGCATGCGACGCATCGTGCCGGCCTTCGTCGCGGTCTCGGCGGTGACCAGCGTCATCGCGCTGTTCGTCCTGCTACCGAACCAGCTCCTGTCCTATGCGCGCTCGCTGATCTGGTCGGTGCTCGCCTTCGGCAATGTCTACTTCTACCGGCGAGCGGACTATTTCGGCTCATCGGCGGAGGAGATGCCGCTGCTGCACTACTGGTCGCTGGGCGTGGAGGAACAGTTCTATTTCCTCTTCCCCGCGCTCATCCTCGTCTGCCGGCGCTTCTGGCCGAAGGCGCTGCCCTGGGCCGTGCTGGCGATCCTCGTCGCCTCGCTCGTCGCCTGCGAGATGGTGCGCCAGACCAACCCGGCGGCGGCGTTCTACCTGTTGCCCTTCCGCGCCTTCGAACTGCTGATCGGCGCGGCACTCGCCCTGCCCGGCATGCGCTTTTCCGGCAACCGGCACATTGGCGGGGCGGCTATCCTCGCCGGCGCGGGGCTCATCCTCTACGGCATGCTGACGATCACCTCGGCCTCGCCCTTCCCCGGGCGGCTGGCGTTGATTCCCTGCCTCGGCGCGACGCTCGTGCTGTGGGGCGGCGAACGCACCGAGAGCCTGCCGGCGCGGCTGCTCGGCGTGGCACCGATGCGCTTCTTCGGCGCCATCTCCTACTCGCTCTATCTGGTCCATTGGCCCATCGTGGTCTTCGCCCGCCAGCTCTGGCCGGACATGGATACGCGCCTGTTCCTGATCGGCGGCGTCGCGCTCTCCACGCTGCTCGGCTGGCTGTCCTGGCGCTTCGTCGAGCAGCCGGTGCGGCTGAACCGGGTCGCCTTTCCGCGTCGCATCGTCTTCGGCGCCACGGCGGCCGGGATCGCGGTGCTGCTGGGGTTCGGCACGCTCACCACCAGCACGAGGGGCTTCCCCGGCCGCATGGATCCCGAGATCCAGCGCGTGCTGGCCTACACCAACTACGCCTTCAAGCCGGTGGTGCGGGACGGCCTGTGCTTCGTCCGGCAGGGGCAGAGCCCGGCCGACATCAAGCCGGAATGCCTGCCCACCGGTTCACCGCGCATCGTGCTCTGGGGCAGCAGCCATGTCGCCCAGTTCAGCGGCGCCCTGCTGCCGATGGCCAAGGAGCACGGCTACGCGCTGGGGCAGATCACTGGCGCGGCCTGCCTGCCGCTGCTCGACTTCACCAACCCGCACTCGCCGGTCTGCGACAGCCTGAACAAGTTCGCCTTCGAATGGCTGCTGACCCACAAGCCCGAGATCGTGGTCCTGGGCGGCGATGCCTTCGTCTCGCCCGAGCATCTGGCCGACCTCGACCGCGCCATCGCCCGCCTCAACGCGGCCGGCATCAAGGTGGTCGTGCTCGGCCCGGTGCCGAAGTACAAGCGGCCGGTGCCGGAAATCCTCGCGCTGCGCCTGCACCGGCAGAACGCCGATACTGGGACCGCCGACGACATGGACGAGGTGACCTACCGCTCGGACCGCCTGCTGACCGAGCACTTCGCCAACAATCCCTCGGTGCTCTACGTCTCGATCCTGCAGAACATGTGCCCCGAGATGAACTGCCAGCTCTCCATCGACGGCGAGCCGCTGGAATTCGACGCCACACACTTCACCAGCAAGGGCGTGGCGTATTACGGCACGCGGCTCGGCAACCTCATCTTCGGCTCGCAGCACGCCACTACAGCGGCCGAGACCGCCGCGCCCTGAGAGCGTCCCGCGCCTTCCCAGCGGCTGCCCGCACATGGCTGTTGCCGTCATGCCATAGAGACGCCACAATCGGCGAACTCACGGCATCGTCAGGCTGCCATTCGTCAAATACGGCGCATATTTAGGCGCCTGCGGGTGTCGGTGGTGGTGCTGGCGGGTCTCGCGGCGGCCCGTCGGGAAACGCCGGGGGCGTATCATCGATCGTATGGGGCTTGCGATGCGACTGAAGACGATGGCGGCCATGGTGCTCGCCGGAGTGACCCTGGCGGCGACGGCGCCGGCCATGGCACAGAGCGCGACGAATGCCGCGCCTTCCTTTTTCAACCTCTTTGCGCGCCCGTCGAATCTCGGCAACGGACCGGTCAAGGGCGGCAACTCGGCGCTCCGCCGGCAGGTCGTGTCCTATAACGGCAAATACGCGCCGGGCACCATTATCGTGAACACGGGTGAGCGCCGCCTCTATCTGGTCCAGGGCGGCGGCACCGCGCTGAAATACGGCATCGGCGTCGGCCGCGACGGCTTCCGCTGGTCGGGCGTGAAGACCGTGACCCGCAAGGCCGAGTGGCCGGGCTGGACCCCGCCGCCGCAGATGCTGAAGCGCCGCCCCGACCTGCCGCGCTACATGCCCGGCGGCATCGACAACCCGCTCGGCGCCCGCGCGCTCTATCTCGGCTCGTCGCTCTACCGCATCCACGGCTCCAACGAGCCGGAGACCATCGGTCAGGCGGTCTCCTCCGGCTGCTTCCGCATGACCAATGACGACGTTGCCGATCTCTATGATCGCGTGCGCGTCGGCACCAAGGTCGTCGTGCTGAACTGAGCGCGCCCGATATCGCCCCGGAGCGGCCTGTGCGCCGCCCGGGGTCTTCTCGCGTCAGTGCCGGCGCACGGTGCCGGCCGCGTCGCGCGAGAGATTCTTGGACGCCAGCTCCTGCAGATAGCGCGTCCACAGCTCGTCCTGCTCGCGGCCGAGCCGGTGCAGGATCTCCCACGTGTAGATACCCGTCGAATGCTGGTCGTCGAATATCAGGCGCACGGCATAATTGCCGACGGGAATGGCCTCATCGATCCGCACCTCTCGCTTGCCGGCGACGAGCTGACGGTCGGCCGGCGAATGGCCCTGCACCTCGGCGGAGGGACTCTCGACCCGCAGATACTCCGCCGGCAGGATGAAGCTGGTGCCGTCGTCGAAAGCGATGGTGAGGGCGCGCCGGTCCTTGTGGATCCGGATCTCGGTCGGCCAGGCATTGCTCGGGCTGTGGGTCGAGGCGTCGGTCACGGTCTTCCCCTTCTCTCGTCGGCACTCCACATAGAGATGCGGCGGACGTTCGCCAAGCCGTTCGCCGGAGGTCTGATCCGCCGGCGCGCATTTGTCGGAACGCACGTCACGAATGGTTTAGGCAATCGCCCGATAGGCGTCTGCGCCTTGGCATGGGGATGCCCAATCATTAGAAATATCCTGAATAGGTAGCGCCGGATCCATCGGCGTCTCGGGAGCGCGGACGTGATCAGCGACGAAACCGTCATCGACCGGATACAGCGGGAAACCCCGCGGGCGCCGCTCGTCGACACGTTCGGCCGCGCGGTCACCTATCTGCGCGTCTCCGTCACCGACCGCTGTGATTTCCGCTGCGTCTACTGCATGGCGGAGCACATGACCTTCCTGCCGAAGCCGGAGCTGCTGACGCTGGAAGAGCTCGACCGGCTGTGCTCGGCCTTCGTCGCCCGCGGCGTGAAGAAGCTGCGCCTCACCGGCGGCGAGCCGCTGGTGCGCCGCGACGTGATGACCCTGTTCCGCTCCCTCGGCCGGCATCTCGATTCCGGTGCTCTGGAGGAACTGACGCTGACCACCAACGGCTCGCAGCTCGCCCGCTTCGCGCGCGAGCTGGCCGATTGTGGTGTGAAGCGCATCAACGTCTCGCTCGACACGCTCGACCCGCAGCGCTTCCGGGCGCTGACCCGCTGGGGCGATCTTGGCAAGGTGCTCGCCGGCATCGACGCCGCCCAGGCGGCCGGGCTGCACGTCAAGCTCAACGCCGTCGCCCTGCGCGGCGAGAATGAGGACGAGATTCCCTCGCTCATCGAATGGGCGCACGGGCGCGGCATGGATGTCTCGCTCATCGAGGTCATGCCGCTGGGCGAGACCGGCTCGGAGCGGGTCGACCAGTACCTGCCGCTCTCGACCGTCCGCTCCCGGCTCGAACAGCATTGGACGCTCGAGGACATCCCGTTCCGCACCGGCGGCCCCGCCCGCTACGTCTCGATCCGCGAGACCGGCGGCCGGCTCGGCTTCATCACCCCGCTGACGCATAATTTCTGCGAAGGCTGCAATCGCGTGCGCGTCACCTGCACCGGTACGCTCTACATGTGCCTGGGCCAGGAGGATGCGGCGGACCTGCGCGCGCCCCTGCGCGCCTCCGAGAGCGACGAGAAGCTGCATGCCGCGCTCGACGACGCCATTTTCCGCAAGCCGAAGGGGCATGACTTCGTCATCGACCGTCCGGGCCGCGCGCCCGCCCTCCGCCGCCATATGAGCGTCACCGGCGGCTGATCGATCCCCCTTTCGGGACGCATGGCTGGCCAGCGCCTGCTCGTGTTGCTGCAACGCAACATAACGTGCATATGCTGTAGTGATTCCAGCTGCTAATCAGCAGTGTCCCGAGTCGCTCCAGAGCCTCTTCGAAAACACGAGTCCACCGATGCAGCTTCCGCTGTTGGCCCTTGCCATGGCCTCCTTCGGCATTGGCACCACCGAGTTCGTGATCATGGGCCTCCTGCCGGAGGTCGCCGCCGATCTCTCCGTCACGATTCCCGCCGCCGGCCTGCTGGTCACCGGCTACGCGCTCGGGGTGGTCATCGGTGCGCCCATCGTCGCCATCATCACCAACTCCCTGCCCCGCAAGGCGACGCTGATCGGCCTGTCGAGCATGTTCGTGGTCGGCAATTTCCTCTGCGCCGTCGCCCCGGACTACTGGTTCTTGATGGGCGCGCGCGTCGTCACCGCCTTCTGCCATGGCGCCTTCTTCGGCATCGGCGCCGTGGTGGCGGCCAATCTCGTGCCGCCGAACCAGCGCGCCAGCGCCATCGCGCTAATGTTCGCCGGGCTGACCCTCGCCAATGTGCTGGGCGTGCCGCTCGGAACCGCGCTCGGCCAGGCGCTGGGCTGGCGCTCGACCTTCTGGGCGGTGGTGCTGATCGGCATCCTCGCGGTGAGCGCCATCGCGATCTGGGTGCCGCGTGACATCCCGCATGCGGCCGGCAACATCATCCGCGAATTCGCGGTGCTGAAGCGCCCGCAGGTGCTGCTCACCATGATGATGAGCGTGCTCGCCTCGGCGAGCCTGTTCTCGGTCTTCACCTACATCGCGCCGCTGCTGCGCGACGTGACCGGCTTCACGCCGCACACCGTCACCTATGTGCTGCTGCTGTTCGGCGTCGGCATCACCATCGGCAACCTGCTAGGCGGCCGGCTGGCCGACTGGCGGCTGATGCCCTCGCTCATGGCGAGCTTCGTCGGCCTCACCGTCGTGCTGGTGGCCTTCGTCTTCCTCAGCCCGTTCGCGGCGGCGGCCGTCGCCACCGTCTTCATCTGGGGCATCCTGGTCTTCGCCGTCGTGCCGCCGATCCAGATGCGCGTGGTGGATGCCGCCGTGGGCGCGCCCAACCTCGCTTCGACGCTCAACCAGGGCGCCTTCAACCTCGGCAACGCGGCGGGCGCCTGGATCGGAGGCGCGGCGATCACCGTCGGTATCGGCTATGCCGAGCTGCCCTGGGTCGGCGCGGCGCTGGCCGTGGGCGCGCTGGGCCTCTGCGTCGTCTCGCAGTCGCTCGAGCGGCGGGCCGGCGGCCTCGTCGAGGCGACGGGCGGCGCCTGCGAGGAATGCTAGGTCTCCGTCTTCCCGCCTGCTGCATACCGGATTAGGCGTCCTGCGGCCGCAACGGTCGTTATTCCGTCTTTATTCAGTGGCTTAAGAGCGCTCTCTCCTGCGGACGCCCCTTCCATGCATGCCCCCAACGCCAATCGTCGCGGCATCCTGCTGATGATCGCCGGCTCGTCGATCTTCGCGACCAACGACGCCTTCTCCAAGCTTGCGCTCCAGCACATCCCGCCCTCCGAGATCCTCGCCGTGCGCGGCATCATGGCGGCGCTGCTGCTGCTCGCCCTGCTCGGCTGGAAGGGCCATCTCGCGGCAATACGCCATGCCATCGACGGCCGGGTCCTGATGCGCGCCGGCGCCGAGGCCTGCGTGGCGATGCTGTTCATCACCGCGATCACCGTCATGTCGATCGCCGATGCCACCGCCATCCTGCAAGTGGCCCCGCTCGCCACCATGGCGGCCGCCGTGCTCTTCTTCCGTGCCCATATCAGCTGGCGTTACTGGACGGCGGTGATCGTCGGCTTCGTCGGCGTGGGCATGATCGTGAAGCCAGGCACCTCGGCCTTCGACTCGATGGCACTGCTGCCCCTCGCGGTCGCTTTCCTCATCGCCTTCCGCGATTTCATCACCGGCCGCATCGGCGCGCATGTGCCGACCCTCGTCGTCACCTTCGCCACGGCGATGGTCGGCATGGGATTCGGCTTCGCGGGCAGCACCGTGGAACAGTGGAACCCGCTGGACCTCACCACCCTCGCCTATCTGTTCGGCGGCAGCCTGTCGCTGATCGGTGGCCACCTGCTGACCATCGCGGCGTTCCGTGGCACCGATCCATCGACCATCGCGCCGTTCCGCTACGCCGCCGTGGTGTGCTCGGTCGGGCTGAGCGCCGTGGTGTTCCACAACATGCCGGACCTCGTCTCGATCGCCGGCATGGCGCTGATCATGGCCGCCGGGCTCTACACCATGCACCACCACATGAGCGCGCCGAAGCCGGCGCCGCTGGCGTCCCGGGACGAGCCGCGCAAGGCCGCCTAGCGGCCTCGCCACGCCCCCGGACTCAGCCGCGCGTGCGGGCGCGGATCATGTAGCCGTCATAGGGATACTCGCCGACTTGCCACCACAGGTACTCCTCGTTGCGGAAGGCGAGCATCGAATCGTAGATCGTCTTGAAGTCCGCGTTCTTGGCGGAGATCTCGGCCATCAGCGCGGAGTTCTCGGCATAGGCGGCGTCCATCACCTCCTGCGGGAAGGCGCGGAGTTGCGCGCCGCCTGCCACCAGCCGGCGCAGCGCGCCCGGATTGCGGGCATCATACTTGGCCAGCATGTCCGCATTGGCATAGGCCGCCGCCGCCTCGAAGGCCGCCTTGTAGGGCTTGGGCAGCTCGTTCCATGCCTGAAGATTGGCGACGAAATGGATGGTCGGCCCACCTTCCCACCAGCCGGGATAGTAGTAATAGGGCGCCACCCGGTTGAAGCCGAGCTTCTCGTCGTCGACCGGGCCGACGAACTCGGCGGCGTCGATGGTGCCCTTCTCCAGCGCCGGATAGATGTCGCCGCCGGCGAGGTTCTGCGGCACCAGCCCGAGGCGCGCCAGCACCTGACCGGCGATGCCCGGCAGGCGCATCTTCAGCCCCTTGATGTCGGCGATGCCCTTGATTTCCTTGCGGAACCAGCCGCCCATCTGCGCGCCCGTATTGCCACCGGCAAAGCCGATGACGCCGCTCTTGGCGAGGAAGGCGTTCTGCAATTCCAGTCCGCCACCGTGATAAAGCCACGCGGTCTGCTGGCGGGCGTTGAGCCCGAACGGCATGGTGGTGAAGGGCGCGAAGGCCGGGTTCTTGCCGATGTAGTAGTAGAGCGCGGTCTGGGCGAGCTCGACGGTGCGGTTCTGCACCGCGTCGAAGGCCTGAAGGCCCGGCACGATCTCGCCCGGCGCGAAGACATCGATGGTGAAGCGCCCGTCGGTCGCCTCGCCCACATATTTCGCCAGCAGCAGCGAGGAGCCGTAGATGGTGTCGAGCGACTTCGGGTAGCTCGACGTCAGCCGCCAGCGTGTCTGCGGGGCGGTCTGGGCGACGGCTGGCGCGGCGATGGCGCTCGCGGCGGCGGCGAGGCCGGCGCCCTTCAGCAGCCGGCGGCGGGAGGTCGGGGCCGAGACCGGCGTCGACATAGGCATTTCCCTTTGCATTGGTTCGGTCGCCGCGTTCTCAGCCACGGGAGCGGGCACGGATCATGTAGCCGTCATAGGGGTATTCGCCGACCTGCCACCACAGGTACTCCTCGTTGCGGAAGGCGATCAGCGAATCCATGATCTTCTTGAAGCCGGCATTCTTCGCGCCGATCTCGGCCACCAGCTCGTTCGAGGCGGTCCAGGCGGCGTCGAGGAAGCTCTGCGGGAAGGGCTTGAGCTGCGCGCCCGCCGCCACCAGCCGGCGCAGCGCCGCCGGATTGTAGGCGTCGTACTTCGCCAGCATGTCCGCATTGGCATAGGCGACAGCCGCCTCGAAGATCGCCTGATAGGCTTTCGGCAGGTCGTTCCACTTGGAGCGGTTGACCACGACGTTCATGGTCGGCCCGCCGTCCCACCAGCCGGGATAGTAGTAATAGGGCGCCACCCGCACGAAGCCGAGCTTCTCGTCGTCATAGGGGCCCACCCACTCGCAGGCGTCGATGGTGCCCTTCTCCAGCGCGGCGTAGATGTCGCCCGGCGCGATCTGCTGCGGCACCACGCCGAGCTTCGCCACCACCTGCCCGGCGATGCCGCCGATGCGGAACTTCAGCCCCTTGAAGTCGGCGAGGTCCTTCACCTCCTTGCGGAACCAGCCGCCCATCTGCGTGCCGGTATTGCCGCCGAGGAAGCCTACGAGGTTGTACTTGGCGAGGAACTCGTCCTGCAGCTCGCGACCGCCGCCATGGTAGAACCAGGCGTTCTGCTGGCGGGCGTTGAGCCCGAACGGCATGGTGGTGAAGCAGGCGAAGGACGGATCCTTGCCGAGATAGTAGTAGAGCGGCGTCTGAGCGACCTCGACCGTGCCGTTCTGCACCGCGTCGAGCGCCTGCAGGCCCGGCACGATCTCGCCGGCCGCGTAGTTCTGGATCACGAAGCGGCCCTCGGTCGCCTCGCTCACATATTTCGACACCAGCTCGTTGGCACCGAAGATCGCGTCCAGCACCTTCGGCACGCTGGAGGTGAGGCGCCAGCGCACCTGCGGCGCGTTCTGCGCGATGGCCGGCGCGGCGAGCCCGACGCTCGCCACACCGGCGGCAAGCCCGGCGCCGGCGGTACGGAGAATGTCGCGACGCCCGGGCGTCGCATCGGCGGAATGGCCTGAGGCCGGAATGCGTTTCATAGCGGCACTTCCTGTCACTTCGCACTGGCCGATGCAACCTCGCCGAAGGTCATGCGGCCGTCCCGAAACGACGATGCCCGGGACCGGCCCGGGCATCGTGTTCGATCAGAAGGCGCTCCGCCTCACCCGCGCGGACGGGTACGGATCTGGAAGCTGTCGAAGGTGTATTCCGCCACCTGCCACCACAGGTTCTCCTCGTTGCGGAAGGCCTGCATGGTGTCGATGGCCTTCTTGAAATCCGGGTTCTTGGCGGAGATTTCCGCCCAGAGCTCGTTGGTCGCCTTCAGGCAGGCTTCCATGACTTCCGTGGGATAGGGGCGCAGCTGCGTGCCGTTCGCCACCAGCCGCTTGATGGCCGGCGGGTTCTGCACGTCGTAGCGCGCCTGCATGATGGTGTTGGCGTAGGTCGTGCCGGCGATCAGCGCCGCCTTGTAGGTCTTCGGCAGTTCCTCGAACTTGGCGAGGTTGGCGAAGGCGTGGATGGTCGGCCCGCCTTCCCACCAGCCGGGGTAGTAGTAGAACTTCGCCACCTTGTAGAAGCCGAGCTTCTCGTCGTCATAGGGGCCGATCCACTCGGCGCCGTCGATGGTGCCCTTCTCCAGCGCCGGATAGATGTCGCCGCCGGCGATCTGCTGCGGCACCACGCCGAGCTTGGCCATGACCTGCCCGGCGATGCCGCCGATGCGCATCTTGAGGCCGTTCATGTCGGCGACGGTCTTGATCTCCTTGGCGAACCAGCCGCCCATCTGGGCACCGGTGTTGCCGCAGGGCAGGCCGTAGACGTTGTACTTCTTGTAGAACTCGTTGAAGAGCTCGTTGCCGCCGTTCTGGTAGAGCCAGGCGTTCTGCTGGCGGGCATTGAGGCCGAACGGCACCGAGGCCGCCACCGCGAAGGTTGGATCCTTGCCGACGAAATAGTACGAGACGGTGTGGCACATCTCGACCGTGTTGTTCTGCACGGCGTCGAGCACCTGAAGGCCGGGCACGATTTCGCCCGCCGCGAAGACCTGGATCTGGAACTTCCCGTCGGTCAGCTCCGAAACCATCTTCGACATCACCTCGGCACCGCCATAGATGGTGTCGAGCGACTTCGGGAAGCTGGAGGCGAGGCGCCAGCGGATTTCCGGGGCGGACTGGGCGATGGCGGGCATCGCAACGGCACTGGAGGCCGCGACGCCGGCACCGGCGGCGGCAAGAAACTGACGACGCTTCATAGGTGGTCTCTCCTGAAGGGAATTTCCTCACGGCGCGGTTGGCGCATTTGCGCGCTCCGCACACGAATTGCTTGTTTTCCTAGACGTACGTCAGGCTTTGGAACCGCGCAACTGCCGCCCGGGTGCGTCTTTTGGCCAAGGCTGGGAGCCTTGCCGGCAATGGTCAGGCGGCAACGGACCACAGACGGCGCGGGAACCACTTTCGGTTGTGCGGCCGCCCCATATGTTCTTGATTTGTTCTCTTTCGCGGTTAACCTGCCCACATCGTTGCGGAGGCTCCCCGAATGAACGACAAGACCGCCCGTTTTCGGGCACTGCATGAAGGGCCCGGCGCATTCATTCTGCCTAATCCATGGGACGTCGGCACGGCCCGCATCCTCGCCGGCTCGGGCTTCCCGGCGCTCGCCACCACCAGCGCCGGCATGGCTTTCTCACGCGGCGTGCGCGATGGCGGCGCTACCCGGGCGGACGTGCTCGCCCATTGCGCGCTCATCGTCGGGGCGACCCCGCTGCCCGTCTCGGCCGATCTCGAAAACGGCTTCGGCGACAGCCCCGAGGCGGTTGCCGAGACCATTCGCGCCGCGGCCGCCATAGGGTTGGCGGGCGGCTCGATCGAGGATCACACCGGACGCGCCGATGCGCCGATCTACGATCCGTTCCTTGCATTGGAGCGCATTCACGCCGCCGTGGAAGCCCGCCGCGGCCTGCCGGGCGATTTCGTCCTCACGGCGCGTGCCGAGAACTTTCTGTGGGGCCGGGCCGATCTCGACGACACGATCCGGCGGCTCCAGAGCTTCGAAGCGGCCGGAGCCGATGTGCTCTACGCTCCCGGCCTGCCCGATCTCGACGCCGTGCGGACCGTCTGTTCGTCGGTGTCCCGGCCGGTGAACGTCGTCATCGGCATCGGCGGGGTGCGCTTCACCCGGGACGAACTCGCCGCCGCCGGGGTCCGGCGCATCAGCATCGGCTCCAGCCTCGCCCGCCTCGCCTATGGTAGCGTCGCTCGCGCGGCGCAGACCATGCAGCGGGAGGGACGCTTCGACTTCACCGGCGACGTCATGGGCTTCGCGGAGATCGGGGCTTTCTTTCCTCCCGCCGAGGAACGGGACTGAACGCCCCTCACCCCTCCATCACGATGCGGGGAGCCGGCCGCGCCGTACCACGGCGACCGGCGAGCGCCTCGCGCACCGAATTGGCGATGTCGCGGTAGATCTGCGCCTCGTGGCTGTCCGGGCGCGTCGCAACGATCGGCAGGCCGGCGTCGGAGGTCTCGCGGATCGACAGGTGCAGCGGCACCTCGCCGAGGAAGGGCACATTGAAGCGCTGGGCTTCGTGCCGCGCGCCGCCATGGCCGAAGATGTCGGAGCGGCCACCGCAGTGCGGGCACAGGAAGTAGCTCATGTTCTCGACGATGCCGAGCACCGGCACGTTGACCTTCTCGAACATGGCGATGCCGCGCCGCGCGTCGATGAGCGCGAGGTCCTGCGGCGTCGAGACGATGACCGCGCCGGCCAGCGGCACCTGCTGCGCCATGGTGAGCTGTGCGTCGCCGGTACCGGGCGGCATGTCGACGACGAGGATGTCGAGCGGCGCCCAGTTGACCTCCTTGAGCATCTGGCTGATCGCCGACATCACCATCGGCCCGCGCCAGATCATCGGCGTCTCCTCCTCCACGAGGAACCCGATGGACATCACCTTGAGCCCGAAAGCCTGCATGGGCGTGATCATCCGGCCCTGCACCTCGGGCCGCCCCTTCAGGCCCATCAGGCGCGGCACGGACGGGCCGTAGATGTCGGCGTCGAGCAGGCCGACCTTGAGGCCGAAGGAGGCGAGGCCCAGTGCAAGATTGGCCGCCAGCGTCGACTTGCCGACGCCACCCTTGCCGGAAGCCACGGCGATGATCGCTCCGACGCCCGGCAGGCCCGGCGATTCCTTCTGCGGATCGGCGGGGGGCTGGGGATGGCCGTGGCCGGCATGAGAGTGCCCGGCATGGGAATGTCCCCCCTGCCCCGAGACACGCACCGGCTGCGCGCCTCCGGCGGGGGCGGAACCCGCCTTGCGCTCGGCGGTCAGCGCCACCAGCGCCGAGGTCACGCCCGGTGTGCCACGCACGGTGCGCTCCACCGCCGCGCGCACCGGCTCCCAGGCCTGCGCTTCCGCCGCGTCGACGGTGATCGACATATAGACCTTGCCGTCCGAGACGAGGATTTCGGAGAGGGCCCCGGTCTGCGTGACCGGTCGCCCGTCCGGCGCGGAGACCTGCGCCAGCCTTGCCTTCACATCGTCTGCGGTCGCCATGTCACGCTCCTCCTGAATGACGTGGGCAGGTGAGACACCAGCTCGGCCACAGCGTCAACCCGTCCCGCGCCGTGGCCCGATCGGCGGTACTGATGATGATGCTCTGCCCATAAATAAATCAGATCGACATCCTGACCACGATTGCGGCACCCCCCGTTGCGCAACGTTTCGAAATAGTGCCAGCATGGGTTGCCGGAACAAAAACATCACCCGGCATGACAACCTTCCAGAGGGGAACAGAATGAGCCTTGTCACTCGCCTGGCCACCGCGGCCATTCTCGTCGCGGCCACGCTGGGCGGCGCTTCCGCAAAGGAGTGGAAGACCGTCCGCATCGGCACCGAAGGCGCCTACCCACCCTTCAACTATCTGGAGAACGGCGAGCTCAAGGGCTTCGACATCGACATCGCCAAGGCGCTCTGCGAGAAGGCCAAGGTCACCTGCACCTTCGTCGCGCAGGACTGGGACGGCATCATTCCCGCACTCCTCGCCGGCAAATACGACGCCATCGTCGCCTCGATGTCGATCACCGAGGAACGCAAGAAGCAGATCAGCTTCTCGAACAAATATTACAACACGCCGGCGACCTTCGTGGTCCAGAAGGGCTCGACCATCACCGACACCTCGCCGGAATCGCTCAAGGGCAAGGCGCTCGGCGCGCAGAGCTCGACCATCCACTCGAACTATCTCGAGGACGTCTACGGCAAGGCCGGCGCGCAGGTGAAGCTCTACGCCACCATCGACGACACCCATCTCGACCTCGCCAATGGCCGCATCGACGCCCTGCTGTCCGATAAGGTGGTCGAGCTGGACTGGCTGAAGTCGAAGGGCGGCGAGTGCTGCAAGTTCACCGGCGCCGAATACAAGGATCCGAAATATTTCGGCGAGGGTGTCGGCGTCGGCATCCGCAAGGACGATCCGGACCTCGTCGCGCTCTTCAACAAGGCCATCGAGGAGATCCTCGCCGACGGTACCTACAAGAAGATCAACGACAAGTACTTCCCGTTCAGCGTCTATTGACGCACGCTCCGCAACGCCGTTCCGGTGAGTCTGCCGGAACGGCGCCGTTTTCCTGCCGATGTGGAGCGTCCCGCTCATCATGCTGGATCTGCTCAGCCTGCTCTCCTTCGGCCCTGACGGCTGGGGAGACGAAATCGCCCGAGGCGCGCTGCTCACCATCGAGCTCGCGCTGGCCACCTTGCCCGTGGGCATCACCATCGGGCTGCTCATCGCGCTGGCGAAGGATTCGCACTCGCCGGTGCTGAGGGGGCTGGGCAATCTCTACACCACCGTGTTCCGCGGCCTGCCCGAACTGCTGACGCTGTTCATCGTCTATTACGGCGGGCAGATGCTGCTCACCCGCATCGCCAACTACCTGGTGCCCGACGCCAATATCGAGGTGAACCAGTTCGTCGCCGGCGTGGTGGCGCTGGGGCTCGTGCTCGGCGCCTTCTCCAGCGAGGTGCTGCTCGCCGCCATCCGCGCCGTGCCGAGAGGACAGAAGGAAGCGGCATCCGCGCTCGGACTGTCGGGCTGGAGCACCTTCCGCCTCGTCACCTTCCCGCAGCTCTGGCGCGTCGCCCTGCCGGGCCTGTCCAACAACTGGATGGTGCTCCTGAAGGACACGTCGCTGGTCTCGGTCATCGCCATCAGCGACCTGATGCGCCAGACCGCCATCGCCGTCGGCGTGACCAAGCAGCCCTTCTTCTTCTACCTCGTGGCCTGCCTGATCTATCTGGTGTTCTCCGGCGTCTCGAGCGCCATCTTCACCAAGCTGGAGAATCGGGCGGCGCGCGGCTTCAAGCGCGTGGGAGGCCACTGATGCAGGCGATCCTCGACGCCATCGGTTCCGGCTTCCTCTCGGTGATGGGCTTCATCGGTCTCAACGCAGACCTCATGGACCGCTACGGCCTGCGCTTTCTCGACGGCGTGTGGGTGACGCTGAAGCTGGTCGTGCTGTCGGTGTTCCTCGGCGCGCTGCTCGCCCTGCCGCTCGCCGTGGCGCGGGTGGAAGGCGGCAAGTTCCTCGCGCGCGCCTCCTTCGTCTATTCCTATTTCTTCCGCGGCACGCCGCTGCTGGCGCAGACCTTCCTCATCTATTACGGCGCCGGCCAGTTCCGCGAGCAGCTCACCGACATCGGCCTGTGGTGGTTCTTCCGCGACGCCTTCAACTGCGCGCTCTTCACCTTCACGCTGAACACCGCCGCCTACCAGTCGGAGATCCTGCGCGGCGGCATACAGAGCCTGCCCGCCGGGCAGATGGAGGCGGCGCAATCGCTCGGCCTCTCGCGCGTCCTCGCCTATCGCAAGGTGGTTCTGCCGCAGGCTTTCGCGGTCGGGCTGCGCCCGCTCGGCAACGAGCTGGTACTGATGATCAAGTCGAGCGCCATCGCCTCGGTCATCACCGTCTACGACCTGATGGGCGTCACCCGCCTCGCCTTCTCCCGCTCCTACGACATGGAGGTCTATCTCTGGGCGGCGGCGCTCTACCTCATCATGGTCGAGATCGTGCGGCGGGTGTGGGACGTGCTGGAGCGGCGGCTGAACCGGCACATGCTGGTCTCGCGCTGAGGCCGGCGCCCCTATCCCAGCAGCCGCGCCACCTCGGCCTTAAGCACCGGCAGAAGCTCCGCCTCGAACCACGGATGGCGCTTCAGCCAGCCGGTGTTGCGCCAGGAGGGATGCGGCAGCGGGAGGATGCGTGGGCTCTCGCGCGCCTCCCAGATCTCCCGCCAGCGCATCACCCGCTCGGTCAATCCTCCGCCGGCGAAGCGTTCCAGCCCGAGCCGCTTGAGATGATAGGCTTGCGAGGTCGCGCCCACCGCGACGACGAGATCGAAGGGCGCGCGCGCCGCGAACAGCCGGTCGTGCCACAGCGCGGCGCATTCCTTGCGTGGCGGCAGGTCCCCGCCCTTGGCGTCCTGCCCCGGAAAGCAGAAGCCCATGGCCGCGACCGCGATCCGGTCCTCGTCATAGAAGGTGTCTCGGTCGATGCCGAGCCAGGACCGCAGCCGGTCGCCGGAGGCATCGTTGAAGGACTGGCCGGAGGCATGCACCTTCGTGCCCGGCGCCTGTCCGGCGACGAGGATGCGCGCCTTTGGCCCGACATGCAGCACCGGGCGCGGCGCGTGCGGCAGCGGCTTGCCGCGCGGATGCTCCACGCAGGCGCGGCAGGCACGGATTTCGGCAAGGACGGCGTCAAGGCTTTCCGGCGGCATGGCCTTTAGATAGGCGGCACCCGCCGCTTTCGGAAGCGCTCAGGAGCCGGAACGCGGATTGCGCGCGCGCCATTCCCCCGGCCGCTCGAAGGGCCCGGCCCAGATGCCGCGTCCGGCCTGGCGCGCGGCGCGCTCCTCGCTCCCATAGGAAAGGCCCAGAGCCACCGCCCAGCCGTCGCTCACCAGCGCCGCGCCGATGTCGCGCCCGTCGACCGTGCAGACAGAGACCGCGCGGGCATAGCGGTCCTCGTCGACCGGCCGACACTTCACGTCGCCCTTGGCGACGAGCATCCGCAAGGCGGCCCGCGCCCGCTCGCCACACGGCCAGAGCTTGTCCGGCGACCCGCATTGCTGATGCAGCTCGGGCGCGTCGATGCCTTCCAGCCGCACCCGTTCGCCGCCGATCTCCAGGCTGTCGCCGTCCGCGACCCGAACGGAGCCGGTGAGCGCCGGCACGAAGCGCTCGACGACGAGCGCGCCCGCGACCAGCACCACCGCGACCAGGATCGACTGGTAGGTGCTCGGCCGCCAGCCGCGGCGTCCCTCGAACCGCCGGGGCCGCCTCACGCGTCGGCCACGCCAGCTTCGGCGAAGGTCGACATGCCGGCATGGCAGGCGAGCGCCGCCTTGACGACGCCGATCGCCAGCGCCGCACCCGAGCCCTCGCCCAGCCGCATGTCGAGATCGAGCAGCGGCCGCAGACCGAGGCGCTCCAGCACCACCCGGTGCGCCGGCTCGGCCGAGACATGGCCGGCGAAACAGTGATCGAGCGCGGTCGGATCGAGCGCCTTGAGCACGGCGGCGGCGGCGGTCACCACATAGCCGTCCAGCACGACCGGTACGCGCTGCAACCGCGCGGCGAGAATGGCGCCGGCCATCGCCGCCACCTCGCGCCCGCCGAGCTTGCGCAGCACTTCCAGCGGATCGTCGAGATGCGCCTTCGAGCGGGCCACCGCCGCACGCACCGCCGCGATCTTGCGGGCCAGCACCTCGCCGGTGGAGCCGGTGCCGGGGCCAACCCATTCCTCGGCCTCACCGCCATAAAGACCGTGGAAGATGGCGGCGGCGACGGTGGTGTTGCCGATGCCCATCTCGCCGAGGCAGAGCAGGTCCGGCTCGCCGGCCAGCGCTTCCATGCCGAAGGCCATGGTCGCGGCACACTCGGCCTCGGTCAGCGCGTCCTGCTCGACGATGTCCGGCGTCGGCAGGTCGAGCGCGAGGTCGAACACCCGCAGGCCCGCGCCGAACACACCGCAGATCTGGTTTACCGCCGCCTTGCCGTTGGTGAAGGTGGCGACCATCTGCTTGGTCACCTCCGGCGGATAGGGCGAAACGCCCCGCCCCGCGACGCCATGCGTCGCCGCGAACACCGCGACGGTCGGCCGGTTGATCACGGGGATCTCCCGCCCCTGCCAGCCGGCGATCCGGATGGCGATCTCCTCCAGCCGCCCCAGCGCGCCGGGCGGCTTGACGAGCTGGCGCTGGCGCTCGGCAGCGGCGGCGCGCGCCGCCTCGTCCGGGTCGGGCATCTGGGCGACGAGGTTGCGGATGTCGTCAAAGGGAAGGCCGGTGGCGGAGCGCAGCATGGGAAATCCCGTCCGTGATGCCCGGAGCCTGCGTGGAAAGGGTCGCATCGGGCGCGGCGGCGGGGTAGACCCTCCCTTATGAGCGCGCAACCCTTAAATCCCCCGGCTTCGCCTTATGGCGCAGACGACGGCGCCCGAATAGCGGTCCCGCCGGTCTTCGACGCCGGCTTTCTCGGCGCGCTCGACACGCTCTTCGCCTGGCGGCGGGACGTGCGCCACTTCGCGACGCGTCCGCTGGAAGAAGCCGCCTTCGCCGATCTCCTCGCCCGCGCGGCACAGGCGCCGAGCGTCGGGCTGAGCCAGCCCTGGCGGCTGGTGCGGGTGCGCGAGCCCGGCCGGCGGGCTGCAGTTCGAACCATCTTCGAGACCTGCAACGCCGAGGCGCTGGCACTTCAGCCGACCGAGCGCGCCGGCCTCTATGCCCGGCTCAAGCTCGCCGGCCTCGACGACGCGCCCGAGCAGATCGCCGTCTTCGTCGATCCCGAGCCCGAGGCGGGCCACGGCCTCGGCCGTGCCACCATGCCTGAGACGATCGCCTATTCCGCCGTGCTGGCCATCCACACCCTCTGGCTCGCCGCCGCCGCGCGAGGTATCGGGCTCGGCTGGGTCTCCATCCTCGACCCCGTATCCGTCGCCCGCGCGCTCGACGTGCCGGAGCGCTGGCGGCTGGTCGGCTACCTCTGCATCGGCTACCCGGCTGAGCTTTCCGACACACCGGAGCTCGAACGCGCCGGCTGGGAACATCGCCGCCCGACCGGTGCGTTCCTCGTCGAGCGGTGAGAGGAGCGCCGCCATGCCCCTTCCCGTGCTGTCCGATGTACCGGAAGCCCTGCGCTTCCTCTCCCGCCTGCCAGTGCCGCGCCTGCCCTTTGAGGCGGCCCCGGGCGGCCCGCCGGACCTTGACCGGCTCGGGCCAGCGCTGCCGGCGGCCGGTGCGGTTCTCGGGCTGATCGCCGCCGCCGTATTCCTCGCCGCTCACGGCCTCGGGCTCGGCGGTTTCCTCGCCGCCACGCTCGCGGTCGGCACGCTCGTCGCCATCACCGGCGCGTTGCACGAGGACGGTCTCGCCGATGTCGCCGACGCACTCGGTGGATGGAGTGTCGAGCGAAGACTGGAGATCATGAAGGACAGCCGCATCGGCAGCTTCGGCGTCTGCGCGCTCGTCCTCGCCTTCGCCCTGCGCCTCGGAACGCTCGCGGCGCTGGCGGCGGAGGGCGCCCTCGCCGCCGCGGCCGCGCTCATGGCCGCCGTCGCGGTCTCGCGGCTCGCCGGCCTGTGGATGCTTTCCGCCCTTCCCTTCGCCCGCGCCGATGGGCTCGCCCGCAGCGCCGGCGTGCCGGGGCTCGCGAGCCGGCGCACCGCGTTTGCCGTCGCGCTTTTGATCGCGGCGCTTCTGGTCGTGCCCACGCTCGGCCCGATGGCGTTGCTCGGCGGCGTCATCCTTGGAATCGCTGCGTTTTTTGGCATCGCCCGCCTTGCCCGCGCCCAATTCGGCGGGCAGACCGGAGACGTCGCCGGGGCCGCGACCCTGACAGTTGAGATTGCCTTCCTGATGGGTCTGCTTATCTTCGCGCGGCAGCCCTGAGCGTTCCGAATCCGATGCCGATTGCCCTCTCCACTCCCTGCGTTTCCATCTGCACGCTGGATGCCACCGGCCGGACCTGCCTCGGCTGCGGCCGCACAGTGGAGGAGATCGGCGCGTGGAGCACGATGAGCGAGCGGGAGCGGCGTGCCATCATGTCCCGCCTCGCCGCCCGCCGCAGCCCGGAGGGCGCGCGATGAACGCCGACCGGCTGATGTGGACCGTGGTGCTGGGCCTCGCCACCGGCATCGGGCTGATCTTCTGGGCCTCGCGTTTCGGCAGCGTCGCCGGCCTGGGCGCCGGGGAGCTTGCACAGCTCGTCGCCTACGGCACCATCGCGCTGGTTCTCGGCGCCGGCGTCTTCGCCACCTTCACAGGCCGGCTGGGCGAGGCGCTTCGCGCTGCCGTTCTCTGGCTGGTCATCTTCGGTGTGCTGGCCACCGGCTACACCTACCGTTTCGAGCTGCACGCCGTCGCCTATCGCGTGCTGGCCGAGCTGGCACCGGGCTACGCCGTGCCGCTCGCCCATGACAGTGGCCCGGCGGTCGAGGTCGCCCGCGCCCGCGACGGCGACTTCAACGTGCGCGTGGAAATCAACGGCAATCGCATTCCCATGCTGGTGGACACCGGCGCCTCCAGCGTCGTGCTGACACCGGAGGATGCGGTGGCGGTCGGCCTGCCGCTCGAATTCCTGAGCTACGACATCCCCATCGACACCGCCAATGGGCGTGGCCGCGCGGCCGCCGTGGTGCTGGAGCGCATCGCCATCGCCGGCAGCATCGACGAGCGCGACGTGCCTGCCCTCGTGGCCAGCCCCGGCACGCTGAAACACAGCCTGCTCGGCATGAGCTTCCTCTCCCGCCTCGCCAGCTTCGAGATCCGCGGCGAGAAGCTGGTGATGCGCGCGAAAGCCGTCGATCCGTAGCGCGAGAGCGTTCAGAGATTGGCGAACAGGGCCACGACGAAGCGCAAGCCGACGATCAGCAGGTAGAGCCCGAAGCCGACTTCCAGCTGCCGCTTGGTGAAGGCGTGCGCGAGTCGTGCCCCGAGCGGTGCCGTCAGTGTGGCCACGCCGCCGACCAGCAGCAGGCCCGGCAACGAGACATAGCCCAGCGAGAACGGCGGCAGCACGTCGAGATGCGACAGGCCGCTGAGGATGTAGCCGATGGCACCGGGCACCGCGATCAGCGCCCCGAGCCCGGCCGAAGTGGCGATCGCCGTGTGGATCGGCACGCGGTAGAGGGTGAGCACCACCGTCGCGATGCCCCCGCCGCTGATGCCGATGAGCGGTGCGGAGGCGCCGATGCCAAAGCCGTAGAGCGTCATCGCCACACGCCCCGGCAGTTCGTCCGCCAGCACCCAGCTGTCACGGCCGAACAGCAGCTTCGAGGCCATCAGCGCCGAGAACAGCACGAAGGCGATCTTCAGCACCACATCCGGCGAGACCGCCGCCAGCACCGTGCCGACGACCACGCCAGCGACCACCGGCACCGCCCATCGCCTCAGAACGCTGTCGTCCACCTTGGTGCGCCGGCGATGCGCGAGGAAGGAACGCAGCGCCGTCGGCACGATGATGGCGAGGGCCGTGCCGACCGAAAGATGCATGCGCTCGGCATCGCTCACGCCGACCGCCCCGAACACCTCGTAGAGCACGGGGACGATGATCGCCCCGCCCCCGATGCCGAAAAGCCCGGCGAGGATGCCGGTCGCGAGGCCCGCCAGCAGCAGGGCGCCGGCCAGCCATAGAAGGTGTTCGAGGGGGATTGCCTGCAACATCACGCCACCATGGCGCGCCGCTCCTCCGCCTTCCGCACCTCGTCGACGGCGGCGCGCAGCACGTCGAGCCCGGCCTCTGCCTTCACCCCGTCGATCGCGAGGCGGCGCCGGAAGGCGCGCGCGCCGGGTCGTCCCGTGAACAGGCCGAGCATGTGGCGGGTAATATCGTGCAAACGTCCGCCGTGGGAAAGGTGCGCCGCTACGTAAGGCTCGAACGCCGCGACGGCCTCAAAGGCGTCGGCATGCGGATCGGCCTCGCCGAAGAACTGGCTGTCGACGCGCATCAGCAATTCGGGCTGCTGATAGGCCGCCCGTCCCAGCATCGCGCCATCCACATGGGCAAGATGCGCCTGAGCCTCCTCCAGCGTGCCGATGCCGCCATTGATGCTAATCGGCACGTCGGGCAAACGCTGCTTGAGGCGGTAGACGCGGCCGTAGTCGAGCGGGGGAATGTCGCGGTTCTCCTTCGGGGAGAGCCCTTCCAGCCAGGCCTTGCGGGCATGCACGATCAGCGCATCGGCTCCCGCCGCGAGAACGGCGTCGGCAAGCGCATCGAGGGCAAGTTCCGGGTCCTGCTCGTCGACGCCGATGCGGCACTTCACCGTGACGGGAATGGCGACCTCGGCCTTCATCGCCGCCACGCCGTCGGCCACCAGCGCCGGATCGCGCATCAGGCAGGCGCCGAAATTGCCGCCCTGCACACGGTCGGACGGGCAGCCGATATTGAGGTTCACCTCGTCATAGCCGCGCTCGGCGCAGATGTGCGCGGCCTTGGCCAGCGCCGCCGGATCCGCCCCGCCGAGCTGCACCGCCACCGGATGCTCCTCTTCCGAGAAACCGATCAGCCGGTCGCGGTCGCCGAAGATCACCGCATTGGCCGTGACCATCTCGGTATAGAGCAGCGCCCGGCGCGACAGGACGCGATGGAACGCCCGGCAGTTCCGGTCGGTCCAGTCCATCATGGGCGCAACGGAGAAGCGGTGCGCAGAAAGGGGCGCGGGGCGCGCGGCGGCGTTCGGCTGGCTCATTTTCCTCATATCGACGACATGGACGCCGGCGGCAAGGCCTCCCGTTTCTGCCGCCGCCATCCCCCGTTCGCGAAAAGACCCAACGCCCGCCGCCTGCGCGCGCTCAGGGCGCCTACGAGTCGCCCCCTTTCGGCACAGAAGACCGCAAAAGTTGAAAGTAAATTTATTTCAAAAATAAGACTATTATCGATTGATTTATATCAACCCACCCGAGGTATTAGCGTAAAATAGAATTGAATACAATTTTTAGATAGAAAAATACATAAAGCGAATACAAGCATAAATCAGCTAATGATCGGATTTTGATATTGATAACTTCAATCTGATATTCGATTTTTTTGGAAAAATATAAGTATTTACGTACACATACAATCCGCTTGTGATTCTTTCCACTGTAAGTTATTTGGAAAATACGACTAATTTGCGCCGTTTGTGACATCATTCGGCGCTATGCCAGTGGGCGGTTGGATACAAGACCGATCGCCGCCTTGGGGGATGCAATGACGGCTGGAAAGAAGGCGTTTTCCTTGCGTAATAATCACGTAATTTGCAGGCATGCTGCGATTCTTCTTTCAAGCGTAGCCGTTTCCGTCTTCTCCACATGCGCGTTCGCCGACAGTTTTACGCTCGGGAACTACGCGCCGGGACACTATCCGGTCGGCAATTACGTGCCGCCGCCGACCACGGTACCGGGGCCGAACGACGATCACGTCGGCCAGAGCATCGTCAACAACGGCGCCACGAACACCCTCGACGGCAGCTACACGACGGTCCAGAACGGCGTGCCGAACTGGACCACGCAGACACTGGCCCAGATCGGCGCAGCCGGTCGGATCATCAACGGCGCCGTGCTCCCGGACGGCGTTCTCGCGATCGGCCAGCAAAACCAGACGGTTACGTATTTCGACACGACCACCCAGGAGAACGTGACCGTCAACGTCTACAACTCGAACAATTTCAACGTCGCGCCGGATAGCCGGGGGTTCACGATCTGGGACGACGTGAACGACCAGGAAGCGTATCTCGACCCGCGCCTGGCGACGGTCTCCAGTGGCTCGAGCCTGTCGGTCGTCGTCGGTACGCCGGGCGGCAGCACCACGGCGCCCGAGAACGTCCTCACCATGCCGATGAAGGCCAGCCCGAACACGGGTTCGAACATCATCAGCGCCTATGAGGTGAACGACACGTCATCGCTCTCCTACGACACGACGACCCGTTTCGATCTCGGCGAGTATCTGACGCCCGGTCAGGAAACGAACACGGTCAATGTCACGGGCGTCAATTTCGACAAGGGCGTCGTCATTCCCGCCGGCGCGACCTGGCTTAATCCGGCGACCAATACGGTGGAAAATATTCCGGCCGGAACCGTGACGGACGTCGTCTCCTATCAGAACTATAACAATTACCTGATCGGCCAGATCCAGAAGGGCGAGTTCGTTGTCCCTGGCGGCGTTTCACTTGAGCAGCACTACCGGAACACGCTGGCCGGCGCCTACAGCACCAACAACGTCTCGGTCGAATATCGACAGGCCGAGATGCCCAAATATGTCCAGGACATGCCGCTCGGCGAGCGGACTTTCATCCACGGGACGAACACGGCCGCCATCACCGTGAAGGCCGGCGAGAAGCTGGAGGACGTGACCTCGGGCGGCTCGCATTCGATGGTCTATCTCGAAGACAGTGCGACGCTCGTGAACGACGGCATGATGTCGAGCCGCTACAGCGCGCACGCCATCGTCGGGCACGATAATGCCGATGTGCAGAACACCGCCACCGGCGTCATCTCCAACTTCATTCCCACCGCTGGCGGCGCGTTCGGTGAGACCGGCGCCTTCTCGCGCGGCGTCGTGCTCGACGGCCAGGCGAATTTCGACAATGACGGCATCGTCAACGTCGCGGGCTCGACCAGCCTGCCCTATTGGCTGTCGGCTCCCGTGAACAACCCGGACAGCCAGCGGCAGGATCAGAATGCCGGCTTCTGGAACGCCGGCGTCGTTCTCTCCGGCGACGCCACCGCGGCCAACAAGACGGACGGCATCATCAATGTCGGCGTCAACAATGCCGGCGGCAATGTGAGCCTCATCGACGGCGTGTATCTTCAGGGCACCGCGTCCTTCGTCAACCGGGGCGGCATCAACATCGGCAAGACCGCCCAGGTCGACAAGGCGGACGCCCAGACCGACGTCAGCAATAATTCCGCCATCCTGACCGGCATCCGCGCCCTCGGCGACGCGAAGGTCGAGAACGCCGCCGGCGCGACGATCACCATCGGCGCCAACACCGGGCGTGCGGCCGCCATGTATGCGAGCTCGGGCACGGGCGGCGAGGCGATCGGAAGCGGCGCACTCGAACTCGTCAATAACGGCGCGATCATTATCGACGGCAATCGTGCCGGCACGCCCAACGCCAATTACGGCATTGCCGCCGAGAACGTGGTCGGCAACATCGTCCAGAATGGCGAGATCGAACTGAACGGCGTCAACGCCCGCGGCGTGTACGTCTTCGGCACCCGCGTCGCCACCCATGCCGAAGTCACCGAGAATTCGACCATTCTGGTCGGCGGCGGCTTCAATCCGGGCACCAACACCCGTAATTACGGCGTGTGGGTCCAGGGCTCGGTCGCGACCGCGGATGTCGACGGCGTCGTCAATCTCGACGGCGTGGGCGGCATCGCCGTGCATGCGCGCCAGGGTGCGAAGATCGATCTCGATAGCGACGCGCAGATCAACTTCGTCGCCGGTTCGGACCAGATCGGTTACTTCATCCACGGCGCGGGTTCGGAAATCCGCAACATCGCCAACGTGCTCGACGTCAGCACCGACAACTCGACGCTGTTCCGCATCGAGGACGGCGCCAGCTATGGTGGTCTGGGCGGCGGCGACGCACGCGTGCTGACGGCTTCCGGCGCCAATTCGACCATCCTGCACGTGACCGGCACCAGCACCACGGCCGCCACGGGCACCGGCATCTACAACCTCACCGGCGTCGGCTCGGTCGCCGTCAAGTCCGAAGGCGGCGCCACCGTCACCATCGACGACGCGACACAGATCAACCTCAACGCCGAGGACACCATCGGCGGCATCGTCGACGGTCGGAAATACGACCTCGCCGGCGTCGTGACGGCGACGGGGCGCAACTCCGTTCTCGACAACCACGCCGAACTCACCTCCGGCAGCGACGGCGTGACGGGTCTCATCACGCGCTATGCCGGCAACCTGACCAACGACGCTGCGATCGACTTCACCGGCACCGATGCCACCGGCATCATCGCCGAGACCGGCGGCAAGGCGAACAACACCGGCGCGATCGGCATCGCCGACGGCACCGGCATCCTCGTGCGCAAGACCGGACAGGCGATCAACGCCGCCACCATCGGCGTGACCACCGGCGAAGGCGTGATCGTCCAGGACAACGGCGTCTTCGACAACCGGGCCGGCGGCGACATCACCGTCCAGAACGGCACCGGCATTCTCGTCGAGAACACCGACGGCACCCAGTCCATCTCGAAGGTCACCAACGTCGCAGCCATCGTGGTCGAGGACGGCATCGCCGGCATCCACGTCCGCAACGGCGCGGCCCTCGACGGTTCGGGCTTGTCCGGCACCGTCACGGTCCGCGGCGCGGCGGATGGCGTGCTCATTGGCCAGGCCGCCTCCGGCCTGATCCTCGGCAACAGCGTCATCACCACGCAGGGCTCGGGCAACGGCGTCGAGAACGAGGCCGAGCTCGCCAATGTCGAGCTGCGCAACACGACGATCAATGTCGACGGCAACGGCGCCGGCGTCCGCACTGGCGTCAACTTCACCGCCGCGTCCACCGCGACGATCAACGTGAACGGCAACGACGGAACGGGCTTCCTGTTCCAGCTCGCGAACGGGCAGCCGACCACCAACGACTTCGTGCTGACCGACAAGTACGCCATCAATCTCGCGGCCACGAGCCGCCGCGGCATCGGCGTGAACGCCAACACGACCGGCGATGTCCTGATCACCACACCGCTGGAGGATCTCGGCACCCGTAACACCGCCGTCTACATCACCAATGCCGGCCAGGCGAACATCGACAGCGACATCGCCGTCAACACCACCAGCGGCTCCGGTGGTACCGGCATCTACATCGAGAACGCCGAGACGGCGATCGTCGATGGCACGGTGAACGTTGGAGCGGCGGGCGGCTCCGCGCTCGTCATCGAACGCGTCGCCACCGAGGCCTTCAACCTCGCCGCTCTCACCTCGCTGAGCGGCGCGCCGGTCGTCGATCTGTCGCCGTCGGCGGGGACCGCCTTCACCAATCTCGGGACCATTCAGGCCCGGGCCTACGACGCGGTGGCCGTTCTCGGCAGCGGCGGCGCGGACAGCATCGTGCTGGGCGAAGGCAGCGGCTCCACCAGCGCCGTCACCGGCATCATCCAGGCGGGCGCCGGCACCGACACGGTGCTGTGGAACGCCGGCACGCTGGTCGGCAGCATCGAGATGGGCGACGGCGACAACGAACAACTCGCTATCGTCGGCCGCAACCTCTCCACCGTCTACCACCTCGATGGCGGCACGGGCGTCGGCGATACGCTGACCTTCTCCGACATCCAGTACTATGGCGGCTCCTTCGCCACCGACGACGCCTTCCAGAACCGCGCCAAGGGCATCAATCTCGGCCAGGGCTGGGAGACCATCAATCTCGTCGACGGCACCGACTTCACGCTGACCGGCGACCTGCTCTACGGCAACACGCTCAATGTCGACGACACCAGCGTGATCCGCGCCGGCAACAACGTGAACGCGCGGATGGGCCTGCCGGGATCGATCTATACGAACTCCGGCATTCTCGACCTGACCAATGGCGCCTATTCGCTGGCTGACAGGGCGACCATCTCCGGCACCTATGTCGGCGCCCCCGGCAGCGAGTTGTGGATCAACACCCATCTCGCCGGCGACACCTCGCCGACCGATCGCCTGATCATCAATGGCGGCTCGGAAGGCACCACCTCGATCAAGGTGGTGGTGAACCCCGGCAGCCCCGGCGCCTTGACCTATAACGGCATCAAGGTTGTGCAGGTCGATGACGACGCCAACTCGAACGCCGTATTCACTCTGCAGGGCGACTATCTGTTCCAGGGCTCTCCGGCCGTGGTGGGCGGCGCCTATGCGTACCGGCTCTACCAGGACGGCATCACCACGCCGACCGATGGCGACTGGTATCTGCGTTCGACGCTGATCAACCCGGTGCCGGTCGATCCCACCGATCCGACCCCGACACCGCCGCTCCCGAGCACCCCGCTCTACCAGCCTGGCGTTCCGCTTTACGAGGTGTATGCGCGGTCTCTGCTGGCCTTCAACGGCCTGCCGACGCTGCAGCAGCGGGTGGGCAACCGCTACTGGAACCAGCCGCAGCCCGCGCAGACCGTGTTCTGCAAGGACCCGAAGAAGAACTTCCAGTGCACCCCCACCCCTGAGCAGTCCGGCTACTACCAGGACGGCAGCGTCATCACCGGCCAGAACGGCGTCTGGGGGCGGATCGAGGCGGCCCATGCCAGCTTCGACCCGACCCGCTCGACCAGCGGCACCGACTATGACCAGGACCTGTGGAAGCTGCAGGCCGGCGTCGACGGCATGTTGAGGGAGTTCGAGAGCGGCTCGCTCATCGCCGGCGTCAACGGCTTCTACGGCACGCTCGACACCGACGTGTCCTCGATCTACGGCACCGGCAAGATCGACACCACCGGCTACGGCGTCGGCGGGACCCTGACCTGGTACGGCAATAACGGCTTCTACGTCGACGGCCAGGCCTCGGTGACGTGGTACGAGAGCGACCTGAAGTCCGATCTGGCGGGTACCCTCGCCAAGAATCTCGACGGCCTCGGCTACGCCTTCTCGGTGGAGGCGGGCCGGCGCTACGAGGTCAGCCCGTCCTGGTACCTGATCCCGCAGGCCCAGCTGGTCTACTCGAATGTGAGCGTCGACAGCTTCTATGACCGCTTCGATGCCCGGGTGTCGCCCGGCGACGCGGACAGCCTGCGGGGCCGCCTCGGCCTCGCTGTGGAGCGCCAGACCAGCTGGACGGCGGCCAACGGGCAGAAGCGCCATGCCTCGGTCTACGGCATCGGGAACCTCTATTACGAGTTCCTGGACGGCACCTCGCCGGTCGATGTGGCGGGCACGACCTTCGTGAGCGGCGGCGACGACTTCTGGGGCGAGATCGGCCTCGGCGGCACGGTGGCGCTGACCGAGCGTCTCGACCTCTATGGCGAGGCGCGCTACGCGACCAGCCTTGAGAACGCCGGCGACAACAACGTCTATGGCGGCAATATCGGCCTGCGCTTCTCCTGGTAGGCCGTCCGCCTCCCCCAATGAAAACGGGCCGCCCGGCAAAACACCGGGCGGCCCGTTCGCGTTCGGGCTCGGCTCCAGCGGAGGTCAAGAACTCCGCGCAGCCAATGACACTGCGAACGGGCAGAAGCAGGTTCCGCGTCGTAAGATTAGAGTTCCGGCCAGCGGCATCCGTCTTTGCTCCGGCAGTCCATCGTTCGAGGCACTGACGGAAGCGCTGGCGACGGCTTCAAAGGACAGACACGGCGTCAGCCAAGCGAGCGCCCGAGTTGCTGGCCGTAGGTGACGATGGCGCGTCCCGCCGGCAACCTTTCGGCCTCATAGGTAGCCAGCGCCGCATCGAGACCGGAGACGTCGCGCAGGGCATCCCGCAGCGCAAAGGCATCCCCGGCGGCCTTGGCGACACCCATCGCCGTGTGCGGTCGCGCCACGAAGGCCGCGTCGCCCAGCAGGGCGATGCGGTCCGCTACAATGTGAACGGGCGCGTAGTCGAAGATCGCGTGGATGAAGGGCTTCGGTTCGGCTTTCACGACGGCCGCGAAGGCCGGCGGCAGCAACCGGGCGGCGTCCGCCCGCATCACGTCCGCCGTCTCGGGGCGCACCCGGCCAGGAGCCAGCGAAAAGGGCCGCCGCCCGCCATCCACATCCGTGAGCACCGCGTCGAGAGCATCCGGCGCGTAGCGGCGGTACCACACCCAGTTATAGCGCCGCTGGCCGACGGCGGTGGACCCGTCCGGTCCCGGCACGAGATAGCCAAGAATGTGCGAACCGGGCATTTCGTAGAAGGCAAAGCGCTCGAAGAGCTGCCGCGCCGCCTCTGGCGGCACCTGCGCCTCCGGGACGAGGCCGCGCCATGTGGCATAGCCCACATATTCTGGGACCGAATCCGGTCCCACGACCGCCCCCCGGATCGTCGAGCCGACGCCGTCGGCACCGATCACCAGATCGGCGCGTTCCTCGCTGCCGTCCGCGAAGCGCACACGTACCCCGTCGGACTCCCGCGCGACGTTCACCGCCCGCAGCCCTTTCCGGTAGCGATCGTCGGGAACGAGGTCGCGGAAGGTTCGGAACAGCACATCCCATGACAACTGCGTCTGCGGCATGTGCTGCCGATGGATGATGCCGCCCTCGCGATCGAGATAGATCCGCTCCTGTGCCGTCACGCCGACGCGCGCGACATGCTCGATGCCGACTTCGCGCAGCATCGCGAACACCTCGCGCTGGGCGACAAGTCCGGCGCCGCGCCCTTCCAGCCCGTGCACCGAGCGTTCGGTGACGGTCACGTCGAAGCCGGCGCGCTCCAGCAGCACGGCGGCGAACAGGCCGCCGATCGAGCCGCCGACGATGAGGATACGAGGAGACATGTGATTACCTATCCGCGAGAGAGCCGGACGATGACGGTCAGGACGGGGAGTGCGTCGGCAGGGAAGAAGCTGTCATCGCAGCACGAACCGTGGCGGCGTCGAGCGGAAGCGTCCGCAGGCGCCGTCCCGTGACGTCACGAACGGCATTGGCGATCGCCGCCCCCGTCGGTCCCTGTGCCGCTTCGCCCGCTCCGAGGAAGGGCAGCCCCGGTCGGCCGACGATATGCACCTCGATGTGGCGCGGCACATGGGCGAAGCGCAGGATCGGATAGGACGCCCAGTCGATCGAGGTGATGCGGCGACGGTCGAACCGCACGCTCTCGAACAGCGTCCAGCTCGTCGCCTGCACGATGCCTCCCTCGATCTGGTTGCGCACCCCGTCCGGATTGACGACCTGCCCCGTATCGACGGCGGCGACCGCCCGCTGGATCACGGTGCGGCCGGTGTCCTGATCGATGGCGATTTCGAGGGCAATGGCGCAGTAGGCCTCGAGATTCTTGTAGCGGGCGAAGGCGAAACCGTAACCACTGCCGGCAGGAGCCTTCGGGCGGCTCTTCCAGCCGAAGCGCTCGGCGGCCTCGGTGACGACGGTCCTCGCGCGCTCATCCGCGAGATGGTGCAGGCGGAAATCGACCGGGTCCTGTCCGGAAAGCCCGGCGAGATCGTCCATCGTGCTCTCGATGGCGAAGATATTGAGATAGCCCCCCAGCGATCGCATGGACGAGCCGCGCAGCGGCATCTCCGGCAGGAAGTGGTTCACGGCACGGGCGTTGGGCAGCACATAGAGCGGCACCGCATTGCGATCGCCGCCACCTTCCGGCATCGGCAGGTCGACCGGCGGCGCGGGAGGAAACGGATCGGCGATATCGCGCGCGGCCAGCAGCGTGCCGGGCGGGCCCGGACGCATCATGTGCGACTGGCTCCAGACATCATGCTGCCAGGCCGCTATCGAACCGTCCGGCCCCAACGCCGCGCGCAGATGCGCGACCATCCCCGGCCCGAAGGGCTCCCAGGCGTGTTCCTGCTCGCGCATCCACTGCACGCGTACCGGCCGGCCCGGCACCGCCCGCGCGAGGAGCGCCGCGTCCGCGCCGACATCGTCCGCACCGTTCTGGCCGTAGCAGCCGGCTCCCTCCGCATGGATGCAGCGAACCTTGTCCTGCGGCATGGCGAGCAGCGTCGCCAGCGCGTTGCGCAGGGGATAGACACCCTGCGTATGGGTCCAGACGGTCAGCGCGTCGCCCTCCATGCGCGCGATGGCGCAGGACGGACCGATCGAGCCATGGGCGAGATAGGGACGGCTGAACAACCCGTCGACGGCGTAGGACGGCGCCACCGGCTGGCCGACGTCGAGGATCGTCGTGTCCCTGGAGGGCAGCGCCATCAGCGCATCGGGCAGGCGGGCCTCGTCGGGCAGTTCGGCGGTTTCGTCCCACCTGGCAAGCGCCGCGAGGCGGCGCATCGCCTGGATCGCCGTCCATTCCTTCTCGGCGATCACGCCGAGGAACGCGCCGTCGCGCACGACCTTGAGCACGCCGGGCATCGTCTCGACCGGCCCGGCGTCGAGGGCGGCGAGCCGGGCGCCGTAGCTCGGCGGACGCACGATGCGCCCATGCACCATGCCCGGCAGCCGCATGTCCTGCACATAGGCCGCCCCGCCGGTGACCTTGGCGGGGATGTCGACCCGCGGCACCGGACGGTCCATCACCGTGAAATCCCTGGGATCGGTGAGGATCGAGGTCGGCTGGGCATCGACATGCAGCAGCTGCTCGGAGACCAGATCGCCATAGCCGAAGTGGAACCCGCCGGGCCCGATCACGACGCCATCGCGCGCCGAGAGCTCGCTGGCGCTAGCGCCGACACGCCGGGCCGCCTCGCCGATGAGGATTTCACGGACCTGCGCCGCTGCGTTGCGGAGAGCGGTACCCGAATCCTGCACCGAATGGCTGGCCGCCGTGTAGCCCTCGTTCGGGGTGCGCCCCGTATCGGCCGTGATCAGGGTAAGGCGCGCGATGGGCAGCTTGAGCTCCTCCGCCGCCACCTGCATCAACGCGGTCCGAATGCCCTGGCCGAGTTCGGCCTTGCCTGTGAACACCGTCGCGTTTCCATTCGGCTCGATGCGGATCCAGGCGTCGAGCAGCGGCGTGGAATCGAGGCTGCCGGGCAGCCCCCGCAGCGGTGTCTCGCTCGCCCCGGTCTCGGTCAGCGCGAAGGCATGGCGCGACAGGCTGAAGGCCAGTACCAGCGCGCCGGTGCCGCGCAGCACGTCGCGGCGGGAGATCGCGTGCGTCATCGGGCTCCCTCCGATGCCTGCGCCAGGGCTTGTGCCTGCGCCAGAGCTTGGGCGGCGCGCTTGACGGCGCGGATAACGCGCATGTGGGTTCCACAACGGCAGAGCTGGGGCTCGAGAGCGGCGAGAATGTCGTCGTCATCGGGATCTGGAATGCGTTCCAGCAGCTCCTGCGCCCGCATCATCATGCCGGCGATGCAGTAGCCACACTGCGCCGCCTGCTCCGCGATGAAGGCGGCCTGCAGCGGCCCCGGCTCGTCGACCGTGCCGAGCCCTTCGACGGTGCGGATGCTCCGCCCCTCCAGGAGCATCACCGGCGTGATGCAGGAGAACAGCGCCTCCCCGTCCACCAGCACCGTGCAGGCGCCACACTGGCCGAGGCCACAGCCGAACTTGGCGCCGTTCAGCGCCAGTTCGTCGCGCAGCACATAGAGCAGCGGCGTATCGGGGTCGGAGGTCACGGAGCGTTGCGTGCCATTGACGGTGAAGGTGATCATCGGGCGGCTCCCGCATGGGGCGAGGGAATGGCGGCATCGCGGGCCGCAGCTATGGCGGCCGGTAGGTCGGGCCAGCCCGGCTTGCCGGCGACGGTCTGGCGCAGATAGGCGACGAGCGCCGTCAGCGCCGCGTCGTTCATGGCGGAGACGAAGCCCGGCATGATCGGTGCCGCCTGCCCGTCGCTGGCGGGCACGCCCTGCAGGACGACGTTCAGCAGGTTCTGCGGCGTGTCGGCCGACAGGCTCGTCGACAGCGCGAGGTCGGTTCCCCCCAGAGGCAGGGGCCGACCCGCCTCGTGGCAGGAGGCGCAGGCCGCGGCGAAGAGGCGAAGCCCTTCCGGCTGGCCGGTGCCGGGCGCGGCAATCGCGGCCTGCCAGCCAGCGGATTGCGGACGGGCCCCCGACATATCCGGCGCGGCGGCCGGAAGCGGCGGGAACGTCGCGGCCGGCGCGCCGAGCGAGGCCAGATAGCGAGCCATCGCCGCGACATCCTCGGCCGGCGCCTCGGCAAGATTCTCGACCACCGGCCGCATCGGGCCGAGGGCGACGCCATGGTCTGCCTGCCAGCCCTGCCGCAGATAATCGCCGAGGGCGGCCTCGGTCCACGGAATCCGGCTCGGCGAATGGGGGCCGAGCGGAAACGCGGCCCAGCCTTCCGCCTCACCGCCGGCAAACGCCCGGGAACTGACCTCCGCGCCCATCAGGTTGCGCGGCGTGTGACAGGCGCCGCAATGGGCGAAGCCCTCCACGAGGTAGCGGCCACGATTCCACGGCGCGTCGCGCGATGGGTCGGGAACGTAGGTCTCGGGATGAAAGAACAGCAGCTTCCAGCCGGCCAGGACGAGGCGAAGATTGATCGGAAACGGCAGGTCGTTCGCGGGAGCTTCCGCAACCACCGGATCGCGCGTCATCAGGAAGGCGTAGAGCGCCTTCAGGTCGGCGTCGGCGGTCAGGCTGAAATGGTCGTAGGGAAAGGCCGGGTAGAGGTGGCGCCCCTCGCGATCCACCCCCTCCCGCATGGCACGGGTGAAGGCGGCCAGCGACCAGCGTCCGATTCCGGTCTCAGGGTCGGGCGTGATGTTGGTCGAATAGATCGTCCCGAAGGGCGTCGGCATCGCCAGCCCGCCCGCGAAGGTGCGGCCGCCGGCGGTGGTGTGGCAGGTACGGCAATCGCCGATCAACGCGAGGTCGGCGCCGCGGAGCACCTCGTCGGGCTGGAATGAAGTCACAGCCGGCGGCGCTATGGGAGGAATCGCGCCGCGCCAGGCATAGGCCAGTGCTGCGGCTCCGCCAGCGGCGACCAGAATAATTCCTGATAAAAATACTCGCTTCAATAGCATAAGACACCTCATATACCGGAAATGATATACAGTATTACCAACATAATATTTAGATAAAGCATGACACGAAGGATATATTCTCGACTTATCGCCTAGATCGCAGCGGGCATGCCGGATGACGGGACGCCAGTCCCGCGACCCGGAATCGTGTCATACGAGATTGTCAGCCGTCGACTTATCGCAATCGCACGCCATCCCGCCGCCGGATGGGAGCCCAGACGATCCGCGGAGGATCAAGAATAAACTCAAGTATTACGTCGGCACGCGAAGGGCCAATTTCCCCTTCCAATGAAAGGTTCACTATGCACCGCGAATGGAGGCGTTCGCACGGCGGCCGCAACGGCCGGTTCCGTCCGGCGGGTACGCCTCCGTGGCGCCGATGAAAGGGGGGCCCGACATGGCCGATCAGTCACATCCCGGAACTCCGCTGCAGCCTGGTCAGGCCGCACCGGACTTCAGCCTTCCCGCGACGCCGGACCAGCACCTCTCCCTCTCGGAGATGAGGGGCGCACCGGTTATCCTCGCCTTCTATCCCGCCGACTGGAGCCCGGTCTGCGGCGACGAGCTCGCCCTATTCAACGAGGTGCTCCCGGAGTTTCACCGCTTCGGCGCCCGCCTCGTCGGCATCTCGACGGACGGCGTGTGGTGCCACGCGGCCTTCGCGGGCGAGCGCAAGCTGCATTTCCCCCTGCTCGCGGATTTCGAGCCCAAGGGCGAGGTGGCGCGCCGCTACGGCGTCTATCGCCCGCAGGAAGGCATCGCCGAGCGAGCGCTGTTCGTCATCGATTCTGAGGGCGTGATCCGCTGGTCCTATGTCTCGCCGCTCGGCCTCAATCCCGGAGCCGATGGCATCCTCGATGCGCTCGACGACATGACGGCGCGCGCCCACAACACAGGAGCCGCGGCATGACCCGCTCGATCCCCCCGGTCGGCGCCGACGATCACATCCTCGGCCCCGATGACGCCGCCGTCACGCTCGTGGAGTACGGCGACTATGAATGCCCCTATTGCGGCGAGGCCTATCCGGTGTTGAAGGCCGTGCAGCAGGCAATGGGGCGACAGTTGCGGTTCGTGTTCCGAAACTTCCCCCTCGTCGATGCCCATCCCCATGCCCGGCGCGCCGCGCAGTTCGCCGAGGCGGCATCGCAGGCCGGCGTGTTCTGGGCCGCCCACGACATGCTGTTCGAGAACCAGGATGCGCTCGATGACGAAAGTCTCCTCGTCTATGGCGAACGCCTCGGCATCGGCCGCGCCCTTCTGCTTGCCGCGTTCGAGGGCCGTTATGACGACAAGCTCCGCCACGACTTCATCGGCGGCGTGCGCGGCGGCGTGAACGGCACGCCCTGCCTGTTCGTCGACGGCGTCCGTTACGACGGCCCCCGCGACATCGACGCCCTCGTCGATATCCTCCGGCAGGCCGCTCGTCGCAGCGCCTGACGCTTCCTCATCACACCCATTTACCGTGCGCCGTCGCCGATGGCGCCGCTCTCCATTCCTCGGAGCCGGTTTCCCCATGACGATGCCGCATTCAGCCCCGGAAGGTCCCGCCGACAGCCCCGCTGCCCGATCCGCGCTTGGATATGGCACCACCTTCGCGATGGCGGCGGCCGCCGGTCTCGCCGTCGCCAACATCTACTACAACCAGCCCATGCTGGAGCTGATCGAGCAGGAATTGCCCGATCCGCTGGCGGGCGCCATTCCCACCGCCACCCAGCTCGGCTACGCGGCCGGGCTGTTCCTGCTGGTCCCTCTCGGCGACCTTATGGAACGGCGACGCCTGATCATCGTGCAGTTCGCCTTGCTGTCGGCCGCGCTTCTTGCGGCGGCGATGGCGCCCAATGCGCTGACGCTCGTGCTGGCATCGCTGGTCGTCGGGCTCCTCTCCACCGTCGCCCAGCAGATCGTGCCGTTCGCGGCGCATCTCGCCTTGCCGGAAAAGCGCGGCGCGACGGTCGGAACAGTGATGGCCGGCCTGCTCACCGGCATTCTGCTGAGCCGCACGCTGGCCGGCTTTGTCGCCTCCCACGCTGGATGGCGCGAAATGTTCTGGCTGGCGGTGCCGATGGCACTCGCCGCCGCCGCCCTCATGGCCATCGTCCTGCCGCGCAGCGCACCGGATTCCACGATGGGATATCCGAGCCTGCTGCGCTCCATCTGGCACCTCTGGCGGGAGTTTCCCGCCCTGCGGCTCGCGGCGCTGACGCAATCGGCGCTGTTCGCGGCCTTCACGGTATTCTGGACGGTCCTTGCCTTCCGGCTCGCCGAACCGCAATTCGGACTTGGCGCGGAAATCGCTGGCCTTTTCGGCCTCGTGGGCACGGTCGGCATTCTGGCCGCCCCACTGGCCGGGCGCTTTGCCGACCGGCGCGGGCCGACACAGGCCGTGGTGCTGGGCGCCGTGGTGACGCTGGTCTCGTGGGTCGTCTTCGGCCTGTGGACCTCGCTGGCCGGCCTGATCGTCGGCGTGGTGCTGCTCGACTTCGGCATGCAGAGCGCCCTGGTCTCGAACCAGCATATCGTGTTCGCGCTCCGCCCGGCCGCCCGGGCACGGCTCAACACCGTGCTCATGGGAACGATGTTCCTCGGCGGCGCCATCGGCTCGGCCACGGCGACGCTCGCCTGGGGCGCCGGCGGCTGGTTTCTGGTCAGCGTGCTGGGCACCGCCTTCGCGGCCGGCGCGGCGGGGCTGCAACTGCTGACCTGGCACCGAAAACAATAGGCGGCGGAATTATTGCGCTGAAGCCCTGCTCGCAGCACGGACCCGGGCCATACGGAGAATGGACGCTCGCCGCCCCGTACGGAGCAACGAGCGCCCACCTTTGCTGCATCAAGGCCCCTACCCCGCCGGCTCTCCTTCCGGCACCTCGATCTGCGCCATGCCATCGGACTGGCGCTCGAACAGCCGCCGGTAGCGGCCGCCAGGGCGGGCGAGCAGCGTCTCGTGCCGGCCATCCTCGACAATCCGGCCGTGCTCGAAGACGAGGATGCGGTCCATCGCCCGCACCGTGGAGAGGCGATGGGCAATGACGATGGCCGTCCGCCCCTGCATCAGCCGCTCCATCGCTTCCTGGATCGCCGCCTCCGATTCCGAATCGAGGCTGGACGTCGCCTCGTCGAGAATGAGGATCGGCGCGTCCGCCAGGAAGGCCCGCGCGATCGCGACGCGCTGGCGTTCGCCGCCGGAGAGCTTCACGCCCCGCTCGCCGACCAGCGTGCGATAGCCCTTCGGCAAGCGCAGGATGAAGTCGTGCGCGTTCGCGAGACGCGCCGCGCGCTCGATCTCCGCCTCGCTCGCACCCGGCCGCCCATAGGCGATGTTCTCAGCCAGCGTACGATGGAAGAGGATCGGCTCCTGTTGCACGATGGCCACCTGCTGGCGCAGCGAAGCCTGCGCCACCTCGCGCACATCGTGCCCGTCGATCAGCACCCGGCCGCCGGTGACGTCGTAGAGCCGCTGCAACAGCTTCACGAAGGTCGTCTTGCCCGAACCGGACGGCCCGACAAGGCCGACGCGTTGGCCGGCCGGAATGAGCACGTCGAGATCTGCGAACAGCGGGGCCGCATGGCGCCCGTAATGGAAGTCGACGTGATCGAAACGCACCTCGCCGCCCTGCACCGCCAGCGGCCGCGCCTCGCGCGCGTCGGCGACGCCGGCCGTCAGCCCGTGCAGTTCGACCATCTCCTCCATGTCGTTCACCGCCCGCTGGAGGTTGTGAACATGCTGGCCGATCTCGCGGAGATAGCCGTGCAGCACGAAATAGGTGGTGAGGACATAGGTGACGTCACCGGGCGTGGCGCGCCCCTGCCACCAGAGCCACAGCGCGGTTCCGGTGACGGCGGTGCGCACCACCCAGAGCAGGGCGAACTCGCCGCTGGCGCTCCAGGTCGCCAGCATCCAGGTGCGCCGCACCCGGCGGCGCCAGCGCGTGACCACCGCGGCGAGCCGCTCGTCCTCGCGGGCCTCCGCGCCGAAGGCCTTCACCACCTGGTTGGCGCCGAGCGTATCGGAGAGCAGGCCGCCGATGCGGGTGTCCCAGGCATTGGAGACCCGCGCCGCCGGCGCGACCACCCGCGTGGCCAGCGTCACGGTCAGCCCGCCATAGGCGAGCGAACCGAGCGCCATCACCAGCCCCATGATCGGCCAGTGCAGCATCAGCAGCCCGACCGTGCCGGCGAGCACCACCATGGAGGGCAGCAGCGACAGCAGCAACACGTCGTTGATGACGTCGAGCGCCCACATGCCGCGCGTGATCTTGCGCACAGTGGAACCGGCGAAGCTGTTGGCGTGCCAATCGCTGGAAAAGCGCTGCACCCGGCGAAAGGAGTCGCGCACGACATCGGCCATGATGTCGAGCGTGAGCGGCACCACGGCCCACCAGGCGAGATGGCGCAGCACGACCATGGCAAGGCCCAGCCCGGCCATGATCAGGAAAGCTTCCAGTGCCACCGGTGCCGCGCCGCTCCCCGCCGTGAGGGCATCGATCAGCCGGCCGGCATAGAGCGGCACGAAGATTTCCGTCAGCGTCGCAAGCGTAATCGTCAGAGCGATGCCGGCAGCGATCGGCCAGCGACGGGCCCAGTGGCGGAAGGTGAAGGCGAGAACATTGCGCAGCGCGTCCGCGCCGCGTTTGGACGTAGGAAACATGACGGGCACAGGCGCAAAGGGCGCGCCTCTCCTGCGAAGGACTAAATCAGCGGAAATCGGGAGACGGTGGCGGGGGAGCGCGGCTCCGCGGCCTGCCGAACTAGCGGTGCGCCATCCCGGCCGGGACGGGCAAACGGAACAGAATCGTCATCGCGCCCCTCCCTGGTTCGCAGCATCAATGACGCGTTGCTACCACAAAAGGCGCTGTGCCGGCAATCCGTCACGCTGTTCGTCGGGAGGCGGAGCGGTCATCCGATGCCGCCGCGATTCCGTACGCGGACGTCCCCAGCCCTCGTCATCCCGTCCAGCCGGCTGGAAGCACGGCTGGATGTCGCCATCGGCGCCACCGGCAGCGATCCGCAGCGGCTCCTTCATCGGCGACGGCGATGACGAGGGCCTGTCATGATGGAAATCAGCGTGCCCGGTAATCCGTGCTTTCATCGTGCGAAGGGATGCGGGCGATGACCTTGATCTCGAAATCGAAGCCGGCGAGCCAGGTGACGCCCACCGCCGTCCAGTTCGGATAAGGCGGCTCGCCGATCTCCGCCGCGCGAACGGCCAGCACCGTATCGAGCTGCGCCTGCGGATCGGTGTGGAAGGTGGTGACGTCGATCACATCGTCGAGGCTGCATCCGGCCGCCGTCAGCACGGCGCGCAGATTGGCGAATGCCCGACGCACCTGCGCCTCGAAGACAGGTTCGGGCGAGCCGTCCTCGCGGCTGCCGACCTGACCCGAAACGAAGAGAAGATCGCCGGAGCGAATGGCCGCGGAGTACTGGTGGACATCGTACAGAGAGTGCCGGTTGGCAGGAAAGACGGCGTCGCGCTTGGGCATGTGGGATTCCTTGCCTGATGTGGAGATGTGCGGCGGACGGCGAGCGGTCCGCCGGCGCGGCATCTTCGCGTCGGCGGCCTTCCGCCCCCGACAGCCGGCCTGTAGGAGATAGGGCAATCCGATTGCATCGATTAGCCGTTGAAATCGGCATGAGCTGATGCAAGATCGCCATCAATGTTCCGCCCCTCACTCAACGATCTCACCGCCTTCGTCGCGGTCGCCACTCACCGCAGCTTTCGTCGCGCGGCGGACGAGATCGGCACGGCTCCCTCCACCTTGAGCCACGCGATGCGCGCGCTGGAGGAACGCATGGGCGTGCGACTTCTGAACCGCACCACGCGGAGCGTCTCGCCGACGGAAGCCGGCTTCCAGCTTCTCGGCCGTCTTCAGCCGGCACTGGCCCTGCTGGACGAGGCGCTGGAGGCCGTAGCGCCCTTCCGGGGCAACATCGCCGGCACCGTCCGCGTCAACGCTCCCCGTCTGGCGGCCGGCTTTCTCGTGCGCGACCTGCTTCCGCCGATGGCGGAGCGCTTTCCCGATGTGAGCGTGGACATCGTCGTCGAGGGGCGGCTGGTCGATATCGTGTCCGGCGGGTTCGACGCCGGCGTTCGCCTCATGGGATCGATCCCCAAGGACATGATCGCGCTGCCGCTGTCCCGACCGCTGGCATTCGTCTGCGTCGCGGCGCCAGCCTATCTCGATCGCTTCGGCGAACCGCGCAGCCCCGAGGAGTTGCACCGCCACCGCTGCATCGGCCATCGCGTACCCAGCGGCAAGCTCTATCGATGGGAGTTCGAGCGGGCCGGACAGGAGCTCGTCATCGACACAAACGGCTCCGTCATCCTCGACGACGAGGAACTGATGGTCGATGCCGCCATGAAGGGACTGGGCATCGCCTATGTCGCGGACTGGGCCGCTCAGACGGGCCTGTCCGATGGCAGGCTCCGCCGGGTGCTCGCAGCCTGGACGCCCGCCCCGGAAGCGATCGGGATCTACTATCCCGGGCATCGTGCCGTGCCGCCGGCCCTGCGTGCCTTTCTCGATGTCGCCAGGGAAGTGTGAAGAAAGCTCCGTGAAGGAGGGAACCCCGAACGAAACGGCGGGACGCCGTCAGAAAGTCGGCGGCGTGCAGGCGCTCACCACTTCGCACGGCACCGAGCCGACACACCGGAAGCGGTGCGGCCGCCGGCTCTCGAAGTAATAGGCATCGCCGGCGCCGAGCACCTTGCGCTCGCCGTCCACCGTCACCTCCAACCGGCCGCTGAGGATGATGCCCCCCTCCTCCCCGTCATGCACCAGCGGGATGACGCCGGTGTCGGCGCCGGGCTGGTAGCACTCCTTGAGGATCTGCAGCGCCCGGCCGAAAGCGCTCTCGCCGACCTGTCGGAACGAGATCGGCCCCTTGCCGATCTCGGTCAGTTGGTCCTCGCGATAGAACGCCTTCTTCGGAAGGGTGGGCGCCAGGCCGAAGAAGTCCGCCATGCTGATCGGTATGCCGTCGAGGATACGCTTGAGCGCGCCCACCGACGGATTGCTGGTGTTGGATTCGATCAGCGAGATCGTCGAATTGGTCACGCCGGCGCGCCGGGCAAGCTCGCGCTGCGAGAGCTTGTGCAACTGGCGGACGTAGCGGAGCCGCCCTCCGAGATCGTCCTCGACCATGCGCCTGTTTCATCCGTTGCGAATAACGAAAATTCTGATCTTTCTATCTATATATATCAATGACTTGATGGACGAAAGAAAAGGACTTGTTCCCCATCGCCCATCGTGGCCAAGGTCCCCCTTCCCGCAAGAGGAGACCAGCCGTGAACATTCGCGCCAACACCCCTTCCCTCGACGCCTTCTGGATGCCGTTCACGGCGAACCGGCAGTTCAAGGCGGCCCCGCGCCTGCTCGCCGCCGCCGAGGGCATGTACTACACGAGCGATGATGGCCGCCGCGTGCTCGACGGCACCGCCGGCCTGTGGTGCGTCAATGCCGGCCATGGCCGTCGCCGGATCACCGAGGCGGTCGAGCGCCAGCTTTCCACCCTCGACTTCGCGCCCACCTTCCAGATGGGCCATCCCGTCGCCTTCGACTTCGCCCAGCGTCTCGCCGCCATCGCGCCGGGGGGCGAGGCGGCCGGACTCGACCGGGTGTTCTTCACCAATTCCGGCTCGGAATCGGTCGATACGGCACTGAAGATCGCCATCGCCTATCAGCGCGCCATCGGCCAGGGCACCCGCACCCGCGTCATCGGCCGCGAGCGTGGCTATCACGGCGTCGGCTTCGGCGGCATCACCGTGGGCGGCCTCGTGAACAACCGGCGCGTCTTCCCGCTGCTGCCCGGCGCCGACCATCTGCGCCACACCCACGATCCCGCGCGCAACGCCTTCGCCAAAGGCGGCCTGCCGGAACACGGCGCCGAGCTCGCCGATGACCTCGAGCGCCTCGTCGCGCTGCACGGCGCCGAGACCATCGCCGCGGTGATCGTCGAGCCGATGGCGGGCTCCACCGGCGTGTTGCTGCCGCCGAAGGGCTATCTGGAAAAGCTGCGCGAGATCGCCGTCCGCCACGGCATCCTCCTGATCTTCGACGAGGTGATCACCGGCTTCGGCCGCCTCGGCGCCTCCTTCGCCACCGACTATTTCGGGGTGACGCCGGACCTCGTCACCACCGCCAAGGGCATCACCAACGGCACCATCCCGATGGGCGCGGTCTTCGCCAGCCGCAAGGTGCACGACGCGCTGATGACCGGCCCGGAAGCGGCCATCGAATTGTTTCACGGCTACACCTATTCCGGCCATCCGGTCGCCTGCGCCGCCGGCCTCGCCACGCTGGACATCTATGCCGAAGAAGGCCTGCTCACCCGCGCGGCGGAACTCGCCCCGCATTGGGAGGAGGCGATGCATTCGCTGCGCGACCTGCCGAACGTCGTCGACATCCGCACCATCGGCCTCGTCGCCGGCATCGAGCTCGCCTCGCGCAAGGACGCCATTGGCGCCCGGGCCTATGACGTCTTCGTCGATTGCTTCAACAAGGGCCTTTTGATCCGCGTCACCGGCGACATCATCGCCCTGTCGCCGCCGCTGATCGTCGAAAAGGGCCAGATAGACGACCTCGCCTCCACTCTCGCCGACGCGCTCAAGCGCGCTGCCTGACGCCAGCGACGCCTCCCGCCGCACCGCCCCAGCCGGCGGTGCGGCGCCGGCTGCCGTCATGGACCGCGCGCCGGCAACCAGGGAACGGGAAGGACGACAGGAATCCGGCATCAGCCATATGTTGCTTTAACAACATTTTAGATCGCGCCGCCGACACCCCGGCGGGATGCAGAGAAAGCATCCAGAGATCAGACCCGACGTCCTTGTCCCCTTCACCTCGTAGCGAAATGTCGCGTGCCTTAGATGGCGTCACACACCGCCATGAGACACAAAAGTCGTCCAAATCTATAAGAACATCGATAAATCATATCGTTACAAGAGCCCTGGGCCTGGCGGAGTCCTATGCTCCCTCGCACAGCCCCTTCGATACGGCACGGGCGCGGCCAACAGGTGGAATACCACCGCCATCGTCACCAGAGGCAACCAAGCCGTGTCGCACGACACGCCATCTATGTAGGAAGATCGGTCACACTGGACAAATAATGTTACATAACTGACATCGTATTCTGCCAGATCAGCAATCCTCAAAACGACGCCGACCGGAATCCGCAGCCACCATCCGCGCTCCGGGAACCAGGCAGCGGGAAATCTGAGCTTTTTGGGGATTTGGCACGATGACTATCAGGAATACCCGCCGTCGACGGGGCCTCAGCCTCGTCACCATCACCTCGCGGCTGCTCTGCGGCGCCGCGCTGGCCGTGCTCGGGACAACCGCCAGCCAGGCGGACGACGACACGCTGCGCATCCTCTCCTTGAACATCTGGAACCAGTTCAAGCAGAATCCCGGCGTCACTTCCGAATTCATGATCAACGGCAATTACGACGTGCTGGCCTTCCAGGAGGCCAATGGCAGCCGTTACGTGAGCGACATTCCGGGCATCCTGAAGGACGCCGGCCGCGGCACCTATGGCGGCGTGCTGGTCGGCGACGTCGGCGTCATCTCCCGGCTCCCGGGCACCTTCGGCACCTACACCCTCCCCGGCGTCACCACGCAGGGCCGCTATGTCAGCTTCACCGTCGCGGACAGCAAGGCCGGGCGACCGGAGACTCTCATCGGCACGGTGCATCTCGACTATGCCGACACCTCGGGCGGGCGCATCAAGGAAGCCAAGGCCCTCAACACATGGGCCGGCGACAGCGACACGCCGATCATTCTGGTCGGCGACTTCAACGCCGGCGACGTCTCGGAGCGCGGCCTCCACTCCGCCGAGCAGCAGTCCTATCTGTTCGCCCGCACCATCGTCGACGGCGGCAGTTCCACCCTGTGGAAGCAACTCGCCAAGGAATACACGCCGGAAGGCAAGGGAGACGAATACACCGCCTATGCGACCGCGATGAAGGCCACCGACCCGAATGGCCAGGCGCACTACCGCAACGTGATCCAGGACTATTTCAACGCCCATCGCGACGAGTTCCCCGGCAAGACCAGCATCTCGCAGTTGAGCTGGCGCCAGTGGGAGAAGATCGTCGCCAAGGACATGGTGGCAAAGGGGATCACCTTCGAGGACGAGACCCTTCCTGTCGCCAGCAACCAGCCGGTGACGATGAACATCCTGAAGAAGCAATACATGCTGCTTCAGAACCCGGATGAGCGCGAGCAGTTCGCCCCGCATGAACTCAGCGACGGCAGCACCACTTGGCCCTCGGCCGGCCAGGACTCCACCAATACCTGGACGAGTTGGGACCGCGCGACCATCGACCACTTCCTCGTCTCGCGCCCCTTCGGCAAGTGGTACGTGCTGGCGGACGATCCGAACGACCCCTACACCGGCGTGGCCGACGAGGTCGGCTATACCAATGACGGCCGTCCGCTTTCCGACCATGAGCCGGTCGCCCACACGCTGAAATGGATCGGCCCGGCGCTGGAGAGCTATACGGAGACGGTCGACGATGCGACGGTCGAGAAGACCCGGCTGGTCTGGGGCGCCGACGCCACGACCTTCGAGGAGAAGAACAAGGAATTCTACCTGACGCGCAACAACATGCGCGCCGACGTCTATCTCGGGCAGATCTCGGACGAGAACGGCAATCCGATCCTCACCGACCTGACGGGGGAAGAGAAGAAGAACCTGCTCGACTGCAAGAGCACGGATCCGCGCCTGCAACAGGCGATCGTCGACTATTGCATCGACGACCACAGCTTCATCGGCCAGACGCTGGTGACCGACGGCGGCACGCTCATCGTCGACGAGGACGCCGCGCTCGGCACCTCGGCGGCAAGCCTGCACCTCGACAACGGAACGCTGCGCATCGCCGGCACCGGCATGGCGGTTCTCGACCGCTCGGTGGTGCTGGAGGCCGGCGGCGGTGGCATCGAGATCGCCGATGCCGCCAATGCCGTCGCCATCGGCCGGGCGATTTCCGGCGAAGGCAGCCTGACCAAGCTGGGCGAAGGCGCCCTCGGGCTGTTCGGCACCAACACCTATACCGGCGAGACGTTCGTCGGAAACGGCCTGCTCGTCGTCAACGGCTCGATCGCCAGCTCCGCGCTGACCACGGTGCTCGATGGCGCCGCGCTCGCCGGCACCGGCACCGTCGGCAATCTCAAGATCGCGTCGGGCGGCGTTGTCGCGCCGGGTAATTCGATCGGCACGCTGAACGTCGCCGGCAACCTTACCTTCGAAAGCGGCTCCGCCTATGAGGTCGAGTTCAACGCCGAGGGCGCGAGCGATCTGATCGCCGTGACCGGCAAGACCACCATCGAGGGCGGCACGCTGATGAGCATCGGCACCGCCGGTGAATACAAGCCGGAGACGAGCTACACCATCATCCGCTCGGCCGGCGGCATCGAGGGCGCCTTCGGCGAGGTCTCCTCCAGCTTCGCCTTCCTCGACCCGACGCTGGCCTATGGCGCCACCGACGTGGTGCTGACGCTGGCGCGCAACGACACTGCCTTCGACCGGCTCGGCGCCACCTTCAACCAGCGCTCCGCCGCGCGCGGCGCCGAAAGCCTCGGCTACGGCGCGCCGCTCTACGACGCCATCGTCATGCTCGACGAGGCGAGCGCCCGCTCCGCCTTCGCGCAGATCGGCGGCGAGGTACACGCTTCGACCTATGGCGTCCTGATCGACGACAGCCGCTTCCTGCGCGATGCGGCGAACGAACGCCTGCGCGCCGCCAGCGGCGAACTGGCGGGTCAGGACATGTCGGTTCTGGCCTACGACAAGGCCGGCCCGGCGCCGGTGGCCGCCGACACGGACCGCTTCGCGGTGTGGGGCCAGTCCTTCGGGTCGTGGAGCGACGTCGACGGCGACGGCAATGCCTCAGCCCTGACCAGCAATGTGGGCGGCCTGCTGGCCGGCGCGGACGCGGCGGTCGGCGATGCCTGGCGGGTCGGCCTGCTCGCCGGCTACAGCCGGACGTCGGTCGAACTCGACGATCTCGTCTCCAGCGGCGACGCCAACAACTACCATATCGGCTTCTATGCCGGCTCGCGCTCCGGCCCGCTGGGCCTGCGCCTCGGCGTCGGCCACACCTGGCACAGCATCGAGACCTCGCGCCAGGTGGCCATTCCCGGGCTCAACGAGAGCCTCTCGGCGGATTACGACGCGTCGACCACGCAGGTCTTCGGCGAACTCGGTTACCGGTTCGATCTGGCACGGAGCGCGATCGAGCCGTTCCTGAGCCTCGCCTATGTCCGCTTCAGCAATGACGGCTTCGTCGAGAAGGGCGGCGCCGCCGCGCTTGCCGGTACGTCCGGCGATCTCGACACGCTGTTCACCACCCTCGGCGCCCGCGCCTCGACCAGCTTCGACATCGGCTCGACGGTGGCCACACTGCACGGCACGCTCGGCTGGCAGCACGCCTCCGGCGACGTGGTCCCGCAAGCTGTGCTGGCATTCGCCGGCGGCGACGATTTCGGTATCCGTGGGACGCCGATCGCCGAAGACGTCGCCATCATCCGCGCCGGGGTGGACTTCGCCGCCACGCCGAACGCGACGCTGGGCATCAGCTACTCCGGCCAGTTCGGCTCCGGCCTTGGCGACAACGGCGTCACCGGCCGGCTGAGCGTGAAGTTCTGACGCGACGTCGTGACGGTTTCCACCACGCCGCCTGCCGGGGTCGCACACCCGGCAGGACCCGAACGGCTTCGATCCATGGGGCGACCTGATGGACGCCCCATGGATCGATCGTTATTTTTACGAGCGCTATCGAGATCCGAGATGCAGATTCGCGACGAAGAGCGGGATGACCAGGGAAAGAAGGCGCGGCGCCACGCGTTCCTGATCCAATATCTCGAGCAGAACCGGTACATCTCGGTCGAGGAGATCGCGAGCCGCTTCTCGGTCACCACCCAGACCGCTCGCCGCGACATCGTCGCGCTGGAACTGGAAGGCAAGGTCCGCCGCCTGCACGGAGGCGCGGTCGCCTCGACGCCCATCGATCCCACCGTCTACCGCCAGCGCCGCATCGCCAATGCGCAGGCCAAGGACGCCATCGGCAGCGCCGTCGCCCGTATGGTGCCCGACCATGCGTCCGTTTTCATCGACACGGGCACGACATGCGAGGCGGTCGCCCGCGCGCTCATCGATCACAAGGGCCTGCGGGTCGTCACCTACAGTCTGCGCGCCGCCACGACGCTGAGCGAGCGAACCGACTTCACGGTCGCGGTACCCGGCGGCTTCGTCCGTCAGGTGGATGGTGGCGTGTTCAGCCAGAATTCGGCCGAGTTCATCCAGGCCTTCAAGTTCGATTTCGTCGTCATTTCGGTCAGCGGCATCGACGAGGACGGTGACATCGGCGATGACGACTATGCTGAAGTCGCGGCCGTCCGGGCGGCCATGCAGCAGGCCGGCAGCGTGATCCTCGCGCTCGACAGCAGCAAGTTCGGCCGGCGCGGGCTGGTCCGCCTGGGCTCGCTCCGCGACGTGGATATCCTCGTCACGGATACCGCGCCGACGGGCAGCCTCGCCGCCATGACCGCCAAGAGCGGGGTCGCACTCGAACTCGCAAGGCTCGAACTCGCCTGAACAGCAATAGCGGGTTCCGTTGCCGAGAAGTCGAACCAGGCCGCATGACAGGGCTTGAACAGGTCGAACGGCCTCTTTCGGGTCATGCAGCGTGCGCCCTCTGGCAGGCGGGTTGATCTCCACGGCCCACCGCGCTACGCGACTACCGTCGACGACGACAGCCCATGGCGGCAGCGAAGGGACCGTCCTTCCTTCCGTAGGCGCGCGCTTTTCCGAACCTGCCAAGCGAGATACGACCATGAAGCCGATGAACCTGCTACTGCTCGGCCTCGGCGCAAGCATCCTGCTGGGCTGCGCGGCGACACCCCAGCAGACGCCGGCCGCGTCGGCGGCGGCCTATGCGGACGAGGCGTACCCGGTACGACTGGTGAACCGGTCCAAGTTCGACAGCCGCTTCCTGCCGGTCGAGGTAGCGAACACCACGGGCGAGGCGCCCGGCACCATCGTGGTCGATACCGCTTCGAACCACCTCTATCTCGTCGAAAGCGAGAGCAAGGCCCGGCGCTATGGCATCGCCGTCGGTGCCAGCGGCTACGCGTGGAAGGGCAGCGCCACGATCCAGCGCAAGGCCAAGTGGCCGGCCTGGCACCCGACGGACGACATGCACAACCAGACCCCCGGCCTGCCGAAGCGCGTCGAGCCGGGACCGCAGAACCCGCTCGGGGCGCGGGCGCTCTACCTCTACTCCAACGGCAAGGACACGCTGTACCGCATCCACGGCACCTCGGAACCATGGACCATCGGCACGCAGGCTTCCTCCGGCTGCATCCGCATGTTCAACGAGGACGTCATCGACCTCTTCGAGCGGACGCCTGTCGGCACGCGGGTCATCGTGCGCTGAACGGATCGCCGCGCTAGGCCGTGGGCCGTCAGGCGGCCCCGCTCAGGCGGCGCAGATCGGCATGGACGTGCCGGTTGCCCGCCCAGATCGGACCGGGACGCCCGAGATCGCCGTCGAATGTCGCGATCCCGCCGGCTTCCTGCACGAGGATCATGCCGGCCCAGCAGTCCCAGCAATAGAGCATCGGATCGAAATAGCCGGCGATGCGGTTGGCGGCGACATAGGCGAGCATGAGCGCGCCCGAGCCGACGCGGAACAACACGCCGCCCTCGCGATAGAGTGCCTCCACGAAGGCCCCCACCTCACCCGGCGTCGCCTTCTGCGTGGCGCCAAAACCGATGGTCGTCGAGGCGACGGTCCAGTCGGGATTCATCGTGAGCACGCGCCCGTTGAGCCAGGCGCCGCCGCCCTCCGCCGCCGAATAAAGCTCCTTCAGCATCGGTGCGTAGATCACCCCGGCCACCGGCCGCTTCTCCCGCGCGATGCCCAGCGAGACCGTCCAGTTCGGCTGGCCGACGAGGAACGGCATGGTGCCGTCGATCGGGTCGATCACCCAGACGAAGCCCGACCCACCCTCCGAAGCCTCCTCCTCCTCGCCGACGATCCCGTCATCGGGGAAATGCTTGCGGATCGCCCCGCGCAACCACGCCTCGATGGCGCGATCCGCCTCGCTGACGAGATCCTGGGAGGCCGATTTGAGCTCGGGATGCAGCGTGTCGCGATTGAGGAAGAAGGCCTTCGCCTTGCCGCCCGCCCGGCGTGCCAGCTTCTCGGCGATCGCCAGCCGGTCGCGAAGCGGATCGGCCTCGCCGTTCAGTCCCGATGCCATCCTCGTCCGTCTCCCGATCCTTCCGGCGGCTCGCTGCCGCTCTGCCTCTGGATGATGCTATTGCATATTTGAGATTACAAATGTATCGATTTCGACACTGAGCGACGGGGTTGCCGCACGGTCGGGCGCCGAAGCCGGAAGGTGCTGGTGCGCTGTGCGGCGAGCATCTCGCGGAAGGTGGAAGCAGCGGCACGACATCCGCTTCCGCACTCGCCGCCAATCACGAGAGACGGGCCAAACCGTCCAAATGTCGGCCTCGCCCGCACCGCGGCGCTGCGCCATCTCAGGAGGAAACAAGATGAAGCGTGCATTGAGAATCTGCGCCAGCGTCGTCGCCCTCGCGGCCGCGACCGCTGCCATGCCGGTCGCTGCCATGGCCGACTGGCTCGAAGAGGCCGCCAAGCCGCTGAAGGGCACCGAGGTCAACGGCATCTTCCTCGATCGCCCGGGCTACCGCGCCATCATCAAGCTGCTGCCCGAGTTCGAGAAGAAGACCGGCATCAAGGTCAATTACGAGATCGTTCCCTACGAGAACGCCCGTGAGAAGGAAGTGCTGAACTTCACCTCGCGCGGCGATCTCACCATGGCTCTGGTCGACCTCGTATGGATCGGCGAGTTCGCCGAGAACGGCTGGCTGGTGCCGGTCGAGGATCTCGCCAAGGACAAGGCGATCACCGACCCGAACCTCAAGCTCGACGGCTTCTTCCCGCTGCTGCTGGAAGCCTTCGGCTCGTGGGGCGGCACGGTCTACGGCCTGCCCTTCGACAACTATTCCGGCCTGCTGTTCTACAACTCCTGCAAGCTCAAGGAGGCCGGCTTCGACAAGCCGCCGGCGACCTGGGCGGAGTTCAAGGACGTCTACGGTCCCAAGCTGACCGACGCCTCGAAGAACCAGTACGCCTACGCCCTGCAGTCGCGCCGCGGCGAAACCCAGTCGGCCGACAGCTTCATGCGATTCCTGTGGCCGTTCGGCGGCTCGCTGCTGAACAAGGACTTCAAGTCGAACCTCAACAGCAAGGAAAGCCAGGCCGGCCTGACCTTCCGCCAGGACCTGCTCAAGTACATGCCGCCGGGCGTCGTGTCCTTCGATCATGCCGAGGCGGTGAACGCGCTGGCGCAGGGTCAGGTGGCGATGATCACCGAGTGGTCGGCCTTCTACAGCACCCTCGCCGACCCGGCGACGTCCAAGCTCGGCGACTGCCTCGCCGTGGCGCCCGAGCCGGCGGGTCCGGCCGGCCGTCTGCCGGCGCTGGGCGGCTTCTCGCTCGCCGTGGCCTCCCAGGCTTCGCCCGAGCAGCAGAAGGCCACCTGGCTCTTCATCCAGTGGGCCACCTCCGAGGAGATCGCCAAGGCCTATGTCGACGCCGGCGGCGTCTCCGGCCGCATGTCGGTCTACAACGACCCGGAAGTGAAGGCGAAGTACAAGTTCGTCGAGCCGATGGTCGCCTCGTGGCAGGCTGGCGTGCCGGAGTATCGCCCGCGCTTCCCGGCCTGGCCCGCGATCTCCGAGATCGTCGCCGAGTGGGGTTCCAAGATCGAGCTGGGCGAGGTCTCCGTCGAGGCCGGCGCCAAGGAGATCGGCACCCGCATGGAGGAGATCCTCGGCAAGGAAGGCTACTACGACGGGAAGAAGAAGCTTCTCCAGTGAGTTGAAGCCGGTGGCGTCGGGCTCTCTCCCCCGCCGCCGGCCTCTCCGGGCGGATGCCGGAACCCGCGATCCGGCATCCGCCCCCTTTCGTCCTGAACCGTGCCGGGATCCGACGACATGACCACTCTCCATGGCCGGGCGCTGGATGAGATCCGGGCCTGCCTCGACAAGGTGCGCGACGAGGAATTCGACGCCGCCGTCGCCGAAATCGCCGATGCCGACCGCATCGCGCTCTATGGCGTCGGCCGCGAGGGCCTGCAGATCAAGGGCCTCGCCATGCGCCTCTTCCACCTCGGTCGGAAGGCCGCGATGGTCGGCGACATGACGACCCCGCCGGTCGGCAAGGGAGACCTGCTCATCGTCTCCGCCGGGCCAGGCGACTTCTCGACCGTTTCCGCCCTGATGGGCGTGGCACGCCGTGACGGCGCCCGCACGCTGCTCGTCACCGCAGAACCCAACGGCGCCGCCGCCGCGTTGGCCGACCGAGTGCTCACCGTGCCGGCGCAGACGATGGCGAGTGATCGGGGCGCGACCACCTCGGTGCTGCCCATGGGCTCGCTCTACGAGGGTGCCCTCTACGTGCTGTTCGAGATCCTCATTCTCAGCCTGCGCGAGCGGCTGGGCGTGTCGCCCGCGCAGATGCGCGCCAACCATACGAATCTGGAGTGAACCGGGCCGCCCCCGCCGCACGGCGCGGGCGCCATATTCCCGGACACCGCCATGAGGACGACGCCATGAGTGACACCACAACCCGAGCAGCCCCCGCGAAACCCAATCGGGGTTACGGCCGCTGGACGCCCGCGTGGTTTCTGGCGCCGGCCGTGCTGACGCTCCTCCTGATCGGCATCTATCCGACCCTTTTCGCGCTGGTGACCTCCTTCCGGCGCTACAACATCACCCGCCCGCGCGACGGCTTTCCCTTCATCGGCTTCGAGAACTACGTCAACGTGCTGACGGACAGCACCTTCTGGTCCTCGCTGCTGCTCACCGCGAAGTTCTATGTCACGGTCCTGCCGATCCAGGTCGTGCTCGGCCTCGTCGTCGCCCTGCTGCTGCACAAGCCCGGCATGGGCATGCTGAAGTCGCTCGCCCGCGTGACGCTGGTCGTGCCGCTCGCCACTACCTATGCGGTGGTCGGCCTGATCGGCCGGCTGATCTTCAACCGCGACTTCGGCGTCGCCAACCAGTTCCTCGGCTTTGTCGGCTTCGGCCCGATCGACTGGCTCAGCACGCCAAACGGCGCCTTCGCCGCCATCGTTATCATGGATGTGTGGCAGTGGACGCCGTTCTGCGCGCTGATCTTTCTCGCCGGCCTGTCCATGGTGCCCGGCGAGATCGAGGAGGCAGCGCGGCTGGAAACCTCATCCAAGCTGGCGCTGCTGCGCCATGTCCAGCTCCCCTATCTGCTACCCGGCCTGACCGCGGTGATGATCCTGCGCTCGGCGGACGTGCTGAAGCTGTTCGACATGGTGTTCGTGATGACGCGCGGCGGTCCCGGCTCGGCCACGGACCTCATCTCGATCTACATCCAGCGCGTGGGCTTCCGCATCTTCGATCTCGGCACCGCCTCCGCGCAGGCGATCCTGCTGCTGATCCTCACCATCATCATCAGCCGGCTGTACATCCGCCTGCTCTACCGGGAGGTCCACTGATGCGCGGCAAGGTCCTTCACGCCGTCGGCCTGACAGCCGTGGTCGTCTTCTCGCTGTTCCCCTTCCTGTGGATGGTGGCGGCGAGCTTCAAGACCCAGGCGGACATCCTCGCCTCGCCGCCGGTGTGGTTCTTCACACCGACGCTGCAGAACTACACCGAGATCTTCGCCGACACGAAGGTCAGCGGGGCGATCATCAACTCTCTGATCGTGGCGACCTGCTCCACCATTCTCGCCGTGCTGCTCGGCGCGCCGGCCGCCTTCGCGCTCGCCCGCTACGAGTTCCGCGGCAAGTCGGACCTGTGGTTCTGGTTCATCTCGAACCGCATGATCAGCCCCATCGTACTGGCGCTGCCGGTCTACCTGCTGGCGATGCAGGCCAACCTGCTCGACACGCATCTGGTGCTGATCCTCATCTATCTCACCTTCCAGCTGCCGATCGTGGTGTGGATCGTCACCGACCAGTTCAAGTCGATTCCGGCGGATCTTGAACAGGCCGCTCGTCTCGACGGCGCGGACCAGTTCACCATCTTCCGTAAGATCTACCTGCCGCTCGGCGCGCCCGGCATCGCTGTCTCGGCGATCTTCTCCTTCATCTTCTCGTGGAACGAGCTGCTCTATGCGCTCGTGCTGACGCGCCGCAACGTGCAGACCGCGCCGGTCGTCGCCACCAGTTTCATGTCGGGCTACGAACTGCCCTGGGGAAAGATCATGGCCACCGGTACGGTCATCGTGCTGCCGGTCACCATCTTCGCCCTCATCGTCTCGCGGCACATGGTGCGCGGCCTGACCATGGGAGCGACCAAGTGACGGGCGCGCGGGAGCCGATCCCCTTCGGCATCAACCTGTCCTTCTGCGTGAAGCGCTGGGTGACGCCGGAACTGTGGACCCGCGTGGTGCGCGAGCGCCTCGGGCTCGACCTCGTGCAGTTCTCCCTCGATCTCGTCGACCCCATGTGGCCCGACGCCATCGTGGAGCGCCACGCCGCCGCCATCCGGCGGGAGGCGCAGGCGACCGGCATCACCATCCACAGCGCCTTCATCGGCCTTGCCCACTACACCTTCAACCAGCTGCTGCACCCTGATCCGGCGGTGCGCGACTATGCGGAGGAATGGCTCGGCCGCGCCTATCGCTTCGCCGCGCTCGCCGGCATCACGCGCGTCGGCGGCCCGCTGGGCGCCATCCCGGCGCGGCTCGACGGCAGCGAGGCGGAAGCCCTCGACGAGGCGGACTACACCGACATCATCACCCGCATGCACAGGCTCGGCGCCCGCGCCGCGGCCGAGGGGCTGAGCGAGCTCTACATCGAGCCAACACCGATGCGCCGCGAATGGCCATGGACCGTGGCGCAGGCACGGCAGATGATGTCCGACGTGGCCGGCAGCCCGGTGCCGTGGCGTCTCTGCCCCGACTGGGGGCACGGCACGTTCGAGCCTCTCTACGGCACCGATCACGGCGCGATGGAGCCCTGGTTCCGCGAACTTAAGGACGTCATCACCGCCGTCCACATCCAGCAGACCGATTTCCTGCTCGACCGCCACTGGGACTTCACCGTGCCCGGCAAGGTCGATCCTGTGGACGCGGCGGCCCTGCTGCGCCGGACCGGCATCGCGCCGGCCCCCGTCTTCCTCGAAGTGTTCTATCCCTTCGAGCATGACAGCGGGTCGATCCTGAAGGCGCTCGAGACGACATCGGCGCTGCTCAGGCGGGCCTTCGCCTGAGGGGAGAAGCACGATGAACGGCAGCGGCATGCGTGAACGTGGAAGACTGGCGGGGTCTCAGGAGATCGAGGCCGCCCAGATCCGTGCGCGCGTCGCCTGGCTGTACTTCATCGGCGGCCTCACGCAGCAGGAGATCGCCGACCAGCTCGGCCTCACCCGGCTGCGGATCAACAAGATCCTCGGGCAGGTTCGCACCGACGGCTCGGTCTTCATCGATATCCGCCTGCCGATGGCGGACTGCATCGAAGCCGAGCAGCGCCTGAAGGAACGCTACGGCCTCGACGAGGCGACGGTCGTCCCGGCCCTGCCGGATGAGGCGGAGCAGCAGCGCGTCATTGGCGAGGCCGCCGGCGCGGTGCTGGATCGCCTGCTGGAGGACGGCATGGGCCTCGGCGTCGGCTGGGGCAAGACCCTTGCCGCCGGACTCAAGCGGATTACTGCTCGTCCCATGCCCCGGAGCTGGGTGACGTCGGTCATGGGCGGGCTCACGCGCGGCTCGGGGTCGAGCACCTTCGAGGTGGCGACCGGCTACGCCCGCGCCATCTCCGCCGAATGCTACTACCTCGCCGCCCCACTGTATTTCCCGACGCCGGAGAGCCTCACCATGCTGCTCTCCCACCACGGCATCAGCGAGACCATGCGCCGGGCACGCACGGTGGACGTGGCGCTGCTCTCCTGCGGCGACATGACGACCCGCTCGCTGCTGGTGCAGACGCAGACGGTAGCTGAAAGCCTCGAAAGCCTGCGCGCGGCGGGTGCGGTGGGCGATCTGCTCGGCGTGTTTCTCGATGCCGACGGCCGACCGGTGGAGCATCCGCTCAACGAACGCGTGCTGTCGCTCGCCCCCCACGAGCTGACATCGGTGCGCTATTCGATCCTCGCCTCGGGCGGTCTCTACAAGGTGCCGATCGTCCGGGCGATCCTCCGGGCGGGATATGTGAAGCGATTTGTGACGGACGAGCGATGCGCCGCCGCTCTGCTGGAGAGCTGACGGACGGCGCCCCGGCATGCCGGTGCTGGCCCAATCTGGAGTTTTGAGCCGATGACTTTCTTGCGACTGGACAACATCCGGAAGAACTACGGTGACACGCCCGTCATCAAGGGCGTGAGCTTTGCCGCGACGAAAGGCGAGTTCGTGGTGTTCGTCGGTCCTTCCGGCTGCGGCAAGTCCACGCTGCTGCGCATGATCGCCGGGCTGGAGGACGTCAGTTCGGGCGAGCTCTACATCGACGATCGGGACGTGACATATGAGGAGCCCGCCAAGCGCGAGGTCTCCATGGTCTTCCAGTCCTATGCGCTCTATCCGCACATGAGCGTGTTCGAGAATATGGCTTTCGGCCTACGCATGGCCAAGAAGCCCGAGGCCGAGATCAAGGCCCAGGTGACGGAGGCCGCCCGCATCCTCCAGCTCGAGGCCCTGCTCGACCGTAAGCCGCGCGCCCTTTCCGGCGGCCAGCGCCAGCGCGTCGCCATCGGTCGCTCCATCGTGCGCCACCCCAAGCTCTTCCTGTTCGACGAGCCGCTGTCGAACCTCGACGCAGAACTGCGTTCGCAGATGCGCGTCGAGATCGCCAAGCTGCACCGCAGCCTCGGCGCCACCATGGTTTACGTCACGCATGATCAGGTGGAGGCGATGACGCTCGCCGACCGGATCGTGGTGCTGCGTGCCGGCCTCGTCGAGCAGATCGGCTCGCCGACCGAGCTCTATGACAATCCCGCCAACACCTTCGTCGCCGGCTTCATCGGCTCGCCGAAGATGAACTTCGTCAATGCCAAGGTCGCCTCCGCCGCCGGCGACAGCCTGTTGCTGGAGCACCCGACCTTCGCCGGCGGCAAGCTGACCGTGAAGACGCCGTCGGCCGCGCGCGTGAAGACAGGCGAGACGGTCATCGTCGGCCTGCGCCCCGAGCATCTCTCGGTCAACGCCGCCACCCCCGTCCTGTCGCTCACGCTCGATTTTGCCGAGAGCCTCGGCGGCTCGACGCAGCTCTATGCCCGTTCGGAGGGTGAGCCGATCATCGCGCTCACCGCCGGCCGGCCCGATCTCAAGCCGGGCGATGTCCTCAATCTCGGCATCGACCCGCGCCACATCTATCTCTTCGACGCCGCCGGCCTCGCTCTCTGAACGATTCCGACGACGGCAGCTCCAACAGGACAAGCCCCATGGTGCAGGCACTGGTTCTCGAAAAGAAGGGCGAGCTTTCCCTTCGTGACATCGACCTCCCGCTGGAGGTCGGCCCGGACGACGTGAAGATCGCCATCGACACGGTCGGCGTCTGCGGCAGCGACGTCCACTACTACACCCACGGCGCCATCGGCTCCTTCGTGGTGCGCGAGCCGATGGTGCTGGGCCACGAGGCCGCCGGCACCATCGTGGCGGTGGGAACCAATGTGAAGAACCTCAAGGTCGGCGACCGGGTCTGCATGGAACCGGGCGTGCCGAACATGAATTCGCGCGCCACCAAGCTCGGCATCTACAATGTCGATCCGGACGTGCGCTTCTGGGCGACGCCGCCCGTGCACGGCGTGCTCACCCCCGAGGTCGTCCATCCCGCCGCCTTCACCTACAAGTTGCCGGACAACGTTTCCTTCGCCGAAGGCGCGATGGTCGAGCCCTTCGCGGTCGGCCTGCAGGCGGCGACGCGCGCGCGCATCACCCCCGGCGATGTCGCCGTGGTGATCGGCTGCGGCCCCATCGGCATCATGACGGCACTGGCCGCGCTCGCTGGCGGCTGCTCGCGCGTCTACATCTCCGATCTCAGCGCGCCGAAGCTCGCTATCGCCGGCCAGTATCCCGGCATCCACCCGGTGAACATCACCGAGACCCCGCTCGCCGAGGTCATCGCCCGCGAGACCGAAGGCTGGGGCGCGGATGTGGTGTTCGAAGCCAGCGGCAGCCCGCGCGCCTATGAGGGCATCTTCGACATTGTCCGCCCCGGCGGTACGCTGGTTCTCATCGGCATGCCGGTCGAGACGACGAAGTTCGACGTCGCGGCGGCGATCATCAAGGAAGCGCGGATCGAGACCGTCTTCCGCTACGCCAACAATTTCGACCGCGCGGTGAACCTCATCGCGTCGGGCAAGGTCGACCTCAAGCCCCTGATCTCCGAGACCTTCGACTTCGCACGCAGCATCGATGCCTTCGACCGGGCGGCCAAGGGCCTGGCGACCGACGTCAAGCTGCAGATCCGCCTGCGCGGCTGAGCGCCTCAAATTCCCTCTCCCCGTCGGGGAGAGGGTTGGATGAGGGGGCGCAACGCTCCGCAATCGTTAGAGCCCCTCGCCGACCCGCTTCGCGGGCCACCTCTCCCCAATGGGAAGAGGGAAAGAACAGCTTCCAGCGCTTCCACACCAACCCCATTCGGAGTTTCACATGGGAAACCGGCTTGAGGGCAAGGTTGCCGCCATCACCGGCGCCGCGTCGGGCATCGGCCTCGAATGCGCCCGCGCCATGCTTGAGGAAGGCGCCACCGTCGTCCTCGTCGACCGCGCCGCGGACGCGCTGGAGACCATCTGCGCCGATCTGGGCGAGAGAGCCGTGCCAGTGGTCGTCGACCTGCTCGATCCGGCGAGCGTCGCGACGATGGTTCCGCAGATCCTCGCCACGTGCGGGCAGCTCGACATCTTCCACGCCAATGCCGGCGCTTATATCGGCGGCGATGCCGTCGAAGGCGACCCGGACGTGTGGGATCGGGTGCTGAACCTCAACGTCAACGCCGCCTTCCGCACCGTACAGGCGGTGCTGCCGCATATGGTGGAGCGGAAGACGGGCGACGTGATCTTCACCTCTTCCATCGCCGGCGTCGTGCCAGTGGTGTGGGAGCCGATCTACACCGCCTCGAAATTCGCCGTGCAGGCCTTCGTCCACACCGTGCGCCGTCAGGTGGCGAAGCACGGTGTGCGCGTCGGCGCCGTGCTTCCCGGGCCGGTCGTCACCGCTCTCATCAAGGACTGGCCGCAGGCCAAGCTGGACGAGGCTCTTGCATCCGGCGCGCTGATGGAAGCAAAGGAAGTGGCGGACAGCGTGATCTTCATGCTCACCCGGCCGCGCAACGTCACCATTCGCGATCTGGTGATACTGCCGAACGGAACGGACCTCTGACGATGAGCGGATGCTTCGCGGGAATCGACGTCGGCACGGGCAGCGTGCGGGCCGGCATCTTCGACGGGGACGGCAAGCAGCTCGCCGTCGCCAAGCGGGACATCCGTATCTGGAAGGAACAGGGCGATGTCGTCGAGCAGTCGAGCGACGATATCTGGGCCGGCGTCTGCGCGACGGTGCGGGAAGCGGTCTCCCGCGCCGGCATCACGGCGGCAGATGTGAAGGGCATCGGCTTCGACGCCACCTGCTCGCTCGTCGTGCTGGGCGCCGAAGGCCGCCCGATCCCCGTCGGCCGCCATGGCGACCCCGCACGCAACATCATCGTGTGGATGGACCATCGCGCCACCGGCCAGGCCGACCGCATCAACGCGCTGGGCAGCCCGGTGCTCGATTATGTCGGTGGCACCATCTCTCCCGAGATGGAGACGCCGAAGCTGCTCTGGCTGAGCGAGGAACTGCCGGAAAGCTTCAGGGGCGCGTGGCAGTTTCTCGATCTCGCCGACTTCCTCACCTGGAAGGCCAGCGGCAGCCTCGCCCGCTCGGTCTGCACCGTCACCTGCAAATGGACCTATCTCGCCCATGAGCAGCGTTGGGACGAGAGCTATTTCCGCCGCGTCGGGCTTGGCGCGCTCGCCGATGAAGGCTTCGCGCGGATCGGCACGCAAATCGTCGCCGCCGGCACCCCGCTCGGCAGCGGACTGACGGCGAAGGCCGCCGAGGAACTGGGCCTCCTGCCCGGCACCGCCGTCGCGGCGGGCCTGATCGACGCGCATGCCGGCGGCATCGGCACGGTCGGGGCGCGCGGCGGGGATGGCGGCGTTCTGGACCGCATGGCCTATGTGTTCGGCACCTCGGCCTGCACCCTGCTCACCACCACGGAACCCGCCTTCGTACCGGGCGTGTGGGGCCCGTATCGCTCGGCCATGGTGCCGGGCTTCTGGCTGAACGAGGGCGGCCAGTCGGCGGCCGGCGCCGCTATCGACCGCCTCGTGCGCCTGCATCCTGCCGCGCCTCAGGCGGCGGAACTGGCGAAAGCCGAAGGTCTGAACCTCAATGTATGGCTTGCCAATCAGGCCGAGGCGGCGGGCGGTGCGGCGGCTATCGAGAAGCTTGTCGGCACCCTGCACGTGGTTCCCGAATTCCTCGGCAACCGCGCTCCCTTCGCCGACCATCTGGCACGCGGCATCGTCGCCGGCCTCGACATGGACGAAAGCCTCGGCAGCCTCGTCGGGCTCTACATGGCCGGCCTCGCCGGTATCGGCTACGGCCTGCGGCAGATCCTCGACGCACAGGCGGCGAAGGGTGTGAGAACTGGAACGGTCGTCGTCTCCGGCGGCGCCGGCCAGAGCGCGCTGGTACGTCAGGTGCTGGCCGATGCGGCGAAGGTGAACATTGCCGCCGTCAGCGCACCCGAGCCGGTTCTGCTCGGCTCCGCCGTGCTCGGCGCGGTCGCCGCCGGCCGCTACGAGTGCTTCGACGCGGCGATGTCGGCCATGTCGGAAATCGAGGTCGTCTATCCGCCAAACGCGGAGACCCACGCCTGGCACGAGCGCCGCTTCACCGCCTTCGAGACGCTGCAGTCCGCCTATCGCAGTCTGCGCGGCTGACGGGCGCGCTTTCGCGCCCGTCCTGAAGCCCTTAGACGGACGCCTTCAACACGTCGGCCATGCGGTCGAGGAAGATATCCGCGTGCTCCCGGGTGAAGACCAGCGGCGGGCGGATCTTCAGGATGTTGGCGCCCGGTCCGGTGGCGCTGATCAGCACATGACGCTCGCGCAGGCCGTTCACGATCCGGGTGGTCAGCGCCGCGGCCGGTGCCTTGCTGGCGCGGTCCTCGACCAGTTCGAGGCCGGTGAACTGGCCGGCGCCGCGCACATCGCCGATCGCCTCGTAGCGGGAAGCGAGATCACGCAGGCCGGCACGCATATAGTCACCGACGTCGCGCGCCCGTTCGGGAAGTCCTTCGCCCTCGATCACGTCGAGCACCGCGAGCCCGACGGCGCAGGCCACCGGATTGCCGCCGAACGTGTTGAAGTATCGGGCCTTGCGGCCGAACTCCTCGACCAGATGCGGCTTCATGAACACGCCGGCCATCGGGTGCCCATTCCCCATCGGCTTGCCGACCGTCACCATGTCCGGCACGAGCCCATGGCGCGCGAAGCCCCAGAAATCGGGGCCGACACGGCCGAAACCCGGCTGCACCTCGTCGGCGATGAAGAGTCCACCCGCGGCGCGGATCACCTCTACCGCCTCGCGCAGGAAGCCGGGCGGATCGGCAAAGACGCCATCCGAGGAGAAGATGGTGTCGACCAGCAGCGCCGCCGGCTCGATGCCGTTGGCGCGCATGTCGGCAATGGCCGCGCGCACGCCGGTCGCGAACGCCTTCCCGACATCGCCCTCGCCCCGATAGCTGTCCGGGGGCGGAACAAGGCGCACATGCGGCCCACGCTCCACATACTCGCCGAGCGAGGGCGAGAGTTCGGACACCGCGCAGGTCAGCCCGTGATAGGCGAGCTTCGTCACGATCATCCCCCGCCGGCCCGTATAGGCGCGGGTGACGCGCAGAGCGAGGTCGTTCGCCTCCGAGCCGGTGCAGGTGAACATGATATGCCCAAGCTCACCCGGCACTTTTTTTTGTAGGCGTTCGGCGTAGGTGAGGATGGTCTCATGCAGGTAGCGCGTGTGGGTGTTGAGCGTCGACGCCTGCCGTGTCAGCGCCTCGACAACCCTTGGATTACAATGACCTACCGAGGCGACGTTGTTGTACACATCGAGGTAGCGTTCGCCCGCCGGATCGTAGAGCCACACCCCTTCGCCACGCACCAGATGCACCGGCTTCTGGTAGAACAGCCGGTAGGCCGGGCCGAGCAGCTTCTCGCGGCGCCGGACCAGTTCCCGCTCATCGGACGACAGACCCGTATCGGCATCGGGATCGAAGGCGTTGACCATGGACATCGTCAGTTCCCCAGACAGGCGGCGGCGAGGCGATCCCGGACCTTGCCGGGGTCGAGGACGGCGAAGCGCTCCAGCCCGTCCCACGCGGAAGGGCTGTTGCGCAGGATGTAGCTGCGGTTCTCCGGGTAGCGCAGCGCCCGCCAGTTGGTGATCGCCACCGTGGTGAGCATGCGCGCCGCGATCAGGTCGAACAGGAGCGCGATCTCCCGCTCTTCCAGCGGCCGGACGGAGCAATAGGCCGAGACGAACTCGACCACCCCGTCGAACGGATCGCCGGCGGGCGAGATCTGGTAGCTCGCGGCCACCGCAACGTCGTTGACCAGCGCCGTCTCGACGAGATCGCCGAAGTCGAAGATGCCGGTGATGCGGTCGTGGTCGTCGGCCGCCACCAGCACGTTGTAGGGATTCAGGTCGTTATGGACGATCTGGCCGCGCAGCGTCGGCAGCACCGGCGCCGCCACGGCATCGAAGCGGTCGAGGAAGGCGGTGGCGAGACCCCGGCGCCGGTCGTCCTCGATATGGGAGAGCAGCGGGCGCAGGCCGGCGGCGTGCTTGATGTCCCATTGCAGGAAATGGTCGGCCGCCGGATGGCGGAAATCCGCCAGCGCCAGGCCGAGCCGGGCGAGCTGCGCGCCCAGCGCCCGTCGCTGGCCGCTGGAGCGCTCCACCTGATGCAACGGCACGCCGTCGAGCCAGGTGATCATGCGGACCACCATGGAGAGCCCATCCGCCTGCAACACGAAGGCCGGCTCGTCCAGCAGGGTGCGCCGGATGCAGGGCACCGGCAGCGTGGGATCGCGCGCCTCGATGTGGAGCATCGCCTTGGTCTGGAAATCCGTCACCAGCCGGTCCTCGGCGGGGTTCGTGACCTTGACCACGAAGGATTCGCCCGCCGGCGTGGTGAAGCGGAAATTCTGGTCGCGCTCGGAGGTGAGCAGGCGCGCCTCGCCCGCCAGCCCGTAGTGGTCGAGCACGACGCGCTCGACCTCGGACGGCGTGAGCGAGGGCGAAGGGGTCGCCAGCGAACCCGCCGCGGGGGCGGTCGTCAGGACATGGGACATAGGAGACACTCGCAACATGCACTGCCGGATCAGGGGGTGGAGTTGGCACCGCCCGCCAGGCATTCGCCGCCATCGATCACCAGCGCATGGCCGGTGATGTAGGAGGAACGGTCGGAGACGAGGAACACCGCCGCCTCGGCGATCTCCCCGGGCTGGCCGAAGCGCCCCATGGGCACCATGCCGGACACCACCTTCTCCAGCGCCCCGCGCCCGCCGAGCTGGGCGGTGTAGGGATCGTTGAAGGCGGTATCCACCCAGCCGGGACAGATGGCGTTCACACGGATGCCGAAACGCGCATAGTCGAGCGCGATCTGCTTGGTCATGGTGATCACCGCCGATTTGGTGGTGATGTAGGCGAGCATGCCCTTGTCGAGGAACACGCCGGCATTGGAGGCGGTGTTCAGGATCACGCCCCCGCCCTGCTGCTTCATGATCGGCATCACCGCACGGCAGGCGGCGAACTGCGCGTGGACGTTGATCGCCCAGGAGCGGTCGAGCTGACCGCCATCGATCTCCTCCAGCCCGCCGGCCACCTGCAGGCCGGCATGGTTGTGGAGGATGTCGATGCGCCCGTATTTGGCGTGGACGTTCTCGATCAGCGCGGCGATGGCGGCCTCGTCCGCGACGTCCAGCGTCGCCGCCACGGCCTTGCCGCCGGCCAAACGCGCGCTTTCGGCGGCGGCGGCGCCATCGCGGTCCGTGGCGATCACCACCGCGCCCTCGCGCGCCATGGCCGCGGCGACGGCGCGGCCGATGCCGGACCCGGCGGCGGTGACGATGGCGATGCGGTTCTCAAGGAGGCTCGTCATGGCCGCAGGCTCCATTCCGTTGCCGCGTCGAAGAGGTGGATCTGGTCGAGCGCGATCTCGAAGCGCGCGGCCGCGCCAAGCGGCGGCACCCGGCCGGGCACGCAGCGGGCGGTGATTTCCTGCCCCGCCACCTCGCCGATCACATAGACCTCCGCGCCGCAGGGCTCGACCACGTTCACCTGCACGTCAATGGAGAAGCCCGTGCCTTCGGGCGCGTAGGCGAAAGCCTCCGGCCGCAAGCCCAGCAGGACCGGCGTGCCGGCCTGCGCCGCAAGCCCGGAAAAGGCCGGCGGCAGCGGCAGGGGTGTGGCGACGCCTTCCAGCGCGACCCGGCCGCCATCGACGAGGTTGCCACGCAGGAAACTCATCGACGGCGAGCCGATGAAGGAGGCGACGAAGACCGAGGACGGGCGGTTGTAGAGATCGTCCGGCGAGCCGATCTGCTGGATCTCGCCTCTGTTCATCGCCACGATGCGGTCCGCCAGCGTTAGCGCCTCGATCTGATCGTGGGTGACGTAGACGACCGTCTTCTTCTCCGCGAGGTGCATGCGCTTGATCTCGGTGCGCATGCTGGTGCGGAGCTGGGCGTCGAGGTTCGAAAGCGGCTCGTCGAAGAGATACAGCGCCGGCCGGCGCACGATGGCGCGGCCCATGGCGACGCGCTGGCGCTGGCCGCCGGAAAGCTCGCGCGGCTTGCGCTCCAGAAGGTGTTCGATCTTCAGCATGCGCGCCGCCTCGGCGACGCGGCTCTCGATCTCGCCCTTGGGCGTCTTGCTGAGCTTCAGGCCGAAGGACATGTTCTCCGACGCGCTCATATGCGGATAGAGCGCGTAGGACTGGAACACCATGGCGATGTCACGGTCCTTCGGAGCGACCCAGGTGACGTCGCGTTCGCCGATCATGATCTGCCCGCCGGAGACCGACTCCAGCCCCGCGATCATGCGCAGCAGGGTGGTCTTGCCGCAGCCCGAGGGGCCGACCAGCACGACGAATTCGCCGTCATTGATCTCGAGGTCCAGCCCATCCAGCACCCGGACGGGTCCGAAATGCTTGGAGACTTGCCGTATCGTTACGCCTGCCAAGGCCAGTGCTCCCTGCTCAATAACGTTTCACGAAAAGCCCGCGGCGCGTGTAGACAGCCGCGGCTTCCTCGATCAGGGCGGCGACGCGCTCGGCGCCATAGTCGCGGCGCAGCTGCGCCGCCCGGTCGAGAAGCTGCTGCGCGTCGCGCGCGCGGCCCGGCCGCAGCAGCTCGTAGGTGTCGAGGATGAGGTCCTGCGGAACGCGCACGAGATCCGCCGCGCGCTCGAAATTCTCCGCCAGCGTCACCCTCCCGGCGGCACGGGCGATCCGCGCCTGAAGCAAAAGCGCCTCGGGCGTGATCGCCACGTCCCGCGCGTCCACCTCGCCGGACATGACCGCTTCCAGCGTCAGCGCGGAGAGCGGCTTGCCGGTCGGCGTCCTCACCTGTTCCGGCGCCTTCTCGGCGACGGGATAGAGATCGACGTCGCTCATGGGCGGTCACTCCTGTCGGCGCCGGCCGGAGGCCGATAGTCGAGCTCGACCGGCGTGGCGGCGGGGTCGGTCAGGGCGGTCTCGATGGCATAAAGCAGCGCCACGCGCACATGGAAGCGGGCGCCCAGAGCCTCGCCCTGCACCGGCACGACCACCGGCTCGGGCGCCTCGCCATGGGTGTAGAGGGCCGCGTTGCGGCCGAGCGCCCGGTAATGATCGAGGCCGGTCAGCGGGGCATTGGAGAACAGCTCGACATTGAGGTGCGGCATGCGGTCGGCCTGATGCAGCACCGTGGTGCCCTTGGCCTGGATGCCGATGCCGTAGCCCGAGCCCGAGAGCCGCGCGGCAGCGAGGCCGAGAAAAGACGTGTCCGCCGTGTGCAGCATGCGCACGATGCGCGCCGTGCCGCCGCCCGCCTCGATACCGCCGACGAGGGCCGCGACGACCTCCTCCAGCCTATGGCCGGCCGTGGTGCGGTGAAGCTGGCGGCCGAAGCCGGGACTGACGCCGATGACCACCTCGTGCGGCGCCGTGCCCCGCACCGCCTCCCCCCTGGGGAGCAGCCAGTCGGACTCGCCGGCCTCGCCGATATCCTCCACCGCCAGCACGCGGTCACGCGTCAGCACGTTGCGGATGCCCTGCACCGCCTGCCAGCGCGCCTCCGGCATGCGGTAGCCGGTGCCCGGGCCGTGATATTCGTTGGGATCGTTGACGGCGCTGATGACGCGTCCGTCGCGCACGATGGCGGAGGTCTGGAGATAATCGCCGGAGATGCGCTGGCGCAGCATGAGGAGAAGGTTCTCCGCCTCCTCGGTATAGCCGCGCGCCGCCAGCGCGCGCACCACGTCCACGGCGGTGATGCCGCGCGCCTTGATTGCCGCGCTGATCGGCGTGACCTCGCCGGCGGTGAAGCTCTCGGTCTCCTGCGAGCCGGAGGCGAAGACCACCGACATGATCCGCTCGCGCGGGACCTTGCCAAGGCCCAGCTCGTCCATCACCGCCGCCAGCGCCTCGACGGCGCGCACGCGCAGGCCGAGCACCTGGTCCTCGTCGACGGGGGTGAGCCCGCCATCGGTCTCAAAGTCGCGCTGGAGGACGAGATAGTCCTCGATCTCCTCGCCGTTGAAGAGCGAGGCGTTGAAGGAATTGTCGTACTTCTTCACCGAGCCGAAGCCCGAGCAGATGAGGTCCGAGCCGGCGAGCAGATAGGGCGTGATCTTGGCGCCGACGCGGATCTCCGACTCGCTGGTGCGGGTGTCGTTGCCCGAGGCGCATTCGAGGCCGAGCCAGACGGCGATGAGGTTCTCCGCCATCAGTTCGCGCACGCCGCCGGCCATGGAGGCGGTGAGCGGGGCACCGTCGATGCCGCCGTTCTGCGTGCCCTGCACGCCCATCGCCCGCTGCAGACACAGGCAGCGCGCTTCGAGATAGAGCAGCGAGCGCTGCTCGTGGAAACCCATCAGCAGTTCCGCCGCCGCGCCCGAGGTGCAGCGCGCCTTGATGCCGCGCGAGGCATAGGCGGCGGTGAGCAGCGCCTTGGACCAGGGTGTGTCGTCGCCGTCGATGAAGGCGCGCTCTGTACCGTAGACCGAGACGGTCTCGGCATAGGAGGCGAGGCCCGCGAGGCCGATCTGCAGCTCCTCCGCCTCCTCGATGGAGCACTGGAACAACACCCCTCCCCGCCCGACCGCCGCGCCCACCGTGCAGGCGAGCGCGTTGGCCCAGCCGTTCGAGGCGACGCGCATGGTGGTCTCGATCTCGTCGAAGCCGAGCGCCACGGCGGTGGCGGAATCGGCGGCGAGCTGGAGCGGGTCGTCCTTGGCGTTGGTGACGTGGGCCTGGTTGCCGGGGGTCTGGCGCTGGCGCATCTTCGAATAGGCGAAGGCGATCTCGAGCGCCGACAACCGGCCCACGACTTCGGCGAGGCGCGCCGGCGTCAGGCCGCGGGCGAGCGCCTCCAGTTCCTGCCGGGGAACGTTGATGTCCACCAGCTTGCGGGCGATCTCGCCCGGGTCCATCGCCATGGCGACGGCGGCCATGGCGGGATCGATGTGATGGGCGGCGATGAAGGCGTCGATGATGTCGAAGTCGCCGGCCGCCTTGCCGTCCATCCCTGTCACCCGGCCCCCCTCGACGGTGAGCGAGGGGGCGGGGTCGTGGGGGCTGCGGAACACCGAGAAGCCGGCCTCCGGGTTTTCCGCCGCGAACAGGTCCTGGCGCAGCGGGCGGGAATCCCACTCGCCGAAGCGGCGCCAGCGGTTGGAACTGTTGGGAGCCTCGCTCATCTCACGCCTCCCGCATGGTCCGCAGCAGGACCAGCGTCAGGATGGTGACGACGATCAGCAGGATGAAGGAGACCGCGGCCGCCTGGCCGATGTCGAGGAAGCGGAAGCCGAGGCGGTAGGCGTAGAAGGAGATGGTCTCCGTCGCCTTGCCCGGCCCGCCCTGGGTCAGCATGTAGATCAGGTCGTAGCTCTTCAGCGCCGCGATCATGCGGATGAGCAGCGTCACCATGATCACCGGCTTCATCAGCGGCCAGGTGACGTAGAGCAGGATCTGCAGGCGGCTGGCGCCGTCGATGCGCGCGGCCTCCACCGGCTCGCTCGGCATGGCCTTGAGGCCGGCATAGAGCATGAGCAGCATCAGCGACGTCTCGTGCCAGACATCGACGAACACGACGGTGCCGAGCGCGAGGTTGGGATCGCCGAACCAGCCCTGCGGTGGGATGCCGGCGAGCCCGATCAGCCAGTTCACGATGCCCAGAGTTGGATTGAACATCAGCCGGAACATCAGCGCGACGGCCACCGGCGTCATCAGCACCGGGATCATCAGCACGAGGAGATAGAAGGAGCGGCCGGGCAGATGCGGCTGGTTGAGCAGCAAAGCGAGGCCGAAGGCGACAATGAACTCGATCGCCACGCACAGCGCCGTGAGCTTGAGCGTCACCCACGAGACATTGGCGAAGTCGTCCGACAGGACGGCGATGTAGTTGCCGAGGCCGGCAAAGTCGCCCATGCCGTAGGTGATGATGTATTCCTGAAAGCTCAGATAGATCGAGTAGATCAGGGGCGCGGCCACGACCAGCGCCAACACGATCACGGTTGGCGCCACGAAGATGTACTGCGCGAGATTGCGGTGCCGGCGGGGGGTGATGCCGGCGGTCGCTGCGACGAGGGTCATGGGATCGCGCCCCTGAAAGCTGCGGTACGAGGGTCAGGTCACTTAAGGAGCGGATCGCCCTTCACGAGGCGACCGAACTTGTCCTGCGATTCCTCCAGCGCGGTGGCCGGAGCGACGCCGTTGGCAAGCACCGAGCCCATGACCTCGGCGAAGGTCTCCACGAGCTGGGTCGAGCGGGACATGATCGGCAGGCCCTTCGAATGTTCGAGGGCGGTACCCACCTGCGACATGGCCGGCCACTTCTTCAGGAACTCGGCGTCCTCGTAGATCCACATCTGGGTCGGCTGGCCACCGGCAAGGGCGCGCTTGTAGGCGACGTCCTTGGATTCGACCCACTTCAGGAACTCCCACGAGCAGTCCGGGTTCTTGGCGTTGGTCGGCACGGCCCAGCCCCAGGCGCCGAGGAAGCTGTCCTTGCCCGGCACAGGCGCGAAGCCCATCTTGCCGACCACGGTCGAGTCCTTGGGGTCTTCCAGTGTGGGGAACAGGAAGAGGTAGCTGATCGCGAAGATCGCCTTGCCCTGCTTGAGCGTATTGGCGACATCGTCGAAGTTCGCGCCGAGCGCGCCGGGCTGCGCGGCGGTCTTCAGAAGGTCCGCATAGACCGTCACCGCCTTGGTCGCCTCGGGGCTGTCCATGGTCGGTTTCCAGGTGGTGCGGTCGTAGAAGTCGCCGCCCTCGGCGAAGAGGTAGTTGGTCGCCTCCATCACCACCGGGTCGGCGCGCTGGGCGGCCATGGCGATGCCGTGCATGTCCTTGTACTTGCCGGCCCACTTCACCACCTCGGAGAACTCCTCCAGCGTGGTCGGCAGGCGCCAGTCGCGCTTGAACTCGGCCTTGTAGGCCGCCTGGAAGGCCGGATCCTCGACGATGTCCTTCCGGTACAGGATGCCCATGGCGTACTGCCAGAAGGGCAGCATGTAGGTCTTGCCCTGCACCTTGCCGTTCAGCGCCATCAGCGCGGGGAAATAGATGCCGGTGTCGATCTTGTCGCGGGCGATCAGCTCGTCGAGATCCCTGATCCAGCCGGCGGTCTTGAACTCGCCGACCCAGTAGCTGTCGACGACGAGCACGTCGTAGCTCGACGTCGGCGCCGTGAGGCTCGGCACCAGCTTCTCGTGCATCAGCGAGTAGTTGACCGCCTCGATGTTGACCTTAGCGCCGTATTCCTTCTCGAACTCGCCCTTCAGGCTGCTCAGCGCCTCGGTGTCCGGCACTGTCTCCATCAGGATGTTGATGTCGGAGCCCTTGCAGACGTCGCTGGCGGCAAGGGCCGGCCCGGCGGCGAGCATGAGAGCGATCGTGGCGGCACAGCCGCCGAATTTCACGCGTGTCATGACAGTTCCCTTTTCTGGATGGTTCGACTGCGGGCGTTTGCCGCCCGGCTTGTTGCTCAGCCCTTCACCGCGCCGAGGCTGAGACCGGCGACCAGAAGTTTGCGGATGGCGAAATAGACGAGGACCATGGGCGCGATCGCCAGCATGGTGGAAGCGCAGACCGCGCCGATGGCCGTGCCCTGCTGGGTGACGAGGCTGGAGATGGCGACCGGGAGGGTCTTGGTCTGCTGCCCCGTCAGCATCAGCGCGAAGAGGAACTCGTTCCAGCACAGCACGAAGGAGAGCACGCCGGCCGCGCCGATGCCGGGCAGCGCCGCCGGCAGGACGATGCGCCAGAACACGCCGAAGGGCCCCGCCCCGTCGATCAACGCCGCCTCGTCGAGCTCGCGCGGCACGCGCTTGAAGAAGCTCATCATCAGCCAGACGACATAGGGCAGGTTGAAGGTCAGATAGGTGATGATCAGGCCGACATGGGTGTCGGCGAGCCCCACCTGCTTGAAGATGAGGAAGAACGGGATCACCAGCACGATCGGCGGCATCATCTGCGTCGCCAGAATGGCGAGCGGCATGACCGGCCCGCCGGTGCGGAAGCGATCGATCGCGTAGGCCGCGAGCGCGCCAAGCATGAGGGCGATCAGCGTGGTCGCCATCGCGACGATCAGACTGTTCAGGAAGAAGCTGCCGAAATCGAAGCGCAGCAGCACCTCGCGGTAATTGTCCAGCGTGGGGGCGAAGAACAGGTCCGGCGGGATCTGATAGGCGACCACCTTGTCGGCGAAGGAGGTGCGCAGAACCCACAGCAGCGGCAGCAGGATCACCGCCGAAGCCCCACCCAGAATGAGATGGGATGCCCATTGCACCCAGCGCGACTCGCCGATCACTGTCCGCCTCCGCTGCTTAGCTTGTTATATGTTATAACACTAGAAGCCGTATTTTCGGCTGGCAAGCGAAATTTCGATGTCCGCTGCCTCGAATTCCTCAGACGGCCTCGGCCATCGGCACCTTGTCGTCGTCGCCGAGAAAACGGGTCAGCAGGCGCGCCGCTTCGAGAATGTCCCGCTGCACCGCCTCGCGCACGCCGTCGGCGTCGCCCGCCGAGGCCAGCGTGATGATCTCGTCATGCACCGTATTGGCGATGGCGTGGAAGCGGCCCTCACTCGCCAGCGCGTTCAGCCATGGGCCGGTCTGCAACCAGCACAAGTCAATGAGTTCCCACAGGAATTCCATGCCGGACGCACCGTAGATGAGGAAGTGGAAGCGCTCATTGTTGGCGAGATAATCCGTGAAGCGCTTCTGGGCGATATCGGCCGTCATGGCGGCCGAAAGCGCCTCGAGCTCGGCAATGTCGCGACTCGTGAGCCGGGGCGTCGCCTCCTGCGCGGCAAGCCCTTCCAGCCGCACGCGGACCTTGGTGATTTCCTGGAAACGGCTGCGCGTCAGCACCGGCACGATGATGGTGCGGTTGGGCTGGAGCCGCAGCGCCTGCGCCGCGATGAGGCGCTGCAACGCCTCGCGCACCGGCGTCGCGGAGATGCCGAGATCCTTGCCGAGGCCACGTATGGTCATGGCCTGACCGGGCTTGAAACGCCCGGAGCGCAACGCCCCGCGCAGCGCCGTATAGGCCCGCTCGTGCAAGGGCTCCTGAACGAGTGGTTCAAGGTTCATGGGGCGCGCTTTCCTCGGCTGAGGGTCCGCGGGCAGCGGCCACCTCGTCATATGTTATAACAGAACAAACTATCGAGGCCGACGCAAGAGCCCCTCGCCCGGAACCCCACAGCGACGACCGCAGCGGGCCCGGTATCGCCAGAGCACCGCCGCTGCCCGTCATCTCGCCACGAGTCGCGCCCGCACGCCAAGCATCCTCCGCACAACGGCGCCGGAAGGACTGCCCCGCTCTTGGGGGTGCCGCCTACGGGCCGACCGACACCGTCGCCGTGAGGCCGGCGACGAGGGTGACGCCCTCGGGGATCGTACCGAGCGCGATGCGCACCGGCACGCGCTGGGCGAGGCGCACCCAGCTGAAGGTGGGATTGATGTTGGCCAGCAGGCCGTTGCCGACGGTACGCTCGCGGTCCTCGATGCCGGCCGCGATGCTCTCGACCCGGCCTTCCAGCGGCGTCGCCTGCCCCATCAGATGGATGGACACCGGCGCCCCGACATGGATGCGCGCCAGCTTCGTCTCCTCGAAATAGCCCTCGACGCGCAGCGAATCCCGGTCGACCAGCGCCACCTCGGCCTTGCCGGCGGTGAGATAGTCCCCCGGCCGCAGGTTGAAATTGGTGATGGTGCCGTTCACCGGCGCCTTCACCTCCGAGCGCTCGAGGTTCAGCCGGGCAAGGTCGCGGTCGGCGAGCGCCTGCCGGTAGCCGGCCTCGGCCTCGGCTTCCTCCATGCGCGCCTGCTCGGTCTTCTGCTGCGAGACGACATCCTTGAGCTGCTCATAGCGCGTCCGGTCGCGCCGGGCCTGTTCGAGCGTCGCCTTGCGGCCCTCGACCGCCGCCTCCGCCTGCTCCAGCGCGATGGAGAAGCGGGCGCGGTCGATGCGGAAGAGCACGTCGCCGGCCTTCACGCTCTCATTGTCGCGCACCAGCACCTCGCTGACGAAGCCGGAAACATCCGGCGCCACGCCGACGATGTCGGCGCGCACCTTGGCGTCGCGCGTCCAGGGCTCGTCCATGTAATGCGCCCAGAGCTCGCGCCCGGCGCCGAACGCGGCCAGCGCCACCGCCAGCGTGACGCCGATGCGGAGCATGCCGCGAAGGGAAAAGGTCATGACAGCCACCATTGGGACAGCAGGGACATGCCCTGCAGCAGGACGACATAGAGAGCGACGTCGAACAGCCCGCGGTGCCAGACGAAGGCATAGGCGCCGAGAAAGGCGAGCACCCGCCGCACCGCGAGGTTCACCAGCAGCGTCGCCAGCATCAGCGCCAGCAGGTTCGGCAGGTAGACGCCGTAAATATCGATCTCACCGAACATCGGACTATTCCGCCGCCATCGGCATGGGTTGGAACCGCCCGGGCTGGAACCGCTCCTGCGGGGCGAAGCCGCCGGCCGGGCCGGGCGTGCCGGGGAAGAAGACACGCCGCAGCCCGACGAGCGCGTCGAGCGTGCGCCGCCCCTCCGCCCCCTCCTCGCGCGCGGCGAGGCGGAGCGCGGCGTCGATGCCGTCGCACAGCGCGTCCGGCGGGGCGGTCAGGCTCTGGCGGGCGGCGCGCTCGCGGTAGAGCGCGGCGACGCCCGCCAGCACGGAATCGACGGCCGCGCGCGCCGGGAAGCCCATGCCGCGGCGCATCTTCTGCAGCTCGACGATGTTGAAGCCGACCCGCACCTCCGCGAAGCCGTCCACCCTGGCGAGCTCGCGGTCCTCGATGGCGGCGAGGCGCGGCACGAGCTGGCCCAGCCGGTCCAGCATGCGCCCGGCGAGGCGCTCGTGATCGTCGCGGTTGCGGCCGGCGGCGGTCTCGGCGAGGTCCGCCCAACCGGCCCGCGCGAGCCGGCGGGCGGCGATCTCCACCCCGAAGGGGCGGGTCGCCACCGTCCAGGCGAAGGCGAAGGTCAGCCCCGCCAGCGCCGCGAAGCCCTCATTGGCGAAGGTGGCAAAATCGACGCTGTAGCGGTTCTGCATGGCAACGAAGGAGGCGGTGTTCACCGCCACCAGCATGCCCAGCATGGTGAGCTGCGGGCGCGGGATCATCAGGCCGAGCAGCAGGAAGGGTGGCGCGAACACCAGCACCAGCATCTCGAAATCGTGCACCAGCGGCAGGATGCCGAACAGGTAGACGGCCGAGACGATGAGGCTGACGCCGCTCCAGACCGCCATGGTGCGGATGAAGGGCGCCGGCCGGTCCATGGCGGCGAAGAAGGAGCAGGCGACGGCGCTCATCATCACCGCCGTGCCGCCATTCGTCCAGCCGCTGGCGATCCAGAAGGCGCAGGCGGCCAGCGTCGCCAGCACGCAGGAGGCGGCGGAGAACAGCATCAGCCCGAAATCATAGTGCCGGGCCGGGCCGACCACCCGGCGGTGGCGGAAGCGCGGGCGCCAGGGGCCGGCATGCTGGCCGCGCTCAATGTCGGCCTTCAGCACCAGGCAGTCGCTCCACAGCGCGACGATCTCGCCGAGCCGGTCGAGGGCGCTGGCGCGGATGAGCTCGTCCCAGTCGCCGGGATCCTGCGGGCGCTGCGCCTTCATCGCCGCGATCAGCGCGTCGGCCTCGGCCGGATCGGCGTCGCGGCCTCGTCCCAGCCAGTCGGCGGCGCGGGCGAGCACCGCCGCGAAATCGGTCGGCAGTTCCCCGTCCTGCGCCTTCAGCGCATGGAGACGGTCGGCGAGCGAGGAAAGCAGCGGCAGCAACATGAGCAGGCGCCCGCGCAGCTCGCGGGCATGGGCGACGACATCGCGCGTCGCCGCATCGTAGGAGAGCTGGCTGATGATCAGGTCGAGGCCGGCGATGTCGGCGGCGAGCTTCTGCCGGCGCAGCGGCGTGACCGGCAGCGCCCCCTCCCCGCGCAGGATCTCCCCGGCCCAGGAGGCGGCGTCGTCCAGCCAGCCGGCGATGCGGGCGGCAAGCGCCGTGCCGACGCTGGTGGGGAACACCACGGCGCCGACCACGCTGGCGCAGGTGATGCCGATGATGATCTCCTCGCTGCGCGCCAGCGCGATGTCGAAGATGTTGGCCGGCGTTCCGACCTCCGGCAGGGCGATCAGCGGCAGGCTGTAACCGGCCAGCATGAACACGTAGCTGCGCGGCGTGCGGTCGAGCATGGAGATGTAGAGCAGGCAGCCGGTCCACAGCGCGACGACGAGACTGAGCAGCTCGGGCGCGTTGACGAAGACCGGCACGAAGAGCACGGCGGCGCTGGCGCCGATCAGCGTGCCGAGGGCGCGGTAAAGGCCCTTGGAGCTGGTCGCGCCGGCAAGCGGATTGGCGACGACATAGACCGCCGCCATCGCCCAGTAGGGACGCGGCAGGTCGAAGGCCAGCGCGATGTAGAGCGCCAGCATGGATGCGAGGAAGGCTTTCCCGGAGAAGAGCCAGTCCCGCCGTGAAGGGAGTGTCACGCCGACACCTCCTCCGCCGAACGGACGGACGCGGCATCGAACAGCTTCAGCACGCGCAACGTGACTTCGAGATCGTCACGGCTCACCTCAGCCAGAACCTGACCGCGCACGCCGCTCAGCAGGTCCTCGATGCGCGCGGCGAGCCGCTCCCCGGCCGGGGTGAGCCAGATCGTCTTGGCGCGGCGGTCGGTCGGGTCGTCCCGGCGCTCGATCAGATCGGACGCCGCGAGCTGATCGAGCAGGCGCACCAGCGACGGCCCCTCGATCCCGACATAGGCCGCGAGCGTCACCTGCCGGACGCCACCGCCCAGCCGCCCGGTCCACACCAGCGGAGCGGCGCACGCTTCCGAAATGCCAAGCACTTCCAGCTCACGCTCGGCGATGCGGCGCCACTGACGGCCGGCATTGAGAAGCTGGGCGGTAACCTGCCGCCGGAGGGGTTCGATTTCATTCATGGCTAATTAGTAGCATGCTAATTATATTGACGCAATTGATACGTGAACTTGCCGCTGATGACGGGCCTTGCCACCGGCCCGACATCGGATCATGGCAGGAGACGATCCGACAACGATCCGATGCTCGCCCTATCCGCCATTCCATTACGCAAGTGCCGTCACAGGCTCGAAAGAGCGCGCCGCGACGATGCCCTAGGACTTCGGACGCCCCTCCTCCCGGAACACCGAGATGCCGCCTGACCAGGACACGGCCCCGCACACCGCCGACGCCATCGACCTCGATGTGCGCGGCCTCTCGCGCCGCGTCGCCGACCGCCTGCTCGTCGATAACGTCACGGTCGGCATAAGGCGGGGCGAGGTGCTGGCGGTGACCGGGCCGAGCGGTGCCGGCAAGTCGTCCTTCCTGCGGCTGCTGAACCGCCTCGACGAGCCGACCGGCGGCACGGTGTTCTTCAAGCAGAGCGACTATCGCGGCATCGATCCCCGCCTCCTGCGCCGCCGGATCGGCATGGTGCTGCAGACCGCCTATCTGTTCCCCGGCACCGTGGCCGCCAATCTGCAGTTCGGCCCCGGTCAGCTCGGCAAGACGCTGCCGGCCGACCGCATCGCCGACCTGCTGCGCCGGGTCGACCTGCCGGGCTATCAGGAGCGCGACGTGTCCACCCTCTCGGGCGGCGAGGCCCAGCGCGTCTCACTGGCGCGCACGCTGGCCAACGAGCCGGAAGTCCTGCTGCTGGACGAGCCGACATCGGCGCTCGACGAGGAGACGACGCGCTCCATCGAGGAGCTGGTGCTCGGCATCAACCGCGATAGCGGGGTGACCTGCGTGCTGGTCACGCACAACCGTGCCCAGGCCGAACGGATGGCCCCGCGCACCCTGTACATGGAGCGCGGCCGGCTCGTCGCCCTCGGCGCCACCGGGGAGATTCTCGATGCTCACTGAGCTGCTGGACAACCAGGTGACGACGGGCCTTCTGCAGGCCGGCGCCGCCATCCTGCTATGCCTCGGCGTGGCCGCGCTCTGCCGGCACTACGGGGTGCGGGTCGGCCGCGAGACCTCGTTCTCGCTGGTGCGCGGCCTGTTACAGATGGTGCTGGTCGGCGTCGTGCTCGGCCTTCTCCTGACTGGCGGCCTGCTGGTCGGCGCGCTCATCCTCCTCGGCATGATGTTCGCGGCCGGATGGACGGCGGCGCGCCGGCTGCCGCAGATCGAGGGCTCGCTCCTCATCTCCTTCCTGGCCATCGGCATCGGTGCCGGCACCGTCATCCTGTTCATGATCGCGATCCGCGCGCTGGACACCCAGATCGCCGTGCTGGTGCCGGTCGGCAGCATGATCATCGCCAACAGCATGAATGCCTGCGCGCAGGCGATGGAGCGCTTCAAATCGGACGTCATCGCCCATGTCGGGCCGATCGAGGCGGCGCTGAGCCTCGGCGCGGCACCGGAAGCGACGGTGGCGCCCTATGTGCAGAGCGCCGTCTATGCCAGCCTGCTGCCGCGGCTGGACATGCTGAAGTCGCTGGGCCTCGTGTGGATTCCCGGCGTGATGGCGGGAATGATGGTCTCGGGCGCGAGCCCCCTTTATGCCGGCGTCTACCAGTTCATTATCGTCGCCATGATCCTCGCCGCCTCCGGCCTGTCCGGCGCGGCGGCGATCGTGCTGTTGCGGCGCCGTGCCTTCACCCCGGCACAGCAGCTTCTGCTGCGCCCCACCCCGCAGGGGGACGCGGAGCACGGCTCGCGGCCGGCCGGCTAGCGCCGCCTTGCACCGCCGGAAGGTGGCAAGGGACATCGGGGACCGTTGCCGCAATTGGCGGGCATTTCCTTCTTTTTTGCCCTCGATCCGTGCTAAGGCCGCGTTCCCGACAGGACGGCAACGCAACGACAGGTCATGAGCATCAAGGACAGGCGCCCGGTTCACGTCATCGGCGGCGGTCTCGCCGGCTGCGAGGCCGCGTGGCAGCTCGCGCGGCGCGGCGTGCCCGTGGTGCTGCACGAGATGCGCCCCGAGCGCGGTACGGAGGCCCACAAGACCGACGATCTGGCGGAGTTGGTGTGCTCCAACTCCTTCCGCTCGGACGACGCGCAGAACAACGCCGTCGGCGTGCTGCACGCGGAGATGCGCCGGCTCGGCTCGCTGATCATGGCCTGTGCCGACCGCCACCAGATTCCCGCCGGCGGAGCGCTGGCCGTCGACCGCGAGGGCTTCTCCGCCGCCGTGACCGCCGCCATCGCCTCCCGTCCCGAGATCACGGTGGAACGCGGCGAGATCGCCGGCCTGCCGCCTTCGGACTGGGATTCGGTGATCATCGCCACCGGCCCCCTCACCTCGCCGGCGCTGGCCGAGGCCCTCCGCGCGCGCACCGACGAGAGCGCGCTGGCCTTCTTCGACGCCATCGCGCCTATCGTCCATTTCGATTCCATCGACATGGACGTGTGCTGGTTCCAGTCGCGCTACGACAAGGTGGGCCCCGGCGGCACGGGCGCGGACTACATCAACTGCCCGATGGACAAGGAGCAGTACGAGGCCTTCGTCGCCGCGCTCATCGCCAGCGATGCCGTGCCGTTCCGCGAGTTCGAGGCCAATACGCCCTATTTCGACGGCTGCCTGCCCGTCGAGGTGATGGCCGCGCGCGGCCCCGAGACGCTGCGCCACGGGCCGATGAAGCCCATGGGCCTGACCAACGCGCACAACCCGACGGTGAAGCCCTACGCGGTCGTCCAGCTGCGGCAGGACAACGCGCTGGGCACGCTCTACAACATGGTCGGCTTCCAGACGAAGACCCGCCACGCCGAGCAGGTGCGCCTGTTCCGCATGATCCCGGGGCTGGAGAAGGCCGAGTTCGCCCGGCTCGGCGGCCTGCACCGCAACACCTACCTCAACTCGCCCAAGCTGCTCGATCCCTCGCTGCGGCTGAAGGCCGAGCCGCGCCTGCGCTTTGCCGGCCAGATCACCGGCTGCGAGGGCTATGTGGAGAGCTCCGCCATGGGCCTGATGGCCGGCCTGTTCGCCGCGACCGAGCGGCTGGGCGCCGAGCCGGCCCTGCCGCCGGCGACCACCGCGCATGGCGCGCTCATCAACCACATCACCGGCGGGCATATCGAGACCGTCGAGGCGGGACCGCGCTCCTTCCAGCCGATGAACGTCAATTTCGGCCTGTTCCCGCCGCTCGACGCCAACCCGACGCGCGACGCCGAGGGCAACCGCCTGCGCGGCGCGCAGAAGACCGTCGCCAAGAAGCAGGTCCTTGCCGCCCGCGCCCTCGCCGACCTGGACGCCTGGGCGAAGGCCCATGCCGACGCCGCCAGCGAGGCCGCCGCGTGACCGAGCCGACCTCTTCCAGCGGGGGCGCGTTCGAGCTCGACACGGTGCTCAAGCGCGACACCTTCTCGACCATCGAGCGCGGCCTCTGGCGCGACGCGCAAGGCAACGCCTTCCCCGCCGTGCGGCGCAACTATGCCGAGGTGAAGTGGTGGGTGAAGCCGCTGGCCCGCCATTTCGCCCGCCGCGAGGCGCGCGCGCTCCGGCGCGCCGAGGGCAGCGGCCACACCGTGCCGGTCTACGCGCTGGAGGAAGGCTATCTGGTGCGCGGCTTCGTCGACGGCATCCCGCTGCAGATCGCCAAGCCGCGCGGCGACCTCGCCTTCTTCGCCTCCGCCCGCAAGGGCCTGCGCGAGGTGCACCGGCGCAACATCGCCCATAACGATCTCGCCAAGCCGCAGAACTGGCTCTACGCCGCCGACGGGCGCGCCGTGCTGATGGACTTCCAGCTCGCCATGGTGTTCTCGAAGCGCAGCAAGGCGTTCCGCGTGGCGGCCTATGAGGACATCCGTCACTTCCTCAAGCAGAAGCGCAGCTACTGCCCGGAGGCGCTCACCGCCCGCGAGAGGAAGATCCTCGCCCGCAAGAGCCTCTTCACCCGCGTGTGGATGAAGACCGGCAAGCGAGTCTACAACTTCGTCACCCGCCGCCTGCTCAACTATCACGACACGGAAGGGCGCGGCCCGCGTGCCATGGAGCAGGGCCCGCGCATCGCCGCCGTGCTCGCCGGGGTGGAGGGCGTGCGCGCCGTGCACATCTGCGACTTCCCGACCGCCGGACACAGCTTCGGACTGTACGCCTTCGTCGAGGCGCCCGGCGCGGCGACGGAGGAGGAGCTGCGCGCCCGGCTCGCCGCCGGGCTGCCGGACATCCTGCCGCCCGAGCACCTGCAGATCGTCGCCGCCCTGCCGCGCGACGCCGAGGGCGCCGTGCGGGACGATCTCCTGCGCCTCGTGGCGCTCAACCAGATCGACCAGCTCGCGCTGCTGTCGCGCTCGCCGGAGGCGGACGCCGCGCTCGCCGCCGTCATCCGCGACCGCCGCAACCTGAGCGACCGGGTCCGGGGCGGAATTTAGCGTTCGGATCGCGGCCATAGACAAAATGATAAATTATCGCCGCATTATCATATTGCCGCGCCGGGCCATCGGGGCCGGCGCCACGATGTCACCTTTCAAGAGCGGCGATGCCTCCTGTCCCTCCCCTCGGCCGGCGGTCGGCCCCATCCATCGGCGCGGCCATGTCCGGTTCGCCTGAGACGCGGCCCACCGGCAATTGGGGCCGCGCGCGATGACCGGCTGGACGCACGGCCTGCTCAACCGCCTCGTGATCCTGTGCGACGTCGCCATGATGCTGGTGGCGGCGCTGGTCTATTACGCGGTCTGGCACATTCTCGGCTGGACGCAGATGGTGGTGCTCGGCGTCATCGGCGGCGCGATCTACTGCACCGTGCTGCTGCTCGGCCAAGCCTACCGGGTGGAGCACTATGGCCGCGTCCGGCGGCAGATCGTGCATGTGATCATCGGCCTGCTTCCGGCGCTGCTGGCGGTCTTCGTGGTCTACTACGCGCTCGTGCCGCCGCAGCCGGGCGACCCGGAAGCCTTCGGCCCCTGGGCCGCGCTGACGCTGGTCGCCCTGCTGTTCGGCCGCCTCGTCCTGGTGCGGGCCGGCATGGCGTGGATCGACCGCCGCAAGCTGCTCGTGCGCAACACCGTGCTGATCGGCGATCTCGACCGGGCCTATGCGCTGATCCGGCGCTACCAGGAGGACATGCCGGCGGGCGGCCTCATCTCCTTCGTCGGCGTGTTCCGCGACGGCGGACGCCAGCCGACCAACGCGGAGAAGGCCGGCGACGGCGTGCCGCCCGCGCTGGGCGGCATCGAGGACCTGCTGGAACTCGCCAAGGCCGGCATTTTCGACCTCGTCATCGTCACCAAGAACTGGAGCGACATGCGCGGCATCGGCGTCATCGCCCGCCAGCTCCACCGCGTCGCCACCGACGTGATGGTGGAGATGGAGCCCGATGTCCTCTCCGCCGCTTCGGCGCGCGTCACCCGCATCGCCGACAGCCCGACGCTGCAGATCCAGCAGCGCCCGCTCAAGGGCTCGCTCGGCGTGCTGAAGGCGCTGGAAGACTACACCGTCGCCGGCATCGGCCTGCTGGTGATGTCGCCAGTGCTGCTGCTCGCGGCGCTGGCGATCAAGCTGGATTCGCCCGGCCCGGTGCTGTTCCGCCAGGCGCGCGTCGGCCTGAACCGTCGCGAGTTCATGGTCTACAAGCTGCGGACCATGCATTACGACCCCGGCGACGACGGCTCCATCGGCGCGGTGCGCGCCGATCCGCGCATCACCAGGGTCGGCGCGATCCTGCGCAGCCTCTCGATCGACGAGATCCCCCAGCTGATCAACGTGCTGCGCGGCGAGATGTCGGTCGTCGGCCCCCGGCCGCACGTGCCGAACATGATGATCAACGAGCAGCTGCGCTACGAGGCGGTAAGCGACTATGTTGCGCGCTACCGCATGAAACCCGGCATCACCGGCTGGGCGCAGATCAACGGCATGCGCGGGGGCATCTATACGGAGGAAAAGGCGGCGCGCGGCGTCGAACTTGACCTCTACTACATCGAGAACTGGTCGATATGGTTCGACATACGGATCATCCTGCTCACCATGACCAAGGGCCTCGCCGACACCACCGCCTTCTGAGCGGGGGCCGGCGGGCCATTCTCCGAAGGGGCGTTCTCCGAGCGGGCGTTCTGATCGCCCTCGGCCTGTCGCTGCTCGCGGGCGGGTCTCTCCGCGCTGAGCCGGCCCGCCCGTTCCTCGCCTATCACGCAAGCTGGTACGAGGTGGCCGCTGGCCGCGCCGAGGAAACCACCCTCGCCCGCCTGCCCGGCTATCTCACCCATGTGGCGCTGAGCTTCGTAAAGCCGGACCTCATCTATCAAGGTGGGCTCGACCTGTCGGCGACCGGCCTCCAGTACCCCTATTCCGGCGCCGTGCTGAAGGAGGCCATCGCCCTGCTGAAGGCGCGCCAGCCGCAGCTGCGCGTGCTGCTGTCGGTGGGCGGAGCCACCTATCACGGCTGGGACCGGCTGGACGAAGCGGCGCTGGCGCGCCTCGTCCGCGATCTCGGGGCCGATGGTGTCGACATCGATTTCGAGCCGACCGACCCGCGCTGCGTTCCCGTGAACGGGCGAGTGCGGTGCGCCGACGACGCCTTCTCCATCGACATCGCCCGGCGCCTGCGCACCGCGCTGCCGCGTCCCCACGTGATCAGTGCCGCAGGCTGGAGCGTCGGCGCCTATGGGGAGGGCGCCTTCGCCGACGCGCCGCCGCGCAGCCCGTGGCGCGGCGCGATGCTCGCCCTGCTGCGCTCGCCGGCCGCCGAAGGGCTCGATCTCGTCTCGATCATGAGCTACGACGCCGGCCCTTCCTATCGGCCGGATCAGGCCTTTCGCGCCTATCGCGCGGTGTGGAAGGGCCCGCTCGCCCTCGGCTTCGCCGTGCTGCCGCCCTCGAATGGCGGGCCCCGCGCGACGATCGAAAGCACCGCCGCCACGCTTTCGGCCGTGCTCGCCGACCCGAAGGCGGGCGCCATGCTCTATGCGCTGCGCGACGTGCCGCCCGGCCCGCCGGGACCGGACAATCCCGACTACCGCTCGCTGGCGACGCTGATCTGCGTGACGCTCGACAAGCCCGGCTGCGACGTGCCGATGCCGTGAAGCGGGGTGCTCAGTGCAGCGCCGGGCCCGCCGGATGGCGGGCGATGACGTTCATGAACGCCGTCGGGCGCTCCGAAAGCGGCTGCAACTCCCCGTCGTCGCTCAGCTCGTGGAACTGATAGCCGCGCCCCGCGAGCGCGTTCCACGCGACCGCCGTGTCGCCGCCGGCCTTGACCAGCGTCGGGCAGTTCATCTCGAAGATCACCGTGGGATGGTAGGCGGCGAGCGTTTCCGCTGCGCCCGCCAGCACCATTCCCTCGGCGCCCTCGACGTCGATCTTGATGCAGTCGACGCGCGGCAGGCCGAGATCGTGGACGAGCGAGTCGAGGGTCGCCAGTTCCACCTGTTCGCTGCCGGCGTCGGTGCCGTCGCTGATGAGCGAGAAGGCCTGCGGGTCCTCGCCCAGCGGATTGTGGAACAGCACGGCGCGGCCCGGCTTGTCGGACAGCGCCTTGCGCACCACCGCGACATTGTCGAAGCGGTTGAGGGCGATGTTGGCGTCGAGCTGCGCGCCGGCTTCCGCGCCCGGCTCCACCGCGACGACGCGCGCGGCCCGCGGTGCCGCCTTCAGCGTGAACAGGCCGATATTGGCGCCGACGTCGATGAAGACATCGCCCTTGCCGACGAATTTCTGGAGATAGTTCAGCTCCGGCTCGACGGCATCGCGCAGCAGATAGGCGGAGACCGAGGTGAAGCGCAGGTCCGAGGGCACGCGCAGCCGCGCGCCGGGAACGAGCTCGAAGACCGGGCTACGGCCCAGCGCGACATTGAACGCCCACGTCACGCCCCGTCCGATGACCGTCAGGGGCGCGCGGCGGAAAGCCGGTTCATGCAACAGTTTGGCGACGCGCCGCAGCATTTCGGGTCCTGATCTGATGCCGGTTGACGGTGAAGCTTATGCGGTGCTCCGGCGCCGGTGTCGAGGGCTGCCGGTAACGCGCTCGGCTGAGATAGATGGCGAGCGCCATCACCACGCCGAACTCGCCGGGGGTGAAGACGAGCGAATAGACCGCCGACGTGGCGAGCATATAGAGAATGTAGTCCGACAGGGCGAGCACCATGGGATCCTCCACCCCGCGCGTCGAGCGCAGCAGGGTGAAGTAGCCCCAGCCATAAAGCCCCGCCAGCAGCACCGCGCCAACCAGCCCGTATTCGAACACGATGCCGAACCAGCCGAGATCGGCGACGTAGAAGTTGCTGTTGCCGAAGATGTCGGCCAGCGTGATGCTGCCGAAGCGGGTGGTGGCGCCGACGCCGAACAGCCAGCGCCACGGATCGTCCCCGAGGAAGTTCGCCGCCAGCCCCAGCGAGACCTGCCGGACGGAAAGCGAGCCGCCGAGGGACTGGGCCAGCCCTTCCACGTCGCGCAGCACGAGATAGGCGAGGCCCAGCGGCACGACCGCGAGGAACAGGCCCGCGACCAGCAAGCGGAGGCGCGGCGCCAGCGAGACGCCCACCGCATAGATGCATACCAGCATCATGCCGCCGATCGCCGTCCGCTGCTTGTAGATGGAGAAGAGCAGCACGAAGCCGAGCAGGATCGCCAGCGGCAGCAGCAGGTTCGGGCGCTGCATGAAGCGGCGCGTGAGGTAGAACAGGAACAGCGTGCCGAAGAACATCGGCATGTAGATCCGGTAGCCGCGCTCGGTCTCCAGCATGAACAGCTTGCCGAGCTCGGGATCGTTCACGTACCAGCTCGTCGGCACCAGCAGCCACAAGGCCAGCATGAGCACGAAGGTGCCCGCCCCCAGCACGACCAGCGAGCCCCGTGTGCGGCCGTAGCTCGGCGCCAGCCAGACCAGCAGTGCCGACAGGCCGAAATAATAGGTGAGCGGCCAGATCTTCACCGTGGTGATCAGCGCGTCCACCAGCCCGTTGCCGAGCTGGAGCATCGAGACGAAGGGCGTAAAACCCAGCGCGTAGGCCAGGAACACCAGATAGAAGCGCTTGGCCGGCAGTTGCAGGCGCACCACCGCGTAGAGGCTCAGCGGCAGCGAGAGCAGCGGCCATGCCTTCGACAGCAGGTAGGGAGCCGTCAGCTCGTGCAGGTAGTAGAAGCTCTGCGCGAAGAACGGCAGCGCGAAGAGCAGCGCCGCACTCGTCAGCACGCCCGGGAGACGCTCGGTGGAAACCGGCGCCGCGACCGGCACGAAGGCGCGCGGCAGCGTCACCACCGCGCGACGGCGGTCCCCGGTGGGCGTGCCCGTGCCGGATCCGCCCGCCTTGCTCATGCGCGGTCCTTCGCCCCGCCATCCGCCGGCACGCGGCCCATGCCGTAGGCGGCAGGATTCAGCCGCGCCTTGAGGGCGATCCAGACGACGGGCAGCGAGTCGACGAAGACCCGCCGCGCGTGACCGGCGGGGTTGCGCACCAGACGGTGCGCCCATTCGAGGCCGGCCTTGCGCACGAAGGCCGGCGCGCGCCGGGTGATGCCCGTGGCGAAGTTCAGCGCGCCGCCGACGCACAGCCCGCAACCCGTGGCGCCCCCGCGCAACGCCACTTCGCGGGCGAGATATTCGCCCTGCGGCGTGCCGACCCCGAAGAAGACGAAGCGCGCCGGGTTGGCCAGCACGAAGTCGACGCAGGCCGCCACTTCGTCCGGCCGGTTGATGAAGCCCATGGGCGGGTTGTGATGGGCGATACGGCGCAGGCCGAAGCGCTCGGCGAGGCGGCGGGGCACTTCCGGGCTGCCGCCGATCAGCGTCACCGGATCGTCCGGCCCGATATGGCGTTCCAGCAGAAGCAGGGCGACGTCGCTGCCGGCGGCGTGCGGCAGGTCGAGGCCGAACAGCAGCCGCGCCAGCGCCCGCGGCACCTGCCCGTCGAGCAGGCGCATCCAGGCGTGGTCGTAGGCGTCGCGGAAGCGCGCGTCGTCCGACAGGTTCAGCAGGGTGAAATGCGCGGCGTTGGGCGTCACCACATAGACATAGGGCGCATCGGCCGGACGCGCGGCGATGCATGCCGCGGCCGCCGCGGCATCGAGCCGGGCGACGCGCACGCCGAGATAGGTCACTTCCTCGAAACCGGCCGGCGGCGGGAAGGCTTCGTTCCCGCCATCTTGCCCGCCAGCCTGCCCGCGCGATGCGTCCGCCATCGGTTCCTCGCATGCGTCCGGGGCTAGATGACCCCCTGGGTGCCCAGCGTATAGTTGAACGTGCGCTGGAAGGGCACCACCTTGTTGATGAACTGGTCGATCCAGACATTGAGTTCGGAGACGGAACTGCGCGGAACGTAGATGATGTCGCCGGCGGCGAGCTGGACGTCGTCGAGCGTGAAGCCGGTCTGGATGATGTCCTTGACGTTGATCAGACGCAGCATCGGCATGTTGTCCGGGCCGCGGCGGATGATCGCCACCTGCCCGGTGCGGGCCTCCTCGGTGAAGCCGCCGGCCGCGAGGATACTCTGCAACGTGCCGTTGCGCATCTCCGAAAGGTTGTACGGGCCGGGCTTCTCGACCATGCCGCCTATATAGACCTTGGCGGAGACGGCATCCTCCAGCGAGATCACCACCTTCTGGTCGGCGAGCTCCACCTTGGAGGCGCGACGCACCACCTCCTGCGCGCCGGCCAGCGTCAGCCCCTCGACCTTGAGCTGGCCGACCGCGCGGGGCGCGACCGTGCCGTCGGGGGCGACGACGAGTTCCTCGTCCATCTCGCGGGTGAGGAAATACTTGATCTTCAGCTTGTCGCCGGCGCCCAGCCGATAGGCCGGCATCTGGCTCGACCACGGCCGGAAGCCGGCTGGGTTGACCTCGGTGAAGCGCAGTTCCTGTCCGGTGGTGAAGGTGTCGTTCGGACTCTGCGGCCGCCCGACCGTCCCGGTCGTGTCGGTGGTCTGGCATCCCGCCAGCAGAACGGTGGCCAGCAGCACGCCCACGACGCGCCCGCCCCGCATCCGGCACGCGGCCGGCGGGAATGCGGAAGCGGCGAAACCCTCACCGCGCAGGCGTACGCGCATCACATCGGCTCCTGATCGAAGCCCGCCGGAGCGCCGACCGGACACGCCCACTCCTTCCGAAATCATTCGGCAAGGAGGGACGGCAGATTCGGCGCGGCTGAGCGGGTCAACGTAGCCAGGCCAAGCTAGGCGAACGTGGTTAATGGAAGGTTTAATGGTTAACGTTCTGACGCGCCTGCCGATTTCGAAACCCGGCGGAAAGCCCGCCTTACCCCTTGCGGCAGGTGATGCCGGCGCGGCGGGCGTCGCGGTAGAACGGCACGAATTCGATCCGGTCGAGCCGGCTCCACAGGACGCTGTAGGCGGGCGGGCAGAGCCTCATCACCGCTGAAGTCGGGTTGCCCTGCCAATTGTCCGGCACGTGGATCATCACCGAGAAGGCCCCGAGCGAGAATTCCGGCTCGTTCGCCCACCAGCGCGTCGGCAGGACCGCCTTGAGATAGTCACGAATGGCCCGCCGGCCGTCGAACGGCGCGGGGTCCATCCGCGGATCGACGTCCGGTACCGGCAGGTCGCTGAGGCCGGCCTGCGCCCATGCGACCGGCGGCAAGGCGACCAGCCCGGCCGTCAGCATGGCAAGCGCCACGGCACACAGGCAACCGGCTGCCCTGTTGCCCTTCCGGCCCGCTCTTGCGGCGGCGCGGCGCCCATGGTTCATGCCTGAGATGCCCCTGCCCGACTCGTCCGACCGTGCCGGGGGGCATATGCCACGACCGCCGGCGCGTGTCTCGCGCGGCACCGTAACCCGGTTGCACAGCATGACGAAGGCGCGCCTTTCCGACCTGCGGCGGCTGCTCGCCACCTACGGCCCCTACATTGGCGGGCTCATGGCGCGCGGCGTCGAGCTGGTGGCGAAGCTCGGCCTCTACATGCTCGCCGCCCGCATCCTCGGCGCGCATGAGGCGGGCCTCTACTTCCTCTGCATGACCTGGGTCGGCCTCGCCGCCACCATCGCGCGGGCGGGCTTCGAGAAGGCGGTGGTGCGCCACATGGCCGGCGACCTCGCCGTCGGGCGGCTCACCGACGCGCGCGCCGCCATGTTCACCGGCCTCGGCTGGACGGTCCTCGGCAGCCTGCTGGCCACGCTCGTAACCGTGCTGATCGCGCGGCCGGCCTCGCTCCACGTCTTCGACGATCCCGATCTCGTCCGCCCGCTGCTGATCGCGGCGGCGGCGATCCTGCCGCAGGCGCTGTGCTACTTCGTGGCGCATGTGCTGTTCGGCTACGGGCGCAGCGTGGCCGGACAATGGGTGCAGAACGCCTCCTGGCCGGCCTTCGCGCTGCTCGTCCTGCTGGCCGGCGTGCAGTCGCTGGACGGCATGCTCTACACGCTGGCGGCGACGAACCTCGCCTCGGCCATCCTCGGCATCGTCCTCGTCATGCGGGGAGCCCCCGTGCCGGCCCCGACCACCGACTCCGCCGGCACCACCGCCCTGCCCGCCCTGTGGCGCACGGCGCTGCCGCTCGGGATGGTCGAGGTGGTGCAGGTCTCGCTCAACTCCATCCCGCTGCTTCTGCTCGCGGCCTTCGCCGCCGCCGCCGATGTCGGTGCCTTCAGCGTCGCGAGCCGGCTGTCCATGCTGATCTGGGTGGTGATCATCTCCATCGGCGCCATCGCCGCCCCGCGCTTCGCCGCCCTGCACCGCCAGGGCGAGTGGGATGCGCTGCGGGCGCAGAACCGCCGCGCCCGCCTTCTCGTGGCACTGTGCGGCCTGCCGCCGCTGGCGCTGATGATGGCGTTCCCGGAGCCGCTGTTGGCTCTGGTCGGGCCCGGGTTCGAGATCGCCGCCACCGCGCTCATCATCATGAGCATCGGCCAGCTGGTGAACTGCCTGCTGCCCTGCCAGGACATCATGCTGGCCATGACCGGCCATGGCGGGGTGCTGCGATGGCTGAACGCGGCGCAGCTCGCCGTCTGCGTCGCCGCCGGCGCCATTCTCGTTCCCCTCTTCGGGATGAACGGCGCGGCTGTCCTCAGCGCCCTCGTCATCGTCCAGGGCGCCATCGGCACCGCGCTGGTGGTGCGCCGCCTGATGCCGCGCGCTTTTTGACGCCTCACCTGCCCCATCGAAAGCCATATTTACCGCTCATTAGGGCTAAACGGGCAAATTCGGCTTATGCGCCAAGCAGGCGGGGCGAACGCGCCTTCGGCCTGCCGTGGCGGCCAACGGGAAGCAGTGATGTCGATGACGGGCGCGAATGCCGCCGAGAGTGACGGCCAAGCGCCGGGTGGCCGGGCCGAGGCATGGCCGGGCACGTTCACCATTCGCGATTTCCTCATCGTCGCCTTCTTCCACATCCGCGTCGTGATCCTCGCCGCTCTGGTGCCGATCGGGCTCGGCATCGCCGCCGCGACGCTGGCCAAGACCGAATACACCGCCTCCAGCCTCGTCATGGTGATCGTCAGCCGTGAGGTGACGAACCAGCAGAGCGTCACCGACACCGGGCCGGCGGTGCTGTCCATCGAGGGCCTGAAGCAGGTCGAGTCCGAGGTGCAGATCATCGAAAGCGCCGACGTGCTGCGCACGGTGATCGAGGAGATCGGGCTGGAGCGGCTGTTCCCGCCGACCCCGCTCTCCTATCTGCGCGACCTGTTCAGCAGCAGCAGCGTGATGGACCGGGCCATCGCGCGCTTCCGCAGCGACCTCAGGGTGCAGGTACGCGACGGCTCGAACGTGATCGAGATCGCCTTCACTCACCCCAGCCGCACGCTCGCCATCGAGACCACGGACAAGCTGGTCGAGACCTATCTGGCGCGCCGCCGCCTCATCATGCAGAACCCCACCGCCCGCTTCCTGAAGATCGAGGTGGAGCGCTTCAAGAGCGAGCTAGGGCAGACCGATGCCGCCATCGAGGCGCTGAAGACCAGCGCCGGCATCATCGACTTCAGCCAGGATGCGGTGCTGGCGGCCAACCAGGTCGACGCCGTGGTACAGCGCCGCCGCCAGGTGGCCGAGCGGCGCGTCGCCCTCGCCGGGCAGATCGCCGAGGCGGAAAAGCAGCTCAGGGAGCTGCCCGGAAAGGTGCTCGACTTCGACCAGACGAGCGACTCCTCGGGCAACGACGAAGACAACAACATGCTGAGCCGCCTGCTCGTCGAGCGGGACCGCATCGCCCTGCAATACGCTCCCAACGGCTCGATGATGCGGGAGATCAACCGCAAGATCGACACGGTCCGCCGGCAGATCGCCACCCGCAAAGATCGCTCCTACGAGACCACGCGCGATGTGCGCAATCCCGCCATCGGCTACTTGAACAACATGCTGCTGTCGCTGCGCATCGAGGCGGACGCGCTCGGCCAGCAGGAGAAGGAGCTGGGCGACCAGCAGCAGACCGCCGAGAAGCGCCTTGCCGACCTGCGCGTCGCCGAGACCCGGCTCGTCGAACTGACCCGCCAGCGCGACACGCTGAACGACAGCTATCGCGAGTATCTGCGCCGGGCCACCGCCGCGCAGATCGAGGAATCCGCTGCCGCCGAGCGCGAAGCGGGCGTGCGGATGGTGCAGCAGGCCGACGCCGCCGTGACCAGCCGCAACATGCGCCTGCCCTTCCTCGGCGCGGGCATCCTCGGCGGCGTACTGTTCGGCGTGGCGGCCGGCGCCATCGCCTCGGCGCTGCGCTCCACCTTCATCATGCCGCAGGAAACCGAGCGCTCGCTCGAACTGCCCATGCTTGGCGAATATGCCAACCGCTCGACCACGGAAGACCCCGCCGCCATGGAGCGGGAGGTGAGCGGCCTCGCGGCCTTCCTGCTCGACACGGAAGTGGACGGGCGACCGCTGCGCAGCGTCCAGTTCCTGGCCGCCGAGCCGGATGAGGCGCTGGCGCCGCTGGCACGCGGCATTGCCACCGAGATCACGCTCCAGCGCGGGCTGCGCACGCTGCTGGTCGACCTGACCGCCCCGCCGTCCGACGCGGCGGACGATCCTTCTGCGCGCGAGAATGGCGGGCTCTATGTCGGCCCGAGCGAGGTTCCGCTGCTGTGGACGCTGCGGGACCGCACCCGCTCGAAGCTGCTCGACATCCGCCTGCCGACCGCCGAGGCGCAGCGCTTCATGAACGAGCTCGGCAGCACCTTCGAAGCTGTGGTGGTCTGCGCCACGGCGCGCGATTCCGCCGCCATCGGCCATCGCTTCGAGGAACTGGTCGACGGCAACGCGCTGGTGGTGCGCGCCGAGAAGACCCGCAAGGCGCCCGCCGCCGCCCTGCGCGCCAGCGTGGTGGAGCATGGCGGCGTGCCGCTCGGCTTCGTCTTCGTCGGCCGCCGCTACATCCTGCCGGACTGGATCTACAGGCTGGCCTGATCCGGCGGGCTCTCCCCCGCGCTTTCCGCCGGCGGCTCGGCGGACGCCGCCTTTGCCTGCGCCTTCAGCTCGCGGATGAAGGCGTCGACCAGCGGCTGCTCGCCCTTGAGCCGGCGGGTGGCGGCAAAATGGACGGAATCGAAGCCGTAGCTTTCCGGCCGCAGAACCCGCATCCGCCCGCGCGCCACCCAATCCTCGCCGATATGGCGCGGCAGGTAGCCAATGAAGCGGCCGGACAGGATCATCATCACCTGCGCCTCCATCTGCACCACCGCCCCGCTGGCGCGCGGATGGTTCACCCGGTAGAGGTCGTCGAGGTGGCGGTAGCGCCGCACCGAGAATAGCGCCTCCTCGATGCGCGCATGACCGATCTCCCGCGCCGGCAGCTCGAACAGCGGATGGCCCTGCCCGCAATAGAGCGCCTGCGGCTCGCGGTGCAGCGGGATGTAGCTGATGCCCGGCACCTTCTGCGAGAACGGCCCCACCACCACGTCGCGCGCGCCGTCCATCAGCGCGCGCTCCAGCACCAGCGGCGTGCCGAGCTCGAGATCGACGAACACTTCCGAGGCGTAGTCCATGTAGCGCGCCAGCACCGTCTGCAGCCCGAGCTGCGGATTGGTCACCACGCCGTCGACGATGCCGACCCGCAGCCGGCCGACGAGCCGGCGCTGGTCGCGACCGATGCGGCCGTGGAAGGCGTCGACGTCCTCGAACAGCCGCTTGGCGGCGGCGAGCGTCGCCTCGCCGAAGGGGGTGAGACGGAAGCCGGCCCGGCCGCGCTCGCAAAGCTGGCCGCCCAGCTTGCGCTCCAGCGCGGCGAGATGGGTGGAAAGGGTCGACTGCGAGAGGTTGAGCGCGATCTGCGCGTCGTGGAAGCCGCCCTCCTCCGCCAGCACCACGAAGACGCGCAGAAGACGCAGGTCGATATTGTCGAGGCGGCGCATAGGGGATTCCGTGGCAGGGATACATCGATGATTGCCGATATATCCTTCCATTAAATCCTATTTTTCGCGAAGTGAATGTGCGGGAGCATGACCTCGTCCGTGAGGAGAGCCCGCCGTGCCCCGCCATCCGAACACCCGTCCCCGCCCCGGGACATCCACATGACGCTCGACGGCATTTCCGGGCGGACGGTGCTCGTCACCGGGGCGAGCCGGGGCATCGGCCTCGGCGTCGCCCGCGCCTTCGCCGCCGCCGGTGCGGAGCTGCACATGCTGGCCGAGGACGAGGCGATCCACGAGGCCGCCGAGCGCCTCGGGGCACGCGGCCACCGCGCCGACATCACCCGCGCCGCCGAGATGGCCGCGATCGCCGACGCCATCCCGCATCTCGACGTGCTGGTGAACAATGCCGGGCTGGAGCTGGTCACCCCGCTCGACGACGCCGGCGAGGCGAACGAAGCGACCTTCCGCCGGGTGGTGGAGATCAACGTCGTCGGCACCTTCCTCGCCACCCGCGCCCTGTTGCCGCGCCTTGGCCATGGCGGGCGCATCATCAACACCGCCTCCATCTGGTCGCGCAGCGCCGAGGCGCTGTTCGGCGCCTATGTCGCCTCCAAGCACGCAGTCATCGGCCTCACCAAGACCTGGGCGAAGGAGCTCGGCCCGCGCGGCATCACGGTCAACGCCGTGTGTCCCGGCTGGGTGCGCACGGAAGCCTCGCTGCGCTCCCTCCACGCCATGGCCGCGCGTACCGGCGTCGCGCCGGAAGTGCTGCTGGACGAGATCATCGCGGCGCAGATCCTGCCCGGCTTCATGGACCCGGACGACGTGGCCGGCACTTACCTCTTCCTCGCTTCCGATCTGGCGGCCAACATCACCGGCCAGAGTCTCGGAATCGATCGGGGAGAATGTCCATGGTAGCGCCACACAAGGGCCTGCGCGTCGTCGTCACCGGCGCGGCGAGCGGCATCGGCCGGGCGAGCGCCGACGCGCTCAGCGCCGCCGGCGCCAAGGTCGTCGGCTTCGACCTGCATCCGCCGGAACGCCCCAGCACCTGGCCGACCATCCTCACCAATGTGGCGGACGAGGCGGCGGTGGCGGGCGGCATGGAAGCGGCCGTGCGGGAACTCGGCGGTCTCGACGTGATCGTCAACTGCGCCGGCATCTGCGTGGAGACGCCGCTCGACGGCTTCGACGTCGCCGCCTATGAGCGCATGGCGGCGGTGAACATCCGCGGCCCGATCCTGATGGCTCGCGAGGCGCTACGCTATTTCGACGGCGAGGGACCGGCGACGGGGCGCATCATCAACGTCGCCTCCGAACTTGCCTATCTCGGGCGCGCCGGCTTCTCCGGCTATGCCGGCACCAAGGGCGCGGTCATCGCCCTCACCCGCTCCTGGGCGCGCGAGCTGGCGCCGCGGGTGCTGGTGAACGCCATCGCGCCCGGCCCCGTCGACACGCCCCTGCTCGACTTCGAGAACCTCAGCGACGAGCTGAAGCGGCTCGAAACCGGCAACCCGCTCGGCCGCGTCGGCCAGGCGGAGGAGGTCGCGCAGGCGGTACTGTTCCTGGCGAGCCGTGCCACGGGCTTCATCACCGGACAGTGCATCAGCGTCGACGGCGGCGCGGCGATGCACTGAGGAATCATCAGGGGAACGACATGGTCGACAGCATGCGTTTGGACGAACTGAGCTGGCCCGAATTCGCGGCGAAGATCGCCGCCGGCGCGCCGGTGCTGCTACCGCTCGGCTCCACCGAGCAGCATGGCCCGCACCTGCCGCTCAATGTCGACGTGGTGCTGCCGACCGGCGTGTGCGAGCGCGTCGCCCGCGAGGTCGGCGGGCTGGTAGCGCCGACGATCAACTATGGCTGCAAGTCCATGCCCCGCTCGGGCGGCGGCGAGCAGTTTCCCGGCACGCTGAGCGTCGATGCCAACACCTTCGCGCTCGTGCTGCGCGACGTCATCCGCAACCTCGCCCGGCAGGGCGTGCGCCGGCTGGTGATCGTCAACGGCCATTACGAGAACTGCTGGCCTTCCGTGGAGGGGCTGGACCTCGCCCGGCGGGAGATCGCCCGCGACGGCATTACCGGCTTCGAGGTGATGCGGCTCGAATACTGGGACTTCGCCCGGCGCGCGACACTGGACCGGCTGTTCCCCGACGGCTTCCCCGGCATCGACCTCGAGCATGCGAGCCTGCTGGAAACCTCGCTGATGCTGGTGCTGCGCCCCGATCTCGTGGAGATGGACAAGGCGCCCACCGACGGCCCCGCCACCTTCCCGCCCTATGACCGCTTCCCCGTGCCGGATGATTTCGGCCTGCCGCCCTCCGGCGTGCTGGCGGTCGCCACCGGCTCCACCGCCGAGAAGGGCGAATGGCTGATGGCGGACTACATCACCCACATCTCCGCCGCCATCCGCAAGGAATTCGGGCTGTGACACCCGTTTCCCGGCCCAGCGGAGCCGAAGGCGAAGCGCCGAGGCGGGAACCAGGGAGAATTCGCGAAGCGCTTGATTCTGTTTCGTCGCCTGCGGCGGAGTCTTGCGCTGGACCCCGGATCGGCGCTGCGCGCAGCTTGTCCGGGACACAAGTTCAACGGGCGCCAATGCCCATCGAGGTTACGTCATGACCACCAAGTTCGAACCGCTCGATTCCGGCAGCATCCCGCGCTATGCGGGCCTTCCCACCTTCATGCGGCTGCCGGTGGCCGAGCCATCGGAAGTGGACATCGCCATTCTCGGCCTGCCCTTCGACCTCGGCACCACCAACCGCGCCGGCACGCGCCACGGCCCGCGCGAGCTGCGCAACCAGTCGAGCTTGATGCGCCGGGTGCACCACGTCACCGGCCTCTCGCCCTATGACCGCGCCCGCATCGCCGATTGCGGCGACGTGATCACCGATCCGTTCGACCTGATGCGCTCGCTCGACCTGATCTCGGCGCATTATGCGGGCGTGCGCGCGGCCGGTGCCCTGCCGCTCACCGCCGGCGGTGACCATCTCATCAGCCTGCCAATCCTGCGCGGGCTGGCGGCGGACGGGCCAGTCGGCCTCATCCAGTTCGACGCCCATTCCGACACCTACGACAGCTTCTTCAACGGCAGCAGATACACGCACGGCACCCCCTTCCGCCGCGCCATCGAGGAAGGGCTGATCGATCCCCGGCGCTTCGTGCAGATCGGGCTGCGCGGGGCCATCTCGGATGCCGGCAATTACGATTACGCGCGCGACGCCGGGGTGCGCATCATCTTCATCGAGGAGTTCGTGAAGCGCGGGGTCGAGGACGTGATGGCGGAAGTGCACGCCATCGTCGGCCACAAGCCGACCTACGTCACCTTCGACATCGACGGGATCGACCCCTCGCAGGCGCCGGGCACCGGCACGCCGGAGATCGGCGGCTTCTCCACCCGCGAGGCGCAGGCGATGGTGCGCCTCCTGGACGGGCTTGACATCATCGGCGCCGATCTCGTCGAGGTCGCGCCGCCCTTCGACCCCTCGGGCCTCACCGCCCTGACCGGCGCCACCATCCTATTCGAGCTGCTCTGCGTGCTGGCCGGCGTCGTCGAGAAGAAGGGCACGCGCTGATGGCTCATGGGTATGAAGGCGGCCGGCTCGACCTGCCCTTCGTCGGCATCTGCACCTTCGGCAAATACCCGCTCCAGCTCCACTGGGATCGGATCGAAGCGGACGTCGCCATTCTCGGCGCCCCCTTCGATCTGGGCACGCAATGGCGCTCCGGCGCGCGCTCGGGGCCCCGCGCCATCCGCGAGGCATCGACGCTGTTCGCCTTCGGTCATTCCGGCGCCTATGACCACGAGGACGACATCACCTATCTGCCGGCAGGGACCACGCGCATCGTCGATATCGGCGATGCCGACATGATTCACACCGACACCGAGCAGAGCCACGCCAACATAGAGCTGGGCGTGCGCAAGATCCTCAAGGCCGGCGCGCTTCCCGTGGTGCTGGGCGGCGATCACTCGATCAACATTCCCTGCATCGAGGCGTTCTCCGACGAGGAGCCGATCCACATCGTGCAGTTCGACGCCCATCTCGACTTCGTTGACGAACGCCACGGCGTGCGCCGCGGCCACGGCAGCCCGCTGCGCCGCGCCGCCGAGAAACCCTATGTGACCGGGCTAACCCAGCTCGGCATCCGCAACGTCTCCTCCACCGCCCGCGAGGGCTACGAGGCGGCGCGCGCCATGGGCTCGGACATCCTCAGCGTGCGGCAGATCCGCAAGCTGGGGCCCGAGGCGGTGCTAGCCCGCATCCCGGAAGGACGGCGCTATTACGTCACCATCGACATCGACGGCTTCGATCCCTCCATCGCGCCCGGCACAGGAACGCCGAGCCATGGCGGCTTCGCCTATTACGAGGTGCTGGAGCTTCTGGACGGGCTGGCGCAGCGCGGCCGCGTCGTGGGCGTCGATCTGGTGGAGGTGGCGCGCGAATACGACCCCGGCGGGGTGACGTCGATCCTCGCCGCCCAGTTGCTGCTCAACTTCATCGGTCGCATCCTGCATCACCGCACCCCTTGAACGGCATGCGTTCCGGCCAATTTTTGCGAGGTCGGTGCGAATCCGCATCGTGCGATGCGCTCCCGGTGCCATAATGCCGGGCGTCACAAGCAGAGGACCAACCCATGCGCGACCACAAGACCGTCAACGACCTTCCTTCGAACGCGAAGAAGGTCGCCATCGAGCTGCTCAACGCCAATCTCGCCGCCGGCATCGACCTGGCACTGGCCACGAAGCAGGCGCACTGGAACCTGAAGGGCCCACAGTTCATCGCGGTGCACGAGATGCTCGACGGTTTCCGCACCGAACTCGACGATCACAACGACACCATGGCCGAGCGCGTCGTCCAGCTCGGCGGTACGGCGCTCGGCACCACGCAGGTCGTGGCCGAAGCGACGCACCTCAAGCCCTACCCGGTCGACATCTACGCCGTGCACGACCACCTGAAGGCGCTCACGGACCGCTTCGGCGCCGTCGCCAACAGCGTGCGCAAGGCGATCACCGAATCCGATGAGGCCGGCGACCCCACCACCGCGGACATCTTCACCGCCGCCTCGCGCTCGCTCGACAAGGCCCTGTGGTTCATCGAAGCGCATCTGCAGGAAAAGAACTGACGCGCACAGGTTGCCCGGGGCAGCCGATGCATCTGGCGACGGACCTTGGAGGTCCGTCGCTATACATACGTCAATACCACTGGAAATTCAGTATTCGAAGATTTCATGGGAACTGCGCGCATTTTTTGCTAATTGGTCATCTCGCCACAGCGAGAGCCACCTCGCTTATGTCATACTGCACCGCCACAGAATCGGACTTGACGCCGATGTGATCACGCATCGGTATTGAGCGAATAACTGCAAGGACCAGGCGGATGTCAGGCAAGGCAGCCAAAGGGGGTATGATGGAAGAGGCGAACCCGGAGCGTTTGGCATTTTCCACCCCCTCGACCTTTATCGACGCCTCGGGCGCCGAGGTTCCCGTGACCCATCTTGAGATTGCGCGCCTGATCGAGCGGGCGCACCGTCGGTTTCTCGACCTCCTGCGCGTCGAGCTCGCCCGCCTCGGCACCGACGACATCAGCCCGTCCCAGGTGATGCTGCTCTTCACCATCGGCCAGGACGAGCTTTCCGTGCGCGACCTGCTGGAGCGCGGGCACTATCTCGGCTCGAACGCCTCCTACAACCTGAAGCAGCTCGTGGATGCGGGCTATGTGCACCGCTCCGCCTCGCAGCGCGACCGCCGCTCGGCGCGGCTGCGGCTCACCGCCAAGGCGCAGAGCCTGTGCGACGCCATCCGCACCATGCACGACAACCGGCAGAGCGGACGCGACGAGAACGAGGCGTACGAGCTCGGCATCGCCTACAGCGTGCTGCGTCGCCTCGAAATCCTCTGGACCGGCTCGCTGCGCTGACCAGCGGCTGATGCGGGGCGGCGGCACCGCCCCGATCTGCCTTTCTCAGGTGATGACGTCCGGGGCACGGCGCCCCGTGCGTCCCTCGATGTCCGGCAGCGTGCGCGCGATCTCGATCAGCCCGGCAAGGGCGTCCTGCGGGTCGAGATCGTGGCGGGCCGGATCGGGCTCGAAGTGTTCGAGATAGACGCGCAGCGTCGCCCCCGCGGTGCCGGTGCCGGACAGGCGATAGACGATGCGCGAGCCGTCGTCGAAGAACACCCGAACACCCTGCCGGGTCGTCACCGATCCATCCACCGGATCGTCATAGGCGAAGTCGTCCGCGCGCTCGATGGTCAGGCCGTTGACGACGGTGCCCGGCAGCACGTCGAGGCGGCGGCGCAGATCGACCATCAGCGCGTCGGCGGCCGCGCTGTCGACCTCCTCGTAATCGTGGCGGGTGTAGTAGTTCCGCCCATAGGTCGCCCAGTGCTCCGACACGATGTCGGCGACACTCTGGCGCCGGACGGCGAGGATGTTGAGCCACATTAGCACGGCCCACAGGCCGTCCTTCTCGCGCACATGGTTGGAGCCGGTGCCGAAGCTCTCCTCGCCGCAGACGGTGGCGAGGCCGGCGTCGAGCAGGTTGCCGAAGAACTTCCAGCCGGTTGGCGTCTCGTAGCAGGTGATGCCGAGCTTTTCCGCGACGCGATCGGCGGCCCCGCTCGTCGGCATGGAGCGGGCGATGCCCTTGATCCCCGCCTTGTAGCCCGGCGCGAGATGGGCGTTGGCGGCGATGATGGCCAGCGAGTCCGACGGCGTCACGAAGCGCCCGCGGCCGATGATCATGTTGCGGTCGCCGTCACCATCCGAGGCGGCGCCGAGGTCGGGCGCCTGGTCGGACATCAGCAGGTCCGCGAGATCCTTGGCGTGGACCAGGTTGGGATCGGGATGATGGCCGCCGAAATCCAGCAGCGGCTCGCCATGCACCACCGTGCCGGGCGCCGCGCCCAGCGTCTCCTCGATGATAGCCCGGGCATAGGGTCCGGTCACGGCGCTCATGGCATCGAAGCGCATGGTGAAACCGGAGGAAAACAGGTCGCGGATGGCGTCGAAGTCGAACAGTGCGCCCATCAGCTCCGCGTAGTCCTCCACGGGGTCGATGACATCGACCACCATGTCCTCGACGCGGGTGAGGCCGGGCGTGTCCAGATCGACGTCCGGTGCGTCGGAGATGCGGTATTCACGGATCTCCCTGGAGCGCGCGAAGATTGCCTCGGTGACATGCTCGGGCGCCGGCCCGCCATTGCCGATATTGTACTTGATGCCGAAGTCGCCGTGCTCGCCGCCGGGATTGTGGCTTGCCGACAGGATGATGCCGCCGAACGCCTCGTGTTTGCGGATGACGCAGGAGGCCGCCGGCGTCGACAGGATGCCGCTCCGGCCCACCATCACCCGGCCGAAGCCGGCGGCGGCGGCCATTCTGATGACGGTCTGGATGGCTTCGCGGTTGTAGTAGCGGCCATCGCCGCCGATCACCAGCGTCTCGCCCTCGAAGTCCTGCAGACTGTCGAACACCGACTGGATGAAGTTCTCGACGTAATGCGGCTGCTGGAAGACCTGGACCTTCTTGCGCAGGCCGGACGTGCCCGGCTTCTGGCCGTCGAAGGGCGTGGTAGCGACGACGCGGATCATAATTCCCCCGAGAACAGTGAAACGCGCCGGATCACGAACGCGACACGAGATGATGCAGGAGCCCGGCCGCCGAGGTCGAGACGGTATCGGGCGCCACGCCGCTTTCCACCGCCGGCAGCAGCGTGCTGGCGAGTTCCTTGCCGAGCTCGACGCCCCACTGGTCGAAGCTGTTGATGCCCCAGATCGCCCCCTCGACGAAGACGCGGTGCTCGTAGAGCGCCACGATGCGCCCGAGCGTGTAGGGATCGAGCCGCTCATAGGCGATCGTCACCGACGGGCGGCTACCGGGGAAGACGCGATGCGGCGCGATCGTCGCGGCCGAGGCCTCGTCGCGGCCGGCGGCGAGAAGCTGGGCCTTCGCCTCCTCCAGCGTGCGCCCGCGCATCAACGCTTCCGACTGGGCGAGGCAGTTGGCGATCAGCATGGCGTGCTGGCGCTTCAGCCCCGGCTCGCTCTCCTCCCCGTGCCCCTTCGCCGCGATGAGGAACTCGACCGGGATCGGGCTGGTGCCCTGGTGGATGAGCTGGAAAAAGGCATGCTGCCCGTTGGTACCGGGCTCGCCCCACACCACCGGCCCCGTGTCATGGGCGACCGGCGTGCCCTCGCGGGTCACGCGCTTGCCATTGCTCTCCATGTCGAGCTGCTGGAGATAGGCCGGCAGGCGGGCGAGATGCTGGTCGTAGGGAATGACCGCCCGAGTGGCGTAGCCGCACACGTCGCGGTGCCAGATGCCGACGAGGCCGAGCAGGACGGGAAGGTTCCTCTCCAGCGGCGCGGTGCGGAAATGCTCGTCCATCGCATGGCCGCCGTCGAGGAAGCGGCCGAAATGCGCCGGCCCGACCGCGATCATCACCGGCAGGCCGATGGCCGACCACACCGAATAGCGCCCGCCCACCCAGTCCCAGAAGCCGAACACCCGGTCCGGCGCGATGCCGAAGGCATCCACCTTGTCGAGGGCGGTGGAGACGGCGACGAAGTGGTTCGCCACCGCCGCCTCGCCGAGCGCCTCCACGATCCACGCGCGGGCGCTGGCGGCGTTCGCCATCGTCTCCTGCGTGGTGAAGGTCTTGGAGGCGACGATGAATAGCGTCGATGCCGGATCGAGATCCTTCACCGTGTCGTAGAGGTGCGCGCCGTCGACATTGGAGACGTAATGCGCGCGCGGACCGTCGTGATAGGGCGCAAGCGCCAGCGTCGCCATCACCGGGCCGAGATCGGAACCGCCGATGCCGATGTTCACCACGTCGGTGATCGGCTTGCCGGTCCAGCCCTTGAGCGCGCCGGAGCGGATGCCCTCGGCGAAGGTCGCCATGCCCGCCAGCACCGAGGCGACGTCGGCGCGCACATCCTGCCCGTCGACGACGAACGGCGTCGCGCTGCGATCGCGCAGCGCCGTATGCAGCACCGCGCGGTCCTCGGTGAGGTTGATGTGCTCGCCGGCGAACATCGCCGCCCGCCTGGCCTCGACGCCGGCGGCGCGCGCGAGTTCGACGAGCAGGCCGAGCGTCTCCCCGGTCAGCGAGACCTTGGAGAAATCGAGCAGCATGTCCTCGAAGGCGGCCGAGAAGGCCGAGAAACGCAGGGGATCGCGGGCGAAAAGATCCGCCACCTTCTCGTCCGCCCGCGCCGTACGGTCGGCAGCCAGAGCCTTGAAGACATCCTCGATCGCAGCGCTCATGCGTTTCTCCGAACTTCGTCGTGCCGGAGCTAATCGCTCCGGCCCATGCTCTTCTTCACGGCTTCGATAAGCTGCTTCAGGGTGAAGGGCTTCGGCAGGAAACCGAAATCCGCTCCCTCGGGCAGGTTCTTGGCGAAGGCTTCCTCGGCATAACCCGACATGAATATCACCTTGATGTCGGGATGGGTGGCACGCAACTCCTTGAGCAGCGTCGGCCCGTCCATTTCCGGCATCACCACGTCGGAGAGGATGAGATCGACCTCGCCGGCATGTTCGCCCATCACCTCCAGCGCCTCGATGCCCGAGCCCGCTTCCAGCACCTGATAGCCGCGCGAGACCAGCGCGCGAGCGGCGAAGGCGCGCACCGCCTCTTCGTCCTCGACCAGCAGCAGCGTGCCGCGCCCGGTGAGGTCGGCGGCCTTGACGGGCGCTTCCGGCTCGACCGCCTTGGGCGCCAGTTCCACGCTCTCCGGCACGTGACGCGGCAGGAAGACACGGAAGACGGAGCCCTTGCCGACCTCGCTGTCGACCTGCAGCGTGCCGCCGGTCTGCTTGACGATGCCGTAGACGGTGGAAAGCCCGAGGCCCGTACCCTTTCCGACCTCCTTGGTGGAGAAGAAGGGCTCGAAGATCTTGTCGAGGATCGCCGGGGGAATGCCGGTACCGGTATCGGCCACCTCGACCAGCACATGGTCCGCCGCCGGCAGGCCCGCCTCGGCATATTGGGCGGCCTGCTCCGCACTCACATTGGCCGTGCGGATGGAGAGCGTGCCGCCCTCCGGCATGGCGTCGCGGGCATTGACGGCGAGATTGACGATGACCTGTTCGAACTGGTTGAGGTCCGCCTTCACCGGCCAGAGATCGCGCTCCTCCTTCACCTCCAGCTTGATCGTCTCGCCGAGCAGACGGCGCAGCAGCATGGAGAGATCGCTCATCACGTCGCCGAGGTTCAGCACCTGCGGGCGCAGCGTCTGGCGGCGGGAGAAGGCGAGAAGCTGGCGCACCAGCCCCGCCGCGCGGTTGGCGTTCTGCTTGATCTGCATCACGTCCTGGAAGGACGGATCGGTGGGCCGCGCATTGGCCAGGAGGAGGTCCGAATAGCCGATGATGGCGGTGAGCACGTTGTTGAAGTCGTGCGCCACGCCGCCGGCGAGCTGGCCGACCGCCTGCATCTTCTGCGACTGGGCGAACTGCGCCTCCAGCGCCCGCTGCTCGGTGGTCTCGATCACATAGACGATCGCCGCCTCGCGATCCGCGCCGCCATCCTCGACGGAGGCGAAGTAGAAGCGCGCCGAGCGCTCACGGTCGAGGCCGATGTCCACCGGGCTGGAAGGTGCCTGCCCCCGCACCGCCGCCGTGACGGCCGGCTCCAGCAGCGCGCGCGCCGTCTCCGACACCACGTCGAGCAGGCGTCGCCGCTCGCCCTCGCGCCCGCCGAACAGCCGGGCGAACATGGCGTTGGCGCGCACGATCTGCCCTTCCGGGTCCACCTCGGCGATGGCGATGGGCGAATTGTGGAAGAAGCGAGCGAAGCGCACTTCCGCCGCGCGGGCGGGATCGGCGGCGTTGTCCTCGCGCGAGCGGTTCACCACCAGCGTGCGGGAAGCGCCCGGCGTGCCGTCCGAAGCATAGGCGACGCGATGCCAGATGCGCACCGGCAGCGTCTGGCCGTTCTTGCGCTTGAGATCGAGGTCGAGCACCTCGGTGCGGACGCCGCCGGGCAGCGGCGCCATGCCGGTGAGCAGCGCCGCCGCCGGCCCCGGTACGATGTCCGCCACGGTGAGCCCGCCGGGGCCGAACTCGGCAAGGTCGTAGCCGAGCCAGTCGACCAGCGTCGCGTTGATGTAGTGGATCGCCCCGCCCGCCGCCGAGAAGAAGCCGGCCGGGGCGTGGTCGAGATAGTCGATGGCGTGCTGGAGCTCGAGGAAGGCGGTTTCCTGCCGCTCGCGCTCGCGCGTCAGGTCGCTCACCGTCCACACCGCGGCCTTCGCCCCGCGCCCATTGGTGCCGGCCGGGCGGGCGGCGAGCTTGAGCCAGCGCACGGGATGGCCGGGAACGGCGAGCCGTACCTCCTCGGTCAGCGCCTTGCCCTCCCGCACGCCCTGCGCGAGGCGGTAGACCGCCTCGGAGGCGTCGGGGTCGCTGGTGAAGAGCCGTTCGACCGGGCGCGCCTCCTGCGGCGAGGCGGCGCCGATGATCTCGCAATAGCGCGGATTGGCGTAGAGCACCCGGCCGAGCCCGTCGACGATGCTCACCCCGTCGGTGGCGCTGTCGACGATGCGGCGGGCAAGCTCATCCCGGAAATCGGGAACGCCGAAGCGCAGCAGGCCGGTCGCATAGGCGAAAAGCGCGAAGACGCCGACCACCGCGAGCACGGTGAGAAGACCGATGATCCAGGGATCGGCCCGGTCGCGGCCCAGCAGCAGCAACGAGACGACGGCGCCGACGAGCGCCAGGGCGACCAGAAGCACCAGCCGGATACTTCCGCCGATCTCGGATCGGTCGAGCGTGGGGTCGTCGGGTCCGCTGTCCGCCATGTCCAAGCCAGAAGCCCCGTGCCGCCGGCGGCGCACCAAGGCGATTCAAACTCCCTTCTTGGTGCCCGACCCGGCCCTCGGGGGCAAGGCCCGATTCGCCTTATCCGCCGCCCGTCCCGCCCCGGCGGCACCCATCCGCGAATCCCCCGCCCCTTGCCGCGAGCCCCCTTCCGCGACACAAAGGACGGAATGTGTATCCCGGCCGCCGGTATCATCGGCGTGCCGACTGCGTATCGCGGAGATGTAGATCATGATGGATGCTCTGTCGGGACTCGGCATGATCGGCGTGCTGCTCGTCGTGCTGGCCGCCCTGGTGCTGCTGGCGGCGCTCGTCGTCCTCGTCGGACGGCGCGGACGCCAGCACGCAAGCCACGGGACGGTGCCCGGCCACAGACTGGCCGTGGTGGACCAAGTGCCGATCGACGAAACGCGACGGCTCGTGCTGATCCAGCGCGATGACGTGCAGCATCTCGTCATCCTCGGCGGCGGCGGCGATTTCCTCGTGGAAAGCGGCATCGGCGCCGCGCGCCAGCCGGCGGTCGAGACTCATCCCGTGGAGCGGCCCGCCGCCCCGGTTCCGCCCGCCCGCCCCTCGGCGGCGATTCCGGCGGCGCCGGAGGCCGTTCGGCCGGCCCCCGCGCCCCGGGCTCCCCGCCTCGACGTGGCGCCGGAAGCTCCGGCCCGCCGGCCGCTGCCACCCGTGACGACCCGCGCCGGCGAGCCCGAGAGCGTCCCGACCGCCCCGCCCGCCATTCCGCTGCGGGCCGAGCCGGTCCTCGAGCCCGCGGCCCCGACGCCGCCCAGCGAGCCGGGGCCGCGGGTGACGGTGAAGGTCGACCCCGCCTTTGCCGGCATGGTCGAGCAGCTCGAGGAAACCCTGCGCCGCCCCGTACCGTCCGGCGCAGCGCCGGCACCGGCCGAGCGGCCGCTCCCGCCCTTCCTGTCGGCGCGCATCGCCGGGGAAGGAAGCCCCGCGGAAGCCAGGCCCGCCCCGGCCGAGCCGGCCGCGCCCGAGCCCCGCATCCTGGCTCCGCGGGCGGCGGAAACCCCCGAGGCGCCGGAGCTTCGCGCCCCGGACATCCGCGCTCCCGAGCCTCGCACGCCGGATGTGCGCGCGCCGGAGGTCCGCGTGACGGATGCACCGGCGGACAACGATCCCTTCGAGAACGAAATGGCAAACCTGCTCGGCCGCGGCGCGCAGCGCCCCTAGCCCGCACGGGGCGGCGCAGAAGACCGCCGCCAGGCAAAAGAAAAACGGCGATCCGCTGAACGGATCGCCGTTTTCATTTCATGAGGCCGAACCGGCTGCCGGAGCGGGCCGGCCGTACCGCCGGTTCAATCGTCGCGATAGACCCGCTCGCGCCGCTCGTGGCGTTCCTGCGCCTCGATCGACAGCGTCGCGATCGGCCGCGCTTCCAGGCGCTTCAGCGAGATCGGCTCGCCCGTCTCCTCGCAATAGCCGTAGCTGCCGTCATCGATGCGTTCGAGCGCGGCGTCGATCTTGGCGATCAGCTTGCGCTGGCGGTCGCGCGCCCTGAGCTCGATGGCGCGGTCTGTCTCGGAAGAAGCCCGGTCGGCAATGTCCGGGTGATTCTGGTTTTCGTCCTGAAGGTGCTGCAGCGTCTCTTTCGCCTCGCGCAGGATATCCTCCTTCCACTGGAGCAGCTTGTGGCGGAAATATTCCCGCTGCCGCTCGTTCATGAAAGGCTCGTCCTCGCGGGGGCGGTACTCCTGGTCGATCTCAACCGACATCGGCCTTCGTCCTCGTGTTCCGGGGGCACCCCTATCGCGGGCAGCTTATATCGCCACGAAAAGCCCGGTACAACACCCGTCGACGTCATCGGCGCGACACAAAATGCTGGATTTTTCAGCATCTTGCGCGCCGAAACGAGGCAAATCGAAGTGTTCGGAAGTGAACGAGAGCCCCGCAGACCGCCGCGCAAGCGCCGGTCTGCGCCCGCAAACTAGTCGAAGCCGAGGAAGAAGGTGTAGGAGAGCGAAACGCCCGCCTGGAACTGGTTCCGGTCGCCGTTCTGCACAACAAGCGGGCTGTCGGCGGCATCGTCGAGCAGATATTCGTACTCGGCGAAGATCGAACCGGTGATGTTCTGGGTGAACCGCTTGGTGATCTGACCGCCGAATCCCACAGAATAGATGCCGCCGCCGGCCTTGTAGGGCGCCAGCGGGTTGCCCAGCGCCGTGGCCAGCGCCGATTCGGGCGCGGTGATTCCGTAATAGGTGTCGATGTAGCCGGAGCTGGCCAGCGTCATGCGCGGACCGGCGGAGAGCGTGATGCCCCCGAGCGGCTCGCTGAAATAGATGGCGTCGAGGGCGATATCGCCCACCAGACCGTCGAAGCCGCCGAAGCCATAGCGCAGTTCGCCGCGCAGGCGCAGCCAGTCGGCCGGGTACCACTGGGCGTAGCCGCCGACCTCGAAGGCGTAGTCGATGTCCTTGAGGCCGGTCAGGGCGTTGGAGCTGCTGGCGTCGCGCTTCCAGTTGAGCTTGCCGACGACGCCCGCCTCGAACACGCCGGTATCGAACAGCGCGATGCTGGGATTGTCGTTGAAGCTGGTGAAGCGGCTGAGCTGGTCGGCGCGGCTGATGCTGATCAGCGGCCGGAAGCCGAACTCGTAATCGTCCGAACCCGCCCATTCCGGCTGGGCCAACACATAGCCGCCGAGCGTCAGGGTCCACTGGCGATCGGCCGTCTCGGCCTTCGCATAGGAAGGGTCGGTATATACATCGGCCGCCTGAGCCAACGAGGCCGAAAGCCCCATCGCGCCCGCGACAACCACAACACCCGCCCAGCCGATCGCTCGCATCGCCACTATCCCGTGAGTTACGCTACTTCCTTACAGCACCATAAGACGCCTGTGGTTGCTGAAAAGTCACTTAACGTCAAACGAGTCACATAGACGGCTTATCGTGCCCAGCACGCGACACGCCACCGGCTCGCGTCCCCGGCCATCGTACCTATATGCTCGGGACCATAGCCACCGGACCCGCCGCACGCCATGCTCCGCCTGCTCCTGCTCCGCCACGCCAAATCCGCCTGGCCCGATGGCGTGCCAGACATCGAACGCCCCCTCGCCCCGCGCGGCATTCGCGGCGCGAAGGCCATCGGCGCCTATATGGCCGAACAGGGCCTGCTTCCCGCGCGGGCGCTCGTCTCGCCGGCGCGGCGGACGATTGAGACCTGGGAGATCGCCACCGGCGCCTGGCCGGTGACGATTCCTCCCGCCTATGAGCACGGGATCTACGAAGCGCCGGCCGAACGGCTGATGCAGATCGTGCGGGCGCAGGAAAACGCCTCGCCGCTGATGCTGGTGGGGCACAATCCCGGCATGGAGGAATTCGCCGCGCAGCTTCTCAAGCGCGACCAGCGCGCCAAGGTGCTGCCGAAATACCCCACGGGCACGCTCGCAGTGATCGACGTTCCCGTCGAGCGCTGGGCGGATCTGCGCGCCGGCAAGGGCACGCTGGAACGCTTCGTCACCCCGCGCGCCCTCGGGGTGGAGAAGGACAAGGAGTAGCCGTGGCGTCCCGCTTCGACTGGCTGATCGACGAGGCGCGCCTGACCGCGCAGACGATGCTCGACCGCGCCGAGGAACTCGCCAGCCCAACGCTGCGGCTCGGCATCACCGGCCTGTCGCGCGCCGGCAAGACGGTTTTCACCACCGCCCTGATCCACGCGCTGATGCGCGGCGGGCGGCTGCCGGTCTTCCGCGCCATGCATGAGGGACGGATCGCGGGGGCACGGCTGGAGCCCCAGCCGGACGACGGCGTGCCGCGCTTCGACTATGAAGGCCATGTCGCGACGCTGGTCGACGACCGCCGCTGGCCGGAATCCACCCGGCGCATCAGCGAGCTGCGCCTCGCCGTCGACTATGCCCCCGCGCGCGGAGGCCGGCGGACCCTCACCCTCGACATCGTCGACTATCCCGGCGAATGGCTGCTCGACCTGCCGCTGCTGGACCAGACCTATGCGGAATTCTCCGCGAAGAGCCTGTCCCTCGCCCGCGCGCCGGCACGCCGGCCGCTGGCCGGCCCGTTTCTGGCGGCGCTGGAAGCCTCGAACGCGGCGGGCACGGCGGACGAGCCGGAAGCCCGGCGGATCGCCGCCCTGTTCACCGATTATCTCGCCGCCTGCCGCGCCGAGACCGTGTCGATGAGCCTGCTGCCGCCCGGCCGCTTCCTGATGCCGGGCGACCTCGAAGGCTCGCCCGCGCTCACCTTCGCGCCGCTCGACCTGCCCGAGGGAGCGGAAGCACCGTCCGGCTCGCTGCACGCCATGATGGAGCGGCGCTTCGAGGCGTATAAGGAGCGGGTCGTCCGTCCCTTCTTCCGCGACCACTTCGCCCGGCTCGACCGGCAGATCGTGCTGATCGACGTGCTCTCCGCGCTCAATGCCGGCCCGGCGGCGCTGGCCGATCTGGAAGCCGCGCTCGACGGCATCCTCACCGCCTTCCGCATCGGCCGGAACTCATGGCTTTCCGCCCTGTTCCGCCACCGCATCGGCAAGGTGCTGTTCGCCGCCACCAAGGCCGACCATCTCCACCACACCAGCCACGACCCGCTGGAGGCGATCCTGCGCCGCCTCGTCGAGCGGGCGCTGGCGCGGGCGGAGGGCGCGGGGGCCGAGATCGACGTGGTGGCCCTGGCCGCCGTGCGGGCGACGCGCGAGGCGATGGTGAAGCGCGGGCGTGCGCATCTGCCGGCCATCGTCGGCGTGCCGGAGGCCGGCCAGCACGACGCCGACGAATTCGACGGGCTGGCGGAGGCCGCCGTCTTCCCCGGCGACCTGCCGGAGAACCCGTCGGCGCTGTTCGATCCGGCGCTCGGCTTCAACGGCCTGTCGGATGCTTCGGGCGGCGATTTCCGCTTCCTCCGCTTCCGTCCCCCGGTGGTGGAGCGCAACGCGGAGGGCCTCGCTTTGCCCATGCCCCATATACGTCTCGATCGCGCGCTGGAATTTCTCCTCGGCGACCGGCTGAAATAGGACATCATGAGCGATCGTACCCCTCGCCGCCCGCAGGCCTTCCGTCTTGACGACCCCAGCGTCGTCGTGGCCGGGGAGGATCGCCCCGCGCCGCGCGGTGCGGTCGTGGTGACGCCGGCCCCGCCGTCCGAGGCGGTGGAGGATGTCGTGGTGCTGCCGCCCACCCCGCCGAAGACCTCGCGCTGGGGCACGCTGTTCTGGACCGGCCTCGGCGGACTGGTGAGCCTCGGCGTCGGGCTGGCCGTCACCCGACTGATCGAGGACCTGTTCACCCGCGCCGACTGGCTCGGCTATGTCGGCCTCGCCTTCGCCGCCGCGCTGGCGCTGGCCTGCCTTGCCATCCTCACCCGCGAGGTGTTCGGCTTGATGCGGCTGCGCACGCTCAACCATCTGCGCGAGCAGGCGGCCACGGCACTGGCGAAGGACGACCGCCGGCTCGCCGAGACGGTGACGAAGGAACTGCTCGCCATTGCCGACGCATCGCCGCGCCTGTTCCGCGCCCGCACCGAGCTTGCCGGCCATCTCGACGCGATCATCGACGGCGCCGACCTGATCAGGCTCACCGAGCGCCAGCTCATGGCGCCGCTCGACGCGGAGGCGACGCAGCTCGTCTCCGATGCCGCCAAGCGGGTGTCGGTCGTCACCGCGGTCTCGCCGCGCGCGGCGGTCGACCTGATCTTCGTGCTGCTGACCGCGCTCGGCCTCGTGCGCCGGCTCGCCCTGCTCTATGGCGGGCGGCCCGGCACGCTGGGCATGGTGCGGCTGTTCCGGCAGGTGCTGGCGCATCTCGCCGTCACCGGCAGCATGGCGGCCGGGGACTCGCTGATCCAGCAGGTGGTGGGACAGGGGCTGGCCGCCCGCCTCTCCGCCCGGCTGGGCGAAGGCGTGGTGAACGGGCTGCTCACCGCCCGGCTGGGCCTCGCCGCCATCGAGGTGACGCGCCCACTGCCCTTCGCCGCCCTGCCCGCGCCGGCGCTGAAGGACGTGGCCTCCGGCCTCATCGGCCGCGACGAGGCGAAGGAGCCCTGAGCGGCCCGCTCAGCCCTGATGCTCGGGCGTGCGCACGATCAGCCCGTCGAGCGCCTCGGTAATCTTGATCTGGCACGACAGGCGCGAATTGGGCTGCACGTCGGACGCGAAGTCGAGCATGTCCTCTTCCATCGGCCCCGGCTCGCCCGTCGCGGCCTGCCATGCTTCGTCCACATAGACGTGACAAGTCGCACAGGCACAGGCGCCGCCGCACTCGGCATCGATTCCCGGCACGCCGTTGCGGATGGCGGCTTCCATCACGGTGGAGCCGACCGGAGCTTCCACGGCGCGCTCGGTGCCGGTGGGGTCGATGAAGGTGATCTTGGGCATGGATGCGGTTTCGACGGTCTTGAAGGATTACAAGGAGGGCCGCTCTAGATAGCCCTCGTCGCCATGGAATGCCAGCGGTGCCGGCACCCCCAGGCGGAAAGGAATCAACCGGGCCGGCGGCCGCTCCCGGACAGACAGATGCGGGATTGCAATGTCCTATGTGAATCAAACGTTTCCGAGCATGGTGAACAGGCCGTTAACGATAACTGCAACACCGCCATTAACCCCAGTTCCATTTTTATTGGTCAAGAGCGTAGGATAAAGGTGCGGGGAACTGGCATTCCTCTCGTCAAGTGCCATGCTTTTCACGGCAGACGGGAGTGTCAGAACTCCGCGAAACCCCGGCCCGACGGCGTAAGCCGGTCGGAGTAGCGTACGGACCGGAGGCAGGCGCCTATGTCGACGAATACGAAGAAGGTTCATCAGGATCCCGCGGAGGTCGCACTGTCGGCCATCGAGGAGGCACTGAACCTCGACCTGACGACGGACGACGGGCACGCCGCGCCAGACGACACATCGCACGCAGAGGACGGACTGCCGCCGCCCCGCGAGCCGGAAGGTCCGCGCATCGAGAGCCGCGGCGGCACCGGGGAGGAAGGCGAGAGCGACGTCTCCCTGTATCTCAGCGAACTCGACCTTCTCGACGACGACCACGCCCCGGCCGCAAGCCCCGAGGAAACGGCGACGCTTGCCGACGACTTCGATCTCTCCACCGCCGACTATGAAGAGGCGTCCGAGCTTTCCGGGACGGGTGTCGAGCCGACCTTCGAGCTGACCCCGGAAGAGCTGTCCACGCAGGATTTCGCCGTGGAAACCGCCGACGATGGTTTCTCGACGCCGGAGGAGCTCCCCGCGAGCGAATTCGCACCGGAGGAATTCGCCGCCCGCGCCTCCGAGGCGCAGGCTCCGGAAGCCGAAGTGGACGCGTACGCGCCGCGCGCATCGGCGACGCCGGAATTCTCCGTGCGGGATTTCGCCGCGCATGACGACTTCGCCGCGCGCGACGACGAGCCGGCGGAGATCGCCGCCCCCGCCATCGAGCCGGCGCTCGTCGCCGCAGCGGCTGGAGCCGCGGCGACGGCGGCCCTGCCGCGCAGCGAGCCGCGCGTCGACGCCTCGCGTGCCGACATCTCCACGACCGAAGGCCCCTCGGGCCGCCGCGCCGCCAATGACGACCGGCAGAGCATCGGACAGCTTCTCTCGGCGCTGCAGCGCCGTCCCTCCAATGCGCCCTACATCGTGGCCGGCCTCGCCTCGCTCGCCTGGCTCGGCGCCGGCGCCGCCCTGCTCTATTCGCAGTTCGGCGGCGCGGAAGGCGGCCTGAACGCGCTGCTGGCCTCGCCGACCTTCCTTGCCAGCGCCGCGGCGCTTGTCATTCCCCCGGTCTTCTTCTTCGTGCTGGCCGCCATGGTGCGCCGCATGCAGGAGATGCGCATCGTCGCCCGCTCCATGGCGCAGGTCGCCATCCGCCTCGCCGAACCGGCTCCGGCGCCGGTCGTCGTGCAGGCGCCCGCCCCGGCCCCGGTGGCCCCCGCCGCGCCCGTGCCGCTTTCCGGTGAGGCGCTGGCGCAGCTTGCCGATTTCGAGCAGTCGGTCACCCGCGCGAGCGAGACCGAAGCCTTCGTGCGCAGCGAGATCGCCGCGCTCGCGCAGGCCTATGACGACAACAACCGGCGCATGCATCAGCTGGTGGAGCGCCTGCAGGTCGAGCGCGAGGCGATCCTCACGCAGACCGAGCACATCCGCGAGACCATCGCCGCCTCGCACTACGCCTTCGCGCAAGAAGTGAGCGGCGTCAGCGACCGCCTCAGCGAGAACGTGATGTTCGCCGCCGACCGGGTGGCGACGACGCTTTCCGACCGTGGCGAGCACATCACCCTGGCGCTCGGCCGCGTCGGCGACACCATCATCGAGGCGCTGTCCGAGAAGGGCGGCGACCTGATCAACCGCCTCCAGGCCACCGGCTCCGAGGTGAACACCAACCTTTCCGACGCCAGCGAGCACCTGATTTCCACGCTGTCGGCGCAGACCGACGACATCAGCCAGCGCCTGTCCGGCGTCACCTCGAACCTGACCGACACGCTCGCGACCCGCACAGACGAAATCAGCCGCCAGCTCACCGGCGCCACCGAGAACCTCACCGACACGCTCACCTCGCGTACGGAAGAGATCAGCCAGCGTCTGTCCGGCGTCACCTCGAACCTGAGCGACACTCTCACGGTCCGCACCGACGAGATCAGCCGCCAGCTCACCGGCGTCACCGAGAACCTCACCGACACGCTGGCCAACCGTACCGACGAGATCGGCGACCGGCTGCTGCGCACCGCCTCCGAGCTCTCGCAGGTGGTCAACCAGCGCACCGAGGAGATGGGCGAAAAGCTCGCCGCCACCACCTACAACCTCAGCTCCACGCTGGCGGCACGCTCCGACGAGATCACCGACGCGCTGGTCAACACCGGCACCCGTCTCGCCGACGAGATCGCCATCCGCGCCAGCGAGGTGAACCAGACCCTCAAGAGCACTGGCGACGCGCTGGTGCTCGACCTCTCGGTGCGCGGCGGCGACGTCGTGCGCAAGCTGGAAGAGACCGGCAGCCGGGTCGCCGACACCATCACCGTGCGCGGCGACGACCTAGCCGACCGCATCGCCGACACCGGCAACCGCATCTACGACGCCGTCGCCGTGCGCGGCGCCGAGCTGGAGCGCCTGCTGGGCGAGACCGGCCAGCGTGTCGTACACGAGCTGTCGCAGGCCGGCACCGGCATCCACGACGCCCTCGCCGACGCGGCCAGCCGCGTGGCGCAGGACATCGACTATCGCGGCCACACCCTCTCCCAGCAGCTCGTGCAGGTCGGCTCCGAGACCGCGCAGAACCTGGTGGCGAACGGCACCCGCGTGACCGACCAGTTCCGCGCCGCCGCCGACCTTCTCGCCACCGACCTCGTCTCGCGCGGCGACAGCTTCCGCGAGCAGCTCGAGCAGCAGCTGCGCGGCATCGAGGACCTCGTCAGCGTGCGCGGCGGCGAGATCGCCGACCGCATCGCCGGCGACAGCGCCGTGCTCGGACGCCAGATCATGGACGGCGTGCGCCAGTTCGACAGCGTGCTGCAGACGCACGGCGTCGACATGGTCCAGCGCATCGCCGACCGCGTCGAGGCGGTCACCCGCGCCATCGACACCAACCTGTCCGGCTTCGACGAGCAGGTTTCGGCCAAGGCCGAGCAGGTCGCGGCCTCGCTCGACATGCGCATCGCCAATATCGAGGGCGTCCTCGACCGCGGCGTGGAAGGGATCAACGAGACGCTCGGCGGGCGCACCGTCGAGTTCGCGCAGACCCTGTCGGAGGGCGCGCGTCAGGCCAACGAGGCGATGAGCCACTCGCTGGAGATGCTCAGCGGCTTCTTCGACGAGCGCGCCGGCGCCGTCACCGAGCAGCTCTCCCAGCACATCGAGCAGGCCGACCGCACCATCGCCGCCCGGGCGCAGGAGATCGCCACCACGCTCGACGACCGCGTGGGTCGCTTCGAGGAGACGATCGTCAGCCGCATCGACAACGTGGCGACCTCCGTCGAGGTGCGCGGCGCCGCCATGGCCGACCTGCTCGGCCAGCGCATCGGTGCCGTTGCCGGCCAGCTCCGCAACGACGCGAGCGAGATCGAGGGCAGCCTCACCACGCTCGTCGACAATGTCAGCCGGGCACTGGTGGACCGCGCCAGCGAGGTCACCTCGCTGTTCGACACCCGCACCGAGGAGATCACCCGCCTCGTCTCCGAGCGCGGCAACGGCCTGCTCTCGGCGCTCGAGGACCGCAGCATCGGCATCACGAGCGAGATCGCCCGCGCCAGCACCGAGCTGCTCTCGGCCATCGACGACCATCGCGACAGCCTCGTGCAGGCGCTCGACACCACCCGCAGCGGCGCGGTGACCGACATCATGCGCGCCAGCGAGGACCTGCTGACCACGCTGGAATCGCGCTCGGAAGCCATCGTCTCGGCCTTCGAGACCGCGACCTCCGGCCGCGCCGACCAGCTCATGCAGATGAGCGGCGAGGTCGTCAGCTCGCTGCAGACCATCAGCAACGAGGTCACCTCCTCGCTCCAGGCCATCGGCGGCGAGGTCACGACCTCCCTGCACGCGGTCGGCGGCGACGTGAACTCCTCGCTGCAGCAGATCACCAGCGAGGTGTCGTCCTCGCTGCAGGCCATCGGCGGACAGGTCACGCAGGAGATAGCCCGCGCCGGCGACACGCTGCTCACCGAGTTCGACGGCCGCGGCGCCCAGCTCGTCGACAGCGCCCGCCAGGCCACCGAACTGGCGGCGACCGAGCTGTCGCGCATCGTCGAGGAGTTCGACGGCCGCGGCTCCCGGATCGTCGAGACCGCCCGCGAGGCCACCGGCATCGCCGCCGGCGAGATGTCCCGCCTCGTCGAGGAGTTCGACGGGCGCGGTGCGCAGCTCGTCGAGAGCGCCCGTCAGGCCACCGGCCTCGCCGCCAGCGAGATCGCCCGCCTCGCCGAGGAATTCGACGGTCGCGGCGCCCAGCTCGTCGACAGCGCTCGCCAGGCCACCGGCGTCGCTTCCGAGGAGATCGCGCGTCTCACCGAGGAGTTCGACGGCCGTGGCGTCCAGCTCGTCGAGAGTGCCCGTCAGGCCACCGGCGTCGCCGCCGAGGAGATCGCGCGTCTCGCCGAGGAATTCGACGGACGCGGCGCCCAGCTCCTCGACAGCGCCCGCCAGGCCACCGGCATCGCGGCCAGCGAGCTGTCCCGCCTCGCCGAGGAATTCGACGGCCGCGGCGCCCAGCTCGTCGACAGTGCCCGCCAGGCCACCGGCGTCGCGACGAACGAGTTCGCCCGCCTCGCCGATGAGTTCGCGGCGGCTCTGGAAGGCGGCGGCAGCGGCCTGATCACCGCGATCGCGCAGAGCGGCCGCTCGGCCGTGGCCGAGATCGCCGCGACCAACGAGGCCCTGCAGGGCGACGTGGCGGGCCTGCTGGAACGGCTGGGCGACGTCAACGTCCAGCTGCAGGACGTGCTCGCCAGCTCGGTCACCAACCTCTCGGCCATCGAGAGCACGATCTCCGAGCGCCTCGACCTCTTCCGCACCACCGTTACCAATGTGGAAGAAGCCAGCCAGCACGCCTCCACCCGCATGGACGAGCAGATCCGCGACCTGCGCTCGGTCTCGACCGAGGTTCTGCAGGACGTGGCCAAGCTCAGCCAGGCGTTCGGCGAACAGGCCGGCATCATCACCAACGTCGCGACCGCCCTCGGCTCCGCGCATGAGAACCTCGACGACACCCTGGGTGGCCGTCACGAGGCGCTGATCGCGCTCGCCGAGCAGGTGAACACGCGCACCGCCGACCTCGACACCCGGCTCGCGCAGTACACCAGCACGCTGGAGGGCACCTTCAGCCGCGCCGAGAAGCGCGTCGCGGAGATCTCCAAGTCGATCCTCGACACGGCGAGCAACTCGACCGAAACCGTGCTGCGCCAGCAGGAGGAGATCCGCACCAAGACCGAACGCGAGCGCGAGCGCACCACGGCGTCGCTGCACGAGACCTACGAGCAGGCCGTGCGCGAGGTGGAGACCCTCATGCGGCAGGCCAATCAGGGCTTCGCCGGCGCGGCGCAGGCGCTGCGTTCCTCCGTCACCGACATCCAGCGCCTGCTGGAGACGACGCGCGAGGAACTCAAGCGCGGCATCATGGAGCTGCCGGAGGAGACGGAGGCCAACGCCTCGGCCATGCGCCGCACCGTCGCCGAGCAGATCAAGGCCCTGGCCGAGCTCAACGAGATCGTCTCGCGCCACGGTCGCACGCTCGACGTCGACACCGGCACGCGGATGCGGACGGCGACCCCGATCGCGGCGGCTCCTGCCGCCGTCGCGGCCGCTCCGATTGCGCCGACCGCCCCGGCCCCGGTTCCCCGCGCTGCGGCTCCCCGCAGCGAGCCGAGCCGGCCGGTGTCCACCGGCAGCGCCAAGGCTTACAACGAGCCCCAGCGCTCCAGCGGCAATGGCGGCAACGGCAATGGGGGCACCTCTGCCCCGCGTCGTCCCCAGCCGCCCGCGCCTGAGCGCGGTTCCGCTGGCAATGCGGCCGGTGCCGCCGGCGGCGCCGGCGCGGAAAAGGGCGGCTGGCTCTCCGAGCTGCTGGCCCGCGCTTCCGACGGCGACACCCCGCCGGCCGGCGCGCCCGCGAACCCGCCCCTGCGCAACGCCCAGCCGCGTGGCTACGACAACCGCGCGAGCCAGCCGGAGCGCCCGGTGCACCACACCATCGAGTCGCTCGACTCGCTCTCGGTCGACATCGCCCGCATGATCGACCACGAGGCGGCCGTGGACCTGTGGGAGCGCTACAAGAAGGGTGAGCGCAACGTCTTCACCCGGCGCCTGTACACCATGCAGGGTCAGCAGACCTTCGAGGAAATCCGCCGCAAGTACCGGCGCGACCTCGAGTTCCGCGACACGGTGGATCGCTACATCGCCGAGTTCGAGCGGCTGCTGGAACAGGTCTCCCGCGACGATCGCGGACAGGCGATGACCAAGACCTATCTGACCTCGGATACGGGCAAGGTCTACACCCTCCTCGCCCACGCCGCCGGCCGCTTCGACTGAGCGGCGCGGCAAGCCTCGGAGCAAGCTCCGAATACCGAAAGCCCCCGCCTCGCGCGGGGGCTTTTGTTTTGGGTGGAGATGGCCGGGCCTCGGCTGCGGGAGTCGTCGCGGCGCCCGCCTTGCCCCCACGGCAGGGCCTCATCCCGAGATGCCCGCGAAGCCGGGCTCAAAGACTCTTCGTGCGGCCCGCACCTGGAGGCTGGCTCACCGTCGCAGGGAAAGCGACCGAACTCCCTCTCTCCGGCGGGGGAAGAGAGTTGGGGTTGGGGTTGGATGAAGGGTCTCGTCCGCTCTGCATCCTGTCTCCCCACGGACCCGCGAAGCCCTCCTCGGTCTCGTGCGCAGGCCACCTCTCCTTCTTCCGGGAGGGTAATGGCGGCACTTCATCCCGGTGCGCGGAGAGAGGGGTACCTTGGAGCCCCTCTGGTTCACGTCCCGGGATCGCACCTGAGGGTGAAGATGCGCCATGGCCGGAGCGGCGGAATCGCCCCCCCAAGCCGACTGCGGACCGCCCAAAGAAAAACCCCGCCGGAACGCGGCGGGGTTGATCCAGTCTCGAAACGGCGGACGCGCCTCAGTGCGAAGCTGCGGCGGCCTCTTCCTTGCGGGCCCGGCGGCGCTCGCCGAAGCCGGCGAGCCAGCGGCAGACCACGTAGAAGGTCGGCGTGAACAGCAGTCCGAAGAACGTCACGCCGATCATCCCCGAGAACACCGCCGTGCCGAGCGCCTGACGCAGCTCCGCGCCGGCGCCGCGCGCGATCACCAGCGGCACGACGCCGAGGATGAAGGCGAGCGAGGTCATGATGATCGGCCGCAGGCGCAGCTGGGCGGCGTGGGTCGCGGCGGTGAAGCGATCCTCGCCGCGGTCCTCCAGCTGCTTGGCGAACTCCACGATCAGGATCGCGTTCTTGGCCGCGAGGCCGATGAGCACGATGAAGCCGACCTGACTGAGGATGTTGTTGTCCTGCCCGCGTAGCTGGATGCCGAACACCGCCGCGATCAGACACATCGGAACGATGAGGATGACCGCCAGCGGCAGCGTCAGGCTTTCATACTGCGCCGCCAGCACCAGGAACACGAACACCACGCCGAGCGCGAAGGCGAAGATCGCCGTGTTGCCCGCCCGAACCTGCTGGTAGGCCAGCGCCGTCCATTCATAGGCGAAGCCGTCCGGCAGCGTCTCGGCGGCGAGCTGCTGCAGCTTCTGGATCGCCTGCCCCTGCGAGGTGCCGGGCATGGTGTCGCCGTCGAGTTCCGCCGCCGGATACAGGTTGTAGCGCGGCACGCGGTAGGGGCCGGAAATGTCCCGCACCGTGGTGAAGGAACCGAGCGGCACCGTCTGGCCGGCAGCGTTCTTCACCCGCAGCCGCAACAGGTCCTCCGGCGTTAGGCGATAGGGCGCGTCGGCCTGCGCCTGCACGCGGTAGGTACGGCCGAACAGGTTGAAGTCGTTGACGTAGGACGAGCCGATGAAGGTCTGCAGCGTCGCGAAGACATCGGCCATGTTGACGCCGAGCAGCTGCGCCTTGGTCCGGTCGATGTCGAGGAAGAGCTGCGGCGTCGAGGTCTCGAACAGCGAATAGACCTGCTTGAGACCCGGCGTCTGGTTGGCGCGCCCCATCATCGCGTAGACCGCGCCCTGCAAGGCGCCATAGCCGCGTCCGCCGCGATCCTCGATCATCATGCGGTAACCGCCCGCATTGCCGATGCCGTTCACGGGCGGCGGCATGACGACGATCATCTGCGCTTCCTCGATACCCGCGAGCTTGCCGAACAGCTTGCCCTGGATGGCCGCCGCCGACTGGTCCGGGAATTTGGCACGCTCGGCAGCGGGGCCGAGAATGACGAACATGGCGCCAGCGTTCGGCGCGTTGGTGAAGGTCGCGCCGGAGAAGCCGACGATGTTCACCACATGGGCGACACCCGGCGTCGCCAGCACTTCCTTCGCCGCCTTGGTCATCACCGCGTTGGTGCGCGCCAGCGAGGCGCCGCCCGGCAGCTGCGAGGCGACGATGAGGTAGCCACGGTCCTGCGCCGGGATGAAGCCCTGCGGGGTCGTGCGGAACAGCTGGAAGCCGCCGGCGAGGATAGCGATGTAGACCAGCAGAACCACCACGGCGATACGCACCAGCCGGCCGGTCAGCCAGCCATAGCCGCGCGAGACACCGTCGAAGCCCTTGTTGAAATAATGGAAGAAGCCGGTGATCGGCCGGGCGTACCACGCCGGCTTGTAATCCTCGCCCTTGTGCGGCCTCAGCAGCAGCGCGCACATGGCGGGCGACAGCGTCAGCGACACCAGCAGCGAGATCAGCGTCGAGCCGGCGATCGTCAGCGCGAACTGGCGGTAGAACTCGCCGGAGATGCCGGTGATGAAGGCCGAGGGAATGAACACCGAGGCCAGCACCAGCGAGATCGCCACCAGCGCGCCACCCACCTCGTCCATGGTCTTGTAGGCCGCGTCACGCGGGCTGAGGCCGGTGGAGATGTTGTGCTCCACGCTCTCCACCACGACGATGGCGTCGTCCACCACGATGCCGATGGCCAGCACGAGGCCAAACAGCGACAGGTTGTTCAGCGAGAAGCCGAACAGGCTCATGATGAAGAAGGTGCCGATCAGCGAGACCGGGATGGCGAGAATGGGGATGATCGCCGCCCGCCAAGTCTGGAGGAACAGGATCACCACGATCACGACGAGGATGATCGCCTCGATGATCGTGTCCTCCACCGCGCGCACCGACTCGGCGATGAACTGGGTGGGGTTGTAGGCGGTGGAATAGGCGATGCCGGCAGGGAAACCCTTGGCGATCTCGCGGATCTCGCGCTCGATCGCCTCGCCCGTCGCCAGCGCGTTCGAGCCCGGAAGCTGGAAGATGCCGAGCGCCACCGAAGGCTTGGAGTCGAAATAGGAGATCGAAGAGTTGTCCTGTCCCTCGATGTCGATACGCGCGACATCGCGCAGGCGCACCACAGCGTTGCCGGTCTCGCGCACGACGATGTTGCCGAACTCCTCCGGCGTCGAGAGACGGCCGAGGGTACGCACCGCCACCTGGAAGGCGAGTTGGTCCGGTACCGGCGGCGCGTTCAGCACGCCGGAGGCGACCTGAAGGTTCTGCGCCTGCAGCGCGGCGGTGACGTCCGTCGCTGTCAGGTTCAGCGCCTGCAGCTTCATCGGGTCGAGCCACACCTGCATGGCGTAGTCGCGCGAGCCGAACACGGTGATCGAGCCCACGCCCGGGACGCGCTGGAGCTGATCCTTGATCTGCAGGTTGGCGTAGTTGGAGATGAACAGCGAGTCGCGCGTGTCATCCGGCGAGAACAGGCTCACCACCATCAGGATGTCGGGCGAGGACTTCGCCACCGTCACGCCGATCTGCTGCACTTCCTGCGGCAGGCGCGGCGTCGCCGTGGCGACGCGGTTCTGCACCTGCACCTGGGCGATATCGAGATTGGTGCCGATGTCGAAGGTGACGGCGATGGAGAAACGTCCGTCCGCCGTCGAGTTGGAGGAGATATAGAGCATCCCCTCCACGCCGTTGATCTGCTGCTCGATGGGCGCGACCACGGTGTCGGCGACCGTCTCGGCGCTGGCGCCGGGATATTGGCCGGTGACGTTGACCACCGGCGGAGCGATCTCGGGATACTGCGCGACCGGCAGCGAGATATAGGCGACCGCGCCAAGGATCATCACCACGATGGAAACCACCGAGGCAAAGATGGGGCGATCGATGAAGAAGTGAGAGAACCTCATGATGCCGGCTCCCTGCTCAGTTGGCCGGGGTCTTGGCGGGTGCGGTCTTCTCGTCCGGGGCCTTCTCGGCCGCCCCTGCGGCGGGCGCCGTGGCCGCGCCGGCCGGCGGAGCCTGTTCGAGCTTCGCCACCACCTGCGAGCCAGGGCGGATGCGCATCAGCCCGTTGATCACCACGAGATCGTCCTTGCCGAGGCCGCTGGCGATGACACGCTGGCCGTCATAGACGCGCCCCAGCGTGACGTATTTCATCTTCGGCGCCTGCGGCTGGTCGCCGGGCTCCATCACATAGACGAACTTGCGGGTCTGTTCCGTGCCTATGGCGACGTCGGGAACCAGCAGCGTCTCGTAGGGAGCCGAGGACGGCACCTCGATGCGGCCGAACATGCCGGGCGTGAACACGCCGTCGGGATTGGCGAACGAGGCACGACCGCGGATCGTGCCGGTCTCCTCGCTGATGCGGTTGTCCACGAAGTCCAGGGAGCCTTCGTGCGGGAAGCCCTTCTCGTCGATGAGCTCGAGACGGACCGGAATGGACTCGTCCTTGTCGCCCATCGCCTTGGCCAGACGCACATAGCGTAGATAGGACGCCTCGTCATAGGTGAACTCGAAATAGATCGGGTCCAGCGAGACGATGGTGGCGAGCAGCGTGTTGGTGTTGGCACCGCCCGCGCCGCCGGTGACGAGGTTGCCCACCGACACCTTGCGGTCGCCGATGCGCCCGGTCACCGGGGAACGCAGATCGGTGAATTCGAGATCGAGCTGGGCCGAATGCAGCGCCGCCTCGGCGGCGGCGACGCTCGCCCGCGCTGTGCGTTCGACCTGCAAGCGCTGGTCGAAGGTCTGCTTGGAAATGGCCGTCGAGGTCTTGTCCTCGATCAGGGTCTGGGCGCGCTGCAGATCCGACTGGGCAAAATCGAGCTCCGCCTGAGCGCGCTCAAGATTCGCCTTCGCCTGGTCGACCGCCACCTGGAAGGGGCGCTTGTCGACCGTGAACAGCAGGTCGCCCTGCTTCACCAGCTGGCCGTCGGTGAAGGCCACCTTCTCCAGATAGCCGGAAACGCGGGCATAGACGTTGACCAGATCGACCGCGGCAAAGCGGCCGACATATTCGTCATGGTCGGTGATCATGCGCGTGGTCGGCTTGGCGACCGTGACGCTCGGCGGCGGCGGAGCCGCCTGCTGGCCCTGATTCTGGTCGGAGCAGCCAGCCAGGGTAAGTGCAGCGAGCGTGAACGCGGCAATGGAAAGACGCGGGAACGCGTTATTCATGCATCCGTCTCCGAGTAGGCCTCAACGGCTTCAGGTCTTCCGCCCAAAGTCATGCGACACGGCCCGGCCCGCCTCGGGATCGCTGGCGCCCAAGGCCACTAGCACAATTTTGTTGCACTGCGTAAGCGATAAAAAATTTCGGAACGTTGCCTTTCAGGGCCGTCCGCGCAGCAGGCTGCGCAGATAGCGCGGCCCCAGCAGAACGAGGACGAGGCCGGCATAAACCGCCCCGCCCGCCACCACGCACAAGGCCAGCAGCGCCTCGTCGCGGCCATGTGCGAAGCTCGCGACGAGCGGGGTGCCGAAGACGGCGCTCATCCACAGCACGGCCGCGAGCGCGGCGCAGATGAGCGCCAGCTTGGGCAGGCTGCGCAGGAGCTGCGCGTCCCCGCATTCATAGCCGCGCCACCGCGCCAGCACGGCCAGCACGATCACCGTGATCCAGCCGCCGACCGAGGTCGCGAAGGCAAGGCCGACCTGCGCGAACTGGTCCATCAGCAGGATCTTGAGCAGGATGTTGATGACCGCCGCACCCAGCGTCGCCATCACCGGCGTGCGGGTGTCGCCGCGAGCATAGAAGGGCGACATGAAGGCCCGCGTCACCACGAAGGGAGCCAGCCCGATGCCGTAAGCGGCGAGCGTCGCTCCCGCCGCCGCCGCCGCCTCGCCGGTGAAGGCGCCGCGCAGGAACAGCCCGCGCATGATGATCTCGGGAATCACCAGCGCCGCAGCGAGGAAGGGCAGCACCAGCAGGAGGGTCAGCTCGATCGCCCGCGACTGCGCATGACGCGCGCCGTCGAAATCCTCCGCGGCGATGCGTCGCGACATTTCCGGCAGCAACACGATGCCGGCGGCGATCCCCACCACCCCGATCGGCAACTGGTTGATTCGATCGGCGTAGAACAGCGCTGCCACCGCTCCCTGCGGCAGGAAGGAAGCGATGATGGTGTCGGCGAAGATAGCGAGTTGCACGCCCGCCGAACCGATGATCGCCGGGCCGAGGGCAATGAGGAAGGCCCGCATCTCCGGATCGAGCTTCGGTCGTCCGAAGCGCAGGCCGAGTCCGTGGCGCTCCGCATCGAAGACCAGCAGGCCGAGCTGCAGGAAGCCGGAGATCAGCACGCCCCACGCCGCCGCGTGCCCGGCGGTGGGAAACAGGCCGGCGACGCTGAGCGTGCCCACCATCGCCACGTTGAGCAGGATCGAGGCGGCGGCGGCGGCCCAGAAGCGGTCATTGGCGTTCAGCACGCCGCCGACCAGCGTCACCACGGCGATGAGGCCGAGATAGGGGAAGGTGATGCGAGTGAAATCGACGGTCAGCCCGAAGCGCTCGGGATCGTCGGAAAGCCCCGGCGCCAGCGTAGCCACCACCCAGTCCGTCGCCATGAGCGCGAGTGCCAGTATGGCGAGCTGCACCAGCACGACGGCGGTGAGGATGCCGTCGGCGAAGCGCTTGGCGCGCGCGTCGCCCTCCACCGTCTTCACCCGCGCATAGGCGGGAATGAAGGCGGTGTTGAACGCGCCTTCCGCGAAGATGGACCGGAAATGATTGGGCAGCCGGAAGGCGATGTAGAAGGCATCCGCCAGCGGTCCGGCGCCGAGCACCGCCGCCATCACCATGTCGCGCACGAAGCCCGTCAGGCGCGAGAGCAGCGTCCAGCCGCCGACGGTGAAGATGCTGCGTATCATGAGATCGCCAAGGCCGCGGACACGGTGAGCGGAATCAGGCTCGGGCAGGAAGGCTAGCCTCCCCGCCCCTGCCCCGCCAGTCCGGTGCGACGGTCGCGGCCGTCAGGCCCCGAGCGCCCGCCGCACCGCCGCGATGACACGGTCCTGGCTCGCCTCGTCGAGATAGGCATGCATGGGCAGGCTGATGACTTCGCCCGCTATACGCTCGCAGACGGGCAACCCATTGCCGGCACTCGGATATTCGGCGTAGGCGGGCTGGCGGTGCATCGGGATGCGGTAATAGACGGCGGTCGGCACGCCTTCCTTCTGGAGGGCGGCGGCGAGGCCATCGCGCACGCCGTGCGGCAGGCGGATCGTGTACTGCGCCCAGACCGAGGTCGCGCGCGGATCGAGCGTCGGCACGACGCAGACGTCCTTCAGCGCGGCATTGTAGCGCTCGGCCACGCGCTGGCGGGCGGCAACCTCATCTTCGAAAATCGTCAGCTTTTCCAGAAGGATAGCTGCCTGAATGGTATCGAGCCGACCGGTCATGCCGATGCGCACGTTCTCGTATTTGTCGACGCCCTGGCCATGCTCGCGCACACTCTTGAGCACCGGTACGAGGTCATCGTCATCCGTGAACACCGCACCGCCATCGCCGAAGCAGCCGAGGGGCTTCGCCGGGAAAAAGCTCGTGGCGGTCGCGTCGCCGAAGGAGCCGGTACGCCTGCCGTTCCAGGTCGCGCCGAAGCCCTGGGCGGTGTCGCACAGCACCTTGAGGCCGTTCGCCGTCGCGATCGCGCCAATGGCGTCCATATCGGCCGGCTGGCCGAAGAGATCGACCGGAATAACGACCTTCGGCGTCAGCCCCTTCGCCTTCGCTACCTTGATCGCGGCTTCAAGGCTCGCCGGATCGATGTTGAAGGTGTCCTCGAGCACGTCGACGAAAACCGGCGTCGCACCGACCCACGGCACCACCTCGGCGGTGGCGCAGAAGGTGAAGGCCGGACAGAACACCGCATCGCCCGGCTTCACGCCCCAGGCCATGAGGATCATGGCGAGCGCGTCGGTGCCGCTGGCGCAGGCCACCGCATGCTTCGCACCAGCAAAGGCCGCCAGCTTCTGCTCCAGCTCGGCGACCTCGGGGCCGTTGACGAAGCGGCAGTGATCGAGCACCCGCTTCACCGCCTCGTCGATGCGCGTACCGAGCCGGGCACGCTGCGCCGCGACGTCGATGAAGGGGATCGGCGCCAGGTCGGTCTTCACATGCGAGTTCATCGTGTTCCTCTCAGCCAGCGGCGCGGGCGCGCGGCGGCGCCGCCACGGCGGACGATGTTTCAAGGCTTTCCAGGCAGCGCATCGCAGTGGCGATGGCCGCCACGCCGTCCTCGCCGGTGACGGCGGGCACGGCGCCCCGCACGGCTTCGAGGAAGCGCGTCAGTTCGAGACGCAGCGGCTCCGCGTAGGCGACCGGCAGATGGCGCATCGAGTAGCTGCCATCCGGCTTGTAGTCGAAATACTCGGTGACCTGCCGGGTCAGCAGATCGCCAATGACGTACTTCTTGCCCGTCGCGACGTGCACGGTGCGCGCCTTGAACGGGGTGAGCCAGTTTGTGTTGATATGCGCGAGAACGCCGTTGGCGGTGCGGAACTGCAGCAGCGCGATGTCCTCACGCTCGGCCACCGCCGCTTTCACCTGCGGCTGCACCTCGGTGATGTGCGAGCCGGTGAAATGGCAGATCAGGTCGATGTCGTGCACGGCGAGGTCGATCACCACGCCGACATTCGACATGCGCGGGGGGAACGGCCCGACGCGGGTGATGCCGATGGAGAGGATCTCCTCGCCGCGGATCGCGGCCTTCACCGATTCAACCGCCGGATTGAAGCGTTCGACATGGCCGACCATCAGCGCCACGCCCTTGGCCTTGGCGGCGGCGACGATGGCCTCGGCCTCGGCAACGCTCGGCGCGATCGGCTTTTCCACCAGCACGTGCTTGCCGGCGGCAATCGCCGCGAGGGAGATGTCATGGTGCAGATGGGTCGGCGCCGCGATCACCACGGCGTCCACGCCGCGCTCGACCAGTTCGTCGAGGCTGGCGAAGGCAGCGCAGCCGAGCAGCGCGGCGACCTTCTCGCGCTGGCTCTGGGAGGGATCGGCGATGCCGACCAGCTCGGCGCCGGGAAGATCGGTGAGCACGCGGGCATGGTTGTAACCCATGATGCCGACGCCGACGACGCCGACGCGAACGGGCGTGTCCGCCCCGCTCGGGCCCAGAACCATTCGTATGTTCCTTCAGTCCAAATCGTTGGCGCGGGTCTAACACGCGCCCCAAAGCGTGGCGAGACGAGGGGAATCGCAAAGCCGCTGCAAGAGCTTCAACAATTGCTTCAACGTATTACCGCCCCCTAGGGCGTGGCCGCGTCCGCATCGCCCGGCTTGTTCGCCTGCGCCGAGGTGCCGACATCGACGAAACGCTTGTAGATGAAGCCGCGCTTGCCCTCGGCGATGACCTCGCACCAGCCGTGGCAGGCGACGAGCTGCACCTTCTGCCCGGCGGTGAGGTTGCCGACCGCCGCCGCGCCGTTCCGGGGGGCCCCGCGCATCGTCACCGCCGTGCGAATCGTGGCGCCGCCGACCGGCTGGCCGCCGAATCCCGGCTGTGATTCGGCCTCGTCCGCCGCTTCTTCCGTGTCCGCCGCAGCCGGCTCGGGCTCGGCCGAGGCGAGCACCGGACGCGCCGGGGCGCGAGGCGGCAGCGGCGCCTCCTTCGGCATCGCGACCGCCTGGGCAGGAGCCGCATCGGCGGGCGCGGGATCGGCAGCCTGGAAGCCTGAGGCCGTGACCGGCGCCGCAAAGGCGGTCACCCCGGCCAGCGGAGGCGTGGCGGTGGCATCGAAGGGCGGCGCGGTATCGCGCAGCACCGGGGGCAGCGCATCGGCGACCGAGGTCGGCGCGACATCGGCCGGCCGATCGGCACCCGCCTCGGGCGTCGCGGCCGCGTGGGCCGGTTCGGGAGACGGAACAGCGGCGACGGCGACGGGCATGGCGGTCGATGGCGCGACGCTGGCGATAGCGGCGTTGCCGATCACTTCCGGCGCGACGCTCGCCTCCTCGCGGGCGGCGAGCGATTGCAACACCACCGCACCACCGCCGACCACCGCCATGAAGACGGCCAGCACGCCCAGGCGCTGCCAGGTAATAACGTCGGTGGAGGCACTGCGCTTGCGTTTCGGCTCGGGCTCACCGGTGGCACGGGCCGAAGTGCCGAAGCCCCGCCGACGCGGCTTGCCGGCATCCGCCGAGGCCGCACCGTCGGATTTCGACGCCGGCGTCGCCGGCGCGCGCTTGGCGAGCAGGTCGCTGACGTCGCCCAGGGAGGCCAGCCGCTCGCGCACTTCCTCATAGGAACGCGGAGCCGGCGTTTCACCGGCGGGCCGCAGCGGGGCGCCGGGAGCCGAGCGCGCGGAAGCCGAAGAGACGGATGCCACCGGGGAACCGGCCGGCGCGGCCGGCGCGTCAGCCGCCGGGCTCGGCGTCGCCGCCACTACCGCCGGGATGGGCCTCGGGCCCGAGACGGCCTGACGCACGGAAGGCAGCGGCGCAGCGTCGTCACGCGCGGCCTTCTCCTGCTCAAGGGAGTTGAGGATCGCCCGGAAGTCACTGACGAGCGATGAGGAGAGCCCGGTTCCGCGCGGCTCTTGCGATGACGATGACATGGCGCGGGAGACTCTAGGCTACGGGACGGAAACAACGAACCGGCGAGAGAGTCACCGGGAAAGCGTCGGCATCGGCTCGGGACGTACACCGGCAGCATCCGGAGATACTGGCGGCCGGGACGTTGGCGCGGTGCTCGACACTTCGCATGCGTTGCTTCCAGTCCGTTCGGGCCGCCATCCCCCGAAAGGGACGTGCGGCCGAGTTCCGTAACCCGTCTTCGAATGCGACGGGCGACACACTACCGACACTTAGCCACTTGATGCAAGAAAGTCACAGGCCGGAAGAATCCTTATGAACAAGGATTGCGGCAACTCTTGGCCACGGGGTGCGACAGGTTGTGCCGATTTAACGGAGTACCTACAAGGACTTGGCCCCGAACCCCGCCGAACGTCAGACGAGGACGGGCCGCGCCGGCTGCTCGGCAGTATCAAAAATTCTTCGATAACGAGCGATTTCCTCGGGCGGTCCCATCGCCTTGGTGGGGTTGTCGGAGAGTTTCACCGTCGGCCGCCCGTCCGCCGAGATGACCTTGCAGACGATGGAGATGGGATCGAGTCGGCCTTCCCACGCGAAGCCGCGGAAATCGTTGGTAAGCAGCGTTCCCCAGCCGAAGCCCATCCGCATGCGGCCGCGGAAGTGGCGGTAGATGCGCTCGATGGCCTCCACGTCCAGCGCGTCGGAGAAGATGGCGAGCTTCTGCGTGGGGTCCTGCCCGCGCGAGCGCCACCAGCGGATAGCCTCCTCGCCGCCTTCGATCGGGTCCTTGCTGTCGATGCGGATGCCGGTCCAGCCGGCCACCCAGTCCGGCGCGCGATCGAGGAAGCTGGTGGTGCCGAAGGTGTCGGGCAGAAGCACGAGCAGATTGCCCTCATAGTCCTTCTGCCAGTCGGCGAGCACCTGATAGGGAGATTCCGCCAACTCCGCGTCCGTATCGGCCAGCGCCGCGTAGACCATGGGCAGCTCATGGGCGTTGGTGCCGGTGGCCTCCACCTCCCGGCGCATCGCGATGAGGCAGTTGGAGGTGCCGAGGAAACGCTCGCCCAGCCCTTCCATCACCGCCTGCACGCACCAGTCCTGCCAGAGGAAGCCATGCCGGCGGCGGGTGCCGAAATCGGCGACGCTGGCGCCGCCCAGCGCCTTGAGCCGCTCCACCTTCTCCCACACCCGCGTCATGGCACGAGCATAGAGAACCTGAAGCTCGAAGCGCCCCATGGAGCGCAGCACCGCGCGCGAGCGCAGCTCGTTGATGATGGCGAGCGCCGGGATCTCCCACATGGTGGTCTCGATCCACGGCCCCTCGAAGGTCAGCTCGTACTGACCCTCGCGCTTTTCGAGGTGGTAGGCGGGGAAACGGAAATTCTCGAACCAGGCGATGAAGTCCGGCGAGAACATCTGACGCTTGCCGTAGAACATGTTGCCGCGCAGCCAGGTGGACTCGCCGCGCGTGAGCGACAGCGTGCGCACATGGTCGAGCTGCTCGCGCAGTTCCCCCTCGTCGACGAAATCGGCGATGCGCACGCTCTGGGTGCGGTTGATGATGCCGAAGGTCACGCGGGTATGGAAATGCCGGCGATAGATCGTCTGCGCCATCAGGAGCTTGTAGAAGTCCGTGTCCAGCACGGAGCGCACGATCGGGTCGATCTTCCAAGTGTGATTGTAGACGCGCGTCGCGATGTCGATCATGCGGAAGGCCCCGTTTGCCCGGCCTCCCCTTCTAGCGAATGAGGTACGCGCTTCCTAGCGCCGGGCCTGCCGCCGCCGGCGCGCAGGGCGGCGGGACGCGTCTTTTTCATATGCAAGCAAATGAATATTCATGCAGCTGTTGCAGGGCTGCCACGCCACGCCCGCATCTCTCAATACCGCAGGGGCAATGCTTAAGTGACCAACGAAGACATCCCTCCTTTCATGGACAGGACATTCCAATGACCACCACGCCGTCCCTGTTCGACAGCTACCGCCTCGGCGACGTCACGCTGTCGAACCGCATCGTCATGGCGCCGCTGACCCGCAACCGCGCGAGCGCCGGCCTCGTCCCCTCCCCGCTCGCCGTCGACTATTACGGCCAGCGCGCCTCTGCCGGCCTGATCATCACCGAGGCGACGCAGATCTCCGCCACCGCCCAAGGCTACCAGGATACGCCGGGCCTCTTCACCGAGGCGCAGGTCGAGGGCTGGAAGCGCGTCACCGACGCCGTCCACGCCAAGGGCGGGCATATCTTCGTGCAGCTCTGGCATGTCGGCCGCGTGTCGCACCGCTCGCTGCAGCCCGGCGGCGCGGCGCCCCTCGCCCCCTCGGCGGTGCGGGCCAACACCAAGACCTACGTCAATAACGGCTTCGCCGATGTCGACGAGCCCCGCGCGCTGACGCTGGAGGAAATCCCCGGCATCGTCGACGACTTCCGCAAGGCGGCGGCGAACGCGGTCCGCGCCGGCTTCGATGGCGTGGAGATCCACGGCGCCAACGGCTACCTCGTCGACCAGTTCCTGCGCGACGGCGCCAACAAGCGCACCGACGCCTATGGCGGCTCGATCGAGAACCGCACGCGCTTCCTGAAGGAGGTGCTGGGGGCCACCGTCGGCGAGATCGGGGCCAAGCGCACCGGAATCCGGCTGTCGCCGGTCACGCCCGCCAACGACCTGGCGGACAGCGATCCGCAGCCGCTGTTCAACCATGTTCTGGACGTGGTGGAGAGCCTGCACCCGGTCTATGTCCACATGATCGAGGGCGCCACGGGCGGTCCGCGCGACATCGCGCCGGACTTCGACTTCGAGGCGCTGCGCAAGCGCTTCAGCGGCGCGTGGATGGTCAATAACGGCTACGACAAGGCGATGGCCGAGCAGGTTGTCGCCAGCGGCAAGGCGGACCTCGTCGCCTTCGGCAAGGCGTTCATCTCCTCGCCGGACGCGGTGGAGCGCCTGCGCCGGGGCGTCGCCTTCAACGAGCTCGACCGCGACCACCTCTATGGTGGCGGCGCCAAGGGCTACACCGACTACCCGACGCTGGAGAGCGTCGGCGCCTGACCGGTACCGACCTCAGGAGGCCTGCCGGAAATACGGCCGCCCCCTGAGGCGCAGCATCGCGACCGGATAGGCCATCAACAGCGCGCCGCCGACGAGGGAGCCGAGCAGCATGCCGGTGGTGAGCAGCCCTTCGGCGGCGGCGGCGCAATAGGTGCCGATCGCCACAGGGTAGAACAGCACGACGGCGGTGAAGGTGCCGGGCGAGAAGCGTCCGCGCGTGAAGATCATCGGCAGCACATGGAAGAAGCTCGCGTTGATCAGCATCAGCGCGGCGAAGACCAGCGGCGCGATGGGGAGCAGCCGTGCCATCTCGGCCTGCGCGAAGCCGAGCACGATCACCGCCGCGTTGGTGACGTAGAAATCAGCCCATTCGACCGGAAGGCCGATGACGGCGCGCGCCCAGTCGCGCCAGTCGAAGGAGAACTCTTCCATGATGTGCAGCGTGTAGGCGAGCAGGCCAAGCCACGCCCACGTCTCGAAACCGATCGACATCGCACCCTTCCCCCTGAAGCCCGGCGGAAAGATGCTAGATCGGGCGCCGCTAGGCTGCCAGAGGCGCGGGCGCGACGGCACGCACCGATACTTCCACGGTCATGCCGAGATAATCGCCGACATTGCCGGTGAAGCCGCCAGCGACCGGCACCGCCTGGCTCGGATCGCGCGTCACCGCCACGCGGATGAGATTGTCGGCCGCGATGGTGCCGTTGGTCGGGTCGAACTCGATCCAGCCGGCACCCGGCAGATAGATATCGGCCCAGGCATGGGTGGCGCCGGCGCCGACGACGGACTGAGCATCGCCGTCCAGTGCCGGGTCGTAGAGATAGCCGGTGACGAAGCGGGCTCCGAAGCCGAGCGCACGCGCCGCCTCGATCAGCAGCAGGGCGAAGTCGCGGCAGGAGCCGGTGCCGAGCTTCAGCGTCTCCAGCGGAGCCTGCGTCCCCTCCTCGTGCCGAAGATTGTAGGCGAAGCCGCGATGAATGCCGTTGTTGAGGTCCGTCAGCAGCGCCATCGTGTCGGTCGGCCGCGAGGCCACGAAGCCCTTGGCCCACGCTTCCAGCTCGCCGTTCGCATCGGGATAGTGGCAGTCCAGCATGCGGCCCAGATCGATCCTGTCGTCGGAGGAATAGACGAACGGATATTCCTTGGCGCTCTCCTCGAGTTCGAAATTGAGCCCGCCGAGGCCGTAGCGTTCGAGGGTCAGCACGCTCTCGATCTTCAGCTCGTTCGACGGCTCGACGAAATCCACCACGGTGACGGAATTGCCGAACACATCGTGCAGCCAGCGCACATTGCCGTGCGGCCAGAGCGAGAGCTCGGCGCTGACCAGCCGCAGATCATGGCTGTCGCGCGGGCGCAGCATCAGCCGGTGGGGCTGGAAGACGACGGGATTGGCATAGTTGTACTGAGTGACGTGGCGGACGGTCAGAGTCGGCATGAGGCGGTTCCAGAAGCGGCCATGGGGACGGTCGGGGAGACCGGGATTCGTCGCGACGCCGCCCGGACCGGAACGTCAGCGGGCGCAGAGCCGGCCGAGGACGAAGCCCAGCATGCCGACAGTGACGAGCGCGCGGAAGGAATATTTGCGCTCGGGCCGAACAAGGCCCTCGTCGACGAGAGCGGAGCCGAGAGAAGCCCGCACCGCCGCGCCACCACTCGCGCGCGCCGGACGCGAGACGGCCCGCCCCATCCGCTTTGCCGGGTTCCGGGAGGGGCCGGCGGCCGTCCTTGGAGCGGATGCGCGCTCGGTCGATGCCGGTTCTTCGCCGGGGCTGCCGTCGATTCCGTTGCCGTTCTTAGCCATCGCCGCGCCTTTCGATGTTGCTGCGTCCCGCGATTCAACGCGCCAGACGGCATTTTGTTCGGCAGGCGGCGGTTGCGGCCTACAGGCGGCCGGAGAGAAAGGCGAGCATTTCCATCGGACCGCGCGCATTGAACAGCTGCACCCGCCGGCCGCCGCACATGTCGCAGCGCAGCCGCGGCGCGGGTTCGCCGGGCGTCTGCGCAGTGAGCATGCCCGCATCCGCATGACCGAGCGCCGAGCGGCGCCCGCAGCGCGGGCAATGGGCGCAGATGAGGGAGGTGCGGTCGATGATGGCGGAATCCTCCACGGCGGGGCGCCGTGATTCGATGATAGGTGCGCGCCGGAGCGCTGACCAATCAAGCTGCGGTGTCGTGAAGCAGTTGCCCCGATTTCTCGGAGGAGCCGGTCTGGAGGTTCCACACTGGAAAGTATGGTGGGCGCACTAGGGCTCGAACCTAGGACCCGCTGATTAAGAGTCAGCTGCTCTACCAACTGAGCTATGCGCCCAGACCGGAACTCGCGAGGCGAAACCGTCGCGAGCGGGGCGTCATGTAGCAAAGGGATTCGGGCCTGTCCATAGCCGACAGGCCCGTCATCCTCATTCTTTGAAAGCCTCCTCGCGCTTCCTGCGCACGGAGGGCAGCAGCACGACGATCAGCGCGATCGCCGCCAGGGCCAGCATCGTCGCGGAGATCGGCCGGGTGACGAACACCAGCGGGTCGCCGCGCGAGATCAGCATGGCGCGGCGCAGATATTCCTCCAGCATCGGCCCGATGATGAAGCCGAGCAGCAGCGGCGCCGGCTCGCAGTCGAGCTTCACCAGCACGTAGCCGACCACCCCGAACAGGGCCATGGCGAAGACGTCGATGGCGTTGTTGTTCACGCTGTAGACGCCGATGCAGCAGAAGCCGACGATGAGCGGGAAGAGGATGTGGTAGGGCACGGTGAGCAGCCGCACCCACATGCCGATCAGCGGCAGGTTGAGCACCACCAGCATCAGATTGCCGATCCACATCGAGGCGATGATGCCCCAGAAGAGATTCGGCTGCTCGTTCACGACGTTCGGGCCGGGCACGATGCCCTGGATGATGAGCGCGCCGATCATCAGCGCCATCACCGGGTTGGACGGGATGCCGAGGGTGAGCATCGGGATGAAGGAGGTCTGCGCGCCGGCGTTGTTGGCGCTTTCCGGTGCTGCCACCGCCTCGATCGCGCCCTTGCCGAACTCCTCGGGATGGCGGGAGATCTTCTTCTCGATCGAATAGGCGGCGAAGGAGGACAGGATCGCGCCGCCGCCCGGCAGGATGCCGAGGAACGAGCCGAGGAAGGTGCCCCGCAGGATCGGCCCGGTGATTCGCTTGATGTCCTCGCGCGAGAGCAGCAGGCCCTTCACCTTCTGCACCATGACGGTGCGGGTGTGCTCGTCCTCCAGATTGCGCACGATCTCGCCGATGCCGAACACGCCCATGGCCAGCGCCACGAACTCGATGCCGTCGGCCAGCTCCAGCATGTCGAAGGTGAAGCGCGGCGTGCCGGTGTAGACGTCCTGCCCGGACAGGCCGAGCAGGATGCCCAGCACCACCATCGCCAGCGCCTTGATGACCGATCCCGAGGCCAGCGCCACCGAGGCCACGAGGCCCAGCACCATCAGCGCGAAATATTCCGGCGGGCCGAACTTCAGCGCGAGGTCCGCGAGCGGCGGGGCGAAGACGGCGAGCAGGAAGGTGGCCACCGAACCGGCAAAGAACGAGCCGAGCGCCGCCGTGGCGAGCGCCGCCCCGGCCCGGCCGCGACGCGCCATCTGGTAACCGTCGATGGCGGTGACGACGGACGAGCTCTCGCCCGGCAGGTTGATCAGGATCGCCGTGGTCGAGCCGCCATATTGCGCGCCGTAATAGATGCCGGAGAGCATGATCAGCGCCGAGACCGGCGGCAGGCCGAAGGTGATCGGCAGCAGCATGGCGATGGTCGGCACGGGGCCAAGGCCGGGCAGCACGCCGATGAGAGTGCCCAGAAGCACGCCAATGAAGCAGTAGAAGATGTTCTGGAAGGTGACGGCGACGGAGAAGCCGAGGGCGAGATTATCGAAGATTTCCAACGGTCCGGCTCCCGATCAGTAGCCGCCGAGCCAGGGGCCGAGCATGGGAAGGGGAAGGCCGAGGCCCTTGATGAACACCGCCCAGGAGAAGGCGACCATGACGGCCGCCGAAATCAGCCCAGTGACGATGTGGAAACGCTGGCTGGCCAGCGCCGAGATGAACACCGCCAGCCCCATGGACGGCCCAAGGCCGAGCGGGCGGATGCCGAGGCCGAAGATCACAACGGCGAGCGTCACCAGCGCCAGCGCCTGCCACGGCCAGTTGCGGAAGCGGATTCCATTGTCGTCCGGGTCAGCGGGAACGGTCAGGCCGGAGAGAAGGACGACCAGGCCGAGAAAGGCGAGCAGACCCGCGAGGATCATCGGGAAATAGCCGGGCCCCATGCGGATGGCGCGGCCCATCGGCAGTTCCATGGCCTGCCAGGCGAAGAACGCGGCCAGCACGATGAGCAGAAGACCGCTGGCGACCTCCTTCGGACTTTTGACGAAGCGCGTCATGCCATTTTCCCGGGATGTTGAATGCAGGACCCCACCCGCCGGCCGGCGGCGAGCCGGCGTGACGGGCGGGGCGGTCTTATGGATGGAACGTCAGTCGGCGAAGACGCCGGCCTGCTCGATCACCGGCTTCCACTTGGCCACCTCGGCCTGCAGGAACTGCTTGTGCACTTCCGGCGTGGCGCGATCGAGGGCCACCGGCTCGGTACCGAGGTCGGCGAAGCGCGCGATGACCTTCGGATCCTGCAGGGCGGTCTTGAGGGCGTCGTTGAGCTTGGTGACGACTTCCGGCGGCGTGCCCTTGGGCGCATACATGCCGTGCCAGACCGCAACCTCGAAGCCGGGAAGGCCGACCTCCTGGAAGGTGGGGAGGTCGGGCAGCGACTTGACGCGCTGCTTGGTGGTGACGGCATAGGCCTTCACCTTGCCGGCCTTGATCTGGCCGGTGGTGTTGGTGGTCTGGTCGCACATCAGGTCGATCTGGCCGCCGACGAGGTCGTTCATCGCCGGGCCGGTGCCTTGATAGGGCACGGTGGTCATCTGCGCGCCGAGCGCCGACATGAACAGCATGCCGCACAGATGCGAGGCGGAGCCGACGCCGGCATTGCCGTAGATCACCCCGTCCCTGTTCTGCTTCACGAAGGCGATCAGCTCGGCGGCGTCCTTCGGGGCGAGATCGGGCTTGGCGATCATCGTCATCGGCACGTCGGTGACGAGGCCGACCTCCTCGAAGTCGGTCAGCACGTTGTAGGGCAGCTTGCGATAGAGGGTGGCGGCGGTCGCCTGGCCGATATGGTGCAGCAGCACGGTGTAGCCGTCCGGGGCGGCCTTCGCGACCTGGCCGGCGCCGCGGGTGCCGCCCGCGCCGCCGACATTCTCCACCACGACCTGCTGACCAAGCGTGCGCGACATGGATTCGGCGACGAGACGCGCCACCGTGTCGGTGGGACCGCCGGCCGAAAAGGGCACGACCATGGTGACTGGGCGATTGGGAAAATCCTGCGCCTTGGCCGCAGAGAAAGGCAGTACCGCGAGCGCCAGCGCCAGCGCCGCGACGGCGGCGGCTGCCCCCTTGAAGTTTTTCATGCGTCCCTCCCGAGACTTCTTGACCGCGTTTCAGGCCATGGGCGTCGCCTTCGAGGCCACGCCTTTGTTTATGCTGCCTAGGCCACCATCGGCATGACTGACCGTCAAGTGGCTCTTTGGCCTAGAAACGCGGGTTCCAGCCTCATTCCACGCGCCACGCGCCGGGTTCCCTCGGCTTCCGGGGCCGGGCCCTAGGAAGCGAGGCCGGCACGTTCCATATTCCGTGCATGATTCAGGAGCCGCCTCCCCTCGTCGTCGAGATCGCCTGGCAGGACCCCTGGCGGGCGGCGCGCCGTCTTGCCCGGCGGAACGGCGCGCCCGTGCCGGGCCTGACCTTCCTCGACAGCGCGATGCGCCATCCGCTGCTGGGCCGGTGGTCCTACGTCATGGCGGAGCCCTTCGGCCGCTTCCGTGTGGAAGCCGGCGTGCCGCGCTGGGACGGGGCGCGCGAGGCGGGGACGCCGGTCGAGGCGTTGCGGGCGCGGCTGCGCGCCTATGCCCAGCCGCGCCTGCCGGGCGAGGCGGGCTTCCAGGCCGGAGCGGCGGGCTACATCGCCTATGAGGCGGGCCGACTGTTCGATCGCTTCCCCACCATGGCGCCGGAACCCGGCGAAGGGCCGGAGATCGACCTCGGCTTCTACGATCTCGTCGTCGCCTTCGACGTGGTGTCGGAGCGCGCCTTCATCGTCTCGACCGGCTGGCCGGAAACCGAGCCGGCCCGGCGTGCCCGCCGCGCCCGCGAGCGCCTCGCCGAGGCGGCGGAACGCCTCGCGGCGCCGGAAGTCCCGCTCGGCGCTGCGATCATTGCCGGCGACTGGCGCTCCAATTTCGATGCCGAGCGCTACAAGGCGGCCGTGGCGCAGGTGATCGCTTACATACGCGCCGGCGACATCTTCCAGGCGAACTTCACCCAGCGCTTCGAGGCCGGAATCGGCGAGGCGGTCGATCCGCTGGCGCTCTACGACCAGTTGCGCCGCGCCAACCCCGCCACCTTCGCGGCGCTGATCGCCAATGAAGACCGCATCATCGCCTCCTCCTCTCCCGAGCGCTTCGTGAAGCTCGTGGGCGGCGAGGTGGAGACGCGCCCGATCAAGGGCACGGTGCCGCGCTCGGTGGAGCCGACGCTGGATGCCTTCCGCGGCCGCGAGCTGACCGCCAGTGAGAAGGACCGCGCCGAGAACGTGATGATCGTCGACCTGCTGCGCAACGATCTCTCGCGCGTGTGCCGGCCGGGCACGGTGAAGGTTCCGCGCCTGTGCGGGCTCGAGACCTATGCCAATGTCCACCACCTCGTCTCGGTCGTCACCGGGACGCTGAAAGAAGGGCACGACGGGCTCGACCTGATGGCGGCGTCGTTCCCCGGCGGCTCGATCACCGGTGCGCCGAAGATCCGCGCCATGGAGATCATCCACGAGCTGGAGCAGCAGCCGCGCGGCGTCTATTGCGGCTCCATCGGCTATATCGGCTTCGACGGCACGATGGACTTCAACATTGCCATCCGCACCGTGACGGTGGAGAAGGGCCGGAAGGGATTCACCGCCAGCTTCGGCGTCGGCGGCGGCATCACCACCTTGTCCGATCCGGCCGCCGAACATGCCGAGAGCCTGACCAAGGCCGAACGGCTGTTCCGCGCCTTCAAGCCGGAGACGGCGCCATGATCCTGCTGATCGACAATTACGACAGCTTCGTCTTCAACGTCGCGCGCTACCTCACCGAACTCGGCGAGGATGTCCAGGTCGTGCGCAACGACGCGCTGGACGTCGCCGCCATCGAGCGTCTGCGGCCCGAGGCGCTGGTGATCTCGCCCGGCCCCTGCTCGCCCAACGAGGCGGGCGTCTCGCTCGATGCCGTGCGGGCGCTGTCGGGCCGGCTGCCGATCCTCGGGATCTGTCTTGGGCACCAGTGCATCGGCCAGGCCTTCGGCGGCCGGGTGGTACGGGCGAAGGAGCCGATGCACGGGCGCGCCTCGCAGGTGCGCCATGCCGGGACGGACGTTTTCGAGGGACTGCCCTCCCCGTTCCCCGCCGGCCGCTATCATTCGCTGGCCGTCGAGCTGGACGATGGCTCACCGCTGGTCGCCACCGCCTGGAGCGAGGACGGCGAGATCATGGGGCTCGCCCACCGTACCCATCCGACCTACGGCGTGCAGTTCCACCCGGAATCCGTGCTCACCGGCCATGGCTACGACCTGCTGGCGAATTTCCTGAAGCTGGCGCGAACCCGGGAGCGCGCGGCGTGACCGCGACGATCAGTGTCGAGGATCGCGGCTTCACGCTCGGCGACGGCGTGTTCGACACCGCCGTTGCACTGAACGGCATCGTCCTGGAGCGGGAGCGCCATGTCGGCCGGCTGCTGGCCGCCGCGCACAGCCTCGGCATCGCGGCTCTGCGCGCCCGTGTCGAGGCCGCCATCGACGATGCCGTAACGCCCGAGTCGACCATCGTACGCACCACGGTGACGCGCGGGAGCGCCGCGCGCGGCCTCTGGCCGGCGAGCACCGGCGAGCCGACGCTCGTCGTCACCACCAGCCCGTGGAGCCCGGCGCTGCTCGGCCAGCCGGCTCGGCTCGTCACCGCGACAGGGCGGCGCAACGAGTTCTCGCCCACCGCCAACCTGAAGACGCTCGGCTATCTCGACCACATCCTCGCGGCGCGGGAGGCGGCGGCGGCCGGGGTGGACGATGCGCTGATCTTGAACACGCAGGGCCGTGTCGCCTGCACGACCATCGCCAATGTCTTCGCGCTGACGAGCGGAATGCTGCGCACGCCGCCGCTGTCGGAGGGGTGCCTGCCGGGCATCATGCGGGCGCGAGTGATGGAGATCGCGCCGGAACTCGGGCTGGCGGTCGAGGAACGAGGGCTGGCGCCCGGCGACCTGAAAGGCGCGGATGCGGTGTTCCTGACCAACAGTGTGCGCTTCCTGCGCCCCGCGACCGAACTCGACGGCGCCCTATTGGCCACCGCCAGTTGCGAAGCGTTTGCCGCGCTGCGGCATGGTTTACTTGCAGAAGTTGGCATTGAGGAAAAATTGTGACGGCGATTGACTTACAAAACGCGCTGTAACAAGCAAAAACAGCTTCGACAAAATAACAAAACATAGTTTTGCCATGATCTGCATCCGGACGTTCATTTCCGGTTAATCTTCAATCCGTCACACGTATATTTGAAACCATTCCGCTGGAAGGACGTTCGACACGCGTCTTCCCGGTTCAGCGCATGAGGTTTGCATGTTCCGTCTCGCGCGTCCGCTACTCGCCACCGGTCTCGTCGCAGGTCTTCTGGCCACCGCCACCGGTGCCGTTCTCCCGGCAGCCGCCCAGAGCGAACCGCTGCGGCTCGCCCAGGCCGGGCCGCCGCTCGACCGCGCGCCGATGGACGTGAACGTGTTCTACGACCAACTCGGCGCCTATGGCTCGTGGGTGGAACATCCCGATTACCAGTACGTCTTCATCCCCGCCAATGTCGGCCCGGGCTGGCGCCCCTATCAGGAAGGCCGGTGGATCTGGACGGACCAGTACGGCTGGTACTGGGAATCCTATGAGCCCTTCGGCTGGGCCGCCTACCATTACGGACGCTGGGGCTACGACCCCGGCTATGGCTGGTTCTGGGTGCCGGGCGATACCTGGGCACCGGCCTGGGTGACCTGGCGGCGCGGCGGCGGGCGCACCGGCTGGGCGCCGGTCGGGCCGGACCGCCCGGGCTACGCGGTCGGGCGCCCCGCCTATTACGCGCCGCCCGTGGCCGAGAGCTGGGTCTTCGTCGAGGACCGCTACATGGCCGAGCAGGACCTTGCGGTCTATGTGGCGCCCATCCCGCAGATCAGCATCTATCTGCAGGATGCGCCGGACTATTACGAACCGCGCTGGGACGACGGCTACTACGTTAACCGCGGCTTCGGGCTCGACGTCTATGATGCGCCGATCCGTGATCGCCTCTATACGCGTGAAGTCGTCTATGTCGATCGCTACGACGACATCTTCTACGACGACCGCGACGAGCGGCTCGGCATCTATGCCCCCCGGCTCGCCTTCGGCGACCGCTTCGTCCCGCCGCCGCGCTTCGACCGCGACATCGCCCCCGACCGCCGCGCGCTGATCCATCAATATGTGCGCGACGACCAGAACCTGCCGGGCGTGTTCGCGCCCTCGGCGGCGCTGCTGGGGGCGATCGACGCGAACCGCCGGCGGGAACTGCGCCAGGAGCGCTTCCGCGATCCCAACCGCTTCCGCCAGCAGGTCGAGCAGATCGAGCGCGAACGCGCCGACCAGCTCCGCGATCTGCGGCAGCAGGCGGCGACACGGAACGACCTGCTGGAACAGCAGCGCCGGCAGGCGATGGAACAGCGCCGGCAGCAGTTCGAGCGCGTCCGCGCCGAGCAGCGCGCACGGGCCGAACGGGTGAACACCCGCCCCGGCGGACAGCCCGGCATGCCGGGCGTGCGGCCGGGCCAGCGTCCCGACGACATGCGCGCCAACCAGCAACAGCTTGAGCGTCAGCGCGCGCAGCAGCAGCAGGGCCAGCAGGAGCGTGTGCGCCAGCAGCAGCTTCAGCAGCAGCGCGCGGCGGAGCAAGAGCGTGCCCGCCAGCAGCAGATGCAGCAGCAACGCAATGTCCAGCAGGAACGGGTCATTCAACAGCAGCAAATGCGCCAGCAGGCCCAGCAGCAGCGCGCCGTGGAACAGCAGCGTGCCCGCCAGCAGCAGATGCAGCAGCAACGCAATGTCCAGCAGGAGCGCGCCATTCAGCAGCAGCAGATGCGCCAGCAGGCCCAGCAGCAGCGTGCCGTGGAACAGCAGCGTGCCCGCCAGCAGCAAATGCAGCAGCAGCGCAATGTCCAGCAGGAACGGGCCGTTCAGCAGCAGCAGATGCGCCAGCAGGCCCAACAGCAGCGCGCCCAGCAACAGCAGATACTGATGCAGCAACGCGCCGCCCAGCAACAGCAGCGCGCGCAGCAGCAACGGCCTCCCCAGCAGCGGCCGCAGGGCAATCCTCAGGGCCGGCCGGGCGATCCGCGTGACCCGCGGTGGCTGCAGCCGGGCATGCAGTGACCGACAAAGAAAGAACCCCGGCCCTCACAGGCCGGGGTTCTTCATTTCCGCCATATGCGCGGCGGCTATTCCGCCGCCGGCTGGGCCTGGGCGTTGATGCTGTTGCGCTTGGTCTGCAGCTTGTTGAGCGCGATGATGTAGGCCTGCGCCGAGGCGACCAGCGTGTCCGGATCGGAACCGCGCCCGGTCACCGCCTTGTCGCCGTCCTCCAGACGCACCGACACTTCCGCCTGCGCATCCGTGCCCTCGGTCACCGCGTGCACCTGGTAGAGCGCCAACTTGGCCGTGTGCGGCACGATGGCCTGGATGCAATTGAACACCGCATCCACCGGGCCATTGCCTTCGCACTCCTCGGTGACGAGATGGCCGTCGACCTTCATCTTCATGGTCGCGCGCTGGGGACCGTGGCTGCCGGCGATCACGCTGAGCGAAACCAGCTTCATGCGGTCATGCGCGGCGGCGATCTCCTGATCGACCAGCGCCTCGATATCCTCGTCGTAGACCACCTTCTTGCGGTCGGCGAGGTCCTTGAAGCGCGAGAAGGCATCGTTCAGAGCGTTCTCGCCCAACTCGTAGCCCAGCGCCTTCAGCTTGTCGCGGAAAGCGGCGCGGCCGGAATGCTTGCCCATCACCAGCGAGGTCTTGGAGACGCCGACGCTATCGGGGGTCATGATCTCGTAGGTGGTGTTGTTCTTGAGCATGCCGTCCTGATGGATGCCGCTCTCATGGGCGAAGGCGTTCCGGCCGACGATGGCCTTGTTGTACTGCACCGGGAAGCTCGTGACCGCCGAGACCAGCTTGGAGGCGCGGGTCAGCATGGTGGCGTCGATGCCGGTCTCGTAGGGCAGCACGTCGCGACGGACGTTGATCGCCATGACGATCTCTTCCAGCGCCGCGTTGCCGGCCCGCTCGCCAATGCCATTGATGGTGCACTCGATCTGCCGGGCACCACCGGCGACACCCGCCAGCGAGTTCGCCACCGCCATGCCGAGATCATTGTGGCAATGGGTGGAGAACACCGCCTTGTCGGCATCCGGCACGCGCTCGCGCACGGTGCGGAACATCGCCTCATATTCCGACGGCGTGGCATAACCGACCGTATCGGGCAGGTTGATGGTCGTGGCGCCCGCCTTGATCGCCGCCTCGACGCAGCGGCACAGGAAGTCGATCTCGGTACGGGTGGCGTCCTCGGCCGACCACTCGACATTGTCGACATGCCCACGCGCACGGGCGACGGACGCCGCCACCATCTCCAGCACCGTCTCCGGCGACTTCTGGAGCTTGTACTTCATATGCACGGGCGAGGTGGAGATGAAGGTATGGATGCGCGGCCGGCGGGCATGGCGCACCGCCTCGGCACAGCGATCAATATCGGCGAAGGCGGCACGCGACAGGCCGGCGATCACCGCGTTCTTGGTGCGGCGGGAGATTTCGGCGACCGACTCGAAATCGCCATTGGAGGCGATGGGGAAGCCGGCCTCGATGATGTCGACGCCCATGGTGTCGAGCAACTCGGCCACTTCCAGCTTCTCTTCCAGCGTCATCGACGCACCGGGGCACTGCTCGCCATCGCGCAGGGTGGTGTCGAAGATGACGACGCGGTTCTTGTCGGTGGACATGCTCAGGCTTCCTTCTGGTCTCCGGGCGCCAGGTGCCGCAAAGGGGCATCGTCCGGCGCAAATCTGGCTATTCGGCGGATGGTGGAGGCGTCATCCCCTGAGCGCCCAGGCTTGAAGCCCGGCCGGCCCTCAGGGGCGGCTAAGAAGAAGGAGACCGGACGCAAGGAGAGCCTTCCCGGGAATCCGCAGGGCGGCCGGGTTCGCGGAATAGCGGCGGACGGACGCAGGCGTCACGGCTCGGCTCTCGCGAGGTTGCTCTAACTTTCCGCTGTTTAGCCGACCGACGGCCCGACGGCAAGCATGACGATCGGCGAGGACCGTGCCCCACTCTCCGCCGCGGGCTCAGTGCCCGCCGCCGGCACCCTTGTTGACCGGGCGGCGCAGTAAGGGCGAGGCGAAGAGCAGCGCCACGAAGAGAACAGTCAGCACCAGAAAGACGTCGGAGAAGGCCATCACCTCGGCCTGGATGCGCACCTGCCCCGCCATCTTCTTCAGCGCCGCCGCGTCGGCATCGGAGCCGAGCATGGACAGCGAGCGCGTCATCGCGTCGAGCCGCTCGACCGCGACCGCGCTCGCCCACTGCACGTTCTCGTGCAGGCGCGCCAGATGGAGGTCCCAGCGGTCGTTCAGCACCGTGTTGATCAGCGCGAGCCCGACCGCGCCGCCGAGATTGCGCATGAGGTTGAACAGACCGGAGGCGTTCTTGAGCTGGGCCGGCGGCAGCGTGCCGAGCGAGATGTTGTTGATCGGGATCATCGCCATCATGATCCCCACCCCGCGCAGGATCTGTGGCCAGAGCAGCTCCCAGAAATCCCAGTCCTTGGTGAGGCCCGTGACCTGCCATGTCCCCAGCGCGAAGGCGCCGAAGCCGAAGGCGATCATCACGCGCGGATCGACCTTGCCCATCAGCCGCCCGGCGATGGGGGCGCAGAGGAACATGGCGAGGCCGGAGACGAACATCGTCTCGCCGATCATCAGCGCCGAATAGCCGCGCACCCGGGCGAGGTAGAGCGGGTAGAGATAGGTCAGCCCGTAGAGGCCGATGCCGACCACGAAGCTGAAGGCCGAGCCGACGGAGAAATTCCGGTTGGCGAAAGCGCGGAGGTCCACGACCGGCTCGCGCGCCATGAGCACCCGCGCGAAGAAGGCGACCGCCGAGACGGTGCCGACAATGGCGAAGAAAGAGATCGCCTCGTCCTCGAACCAGTCATTCGTCGGCCCCTCCTCCAGCACGAATTCGAGGCTGCCAAGGAAGCCTGCCATGAACAGCAGGCCCCACCAGTCGAAACGGTCGAGCAGGGCAAGGTCGGGCTCGTCGAAGTCGACCAGCGTTGCCGTGGCGATGATGACGAAGATGCCCGGCACGATGTTCACCAGGAACAGCCAGTGCCAGGAGAACAGGTCCGTAAGATAGCCGCCGATGGTCGGGCCGATGGTCGGCGCGAGCGTCGCCACGAGACCGATGAGCGGAGCGACGATCGGCTGCTTCTCGCGCGGGAAGATGGAATAGGCCGCCGCGAAGACGGTCGGGATCATGCCCCCGCCGAGGAAGCCCTGCAGGGCACGGTAGACGATCATCTGGTTGATCGACGTCGCCGTCGCGCACATGAAGCTCATGAGCGTGAAGCCCGCCGCCGAAGCGACGAACAGCCACCGCGTCGACAGCGCCCGCGACAGGAAGCCCGAGAGCGGGATCATCACCACCTCGGCGATGAGGTAGCTGGTCTGCACCCAGGAGATCTCGTCCGAACTGGCGGCAAGGCCGGCCTGGATCTCGGCGAGCGAGGCCGAGACGATCTGGATGTCCAGGATCGCCATGAACATGCCGAACACCATGCACAGGAAGGCGAACATGCGCCGCCCCTCGGTGGAGGCGGCGCGCGGCGCGGTTCCCATGGTGGCGGTGTCGGACATGGCGGACGCCCTTCGTCAGCCGCCGGTGCGGGTATCGACGGTGGCGATCACCGACATGCCCGGACGCAGCTCCGCCTTGTCGCGGGCTTCCTCATCGAGCTCGATTCGCACGGGCACGCGCTGGACGATCTTGGTGAAGTTGCCGGTGGCGTTCTCCGGCGGCAGCAGGCTGAACACCGAGCCGGACGCCGGCGCGACGCTGGTCACGCGGCCGTGGAACTCCTCGTCGGGATAGGCGTCCACCTCGACATTCACCGCCTGGCCGGGCCGCAGCTTGCCGAGCTGCGTCTCCTTGAAGTTGGCGTCGACATAGACCCTAGTGATCGGCACCAGCGCCACCAGCCGCGTGCCCGGCTGGACGAGCTGGCCAACCTGCACGGCGCGATTGCCGACGATGCCGTCGAACGGCGCCTTCACCACGGTGAAGTCGAGATCGCGCTGCGACTGGTCGCGCGCGGTGCGGTATTCCTCCAGCAGGCGCGCCGCCTCGGTACGCTGGGCTTCCAGCACCGAGACATTGGCTTCGGCCGAAGCGACAGCCGCCTTGGCGGCATCCACGGCCGCCTGCGCCTTGTCCCGGTCGGCCCGGGCATTGTCGAGAGTCGCCTTGCTGGAGAATTGCGACTTCACCAGCTCGGACTGGCGGTCGAACTCGCGCTGGGCGCGGTCGAGCTCCGCTTCGTCGGACACACGCTGCGCCTTCGCCTGATCGACGCTGGCCCGCGCCGCCTCGATCTGCTGGCCATAGCGATCGATCGTCGCCTGCTGGGTGGCGATCTTCCCGTCGGCCGCGCGCAGGGCGAGTGCGTAGTCGCCATCATCGATGCGGGCGATGACGTCTCCGGCCCTGACCGGCTGGTTGGTCTCCACGTCGACGCTGACGATATGCCCGCTCACCTTGGCGGCGAGGACGGACGTGTCGGCGCCGACATAGGCGTCGTCGGTGGAGACGAGGAAGCGCCCTACCCTCCACCAGTCGAGGCCGTAATAGCCGCCTCCTGCCACAGCCACCGCGAGGATGGCTCCGAACAGGAAGCTGCGGCGCCGGGGCTTGGCGGGCGCCGGCGCATCCACAGGGTCCGCCGGAGCCTCCGCGCCAGACCGGCGCACGGTGATCGGCACCGGCTCATTGCCGCGCGGGCGCTCGGTTTCGGCGCCTTCCTGCCTCTTCGCTTCGGCTTGAGCCATATCTAACCTTCCGCAACGGAAACTAAACCGTTCAGTTCGATTTGGTCTTTACATATCAAACTAAACAGTTTAGTCAATACCTTTGACAAAGACGGCCGGAGAGCCCTAAGCAGGGTCCGGAGGACAGCATGAGCAGCATCGATACGGAGATCGTCGGCACCCCGCCCCGCACCGAGGCGGAATCCGCCAAGCGCCGGGACATCATCGACGGCGCGCGCCGCGTGTTCTTCGACAAGGGCTTCGACGGCGCCAGCATGGACGAAGTGGCCAAGACGGCCGGCGTGTCCAAGGCGACGATCTACGTCTATTTCAGCAGCAAGGAAGAGCTCTTCGAGGCGCTCGTGCGCAATGACCGCGCCCGCTCGGCCGAGCACCTGTTCGAGGTGGACGACTCCATCGAGGACGTCGGGAGCCTGCTGCGGCGCATCGGCCTGTCCTTCATGACGATGATGATCCAGCCCGATCACATCCGCCTGATCCGCATGGTAATCGGCATCGCGGAGAAATTTCCGCGCATCGGCCAGATTTTCTACGACGCCGGCCCCTGCCATGGCGGGCGTCGCCTCGCCGACCTGCTGCGCCAGCAGGCGGACCTTGGACGGCTGAAGCTCGACGACGATCTGGCGGCCGCCTACCTGTTTCTCAACATGTGCCAGGGCCCGCATGTGAAGGGCCTGCTGTTCGGCGACAAGGCCAAGCCGACGCAGGAGCAGATCGAGGAAACCGTCGACCTCGCCGTGCGCGTCTTCCTCGCCACCTACGGCGCGCGCCCAAACGCCTGAACGGCGTAGGCGGGCAAGGGCTCGGGCCGATCAGCGCGCGGCCAGCGTGCGCTCCTCGTCGACGATGAAGTCGCGGATCACCGGCACGTCGTTGCGCTCGTTCGAGAGCAAAAGCTGGTAGACCATGTTCGAGCCGTGCAGGAAGCCGAGCTCGACGGCGGCGAGATAGAACTCCCACATCCGCGCGAAGCGCTCGCCCATCATCGCCACCACTTCCGGCCGCTTCGCCTCGAAGTTCAGCCGCCAGTGGCGGATGGTCCAGTAATAGTGCAGCCGCAGGACCTCGCAGTCGCCGGTCCACAGGCCGACGCGCTCCAGCGAAGCGAACACCTCCGACATGGCCGGCACGTAGCCGCCGGGGAAGATGTACTTGCGGATGAAGGGGCCCGTCGTGCCGGGCGGCGACATACGCCCGATAGCATGGATCATCGCAAAGCCGCCGGGCGCCAGCAGCCGCTTGATGGTGTTGAAGTAGTCGTCGAAATGATTGACGCCGACATGCTCCATCATGCCGACGGAGACGACGCGGTCGAAGGTACCGGTGAGCTCGCGATAGTCGCGTTCGAAGAAGGTGATGCGATCGGCGACGCCCGCGGCCTGGGCGCGCTTCCGGGATTCCGCCAGTTGCTCGGTCGCGACGTTGATCGCCGTGACCTCGACGCCGAGCTTCGCGAGATAGATGGCGAGCGCGCCCCAGCCCGAGCCGATCTCGGCGACCCGCATGCCCGGCTCCAGCTTCAGCTTGGCCGCGATGTGACGCAGCTTGGCCTCCTGCGCCTCCTCCAGCGAGGCATCGGGAGTCGGGAAATAGGCGCAGGAATAGATCATTCGCGAGTCCAGCCACAGGGCGTAGAACTCGGGCGGATGATCGTAATGGCTCTGGGCGTTCGTTGCGGCGCGCCCGAGCGGGTTGGACTGGTGCCAGCGCTTCAGCGCCCGCCAGCCGCGGCGCAGCGCCTGCTGCACCGGATGCGAGGCGAGGCCCCGGCGGTTGATCGAGAAGAGATAGAGGAAATCGTAGACGGTCGAGCCGTCCTCGAAGGTCAGCCGGCCATCCATATAGGCCTCGGCCGCCACCAGCTCGGGATTGAGGAACAGCTCGCGGTCGAGCTTGTCGTCATGGATGCGCATGACGACTTCCGGGCCGTCCTCGCCGCTGCCGAAATAGACGCGCGAGCCGCTCGGCTCAATGACGACGAGCCGGCCCTTGTGGACGAAGCGCTTCAGCAGATGGGGAAGAAAACGCATCAAACGCTCCGCTCGTCCAGCCGGGATACCTACCGGGCATCGGCCACAAGCCCGGCCGCCCTGTCAAGCGCGCGGCGTCCCACCCGACCGGATCGCGACCGCTAGCCGGCCGCCTCCCGCACAGCGGGCAGCTTCTGCTGGCTGTCCGCGCGCAGCATCTTGCGCACCTGCGGCGCGGCGACGATGGTGCCGCGGTCGAAGAACGCCTCGTGGTTCTTCTCGATGTCTTCCAGCACGTAGCGGTAGTTCACCATCAGCCCGGCCGCCTGCTTCATGCCGCGCGGCGAGAGGTCGCCGAAGGCGTTGATGCGCTCCAGCCGCGCGCCATTGCCGAGATGAAAGCGCGCCACCGGATCGAGCGGCTTGCCCTTGGGGCTGCGGGCGACGAGGAAGTAATAGGCCGCGAGCGCCTCGACGACGGGGCGCAGAGCGGCGCGGGCCCCCTCCTCCGGCACGCCCGTCCGGCCCAGCGCCTCCAGAGCGGCGCGATCCTCCGCCGTGACGGCGAGGGAGGCCGAGTTGGCGAGTTCTCCATCGAGCCAGGCGCGGAAGCCGGGCACGGGCGAGAGCGTCACGAAGGTGCGCAGGGCGGGAAACTCGCGGGAGATCTCCTCCACCACCTGCTTGATGAGGAAATTGCCGAAGCTGACGCCGCCGAGACCCTTCTGGCAGTTCGAGATGGAGTAGAACACCGCCACCTTCGCCGTCTTTGGATCGAGCGGGGTTCGCTTCGTCTCGAGGATCGGCGCGATGGCGTCGGGCACCTCACGGGTCAGCGCCACTTCCACGAAAATCAGCGGCTCGTCGACCAGGGCCGGGTGGAAGAAGGCGTAGCAGCGCCGGTCCGGGCTGTCGACGCGGGCACGCAGGTCGTTCCAGTCGCTGATCTCGTGCACCGCCTCGTAGCGGATGATCTTTTCAAGCACGTTGGCGGGCGTCGACCAGTCGATCCGGCGCAGCACGAGGAACCCCCGATTGAACCAGGAAGCAAGGAGATGGGTAAAGTCGCGGTCGACCTCGGCGAGATCGGGGCGGCGCGTGAGGCTGTCGAGCAGATCGGCCCGCATCGCCACCAGCAGGCCGGTGGCGCCGGGGGCGAGGTTGAGGCGGCGGATCAACTCCTGGCGGCGCGGCTCGCTGGCGGCGTGCAGCTCGGCCACCGTGCGCGCGCCCGGGGACGCCGCGTGGGCGGCGATGGCCCTGTCCAGACGGAGAGAATCCGGCCCGAAGGCGACGGCCAGCGTCTCGAAGAAGGCCACGCGCTCGCCGGTCTTGAGGCCGCGATAGGCAACGAGGATCTCCTGCGCCAGCGCAACGCCGGACGCCTCCCCCTGGCCCGACAGCAGCCGTTCGCACAGCTCCGCGACATGCGCGGCGCGCACCGCCCCGGCGGGCCGACGTTCGCGCCCGAGGTCGAGCAGGGCACGGCCGCGCTCGGCTATGGTGCCGAGCAGATCGCCGAAGAAGCTGGTTCCGCTGTCCATGGTCGCCCCTCATCCTGCCGCGCCCGGGATGAATGAGACCCCGAGCGGATGAAGCGCGCAAGACGGACGATGGTCTGCTGCCCGCGCCGGCGGTCAAGCGCCGGTGATGAAATCGAAGATCAGCTTCATGTTGAGCGAGATGATCAGCGCGGCGGCGAGCACGGCGAGCACGGTCTGCCAGATCGGCGCGACGAAGGTGCCCATCTTGCGCTTGTCGGCCGTGAACATGATCAGCGGCACGATGGCGAAGGGCAATTGCAGGCTGAGGATGACCTGGCTGAAGATCAGCAGCGAGCCGGCGCCGCGCTCGCCATAGGCGATGGTCACCGCCGCCGCCGGCACGATGGCGATGGCGCGGGTGATCAGCCGGCGCAGCCACGGCGCGAGGCGGATGTTGAGGAAGCCCTCCATCACCGCCTGACCCGCGATCGTCGCCGTCACCGTCGAATTGATGCCGCAGCACAAAAGCGCGATGGCGAACAAAGTCGGCGCCATGGCGCTGCCGAGCAGCGGGTTGAGCAGCTCGTGCGCCTTGCCAAGGTCAGCGACCTCGCCGGTGCCGCCGGCATGGAAGGTCGAGGCGGCGAGGATGAGGATGGAGGCATTGATGGTGAGGGCGAACATCAGCGCCAGCGTCGAATCCCACGTCGCCAGCCTGATCGCCTCGCGCTTGCCCTGCGTGGTGCCATCGTGCCGGCGGGTCTGCACGATGGCGGAATGCAGGTAGAGATTGTGCGGCATCACCGTCGCGCCGAGGATGCCCAGCGCGAGATAGAGCATGTCGGGATTGCTGACGATCTCGGTGGTCGGTGCGAAGCCGCGGATCACGGCGCCCCAGTCGGGATCGGCCAGCGCGATCTGGATGCCGAAGCAGGCGGCGATGACCGCCAGCAGCGCCACCACTAGCGCCTCGACGAAGCGGAAGCCGAGATTCTGAAGCCACAGGATGAGGAACACGTCGAGCGCGGTGACGACGACGCCGATCTCCAGCGGAATGCCGAAGAGCAGGTTGAGACCAATGGCGGTGCCGATGACCTCGGCAAGGTCGGTGGCGCAGATCGCCGCCTCGGCCAGCAGCCAGAGAACAAAGCCGACCGGCCGCGGGAAGGCGTCGCGGCAGGCCTGGGCGAGATCGCGGCCGGAGGCCACGCCCAGCCGCGAGCACAGCGCCTGCAAGAGGATCGCGATCATGTTCGACAGCAACGCCACGACCAGAAGGCCGTAGCCGAAGCGCGAACCGCCGGCGAGCGAGGTCGCCCAGTTGCCGGGGTCCATATAGCCCGTGGCGACCAGATAGCCCGGCCCCATGAAGGCGAAGAACCGCCAAATGCCCGACTTCTTCGGCACGGCGATGCTGCCATGCACCTCCGAAAGCGAGGGATCTCCACGCTCCCGGCGCCATCCCGCACTTTCCGCCTGCAACTTGTCGAGCATTATGGGTATCCGCTATTGCGAATGAGTTGCAATATAAATGGCGCACCGCACAACGACTGTCAACGGAGCGCGAAGCCGCGGCAAGCGGCGGACACATTTTCGCGTGCGAGCTCGCAAAGCCTTGTGCGAAGTCGATTTCCGCGCACATTCGGGCGAATGCTGCGCGCCGTCCGTCTTACCCGCCTCGCCCTTCTGGGCTTCGTCCTGCTCTTCGCCCTGCCGCTCGGCGCGCATGCGCTCGTGCAGTGGCAGCAGGTCGACTGGACGCGCAACTGGCGCAATGCCGATTGGTCGAGCACCGGCACGCTGCCCCTCGCCGCCGAGCACAGGCCGGCCATGGTGCGCATCTACGCCGCCCGCGTCGGCCGCTGGCGCAGCATCTTCGCGGTTCATAGCTGGATCGTGTTCAAGGAAGCCGGCGCCGACGCCTATGAGCGCTACGACAAGGTCGGCTGGGGCCGGCCGATCCGCCACAACGGCTACCCGGCCGACGGGCGCTGGTACGGCAACGCGCCGGAAGTGGTGTTCGAGGCGACGGGCGAGGAAGCGGAACGGCTCATCCCGAAGCTGCAGGCGGCCATCGCCTCCTACCCCTACGCCGAGGCCGGCGACTACGACGTCTGGCCGGGGCCAAACTCCAACAGCTTCGTCGCCTATGTGCTCTCCCGGGTGCCGGAGATGGCGGTCGCCCTCCCCCCGACCGCCATCGGCAAGGATTACCCGGTGAACGGCGAGTGGATCGGCCTCGCCCCTTCCCGCACCGGCGTGCGCGTCACGCTGGACGGTTATGCCGGGCTGACGCTGGCCTGGGTCGAAGGCGTCGAGATCAACATCCTCGGCGCGATCGCCGGGCTCGATCTGCGGCACCCCGGCATCAAGCTTCCGGGCTTCGGGCGCATCGGCCTCTGAAAAAGGGGCCTTGAAAGAAGATTGACGTCGTCCGGATACCAGCCATTCATGTCCATGAGCCATGCTGGGGCAAAGCTGGCCTTAACGGGGGATTGGCGATGATCGGACGCATCTTCAGGCATCTGCGGCGCGGCGGGCTCGCCCTCGCCCTTCTGGCGCCCTTCGCGGCGGCACCGGCGCTGGCGGCACCCTGCGGCGACACCGGCGCGGGCTTCGATGCCTGGCTGCGCGATTTCCGGCAGGCGGCGGCCGCGCAGGGCATCTCGCCCGGCGCGCTGCGGGCGCTGGACGGGCTGAGCTACGACACCAGGGTGATCAGCCTCGACCGCAACCAGAAGCACTTCAAGCAGAGCTTCGAGCAATTCGTCGCCAACCGCGTCGGCGCGGGTCGCATTTCCAAGGGCAAAGCGATGCTACGCCAGCACGCCGCCCTGCTCGCGCGCATCGAGCGGCGATTCGGCGTGCCCGGGCCGATCCTCATCGCCATATGGGGCATGGAAACCGACTTCGGCGTGAACCAGGGCAAGATGCCGGTGTTCCGCTCGCTGGCAACGCTGGCCTATGACTGCCGCCGCTCCGGCTTCTTCACCGGCCAGCTTCTGGACGCGCTGCGCATCGTCCAGCGCGGCGATCTCTCGGTGGGCGAAATGCGCGGCGCCTGGGCCGGCGAACTCGGCCAGACCCAGTTCATGCCGACCTCCTATGTGCGCTTCGCCGTCGACTTCGATGGCAACGGCCATGCCGACCTGATCCGCAGCGTGCCGGACGTTCTCGCCTCCACCGCCAACTATCTGCGCGGCTATGGCTGGAGCGGCCGCTCCTGGGAGAACGGCGCGAACATGGGCGCGCTGCGCGGCTGGAACAAAGCCGAGGTCTACGCCCGCAGCATCGCCTATTTCGCCACCAAGCTGACCCAGTAAGGCGCGCCGCTTACCGGGCTTTGCGAACAGCCCGTGTGCGCGCTTTCGCATTGCCCGGCGTCGACCGACCCGGCAGGTTGCACTCCAAACTGCAAGGAGGAGCCACGCCATGCCGAACGATGCCGAGACCTATGACTATATCGTCGTGGGAGCCGGTTCGGCGGGCTGCGTGCTGGCCAACCGGCTTTCCGCCGATCCGAGGAACCGCGTGCTGGTTCTAGAAGCCGGCGGGCGCGACAACTGGATCTGGTTCCACATCCCGGTCGGCTACCTCTTCGCCATCGGCAATCCGCGCGCCGACTGGTGCTACAAGACCGAGGCTGAGGCAGGGTTGAACGGACGGGCGCTCAACTACCCCCGCGGCAAGACCATCGGCGGTTCCTCGGCCATCAACGCCATGATCTACATGCGCGGACAGGCCGCCGATTACGATCACTGGCGCCAGCTCGGCCTTTCCGGCTGGGGCTGGGACGATGTGCTGCCGGTCTTCAAAAGCCATGAGGACCACTATCTCGGCGCCGCCGAATTCCACGGCGGCGGCGGCGAATGGCGGGTCGAGGCGCCGCGCCTCACCTGGAAGCTGCTCGACACGGTTCGGGACGCGGCGCGGCAGGCCGGCATCCCGTCAATCCCGGATTTCAACACCGGCGACAATGAGGGCTCGTCCTATTTCCAGGTGAACCAGAAGCGGGGCTTCCGCTGGAGCGCCGCGCGCGGCTTCCTGAAACCGGTGCTGTCCCGTCCCAACCTGAAGCTGGAAACCGGCTGCCGCACCGAGCGGGTGCTGATCGAGAACGGGCGTGCGGTCGGCGTCGTCTACCGGCAGGACGGCATCACCCGCGTCGCCCGCGCACGGAGCGAGGTGGTGCTCGCCGCCGGGGCCATCAACTCCCCTCACCTGCTGAAGCTCTCCGGCATCGGACCCGGCGCGGAACTGGCGCAGCACGGAATTCCGGTGGTGCTGGACAAGCCGGGCGTCGGCGCCAACCTGCAGGACCATCTGCAGCTGCGGATGATCTACAAGGTCTCCGGTGTGCCCACGCTGAACGAGCAGTATCACTCGCTGTTCGGGCGGGCGAAGATGGGGCTCGACTTCGCGCTGTTCCAGCGCGGGCCGCTGACCATGGCTCCCTCACAACTCGGCATCTTCACCCGCTCACGCGCGGAGAAGGAGCGCGCGGACCTCGAATTCCACGTCCAGCCGCTCTCGCTCGGCAAGTTCAGCGAGCCGCTGCACAAGTTCCCCGCCTTCACCATGAGCGTGTGCAACCTGCGCCCGACGAGCCGTGGCAGCCTCACGCTGGCAAGCGCGGACAGCACGGCCGCCCCACGCATCCAGCCCAACTACCTGTCCACCGAGGAAGACCGGCGCGTGGCCGCCGACAGCATCCGCGTCGGCCGCCGCATCGTCGCCCAGCCGGCGCTGGCTCCCTTCGCGCCGGACGAATTCCTGCCCGGCGCGGGCATCGACGACAGCGAGGAAGCGCTGGCGCGCGCGGCGGGCGACATCGGCACCACCATCTTCCATCCCGTGGGCACGGCGAAGATGGGCCTTGCCTCCGATCCGGCGGCGGTGGTGGATGAGCGGCTGCGGGTGTTCGGGATTGCCGGGCTGCGCGTGGCGGACGCCTCGATCATGCCGACCATCGTCTCCGGCAATACCAACTCACCGACCATCATGATCGCCGAGAAGGCGGCCGGGATGATCCTCGCCGACGCGCGCTAAAGCATCGGCGAAGGGTGGGCGACCCGTGGCGCCCGCTCACGGCGCCAGCACGACCTGCTTGCAAGCTTCCGGCAGCTCCTTCACCAGCATCGGCGGCTTGGGCTTGGGCGGTTCCTTCGGCGGTTTGGGATGCAGATTCGCATCGGAGAACCACCAGTCGAGCTCGCTACCACAGCCCTCGCCCGGCACGACCGGATCCTGCGCCCGGCAGTCCGGGCTGCCGGCGGGGCACGAGATGCGCACATGCATGTGGTAGTCATGCCCCCAATAGGGCCGCACCTTCTGTAGCCAGGAACGGTCGCCCGTCGCGTCCCGGCACAGCGCCTTCTTGATGGCGGCGTTGACCAGCACGCGCTCCACCTCGGCATCCTGCGCCGCCGTCTTGATGACGGCGACCAGCGACGGCGTCCACACCTTGCTGTCGACGTCGAGCCGGTCTGGCCGCACGATCATCGTGGCGGAGACCTTCTCGCGCTCGTCGCGGGAGAATTCGCGCGTCGGCATCGGGGTGAGCCAGATGTCGGCATCGAGGCCGATCTGGTGCGAGGCGTGGCCGGTCAGCATCGGACCGCCGCGCGGCTGCGCCATGTCACCGACCAGGATGCCCGGCCATTTCGAGATACCCGGCACCTTGGCCGAGAAGCGCTCAAGGAAGGCGACGAGGTTCGGGTGGCCCCAGTTGCGGTTGCGCGACAGGCGCATGGCCTGCCACGTCTTGCCGTTGACGGGCAGCGCCTCAGCGCCGGCCAGACAGCCCTTCGAATAGAAGCCGATGGCACGTGCCTCGAACGGGGCGGCGTCCCGCGCCGCGCCGAAGACCTGCTTGGCCGGCTTGTTGTCGATGTTCGCCGCGCGGTCCTGCTGGGCCGAGGCGGCGCCGGCGACGAGGAGCCCCAGCCCCACCAGAGCCGCCCGCACGATGTGCCTTCCCATCTCTGATTTCATGAGCGCGCCCTCAGCTCACGACCTGCGAGAGGATGACGAAGTTCTTCGGCGAGCGCGTGTCGGGCGTCGCGGAAAGCTCGGTGACGAACAGCGTCGAGCCCGGCACCAGCAGCTTGGCGAGCTGCTGGTTGGCCGCCGGCGCCACGGTGATGCGGTCGATGGCACTGGCCGACTTGCCGCCGGTGGCGCCGTTGCCCTCGAAGGACAAGGCCGTCCACGACACTTCGCCGCCGACATTCTTCAGCACGTAGACCACGTTGCCGAGCGGGGTGTGCTGATCGCGAATGGTGACCGGCGAGGTGAAGACGACGGCGCCGTCCTTGATCACGGTGAGCTGCTTGTCCGCCCCGCTGATGATCATCGCCACGGCATCCTGCGTCGGATCGGGCGCCGCGGCCGTGTCCGGTGTGCCGTTCGGGTTCTTCGGATCGTCCTTGCGGATCGCCGCGGTGGCATCCGCCGGCAGGACGAGGCCGGGATGGAGCACGTCGACCGGCTGGGAATGCGAGTCGGCGATGATCACCGGCGTCCCGTAGTGGGTGATGCCGAACAGCAGCTTGGCGAAGGCGAGCGGCAGGTGCACGCAGCCATGCGAGGACGGGTAGCCGGGCAGCCCGCCCGCGTGCAGCGCCACGCCGGACCAGGTGAGGCGCTCGGTGAAGGGCATCGACGCGCCGTCATAGATCGAGGAATGGTGCGTCGCATCCTTCTGCAGGATCGTGAACACGCCCACCGGCGTCGAGAAGCCCGCCTTGCCGGTCGAGCAGGTGGAAACGCCGACGCGCACGCCGTTGCGGTAGACGTAGCAGCGCTGGTCGGGCAGCGACACGATAACGGCGACGAACCCCTCCGGCGCCCGTTCGGGATACCAGACATACTGGCCGGGCTTCAGCTCATCGACGGCGGTGACGTCGGCGTCCTGCGCCGCTACTGGCCAACCGCCCAGCACGAATGCCGTCGCGGCACCGGCAAGCCGCAGCACGTTGCGGCGGTCCGTGGCGAAAGGCTTCGCGTCGCGCGCTCCGGGCTTGCCGTTCATCACTTGATTCTCCCTCGATCGTCGACGCGACGATATCGGCGCGAGACCTCGCACGCCACCCGCCGCGTCCCGACCTGTAAAGCCGCCTGCCGGGCGCTGCGCCAGCATGTTTCGGCGCCGCTTTGCCCGAAGAGCGACAATAGAGACGACCGTTTTGGGGAACCTCGTCCGTAACGCCGCGTTTCTCCACCGAACAGTGTGAGTAGAGAGGGACGGACACGATGCAGAGCACTCAGCACAATCTCGAAGCGCGCGAGACGCGAACCCTGATCGGCAGCGACAAGGTGGAAGGCACCGCCGTCTACCGCCCGAACGGCGACCGCATCGGCGCCATCGAGCGGGTGATGATCGACAAGCTGAGCGGGCAGACCGCCTATGCGGTCATGAGCTTCGGCGGCTTTCTGGGCTTCGGCGGGGACTACTACCCACTGCCCTGGTCGCTGCTGAAATATGATGAGGGACTCGATGGCTACGTCGTCGACATCACCGACGAACAGCTCCAGGGTGCACCGCGGCACGCCAGCGCCGACGAAAGCGCCTGGAAGGATCCCGAGTGGGATCGCAAGGTCAATGAATACTACCATGTGCCGCCCTACATGCTCTGACGAGCCGTAGCGGACAGCACCAAAGGCCGGGCGCAAGCCCGGCCTGTTCACCTGAGAAAAAACCTGCCCCGGCCGGGATCAGGCCTTCTTTTCGTCCTTCGGCAGCTCGACGACGTTCGCTTCCGGAACGTTCTTCTTCAGCGACTCGATGGAGCTCAGGGCCGACGACTTCGCCTTGTAGCTCTCGGACGAGAACATGATCTCGCCGTTCGAGGCACGGAAGCGGAAGCGGAACCCGCCAGCCTTGTCCTCGTAGACTTCGAACTTGTACGACATGCGATTTGCCTCCCGTCGCGCCCTGCGACTGGCCCGATGGGAGCACAATTGCCGCTGATTCGGAAGGCCCGGCTACCACCGAGGGCCGGAAGCGGCACAGATGCCCGAGGTACGCGGCCTCAGTCGTCGACCTTCAGCGCGGCGATGAAGGCTTCCTGGGGAATCTCCACCTTGCCGAACTGGCGCATCTTCTTCTTGCCTTCCTTCTGCTTCTCCAGAAGCTTGCGCTTGCGGGTGATGTCGCCGCCATAGCACTTGGCGGTCACGTCCTTGCGCAGCGCGCGGATGGTCTCGCGGGCGATGATCTTGGCGCCGATGGCCGCCTGGATCGGGATCTGGAACAGATGCTGCGGGATCAGGTCCTTCAGCTTCTCGCACATGGCGCGGCCGCGATATTCGGCGCGGGTGCGGTGCACCAGCATGGACAGTGCGTCGACCGGCTCGGCGTTGACCAGGATCGACATCTTCACGAGGTCGCCGGGGCGATACTCGGTGATCTGGTAGTCGAACGAGGCATAGCCTTTCGAGATCGACTTCAGCCGGTCGTAGAAGTCGAACACCACCTCGTTCAGCGGCAGGTCATAGGTGACCATGGCGCGCGAGCCGACATAGGTGAGCTCGATCTGGTTGCCGCGCCGGTCCTGGCAAAGCTTGAGCACCGCGCCGAGATATTCGTCCGGCGTCAGGATGGTGGCACGGATCCACGGCTCGCGAATTTCCTTGATCTTCACCACGTCCGGCATATCGGCCGGGTTGTGCAGCTCAAGCACCGTGCCGTCGTTCATCTCGATCTCGTAGATCACCGACGGGGCGGTGGCGATGAGGTCGAGATTGAACTCGCGCTCCAGCCGCTCCTGGATGATCTCGAGGTGCAGCAGCCCGAGGAAGCCGCAGCGGAAGCCGAAGCCGAGCGCCGCCGACGTCTCCATCTCGAAGGAGAAGGAGGCATCGTTGAGGCGCAGCTTGCCCATCGCGGCGCGCAGATCCTCGAAGTCGGCGGCATCGACCGGGAACAGGCCGCAGAACACCACCGGCTGCGCCGGCTTGAAGCCCGGCAGCGCCGCCGAGGTCGGGCGCTTTTCCTCGGTGATGGTATCGCCGACGCGCGTATCCGCCACTTCCTTGATCGAGCCGGTGAGGAAGCCGATCTCGCCCGGCCCCAGCTCGGTCATCGCCACCATCTTCGGCGTGAACACGCCGACGCGGTCGATGTCGTAGACGGCACCCGAGCCCATCATCTTGATGCGCTGGCCCTTCTTCAGCACGCCGTCGACGATGCGCACGAGCACGACGACGCCGAGATAGACGTCGTACCAGCTGTCGACCAACAGCGCCTTCAGCGGCGCCTCGCGGTCTCCCTTGGGCGGCGGCAGGCGGGTGACGATCGCTTCCAGCACGTCGGGAATGCCGAGGCCTGTCTTGGCGGAGATGAGCACCGCGTCGGAGGCGTCGAGGCCGATCACGTCCTCGATCTGCGCCTTCACCTTGTCCGGCTCAGCGGCCGGCAGGTCCACCTTGTTGAGGACCGGGACGATCTCGTGATTGTTGTCGATGGCCTGGTAGACATTGGCCAGCGTCTGCGCCTCGACGCCCTGCGAGGCGTCGACCACCAGCAGCGAGCCCTCGACGGCGGCGAGCGAGCGGTTCACCTCATAGGCGAAGTCGACATGGCCGGGCGTGTCGATGAGGTTGAGGACGTAATCCCTGCCGTCCTTCGCCTTGTAGGACAGCCGCACGGTCTGCGCCTTGATGGTGATGCCGCGCTCGCGCTCGATATCCATGTTGTCGAGCACCTGCTCGGACATCTCACGCTCCGACAGCCCGCCCGTGATCTGGATCAGGCGGTCGGCAAGGGTCGACTTCCCGTGGTCGATGTGGGCGACGATGGAGAAGTTGCGGATGTTGTCGATGGGCTCGGTGCTCATGGGGCGCGGGATAGCATTGGCGCCAAGGCACCACAAGGAGGAGACCCCTCCCGCTCCTTGCGCGCGGGCATGCAATCGACCACATTCCGCCCGCCATTCCCGAGGAACCGTCATGCCCGAACTGAAGGTCGCCGTCGTACCCGTCACGCCGTTCCAGCAGAACTGCTCGATCGTCTGGGACGAAACCACCAAGCGGGGTGCGGTGATCGATCCGGGCGGCGACCTGCCGCGCATCCTCGCGGCGCTGGAGGAACTGGAGGTCAACGCGGAGAAGATCGTGCTGACCCACGGCCATATCGACCACGCCGCCGGCGCTGCGGAACTGGCGGAAACGCTGAAGATTCCGGTCGAAGGGCCGCATGAGGGCGACAAGTTCCTGCTCGACAACCTCCCCGCCGATGGCGTGCGCACCGGCATCCCCGGCCGCGCCGTGACGCCCGGCCGCTGGCTGGACGAGGGCGACACGGTCGATATCGGCGGCGTGCCGTTCGAGGTGCTGCACGTGCCCGGACACACGCCGGGCCATATCGTCCTGGTGAACCGTGACAATCGACTGGCCATCGTCGGCGATACGCTGTTCCAGCGTTCCGTCGGCCGCACGGATTTTCCCTATGGTGATGGCCCGCTTCTGATCCGGGGCATCAAGGAGAAGATCCTGCCGCTCGGGGACGCCTTCACCGTCCTGCCCGGGCACGGCAACGCCACGAACATCGCCCTGGAGAAGCGGACCAACCCCTTCCTGCGTTGACAGGCGACGGCGCGGGCAGCGGCGCGGGGTAGCGCGCCACGAAACTGTTACTCGCACGGTATCGCCGCACAGCCGATGATGACGGAAATCCCTAGCCGGAGTCCCGTCATGACGCGTGTCGCGACCGTGTGCCTCCTCGCCCTGGCGTCTCTTGCCGCCTGCCTTGCCGCATCCGCGCCCGCCCGCGCCCAGCAGGCCGAGCGCTGCCCCAAGCTCGTCGCCAGCAGCCCGTTCCTCCAGCCCCTCGGGCCGCGGGCCCTGCCCGCCGCCTATCTGGAGCCGCGGCAGGTCAGCCTCGCCTATATCGGCCACTCCACCTTCTTGATCGAGACGGCGGGCGGCGTCACCGTGACGACCGACTACAACGACTATGTGCGCCCCGACGTCGTGCCGCGCGTCGCCACGATGAACCGTGCCCACTCGACGCATTACTCGCTCAACCCCGATCCGGGGATCGGATATGTGCTGAAGGGCTGGCGCGAGGATCGCGACCCCGTGCGCTACGACCTGGAGGTCGGTGACCTCTGGATCGGCAACCTGCCAACCAACATCCGCGACATGCAAGGCGGCACGATCCGCAACGGCAATTCGATCTTCATCTTCCGCGCGGCGGACATCTGCATCGCCCATCTCGGCCATCTGCACCATACGCTGACGGTGGACGACCTCGCCGTTCTCGGCCGCATCGACGTAGTGCTGGCGCCGGTCGACGGCAGCTACACGCTGGACGTCGACGGCATGATCGAGGTGCTGAAGGCGATGGAGGCGCCGGTGGTGATCCCGATGCACTATTTCAACGAAAGCACGCTCAACCGCTTCCTCGACCGCCTCGCCGGCAGCCAGTACGCGGTCGAGCGGCGGGAGAGCCCGCAGGTCGTGTTCTCGCGCGAGACGCTGCCCGCCAAGCCGACGGTGATCGTGCTGCCGGCCAGCCGCTACCAGTAGCCGGCGACCCGATCAGTTCGCGGCCGGAGGCGCGTAGGCGGCCGGGTCCACCAGCGCCGGGCGCCCCGGCAGGTCGAGCGCGGAGACGCGCGGCGTCCCTTCGGCGATGACACGCCCGCGGCGCACCACGAACAGCCGCGCCGCCTTCAGTCGGATCGCCTCGATGGGGTCGGCCGCCTGGAGCACGACGAAATCGGCGTTGCAGCCGGGGGCGACGCCATAGCCTTCCAGCCCCATGATGCGGGCGGGATTGGTCGTTACCGCCTCGAAGCACCACGCCATCGCCTCGCGCGAGGTCATCTGGCCGACATGCAGCGCCATGTGCGCGACTTCCAGCATGTCGCCGGAACCGAGCGAGTACCACGGGTCCATCACGCAGTCGTGCCCGAAGGCGACGTTCACGCCGGCGGTGCGCAGCTCCGGCACGCGGGTCTGGCCGCGGCGCTTGGGATAGGTGTCGTGCCGGCCCTGCAACGTGATGTTGATCAGCGGGTTGGCGATGGCGTGCACGCCCGCCTCGGCGATCAGCGGGATCAGCTTCGAGACGTAGTAGTTGTCCATGGAATGCATGGACGTGAGGTGCGAGCCGGCCACGCGGCCCTGCAGGCCCAGCCGCTGCGTCTCATAGGCCAGCGCCTCGATATGGCGCGAGAGCGGGTCGTCGGTCTCGTCGCAATGGATGTCGACGCGCAGGCCGCGCGCGGCGGCGATCTCGCACAGCGCCTTCAGCGAGGCGGCGCCGTCCGCCATGGTGCGCTCGAAATGCGGGATGCCGCCGACGACGTCGACGCCCATGTCGAGCGCACGCTCCAGATTTCGCGCCGCCGAGGGCGAGCGATAATAGCCGTCCTGCGGGAAGGCGACGAGCTGAAGGTCGATGTAGTCCTTCACCTTTTCACGCACGTCGAGCAGCGCTTCCACGGCAAGCAGCCGGTCGTCGCACACATCGACATGCGAGCGGATGGCGAGCAGGCCCTGGCTGACGGCGAGGTCGCAATAGCGCAGCGCCCGCTCGATCACCGCCTCATGCGTCAGCAGCGGCTTCAGCTCGCCCCACAGCGCGATACCTTCGAGCAGCGTGCCGGAGGTATTGAGTCTTGGCAGGCCGAGCGAAAGCGTCGCATCCATGTGGAAATGCACGTCGACGAAGGGCGGCGAGACCAGCCGCCCGCCGGCATCGATCACCTGCCCTGCCTCGGCCTCGATGCCGGGCTCGATCGCGACGATGCGGCCATCCGCGCAGGCGATGTCGACGGCCGACCGCCCGTCGGGCAGGCGGGCGTTCTTCACAAGCAGGTCGAAACTCATCGTGGATCCAGACTCACCGTTGGCCCTTGAAGTAGGGCTTCATCAGAGCGCGGGGATAGTCGGCCCGGCGGGCGACCAGCACAAGCGCCGCGATGGAGACGATATAGGGCAGCATCAGGAAGATCTGGCTCGGCACGACGCCGCCGGCGATGGTCTGGATGCGCAGCTGGTAGGCATCGAGCGCCCCGAACAGCAGCGCGCCGAGCAACGCCTTGCCCGGCCGCCAGGAGGCGAAGACGGTGAGCGCGATGCAGACCCAGCCGCGCCCGTTGATCATGCCGAAATAGAAGGCGTTGAAAGCCGAGAGCGTGAGAAACGCTCCGCCCAGCGCCATCAGCGCCGATCCCGCCATCACCGCGCCGATGCGCAGCGCGACGACGGACAGGCCCTGCGCCTCCACCGCCTCGGGATTGTCGCCCACCGCCCGCAGCGCGAGCCCCAGCGGGGTGCGGGCCAGCACCACCGCGACGACGCCGACGCACAGGAAGGCGAAGACGGTGAAGGCCGTCTGCTGGCCGAGGATCGGGCCGATGAATGGCAGATCGCCGAGGAGCGGCAGGTCGAGCGGCGCGAAGGGCTCGATGCGGGGCGGCGTCGCCACATTCGGGAAGGCGACGCGATAGCCGAAATAGGCGACCGACGTAGCAAGCAGCGTCACCCCGATGCCGGTGACGTGCTGCGACAGGCCCAGCGGCACCGTGAGCACGCCATGGATCAGCCCGAACAGCGCGCCGGTGAAGGCCGCCACCGCGACGCCGCCCCAGAGCGGCAGGCCCAGATAGACGGCGAGCCAGCCGGACATGGCGCCGGCGACGAAGATGCCTTCGATCCCGAGGTTGAGCACGCCGGCCCGCTCGCAGAGCAGCGCTCCGAGCACGCCGAAGATCAGCGGCGTGGCGATGCGCAGGGTGGCGGCCCAGAAATTCGCTTGAGTGAAGATGTCGAGGGCTTCCAGCATCAGGCGGGCTCCCGGCGGACGAAGACGATGCGGAAACGGGTCAGCAGGCCGCCCACCAGCACGCTGAGGAGAGAGAAAGCCACTACGAGATCGGCCAGGTAGTTCGATACGCCGATGGCCCGACTCATCGAATCCGCCCCGACGAAGACGCCGGCGATGAAGATGGCCGAGGGAACGACGCCGAGCGGCGAGAGATTGGCGAGCGTCGCCACCACGATGCCCGCATAGCCGAAGCCGGGCGACAGGTCAGCGGTGAGATAGCCCTTGAGCCCGGCGACCTCGCTCGCCCCGGCGAGGCCCGCGAGACCACCCGAGAGGATGCCGACCAGCGCCATCGCCTTGCCGACCGGCAGCCCGGCATAGCGGGCGGCGCGGGCATTCTCGCCGACCGCGCGGATGCGGAAGCCCCATACGGTGCGCGAGATGAAGACGTGCAGCAGCACGGCGGCGACGACCGCCAGCACGAGACCCCAGTGAAGGCGCAGCCCCGCCACCAGCTTCGGAAGCGTCGCCTCGTCCAGCACGGGAGCCGACTGCGGCCAGCCCAGCGCCATTTCGTCCTTGACCGGCCCTTCCAGCATCATCTGCACGAAAAGCAGGACGATGAAGTTCATCAGCAAGGTGACGACCACCTCGTCGGCGCCGAAGCGGGTCTTGAACAGCACCGGCACCAGCAGCAGCGCCGCGCCGGCCGCCGCCGCGCCGAGGAGCACCAGCGGCACCAGCACATAGGAGGGCGCCTCGACCAGCCCCGCGCCGAGCACCACGGTGGCGAGCGCCCCGGCATAGAGCTGGCCCTCGGCGCCGATGTTCCAGAGCTTCGCCCGGAAAGCGACGGCGGCGGCGAGGCCGGTGAAAATGAGCGGCGTGGCGCGCGTCAGCGTCTCCGCCAGCGCGAAGCCGTCGCCGGCCGCGCCCCGCGCCATCAGCGCGAAGGCGGTGAACACCGGCGCGCCGGACAGCGCCAGCGGGATGGCGGTGAGCAGCAGGGCCACGAGGCCCGCGCCGACCGACACGGCAACGGTGAGCCAGACCGGCGTGCGCTCGCGGGGAACGAAGCGGATCATGCGGCCTCCCCGGCGGTATGGCCCGCCATCATCAGGCCGACGGTGCGGACATCCAGGCTGGCGGCCTCCATGGCCGGGGAGAGATGACCGGCATGGACCACGGCGATGCGGTCGGACAGTACGAACAATTCGTCGAGATCCTCAGAAATGAGCAGCACGGCGGCTCCGCGCGCCCGGGCGGCGATGAGGCGGCGGTGGACGTCGGTCGTTGCGCCGATGTCGAGCCCGCGCGTGGGCTGGTGCGCAAGAACGAGCCTCGGCTCGCCCTCCAGCGCCCGGGCCAGCACCACCTTCTGCATGTTGCCGCCGGAGAGCGCGCGGATCGCGGCATCCGGACCGGGGCAGCGCACGTCATAGGCGCGGATCATCTCGGCGGCGCGGACCCGGATATCGCCACGGCGAATGAAGCCGCCGCACTGGTTCTCGGGATCGCCGATGCTCTCCAGCACGTAGTTCTCGGCCACCGACAGGGCGCCTATGGTCCCGTCGCGATGACGGTCCTCGGGAATGCGGCCGACATGGGCCGTGACCCGCCCGGCGGGATCGGCCGATGTGAGCCGCTGCCCGTCGAGGGTCACCTCGCCGGCGCGGGCGGCCGCGAGGCCGGCGACCAGCCCGGCGAGCGCCCCCTGCCCGTTGCCGGAGACGCCGGCGATGCCGACGAGCTCGCCGGCGCGCACGTCGAGGCTGGCATTCTCCAGACGGTCGCGCTGGCCGGGATTGCCGACGCTGACCTCCTTCAGGCTCAGCACCGGCGCGCCGGGCGTGGAGGGCGGGCGCTCGCGCTGGGGAATGGCACGGCCGACCATCAGTTCAGCCAGCGTGGCACGGTCCGCGCCGGCGGTCGGCCGGTCTGCCACCTTGGCACCGCCGCGCAGCACCGCCACGCGCTCGCACAGGGCCAGCACCTCGTGCAGCTTATGGCTGATGAAGATGACGGCGAGCCCCTTCGCGGCCAGCTTGCGCACCGTCGCCACGAGACCGTCCGCCTCCTGCGGGGTCAGAACGGCGGTCGGCTCGTCGAGGATCAGCACGCGCACGTCGCGGTAGAGCGCCTTGAGGATCTCGATGCGCTGCTGCTCGCCGACCGACAGGCGTGCCACCGGAACGTCGAGATCGACGGCGAGGCCGCTCTCGGCGACCAGCCGCGCGATCTTGGCCCGTGCCTCGCGGCGCCCTAACCCGAAACTCCACAGCGACTGCGTGCCCAGCACGATGTTCTCGAAGCCGGTAAGGTTCTCGGCGAGGGCGAAGTGCTGGTGCACCATGCCGATGCCCGCCGCCAGCGCCGCCTCGGCGGACCCGCCCGGCAGCGGCGCGAGCCGGCCGGCCTCATCAGCGATGTGAATGGCGCCCTCGTCGGCCACGTAATGACCGAACAGGATGCTCATCAGCGTGGTCTTGCCGGCACCGTTCTCGCCGAGCAGAGCCACGATCTCGCCGGCCCGTATGTCGAGGTCGATATGGTCGTTCGCCGTCAGCGGCCCGAAGCGCTTGGTAATGCCGGACAGCGAGAGGACAAGGGGACGTGGATCAGGGTGCATGGAGGGGATCCATATGAACAGACCGCCATGGCCGGGTTTCTCCCGGCCATCCACGTCCTCATCGGCCAAGGCGTGGATCCCCGGCACAAGCCCGAGGATGACGTCGCTTCGGAAAAGCGCCGTTCTTTACATCGTCGACTTGGGCTCGGCGTCGTTGACGTTGACGCGGAAGAGGCCGTCCTTGATCTCCTTTTCCTTGAGCAGGACGAGCTCGATCACCTCCGGCGACACCACCTTCGGGTCCAGCGGAGCGAGGCTCGCGCCGCCCTCGGCCATGTAGCTGTAGGGTCCGTAATCGGCGGCAGCGAAGGTGCCTTCCGTGACTTCCTTGATCGCCTTGTCGATGGTCGGCTCCATCTGCCACAGCGCCGAGGCGATCACCGTGCCGGGGTACTGGCTGGAGGTGTCGATGACATTGCCGACCGCCTTCACGCCGCGCTCCTTGGCGGCATCGGACACGCCGAAGCGCTCGGCGTAGAGAATGTCCGCGCCCTTGTCGATCTGGGCGAAGGCGGCCTCCTTGGCCTTGGGCGGATCGTACCAGGAGTTGATGAAGGTGACGATGAACTTCACGTTTGGGTTCACCGACTGCGCGCCTTCCATGAAGGCCTGCATCAGGCGGTTCACCTCCGGGATGGCGTAGCCGCCGACGAGGCCGATAACGTTCGACTTGGTCGTCTTGCCAGCCACCATGCCGGTGAGGAAGGACGGCTCGTGGATGAAATTGTCGAACACGGAGAAGTTCGGCTTGGTCGGTCCGAAGGACGAGCCCATGAGATAGGCGGTGTTGGGGTAGTCCGCCGCCACCTTGCGCGCCGGGCGCTCGACCGCGAACACCTCGCCCACCACGAGGTCCGCGCCCTCCTGCGAGTACTGGCGCATCACGCGCTCATAATCGGTGTTGGCGACGTTCTCGGAGAATTTGTAGGTGATGTCGCCGCGCGCCTCGGCGGCCTTCAGCGCCTTGTGGATGCGCGAGACCCATTGCTGCTCCACCGGCACGGTGTAGATGGCCGCGACCTTGATCGGCTTGGCCTTCGGGGCAGCCAAGGCCTCGCCGCCGAGGGTGGCAAGCGCCGCGGCCCCGGCGCCCAGCGCCAGCATCTGCCGCCGGTCCAGCATGGTTGAGGAAAAAAGCGGCAGGTTTCGAGACGACTTGCGCATTTTTGAAGACCTTCCTCGAGCAAAGGTGACGGCCCGCTGCCTTGCGGGCTCCTTGATGCAGACTTATGCGAACGGCATGCCATTTTCGAACTGATTGGTCCGAAAATTCACACCCGCGTTCCCTCTCGTTCCCAGACCGCGGCCAGATAGGTGCGCAGGAAGACGGGCACGGCCTCCGGCACATCCACCGGGCCGCGCACGATGATCACCTCGTCGATCTCGGGACGCGGCTCGCGGGCGATGAAGGCGCGGATCCGCGCGGCCACCGCATCGGCCGGCTCGCGGGCAACGATCTGGCGCATCAGCGCGATGCGCCGCGCGTCCACGAGCGCCGTCCAGCCCGCCGTAAGCGCAACGTCAGAGGCGGGAATACCCGTCTCCTCGCTGAACTCGCGCAGAAGGCTGCCTTCGAGATCGACGCGGCCATCGGTCGTCACATCGGAAAGGTCCGGCGTCCCGGCAGCGAAATAGACCCGCCCCGCATTGGCCGTCCACGGCGCCATGCGCGCCATGACGAAGGCGCCGTCCGCGCCGCGCAGCGCGCCCATGGCGAAGCCGTTGCGCAGCCTTGAATGGGAGGCCGGCGCGCCCAGCAGCCACAAGAGCGCGGCGTAGTCGCACTCGGAGTAGCGCCCGATGAGCGCATCGCCCTCGAAGCGGTGCTCGGCGAGGATCAGCACCCGCCCGTTCCACAGCGCCGGATTGGCCTTGAGGCGCTCGGCATAGAGGGCGTCGATGCCGGCGCGCTCCTCCGCCGAGAAGGCATGGGGCGCGGGCGTGACGCCCATCTCCACGCGGTCAATCTCGACGACCGCCGGCACGAGATTCCGCGCCAGGTTCACGCGCCCACCGCCCGCCGGCGCGCCGGCCGCTTCTCGTCAGACATGGCCTTCCTCACACATGGAGCACCCCCTCCGAGAGGATCACCGCGCCACCGCCGATGGTGACGGCGGAGAGCCCGCCATCCGCCACCTGCAGGCCGAGGCGCACGAGGCTCGGCCGCCCCATCTCGACACCCTGCAGGATGTCGAAGGCGTGGAAGCCATCGCCCGGCTTCTCTCCGGCGAGCAGCACGGCCGCCAGCGAGGCGGCGGCGGAGCCGGTCGCCGGATCCTCGTCGATGCCCATATTGGCGGCAAACATGCGGGCGCGGAAGTCACCCTCCCCGTCCTCGTCGCGGCAGAAGACGTAGATCGAATCCGCCCCGCCCCCGAAGGTCGAGATCAGCCGCGCCGCGCTCGGGCTGATGCGGGCGAGCGCCGAGCGCGAGGCCAGCGGCACGCAGACGAAGGGCACGCCCGCCGAGGCGACCACCGGGCGGTAGTCGTCGAAGCCGATGTCGGAGGTGTCGAGACCCAGCGCCTGGGCGCAGTCCTCGCGGCTCATCGGCTCGGCGTCGATGATCTCGGGAATACGCGGCACGGTGAAGGTGGCGCTGCCGGAACGCTCGCGCTTCACCGTGACGTGGCAGGTCACCGGGCCGACATTCTCCTCCAGCACGAAATCCGTCGAGGTCTCCACCCCGTCGCGGATGGCGAGCAGCACCGCCGCGCCGACGGTCGGATGTCCGGCGAAGGGCAGCTCGTGATTAATGGTGAAGATGCGCAGCCGGGCGCGGTTCTCCTCCTCCTGCGGCTTCAGGACGAAGACCGTCTCGGAGAGGTTGAACTCGCGGGCGATGGCCTGCATGTGGTTGCCGTCGAGCCCTTCCGTATCGAGCACGACGGCGAGCGGATTGCCGGACAGGGCCCGGTCGGTGAAGACGTCGAGGACGACGAAGCGGCGTGCCATGGCGGTCAGATCTTCTCCGGCGTGAAGATGCGGGACGGCGTGACGAATTCATCCTGGGCCGCGACGGTCAGGATCTCGCGCGATCCGGCCGCCGCCGTCCGGGCCAGCAGGCCATAGGCCGAGGACGCGGCCTTCGACAATGCCTCGGCGGTGGAATGCGTGGCCTTCCAGTGCACGAAGAACAGCGCCGCGATGGCATCGCCGGCGCCGTTGACGGAAATGTCGAGCTTCGGCGTGCGCACCCGGAAGCGCCCGTCAGGGCCGGACGCCATCAGGTCGATGGAGTCGGGCGGCGTATCCTCGGTGTGCAGGCTGGTGACCATGATCACCCGCGGCCCCTTGGCATGCACCGCGTCGCAGGCCGCCACCGCATCGGCAAGGGTCGCCGTGGAGCGCCCGGAGAGATAGTCGAGCTCGAACTGGTTGGGCGTGATGAGATCGGCGGCCGGCACCGCGCGGTCGCGCATGAACTCGGGTATGCCCGGCCGCACGAAGACGCCGCGGCCGACATCGCCAATGACCGGATCGCAGCAATAATGCGCGGCCGCGTTGGCCGCCTTCACCCGGCCGACGGCATCGAGAATGGCATCGCCGATCTCCGCCGAGCCCATGTAGCCGGAGAGCACGCCGTCGCAGCGCGGCAGCACGTTGCGGTCTTCCATGCCGCCGACCAGCTCGCGGATCAGCTCCGCGCCGAAGACCTCGCCGCGCCAGGCGCCATAGCCCGTGTGGTTGGAAAACTGGACGGTGTGGATGCCCCACACCTCGTGCCCGAGCCGCTGAATCGGAAACATGGCCGAGGCATTGCCCACGTGCCCATAGGCCACCCAGGACTGGATCGACAGGATGTTCATGCGAATACGCCCCAACCCGTTGAGAACGATCCGCGCTTAGCGCCCCGAAGGCAAGCGCTCAAACGAAATTACGCGCTGCCAGCCATAAGCGTTTTCGATGGGCCCCAAAGGCGGGACCGCAGGAGGCAGGACCGTGCGCCGTCGCCATGGCGACGGGACCGGCCAACCGGGAACGGCAGCCGAAGCGGCGGACCTTACCGCTCGTTGTCCGTCTCTCCGCTTCCCGCCGCGCCGCCCAGACCCTTCATCTCGTCGGTCTCGGCCACGCGCGGCCAGTGGTAGACGCCCTCGGAAGGATCATGCGCCTTGATCAGTATGGCGTGGAGGTTCCCCCAATAGCTCGGCCGCGGCGAGGCCATCAGCTTGCGGGCCAGCTCGGCGGAACAGGTCAGGGTGATCTGCATCGGCGTCACCTCGCGAATATCGGCACCCGACAAGCTAGTGCACGCGGCATGCCAGATGTTCCGAATCGCGCGGCAAATGTCGCTGCCGCACGCCGGATGGGCTTCGACCGCGCTCCCCGCGTACCGCTTGCCTCCCGCGCGGCCCCATGCCACAGCCATGGGCCATGACCGAGATGCTCTCCGCCGCCGCCCTCGCCCAGGCTGTCCGCGCCGGACACCTGTCCCCCGCCGATGTCGCCGAACGCTGCGCCGAGACCATCCGCGCCCGCGAGGTCGAGGTCCGTGCCTTCGCCAGCCTCGACCTCGACGGGCTGCTGGCCGCCGCGCGCAAGACGGGTCCGGGCGGCGTCCCCCTCGCGAAAACCGCGCTGGCCGGCCTTCCGGTGGGCGTGAAGGACATTCTCGACACGGTGGATTTCCCGACCGAACGCGGCTCGAAGCTCTATGCCGGCTACCGCCCCGCCACGGACGCCGCCATCGTGCGCATGACCGCGCGGGCGGGCGGCCTCGTCGCCGGCAAGACGGTGACGACCGAATTCGCCTTCATGCAGCCCAGCGCGACGCGCAATCCGCGCCGGACCACACACACGCCGGGCGGCTCCTCGGCCGGCTCGGCGGCGGCGGTGGCGGCCGGCATGCTGCCGATCACCATCGGCACCCAGACCGGCGGCTCCATCATCCGTCCCGCCTCCTATTGCGGCGTCACCGGCTACAAGCCCTCGTTCAAGCTGCTGCCGGTGCTCGGGCTGAAGCCCTTCTCCTGGTCGCTCGACACGATCGGCCTGTTCGGCGCCCATGTCGCCGATATCGCCTTCGCGGCGGGCGCCCTTACGGGGCGCGACTTCGCGCTCGACGGTGAGATCGCAGCACCACGCATCGCGCTGGTGAAGACCCCGCGCGCGCATCTCGCCGCCGAGGACGCCCACGCGGCGCTCGAATCCGCCGCCCATGCCGCCGCGCGGGCGGGCGCCCATGTCACGGCCATCGACCTGCCAGAAGCGGTCGAAGCCGGTGACGGCGCCCAGGCCGTCGTGCAGGGCTTCGAAGCCGCTCTCGCTTTCGCCGACGAATGGGACCGCCACCGCGACCAGCTTTCGCCGACTCTCTCGACCTATCTCGAAGGCGCCGCGCGCATCACACCGGAACAGTACGACGCCGCGCGGCGGGTCGCCCGGCGGTCGCGCCACGCGCTGGCCGACCTGTTCGCCGATTACGACGCGCTGCTGACCTTCTCCGTCACCGGCGAGGCGCCGGAAGGGCTCGGCTCCACGGGATCCCCGGCCTTCAACCGGCTGTGGACGCTGAGCGGCGCGCCCTGCGTGAACGTCGTCGGCCTGACCGGCGCCACTGGCCTGCCCATCGGCGTGCAGGTCGTCGGGCGCTTCGGGCGCGACCGGCAGGCACTGGAAGTCGCGCAGTTCCTCGAACGGGCCATCGCCGCGAACTGAGAGAGGGGACACGGAAATTTGGAGGTGGAGAGAAGTTCGCATTCAGTATATAAAAAACGTATATTAAGTGGAGATACTGATGACGAACCCCTTTCCGCGTTCTCTCTCCCGCCGCGCGCTGCTCGGCCTCGCCGCCGGCGCCGCCGCGAGCGCCGGCCTTCTGACCCATCTCCGGCGGGCGGCCGCCCAGGTATCTGACACGGCGCCCGACACGGTGCGCATCGGCTATCAGCGCTCCTCCACCCTCGTCGCCCTGCTGAAGGCGAATGGCGAGCTGGAGAAGGCGCTGGAGCCGCTCGGCGTGACGGTGACCTGGCACGAATTCACCAGCGGCCTGCCGCTGCTGGAGGCGCTGAACCTCGGCAAGATCGACCTCAGCGCCGACGTCGCCGACACGGTGCCCGTCTTCGCCCAGGCGGCCGGCGCCAAGCCGGTGTTCTTCGCCGAGGAAGCGCCCTCGCCCTCCGCCCAGGCCATTCTCGTGCCGGAAGGCTCCAAGATCGCCAGCGTCGCCGATCTGAAGGGCAAGAAGGTCGCCGTCACCAAGGGCGCCGGCAGCCACTACCTGCTGCTGGCCGCGTTGGCCAAGGCGGGCCTCGCCTTCAAGGACATCGACCCCGCCTATCTGACCCCGGCGGACGGGCGCGCCGCCTTCGTCGGCGGCAATGTCGACGCTTGGGTGGCCTGGGACCCCTTCCTCGCCACCACGCAGGCCCAATCCAAGGCCCGCATCCTCGCGGATGGCTCGAACGGGCTGGCCAGCTACAAGCGCTACTATCTCGGCTCCGAGGATTTCACCCGGAACGGGGACAAGGTCGTCGCCGTGCTGTTCGACCAGCTCAAGGCCAAGGGCGACTGGGTGAAGGCGAACCCGAAGGAAGCCGCCGCCCAGCTCGCCAGCCTGTGGAACATCGACGCCGCGGCGGTCGAGGTGGCGAACGGCCGGCGCAGCTACAAGGTCGGCGCCGTCACCAAGGACGGCCTCGCCGAGCAGCAGAAGATCGCCGACGCCTTCCTAAGGGAAGGGCTGCTGCCCAAGGCCGTCGACACCGGCGCGGTCAGCATCTGGCAGCCGGCCGGCTGACGCGGCACCGCGACGGGACGAGGAGGGCCGGCCGCTCACGCGCCGGCCCTTTTCATTGCGGGCCGACGAGACCGGCGATCTGGCCCCAGAGCGCGTCCTTGAAGCCGACCGCCGCCGGCGGGGCGAGGACGACCGGCGGATCGGGGTTCCTCCGCCCGTCCGGCATCAGCCGGGCGAACCAGATCTCGCCGTCCGTGTAGTAGGGATCGCCGCCGCCGTTGCGGCCGAACAGGGTCGGGCCGAGGCCCGTCACCTGATAGACCGTCTGCACCATCCCGACCGCCTTGAGATCGTCGATCAGCAGGTCGCGCACCGCATCGACATCGGGGCCGATATGGTGGGTGACGGCGCCGGTGTAATGGCTGAGGCCGACGCCCCGGTCGTAGGTCGCCGAGCCGAGCCAGACCGGCGCGCCCTCCTCGCCCCTGTCGAGCACCTTCCAGAAGCGCACGTGGTCGCGCCGGTCGGCGCTGCGCCCAAGCTCCTTCTCGAAGGCGAGGTCCTCGACGCGCCCGTCATAGTAGAGCGGGCTCACCGGCGCCTGCGGATCGGGACGGTTCAGCAGCACCGAACCGATGATGGCGATGCTGGACTTCAGCGTCACCGGATCGGCCGGCATCCAGCCCGCGGCGACCATGGCGCGGATGACATCCTCCCGCGTGCCGACCAGGCCGACATCGATGGGATCGCCCGGGATGCCCTGCCTGGTCTGCGTGACCATCGGCATGTGCCGGATGCCGGGCTGGCGCTCGTGATGCGTCCACAGGCGCGGCAGCATCACATAGGCGAGCGCCGCCCAGACCAGCAGGACGGCGAGCCCCCATTTCAGGACCCGCCTCGCACGACCTTCCACCCCGCCCATCGCCGCTACTCGGCCGCGACCGACTTGGTGCTGAGCGGGTCGTAGTTGAGCACCGGGGCAAGCCAGCGTTCGGCCTCCTCGACGCTCATGCCCTTGCGCGCGGCATAGTCCTCGACCTGATCGCGCTCGATCCGCCCTACACCGAAATAGGAAGCGTCGGGGTGAGCGAAGTAGAGGCCGGAGACGGCGGCGCCCGGCCACATGGCGAAGCTCTCCGTCAACTCGACTCCGATCTTAGAAGTCGCGTCGAGAAGCTTGAAAAGAATCGCCTTTTCCGTGTGATCGGGCTGCGCCGGATAGCCCGGCGCGGGACGGATGCCGCGATAGTTTTCTTGAATCAGATTCTCATTATCAAGGACTTCATCCGGTGCATAAGCCCAGAATTCGCGGCGCACGCGCTCATGCATGCGTTCCGCGAACGCCTCGGCAAGACGGTCCGCCAAGGCCTTGAGAAGAATCGCGGAATAGTCGTCATGCGCCGCCTTGAAGGCGTCCGAGCGCTCCTGCTCGCCGAAGCCGGTGGTCACGCAGAAGCCGCCGACGTAATCGGCCACGGCGGTACTCGCCGGGGCGACGAAATCGGCGAGCGCCAGATTGTGGCGCCCCTCCCGCTTGGCCATCTGCTGGCGCAGCGTGTGCAGCGTCGCGCGTTCGTCGGCGCGGGTCTCGTCGGTGTAGAGCACGATGTCGTCGCCCACCGTGTTGGCCGGCCAGAAGCCGATCACGGCGCGGGCGGTGAGCCACTTCTCGGCGACGATCCGCTCCAGCATCTTGCGCGCATCGTCATAGAGCGCGCGGGCGGCGGGACCGATCTTCTCGTCGTCGAGGATGCGCGGGAACTGCCCGGCAAGCTCCCAGGACTGGAAGAACGGCGTCCAGTCGATATAGGGCACCAGCTCGCCGAGGTCATATTCCTCGAACACGCGCGTGCCGAGGAAGGTGGGCACCGGTGCCCGGTAGGCGCCGAAGTCCAGCGCCAGCCGGTTGGCGCGCGCCTCCTCCAGCTTCACCCGCACCTTGTTGCGGTCGCTCTTCGCATGGGCGTCCGCCAGCTTGGCGTATTCGGCGCGGATGTTCGCCACGTAGTCCGGCCGGGTGTTGTCGTTGAGCAGGCTGGAGACCACGCCCACCGCGCGGCTGGCATCGGTCACGTAGACCGCCTGCCCGCGCACATATTGCGGGGCGATCTTCACCGCCGTGTGGACGCGCGAGGTCGTGGCGCCGCCGATCAGCAGCGGCACCTCGAAGCCCTCGCGCTCCATCTCGGAGGCGACGTGCACCATCTCGTCCAGCGACGGCGTGATGAGGCCGGAGAGGCCGATCACGTCCACCTTCTCGGCGCGTGCCGTCTCCAGGATCTTGGCGGTCGGCACCATCACGCCGAGATCGATGACCTCGTAATTGTTGCACTGGAGCACGACGCCGACGATGTTCTTGCCGATGTCGTGCACGTCGCCCTTCACCGTCGCCATCAGGATCTTGCCGGCGCTGGCGGCGTCGGTCAGGCCGAGCTCCTGCTTCTCGATCTCCATGAAGGGCATGAGATAGGCCACCGCCTGCTTCATCACGCGGGCGGACTTCACCACCTGCGGCAGGAACATCTTGCCGGCGCCGAACAGGTCGCCGACCACGTTCATGCCGGCCATCAGCGGCCCCTCGATGACGTGCAGCGGGCGGGCGACGGACTGGCGCGCCTCCTCGGTGTCGGCCTCGACGAAGTCGGTGATGCCGTTGATCAGCGCGTGCTCCAGCCGCTTCTCGACCGTCCAGGTGCGCCAGGTGAGATCGGCTTCCTTCTTCTCGCGACCGCCGCCCTTGAAGCGCTCGGCCAGCGCCAGCAGGCGCTCGGTCGAGTCCTCGCGGCGGTTGAGCACCACGTCCTCGCAGGCCTCGCGCAGCTCCGGCTCGATCTCGCTGTAGGGCGCGAGTTGGCCGGCATTGACGATGCCCATGTCCATGCCCGCGTGGATCGCGTGATAGAGGAACACGGCGTGCATCGCCTCGCGCACCGGCTCGTTGCCGCGGAACGAGAAGGAGAGGTTCGACACGCCGCCGGAGATGTGCGCGTGCGGCAGTTGCTGGCGGATCGCCCGCGTCGCCTCGATGAAGGCGACGCCATAGCCCGCATGCTCCTCGATGCCGGTCGCCACCGCGAAGATGTTCGGGTCGAAGATGATGTCCTCGGGGGGAAAGCCGACCTCGTCGACGAGGATGCGGTAGGCCCGCGAGCAGATCTCCACCTTGCGCTCATAGGTGTCGGCCTGGCCCTTCTCGTCGAAGGCCATGACGACGACCGCGGCGCCATAGGCGCGCACGAGGCGGGCATGGTGCTTGAACGCCTCCTCGCCCTCCTTCATGGAGATCGAGTTGACGATGCCCTTGCCCTGAATGCACTTCAGCCCGGCCTCGATGACGCTCCACTTGGAACTGTCGACCATGACCGGCACGCGGGCGATGTCCGGCTCGGCGGCGAGCAGGTTGAGGAAGGTCACCATCGCCTTCTCGGAATCGAGCAGGCCCTCGTCCATGTTGACGTCGATGACCTGTGCGCCGTTCTCCACCTGATCGCGGGCGACGGCCAGCGCGGCGGTGTAGTCGCCATTGGTGATGAGCTTGCGGAAGCGCGCCGAGCCGGTGACGTTGGTGCGCTCGCCGACGTTCACGAACGGGATCTGCGGCGTCAGCTCGAAGGGCTCGAGGCCCGACAGGCGCAGGAGCGGCTCGATCTCGGGGATGTCGCGCGGCGCATGCGGCGCCACCGCCTCGGCAATGGCGCGGATATGGTCCGGCGTCGTGCCGCAGCAGCCGCCGACGACGTTCACGAGGCCCGAAGCGGCGAACTCGCCGACCAGCCTGGCCATCGCCGCCGGGCTCTCGTCATAGAGGCCGAATTCGTTGGGCAGGCCGGCATTGGGGTAGGCGCAGACGAAGGTGTCCGAGATGCGCGACAGCGCGTCGATATGGGCGCGCATCTCCTTGGCGCCGAGCGCGCAGTTCAGCCCGATGGAGAAGGGCTGGGCGTGCCGCACCGAGTTCCAGAACGCCTCGGGCGTCTGGCCCGAGAGCGTGCGCCCGGAGAGGTCGGTGATGGTGCCGGAGATCATCACCGGCAGCCGGATGCCGCGTTCCTCGAACAGCCGCTCGATGGCGAAGATCGCCGCCTTGGCGTTCAGCGTGTCGAAGATGGTCTCGATCAGCAGGATGTCCGAGCCGCCATCAATCAGCGCGCCGGCCTGCTCGCCATAGGCGACGGCAAGCTCGTCGAAGCTCGTCGCGCGGAAGCCGGGATCGTTGACATCCGGCGAGATCGAGGCGGTACGGTTGGTCGGGCCGATGGCGCCGGCGACGAAGCGGCGGCGGCCGTCCTGCGCCTCGGCAAGCTTCGCGGCTTCCTTGGCGAGCCGCGCGCCCTCGAAATTGAGCTCGTAGACAAGGCTCTCCATGCCGTAATCGGCCATGGCGATGGTGGTGCCGGAGAAGGTGTTGGTCTCGACGATGTCCGCGCCCGCGGTGAAGTAGGCGAGATGGATGTCGCGCACCGCGTCGGGCTTCGTCAGGTTCAGGAGGTCGTTATTGCCCTTGAGGTCCCGGCTCCACGCCTTGAACCGCTCGCCGCGATAGCCGGCCTCGTCCAGCTTGAGCTGCTGGATCATCGTGCCCATGGCGCCGTCGAGCACGAGGATGCGCTCGGAAGCGGCCGTGCGAAGGGCGGCAAGGGTGTCGGCATGCGTCTCAGACATGAAGCGGCTCCTACTCCCTCTTCCCGGCGGGGAGAGGGTTGGGGTGAGGGGCCTCCGCGGACAGGATTTCCAGGATCCGCGACAGAACGCCCTCGATATTGTCGTTCACTTCGTTATTCCAGAACCGGATGACGAAATAGCCACTGGCTTCGATCACCCGGGTCCGTTCGGCGTCGGTCTCGGCGGCATGCTGGCCGCCGTCGGGTTCGATCACCAGCTTGGCGTCGGAGCAGGGAAGTCGACCGTGAAGCGATCGACCGGCACCTGCCGCCGGAACTTCCAACCATCGAGCTGCCGGTTGCGAAGACGCGACCAGAGGAGCTTTTCGACCTCGGTCTGATCACGTCGCAGACGTCTGGCTCTCTGAATCCGGTCGTTCAAAACCCCTCACCCGGCCCTGCGGGCCGACCTCTCCCCGACGGGGAGAGGTTAAGACGCCGCTCTCCTCACGCCGCCGCCTGACCGTTGCTCTGCCCAGCACTCTCCTGCGGCGGGCGGATGCCCAGCAGGTGGCACACGGCGTAGACGAGGTCGGCGCGGTTGAGCGTATAGAAATGGAACTCGGTGACGCCGCGATCAACGAGGTCGAAGACCTGCTCGGCGGCCACCGCGGCGGCGATCAGCTTGCGGGTCTCGGGGTCGTTGTCGAGTCCCTCGAAGCGCGAAGTCAGCCACGAGGGAACGTAGGTCCCCGTCTTCTCCGCGAAGTTCCTCGCCTGCTTGAAGTTCGACACCGGCAGAATGCCGGGCACCACCGGCACGTCGATGCCGCGCGCCCGTACCTTGTCGAGATAGGCGAAATAGAGGTCGTTGTCGAAGAAGCACTGGGTGATGGCGCGCGTCGCCCCCGCCTCGACCTTGGCGGCGAGGATATCGAGATCGGTGTCGAAGGACGGGCTCTCCGGGTGCTTCTCGGGATAGGCCGAGACCGACACCTCGAAATTGGCGATGCGGCGGATGCCGTCGACGAGATCGGCCGTCGTCCGATAGCCCTCCGGGTGCGGCTCATAGGCCTGCCCGACCCCACCCGGCGGATCGCCGCGCAGCGCCACGATATGGCGCACGCCGGCATCCCAATAGCCGCGCACCACCTCGTCCACCTCCGCCTTCGTGGCGGAGACGCAGGTGAGATGCGCCGCCGGCGCGAGCCGGGTCTCCTTGACGATGCGCTCGACCGTGGTGTGGGTGCGCTCGCGCGTCGAGCCGCCGGCGCCATAGGTCACCGAGACGAATTTCGGCGCCAGCGGCGCGAGCCGGGTGATGGAGTTCCAGAGCGTCGCCTCCATTTCCGGCGTCTTCGGCGGAAAGAACTCGAACGACACCGAAATGGGCCGCCCGCCGGAACGGCGGCTGCGGCGCTCGACATCCGACGACATCAGGCGACCTCCTGGGTCTGTTCGGCTTCTGCCAGCACGACGCGCGGGTCGCGGGCGAGCCAGAGCGAAACGGTGAGCTTGCCGTCGCCCTGGGGGGCGAGCAGGCGGTGGGACTGGAGGGAAAGACCAGCCTGGGTGAGCCAGCTCTCCATGATCTCCGGCGCGAAGCCGAGACGGCGATGGGCGTGCTGCTCGCGCAGGAATTCGAGATCGTGCGGGTCGAAGTCGACGACGAGCAGGCGCCCGCCCGGCCGCAGCACCCGGGCCGCCTCCTTGATCGCGCGCGGGGCGTCTTCGAGGAAGTGCAGCACCTGATGGATGATCACCACGTCGAAAGCGTCGCGCGGCAAGGCAAGATTGTAGATGTCGCCCTGCCGGACGGTCGCGTTGCGCACGCCGGCCCGCTCCAGATTGGCGCGGGCGACGGCGAGCATGTCGGCGGAGAGGTCGATACCGACGCCCCGCTCCATCTCGTCGGCGAAGAGCTCGAGAATGCGGCCCGTGCCGGTGCCGAGATCGAGCAGGCTGCCGATGCGCTGACCGGAAAGCGCGGCCTTTATCGCCGCCTCGACCTGCGCCTCCGGCGCGTGCAGGCGGCGAATGGCGTCCCATTCATGGGCGTGAGCGCGGAAATAGTCCTGCGCCTGCGCCGCGCGGGCGGCGCGCACCGCGTCCAGCCGCTCGCGGTCGCGCAGGAGGATGGCGTCGTCCGGCGCCATCAGCTCCAGCAGCGCGTCGGTCAGCGCCGCGCCGGGCATGTCGACGGCGCGGCGATAGAACACCCAGCTCGCCTCGCGGAAACGCTCCACCAGCCCGGCCTCGGCCAGCAGCTTGAGGTGGCGCGAGATTCGCGGCTGCGACTGGCCCAGAATCTCGGTAAGCTCGGAAACGGTCAGCTCGCCCTCGCCGATCAGCGCCAGAAGACGCAGGCGCGTGTCCTCGCCGGCCGCCTTGAGGCCGTCGAGCAAAAGCGCGAATCCCAGCGGGGAACCGGACACGTGACCTCCCGAAAAAAGATATAAAGATATCTTTATGTCTTATCTCACGATGATGCAAGAGGGTCCGGACGGATGCGCCCCGACGACGACGGACCGGAAAGGCCGCCCATGACGACGCATGACCGCGACAGCGTGGACGGAACGACCGGCTTCGGCATCCGGCCGGGCGAGGTCGCGGTGGAACTGCCGGCCGTGCCAGACGCCGGCCTCCATTTCATCGGACGCATCCGCACGCCCTGGAAGAGCCGCGCCAAGTGCCCGAAGAACGCCCGCGAGTCGGAAGCGGTGTGCACGGTCGAGGTCGCGCCCACCTTCCAGCCCGCGCTCATGGGCCTGGACGGTACCACGCATCTCTGGCTGCTCTATTCATGGACAAGGCGCCGCGCGACCTCGTGGTGCAGGTGCCGAGGCAGTACGGCCAGGGGCGCGGCACCTTCGCCCTGCGCAGCCCGGCCCGGCCGAACCCGATCGCGCTGAGCGCGGTGAGGCTGCTGGGCATATCGGAAGGAAAACTCTCGGTCATCGGGCTCGACTGCCTCGACGGCACGCCGCTGATCGACATCAAGCCCTACTTCGCCTCCACCGACTGCTTCCCCGACGCCGTCGTCGGCTGGCACCGCGAGCGCGGATCGGCCGAAACCTGACAGCGGGCGCAGGTTTCCGTTAAAGCATGTGTGACATGAATGCATCGGCCATGCACCGCACGCATGTCAGGGCTCACGGAGCCCGTTCCCGTCCCAGTCTGGTCTTGAACCTGCCTTGATCCTGCGTCATTCCGTGACGACACATTGAGGGACATTTCGGTCCCGGCAGATTCCCTTAAGGCTTGATGATGGTCGTTCGCCTCGGTTTCGCTCCCGCTGTCGCCTTCTCGGTCCTCGCCTCCATCGGCACCGCCAGCGCGCAGTACTATCCCTCCGAAGGACAGAATGCGGCGGCGCCGGATCAGTCCGCCTATGAGGCCTCCACGGGCAGCCGCGCGGTCGAGGACGTCGAGGTCCCCGCCGCCTACGACCCGTACGGCTCGTCCCAGACCCAGGCCGCGCCGCAGGCGAACACCTATGGCTCGACGCCTCCCGGCGTGCGCGATCCCTACGCCCAGCAGCAGCCAGCGGGCGTGCCCGGTACGGCCGCGAACGGCAACATTCCCCCGGGCGTGGCGCCGATCGCCAACGCGCCCTATAGCGACCCGAACCAGCAGCCGGCCGGCTATCCGCCGGGTGCCTATTCCGGCCAGCCGCCCGCGGGCATGGCCTCGCCCTACGGCGACAGCGCCGCCGCGCAGACCCACGGCCAGCCGGCGCAGGGCCAGCCCGCCGCTTCCGCGCCGCCGCAGAACCTCGGAAACAACTACGGTGCCAACGGTTCCAGCGTCGCCATGCTGCCGCCGGAAGACCAGCCGGAAACCGGCCCGCGCAAGGAACTTCCCGAGCACCTGAAGCATCAGGTCGTCGACTACGTGACGAAGGAAGCTCCCGGCACCCTCATCATCGATACGCCCAACACCTACCTCTATTACGTGCTGCCCGGCGGCAAGGCCGAGCGCTACGGCATCGGCGTGGGCCGCGAGGGCTTCACCTGGGCGGGCTCGGAGAAGATCAGCCGCAAGGCGGAATGGCCCGACTGGCGTCCGCCGGCGGAGATGATCGAGCGTCAGCCCTACCTGCCGCGCTTCATGGCCGGCGGCCCCGGCAACCCGATGGGCGCGCGCGCGCTCTACCTCGGCGGCACGATCTACCGCATCCACGGCACCAACCAGCCTTCGACCATCGGCCAGTTCATGTCCTCGGGCTGCATCCGCATGCTGAACGAAGACGTCGAGGGTCTCTACGACAAGGTGAAGGTCGGCACGAAGGTCGTGGTGCTGCCCGGCAATACGCCGACCGCGGCCTCGGCCGCGCCGGCGACCACCGGCTCGGTGCCGAACGCCACCGCCGCCATGCCGGTCGCCGATACCGGCGTCGCCGTCCGCTGAGCGGCCCGGCCTAGCGCGTCCAGAGCCGCTGCTCGGGCACGCGCACATCGATCCCGGTGCCGGCGAGCAGATCGCCGGCCCGCTCGACCCAGGCGACGAGGCCACGCAGCCCCTTCGCCGCCCGCACGAAGGCGAGGTCCAGTTCCTCCTGAGAGGGGAAATGGTCGCCGACCGCCCGGCCCGCATGGCGGCAGGGTGCGTTTTCGCCCTCCACCGCCAGCGCCGCGCCACCCGCAAAATGCAGGCGCGTGCCCGGCGGCAGCCGCGTCAGTCGCGATACGCCCTCGATCACCAGATTGGCGCCGATCCATTCGGGACGTACTTCCGGCACGCCGAGACGGCGGGCGATCTCGGCGAGTTCGTCCGGCGCGACGATGGACAGCTGGCGCGCATTGCGGATGGGCGTGCCGCGCGGATACCACGGCACACGCGAATCCGCCGGCCGGGCGTGGCCCGCATGACGATCACCCGGCACGCCCTCGAGCGTGACGGAAAGAGAGGGCACCGCGCGGGTTTCGAACCCCGCGCCGTCGGCGATCAGGGTGCCGGCAAGCCGCGCCTCGAAACGCTGCGGAGGAAGCGGAACCGGCTCCCCGAACAGATCGGCGCCCGGCGAATTGGAAGGAACTGTCATAAAATGGCCCCGGCCAACCTGAATCGCGACATTCCCTGACTACAGGAGAACGGCGCATCCTTATACGATGTGCCGCTCGTCACAGGACGAGTCGCTGGGACTGCGGGGGCTGGAAGTCGTTACCGTGCAGCCGGCGTAGCGAGCAAGGTGAGGATCGAACCATGTCTCTTTCTTCGGATTCCCCGACGCCGACCCCCGGCGGCCTCGTTGCCGGACAACTCTCCGAGCTGCGCGCCAAATGGGGCTGGTTCGTCGCCCTCGGCCTGCTGATGATCATTGCCGGCGCCATCGCGCTGGGCAATCTGGTGCTGAGCACCGTGGTCTCGGTGCTCTATATCGGCGTGATGATGGCCATCTCCGGTGGCGCCCAGATCATCCACTCCTTCCAGGTGAAAACCTGGGGCGCCTTCGCCTTCTGGCTGCTCGACGGCCTGCTCTTCCTCGCCGCCGGCATCGTCGCCATCGTGGTGCCGATGGTCGCCGCCGAGATGCTGACGCTGCTGCTCGGCGTCTCGCTGATCGTCGGCGGCGTGTTCCGCCTCATCGCCGCCTTCAAGCTGCGCCCGGCCGAGGGCTGGGGCTGGATCGCCTTTTCGGCCGTCATCGCCATCCTGCTCGGCATCGAGATCATCGCCGGCTGGCCGGTCAGCGGCCTGTGGGTGCTCGGGCTGCTGCTCGGCATCGACCTGATCTTCAACGGGGTCGCGGTGCTCTTCCTCGGCTTCGGCCTGAAGAAGTGAGCCGGGCGCGGTGAGTTCGCCTGCCGCCGTCGAGGCGGTCCATTCCGCGGGGCCGACCGGAAGGCCGGTCCCGCCCGAGCCGCAGACCTCCCCGGAAGCGCAGGCCGCGCCCGACAGGCAGCCGCCCTCCGTCGCCTCCGGCCGGGACCTGCGGCTCGACCTGTTCCGCGGGCTGGCGCTGTGGTTCATCTTCCTGAACCACATCCCGAACAATGTGGTGAACTGGATCACCAACCGGAACTTCGGCTTTTCCGACGCCACCGAGATCTTCGTCTTCATCTCCGGCTACACCGCCGCCATGGTCTATGGCCGGCAGATCGACACCAGCGGCACGATCGTCACCTCCGCACGCATCCTGCGGCGGGCGTGGCAGCTCTACGTGGCCTTCATCTTCCTGTTCGTCATCTATCTCGCCGAGATCTCCTACGTCGTCGGCAGCTTCTCCAACCCGCTCTATGCGGAGGAGATGGGCGCGCTGCAGTTCCTCGCCGAACCGGACGTGGCACTGGTCGAGGCGCTGCTGCTGAAGTTCCGCCCCGCCAACATGGACGTGCTGCCGCTCTACATCGTGCTGCTCGCCACCTTCCCGCCGATCCTGTGTGCGCTGAAATGGCGGCCGGACGCGACGCTGGCGGCCTCGCTGCTGCTGTGGCTCGCGGCCAATCACTGGGGCTTCAACCTACCGGCCTATCCCGAAGACCGCATGTGGTTCTTCAACCCCTTCGCCTGGCAGTTCCTGTTCGTGTTCGGCGGCTGGTGCGGCCTCGGCGGCAGCGACCGGCTGGGCGGGCTGGTACAGTCCCCCGTCATACTCGTGCTGGCGGTGATCTACCTGCTGGTCTCGCTCGTCGTGGTGATCAGCTGGTGGTGGCCCCCACTCGAAGGACTGGTGCCCGAGACGATCGGCGAGATCATCTACCCCATCAGCAAGACGGATCTGTCGCCGCTGCGGCTGCTTCACTTCCTGGCGCTGGCCGTCGTCGTGGTGCGGCTGATACCCGTCGCTTCGCCGATGCTGCGCTGGCGCCTGCTGCGGCCGATGATCCGCACCGGCCAGCATTCGCTCGAGGTTTTCTGCTTCGGCGTGTTCCTTTCCTTCGCTGCTCACTTCGTGCTCAATGAGGTCGACAGCTCGCTGACCATGCAACTTGTGCTAAGCGTGGCAGGCATCTCCTTAATGGTAGGTCTCTCTTACCTATTGTCGTGGTATGCTCGCGTTGAGCGCGATATTGCGGTGCGGAAGATGGCGGATCGGTCGGGTTGATCGTGAAACGCTGGATTGCAGGTATCATTCTCGGAACGGCCCTCGCCTCGGGGGGCGGCATCGCCGCTCATGCCGAGACGGCGAAGGTGTGCGCCGCGCCTTCCGCGCTGACCCGCGCCGGCTTTCCGCTGCCGCGCCTCGCGCGCTCGCTGGAGAAGAAGACGCCCACCACCATCCTGGTGGTGAACAGCGCCACCAACGTGAAGAAGATCGCCAAGCCCGGCGCCGAGAAGGACGCCACGCCGCGCAGCTTCCCGAGCTACATCGAGGAGACGCTGCGCGCGCGCTACCCGGACGGCGGCGTCGTCGTGACCACGCACAACCAGCCGCGCGCCACTGCCGAGTCGATCCTCGCCGACCTGCCCGCGGCGCTGGCGCAGACCAAGCCGGCGCTGATGATCTGGCAGACCGGCACCTACGACACCATCCTCGGCGCCGACACCTCCGCCTTCTCGGACGCGGTGAACACCGGCATCGGCTACGCGCATCAGGCGGGCGCGGACGTGATCGTGGTGAGCCCGCAATACAGTCCCCGCACGGCCTTCGCCTTCGACGTCGCCCCCTACAACATCGCCCTGCGCTGGGCGGCGCGCTCCAGCGGGGTACCCTTCTTCGACCGCTACAGCGTCATGCGGTTCTGGGAGAACGAGGGCATCTTCGATTTCGACAGCGCCCGCCCCTCTCCCTCGCTCTTCGAGGACGTCCATCGCTGCATCGGCCGGCTTCTGGTCGGCATGATCGTCGACGGCGTCGAGATGCGCACCCTCGGTTCCCGCTGACATGCGCCTCACCATGCGACACGCCATTCTCCTTGCCGCTGCCCTGGGGTTGGCGGCCCTGCCCGCCTCCGCGCAGAACCTGCTGCCGCCGGCGAAGAGCCTGATCCCGGCCACCTGCCCTTCCCCGAAGGCGCAGGACAAGCTGAGCGTGCCGCTGGCCCGCACGGCGGCGCGGCTGCGGGCCGGCGAGCCCGTCACCATCGTCGCCATCGGCTCCTCCTCCACCGCCGGCGCGGGCGCGACCTCGCGGGACGCCGCCTATCCCAGCCGGCTGCAGGCCATGCTGCGCGAGCGCTTCCCCGATACCGACATCAAGGTGGTCAATCGCGGCATCAACGGCCAAGACGCACCGGAGATGCTGGCGCGGTTCGACAAGGACGTCGCCGCCGCCAGGCCGACGCTGGTGATCTGGCAGTCCGGCGTCAACGCGCTGTTCCGCACCGACGGCCTCGCCACCGCCGAGAAGCTGCTGCGCGAGGCGATTGCCCGCGTGCGCGCGCTCGACGCCGACCTCGTGCTGGTCGATCCGCAATACGCCCCACGCGTGCTCGCCGACGCCGATATCGGGCCGATGATCCGGCTGATCGACACCATCGCCGCCGAGGAAGGCGTGGGCGTCTATCACCGCTTCGCGCTCATGCGCGACTGGCACGAGAAGGCCGGCATGGCCTTCGATTCCTTCCTCTGGAAGGACAGCTTCCACATGAACGACTGGGGCTACAACTGCTTCGCCCGCGAGCTCGGCCGCGCCGTCATCGCCAATATCGAGGCGCAGCAGCGTTCGGCGGACATCGCCCCATCGCCGAAGAGCCGGTCGAAAACGACGCCGGCGGCGGCGGCCGCCACAGCGGGAACGCCGCTCGCCCCGACGGCAACGCCGTAGTCCGCAAACAGCCGCGTCCGGGATAGGACTTCATCGGCTCGATCGCGGCGCTGCGACACCCTCCGGCGCCGACCGTCCACCTTCTGGATTGGCACCGCCCCTCGCCGAGCCCCCGGATCGCGCGATGGAAAAAGTTAGCCGGCATATGGCAGCTTCAGATTGCAGAAGCGGGGCAACGGCATATAAGTACTTGTACGCATGATCGGTTTCATGCGCATGGGAGAAAGCGTTGTTTTACAAGTATCTGGCGACCACGCTCGCCACTGTCGCCCTCGGCACCACCATCGTTTCCGCGCAGACGCCTCCTTCGGCCGACGACGCCGTCGCCATGGCCAAGAACCAGCTGGGCATTCTGGAGTACTGCAAGGGCAAGGGATATGTCGACGCGGCGACCGTCGACATCCAGACGCGGCTGATGGGCATGCTTCCTCCCGCGACGGACGCTTCGAAGGTCGAGGCGGCCTATCAGAAGGGCAAGAACGGCACGGTGTCGTCCATGGGGCAGGAAGTGAACCTCGCCGATGTGGCGAAGGCCCAGAGCACCGCCGAGGAAGCGATGTGCAAGCAGATCGGCGCCGCGGTGAATCAGGCCGCAGCCATGCTTCCGAAGTAACGACGACGCCGGGAGAAGGCAGCGAAACAACCTTCTGTCTTCAAATAGCCTGACGGAAATGGGCCGGCCGCCTCGCGGCCGGCCATCAGGCTACCAATTCCGATCCCCACTTCGCGCTCGTCGCCTCGCGCACGCGCTGCCGCTCGGTGGCGAGTTGCCGGATTTTCGGCTCTGCCCCTTTCCCGGAAGGGTCAGTCGCCGCCCTTGCCGGAGAAGGCGCCGCCGAAACGCTTCATCACCGCCTCGCGCGCGGCGAGCACGCGGCGTTCGTAATCCTCGGCCATCGGCTCGGTGAGCACGCTCTCCAGCCCGGCGAGCAGCGCCCAGAGGGCGGGGATCTCCGCCTCGTCCTCGATGAAGTCGACCAGCGCCTCGCCGTCGGCATCGTCCACCGTGCGGGAGAGGAACTCGAACAGCACGACCGCCACCGAGCGGTCGATGACCAGGGTGATTTCGTCGTTCGCCGCTTCGGCCATGCGTCATTTCCCATTCGCTGACTGTCCCCATCCTATCGATCCACGACGCGCCGATGACAAGCGGGGAACACCCCCCGGCTTGCTTTCGATGGCGCGTCGTGCTGTCGCTTGCACCGAGACAGGGAGGACGACATGGCGGCTGCGGACGAACTGGGCACGGTGCGCGACTTCGTGCGCTATGCGGTAAGCCGCTTCAACGCGGCCGAACTCACCTTCGGACACGGCACCACGACGGCGCTCGACGAGGCCGCCTTCATCGTACTGGAATCACTGCATCTTCCGGTCGACGACCTCGCGCCGTGGCTCGACGCCCGGCTGACCCTCGAGGAGCGCACCCATCTCGCCGCGCTGATCGACCGGCGCTGCACCACGCGCCAGCCCGCGGCCTATCTGCTCGGGCGCACCTATATTCGCGGCGTGCCGTTCCGCTCCGACAGCCGGGCGATCGTGCCGCGCTCCTTCATCGGCGAGCTGCTGGCGGGTGAGCTGTTCGGCGGCGAGGGTTTCGCGCTGGTGCCGGAGCCGGAAGACGTCGGCCGGGTGCTCGACCTGTGCACCGGCTCGGGATGCCTCGCCATCCTCGCCGCCATGATCTTCCCCAATGCCCGCGTGGATGCGGTCGACCTCTCGCCGGATGCGCTGGCGCTCGCCGCCGAGAACGTCGCCGAGCACGAGATGGGCGAGCGCGTGCGGCTTCTGCAGGGAGACCTCTTCGCGCCGGTGACCGGCGAGATCTACGACCTCATCATCACCAACCCGCCCTATGTCGACGCGGAGGCGATGGCGGAGCTGCCGGAGGAATACCGGCACGAACCGAGCCTCGCCTTTGCCGGCGGCCCGGACGGCCTCGACATCGTGCGCCGCATCCTCGCCGAGGCGCCCCGGCACCTCAGCGCGCAGGGCGGGCTGATCTGCGAGATCGGCACCGGCCGGGAGATACTGGAAGCGGAATATCCCAACCTGCCCTTCCTCTGGCTCGACACGGAGGACAGCGAGGGCGAGGTGTTCTGGCTCACCGCCGCCGACCTCAACGGCACGGCCGCCCTCGCCAGCCCGGCGGACAGCAGCACCAGCGATATCCGGGTGATCAGCCGCATGCCGCGGTGAGGCGTGGCCCGGGCTCGTCCAAGGACCGCAGGCGTTACCCGCCGCGACGCATGTGCTCCAGCACCTGCGCGTCCGGCCAGCAGTCCAGCGGCAGGCCGTTGGCCTTCTGGTAGGCGCCGAGCGCGGCCCTCGTCTTCATGCCGGCCTTGCCGTCGATCTTCTCGGCGTAATAGCCCTCTCGCGTCAGCACCTTCTGCATGAACTCGAGGTCGCGCGTCTTCACCAGCGCGATGTCCTTCCAGCCCTGTGCGAAGGGCTTGTCGTCCTCGATGCGGTCGGCGAGATGGCCGACATAGAGCACGTAGAGGTCCGCGAAGTTGTAGGCCTTCAGCACGAAGTAATTGGCCGGCGTGAGGAACGCAGGGCCGAAGGGGCCGGCGGGCATGATGATCGACGCCTTGTCCTTCATCGCCGAGGGCGGCACGCGCCGCCCATCCGCGATCTTCACGCCACGCTTGAGCCAGTCGCCGATGGTCAGCGTCACGTCGGGCTCGGCCTGCGTGCAGTCGAAGCCGGCGGGCACGGCGATCTCATAGGCCCAGCGCTTGCCCGGCTGCCAGCCCTTCTCCCGCAGCAGGCTCGCCGTGGCGGCCAGCGCCTCGGGCACCGAGGTCCAGATATTGGCGGTGCCGTCGCCGTCGAGGTCGACGCCATAGGTCAGATAGCCGGTCGGCAGGAACTGGGTGAGCCCCATCGCCCCGGCCCACGAACTCTTCATCTGCGCGCGGGTGACATGCCCCTCGTCGAGGATCTTCAGCGCGGCGAGGAACTCGGGCTGGAAATCGTCCTTGCGGCGGCCGACATAGGCCTGCGTCGCCAGCACGCGGAGCGCGTCATGGTTCAGCTTCGCGCCGCCGAAGGCGGTCTCGCGCGCCCAGATGGCGAGCAGCACCGAGCCCGGCACCCCGAACTGCCGCTCGATCACCTTGAGTTCCGCCGCATACTGGCCGGCGAGCTTGCGCCCGCGCGCCGCGTAGTTGCCGATGGCCTTGTCGGAGACATAGGCGGCCGGCGTCTGCACGAACTCGGCCTGCCCGTCCGGCTTCCTCGGCTTGCCGGGAATGGCGAGGTCGGGAAGCGAATAGTCCGGCTCCAGCCCGCGCGTCTCCCGTTCGAAGGTGGCGCGGGAAATGCCCATGGCCTGCGCCGCCGGCCATTGCGCGGCGAGCCAGCGGTCGAAGCCGGCGTCGGCGCGGGCGGGCGCGCTCGTGGTCGCGCTCATGGCAAGGAAAAGTAGGCCCGTCAGCATGCGTCGCATGATCCTGACATAGCGGAAAGGGCGGACAATGAGAACCGCCGCGCCCATGCCCCACGCCACTTGTGTTTTTCCGCCGGCTACGGAGGATGCAGCTATCGGCCCCCGCCCCTCTTGCCCCGCCCCTCCTGCCCAGAGTGCCGCCATGCTTCGACGTCGCGACCTCATCGCCGCTGGCTCCACCGCCCTCCTCGCCGCCTCCGTCATCCGTGTGCAGGCCCAGCAGCCGGCAACGCCGCCGGGCACGGCGGATGGCGGGGCGGCCCCATGGGATGACGGCCTCGCCCACCCCATTCCCTATCAGCCCGCACTGGGCGCGGGAAAGGAGCGCGGCCTCGTGCTCGGCGGCGGCGGCATCTATCTCGCCTCATGGATGGCGGGCTACATGCAGGCGCTGAAATCCAAGGGCGTCGATCTCGCCACCGCCGACGTCATCGTCGGCACCTCCGCCGGCTCGCTGATTGGCGCCATGCTCACCAGCGGCCATCTCTGGCGCTTCGGCGTGGAGCTCGACATCTTCACCGAGTTTCCGAAGATCTTCGCCCTGATCGTGCCGACCATGGCGCCGAATGCCAGCCAGATACGCGCCCGTCACATTGCCGACACCGCCGTGGCGGCCGACCCGGCGACCATCCAGGCGATCGGGCGCGGCGCGATGGCGGCCCGCAACGCCGATGGACCAAGCGACTATTTCAACGCGGTGAAGCGGGTGATCGGCGTGGAAAAATGGCCCTCCCCCAAGCTGCACACCACGGCGAACGACTGCTACACCGGCGAACGCATCGTGGTTTCCGCCGACGATGGCATCGAGGTGAACCATGCCTGCGCGGCGAGTTCGTCGCTGCCGGGCTCGATGGGCCCGACCTGGCTGAAGAACCGCCTGTGCATGGATGGTGGTATCTGCCAGACGAGCACCCACTCCGATGTGGTGGCAGGCGTGAAGAAGGCGCTCATCATCTCGCTGACCGATGGCGGCGCCGACGCGTCCAAGATCGGCCTGCGCACTTCCAGCCTGCCGAACACGCTGCAGCAGGAAGTGAGCGACCTGAAGGCGCAGGGCACCGAGGTGATACTGAAGGTGGTGGGGCTTATGCCCGGCACCACCCGCGTCGACAGCCTCATGGACCCGAAATGGATCGGCCCCTGCCTGAAGAACGGCAATGAGCGCGGGCTGGCGGATATCGAAGAGATGAAAGCCTTCTGGGGCGCCTGAGGCGCCGCTACCGTACCGCGACGATGAACAGGCGCGGGAAGCGCAGCAGGACCTTGCCGTCGAACCGCTCGGGATAGGCTTTGGCTACCCGGGCGATGTAGTCGGCGAGGAAGCCGGCGCGCTCCTCCTCGGAAAGCGGCGAGAGGAAGGTGCGCAGCCCCGTCGACTTGAACCATTCCGCGATCGCCGCCGCGCCGTCGAGCGGGTGGTTGTAGAGCGTGTGCCAGATGTCGAGCCGCCGCGCGAACGGCTTCAGCCGCTCGTAATACTCGGCCGGCGTCGGCAGCACGTCGCGCTGCGCCGCGCCGATCTTCGCCGCCCACGGGCCGCTGGCGGCTGTCTCGCCCATCAGGCGATGCGAGGGCTCGTTCACGTTGTCCGGCATCTGAACCGCCAGCACGCCACCTTCCGGCAGGGCGCGCAGGAGACGCTCCAGGACAGCGAGATGGTCGGGCACCCACTGGAACACGGCATTGCCAAACAGCACGTCGGTGCCCTCGGCCGGCGCCCAGTTCGAGATATCGGCCTGCTCGAAGCGGGCGGCGGGGAGGCGCGCCGTGGCCTGAGCCACCATGTTCGGCGAGGAATCGATGCCGGTCACCTCGGCCTGCGGCCAGCGCTCGACCAGCAGTTCGGTGGAGTTGCCCGGCCCGCAGCCGATATCGACCACGCGTCGTGGATTGGCGAGCGGCACCTGCGCGAGCAGATCGCGCGGCGGGCGCGTGCGCTCGTCCTCGAACTTCAGATAGAGCTTGGGATTCCAGTCCTCGGCAGCGCTGCGCATGGTCGTCCCCGGATCGAGCGGGCGCGACCATGCCGCATCCGCGCTCCCGCGCCAAGTGCGCAACGAAGAAGCGCCGCCAAAGCGAAAAGCCGGCGCGGATCACTCCGGCCGGCTTCCCTGATCGCAGGGGTCGTTCCCGGGACCGTTCCCCGGGGCCGTTCCCGTCAGCGGGTGAGCTTCTTGTGCTTCATCCGGTGCGGGATGATGGCGTCGACGCCGAGGCGGCGCTTCTTGTCTTCCTCGTAGTCGTGGAAGTTGCCCTCGAACCACTCCACGTGGCTGTCGTCCTCATAGGCGAGGATGTGGGTGGCGATGCGGTCGAGGAAGAAGCGGTCATGCGAGATGATGACCGCGCAGCCGGCATAGTCCTCCAGCGCCTCTTCCAGCGCGCGCAGCGTCTCGACGTCGAGGTCGTTGGTCGGCTCGTCGAGAAGCAGCACGTTGGCGCCCTGCTGGAGGATACGAGCGAGATGCACGCGGTTGCGCTCACCGCCCGAGAGCATGCCGACCTTCTTCTGCTGGTCGCCGCCCTTGAAGTTGAAGGCGCCGCAATAGGCGCGCGAATTGATCTCGCGCTTGCCGAGATAGAGCACCTCGTTGCCGCCGGAGATTTCCTCCCAGACGGTCTTCTTGTCGTCCAGCGCGTCGCGGTTCTGGTCGACATAGCCGAGCTTGACGCTCTCGCCGATGGTGATGGTGCCGGCGTCGGGCTTTTCCTGCCCGGCGATCATGCGGAACAGCGTGGTCTTGCCGGCGCCGTTCGGCCCGATGACGCCGACGATGCCGCCCGGCGGCAGCTTGAACGACAGATTATCGATCAGCAGATTGTCGCCATAGCCCTTGGACAGGCCCTCGAAGGCGATGACGTTGTTGCCGAGCCGCTCGGCCACGGGGATGACGATCTGCGCGGTGGTGGGCGCCTTCTCGGACGCCTTCTTGACGAGCTCGTCGTAGCGCTGGATGCGGGCCTTGTTCTTGGCCTGACGCGCCTTCGGGGAGGCGGCGATCCACTCCTGCTCGGAAGCGAGCGCACGCTGGCGCGCCTCGTCCTCGCGGTTCTCCTGCTGCATGCGCTTGGTCTTCTGCGTCAGCCAGGAGGAGTAGTTGCCCTCGTAGGGGATGCCGCGGCCGCGGTCGAGCTCGAGGATCCAGCCGGTCACGTTGTCGAGGAAGTAGCGGTCATGGGTGACGATGAGGATCGCGCCCGGATAGTTGCGCAGATGGCCTTCCAACCAGTTGGTGGTCTCGGCGTCGAGATGGTTGGTCGGCTCGTCGAGCAGCAGCAGCTCGGGCTGCGAGAGCAACAGCTGGCACAGCGCGACGCGACGACGCTCGCCGCCCGAGAGCTTCGAGACGTCCGAGCCCTCCTCCGGGCAGCCCAGTGCGTCCATCGCCTGGTCGATCTTGCTGTCGAGGTCCCACAGGCCCTGACCTTCGATCTCATCCTGGAGCGCGGTCATCTCGTCCGCGGTCTCGTCGGAATAGTTCATGGCGAGTTCGTTGTAGCGGTCGAGGATCGCCTTCTGCTTGGCGACGCCGAGCATCACGTTCTCGCGCACCGACAAAGTGGGATCGAGCTGCGGCTCCTGCGGCAGGTAGCCGACGCGCGCGCCTTCCGCGACCCAGGCCTCGCCGGTGAAATCCTTGTCGAGGCCGGCCATGATCTTGAGCAGCGTCGACTTGCCCGAGCCGTTGGGGCCGAGAATGCCGATCTTGGCGTCCGGGTAGAAGGAGAGATGGATGTTCTCCAGCACCTTCTTGCCACCCGGATAGGCCTTGGTCATGCCGTGCATGTGGTAGACGTACTGATAGGAAGCCATGTCCAGTTCCTGCGCTTGCGCGTGGGGGGCGCGCGTCGCGGCTACGCCGACGATCGGGCCTTGGGTGCCGGGTGAAAGGGTTGCGCGCTATGTAAACCGCGCTTCCCCGAGCGGCAAGGCCGGAAGGGGCCAGGGCAAGGCTTGGCACTGCCTTGCCGAAGTTTGGCCGGATCACCTGTCACGCCATTGCACCATTCGGGTAGCTACGTATTGTCATAGGTCAAATCACGCCGGGCCGTTGCCGGGCATGGTGCCGAACGCCGTTCCCCGCCCCCACGCCCGGCCCGTTCGCATGCTGTCGCATATTCCCGCGGAAGACCTCCGCGAACTGTATTTCAACTTCCCGGTGGCGACCTGCCTCGTCGGCCGCGACGGGCGCTACATCGCGGCGAACCGCGAATATGCCGAGCTGATCCACGCCCCGCTCGCGACCATGATGGGCAAGCATATCGCCGAGCTGTGCGGGGACATCGTCCACGCCCACGTGGTCCGCGATTTCGCTACCTTCGATGCGGGCGAGGCTGTTCCAAGTCACGAACTGGCATTCTTCGGGCGTTTCTATCTGGTCGCGGTCCGGCCCATGCGCGACAAGGGCTCGCCGCGCGTCGAGGCCCTGTGCATCGCCCTCACCGACATCACGGAACAGAAGACGCTGGAAAGCCGGCTGGAACTCGCCAACCGGCAGCTCAGCGAGGCGAACCGGCAGCTCACCGAAGCGGCGCGCACCGATGCGCTCAGCGGCCTGTGGAACCGGCACGCGCTGGAGGAGATGCTGGCACGCGAGATCGGCCGCTGCCGGCGGGAACGGGCCGCGCTTTCGGTGCTGATGATCGATATTGATCACTTCAAGAAATACAATGACGGCTACGGCCATCCGGCCGGCGACGGCGCCCTGCGCGCCGTCAGCCACGCCATGGCCGGCGTGCTGAAGCGCCCGGGCGACATCGTGGCACGCTATGGCGGCGAGGAATTCCTCGTGGTGCTGCCGACGACCGACGCCTCCGGCGCCCTGAGAGTCGCCGGCGATGTCCGGGATGCCATCGCCGCGCTCGCCATCGCGCATGAGGCCAGCACCTCCGGACGCCTCACCGTGAGCATCGGCGTGGCGAACCTCAGCGCACCCGCCCGTACCGCGACCATCGCCGATATCCGCGCCACGCTTATCGACGGTGCGGATCAGGCGCTTTACGCGGTCAAGGTCGACGGCGGAGACGGTATCCGGCTCCACGCCCCCGACCAAAGCGTCCTCGACCGTCGGGACGGCGCTGCGGCCCCCGCCTGAGAGACGCCGCCAACGCGCCCGCGCAAATTTTTCGATGCGGTATTGGAACGCCACCCGCCGTCATGCGTTGGAGGCATGCCAGCGCCGGCAAAGAGGCGCGAGGATACGTTGTTACCTCATGGATCGGAGGCCCAGCGGGTATAGGGGCAGCATGGCGCCAGCACGAACCGCATCAGGAAACGGCATGCACCCTTACCCCGAATCGGACTGGGCATTGTTCCTCGATATCGACGGCACGCTGATCGAACATGCCGACCATCCCGAGGGCATCACCATCCCCGAGGATCTCCCCGACCTCCTGACCCGGCTGCAGCTCACGCTCGGCGGAGCGGTGGCGCTGGTCTCCGGCCGCACCATTGACTGGATGGACCGGCGCTTCGCGCCGGCGCGCCTCCCCGCCTCCGGCCAGCATGGCGCGGAGATTCGCCTAGCGCCGGATGCTCCCGCCGTACCGATCCCGATTCCGCGCTGGCGCCACCCGCTGGAGGAAGCGCTGGATCGTGAGCTCGCCACCTGGCCCGGCACCTATATCGAGCACAAGCCCTTGTCGCTGGCGGTGCACTTCCGCGCCGTCCCGCAATTCGGCGACGCCATCATGCAGAAGGTGATCGACGTCGGGACCGGCCTCGGGGACGGCGTCGAGTTCCTCAAGGGACGGTTCGTCATCGAGGTCCGGCAGGGCGGGCACGACAAGGGCAGCGCGGTCGAGCAGTTCATGCGGAGCACGCTCTTCACCGGGCGCCGGCCTGTCTTCCTCGGCGACGACGTGACCGACGAGGACGGCTTCCGGGCGGCCCGGCAGGCGGGCGGGCTCGCCGTTGCGGTGGGTCCGCGCCCGACGCAGCAGGCCGACCACCGGCTGGCGACGCCGAGCGAGGTGCGCGACTGGCTGAACCGACTTCCCGAAGCGCTGGAGAGCGTTAGCCCGTGAGTTCCAATCTGAACCTCGCCGCGATCGGCAACGGCACCATCGCCGCCCTGATCGACCGCAATGGACGTGTCGCGTGGTGCTGCTGGCCGCGCATCGACGGAGACCCGGTCTTTTCCTCGCTGCTCGGCGGCGAGGAGCCGCAGGCGGGATTCTTCGACGTACTGCTCGACGGGCAGGTCAAGGCGACGCGGCGCTACCAGCGCAACACCGCCATCATCGAGACGATCCTCGAAAACGATCAGGGCGCGCAACTGCGGATCACCGACTTCGCGCCGCGCTTCAAGCTCTATGACCGCATTTATCGTCCGGCGACGCTGGTGCGGCGCATCGAGCCGATAAGCGGCACCTGCCGGGTCACGATACGCCTGCGCCCGCATTCCAACTGGGGCGAGCAGCGACCGGAGCCGGTGCGCGGCTCCAATCACATGCGCTTCGCGAGCGACGACTTCACCCTGCGCGCCACCACCGACCTGCCCATCGTTTATGTGATGGAGGAACGCCCCTTCGTGCTCGGCAAGGCGGCGACCATCGTGCTGGGGCCGGACGAGCCCTTCCCGTCCAGCCTCGCCGATACCACCCGCGGCTTCGAGGAGAAGACCCGCGACTACTGGCACGACTGGGTGCGCTATCTCTCCGTGCCGTTCGAGTGGCAGGACGCGGTGATCCGCGCCGCCATCTCGCTCAAGCTGTGCGCCTATGAGGAAACCGGCGGCATCGTCGCCGCCCTCACGACCTCAGTGCCCGAGGCGCCCCACTCGATCCGCAACTGGGACTATCGCCACTGCTGGCTGCGCGACTCCTACTTCACCGTGCGCGCGCTGAACCTGCTCGGCGCCACGCGGACGATGGAGGACTACATCCGCTACCTGACCACGGTGATCGCCTCCGAACCCTCGGGGAGGCTCGCGCCGGTCTATTCCATCGTGCCGGGAACCCCGCTGGAGGAGCGCTTCGCTCCCGCCCTGCCCGGCTTCAGCGGCATGGGGCCCGTGCGGGTCGGCAACCAGGCCGCCGAGCAGGTGCAGAACGACGGCTACGGCCATGTCGTGCTGGCCGCCGCGCAGACCTTCTTCGACGACCGGCTGCCGAACCGTGGCGACCGGGCGCTGTTCAACCTGCTGGAAGGGGTCGGGGCACGGGCGGTGGAATTCGCCTTCGAGCCGGATGCCGGCTTGTGGGAACTGCGCGGCAAGCGGCGGGTGCACACCTTCTCCGCGGTGATGAGCTGGGCCGCCTGCGACCGGCTCGCCCGCATCGCCCGGGTGCTGGACCTGCCCGAGCGCGCCACCTTCTGGACCGACCACGCCAACGAGATCCGCGCCCGGATTCTTGCCTTCGCGTGGGACGAGAAGCTCGGCAGCTTCGTCGACGCGCAGGAGGAAGGCCAGCTCGACGCCAGCCTGCTGCTGCTCGCCGAGCTCGGCTTCGTGCGCCCGGACGACCCGCGCTACGTGGCGACGGTGGAGACCGTCGGACGCGAGCTGAAGCGCAACGGCTACCTGATGCGCTACGCGGGCGAGGATGATTTCGGCCTGCCGGAAACTTCCTTCACCATCTGCTCGTTCTGGTACGCGGGAGCGCTCGACCTGATCGGCCGCCGCGACGAGGCCCGCGAGATGTTCACGAGCCTGCTCGCCCGGCGCAACGAGGCCGGGCTGCTCTCCGAGGACATCGACAACCAGACGCTCGAACTGTGGGGGAACATCCCGCAGACCTATTCGATGGTCGGCCTGATCGACACGGCCATGCGTCTGTCCAAGACATGGGAGGAAGCGTTCTGGCGAGGCTCGTAGTCGTATCGAACCGCGTGGCGTCGCCCAAGGAACGGGCGGCCAAGGCGGGAGGACTGGCCGTCGCGCTGCGCGAGGCGCTCGGCACGCGCGGCGGCCTGTGGTTCGGCTGGAGCGGAGAGACCCAGCCGAACCCGTCGGATACGCCGAAGGTCTTCCGCTCGGGGCGCGTGACCTATGCGCTGCTCACGCTCGACCCGGAAGACCAGCGCGCCCATTACGCGGGCTATGCCAACGGCACGCTGTGGCCGCTGTGCCATTACCGGCTCGGCCTCCTGAGCTTCCGCCGCGCGGACTGGGAGGGCTACCGGCGGGTGAACGAGCACTTCGCCCGCGCCCTGCTGCCGCTGCTGCAGCCCGACGACATCATCTGGGTCCACGACTACCACTTCATCCCGCTGGCGGCGGAGCTGCGCAAGCGCGGCTTCGAGGGGCGGATCGGCTATTTCCATCACATTCCCTGGCCGACGCCGGACGTGTTCCTCAGCCTGCCCTCCCACGCCGCGCTGGTGCAGGACCTCTCGCAATACGACCTCGTGGGGCTGCAGACCGAAGACGATGTGCGGGCGCTGCTGACCTACATCTCGTCGGAAGCGCGGGGCTGGATCGCGCCGGGCGGCGTGGTGGGCCTGCGCGAACGGCGCTTCCGCGTCGCCGCCTTTCCCATCGGCATCGACGCGACAGCCTTCGTTCGCGACGCCAAGGCGTCGGTCGGCAGCGACGAGGAACGCCGTCTCCACGAGAGCCTCGCCGGCCGCGCGCTGGCGGTCGGCGTGGACCGGCTCGACTATTCCAAGGGCCTGCCCGGCAAGTTCGCCGCCTTTGGCGAGTTGCTCAGCCGCTATCCGCAGCACCGCTCCACGGTCACGATGATGCAGATCGCGCCTGTCTCGCGCGGCGAGGTGGCCGAATATCGCGCGCTGCGCCGCGAGCTGGAGGAACTGGCCGGCGCCATCAACGGCGAATATGCCGAGTTCGACTGGGTACCTCTGCGCTACCTGAACCGGCCGTTCCAGCGCGCCACCCTCGCCGCCATCTACCGCACCGCCCGGCTGGGGCTGGTGACGCCCCTGCGCGACGGGATGAACCTCGTCGCCAAGGAATATATCGCCGCCCAGAATCCCGAGGACCCGGGCGTGCTCGTCCTCTCCCGCTTCGCCGGCGCGGCGGACGAGCTTACCGGCGCGATACTGGTCAATCCCTACGACATCGAGGGCATGGCCGACGCGATGAACGCCGCGCTGCTGATGCCGCTCGACGAACGTCGGGAACGCTGGCAGACCAACATGGCGAAGGTGGAGGGAAACACCATCCACGATTGGTGCGAGCGCTTCATCCACGAATTGTCGGGCGCTATCGACCATCTGGACAACCCGCCCAAGCGTGCGAAACGCCCCCGCCGGGGATAGGAATTCCCGCTGACGGCTACCGGCCAACGTCCGGTAGCCAGCGCACCGCCATGGCGAAGCTCCTGGAGGTGCCCGGCTCGATCAGCGACAGGCCGGGCTTCCGGGTGAACTCGGCCGGCGCATCCTCCGGCGAGGCGTAGCCGGACCAGGGCTCGATGCACAGGAAGGGCGCGCCGGGCTTCGACCACAGGCCGAGCTGCGGCATGCCGGGGAAGGCCACTTCCAGCCCCGGTTCGCCCGGAACGCCGAAACGCACGTGGTGCGAGCGCGGCGCGAGGAAGATCAGCGCGTCGCGCGCGAACATGGCGTCATCCGGCTCCACGACCGCATCCACCGCCGGGTTCGGCTCGGTGGCGGCCGACAGAAGGCCGCCGACGGGACGGTGGACCGGCTCGACCTCGGCCTTCTCGAAGATCAGCCGATGGTCGGCACGGGTGCCGCCATAGGGCAGCGGCCAGCGGAAGGCCGGATGGAAGCCGAAGCTCGCCGGCAAAGGAACGGCCCCCGGATTGCTCACCACCGCCTCGATGGTCAGCGTCGCCTCGACCAGCGTGTAGGTGACCGCCAGCGTGAAATCGAAGGGATACTGCTTGCGCGTCTCGTCGTCGGCGTGGAGGGCGAAGCGCGCCGACGAGCTGGTGCGCTCCTCCAGCGTGAAAACCCGCCGACGGGCGAAGCCGTGCTGCGCCATCGGGTAGATGACGCCCTCATGCACGAGCTGGTCATTGGGCAGGCGGCCGACGATGGGAAAGAGCAGCGGGGCGCGGCCCGTCCAGAAGGCGGCATCGCCGTTCCAGAGCAGGTCGTGCCCCTGCTTGTCGACGAGCCGCACCATCTCGGCGCCGAGCGGCGCGATCTCCACGTCCAGATAGCCGGATTTCAGTCGCACCGTCGCCTCAACCATACCAATCACCGTCTCGACATCGCCCAAGATCAAGGTTAACCGAATCCTTGTGGATTCGAGATTCCACAGCCCCGCCTCGCCCCCGCAGCTTCTGGCCGTCCGGTGCCATCATGTCCCAGACTCTCGGCCCTGTCGCCGCGCTCCTGCTGGGCGTCTTCTTTCTTGTAACCGGGAGCGGCCTTCAGAACACGCTGCTGCCGTTGCGCGGCGCCTTCGAAGGCTTCAGCGCCATCAATCTCGGCATATTGGGGTCGAGCTACTACCTCGGTTTCGTGGTCGGCTGTCTGGTGGTGCCGCATCTGGTGCGCCGTTCCGGCCATATCCGCGCCTTTGCCGCGCTGACCTCCGGCGTGGTGGCGACCATGGTCGCCCATCCGCTGTTCATCGATCCCTATTTCTGGTTCGCGCTGCGCACCGTCACCGGCTTCTGCTTCGCCGGTCTCTATCTCGTCATCGAGAGCTGGCTCAACGACCGCGCCACCAACCAGACGCGCGGCTTCGTGATGAGCGCCTACGTCATGGTCGACTACGCGGCGCTGACCGCCGGCCAGATGATGATCACGCTCTATCCGGTGCGCAGCTTCGAGCTGTTCGCGCTCGCCGCCATCCTGTTCTCGCTGGCAACGCTGCCGGTGGCGATCACCAGCAGCGGGCAGCCGGCACCGATCGAAACGGCACGCATCCGCCTGCTGCGCCTGTTCCGCGCGGCGCCGGTGGCCATGGTCGGCTGCTTCGTCATCGGGCTGACCAATGGCTCGCTGTGGAGCCTTGGGCCGATCTTCGGCATCGGGCGCGGCCTGACGGCGGACGGCGCCGCCACCTTCATGAGCGCGGTGGTCGTGGCCGGCGCGCTGGCTCAATGGCCCATCGGCTTCCTGTCCGACCGCATGGACCGGCGGCGCATTCTCGCCGCGCTGCTGGTCGGCGCGATGCTCGCCAGCCTCACCCTCGGCGCGATGGAATTCGGGCTTCTGGGCCTCAGCGCGCTCGGCCTGTTCTACGGCGCGCTGGCCCTGCCGGCCTATTCGCTCGCCGCCGCCCATGCCTATGACCGCACGCCGGCCTCCGACGCGGTGGAAACCGCGGCGGGGCTGCTGCTGCTCTACGGCATCGGGTCGGTGGTCGGGCCCGCTCTCGCCTCCTTCGGCATGCAGCACTACGGGCCCGGCGCGCTTTTCTTCTTCAATGCCGGCGCCTACACGCTGCTGCTGCTGTTCGTGGTCTGGCGGGTGAGCATGCGCGAGCCCGCGCGCAAGCCCGACGTGGCGACGGAGCCGATGAGCGAGCCGATCGCCTCCACCCCGACGGGTACCGTGCCGCGCCCGGAGAGCGAGCCTCCGCGCCGGCGCTGGCCCTGGCTCCGCGCGAAGAAAGCGCCCAAGCGGGCTCCGACGTCTTCAGCCAAGCCCCAGGTCAGGCCCACGGTCAGCCGGGAGGAGACGTCACGGACCGCCGATACGTTTCCGACCGAGCAGGACGGGCGCTCCGATGGCGCCTGAGCCGTTGACGGGCGCCGCGAGCGATCTACGTCGCGCAGCGAGAAGGTGACGCATGCTGAAATACGCGGTGATATTCCTGATCGTCTCGCTCGTGGCCGGCGCGGTCGGCCTCACCAACGTGTCGAGCCTCGCACGCACCATCTCGATGGTGCTGTTCGGCCTGTTCTTCCTGGGGTTCCTGCTGCTGATCGGTCTCGCCATGATGGTCGATCACGCCATGCAGGTGCCCTGACAGAGACTTCAGGCTCCAAGCCGCTCGCCCACGGACGACCAGTTGACCCGCTCGTCCAGCACCGCCTGGATATGGGCGGGCCGCCGGTTCTCCCAGTCGAGATAATAGGCATGCTCCCACACGTCGATGCCGAGCAGCGGACGCATCTTCTCGGCGACGGGGTTGCCGGCATCCTTCAGCCCGACCACCGCCAGCTTGCCGTCGTCCTCGACGAGCCAGACCCAGCCGGACCCGAAGACGCCGCCGCCGACCTCCACGATCTGCTTCTTCAGCGCGTCGATGCCGCCGAAGTCACGCTCGGCCGCCTGCACCAGCGCCGGGGGCGGTGCGGCGGGACCATCAGTGAATTGCTGCCAGTAGAAATTGTGGTTCCAGGCCTGGCCGGCATTGTTGAAGATGGCGGCTTCCTTCTCGTCGGCGGCCCGCCGGATGACCGCCTCCAGATCGAGGTCGGCATAGGGCGTGCCGGCCGTAAGCGCGTTCAGCTTGTCGAAGTAGCCCTTGTGATGCTTGCCATAGTGCAGGCCGACCGTGCGCGCCGAGATGGTCGGCGCCAGCGCGCTCTCGTCATAGGGCAGAGGCGGCTGAACGAACGGCGCAGCCGCGCGCGCGATGTGCGGGCGGGCGAAGGTCGAGGCCGCCAGCGCGGCACCAGACGCGGCCAAAAGGGTGCGGCGGTTCAGCATGGGATGCTCCTTGTGCGAAGCCAGCCCCTGCGAGCCAACCGCAGCTCGCCGAAATCGTTCCCCCGCGCGAGGAAGACACAGATTGATCTACCGCAAGGCCGGCACCATCTCGAGGACTAGGCTTCCTGCATCAAGGAGGATGCCATGCCCACCGAAACCGTCATTTTCCTCGCCTTCATCGTGATCGCCTTCGGCTGCTTCGCCGCGACGCTGGCCTATGTGGATTCGTCCACCAAGCAGGCCCGTCGCCAGCATCACCCGATCCCGGGTGAATGAAGCGCCCGGCACCCTCGCCGAAGCGCCCATCGAAACGAAAAAGGCCGCGCACTACGCGGCCTTTTTGATGGAGCGGGCGGAGCCCGGTATCGCCGGAGCTCAGTTGTCGAGGAAGGAGCGCAGCTTGCGGCTCCGCGAAGGGTGCTTGAGCTTGCGCAGCGCCTTCGCCTCGATCTGACGGATACGCTCGCGCGTGACCGAGAACTGCTGGCCGACCTCTTCCAGCGTGTGGTCGGTGTTCATGCCGATGCCGAAACGCATGCGCAGCACGCGTTCCTCGCGCGGGGTCAACGACGCGAGGACACGCGTCGTCGTTTCGCGAAGATTGCTCTGGATCGCCGCGTCGATCGGCAGGATGGCGTTTTTGTCCTCGATGAAGTCGCCGAGGTGGCTGTCTTCCTCGTCGCCGATCGGCGTTTCGAGCGAGATCGGCTCCTTGGCGATCTTGAGGACCTTGCGGACCTTCTCCAGCGGCATGCCGAGCTTCTCGGCCAGCTCCTCCGGGGTCGGCTCGCGGCCGATCTCGTGCAGCATCTGGCGCGAGGTGCGCACGATCTTGTTGATCGTCTCGATCATGTGCACGGGGATGCGGATGGTCCTTGCCTGATCCGCGATGCTGCGGGTGATCGCCTGCCGGATCCACCAGGTCGCATAGGTCGAGAACTTGTAGCCGCGCCGGTACTCGAACTTGTCGACCGCCTTCATCAGGCCGATGTTGCCTTCCTGAATGAGGTCCAGGAACTGCAGACCGCGGTTCGTGTACTTCTTGGCGATGGAGATGACGAGGCGCAGGTTCGCCTCCACCATTTCCTTCTTCGCCTGCCGGGCTTCCTTCTCGCCCTTCTGCACCATCTGGACGATCTTGCGGAATTCCTGGATCTCCAGCCCCGTCTCGGTGGCGAGGGCATGGATTTCCGAGCGCAGGTCCTTGATGCCGTCGAGTTCCTGCCCGACGAAGCCCTTCCAGCCGCGCGAGGTGAGGTTCTTCACCCGGCTGATCCACTTCGGGTCGAGCTCGGAGCCCTGATACTGCTTGAGGAAGTCCTCGCGCGCCACGCCGAAGCTTTCGGCAAGGCGCATCAGGCGGCCCTCGAGCGACACGAGGCGCTTGTTGATGTCGTAGAGCTGCTCGACGAGGTTGTCGATGCGCGCCTGATTGAGCGACAGCGACTTCACGTCGCCGATCAGCTGGTCCTTCAGGGTCTTGTACTTGCGGTCCTGCGACGGCGAGAGACTCTCGTTGCGGAGCTTGGACTCGACGTTCTGGTCCTGCAGGCGGCGCAGCTTCTTGTAAGCGTCCGCGATGTTGTCGAAGGTCTCGAGGACCTTCGGCTTGATCTCGGCTTCCATCGCCGCGAGCGACAGGGAGTTCTCCATGTCGTCATCGTCGTCGGCCGCGATGCTCTCGCCGATGGTCGGCTCGCTCTCCTCGTCACCGTCGGGCGCCAGCGAGCCGCCCTCGACGATGGGGCCGTTCTTCGCCTCGGGACCGGCATAGGTCGCCTCGAGGTCGATGATGTCGCGGAGAAGGACCTTCCCCTCGACCAGTTCATCGCGCCAGATGATGATGGCCTGGAAGGTCAGCGGGCTCTCGCAGAGCCCGGCGATCATCGCCTCGCGACCGGCCTCGATGCGCTTGGCGATGGCGATTTCGCCCTCGCGCGAGAGCAGCTCGACCGAACCCATCTCGCGCAGATACATGCGCACGGGGTCATCGGTGCGCTCGCCCGGCTCCGACTTGGTTTCCGAACGGATGACGGCACGCGGGCTCGCCTCGGCCAGCTCGCCGCCGGACTCTTCCTCGTCCTCAGCCGGCTCGGCGCCCTCTTCGGCTTCCGCCTCGGCTTCGGCCTCCTCGGCCTCGACGACGTTGATGCCCATCTCGTTGAGCATCGCGTAGATGTCCTCGATCTGGTCCGAGGTGTTCTGGTCCGAGGGGAGAACCTCGTTCAGCTCGTCATAGGTGACATAGCCCCGCTTCTTGGCGAGCTTGATCATCTTCCGGACGGCGGCGTCCGAAAGGTCGAGCAACGGGCTATCCGGGGTGTCGCCATCCTTCTCGGGGGCTTCCGTCGCTTCCGCTGCCTGCTTCGCCATGCGTGTGCTCCTCAAGCGCCGTGCGGTGCCCCGCCCCCGGCGTGCGACGGGGGCCTTGCGGTCCCGTCCTGTCGATCGTTCAACCCCGCTTCTCCCGCCGGCGGTCGAGAGACGCAAACAGGGCTACACGCACCACGCACGGGGGACGCGCGCGGGCGGGCAGCCCAAGGGACCTCTACATCGACCGCGCCGGGCGACCCGACGCGGCGCCGAACCCCTCTACCAAAGCTTCGGTTCCGTCAAGTGCCGCGAGCTGTCTTTGTACGTCGAGAAAGCGCGCCCAGTTCATGTCGGTGGGCTCCTCGGCAAGGCGTTTCTCGGCTTCTTTCAGATCCTTAGATAGGGCATGACCGCGCCGGTGCAAGACCAGACGCTGGTGCCACCATAGTTCGACATCCGAGCGCGCCGCGTCCGCGAAGGCCGGCCAGTCGTGCCGCGCGATGGCGGAACGGGCGAGGCGCGCGGCAAGCGGCGCGTGGCCCTGCGATTCCAGGCGCGCCGCGAGCTTGACGGCATCGTCCGTGTCCCCGTCCATATGAGCGTCGAGCAGCGCGCGGCGCAATTCCGCCGCCTCCCGGTTCTGCAGCGGCAGGTCCGCGAGTTCCTCGGCACACTGGTCCAGAAGCCAGGGATGATTGATGACCGCGAACAGGAGCAGAGCTTCGTTGCGCGGCATCTCCGCCGCCGCGCCGCGCACCAGCGCCGAGCGACGCATTGCCTCACCCGCCGCAGCGCCGGGCATGGGCCGCCCGTTGGGACGGCGCCCACCCCGGTTCTGGAAGCGGCCCTGATATTCGCCCGCCCCCCGGCGCGGGTTGTCGCCCGGCACCATCACCGGCGAGAACAGGCGCCGGAAGCGGTCCATCAGTTCGCCGCGATAATGCTTGCGCACCGTCTCGTCGCCGATGACGCGCACGATCTCGCCGATGCGCGCCTCCAGCGCCGCCCGGCGCTCGGGCGTGTCGACGCTGGCGCTTTCCATCTCGCGCGACCACAGGACATCCGCCAGCGGGCGGGCCTGCGCCAACACGCCATCCACCGCCTCGCGCCCGCCGGAGCGGACGAGGTCGTCCGGGTCCTGCCCCTCCGGGAGCATGCCGAAGGACAGGCTCACGCCGGGCTTGAGATGCGGCAGGGCCAGATCGATGGCGCGATAGGCGGCGCGCCGCCCGGCCTTGTCGCCGTCGAACAGCAGGATCGGCTCGGGCGCCATCTTCCACAGCAGCGCCAGTTGCTCCTCGGTCAACGCCGTCCCGAGGGGGGCGACCGCGCCGGCAAAACCCGCCTCGACCAGCGCGATGACGTCGACATAGCCCTCGGCGGCGATCACCGGCGCGCCGTTATGCGCGGCGGCGCGGGCATTGAAGCCGTTGTAGAGCAGCGAGCCCTTGTGGAAGAGCGGGGTCTCCGGCGAGTTGAGGTATTTGGCCGGCACGTCCTTCTCGAGCGCCCGGCCGCCGAAGGCGACGACCCGGCCGCGCAGGTCGGTGATGGGAAACATCACGCGGTCGCGGAAGCGGTCATAAGGCAGCGCCACGTCCTCGGCGGAGATCAGCAGCCCTGCCTCAACCATGTCCTCGACCGGAACGCCCTTGGAGCCCAGCGCCTCCTTCAGCGCGAAACGCTCGGGCAGCGCGTAGCCGAGGCGGAAGCGCCCCTGCGTTGCCGGACCGAGGCCGCGATCGGCGAGATAGCCGCGCCCCTTGGCGCCGGCACGGCTCTGCAGCACCGCCTCGAAATATCTGGCGGCCAGTTCCATCACCTCATGCAGCGTCTTGCGCCGGGTCTCGCGCTGCTCCTCCTCGCGCGACTGCACCGGCATGGGCAGGCCGGCCATGCCGGCGAGCCGTTCCACCGCCTCGGGAAAGGGCAGGCCCTCGACCTCCATCAGGAAGTCGAACTGGTCGCCATGCTTGCCCGAGGAGAAGCAGTGGTAGAAGCCCTTCTGGTCATTGACGTAGAAGGATGGCGTCTTCTCGGGATTGAAGGGCGACAGCCCCCGCCATTCCCGCCCCTGCTTCTTCAGCTGCACGCGCTTGCCCACCACCTCCGACACCGGGAGGCGGGCACGGATCTCGTCGAGGAACGAGGGCGGAAAGCGCATGGGAGGACGAGTCTCACCGAGAGGTCGGACAAGCATCATAGCAGGCCGGCGGAGCACCGCCGCGCCGGAAGAGGTCGGGATGGCGGGATTTCTGCCCGGGACGAGCGATCATCCCCGCTGTCCCCAGCCGTCAGCTCACCCCATATAGGCGCGCCAGAGCGCCGCGGCGAGAATGCCGAGCGCGATCGCCGGCAGGGCCTTGCGCAGCACCAGCGTGCCCACGACCGCCACCGCCACGGCGACATAGGCCGCCGCGCCGCCGCGCACCGTCGCCGGCACGACGATCGCCACCAGCACCGATCCCGCGAGATAGCGCAGGAACGCCTCCACACGGGCGGACATCGGAACGAAGCCGACGAGGAAGATGCCACCGGCGCGCGTCGCATAGGTGATGAGCGTCATGGCGAAGATGATGAGCAGCGCATCGACAGTGCTCATGACCGCGTCATCTCGTCGCGCACGAGGCCGGCGATGCCGCCGGCGAGCCCGCCTGCCAGTACATGCCAGTTGGGCGGCAGGAACCAGACCGCCCCCATGGCGGCGAGGCCCGCCACCAGCCAGGGCAGGTCGTCGATCCGGCCACGCCGCAGGCCCACCAGCGTCGTGGCGAAGAAGGTCACGAGCACGAGGTCGAGGGCGTAGGTCTTCACATCGTCGAGCGTGAGTCCGCCGGCCACCGCACCGATGACGCTCGCCGTCACCCAGGTCAGCCACATCAGGGCACCGGCTCCGACGAGATAGCCGAGGTCGCGTTCGCCCCGCCGCTCGGCGGCGATCAGCGCCGCCCAGTTGAGATCGCTGAGCAGCGTCATCGAGCCATAGACCTTCCAGGCCGGCAGGCCCCGGCACAGCGCCCGGAGGGAGGCGCCGAGCAGGATGTGCCGCGCATTGATGGCGAAGGTCGCGACCAACAGCGGCAGCCAGGGGATCGGCTTCGTCCACAGATCCAGCGCCGCGAACTGCGAGGCGCCGGCGAAGACCAGCGCACTCATCAGCGCCGCGATCCAGCCTTCGAGCCCGTGGCCGCGCGCGGCGATGCCAAAGGCGACGCCGAAGACGAAGACCGGCGGCAGCACGGCGAGGATCGCCCTCGCCCCGCGCCAGCAGCCTGCCCAGGTGAGCGCGGCCCCGTGCGGGGATGGTTCAGCGGCAGGCGGCATGGCGAGAACGCGACGTTGGACGCGGGTTGGAGAGGGCCCGGGGAAGACGGCGTGATGGAACGGTTGACTTGCAGCCGGCGGATCAGCCCGCCGTCAGCAGCGCCTTCACCGTGCCGCTCGCCTTGCCGAAGTCCATGACGCCCATGTAGCGCTCCTTCAGGGCGGCCATGGTGCGGCCCATGTCCTTGAGGCCGTGAGCGTCGATCTCGGCGATCACCGCCGCGATCGCGGCCTGCGATTCGGCTTCCGTCATCTGCTGCGGCAGGAAGGACTGGATGACCGCGATCTCCTCGCGCTCCTGGGTCGCGAGGTCGACACGGCCGGCCTCCTCGTAGACCTTCGCCGATTCCTCGCGCTGCTTGATCATCTTGGCCAGCAGCCCGAGCAGTTCGTCGTCGGAGAGCGGGTCCTTGCCATGGCCGCGCGCCTCGATATCGCGATCCTTGATCGCGGCATTGACGAGGCGCAGCGTGCCGAGGCGCCGCTTGTCCTGCGCCTTCATGGCGTCTTTGAGCGAATTGTTGATCTCGTCGCGCAACACGTTCGTTATGCCTTCCTGCAATTCGCGAGGCCGCGCGCCGGAATTCTCGCTTTCCGGTCCGCACCGCTGCTCGCGATCCTGTGGTTGTCCGCCCCTGCCCCACGCGCCGCGCCCCTATCCGGCGCAGCCATCCGCAATTCGAGGCCCAGATACGCAGCGTGAGGCTGGCATCCGGCGCGGCAACCGACTAATTAGGGCACACAACGACAGGGAACAAGATCAATGAACGGTAGCGCTGAGCCGCACTCCGGCGACGACGTGTGGGCCGAGCCCCTCCCGACCGCCCTTCTCGTGCTGGCCGACGGAACGGTGCTGGAGGGCTTCGGCCTCGGCGCCACGGGCCACGCGGTCGGCGAGGTCTGCTTCAACACGGCGATGACCGGCTATCAGGAGGTGCTGACCGACCCCTCCTATGCCGGGCAGATCATCACCTTCACCTTCCCGCATATCGGCAATGTCGGCACCAACGAGGAAGACATCGAGACCGTCTCGATGGCCGGCGCCTCGGGCGTGCGCGGCGTGGTGCTACATTCGGCGATCACCGATCCCTCGAACTACCGCGCTACCCGCCATTTCGACCAGTGGCTCAAGGCACGCGGCATCGTCGCCATCTCCGGCATCGACACTCGCGCGCTCACCGCGCTGATCCGCGACGGCGGCATGCCCAATGCGGTGATCGCCCATTCCCCGGACGGCACGTTCGACCTTCCCGCGCTGAAGAAGGAAGCCGCGCAGTGGCCCGGCCTCGTCGGCATGGACCTGGTGCCGATGGTCACCAGCAGTCAGCGCTTCACCTGGGACGAGACGCCCTGGACCTGGCCGGAAGGCTACGGACACCAGAAGGTGCCGGCGCACCACGTCGTCGCCGTCGACTACGGCATCAAGCGCAACATCCTGCGCCTGCTCGCCCGCGCCGGCTGCAAGGTGACGGTCGTTCCCGCCACCACCTCGGCGGAGGAGATCCTCGCCCTCAATCCCGACGGCGTGTTCCTCTCCAACGGCCCCGGCGACCCGGCGGCGACGGGCGAATATGCCGTGCCGGTGATCCGCGAGATCATCGACCGCGGCGTGCCGACCTTCGGCATCTGCCTCGGCCACCAGATGATCAGCCTCGCGGTGGGCGGGCGCACGGTGAAGATGCATCAGGGCCATCACGGCGCGAACCATCCGGTCAAGGACATGACCACCGGCAAGGTCGAGATCACCTCGATGAACCACGGCTTCGCGGTTGACCGCGACAGCCTGCCGGCCACCGCCACCGAGACCCATGTCTCGCTGTTCGACGGCTCCAACGCCGGTATCGCGCTGACCGACAAGCCGGTGTTTTCGGTGCAGTACCACCCCGAAGCCAGCCCCGGCCCGCAGGACAGCCATTATCTCTTCGACCGCTTCGTCGAAATGATCGCGAAGAAAAAGGCCGCCTAGGCGCCAGCGCGCCGACAGTCCCTTGGCAAAGCCCTCCCGGCTGCGATCAGGAATGTTCGCGCTCGCGCCCGGCGGCGGGCCGACCGTCAACAACGGTTCGACGCGGCTGTCCGTCCGGGGCAAAGAGGTCATGTCGGCAACGCGGGCCTGTGCCCTTCCCCCTCGGGGGAATCTAGGTTAAGGGAAGCCCCCAATTGCGGGGGCTCCCCTCGCCCAGAAAGTTCAATCCGGGTCCGCCCAAGGACGCGTTGCACAGCGCGTCCTTTTTCGTGCGCCCGGACAAATGCGCGAGCCGCACGGGATCCGATGCCGAAACGCACAGATATCTCCACCATCCTCATCATCGGCGCCGGCCCTATCGTTATCGGCCAGGCCTGCGAGTTCGATTATTCCGGCACCCAGGCGTGCAAGACGCTCAAGGCCGAGGGCTACCGGGTGGTCCTCGTCAATTCCAATCCGGCGACGATCATGACCGATCCCGATCTCGCCGATGCCACCTATATCGAGCCCATCACCCCGGAAATCGTCGCCAAGATCATCGCCCGGGAACGCCACGCGATCCCCGGCGGCTTCGCGCTGCTGCCGACCATGGGCGGCCAGACCGCGCTGAACTGCGCGCTGTCGCTGCGCAAGATGGGCGTGCTGGACGAGTATGACGTCGAGATGATCGGCGCCACCGCCGAGGCCATCGACAAGGCCGAGGACCGCGAACTGTTCCGCGACGCGATGACCAAGATCGGCCTCGACACGCCGCGCTCGCGCCAGATCAAGACGCTGCCGCAGGCCCTGGAGGCGCTGGAGGAAGTCGGCCTGCCGGCCATCATCCGCCCGTCCTTCACCATGGGCGGCCTGGGCGGCGGCATCGCCTACAACAAGTCCGAGTACATCGAGATCATCGAGCGCGGCATCGACGCCTCGCCCACCAACGAGGTGCTTGTCGAGGAAAGCGTGCTCGGCTGGAAGGAGTACGAGATGGAGGTCGTCCGCGACAAGGCGGACAACTGCATCATCGTCTGCTCCATCGAGAACATCGACCCGATGGGCGTCCATACGGGCGATTCCATCACCGTGGCTCCCGCGCTGACGCTGACCGACAAGGAATATCAGCGCATGCGCGACGCCTCGCTCGCCGTGCTGCGCGAGATCGGCGTCGAGACCGGCGGCTCCAACGTGCAGTTCGCGATCGACCCGGAGACGGGCCGCATGATCGTGATCGAGATGAACCCGCGCGTCTCGCGCTCCTCGGCTCTGGCCTCGAAGGCGACGGGCTTCCCCATCGCCAAGGTCGCCGCGCGCCTTGCCGTCGGCTACACGCTGGACGAGATCGCCAACGACATCACCGGCGGCGCCACCCCGGCCTCGTTCGAGCCGACCATCGACTACGTCGTCACCAAGATCCCGCGCTTCGCCTTCGAGAAGTTCCCCGGCTCCGAGCCGATCCTCACCACCTCGATGAAATCGGTGGGCGAGGCGATGGCGATCGGCCGTACCTTCCAGGAATCCCTGCAGAAGGCGCTGCGCTCGCTGGAGACCGGCCTCACCGGCCTCGACGAGATCGAGATCGAGGGTCTGGGTCTCGGCGACGACAAGAACGCCATCCGCGCCGCCATCGGCACGCCGACGCCCGACCGCCTGCTCAAGGTGGCGCAGGCCATGCGCCTCGGCCTCGACGACGAGGCAATCCACGCCGGCTGCAAGATCGACCCCTGGTTCCTCGAACAGATCCGCGAGATCGTCGAGACGGAAGCCAAGGTGCGCGCGCACGGCCTGCCGAAGACCGCCGGCGCCTTCCGCAAGCTGAAGGCGATGGGCTTCTCGGATTCGCGCCTCGCCGGCCTCGCCCGGCTGCACGAGGCGGAAGTCTCGGCCCAGCGCCGCGCGCTCGACGTGCGCCCGGTCTACAAGCGCATCGACACCTGCGCCGCCGAATTCGCCGCGCCGACCGCCTACATGTATTCGTCCTACGAGACGCCCTTCGCCGGCACGCCCGCCGATGAATCGCGCCCTTCCGACCGGAAGAAGGTGGCGATCCTCGGCGGCGGACCGAACCGCATCGGCCAGGGCATCGAGTTTGACTATTGCTGCTGCCATGCCGCCTTCGCGCTGAAGGATGCCGGGTACGAGACCATCATGGTCAACTGCAACCCGGAGACGGTCTCCACCGACTACGACACCTCGGACCGGCTCTATTTCGAGCCGCTGACCGCCGAGGACGTGATCGAGATACTCGACCGCGAGCGCGCCAACGGCACGCTGCACGGCGTCATCGTGCAGTTCGGCGGGCAGACACCGCTCAAGCTCGCCCGCGCGCTGGAAGAGGCGGAAATCCCGATCCTCGGCACCTCGCCCGAAGCGATCGACCTCGCCGAGGACCGCGACCGCTTCAAGACGCTGCTGGACAAGCTCAAGCTGCGCCAGCCGGCGAACGGCATCGCCTATTCGGTCGAGCAGGCCCGTCTCGTCACCGCCGACCTCGGCTATCCCCTGGTCGTTCGCCCCTCCTACGTGCTGGGCGGGCGGGCGATGCAGATCATCCACGAGGAGAGCCAGCTCGGCGACTACCTGCTGGGCACCTTGCCCGGACTGGTGCCGAACGACATCAAGGCGCGCTACCCCAACGACAAGACCGGCCAGATCAACACGCTGCTGGGCAAGAATCCGCTGCTGTTCGACCGCTATCTCTCGGACGCCATCGAGGTCGATGTCGACTGCCTCTCCGACGGCAAGGACACCTTCATCTGCGGGATCATGGAGCACATCGAGGAAGCCGGCATCCATTCGGGTGATTCGGCCTGCTCGCTGCCGCCCTACTCGCTCAAGCCGGAAACCATCGCCGAGCTGGAGGCGCAGACCCGCAAGATGGCGCTGGCGCTCGGCGTCGGCGGCCTGATGAACGTCCAGTACGCCATCAAGGACGGCACGATCTACGTGCTGGAGGTCAATCCGCGCGCCTCGCGCACGGTGCCCTTCGTCGCCAAGGTGGTCGGCCAGCCCTTCGCCAAGATCGCCGCCCGCGTCATGGCGGGCGAGGATCTCGCTTCGTTCAAGCTCACCCCCTTCGCGGGCGACCATGTGGCGGTGAAGGAAGCGGTGTTCCCCTTCGCGCGCTTCCCCGGCGTCGACACGGTGCTCGGCCCGGAGATGCGCTCGACCGGCGAGGTGATGGGGCTCGACAGCTCCTTCCCCGTCGCCTTCGCCAAGAGCCAGCTCGGCGGCGGCACCAAGGTGCCGACCTCGGGCACGGTGTTCGTCTCGGTGCGCGACGACGACAAGTCGCGCATCCTCGACGCGGCGCGGCTTTTGGTCTCGCTCGGCTTCAAGGTGATCGCCACCTCCGGCACCCAGCGTTTCCTGGCCGAGCACGACGTGCCCAGCGCCAAGATCAACAAGGTACTGGAAGGCCGTCCGCATATCGTCGACGCGATCAAGAACGGCGAGGTGCAGCTCGTCTTCAACACGACCGAGGGCGCGCAGGCGCTGGCCGATTCCCGGTCGCTGCGCCGCGCCGCCCTCTTGCACAAAGTGCCGTATTACACCACGCTATCAGGTGCCATAGCGGCGGCGCGGGGGATCAAGGCCTATATCGGCGGCGATCTGGAAGTGCGTGCCCTGCAGGACTACTTCAACCCCGGCCGGTTCTGACGGCGCCTTCGCGGCGCAGACAAACCGCCGCGAACGACGGAAATAGAAAGCCCGCGCGGGTGGTTCATCGAGGGCCCACGGCCCGATGAACCCCCGCGGGGGCTTCGTTTGCTTTTGGGAGGTCAAGAAAAGACCAATGGAAAAGATTCCGATGACCGCTGGCGGCCATGCCGCCCTGGAGAGCGAGCTCAAGCAGCGCCAGCAGGTCGAGCGCCCGCGCATCATCGAGGCCATTTCCGAGGCCCGCGCCCACGGCGACCTGTCCGAGAACGCCGAGTACCATGCCGCCAAGGAGCAGCAGGCGCTCAACGAGGGTCGCATCGCCGACCTCGAGGACAAGCTCTCGCGCGCGGAGATCATCGACGTCGCCAAGCTCACCGGCGACATCGTCAAGTTCGGCGCCACCGTGACCCTCATCGACGAGGACACGGAAGAGGAGAAGAGCTGGCAGATCGTCGGCGACATGGAGGCCGACGCGAAGGCCGGCCGCATCTCCATCTCCTCGCCGCTGGCGCGCGCGCTCATCGGCAAGAAACTTGGCACCTCCGTGGAAGTGGTCACGCCCAAGGGCGCCCGCTCCTACGAGATCGCCGGCGTCCGCTTCGCCTGAACGGAACGCATCGGACGTACACATGACGGAGAAGACGGCGGTTGATCCGGCACGGCTCGAAGTCGTGGCGCCGAATTTCAAGCGCCGCCTTTCCGGTGTGACCTCGACGCTGGAACGTGTCGTTCCCTACCAGGCCCGGGATGTCGGCATCGCCGCTCTCGGGCCGCGTCTCGCCCCCGGCGTGCCGCGCATCGGTTTTCTCGATCTGCGCCGTCTCTGGCGCCGTCCCGCATCCCGACGCACGCGCATCTGGCACGCCCGGCGCAATGTCGAGATGCTGGCCGGCGTCGTGCTGCGCGACGTATTGCGCATGCCGCTCACGCTGGTCTTCACCTCCGCCTCGCAGCGCTGGCACACGCGCTGGAGCCGCTTCCTCATCTCGCGCATGGACGCGGTCATCGCCACCTCGGCGAAGACGGCTTCCTATCTCCAGCGACCTTCCACCGTGATCCACCACGGTATCGACACCGGCACCTTCGTGCCCACCCCCGACAAGGCGCAGGCCCGCAGGGCGGTGGGGCTGCCGGAAGACCTGAAGATGGTCGGCTGCTTCGGCCGCATCCGTGCGCAGAAGGGCACGGATGTCTTCGTGGACGCGCTGATCCGTATCCTGCCGGACCATCCCGGCTGGGGCGGCGTGGTTTTGGGCCGTGCCACCGGCGCACACACCGCCTTCTTCGCCGAGCAACGCGAGAAGGTGGAGAAGGCCGGCCTTGCCGACCGCATCCTGTTCCCCGGCGAGGTCGCGACCTCCGATATCGCGCCCTGGTATCGCGCGCTCGACCTCTATGTCGCCCCGCAGCGGTGGGAGGGCTTCGGCGTCACGCCGCTGGAGGCGATGGCTTCCGGCGTGCCGGTGGTGGCGACCATGGTTGGCGCCTTCGAGGAGTTGGTCGTCGAGGGCAAGACCGGCACCATGATTCCTCCGGGGGACGTCGAGGCGATGGCCGGGGCGGTCGAGGCTTTCATGCAGCTCGACGAAGCCGGCCGCACGGCGCGCGCCGAGGCGTCTCGCCGCCACATCCTCGACTCGCACTCGATCGAGGTGGAGGCGAAACGGATCAACGCCGTCTATGACGAGGTCTGGGCGACCCGCTGAGCCGGGGCCTGTACTTCCGGCACCGTCAGCCCCAGCACCGGGGCGATGATCGCGGCGAGTTCGCCCCGCACATCCGTGGTGGGGGGCTCCAGTTTCACCAGCGTCCTCGCGAACTGCTCGGCGGTAACCGTGCCGAGCGGCAGGATGGCGAGGCTTTCCGCTTTCGCCGGCCCCGCCCAGCTCTTCGCCGCCCAGGCCGAGATCGCCTCGCTGGCGTAACCATCATGAACCTTCGCCGAGCGCAGGCCGATGACCGGCCGGCCGGCGGTCAGCCCCTCGGCCAGCATGCTCATGGAATCCTCCGTCACCGCCACCGCATCCGCGCCGAACAGCGCCCGCACCGAGCCGGGACCGGCGTTGCCGTAGTCGATGAACTCGGCGAGCGCGCCTTCCTTGTCGAGCGCGGCAAGTTGCGCCCCGACCTCGTCGGGGGTTCGGCGCGAGGTGGAGACGCGCCAGCGCACGCCGTATTCCTTCGCCACCTCCCGCACGAGCCGCACCAGCGCATCCCACTCGTTCGCGGGCCATTCCTTGCGATAGGCGGTGCCGCCGACCAGCAGGGCGATCTCCGCGCCCTTGAGATCGGCCGGCGTGCCGAGGCGGCGCGGCGGCGCGTAGTCGGACGGATCGACGACGGAGGGAATGAGCGCCCAGGCCGAACGCGGATTGCCGGCCGCGCGCGGCGAGGCGACGACCATCAGGCTCACCTCGCGCGTGTCATAGCCGCCGATGCCGCCCGAATAGAGGAAGGGCACGCCGCCGAAGACCCGACTGATGAGGATGCCGGCAGCGATCGTCGGACGACCGGAACCGATGATGACGTCCGGCTTCTCCAGGCGGTCCGCGTCGATGCCGTACATGGCGCGCAGCCAGTAGCGCGCGTCCTTGCCATAGCGGCGCATGATGAGCTTGCGCACGTCGTCATGCGCGAACCAGCTCGGGCGGATGTCGAGCCGCGTCACCTCGATGGGCGCCAGCCGCCCGACCGCCAGCGCGACGCCTTCCGCCTGATTGAAATGCCCCGGCTTCTTGTCGCGCAGGACGAGCAGCTTCACCGGGAAGCTCCCCGCGGTTTGGTCCCGAACAGCTTGCGCTGCGCCGAGCGGGTGAGCTTCTGGGCGCGGTAGATGGCTCGCTCGCGCGCCCGCACGGCGAGGCCGGTCAGTCCCCCCACCTCGCCGTCCCAGGTCTTGAAGGCCACGCGGGCGCGGCGGTGGATCGGCATCTGGCGGATGTTCGGGAAATGGGGCTTGAGCCGCGCCAGCCACCACTCGGCGCCATGCTGCGAGACATGGGCGTTGCGCCCGTCCGAAAGCAGCATCTTGGCCGGCCCGGTATCGATGACGAACAGCGCATGGCCGGCGCTCGCCGCGATGGAGGCGAGCACGGTATCGATCTCCTCGTCGGGGATATGCTCCATCACATCGACATTGACGGCCAGCTCCACCCGCTTGCCCGGCAGCGTCGAGATTTCCGGAATGGCCGGATCGTAGCGATGGATTTCGGGGATGCCGGCCTTGGCCGCGATGAGGAAGGCGAGATTGCTCTGGCCGCAGCCGAAATCGATCAGCGAGGCGGGCTTGAGCGCCAGGATGTGCGGCAGCATGTCGGCCAGCGCATGGCGCGCGGTGGCGCCGTAGCGGTGGCGCGAATGCAGCTTCGCGTATTCGTCGACCAGGCTGTATTCCATTCCCTAGGCTCCGAGAACGCGCCGCTTGAGCTTGCCGAAGAACCGCCGCAGCCGGCGCGCCCGCTTCTCCACCTTGCGCCCGAACTTGGTCTTCAAGGGGACGGAAGCGAAGGGCGTACGGGCACGATGCTCGAAATAGAGATCGCGCGCCGGATGGTTGCAATCGGTGTAATTGGGCTTCACCTGCCCGATGAAATGAACGATGCGGGCTTCGCGCCAGATCGACGGGTCGTCCGTGTAGACGCCCTTTTCCAGACGGCGATGCAGGTTCCAGCTCTCGTCCAGCGGCAGCCACGCCCCGCGCAGCGCCCCGTTGAGCGCGTCCTGGTCCATCATCGGCAGGGTCGGCCGCGAGTTGATGAACTCGATGGTGCGCTCGGTCACCCGATCGGCGCGCCATTTCTCGAGATCGATCAGCAGCACGCCGCTGTTGAAGTAGCGCATCTCATCGGGCAGGCCGATGTCGCGGTTGCGCTTGATGTGGCGCTCAGGCACCTGCCGGGCGATGTCGTCCACCGCCGCCAGCGCGAAGCCGTCCATCGGCAGGCTGGCGAGCGGGGCGAGCGAGGCGTTCACCAGCGTGTCGCAATCGATGTAGAACAGCCGGCCGGTGGCCTCGCTCAGGCTCAGCGGCATCAGGATGCGCGCATAGGCCGTGCGCGAGAGGTGATGGTTCACTGGCCGGGCCGCGAAGTGCCGGACCATCTCGTCCGTCATGTCGACGAAGACGATGTTGGGCAGGCCGTAGCTGGCCCGCAGCCGCTCCTTGTCGGCATCCGAGACGCCGTCGCAGAACACGTAGACCGCCTCGAAGTCGCCCGCCGCCTTGTCGGCGAGCGAGGCTAGCATGACGCCGGTCAGTTCGACATAGGCCGTGTCGGTCGCGGTGGCGACGATCAAGGGGCGTCCCCTTCCATCGGCACCACGGCGACGTCCTTGGTCTGCTTCAGCGTGAGCGCGGTCTTCACGTTGCGCACGTTCGGCGCGCCCGTCAGCTCCAGCACGAAATTCTGGAAAGTCCGAAGGTCCGGCGCGACGCAGAGCAGGATGAAGTCGGTCTCACCGGAGAGCATCCAGCAGGCGCGCACCAGCGGCCAGCGCTCGACCTGCTCGGCAAAGGCGGAGAGATCCGCCTCGGCCTGGCTCACGAGATGGACCATGGCGAAGGCCATCAGGTCGAAGCCGAGCTTCTTCTCGTCGAGCAGGGCGCGATAGCCCTTGATGATGCCCTCCTCCTCCAGCGCACGGACCCGGCGCAGGCAGGGAGGGGCGGAAATGCCGACGCGCTGGGACAGCTCCACATTGGTGATGCGGCCATCGCCCTGAAGCTCGCGCAGAATGTTCCAGTCGATCGCGTCGATACGGCGAACCACGCGGCGCCTCCGGTTGCGGCGGCCGAGACGGCGCGCCTGTCGGCCGCGAAGATAGTGAAGCGGCCGGGCAGAGCAATTATCTTGCGCGCTTGTCCCGCGCAATCTTCCTTATGGAAAACTAATGGATAGGAGCGCCCCGCCTTGCGGCGGGTCGGGTCAGCCCCTACATTTTCGCATGGCTGACCCGGGCGCCCCTTGCGGCGGACGCATGTGTCATCCATGTGGCCTTTCCCCGTGCCTCAACCCCAAGCGAGCTTTCCATGTCGCCGGCGCCCTCGTCCAGTCAGGCCAATCACGTCAAGGTCCTCATCATCGGCTCCGGACCCGCGGGCTATACCGCCGCGGTCTACGCCGCGCGGGCGATGCTTGAGCCGGTGCTGATCCAGGGCATCCAGCCGGGCGGGCAGCTCACCATCACCACCGACGTGGAAAATTATCCCGGCTTCGCCGATCCGATCCAGGGCCCTTGGCTGATGGAGCAGATGCAGGCGCAGGCCGAGAAGATGGGCACGCGCATCGTCAACGACCTCGTGACCCGCCTCGACCTGTCGAGCCGCCCCTTCCGCGCCGAGACCGACTCCGGCACGGTGTGGATCGCCGAGACCGTCATACTCGCCACCGGCGCGCAGGCGCGCTGGCTGGAGCTCGATTCCGAGCAGGCCTATCGTGGCCACGGCGTCTCCGCCTGCGCCACCTGCGACGGCTTCTTCTATCGCGGCAAGGAAGTGATCGTGGTCGGCGGTGGCAACACCGCGGTCGAAGAGGCCCTGTTCCTCACCAACTTCGCCTCGAAGGTCACGGTCGTGCACCGCCGCGACAGCTTCCGCGCCGAGCGCATCCTGCAGGAGCGGCTCTTCGCCCACCCCAAGGTGGAGGTGGTGTGGAACGCCGCCATCCACGAGGTGAAGGGCGAACATGAGCCCACCCGCGTCACCGGCGTTGTGCTGAAGGACGTCGCCACCGGCGCCTACGCCGAGCGCACGGCCGACGGCGTGTTCATCGCCATCGGCCATGCGCCGGCCACCGAGTTGGTGCAGGACCAGCTTAAGCTCAAGCCCAGCGGCTATGTCTGGACGGCCCCCCACTCGACCCAGACCTCGGTGGAGGGCGTGTTCGCGGCCGGCGACGTCGCGGACGACACGTTCCGCCAGGCGGTGACGGCGGCGGGCATGGGCTGCATGGCCGCGCTGGAGGCCGAACGCTTCCTCGCGGCGCGCGAAACGCTCGCGCACGCCGCCGAGTGAGACCGCGAGTGACAACAGGGCCCCTGACGCATGGACAATAAGGCCAACCGGGCACGTGACATGGACTGGGACAAGCTCAAGGTCTTTCACGTCGCCGCCGAAGCCGGCTCCTTCACCCATGCGGGCGAAGCTCTCGGGCTGTCGCAGTCGGCGGTCAGCCGGCAGGTTTCCGCGCTGGAGCAGGAACTCAACATCCCGCTGTTCCACCGCCACGCACGCGGCCTGATCCTGACCGAGCAGGGCGACCTGCTCTACCGGACCGCCCACGAAGTGTTCATGAAGCTGGAGGCGGCGCGCGCCAAGCTGACGGACAGCCGCGAGAAGCCGAACGGCGAGCTGCGCGTGACCACCACCATGGGTCTGGGCACCCATTGGCTCACCGCGCGCATCGGCGAGTTCCTCGAACTCTATCCCGACATCCGCATCACGCTGATCCTCACCGACGACGAACTCGATCTCGCCATGCGCGAGGCCGACGTCGCCATCCGCCTGCGCCAGCCGGTGCAGCCGGACCTGATCCAGCGCAAGCTGTTCACGGTGCACTTCCACGCCTTCGCCTCGGCGGAGTATCTGAAGCGCAACGGCCACCCGCGCACGCTGGACGAGCTCGACAAGCACCGCATCATCCTGCTCGGCGGCCCGATCCCCTCCTATTTCCAGGGTCTGAACTGGCTGGAGCGCGCCGGGCTGGAGGACGGGCAGGAAAGCCGGGTGCCGGCCCTCTCGGTCAACAACGTGCTGGGCCTGAAGCGCGCGGTGGAGCGCGGCGTCGGCATCGGCATCGTGCCCGACTACCTGCTGGAGGATTCCGCGACGCTGGTGCAGCTCTTCCAGGAGCGCCCGACGCCGACGCTGGAAGCCTATTTCGTCTACCCGCAGGAAATGCGCTCGGTCGCGCGCATCCAGGTGTTCCGCGACTTCCTGGTCGCCAAGGCACAGCGCTGGAACTTCTGAGCGACCTCAGCGCACAGCGAGCCGCCCGGCGACCTCGCGGGCGGCGTAGTCGCCGGCGTGGCGCCAGCCCTCGTCATTGTCGCCGCGGAAACTGAGCAGCCGCTCCAGCACCAGCTTGCCGGAGGCGACATCCAGCACCGCCACGCGCATGGAGAGCACGAGCGTGCTCATCTTGTGCACGCTGCCGACCACGACATAGGCGGCGCCGGCCTGCCGGGCCCGCTGGCGCAGCGCCTCCACGCCCTCCCCGTCGAGGCGGCAGGCGCCTTCGCAGGCGAGCGACAGGCTCTCCAGCCGGTCGTTACGGCCGATATCGGCCCGCAGAGCCTGGGTGAGCTCCAGACGGCGCGCCTCATGCTCGGCGCTCTGGTCCTTCGCCTCGCCGGACGAATCGGTGAAGCCGATATCGGCGATGGCCACCAGCGTGGATGCCGGCGTCGCCACTGCCACCGACAGGCCCAGCACGAGACCGCCGAGCGCCCCTGAGAGACGGAGTGCAAAGTCGCCTGTCGGCATGAACGGCTCCTCCGGCGGGAATGGAGAGACGATGCGGGGCGGGGAAGATTAAGCCCCAAAGGACCGGTTTCCAACGCCTCGCGGCGACTCGCGCTCCGGTGCCCGGGCGCTTATTTCGCGGGCAGTGTCGGCTACATGACAAGCTGGATGCAATAACGCATGCCTGCCATGCAGGCATAATTTATTGCAAGCTGCTCGATCTTTGACCATATCAGTGGGCGACGCCGATGCGTTTTCGTTTCGGCTGTTCCCCTCTGGAAGGTTCGCCACTTCGGTGGCGAAAACTTAAGCCGGATCCTTTTGGATCCGGCTTTTTTCTTGTCTGCGGGTCGCAGCGCGGCCGCGGCGATCGGTTCACATGAACAGCTTCTCGCCGCTCAGTCCGGCATAGAGCCCGGCGACCTGCTCGCCATAACCGTTGTAGATCTGGGTCGGACGCCGCTCGCCGGTGCCGATGTCGCGCTCGCTCGCCTGGCTCCAGCGCGGATGGGACACGGCAGGGTTCACATTGGCCCAGAAGCCGTATTCGCGCCCCTGCACCTGCTCCCACAGCCCCACGGGCCGCTCCTCGACGAAGGAGACGCGCACGATCGACTTCACCGATTTGAAGCCGTATTTCCACGGCACGGCGAGGCGCAGCGGCGCGCCGTACTGGTTCGGCGCCGGCTTGCCGTAGACGCCGGTGACGAGGAAGGCGAGTTCGTTGGTCGCTTCCGCCATGGTGAGACCGTCGACATAGGGCCAGGGATAGATGAAGCGGTTCTGTCCCGGCGCCACCGACGGATTCACGAACGTCTCGAAGCGCACATATTTCGCCCCCGACAACGGCTTTGCCCACGCCACGAAGTTCTTCAGCGGAAAGCCCGTCCACGGCACCGCCATGGACCAGGCCTCGACGCAGCGGTGGCGGTAGAGGCGCTCTTCCAGCGTCATGGCGCGGATGATGTCGTCGATGCCGACCTCGCGCGGCTTCTCCACCAGCCCGTCGATCTTCACCGTCCAGGGGCGGCGCGGCATGCGCTCGGCGATATCGGCGACCTGGTAGTTCCGCCGGTCGGAGCCGAACTCGTAGAAATTGTTGTAGTTGCCGGAGACCTCTTCCGGGGTGATGGGATGATCCAGCGTGTAGGCGGGATTGCGCTTGGCCGGATAGAGGTCGCGTGTCGGATCGGTCGCCGGATCGCCGGCGGCCGGCGCGGCCTCGGCACCGTGGGGAAGGCCAGCAGCCGCCAGCAGGCCGATGCCCGCCCCGAGCAGGTGGCGGCGGGAGAGATAGACGGATTCGGGTGTAGCGGCGCTTTCCGGCAATGCCCATGAAGGCCGGCGGCGGATCAGCATGGCGGTCTCCCTCGGTCGATTGCCGGGAAGATACGCCGTTCAGGCGCCGCGCGCTCAGGAGCGCCCATCAACTCGTCGTGCGGATTTACGAAAAAGCCCGGCGGGGGACCGCCGGGCCTGGACGTTCATATCGGGAAAACGGGCGCCACACGGCGCCGCTGCTCACCGGGAGGTCAGACGCAGGTCGCCAACGCCGAGCGCGACGTTCACGCCGGTCTGGCCTTCGACGCTGAGAGGCTGCAGCGCGATCGTGTTGCGCGAGCCGCCGACCAGCACGTTGCCGGCCACGCCCAAGCCGAGGGCGACGCTGCCGGAGACGCCGGCATAGGTGCCGTCGAGGTCGCCCGAGCGCACGCCGCGCGACGGCGCCAGCACGGTCCACACCAGCGCATTGCGGCCGGTCACGCCGAGGTCGACGCCCCAGCGACGGATCGTGCCCTCATAGGGGTAGCTGCGGCCGCGCGTGCTGCGGAACACGCAGTCCAGCGTGCGCTTGGAGCCGATGATGAAGCTCACCGACTTGGAACCGCGGCACTCCAGCACGCCGGCTTCCACGCGCTTGCCCTGCGCCGAGGCCGGCACGGCAAAGAGGCTGCCGACGCCGGCAGCGAGCGCGGCGGCGATGAGGCCACGCGACATTACGGTACGGATCATTCTGTCTCTCCCTGGAGAAGACGCGCGACCGGCTGGGGACCGGCGCCGTGCCGCCGAAGGCGGCTATCCGGCCGGGGCGCGTCGCCCGGCCGGATAAAGTCATTTTTACCTCAGCGCAGCGAGCCGCAGAAGCGCTGGATACGCAGGCATGCTTCCTCAAGATCCTTGGTCGAGGTGGCATAGGAAATGCGGAACGCCGGACCGAGACCGAACGCCGACCCATGCACCACGGCCACGCCTTCGGACTCCAGAAGTTCGCTGGCGAAGGTTTCGTCGGTGTCGATCACCTTGCCCGCTGGCGTGCTCTTGCCGATCAGCCCGGCGCAGGACGGATAAACGTAGAACGCCCCCTCCGGCTTCGGACAGGTCAGCCCCGCCGTCTGGTTCAGCATGGACACCACGAGGTCGCGACGCTCCTTGAACACCTTATTGTTCGCGGCGATGAAGTCCTGCGAACCGTTCAGTGCCTCGACCGCCGCCCACTGGGCGATGGAGTTGGGGTTCGAGGTGGACTGCGACTGCAGCGTGCCGATAGCCTTGATCAGCGCCTCCGGGCCCGCGGCATAGCCGATGCGCCAGCCGGTCATGCAATAGGCCTTGGAGACGCCATTCATGGTCAGCGTGCGGTCGTACAGCGCGGGTTCGACCTGCGCCGGGGTGACGAACTCGAAGTCGTCATAGACGAGGTGCTCATACATGTCGTCGGTGAGAATCCACACATGCGGATGCTTCACCAGCACGTCCGTGAGCGCCTTCATCTCCGCACGGGTATAGGCGGCGCCGGTCGGGTTCGACGGCGAGTTGAAGATCAGCCACTTGGTCTTCGGCGTGATCGCCGCTTCCAGAGCCGCCGGCTGGAGCTTGAAGTTATCCTCCAGCTTCGTCTCGACCGGCACCGGAGTGCCCCCGGCGAACTGCACGATGTCCGGGTAGCTGACCCAGTACGGCGCCGGTATGACCACCTCGTCGCCGGCGTCGACGGTCGCCACCAGCGCGTTGAACAGCACCTGCTTGCCGCCAGTGCCGACCGTGATCTGGCTCGGCTTGTAGGTGAGGCCGTTCTCGCGCTTGAACTTGGCGACGATCGCCGCCTTCAGTTCGGGGATGCCGTCCACCGCCGTATAGCGGGTCTGGCCATCGCGAATCGCCTTGATGGCGGCTTCCTTGATGTTGTCCGGCGTCTCGAAATCGGGCTCGCCGGCCGCCAGTGCGATCACGTCGCGACCGGCCGCTTTCAACTCCCGCGCCTTGTTCGAAATGGCGATGGTCTGGGAAGGATTGATGCGCTTCAGGGCGGCGGATATCAGGCTCATGGCCGAGCTCCCTTGAGGATGTTTTGCGCGCGACAACTAGTCGAGCCCTTGCGCCCCGGCAAGCGATTCCCTACCTGCGGTCGGGTTCCATGCTGCGTTATCCTGCCGCTGCGCCTTTTTTGTCGTCCATGCTGGAGTTTGCCGCGTGCTCAAGGTCTATGCGATGCAGAGCTCGGGCAACTGCTACAAGGTGCGGCTGCTGCTCGCCAAGCTCGGCGTCCCCTTCGAACTGATCGATGTCGACCTGCTGCGTGGCGAAAATCGCACCCCCGACTTCCTGATGAAAAACCCGGAAGGCCGGGTGCCGCTGCTGGAGCTGCCGGGCGGACGCTACCTGCCCGAATCGAACGCCATCATGTTCTTCCTTGCCGACGGGTCACCGCTGCTGCCCGACGAGCCGCTGGCGCGGGCGGAGGTGCTGCGCTGGATGTTCTTCGAGCAGCACAGCCATGAGCCCTCCATCGGCGCCGCCCGCTTCTGGCTCAAGCTGGTGAAGGGCGGGCGGGAGCTGCGTACCCACGACATCGACCGCTGGATGGAGGAAGGCTACGCCGTCCTCGGCGTGATGGAGCGCCATCTTTCCCGCCGGCCCTTCTTCGTCGATGGCGCGCTGACCATCGCCGACATCGCCCTCTACGCCCATACCCATGTGGCGGAAGAAGGCGACTTCGATCTGCGCACCTTTCCCGCGGTGCGCGCGTGGCTGGACCGTGTTGCCGCGCTGCCTTCCCATGTCGGCATGGACTGGCGCCCGGCTGCCGGCGAGCAACTCGTTAACATCGCTTAAGTATTTGCCCTGAAATAGCCGCGAAATGGCACCGGGTCGCGCAAAGTGGCGTCGAAGCCGAGCCGTGTTCCCGGTCCAGATTACCTCCATCGACGGGCCGTCGCCGTCGATCGGAGGAAATCTCGCCATGCCGCAGCAGCGCACCGCCGGGCACGTCGCGCCCCGCCACACCGCCCACCGCCGGCTCCGCCGCGCGGCGATGGAAGCCGGCGTCGTGCTCTCGCTCACCTTCGCGATCGTCGCCGTGCTCTGCATGTTCGGCCTGCAGCGCGCCTCCGCGCTCGAGATCGTCCACGGCTCGGTCTCCGACGACCGTATCGCCGTCGGCGCCATCCTGCTGTCCGCCTTCGTCGGCCTGTGCGGCCTCACCACCTTCATGCTGCGCCACACGCTGCAGTCTGCGCACGAGGACCACGCGCCGCGTCACCGCCAGGGCTGACCGGCGCCGCCTCCCCGCTCCGCCGGGTCTCACGGCTTGTTCAGCCGACTGATGTTGGCAGCATCGCCGGCGTGCTCTAACCATGCGCTCCGGAGTCGAACCACGGAGCGCCGCCTTGAGCCCCCTCGCCCGCCTCCTGCCGGCAATCGCCCTCTCCGGTCTGCTGACGGCCAGCGCCATCGCGCAGGAGCCGGTACGCATTCCCTCCTCTGCTGGCCCGCTGAGCGTCGAGACCGTCGCCTCCGGCCTTGAAAACCCGTGGGGCCTCGCCTTCCTGCCGGACGGGCGCATGCTGGTGACGGAACGCCCCGGCCGGATCCGCATCGTCAACCGCAGCGGCACCGTCTCGGCTCCGGTGAAAGGTGTGCCGCCGGTCTATTCCTCCGGTCAGGGTGGCCTGCTGGACATCGTTCCCGCGCCCGACTTCGCCAGCAGCCGGCTGGTCTATTTCTCCTATGCCGAGCCGCGCGAGGGCGCCTCCGGCACCAGCGTCGCACGGGCCCGACTCGTCGAGGACGGCGGCGATGCGCGGCTGGACGGGGTCGAGGTGATCTTCCGCCAGCAGCCGGCCGCGACCGGCAGCAATCATTTCGGCTCGCGCCTCGTCTTCGCCGGCGACGGCACGCTCTTCGTCACCCTTGGCGACCGCTATTCGCTGCGCGATCAGGCGCAGCAACTCTCCAGCCATATCGGCAAGATCGTCCGCATCGGCGCGGACGGATCGGTGCCCGGCGACAATCCGTTCCGCGACCGGGGCAGTGCGCGGCCAGAGATCTGGAGCTACGGCCACCGCAACGTGCAGGGCGCCGCGCTCGATTCCGTCACCGGCCGGCTCTGGACCATCGAGCACGGCGCGCGCGGCGGCGACGAACTCAACCATCCCGAAGCTGGCAAGAACTACGGCTGGCCAGTCATCACCTATGGCCGGGACTACAGCGGCGCAAAGATCGGCGAAGGCACCGCCAAGGACGGCATGGAGCAGCCGGTAAAGTACTGGGACCCTTCCTTCGCGCCGTCCGGCCTCGCCTTCTACAACGGCAATCTTCTGCCGGCGTGGAAGGGCGACCTGTTCGCGGGCGGCCTTTCGGGCACGCGGCTGGTCCGCCTGCACCTCGATCCGGCGCGCGAGAAGGTCGTCGACGAAGAGGTGCTGCTGACCGATCTCGGCGAGCGCATCCGCGATGTCCGGCAGGGGCCCGACGGCGCCCTGTGGCTGCTTACCGACGATCCCGGCGAAGGCCGGCTGCTGCGCCTCGGCCCCGCGGATTGATCACCACTTCTGGAAGATGAAGAACGCGCCGAGCGCGATCAGCGCGAAGCCGATCAGGTGGTTCCAGGCGAAGGGCTCCTTCAGCCACAGCACCGAGAAGCCGGCAAAGACCACGAGGGTGATGACCTCCTGGATGGTCTTGAGCTCGACCGTCGAATAGACCGCCGAACCATAGCGGTTAGCCGGCACGGCGAGGCAGTACTCGAAGAAGGCAATGCCCCAGCTCGCGAGGATGGCGATGAGCAGCGGGGCCGATTTGTGCTTGAGATGCCCGTACCAGGCGAACGTCATGAACACGTTCGAGGCGAAGAGCAGCAGGATCGGGGTGACCGAAGGCGGCAGAAGCGTCGAGAGGGCGGGCATCGGGTTATGGGTCCGGTGAGGAATCGCCACCGAGCATCGCCGCCGGCCGGCTCGCGTCAATGGCGCGCCGGCCTTTTCGGCGTGCTCTACGCGACGCGGCCCTCAGCGCTCACAGCTCGGCCCAGTGCCGCAGCAGGTTGTGATAGACGTTGGCCAGCTGCAGCACGGCCGGATCCTCGTCCGGCAGCTTAGTGCGCGTGCCGATGATGGCGCGGTCGAGATCGTAGAGCATGGCGCGGCGCTCCTGATCCTTGATCATCGACTGCGACCAGAAGAACGAGCCCCAGCGGCTGCCACGGGTGATCTCATTGACGCTGTGCAGGCTGGAAGCCGGATAGACCACCGCGTGCCCCGCCGGCAGCTTCACCTCGTGTACGCCGTAGGTGTCCTCGATGACCAGCTCGCCGCCGTCATAGTCCTCGGGCTCGGTGAGGAAGATCGTGGTCGACACGTCCGCGCGCATCCGCATGCCGGTGCCGGGAATGGCCCGGATCGAGCCGTCGACATGGGCGCCGAACTTCATGCCGACGTCGTAGCGGTTGAACATCGGCGGCAGGACGCGCAGCGGCATCACGGCCGAATTGAAGACCGGGTTGCGCCCCAGCGCGCGCAGCACGATGTCGCCGAGATCCGCCGCCTCCTTGGACTCCACCGGGATCTGCAGGTTCAGCTTGGTCCGGGCCGCCTGCTGGCCGGCGGTCACGCGCCCGTCCACCCATGGCGAGGATTCCAGCACGCGGCGGCAATGGGCGACTTCCTCGCGCGTCAGGATATCGGGAATCTGGATCAGCATCGGTCGGGGTCCGGAAATGAAAAGAGGGGGAAAGCCGGTGGTTCCGGCTCTCCCCCAGATGTGACGGTCGATCGGATCGGGAGGAGCCTCAGAAAGTGGCCCCGACGGTCAGGACGAAGGTACGTCCCGCAGCCGGCACCGCACGGTTGCCCCAGCCCGCCGAGTAGTTCAGCTCGTCGGTCAGGTTGTAGGCGTTCAGCGCGACGCGGTAGTTCTCGTATTCGTAGGACACCAGAGCATCGAGCGAGAAGGTCTCGGGGATGATCGCGGTGTTGGCGCTGTTGGTGTAGTACTGGTCGGCATAGGTGACGCCCGCACCAACCAGCAGCTTGCCGGGAACGGTGGTCAGCCAGTCCTTCGTCAGCTCATAGGTCGTCCAGAGCGTGAAGTTGTTCTGCGAGACGAAGGGCACCTCGTTGCCGATATAGGATGCGGTGGTCGAGGTCTGGATCTCGCTGTCGTAGTAGGCGTAGGCGGCCTGGATGGTCCACGCCGGCGTGATGTTGCCGGTCAGGCCGAGCTCGACGCCCTGCACGCGCTGGTTCTCGCCGGTCTCCACCGTGTCGCCGGTCACCGGGTCGGTGTAGAAGGCGTTGCTCTTGTCGACGCGGAACAGCGAGCCGGTGAAGCCGAGGCGGCCATCGAGCAGCGCGACCTTGAAGCCGGCTTCATAGGTCTCGTTCTTCTCGGGCTCGAGGTTGTTCTGGGTCGGGTTGACGACGGTGATGTCGTTGGTCGGGAACATGCCCTGCGGCGAGAACGAACGCGCCCAGGAGACGTAGTAGGTCTGGTTGTCGGTCGGCTCCCAGATCACGCTCGCCTTCGGGCTCCAGAAGTTGGTGCTGGAGTCCGCGTAGGTCCAGCTGTTGCTGCCGTTGGCGCAGCTCGAACCGACGCACCAGAAGCTGTAATCCGAGGAGTAATTGTCGTAGCGCACGCCGCCCAGGATCGAGAGCTGGTCGGTCAGCCAGATGCGGTCGCTGACGAACGCGCCGAAGTCGGTGGCGCTCGATTCGCGCTGGCCGTTATTGCCGAACGGGTTCGGATAGAGGAAGTACCCCGTCGTGTTGGCATAGATCGGGTTGTAGATCGTCGACGTGCCCTTGGAGCCGTTCACCGAGATCAGCGTGCGCTCGTCGTCGACGAAGTACATGTCGATGCCGGCTACCAGTTCATGGCGCAGGAAGCCGGTATTGAACTTGGCGATCGCGGTCGTGATGTTCTGGCCGCTCCAGCTCGTCTGGTCGAAGCCCGGATTGCCGCCGCCGAAGGAGATCGCCGGATTGCCGCCGTTGAAGAACTGGCCCGTGCAGCTCGCCTCATAGGCCGCTTCCGACGTGGTGCTGCTGCCGCAGCCCGGCACGGTCGTGGCGAAGTCGCGGGTGTAATAGCCGATCCGCGAGTCGTTGGTGATGGTCAGCCAGTCGTTCACCTCCCGCTTGTAGTTGGCGGTGAACATATTGGTCTCGGTCTTGTCGCGGTCGGTGACCTTTCCATAGAAGGTCGAGCGCGGCACGCCCCATTCCGTCACCGGCTTGCCGAGCGAGCCGAAGCGCGCCACGTCGCCGAAGCCGGGGGTGACGACCGGAACGCCGTAGTCCGGCGTGCGCTCGCCGTTCTGGTACAGGTAGTTCAGGTGCAGGGTCTGGTCGGTGCCGAGACCGAAGCCGACATCCGCCATCAGGCCGTAGCGGTTCGACTCGACATGATCGCGGTCGGCGATGTCCTGCTCGTTGACCATGCCGACGATGCGCACGGCCGTCGTCGCGTCGAGCTGCTTGTTGAAGTCGAAGACGCCGCGATAGAGCGGACCGGTGCCGAACTGGCCCTCGAAGTCGTACTTGTCACCGATATGCGCCTGCTTGAGCGTGGAGTTGATCACGCCGCCCGTGGTGCCGGCACCGAAGCTCTCGGAGGACGGCCCCTTGAAGACCTCGACGCTCTCATAGGCGAAGCTGTCGCGCACATAGACGCCGAAATCGCGCAGGCCGTTGATGTAGATGTCGCCCTTGGCCTGGAAGCCGCGGATACGGAACTGGTCGCCGTTCATGCCACCGCCGCCCTCGCCGATGCCGACGGTGACGCCCGGAACGTTGCGCAGAGCCTGCTCAAGCGTCGTGACGCCCTGCTCCTGCATGACTTCCTGAGTGATGACCTGAACGGTCTGGGGCGTGTCCTGGACAGTGCCGGGCAGACGCGAAAGCCCGGTGTTCGCTTCGAGCGTATTGGCAGGAGAACCCTCGCCTTCCACCGTGACCGTCGGCAGTTCCTCGCTGGAGGCCGGCGCGGCCGCCTGCTGCGCCACGGCGCCGAACATCGGGAATGCCGACATGGTAACGGCAAGACCAGCCGTTACGGCTGCATTTGGTGTAGTATCGCGAAGCGTCTTCAATGTCTTCATCGGACCCCAACCCCTTATTGGCTTCTTTATGGGGCTATTAGACGCGATTCTAACCCGCTTCAAACATTATGTTTTTTATCTGTTCCAACCTCGACCTTCTATAGCAATTCAAAATCACAGTTTTTAATTATTAAAAACTAAGAGTTCGCAGGACGTATTGCCGATAAACTGGCCGATACCTTATGTGACACAACGATATCAGGCCCATTGCCTTTGTCTGGCAGGGGGCGGTGGCAAGGCGAAGAATGGCGGCGGGCCCATGCGCGAGGCGTGGATTTCCTACACAGAGCTCCAGCGAATGGGTCCGGATGTGTTGCGCGCGCGCATCAGTGAGCGGCCCGAGGAAGCCGCCCGCTGGGTGGAGGCGGCGGCACTGAACGGACTGGTGAACGCCCAGATCGCCTGGGGCCAGATGCTGGTGGATGGCCACGGTGTGCTGGCCAACCCGGCGGCGGGCCTTCGCTGGTTCCGTGTCGCCGCGAGCGCCGGCAGCATGGACGGCGTCAACATGGTGGGGCGCTGCCACGAATTGGGCTGGGGCACGGCCCCCGATGCCGCCGAGGCGGCGCGTCACTATCGCCAGGCCGCCGAAGCGGGACATGGCTGGGCACAGTTCAACTTGGCCACCCTGCTGCTCGACGGCCGCGGCGTGCCCCCGGACCGGCGCGAGGCGCGGGTCTGGTACATGCGCTCCGCCTGGGGCGGCAACGCCAAGGCGATGACCATGCTCGGCCGCTTCGTCGAACATGGCTGGGATCGTCCGGCGCGTCCGGCGGCGGCCCTGCGCTGGTATCGGCGCGGCGCCGAAGGCGAGGACTATCGCGGCCAGTTCGACTATGCGCGGCTGCTTCTGGAGCTTACCGGTCGGCTCGACTTCGCACTACCGTGGTTCGCCCGGTCCATCGCCAACGGCGTTCCGGCCTTCTGCCGCAATGTCGGCGCCGCCCTGCGCGAGGCACCGCAGCCGGAACTGCGGCGGCTCGCCCTTCGAGCTCTCGAACGGGCCGCCAGCGAAAGCGGCGAGGCGGGCGACCTGCGCGCCTATGCGGCGGCGCTGGCCGCGGGCCTCGGTGGCCTTTCCGATCCGGACTCCGCCGCCCGGCAATTCGAGCGGGCTCGCGATGCCGAGCTGGCTTCACAGGCCGAGCCCGCGACGTCACCGTCGAGCACGGAGCAGCGGCCGCGACGTCCCCGCACCCTGCTCGCCCGGCTGCGGGCCCACTTCAACTCACGGACAGCGGCGCCCCGTCACCCCACCTAGATACCCTCAACCGAGCACAGGGGCAGCCGCCCCCTCAGGCCCGGCTGTTGGCCCAGGCGCGGATCTCACCCACCAGATGGCGGAAATCCCAGAACGCCGCCGCCAGCAGCGCACCCGGCACAAGGGCCGCGACGAGGGCCCAGCCCTGCGACCAGTCGATGGGACCGCGCGCGAAGTCATAAGCGGTGTAGGCGCCGAACAGCGTCACCACGGCGGCGATACCGAAATAGGCGACGCGATCCAGCCTGATGACGACGAGCGCAATGAGCGCCGCCACCGCGATGCCGATCAGTGCCGCCCACACCCAGCCGAGCGAGAGCAGGGTCGCCGCCCAGCGGCCGGCGCTGAAGGAGATGAACGTCAGCGCCGCCAGCACCAGAAAGCCGGCCCGCAGACGAAGGATCGACACGCCACCTGCCATAACCGCATCTCCGCTGCCGGCGCCCCGGCGATACCGATTCAGTGGCGCATCCCCACGGCCGACGCAATCGAGCCGCCCCATCCACCGGGAAGGAAATCTACACCTACCGCTCGCTCACCTCACTAAGCTCTTCGCAGTGCCGCAATCACGCGGGAATATCTCTCTCCCCTCGCCGATTCCGGTCTCTCCATGCACCATGTCCTGGTTCTTCTGAACGCCCGCGCGGGCACCCTGCTCGACCACAACGCCGAGGAGGTACGCCGGCTCGTGGAGAAAGGGCTGGGGAGCGACGGGCGGAAGGTGGAAGTCCGTCTGCTGGGCGGAAAGGAGCTCCTGCGCGCCATTCGCAGCTCCGGCCAGGGGCAGCACGACACGGTGATCGTCGGCGGTGGCGACGGCACCGTGAGCCTCGCTGCGCGCAGCCTCCAGCAGTCGGGCAAGGTGCTCGGCATCCTGCCGCTCGGCACCCTGAACCTGCTCGCCCGCGACATCGGCATGCCCACCGGCGACCTCTCCGCGGCCATCGCCGCGCTGGACGAGGCCGAAGCCGCCGAAGTCGATCTGGGAACGCTCAACGGGCGGACGTTCCACACCATTTCCGGCATGGGTTTCTTCAGCCAGATGGCGCGCGCCCGCGAGACGGTGCGGCGGCGCAAGCTCTGGCGCTTCCTGGCGGTGGCGATCGCGGCGGCCTATGCCCTGCGCCGCACCGGCCGCTTCGACCTCGACGTGACGGTGGACGGCATCCCTCACAGCTACCGCGCCTTCGCCGCGCTCATCTCGGTCAACCGCTTCACCGGGCCGGGCTGGCGGCGCGAGCATCTCGACGAGGGTCTCCTCGAACTTCACGTGGCCGAGGATCGCGGCGGCCTGGCGCTGCTCAAGGCGGGCGCCGACATGGTGACCGACAACTGGCGCGGGAATCCCGGCATCGTCACCCTGACCGGGCACCGGATCACGCTCGACCGGCCGAACCGTGACCGCAGCTGGGTCTCGACCGACGGTGAGCTCGGCCGCGAAAGGATGCCGCTCGACTATCGGATCCTTCCGCGCGGGCTGAAGCTGCTGGTACCGCGCGGAAGGAAGGCTCCGGCCGCGTCCGACGCGGCCGGCTGGCGCAGGCCGCTCAGCGCGGCTCGATCTCATAGGTGATGGAGACGCCGGCGCGGACCTCGGTTTCGCCGGCTTCCACCGGCACCGAATCCTCCTTCATCATCATCGCCGGCGCCGACATCATGCGCGGCATCGGCCGCGGCCCGCCCTCGCCGGAAATCGACACGACGCGCACGATGCGCACCCCGCTCGCCTCGGCGATGATCTCCGCCTGATGACGGGCGTCCTTCACCGCGGCGGCGCGGGCGGCGTCCGTCAGCTTGCCCGGCTCGGAAATGTCGAAGGCGATGCCGCCGATCTGGTTGGCGCCCTTGGTCACCAGTTCGTCCAGCAGGCTGCCCAGCTTGGCGAGATCACGCACCCGCACGGTGACGTTGTTGCTGACCTGATAGCCGGTGATGCGCGGCGCCTCGCTGCTGTCCTTCTTCGGCGGCGCGTATTGCGGCTGGACCGAGAAGCCCGAGGTGAACACGTCGCGCCCTTCCACGCCGGCCGCCTTGATCGCGGCGATCATCTGCGCGACGGCGGAGGAATTGGCGTCGAGCGCCTCGCGCGCCGTCTTGCCCTCGCTCACCACGCCGGAAGAGAGAGTCGCCATGTCGGGCGCAGCGCTCGCCTTGCCCTCGCCGGAGACGGTGAGGACCGGGCGCCGGGGGCCGGTGGAGAGGTCCTGCGCGGCGAGCGGCGTCAGGGTCGCGACGAGCGCGACGGCGCACAGGGAGGCGCGGATCAGCTTCATGTCTTCTTTCCTCGAACCAGCCGCATGACGAAACGGCACCGGCGCAGACCACTTCGGGAAGGCGGCGGTATTGCGGCGAGGCTGTATCGCACACGCCGGCGTGGACGGCGATGGCTGGCCGGTTGGCGCGCGCACGGCCATTTGCTAGTTTCCGCCGCCCGCCGACGCTCGCCCTGCGCCGCCGGAAGGGCCTGTAGCTCAATGGTTAGAGCCGGCCGCTCATAACGGTCTGGTTGCAGGTTCGAGTCCTGCCGGGCCCACCAAATCCGCCGATTGTCCCTCGCCGTCCAAGGTCTCCTGGCCCTGCGTCCTTTCTTATCGACCGATGGGATTGGCGGCGAAGGGGTGTCGTCCTAGATACAGGATGCTCGCGCCGTCGGCGCTGCCGGAGGGGGCGCGAGCCTGTCGGGTTACGAGACTGAACATGCGGACCGCCCTGTTGTCGATTCCCCTGCTCCTCGCCGCGGCGCCGGCGCTCGCGCAGACGCTGCCCAACTCGCTCGCCATGAGCTGCGCCGCCACGCGGGCGCTGGTGCAGAAGAACGGCCAGGCCGTGATCGCCACGGGGCCGAACATCTATGAGCTGTTCGTCGTCAACGTCAGCTACTGCCTGCCGTCGCAGACGACGCGGCCGGCGTGGGTTAAGACCGCCGACGAGGCTCAATGCCTTGTCGGCCGGCGCTGCGTGGACCGGCAGATCCGTATCCGGCGCTAGCCGGCGGGCTCCGCCGCGCAGCGCCCGCGCGGGCGATCCGGCCTGCTCCCGACCTTCCCCATGGCCTGTGTCGGACACGCGGCCTATAAGGTATCCGGCGCCGCACAGGAGCGGCGTCGAGCTTGGGGCACCCACATGTCGAATTCTCTCGTCCTCGCTGGCGCCGGACGCCGCCTCGCCGCCATCCTGTTCCTCGCCGTGGCCTCGCTCGGCCTCGCCGGCTGCGGGGTCAACACCATTCCCACCCAGGAAGAGAAGGCAAAGGCCGCCTGGAGCGAGGTGCTGAACCAGTACCAGCGCCGTGCCGAGCTGATCCCCAACCTCGTCGAGACGGTGAAGGGCTACGCCCAGCAGGAGAAGGACGTGCTGACCCAGGTGACGGAGGCCCGCGCCAACGCCACCTCCATCAAGGTCGACGCCTCCACCATCACCGACCCCGAGCAGTTCAAGCAGTTCCAGAACGCGCAGGCACAGCTCTCCAGCGCGCTCGGCCGGCTGATCGCCGTCTCGGAAGCCTATCCGGACCTGAAGTCGAACCAGAACTTCCTCGCCTTGCAGGCGCAGATCGAAGGCACCGAGAACCGCATCGCCGTGGCGCGGCGCGACTACATCGAGGCGGTGCGCGTCTACAACACCGAGCTGCGCACCTTCCCCGGCATCATCTGGGCCTCGACGCTCTACCGCGGCAACAAGCCGATGGAGACCTTCACCATCTCCGAGGAGCAGATGAAGGTGCCGCAGGTGAAGTTCAACTGACGTCTCGCTGAGCGGCGCCATGCTCGCCCGTACCGCCCGGTCCCAGGCCGCATCCCTCGCCGCGCCCTTTGCCGCGCGCGCGTTCGCCGTCACGCTGGTCCTGCTCGCCCTCGTGCTGGCCGGCACGGCGCGGGCGGAGCTTGCCTTCCCGCCCCTCAGCGGACGGGTGGTCGATGCGGCCGGCATTCTCGATGCCGGTCAGCGCGCCGCGCTGGAAGCCAAGCTGGCGGCACAGGAGGGCAAGACGACGGACCAGTTCGTCGTCGCCACCGTCCCCTCGCTCGACGGCATCGAGATCGAGGACTATGCCAACCAGCTCTTCCGCCACTGGCAGCTCGGCCAGACCGACAAGGACAACGGCGCGCTGCTGCTGGTTGCGCCAAACGAGCGCAAGGTGCGCATCGAGGTCGGCTACGGCCTCGAAGGCATCCTGCCTGACGCCGTGGCCAGCACCATCATCCGCACCGCTATCATCCCGGCCTTCCGCTCCGGCGATTTCGCCGGCGGCATCGACAAGGGGACGGATGCCGTTCTCGAGGTGCTCAATCTCGATCCCGCCGAGGCCGAAGCGCGGGCGCGACAGGCGGAAGAACCGGCCCTCACCTTCGACGACTGGGTGTTCCTGCTGTTCGGGATCGCGATGTTCCTGTTCTGGCTCTATGTCCTCTATCACCAGATCCGCTACGGCCGCTCGCGCCGGGTGGGGCGCGGCCGCAATGCCGCTGCCGCCGGCGGCGTGTCGAACTGGGAATGGAACGACCGCCCCACGCGCGGCGGCTGGTCCGGTGGAGGCGGCTGGTCGGGCGGTGGAGGCGGCGGTTTCTCGGGTGGCGGCGGCTCTTCCGGCGGCGGCGGGGCTTCGGGGAGCTGGTGATGGGCACGACCAACGAGAACGTCCTCACCGCGGCGCAGCAGGCGGCGCTCGCCGAGGCCATCACCCGCGCGGAGGCTGGAACGGCCGGCGAGATTCAGGTGGTGGTCTCCAGCCGCCCGCTGATCGACCACCCCTTCTATGCGCTGATGTGGGCGGCGGTGATCGCGCTGGTGTTGCCCTGGCCGGTCGCCCTGCTCCTGCCGGTCGACGTGCCGGAGCTGCTGGCGCTGCAGGCCAGCGTCTTCATCCTGCTGGGTTCCCTGCTCGCCTTCACCCCGCTGCGCCACTCCTGCGTTCCGCGTGCCGTATTGCGGGCCGCCGCGCGGGGCACGGCCGTCGACCACTTCCTCAGCCTCGGCATCCACCAGACCGAGGGACGCACGGGCGTGCTGATCTTCGTCGCCCTGCCCGATCACCGGGTCGAGGTGGTGGCCGACGACACGATCCATGTCCGCGTCGGTCCTTCGGCGTGGACGGACGTATGCACCCGCGTTCTCACTGGCGCGCGCGAGGGGCGGCTGGCCGAAGGGCTGGAGGACGCCATCGCCGAAGCAGGCCGGCTGCTCGCCCGGCACGCCCCGCCCGACACCCACAAGGACGAGCTGCCCAACCGCATCGTGGTGCTGTGATCCGCTTCGCGGGGGTAAATGGTTGCGCATGCGCGGACCCGGGCGCATAAGCGCCCCAAGAAGATTGGAGGAATTCCATGCCCGCCTATCGTTCCCGTACCACGACCCACGGCCGCAACATGGCCGGTGCGCGCGGCCTGTGGCGCGCCACCGGCATGAAGGATGGAGACTTCGGCAAGCCGATCATTGCCGTGGTCAATTCCTTCACGCAGTTCGTGCCGGGGCATGTCCACCTCAAGGATCTCGGCCAGCTGGTGGCGCGCGAGATCGAGGCAGCGGGCGGCGTGGCCAAGGAATTCAACACCATCGCGGTGGATGACGGCATCGCCATGGGCCATGACGGCATGCTCTATTCGCTGCCGTCCCGCGAGCTCATCGCCGACAGCGTGGAATACATGGTCAACGCGCACTGCGCCGACGCCATGGTCTGTATCTCCAATTGCGACAAGATCACTCCCGGCATGCTGATGGCATCGCTGCGCCTCAACATCCCGACCGTGTTCGTCTCCGGCGGCCCGATGGAGGCCGGCAAGGTGGTGCTCGGCGGCAAGACCAAGGCGCTCGACCTCGTCGACGCCATGGTGGCCGCCGCCGACGACCGCGTGTCGGAAGAGGACGTGCAGGCGATCGAGCGCTCGGCGTGCCCCACCTGCGGCTCCTGCTCGGGCATGTTCACCGCCAATTCGATGAACTGCCTCACCGAGGCGCTCGGCCTCGCCCTCCCCGGCAACGGCTCGACGCTGGCGACTCATGCCGACCGCAAGCGCCTCTTCGTCGAGGCCGGCCACACCGTCGTCGACCTCGCCCGCCGCTATTACGAGCAGGACGATTCCAGCGTGCTGCCGCGCTCCATCGCCAGCTTCGCGGCCTTCGAGAACGCGATGACGCTCGACATCGCCATGGGCGGCTCGACCAACACGGTGCTGCACCTGCTCGCCGCCGCGCATGAGGGCGAGGTGCCCTTCACCATGGCCGACATCGACCGGCTGTCGCGCCGCGTGCCGGTGCTGTGCAAGGTCGCTCCCGCCGTGCCGGATGTGCATGTCGAGGACGTCCACCATGCCGGCGGCATCATGGGCATCCTCGGCGAGCTCGACCGCGCCGGCCTGCTCGATACCTCCGTCGGCAGCATCCATGCGCCCTCGCTCGCCGTGGCGCTGGAGCACTGGGATGTGAAGCGCAACGCCAGCGAGGCGGTGCACGAATTCTACCGCGCCGCGCCCGGCGGCGTGCCGACCCAGGTCGCCTTCAGCCAGTCCGCCCGCTACGACGATGTCGACCTCGACCGGCAGAAGGGCGTCATCCGCGACTACGAGCACGCCTTCTCCAAGGATGGTGGCCTCGCCGTGCTCTACGGCAACCTCGCCGAGGACGGCTGCATCGTGAAGACGGCAGGCGTGGACGAGTCCATCCTCAAGTTCACCGGCACCGCCACCGTGTTCGAGAGCCAGGACGACGCCGTCTCCGGCATCCTCGGCAACCGGGTGAAGCCGGGCCAGATCGTGCTCATCCGCTATGAGGGGCCGCGCGGTGGGCCGGGCATGCAGGAGATGCTCTATCCGACGAGCTACCTGAAGTCGAAGGGGCTGGGCAAAGCCTGCGCGCTTATCACCGACGGGCGCTTCTCTGGCGGCTCCTCGGGCCTGTCCATCGGCCATGTCTCGCCGGAAGCCGCCGAGGGCGGCACCATCGGGCTGGTGCGCGAGGGCGATGTGATCGAGATCGACATCCCCAACCGCCGCATCCATCTCGCGGTGGACGACGCCGAGCTCGCGGCCCGTCGCGAGGAGCAGGAGGCGAAGGGCTGGAAGCCTGCCGCCCCGCGCAAGCGCAACGTCACCACCGCGCTCAAGGCCTATGCCGCGCTCGCCACCAGCGCCGCTAAGGGCGCGGTCCGGCAGGTGCCGTGACACCGTGACGTCCAACGGGCGGGGCCGCGTGCCTCGCCCATCCGTCGGCTGAACCGACCCGACACTGAAGGAGGCGAAGATGGCCGACGACAATGATGCCTATGTCTATGACGAAGCTACCGGCGAATGGCGCCCGGCCTCTGAGATGCTGGCGGCGCAGGCCGGCACGGTCGAGGTCCGCGATGCCTCCGGCAACCCGCTGGCGGACGGCGATTCCGTCGTCCTCATCAAGGACCTGAAGGTGAAGGGCGCCGGCCAGACGCTCAAGCAGGGCACCGTCATCAAGACGATCCGCCTCACCGACAACCCGGACGAGATCGACTGCCGCTACGAAGGCATCAAGGGCCTCGTCCTGCGCACGGAGTTCGTGCGCAAGCGCTGAGGCGAACTGCGCACGGCGCGGACCTCCATCCCGCCGTCATCCCCGGGCTCGCCCCGGGGATCTACGACTTCTTCAACACCCAAAGACGTGGATGGCCGGGTCAAGCCCGGCCATGACGATGCTTGAAGCCGCCGGGCCGCTCCCGGTTGCGAACAAAACGCGAAACGTGCTCACTGGCCTCCCGTCCGGTCGCCAGAGATTCGCCTTCCGATGCAGCCCGCCGCCTATCTCGACAAGCTGAACCCGCAGCAGCGGCGGGCGGTCGAGCACGGCGTCAGCGGCCCCGGCGACATCGCCGGCGGGCCGCTACTCGTGATCGCCGGCGCGGGATCGGGCAAGACCAGCACCCTCGCCCACCGCGTCGCCCATCTCATCGTCAACGGCGCCGACCCGCGCCGCATCCTGCTGCTCACCTTCTCACGCCGCGCGGCAGCGGAAATGACCCGCCGCGTCGAGCGCATCGCCCGGCAGGTGCTCGGCACCGATGCGCAGGCGCTGATCGAGGGGCTGAACTGGGCCGGCACGTTCCACGGCATCGGCGCGCGCCTGCTGCGCGACCATGCCGCGCAGATCGGCCTCGATCCGAGCTTCACCATTCACGACCGCGAGGACAGCGCCGACCTCGTCAATCTCATCCGCCACGAGCTCGGTTTCTCGAAGACGGAGAAGCGTTTCCCGGCCAAGGGCACGCTCATCGCCATCTATTCGCGGGCGGTGAACGCCGAGCAGCCGCTGGAAGAGGTGATCGGGCGCGCCTTTCCGTGGTGCGCCGGCTGGAACGCCGAGCTGAAGGCGCTGTTCTCCGCCTATGTCGAGGCCAAGCAGCGCCAGAACGTGCTCGATTACGACGACCTGCTGCTCTACTGGGCGCAGATGATGAGCGAGCCGGCCCTCGCCGCCGCCGTCTCCGGCCGCTTCGATCATGTGCTGATCGACGAATATCAGGACACCAACAAGCTCCAGGCCTCCATCCTCACCGGACTGAAGCCGGACGGGCGCGGCCTGACGGTTGTCGGCGACGACGCGCAGTCGATCTATTCCTTTCGTGCCGCGACCGTGCGCAACATCCTCGATTTTCCCGGGCATTTCTCGCCCCGCGCCGACACCATCATGCTGGAGCAGAACTACCGTTCCACCCAGCCCATCCTCGCCGCCGCCAACGCGGTGATCGACTTCGCCAGCGAGCGCTACGCCAAGAACCTGTGGTCGGATCGCGCATCCGGCGAGCGGCCCCTTCTCGTCAATGTGCGCGACGAGATCGAGCAGGCGAACTTCGTCGCCACCCGCGTGCTGGAGAACCGCGAGGAAGGCATCGCGCTGAAATCACAGGCCGTGCTGTTCCGCGCCGCCCATCACAGCGGGCCGCTCGAGGTGGAGCTGACCCGGCGCAACATTCCCTTCGTGAAGTTCGGCGGGCTGAAGTTCCTCGATTCCGCGCATGTGAAGGACGTGCTCGCCGTCCTGCGCTTTTCCGAAAACCCGCGCGATCGCGTGGCCGGCTTCCGTGTGCTGCGCCTGCTCTCCGGCCTGGGCCCAGCCACGGCCGGACGCATCCTCGATCAGGTGAACGAGGTCGGCGCGCTGCTGCCGGCGCTTGAAGCCGCCACCCCGCCGCCCCGCACCGCCGAGGAATGGCCGCCCTTCCTTGCCATGCTGGCGGAGCTGAACACGAAGTCCGCCGGCTGGCCGGGGGAGATGGACGTCGTGCGGCAATGGTACGAGCCGCATCTTGACCGCCTCCACGAGGACGCCGCGAGCCGGCAGGCCGATCTCGTCCAGCTCGCTCAGATCGCCGGCGGCTACGCCTCGCGCGAGCGTTTCCTCACCGAGCTGACCCTCGATCCGCCGGACGCCACCAGCGCCGAGGCCGGCCCGCCGCATCTCGACGAGGACTATCTCATCCTCTCCACCATCCATTCCGCCAAGGGGCAGGAATGGAAGTCGGTCTTCGTCCTGAACGCGGTGGATGGCTGCATTCCCATCGACCTCGGCGTCGGCACGCGCGAGGAGATCGAGGAGGAACGGCGGCTACTCTATGTCGCCATGACGCGCGCCAAGGACAGCCTGCACCTCATGCTGCCGCAGCGCTTCTTCACCCACGGGCAGGCGGCGCGGGGAGACCGGCACGTCTACGCCGCGCGCACCCGCTTCATCCCGCCCACCATCCTCAACCGCTTCGCCGCGACGAGCTGGCCGCCCGCCCAGCCCGTCGCGCCCGGCGTGCAGGCGGCGGAAACCGCGCGGATCGACATCGGCGCCCGCATGCGCGCCATGTGGAAATAGGAAGGGAGAGCGGCGGAAGGCCTGTCAGCGGATGCGCACGCCCGGACCGTGCTCGCCGGGCGGAAGCAGCATCACACCGGCTTCCTGCAGCGTGCGGATGAGCAGCGATTCCGTGCCGCGATGCAGCACGTGGCGGTGCCGCTCGAAGTCGCGGATGGTGCTTCTGGAAACGCCGGCGCGGACAGCCAGATGCTCCTGCGTCCAGTCGAGCAGCCCGCGTGCGGCGCGGCATTGTTCGGGCGCCAATTCCATCGTTTCTGCCTTGCGTGAAGACACCCAAATCAACCATAATGGGCGAAATCACGCAAGACACCGAGGTTTCGCCCACAGGGAGGCCCCCGCTACCTATGTCCGATGGCACGCTTCTCCTCGTCGCGCTGGTCCTGCCCTTCCTGGGCAGCCTGCTCGCGGGGTTCCTGCCGACCCATGCGCGCAACGCCGCGGCGGTTCTGGCCGGAAGTGTGTCGCTGGTCGGCGTCGCCATCATCGTATGGCTCTACGCTGCGGTAGCCGATGACGGTCCGGTGCGGCTCTGGCTCGCCTGGCTGCCCATGCTGGGGCTGGATTTCACCCTGCGGCTGGACGGCCTCGCCTGGCTGTTCGCCATCCTCATCTTCGGCATCGGCGCGCTGGTGGTGCTCTATGCGCGCTACTACATGTCGCCCGAAGATCCGGTGCCGCGCTTCTTCTCCTTCCTGCTCGCCTTCATGGGCTCGATGGTCGGGGTCGTGGTGTCCGGCAACATGGTGCAGCTCGTCTTCTTCTGGGAGCTGACCAGCCTCTTCTCCTTCCTGCTCATCGGCTACTGGCACCACACGACGGCGGCCCGCGACGGCGCGCGCATGGCGCTCATCGTCACGGCCAGCGGCGGTCTGTGCCTGCTGGTCGGCGTGCTGCTGCTCGGCCGCATCGTCGGCAGCTACGATGTCGACCAGATCCTCGCCTCGGGCGACCTGCTGCGCGACAGCAGCCTCTATGTACCGGCGCTGGTGCTGATCCTGCTCGGCGCCTTCACCAAGAGCGCGCAGTTCCCGTTCCATTTCTGGCTGCCGCACGCCATGGCGGCGCCGACGCCGGTCTCCGCCTATCTGCACTCCGCCACCATGGTGAAGGCGGGCATCTTCCTGCTCATGCGGCTCTGGCCGGTGATGGCGGGTACGGACGCGTGGTTCTACATCGTCGTGCCGGCCGGGCTCATCACGCTTCTGCTCGGCGCTTTCGCCGCCATCTTCCAGCAGGACCTCAAGGGCCTGCTCGCCTATTCCACCATCAGCCATCTCGGGCTTATCACGCTGCTGCTCGGCCTCGGCAGCCCGCTGGCGGCAGTAGCGGCGATCTTCCACACGCTGAACCACGCCATCTTCAAGGCGTCGCTGTTCATGGCGGCCGGCATCATCGACCACGAGACCGGCACGCGCGACCTGCGCAAATTGAGCGGTCTCTATCGCTACATGCCCTTCACCGCCACGCTCGCCATGGTGGCCGCCGCGGCGATGGCGGGTGTACCGCTGCTCAACGGCTTCATCTCCAAGGAGATGTTCTTCGCCGAGGCGGTGGCCGACCACACCGGATCGCTGCTCGACGACAGCCTGCCCTATTGGGCGACGCTCGCGGGCGTGTTCAGCGTCACCTATTCGCTGCGCTTCATCCTCGGCGTGTTCTTCGGCCCGCCGCCGGTCGGCCTTCCGCACCGGCCGCACGAGCCGGCGCACTGGATGCGCTTTCCCATCGAGCTCCTGGTGCTGATCTGCCTGCTGATCGGCATCGTGCCGGGGCTGACGGTCGGCCCGGTCCTCGCCACCGCCGTTCAGGGACTGCTCAACGCCACGGCCCCCTATTACAGCCTCGCGCTCTGGCACGGCTTCACCCTGCCGCTGCTGATGAGCTTCATCGCGCTGGCGGGCGGCGTCGTGCTTTACGCGGCGCTGCGCCGCTATCTCGACAGCGGCATCGAGGGACCGCCGGTACTGCGCGAGCTCAAGGGCCAGCGCATCTTCGAGAAGGTTCTGGTTACGCTCTCCTGGCAGTGGGCGCGCGCGGCGGAAGCCGCGCTCGGAACACGGCGCCTGCAGCCGCAGATGCGCATCGTGGTGGGTCTGGCGGTGGTGGCCGCGCTTGCCCCCTTCCTTGCGGGAGGGGCGGTGGGCACCGGCACCCTGCCGGGAACGCCCGTCGCCCCCGCCTTCGCCCTGCTCTGGGCGGTCGGCATCGCCTGCGCGCTGAGCGCCGCCTATCAGGCCAAGTACCACCGCTTCGCGGCGCTGGTGCTGGTCGGCGGCTCGGGTCTCGTGACCGTCATCACCTTCATCTGGCTTTCCGCGCCGGATCTCGCCGTCACCCAGCTCCTGGTCGAGATCGTCACCACGGTGCTGCTGCTGCTCGGCCTGCGCTGGCTGCCCAAGCGCATCGAGAACGTCTACCCGAACCGCCCGCCGCTGAAGGTGCTGATCCGCCGCTACGCGGATTTCACCATTGCCTGTTCGCTCGGCGGCCTGATGGCCTTCCTGTCCTACTGCCTGATGACCCGCCCGCTGCCGGAAAGCGTGTCGCGCTTCTTCGTCGAGCGTGCCTATTCGGAAGGCGGCGGCCGCAACATCGTCAACGTCATCCTGGTCGACTTCCGCGGCTTCGACACGATGGGCGAAATCGTCGTGCTCTGCCTCGCCGCGCTCACCGTCTTCGCCCTGCTGCGCCGCTTCCGCCCGGCGCCGGAAAGCATCGAGAGCCCCGAACAGCAGCGCATCCAGAATGCCTATGACGAGGCCGCACCGGATCGCCGGCCCGGCGACACCGCCACCGACGACATGCTCATCCCGCGCCTCATCATGCACTGGCTCTTCCCGGTCATCGCGGTGCTGGCGGTCTACCTGTTCATGCGCGGCCACGACCTGCCGGGCGGCGGTTTCGCCGCCGGCATCACGCTCTCCATCGCCTTCGTGGTGCAGTACATGGCGAGCGGCACGCGGTGGGTGGAAGACCATCTGCGCGTGCTGCCGCTGCGCTGGATGGGCCTCGGCCTGCTCACCTCTGCGGCGACGGGCGTCGGCTCCTGGTGGTTCGGCTACCCCTTCCTCACCTCGCATTTCCAGTATGTGGAGCTGCCCTTCATCGGGAAGATGCCGACCGCTTCCGCGCTGCTGTTCGACCTCGGCGTCTTCCTGCTGGTCGTCGGCGCCACGGTGCTGATCCTCATCGCCCTCGCCCACCAGTCGCTGCGCAGCAGCCGGGCCGCCCAGGCGGCGGAAGGGGGCGAATGATGGAAATGATCCTGTCCATCGGCATCGGCGTCTTCGCCGCCTCCGGCGTGTGGCTCATCCTGCGCCCGCGCACCTATCAGGTGATCATCGGCCTGTCGCTGATCTCCTATGCGGTGAACCTGTTCATCTTCAGCATGGGCCGGGTGCGCATCGACGCGCCGCCGATCCTGCAGCCGGACGTGCCGGGCGACCCGGCCGCCCTCGCCGATCCCATCCCGCAGGCGCTCGTGCTCACCGCCATCGTCATCGGCTTCGCCATGACGGCGCTGTTCCTCGTCGTGCTGCTCGCCGCGCGCGGGCGCACCGGCACCGACCATGTCGACGGACGGGAGCCGGAATGACGATGCCCGCCGTCGAGCACCTCGCCATCCTGCCCATCCTGCTGCCGCTGGCGGTGGGCGCCTTCATGCTGCTGTTCGACGAGCGCCGACGTCTGTTCAAGATGTCGCTGAGCCTGGCCACGGTGCTCGCCCTGCTCGCCGTCGCGATCACCCTGTTCGTCATGGTGAACACGCCGAGCGACGAGCGCTGGTCGACGATGTTCGTCTACCCGCTCGGCAACTGGCCCCCGCCCTTCGGCATCGTCCTGGTGGTCGATCGGCTCGCCGCGCTGATGCTGCTGCTCACCGCCGTGCTGGGCAGCGCGACGCTGCTTTTCGCCATGGCGCGCTGGCACAATGCGGGACCGCGCTTCTACACGCTGTTCCTGCTGCTGCTCATGGGGCTTAACGGCGCCTTCCTCACCGGCGACCTGTTCAACCTCTTCGTCTTCTTCGAGATCCTGCTCGCCGCCTCCTACGGGCTGGTGCTGCATGGCTCGGGCACCGCCCGTGTGCGGGCGGGCCTGCATTACATCCCGATCAATCTCATCGCCTCCTCGCTCTTCCTTATCGGCGTAAGCCTGATCTACGGCGTCACCGGCACCCTCAACATGGCCGATCTCAGCCGTGTGGTACCAACGCTGGCGCCCCAGTCGCGGGTCTTGATGGAGGCGGGCGCGGCCGTGCTCGGCATTGCCTTCCTCGTGAAGGCCGGCATGTGGCCGCTCAGCTTCTGGCTGCCGACCACCTATGCCGCCGCCTGCGCGCCGGTCGCGGCCATGTTCGCCATCATGACCAAGGTCGGCATCTACGTGATCATGCGCCTGTTCCTGCTGTGCTTCGGCGACGAGGCGGGCGCATCGGAGGATTTCGGGGGCCTCTGGCTCTATTATGGCGGCATGGCCACCATCGCCTTCGGCGGCATCGGCGTGCTCGCTTCCCAGTCGATGCAACGCCTTGGCGGCTATGCGGTGCTCGTGTCGTCCGGCACGCTGCTGGCGGCCATCGGCACCGGCAACAGCGCGGTGATTTCCGGCGCCCTCTATTATCTGGCGACCTCCACTTTGGCGATCAGCGCCTATTTCCTGCTGGTCGAGCTGATCGAACGCGGCCAGGCCGCCGGCGCCGACGTGCTGGCCGTGACGCTGGAGATCTTCGGCGATCCCGAGGAGGACATCGCGGACGAGGACGAGGAGGTCGGCGTCGCCATCCCGGCCACCATCGCAGTGCTGGGCGGCGCCTTCGTCGCCTGCACGGCACTGCTCGCCGGCCTGCCGCCGCTGTCGGGCTTCATCGCCAAGTTCGCCATGCTCTCGGCCGTGATGAACGAGGCCGGCGATATCGACGCAGCGCATTGGGCCTTCGTCGCGCTGGTGGTGGCCTCCGGCCTCGCCACGCTGATTGCCATGACGCGCAACGGCATCCGCACGCTGTGGATGCCGGCGGAGAACGAGATCCCCCGTGTGCGGGCCATCGAGGCGATCCCCATCGGAGCCCTGCTCTTCCTGTGCGCCACCATGACGGTGATGGGCGGACCGACGATGCGCTACATGGAATCGACGGCGCAGATCCTTTACTGGCCGAGCGAATATGCCCGCGAGGTGCTTGGCACCAAGCCGGCCGGTGCCGCGCCCGCCGGGCAGCCCGCCACGGGAGGCGCGCCATGACCGCCCTCAAGCGCGTCCTGCCCTACCCCCTGCTCTTCCTCGCCCTGCTGGCGATGTGGCTGCTGTTGATGCAGAGCCTGTCGCCCGGCCAGATTCTGCTCGGCACCATCGTCGCCTTCGGCGGCTGCTGGCTGATGGTGGCGCTCGACCCGCCGCCGACCGGGCTGCGCCGGCCGGTGGCGGCGATGCGCCTTGCCGGACGGGTCTTCGTCGACGTGTTCCGCTCGAACGTCGCGGTCGGCAGCATCATCCTCGGCAGCGACGAGCGGCGCACCCATGCCGGCTTCATGAGCCTGCGGCTCGATCTTACGAACCGCTACGGCCTTGCTATCCTCGCCATTGTGATGACCTGCACCCCGGGCACCCAGTGGGTGCATTACGATCCGGCAAGCCGTGTCCTGATGCTGCACGTGCTCGACCTCGTCGACGAGAAGCAGTGGGCGCGCATCATCAAACAGCGCTACGAGTCCCTGCTGATGGAGATCTTCGAATGAGCCCGATGATCCTCGGCTGGTCGATCACGGCGGCGCAGGTGCTGCTGGCCTTCGCCATGGCGTTCGCGGCGCTGCGCTTCATCCGCGGCCCGCGTGCCCAGGACCGCATCATCGGCCTCGACACCTTCTATGTGAACGCCATGCTGATGCTGCTCACGCTCGGCATCCGCAGCGGCACGACTCTCTATTTCGAGGCAGCGCTGATCATCGGCCTGCTCGGCTTCGTGGGCACGGTGGCCCTCGCCAAGTTCCTCATGCGCGGCGAGGTGATCGAATGAGCGAGGCACCCGACCTGCCGCTCTGGGCGGCGCTGCTGGTCTCCTTCTTCATCGTCGTCGGGGCGCTCGTCACGCTCATCGGCTCCATCGGCTTGTGGCGGCTGCCGGATTTCTACGCGCGCCTGCACGCGCCCTCGCTCGGCGCCACGCTCGGCACCGGGTCGATCCTCATCGGCTCGATGATCTGCTTTTCCGTGCTGCAGAGCCGGCCGCTGGTGCACGAAGTGCTCATAGCCCTCTTCGTCACCATCACCACGCCGGTGACGCTGATGCTGCTCGCCCGCGCCTCGGTCTATCGCGACCGGATCGAGGGAAACCCCGGCCCGCCCGAGCAGGACCCCGAGCCGACCGAGCTCTGAATGGCGGCGGCAACCGCGCCTTCAGCAGCCTGACCGCCTCAGTGGCACGGATCATCATCGGCCAACGGCTCATCCCGCACGGTTCCGCTCGCGCGCGCCTCAGGCGTGGAACAAGCGGCGGTACAGGGTCGAACGGTTGATGCCGAGCTTGCGCGCCGCCTGAGAGACATTGCCCCCGCAGGCATCGAGCGCGCGCCGCATCGCTTCCACGGTCAGCGCATCCAGCGTCGCCTCCGCCGGTACGGACAGGGCCGGCGCGGCGACGATGTCGGGCGGCAGCATCGCCTCCTCCACCGGCAGGAAGGGCTCAGCCAGCGCCGCCAGCGCCCGGAGCGTGCCGGCCAGCTGGCGAAAATTGCCCGGCCAGCCATAGGCGGCAAGGCGCGCCTCGCATCCTTCCGCCAGCGTCAGCCGCTCGTCATCGACGAGACGGCGCCATAGCGCGCGCACGATGCCGCCCCGATCTTCCATGGCACGCAGCGGCGGCAGTTCCACCGTGTAATGGGCGATGCGGAAATACAGATCCTGGCGGAAGCTGCCGGCCTCCACCAGCGCCCGCAAGTCACGATGGGTGGCACAGACGAGCGCGAAATCGACCTTCACCGGCTTGCCGCCGCCAAGCGGGGCGACTTCCCGCTCCTGCAGCACCCGCAGCAGGCGGGACTGCAGCGACAGAGGCATGTCGCCGATCTCGTCAAGGAACAGGACGCCACCATCGGCCTCGCGCAGTAGGCCCCGCCGGCCGGAACGCCGCGCCCCGGTGAAGGCCCCCTCCTCATAGCCGAACAGCTCGGACTCGATCAGCGTCTCGGGAATCGCCGCGCAGTTCACGGCGACGAAAGGCCCCTCGGCGCGCGCGCTCAGCCGATGCACCTCCCGCGCCGCCAGCTCCTTCCCGGTGCCGGTTTCGCCGCGGATCAGCACCGGAACGTCCGCCGCCACCATGCGCACCGCGCGGGCCAGCGCCTCGCGTTCGGCCGCCCCGAGCAGAGGCCCCTCCACGCGCCGGAGCGGACGCGGCGCCGGGACGACGGTCTGCCGTATCGCCGGTCCCGCGTCGAACCGCGCATAGAGTGCGCTGCCGTCCGCCCCGCGCAGCGCATGCGCCTCGCCATCCGGGCGCGGCAGATGATCCAGCAGTTCTCCCGCCTGCCTCTCGCCGAGCGCCGACCAGTCGGCGCCGACGAGGCCGAGGCCGGTGCGGTTCGCCGCCACCAACCGGTCGTCCTCGAACACCAGCACGCCCTCGCGCGCCGTGCCGAGCAGCGCCCGGTCGGACTGGAGGCGCAGGATGCGGCGCCCGGCGAAATCCTCGTCGAAGAAGCGGTGCTCGATCTGCGCCACCGCCATGCGCACCAGCCCCAGGGCGTGCCGATGGTCCACCGCCGCCGGACCGGACAGGTCGAGCGCGCCCACCGTCTGGCCGTAGGGGTCGAGGATCGGCGCCGCCGAACAGCTCAATATGCCGTGCGGGTCGTAATAGTGTTCGCCGCCGTGAACGGCGATGGGCCGTCCCTCCACCAGCGCCGTGCCGACCGCGTTGGTGCCGGTCGAACTCTCCCCCCACAACACGCCGGGGCGCAGCGCCACCTGCGCTGCCCGCGCGGCGAAATCGGCGTTGCCGAGCGCGTCGAGGATCAGCCCCTCCGCATCCGTGAGCACAACCACGCAGCCGGTCTGCATGGCGTCGGCATAAAGGCTCTCGATCTCCGGGCGGCACAGCCGGCGCAGCCTCTCGTGCCGCTCGGCGATGGCGCGGAGCTCGTGCGCGGTCAAGGGCTCCAGACGCGGCAGGGCGGCGCTGTCGAGCCCCTGATCGGCGCAACGCTGCCAGGAGCGCAGGATCGGTTCCGATACCAGCGCGTTCAGCGGCCGCTCGGGCCGGCCGTGCTGGAAGAACTGCTTGCGCGCCGCGAGTACGGCGCGAGGCGAGACCTCGTAGCGCATGCGATCCTCCCGGAGTGTTGCAAAATGCCACACATGTCGCAGGTCTTGTTGTTCTTTCCGACAGTTTCTACCAAGTTTTCCGGCCGCGTCCATCGGCTTCATCTTCAAGCCGCCGCGAGTACAGGGGCAATCCAAACAATTTCAATATTTTCCCGTGCCGCAACGACGATTTTGTGCATTGCCGCATAAGCATGGCACGCCCGGTGCAATCTTGAGACTCCCAGCCTGGGAGGATCATATGAACAAACCAGAAATCGCCATCACCAAGCAGTCGCCGTTCAAGGCCCGTTACGGGAACTTCATCGGCGGCAAGTTCGTCGAGCCGGTCGCCGGCCGCTATTTCGACAACACCTCGCCGATCACCGGTGGGAAGATCTGCGAGGTCGCCCGCTCCGACAAGGACGACATCGAGAAGGCGCTCGACGCCGCCCATGCCGCCAAGGACGCCTGGGGCAAGACCTCGGCCGCCGAGCGCGCGCTGATCCTCAACAAGATCGCCGACCGCATGGAGGAGAACCTCGACCTCCTCGCCCTGGCCGAGACCTGGGACAACGGCAAGCCGATCCGCGAGACGACGGCCGCCGACATGCCGCTCGCCATCGACCATTTCCGCTATTTCGCCGGCGCCGTACGTGCGCAGGAAGGCGGCATCAGCGAGATCGACCACGACACCATCGCCTATCACTTCCATGAGCCTCTGGGCGTGGTCGGCCAGATCATCCCGTGGAACTTCCCCGTCCTGATGGCGGTGTGGAAGCTGGCCCCGGCGCTCGCCGCCGGCAACTGCGTGGTGCTGAAGCCGGCGGAACAGACCCCCGCGAGCATCCTCGTGCTGGTCGAGCTCATCGCCGACCTGCTGCCGCCGGGCGTGCTCAACGTCGTCAACGGCTTCGGCCTCGAAGCGGGCAAGCCGCTCGCCTCCTCGCCGCGCATCGCCAAGATCGCCTTCACCGGCGAGACGACGACGGGCCGGCTGATCATGCAGTACGCCAGCCAGAACCTCATCCCCGTCACGCTGGAGCTGGGCGGCAAGTCGCCGAACATCTTCTTCAAGGACGTGGTGGCCGAGGACGACGACTTCTTCGACAAGGCGATCGAAGGTTTCGTCATGTTCGCGCTCAACCAGGGCGAGGTCTGCACCTGCCCGAGCCGCGCCCTGATCCAGGAGAGCATCTATGATCGCTTCATGGAAAAGGCGCTGAAGCGCGTCGAGGCCATCGTGCAGGGCTCGCCGCTCGACCCGGCGACGATGATCGGCGCCCAGGCCTCCTCCGAGCAGCTCGACAAGATCCTGTCCTACATCGACATCGGCAAGCAGGAGGGCGCCCAGGTGCTCACCGGCGGCGAGCGCAACACTTTCGGCGGCGACCTTGCCGGCGGCTACTACGTGAAGCCGACCGTGTTCAAGGGCACCAACAAGATGCGCATCTTCCAGGAGGAGATCTTCGGGCCGGTCGTGTCCGTGACCACCTTCAAGGATGATGACGACGCGCTCTCCATCGCCAACGACACGCTCTACGGCCTCGGCGCCGGCGTGTGGACCCGCGACGGCAACCGCGCCTACCGCTTCGGCCGCGCCATCCAGGCGGGCCGCGTGTGGACGAACTGCTACCACGCATATCCCGCCCACGCGGCCTTCGGCGGCTACAAGCAGTCCGGCATCGGCCGCGAGAACCACAAGATGATGCTCGACCACTACCAGCAGACCAAGAACATGCTGGTCAGCTACAGCCCGAAGAAGCTCGGCTTCTTCTGAGCCGCCGACATCGCGATGTGACACGATACCCGGCGGGACGGACCAGCCTCCGTCCCGCCGTTTTCATGTTCGGCCGACGCATCCGGCGTCGGCGAAGCGGAGGTGAGAGGACACATGACCAAGACCATGAAGGCCGCTGTGGTGCGTGAATTCGGCAAGCCCCTCGTCATCGAGGAGGTGCCGGTCCCCGAGCCCGGCCCGGGCGAGATCCAGGTCCGGATCCAGGCTTCCGGCGTCTGCCACACCGACCTGCACGCCGCCGAGGGCGACTGGCCGGTGAAGCCGAACCCGCCCTTCATCCCCGGTCACGAGGGCGTTGGCTACGTCTCCGGCGTCGGCCGTGGCGTCAAGCATGTAAAGGAAGGCGACCGCGTCGGCGTGCCGTGGCTCTACACCGCCTGCGGCCACTGCGCTCACTGCCTCGGCGGCTGGGAGACGCTGTGCGAGGAGCAGAAGAACACCGGCTACTCGGTCAATGGCGGCTTTGCCGACTACGTCATCGCCGATCCCAACTATGTCGGGCACCTGCCCGCCAATGTCGGCTTCGTCGAGATCGCCCCGGTGCTGTGCGCCGGCGTCACGGTCTACAAGGGCCTGAAGATGACCGACACCAAGCCCGGCGACTGGGTGGTGATCTCCGGCGTCGGCGGGCTCGGCCACATGGCGGTGCAGTACGCCAGGGCCATGGGCCTCAACGTGGCGGCGGTCGACGTCGCCGAGGACAAGCTCGACCTCGCCCGCAAGCTCGGCGCCAGCATCACCGTCAATGTGCGCGAGCAGGATCCGGTCGCGGTGCTGAAGAAGGAAATCGGCGGCGCCCATGGAGTGCTCGTCACCGCCGTCTCGCCCAAGGCCTTCGAGCAGGCGCTCGGCATGATGCGCCGTGGCGGCACGCTGGTGGCGAACGGGCTGCCGCCCGGCGCCTTCGAGCTGCCGATCTTCGACATGGTGCTGAACGGCACCACGGTGCGCGGCTCCATCGTCGGCACGCGGCTGGACCTGCAGGAGTCGCTCGACTTCGCTGCCGACGGCAAGGTTCAGGCTACCGTCGAGCGGGGCAAGCTCGAAGACATCAACGACATCTTCGCGCGCATGCATGCCGGCAAGATCGACGGCCGCATCGTGCTCGACATCGCCGCCTGACCGGCGGAACGAAAGCGTGCCGCGCCTTCCGGCCTTGATCACCGGGACGGCGCGGCACATCTTCGCAAGCACAAGGCCGCATCAGAACGGCCCAACCGCCATATGCCGAAACGCCGGGATACCCGGCGGCGCGGCGCCTCCCGGGAGGACCCCATGACCGACGTCATCACGGCCGATCCCCACGCTGCCATCGGCACCGTTCCCCGTGTTCTCGCGACCGACGCGGCGCTGAAGCTGATCGCCACGCTCACCGCCGATTACGGCCCGCTGCTGTTCCATCAGTCCGGCGGCTGCTGCGACGGCTCCTCGCCCATGTGCTACCCGCAGGGCGACTACATCGTCGGCGATCGAGACGTGCGGATGGGCGAGATCGGCGGCGCGCCGTTCTACATGAGCCCGTCGCAGTTCGATTACTGGAAGCACACCCAGCTGATCATCGATGTCGTGCCAGGACGCGGCGGCATGTTCAGCCTCGAGAACGGGCGCGACGTGCGGTTTCTCACCCGCTCTCGTCTCTTCACCGATGACGAGCTCGATCGGCTCGTCCCGACCGGCGAGGGCCCGGCGGACTGAGCGTCAAAACGGAAACCGTCACCCGCGGTCAGGCGGATGGCGGTCTATCGTTCATCGATGGGTCCCGTCGGCGACGGGCACATGTCACTGGCAGAGCAGAATGTCCTGCTCGCGCACGAGCCGGTAGCTGTCGGACAGCTTGGCCACGAAGCGCACATCACCGCTGCTGTTGAAGCAATAGTCGACGAAGCGCCCGTCGCCCCAGCTGATGCGCACCGCCCTGGGGTTGTAGCAGAGGTTCTGCAGTTCGAGCCGGCCAGCCGAGGCGCCGATCTCCACAATGCAGGTGCGGTCGACTGCCCCCTGCAGATCGCTGCCTGCCCAGCGCGGCTGCGCAACGGCCAGGCTGCCCAGCAAAACAGTCCCCGCCAGGAGGCCAGCACACCCCACCAGAACACGTTTCCGAATCGTCATCTTCATTCCCCCGTCTGACGCGGATTGGCGGGGGAATTTAGACTCCGTTACCCATAAAGCAAGAAATTTGAAATTTTTTCATATCTTTTTGATGTCACTTTCAAAATATTATTATCTTGTCATGAATTGCGCGCGCCTCAGCCCCGGTGCTGGTTTCCGGATATGGGCGCGACGCGCGCCACGACATGACGAAGGGTGGCGTGATCCACGGACCACGCCACCCTTCGCTCACGTGAGGTTCTATGAAGGGCTGGGCTATTTCGAGGTGAGCGCCGTCACCGCCAGCGCGGTCGCAGCCGCGCGGTTCTCCACGCCGATCTTGGCGTAGACCTGCTCCAGATGCTTGTTCACCGTGCGCGGTGAGAGGCCGAGGATCTCGCCGATGTCGCGGTTCGCCTTGCCCCGTGCCAGCCACATCAGGACCTCCGCCTCACGCACGGTAAGGTTGAGCTTGGCTTTCAGCACCTGCTCGGGCGACAGCCCCTCGTCCTCGACGATGCGCAGCAGCAGTTCCTCGGGGCCAATCTGGCCGACATAGGAGAGCTTGAGCCGGCGCGGCGTGCCCTCCACCGGGAGCTCGATGGTATCCGGCGCCGAGACGGCCTCGCCCTTGCGCCCCTCCAGCCAGCGCTGCACAGGCTCCGGCAGCACCAGGCTGTCGCCAGGCGGCGAGACGGTGATCGAGGTCAGCAGCGCCGTCGCCTGCGGCGTCGACCACAACACCTTCCCCTCGCGCGTCGCGGAGAGCAGGTAGCGGCCCGCCGCGTCGAGCGCCGCCCGGGCACTGTGGGTCTGGCGCGCATTGGCGAGATGCACCCGGATGCGGGCGATCAGCTCGTCCGGCGAGATCGGCTTCGTCACATAGTCGACGCCGCCCGCCTCCAGCCCCTTCACGATCTGTTCGGTCTCCGACAGGCCGGTCATGAAGATCACCGGCACATGGGCGACCGACTTGTTGCGCTTCAGCAGGCGGCAGGTCTCGAAGCCGTCCATGCCGGGCATGACCGCGTCCATCAGGATCACGTCCGGGGTGATGCGCTCGACGAGAGCGAGGGCGTTGGCCCCCTCCACCGCGACCAGTACCGTGGCGCCGGCCGCCTCCAGCGCATCGGTGAGGAGACTGAGGGTCTCCGGCGAATCGTCCACCACGAGGACGATGTCTCGGCGCTCCACGCTATGCATCATTGCTGCGCAACGCCTCCAGGACAGCCATGTATTGTTTCAGGTCGAAGGTTTCCATCAGGTCGCGCATGTGCGAGACGAACGCCTTGTTGTCGGGCGAGGCGCCCTCGATCTCGGTCAGCTTGGCCTGGATTCCGCGCACATAGCCGATCTCGCCGAGCTTCACGAGATCGTCGATATGGACGCCCGAGGGCGCGCGCAGGGCACCCGCCGGCACCGCCTCCTCCACCGCCCGCGCCACGAGTTCCGCCTCGCCGACCCATTCGAGATCGAGCAGCGCCGCCATCTTCTCCAGCAGCGTGCGCAGATGCACCGGCTTCACCAGATGATCGTCATGCTGGGCAAGCCCGTCGCCGTGGATTTCCCCGGCATTGGCGGAGATCATGATGATGCGCAACTTGGCGAAACCCTCGTCGCGCAACTGTCGCGCTACCTCCCAGCCACTAAGCCCCGGCATCGAAATGTCGAGCAGCAAAAGATCGGGGGTCCATTCGCGGACCATGTCGAGCGCCTGTATCCCATCGGTAGCGGCGAGCACGGTGAAACCGAGCGGAACGAGCAGTTCGTGCATCAGGTCGCGATGGGCGGCGTCGTCGTCGGCGACCAGCACGGTGCGGCGCGGGCCGGTGTAGCCGGCGATGTTGCGGTGCTGGATCGGGCCGAGGCGGGAGGGGTTGGTCACCTCCGACAGCATCATCTTCACGCGGAAGATGCTCCCCTCGCCAGGCGTTGAGGACAGAGAGATTTCCCCGCCCATGATCTCGGTGAGCAGCTTGGTGATGGTCAACCCGAGACCGATGCCGGCGGTCGAATAGGTGCCCGCCCGCTCACCCCGTTCGAAGGGCTCGAAGATGCGCTTGTGGTCCGCCGCCGGAATGCCGATGCCGCTGTCTTCGATCTCGAATTCGGCCACCTGGCTCTTGTAGCCAACGCGTAGCGCTACCCGTCCGCTACTGGTGAACTTGATCGCATTGGATAGCAGGTTGATGAGGATCTGCCGCAGGCGCTTTTCGTCGGTATAGACCACCGCCGGCAGCCGCTCGGGCCGCACATAGACGAAGTCGATGCCCTTGGCGGTCGCCTGAAGGCGGAACATGTCGACGAGCTGGTCGAGGAAGTCGCCGATGCGCACCTCGTCGCGGGTGAGGTGCAGGCGCCCGGCCTCGATCTTGGAGATGTCCAGCAGCCCGTCGATGAGGCCGGACAAGTGTTCGGCGGAGCGGCGGACCACCCGGATGGCGTCGCGGCGGTGGGGCGGGATGGAAGTGTCGCGCTCCAGTAGCTGGGCGTAGCCGAGGATAGCGTTGAGTGGCGTGCGCAGCTCGTGGCTGATGCCGACGACGTAGCGGCTCTTGGCGAGGTTCGCCGCCTCGGCCGCCTCCTTCGCCTTCTGCAGCTTGGCGTCGGTGCGCTTGTGCGCCTCGATCTCGCGCATCAGCAGCGCGGTCTGACGGTTGCTCTCCTCCTGCGCGACGCGCCGGCTCTCCTGCGCCAGCACGAACAGCCAGGCGGCAACGCCGGCGATGATGAGCAGGATGAAGTAGAGCGTGAACAGCACGCTGCCGACCGCCTCGCGCTCGGCCGCCGGTGCGAAGGTCGCCTGGAAATAGATGACGCCCAATATGCCGCCGATCACCAGCGCCAGCAGCGAGAGCACGCCGATGTAATGGCCGATGCGCGAATTGATCTGCGCCACCATCCAGGTCGGCAGGGTGGCGCGCAGGGCCGCCAGTATCTGGTCGGGAAAGCGCGCATCCTCCTTGCAGCGGTCATGGCAGCGCGCGTCGAGCGAGCAGCACAGCGAGCAGATCGGCCCGGCATAGACCGGACAATGCGCCATGTCCTCCGGCTCGAACTTGTGTTCGCAGATGCAGCACTTGAGCGTGTGGCGGCTGTCCCAGTTCTTGTTGGTGCGCCGGGCGATGTAGTAGCGGCCCTGCGTGGCGAAGGCGATGCCCGCCGCCGCCACGAAGGACACGCCCAGCGCCACGAAGGGCGCGAACACCTTCACCGTCGGCCCGAAGAAGCCGGAGAAAGCGATGACGCCGATCAGCGTGCCCGCCAGCACCGCGCCGACGCCCACCGGGTTGATGTCGTAGAGATGCGCCCGCTTGAACTCGATTCCCGGCGGGCTCCAGCCCATCGGCTTGTTGACCACGAGGTCCGCCACCAGCGCCGCCACCCAGGCGACCGCGACGATGGCGTAGAGGCCGAGTATCTGCTCCAGCACCTTGTAGATGCCGAGCGCCATCAGCATCAGCGCGATGGTGACGTTGAACACCAGCCAGACCACCCGGCCGGGGTGGCTGTGGGTGAGCCGGGAGAAGAAGTTCGACCAGGCGATCGAGCCCGCATAGGAGTTCGTCACGTTGATCTTGAGCTGGGCGAGGATGACGAAGACGCCGGTGAAGGCCAGCGCCACCTCCGGCGTGAAGACCGTCTTGAACGCCAGCAGGTACATCTGGGTCGGCTCGGCCGCGTGCAGGAAAGGCACGCCCTGCGTGAGCGCGAAATAGGCGAGGAAGGAGCCGGCCAGCATCTTGATGCCGCCGGGGATGATCCAGCCCGGCCCGGCGCTCAGCAGCGCCACCCACCACAGCATATTGCGCGCCGTCTCGCTGCGCCCCGGCGCGCGGCGCGGCAGGAAGCGCAGGAAGTCCACCTGCTCGCCGATCTGCGCCACCAGCGCGAAGACCACCGTGGTGGCGGCCCCGAACAGCACGAAGTCGAAGGAGCCGTCCGGCGCGCCGTAGCGGCCGGTATAGGACACCCAGCCGGCGAGCGGATCGTCCTTGAGCGCGAAGATGAAGACGAAGGGGATGAGGTTCAGCAGCAGCCAGACCGGCTGGGTCCAGAGCTGGAAGCGGCTGATGAAGGTGATGCCGTGCGTCACCAGCGGGATCACCACCAGCGCGCTGATGAAATAGCCGACCATCAGCGGCACGCCGAAGCACATCTCCAGCGCCAGCGCCATGATCGCCGCCTCGATGGCGAAGAACAGATAGGTGAAGGAGGCGTAGATCAGCGAGGTGACAGTGGAGCCGATATAACCGAAGCCGGCGCCCCGGGTCAGCAGGTCGATATCGACGCCGAACTTGGCGGCGTAATAGCTGATCGGCAGGCCGGCGGCGAAGATGATGGCGCACACGACGAGAATCGCCGCCACCGCGTTCTGGAAGCCGTAGGCCAGCGTGATGGCCCCGCCGATGGCCTCCAGCGCCAGGAAGGACACCGCCCCCAGCGCGGTATTGGCCACCCGCAGCGCCGACCAGCGGCGCGCGCTCTTGGCCGTGAAGCGCAGCGCATAGTCTTCCAGCGTCTCGTTGACGACCCACTGGTTGTAACGGCGTCGAACGCGAACGATCTTTTGTTCCGCCGCCATAGGGTTCCGCCTCGCCGAGCCGACGCCTGACATGCTTTCGCGCTTACCCTCCCGGGGCACTTTCTGGTTTTCGTTGCACCAACGGCCCCGCCCCCGCGGCGCCTCGGCGTGCATCAAGCACAAATCGTTCCAGTCAAGTCGACCGCGCACCGAACGGGCCAAACGACACGAAACGATTCTTGTATAAGTTCGGGCGTTTGCGTGCCGACGATGAAAAAATGCCCAGATGAGCGCAATTCAGGCAGCGGACGTCCATCGGTAACACCGGCATACCAAAGTAATTATTTTCCGCGCGCGCGCGAAAACATACGTGGGAAGCGCGCACACGCGCCTCCCATCCTACGACGTCACTGTGTAGGAGCGCCCCCGAAACCCCTATACGTCAATCGACGTATTGCTGCATCGCGTCATCGCCGACCACGATCCTGACAATGCAAGCACATCGCTAAGCTTGTTGAGGCCACGTCAAACCCGTGGAGGGGATCGCATGTCTTCGAATAACGATAATTCTCATAAGTTTTCCAGCACGCGCCGCAAGCTTCTGATGGGAATGGCGGCGCTTCCGGCGGCGCCTCTTCTGGCATCTTCCGGCCTGTTTTCCTCGCCCGCCTTCGCCCAGGCGCTCGCGACGTCGGCCGTGAACACCACCGGCCTCGCTGTCACCGACACGGACGTCACGGTCGGCATCCTGCATTCCGTCACCGGCACCATGGCGATTTCGGAAACCGGCTCGGTGCAGGCCGAGAAGCTCGCCATCGACCAGATCAACAAGTCGGGTGGCGTACTCGGCCGTCAGATCAAGTACATTCAGGAAGACGGCGCGTCCGACTGGCCGACCTTCGCCGAAAAGGCCAAGAAGCTGCTCGTCAACGACAAGGTCGCTGCCGTGTTCGGCTGCTGGACCTCGGCCTCGCGCAAGGCGGTTCTGCCGGTGTTCGAGCAGTATAACGGCATTCTCTATTACCCGACCTTCTATGAGGGCCTCGAACAGTCCAAGAACGTCATCTACACCGGCCAGGAAGCAACCCAGCAGATCCTCGCCGGTCTCGACTGGGTCAACAAGGAGAAGGGCGCCAAGAGCTTCTATCTGATCGGCTCGGACTACATCTGGCCGCGCACCTCGATGAAGATCGCGCGCAAGCACATCGAAAACAAGCTGGGTGGCAAGGTCGTGGGCGAGGAATACTTCCCGCTCGGCCACACCCAGTTCAACTCGGTGATCAACAAGATCAAGCTGACCAAGCCGGACGTGATCTACGCCGCGGTCGTCGGCGGCTCGAACGTCGCGTTCTACAAGCAGTTGAAGGCCGCCGGCATCGACCTCTCCAAGCAGAACCTGCTGACCATATCGGTGACCGAGGACGAGATCGACGGCATCGGCGGCGAGAACATCGCTGGCGCCTACTCCTCGATGAAGTACTTCCAGTCTCTCGACAACCCGAACAACAAGGAATTCGTCGCCGAATTCAAGAAGATGTGGGGCGACAAGACGGTGATCGGCGACGTCACCCAGGCTGCCTATCTCGGCCCCTGGCTGTGGAAAGCCGCGGTGGAGAAGGCCAAGTCCTTCGACGTGGACAAGGTTGCCGAAGCATCGGTGGATGTCGAGTTCGCCAAGGCGCCGGAAGGTTACGTCAAGATCCACCCGAACCATCACCTGTGGTCCAAGGCCCGTATCGGCCAGGCCCAGGCCGACGGCCAGTTCAAGCTGGTTCACGAGACCGCCGACCTCATCGAGCCCGATCCGTTCCCGAAGGGCTACCAGTGATCGCCTGAAGCTCCCACCCGGAGAGGGTTCGCCCTCTCCGGGGCTCTTTCCGTTGACGGAGACCGCGCCGCACGCGCGCACGCCGGGGGATTCCTGAATGTTTGCCGAATATTCGCTGAGCGAACTCAGCTCCATCTTCCTGATGCAAGGCTTCGCCGGCCTTATCCTGTTTTCGGTCTTCGTGCTCATGGCGCTGGGTCTGGCCATCATCTTCGGCCAGATGGGCGTCATCAACATGGCGCACGGCGAGTTCATGATCCTCGGCGCCTATGTCACCTATTTCACATCTCAGTTCTTTCTGAATTATATTCCCGCCCTGTTCGGCATCTACTTCTTCATCGCGATGATATTGGCCTTCTTCGCCTCCGGCGCGCTCGGAATGGCGGTGGAATGGCTGATGATCCGGCGCCTCTACAAGCGCCCGCTCGACACTCTGCTCGCCACCTGGGGCCTCAGCCTCATTCTCCAGCAGGTCTATCGCTCCGTTTTCGGCCCCCGCGAGGTCGGCGTCGAGCTGCCGGGCTGGATGATGGGATCGCTGCCCGTCACCGACGTGGTCGAGGTGCAGATCAACGGCCTGTTCGTCATGGGCCTCACCATCGCCATCACCGTCGCCGTGGCCCTGCTGATGTACAAGTCGGCCTGGGGCAAGCAGGTCCGCGCCGTGGTGCAGAACCGCGTCATGGCCGGCGCCGTCGGCATCAATACCGAGAAGGTGGACCGCTACACCTTCGGCCTCGGCTGCGGCATCGCCGGCGTCGCCGGCTCGGCCTTCACCATGATCGGATCGACCGGCCCGACCTCCGGCCAGCTCTACATCGTCGACACCTTCCTGGTCGTCGTCTTCGGCGGCGCGCAGAGCCTGCTCGGCACCATCGCCTCCGCCTTCACCATCTCGCAGGCCCAGTCGACCCTGGAGTTCTTCCTCTCCGGCTCGATGGCCAAGGTCCTCACGCTGCTCGGCGTGGTCATCATCCTGATGCTGCGGCCCCAGGGCCTGTTCGTCATCAAGGTCCGTCGCTGAGGAGGCGCACATGAGCAAATCATCCGGCCGCACCTTCTTCCTGCGACCTCAGGACATCATCGGCATCATCGTCCTGGCCTTCGTCCTCGTCGTCGTCCTGCCGCTGGCGCTGGACAATTTCCGCCTGCAGTTCGTCGGCAAGTACCTCACCTACGCCTTCGTGGCGCTCGGCCTCGTGCTGTGCTGGGGCTATGCCGGCATTCTCTCGCTCGGCCAGGGCGTGTTCTTCGGGCTCGGCGGCTACTGCATGGCGATGTTCCTCAAGCTGGAAGCCTCCAGCGTCGAGAACACCAAGATCCAGACCACGCCGGGCATTCCGGACTTCATGGACTGGAACCAGATCACCGCGCTGCCCTGGTTCTGGGAGCCGTTCCACAATCTCGGCTTCACCGCCCTCGCGGTGATCCTGGTGCCGGCCCTCTTCGCCTTCATCGTCGGCTTCGCCATGTTCAAGCGGCGCGTGGGCGGCGTGTACTTCGCCATCATCACCCAGGCGCTCGCCGCGATCATGACCATCCTGATCATCGGTCAGCAAGGCTATACCGGCGGCATCAACGGCATCACCGACCTGCGCACGCTGAACGGCTGGGACATCCGCACCGACAGCGCCAAGACGGTCCTCTACTTCGTGTGCGTCGGCCTGCTGCTGGCCTGCATCCTCGTCGCCTATTTCGTGAAGTCCTCGAAGCTCGGCCGCATCCTCGTCGCCATGCGCGACAAGGAGGACCGGGTGCGCTTCTCCGGCTACGACGTCGCCAGCTTCAAGGTGTTCGTGTTCTGCCTGGCCGCGTCGCTCTCGGCCATCGGCGGGGCGATGTTCACGCTGCAGGTCGGCTTCATGTCGCCCTCCTTCGTCGGCATCGTGCCCTCCATCGAGATGGTCATCTACACCGCCGTCGGCGGGCGCCTGTCCATCCTCGGAGCCGTCTACGGCACGCTGCTGGTGAACTGGGCCAAGACCTCCTTCTCGGAGAGCTTCCCGGAACTCTGGCTGTTCGGCCTCGGCGGCCTGTTCATCGCCGTGGTGCTGGCCTTCCCGAACGGCATCGCCGGCCTGTGGCAGACCTACGTCGCCCCGCATCTCGGCCCGCTGTTCGGCGGCGCCGCCAAGCGCACGGCGACGCCTCCCGCCGCCACGCCGCCGGCCGCCACTCCGCCCACTCCGACGCCTCCCGCCGCGCCGCCCTCCGGGACGGCCGCCCCCGCCGCCGCCGAGTGAGAGGAGCCGGTGCCATGAACACCTCTGTCATCACCGATGCCATGAACAAGGACTTCGTCCTGGCGGTGGAAGGGCTGACCGTCTCCTTCGACGGCTTCAAGGCGGTCAACGACCTGTCCTTCTATGTCGACGAGAACGAGATCCGCGTGATCATCGGCCCCAACGGCGCCGGCAAGACGACGGTGCTCGATCTCATCTGCGGCCGCACCAAGGCGACCACCGGCTCGATCCGCTTCAAGGACCGCGAGCTGACGAAGATGAAGGAGCACGAGATCGTGCGCGCCGGCGTCGGGCGCAAGTTCCAGAACCCGTCGATCTACGAGGACCTGACCGTCTTCGAGAACCTGGAAATCTCCTACCCCAAGGGCCGCTCGGTGCCGGGCGCCCTCACCTTTCGCCGCGACGCCGCGGTGAAGGAGCGGGTGCAGGAGATCGCCGAGACCATCTTCCTCGCCGACCAGCTCGACCAGCGCGCCGAATATCTCTCGCACGGCCAGAAGCAGTGGCTGGAGATCGGCATGCTGCTCATCCAGGACCCGGAACTCCTCATGCTCGACGAGCCCGTCGCCGGCATGAGCGTGTCCGAGCGCAAGAAGACCGCCGAACTGCTCAACACCATCATCAAGAACCGCTCGGTGATCGTGATCGAGCACGACATGAAGTTCGTCGAGGACATCGCCCACAAGGTCACGGTGCTGCACCAGGGCAAGATCCTGTCGGAAGGCTCGATGGCCAAGGTCCAGGCGGACCCCAAGGTCATCGAAGTCTATCTCGGCCATTGAGGAGGCGAGGATGCTGAACGTTTCGAACCTCCACGTCTCCTACGGCGAGAGCGAAGTGCTGCACGGGCTGAACTTCAACGTCGCGCCCAACGAGATCATCGCCATCATGGGCCGCAACGGCATGGGCAAGACCACGCTCATGAAGTCGCTCATGGGCATCGTGCCGACCAAGAGCGGCTCGGTCTCTGTCGGCCCGACCGACATCACCCGGCTCAAGAGCTATGAGCGCGTCGCCAACGGCGTCGCCTATGTGCCGCAGGGCCGCATGATCTTCTCCACCATGACGGTGCAGGAGAACATCGAGACCGGCCTCATCCCGCGCGGCGAGAGCAAGGTGCCGCCGGACATCTACGAGCTGTTTCCGGTGCTGCTGGAGATGAAGGGCCGGCGCGGCGGCAACCTCTCCGGCGGCCAGCAGCAGCAGCTCGCCATCGCCCGCGCCCTCGCCACCGCGCCCAAGGTGCTGCTGCTCGACGAACCGACCGAAGGCATTCAGCCCTCGATCATCCGCGAGATGGCGCGCACGCTGAAGCGCATCCGCGACGAGCGCGGCCTGTCCATCGTGGTCTCCGAGCAGGTGCTCTCTTTCGCCCTCGACATCGCCGACCGCGTGCTCGTCATCGAGAACGGCGAGATCGTGCACGAGAACCAGCGCGCCGACGTCGACGAGGCGAAGGTCGCCCGGTTCCTGTCCGTCTGAGACCCGGGTCCGGCCCCCGGGCCGGCCCCTTCCGACCTACCGCATGCAGCCCAAGGGGAACGGAGTTCGCCATGCCTGAGACACTGATTTCGGTCGACCTGTCCAAGCCGGCCACCGAGAACGAATATCTGCACAATCGCTGGCACCCGGACATTCCGATCGCCACCTGGGTCGAGCCCGGTGCCGACTTCATCGTCGAGACCGTGGACTGGACGGGCGGCGCCATCGCCAACAACGATTCCGCCGACGACATCCGCGACGTCGACCTGTCGACGGTGCACTATCTCTCCGGCCCCATCGGCGTGAAGGGCGCCAAGCCGGGCGACCTGCTGGTGGTCGACATCCTCGACGCCGGCACGCTGAAGGGCCATGAGTGGGGCTTCAACGGCTTCTTCTCGAAGAAGAACGGCGGCGGCTTCCTCACCGAACACTTCCCGCTCGCGCAGAAGTCGATCTGGCACTACGAGGGCATGTTCACCCGCTCGCGCCACGTGCCGGGCGTCGGCTTCGCCGGCCTCATCCATCCCGGCCTGATCGGCACCCTGCCCTCGCAGAAGCTGCTCGACACCTGGAACGCGCGCGAGCAGGCGCTGATCGACACCAACCCGACCCGCGTGCCCCCGCTGGCCAACCCGCCGGCGCCGAAGACCGCGCATCTGGGCAAGCTCGCCAAGGGCTCGGACGCCTATTCCAAGGTCGCCGCCGAGGGCGCCCGCACGGTTCCCCCGCGCGAGCATGGTGGCAATTGCGACATCAAGGACCTGTCGCGCGGCTCGAAGATCTACTTCCCCGTCTATGTCGACGGCGCCGGCCTCTCCATGGGCGACATGCACTTCTCCCAGGGCGACGGCGAGATCACCTTCTGCGGCGCCATCGAGATGTTCGGCGCGTGGCTGCACATCAAGGTCGACCTGATCAAGGACGGCATGGCGCTGTACGGGATCAAGAACCCGATCTTCAAGCCGTCGCCGATCACCCCGAACTACAAGGACTACCTGATCTTCGAGGGCATCTCGGTCGACGAGGAAGGCAAGCAGTACTATCTCGACGCCAACGTCGCCTATCGTCAGGCGTGCCTCAACGCCATCGAATACCTGAAGAAGTTCGGCTATTCGGGCGCGCAGGCGCACTCCATCCTCGGCGTCGCGCCGGTGCAGGGCCATCTCTCGGGCGTGGTCGACATTCCCAATTCCTGCGCCACGCTGTGGCTGCCCACCGAGATCTTCGACTTCGACATCAAGCCTTCGGCTGCCGGCCCGACCAAGTTCATCGATGGCTCGGTCGACATGCCGATCTCGCCGGACCTTTGACCCCCGCTTGAGTCCGGCCCGCGGGGCGACGCTTGCGTCGCCCCGCATCCTTCCCTGCTGAGAATTTGGCGACGCCAAGCGTCGCCCCGCATTCTTCCTTCTGAGGTTTGGCGACGCTCGCGTCGCCCCGCACTTTCCCCGTCGTGGAAACGCCCAAGGAAACGCTCATGCCCGTCTATGAATATCAGTGCGACACGTGCGGCGATTTCACCGAGCTGCGGCCGATGAGCGAGTATCAGGACCCTCAGCCCTGTCCGGATTGCGGCGCGATGGCACCGCGCGTGATGCTGACCGCGCCGCACTTCTCCTCCATGTCGCGCGAACGCAGGGTCGCCCACGCGACCAACGAGCAGTCGAGCCACGCGCCGATGAGCGTCGACGCCTACAAGGCCAAGCAGGAGCGCGCCAGGCACGCCTCCGGCTGCTCCTGCTGCTCCGGCATGAAGAGCCGCACGAAGAAGAACCGCACCGCCACCACCGCTTCCGGCGCCAAGAGCTTCCCCTCGGCCCGGCCGTGGATGATCAGCCACTGACGAACCGGGCGCCGGCCGCACCTCGACACGCCCGCGCGGGCCTCACTCCCCGATCGCCACGCCCTCGCGACGCGGATCGGCCGCGCCCACCAGCCCGTCCGGCGTGATCGCCACCGCCTGCACGCCGGACGTCATCGGGGCGATCGTCACCGGGAAGCCCAGTTCCCGCAGCCCCGGCTCCAGCGCCTGCGCCGCGCTGCCCTGCTCGATCTCCACCGCATCGAAGCGCGCCAGCACGTTCGGCGCGGCGATGGCGTCCGGCAGGCTCAGGCCCCAGTCGAGATGGGCGATCAGCGTCTTGGCGACATAGCCGATGATCTGGCTGCCGCCGGGCGAGCCCAGCGCCAGCACCGGCCGGCCTTCCCGCAGAACAATGGTCGGCGTCATGGACGAGCGCGGCCGCTTGCCCGGCTCGACCCGGTTGGCGACCGGCACGCCGTCGCGCTGCGAGCGGAAGGAGAAATCGGTCAGCTCGTTGTTGAGCAGGAAGCCGCCGACCATCAGCCGCGAGCCGAAGCCGGCCTCGATGGTCGAGGTCATGGAGACCACGTTGCCGTCCGCATCCACGATGGTGATCTGCGTGGTCGAGGGCAGCTCCGGCGCCGCCCCGTCGGCCCGCGGCCCGGCCATGGCGTGGTCCCATTTCGGGGTGCCCGGCGCGACCTCCGGCAGCGCGTCGTCGCCGGCCAGCAACCTCGCACGGGCGCCGAGATAATCCCGCGCCAGCAGGCCCCTCGTCGGCATCGGCACGTAGTCCTCGTCGGCCATGTAGCGCTCGCGGTCGGCGAAGGCGAGGCGCGAGGCGTCGACGATCAGCCGCCACGCCTCCGGCGAGCTCGGGCCCAATGCCTTGAGATCATAGGATTCCAGCATGCCGAGGATCTGCCCGAGCGTGAGCCCGCCCGAGCTCGGCGGGCCCATGCCGCACACGTCTAGCCCGCGATAGGCGCCGCAGACGGGCGTGCGCTCCTTCACCCGATATTCGCGCAGGTCGCCCGGCGACAGAAGGCCGGGACTGGCGGCCTCGCGGACCGCGCGCACGATCTCCTGCGCCAGCGGGCCGCCATAGAAGGCATCGGCGCCGTACTGGCCGAGCAGCCGCAGCGTGCGCGCATAGGCCGGGTTCCTCAGCCGCGTGCCGGCCTTGAGCGGAGCGCCGTCGGCATCAAGGAAATAGGCGCGGGCCGCGAGATCCCTCCGCAGCGTCTCGACATCGCCGGCGATCAGGGAAGCCAGACGCGGGGAGACGTCGAACCCTTCCTCGGCAAGGCGGATGGCCGGACGGAAGAGCTGGCCCCAGGCGATCTTTCCATAGCGCCGGTGCACGGTCTCGATGAGGCGCGGCGTGCCGGGCGTGCCGACCGAGCGCCCGCCGACCATGGCCTGCAGGAAGGCGAGCGGCTCGCCCCTGTCGTCCTGGAACAGCGTCGGCGTCGCCGCGCGCGGCGCCGTCTCGCGCCCGTCGAAGGTGGTGAGCCGCCTCGCCGCCGCGTCCCAGTAGACAAGGAAGGCGCCGCCCCCGAGGCCCGAGGACTGCGGCTCGACGAGGCCGAGGACGAGCTGCGTCGCGACCATCGCGTCGATGGCGTTGCCGCCCGCCCGCAACGCCACCGCGCCGGCCTGCGCGGCCAGCGGGTTGGCCGCCGTCACCATCCAGCTCCGGCCGGTCGCCGTCTTCTGCCCGGCGAGGACGGGCGAGGCCGCCTCCGGCGCCGGCGCGTCGGAGGCCTGCTGCGCGCGCAGCGGCAGGACGGAGAGCAGCAGGATTGCCGGCGCCGCCATGACGGCGCGCTGCCACCGGGCCCGTTCCCGCCAGGTCCGTTCCTGTCGCATGGCGTTTCCTCTCCTCATGGGCGCACACCCGAGATTGCCGCCCGTAACGCGAAGTGAACAGCGGATTCGGCTCCCGCACCGCAATGAACGCGTGACGAATGCGCGAATCGGTCTAATCTCCAATTGTCGTCAACAATCGAAAGGAGGTGATCCAGTGTCTGATCGTCTTGATCTGCGGTCGTCGGTATCCGTGACCTGGACACTTGCCTCTTGCGAGGTCCGTGCCGCGTGATGCGACACTTCGCGCTGCCTTTCTAGGCAGTTACCGGGCCGGACCGCGGTCTGACATGGGAAGGGCTGCCCGCAAGGGCAGCCCTTCTTGCTTGGCGTCGCCACAACCGAACACGGAATACTTTGTCGAAGCCGATCCTCATCTATATCGACGCCGATGCCTGCCCGGTGAAGGATGAGACCTACCGCGTCGCCTCCCGCCACCGGATCAAGGTCTTCCTCGTCGCCAACAGCTACATCGCCGTCCCGCGCGACGCCGAGGTCGAGCGCGTCATCGTGCCGGCCGGGCTCGACGTGGCGGATGACTGGATCGCCGAGCGGGTGGAAGAGGGCGACCTCGTCGTCACCGCCGACGTGCCGCTGGCGGCGCGCGTGGTGGCGAAGGGCGCGGAGGCCATCGGCCCGACCGGCAAGCCCTTCACCGCCTCGAGCATCGGCATGCAGCTCGCCACCCGCAACCTGATGCAGGACCTGCGCGAGGCCGGCGAGATCACCCGCGGCCCCCGCCCCTTCTCGACCCGGGACCGCTCGGAATTTCTCCAGGCGCTGGAACGCGCCGTGCAGCGTCTGAAACGGAAAGGCTTTCTCGCGGGTTGATGTCGGGCAGAACAGGAGACCGCCAATGCTGCAAGCCTGCCTGAACGGCTCCCGGACACGTGAATTCCATCCCCAGACACCCCTCACCCCCGCCCAGCTCGCGGCGGATGCGGCGGCCGTCGTCGCGGCCGGCGCCACCGAGCTGCACCTGCATCCGCGCGACGCGCTGGGCGCCGAGACGCTCGATCCGACCAGCGTCGCGGCCGCACTCGAGGCGGTCCGCGCCCGCGTGCCGGACACGCCGATCGGCCTCTCCACCCATGCCGGCATCGTGTCGGGCGATCTCGGCCGGCTGGAGGCGGTGAGGCGCTGGACCGTGCTGCCGGACTACGTCTCGGTGAACCTGATCGAGGCGGATGCGCCGGAGATGATCGCGCTCGCCCTGTCGCGCGGCATCGGCGTGGAAGCCGGCCTGTGGTCGCAAGCCGACGCCGAGCGCTTCGTGAAGCTCGACGAGGCCCGGCGCTGCCTGCGCATCCTCATTGAGATCAACGAGCAGGACGAGGCGGAGGGGCTGGCGATCGCCGCCGCCATCCGCACCGTGCTGGCCCGCGCCAGCCTCGATGTCCCGGTCCTCCAGCATGGCTACGAGGCCACCGTCTGGCCGCTCTATCAGGACGCCCTGATGCGCGAGCTGGACAGCCGCATCGGACTGGAAGACGGCAAGCACCTGCCGGACGGCCAGGAAGCGGCGGACAACGCCGCCCTCATCAAGGCCGCCCTGCGCCTTGCCCGCGTGCCGCCCAACCTGCCGCCGGAGGCGACGCCGCCGATCACCGGGTGATCGCTCTCCCGCGTGTGCCGATCGTCTTCGCTCGCACCGCGTCAGTCGCGCTGGGTGGGGATCATCCCGGCCACCTGCCGCTCGGTCGGGCGTTCGCTCCCGGCCAGCCCCGCCGCCACGCCGGCGCGGTCGGCTTCCGAGCGGTTCTGGCTCATCTTGCGCTTGCCCTCGATGCGGGAAATCGGCAGCCGCACGCCGACAATGCCTTTCAGTTGCGCGGCGATGAAGGCTTCCGGCGCGTCGCCCACCACCCAGGGCAGGGCCCGCGCCTGCTCGTGAAGCTCGGTCAGCCGGGTCACGGCACCAAGCAGCCGGGCCGGATCGTCGAAGAACTCCGCCGGGCCATAGGCGTGCACGGCCTCATAGTTCCAGGTCGGCACGACCTTGCCGTGCTCGGCCTTGGCCGCGTACCAGCTCGGCGTGATGTAGGCGTCCACACCGGAAAACAGCACGAGCGCCTCGCCGACGACAGGGGTGCGCCACTGCGCATTCGCCTTGGCAAGATGTCCGTAGAGCACCCCATGCTCCCCCTCGCTTTCGTCGAGGAACAGCGGCAGGGGCGTCGCCATCAGCCCGTCGGCCGTGGCGGTGACGAGCGTCGCCAGCCGGGTCTCGCGCATGATCCGGCGCAGGATGGCGGGGTCGTCTTCGCGAAAGGCGGGGGGCGTATACATGGCGGACCCGGAAGGAAACGGCGGAAGCGTGGTGCGACGTGCAGCATAATCCAACGCCGGCGCCGGGGAACAGCAGTCCTGCCCCGCGCGCGGCCTCCCCGGCGGCGGCACGAGCTCGGCTTCCTCTTCCGCAAGCAACAGCGTGGAGCGGGCGATTTCATCCTGCACCACGGGGAGAAGGGAACGGGCGGCAGCGACAGCTTTTTCGAGAAGCTCGGTCGAGATCGATTATGCTCATAGTCCGGCTTCGGCGAAAGTCCGGCACCGCCGGCGTCATCCCGGAGTTGCCGTCAGGCAATATCCGGAATCATCTTCCATTCTCTATCGTCAAACGATCCCGGCTCTCCGGCTCCACCACGGTCCGGGAGCACGGCGCAGCAAAGCAACGTCATGGCCGGGCCAAGGCCGGGCATGACGGTGATCCTGTCGGAAAGCCGGGACGATGCAGGGCGCCGCTCGCCCCCCTCACCCGCTGTTCCGCAACCCGGCCGAGATGCCGTTGATCGTGAGCTGGATGCCCTGCAGCACCTTCTCGTCGGTGTCGTTCGCCCGGTACTTGCGCAGCAGGCCGACCTGCACGTGGTTGAGCGGGTCGATATAGGGGAAGCGCGCGCGGATCGAGCGGTCGAGCAGCGGATTGGAGCCGAGAAGCCCCGGCTGCTCGGAGATCGTCAGCAGGGCGTCGATCGATGCGTGATGCTCGGCGCGGATGCGCCCGAAGATGCTCTCGCGCAGCTCCGCATCCTCCACCAGCGCGGCGTAGCGCGAGGCGATGGCGATGGAACTCTTGGAAAGCACCATGTCCATGTTGGAGAGCTGGGTGCGGAAGAACGGCCACTCCCGGTACATCTCCTGAAGCAGCGGCAGCCCATCCGGGTGGCGCTGCAGCCAGGACTGGATCGCCGTGCCGAAGCCGTACCAGCCCGGCAGCATCAGCCGGCACTGCGCCCAGGAGAACACCCATGGGATCGCGCGCAGATCCTCGATCCGCCGCGTCTTCTTGCGCGAGGCCGGACGCGAGCCGATGTTCAGGGTCGCGATCTCGTTGATGACGGTCGATTCCCAGAAATAGTCCTCGAAGCGCGGGGTTTCGTAGACCAGTGCCCGATAGGCACGGAACGCCGCCTCCGACAGCTCCTCCATGACGGTGAGGTACTCCTCGCGCGGCGCCTTCGCGTCGCCGGAGAGCAGCGTCGCCTCCATGGTCGCGGCGGTGAGGATTTCGAGGTTGCCGCGCCCGACCGCCGGATTGGAGTACTTGGACGAGATGATCTCGCCCTGCTCGGTGACGCGGATCTGCCCCTGCACCGCCCCGCCCGGCTGGGCGAGGATGGCGTCGTAGCTCGGCCCGCCGCCGCGCCCGACCGAACCGCCGCGACCGTGGAACAGCCGCAGCCGCACGCCGTGGCGCTTGAACACCTCGATCAGCTCGATCTCGGCCTTGTAGAGTTCCCAGCCGGAGGTAACGAAGCCGCCGTCCTTGTTGCTGTCCGAATAGCCGAGCATCACCTCCTGCACGCCGCCGCGGCTGTCCACCAGCTTGCGGTATTCCGGCAGGCGGAACATCTGCTCCATCACCTTCGCGGCGTTGCGCAAATCCTCGATGGTCTCGAACAGCGGCACGATGTTCACCGCCGCCGTGCCGGCGGGATCGACGAGGCCGACCTCCTTGAGCAGCAGCGCCAGCTCCAGCATGTCCGAGACCCCTTCGGCCTTGGAGATGATGCAGGTCTGGATCGCCTCGCGGCCGTAGATCTCGTGGATGCGCGCGCAGGTGCGCAGCATGGCGAGCTCACCCACCGTCTCGTCGGAATAGGCGACGAAGGGCGAGGTGAGCGGGCGGGCGGTGGTGAGTTCGCGCAGCAGCAGTGCCACGCGCGTGCCCTCGGGCAGGCCCTTGTAGTTGGTGCCGGGCGCGGCGACCTCGAACAGCTCGGCGACGCAACGCTCGTGCACGTCGGAATTCTGGCGCGAATCCAGCACCGCCAGATGGAAGCCGAAGCAGTCCACCGCCCGGCGCAGCGCCCGCAGCTTGCCGTGCGCGACGGCGGCCGACTTGTGGGCCCGCAGCGAATTGTCGATGACGTCGAGATCGGCCCGCAGTTCGGCGGCGGAGGCATAGGCGACCGCCGCCGGCTTCTCGGTGATGCCGACGAGATCGGCCACCTCCAGCCGGAAGGCGGTGGCGCGCAGTCGATCGGCGATGGCGCTGGCGGCGAGGCGGTAGGGCTCGTTGCGCCGGTGCGGAGAGAGGTCGGGCGAGGCATCGACGAGCGCCAGCAATTCGTCCGACACCTTCACGCGGATGGTGCTGATCGACAGCTCGCCGCCGAGCGCGTCCAGCTCCTCCAGATAGAAGCGCACCGCCTGCGCGCTCTGCATGCGCAGCGTCTCGCGGGTGACGTCGGCGGTGACGAAGGGATTGCCGTCGCGGTCGCCGCCGATCCAGCTGCCGATGCGCAGGAAGGAGGCGATCTCCGGCCCCTCGCGCGTCCCGCCCTCCATGGCGGCGAGCCGGTCCTCCAGCGCCGCGTAGAGCGTCGGGAGCTGGCGCAGGAAGGTGTAGTCGTAATAGGCGAGGCCGTTCGCCACCTCGTCCAGCACGGTCAGCTTGGTCTTGCGCAGCAGATTGGTCTGCCACAGCGTCAGCACCCGCCGGCGCAGCTCGTCGGCGGCAAGCTCCTGCTCTTCCGGCGTCGGATCGAGGCGGGCGCGGTCGGCCAGAAGTTCGGCGATCCTCATCTCGTGCGTCAGGGTGGAGCGGCGGCGCACCTCGGTCGGATGCGCGGTGAGCACCGGGCTCGCCAGCGCCGTCGCGAAAAAGCTGCGCAGCCCGGCCGGGGAAATGCCGGCCTCCTGGGCACGCCCCAGCGCCCGCGCCACCGTGCCGGGCCCCGGCGCACGCCCGCCCATCGCCGCCGCGCGCATGCGGCGGATGACGTTCTGGTCCTCCGCGATATTGGCGAGATGGGAGAAATAGGAGAAGGCGCGCACGATGCTGATCGTCTGGTCGGCGCCGAGATCGCTCAGTATCGCCTCGAGCTCGTGGCGCGCGCCCTCGTCCTCCTCGCGGTGGAAGCGGGTGGAAACGCGGCGGATATGCTCGACCAGCTCGTAGATCGGCTCGCCTTCCTGGTCGCGCAGCGTATCGCCCAGCACCCGGCCGAGCATGCGGATGTCCTCGCGCAGCGACAGGTCGAGATCGCCATCGGCTTCGAGCTCGGCATCGGGCAAGGCGATGGTCAGGGCAACGGACATGGCGACACTCCTTTAGTCGTAGGCACTACTTAGCAATTAGCATGCCGCCGATGACACCCATGCCGTGCGCTTTATCCCCGACCGACCATGGGCGGAGCCGCCTTTTGCGCCCATGCGCCCGGCCCCGGCGCGTCATATCCTGCCGAGCAGGTGAGGCCGCCGCGCCACAGCCCCTGAAAATCTCAGCAATTGCCCCAAGGTCGCCCCGATTGTGAACGAAATGCCCGCCAGCATGAACGGCGTGCTCAGGGAAGATTCAGAGTTACGGGTTCATAACCATAGACACGCGGCATCGTCCCTGAACGGTGCCGATGAGGAACGGCCGGAAGGCCGGTTTCGACCGAACGACGCGTATGCGTAACAGGAAGGACTTTGAAATGGCTACCGTCATGAACCGCAGCGAGGTTCAGACCCCCGCCGCCCAGCGTCAAACCCGTGGTGCGTTCGCCAATCCCGCCACCGTCGCCGCCCTGCGTCCCGCCGATGCCGGCGAGAAGAAGGGCCAGAGCGCCAACGCCCCGGTCGGCTCCATCGCCGCCATCGAGTCTCAGCTCGGCTTCTGAGGTTCCGACCGCCGGTCCATCCGCCGGCGCGCCCTTCGCGCGACGCTACCCGCGCCGCGCCTCACGGGATTGTGTGTCCCGTCGAAACCGCCCGCCGCGCCTTTTCCTCAAGCGCTGCGGCAGGCCGCTGTCCGGCGCGGCATTTTTCGGGGTGGCATTCCCCCCGCCTCTCCCCATATGGATGACGTTGCGGCACGTCGAACGAGGCGGGTCGCGCGAAACGATCCAGAGAGGCTCTTCCATTGCGATCCCTGCGTCCGCGTCCCGCTGCCCTTCGCGTCGTGCTCGGCGCGCTGTTCCTCGCCGTCGGCGTGCTCGTCGCCACTGACTTCGCGGAGGCTCGCGCCGGCCGCGGCATGAGCTTCGGCAGCCGAGGCTCGCGCACCTGGTCGACCCCGGCCCCCACGCCGACCGCCCCCTCCGCCCAGCCGATGCAGCGCTCGGCCACGCCGCAGAACCAGCTCGGCGCGCCGGCCACCCGCGCGCCCGGCGCCCAGCCCGGTGGTTTCTTCAACCGCGGCGGCTTCATGGGCGGGCTGATGGGCGGCCTGCTCGGCGCCGGCATCTTCGGCCTGCTGATGGGCTCCGGCTTCTTCTCCGGCCTCGGCAGCCTTTCCGGCCTGCTCGGCCTGCTCCTGCAGATCGCGCTGATCTTCATCGTCGTGCGTCTGGTCATGGGCTGGCTGCGCTCACGCAACCAGCCGTCCTATGCCGGCGGCGGACGCCCCGACCCGATGGCGCGCGACGCGCTGAACGGCGGCGGCATGGCGAGCGGTGCGGCGGGCGGCAATGGCGCGAGCGGCGCGGCAGCGCCCCGCGCCGGCTTCGACACCGGCCCGCGCGGCCGGCCGCTCCAGCTCGAGGGCTCCGACTTCGACAGCTTCGAGCGCCTGCTCGGCGAGGTGCAGGGCGCCTATGGCCGCGGCGACCGCGAGACGCTGTTCCGCCTGCTGACGCCGGAAATGGCCGGCTATATGGGCGAGGAACTCGACGAACTCGACCGCGAGGGCCTGGAGAACCGCGTCACCGACGTGAAGCTCCTGCAGGGAGATCTCTCGGAAGCCTGGTCGGAAGGCAGCAGCGAATACGCCACCGTCGCCATGCGCTACGAGCTGAAGGACGTCACCCTCGACAAGGCCACCGGCCGCGTCGTGCTGGGCGATCCCGACCGCAAGGAGCAGGCCGTCGAGTTCTGGACCTTCGTCCGTACGCCCGGCGGCGAATGGAAGCTCACCGCGATCCAGCAGGGCTGAGTACGCTCACATTGAAAACGGAAAGGGCGGCACGCGAGCCGCCCTTTTTTGTTGCCGTCAGGTCGCCAGCGGGTCCGGCCCGAAACGGTTGGGACCTTCGGTGCCCTTGAACATGAACCAGAAGAAGATGACCAGGCCGCCAATGCCGGTCAGGCCGATCAGCAGCCACCAGCCTGTGCGGTCCATGTCGTGGAAGCGCCGTGCAGCCACGGCAAGCGTGGGAATGGTGAGCGCGAGGCCGACCAGCGTGGTGATCGGCGTGAACAGCCGGGCATCGCCATACTGGTAGATCGCGTATTCGCCGAAGATCGCGAAATCGATCAGCCCCGTCACCCAGTTGACGATGACGAGGAATACCGCCCACCACCAGTACTCGGAACGCGGGGCGCGGCCGGCGAAGGTGGCGTATTTCCCGAGGACGCTCGAAATCGATTCAGTGATGGACATGACTTCCCCCCACCCGGATTCGGGCGGGAGGAAGTGGACGCTCCGTCACCGGAGCTGTCAATTCGCTCCCTCGCCGGCATTGGCGGGGCGGGCGCCGACCAGCAGCCTTACCGCTTCGGCGCGCGACGCCCGCCCTTGCGGTAGCCCTTGGTCATCGGATCGGGACGCTCCGGCCGGGTCCAGCCTTCCGCTCCGAGCGGCTCCGTGCGGTCGGTGCCGGGGCCCATGTCGTCGAGCGAGGGCCGGATGATGCGCGACGCGGAACCGGACGTCTCATCGGCATCGTAGCGCGCCTGCGCCTCGTCGGCCCGCGCCTCGTGGCCGGAGGAGACATGGCCCGGCGAGGAACGCCGCCCCGCCTTTCCGCCCGCGCCGCCCTTCTTCTCGGGAAGGTTCGCGGCGCGCCCGTATTTGCGCTCGCCCTTGTAGCCGCCGGTACGGTCGTCGACGCTCTCCTGCCGCGCCAGCGGATCGTCGGAGAGGACGAGCTCGGTCGCCTGCAGGCGCTTGATCTCGTCGCGCAGCCTTGCCGCCTGCTCGAAGTCGAGGTCGGCGGCGGCGGCGCGCATGCGCTTCTCGAGATCCGCGATCACCGCCGCGAGGTTGTGGCCGTAGGTGGCGCCCTCCTCCGCGAGACCGGCGTCGACCGTGACATGATCACGCTCATAGACGCTTTCGAGAATGTCGCCGATCGCCTTGCGCACGCTCTCCGGCGTGATGCCGTGCTCGACGTTCCACGCCACCTGCTTGGTGCGGCGGCGCTCGGTCTCCGCCATCGCCCGCTCCATCGAGCCGGTGATGGTGTCGGCATAGAGCAGCACCCGCCCATCGACGTTGCGCGCGGCGCGGCCGATGGTCTGCACCAGCGAGGTCTCCGAGCGCAGGAAGCCTTCCTTGTCTGCGTCGAGAATGGCAACCAGCCCGCATTCCGGGATGTCGAGGCCCTCGCGCAGCAGGTTGATGCCGATCAGCACGTCGAAGGCGCCGAGGCGCAGGTCGCGGATGATCTCGATGCGCTCGATGGTGTCGATGTCCGAGTGCATGTAGCGCACGCGGATGCCGTTCTCGTGGAGATACTCGGTCAGGTCCTCGGCCATGCGCTTGGTGAGGGTCGTCACCAGCGTGCGGTAGCCCTTCGCCGCCGTCTGCCGCACCTCGCCCAAGAGGTCGTCGACCTGCGTGCGGGCCGGGCGCACCTCGACCGGCGGATCGACGAGGCCGGTCGGGCGGATCACCTGCTCGACGAAGACGCCGCCGGTCTGCTCCATCTCCCATTTGCCGGGCGTGGCGGAGACATGCACCGTCTGCGGGCGCATTGCCTCCCATTCCTCGAAGCGCAGCGGCCGGTTGTCCATGCAGCTCGGCAGGCGGAAGCCGTATTCCGCCAGCGTCGCCTTGCGGCGGAAGTCGCCGCGGTACATGGCGCCGATCTGCGGCACGGTGACGTGGCTCTCGTCGCAGAAGATCAAGGCGTTGTCCGGCACATATTCGAACAGCGTCGGCGGCGGCTCACCCGGCAGGCGGCCGGTGAGCCAGCGCGAATAGTTCTCGATGCCGGCGCAGCTTCCCGTCGCCTCCATCATTTCGAGATCGAAGGTGCAGCGCTGCTCCAGCCGCTGCGCCTCCAGCAGGCGGCCCATCGCGTTGAGCTCGTCGAGCCGGTGCTTCAGCTCGGCCTTGATGCCGTGGATCGCCTGGATCAGCGTCGGGCGCGGCGTCACATAGTGCGAGTTCGCGTAGAGCTTGACGAATTTTAGCTCCTGCGACTTCTGCCCGGTGAGCGGATCGAACTCCTGGATGCTCTCCACCTCGTCGCCGAACAGCGAGACGCGCCACGCGCGGTCCTCGTAGTGGGCCGGGAAGATCTCGATCACATCGCCGCGTACGCGGAACGTGCCGCGGCCGAAATCGCCCTGCGTGCGCTTGTACTGAAGCGCCACGAGGTCGGCGAGGAGCTGGCGCTGGTCGATGCGCTCGCCCACCTCGATCTTGAAGGTCATCGAGGCGTAGGTCTCGACCGAGCCGATACCGTAGATGCAGGACACCGAGGCGACGATGATGACGTCGTCGCGCTCCAGCAGCGAGCGCGTCGCCGAGTGGCGCATGCGGTCGATCTGCTCGTTGATCGACGATTCCTTCTCGATGAAGGTGTCCGTACGCGGAACGTAGGCCTCCGGCTGGTAGTAGTCGTAGTAGGAGACGAAATACTCGACCGCGTTGTCCGGGAAGAAGCTCTTGAACTCGCCATAGAGCTGCGCCGCCAGCGTCTTGTTCGGCGCCAGCACGAGCGCCGGGCGCTGCAGCCGCTGGATGACGTTGGCCATGGTGAAGGTCTTGCCCGAGCCGGTGACGCCGAGCAGCACCTGATCGCGCTCGCCCTGCTCCGCCGCCGCGACGAGCTCCTCGATGGCCTGCGGCTGGTCGCCGTTCGGCGTGTAGTCCGACTTCAGCACGAACTTGACGCCGCCTTCGGACTTCTCCGGCCGCGCCGGGCGGTGGGGCACCCACACCTGCCCGTCGACCTCCGGGCGCCCGCTCTCGATCAGCGCCGACAGGGCGGCGACGGTGGCGGAGGCGCCCGAGGTCGGCGCCACGCCGAGCTTCTCGGCAAGGGCGGGATCGAGCGTGGAGACTTGCGCGGGCTCGAAGGCGCGCTGGGAGCGCTCGGAAAACCCGCCGGGACGTGCTGCTTTGGCCATGCGCGGAATATGGGGGCAGAATCGGTTCGCGCAAAGGCGCCACGCACGGGCTCGCAAGCCTTCGCTGCCACCCGCTGCCGCCGCGCCGCTCCGAATCCACCGCCGTGGCCCGCCGGCGGTAGCGGCGTGCTGCGTTGGACAAAGGGAGCCCGCCACCGATCTTTCATTTTCCTGTCGGCCAAGCTGTGCTCTGTTCCACGACGACGGGCGCTGTGCCCGTGGATCCGTTGCGGTACGGGTGGGCGTCCCGCGCAGTTGGAGAGACCTGACAATGTCGATTCTGAAAAAGGGACTGGCCGGCGCGCCGGTGAAGATCCTTCAGGAAAAGCTCGGCGTTCCCGCTGACGGGCAGTTCGGCCCGAAGACCGAGGAAGCGCTGAAGGCCTACCAGAAGGAGCACGGCCTTTCGGTCGACGGCATCGCCGGCCCCGACACCTTCGCGGCCCTCGGCCTGTACGAGCTGATTCTCCTCAAGGTCGGCACCTCCGGCGAGTCGGTGAAGAAGCTGCAGACCGCGCTCGGCATCGCCGCCGACGGCAAGTTCGGCGCCGGCACCGCCAAGGCGGTCAAGGACTATCAGGCCGCCAACGGCCTCGATGCCGACGGCTTCGCCGGCCCCGCCACCCTCGCCAAGCTCGCCCTGTTCAAGGAGCTTACCCCCGACGTCGTCTCCAAGGCCGAGCTGACGCCCGGCAGTGGGCCGGTGGAAGCCTCCGCCGCGGGCGAAGCGCCCGCCAAGAGCATCTGGGGCACCATCAAGGGCTTCTTCTCCTGAACCCTCCGCGAGGCCGCCGGGCGCGCTGCGTGCCCCGGCGGCCTCGCCCTCATCCCGCGTGACCCGCCATGTCGTTCCTGCTCCGCTTCGATCCTTCCGCCCTCGGCGCTCCCGAGGAGACCGAACCGCTGCCCGAGCGCATCGTCTCCGGCGCGCCGCGTCACCTCACCTGGAATTTCGAGACCCTGCCGGACGGCGCGCTGTTCGCCGGCATATGGGAATCCTCGCCCGGCGCCTGGCGGGTGGACTACGAGGAATGGGAGTTCTGCTCGATCACCGAGGGCGTCTCCATCCTGCACGAGGACGGCGAGGCGCCGGTGACGTTGAAGGCGGGCGACAATTTCGTCATCCGGCCCGGCTTCAAGGGCATCTGGGAAGTCGTCGAGACGACGCGCAAGCTCTACGTCATCCGCCTCATCTGAGCGGCGGGAGGCGGTGCCGGAATCCGGCGGGGTGTGGCCTCGCCGTCATTGACCCGGCGCCGGGGCCGACGCATCTTCGCCGGCACAAGGTTGGGGAGACGCGCAATGCGAGCCGAAGGTAAGGGTGCAACGGGCCTGTTCAAGCGGGCCATCTCCGGTCTCGCCGCCGTCGGCATGCTGGCCGTCTCGCTCGGCGGCGCCGAAGCCGCGAACTTCTTCGAGAAGAACTTCTGGCTCTCCGGCCCGAACTACAGCGGCGTGGTGCCGGCCTGCGACACGCCGGCGGCGCTGTCGCGCATCCAGCGCCACTTCGCCACCACCGAATCGCGCTTCTGGGATTCGACCCTGCAGATCGAAAGCTTCGACCACATCCGCGAAGTCGCCTTCCGTCCGTGGGGCGAGCAGTACATGCCCCGCCGCTACTGCTCGGCGGATGTCGTCATTTCCGGCAACACCGCCACCGATGGCCAGTATTCGGGCGGCCAGTATGTCGGCGGCAAGATCGGCGGCGTGAAGGCGGTGCACGGCAAGCGTCACCGCATCTACTATTCGCTGATCGAGGATGGCGGCTTCCTCGGCTTCTCCTGGGGCGTCGAATGGTGCGTCGACGGCCTCGACCGCTCCTGGACCTACGCCCCGAACTGCCGGATGGCCCAGCCGTGAAGCTGCTTTTCGCGGCGCGGCTGCTGCTGGCCGCGCTGATTCTCGGGGCGGCGTTCGGCGCCACGCCCTCCCTCGCCCAGCAGAAGGGCGAGCCGGGCCGCTTCGACTACTACGTGCTCACCCTCTCCTGGTCGCCGACCTATTGCGAGGCGATGGGCGAGCGTGCCGAGCCGGCGCAATGCTCGCGGGTGCGCCCCTTCGCCTTCGTGGTGCACGGCCTGTGGCCGCAATATACGCGCGGCTGGCCGGAATCCTGCGTCAACCCGGCGCCCTACGTGCCCGAGCCGGTGCTGCGCGACGTGCTCGACATCATGCCGAGCCGCCGCCTCGTGCTGCATGAATGGCGCAAGCACGGCACCTGCTCCGGGCTTTCCGCCACCGGCTATTTCGAGACGGTGCGCCGCGCCTACGACAAGGTGACGATTCCCGCCCCCTTCCACCGCCTCGACGACTACCGCATGGTCTCGCCCGGCGAGGTGGAGGCCGCCTTCCGCGCCGCCAATCCGGGCCTCGCACCGGACATGATGTCGGTGGAATGCGACAAGCGCCGCCTCACCGAGGTGCGCATCTGCATGAACCGGCAGCTCGGCTTCACCTCCTGCCCGGAGGTGGACCGTCGCGCCTGCCGCGCGACCAGCGTCGTGATGCCGCCCGTGCGCGAGAGCGGCCGGGGCTGGTAGAGCCGCCATGAACTACCGCCACGCCTTCCATGCCGGCAATTTCGCCGATGTCGTCAAGCATGTCGTGCTGGCGCGCGTCCTTGCCTATCTCGGACGCAAGGATGCCGCGTTCCGCGTCATCGACACCCATGCCGGGGCGGGGCTCTACGACCTCACCGGCGACGAGGCCCGGCGCACCGGGGAGTGGGAAGGCGGTATCGGCGCGGTGCTGCGGGCGCCCCTCGCGCCGGCGATCCGCGACCTGCTCGGTCCCTGGCTCGATGCCGTGCGCGCGGTCAATCCGGCGGCGGCCGACGACGAGGCGCTCGCGCGCGATCTGCGCCACTATCCGGGCTCGCCGTTGATCGCGCAGGCGCTGACCCGCCCGCAGGACCGGCTGCTGTTCTGCGAGACGCAGCCCGGCGTGCGGGCGGCGCTCACCGAGTCGGTCGGCCGCGACGGCCGCGCCAAGGTGCTGCCGACGGACGCCTGGCAGGCGTTGCATGCCTATCTGCCGCCCAGGGAGCGGCGCGGCCTTGTGCTGGTCGACCCGCCCTTCGAGGAGGCGGGCGAGTTCCACCGGATGGCGCAGGGCCTCATCGAGGCGCACCGGCGTTGGTCCACCGGCATCTTCGCGCTCTGGTACCCGATCAAGGATGTGCGCGCCGTCGATGCCTTCCGTCGGGACATCGAGCGGGCCGGCATTCCCAAGACGCTCAGCATCCAGTTCGACCTGCGCACGGTGCGCCAGGCCGACACGATGAGCGGCTGCGGCATGATCGTGGTGAACCCGCCCTTCACCCTCGCCGAGGAACTGCGGACCATCCTCGGCGCGCTCGCGCCCGCGCTTTCCACCGACGGCACCGGGCGGGTGCGGGTCGGCTGGCTCACGCCGGAACGCTGAAACGGCGCCCGCCGTCATCATCCGGCATCGGTCTTGCTTTACAATCGCCAGCGAAGGAACCGGCGGATGGTGCGGCCATCCGAGGGTAAGGAGCAGGCGTATGGCAACGACCGGTACCGTCAAGTTCTTCAACACCGAGAAGGGTTACGGCTTCATTCGCCCCGATGACGGCGGGCGCGACGTGTTCGTGCATGTCTCGGCGGTTACCCGCTCGGGGCTCGGCACGCTCGCCGAGGGCCAGCGGGTGAGCTTCGAGGTCGAGCCGGACAAGCGCGGCAAGGGCCCCAAGGCCATCGACCTCCAGCCGGCCGACTGATAAGCCTGCCGCGAAGCCGGGCGCTCCGTCCCGGCCGGGCGGGCCGTCGCGGGCACGAATGCCGGCGGGGCGATATCGCCCCAGAAGGTCTCGTGCCGCGATGAAGCTGCGTTCTTCCCCCGCCTCCCCCTTCGGTCGCAAGGTCAAGATCGGCGCCGTTCTGTGCGGCGTGCATCTCGATGTCGTGCCGGCCGATACCAGCAACCCGGCCGATACGCTGCGCGAACAGAATCCTCTCGGGAAGATCCCCGTGCTGCTGCGCGAGGAAGGCGGCCCGATCTACGATTCCCGCGTCATCCTCGACTATCTCGACACGATTGCCGGCGGCGGGATCATCATTCCCGCCGGCGTGGAGCCGCGCTTTGCCGCGCTGACGATGCAGGCCCTGGCCGACGGCATCATGGATGCCGCCCTGCTGCAGGTCTACGAGGCCCGGTTCCGGCCGGAAGAAGGGCGCAGCGCCACCTGGATCGACAATCAGGCGGGCAAGGTCGCGCGCGGGCTTGCCGCCTTCGAGGCTTCGCCCCCGCCGGCCGGCGGCGTCACCGGCGCGGCGCATGTCGGCGAGATCGCGCTGGCCTGCGCGCTCGGCTATCTCGACCTGCGCTTCGCCGGAAGCTGGCGGACCGACCACCCCGCGCTCGTCGAATGGCTGGACGGCTTTGCGGCGCGCGTGCCTGCTTTCGAGGCAACCCGCCCGCAGGGCTGAACGTCCGGGCGGCGGCGCGGCGGAACGGCGGCGGCGATCAAGCCAAAGAAAAAGGGCCCCGACCACATGGATCGGAGCCCTTGTCCAGGCACGGGAACCGTTCAGGCAGGCATCAGAACTTGTAGTTGATACCGGCGCGGACGACGTTCGCGGTGAGGCCGCTCTTGTCGCCGATGCTGTTGTAGTAGTCCTCGCCGAGATCCATGTAGAGGTACTCGGCCTTGACGGTCCAGTTGTTGGTGAAGGCGTACTCGACGCCGCCGCCGACCGTCCAGCCCACCGCCGTCTTGTCGGAGGTGAGGCCCAGCACGGAGTCCTTGACCTCGTTGTGACCCCAGGCGAGACCGCCGGTCACGTAAGGCAGCACGTTGCCGAAGGCGTAGCCGAGACGGGCGCGCACGGTGCCGAAATAGTCCATCTTGGACGAATAGCCGAAGCGCTCGTCCTTGATGTCCGAGCCCTGGAAGTCAGCCTCGGCGCCCAGAACGACGTTGTTGTCGAACTGGTAGTTCACGCCGATCTGGCCACCACCGAGGAACCCATCCGGATCCAGGCCGAGCACGTCGGCGCCCGCTTCGCCGGAACCCCAAGCGTAACCGGCGTTGGCACCGAGATAAAAGCCCGTCCAGGTGAAGACCGGCTCGGCGATCACCGGCGGGGCCTTCGTCGGATAAGGCTGCGCGATGTCGGCGGCGAAAGCCGGGACCGCGGCCAGGAGGGCGACAGCGGCGACGCCCGAGCTGATGATCTTCTTCATAAGGGTACTCTCCGAAAGAACCTGCGAACAGGAACGCAACTCAGTTCGCAGGGTGAAGTAGAGTGCCACATGGGCATGTCGAGGGCCGGAATGGGGCGTATTCGTCACAATTCGCCTCCACACACCACCGCGATGATTACCCGCTCCCCGCGCAAACGCCCGCGAATCCTTGCTCCATGGAGGTAATCGCGTCGTTCACGGATCCGTGTACTACGCACCAATTTCGCCACGATCGAAAACACATCCGCGAATGCTGTGGCGCAAAGGTCACAAAATCCGGTTCGACTTCCCTTACGCCAGCACCGGAATGCAACCGGCCGCGCCCGTTCCCCTCGCGGGACGGACGCGGCCGGGCAAGCCGCAGAAAGGAGGAAGCGGGTCGGAACAGGCTTCCGGTCCGCTTCGCAAGGCTCAGAAGCGGTAGTTGACGCCCGCGCGGACGATGTTGGTGGTCATGCCCACGTCGCGACGGCCGCCGAAGGTCGCGTAGTTCTCTTCGCCGAGGTCGACATAGAGATACTCGCCCTTCACGCTCCAGTTGTTGTCGATGGCGTATTCGGCACCGGCGCCGACCGTCCAGCCAATGTGGTTCTTGTCGTTGGACAGGCCGATGACCTCGTAGGTGCCGCGGCCATAGGCGAGACCGCCGGTGCCGTAGAGCAGGAACTGGTCGACGGCGAAGCCGAGGCGCGCGCGCAGCGTGCCGAAATAGTCGAGCGTGAACACCGAGCTCGACACGTCGGCGTACTGGATGTCGGTCTCGACGCCGAGCACCAGCGGACCGGCGCCCTGCCAGTTGTAGCCGGCCTGCAGGCCGCCGATGAAGCCGTCAATGTCCGGCGAGAAGTCCGCCTCGCCCCAGCCGTAACCGGCATTGGCGCCGATGTAGAAACCGGTCCAGGTGAAGACCGGCGCGGGCGCATAGGCGGCGGGAGCGGCAGGCGCGCGGTATCCGAGGTCGGCGGCGGCGGCCGGCGCGGCCAGCAGGGCAGCCATGCCAAGGCCCGCAAGGATGTTCTTCTTCATAGTCGTCTCCTAAATCACGTCCGGGCGGCGCATGGCGCGCAGGCGCTTTCCTCGCCCGTGATAAGGGTGACGCTCCCATAAATGTATGAGCGGAATCTTAGGCGTTCTGGAAAGGATGTATTATGCTTAAAGGACGGTTTACCGTGTTCTGTATGCGTTAATACGTTTCATCGGACGCCCTAAAGCGCGGCAACGCTCGATATCGACATTGACATTTCTCGCCAATTCAGAGTTTTTTGGTGAATAGTCCGTTAAGGACCGGTATCCTGTTCGCAGGAAGAGGCGAACCGGCATCCCCCTTGGCCGTCCCTGCGTACCGCCTTCCGCGCATATCACGGCTGCGGAGATGGACGACCTCGCCTTCGCGGCGCATGAAGACGGCATGAACGGCAACGCCCCCTCCCCCGCTTCGTCCGCCCCGGCATCGGGCTCCGCCCGCCGCCCCGTCGCCCTCGTCACCGGAGGCGCGGTGCGCATCGGCCGCGCCATCACGCTGCGCCTCGCGGCGGAAGGCCATGACGTCGCCATTCATGTGCGCCGCCCCGGCCCCGAGGCGGAGGCCACCCGCTCGGCGGCGGAGGCGCTTGGCGCGCGGGCGGCCATCATCCCGGCCGAGCTTGCCGATGCCGACGCCGTGCAGGGCGTTGTCCCGGCGGCCGTCGCGGCGCTCGGGCCGCTCGACCTGCTCGTGAACAATGCGTCGGAGTTTCACAACGACGCCGTCGGCGATCTGGAGCCGGATCTGTGGGACCGGCATTTCGCCGTCAATCTGCGCGCGCCGGTCTTCCTCGCCGAAGCCTTCGCCGAGCAGCTGGTGGAGGGCGCCCATGGCTCGGTGGTCAACATCATCGACCAGCGCGTGCTGAAGCCGGCCCCGGCCTGCTTCTCCTACAGCCTCACCAAGTCCGCGCTGTGGACAGCGACGCGCATGCTCGCCCAGTCGCTGGCGCCACGGGTGCGGGTTAACGGCGTCGGCCCCGGCCCGACGCTCGCCAATGCGCGGCAGAGGCCGGGCGACTTCGCGCGCCAGTCTTCCTCGGTCCTGCTGGGGCGCGGCCCCACGCCGGAGGAGATCGCCGAGGCCGTCTTCTTCCTCGCGCGCACGCCGAGCATCACCGGACAGATGATCGCCGTCGACGGCGGCCAGCATCTCGCCTGGCGGACGCCGGATATCGAGGCGGACTAGCCGCGCCGCCGGCTGTCGCTGAAGGTGAACCAGCCGATGCTGACCATCACCAGCGCGGCGCCGGCAAGCTCGGTCGGGCTCGCGCTCTCGCCCAGGACAAGCGCGGCGAGCACCATCGTCGCCACCGGGCTCACCGTGCTGATCATGGAATTCGCCTGCGCCGAGATGCGCTTCAGCGCGGCGTTCATGAAGAAGCTCGGCAGCACCGTGGCGCCGATGGCGATCATCACCGCCAGCGCGAAGCCATGCGACGAGACGTGCAGCGCCTCCAGCGGCCGCACCATCACGAACTGCGCCAGCGAGACGAGCGAGGCGGAGATCATGGCGATGCAGGTGAACAGCGCCGAGCCGATGTTCTTCAGCAACTGGCGGGCCATGAGCTGGTAGAGCGCGAAGCTGATCGCCGCCAGGCCGACGAAGAACGTGCCGTTCACCGTGGGCCCGCTGTCGGTCGAGAAATGCTCGGCGAAGATCAGCGCCAGCCCGCCATAGGCCACCGCGAAGGCCCACAGCGCCTTCATGCGGATCGGCTGGCCGAACAGCAGCGCGCCGAACAGCACCACGAACAACGGATAGGTGTAGAGGATCAGCCGCTCGAACGAGGCGGAGATGTATTGCAGCCCGAGGAAGTCCGCATAGCTGGAGAACCAGTAGCCCAGCGCGCCGACGAACACCGACTGCGCCACCACCTTCGCCGCCGGCAACGCCTCTCCCTTCGCGCGCATGCGCACGAGCGCCAGCCCGCCGATGACGAGATAGAAGGGCAGCGACAGCGCCATGCGCAGCGCCAGCAGCGTCTCGGGATCGATCCCCTCCGCATAGGCGAGCTTGATGATGATGCCCTTGGAGGCGAACAGGATCGCCCCCGCGGCGCCGAGCGCGTAGCCGGTCAGGGGAAGGGCGGGACGTGGAGCGACATCGGCGGCGTTGGACATGGCCACCCTCCAATAGCGCCGTTCGTCCGCGCGCGCACCGGGCCGGTGCGCATGCCTGTCTCCCGCCATGCGCGGCGTCACCTTTCGGCAGGCGGGAGGGAAGCGGCCTCAGCCGCGCAGCAGGGTCCGGCCGGGCCGCCAGCCGGCGAGCCGCGCGTTCACCTCGGGCCGCACCGTGAAGACGAAATTGTTCACATAGACATAGGGCGCGCGGGCGCCCGAACCGTCCTCGTTCAGGGCGTCGAGACGCTGATGCACGGACGGGTCGAAAGTCTCGACCGGATGCATCCCGTCCGCCTGCGCGAAGAAGCCGGCATAGCCGTGCGGCGCCAGCAATGCGCGCACCGAGGCAAGCGCGCCGGCCCGGTGGCGCTCCTCCGCCTCGACCAGCAGCGTCGGCCGGGACGTCGCGAGCACGCGCTGCGCGCCTTCCAGCACCCGCGCCTCGTGCCCTTCGACGTCGAGCTTGATGAAGTCGACCGGACCGTCGAGACAGTCGTCGAGCCGGCGGCGCGGCACGGCGACGTCCTGCGTCACGCCGCCATCATGGGCGAGCCCGCCATCCAGCGTGGCGAGCGCCGCCTGATTGTGCGGAATGTGCAGCACCGCCTCGCCATCGCCGTCGCTCAGCGCGCAGGCCGACAGCCTCAGCCGCCCGTCCGCCACCGCCCGCCGGAAGCGGTAGCCGAGCACGCGCACCATCTCTGGGTTCGGCTCGAAGGCCGCCACCCGGACGCCGAGGCGCAGCAGCCAGTAGGTGAAGAGCCCGCGATTGGCGCCGATGTCGCAGGCGAAGTCCCCGCGCCCGACCAGCAGCGGCAGCAGGTTGAGCTCGCTCGCCGGATTGGAGGCGGCGAGCCAGTCCGCCGGAATGCTGGCCAGCGCAAACAGCCGCGGCAGGCGCGCGGCGGCGCCCGTCTTCAGTGATCCGAGCACGACGGCGCCTCCCCCGCGCGGTCTGCGACCCGCAAAATTTACCGGCGTTCTAGCATGGCGGCCGTTCCCTGTAAGCCCGCCCCTGTTCGCAGCGGCCGGGAATCCGTATCTAGGGGGCATGATCGCCCGACCGAACCGAGACGCTCCCGACATCGAGGCCGACGACAACGATGTCGCCGAGGTGGACGAGGAACTGGCCCTTCTGCCCGAGGAAGCCGAGGAGGCCGAGCCCGCGCCGGGCTCCGTCGCCATGGGCCGTGCCGCCATCCAGCGCGCCATCAAGCACGCACCGAACGGGCCGGGCGTCTACCGCATGATCGGGCCGGACGGCGGCGTGCTCTATGTCGGCAAGGCCAAGAGCATCAAGCGCCGCATCGTCGCCTATACCCGTCCGGCGGGGCTGACCGCGCGCATCATGCGCATGGTGGCGGCCACCGCCGAGATGGAATTCGTCTCCACCGGCACGGAGACCGAGGCGCTGCTGCTCGAGGCCAACCTCATCAAGCAGCTTCGGCCGCGCTTCAACGTGCTGCTGCGCGACGACAAGTCGTTTCCCTACATCCTCATCACCCGCGACCACGTCTCGCCGCAGATCACCAAGCATCGCGGCGCGCGCTCGCGGCCGGGCGATTATTACGGCCCCTTCGCCTCGGTCTGGGCGGTCAACCGCACGATCAACGCGCTGCAGAAGGCCTTCCTCGTGCGCTCCTGCTCCGACAGCTTCTACGAGGCGCGCACCCGCCCCTGCCTGCTGTTCCAGATCAAGCGCTGCTCCGGCCCCTGCACCGGCGAGATCAGCCACACCGACTATGCCGTGCTGGTGAACGAGGCGCGCGACTTTCTCTCCGGCCGCAGCAAGGCGGTGAAGGAACAGCTCGCCCACGAGATGGAAGAGGCCGCCGAGGAGCTGGAGTTCGAGCGCGCCGCCGCCCTGCGCGACCGCCTCGCCGCGCTTTCCGCCGTGCAGGGCACGCAGGGCATCAACCCGCGCTCGGTGGAGGAAGCGGACGTCTTCGCCATCCATCAGGAAGGCGGAGCGACCTGCGTGCAGGTGTTCTTCTTCCGCACCGGCCAGAACTGGGGCAACCACGCGCTCTACCCGCGCGCCGACCGGGCGCTGGGCCCGGCGGAGGTGCTGGAGGCCTTCCTCGCCCAGTTCTACGAGGACAAGCCCTGCCCGCGCCTCATCCTGCTCAGCCACGACATCGCCGAGCGCGAACTGCTGGAGGAAGCGCTGGCGACCCGCGCCGGCCACCGGGTGGAGATCGCCGTGCCCCGGCGCGGCGAGAAGCGCGAGCTGGTCGAGCACGCGCTGCAGAACGCGCGCGAGGCGCTCGGCCGCAAGCTCGCCGAAAGCGCCAGCCAGGCGCGCCTGCTGGAGGAGCTCGCCCGCGCCTTCCACCTGCCGGCGCCGCCGAAGCGCATCGAGGTCTACGACAACAGCCACATCATGGGCACCAACGCCGTGGGCGGCATGATCGTGGCGGGACCGGAAGGCTTCGCCAAGAGCCAGTACCGCAAGTTCAACATCCGCTCGACCGACCTCACGCCAGGCGACGATTACGGCATGATGCGGGAGGTGCTGACCCGCCGCTTCTCGAGACTGCTGAAGGAAGCACCGCGGGACATCTCACCTCGCCCCCCGGGGGAGGCAACTCCCTCTCCCCGCGGGGGAGAGGGCTGGGGTGAGGGGAAGCCCGTGCCCGACTTTGTGAGCGCCTCCCCCCTCACCGACCCGCTTCGCGGGCCACCTCTCCCCGACGGGGAGAGGGAAGCTGACGATGCAGCGCCCGACGCCACCTCCTCCGCCTGGCCGGACCTCCTGCTCATCGACGGGGGACCTGGCCAGCTCAAGGCCACGCGTGAAACCCTCGCCGCCCTCGGTGTCACCGACGTGCCGATGGTCGGCGTCGCCAAGGGACCCGACCGCGATGCCGGCCGCGAGACCTTTTACGTCGAGGGCCGCGAGCCGTTCCGGCTGGAGCCGCGCGACCCGGTGCTCTATTTCGTGCAGCGCCTGCGCGACGAGGCGCACCGCTTCGCCATCGGCTCCCACCGTGCCCGGCGCAAGAAGGACATCACGCAGGGCGGCCTGCAGGAGATCCCTGGCATCGGCCCGACCCGCAAGCGGGCGCTGCTGCATCATTTCGGCACGCTGAAGGCCATCGAGCGCGCCTCGCTCGCCGATCTCGAAGGCGTGCCCGGCGTGAACGCGGCGACCGCCCGGGCCGTCTATGATTTCTTCCATTCGAAGCCGGCATGAGGGCCCCGGAGCGGCCATCGTCACGCAACGGCCACAGCCGCTCCCCACCCTGTCGCCGTCCCCGCCGCCGGAACATCGTCGCGCGATGCGATTGACGTTACCGGCCAGCGTGTTTACCTGCCTGTGATGGGAGCCGGCGAACCATGGTCGATGTCACTACCAGCCAGCAGACGGTACGGGAGCCGGGCAAGGTGAAGCGTGGCCACGCCCTGTCGCTGCCCAACCTCCTCACCTACGGCCGCTGCGTGGCGGTGCCGCTGGTCGCGGCCTGCCTGTTCTGGTCCGACATACTGGCCGGCGGGCTATGGCTGCGCTGGGTGGCGCTCGGCCTCTACACCGTCGCCGCCATCACCGATTTCTTCGATGGCTACCTCGCCCGCGCCTGGCAGCAGCAATCGGCCATCGGGCGCATGCTCGATCCCATCGCCGACAAGCTGCTGGTCTCGACCTCGCTGCTGATGCTGGCCTCGGACGGCACCATTCGCGGCTGGTCGCTCTGGGCCGCCGTCGTGATCCTCTGCCGTGAGATCCTGGTCTCCGGCCTGCGCGAATTCCTCGCCGAGCTGCGGGTCAGCGTCCCCGTCACCCGCCTCGCCAAGTGGAAGACCACGGCGCAGCTCGTCGCGGTCGGCGTGCTGCTCGCCGGCCCGGCCGCCGACAAGCTGGTGCCGGGCATCACCTTCGTCGGCCTCGTGCTGCTCTGGGTCGCCGCGCTTCTCACCCTATATACGGGGTGGGACTATTTCCGGGCCGGCGCGCGGCACCTGATCGAGGACGAGAGTTGAAGATTCTCTATTTCGCCTGGGTGCGGGAGCGCATCGGGCTTGAAGCCGAGGAGATCGCCCTGCCGGAGGGCGTGTCCACCGTGGCCGATCTCGCCGCCTTCCTGAAGACGCGCGGCGAAGGCTACGCCCACGCCTTCGAGAATCCGCGCGTCGTGCGCGCCGCGCTCGACCGCCGCCATGCCCGGCCCGACACGCCGCTCGGCGCGGCCCGCGAGATCGCCTTCTTCCCGCCCATGACGGGCGGCTGACAAGGGAGGGTGGCATGTTCACCGTCCGCATCCAGTCCGAGGATTTCGACCCCGCCGCCGAAAGCGCGGCCCTGACGCGCGGGCGTACCGATGTCGGCGCCGTCGTCACCTTCACCGGGCTCTGCCGCGCGCAGGACGCGCCGGGCGGCGCGCCGCTGATCGCGCTGACGCTGGAGCACTATCCCGGCATGGCGGAAGAGGAGATCGGCCGCCTGATCGAGGAGGCCCGGGCGCGCTGGCCGCTGCTCGGCGCCACCGTCATCCATCGCTTCGGGCGGATGGAGCCGGGCGACAACATCGTGCTCGTCGTCACCACCTCCGCCCATCGCGGCGCCGCCTTCGAGGCAGCCGAGTTCCTGATGGACTGGCTGAAAACCCACGCCCCCTTCTGGAAGCTGGAAGAGCGCGCGGACGAGAACAGCTGGGTGCCCGCCAAGGACAGCGACGACGAGGCGGCCGGGCGGTGGGGGTGAGTTCCCTCGCCCGAGGTCGTCATCCGGAGCATCGTCATGGCCGGGCTTGGCCCGGCCATCCACGACTTTCATTTTGAGAGGCGCTGCACGCCCAAAAACGTGAATGCCCGGCACAAGGCCGGGCATGACGTCGCTAGTATGTCAGCCGACGAACGACCTCAGGCCGCCGCCGCCTTCTTCGGCTGCACTTCGGCCATGTAGTCCTCGAACAAGGTCTTCGTCACCGGGCCGGGCTGGAAGTGCTGGCCGGCGATCTCGGAGACCGGCGTCACCTCGGCGGCGGTGCCGGTGATGAAGCACTCGTCGAAGCTCGGCAGCTCCTCCGGCATGATCGCCCGCTCCTGCACCTCGTAGCCGCGGCGCTTGGCGAGCTGGATCACCGTCTGGCGCGTGATGCCGTTGAGGAAGGCGTCGGCATCCGGCGTGTGGATCACGCCGTCCTTCACGAAGAAGATGTTCGCGCCGGTGCACTCGGCCACGCGGCCGCGCCAGTCCAGCATGAGCGCGTCGGCATAGCCCTCGCGCTCGGCGGCGTGCTTGGAGATGGTGCAGATCATGTACAGACCCGCCGCCTTCGAGGTCGAAGGCGCGGTCGCCGGGTCGGGACGGCGGTACTTCGCCATGCCGATGCGGATGCCCTTCAGCCGCTGCGCCGGATCGAAATAGCTCGGCCATTCCCAGGCGGCGATGGCGAGGTGGATCTGGTTGTTCTGCGCCGAGACGCCCATCATGTCCGAGCCGCGCCAGGCGACCGGGCGCAGATAGGCGTCCTTGAACTTCTGGCGCACCAGAACCTCGCGGCATGCCGCGTTGATCTCGTCCTCGCTGAAGGGAATCTCGAAGTCGAGCAGCCGGGCGCTCTCCTTCAGGCGTGCCGTGTGCTCGTCGAGCTTGAAAATCTCGCCGCCATAGGCGCGCTCGCCTTCGAATACGCAGCTACCATAGTGCAGCCCGTGGGTCAGCACATGGACCTTGGCATCGGACCACGGCACGAAGGCGCCGTCGTACCAGATCCAGCCGCTGCGTTTGTCGAAAGGTTCGCTAGCCATGGTAAGTCTCCCAAACAGACGGCCGGCGCGCCATGGTTGGCGCCGGCGCCTCACTTGTTCCTTCGACATTATGGCCTCGGCCCATCCTGCGGAGCGCTTCTTTGCTTCGCGGCCGAAGTCCCGTTATCGTTCGCCGCCCGGAGGAGCGGGCGGGAATGATCCTGTTCCGAGGCGGATCGGCCGGCGCGCCGAACGATCCTTTCGTTGAACGGGACATCTGGGTAACGATCATAACGAAAAAAGTCAACATGGCTGACATAAATGTCTCGATGACACAGCGCCCCGCCAAGAGCGAGACCAAGGGAGAATCCGCTGCCACCGCGCGCCCCGCGAGTGGTGCCGAGGGCGAGCGGATGCTCGACCTGATCGAGCTTTTGTTCTTTGCCTACAGGAACTTCGTCAGCGACCCCGATGAGATCCTGCAGGGCTTCGGCTTCGGTCGCGCGCATCACCGGGTGCTGCATTTCGTAAATCGCCACCCTGGTATGCGCGTCACGGACCTCCTCGACATTCTGCGCATCACCAAGCAGAGCCTCGGCCGCGTGCTGCGCGAGCTGGTGGACCAGGGCTTCATCGACAGCCGCGCCGGCGCCTCGGACCGGCGCCAGCGGTTGCTCTACCTCACGCCGAAGGGCGAGGCGCTCAGCCGCGACTTCGTCGCCATCCAGTCCGACCGCGTCCGGCGGGCGCTGGAGGAGAGCGGCCCGGATTCGCGCGAGATCGTCCGCCGCTTTCTTGTCGCCATGATCGACCCGGAAGATCGCGGCTCGACCGAGAAGCTGATCGCCCGCGCCGACCAGGCGACGGAGGCGCGCAGCGCGGCCCGTGCCCGCTCGGCCGGCTGACGGGGGCATTCCCATGCTCGACGCCAACGCCACACCCGCCGGGAAAGCAGGAACGAGCCGGCCCATGCCCGCCGACGACGCCTTCCACCTTCTCATCGTCGACGACGACCGCCGCATTCGCGACCTGCTGTCCCGCTTCCTCAGCGAACACGGCTACCGGGTCACCACGGCGGAATCGGCGGCGGACGCGCGGGCGCGGCTCGCCGGCCTGACCTTCGACCTGCTCATCCTCGACGTGATGATGCCCGGCGAGAGCGGTTTCGACCTCGCGCGTTCGGTGCGCGAGAACTCCTCCGTGCCGATCCTCATGCTGACCGCCCGCTCCGACACCGGCGACCGCATCGAGGGGCTGGAGATCGGCGCCGACGACTATCTCGCCAAGCCGTTCGAGCCGCGCGAGCTGCTCCTGCGCATCGGCAACATCATCAAGCGCGCGGCGCCTCCCCCGGCACAGGCCATCGAATCCGTCCGCTTCGGGCCGTTCGTCTTCCACCTTTCCCGCGGAGAGCTGACCCGCGACGGCGAGCCGGTGCGCCTCACCGACCGCGAGCGCGACATGCTGCGCGTGCTCGGCGAGAAGCCGGGCGATACCGTGCCGCGTCAGGACCTCGTCGCGCCCGGCGTGGCCGCCGGAGACCGCGCGGTGGACGTGCAGGTCAACCGCCTTCGCCGCAAGATCGAGCGCGATCCCGCCAATCCCGCCTATGTCCAGACCGTGCGGGGCGTCGGCTACCGGCTGGTCGTGGCGCCTTGAGCGTGCTCGAGACCGATATGGTCGGTGCCGCCCGCGAGCGGCTGCGGCTCACCCAGAAGCGCATGCGCGAGAACAATGCCCGCTTCGGCGCCTGGTTCAACCGGGTCATGCCGAAAGGCCTGTTCGCCCGCTCGCTCATCATCATCATCACGCCGATGGTGATCCTGCAGTCGGTGCTCGCCTTCGTCTTCATGGAGCGGCACTACAACACGGTCACCCGCCGCCTCTCGGCCGCCGTGTCGCAGGATATCACCGCGCTGGTCGATCTATCGGCCGTCTTCCCCGCCCCGGCCGATCAGGAGACGATCAAGCGCATCGCACAGAACACGATGGGGCTCACGCTCGACTTCCTGCCGGACGAGCGCCTGCCGCCGCCGGGACCAAAGCCGTTCTTCTCCGTCCTCGATTCCGCCTTCACCGGCGAACTCGGCAAACGTCTGCGGCGGCCGTTCTGGACCGACACCGTCGGCAACTCCAACCTCATCGAGGTGCGGGTGCAGCTCGATGGCGGGGTGTTGCGCGTCTTCGCCCGCCGCAGCCAGGCCTATCTCTCGAACTCGCACATTTTCCTCGTCTGGATGGTCGGCACCTCGCTGGTGCTGCTCACTGTCGCCATCCTGTTCCTGCGCAACCAGATCAAGCCGATCGAGGCCCTGGCCGATGCCGCCATCGCCTTCGGCAAGGGGCGCGACGTCGCCGGCTTCCGCCCACGCGGCGCGCGTGAGGTGCGCGGGGCGGCGCTCGCCTTCCTGGAGATGAAGCGGCGCATCGAGCGGCAGATCGAGCAGCGCACCACCATGCTTGCGGGCGTCTCGCACGACATGCGCACCATCCTCACCCGCTTCAAGCTGGAGCTGGCGCTGATCGGGGACACGCCGGACACCGAGGCGCTGCGCAAGGATGTCGACGAGCTGCAGAGCATGCTGGAGGCCTATCTCGCCTTCGCCCGTGACGACACCGGGGAGACTCCGGTGCTGGCCGATGTCGGCAAGCTGATCGACGACGCCCGCTTCAATGCGGAACGCCGCGGCGCCAAGGTCGGCGCCAGCTTCACCGGCGACCCGATGGTGATGATCCGGCTCGACGCCTTTCGCCGCTGCCTCGCCAATCTGGTCGGCAATGCCGGCCGCCACGGCGCCCGCATCGAGATCGCCGGCACCCGCGACGAGCGCTGGCTCACCGTCACCGTCGACGACGACGGGCCAGGCATCCCGGCCGAGCGGCGCGAGGACGTGTTCCGCCCCTTCGTCCGCCTCGACGATGCGCGCAATCAGGACGCCGGCGGCTCCGGCCTCGGCCTCACCATCGCCCGCGACGCCGCCCGCTCGCATGGCGGCGACGTGGTCCTCGGCGAAAGCCCGCTCGGCGGTCTGCGGGCGACCGTGCGCATCCCGGTCTGACCGTGGCGTTTCTCCTAAATCTAGGATCGGCGCCGCATGTCGTGCAGTTTGTCCGGGATACCGCGCCTAGAACAACCGGGCACCGTTCGGCACCTCGCGGTCGGGCTGGAACAGCACCACCGCCCCGTCCTCATCCGGGAAGCCGAGGGTCAGCACCTCGGAGATCGCCGGCCCGATCTGGCGCGGCGGGAAATTCACCACCGCCGCCACCTGACGGCCGACGAGGTCCTCCGGCGCATAGTGCACGGTGACCTGCGCCGTGGATTTCCGGCAGCCGATATGCGGACCGAAATCGATCACCAGCTTGACCGCCGGCTTGCGGGCCTCCGGGAAAGGCTCGGCCTGAATGATCGTGCCGGCCCGGATGTCCACCTTGAGGAAATCGGCGATCGAAATCTGTTCGAGCGGCGCAAGGCTCACAGGACGCTCCTCACTCTAAATTCCCTCTCCCGCCGCCACCGGCTCGCCCGGCGGCGCATGCTTCTTTTCCCCGTGGCGTGCGCGGCCGCGCCGGCCGCAGGTGGCGAGGCTCACCGCGCCCTCCACCAGCCCGAGCACCCGCTCGCCCCGGGCGAGTTCACGATCCAGCGCCGCCATGGTGCGGGCGAGGCCCGGATCGTCGTCGCGCAGATAGGTCTGCAGCACGCGGGCGAAGACGAGCGCCAGCCCCTGCGCGCGCACCGCCCCCTTCAACCCGGCGGTGTCGATCTTCGCCGCCGCCAGCATCCATTGCTGCGAGCGCACGGCGAGCCGGTTCAGGGCCAGCGCGAAGAAGGGATTGCGCCGCGCCGATTCCGCCAGCGAGCGCACCGCCGCCTTGTGCGGACCCAGCACGTCGAGCCGGCGCATCAGCACATCGAACAGCCGGTCGCGCGCCGGCTCGCCGTCCATGTCGTCGCCGGACGTCGCCAGCACCTGCCGGTCGGTGTCGCGGGTGAAGCCGACGAGCATGTCGAAGGTCGAGCCGAAGGAGGCGCGCAGCTCGGCGAGCGAAAGGCCCGCCCGGTCCGCCACGTCGCCAAGGCTGATCCGCTCGAAGGGCTTCTGCGCCAGCAGCGCCAGGAAACTGTCGAGAATGGCCGCGCGAGGGTCGGCGGCCCCCTTGGCGGCAGGCGTCGCCTTCGTTCCGGGAGAGCGTGCCATGGTGACCTCCTGTCCTGAACGTCGCCCCTTCAACTTAAGGCGCGAGGACGGCGAGGAGAAGGCCACACCGCCCTCTCCCCTGCCTTGCGGCAGCGCAATCGTGCCCTCGCCGGCGCAATTTTCCGGGAGATCCGGCCTTCCGTCAGCCGGCAAGCTCGCGCGAGCGCCGCGCCGCCGCGTCCACCGCCTCGGCGAGCAGCGGGCCGAAGCCCTTCGCCTCGTCCATCAGCACGGCCAGCGCCGCCGCCGTCGTGCCGTTCGGCGAGGTCACGTTCCTGCGCAGCTGTGCGGGGTCGATGCCGGTCTGCACCATCAGCTCGCCCGCTCCCGCCACGGTCGCGCGCGCCAGCCGGTCCGCCATGTCGGCGGGCAGGCCCGCCTTCGCACCGGCGGCGGCGAGCGCCTCGGCGAGCAGGAACACATAGGCCGGGCCCGAGCCGGAAACGGCGGTGGCGACGTCGATCAGCGCCTCGTCCTCCACCCACTCCACCCCGCCGGTGGCGCGCAGCAGCGCATCGGCGATGCTCATCTGCTCCGGCGTCACCGCCGGGTTCGGCACGGCGACGGTGACGCCGCGCCCGATCGCCGCCGGCGTGTTGGGAATGGAGCGCACCACCGCGGTGCCCGGTGCGAAGGCGGCTTCGAGAAAGGCGAGCGTGCGCCCGGCCATGACCGAGACGATCAGCGTCCCGGGGCCGGCGAGCGGAGCGACCTTCGCCAGCACGTCGGGCGCCACCTGCGGCTTCACCGCCAGCAGCATGACGGCCGGAACGCCGCCGTTCAGCGGGTTCAGGGCCACGCCGCGCGCCTCGATCATGGCGGCGACCTCGGGCGGCGGGCCGGGGTCGATCACCGCCGCACGTGCCGGATCGAGCCCGAGGCCGATCCAGCCCTCCAGCATGGCGCCGCCCATCTTGCCGGCGCCGACGAGCAGCACCCGGCCGGGAATATCGGAAAGTATGGCCATGATCGCGATCCCCATTCCTGCCCCGGCGACGCCCGTGGCGCGCCGTCATGCCCGGCCTTGTGCCGGGCCCCGGCGCCTTTGGCAATGGGAATCAAGGATAGCCCGGCGCCGTGCCTACGGGCCTGCCGAAGCGTCCGGCGGGCCGCCTCGAAACACGCCGGCCGGGAAGCATTGGCGTCCCGGCCGCCCGCCGCTCACGCCTCGCCGACGGTCTCGAACAGCGTGGCGTCCATCGCCTCCCGGGCCGACTTGCCGGCCCAGACGACGAACTGGAAGGCGGGGAAGTAGCGTTCCACCGCCTCGATGGCACATTCCATCAGCACCTCGCACTGGCGGTCGGTCGCTTCCGCGCCGGCCAGCAGTAGGGCATGGCGGAACATGATCACGCCTTCCTTCGACCAGAGGTCGAAATGGCCGACCCACATCTGCTCGTTGATCAGCGAAAGCAGGCGCAGCACCTCGGTCTTGCGTTTCTCCGGCACCTTGAGGTCGAAGGCGCAGGCGATATGCAGTGCCTCCACCTCGTCCATCCACTGGAAGGAAACGTGGCAGTCGGTCCAGCGGCCTTCCAGCGAGATGGTGATCTCGTCCTCGGCCGAACGCTCGAACGACCATTCGTTGAGCGCGGCCATGCGCTCGACGAGATCGAGCGGATTGAGGCGGCTGTCCGTTTCGAAATCGGTATAGGTCATGCTCGACCTCGCGAGGGTGGACGCGGAGGGGGTCGAACGCAATCAACGCGGCGGTTTATCCGTCAACCCGTTCGAGAATCGAACGAATCACCGTTTCTCCGACTATATCGCGCTGAATCCGTACCTCGCTACGACCGTTGGATCAGGACCCGCGGAAAAGGCGGGTTCATGACAAAGTTGTCGGGGGATTCGCCCCACCCCCGCAAGCGCGGAAGCGATGCGTCCACAGGGTGTCGGTCCGGGAAAGATCAGCCCAGCGAATCCGGCGGATCGATCGTCGCCTCGAGCTTGGACTCCTTGGCCTCGAGCGCGGCGATGCGGGCGGCCAGCCGCTCGTTCTCCTCGCGGGCGGCGGCGGCGAGTTCCTTTACCGTCTCGAATTCCTCGCGGGTCACGACGTCGAGCTCGCGCAGAAGGCGCTCGGCCTGCGCGCGCATCACGGTCTCCGCCTCGCGGCGCACGCCCGTGGCCATGCCGGCGGCGTCGTTCATCAGCCGGGCGAAATCATCGAAGATTCGGCTGGTGGTCTGGGTCATGGTCATCTCCCGACGTGGGGCCCCTTTCCGCGGATGAACGCCATCGGAGGGCAGAGGGCTCCAAACTCAACGAATTGGAACGTTTCCCGGCCGGTCAGGCGGCGTCTCGAACGGGAAAAGCTCCGGGCCGGTATAATGCCGTGCCTTTGCGAGAAGAATGGGGCCGCGTGCTGCGGTGCGCAAGAGGCAGGCAAACAGGCAAGTTCCGGCGGGCCGCCATGCGCGGTGGTAACGGTCGGTACACCATAAGGCGCTAGGAGTGACCCGCCTTGATGCTGTCACCTCGGGCGGGCAAGAGCAGCGCCGCGCCGCCGTCCGTTCCGCCACCCGCCCAGAACCACCCGATCCGCCATGCCCATGCTCGCCCCGCCGCTGTTCGCCCTGCCCTTCCCCAGCATCGATCCGGTGCTGATCGAGCTCGGGCCGTTCGCGATCCGCTGGTACGCGCTCGCCTATATCGCCGGCCTGCTGTTCGGCTGGTGGATGGCCAAGAAGCTGTGCTCCAGCCCGGCGCTGTGGGGCGGACGCGCGCCGATCCAGCCGGAGGAATTCGACGACGCGGTGGTGTGGATCGCGCTCGGCGTCATCCTCGGCGGGCGCATCGGCTATGTGCTGTTCTATAACCTGCCCTATTACGCGGCGAACCCGTGGGAAGCGCTGACGCTCTGGCACGGCGGCATGGCCTTCCATGGCGGCTTCCTCGGCTCCATCCTCGCGATGTACCTGTTCTGCCGCCGGCGCGGACTGCCCTTCGTCTCGATGCTCGACATCGCCGCGACCGTGGTGCCGGTCGGCCTGTTCCTTGGCCGCCTCGCCAATTTCATCAACGGTGAGCTCTGGGGCCGTGCCTCCGACGTACCGTGGGCTTTCGTCTTTCCCCATGGCGGGCCGGAACCGCGCCATCCCAGCCAGCTCTACGAGGCCGGGCTCGAAGGCGTGGCGATCTTCACCATACTGCTGCTCGCCATACGCGCCGGCGCGCTGGCACGGCCGGGCATGGTCGCCGGCCTGTTTGTCTTCCTCTATGGCTGCGCGCGCATCTTCGTGGAGTTCTTCCGCGAGCCCGACGCCCAGCTCGGCTATCTCTATGGCGGCTGGCTCACCATGGGCATGGTTCTCTCGCTGCCGATGCTGGCGCTGGGCAGCTGGCTGATGCTGCGCGCCCGCCGGCGCCCGGCGCTCGGCGCCGATATTCCGGCATGACGGCACCGGCATGACCCCGCTGGCCGAAGCCATAGCGCGGCGGATCGCGGAAGGCGGCCCTATGACGGTCGCCGATTATATGGAGCAGTGCCTGTTCCATCCCACGCTCGGCTACTACACGACGCACGACCCCTTCGGCGCCGCCGGCGATTTCATCACCGCGCCGGAGATCAGCCAGATGTTCGGCGAACTGCTCGGCCTGTGGGCGGCCGACACGTGGATGCGCCTCGGCACACCCGCCTCCTTCGTCCTCGCCGAGCTCGGCCCCGGCCGCGGTACGATGATGGCGGACGCGCTGCGCGCCGCGCGCGTCGTTCCCGGCTTCCTCCAGGCCGCGCGGGTCGTGCTGGTGGAGGCTTCGCCGCGGCTGCGGGACAAGCAGGCGGAGAAGCTGAACGGCCAGAGCGCGGAATGGGTTGGCTCAGTCGAGGAGCTGCCTGCCGGCCCGCTCATCCTGCTCGCCAACGAGTTCTTCGACGCCCTGCCGATCCGCCAGTTCGTCCGCACGCCGGAAGGCATCGCCGAGCGGATGGTGGGCCGGGGCGAGGATGGCGCGCTCGTCTTCGGCCTGCGTCCCGGCGCCCGGCTCGACGCCCATGCCGAGGCGCGGCTGCGCGCGGCCCCGTCCGGCGCACTGCTAGAGATCTGCCCCGCCGGCCTCGCCATCGCGGAGAAGCTCGGCGCCCGCCTCGCGACGACCGGCGGCGCCGCGCTCTTCATCGACTACGGCCATCGCGGCGAGCGGGAGCCGGCCGGCGGCTTCGGAGACACGCTGCAGGCGCTGCGCGCCCACGCCTATGACGATGTGCTCGCCCATCCCGGCGAGGCCGACCTCACCGCCCATGTCGACTTCGCCGCCCTCGCCCGCGCCGCTGCCGCGGCCGGCGCCCGTGCCTTCGGGCCCATCGGTCAGGGCGCGCTGCTGGAACGGCTCGGCCTCGATGCCCGCGCCGAGCGGCTGAAGCGCGACGCCGACGCCTCCACCCGCGCAACCATCGACGCGGCGCGCGCGCGTCTCGCGGGAACCGGCGCGGCGGAGATGGGCACCCTCTTCAAGGCACTCGCTCTGGTGCATCCTGAACTCGACAGCATCGCCGGATTCGCGCCGGACGAGGAATTTCCGAGGACACCCGCATGAAGGTCGAATCTGCCGCGCTCAAGGCCCTTCCCGGCATCCGCCATGCCTTCTTCACCCGCGAGGGCGGCGTCTCGGAAGGCATCTATGCCGGGCTCAACGGCGGCACCGGCTCGCGCGACGACCCGGCGCGCGTGGCGGAAAACCGCGCCCGCATGGCCGGGGCGCTCGGCGTGCCGGCCGGGCACCTGCTCACCGCCTGGCAGATCCACTCGCCGGATTGCGTGGTCGTCGACCGGCCGTGGGCCGAACGCCCCAAGGCCGATGCCGTCGCCACCGCGACGCCCGGCATCGCCGCCGCCGTCTCCATCGCCGATTGCGGCCCGGTGCTGTTCGCCGATCCCGAGGCCCGCGTCGTCGGTGCCGCCCATGCGGGCTGGAAGGGCGCGGTCGGCGGCGTGCTGGAGGGCACTCTCGCCCGGATGGAGGAGCTCGGGGCCCGGCGCGCGCGCATCGTCGCCGCCATCGGGCCGCTGATCCGGCAGGAGAGCTACGAGGTCGGGCCGGAATTCGTGGAGAACCTTACCGCGCTGGATGCCGTCAATGCCCGCTTTCTGGCGCCCTCGCCCCGGGCCGGCCACGCGATGTTCGACCTGCCCGGCTACATCGCCGCCCGCCTTGCCGGGCTCGGCGTCGGCACCATCGACGATCTCGGGCTGAACACCTATGCGGACGAAGAGCGGTTCTACAGCTACCGCCGCTCCACCCACCGCAACGAGCCCGACTACGGCCGGCTGGTCGCCGCGATCACCCTCGTCTGACGCAAGATCGGCGGGCGGGCGTCGCCCGGCGCCGGGGGCATTTGCCGAACCTTTTCGTGTTAACGCTAATGAAGTCTGAACGGCGCCCCCTCTGGACCTAATCGTTAATTGGTCTTAACCATTGCCCGTCCGTCGGCGACGGTCGCGACTCCGCTTCGGGGAGATACGCGCCGCGACCGGCTCACAGGGATGGGTGCTTATGACCGAGCGACTTCGCCGCCCGCGGGGCCGGCACCTGCCGACGATCGCGGCCCTGCTCGCCGCCCTCGCCCTTGGTGCCTGCCAGACCGACGGCAATAAGCCGGTCGCGACCAATTCCGTCGCCTCTCCTAATTCCATCGCCTCTTCCAAGCCTGTCGCCGCCAAGGTTCCGGCCGGAACCAAGGCCATCGCCTTCGAATCCATCGACGGCCCGCCCGAGCCGGTGTTCGACCGCCTCGTCGCCAATCTCTCCAGCGAAGCCACCGCCCGCCAGATGCCCATCGTCTCGCGCGAGGGGCAGGCGGCCTATCGCGTGCGCGGCTACCTCGCCGCCAGCGTCGAGAACGGCAAGGGCGAGGTCGACTGGGCCTGGGACGTGTTCGACGCCGATCGCGACCGCATCATGCGCATCTCCGGCGTGGAGAAGGTCGGGCCCGGCAAGGACGTCTGGAACAAGCTCGACGATGCCATGCTTCAGCGCATCGCTGCGCAGAGCATCGACGAGATCGCCACCCGCCTCAACGGCGGCACGCCGAGCGGCACTCCGGCCGCCGCCGCGCGCCAGCCCGATCCCGCCGACGCCCCGCCGGTGCGCGAGGATGACGGCCCGGCGGTCGCCGATGCGGCCGCTGCGGAGGAACCGGGCGAGGCCGTGGCCGAGGCGCCAGCGACCGGCGCCCCCGCCAACGCGCTGACCTTCGCCGCCCATCCCTGAGACCGTGGGTTGAGCCTGGCGCCGGTACGCCGCTGCCGGTGAGACCTGACGGCAACGCATAGGGACAAGGCGCTCCACGCGCGGTCTCGCCGCTTTACAGCGCGGGCCGGCCCGCCTATCAGGGCTGCGCGACGGTTGTAAGACGGTCGGGCGGAAGAATTACGGCTGGGAGCGCGCCGGAAATGTCTCACAAGAACGGTTCGATCAAACTCGTCGCGGGCAACGCAAACCGGCCGCTGGCGGAGGCGATCGGAGCGTACCTCCAGACGCCGATGACCAAGGCGGTGGTCCGCCGTTTCGCGGACATGGAGATCTTCGTCGAGATCCAGGAGAACGTGCGCGGCAAGGACGTCTTCGTCCTCCAGTCCACCTCTTTCCCGACCAACGACCACCTGATGGAGCTGCTCATCATCACCGATGCGCTGCGCCGCTCCTCCGCCCGCCGCATCACCGCCGTCATCCCCTATTTCGGCTATGCCAGGCAGGACCGCCGCTCCTCCGGCCGTACGCCGATCTCCGCCAAGCTGGTCGCCAACCTCATCACCCATGCCGGCGCCGACCGCGTGCTCACCGTCGACCTGCATGCCGGGCAGATCCAGGGCTTCTTCGACATCCCTACCGACAACCTGTTCTCCGCCCCGGTGATGGTCGCCGACATCAAGTCCCGCTTCGATCTCTCCAACATCACCGTGGTCTCGCCGGACGTCGGCGGCGTGGTGCGCGCCCGTGCGCTGGCCAAGCGCATCGACGCCCAGCTCGCCATCGTCGACAAGCGCCGCGAGCGGCCGGGCGAGAGTGAGGTGATGAACGTCATCGGCGACGTCGAGGGCCGCCGCTGCATCCTCGTCGACGACATCATCGATTCCGGCGGCACGCTGGTGAATGCGGCCGATGCCCTGCTGGCGCGCGGCGCCACCGAGGTGCACGCCTACATCACCCATGGCGTGCTGTCCGGCGGCGCGGTTTCGCGCGTCACCGCCTCCAACCTCAAGGAGCTGGTGATCACCGACTCGATCCAGCCGACCGAGGCGGTGCGCGTGGCGCGCAACATCCGCGTCGTCTCCATCGCCAGCCTGCTTGCCGAAGCCATCGGCCGCACGGCGCACGAGGAAAGCGTCTCCAGCCTCTTCGACTGAGCGCCCCGCCCGCCGACCTCGCATGGCGGCCATGCCTTTCCGGACGACCTCAAGCCGCACTTTTGTGCGCTGCGCCATCATCGTTCCACAGTTCGGCCTCAGACTACCGGCTCACGTATGAACCGGACGACGCCATGACGCGCATGACCACGCGCCGCTCACGTGCGCTCATCGCCAGCGCCACCTTCATCGCCCTCGCCGCCCCGGCCGTCGCCCAGTCGAACGGCTCGCTGCCCGGCTATGCCGCCAATCCTTGGAGCGGCATCTCCGTTCTCGTCACCCCACCGGAAGAGACGGACGAGGCCGGCACCTCGCCCTACGAGGCCGCGCATCACGCCGCCGACGCCGCCCCCGCCACGGGCGCGCCGGCCGAGCCGCCGGCGCAGGTCGAGCCCTTCGACCCCGATGCGGAGATGGCCGTGGCGCCGTCGCTGTGGGACTCGATCGAGCTCGGCCTCGGTCGCCCGGTGGAGGCTGAGGAGAAGGACGAGCCGCCGCTCTGGCTCGTGCCCGGCCCCGCGCCCAAGGCGAAGCGCGCCAAGCTGCCGACCAATGTCGAGGTGAAGCAGGGAGCCGCGAGCCTCTCCGTCTCCTCCTCGGCCAGCGCCACCGCGCCGGTATCGGGCCTGCTCAACAAGACCACCACCAGCGGCAGCGGCGAGATCAAGGGGCGGGTCGGCCTCCAGCAGGACAATCTGAGCGTCTACAGCACCGGCACCCTCGGCGCCTCCGCCGATGGCCGCTCCGCCTCGCTCTACGACAATCTCTCCGTCGGCAGCAGCTATCATGTGCCGCTCGGCGCCCGTGACGAGAAGCTCGGCGCCACGGTCGAGGTGAACAGCGGCCAGACCGTCACCACCGGCGTGGAACTGCGCGCGCCTTCCGGCTCCTATGAGCGCTTCATTTCGTTCCAGCGCTCGATCAGCCCGGATTCGGACCCCAGCGGCACCGTCAAGGCCGGCGTGCTCGGCAAGTTCTGAGCGCCGGGCGCGCAGCCGAACATTGCCCTGCAAGGCTTTTGCTGCTATGAGCCCGCCCGGCCCCGGCCTTTCCGCACCCCTGGAGGCGCGCCGCGGCCACAACCGGACCAAGCCTGAAGGAACGGGCCGCGCGAGCGGCCTTCTCCTTTTGCAACCATGTAAGGACAAGCCATGACCGCCATCAAGGAACTGAAGGCGCAGGCGCGCACGAAGGTCGGCAAGGGGGCCGCTCGTGCAGAACGCCGCGCCGGCCGCGTGCCCGCCGTCATCTACGGCGACGGCAAGGCGCCCGTCGGTATCACCCTGGACCACATCGAGATCAACAAGATCATCTATGCGGGCCACTTCCTCACCACGCTGTTCAGCGTCGACGTCGACGGCCAGAAGCACCGCGTGATTCCGCGCGACTACCAGCTCGACCCGGTGAAGGACTTCCCGCTGCATGTCGACTTCCTGCGCGTCGCCGTCGGCGCGACCCTTTCGGTCGACGTGCCCGTGCACTTCCTGAACGCCGAGACCGCCCCCGCGCTCAAGCAGGGCGGCACGCTGAACATCGTCAGCCACACCGTCTCGCTGAACGTTCCGGCGGACGCCATTCCGGAAGCCATCGAGGTCGACCTAACCAAGTACGGCTTCGGCGACTCGATCCACCTCTCGGCGATCAAGCTGCCGGCGGGCGTGACCTGGGCCGGCCATGGTGACGACACCCTCGCCACCATCGTCGCCCCGTCGGGTCTGAAGGACGCGGAGGCCGACGAGGCTGCCGCGACCGCCGCTGCCGCCGCTGCGACGGAAGCCCCCAAGGCGTGATGTTCTGCGGGCGCGGTCGGCTTTCGAGCCTGATCGCGCCGGGCATCTGACCGCGCCGCGCGCCCCGCGCCCGGCCGGTCCTGCGATGAGAGCCGGAAGCCCGCTTCCGGCTCTTGCCGTTTCGGCGCCCGCCATGGTGGCGCCAGATGAGGAGACGCGCGGTGTTGCTCTTCACCGGGCTCGGCAATCCCGGGCCGAAATATGCCGGCAACCGGCACAATATCGGCTTCATGGCGGTGGACGCGATCGCCCGCCGGCATCGTTTCTCGCCGTGGCGCCGGCGCTTCCAGGGCGCGGCTTGCGAGGGCGAGATCGAGGGCGTGAAGGTGCTCGCCCTGCTGCCCGAGACCTACATGAACGAATCCGGCCGGGCGGTCGCCGAGGCGCAGCGCTTCTACAAGATCGAGCTGCGCGACGTGTTCGTCTTCCATGACGAGCTCGACCTGCCCCCGGCCAAGGTCCGCTACAAGGTCGGCGGCGGCAATGCCGGGCACAACGGCCTGCGCTCCATCACCGCTCATTGCGGCAACGACTACGCCCGCATCCGCCTCGGCATCGGCCATCCCGGCGACAAGGCGCTGGTGCACAACTACGTGCTCAGCGACTTCGCCAAGGCCGAGCGCGGCTGGGTGGATGCGGTGTGCGACGGTTGCGCCGATCTCGCCGGCCTCCTCGCCACCCACCGGCTCGACGAGTTCCAGAACCGGCTGCACCTGTTCATGGAGGCGCAGGGCTTCGGCACGCCGGAGAAACCCGCCGGCAACAAGTCCCCCGCCAGCCGCCCCGGCTGATCCCAGCCGTTCACGCTTGCACTCGCCCGCCGTCTTGCCTAACCACGGTGGCAACCATCCCTTCTCGACCGAGCATCGCACCATGGGCTTCAAATGCGGCATCGTCGGCCTGCCGAACGTCGGCAAGTCGACCCTCTTCAACGCGCTGACGCAGACGGCGGCGGCGCAGGCGGCGAACTATCCGTTCTGCACCATCGAGCCGAATGTCGGCGACGTCGCCGTGCCCGATCCGCGGCTGGAGACGCTGGCGCAGATCGCCGGCTCGCAGCAGATCATCCCGACCCGCCTCACCTTCGTCGACATCGCCGGCCTGGTGCGCGGCGCCTCGAAGGGCGAGGGACTCGGCAACCAGTTCCTCGCCAACATCCGCGAATGCGACGCCATCGCCCATGTGGTGCGCTGCTTCGAGGATGGCGACATCACCCATGTCGACGGCAAGATCGCCCCGCTCGCCGACATCGAGACCATCGAGACCGAGCTGATGCTCGCCGATCTCGAAAGCCTCGAGAAGCGCGCCCCGGCGCTGGAGAAGAAGGCCAAGGGCGGTGACAAGGAATCAAAGGAGCTGTTCGACCTCATCAGCCGTTCGCTGGTGCTGCTGCGCGAGGGCAAGCCGGCCCGCCTCGTCGAGGTGAAGCCCGAGGAGGAGAAGCCCTTCCGCATGCTCGGCCTGCTCTCCTCCAAGCCGGTGCTCTATGTCTGCAACGTCGAGGAAGCCTCCGCCAAGGAGGGCAACGCCCTCTCCGCGCAGGTGTTCGAGCAGGCGGCGAAGGAAGGCGCCAAGGCGGTCGTCGTCTCCGCCAAGATCGAGAGCGAGATCGCCGTGCTGCCCCCCGAGGAGCAGAAGGAATATCTTGAGGCCATCGATCTCGACGAGCCCGGCCTCAACCGCGTCATCCGCGCCGGCTACGAGCTGCTGAAGCTCGTGACCTACTTCACCGTCGGCCCGAAGGAAGCGCGCGCCTGGACCATCACCGCCGGCACCAAGGCGCCGGGCGCGGCAGGCGTCATCCATACCGATTTCGAGAAGGGCTTCATCCGCGCCGAGACCATTGCCTTCGACGACTACGTCAAGGGCAAGGGCGAGGCCGGCGCGCGCGATGCCGGCCGGCTGCGGCTGGAAGGCAAGGAATATGTCGTCGCCGACGGCGACGTGCTGCACTTCCGCTTCGCCAACTGAAGACACGGGCGGACACGGGCGAACCTGCCGTCCGCCCGCTCCTATGAGAGGGGCTGGCCCTCCGGATTCACCCCTCGAAGCCCCCCTCTCGCCGCGGCATCGGCCCGCCAGGGCTTGACCGCCGGGGAAACGTCGCCTGTCATTCTGCCTGAAACAAGCAGGCGGACGGGCAGCCGGCAGGCCGCCGCAGGCCGGGGTGAGCGTGCATGTGGTTCTGGGAGGACTTTCAGGAAGGCCATGTGGCGAGCTGCGGCCGCTATGTGGTCGGGCGCGAGGAGATCATCGCCTTCGCCCGCGAATACGATCCGCTGCCGATCCATCTGGACGATGCCGCCGCCGAGGCGACCCGGCTCGGCGGCCTATCCGCCTCCGGCTGGCATTTGTGCTGCATCCTGATGCGGCTGGCCGACGACGGCTTCCTGCTCAACAGCGACGGCCTCGGCTCGCCCGGCGTGGACGAGGTGCGCTTCCTGCGCCCCGTGCACCCCGGCACCGTGCTGAGCCTGCGCCGCGAGGTGCTGGAGACGCGCTCCTCGAAAAGCCGGCCCGAGACCGGCCTCGTGAAATTCCGCTTCGAGCTGCTGGATACGGACGGCAACGTCATGATGGACCTCGTCGGGACCGTCATGTTCGGCCGGCGCAATCCCGGCTTCCGGCCGATCTGAGGGCGCGCCATGCTGTTCTTCGAGGACATCGAGATCGGCGAGATCACGCGACTGGGCTCGCACACATTCACCGAGGCGGAGATCGTCGCCTTCGCGCGCGCCTGGGATCCGCAGCCCTTCCATCTCGACCCCCTGGCGGGCGCCCGCACGCCCTTCGGCAGCCTCGTCGCGTCGGGCTGGCAGACGGTCGCCATCGCCGCCAAGCTGCGCGCCCAGGCCTGCGCGCACCTGCACGAGACGCTCCGGCGCGAGGGAAAGAAGGTGCCGCGCATAGGCCCCTCTCCCGGCTTCAGGAACCTGCGCTGGCTGCGCCCGGTCCGCGCTGGCGACACCCTCACCTTCGAGAGCGAGGTGACGGCCAAGAAAGGCAGCGCCAGCCGCCCGGAATGGGGGCTCGTCTTCACCCACGAAACCGGCCTCGACCCGGCCGGCACGCTGGTCTTCGAGCTGACCAACTGCATCTTCGTCGAGCGGCTGGAGGCGTGAGCTCAGGCGAACGGCCCGATTTCCGGCGGCGAGAAGCCGAAGCGCGTCATCAGCGCGGCGTGTTCGGGGGTGCCGAGGAAGCGGAGCAGCGCGGCATCGATCCCGGCGCGAAGCCCATCCCGCCCTTTGGCCACCGCAAAGGCGCCGCGTAATGGCGGTCTTTCGGCAGGGGGAACGTCCACCACCATGCAAGGCAGCGACGGATGAAGGGCGAGATGGCCGCGATGCGCCATCGCCACGCTGGCATAGGCATCGACACGGCCCTCCGCCACGGCCGCGGCGGCGGCTTCATAGCTGTCGAACAGCACGATGCGCTCGACCGGCACGCCGTGGTTCAGTGCGGTGTGATGCTGGACCTGCCCGTGGATGGCGGCGAGCCGCGCGTCTGCATCCGCCGCCAGCGAGCCGTAGCCGACGATGCGACGCGGATTGCCCTGCGCCACCAGGAGCCCATCCCCCAGCGCCCAGATCGGCCGGCAGAAATCCGCGATCCGCATCCGCTCCGGCGTGACGAACAGGGCGACCGTCATGTCCCAGCGAGACTCCGCCAGCCCCGGCAGAAGCTCCTCGAAGGTGGCCTCGATAGGCGCGATGCCGGCAAGCCCCAGATCGCGCGCGACGCGGGCGGCCGTCTCGATGTCGCAGCCGGCGGCCGCGCCGTCCGCCGCGCGGAAGCCGAAAGGCGGCTCGATCAGAAACCCGACCCGCAGCAGATGGCCGGAGATGTCGATAGCGCCCATGCGTCTTCCTCCTGTCGACGTGCCCGTCCAGCCTACACCATTGCCCAAAACGAAAAGGGCCCCTCCCGGGGCCCTTCGCGGTTCGTCGATCGAAGCCGTCGCGCTCAGTGCTCGACGCTCTTCCACACCTTCTTCTTGGTGAAGTAGAGCAGGCCCGCGAAGATGATCAGGAAGATCATCACCTGGAAGCCGACGCGCTTGCGCGTCTCAAGGTGCGGCTCGGCGAGCCACATCATGAAGGCGGTGACGTCGCGCGAATACTGGTCGACCGTCTGCGGCGTGCCGTCGGTGTAGGTCACCTGGTCGTCCGAGATCGGCTGCGGCATCTTGATGGCGTGGCCGGGGAAGAACGCGTTGTAATGCGCGCCTTCCGGCAGGTTGAAGCCCTCCGGCGGCTCCTTGTAGCCGTTCAGCAGGGCGTGGATGTAGTCCGGCCCCTGCTCCTGATACTGGCGCACGATGTCGATCAGGAAGCCGGGGAAGCCCACCTCATAGGTGCGCGCCTTGGCGAGCGTCGAGAAGTCCGGCGGGAACGCGCCGCCGTTCGAGGCGCGCGCCGCCTGCTCGTTCGGGAAGGGAGAGGGCCAGCGGTCCGACAGGCGGCCGGGACGGTCGAACATGTCGCCGGCGTCGTTCGGCCCGTCCTGGACCTGATAGCCCTCGGCCACGGCCTTGACCTGCGCCTCGCTGAATTCCGGTCCGCCCGGCTGGGCGAGGTTGCGGAACGCCAAGAGGTGCGCGGAGTGGCAGGAGGCGCAGACTTCCTTGAACACCTGGAAGCCGCGCTGGACCTGCGCCCGGTCGAACTTGCCGAACGGGCCGGCGAAGCTCCAGTCCTCGCGCGAAGGCTTGGGGGCGCCCTCGGCAGCGAGCGCCGGGACGGCGAGCCCGATGACCAGCGAGGCCACGGCGAGCGGACGGAGAAGGGAGGAACGGAAGGACATGGTGTTGCTCATGATGTTCCGCTCAACCCTTGGTCTGCGGCGCCGAGACGCCCGCGGAGGCGGGAGCCGCGCCCTTGTTCTTGCCCAGCACGGCCTCGGTGATGGAGGCCGGGATGGCCTTCGGCTTCTCGAACAGGCCGAGCAGCGGAAGGATGATCAGGAAGTGCGCGAAGTAGTAGATCGTCAGGATACGGCCGGCGATCACGTAACCGCCCTCCGCCGGCTTGGAACCGAGCCAGCCGAGGCCGATGCACACCGCCACCCAGATCCAGAAGAACTGCTTGTAGAGCGGGCGATAGGCCGCCGAGCGCACCTTGGAGGTGTCGAGCCACGGCACGAAGAACAGCACGATGATCGCGCCGAACATCGTCAGCACGCCGCCGAGCTTGTCCGGCACCGCGCGCAGCATCGCGTAGAACGGCAGGTAGTACCATTCGGGCACGATGTGGGCCGGCGTCACCAGCGGGTTAGCCGGGATGTAGTTGTCGGCGTGGCCGAGATAGTTCGGGATGTAGAACAGGAACCACGCGAAGAAGATCAGGAAGCACACCATCCCGAACCCGTCCTTGATGGTCGCGTAGGGCGTGAAGGGCACGGTGTCCTTCTCACTCTTCGGTTCGACGCCGGTCGGGTTGTTCTGGCCGACGACGTGCAGCGCCCAGACGTGCAGGACGACGACGCCCGCGATCATGAAGGGCAGCAGGTAGTGCAGCGAGAAGAAGCGGTTGAGCGTCGGGTTGTCGACCGCGAAGCCGCCCCACAGCCACTCGACGATGGTCGGGCCGACCACCGGGAAGGCCGAGAACAGGTTGGTGATGACGGTGGCGCCCCAAAAGCTCATCTGGCCCCACGGCAGCACGTAGCCCATGAAGGCGGTGGCCATCATCAGCAGGTAGATGATGCAGCCGAGGATCCACAGCACCTCGCGCGGGGCCTTGTAGGACCCGTAGTAGAGGCCGCGGAACATGTGGATGTACACCGCGATGAAGAACATCGAGGCGCCGTTGGCGTGGATGTAGCGGATCAGCCAGCCCCAGCTGACGTCACGCATGATGTGCTCGACCGAGTCGAACGCCAGCGTCACATGCGGCGTGTAGTGCATGACCAGCACCACGCCCGACACGATCTGGCAGACCAGCATCAGCGACAGGATGCCGCCGAAGGTCCACCAGTAGTTCAGGTTGCGCGGCGTCGGGTAAGCGACGAAGGAGGAATGGATCAGGCCGACCAGCGGCAGCCGGCTCTCGAACCACTTGAGCGCCGGATTCTTCGGCTCGAACGTGGAGTGTCCGCTCATCTGTCAGTATCCCTGAACGCCGGTCAGCCGATGGAGATCTTCGTGTCGGACACGAAATGGTAGGGCGGGATCGCCAGGTTTTCCGGCGCCGGTCCACGGCGCACGCGGCCGGCCGAATCGTATTCAGAGCCGTGGCAGGGGCAGAACCAGCCGTCATATTCGCCCATGTGGCCGATCGGCACGCAGCCCAGATGCGTGCAGATGCCGATGACCACCAGCCACTTCTCGTGGCCCTCGCCTTCGGCGGCGCGGTTCTCGTCGGTCGCCAGCGCGTCAAGCGGCAGATTGGCGTTGCGCGCCACCGGATCGAGCAGGACCGAAATCTCGGTCGCCTTCGACTTGGCGATGTCGTCGGGGGTGCGGTTCCACACGAAGACCGGCTTGCCGCGCCACTTCACCGTGATCATCTGACCCTCGGCGACCTGCGACAGATCCACCTCGGTCGACGACAGCGCGAGCACCGACGCGTCGGGCTGAAGCTGGGAAACGAAGGGCCAGACCAGCGCCGCGGCACCTATGCCGCCCATGGCTCCGGTCGCCAGATAGAGGAAGTCGCGGCGCGTGGTTCCCGCCGTCTCGGTTGATGCCACGATGGTTTCCTTTCCCCTCATGCCCTGACCGCTGCCCCGACACGCCTGCGTCGGCCCGAAATTCGAGCGCCCCGCGCGAAACAGGCGTGCGAACGCAAGGCCGCGGTCGACCCTACCTTCGAGTGCCTCTAATTGCATTCGAACCGTCCCTTGTCCAGATGAACGCAGTGCGGCAGTCCGTCCTGCCCCCGGCTGTCCACCTCCCCGGCATGCGGCTCCGGTCGCCGCCGGCGCGGCCATCGGCTAGGGAAGGATCGAAGCCCCGGACGAGGAACGGATCGGATGCCCCTGGCGCTCGCGCTCTACGAGCCGGACATCGCGCAGAACGCGGGCACGCTGGCGCGCGCCAGCGCCTGCCTCGGCGTCGGCCTGCACATCATCGAGCCGGCCGGCTTCCCGGTCGGCGACGCCGGCTTCCGGCGCGCCGGCATGGATTATCTCGACCGGGCCGCGATCACGCGCCACGCGAGCTTCGCCGCCTTCGATGCGTGGCGCCGGGAGGAAGGCCGCCGGCTGGTCCTCTGCACCACGCGCGGCGCCAGCCCCTATACCCGCTTCGCCTTCGCTCCGGAGGACATACTGCTGCTCGGCCGCGAGAGCGCCGGCGTTCCCGAGGCGGTGCACGGATCGGCGGACGCGCGAATCGTCATCCCCCTCGCGGAAGGCACGCGCTCCCTCAACGTCGCCCTCGCCGGCGCGATGATTCTCGGCGAGGCCCTGCGGCAGACGGGCGGGTTCGCCTGATCCCTACTCCGCCGCCGCCGGTTCGTCGGCGTCGATGAAGCCGCCGGACTGGCGGTGCCACAGCCGGGCGTAGAGCCCGCCCTTGGCGACCAGCTCGGCGTGGGTGCCGCTCTCCACGACCCGCCCGTGCTCCATCACCACCAGCCGGTCCATGCGGGCGATGGTGGAGAGGCGATGGGCGATGGCGATCACCGTCTTGCCGGTCATCAGCGTGTCGAGATTGGCCTGGATCGCCGCCTCGACCTCCGAATCGAGCGCCGAGGTGGCCTCGTCCAGCACCAGGATCGGCGCGTCCTTCAGCAGCACGCGGGCGATGGCGATGCGTTGGCGCTGGCCGCCGGAGAGCTTCACACCGCGCTCGCCGACATGCGCCTCCAGCCCGACGCGGCCCTGCGGGTCGGTCAGCGTGGCGATGAAATCGGTGGCGTGGGCGCGCCGCGCCGCCTCCCAGATCGCCGCCTCGTCGGCGTCGGGCTTGCCGTAGCGAATGTTGTCGCGCACCGAACGGTGCATCAGCGAGGTGTCCTGCGTGACGACGCCGATCTTCGCGCGCAGCGTCTCCTGCGCCACGGTGGAGACGTCCTGCCCGTCGATCAGCACGCGCCCGCCCTCGGGGTCGTAGAAGCGCAGCAGCAGGCTCATCAGCGTCGACTTGCCCGCGCCCGAGGGGCCGACGAGGCCCACCCGCTCGCCCGGCCGGATGGTGAGGTTCAGGTGATCGATCACCCCCGAGCCGCGCCCGTAGTGGAAGCTGACATCGTCGAAGCGGATCTCGCCCTGCCGCACGCTCAGCGCCGGAGCGTTCGGGCGGTCGGTCACGGTGTGCGGGCGCGCGATGGTGAGGATCGCCTCCTGCACCGTGCCGACGTTCTCGAACACGCCCGTCACCACCCACATGATCCAGCCGGACATGTTGGTGATGCGGATGGCGAGGCCGGTGGAGAGCGCGATGGCGCCCAGATTGATCGCCTCGATCGACCACAGCCAGATGCCCAGCCCGCCGACGCCGCCGAGCATCAGGCTGTTCAGCATGCTCACGGTCAGCGCCATGCGGGTGATCTGGCGCTGCTGCTCCTTGAAGTCGGCATTGTGCTGCGCCATCGCCTCGCCGACGAAGGAATCCTCGCGGTCGCCATGGGCGAACAGCTTCACCGTCATCATGTTGGTGTAGCTGTCGACCACGCGGCCGGAGAGCATGGAGTTGCTCTCGGAGGTCTTCTTGGAGAGCAGCCGCACGGTCGGCACGAAGCGCGTCAGCGCGAAGATGTAGAACGCGATCCACGCCACGATCGGCACCGCGAGCCGCCAGTCCGCCTCCGCGAACAGCACCACCGCGCTCACCGCATAGACGGTGACGTACCAGAGCGCGTCGATCACCTCGACCACGGAGCCGCGCAGCGCCGGCCCAGCCTGCAGCACGCGCGTGGCGATGCGCCCAGCGAAATCGCTCTGGAAATAGCCGAGCGACTGCCGCACCACCCAGCGATAGGATTGCCAGCGGATCAGACTGCCGAAATTGGCGGTGATGGACTGGCGCACCAGCAGGTCGTGCAGCGCCTGCGAGGCCGGGCGCGCGATCACCACGACGAAGGCCATCCACAGCAGCAGGCCGCCATGATCGGCGAAGATCGACACCGGGCTGGAGGATTGCAGCAGATCGACGATCTGCCCGATATAGCGGAACAGCGACACCTCGACGATGGCGACGATGAAGGCGGCGCCCAGCGCCGCCAGGAAGACCCAGCCGCTCTGCCGCACGAAGTGCCAGTAGAACGTCATGAGTCCTTCCGGCGGCCGCGTTATGGGTACGGGCCGGAACGGATCGACGAGCTTCTCGAAGGAGGCGAAGATGCGTGAGATCATGATACCTGCGCTTGTGCCCCGACGTTGCGGCGCCAGTGTGTCAGGACAGCACGGAATCTAGGGAGAATTTCGATGCGGCCACGCCATGCCGAAAACCATTTCGTCGGCCGCGCCGGCTGGCTGCGCGCCGCCGTGCTCGGCGCCAATGACGGCATCCTGTCGACGGCGAGCCTGATCGTCGGCGTCGCGGCGGCGAATGCCGACCGGAGCGCGGTGCTGCTGGCCGGCATCGCCGGGCTGGTCGCCGGCGCCATGTCGATGGCGGCGGGCGAATATGTCTCGGTCTCCTCGCAGGCGGACACCGAGCGCGCCGACCTCGCCCGCGAGACCGCCGAACTCGCCGCGGATCCCGCCTTCGAGCATGAGGAGCTGGCGCAGATCTACGAGGAGCGCGGTCTCGATCCCGCCCTGGCCAGCGAGGTCGCCCGCCAGTTGATGGCGAAGAACGCGCTGGAAACCCATGCGCGCGACGAACTCGGCATCACCGAGATCACCACCGCCCGCCCGGTGCAGGCGGCGCTGGCCTCGGCGGCGAGCTTCGCCATCGGCGCCGCCCTGCCCCTCGCCACCGTGCTGGTCGCGCCCGCCGGCAGCCTGCCGGTCGCCGTCTCGGGCGCCTCGCTGGTCTTCCTCGCCGTTCTTGGCGTGGCGGGCGCGAAAGCCGGCGGCGCCGACGCACGAAAGGCGGCCATCCGCGTTACCTTCTGGGGCGCTCTCGCCATGGCGGCGACCGCCGCCATCGGCGCGCTGTCCGGCCAGGTGGTGTGAACGTCCTGTAGCGGGTCCTGAGAATCCCGGACTTCCGGCCACCGGCCGGAGCGGCTAGAAGCACGGCGCGCCATCGGCAACGCAGGATCGAGAACCCGCCATGACGACCGCTCTCCCCGCCGACATCGAAGCCCGCAAGGCCGCCGCGCGCGGCTGGTTCGAGGAACTGCGCGACCGCATCTGCGCCGCGTTCGAGGCGCTGGAGCGCGAGGCCCCGGCATCTCTCTATCCCGGCGAGCCCGGCCGTTTCGTGCGCACGCCGTGGCAGCGCACCGACCATACCGGCGGCCCGGGCGGTGGCGGCATCATGTCGATCATGCACGGGCGGCTGTTCGAGAAGGTCGGCGTCCACTGCTCGACGGTCCATGGCGAGTTCGCCCCGGAATTCCGCAAGCAGATTCCCGGCGCCGAGGAAGACCCGCGCTTCCACGCCACCGGCATCTCGCTCATCGCCCACATGACCAACCCGCATGTGCCGGCCGTGCACATGAACACGCGCTTCGTCGTCACCACCAAGGCGTGGTTCGGCGGCGGCGCGGACCTGACCCCGGTGCTGGAAGCCCGCCGCACGCAGGACGACCCCGACGCCGTCGCCTTCCACGCCGCCATGCGCGGCGCCTGCGAAGGCCGCCTTCAGGTCGACTATGCCCGCTACAAGGCGTGGTGCGACGAGTATTTCTACCTTCCCCACCGCAAGGAACCGCGCGGCATCGGCGGCATCTTCTACGACTGGCTGGATTCGGGCGACCGCGACGCCGACTTCCACTTCACGAAAGCAGTCGGCCTCGCCTTCCTCGACATCTACCCGCGCCTCGTGCGCGCCAATCTCGACAAGCCCTGGACCGACGCCGAGCGTGAGGAACAGCTCATCCGCCGCGGCCGCTATGTCGAGTTCAACCTGCTCTACGACCGCGGCACCCTGTTCGGGCTGAAGACGGGAGGGAACGTCGATTCCATCCTCTCCTCCATGCCGCCTGTGGTGAAGTGGCCGTAGAGAAGGCCGCGCATCCGGCGGGGGTAGAGCCTAACCTATGGCCCCCCGCGCGATTCCTTCCAGCGCCTCCGCGCCCGTCGGGAACCCCGCCTCGATCCACGCTTCCTCGGCCCGCTTCAGCGCGGTGCCGAGCGCGGGGCCCGGCGTCAGCCCGCGCGCGATGAAATCCGCCGCCTTCAGCGGGAAGACCGGCAGCGGCCAGCCGGCGGCGAGGACGGCGAGGTCGCGCCAACCCGCATCGTCGAGCGCGGCGCCGGAGCGGGCGAAGGCGATCAGCGCGCGGTCCTGAAACGCCTCGCGCCCCATGCGGTAGAGAAATGCCTTCTGCCCCTTCTCGCACATCGCCGGTGCCGGCGCGGGGCCGGCCAGCGCGGCAAGCCGCTCCGCCTCGGCATTGGACAGGCGCAGCCCCTCGCGCAGCGCCTCGGCGTCCTCCTCGCCCCGCACCGCCAGCGCGCCCAGCCGGCGCACCGCATCGGGCGCCATGCCGAGCGCCGTCTCGACCTCGGTGAGACGGGAGAAGGTCGCCACGTCTCCCGCCCGCCCGAGCACCGGCGCGAGCAGGCCGGCGGCGTCCATCTGCGCAAGCGTCTCCGCCGCGCGGGGGGCGACGATGAGCTTCATCATCTCCGCCCGCACCCGCTCGCGCGAGAGCCGGCCGAGACCGTCCCGGTTGCGCACCGCTGCCGTCAGCGCCGCCGCGTCGAGCGGCCCCCGGCCGTAGGCGGCATGGAAGCGGAACAGCCGCAGGATGCGCAGATAATCCTCGCGGATGCGCACGTCGGGATCGCCGATGAAGCGCACCCGCCCCGCCTTCGCGTCGGCCGCTCCGTCCACGAGGTCGACGAGCTCGCCGGTGCGGGTGAGATAGAGCGCGTTCATGGTGAAGTCGCGCCGCCCGGCGTCGTGCGGCCAGCTCCGGCCGAAGACCACGCGCGCCCGGCGCCCGTCGGTCTCCACATCCTCGCGCAGCGTCGTCACCTCGTAGGGTTCGCCCTCCGCGATCACCGTCACCGTGCCGTGCTCGATGCCGGTCGGCACCGGCTTCAGCCCCGCCGCCACGGCCCGGCGCGTCACCTCTTCCGGCAGGGCGGTGGTGGCGATGTCGACGTCGGAGCGCACCCCGCGCCCGGTCAGCCAGTCGCGCACCGCGCCACCGACGATCCGCGCCTCCTCGCCGTCGCGGTCGAGCGCGTCGAGCACGCGGGCGAGCCCCGGCCGCCCCTCCAGAAGCGGGTTCATTCGATATGCCCCGGCACCAGCACCCCGTCCTGCCAGCTCGGCGGCACATAGCGGCCGGTGGTCGGCCCGCGCCCCGTCGCCTCGATGAAATAGAGGCTCGCCGCCACCAGCAGCACCGCCACTACGGCGCAACCGATCAGCGCCCGCAGCGACCAGCCGGCGAGGAAGGAATCCACCTTGCGGCCATAGCGCAGATACAGCGCGAAGGCGGCGAAGGGCAGCAGGAACAGCGCGATCTCGGCGAGGATGCGGGCCATCAGGCGTACACCCGCTCATAGAGGCTGCGCAGGATGCCGGCGGTGATGCCCCAGATACGGCGCTTCTCATAGGTCATGGCGTGGAAGGTGCGCATCAGCCCCAGCCATTCCCGGCTCTCCTGCCGGTGGTTGTCGGGGCTCATGAGGAAGTCGAGCGGCACCTCGAAGGCTTCGTCCACCTCGCCGGGATTGAGGGTGAGGCCGAATTCCGGCTTCACGATGCCGACGACCGGCACGATGCGGTAGCCGGTGCGCGAGAGATAGGCGTCGAGATAGCCGACGGGCGAGACCAGCTCGCGCGCCAGCCCCACCTCCTCCTCCGCCTCGCGCAGCGCCGCGTCCAGCGGGCCGGCATCGGTCGGGTCGATCTTGCCGCCGGGAAAGGCGATCTGCCCCGCATGGCTCGGCAGATCTGGGGAGCGCAGCGTGAGCAGCACGCTCGGCCGCTCGCGCGCCACCACCGGCACCAGCACCGCCGCGCCGCGCACCGGCATCGCGTCGACCATCGCGCGGAATTCCGGCGTCAGCTCATGGTCGCCGCGCGGCGCCTCACCGGTCAGGTCCGGCTCGTGAAGCAGCCGGGTTCGCGCCCGGGCGAGGAAATCGTCGAGCGTGAGAGGCATGGCCGATTCGGGAGAAGGGGCGGGTTGCGGCACGGCGGTCATCGGCTCTCTTTCACGGTCTCGGCGGCGGCGAGCGGAAAGAATGCCCCGCCCGAAGCGACGCCGAACACGGCGCGCCCCTCGACCTCCCTTTCCTCGGCCCGCTCGGCGAGGTCGAGGAACACCGCGCGGGTCAGCCGCGCCCACAGGCCGCGACGCACATATATATAGGGGCGCGGCTCGCCGTCCGCCCGCGTCTCGATGCGCAGCGGATGCTCGGCGTCCAGCGGCACGAGATCGTCGAGATTGGTGCGGAAGACAAGGCGCGGCCCACCCTCCCCCTCCTCCGCCGCCATGTCGACGGCGAGGAAAGGCGCGTCCTCCACCCGGATGCCCAGCTTCTCCACCGGCGTGACCAGCACATAGCGCTCGCCCTCGCGCGTGAGCACCGAGGCGAACAGGCGCACCAGCGCCGGCCGGGGGATCGGGCGGCCTTCATGGTGCCACACGCCCTCGCGGTCGATGGCGATGTCGATTTCGCCACAATCGGGCGGATTCCAGCGCTCGATCGGCGGCAGCGCCCGTTTCGCACCGTTTCCGACCCCGCGCATCAATTCGTCAAATCGGCCGGAAGCCTCTGAATTCATGACAAAATCCGTGTCACACATACGCAATCGCGCAGTCGTGATCCCCCGCCCGATAGTCGACGCGGTTCCAAGATAGCGTAAGCTCGCCCTTACGAAAGCCTGCGTCGGCCCTCCCGATCCAGCCCCAGACGGTACGGGAGTGCGTGCATTGCAACGGTCGATATTGCAGCGCACCATAGCCGACGGGAATGACGATGACGGGGCGTTGAATACGGGTCGCCCACCTACGGAACTCGGGGATTGCAGGAGAACGGCATGACGTCTGCCACCGGCGAGAATTTCGAATCCCTCGACGACATGATCATCCGCTCGGCGGAATCGACCGCGGCCAATGTGCGTGCCGCGCGCGCCGGCATCGGCGCGGTGATCTTCGGCCAGGAGGCCGTGGTCGAGCGCACCCTGATCACCATCCTCTCCGGCGGCCATGGCCTGCTGGTCGGCGTACCCGGCCTCGCCAAGACCAAGCTGGTGGAAACGCTCGGCGTGGTGCTCGGCCTCGACGCCCGCCGCGTGCAGTTCACCCCGGACCTGATGCCCTCCGACATCCTCGGCGCCGAGGTGCTGGAGGAGAGCGCGGGTGGGCGCCGTTCCTTCCGCTTCATTCCCGGCCCGGTCTTCGCCCAGCTTCTCATGGCGGACGAGATCAACCGCGCCTCCCCGCGCACCCAGTCGGCGCTGCTGCAATCCATGCAGGAAGGCCATGTGACGGTCGCCGGCGTGCGCCACGACCTGCCCAAGCCCTTCCACGTGCTGGCGACCCAGAACCCGCTGGAGCAGGAAGGCACCTATCCGCTGCCCGAAGCCCAGCTCGACCGCTTCATCATGGAAATCGACGTCGATTATCCCGACCGCGACGCCGAGAGGAAGATCCTGTTCGACACCACCAGCGCCGAGGAGACCAAGCCGCGCGCGGTGATGACCGCCGAGGAGCTCACCGCCGCCCAGCGGCTGGTGCGCCGCCTGCCCGTCGGCGAATCCGTGGTCGAGGCCATCCTCAACCTCGTGCGCTCGGCCCGTCCGGGCCCGGACGCCGGCGAACTCGGCAAGTTCATCGCCTGGGGTCCCGGCCCGCGCGCCTCGCAGTCCCTGATGCTCGCCGTGCGTGCCCGCGCGCTGCTCGACGGACGCTATGCGCCCTCGATCGACGACGTGGTGGCGCTGGCCGAGCCGATCCTCAAGCACCGCATGGCGCTCACCTTCGCGGCCCGCGCGGATGGCGAGACCGTGCCCGGCATCATCGCCAAGCTGGCCAAGCGTATCGGCTGATCCCATATCAGCCCGGCCTTCATTCCAGCCGTGTGGCTGGAGGATTGCATTGCCTTCTGGGACGGCCCGGAGCCGGCACAGCGGGACGACGTGACGAGGACCTGATCGGGTGGAGTTCGACGCCGATACAGCCGTGCGAAGCGCAGCGCAGGACGCGGCGGGCCTGGTGGCCGCCATGCCCCGTCTCGTGCTGGAGGCGCGCCGGATCGCGGCCAGCGTCTATCACGGCCTGCACGGGCGCCGCCGCGCCGGCACCGGCGAGAACTTCTGGCAGTACCGGCGCTTCATGGACGGCGAGCCCTCCGCCCGCGTCGACTGGCGCCGCTCGGCCCGCGACGACCATCTCTATGTGCGCGAGCGGGAATGGGAAGCCGCCCACACGGTGTGGATCTGGCCGGACCTGTCCTCCTCCATGGTCTTCGCCTCGCCGCTCGTCTGGGAAACCAAGCGCGACCGCGCCCTCATCGTCGCCTTCGCCCTCGCGGAGCTGCTGGTGCGCGGCGGCGAGCGCGTCGGCATTCCCGGGGTCATGCGCCCGTCCGCCTCGCGCCGCATCGTCGAGAAGATGGCGGAGGCGCTCGTCCACGCACCCAGCCTGCCGTCGAGCCTGCCCCCGGCCTTCTCGCCCTCGCCCCTCGCCGAGGTGGTGCTGCTGAGCGATCTGTGGAGCCCGACGCGCGAGATCGTCGCCAGCCTCGCCGGCCTTTCCGCCTCCGGCGCGCACGGCCATGTCGTGCAGATCTGCGATCCGGCGGAGGAGACCTTCCCCTTCTCCGGTCGCGTCGAATTCCGCGAGCCCGAGAGCGGCACCACGCTGACCATCGGCCGCGCCGAGACGGTGCGCGAGGAATACGTCGCCCGCGTCGCCACCCACCGCGCCACCATCCGCCGCGAGGCCGAGCGCCGTACCTGGAGCTTCCTCATCCACCGCACCGACCGTCCCGCCAGTGAGCTGCTGCTGGCCCTGCATGCCCGCATGAGCGGCGGCCACGGCGCCGTGCCGCCGAACGAGGGCACGCACGAGACGGGACGCGATGAATCGGGGCACGCCGCATGACGGGTTTCCTCGGCCTGCCCCTCGCCTTCACCACGCCGCTGCTGCTGGCCGCCCTCGCCGGCCTGCCGCTGCTGTGGTTCCTGCTGCGGCTGGTGCCGCCGCGCCCGCGCCGCGTCTCCTTCGCCCCCACGCGCCTCCTCCTCGACATCCCGCCCAAGGAGGAGACCCCGGCGCGCACGCCCTGGTGGCTCACCGCGCTGCGCCTGCTGCTCGCCGCGATCATCATCTTCGCCGCCGCCGGCCCGATCTGGAACCCGCCGGTCGCCGGCCCGGCCTCCTCCGGCCCGGTCGTGCTGCTCATCGATTCCGGCTGGCCGGCCGCCGCCACCTGGTCGGCCCGCCGTGCCAGCGCCGAGGGCGTGGTGGCCGATGCCGATCTCGAAGGGCGCGGCATCATCCTCGTTCCCACCGGCGAGCCGCCGCTGGAGCCGCGCGTGATGGCGCCGAACGAGGCGCGCGAGCGCCTGCGCACCCTCGCGCCGGTGCCGCACATGCCGGACCGGGCCCCGGCACTCGCCAGCCTGCGCAAGGCGCTGGCCGCCGCACCGGAAGCCTCCGTCGTCTATCTCTCGGACGGCGTGGCCTTGGAGGGCGTCGCCGGCGTGCCAGCCGACATCGCGAGCGCGGTCGGCGACCGTCCGCTCACCACATTGGTCTCCGGCGTCGCCGAACCGCTGGCGCTCACCGCCGCCGACAACGCCGTCGATGCGCTCACGGTGAAGGTGGTGCGGGCCGACCGCGACACGCTCGCCCGCTCCGGCACGGTGCGCGCGCTCGACCTGCGCGGCCTGCCTCTCGGCGATGCGCCCTTCGGCTTCGAGCCCGGCGCGAAGGAGACCGAAGCCCGCTTCGACCTGCCGGTGGAGATCCGCAACGAGGTCGCCCGCCTCGAAATCGTCGACGAGGAATCCGCCGGCGCCGTCCAGCTGCTCGACAAGCGCTGGCGCCGGCGCACGGTCGGCGTCGTCTCCGGCGCCACGGCGGACCAGCGCCAGCCGCTGCTCGCCCCGTCCTATTATCTCACCCGCGCGCTCGGCCCCTTCGCCGACATCCGTACCGCGGACGGTGCCGGCACCAGCGAGGCGGTGGACCGCTTCATCGAGCAGAAGCTCCCCGTCATCATCCTCTCCGACATCGGCACGCTGCCGCCGGAGACGCATGAACGCCTCACCCGCTGGATCGAGGGCGGCGGCGTTCTCATCCGCTTCGCCGGCCCGCGCCTCGCCAATGGTTCGGACGACCTCGTGCCGGTCACGCTGCGACGGGGCGGGCGCGTGCTCGGCGGTTCGCTCTCCTGGGAGCAGCCGCAGTCGCTGGGCGGCTTCTCGGCCGAAGGGCCGTTCCGCGACGTGGCCGTGCCGAACGACGTCACCGTCGAGCGGCAGGTCCTCGCCGAGCCGGACGGCCTACTCGCCTCGCGCACCTGGGCGACGCTGTCGGACGGCACGCCCCTCGTCACCGGGGAGCGGCGCGGCGCCGGCACGCTGGTGCTGTTCCACGTCACCGCCGACACCTCCTGGTCGAACCTGCCGATCTCCGGCGCCTTCGTCGACATGCTGCGCCGGGTGGTGGCGCTCGGCGGCGCCAGCGCGGCCGAGATCGCCGCCGACCAGAGCGGCGCGAACGCGACCACCGGCGAGACCGTCGCCCCGAGCCGCCTGCTGGACGGCTTCGGCGCCTTCCGCCCCACCATGCCCACCGCCAAGGCGATCCCGGTCGGCTTCAACGGCCGGGCCAGCGCCGACCATCCGCCGGGCTTCTACGGCCCGCCGGAAGGGCTGGTGGCGGTCAACGCCCTGTTGCCGCGCGACCGGCTCGCCGCGCTCGACTTGTCCGGCCTCGGCCGCGTCGAGCCCTATCGCGACGTCACGCCGCGCGACCTGCGCGCCCCGCTGCTGCTGGCGCTGCTCGCCCTGCTGCTCGTCGATGCCATGATCGTGTTCCTGCTCGCCGGCGGCTTCTCCCGCCTCACCGCCCGCCGCGCCGCGAGCGCGTCCGCCCTGCTGCTGGCCGTCGGCCTCGCCGCGGCGCTGCCGCTCGACCGGGCCGGCGCGCAGACGGCGGCCCCGGCCACGCCACCCGCGAGCGCCGCCGCCCCGGCCGACAAGCCGATGACGCAGGCGCAGACCGACTTTGCCATCCAGGCCACCAACGCCACCCGCCTCGCCTATGTCGTCACCGGCGACGCCGAGACCGACGCCGTCAGCCGCGCCGGGCTGAAGGGGCTGACCTCCTTCCTCGGCGAACGCACCGCGCTGGAGGCCGGCGAGCCGATGGGCGTCGACATCGCCCGCGACGAGCTCTCCTTCTTCCCGCTCATCTACTGGCCCATCGTGCCCGGCGCCGCCCGGCCGAGCCAGGAGACGCTGGCGCGCATCGATGCCTTCATGAAGCAGGGCGGCACCATCATCTTCGACACGCGCGACGCTGAGACCACGATGCCCGGCTCGAACGGCGCCGGCACGCCCGCCAACGACACGCTGCGCACCATCCTCTCCGGCCTCGACGTCCCCGAGCTGGAGCCGGTGCCGCGCGATCACGTGCTCACCAAGGCGTTCTACCTGCTGCGCGACTTCCCTGGCCGCTTCAACGGCGGCACCACCTGGGTGGAGGCCCTGCCGGCCGCCGCGGAGGGCGAGGAGCGCCCGGCCCGCGCCGGCGACGGCGTATCGCCCGTGGTCATCACCTCCAACGACCTCGCCGGCGCCTGGGCGCTCGACGATGACGGCCAGCCCATGCTGCCCGTCTCCGGCGGCGGCCAGCGCCAGCGCGAGCTCGCCTTCCGCGCCGGCGCCAATCTCGTGATGTACGTCCTCACCGGCAACTACAAGGCCGACCAGGTGCACGTGCCCGCGCTGCTCGAGAGGCTCGGACAATGAATCTCGGCCTCGCCTTCGATCCGCTCATCCCGCTGCCCTGGCTGATCGCCGCCGCCGTTCTGGCGGGTGCCGTGGCGCTCCTCGTCCTCGTCTCGCGCACCCGCGGCTCGCTGCTGCGCGCGCTCGCCATCGCGCTCGCCGTGCTGGCGCTCGCCAATCCCTCGCTGACGCAGGAAGAGCGCGAACCGCTCTCCACCGTCGTCGCCGTCGTCGTCGACCGGAGCGCCAGCCAGGAATTCGGCGACCGCACGCAGATGACGGAGGCCGCCCGCGCCGAGCTGGAGACCCGCCTCGCCCGCCTGAAGGAGCAGGGCGCCGAAATCCGCTTCATCGATGCCGGCGGCGGTGCCGGCGAGGTGGACGGCACGCGCCTGTTCACCGCGCTCTCGGCCGGTCTCGCGGATGTGCCGCCCGAGCGCGTGGCCGGCGCCATCTTCCTCACCGACGGGCGCGTGCACGACATTCCCGCCACCATCGCCTCGCTCGGCTTCCGCGCGCCGGTGCACGCCATCGTCTCCGGCCATGAGGGCGAGCGCGACCGCCGCGTGGCGCTCACCTCCACACCGCGCTTCGGCATCGTCGGCCAGCGCCAGACGGTCGGCTACCGCGTCGAGGACGAGGGCGCGCCGGCCGGCGCGCGCGTCTCCGTCACCGTGCGGCGCGACGGTGAGGTCGTGGCGAGCCCCATCGTCACCGCCGGCCAGCCGGCCACCGTCGAGGTCGAGATCACCCATGCGGGGGCCAACATCGTCGAGATCGAGGCCGCCGGCCTCGACGGCGAGCTGACCCCGGTCAACAACCGCGCCGCGGTCTCCATCGACGGCGTGCGCGACAAGCTGCGCGTGTTGCTGGTCTCCGGCGAGCCGCATGTGGGCGAGCGCACCTGGCGTAACCTGCTGAAGTCCGACGCCAATGTGGACCTCGTGCATTTCACCATCCTGCGCCCGCCGGAGAAGCAGGACGGCACGCCGATCAACGAGCTGTCGCTCATCGCCTTCCCGACGCGCGAGCTGTTTCAGCAGAAGATCAAGGACTTCGATCTGATCATCTTCGACCGCTACGCCCAGCAGGGCGTGCTGCCGATGATCTATTTCGACAACATCGTGCGCTACGTCGAGGAAGGCGGCGCGCTGCTGGTCGCCGCCGGCACCGACTACATCTCCGACGGCTCGGTCTATTACACGCCGCTCGATTCCATCCTGCCGGCCGCGCCCACCGGCCAGATGACGGAGACGCCTTACCGCGCGCATCTCACCGAGGCCGGCCAACGCCATCCCGTCACCCGCGCCCTCCCCGGCTCGCAGAGCGATCCCCCGGCCTGGTCGCGCTTTTTCCGCGTCATCGACACCCAGAACCCGCGCGGCACCAGCGTGATGGACGGGCCGGACGGCAAGCCCGTGGTGCTGCTCGACCGCGTCGGCGAGGGCCGCGTCGCGCTGCTGCTGTCCGATCATTTCTGGCTCTGGGCGCGCGGCTTCGAAGGTGGCGGCCCGCATATCGACCTGCTGCGCCGCCTGTCGCACTGGCTGATGAAGGAGCCCGACCTCGAGGAGGAACGTCTGCGCATGAGCGCCCATGGCGGCGACCTCGTGGTCGAGCGCCAGACCATGGGCGATTCCGCCCCGCCCGTGACCGTCACCACCCCCACCGGCGCCAGCCGTCAGGTGACGCTGGAATCGGCCGCGCCCGGCCTGTTCCGCGCCACCTTCCCGGCCGACACGCTCGGCCTCTGGCGCGCCACCGACGGCACCCATACGGCTCTCGTCAATGTCGGCCCGCTCAATCCGCGCGAATTCTCCGAGGTCACGTCGACCACGCAGGCGCTGCGCCCGACGGTCGAGGCGACGGGCGGCGGCGTCTGGCGCATGGCGAACCTTTCCGGCGGTGTCCCGCGCGTCGTCGCGGTGCGCTCGGGCGAACGCTTCGCCGGCGACGACTGGATGGGCCTCGCCATGCGCGACGTCTCGGTGGTGCGTGGCCTCGGCCTGTTCCCCCTCTTCGCGGGGCTGTCGGGCCTGCTCATCCTGCTCGCCGGCGTCGCCGCCGCCTGGGCACGCGAAGGCCGGTAGGCCGCCGCGCCGGCACAGGGAAGACCACGGGCCCTCCCCTTCACTCGGTGGAAGCGCTCGGGGTCTCGGCCGGTTTTTCCACCCGCTCATAGGCCTCGATCAGGTGCCGGCGCATCAGCTCGGCCGCGCCTTCGGCATCGCCGCGGATCATGGCCTCCAGTATCCGCCCGTGTTCCTGCCAGACGCTGATCGACATCCCCGGATAGCGCAGCACCTGTCCCATGGCCCGACGCAGGTGGCGCCAGTGCAGGCGCATCGTCTCGCCGACGATGGGATTGCCGGACAGGTCGTAGATGAAGGAATGGAAGTCCATGTCGGCCTGTAGGCCGGCGCGGGCATCGCCGGCCACGACCATGTTGCGGCCGTGCTCGATCAGTGAGCGGCCGCGCAGGATCGCCTGCTTGGTCAGCCGTGGCGTCGCCAGCCGGACGGCGAGAGGCTCCACGGCCGAGCGAAACTGATAGATCGCCTCGAAGAACGCAGCGTCGACCGGCGTCACGATCAGGCCGCGCCGGCCCGACTGGGCGAGGAACCCCTGCGCCTTGAGCACGACCAGCGCATGCGTGACCGGCTGCCGGGAGACCTTCAGGCGCGCCGCGATGTCTTCCTGCGTCAGCCGCTCGCCGGGCTTGAACGTCCCGTCGCTGAGGGCGTCGAGGATCACCTCATAGGCTTGATCGACCAGGCTTTTCGGCGCTTCCAGGGACTCCAAGCCCGCATCCTCCGCAAGAATCGTGTTGCCACGCAGCAATATGGCGACCGCTTGACAGGGTCACAAGCCATCTGCACTCTGCGTTCGGAGTTCTGAATTCAGAGTTCGATAAGAAACTCGACAAGGGAGGACTGAGGTGACGCAGCCCATCCGTGTGCTTCTCGCGAAGGTTGGCCTCGATGGCCATGATCGCGGCGTGAAGGTGGTGGCCCGAACCCTGCGCGACGCGGGCATGGACGTCATCTATTCCGGCCTGCACCGCACGCCCGAGGAGGTCGTGACCGCCGCGATCCAGGAAGACGTGGACGTGCTCGGCGTGAGCCTGCTCTCCGGCGTGCAGCTCACTGTCTTCCCGAAGATCTTCCAGCTTCTGGCCAGCAAGGGCGCCGACGACATGATCGTCGTCGCCGGCGGGGTGATGCCGGACGAGGATGTCGTCGAGATCAAGAGGATGGGAGTGCGGGAGGTCCTGCTGCAGGACACGCCGCCGGACGAGATCGTGCAGACGCTGACCCGTCTCGTCGCCGAACGTGGCGAGCGGTGAGAGGGAGGGCGCGCCATGGAATCCTGGTCCTTCCCGCCCTCCTACGACGCCTCCTATCTCCCCCCGACCGACAGCCGCTACTGGTTCCGGCAGCGCGAGACCATGCCGCCCGGTGATCGCGAGAAGGCGATACTGGAGCGACTGCGCGTCGTCTGCCGCTATGCCTATGACCACTCGCCCTTCTACCGCCGCCGCTGGAACGAGGCCGGCTTCCACCCCGACCAGCTGCGCTCGCTGGAGGATTTCGAGGACCGGGTTCCGGTCGTCACCAAGAAGGAGCTGAGGGAATCGCAGGCGATGTCGCCGCCCTTCGGCGACTATCTCTGCATCCCCGACGCCGAGGTCTTCCACATCCACGGGACCAGCGGCACCACCGGGCGCCCCACCGCCTTCGCCATCGGCCGCAACGATTGGATCGCCATCGCCAATGCCCATGCCCGCATCATGTGGGCGATGGGCATGCGGCCGGGCGACATGATCTGCATCGCCGCCATCCTCAGCCTCTACATGGGAAGCTGGGGCGCTCTGTCGGGCGCCGAACGCCTCGGGGCCAAGGCGTTCCCGTTCGGGGCCGGCGCTCCGGGAATGACCATACGCTGCGCGCAATGGCTCGACACCATGAAGCCGGCGGGCTTCTACGGCACGCCCACCTACGCGCTGCATCTCGCCCAGGCCGCCCGCGACGAGGGCCTCAACCCGCGGGAGTTCGGCCTCAAATACATGTTCTTCTCGGGCGAGCCGGGAGCATCCATCCCCGGCGTGCGCGACCGCATCGCCGATCTCTTCGGCGCCAAGGTGTTCGACTGCGGCTCGATGGCCGAAATGACCCCGTGGATGAACGTCGCCGGCTCGGCCGAGACCGAGGGCATGCTCTGCTGGCAGGACATCGTCTACACCGAGGTCTGCGATCCCGCGACGATGCGGCGCGTCCCCTACGGCCAGCGCGGCACGCCCGTCTACACCCATCTGGAGCGGACCTCGCAGCCGATGATCCGCCTCGCCTCCGGCGACCTGACGCTCTGGCAGGACGGGCCGAACCCGTGCGGGCGCACCTATCCGCGGCTCCCCCACGGGATCTTCGGCCGGATCGACGACATGTTCACCATCCGCGGCGAGAACGTCTATCCCAGCGAGATCGACGCCGCACTCAACCAGACGCCCGGCTATGGCGGCGAGCACCAGATCGTCATCACCCGCGAAGCCGCGATGGACGAGCTGCTGCTGCGGGTCGAGGCGGATGAGGGCACCTTCGCCAGCGGCGAGCTGGAGCGCTTCCGGGCGGACGTCAGCCACCGCATCCAGAAGCTGCTCGGGCTTCGCACGAGGGCCGAGATCGTCGCCAAGGGCACCCTGCCGCGCACCGATTTCAAGGCGCGCCGCGTCACCGACGACCGTTCCGTCTTTCGCGAGATGTACGCCCAGATCGAGGCGGAGAGCGGCGCATGAGCCGCTATGTCCCCTCGAGCGAGCTGGTGGAGCGCGCCGCGCGCGGCGAGGTGCCGGCCATCGGCCGCCTGATATCGCGCGCCGAAGCCGGCATGCCGGAAGCGCGGGGGGCGCTGGCCACGATCTACCGGCGCGCCGGCCGCGCCCATGTCATCGGCCTGACCGGCGTTCCCGGCAGTGGCAAGTCCACCCTCGTCGCCGCGCTCACCGCGCGCCTGCGCACGCAGGGCCTGAAGGTCGGCATCGTCGCGGTCGACCCGTCGAGCCCCTATTCGGGCGGCGCCATCCTCGGCGACCGCATCCGCATGTCGGACCTCGTCAACGACCCCGGCGTCTACATCCGCAGCATGGCGACGCGCGGGGCGATGGGCGGGCTGGCGCGGGCGACGCTCGACGCCGTCGACATCCTCGATCTCGGCGGCTTCGACACCATCATCATCGAGACCGTCGGCGTCGGCCAGGACGAGGTCGAGATCGCCAAGGCCTCCCACACCACCGTCGTCGTCTCGGCACCGGGGCTGGGCGACGAGATCCAGGCCATCAAGGCCGGCATGCTGGAAATCGCCGACATCCACGTCGTGTCGAAATGCGACCGCAGCGACGCCAACCGCACGCTCGTCGACATCAAGCAGATGCTGACGCTCGGCGCGGCGACGTCGGCGAAGCCGGAATGGCAGACGCCGGTCGTCGGCGTCAGCTCCTATACGGGCGAGGGCTTCGACGCGCTCACCCGCGCCATCGACAGGCACCGGGACGTGGCGTTCGGCACGGCGAGCGGCAGCCGGCGGCAATTGGCGATCGCCCGCTTCCGGCTGGAGAAGACGGCGGAAAACCTGCTCATCGAGCGCTTCGCCAAGGCCGCCGTGACCCGCGCACCGGCGCTGGCGGAACGTCTCCGGCGCCGCGACGCCGACCCCTACTCGCTAGCCAATGAACTGCTTGCCGCGTCGTTTGAACGAGGATCGGCCCATGAACGAGACCATCACCGCCCGCCCCATTTCGCAGAAGACCATTGGTGAGCTTCGCGCCGAGGAACGGGACTGGGAGGCGAACGAGGTCGCGCAGTTCCTGCACAAGCAGGCGGAGCGCCGGAGCGACTTCTTCACGCTCGGCGACATCCCGGTCAAGCGCACCTACACCGCCGCCGACCTCGCCGATACGCCGGTCGAGGATATCGGCCTGCCCGGCCGCTACCCGTTCACCCGCGGCCCCTACCCCACCATGTACCGCTCGCGGACCTGGACGATGCGCCAGATCGCCGGCTTCGGCACCGGCGAGGATACCAACAAGCGCTTCAAATACCTGATCGCGCAGGGCCAGACCGGCATCTCGACCGATTTCGATATGCCGACCCTGATGGGCTACGATTCCGACCACCCGATGAGCGAGGGCGAGGTCGGCCGCGAAGGCGTGGCGATCGACACGCTGGCCGACATGGAGGCGCTGTTCGACGGCATCGATCTGGAGAAGATCTCCGTCTCCATGACGATCAATCCGTCGGCCTGGATCCTGCTCGCCATGTACATCGTGCTCGCGGAGAAGCGCGGCTACGACCTCAACAAGCTCTCGGGGACGATCCAGGCCGACATCCTCAAGGAGTACATGGCGCAGAAGGAATACGTCTTCCCCATCGCGCCGTCGGTGCGGATCGTCCGCGACTGCATCACCTACTGCGCCCGGAACCTGAAGCGGTACAACCCGATCAACATTTCCGGCTACCACATCTCGGAGGCCGGTTCCTCGCCGCTGCACGAGGCCGCCTTCACCCTCGCCAACCTGATCGTCTATGTCGAGGAAGTGCTCAAGACCGGCATGCAGGTGGATGAGTTCGCCCCCCGCCTCGCCTTCTTCTTCGTCTGCCAGGCGGACTTCTTCGAAGAGATCGCCAAGTTCCGCGCCCTGCGGCGCTGCTACGCCAAGATCATGAAGGAGCGCTTCGGGGCGCAGAACCCGGAATCCATGCGCCTGCGCTTCCATTGCCAGACCGCGGCGGCCTCGCTGACCAAGCCGCAATACATGGTCAATGTCGTGCGCACCGCCATGCAGGCGCTCGCCGCCGCGCTGGGCGGCACCCAGTCGCTGCACACCAACGGCTATGACGAGGCCTTCGCGATCCCTACCGAGGATGCGATGCGCATGGCGCTGCGCACCCAGCAGGTGATCGCCGAGGAGACCAACGTCACGCAGGTCGTCGACCCGCTGGGCGGCTCCTATTACGTCGAGTCCCTGACCACCGAATATGAGAAGCGGATCTTCGACATCCTCGAGGAGGTCGAGGAGCGCGGCGGCACGCTCAAGCTCATCCAGGAGGGCTGGTTCCAGCGCCACATCGCCGACTTCGCCTATGAGACCGCCCTGCGCAAGCAGTCCGGCGAGAAGCCCGTCATCGGCGTCAACTGCTTCGTCGACGACACGCCCGATCCCGTCATCCACACTCATCCCTACGACCAGACGACGGCGGCCCGCCAGATCGCCCGGACACAGCGCGTGCGCAGCGAGCGCGATCCGGTGAAGTTCGACCTGCTGCTGCAGCAGCTCGTGGAGACGGCCCGGGACCCGTCGCGGAACATCATGCCGATCACGATCGAGCTGGTCCGCGCCGGGGCGACGATGGGCGACATCATCGAGACGCTGAAGGGCGTGTGGGGCACCTATCGCGAAACGCCGGTGTTCTGAGCGGTACCATGGCGAGCGAACTCCTCCTGCGGGCCGCCCCCTTCATCCTTCCCTTCGAGGGAACCTGCCCGCGCTTCGCCGCTGAGCCCCGCCTGTGCGGTGCTGACGCGAGCGTCCTCGGCCGGGTGACCCTCGGCGCACGGGCGGTGCTCGGCGCCGGGACGGTCATTCGCGCCGACGGGCATTTCGTGCGGATCGGCGACGATTTTCACCTCGGGGAGGTGTCGACCGTCCATATCGCCCACGAGGTCTATCCCGCGATCATCGGCGACAGGGTGACCGTGGGGCGCGACGCCGTCATCCATGCCTGCACCGTCGGCGATGACTGCGTGATCGAGGACAAGGTGGTGGTTCTCGACGGCTCCGTGGTGGAGGACGGCGTCCTCATCGAGGCTGGCTCCATCGTCTTCCCGCGCTCGACGCTGAACAGCGGCTTCGCCTATGCCGGAAGCCCGGCCAAGCCGGTCCGCGAGCTGGCCCCGGGCGAGCTGGGAGAGCGGGCGCGGCTCCTTCGCGAAGCCGCGGCCGCCTCTCCGTTCACGGCCGCGGCCGGAGAAGCAGGCGAGGCCGAAAACCTCCATCCCCACGCCTTCGTCGCGCAGACGGCCCGCCTCGCCGGCGCGGTCGAACTCGGCGCCGGTTCCGGCGTCTTCTTCGGCTGCCGGCTCGATGCCGCCGGGACGGCGATCTCCATCGGCGCCAACACCAACGTTCAGGACAACACCCGCATCGACGCCGCCGAAGGCACCGTCGTCATCGGCCCGGACACCACCATCGGCCACAACGTCAACATTCGGGCGGGCCGCATCGGCGCGCGCGCCCTGATCGGCATCGGCGCCGATCTCGCGGCCGGTACCGTCGTCGACGACGACGTGCTGCTCGCCGCCGGGTCCACGACCGCCCCGCAACAGCAGCTCGAAGGCGGCTGGCTCTGGGGCGGGCACCCGGCGCGTCCGCTCTCGCGGCTCGACGATACGAGGCGCGCCGCCATGCAGGACATCGTCCATCAATACCGCGCCTATGGGGCGGCCTATCGCGCCGCGCAGGATCGCCCGACACAACAGGGAGGGTCGAATGGGACATCGCCTATCGCGGATCGTCACCCGCACCGGTGATCAGGGCCAGACCGGCCTCGGTTCCGGCCTGAGGGTCGACAAGGACAGCCCGCCGATCGAAACGCTGGGCGCCATCGACGAGCTGAACAGCTGGATCGGCGTCCTTGTCGCGCTGTCCAGCTCGCAGGCGACGCGGGAGATCTTCACGCTGGTGCAGCACGATCTCTTCGATCTCGGCGCGCAGATCAGCGTGCCCGGCACCCCGCTCCTGTCGCGCGCTCACCTCTCGCGCATCGAGGCGGCCTTCGAACAGGCAAATGCCGGACTGGGCATGCCGGAGGAATTCATACTCCCCGGCGGGGCGCCGACATCCGCCTTCGCCCATATCGCCCGCACCGTATGCCGGCGGGCCGAGCGGCGCCTGTTCAGCCTCGCGCAGATCGAGCACAGCGTCCCGGAACTGTACGAGGCCGGCGGCGCGGCATCGCCGCCCGAGAATTTCGGCCTGTCCTATCTCAATCGGCTGTCCGACCTGCTGTTCATCGTCGCGCGTCTCGAAAACCGCGCGGATGGCCGCCCCGACGTTCTGTGGGAGCGCGGAAAGAGCCTGAGCAGCGGGGCCGCGGCTTGAGCCGCCACGCCCGCAACCGGGACCGGGGAAAAGCCCCCGCTCTCCCCTCCTTGTGACCCCCTGCGTGCCCGACCTGCCCTAGTTTCGAACCGGCCCCGATCTGGCGGGGCCGGCGCGGCATTGCCGCGTGCCGCCCCGCTTCGAAACTGGAGATCCGAGCCGGTGAATCCCGTCCGTCTGTGCCTGTCTGCCGCCCTTCTCTGCTTCGGCACCGCCGCTCTTGCCGACACACAACAGACCTACGGCCCCGAGCTTCAGGGCTTCGACTATCCTCACCCGGTGAAGCGCTTCGACTTCACCTCGCAGGGCAAGCCGGTGTCCATGGCCTATATGGACGTCGCCCCCGCCGGCACGGCGAACGGGCGCACCGTCGTGCTGCTGCACGGCAAGAATTTCTGCGGCGCCACCTGGCAGGGCACCATCGACGTGCTCACCAAGGCCGGCTTCCGCGTCGTCGTCCCCGACCAGATCGGCTTCTGCGCCTCGACCAAGCCGGAGGGCTACCAGTTCAGCTTCCACCAGCTCGCCGACAACACCCGCAAGCTGCTCGCCTCGCTCGGCATCGAGAAGGCGACCGTCATGGGCCACTCCATGGGCGGCATGCTGGCGGCGCGCTACGCCCTCTCCTTCCCGGCGGCGACCGAGAAGCTGGTGATGGTCAACCCGCTGGGGCTGGAGGACTGGAAGGCCAAGGGCGTGCCCTACGCCACCATCGACCAGCTCTATCAGGGCGAGCTCAAGACAAGCTTCGACTCCATCAAGGGCTACCAGCTCAAATTCTACTACAACGGCCAGTGGAAGCCGGAATATGACCGCTGGGTGGCCATGCAGGCCGGCCTCTATGGCGGGCCGGGCAAGGAGATCGTCGCCTGGAACCAGGCCCGGACCTCCGACATGGTCTTCACCCAGCCGGTCGTCTACGAGTTCGGCGACATCGCCGTGCCGACGCTGCTGTTCGTCGGCATGACCGACAAGACCGCGCCCGGCGCCAACCGGGCCGCGCCCGAGGTCGCCAGGACGCTCGGCAACTATGCCGAACTCGGCAAGGCCACGGCGAAGGCCATCCCCGGCGCCCGGCTGATCGAATTCCCCGGCCTCGGCCACTCGCCGCAGGTCGAGGCGCCGGAGACGTTCCACAAGGCGCTGCTGGAAGCGCTCTGAGCTGGAAGGCGGATCCCTCGCCAGTCATGCTCGCCCCTCCTCGAATCGACGGGAGCCCCTCATGAGCACGATCCGCGGCTTCATCGCCGCCAGCCTCGACAGCTACATCGCCGACCGGGACGGCGGTATCGGCTGGCTCACCCCGTTCGACGACGTCGATTACGACTATGCCGGCTTCATCGCCGGCATCGGCACGGTGGTGATGGGGCGCGGGACCTTCGATGCCGTCGCTGGCTTCGAGGGCGGCTGGCCCTATGCCGGCAAGCGCGGCATCGTCGTCACCTCCACGCCGCTCCCCGATGCACCGCCCGGCGTCGAGGCGTGGCATGCCGGCGTTCCCGCACTGATCGCGTATCTGCGCGCGCAGGACGGCGGGAATGCCTGGGTGGTCGGCGGCGGTGGGCTGCAGGCGGCCTTCATCGCTGCCGACGCGCTCGACCGGCTCGATCTCTTCGTCATTCCGGTGCTGCTCGGCAGCGGCGTGCCGCTCTTCCCGCCGGAGGCCACCCCGTCGCGCCGGCTGGCGCTCGAGGGAACGGAAAGCTACGCCAACGGCATGGTGCGGCTGCGCTATGCGCTGAGCTGACGGCCGGACGGTCGCGTTTACGCCGCCGGCGCCTGCTGGAAGGCCGCCTTGCGCACCGCGCCGCGCACCGCCTCCATCGGCGTGCCGTCCAGCGCGCAGACCAGCACGCGGGCCGGGTCCACCGGCCCCGGCAGGCTCACCTGCCCGTGTGGCACGCGGTGGAAGCCCAGGCGTCCGTAATAGGGCTCGTCGCCGACCAGCAGCACCAGCCGCGCCGCGCCCTCGGCGGACATCGCCGCCTTCGCCGCGTCGAGGCAGCGCTCCACCAGCCGCCGGCCGATGCCGTGCGAGCGGAAGGGCGGCTCCACCGTCAGCGGGCCGAGCAGCAGCGCCGGCAATTCGCCGATCTCGATCGGCGTGAGCCGCACCGAGCCCACCAGCATCGTGCCGATATAGGCGGTGAAGGACAGGTCGCGCCGGTGCGGGTTGTTCTCGCGCAGCCGGTAGGCCGTGCGCGCGAAGCGGCCCGGCCCGAAGGTGCGCGCCACCAGCCGCTCGATCGCGGCGTCGTCGGAAGGGTTCTCAGGCAGCAGGGAAATGGAAAGCTCGGTCATGCTGGCTCTCGGCACTCAGACATCGGCACGCTGCCGCGCCGAGCGTCCGCGCCTCACGGCCGCCGGCAGGCAGAGACGGACAGGCACGCACGCGCGCTGGCGCGGCGGGCTGGCTCCTCTCGTCGTCGCTGGGCCGGCATCCGGTTCATCTGGCTTTCCCTAGATCGGACGCGCCCGATAGCACAGCCGGCGGGCGAGGTCGAGCACGCATTTGCCGGCGGATCCGCATGGCACGTTGCCGGGCAACGGCACGCCGGCTAGACAGGGTGAGGATACCTCGCCTCCTGCCGGGTCCATTATGACCACCCTCACGCTCCGCCCGCTTCTCCCCCATCCCGCCGATGTCGACGCCCTCGCCGTGCTGCTCGTCGAGACGGTGGCCGGCGGCGGTTCGGTCGGCTTCATGGATCCGCTGGCACCGGACGAAGCCGCCGCCTTCTGGCGCGCCGCGCTGGAGGCGGCCGCGCGCGGCGGGCGCGTCGTGCTCGGCGCCTTTACGCGGGATGAACGCGCGCAGGACGAACTCGTCGGCACCGTCAGCCTGCTGCTCGATCTGCCGCCCAACCAGCCGCACCGGGCCGAGATCGCCAAGATGATGACCCGCCCCTCCCATCGCGGCCGGGGCGTCGCCACCGCCCTGCTGCGCGAGGCCGAGCGCCTTGCCGCCGCACGCGGGCGCACGCTGCTGGTGCTCGACACCGCCGTCGATGGCGGCGCCTCCGGCCTCTACGAGAAGCTCGGCTATGTCCGGGCCGGCGAGATCCCCGATTTCGCGCTCAAGCCGCAGGGCGGGCTCACCGGCACGCGGCTCTACTGGAAGCGCCTCCCCGCCTGAGCGTCCCGCCCGAGCCCGCCGGCGCGGCATCGGCGCAAGACCATGCTGCCGGCCGCGCAAGCGATGCCCGCTGGCGCCCGCGCCGTTCCGCCCTACTCTGGAAACAGCAACGGAACGGGAGGCACCCATGGGATTGCTCGTCGAAGGCAAGTGGGTCGACAAATGGTACGACACCCAGAGCACGGGTGGCCGCTTCGTGCGCACCGTCACCCGCTTCCGCAACTGGATCACGCCGGACGGCGCCCCCGGCCCCACCGGTGAAGGCGGCTTTCCGGCGGAAGCGGGGCGCTACCACCTCTACGTCTCCTATGCCTGCCCCTGGGCGCACCGCACGCTCATCTTCCGCCAGCTGAAGAAGCTGGCGGACATCGTCTCCGTCTCGGTGATCGATCCCTTCATGGGCGCCGAGGGCTGGGTCTTCGCCGACCACGCCGCGCGCCGCACCGAGGGCGCGACGAGCGATTCCGTGCTGGGCATGAAGCGGCTCTACGAGGTCTATCTCACCGCCGATCCCGCCTATTCCGGCCGCGTCACCGTGCCCGTGCTGTGGGACCGGCGGCGCGCCACCATCGTCAGCAACGAGTCGGCGGAGATCATCCGCATGTTCAACTCAGGCTTCGGCGCCTTCACCGACGACCGCCACGACTACTACCCCCCGGCCCTCGCCGCCGAGATCGACGCGCTCAACGCGCGCATCTACGACACGGTGAACAACGGCGTCTACAAGGCCGGCTTCGCCACCTCGCAGGAGGCCTATGAGGAGGCCGTCGCCGCCCTGTTCGCGATGCTGGACGAGCTGGAAGCCCGGCTCGCCGGCCGCTCTTGGCTGATGGGCGAGACGCTGACCGAGGTGGATGTGCGCCTGTTCACCACGCTGATCCGCTTCGACGCGGTCTATGTCGGCCACTTCAAGTGCAACATCCGCCGCATCGCGGATTACCCGAACCTGTCGCGCTTCCTGAAAGCCCTCTACCACCTGCCCGGCGTGGCGCAGACGGTGAACCTCACCCACATCAAGCGGCACTATTACGAGAGCCACAAGACCATCAACCCGACCGGCATCGTGCCGGTGGGGCCGGAGCTGGAGTGGATATGAAGCGGGCGTGAAGCGTCTCGTGGATGGTTGCCGGCGTCCGTGCGCAGGCATAGCCTTCCTTCATGCCGCTCTACGACACGCCCGCCCCGGAACGCCGCGCGCTGGACCTGTCCGGCGCCGAGATCGACGCCTTGCTCGACAGGGCCTGCGATCTCGCGCGCGATTATTGGGCCGGGCTCGACGCGATGCCGGCGGGGCCGCGCTCGACTCACGCCGAAACCACCCGCCTGTTCGCCCGTCCCTGGGCGGAGGGCGGGCGCGGCACGGCGGTGCTGGAGGATTTCAAGACCATAGCAACGCATGCGCGTCCCTCGACCGGGCGCTTCTTCGGTTATGTGTTCGGCTCCGGCGAGCCGGTCGGCGCGGTCGGCGACCTGCTGGCCTCGGTGCTGAACCAGAATTGCGGCGCCTGGCGCTCCGCCCCGGCGGCCGTCGCCATCGAGCAGGCGGTGATCGGCTGGCTCGGCGAGGCCATAGGCTGCCCCGGCTTCACCGGCAGCCTGTGTGGCGGCGGCTCGGCGGCCAATCTCATGGCGCTGGCCATGGCCCGCGAGGCGAAGCTGCCGGCCAATGAGGATGGCGCCCGACCGGGCATCGTCTACGCCTCCGAGCAGGTGCACATGTCGATCCCGAAGGCCGTGGCGCTGATCGGCATTGGCCGACGCAACCTGCGCCTGATCCCGGTCGATGCCGGCCACCGCATGCGCGTCGACGCACTGGAGGCGGCGATTGCGGCCGACCGCGCCGCCGGGCTCACGCCGATTGCCATCGTCGCGACCGGCGGTACCGTGGCGACCGGCGGCATCGACCCGCTCCCGGCGCTCGCCGCCATCGCCGCGCGCGAGGATATGTGGCTGCATGTCGATGGCGCCTTCGGCGTGCTGGCCGCGCTCGCCGCACCGGAATTGTTCGAGGGACTGGCGCTCGCCGACTCGGTCTCGCTCGACGCGCACAAATGGCTGTACCAGCCGGTCGATTGCGGCTGCCTGCTATACCGCCACCGCGGCGTGGCGCGGCAGAGCTTTTCCCACACCGGCGACTACGTGAAGGCGCTCAACGAGGACCCGGCCGAGGCCTTCCCCTTCTTCGAGGAGAGCGTCGAGCTGTCGCGCCGCTTCCGCGCGCTCAAGCTGTGGCTGTCGCTGCAATATCACGGACGGGCGGCCTTCCGCGCCGCCATCGGCCGCGACCTCGCCCATGCGCGGCTGCTGGAGGAACTGGTCGCCGCACGGCCGGAACTGGCACTCCTGTCGCGCGGCAGGCTCAGCGCCGTGTGCTTCCGCCACCGCGACCGGGACAATACGGCGCTGCTGCGCCGTCTCCTGGCGCGTGGGCGGGTCTATCTGTCGAATGCCACCATCGATGGCGCCTTCGCCCTGCGCGCCTGCTTCGTCAACCACCGCACGCGCGAGGAAGACGTCCGGCTGATCGTGTCGGAAGTGCTGGCGGCGGGCGCCGAGGTGAACGGCGCGGCCTAGCCGGCCAGCGCCACCGGCTCCGTCGCCCCCGCGATCTCCGCCTCGCTGCGCTTGCGGAAGCGCACCATGGTGTACATGCCCAGCGCCACGTCGCGCTTGATCGGCATGTCGACCGTGCCGTTCTTCAGCGCCCAGTTGTGCAGCCGCGCGAACTGGAATTCCGGACGCCAGCCGAGCTTGCGGGCGCGGCGGGCGAACCATTTCTCGAAGGCCGCACGCGGGCCGTCCTCGGCGCCGAGATGGTTGACGAGGATGATCTCGCCACCCGGCTTCAGCACCCGGGCCATCTCGTCCAGCGTTTCTTCCGGATGCGGCACCACGGTGATCACGAACTGCGCCATCACCACGTCGAAGGAATTGTCGGCGAAGCCCATATGGGCGCCGTCCATCAGGCACAGGCCCTCGACATGGTCGAGCTTTTCCTTCTCCACCCGCTCGCGCGCCTTCTGAAGCATGGGCTCGGAGATGTCGACGCCGACGAGGCGGTTGGTGCGCTTGTAGTTCGGCAGGGCGAAGCCGGTGCCGACGCCGAATTCGAGGATGCGACCGCCGATCCGCTCCGCCGCCTGCAGCGCCGCCTTGCGGCCCGGCTCGAAGACGGCGCCGAACACCACGTCGTAGATCGGCGCCCAGCGGGCATAGGCTTCCTCGACGGTGCTGCGGTCGAGATCGGTCGTCATCGTGTTCCCCACCCTTCTTGTCCCATTCAACCCTTGCGGGCTCGCCGGCACGTCCGACTCACGCCGAACGAGCCATCATCGTCACCTCAGGTGTCACTGCGGTGAAGGGCTGCGGCGCGCGGCGGATCACCCCGCCGCCCAGCAGCCGCGCCCCCGCGCCGCCATCCTCGTAGAAGACGCAGGCCTGCCCCGGCGCCACGCCTTCCTCCGCATTGTGCAGGTGCACCTCGATCCCGCCATCGGCCGCGCGCACCAGATGGCCGGGCGTCGGCGCGCGAGCCGAACGCACCTTCACATGGATCTCGCGCTCCGCAGCGGCCGCCGCCTCCAGCGGCTCGTCGCCCAGCCAGTTCACCTCGTCGACGCGGATGGCGGAAACGCCCAGCGCCGAGCGCGGGCCCACCAGCACGCGGCGGCGGGCGGCGTCGATGCCGACGACATAGAGCGGCTCGGAGGCGGCGATGCCGAGCCCCTTGCGCTGGCCGATGGTGTAGCGCATCACCCCGGCGTGCCGGCCCAGCACGCGCCCGTCGAGATGCACGATCTCGCCCGGCTCGGCCGCCTCGGGGCGCAGCTTCTCGACGATGGCGGTGTAGTGCCCGTTCGGCACGAAGCAGATATCCTGGCTGTCCGGCTTGTCGGCCACCTTCAGCCCGAAGCTCTCCGCCAGCGCCCGCACCTCCGGCTTGGTGGTCTCGCCGAGCGGGAAGCGGAGCATGTCGATCTGCCCCTGCGTAGTGGCGTAGAGGAAGTAGCTCTGGTCCCGGCTTTCGTCGAGCGGACGGAACAGCCCGCGCCGCCCGCCTTCCAGCGCGCGGCTGGTGACGTAGTGCCCGGTGGCGAGGATGTCGGCCCCGAGGTCGCGCGCGGTCTCCAGCAGGTCGCGGAACTTGACCGTACGGTTGCAGTCCACGCAGGGGATCGGCGTTTCCCCGGCCGCATAGGCGTCGGCGAAGCGCTCGATCACCGCGTGGCGGAAGCGGCTCTCATAGTCGAGCACGTAATGGGGAATGCCGAGCTTCTCGGCCACGGTACGCGCGTCGTAGATGTCCTGCCCGGCGCAGCAGGCGCCGGGGCGATGGTGCATCGCCTCGCCATGATCGTAGAGCTGCAGCGTCACGCCGACCACGTCGTAGCCCGCCTGCGCGTAGAGCGCCGCCACCACCGAGGAATCCACGCCGCCCGACATCGCGACGACCACGCGCGTCTGGCTCGGGGGGCGGGATGTATCGTCGAGGCGGATCATGACCTGGCAACGGGACGCGAAAAACGGGAGCGCCTCGCGCAAAGCGGCGGGGCGTCCACCTATATAGGCCACGACGGCGCCGGTATGAACCCTGCCGCCTTTCGAAACGGCCGGGCAACGCGCTTTTCTGACAATCGGCGGCGGTAACCACGCCCGCGCCGGCCCCCGGCCGTCCCGCCTGCCCTCGCGGGGCCAACCGTAAACAAAGTCCTGCGCAAATATTAACGAAGCAGCAGGACCTTGATGCTCACCAGAGCGTGATTCGCTTAGGGAAATATTTAAAGCTGATCAGCTACGTTTCTGTCATTGGTCGTGTGTATTGAGTGAGCGTAACATGACAGAACCCTATCGCCCGAGGGTGAAATATGTAATCGGGCCGGACGGAAGTCCGCTGACCATTGCCGATCTGCCCCCGCCCAACACCCGGCGGTGGGTCATCCGACGCAAGGCGGAAGTCGTCGCCGCCGTCCGGGGCGGTCTCCTCAGCCTGGAGGAGGCCTGCAAGCGTTATACTTTGACCACTGAAGAGTTTCTGTCGTGGCAGGCGTCCATCGACCGCCACGGACTTGCCGGCCTGCGCACCACGCGCATCCAGCAGTACCGGCAGTAAACCGGAATTCCATCTGAGCGCCGATCATGGCCGGGCCCCGTCCCGGCCATTTTCGTTTCCGGGCGCCGCTTTCCGCCGCCTCACAGGCCGCGCAGATAGGCCGCCAGCTTCTCGCCGGCGACCTCCGCCGGCCCGTCATTGACGATGGTGAGGTCCGGCGGCGCGTCGAGCGCCGGCTCGCGGGCGAGACGCGCGCGCACCGCCTCGCCGCTCTCGCGCCCGCGCGCCGCGATCCGCTCCGCCAGCACGTCGAGCGGCGCCGTCACATGCACCACCTTCACACGCGCGAAGCGGGCCCGCGCCGCCGGCACCGCCGCGCGCGAGCCGTTGGCGACCACGATGCGGCCGGCGGCGACATCCTCCGCCACCTCCGCTCCCAGCGCGTAACCGAGGCCGTTCGCCCGCCAGTGCAGCGGAAAGCTGCCCAGCGCCATCTCCCGGGCGAACGCATCCTCGTCGAGCGCGATGTGGTTCTCGGTGGCATCGGCCGGTCGGGTGATGCGCCGGCGCGCGAAGCGTATGTCCTCGCGCCCTTTCAGATGCCCGCGCGCATAGGCGATCAGCGTGTCCTTGCCGGCGCCGGAAGGCCCGACCACCAGCACCAGCAGCCCCGGGCCCAGCGGCGCGGGATCGACGGGGTTCGCCGCGCTCACGCGATCCGCTCCCCGCCGCGCCACACGGCGCGCGCCACCGGCGCCGGGCCGGAGGCAGCCACGCGGATGAAGTCTGCCCGCAGCCCCGGCGCCAGCCGCCCGCGATCGGCGAGCCCGGCGGCATCCGCCGGGCTCGCGCTCACCATGGCGACCGCCTGCGGCAGGGTGATGCCGTCCACCAGCCCCGGCAGCGCGAAGGCGGCGAGCAGCAGGCTGCCCGGCACATAGTCTGAGGACAGGATGTCGAGCACGCCCCGCCGCGCCAGGCTCTCGGCCGCCACATTGCCGGTATGCGAGCCCCCGCGCACGATGTTCGGCGCGCCCATCAGCACGCGGATGCCGGCGGCGTGCGAGCCGTCCGCCGCAAGGTCGGTGGTGGGGAACTCGGCAATCGCCACCCCGTCCTCGATCGCGTCGGCGACATGCGCGACGGTGGCGTCGTCATGGCTCGCCAGCACGATGCCGCGCCCGCGCGCCAGTTCCACCAGCCGCGCCCGGTTGGTGCGGGCGAAGTTCGCATGGGCGTTCTGGCGGTCGGCGACGATGATGTCCATCTCGGCGTCGGTCAGCCCGCTCTTCTTCTTGTAGTAGCTGCGGAACTTCTCCTCGGTGAGGAACTGGCGCTGGCCCGGCGTGTGGTCCATCAGCGAGATGAGGCGCACATCGGCGCTCTCCATCAGCGCCTGCGCGTCCTCCACCACGCCGTCCGCCGCCACCTCGCAGCGCAGGTGCACCCGGTGCTCGGCGCGCAGCAGCCCGGCTTCGGCCGCCTGCCGGATGGTCGATGCCAGCAGCGGCGCATCGCCGTCCATGCCCACCGCCCGCTTGTCCGGCCAGACGCGCAGCGAATCGTACACCGTGGTGATGCCGGAGGCGGCGACCTGCGCGTCATAGGCCGTCACCGCCGCGAAGGCGTTCCACAGCACGCGCGGACGCGGGTAGAGATGCCCCTCCACATGGTCGGTGTGCAGCTCGACGAAGCCGGGCAGCACATGGTCGCCGCCGAGATCCTGCGCCGAACGCGGCGCCGATCCCTCTCCGATCTCGGCGATGAGGCCGTCGCGGACCACGAGATGGCCTTCGCGCACCTCGTCCTCCAGCACCAGCCGCGCATTGGCGAACACCGTCTCCGTCATCTGTCCCTCACCAACCACCCCACCCGGACTTCGTCATGGCCGGGCTCGGCCCGGCCATCCACGCCTTCCTTGTCTCCACGCCGCCCGCAAGTCGTAAATTCCCGGGCGAAGCCCGGGGATGACGTACAGCAAGCTCACGCCCCAGTTTCACGCCGCCTGCGCGAAATCCGTCACGTCGATCACCCGGTCGCACACCGCCTCGCGCACCTCCGTGTCGTGGAAGATGCCGAGAATGGCGACGCCCGCGCGCTTCTTCTCCTCGATGAGCCCGACCACCACCTGCCGGTTCGCCGCGTCGAGCGAGGCCGTCGGCTCATCCATCAGCAGCAGCGGGCGATGGGCGATCAGCCCGCGCGCGATGTTCACGCGCTGCTGTTCACCTCCGGAAAAGGTAGCCGGCGGCAGGCTCCACAGCCGCTCCGGCAGGTTCAGCCGCGCCAGCAGCTCGCCCGCCCGCGCCGTCGCCTCCTCGCGCGGCACCCCGTCGCCGATCAGCGGCTCAGCCACCACGTCGAGCGCCCCGACGCGCGGGATCACCCGCAGGAACTGGCTGACATAGCCCATCGTGTCCTCGCGCAGCCGGATCAGCCGGCGCGGCGAGGTGCGCGCGACATCCACCGTCTCGGCGCCGTCGCGCACGAGAATGGCGCCGGCGTCGACCCGGTAATTGCCGTAGACCATCTTCAGCAGCGAGCTCTTGCCCGCCCCCGAAGGCCCGCCCAGCGCCACGCACTCCCCGGCGAACAGCTCGAAGCCCGCGCCGTTCACCACCGGCAGCCGCGCCCCTTCGCGCAGATGCAGCACGAAGGTCTTGGCGACCCCGGAGACAGAGAGGATGGGGCCGAGGAGAGATCGGTTCATCGGTTCGCTCGTGAGCTCATTCATGACGGGACGCCTTCCGCCAATGCGACGTCATGGCCGGGCTTGGCCCGGCCATCCATGCCCTGGACCGGGCGCATCGGCGGGACCGCGTGGATCCCCGGGTCAAGCCCGGGGATGACGGCGTTCTCGTTGGCAACATGCCGCGTGGAGATCATGTCCTCTCCCCTCACGCCGCCAGAACCGAGGACACCAGCAACTGCGTATAGGGCTCGCGCGGATCGTCGAGCACCTGGTCGGTCAGCCCGGTCTCGATCACCCGTCCCTGCCGCATCACCACCATGCGGTGGGAGAGCAGCCGCGCCACCGCGAGGTCGTGGGTGACGATGATCACCGCCAGCCCCAGCTCCGACACCAGCCCCCGGATGAGGTCCAGCAGCCGCGCCTGCACCGAGACGTCGAGCCCTCCCGTCGGCTCGTCCATGAACACGAGGCGCGGGCGCGTCACGAGGTTGCGGGCGATCTGCAGCCGCTGGCGCATACCGCCGGAAAAGGCGCGCGGGTCGTCATCGATGCGGTCGCTGGCGATCTCCACCCGGCCGAGCCAGTCTATGGCCTCGTCGCGGATATTGCCGTAGTGGCGCCAGCCCACCGCCATCAGCCGCTCGCCGACATTGCCGCCGGCCGAGACCGCCATGCGCAGCCCGTCCGCCGGGTTCTGCCGCACGAAGCCCCAGTCGGTGCGCATCAGCAGCCGCCGTTCCGCCGGGCCGAGCGTGGCGAGGTCGGCCAGCCGCCCGTCGCGCATGCGGTAGGAAACGCAGCCCGCCGTGGGAGCGAGCTCGGTCGAGAGCAGGCCGAGCAGGGTCGACTTGCCCGAGCCGCTCTCGCCCACCACCGCCAGCACCTCACCGGGATAGACCTCCAGCGAGACGTCACGGCAGCCGATGCGGGCGCCGTAATTCTTGCCGAGCCCCTCGGCGACGAGCAGCGGGGCATCGTCGGTCGCAATCGGGTTGGTCATGATACGCGCTCCGTCACATCCGTTCCGCCGGGTCCGCCGTCATGGCCCGGCATGACGTCGATCAGGGGGGAGCCGCCTCCCTCTCCCAGCTCCGTGTAGAAGCTGAAGCCGTGCCGCTCGAAGCCGAGGCTTTCATAGAAGGCGTGCGCCCGCTCGCGCGACATCCGCGTCGACAGGGCCGCCTTGTAGCAGCCCTTCTCGCGGGCGAGGTCGAGCGCCCGGCCCATCATGGCGCGGCCGATGCCCCGCCCCTGCGCCGTACCGGCGACCGCCACCGCCTCGATCACCGCCGAGCGCGAGCCCCGGTGCGCGAGGTTCTCCACGACGAGCAGCGTATAGGTGCCGAGCACCTCGCCATCCACCTCCGCGACATGGAGCGTGTAGTCGGGATAGCGGGCCATGCGGTCGAACACCGCCCGCGCCTCGGCGAGATCAAGTGCGTCGTCGGGATCAAGCTCGCGATAAAGCTCCAGCACCGCCGGCAGGTCTGCCGGCCCGGCGGGGCGCACGACGAGATCGGCGCTCATGGCCGAACCTCCCCGCCGGAGGCCCCCTCACCCGCTGCTTCGGAGCGATCTCTCCCCGGCGGGGAGAGGTGAAGAGCCCCGCCTTCTGCCCCCTCTCCCCGAGGGGGGAAGGGTTGGCGTGAGGGGGAAGCGCCGGACATCTCGCCCCGGTGCCCCTCTTCCTGCCGTGTGTTGCAGTAGTCGGTGTCCGAGCACACGAACATCCGCCCGCCTTTGTCGTCGAGGATCACCTCGTCGAGATAGACGCCCGTCGCCGCGCAGAGCGCACAGGGCTTGGCGAAGCGCTGGACGCGGAAGGGGTGGTCCTCGAAGTCCAGCGAGCGAACCTTGGTGTGCGGCGGAATGGCGTAGATGCGCTTCTCGCGCCCGGCGCCGAAGAGCTGCAGCGCAGGGCAGTCGTCCATCTTCGGGTTGTCGAATTTCGGGATCGGCGAGGGGTCCATCACATAGCGCCCCGCGACCTCGACCGGATAGGCGTAGGTAGTGGCGATATGCCCGTGCCGGGCGATGTCCTCATAGAGCTTCACATGCATCAGGCCGTATTCGGCTAGCGCATGGAGCTGGCGCGTCTCGGTCTCGCGCGGCTCGAGGAAGCGCAGCGGCTCGGGGATCGGCACCTGATAGACGAGAATCTGGTCTTCCCTGAGCGGCGTCTCGGGAACGCGGTGGCGGGTCTGGATCACCGTCGCCTCGCGCGTCGAGGTCGTCGTCGCCACCCGCGCCGTCTTCTCGAAGAAGCCGCGGATCGCCACGGCGTTCGTCGTGTCGTCGGCCCCCTGGTCGATCACCTTCAGCACGTCGTCGCGGCCGAGCACGGCGGCGGTCACCTGCACGCCGCCGGTGCCCCAGCCATAGGGCATCGGCATCTCGCGCGCGGCGAACGGCACCTGATAGCCGGGAACGGCGATCGCCTTGAGGATCGCCCGGCGGATCATCCGTTTCGTCTGCTCGTCGAGATAGGCGAAGTTGTAGGTAATGGCAGGCATCGCGCTCATTCCGCGGCCTCCTTCATTTCCGTCTCATGTTCCGACCGCATGCGGCGCACGAGGTCCAGCTCGGCCTGGAAGTCGACGTAGTGCGGCAGCTTCAGATGCTCGACGAAGCCCGTCGCCTGCACGTTGTCGCAGTGGGAGAGCACGAATTCCTCGTCCTGCGCCGGAGCCCCGGGCTCCTCGCCCAGCTCCTGCCAGCGCAACGCCCGCTCCACCAGCGCCATCGACATCGCCTTACGCTCGCACTGGCCGAAGACGAGGCCGTAGCCGCGTGTGAACTGCGGCGGCACCTCGGTGGAGCCCTTGAACTGGTTGACCATCTGGCATTCGGTGACCTGCACCGTGCCCAGATTCACCTCGAAGCCGAGTTCCGGCGCCTCGAACATCACCTCGACATCGCCGAAGCGGATTTCGCCGACGAAGGGGTGCGAGCGCGCATAGCCGCGCTGGGTCGAATAGCCGAGCGCCAGCAGGTAGCCCTCGTCGCCCCGCGCCAGCGTCTGCAGGCGCGTCGCGCGGTCCACGGGAAAGCTCACCGGCGCACGGGTGATGTCGAAGGGCTCGCCCCCGTCGTCGGCGGGCGAGGCCTCGATCAGCCCCTCCTCCCCGAGCAGGTCGGTGACGCGCGGCATGATCTCCGCAACGCTACGCGCAACGCTACTCGCGGCGCCCTCTGCAACCCCGCTGCTACTCTCCGTGCTACGGATTTCGCTACTGTCCAGAGAGGTATCCAGCAACCGATGCGTATAGTCGAAGGTGGGCCCGAGAAGCTGCCCGCCGGGCAGGTCCTTGTAGGTCGCCGACACCCGCCGGCGCACCAGCATGCGGGCCGTGTCGAGCGGCTGCGCGCTGCCGAAGCGCGGCAGCGTGGTGCGGAAGGCGCGGATGAGGAAGATCGCCTCGATCAGGTCGCCGCGCGCCTGCTTCACCGCCAGCGCCGCCAGCTCGACGTCATAGAGCGAACCCTCGGCCATCACCCGATCCACCGCCAGCGTCAATTGCGCGGCGATCTGGTCGAGCCCGATGGAGGGCAGATTCTCGTTTCCGCGCCGGCGTTTGGCCAGCAGCGCGTGCGCGTTTCGGATGGCCTTCTCGCCGCCCTTGGCCGCCACATACATCGGCTCAGCCCTCCTTCACCGTCACGGAACGCGGCAGCCCCGCCACCCCGCCGGCACCCGCCAGCAGGAGGTCGACACCAAGCGGAAAAAGCGCCCGGTTGGCCGCCATGCGGGGGACGAAATCCGCCGGCAGCGGCGCCGCGCCGAAGGCCGCCCGCCCCTCGATGCCCGGTCCTTCCAGCGTGAGCCCGTCGCCGAACGCCTCCACCTGCACGATCAGCGTCGCGGAAGCGTCGGGATAATCCGGCGCCCCCTGCGCAAAGACCCTGAAATCCGGCATTTCCCGGGGATCGGTGACAAGCGCGAAGCGCGCTTCGCGGGGATCCTCGACGATCGCCGCGCCGGTATGGAAGCGCAGGAACGCCGCCACCGCCGGCACGCCGGCAAGCCGCGCGTCCAGCCAGAGCGGCGTCTCGTAATCGCACAGCGCCAGAACCAGCGCCGCCGCCTCGCGGGAAAGCGGCGCCGGCGGCTCCAGCGCCGCGCTCACCGCCTCCACCCGCCCCGGCCGGGCCAGCGCCCACATGGCGGCACGGAACGTCGCCTGCCCGTCGAAGACCGGATCGTCGAACCCCTTCGCCGGAACGGTTTCTGCGCGTTGTGCGGACATCTCAGTCCTCCCCACGCACGAGAGTGAAGAAGTCGACCTTGGTCGCCGCCGTCTCAGCCCGCACGGCGTCGGCTTCTGCCGACAGTCGCTCGCGCACCGGCGCCAGCGTGTCTTCCACCGCAGCCCGCCGGCCGGCGTCCTGCCACAGCGCGTCGAGGATCGCGGCGGCGCGCGCCGCGCGGACATCGCGGCCGAGCCGGTAGGCGAAGCCGGCCGCCCCGCCCTCCAGCCGCACCGCAGCGCGGGCGACCGTCGCCTCGCCGAGATTGAACGGCGCGCCGTCGCCGCCGGTTCGTCCCCGCAGCATGACCAGCCCGACCTCCGGCGGCTTCAGATCGGACGCCGACGGCACCGGCGCGAGACGCGCCAGCATGGCGTCCAGCTCGCCCGTTTCCGCCCGTGCCAGCAGCGCCATGGCACCTTGCCGGGCGGCACGCGAAGCGTTGCCGTCACTGGTTTTCTGTTCGGGAGACTGCATCTGGGGATCCGTGCCTGCCGCGCCGTGAAGGGCGTTTACTTTTCGGCGGATTTGTATATTGATCTATACAAACAGGCAAGCGCAGTTTTGCACCGCGGTGGAAATATGAGCGAGACCGACGACAGCGCCGTGACGCATCAGCCCTTCCCGGCCGACCCGCCCGGCGACGATCCCGGCGAGGATGTCGCGCGCGGCACCGGCGTCGCCCTCTGGAAGCAGATCGTCGAACGCCTCGAGGCCGACATCGTGGAAGGCCGCCTCGCGCCCGGCACGCGCCTGCCCACGGAAATGGAGCTGTCGGAACGCTTCGGCGTGAACCGCCACACGCTGCGCCGCGCGCTCGCCATGCTCACCGACAAGCGGCTCGTCGAGGCCACGCCGGGGCGCGGCACCTTCGTGAAGGAACCGCCCATCCGCTACCCGATCGGCGCGCGCACGCGCTTTTCCGAGATCGTCTCGCGGGAGGGGCGCGCCCCCAGCGGCCGGCTCATCGGCTCGCGCATCGAGCCGGCGACGGCGGAGATCGCCGAAGCGCTGCGCCTCGCGCCGGGCGACGAGGTGCTGCGGGTCGACATGATCCGCGAGGCGGACGGCGTGCCGATCACCATCGGCTCGCACTGGTACGAGGCCGGGCGCTGCCGCGACCTCGACCTTCTGGTCGCCGCCACCGGCTCGGTGACGCGCGCGCTGGAAACGCTCGGCCTCGGCGATTACCGCCGGCTGGAGACGCGCATCACCGCCCGCCTCGCCGACGAGGAAGAACGCCGCCTTCTCAGCCTGCCCGCAGGCCGCACCGTGATGGTGATCGACGCCATAAACGGAGATGCGCAGCGCCGGCCGATCCAGTATTCACGGGCGCGCTTCTCCGCCGACCGCGTGCAGCTCGTGGTCAAGACCTGAGAGGACGCCCCATGGCTCGCATCACTCGCCCCGAAGAGCTTCGCGCCCTCTATGCTGAGATGCGCGAGCGCAGCCGTCGCAAGGTGCTGCCGGCGCTCGACATTCATTGCCGCAGCTTCATCGGCCTCTCGCCGCTGGTGATGGTGTCGAGTTTCGGGGCCGACGGGCGGGCGGACGTCACCCCGCGCGGCGACGCGCCCGGCTTCGTTCAGGTCGAGGATGCGGGCGCGCTGCTGCTGCCCGACCGGCCGGGAAACAACCGCCTGGACACGCTCACCAATCTGCTCGCCAATCCGGCGATCGGGCTGCTTTTCCTCATTCCCGGCGTCGACGAGACGCTGCGGGTCAACGGTCGGGCGGAAATCCGCGACGACGCCGACCTTCTCGCCCGCTTCGAGATCGACGGGCGCCGGCCCGCCACCGTGCTGCGGATCGAGATCGAGGAGGCCTACATGCACTGCGCCAAGGCGCTGATGCGTTCGCGCGCCTGGGACCCGGAGCGCTTCCTGCCGCGCGAGCGGCTGCCCAGCATGGGCGAGATCCTGCGCGACCAACTCGGCCTCGCGACGGCGGAAACGCAGGCGGAAATGCTGGAGCGCTACCGCGCCACGCTCTACTGATCGCCCGGCCAACGGCCGCATCGGCCAGAGGTACATTGACCAGGATGCCCGGGCCGGAGCCCAGCCAACACAGCCCGTCCTCATCCGCCTCGCCCTGTGAAGGAGCAAGGCTCAGATGACATCAGGCAGACACAAGCGGAAACGCAGCGGCCGAGACGACCACCGCCTCTCATATTCTCGCGGCTCCCGGACGGGACGGGCAGAGCGCCCGTCCCGTCCGGAAAGCGAATTACTTCGCCAGCAGCTTGTTCTTGATGAGACCGACGACGATCTGCACGATCGCGCCGGCGACACCGCCGCCCACCAGCTGACCCGCCAGCGCGGCGATGTCGAGGCCGCCCGCGGCGTCGCCGCCGGCCGCACCCAGAAGACCGCCGAGCAGCTGCCCGCCCACGCCACCACCGATGGCACCGGCGATCAGGTTGCCGATGTTGCCGAGGTCGGAATCCTTGACGACCTTGCCGCCGGCCGTGCCGCCGATGGCACCGCCAATGATCTCGGCGATAAGACTTTCGATAGCCATACTACGTAGCCCCTTCCCCAAACAGGACGCGTAGATTAGCACAAACAGAGCCAAGTAAATACGGCCTACAGCCGTTTATAATCATTTTCAGAAACAGCGACCGTTTCTGCTAACAGTTCGGCGCCACGACCTGGCGGCCCGCGCGGTCAGCCCCGCCAGATGACGTCCGGCCCGATATCCGCCAGCGTGCGGCAGCCGGTCAGTACCATCGCCACCTCGAATTCGCAGCGCAGCAGGTGCAGCACATGGGCGACGCCCGCCGGGCCCGCGACGGCGAGCGCGTAGAGATAGGGCCGCCCCACCAGCACCGCCGAGGCGCCGAACGCCAGCGCCTTCAACACGTCCGTGCCGCGCCGGATGCCGCCATCCATCAGGATCGGCACGCGGCCCGCCACCTGCTGCGCCACCGACGGCAGCACCTCGATGCTGGCGGGCAACGTGTCCAGCACCCGGCCGCCATGGTTGGAGACGACGATGCCGTCGACGCCATGGGTAATGGCGCGCTCGGCGTCCTCCGGCGTCATGATGCCCTTCAGAAGGATCGGCAGCCGCGTGATCGAGCGCAGCCAGGCGATGTCCGCCCAGCGCGCGGCAACGTCGAGATAGCCACGGAACATCAGGCTTTCGCCCAGCGCCGCCTCGGCGACGTAGTTGGTGTGGAGGCCGCGCATATTGGCGTGTTCGGAAAGCTTGGGCGGCCGGTAGCCGGCCCGCTGCTCGCGGTTGCGCAGGCTGTAGACCGGCGCGTCGACCGTCACCACCAGCGCGCCGTAGCCGGCCTCCTCGGCCCGCCGCACCAGATCGGCCGTGAAGCCGCGGTCGTGCTGGATATAGAGCTGGAACCACACCGGCGTGCGGGCGGCGCGGGCGATCTCCTCCAGCGTGAAATCCGATTCCGTGCTGACGATCATCCCCGCCTTGGCGCCGCCCGCCCCTACCACCGTGGCGATCTCGCCCTCCGGCACGGCGAGCCCGTGATGCGCCGCCGGGGCCAGCAGGATCGGGTGTTCGAAGGGCTGGCCGAACAAGGTCAGGCCGGTGCCGCCATCCGTGAAGTCGCCGAGCACGCGCGGCCTGAGCTTCAGCCGCTCGAAGGCCTCGCGATTCCAGCGCACGCTGATCTCGTCCGCCACGCCGCCGGCGTAATAGGCATAGGCCTCCGGGGTCAGCCGCTCGCGGGCCAGCGGCTCATAATCGTCCGGTGCGACCACGCCCGGCGGAATCTCGAAGCTTCGCGTCATACGGTCCTCAAATCCCGGCGCGTGGAACCCTGCCTGCCGGCGCTTCCCTTCCCGTTTCATAATCCCTTCCGCGAGCACGTGCAGCATCGTGCGGCACGAACGGCCCATTAACCGCATCGGTCTATGATGTGCAGGAAGGCGTGTGCGCCGCAGGCGGCAGTAAACGGGGATCCGGGGCGAATGGACGAGAGCGAGCGCTTGCGCGGCGATACGCCCGGCCTGTCGCTGCGGGAAGCCATCCGCGCCGCGCGGGTGGAGGCGGCGGAGCGTTCGGGCGTCATCGTCGAGCTGCGCGACGCCAGCCTCACCCGGCTGTCCATGCTCAACGAGCTGCTGGACCCGATCTTCACGGAGGTGCCGCTGGAGCATGCCGAGCTCTTCGACCGGGGTCTGATGCCCGGCGAGACACCGCGCCTGTTCGTCGACATGGTGGCCCATGTGACACTCGCTCGCGACCATCGCACCTACCGCTTCCTGCAAGACACCCGCTCCGGGCGGCGTGTGCTGGCGGAAAGCGCGAATCCTTATGACATCGTCGACGCAGTGACGCGCTATGTCGCCCGGCGCCTGATCGCCCGCGAGCAGGCGATGGTGGCGGTCAACGTGCCGCCGGAAACGACGGCCGAACCGCATCCCACACCGCACCATCCCGTACCCGAACCGGCGCCGGCTGCGACCGGCGGCTGGCGCCGCGCGGTCCTGCCTTTCGTGCTGGGGATCATCATCGGCGCCCTGGCGATGCTGGCGCTGGCGGTGCTGCACCCGGAATTCAGCCTGCGCTGAACGGCCCACGCCCGCGCTGAATGGATCAGCCGGCGCTGACGGGCTCCGTCAGCACCCGCACGCTGCGCGTCGCCACGGTCGGATCGCCGCGCTGGAAGCCGCGCGCCTCCATGGTGCAGCGCCAGGGGAAAGGCGCCCCCGGCACCCGCTCGATCCGGTAGAGGTGATACCCGCCCGGCCAATGCCGGTCGTCCGGCCCGGCGGCGAAGGACGGCGCCTCCACCACCGGGATCAGCGCGGAATGCGGCCCGGGAAGCATCTCCACCATCTGCACATGGTCGTGGCCGCAGATGACGAGCTCGGCGCCATGGCGCGCCAGCACCTCCCGCACCGCCTCCTCGTCGATCAGCCGCTTGTGCCCGGCCCGCACGCCGCAGGGCGGGTGATGGATCATCACCACGCGGAACAGCCCCTCCTCCGCGAGGCCATCCAGTACGTGGGCCAGCCGCTCGCGCTGCGCCCGCCCGACCTTGCCGGTCGCCATGAAGGGCCGGGTGGGAATGGCCGTCGAGACGCCGACCAGCGCCACGCCCTCGCGCCGGCGCACGAAGGGAAAGGCGCTCTCGGCGGTGACGTCGCCGTTCACCCCGTCGCCGCGCATATAGTCGCCCCAGTTGAGCAGCGAATGATGAGCGGTGGAGCGCACATAGGCGTCGTGATTGCCCGGCACCACGGTCACGTCCGCCCCGCCGCCGAGCGACTTCAGAAAGTTCAGACCGGTGAGATATTCGGCCGCGAGGCCGACATTCACCAGATCGCCGGTGACCGCGATGTGGTTCGGCGCCTGCGCCTTGATGTCGGCCACCAGCAGGTCGATGGTGGCGATGTTGAATCGGTGCTGGCGCCCGCGCCGCCAGTTGAGCACGCCAAGCGCGCGCTTCCCGGCAAGCTCGGCGAAGCGCGCGCGGGGAAGCGGTCCCAGATGGGCGTCGGTGAGATGGGCGAGGACAAACACAAGGACTTCCTTACCAGCCCGCGACAGCGGATGGAACGCTTTCCCAGCGGCACCGCCGCCACTCCCCCGCCCATGCCGATGTCCCGGCGTCTGCTCACGCGCCTTCTGCATCGCTGGGGCCGGCTGACCCGCGGCGTCACGCTCGGCGTGCGGGGCGTGGTGATCGACGAGGGCGGCGCCATCCTGCTGCTGCGCCATACCTATGTGCCGGGCTGGCACCTGCCGGGCGGCGGCGTCGAGCCGGGCGAAACCGCCGAAACGGCGCTCATCCGCGAGCTTCAGGAAGAAGCGGCGGTGACGCCCCTCGCCCCGCCGCGCCTGCACGGGCTGCTGCTCAACCGGCATCTCGCCGCGCGCGATCACGTTGTCGTCTATGTGATCGAGCGTTTCGAGCAAGGGATCGCCGCCGTCCCGAATCGCGAGATCGCCGAGATCGGCTTCTTCGCGCCGCACGCCCTGCCCGACGACACCTCGCCGGCGACGCGCCGACGCATCGACGAGGTCCTCGACGGCACAGCCCCGGCGGCACATTGGTAGGGATTGGCGGGATATCCGCGGGCGATGCCGGCTTTCCCGCCTTGACACCATCCGGCCCCCTTCCTTATATCGCGCCACTCTGCGTGCTGGCCTCGTTGCCGGCGCGTCGTGGCGGGGTAGCTCAGCTGGTTAGAGCACGGGAATCATAATCCTGGGGTCGGGGGTTCAAGTCCCTCTCCCGCTACCACTTAACTCCTTGAGATAACCAGAACATTTCACGCCTGCCGATCGGTGCGCTCCGGTGCGGCACCCGGCTTGGCCTTTCGCCGGAAGTGCCGCCAGGCGAGATGTCCGAGCAGCAGGGCGAGCCAGCCGGCCAGCAGCATCGTCCCGACAGGGATGGTGGCGATCATCAGCCACCCGAGAACGCCCATCGTGTAGAGCAGCCCGCCCACGTCGACGCCGGCGATCACGCACGGGGTAACGCTCCCCTCATTGACCGAGCACCCCGCCGCGCCAGCGACGAGGGAGACGATCAGCACCGACAGCACCGGAAACAGCGCGAAGCCGAGAATGGTGAGCAGGGCGACGGTATAGGCGCGGACCATGGTCCGTAGAGGTACCCCAGCCGCGCGCCGGACGCTACGGCACTCGCCGGCGTCGGACCGGAACATGCTCCCCGACCTCACTCCGTCCGGGCTCGAACACGCGCAACAGCATCCGCCATACGCTCATCAGGCTCATCATCGGCGCCTCCCCTGCTTGCGGGAGGACACCCGTGCGGCACGGGCGCATAAGGCGTCGATGCGGTTTTACCGCCGCCGGCATAAGGCGCGGGAAAAGAGCGGCGGGGCTTATGCCGTCTTTATGTAAGGCGCCGCATCTTCCCATCGCTCCTTGAGCCGGCCCTGCCTAGCTTTCGGGATGCGGCGCACATCCCGCGCCGCGTACCCGGCATGGAAACATGAGCACTCTCAAATGCATGGTCGCCGATCGTCTCAACCCGATCGCCAACCGCCTGCGTTTCGCCGTCGGCAGGGATGCCCTCGGTCGGTGGGTCGCCATCGAACTCCACGGACGCGGTGGTGGCTTTTTCCGTTCCAGGGAAGCCGCCCTGCACTACGCCACGTCCGAATGCGGCGGACGCCGCCGCGCGGTGCGCCTCGCCCGCCGCCCGCTGTCGCTTGCCCTGTGATGGAGGCCGCCCATGCTCAGCGGCACCCTTATTCCTCTGGTCACTCCCTTCCTCGCCGGCATGATCGACGAGGACGCCTTCGCCCACCACGTCGAGACGCTGCTCGCCGCCGGCGTGAGCGGCTTCGTCACCGGCGCCATCGCCGGTGAGGGCCCCACCCTGACGCCGCGCGAGAAGGAGCGGCTGATCCGCGTCGCCGTCGAGGCGACGGGCCGGCGCGTCCCGGTCATCGCCGCCACCGGCACCAACGCCACCGAGGCGACCATCCTCGCCACCCGCGCGGCGCGCGATGCCGGGGCCTCGGCGGCGCTGCTGGTGACGCCCTACTACAACAAGCCCTCGCAGGAAGGCATGTACCGGCATTTCAAGGCGGTCGCGGAAGCCGTCGACCTGCCGCTCATCCTTCACAACGCGCCCCAGCGCACGCAGGTGACGCTGGCGCCCGAGACCCTCGACCGGCTCGGGCAGCTTCCCAGCATCTTCGCGCTGCTCGACGAGAGCGACGATCTCTGCCGGCAGCGGGCGGTCGCGGAAGTCTGCACCGAGCGGCTCTGGCGCATCGCGCCGGGCAGCCTCGCCGCCTTCCTGCCCGGCCTCCGGCCGCCGCGCGCCTGCCTGTCGCTCGCCGCCAACATCGCCCCGCACCTGTGCGTGAGGCTGTGGGAACACCGGCTCGCCGGGCGCGGCAAGGACGTCGCCGCGCTGGCGGCGGCGCTCGATACGCTCCAGCACGCGCTGGACCTCGAGCCGGAGCCGGTCGGCGTCAAATACGCCATCTCGCTGCTGACGCCGATCTTCAGCCCCGCGCCGCGTCTGCCGCTCACGGCGGCAACGCCGGCCGCCGCCTCCGCCATCCGCGTCGCGCTCGCCGCCCTTGCCGGCACGCATGAGCGCGCGCTTCATCCGGTGTGAACATCATGTATCCGAACGAACAGCATCCCCTGCGCCACCGCCGCCATCGCCCGACCCGCTATGCGAGCACCCACGCACTGATGACCCGCATGGCGGTGATGATGAGCGTGCTCTTCGCGCTCAGCATGGTTCTCAGCCATCTGAGCCGGCCGGACAGCGCCGACGCGCCGGCGGCAGCGCCGGGCGATACGCTGGTGCCCACGACAGCGCGCTGAGTCAGGGTCCTATTGCCGCTCGGCCACGGCCGCGTCCGGCAGCCGGGCGGCGAGCAGACGCGCCGCCGTCAGGCTCGGATGATTGTCGTCGAACAGCAGCGGCTTGCCCTCCGCCAGCATCGAGCACTCGCCGTCCTGGCAGAACACATCGGCCGGGCGCAGCACCCGCACGCGCGGATCGAGCCCGGCGAGCAGCGCCTCGAACCCGTCATCCGCCGCCCGGAAGCGCGCCTCCCGCCCGAAGGCGAGATGGGTCGGCACGTCGTAGCCGGGGCTCGGCATCGGCCCCATCAGCACGACCTCGCGTCCCCGCTCCGCCAGCGCGTTGGCCGTGGTGACGATGCCGGCGAGCGCTTCCGGCTGCAGGACGCGATAGTGAGCGGCCAGAACCACCGGCCCGCCGTTCCCGGCCGACAGCTCCGCCAGCACCCGGTCATTGTGCGCCCGGCAGTCCGGGCGCGGCGCGGGCGCGTAGCCGAGCGCCGGCGGGCAGGCCGAATAGGTGATCATGGTGACGCGGTAGCCGAGATCGGCCAGCGCCGAGGACAGCTCGATCCCATGGCTGTCCGCCCACACCGTCACCTCCCCCTTCGTCCCGTCGCCGCGCGTGCAGTAGCCGCCGGGACGGCCGATGCCGGAGGCGATATGGCAGTCCAGCCGCAGCGGGCTGATGTCGTAGCGCGCCCGGTCGAAAGTGATCTGCTGCGCGTCGAGGCCGCCGAGATTGCCCCGCGCCGCCCGCAGCACGCCCCCGGCCGCCAGTACCGCCACGACGCCCACCGCCGTGGCGGCGAGCAGCCGGCGCGTCGGCATGGCCGTGCGGTCGCGGAAGGGCTGTTCGACAAAGCGCCACGAGAGATAGCCGAGCAGCAGGGAGACGCCGAGGATGATCACCGGCTCGGCCCGCCCGAGGTCCACCGCCCCGCTGCGGGCGAAGACGGTGATCGGCCAGTGCCAGAGATAGAGCGAGTAGGAGATGAGCCCGATCCCGACCATCGCCCGCGCCGACAGGAAGCGCCCCACCCACGTTCCCGGCGCGGCGAGGATCAGCAGCGCCGCGCCGAGCACCGGCAGGATGGCCGCATAGCCGGGGAAAGGCGTCGTGTCGTCGAAGAGGAAGATCGCGCCGGCCAGCATCAGCAGCCCGGCGCTCGCGAGCATCTGGTCGAGCCAGCGCGGCCGCCCGCCGGACGGCAGATAGCCGAGAAGCCCCCCGGCCAGCAGTTCCCAGGCCCGCATCGGCAGGAGATAGAAGCTCGCCTCCGGGTGGCGCGGCGTGAGCGCGACGCACAGGCCGAGCGACAGTGCGGCCAGCGCCGACAGCACGACGATCTGTTGGCGCCGCCCCCATCCGGCCACGGCCAGCATGACCAGCGGCATGAACAGGTAGAACTGCTCCTCCACCCCGAGCGACCAGGTGTGCAGGAACGGCTTGGTCTCCGCCGCCGCCGCGAAATAATCCGAGGTGAGCCAGAAATAGATGTTGGCGACGAAGCCCAGCGCCGCCATCGCCTGCTTCGGCACGTCGCGGTTCATCGTCGGCAGCAGGAAGACGCCGGCCAGCAACACCGTGACCGCGCTCATCACGATCAGCGCCGGCAGGATGCGGCGGATGCGGCGCTCGTAGAAGCGGGCGATCGACCACGCGCCGCTCTCCGCCTCGCGGCGCAGGATGGCGGTGATCAGGTAGCCGCTGATGACGAAGAAGACGTCGACGCCGACATAGCCGCCCGGCACGGCGGCGACGCCGGCATGGAAGAACAGCACGGCGAGGACCGCGACTGCCCGCAGCCCGTCGATATCCGCCCTGTAGGACAACGCCATTGCGCTCGTTCCGGCCCGGGATCGCGGCGGGAAAACCCGCCGCGTCGGGGACTTGTAATGCGCGGATGGCGGCGGGTTCAACCTTGCCGTCCACCCTCGTCGTCCATGCGGCAGCCGGCACCCAAAAGCAGAAAGCCCGGCCGGAGCCGGGCTTTCGTATCTTCCAATGCGTTCCGGCTCAGTAGGGCGAGACGCACTGCTGGCGCGGGGCGCCATAGGGCTGGAACGTGTTGTCCGAGACCCGATAGGAGCGATAGCGGTTGGCGCACCACTGAACATGCGCGTTGACGCCGCCCGCCCCATAGGACGGGGCCGGATAGGCCGGCGCCGGCTGGGCGGCGATGGCGCCACCGATCAGCGCACCGGCCGCGAAGGCAGCGGCGGGATACCACCAGCCATTATAGTTGCGATAGCCCGGGCGGTAATAGTTGTAACCGCGATGGCCATTATAATAGTGGCGGCCGCCATTGTAATAATAGCCGCGACGATAGCGCACCTGCTCCACATTGGAACCGGGAGCACTCAGGCCAGACGGCTTCCATGGCGCAGACATGGCGGGAACAACGCTGGACGTCACCAGGGTCGCAGCGGCAGCGAGAGCAAGCGTCAACTTCTTCATCGCGGCATTCCTCCGTAATACATTCCGTTACCGAAGTGGTAGCGAAGTGTCGATGAATGCTTGCTGAATGAAATCGGTCGGGAAAACGGCGGATCGACGGTTTCTTCCGCGCCAGCAAGCACCCGCATCATGCGGTATCCGACGACCTAACGCGCAAGGGGCGCACCACGTTCCCATGGCGCGCCCCGGCGTTCCTCACGAAAGAAGAATGAGGCGTCAGTCGGTGCCCGGATCGGCGGAGAACCCGGCAGCCACGATGCCGGCGGTCGCCGCCGCCTCGTCGTTCTCCGACGTGTCGCCGGAGATGCCGACGGCGCCGATCACCTCGCCGCCCGCGTCGCGGATCAGCACGCCGCCCGGCACCGGCACCAGCGCGCCGCCGGCGACGTGGCTCACCGCCGCGACGAAGAAGGCCTGCTCCTTCGCCCGCTTGAAGATGGAGCGCGAGCCCATGCCGAGCGACAGCGCGCCATAGGCCTTGCCGTGGGCGACCTCGAAGCGCTTCAGGCTGGTGCCGTCCTCGGCAGCCGACACCTTCACGGCGCCGCGCGCGTCGAGCACGACGATCGCCATCGGCTTGAAGTTGCCCTGCCGGCAATGGTCGAGGGCGGTGGAGAGGATGGTCTGGGCGGCTTTCAGGCTCAGGGTCATGGGCGGCTGCTCTCGCTGCTGGCCGCGCTCGCGGGCGAGGCGTGCCCGGAGCCGCGGATCATGTCGATCGCCCTCCCGATAAGCGGCCAGAACAACATGATCAAGGCCAGCGTGGTGATCGTGCCCACCAGCTTGTTCGACCAGAAGATGCCGATGCCGCCGTCGAGGCCGATCATCGACTGGCGGAAGGCGTCTTCGGCCTTGTCACCGAGCACCAGCGCCAGCGTCATCGGCGCGAGCGGGATGCCGATCTTCTTGAACACGTAGCCGACGATGCCGAAGCCCAGCATCAGCCAGATGTCGAACATCGCGTTCTGCACCGCGAAGGCGCCGACCGCGCAGGAGACGATGATCATCGGCGCGATGGTGGCGAAGGGCACGCGCAGCACCGAGGCGAAGAGCGGCACGGTGGCGAGCACGATGATGAGGCCCGCGATGTTGCCGAGATACATGGAGGCGATCAGGCCCCACACGAAGTCCTTCTGCTCGACGAAGAGCAGCGGGCCGGGCTGCAGGCCCCACACCATCAGGCCGCCGAGCAGCACCGCCGCCGTGCCCGAGCCGGGAATGCCCAGCGCCAGCATCGGCAGCAGCGCCGAGGTACCCGCCGCGTGCGCCGCGGTCTCGGGCGCCAGCACGCCCTCGATCTTGCCCTTGCCGAACTGGGCGCCGTCGCGGGAGAAGCGCTTGGCGAGGTTGTAGCCCATGAAGGAGGCCGCGATCGCCCCGCCCGGCGTTACGCCGAGCCAGCAGCCGATGGCGGAGGAGCGCAGCAGGGTCATCCAGTAGCGCGGCAGGGTGAGCCAGGTGCGCCACACCACCGAGAGGCGGATCTTCGCCTCCTGCCCCTTGAAGGCGAGATGCTCCTCCATGGCGAGCAGGATCTCGGAGATGCCGAACAGGCCGATCACCGCGACGAGGAAGTCGAAGCCGCGCAGCATCTCGATCGAGCCGAAGGTCATGCGCAGCTCGCCCGACACCGTGTCCATGCCGACCGCCGCCAGCAGAAAGCCGATGGTGAGCGAGATGATGATCTTGTGGCGCGCTTCCTTGCCAAGGCCGACGAAGGAACAGAAGGTCAGCAGATAGACCGCGAAGAATTCCGGCGGGCCGAAGCGCAGCGCGAAGCTGGCGATCCATGGCGCGAGGAAGGTGATCAGCATCACCGCGACGATCGAGCCGACGAAGGAGGCGGTGAAGGCGGCGGTGAGCGCCTCGGCCGCCTCGCCCTTCTGCGCCATGGGATAGCCGTCGAAGGTGGTCGCTACCGACCATGCCTCGCCCGGTATGTTGAACAGGATCGAGGTGATGGCGCCGCCGAACAGTGCCCCCCAGTAGATGCAGGACAGCAGCACGATGGCCGAGGTCGGGTCCATGGTGAAGGTCAGGGGCAACAGGATCGCCACGCCGTTCGGTCCGCCGAGGCCCGGCAGCACGCCCACCAGGATGCCGAGGCAGATGCCGACCAGCATCAGCATCATGTTGTGGGCGGTCAGGAGGACGCCGAAGCCGTGAAACAGGGAGTCGAGTGCTTCCATGGGGCCCTCCTCTAGAAACCGAACGCCGCTTCGAGCGGACCCTTGGGCAGCAGCACGTTGAACTGCATGTCGAAGATGTAGAACATGAGACCGGAGAAGATCAGGCCGGTCAGGATCGACTTCCAGACCGACAGCTTGCCGATGAAGATCATGAACGCCGAGACGAAGACGAAGCTCGCGACGTAAAGACCGAGGAGCTGTACCAGGAGGACGAAGAGGATCGTCGGAATGAACACGCGCAGCACGCGCCCGAAGGCCGAACGTCCGACGAAGATCTCGTCCCGCAGTTCCTCGCTGCGCAGCGCGGAAGCAATGCCGACGAGGCTCGCCCCGCCCAGCAGCACCGAGAGGTAGAACGGGAAGTAGCCCGCCTGCGGCCCGTCCGGCGCCCAGCCGGCCCCGATCCGCCAGTTGTCCCAGCCAAGGAAGACGGCGACGCACAGAAGAAGCGCCATCACCACGACTTCGACGCTGCGCGTCGACACCAGAGCGGGATCGACTTCCGCGTTCGGGTCATCGGACATCGGTATTCTCCAGAAGAAGGGGCCGGCCGGGAGGCGGCGGGGTCGCGGCGCCGCGCATGTGCGCGCCTCTCATTGCGAAGCCCGTCGGGCCGGCACGGCAGCAGACGAAAGCGATGCCGGCGCCCGCAAAGGGTGCGCCGGCACGCAGGCTCATCAGTTGGTGGCGACGAAGCCGGACTGGGTCATGAGGTCCTTGTAGAGGGCCTCGTCCTTCTCGAGGAACTTGACCATCTCCTCGCCCTTCAGGTCGGAGGGCTTCAGCGCCTGCTTCTCGAGATATTCCTTGAACTCGGTCGTCTCGACGAGCTTGCCGAGCAGCTCCTGATAGAATGCCACCTGGTCCGGCGTCACGCCGGACGGCAGGAACACGCCGCGCAGCATGATCCACTGGAAGTCGACGCCCTGCGACTTGCAGGTCGGGATGTCCTTCCAGGACAGATCGGCGGTGACCTTGGCCTCATAGTTCATCGGCTCGTTGTCGAAGACGCACAGCGCCTTCACCTGCCCGGCACGCCAGACGGCGATGTTCTCGGACGGGTTGTTGACGTTGGCCTTGATGTGGTCGCCGACCAGCTGGGTCGCCGCCTCGCCGCCCGACTTGTAGGGGATGTAGCTGAACTTCACCCCGGCGATCCGCTCGACCGCGGCGGCCAGGATGTGGTCCTCGCGCTTGGAGCCGGTGCCGCCGAGCTTGAACGAGCCGGCCGGCTCCTTCTTCACCGCCGCGAGGAATTCCTGCGCATTCGCATAGGGGGCGTTGGCGTTCACCCACAGCACGAAATTGTCGAAGGCGAGGATGCTGATCGGCGTGAGCTTGCGCCAGTCGAAGGGCAGCTTGTTGGCCAGCGGCAGCGTGTAGATGGCCGAGTTGGAGATGACCATCTTGTAGGGGTCGCCGGCGCTCGCCAGCATGTCCATCAGCCCTTCGCCACCATTGGCGCCGCCCTTGAGCGTCACCACGACCGGGGTGGGCGAGAGCTTATTGTTCTGGATCGCGGCCTGCATCATGCGGGCCATCTGGTCGGAGGCGCCGCCGGCGCCGGCGGGCACGATGATCTCGATGGGCTTGGTCGGCTGCCAGGCCGCGAACGCGGGCGAAATGGCGGGCGACAGGGCGAGCCCGGAAAGGCAGGCCGCGAGCACGGCTGCCCGTTTAGAGACGAGGCTCTCGAACATGCGTCATTCCTCTCTTGTGAGCGGCGCCCGATTGGTTCCGGGCGTCCAAAGCGTTTCCTGCTGTGTTCTTAGTCTTACGCATTTTTGCGTTATGCATTCATAATGCAAAACGGAACTGTTTAAATCAAGCGGACTTTTCGCCGCTATTCCGCCGCCTCCAGCTGGCGCGCCGCGCCGCCGGAGCGTGCCGCCGCGACGCTGCGCGCCAGCACCTCGACGACGTGGATCGCGTCGCGCTCCGCCCCGTCATGGATCTGGTGGCGGCAGGACGTGCCGTCCGCGACCACCAGCGTGCCGGGCTCCGCCTCGCGCACGGCCGGCAGCAGCGAGAGCTCGGCCATGGCGAGCGAGGTGTCGATGGTCTCGGCGTGATAGCCGAACGCCCCGGCCATGCCGCAGCAGCTCGATTCCACCACCTCGACATGGAGCCCCGGCACCAGCCGCAGCGCCTTCTCCACCGCGCCCATGGCGCCGAAGGATTTCTGGTGACAGTGTCCGTGCAGCAGCGCCTTTTCGGCCACCGGCGCCAGCGGCAGGTCGAAGCGGCCGGCATCGATCTCGCGGGCGATGAATTCCTCGATCAGCAGCGCATGGGCGGAAAGGCGCTGCGTCGCCTCGCCCGGCAGCATGGAGGGCAGTTCGTCGCGAAAGGCGAGCAGGCAGCTCGGCTCCAGCCCGACCACCGGCACGCCGCGGGCGATGAAGGGCGCATAAGTCTCGACCACCCGCCGCGCCTCCGCCTTCGCCTCGTCGACGAGGCCGGCGGAAAGGAAGGTGCGCCCGCAGCACAGCGCGCGCTTGGCGCCGTCCGCCGGGCGCGGCATGTGAACCCGGTAGCCGGCAGCGGTCAGCACCTCCAGTGCGGCGAGGATGTTCTCCTTCTCGAACCAGCGGTTGAAGGTGTCGGCGAACAGCACGACCTCGTGCCCGTCCGCCGGCCCGAATTCGGTCTGGTCCTCGCGGAAGGCATCGGCGCGCCAGCGCGGCAGGGTCCGGCGGGCGCTGAACTGGGCGACCACCTCCGAGAGCTTCGCCGCCCCCGGCAGCACGTCGCGCAGGTTCAACAGCCACGGCACGCGGGAGGCCAGCCCCGCATAACGCGGCAGATAGGCGACCAGCTTCTGGTGCAGGGTGATGCCCTTGGCCTTCGCCCGCGCCGCCAGCGCCTCGATCTTCATCTTGGCCATGTCGACGCCGGTCGGGCATTCGCGCCGACAGCCCTTGCAGGAGACGCAGAGCTTCAACGTCTCCATCATCTCGTCGGAGGCGAGCGCATCGGGGCCGAGGCGGCCGGAAATGGCGAGGCGCAGCGTGTTGGCGCGCCCGCGCGTCACGTCGCGCTCGTTGCGGGTCACCCGGTAGCTCGGGCACATCACCCCGGCGACCGCCTTCCGGCAGGCGCCGTTGTTGTTGCACATCTCGATGGCGCCCTGCAGGCCGCCGCCCTCGCCGGAATAGCCCGTCCAGTCGAGCGCCGCCTTGATCGGCTCCACCTTGTAGTCGGGGGCGTAGCGGAACAGGCTGCGGTCGTCGAACTTCGGCGCCCGCACGATCTTGCCGGGGTTGTAGAGCCCCTTCGGGTCGAAGCGGTCCTTCACCTCCTCGAAGGCGCGCACGAGGCGCGTGCCGAACATCGTCTCGTGGAACTCGGAACGTACGATGCCGTCGCCGTGCTCGCCCGAATGCGAACCCTTGTACTCGCGCACCATGGCGAAGGCTTCCTCGGCGATGGCGCGCATCGCCTTCACGTCCTTCTCGAGGCGCAGGTTCAGCACCGGGCGCACATGCAGGCACCCCTCGGAGGCGTGAGCGTACCAGGTGCCCTTGGTGCCGTTCTTCTCGAACACCTCCGTCAGCCGCGCCGTGTAGTCGGCAAGATGCGGCAGCGGCACGGCGCAGTCCTCGACGAAGGAAACGGGTTTGCCCGCCTGCTTCATCGACATCATGATGTTGAGGCCAGAGGTGCGCACATCGGCGATGGCCGCCTGCAACCCCGCCTCGTGCACCGGCACGACACCGCCCCATTTGGCCCCGGCGCGGTCCCAGCCGAAGCCGAGATCGCCCATCGTGTCTTCCAGCAGCTTCAGCCGGCGCGCGTTCTCGGCCTCGTCCTCGGCGAACTCCACCAGCAAGATGGCGTCCGGCGTGCCGCGCACGAACTGCTTCAGCGTCGCCTGGAACATCGGGATCTCGCTCGCCAGCGCGAGCAGCGTCGCATCGACCAGCTCGACCGCGATGGGCTTGAGCTTCACGAGGTGCTGGGCGGCGTCCATCGCCGCGTAGAAGCTGCCGAAATGGCAGGCACCGATCACCTTCTTGCCGATCAGCGGCCAGAGCTTCAGCTCGACGCGGGTCGAATAGGCGAGCGTGCCCTCAGAGCCCACGAGAATGTGCGCGAGGTTGTAGCCGCGCTCGTTCGGCACCAGCGCGTCGAGATTGTAGCCGCCGACGCGGCGCTGCACGCGGGGAAAACGGTCGGCGATCTCGCCCGCCTCGCGCGCGCCGAGGTCGAGCAGATCGCGCACCAGCGGCGCCAGCGGCGTGTCCGCCGGCAGGTCCGCGAGATTGTGGTCCACCTGCCCGAAATGCGCCTTCGCGCCGTCCGCGAGCATCGCGTCGATGGAGATGACGTTGTCGCGCATCGTGCCGTAGCGCAGCGAACGCCCGCCGCAGCTGTTATTACCGGTCATCCCGCCGATGGTCGCACGGCTGGCGGTGGAGACGTCGACCGGGAACCACAGGCCATGCTTCCTGAGCTGGCGGTTGAGATCGTCGAGCACGATGCCCGGCTCGACCACGCAGCGCCGGCCCTCGACGTCGAGTTCGAGGATGCGGTTGAGGTGCCTGGAGCCGTCGATGACGAGCGACTCGTTGATGGTCTGCCCGCATTGCGAGGTGCCACCGCCGCGCGGCGTGACGGGAATGCCCTCGGCGCGCGCCAGCGCGATCGCCCGCTCCGCCTCTTCCGTGGTGCGCGGCACGACAACGCCCAGCGGCATGATCTGATAGAACGAGGCGTCGGTGGCGTAGCGCCCGCGATTGAAGCGGTCGAACCACACATCTCCCGAAACTTCCGCCTTCAGGCGCCGCTCGAGTCCGGGCGCCAGTCGTGCCGCCATGATGCTTTCACTCCCTCACGTCCCTCGGTGCGTCCGTCTCACAAATCCCGTGAACGCCCCGTGGACTTGATCGCATTTTGCATTCATAATTCATTTATGCAAGATCAAGGGTGCGGGGAATGGCATCCCCGGCCTCATGTGCACAAACCGGCGCGTCTGATCGCCGCGCCGCCAAGGGAGAGAACACCGATGTCCAGCAATGCCGCCCGGGTCGCGGGTCGTCATTTCCTGCAGATTCCCGGCCCGACCCCGGTGCCCGACCGCATCCTGCGGGCGATGGACATGCCGACCATCGACCACCGCGGTCCCGAGTTCCAGAAGCTCGGCAAGCGCGTGCTGGAAGGCATGAAGAGCGTCTTCAAGACCGCCAATCCGGTCATCATCTACCCCGCCTCCGGCACCGGCGCCTGGGAGGCCGCGCTCGCCAACGTGCTCTCGCCCGGCGACAAGGTGCTGATGTTCGAGACCGGCCATTTCGCCACGCTGTGGAAGAACATGGCGATCAAGCTCGGCCTGCACCCGGAGTTTATCGCCTCGGACTGGCGCATCGGCGCCGACGCCGACGCCATCGAGGCCCGGCTGCGCGAGGACAAGAACCACGAGTTCAAGGCGGTCTGCGTCGTCCATAACGAGACCTCGACCGGCTGCATCTCGCGCATCGCCGAGGTCCGCAAGGCCATCGACAATGCCGGCCACCCCGCGCTGCTCCTCGTCGACACCATCTCCTCGCTGGCCTCGATCGACTATCGCCACGACGAATGGGGCGTGGACGTCACCGTCTCCGGCTCGCAGAAGGGCCTGATGCTGCCGCCGGGCCTGTCCTTCAACGCCCTCTCGCCCAAGGCGCTGGCGGCAGCCAAGAAGTCCACCATGCCGAAGCTGTTCTGGTCGTGGGAGGAGATGATCCCCCACAACGAGAAGGGCTACTTCCCCTACACGCCCGGCACCAACCTGCTCTACGGCCTCGCCGAGGCCATCGACATGCTGCACGAGGAAGGGCTGGACAACGTCTTCGCCCGCCACGACCGCCACGCCGAGGCGACCCGCCGCGCGGTGCGCGCCTGGGGCCTGGAGGTTCTGTGCCGCGATCCGAAGTACTACTCGTCCTCGCTGACCGCCGTGCTGATGCCCGAGGGGCATGACGCCGACGCCTTCCGCGAGAAGACGCTCGACCATTTCGACATGTCGCTCGGCACCGGCCTCACCAAGCTGTCGGGCCGCGTCTTCCGCATCGGCCACCTCGGCGACACCAACGACCTGACCATCCTCGGCGCGCTGTCGGGCGTCGAGATGGGCCTCGCCCTCGCCGGCGTCCCGCACAAGAAGGGCGGCGCGCAGGCGGCGATGGACTACCTCGCCGAGTGCGCCTCGAACCCGCTGCGCGCCGCTGCGTAAGCCCTTCCGCTCCGGCCGGCTTGCGAAATCCGCCGGCCGGAGCGATTTAAGGGGCGTTGGGAAATGTCATGCCGCGCCGGGAGCGCGGCATCTGGGAGAGCCGCCGCATGGCGATGTCGGACACGGCCATCATTCCGCGCCGCAGCCTGCATGACGAGCTGGCCGCGCAGCTGCGCGACATGCTCATGCGCGGCGATCTCAAGGCCGGCGACAAGATCTCCGAACAGGCCCTGTGCCAGCGCTTCGGCGTCTCCCGCACCCCGCTGCGCGAGGCGCTCAAGGTGCTCGCCAATGAGGGGCTGCTGATTCTCTCGCCCAATCGCGGCGCCAGCGTCGCGCGCGTGTCGCCCGAAGAGGTCGACGAGCTCTTCCCGATCATGGGCGCGCTGGAAGCGGTGGCGGGCGAGGCCGCCTGCGCCCGCGCCAGCGATGCCGACGTCGCGAGCGTGCAGGCCATGCACGATGAGATGCTGGCGTATTATCGGGCCGGCGACCCCGCCGCCTATCTGCGGCTGAACCGGGCGATCCACGAGAAATTCTTCGAGCTCGCCGGCAACCACGCGCTCAGCCAGCTCTACCAGACCCTCATGGTACGCATCCACGCGGTGCGCTTCATCGCCCAGAAGTCCAGCGAACGCTGGCGCGAGGCGGTGCAGGACCACGAGGAGATGATGGCCGCGCTGAAGGCGCGCGACGGCGTGCGGCTCGGCACCATCCTCAAGGAGCACCTGCGCCACAAGGCGGCGATGGTGCACGAATCGCTCGACCAGCTCGACAGCCACGCGGCGGAGTAGGACGTTCCGACACTCCCGAAGGGAAGATCGTCATGGCCGGGCTTGACCCGGCCATCCATGCCTTGATGGGGCTCGTCCAATACGTGGATCCCCGGGCCAGGCCCGGGGATGACGGTCGTCGGAGAGGACAGCCCTCACGCCGCCTTCAGCGCCGCCGCGCTTTTCAGCGCGCCCTCCAGCGCCGCGTCGCGCTGGCCGGCGGCGATGCCGTCCGCGGCGATGAATTCCGGCGTGATGCCGATGAAGCCGAACACCCAGCGCAGATAGGTTTCGGCGTGCTCGCCAGCCGCCGCCGCGGCGTTGTTGCCGTAATGGCCGCCGCGCGCCAGCGCGACGATCACCCGCTTACCGGCGGCGAGGCCCACCACCGTGCCGTCCGCGTTGTAGGCGAAGGTCTTGCCGGGCACGAGGATGCGGTCGATCCAGGCGCGCAGCTGGGTGGGGATCGAGAAATTATACATCGGCGCGCCGATCACCACGATGTCGGCGGCGAGGAAGTCGTCGAGCGCCTGCTGGCTCGCCGCGTCGCCCTGCCCGCCCGAGAGCGGGTGGTCGGCCGGCATGCTAGCGGGCGTCGCGTGCGGCAGCGGATCAGCCGCCAGATCGCGATAGACCACCTTCAACGAGGGATCGGCGGCGGTGAGCCGCGAGACGATGGCGGAGGTGACCTGACGGCTCACCGAATGGCCGCCGAGAATGGAGGAGTCGATGTGCAGGAGCGTGCCGTTCGACATGATGGGACCTGTGATTTCCTAGGTTACGTTTTGTTACCTGGACTAATTACGTGCCCATCCCTACATTCCACAAGAACGCACATGCTCCATACCGAGGCACACCGAAGTGACTGAGGCACATCCACATTTCCACAGCGAGGACTGCCGCAAGGTCAGCCGCCTGCTTGCCCGGATCGGCGACAAATGGAGCGTGCTGATCGTCATGCTGCTGGCGAACGGGCCGCGCCGCTTCAACGAGATGAAGCGCATGATCGACGGCATCTCGCAGCGCATGCTCACCCTCACCCTGCGCGGTCTGGAGCGCGACGGGCTGGTCTCGCGCACCGTCTACCCGACCATCCCGCCGCGGGTCGATTACGAGTTGACGCCGCTCGGCCATTCGCTGCGCGAGCCGGTCATGGCGCTCGGCCAATGGGCGCAGGCCAATCTCGGCGCGATCGCCGCCGCGCAGGAGGATTTCGACCGCCGCTGCGCCGCCGAGGGCAAGGAGCCGCGCCACAGCCCGCCGGATGTCGCGCGTCCTCAGGCGAGGGCGTGACGCGCGGTGCACCCTCGCCCACTTCTCCCATCCCACTGATTCATAAAAGAGAATTCTATTGCCGGACCACTCCATCGCGTGGCGACCGGAGACCTGTCCGCCACTCCCGCGCCGTCCCTCGCCGGCATCGAGCGAAAATCGCATCCATAATTATTGATGTGAAATGATTGATGCGATAGCGTTCCCCTCAAGAACCGCGAGGCAAAGCCCGCCCAAATAATTCTCATGGGGAGGAATTGAATGCCCAAGCACGCCCTAACTGCGTTTGCGCTCACGCTTTCGGTGGTCGTCCCGACCGCCGCGCTCGCCGAATGGAAACCGAACCGCCCGGTGGAGTTCGTCGCCGCGGCCGGCCCCGGCGGCGGCACCGACACCTTCGCCCGCGTCGTCCAGTCGGCGCTCAGCAAGAACGAGCTGCTGACCACGCCGATCATCGTCAGCAACAAGTCCGGCGGCTCCGGCGCGGAGACCTTCATCTACGCCAAGTCGAACAAGGGCGATCCCTACAAGCTCTATTTCGGCACGCAGGACGCCTATGTCCTGCCGCTCGCCAACAAGCTCTCCTACAGCCAGAAGGACCTCACCCCGGTCGCCGCGATGGTGTTCGACCCCTTCATCCTGTGGGTGAATCCGAAGACCTCGGGCATCGAGGACGTCAAGGGCTTCATCGCCAAGGCGAAGGAGAATCCCGGCCAGCTCAAGCTCGGCGGCGCCAAGGCCAAGGAAGCCGACGAGACGCTGATGACGCTCATCGAGCACAAGACCGGCGTCGACCTCACCTACATCCCCTACAAGTCGGGCAGCGAGGCGGCCATCCAGGTGGCCGGCGGCCACATCACCGCCAACGTTAACAATCCCAGCGAGAGCGTCGAGCAGTGGAAGGCCGGCGTGCAGAAGCCGCTCTGCGTGTTCGAGAGCGAACGCCTCGCCGACAAGACGGTCATCGCCGACGGCATGTCCTGGAATGACGTTCCGACCTGCGTCGAGGCCGGCATCGACGTGAAGACCTTCGCCCAGCCGCGCACCATCTGGGCGGCCGCGGACATCCCGCCGGAGGCGCTCGCCTACTACACCGAGCTGTTCACCAAGGCGGCCGGCACGCCGGAGTTCAAGGGCTATCAGGAGCGCGGCGCGCAGATCCCGCGCCTGCTCACCGGCGACGCCTTCAAGGACTTCATCAAGCAGCACGAGGCCACCTACGCCGAGATCTACAAGGCGAATGGCTGGCTGCGCGCCGAGCAGTGAGCCCGCGCTTTTGGTGAAACGAGGGGGCGGCGCGCCCGCCCCTTCTCCTTCTCGACCCGGATCGCAGATCCTGCGGGAGCGCGACGGCGTGCCCGCCCCGGAGTGACGTCATGGATATCTCGCGCAACACCATGGAGATCGCGACCGCCTGCGCCACCGCCCTCGTCGGCGGGATCGTGTGCTACGGCGCGTCCCTCAACGGCATCAGCTGGAACGAGAGCGGTCCGCAGCCGGGCTATTTCCCCTTCTATATCGGCGCCCTCATCATCTTCGGCAGCGCCGCCACCATCCTCCAGACGGTGCTGCGCCGGGCCTCGACCTCCGACGTCTTCATCGACGGCGAGCGGCTGCGCACCATCGTCGCCTTCTTCCTGCCGATCGTCGTGATGGTGGCGATCTCCGCCTGGCTCGGCCTCTACATCGGCATGGCGCTCTACACCTTCTACGCCATGCGCATGGCCGCCGGCTTCCGCACCGCGACCTCGCTGCTCACCGCCGCCATCGTGGTCGCGGTCAACTTCGTCATCTTCGAGAAGATCTTCATGGTCCCGCTGCTGAAGGGGCCGATCCTCGAATATTTCGGCATCTACTGAGAACAAGAAGAAGAGACGGGAGAGGGAACGGCCATGGGCAATTTCGGCCAGTTGATGGACGGCTTCGCCGTCGCGCTCACCGCCCACCATGTGATGATCATGGCGGTGGGCGTGCTGCTCGGCCTGGTGGTCGGCGTGCTCCCCGGCCTCGGCGCGCCCAACGGCGTGTCGTTGCTGCTGCCGCTCACCTTCACCATGGACCCGATCTCGGCGATCATCCTGCTCACCTCCATGTACTGGGGCGCGCTGTTCGGGGGATCGACGACCTCCATCCTGTTCAACATTCCCGGCGAACCCTCCTCCGTCGCCACGACGTTCGACGGCTATCCGCTCGCCCGGCAGGGGCAGGCGGTGCGCGCGCTCACCCTCGCCTTCACCTCGGCCGGCATCGGCGCCCTCACCGGCGTGATCGTCATCACCCTGCTGTCGAGCTGGGTCGCCAATTTCGCCATGCGCTTCGGCGCGGCCGAGTATTTCGCGGTCTACTTCATGGCCTTCGCCAGCTTCATCGGCATGGCCGGAGGCTCGCCCTTCAAGACGCTGGTCTCGATGATGCTCGGCTTCGCCGCCGCCACGGTGGGCATCGACACCATCTCCGGCGAGAGCCGCCTGACCTTCGAGATCGACGAGCTCATCGGCGGCATCAGCTTCCTCATCGCCGTCATCGGCCTGTTCGGCCTGGGCGAGCTGCTGCTCACCATGGAGGAAGGGCTGAAGTTCGAGGGCGTGAAGGCCAAGCTCGACATGCGCACCATCCTGCGCACGGTGGCCGAAGTGCCGCGCTACTGGGTCACGCTGGTGCGCAGCGCGCTCATCGGCTGCTGGATGGGCATCACGCCGGGCGGCCCGACCGCCGCTTCCTTCATGAGCTACGCGCTGGGCCGGCGCTTCTCCCGCCGCGGCAGGAATTTCGGGAAGGGCGAGCCCGAAGGCATCGTCGCGCCCGAGACCGCCGACCATTCGGCCGGCTCCTGCGCGCTGCTGCCGATGCTGGCGCTGGGCATTCCCGGCTCCGCCACCGCTGCGGTGATGATGGGCGGCCTGATGATCTGGGGCCTCTCGCCCGGCCCGATGCTGTTCTCCACCCGGCCGGATTTCGTCTGGGGCCTCATCGCCTCCATGTACATGGGCAACCTCATCGCCGTCGTGCTGGTGCTCGCGACCGTGCCGCTCTTCGCCTACATCCTGCGCGCGCCCTTCACCGTCGTCGGGCCGATGATCACCATCGTCTGCGTCATCGGCGCCTACACGGTCGCCAACCACGTATTCGACATCTGGCTGGCGCTGGCCTTCGGCATCGTCGGCTACGTCTTCAAGAAGCTCGACTACCCGCTCGCGCCCTTCGTCCTCGCCATGGTGCTGGGCGACAAGGCCGAGGACGCCTTCCGCCAGGCCATGCTGACCTCGGACGGCTCGCCGGCGATCTTCTTCTCCAACGCCCTCGTCTCCACCATGATGGGGCTCGGCATCCTGCTGCTGTGCCTGCCGCTGATCACCGTCCTGTTCAAGGGCGGCCTGTTCGGCCGGCCGGCCGCCGGCGACGCCGAGGCCCATGGGAGGTCGGCGTGATCGTCTTCCCGATACCGGCGGTTCCCGGCTATCCTTCCGTCGGGAAACGCTCAGGCTCGCAGAAGCCGCCAAGGATAAAACGCATGCCGTCCGCTCCGATCGTCCGACACTCTCTCCACGAATCCCTCGTGGCGCCCTTGCGGGAGATGATCCTGCAGGGCGAACTGCGGCCCGGCGAGAAAGTGCCGGAGGAGCAGCTGTGCGAGCGCTTCGGGGTCTCCCGCACACCGATCCGCGAGGCTCTGAAGGTGCTCGCCGCCGAGGGCGTGCTGCAGATCCTGCCCCATCGCGGCGCCATCGTCGCGCGCATCACCGAGGAGCAGATCGAGGAGCTGTTCCCGATCATGGCCTCGCTGGAGCGCCTCGCCGGCCTGCTCGCCTGCGCCCGCGCCAGCGATGCCGACATCGCCCGCGTCCGCGCGCTGCACGACCGGATGATGGAGTATTTCGAGAAGGGCGAGGAAGTCGAGTATCTCAGCCACAACCGGCTGATCCACGAATCCTTCTTCGAGATCGCCGGCAACGTCACGCTGTCCGCCTTCTACCAGCAGATCCTCACCCGCATCCATGCCTGCCGCTTCGTCGTGCGCAAGAGCCGCGAGCACTGGGCCGCCGCCGTGGTCGAGCACAACGCCATGATCGAGGCGCTGGAAGCGCGCGACGCGCCCCGCCTCGCCGCCCTGCTCGAAACCCACGTCATGGGCACCACCTCCGGCATCGCCCGCGCCTTCATCAACCGCACCAGCGCGGAAGCCCCGGCCGAGCCGGCGGATGAGCGCGGCGCGGCGCGGGGGCGCAGGACATCGACCTCCGAGCCGGTCTGAGATCCCCGGCTCCGCCCGCTGCGGCGGAGCCGCTTCCGTCATTCGTAATTATTGATTGTGAATTCGGGCGCCGCGCCCACCGCAGAAAGGTAGAACCGATGAGCGATGTTCTGGATCAGGCCCGGGAAAACCCCGCCGCCGGCAATCCCGCCAGCACACCGCAGCGCGAGGCGCGGACCGAGGGCGCGGCGCGCCCGCTGCCGCTGGCCGGCGTGCGGGTTCTCGACGTCAGCCAGGTGATGGCCGGTCCCTATAGCTGCATGCTGCTCGGCGACCTCGGTGCCGACGTGATCAAGATCGAGCCGCCGGGCACTGGCGACCAGACCCGCGGCGCCATGGGATTCAAGATGAAGGGGCCCGACAGCATGGGCTTCCTCAACATGAACCGGAACAAGCGCTCGGTCGCCGTGAACCTCAAGAGCGAAGCCGGCCGCGAGCTGTTCTACGAGCTGGTGAAGAGCGCCGACATCCTGGTCGAGAACTACCGACCGGGCGTGATGAAGAAGCTCAAATGCGACTATGAGACGGTGCGCCAGTACAATCCGCGCCTCGTCTACGCCTCCATCTCCGGCTTTGGCCAGACCGGCCCCTGGGCCGGCCGCCCGGGCTTCGACCTGATGGCGCAGGCCATGTCCGGCGTGATGAGCGTCACCGGCCATCCCGGCGGCCTGCCGGTCAAGGCCGGCGTGCCGGTGGCCGATATCGGCTGCGGCCTGTTCGCCACCTATGCCGTGCTCGCCGCCTATATCGGCGCGAAGAACACCGGCGAGGGCCAGTACATCGACGCCTCGCTGTTCGAGGCCGCCCTCGCCTTCTCGGTGTGGGACATCTCCGAATATTGGGGCCGCGGCACCCAGCCGATCCCGCTCGGCACCGCCAACCGCATGAGCGCGCCCTATCAGGCGGTGAAGTCCTCCGACGGCTATTTCGTCATGGGCGCCACCAACCAGAAGCTCTGGCTGCAGCTCTGCGAGACCATCGGCCGGCAGGATCTCCTCGAGGATCCCCGGTTCAAGACCAATCCCGACCGGCTCGCCCATCGCGAGGAGCTGATCGTCGAGCTGGAGAAGACCTTCGTCACCCGCACCTCCGACGACTGGGTGGAAAGCCTGCTCGCCGTCGGCATCCCCGCCGGCACCATGCACAGCTACCCGGAAGCCTTCGAGAGCGAGCACGGCCGGCACCGCCAGATGCGCATCGAGATCGACCACCCCAACGAGGGCAAGGTGTCGAACATCGGCTTTGCGGTTAAGCTGACCGGCACGCCGCAGCAGGTGCGCCGGCATCCTCCCCTGCTCGGCCAGCACACCGACGAAGTGCTGAAGGAGATCGGCCTCGACGCCGCCGCCGTCGAAGCCCTCACCGCCCGTGGAGCCTTCGCGCCATGAACCTCGCCACCACAACCGTCGCCAGGCCCGAGGCACCCGCCGCGCCGGACCAGGGAACCGTCCGCTTCACGAAGGACGGCGCCGTCGCCCGCCTCGTCTTCGACCGGCCCTCCGCCCGCAACGCCATGACCTGGCGCATGTATGAGGAACTGGCGGCGGCCTGCGCGGCGATCGCCGCCGATCCGTCCATCCGCGTGGCCGTGCTGCGCGGCGCCGGCGGCAAGGCGTTCGTCGCCGGCACCGACATCGAGCAGTTCCGCGCCTTCTCCTCCGGCAATGACGGCATCGCCTATGAGGAGAAGGTCGAGCACTATGTCGGCGGACTGGAAGCCCTGCCCGTTCCCACCGTCGCGGTGGTGGAAGGCTGGGCGGTCGGCGGCGGCATGGCGCTGGCCAATGCCTGCGATTTCCGCGTCGCCACGCCCGGCGCGCGCTTCGGCGTGCCCATCGCCCGCACCCTCGGCAACTGCCTGTCGGCGTCCAACGTCCAGCGCCTCGCCGCCACGCTCGGCGTGAGCATGGTCAAGCGCATGCTGCTGCTGGCCGAGACGCCCGTCGCCGAGGAACTGCTGCCCGGCTACGTCTCCATCGTTCCGGCGGAGGAGATCGACGCGAAGGTCGAGGAGCTGTGCGCGCGCCTCGCCGGCCATGCGCCGATCACGCTGCGCGTGACCAAGGAGATTCTGCGGCGCCTCGCCCGCGACCCGCACGCCGCCGATTCCGATCTGGTGCGCGAAACCTATGGCAGCGCCGATTTCCGCGAGGGCGTCGAGGCCTTCCTGGCCAAGCGCCCGCCGAACTGGCGGGGCGTCTAGGCCCCGCGCAGACCCTCTGCAGGCTCTCCCTCGAGGAGCAACTGAAAAGCCGGCGACCCGTCATGGATCGCCGGCTTCCTTTCTTCCGGGATATGGACCCGCCTCAGCGGATCGGCGGCGCGTACTGGATGCCGCCGGCGCTCCAGAGCTGGTTGATGCCGCGGGGGATGCCGAGCGAGGACTGCGAGCCGATATTGCGCTCGAACACCTCGCCGTAATTGCCGACATTCTTGACGATCCGCACCGCCCAGTCCTTGGTCAGGCCGAGCTGCTCGCCATAGGCGCCGTCGGTGCCGACAAAGCGCTTCACGTCCGGCTTGTCGGACTTGAGCGCCTGGTCGAGGCTCGCCGTGCTGATGCCCAGCTCTTCGGCGTTCAGCAGCGCGTAGAGGCTCCACTTGACGATGTTGAGCCACGCGTCGTCGCCCTGGCGCACCACCGGGCCGAGCGGCTCCTTGGAGATCACGTCGGGCAGCACGATGTGGTCGGCGGGCTTGGGCAGCTTAAGGCGCAGCGCGTAGAGCTGCGACACGTCGGTCGTCAGCACGTCGCACTTGCCGTCGGCATAGGCCTTCACCACCTCGTCGACGGTCGGCAGCTGGATCAGCTCCAGCTCCATCTTGTTCTGCTTGAAATAGTCCTGCGCGTTGAGGGCGCTGGTCGTGCCGCTCTGGGTGCAGACCTTGGAGCCGCCGAGTTCCAGCGCGCCCATCACGTTCTTGCCGGCCGGCACCATGAAGCCCTGGCCGTCATAATAGGAGATGCCGGCGAAAAGCAGCTTCAGCTCGGCCTCGCGCTGCAGCGTCCAGGTCGAGTTGCGGGAGAGGACGTCGATCTCGCCCTTCTGCAGCGCCGGGAAGCGCGCCTCGGCGGAAAGCGGCACATACTCCACCTTGGAGGGGTCGTCGAAGACCGCCGCCGCCACCGCGCGGCAGAAATCGACGTCGAAGCCGCTCCAGGCGCCCTTGTCGTCCTTGGCCGAGAAACCGGCGAGGCCCTGGCTGACGCCGCACTTCAGCGTGCCGCGCGCCTTCACGTCGGACAGCGTGTCCGCATGGGCGAAGCCGGCCGTGAGAAGAACGCCGGCGGCGGCCAGCGCGGTTGCGATCCTGTTCATGTTTCCCCCAGATCGGTCGACGGCACCGGAAGGTCCGGAGCGTCGATATTCACAAAAACCGGACGCTCAGAGCTCGGGCGCCTGACGGATGATCACCTTCGTCCCCACCGGCACGCGGTTGTAGAGGTCCTGCACGTCCGCATTCACGAGACGGAAGCAGCCGGAGGAGATCGCCATGCCGATGGTGTTCGGCATGTTGGTGCCGTGGATGCGGTAGACCGTGGAGCCCAGATAGAGCGCGGCAGCGCCCATCGGGTTGCCGGGACCGCCGGCCATGAAGCGCGGCAGGTAGGGCTGGCGCTGGATCATCTCCGGCGGCGGCGTCCAGTCCGGCCACTCCGCCTTGCGGGTCACCTTCTGCAGGCCGGCCCACTGGAAGCCGTCGCGGCCCACGCCGATGCCGTAGCGCAGCGCCCGGTTGTCGCCCTGCACGAGGTACAGGAAGCGCTCATTCGTATGGACGATGATCGTGCCCGGCGGCTCGTTGGTGCGGAAATAGACCGGCTGCCGGCGGAAGGCCGGGTCGAGCTGCTCCTCGTCGGCCGACGGCACGTAGCCGGGCTTCTCCGGCACGTCGACGATCTGGTTGCCCATGCCGCCCGGCGGACGCATCTGGGCGTCCGCATCGGCGGCCATAAAGGACAGGGCGGCCACGGCGGCCAGCGCTGCTCCCATCATGCGATGACGCATTCGTCACTTCCCCTCTTGAAGGCGTCCTCCCGCGCGAAAGCGGGGTGCCGAGTCACGGGTCGTCCCGCCGGGGATCGAACGGGGGAAATGCCGCCAAGTCAATCACAGTAAGATGAAATCTGCGCCGGAGGACGAAGCCCGGCGCAGATTTTGCCAATCGTTCAGCGCAGGTAGCTGCCGGCCAGCGCCTCGAAGCGCTCCTGCCGGCCCGAACGCGGCTGCGGGTCGAGGCCGGCGGCTTCCACCCGCGCGGCGATGACGTCGAGCGAGGAGCCCGGCGCCAGCATCGCCCTGGCGTCCGGCGTCTGCCAGCCGGCATAGCGCTCGTCCACCGCATGCTGGAGAGCGCCGTCCTCGATCATGTCGGCGGCGATCAGCAGCGCCCGCGCGCACACGTCCATGGCGGCGGCGTGGGCGATGACGAGGTCTTCCGGCTCGATCGACTGGCGGCGCACCTTGGCGTCGAAATTGGTGCCGCCGGTGGTGTAGCCGCCCGCCCGCAGGATCTCGTACATGGCGAGCGCGGTGTCCTCGACATTGGTCGGGAACTGGTCGGTGTCCCAGCCGGACTGGGCGTCGCCCTTGTTCATGTCGATCGAGCCGAACACGCCGAGCGCCGCCGCCATGGCGATCTCGTGCTCGAAGCTGTGGCCGGCGAGCGTGGCGTGGTTGGCCTCGATGTTGAGCTTGACCTCCTTCTCGAGGCCAGCCCGGCAGAGCAGGCCGTACACCGTGCCGACATCGAAGTCGTACTGGTGCTTGGTCGGCTCCTGCGGCTTCGGCTCGATCAGGATCGTGCCCTTGAAGCCGATCTTGTGCTTGTGCTCGACCACGAGGTTGAGGAAGCGCGCCATATGGTCGAGCTCGCTCTTCAGGTCGGTGTTCAGCAGCGTCTCGTAGCCCTCGCGCCCACCCCAGAGCACGTAGTTCTGGCCGCCGAGCTCGTGCGTCACCTCCAGCACGTTCTTCACCTGCGCGGCGGCATAGGCGAACACGTCCGGGTCCGGGTTGGTCGCCGCGCCGGCCATGAAGCGGCGGTTGGAGAACAGGTTCGCCGTGCCCCAGAGCAGGCGCACCTTCGAGGTCTCCATCTTCCTGGCGAAGATGTCGGCGATGGCGCGCACATTGGCGTTGCTCTCCTTCAGGCTGCGGCCCTCGGGAGCGATGTCGCGGTCATGGAAGGCGAAGAACGGCGCGTCGAGGATGCGGAACAGCTCGAAGGCAACGTCCGCCTTGGCGCGGGCGAGCGCCATCTCGTCGGCGCCGTGCATCCACGGACGCAGGAAGGTCTCGCCGCCGAAGGGGTCGCCGCCCGGCCAGGTGAAGCTGTGCCAGTAGGCGACGGCGAAGCGCAGATGGTCCTCCATCCGCTTGCCCAGCACCACGCGGTCCTTGTCGTACCAGCGGAAGGTGAAGGGGTCGCGGCTCTCCGGGCCGGCATATTTCAGCGGCTCCGTGGAAGCGAAGAAACCGGCGGGCGCATTCATGACGTCACTCCCTTGAGCGCGGGATACAGCGCCCGGTAGAGCGCGTGCCGTTCCGCATAGGCTTGTTGAAGGGCCGGATCGGGCTCGATGGTCTCGATGCGGCGCGGCGGCAGGCAGATGTCGGCCGGCGCCTCGCCGGTCGCCGCCATGCGCGCCAGCCGGGCGGCGCCGAACGCCCCGCCGCGCTCGCCGTCCTCGATCCGGTTGAGCGGCAGGCCGAGCACGCTCGCCAGCACCGCGATCCAGAAGCGCGAGCGCGAGCCGCCGCCGATCACGTCGGCCTCGCTCAGCCGCGTTCCGGCGGCGCCGAGCGCGTCGAGGCAGTCCTTGAAGGCGAAGGCGACGCCTTCGAGCACCGCCTGCGTCATCGTCTCGCGTGTCGCGTCATGGTCGAGCTCGGCGAAGGTGGCGCGGATCTTCGTGTCGTTGTGCGGCGTGCGCTCGCCGGAGAGATAGGGCAGGAAGATCGCCTTGGAGGGCGCCTGCGGCGCGGCGCCCAGCGGCGCCAGCAGGTCGCCTGGCGTCTGCTGGGCGACGTTCGACCACCATCCCAGCGCCGAGGCGGCGGAGAGGATCACCCCCATCTGGTGCCAGGTCGCCGGTATGGCGTGGCAGAAGGCATGGACGCTCGATTCCGGGTTCGGCGCGTAGCGGTCGGTGGTCGCCCACAGCACGCCCGAGGTGCCGAGCGAAACGAAGGCGTTGCCGGCCTTGATGGCGCCGAGGCCGATCGCCCCGGCGGCATTGTCGCCCGCCCCGCCGGCCAACACCGGCGGCGTCGTCATGCCCCAGCGGGCGGCAAGCTCCGGCATCAGCCGTCCGGCGGCCGCGCTGCCCTCGACGAGACGCGGCATGTTCTCGCGGCTCATATAGGTGGCGGCCAGCGCCTCGTCCGACCAGTCGCGCCGGGCAACGTCGAGCCAGAGCGTGCCCGAGGCGTCGGACATCTCCTCCACCATCTCGCCGGTCAGGCGATAGCCCACATAGGCCTTGGGCAGCAGCACCTTCGCCATGCGGGCGAAGATCTCCGGCTCGTGCTTTCTCACCCACAGGAGCTTGGGGGCGGTGAAGCCGGGGAAGGCGAGATTGCCGGCGACACGGTGCAGCGCCGGGAAGCGTTCCTCCAGTTCCCGGCACTCGGCCGAGGAGCGCCCGTCATTCCACAGGATCGCCGGGCGCAGCACCGCCCCCGCCTTGTCCAGCAGCACGGCGCCGTGCATCTGCCCGGACAGGCCGACGCCGCGCACGGCGGCGAGCGCCTGCGGCTTCTCGGCCTTCAGCTTGTCGATGCTGGAGAGCGTCGCCTGCCACCAGTCTTCCGGGTTCTGCTCGCTGAAGCCCGGCTGCGGGCGGGAAATCGCCAGCGGCGTCTCGGCGGTCGCGACGACGCTCTGCGCGTCGTCGACCAGCACGGCCTTGATGGCGGACGTTCCAATATCGAGGCCGAGAAACATGCCTCACTCCCTTTCGACACGACTGAACTGGGGAATCACGGCAGGTTGTCTCGCACGAAGATGTCGATGCGGATACGTTCCTGTTCGTTCAACAGCGGCTCGCCGGCGCAGTGCGCCAGCAGCACCCGGGCGGCCGAGCGCGACTGGTGCCCGGCATCCTGGTTGATCACCGCGTCCATCACCCCCCGCAGCAGGAAGCGTCGCGTGTCGTCGGTCAGGTCGTGGCCGATGAAGATCAGGTCGTCGGCGCGGTTGGCGGCCGAAATCGCCGCCGCGACGCCGCGATTGCCCGCGCCGGCATTGTAGAGGCCCACGAGATCGGACGCGTCGCGCAGCATCCGGGCGACGATGGCCTCGGTCCGCTCGTCCTCGTCGAGGCTTTCCTCCACCGGCAGCACCTTCAGCGCCAGATATTCGCCCGCCAGCACCTGGGTGAAGCCGAACTGGCGCTCGGCATGGTCGCGCAGCGCCGGCGTTCCGACGATCAGCCCCACCGTGCCCCGCCGTCCCCCGGCGAAGCGCCCGAGCAGCGTCGCGGCGGTGCGGCCGGCGGCGATGTTGTCGATGCCGACGTAATGAAGGCGGTGCGAGGACGGCACATCCGAGACCAGCGTCACCACGGCGACACCGGCGGAAGCGAGGTCGTCGATCGCCGCCCGCACCCGCGGATGGTCGAGCGCCACCACGGCGATGCCGTCATAATGACCGACGAGCCCCTCCAGCGCCGAGGCCAGCGTCTCCGGCGCGAACACGTCGACACGCAGCGTGTCGATATAGGCGTTGTTGGCGGCCAGCCAGCTCGCGGTATTCGAGACCTGCTCGGCCAACAGCCGCATGAAGACGTTGGTGCCGACCGGCAGCACGAAGCAGAAACGGTAGGTTTCCCCCCGCGCGAGACGCGCCGCCGCGAGGTTCGGACGGTAGCCGAGCCGCACCACCGCATCGCGCACGCGCTCCGCCGTCACGCCGCGCACGCCGGCCCGGCCGTTGAGCACGCGGTCGGCCGTCGCCAGCGAAACGCCGGCCTCGCGGGCCACGTCTTGCAGGGTTATGCGCGAAACACCTCTGGACATGTCGCCATGTTGCCCTCAAAATCTGAGGTACGCAACTCATCGCGCGCCGTCGTCCACTAGACCAAGTAAGGAAGGCGCCGGGGCTCGCGATTTGGTAGGTTCATGTCGATCACCCCGCAGGACGAGGTGTCCGGAATGACGTCGGCCCTCGACAGGCCGATCAAGAATACGACGAAATTCGACCCGCTTGAGGTTCGAACGTCAAGCAGACCGCGGCATGCATGCCCCCCGCGACATTCTCGCGGGAAGGCGGCCAAGCCGGGCGGCACTCGGGAATCGCACCCATTTGGGAGGAAAGCATGAAGCTGAAACTGATGATCACGGCCGCCGCCTTTGCCACGCTCGTGGCGGCCGGCGCCGCGCGTGCCCAGGACGTCGTGGTCGGCGTGAGCTGGTCCAACTTCCAGGAAGAGCGCTGGAAGACCGACGAGGCGGCGATCAAGAAGGCGCTGGAAGCCGCCGGCGCCAAGTACATCTCCGCCGATGCCCAGTCCTCGGCGGCCAAGCAGCTCTCGGACGTCGAGGCGCTGATCGCTCAGGGCGCCAACGCCCTCATCATCCTGGCGCAGGATTCCGACGCCATCGCCCCCGCCATCACCAAGGCGCAGAACGAGGGCATCCCGGTGGTCGGCTATGACCGGCTGATCGAGAACCCCTATGCCTACTACATCACCTTCGACAACAAGGAGGTCGGTCGCCTCCAGGCCGCCGAGGTGCTGAAGCTCAAGCCGAAGGGCAACTACATCTTCATCAAGGGCTCGGCCTCCGACCCGAACGCCGACTTCCTGTTCTCTGGCCAAATGGAAGTGCTCAAGCCCGCCATCGACAAGGGCGACATCAAGAATGTCGGCGAGGCCTATACCGACAGCTGGCTGCCGGCCAACGCCCAGCGCAACACCGAGCAGTTCCTGACCGCCACCAACAACAAGGTCGATGCCGTCGTCGCCTCCAACGACGGCACCGCGGGCGGCGCCGTGGCCGCGCTCGCCGCGCAGGGCCTCGCCGGCTCCGTGCCGGTCTCCGGCCAGGACGCCGACTTCGCGGCGCTGAACCGCGTGGCGCTCGGCACCCAGACCGTGTCGGTGTGGAAGGATTCGCGCGAGCTCGGCAAGCACGCGGCGGAGATCGCGCTCACCCTCGCCAAGGGCACCGATCCCAAGGCCGTGCCGGGCACCACCAGCTTCACCGGCGGCCCGAAGGGCGTGCCGATGAACTCCACCTTCCTGAAGCCCGTCCCGATCACCAAGGACAATCTCGACGTGATCATCGAGGCCGGCTGGGTGCCGAAGGCCACCGTCTGCCAGGGCGTGAAGCCCGGTACGGTGAAGGCCTGCAACTGATCCGGGCGTGACAACCGCGGCGGGGCCCGAACCCCGCCGTCCGCCCCACGGGGCGCCCGCGCTGGCTCGCGCGGGCTCAGGAGGACGCACATGAGCGACACCACCACGGCCAGCACGCCCGTTCCGTCATCCAGGCCGCAGGGGTCGCCGGCAGCGGCGCCGACCTCCCTTGTCGGCGCGCTGGAGATCGACGTGCGCTTCCTCGGCATGATCGGCGCCCTCGCCGTCATCTGGGTCGTCTTCGATTTCCTGGCCGACGGCACGTTCCTGACGCCGCGCAATCTCTGGAACCTGTCTGTCCAGAGTTCGTCCATCGCCGTCATGTCCACCGGCATGGTGCTGGTGATCGTGATGCGCCACATCGACCTGTCGGTCGGCTCGATCCTCGGCGTCACCGGCATGATCATGGCCGTGTTCCAGGCGAGCTACCTGATGCCGACCTTCGGCTTCAACCATCCCGCCGTGATGGTGCTCACCCTCGCCGCCGGCATCGCCATCGGAGCCGCCATCGGCGCGCTGCACGGCTTCGTCATCGCCTATCTCGGCGTGCCCGCCTTCATCGTCACGCTGGGCGGCCTGCTGGTCTGGCGCGGCGCCGCCTGGGCCGTCGCCCAGGGCAAGACCATCCCGCTCGTCGACGACAACTTCAAGCTGCTCGGCGGCGGTGCCGACGGCTCGATCGGCGCCACCTGGAGCTGGATCGTCGCCGCCGTCGCCTGCGCCGCCATCGCCTTCGCGGCCGTGCAGGCGCGCCGCCAGCGCCAGCGCTTCCATTTCCCGCTGAAGCCCGTCTGGGCCGAGATCGTGCTGGTCGGCGCCGGCTGCCTGGCCGTGATCGCCGCCACGCTGGTGGTCAATGCCTACACGTTGCCGCCGGTGCTCGCCCGCCGCTACGCCGAGGCGGCCGGTCTCACCGTCCCGCCGGAGGGCATCACCATCAGCTTCGGCTACGCGGTGCCCGTGCTCGTCGCGCTGGCGGTCGGCATCGTCATGACCTTCGTGGCCACCCGCACCCGCTTCGGCCGCTACGTCTTCGCCATCGGCGGCAATCCGGAGGCGGCCGAGCTCGCCGGCATCAACACCAAGCGCGTCACCATGGCGGTGTTCGCGCTGATGGGCGCGCTCGCCGCCATCGGCGCCGCCATCTCCACCGCCCGCCTCAACTCGGCGACCAACGCGCAGGGCACGCTGGACGAGCTCTACGTCATCGCCGCGGCGGTCATCGGCGGCACCTCGCTGGCTGGCGGCGCCGGCACCATCGCCGGCGCCATGCTCGGCGCGCTGGTGATGCAGAGCCTCCAGTCCGGCATGGTGCTGATGCGCGTCGACACGCCCTATCAGAACATCGTCGTCGGCATCGTGCTGGTGTTCGCCGTGTGGATCGACACCGTCTACCGCAAGCGGTTCAAGTGAGGAGCGCGGCCACATGAACACCGCCACCAGCACCCCCGCCCAGTCCGCCACCGCCCTGCCGCCCGGCGCCTCGCACATCGCCGGCACGCCGCTGGTCGAGATGCGCGACATCTGCATCGCCTTCGGCGGCATCCACGCCGTCGATCATGTCAGCGTCGACCTGATGCCCGGCGAGGTCGTCGCCCTGCTCGGCCACAACGGCGCCGGCAAGTCGACGCTGATCAAGATCCTCGCCGGCGCCTACAAGGCCGACACCGGCGATATCCGCATCAACGGCGAGGCGGCCAGCATCGCCAATCCGCGCGACGCCAAGCGCTACGGCATCGAGACGATCTACCAGACGCTCGCCCTCGCCGATAACGTCGACGCCGCCGCCAACCTCTTCCTCGGCCGCGAGTTGCTCACCGCCTGGGGCACACTCGACGACGTGGCCATGGAGGCGGCGACGCGCGAGGTGATGGGCCGGCTCAACCCGAACTTCCGCAAGTTCAAGGAGCCGGTGCGCGGCCTTTCCGGCGGCCAGCGCCAGTCGGTCGCCATTGCCCGCGCCATCCACTTCAATGCCAAGATCCTGATCATGGACGAGCCCACCGCCGCGCTCGGCCCGCAGGAGACGGCGCAGGTGGCCGAGCTGATCAAGCAGCTCAAGGCCGAAGGCATCGGCATCTTCCTCATCAGCCACGACATCCACGACGTCTTCGACCTCGCGGACCGGGTGAGCGTGATGAAGAACGGCAAGCTGGTCGGCACCGCCCGCACCTCCGACGTCACCAAGGACGAGGTGCTCGGCATGATCATCCTCGGCAAGAGCCCGCCCGGCGCGGTGCCCGGCCCCGGCGCCTCCCTCGACTAGCTCCGCCGGACGCCCGCCAGCGGCGCCGTGCCGCTGTTCCTCCCCTCCCTCGCCTGTGCTAGATCGCGGGCGAGGGAGCGAGCTTTCCGATGCAGCCCGAACACAGGCACCCCGGCGGCAGGACGTCCGCCACGACGCTGCGCCAGATGGCGCTGGCGCTCGCGGTCGCCTATCTCATCGTGCTGCAGACGCTGCTCGGCGGCCTCGCCAGCGGCGCCCATGCCGCGAGCGGCGTCGCGCTGGACGCCTTCGGGCAGGTGCTCTGCGTCGGCGCGCATAACGCTCCTTCCTCGCCGGACGAGCCGGCCCACCACACCCCCGACTGCTGCACCACCGGCTGCCAGATGTCGGCCGGCGCCGGCTTGCCACCGCCCGCTTCGATCAGCCTCGCCGCCCCGTCCGCGGCGGTCCTGCTGCGCAAGGTGGTGCCGCGCAGCGCCGCCGTCGCCCTCGGCGTCGAGCGCTCGCCCCGGCACACCCGCGCCCCTCCCCTCGCCTGACCTCGACCCTTCCAATCCGTCGAATGTCAGTCGAACCGCCGGCCGCGCACAGAGCCCGCCGGCAAAGGGAGTGCTCCCATGATCCGCTTCATGCTGAACCGCGTGCTGCGCCACACCGAGGACCGCATCGGCTTCCTCACCCTCGCCGCCGCCCTCGCCCTCTTCGCCATGCAGCCCGTCGCGGCGCACGAGTTCAAGCTCGGCGAGCTTGAGATCGGCCATCCCTGGGCACGCATGACGCCCGCCGGCGCCAAGGTCGGCGGCGGCTACCTCACCGTCGAGAACGACGGCAAGGAGGCCGACCGCCTCGTCGCCGCCACCGCCGAGGTCGCCGAGCGCGTGGAAATCCACGAGATGAGCGTCAAGGACGGCGTCATGAACATGCGCATGCTCGCCGACGGGCTGGAGATTCCGGCCGGCGGCGAGGTCAAGCTGGCGCCGGGCGGCTACCACCTCATGATGATGGGGCTCAAGCAGCCGCTGAAGCAGGGCGAATCCTTCAAGGGCACACTCACCTTCGCCAAGGCGGGCACGGTGAACGTCGAGTTCAAGGTCGAAGGCATGGGCGGCCCGCAGGGCGCCCAGCCCGCCGGGCACGACGGCCATAGCGGCCACGCCACGCCGGCCAACTGACCCGTCCCGCCGCGCGAGGAGAGGCCGGCCGTCGCAGCTGACGGCCGGCAGCGCCGACGCGCGCCCATGTGCCCCTTATTTCCGGATCGTTCCGATGAACGCGACAGCCACGCGCGCCGCCCCGGCGCCCGCCGAGGCGGGAGACCGCTCGGCCAGCCTCTACCGCGCCGTCTGGCGCTGGCACTTCTATGCCGGCCTGATGGTACTGCCCTTCATGGTCCTGCTCGCCGTCACCGGCGGGCTCTATCTCTTCCGCGACGAGATCGACGGCCTCTGGCACCGCGACCTCAAGCAGGTGGCGCTGCGCGAGAGCGCCGTCCGCCCGCCTTCCGCCTGGACCGAAGCGGCGCTCGCCGCGCGTCCCGGCACGGTGCTCAAGGTCATCATGCCGGCGACGCCGGAAACCTCCGCCGAGGTTGTCGTGAAGACCGCCGAGGGCGCCCGCCGCTCGGTCTATGTCGATCCCTACGATGCCCGCGTGCTCGGCGAGCTCGCCGACAGGGGCACCGTCATGTGGCTCGTCCGCCGGCTCCACAGCCTCGCCGAGTTCGGCCCCATCGCCAACGGCGTCATCGAGATCGTCGGCGGCTGGTCGATCCTGCTGGTCGGCACCGGCTTCTATCTCTGGTGGCCGCGCCGCCAGCGCGGGGGCGTCGTCACCGTGCGCGGCACGCCGGGCCGGCGCGTCTTCTGGCGCGACCTACACGCCGTCACCGGCGCCTTCGCCGGCCTCGCCATCGGCTTCCTGTCGCTGTCCGGCATGCCGTGGTCGGTGCTGTGGGGCGCGAAGGTCAACGAATGGGCGAACAGCTCGAATTACGGCTATCCGGCCGGCCTCTACGTGAACGTGCCGATGTCGGACGAACACCTCGCCCACGCCAACGGCCCGACCGCCTGGTCGCTGGAGCAGGCGAGGATGCCGGAATCGGGCCCGCCCGCCGGCGCGCCCGTCGGCATTGATGAGGCGGCGGCCACCTTCGAGCGGCTCGGCCTCGCGCCGGGCTACGCGCTCAGCCTGCCCGGCGGCCTGGCCGGCGTCTATTCCGCCGCCGTCTACCCGGACGACCTCGCGCGGCAGCGCGTCGTCCATCTCGACCAGTACAGCGGCAAGCCCCTGCTCGACATGAGCTATGCCGATTACGGCCCGGCCGCCAAGGCGATGGAATGGGGCATCAACGTGCATATGGGCCAGGAATACGGGCTGGCGAACCAGCTCTTCATGCTGGCCCTGTGCCTCGCCGTCATCCTCATGTCGGTCTCGGCCGGGGTGATGTGGTGGAAGCGCCGCCCCAGGGGCTCGCTCGGCATCCCGCCGGCGCCGGCGGACGGCTCGGTGATGCGCGGCCTCATCGCCCTCATGGCGGTCGTCGGGCTCATCTTCCCGCTGGTCGGCGCCTCGCTGCTGGTCATGGTGCTGCTCGACCTCGCCTTCGCCCGCCGCCGTCCCCGGATGAGGGCCGCCTGAGCGGGTTCCCGCCCCGCGCCTCTTCCCCTAACATCGCGTTCGTGGGAAGGGGCGCGCATGGCACCGCAGAACATTGAAGAAGCAGACGAAACGGCCGCACCCCGGCCGCGCGACGGGCTGTTCATCCGCGTCTATTTCGGCGACGGACGACACGTCGGGCCGGGCATGATCGAGCTGCTGGAGACCATCCGCGCCGAGCGCTCCATCCTGTCGGCCGCCCGCCGCATGGGCATGAGCTACCGGCGCGCCTGGCTGCTGGTGGACGAGATCGGCCGCAATTTCCGCGAGCCGGTGGTGGAGACCCATCCCGGACGACGCGGCCACGGCACCGACCTCACCCCCTTCGGCGAACGGCTGATCGCGCTCTATCGCGAGATCGAGCAGCGCAGCGCCGCCGCCACCCGCTCGGCCGTCGAGGAGTTGCGCGCCGCCCTCTCGCCCGCCGGGAAGGCGCCGGAGACCACGCGGGAAAAAGCCGAGGGGTAGCGAGGAACCTTCGCCCCATCGGCCGTGTTCTCGCAGGGCGGAGGCCCCATGCAGACCATCATCCTCATCATCCTCGTCCTGCTGCTGCTCATAGCCACCGGCTTCATCAGCCATCGCGCCTATGGCGTGCGCGGCGCGCTGGTGGTGCTCGTCGTCGCGCTGATCGTCCTCGCCATCGTCGGCTTCATCAGCGACGAGGCCGCCGTCGGCCCCGGCGTCCCCCCGATCATCCAGCAGGATCCCTAAGGGGTCGCCGGGCCGCCGAAGTCCGGGCTGCGGCTGTCGACGGCAACGGTCTTGATCATCGCCCAGACCGGCATTCCCGGCCGCAGGCCGAGCCGCTCGACGCTCTCGCGCGTCACCATCGAGGCCAGCCGCCCCGGTCCGACGGCCAGCGCCACGTCGGCATAGGGCCCCTCCTGCAGGCGCACCTCCTCGACCGTCGCCGCCAGCAGGTTGGAGACCGAGACGTCCTGCGGCCGCGCCAGCGCGATGGCGACGTCGCGCGCCCGCACCCTCGCCCGCACCCGGGCGCCGACCGGCAGGTCCACCTGCGGCACGCGCAGCTCGCCGCCGGCAAAGGCGAGGCTGGAGAGCGCGTAATCGGCATCGTGCCGGCTCACCACGCATTCCAGCAGCGTGCCGACATCGAAGCGGCCGACCACCGGCAGGATCTCCGGCTGCGACATCACCTCGGCCACCGGCCCGGCCGCGACCTGCCGCCCGTCGCGCAGCGCCACAACCATGTCGGACAGGCGCAGCACCTCGTCGATGGAATGGCTGACATAGAGGATCGGCAGGCCCATCTCGTCGCGCAGCCGCTCCAGATAGGGCAGGATCTCGGCCTTGCGCGCCTCGTCGAGCGCCGCCAGCGGCTCATCCATCAGCAGCAGCCGCGGCTGGGCGAGCAGCGCCCGCCCGATGGCGACGCGCTGGCGCTCGCCGCCGGAGAGCGTGTGCGGCCGGCGCTTCAGCAGATGGCCGATGCCGAGCAGCTCGACCACCGCCTCGAAGCGGATCGGCCGCTCCGCCGCCCGGCTGCGCCGCTCGCCATAGCGCAGGTTGCTCTCCACCAGCAGGTGCGGAAACAGCCGCGCGTCCTGGAAGACGTAGCCGGTGCGGCGCGCCTCGATCGGCAGGTCGATGCCCCGCGCGGCGTCGAAGAAGACCTCGCCGCCCACGGCGATGCGCCCGGCGTCCGGCCGCACGACGCCCGCCACCGCCTGGATGATAGTCGTCTTGCCGGCGCCCGAACGCCCGAACAGCGCCGTGACCCCGGCGCCAGGCGCGGTGAAGGCGCTCTCCAGCGCGAAGCCGCCCGGACGGGCGAGGCGGATGTCGATCTCGATCATGCCCGTTCCCTCACACCCGCCCGATCAGGGTCCGGATGCGCCGGTCGACGAGGTTCGCCAGCAGCAGCGCGCCGAGCGCGAGGAGGATGGAGACGACGGTCAGCCGCAGCGCCATGGCGTCGCCGTCCGGCATGTGGGTGGCGCTGTAGATGGCGAGCGGGATGGTCCGCGTCTGCCCCTCGACATTGGAGACGAAGGTGATGGTGGCGCCGAACTCGCCGAGCGCCGAGGCGATGGCGAGCAGCGCGCCGGAGAGGATGCCCGGCAGCATCAGCGGCAGCGTCACCGAGAAGAAGACGTCGAGGCGCGAGGCGCCGAGCGTGCGCGCCGCCGTCTCCAGCCCCCGGTCCACCGCCTCCAGCGCCAGGCGGATGGCGTTCACGGTGAGCGGAAAGCTCACCACGGCCGCCGCCACCGTGGCGCCGGCCGTGGTGAAGATCAGCTTGATGCCGAACCAAGCGTCCAGATACTGCCCGATGAAGCCCCGCGCGCCGAGGGTCAGCAGCAGCAGATAGCCGACCACGACCTTCGGCAGCACGAGGGGGAGATAGACGAGGCCGTCGAGCAGCCCCTTGCCGGGAAAGCGCACGCGGGCCAGCACCCACGCCATCAGCACGGCGAAGGGCAGGCTCCAGAAGGTCGCCCAGAAGGCCACCTTCAGGCTGAGATAGACCGCGGTCCATTCCTCGGGCGTGAGCATATCCATCGCTTTGAAATCGAGCATCCTTCGAGGGCCCGCGGCGCGAGCGCCTCAGGATGACGTGGTTCTCTGGCTCCGACAAACCTGCGTCATGCTGAGGTGCCGGCCGGAAGGCCGGCCTCGAAGCACGCACATGGCTCAAGCCGCTCGGCCTCCCAGAAGGAGGCCGTCACTTCACCACGAAGCCGTACTTCGCGTAGATCGCCTTGGCGTCCGGCCCGACGAGGAAATCGAAGAACGCCTTGGTCGCCGGGTTGTCCTGGCCCTTCACGATCTCGAACGGATATTCGACCGGCGGGTGGCTGTCGGCCGGGAAGGTCGCGACCACCTTCACGTTCTTGGCGACGGCAGCGTCCGTGGAATAGACGATGCCGGCGGTCGCCTCGCCGCGCTCGACCAGCGCCAGCGCCGCGCGCACGCTCTCCGCGCCGACGATGCGCTCGCGCACCTTGTCCCATTGCCCGAGATTGGTGAGCGCGGTCTTGGCGTAGATGCCGATCGGCACGCTGTCGGTGATGCCGGTGGCGATCTTGCCGTCGGCGCCGAGGAAGGCGAGCCAGTCGAAGGACTTGTCGATGGTCACGTCCTTCGCCTTGTCGGCCGGCATGATTAGCACGAGGCTGTTGCCGATCGGGGTCACGCGGGTGGCCTTCAGCGTCAGGTCCTTGTCCTCGGCGTAGTCCATCCACTTGTTGTCGGCGGAAGCGAAGATCGCGGCGGGCGCGCCGGCCTCGAGCTGCTTGGCCAGCGCCGAGGAAGCGGCGAAGGAGAAGGTCACGTCCTTGGCCGTCTTCTCCTTGTAGAGCTTGCCGATGTCCTGGAAGGCGTTGGTCAGGCTCGCGGCGGCGAAGACGGTCGGCGTGGTCTCCTGCGCGCGCACCGCGGCGGGCACGACGGGCGCGCCGGCAAGCGCCGCGAGGGCAAAGGCGGCCGCGGCGCGGCGGAGGAAATGGCGACGAAACAACATGGCGTGGCTCCCTGGATCGTATATCCGCCCATATACATGTATTCTTCCATATACATGATTGGCCGTGGGATACCAGCGTGGATGCGGCGCGCGGGGACGTCGGCACGGCTGCCTCGCGGGCCGCGCGTCGGCACGTGCATTCGCCCCGTGCACGGGGCACGGGCCTGTCATCGGGGAATGTCGTGAGGCCGGGACGTCACCGTCCCGGAGGTCCGTCCGTCAGCCGGTCGGGCTCAGTCGATCATGCCGGTCTGCCGGGCCGTGTCGGCCGCCACCTGTTCGGCGGCCCCCACCAGGTCCCAGGCCGGAATGTCGCAATCCTTGCCGAAGGTGATCTGCGGGCCACGGCTGACCACGCGCCGGCCACAGCCGTCATCCACCACCGAGAACTCGTAGATATGGTGGGCGACGCGATGCATCACACGCACGGTGGAAGGCGAAAGCGTTACGACGTCGAAGTCGGCCTGCGGCATGTTCGTCCCCTCCCTTGCTGGCCTGCCGTAACGACAGGCGCGGCCGCTTTTCGCGGCTTCATCATGTGCCCCCCGGCGGCAAGACCGACGGATTTCGGAACTTTCGTCTAATCGGGGCGTTGGAACAACGGGAATCTGCACGAGGGGAACAGATTGCCGTTCTTGGGCGCGCGGGAGTGGAAAGGTTCCAGTTCGACATCGGTGCCGGCACCTGTTTCCGGCCCGTTGGCGCGTCCCCGTTCCCGCCCCTCAGACGCGACGGACCGGGGCACATCTCCTTCACATGCCGCCCTTGAGCCGAGCGCCAGCCGGAGATGCGCCTCATGAGCCGCACCACTGTCCTGATCATCGCCGCCATCGTCCTCATCCTCGCGGCCTATGCGGCCGTCCAGTATTCGGGACGAATGACGACCCAGACCACGGAAAATCCGACGCCGCCCGCCGCCTCGGAGCCCGCGACACCGCCGGCCGCCGCTCCCGACTCCTCGGCCACGACGCCGCCCTCCGCTCCGTCTCCGGCGCCCGAGACCACCACCCCACCGGCCCCGGGCGGATCGCCCTCGACCACCCCTTCCACGCCGTAACCGCGTTCACCCCGCGCCGTGCGTCCCACCTGACGGGACGCGCGGCGCGGCTCTTCGGCGCCGCTCCCGCCATGCGAAGGGCGGAGCCGTTCTTCAGGAATGCGGGCCGCGTTCGCCCGCCATGGCGGCGAGCGCGGCCTGCGCGCGCGGGCTCGCCATCACCTCGGCCACCGGCCGGGCCAGCCGGCACCGCCAGTTCGGCCGCTCGCGGTCGGTGCCCGGCAGGTTCACCGCCACCTCCTCCCCCGCCAGGTCGTCGAGCTGGGCCAGCGCCAGCATGGAGGGAGTGCGGGCGATATAGCCGTGCACGGCGGCGAGGAAGGCGTCGTGGAGCGGCGCATCCGCCGCCGGCAGCGCGGCGATGAGCCCCTCGCTCAGCAGCGCCGCGCCCAGCCGTTCGCGCTCGCGCGCCCGTTCCGCCAGCGCCCGCGCGTAGGACTGCTCGTCCTCCAGCCCCAGCGTCCGTCGCTCCTTCAGATCCGCCCCCTCCCACCAGCCGGCGAGCGTCGGCAGGTCGTGGGTCGACACGCACGCCGCCGCGAGCGCGGGATAGGCGGCCGGCGGCGCGAAGTCCTCGCCCTGCCGCTCGAACCACAGCACCCGGTAGGAAAGCATGCGCTCGGCGGCGAGCTGGTCGCGCATGCCGAAGGGCACGGTGCCGAGGTCCTCGCCCACGACCACGCATTTCGCCCGCGCGCTTTCCAGCGCCACCTGCCCGGCGAGGTCCTCGAAGGGCATGGCGAGATAGCTGCCCTCTGCCCCGCTCGCCCCATATGGAATGAGGAACAGCCGGCGCAGCCCCATCACATGGTCGATCCGCAGCGCCCCGGCATGGCGCATGTTCGCCGCGAGCAGTCGGCCGAAGCGCCCGTAGCCGTCGCGTTGCAGGGCGAGCGGATCGAAGGGCGGCAGGTTCCAGTTCTGCCCCTCCGGGCCCAGCGGGTCGGGCGGCGCGCCGATATTCACCCCCGGCATCAGCATGGCCGCTTCCGACCACGCCTCGGCCCCGTCCGGCGCCGTGCCCACCGCGAGGTCGCGGTAGAGCCCGAGCGAGAGCCCCGCCTCCCGCGCCTTGCCGGCCGCCGCCGCGAGCTGCCGGTCAGCCACCCATTGCTGCCACAGCGCAAAGCGCACCGGCTGCGGGTGCGCGCGGGCGAAGGCCTTCACCGCCAGCCCGTCGGCATCGTCCAGCCCGTCCGGCCAGTCGCGCCAGTTCCGGCGCGGATGCGCGGCGGCGATGGCCTGATGGATGGCGAAGCGCTCCAGCAGCGCCCCGCCCTTGGCGACGAAGCGGTCGAAATCCGGGTCGGGCGCCGCCTCGAAGGTCGCGAAGGCCGCGGCCAGCGCCGTCTCCTTCGCCGCCCAGACGCCGGAATAATCGACCGCGCCCCCGGTCGCGAAACCGGCGAAGGGGGCCATCCCCGCGCCCAGCGCGGCGACGTCGATATAGATCGGGTCGAGGAAACGACGGTCGGAGGGGGAATAGGGGCTCGCCCGCTCGCGGTCATCGGCAAAGAGCGCGTGCAGCGGGTTGAGGCCGAGCACATCCGCTCCCGCCTGTGCCGCCAGCACGCCCAGCTCTCCCAGCGCCGTGAAGTCGCCAATGCCCTGGTCGAGCGTCCCCCGCCGCAGCGTGTAGAGATGGGTGCCGATACCCGACAGCCGCCCGCCCGCCGCCGGTTCCGGCGGCAGGTAGCAGGCCGGCGGCGCGACGGTGAGCCGGCATTCGCTCTCTCCGAGGACGAGCGTGTGCCGCCCCGCCGGCAGCTCCGGCAGCTCGATCTCGCGGATCCCCGCCAGCCGCCCGTCCGGCCGCTCCACCTCGCGGCGGAGGCCGTCCTCGGGCCGCACCGCCAGCTCCACCGTGCTCCCGTCCTCCAGACTCAGCGCGAGGTCGAGCCGGCGCGGCGCCTGCGCCGCCGTCCCCGCCAGCGTCAGCCGCCGGGAACCGCCGCTCCGCAGCACGCGGGCGAAAGGCACGTCGCGGCCGAAGCGCTGCCCGGAAAGCCGCGCGAGGCTGTCGCGCGCCTCCCCGTCGCCGCCGGCCGGCAGGCGCAGCGCGGCGAGGAGCGCGCGCTTTGTGTCGTCGCCCACCTCCCGGCGGGTGCCGTTCACCTCCCACCATTCCGCGTCGATGCCCGCCGCCGCCGCGAGCCGCTGCAACAGCGCGGGATCGCCGGCCCGGCGCGGCGCGTCGGGCGCCGCTTCCTCGACGAGGATGAGCGCGGAATGCGCGGCGAGCTCGAACGTCTCGCCGGTGCCGTCCGCCTCCGGCCGCGCGCTGTCGGCCGCCACCCGCCAGCGGAATCCCTCGCGCGAGGCCGGCGGCACCAGCGGCCGCGCCTCGGCGGAAGCGTTCAGCGCCACGCTCACGCGGTCCGCCGGCGCCTCGCCCTCGGCCGGGGCGTAGAAGACCGCCACCAGCGCCCGGTTTTCCGCCTCGTCCCACGGCACCGGCCCGCCATCGGGGGCGCGCCAGTCGACATCGGGAAAGCCGCTCGCGTCGACCGGCCGTCCGGTCAGCGGCGCCTCGCGCCGGAGCGCGGGATGGGCGAGGCGCAGCCGCACCAGCCGGGCGGTGAAGGCAGCGAGATCCTCATCCATGGCCGACCAGTCGAGCCAGGTCAGCGCGTTGTCCTGCGCATAGGCGTTGTTGTTGCCCGCCTGCGAGCGCCCGCACTCGTCGCCCATGGTGAGCATGGGCGTGCCGCGCGCCGCCAGCAGCGTCGCCAGCAGCGCCCGCATGTCGGCCCGCCGCGCCTCCCGCACGGCCGGATCGTCGCTCGGCCCCTCGACGCCGTGGTTCCAGCTCGCATTGGCGTCGGTGCCGTCGCGGTTGGCCTCGCCATTGGCCTCGTTGTGCTTTCCGCCGAAGGAAACGAGGTCGGCGAGCGTGAAGCCGTCATGGGCGGTGACGAAGTTGATGCCGCGCGAGAGCGGCCGCCGCCGCGCGGCGAAGATGTCCGCCGAGCCGGCGAGCCGGGTCGCCAGCTCCCCCACCCGCCCGGCATCGCCGCGCCAGAAGTGCCGCGCCGCGTCGCGGAAACGGTCGTTCCACTCGCCCCATTCCGGCGGGAACCGCCCGACCTGATAGCCGCCCGGCCCCACGTCCCACGGCTCGGCGATCAGCGCCAGTTCGCGCAGCGCCGGATCCTGCTGGAGCCCGGCGAGGAAGGGCGCCTCGGGGTCGAAGCCGTCGGCCCGTCGGCCCAGCGTCGCGGCGAGGTCGAAGCGGAAGCCGTCGAGCCCCAGCGCCGCCCAGCGCCGCAGCATGTCCATGCCGAGCCGCAGCACCGGCGCGCGTTCCAGCGCCAGCGTGTTGCCGGTGCCGGCATCGTTGACGAGGCGGCCGGCATCGTCCTTCGCGTGCCGGTAATAGGTCGCGTTGTCGAGCCCGCGCAGGCTCACCGTCGGGCCGAATTCGTCGCTCTCGCCGCTGTGGTTCAGCACCACGTCGAGCACCACCTTGATGCCCGCCCCGTGCAGCGCCTCGATCGCCCGCGCCACCTCCTCGAAGCCGCCCGGCGCGAGGCGCGGGTCCGGCGCGCCGAACACGATCGGGTTGTAGCCCCAGTAGTTCGAGAGCCCCAGCGGCGGCAGGTGCCGCTCGTCGATCCACGCCATGGCCGGCATCAACTCGACCGTGGTGATGCCGAGCCGCGTCAGGTGCTCCAGCGCCGGCGCCTCGGCCAGCGCGGCGAAGGTGCCGCGCATGGCGAGCGGCAGCCCCTCATGGCGCCGGGTGAAGCCGCGCACATGCAGCTCGTAGAACACCTCGGCGCCCCAGCGGAACGGCGGCGCTCGCCGCGGCGCCGGCTCGCCCGCCGCGACGATGGCTTTCGGCACCACCGCCGCGCTGTCCACCTCGTCCCGCTCCGCCCCCTTGGCGCGGGCGTCGAACAGGCTCGGATCGAGCCGGAACGGGCGGTCGAGCCGGCTGGCATAGGGGTCCACCAGCAGCTTGCAGGGGTTGAAGCGGTGCCCCTCCTCCGGCGCCCACGGCCCCGCCGCGCGCAAGCCGTAGCGCGCGCCGGCCGGCACGCCCGCAATATGGCCGTGGAACACGTCGCCGGTGCGGTCCGGCAGCGCGATACGGGCGATCTCGGCGTCGCACGCCGCATCGAAGAGGCAGAACTCGATCCGCTCCGCATGGGCGGAGAACACCGCGACATTGACCCCCGTCGCGTCCGCCGTGACGCCGAGCGGCTCGGGCCGGCCGGTCGAGACGCGCCAGTCGCTCACCCCGTCCGCTCCGCCGCGAGCTGGCGGAACAGCGTGTCATACTGCTTGGCCGCGCGCTCCCAGGAGACGTCCGTGGTCATGGCGTTGCGCTGCAGCTTCTTCCACAGCGCCTTGTCCTGCCACAGCCCGGCGACGCGCTTGAGCGCGAGCTGGAGCGCCGGCGCGGTGACGGGCGAGAACTGCACGCCCGTGCCGACGCCGGAGGTACGGGCCATCTCGTTCACGTCGATCACCGTGTCGGCGAGGCCGCCGACGCGCGCCACCAGCGGCAGCGCCCCGTAGCGCAGCGCCGAAAGCTGGGTGAGGCCGCAGGGCTCGAAGCGCGAGGGCACGATGAGCACGTCCGATCCCGCCTGGATGCGGTGCGCCACCGCCTCGTCATAGCCGAGCCGCACGCCGATCCGGCCGGGATGGCTGCGCGCCGCGCCGGCGAAGCGCCCGGCGAGGTCCGCGTCGCCGGAGCCCAGCAGCACGAGCTGCGCGCCGAGATCGAGCAGCGTGCCGAGGCTGTCGGCCAGCAGGTCCAGCCCCTTCTGCCAGGACAGCCGGCTCACCACGCCGAACAGCAGCGCGCCGGGGTCCGGGTCGAGGCCGAAATCGACCTTCAGCGCCACCTTGTTGGCGGCCCGCGCCTTCAGCGTCTTCACGTCGAAGGGGGCGGCGATCAGCGCGTCGGCGGCCGGGTTCCAGGTCTCGTCGTCGAGCCCGTTGAGAATGCCGGAGACCACGTGGCTGCGCGCCTGCAGCAGGCCGTCGAGCCCCATGCCGCCCTCCGGCAGCAGGATTTCCCCGGCATAGCCGGGCGAGACGGTGGTGATGCGGTCGGCGAGCTGGAGGCCCGCCTTCAGGTAGCCGACCATGCCGTAATATTCGATGCCGTCGATCGCGAAGGCATTGGCCGGCAGGCCCAGCATCGTCGCCACATGGGCGGGAAACTGGCCCTGGAAGGCGATGTTGTGGATCGTCATCACCGTTCCCGGCCGCCGCGTGCCGGAATAGTGGAGATAGGCCGGCGCGAGACCCGCCTGCCAGTCATGGGCGTGCACCACGTCCGGCACGAATCCCGGCACCAGCCCGAGGCCGAGCCCGGAGGCCACGACGCCGAGCGCGGCGAAGCGCTGGGCGTTGTCGGGCCAGTCGATCCCGTTCGGCCCGACATAGGGCCCGCCGGGGCGGTCATAGAGATGCGGCGCGTCGATGACGAAGAGGTCGAGCCCGCCCGCCCGGCCGGCGATGAGCTGCGCCGGCCCACCGAACAGGTGGTCGAAGCGGTGCACGCTCTCGCCCTTGCCGAGCGCCGCCTTCACCGCGGGATAGCCGGGGATCAGCGTGCGCATCTCGACGCCGTGCGGCGCCAGCGCCGCCGGCAGCGCCCCGGCGACATCCGCCAGCCCGCCGGTCTTCACCAACGGGAAAATCTCCGAAACGACCGAAAGAACCTTCAAGGAAGACACGCCCCGATCCCGAGCCCAGACAACAAGCACCTGCACGTTCCGCGCCAGGCGGGCGACTCGCGCAAACTGCCCAACATCCTGAACCTAAGCCGCTTTCTTGTCGCCCGGATGATCCGTCCCGGAGATGCGGAAGGCGGCGAACGCTAGGCTGGCAGCCGGTCGATCATCGCCTGGGTGATGAGGCAGATACCCTTCTCCGTCCGGCGGAAACGCCGGGCATCGAGTTCCGGGTCCTCACCGACGACGAGCCCCTCGGGAATGCGCACATGGGAATCGATCACCACGTTCTTCAGCCGCGCCGAGCGGCCGATCTCGACATAGGGCAGGATGACGCCGTTCTCGATCGAACCGTAGGAGTTGATCCGCACCCCCGTGAACAGCAGCGCCCGGCGCAGCGAGGAGCCGGAGATGATGCAGCCGCCCGACACCAGCGAGGAGATCGCCTGCCCGCGCCGGCCCTCGTCGTCGTGCACGAACTTCGCCGGCGGGGTGATCTCGGCATAGGTCCAGATCGGCCAGTCGCGGTCATAGAGATCGAGTTCGGGCACCACGCCGGTGAGGTCGATATTCGCCTCCCAATAGGCGTCGACCGTCCCCACGTCGCGCCAGTAGGGCGCCGTCTCCTGGTCGGAGCGCACGCAGGAGCGCGAGAAGTGGTGCGCCACCGCCTTCCCGTGCTTGACGAGGTAGGGAATGATGTCCTTGCCGAAATCATGCGTCGAGAGCGGGTCGGCGGCGTCGCGGCGCAGCTGGTCGATCAGGAACTTGGTCTCGAACACATAAATGCCCATCGAGGCCAGCGCCTTGTCCGGCTTGCCGGGCATCGGCGGCGGGTCCTTCGGCTTCTCCAGGAAGGAGATGATGTTGTCCTGCGCGTCGACATGCATGACGCCGAAGGCACTCGCCTCCGCGCGCGGCACCTCCAGGCAGCCCACCGTCACGTCGGCCCCCTGGTCGACGTGCTGCTGGAGCATGATCTCGTAGTCCTGCTTGTAGATGTGGTCGCCGGCCAGGATGATGATGTGGCGGGTGTCGTAGGCCTCGATGATGTCGAGGTTCTGGTACACCGCGTCCGCCGTGCCGAGGTACCACATGGTCTCGGAGACGCGCTGGCTGGCGGGCAGGACGTCGAAGCTCTCGTTGCGCTCGTGGCGAAGGAAGTTCCAGCCGCGCTGCAGGTGGCGGATCAGGCTGTGGGCCTGGTACTGCGTGGCGACGCCGATGCGGCGGATGCCGGAATTGATGGCGTTGGAGAGCGCGAAGTCGATGATGCGCGACTTGCCGCCGAAATAGACGGCAGGCTTGGCACGGCGGTCCGTCAGCTCCATCAGGCGACTGCCGCGGCCACCGGCGAGGACATAGGCCATGGCCGAGCGGGCCAATGGAGCATTCTGGATCGTCGGCCTTGCCATTTGGCGTTGTCTCCCTGAGGTCCCTATTGCCGCGACGTCGCCCCGCCCTGCGGCGTCGGCGCGTCCGGTTCCCACCTGAAGTAAAGCGTGGCGAGCGGCGGTAACACAATATGGGCGCTCGCCGGCTGCCCGTGCGCCGGCTCCTCGCCGGCCGTCACCGCGCCGAGATTGCCCATGCCGGAGCCGCCGTAGTTCTCCGCGTCCGTGTTCATGATCTCCCGCCACACGCCCGCATGGGGCAGGCCGAGCCGGTAGTGCTCGCGCGGCACCGGGGTCAGGTTGGAGACCATCGCCACCGGCGGCTCCCCGTCCGGGCCGAGGCGGAGCCAGGCGAACACCGACTGGTTCTTGTCGTCGACGACGATCCAGCGAAAGCCTTCGGACTCGCAGTCCCGCGCGTGCAGGGAAAGCTCGTCGCGATACAGATGGTTCAGGTCGCGCACCAGAAGCTGCATGCCGCGATGGTGCGGGCCCATGTCGAGGAGGTGCCAGTCGAGCGAGCGCTCCTCGCTCCACTCCCGGCGCTGGGCGAATTCCTGGCCCATGAACAGCAGCTTCTTGCCGGGATAGGCCCACATCATCGCGTAATAGGCACGCTGGGTGGCGAAGCGCTGCCAGTCGTCGCCCGGCAGGCGGCTGAAGACCGTGCCCTTCCCGTGCACCACCTCATCATGGGAGAGCGGCAGCACGAAATTCTCCGAGAAGGCGTAGGTGATGCCGAAGGTGATCTTGTCGTGGTGCCAGGGGCGGTAGACCGATTCCGTCGACATGTAGTCGAGCGTGTCGTGCATCCAGCCCATGTTCCACTTGAAGCCGAAGCCGAGCCCGCCGGCATAGGCGGGATGCGAGACGCCGGCCCAGGAGGTGGATTCCTCGGCGATCACCACCGTGCCGGGATGCGCGGCATAGATGGTCTCGTTGGCGCGGCGCAGGAAGGCGACGGCATCCTTGTTGTCGTTGGAGCCGTCCGGGTTCGGCGCCCATTCGCCTTCCTTGCGCGAGTAGTTCAGGTAGAGCATCGAGGCCACCGCATCCACGCGCAGCCCGTCGATGTGGAAACGGTCGAGCCAGTACAGCGCGTTGGCGATCAGCATATTGGCGACTTCGCGCCGGCCGAAGTCGTAGATCGCCGTATTCCAGTCGGGATGAAATCCGCGCCGCGGGTCCGGATGCTCGTAGAGCGCGGTGCCGTCGAAATGCGCGAGGCCGTGGATGTCGGTCGGGAAATGCGCCGGCACCCAGTCGAGGATCACCGACAGCCCCGCCTGATGCGCCCGGTCGACGAAGCGCGCGAAGCCGGCCGGGTCGCCGAAGCGGCTGGTCGGCGCGAACAGGCCGATCGGCTGGTAGCCCCAGCTCTGGTCGAGCGGGTGCTCGGAGACCGGCAGCAGCTCGATATGGGTGAAGCCCATCCAGGCGGCATAGGGAATGAGCTGGTCGGCCAGCTCGTCATAGGTCAGGAAGCGGTTCCATTCGCCCCGCCGCCAGGAGCCGAGATGCACCTCGTAGGTCGCCATCGGCCGCCGACGCGCCTCCCCGCTGTCGCGCGCGGCGACGTGCGCCTCGTCGTGCCAGACGAAATTGTCGGTGCGCGCCACCACCGAGCCGGTCGCCGGGCGCATCTCGCCGGCGAAGCCGAAGGGGTCGGCCTTCAGCGGCAGCAGGCGCCCGTCGGCGGCGACGATCTCGTATTTGTAGATCGTCCCCTCGCCCACCTCCGGCGCGAAGATCTCCCACAGCCCGCTGTCGACGCGCTTGCGCATCTGGTGCCGGCGGCCGTCCCACTGGTTGAAGTCGCCCACCACGGAGACGCGCGAGGCGTTCGGCGCCCACACCGCGAAGCGCACGCCGGCCACGCCCTCATGCTCGCAAGGATGCGCGCCGAGCCGCTCGTAGAGCTGGCGGTGCGTGCCCTCGACGAGGAGATAGTCGTCCATCGGCCCCAGCGCCGGGCCGAAGGAATAGGGATCGTGCAGCACCCATTCGCCGCCGTCGTTGCGGGCGCGCAGGCAATAGCGCGCCCAGGCGGGACGGCCGGGCACCAGCCCCTCGAAGAAGCCGGCATCGTGCCGGCGGCCCAGCTCGGCGATGACCGAGCCGTCGGCCTCGATGGCCTCCAGCGTGCCGGCATGGGGAACGAAGGCGCGGATGACGAGGCCGTCCGGGCTCTCATGCGGCCCGAGCAGGGCGAAAGGATCGTTGTGGCGGCCCCCAACGAGTGCGTCGACCTCCCGGTCGGGCGCCTGCCACGCGAACATCACGACCAATCCTTCCTGTGTCGGACCATCGGGTCCACGATAACGACGCAGGAAAGGTTCCTCTACTGCCAAAACAACATCCACGCGTCAGGACGATTCCGGAAGGCACGGCGGAGGCGGAGCCGGGCGAGGCGCCGCCCGGCTCGCCGGCGTCAGCGGACGGGCCGCACCGGCACGTTCCAGATCTCGGTGGCGTATTCGGTGATCGTCCGGTCGGAGGAGAACCAGCCCATATTGGCGGTGTTGATCGCGCTCGAGGTCCACCACGCCGCCCGGTCGTTCCAGCGCGCGTCGACCTCGCGCTGGGCGTCCCAATAGGCGTCGAAATCCGCCGTCACGAGGAAGTAGTCGTGGTGGCGCAGCGCATCGACCAGCGGCCGGAAGCGGTCGGGCTCGTCGGGCGAGAACACGCCCGAGCCCACCGCGTCCAGCACCTCGCCGAGGTGGTGGGAGTCGCGGATCGCACCCGCCTCGTCGATGCCGTTGCGGCGGCGCTCCTCCACTTCCTCGGCGGTCAGGCCGAAGATGAAGATGTTGTCGTCGCCGACATGCTCCTTGATCTCGACATTGGCGCCGTCGAGCGTGCCGATGGTCAGCGCGCCGTTGAGCGCCATCTTCATGTTGCCGGTGCCGGAGGCTTCCATGCCGGCGGTGGAGATCTGCTCGGACAGGTCCGCCGCCGGGATGATGCTCTCGGCGAGGCTGACATTGTAGTTCGGCAGGAACACCACCTTCAGCAGGTCGCGCACGGTCGGGTCGTCGTTGACCACGCGGGCCACGTCGTTGGCGAGCTTGATGATGAGCTTGGCCATCTGGTAGCTCGCCGCCGCCTTGCCGGAGAAGATCTTCACCCGCGGCGCCCAGTTCCGGGTCGGGTTGGCGCGCATGGAGTCGTAGAGCGCGATCGTCTCCAGCACGTTCAGGAGCTGGCGCTTATATTCGTGGATGCGCTTGATCTGGACGTCGAACAGCGCGCCCGGATTGACCTTGATGTCGAGCCGGTCACGGATGATCCGCGCCAGCGCCACCTTGTTCTGCCGGCGCACGGCGGCCAGCCGGTCGTGCAGCGAGGAATCGCCCGCGAAGGCTTCCAGCTTCTTGAGCTGCGAGGCGTCGTCCAGCACCTCCGGCCCGCACACGTCGACCAGCAGGCTGGTGAGGCCGGGATTGGCCTGGTAGAGCCAGCGGCGGAAGGTGATGCCGTTGGTCTTGTTGTTCATCCGGTCGGGGAACAGCCGGTAGAAATCCTTGAAGACCGTGGTCTTCATCAGCTCGCTGTGCAGCGCCGCGACGCCGTTGATCGAGTGCGAGCCGAGGAAGGCGAGATTGCCCATGCGCACGCGCCGGCCGTGATCCTCCTGGATCAGCGACACGGAGCTGGCCAGCGCGTCGTCGCCGGGGAACTCGGCGCGCACCTTCTCCAGATGCTTGGCGTTGAGCAGGTAGATGATCTGCATGTGGCGCGGCAGCACGCGCTCCATCAGCGGCACCGGCCAGGTCTCCAGCGCCTCGGGCAGGAGCGTGTGGTTGGTGTAGGAGATGGTGCGCACGGTGATGTCGAACGCCTCATCCCACTCGATGTCGTGCTCGTCGAGCAGGGTGCGCATCAGCTCGGCGACGGCGATGGAAGGATGCGTGTCGTTGAGCTGGATCGACACCTTGTCGGGCAGCGAGCGCACGTCGCCGAAGCTGTCGATATGGCGGCGGATCAGGTCGCGCAGCGAGGCGGCGGTGAAGAAGTATTCCTGCCGCAGGCGCAGCTCCTGCCCGGCCGGCGTCGCGTCGCTCGGGTAGAGCACCTTGGAGATCGCCTCGGCCTTCACCTGGTCGGCCAGCGCGCCGACATGGTCGCCCTGGTTGAAGGCGTCGAGCCGCAGCGGATCGGCGGCGCGGGCCGACCACAGGCGCAGCGTGTTCACATGGTGGCCGCGCCAGCCGACGATGGGCGTGTCATAGGCCACCGCCTCCACCGTCTCGGCGGGATGCCAGACCTGCTTCTTGCGGTCGCCCCCCATCGGGAGCGCCTCCACCGAGCCGCCGAAGCCGATATCGTAATAGACCTCGGGGCGCTCGAATTCCCACGGATTGCCGAAGGACAGCCAATCCTCGGGATATTCCTGCTGCCAGCCGTTCTTGATCCTCTGGCGGAACAGGCCGTGGTCGTAGCGGATGCCGTAGCCATAGGCGGCGATGGAGAGCGTCGCCATGCTGTCCATGAAGCAGGCGGCGAGGCGCCCGAGGCCGCCATTGCCCAGCGCCGCGTCCGGCTCCACCTGCCGCAGCCGGTCGAGGTCGACGCCGAGGTCGCCCAGCGCCGAGCGCGCCGTCTCCAGCATCTCCAGATTGGTCAGCGCGTCGAACAGCAGCCGCCCGATGAGGAACTCCAGCGAGAGGTAGTAGACCCGCTTGCGGCCTTCCGAATAGGTCTGGCGGGTCGAGGTGATCCAGCGGTCGACGATCCGGTCGCGGGTGGCGAAGGCGGTGGCGAGGAACCAGTCGCGATCGCTCGCCGCCGCCGGGTTCTTGCCCACCGCATAGGTGAGCTTGGAGATCACCGCCGCGCGGAACTGGGCGACGTCGTCCCCGCTCCCGCCCGCTGCCGGGCGCGCGACGGTCTCCGGCTTGTCCAGCATCTTCTCTTCGACCTCGACTGACATGTGCAGCTAGTGCTCCCGTTGCGGCTGCCGCCCCCGGCCCGGCCGGGTGGCGGGTGCCGTTCTCGCGAATACCGTTCTCGTTTGATGCAACCTTCTGGCCAACTTCAGCCGGCGCGGCTCCCCCGCTCGAACGCCGCCAGTCCCAGGACCAGCCATCCGACGATCAGCATAGTCCCGCCGATCGGCGCGGCCATAGGAAAAAGAACCACGTCCCAGAGCACCCGCCCGGCTAGCGTGCCGCTGAAAAGCAGCGTGCCCAGGGCGATGATTCCCCCGCCCGCCGTCGCGAAGGACCAGCCCTGCCCCCGCGCCGCGGCCAGCGCGCAGGCGCCGATAACCGCCGCCGCGCCGAGCATCAGGAAGCTGGCGGCGGTGGCGAGGTTCGGGTCGGGGTTCACATGCGCCCCGGCCGCCGCCGCGGCCACCCCCGCTGCTCCCATCAGGCCAGCCAGCAGGACGAGGAAGCGGCGATAGGCGTTCATGGTTCACTCCAGTTCGGCTTGTTCAACGGCGATGACGTGGAAGAAGGTTCCCGAGACCCGCCCGCGGCGGCTCCCGGCCGGTCCTATTCCCTTACCCTGTCCGTCGCTCAATTCGACAAGCGGCGCATCGTCGCCCTGACGTGTGACGCTGGCATAATGGAACTCGTGGCCGCGCAGCCGCGTGCCCGCCGGGCCGATCGGCGAGGCCGCCAGCGTCGCCGCCCGCCGGTAGCCGAGATTGAGCTTTCGCCGGGCGAAGCTGGTGGCGTGGCCGAGCAGGCCGAGCATGCGGTGCGGCACGCCCTCGGCATCCTCGATCGCCTCGCCCAGCACCATGAAGCCGCCGCACTCCCCATGCACCGGCCGCGTCCGCGCGAAGTCCCGCACGCCGTCGAGGAAATGCGCGGCGCTCGCCAGCGTGCCGGCATGCAGCTCGGGATAGCCGCCCGGCAGCCAGCAGGCGTCGGCGTCCGCCGCCGGCGCCTCGTCGGCGAGCGGCGAGAACGGCAGGATTTCCGCCCCCGCCCGCCGCCAGCCGGCGACCAGATGCTCATAGGCGAAGGAGAAGGCGACGTCGCTGGCGAGCGCGATGCGCTGGCCGGGCGGCGGCAGCGCCAGCGGCGCCGGCCCTCCGGCGGGCATCATCGGCACGGCGATCCCCGCCAGCGCATCGAGGTCGATATGCCGCTCCGCCCGCTCCGCCAGCGCGGCGAGCTGCCCGGCAAGCTCGGGATGCTCGGCGGCCTGCACGAGGCCGAGATGCCGCTCCGGCAGGCTCACCGCCCCCTCACGCGGCAGACTGCCCAATATCTGGATACCCAGCGCGGCGATCGCCTCGCCCGCCTGCGCACGGTGGCGCTCGCTCGCCACCTTGTTGAGGATCACCCCGGCGATCCGCACGTCGGGATCGTGCGTCGCGAAGCCCCGCACCACGGCGGCGGCCGATTGCGACTGGCCGGAAATGTCGAGCACCAGCACCACCGGCAGGCCGAGCCGCGCCGCGAGGTCCGCCGCCGCCCCCGTCCGCCCCGGCTCGCCGACGATGCCGTCGAACAGCCCCATCGATGCCTCGACGATGACGAGATCGGCGCCTTCCGCCGCCTCCGCGGCCAGCGCGTCGATCAGCGCGGGCGGCATGGCGAAGCTGTCGAGGTTCAGCCCCGGCCGGCCCGTGGCGGCGGCATGGAAGGCGGGGTCGATATAATCCGGCCCGGACTTCACCGCGCGCACGCCGACGCCCCGCGCCGCGAAGGCCGAGGCGAGCCCGAGCGTCACCGTCGTCTTGCCCGACCCCGAGCGCGGCGCCGCGATGATGAAGCCGCGCGCGGTCATGAAATGGCTCCAGCGGCTACATCCTTCGAGGCCGGCGGCAAGGTCTCAGCGGCGATGACAAAGGCGCCGTCATGGCCGGGCTTGTCCCGGCCATCCACGCCTATCGGCCGGGTAGAAGCGGTGGCAAAGTCGTGGACCCCCGGGACACGCCCGGGGATGACGGCGTTCGGGGACGTGTCCGTCAGGCTCTTGGGATGACGTTGCTTTCCCGGGGGCACGTCGTCCCGAGGTGCCCGGGCATGGCCCGCGCCTCGACGGGTGCTAATCTCGCGCCTCCTCATCCCCGCCCCCGGAAGCGGCGCTGATAGGCGGCGTCGTAGAGCGCGCTCTCGCGGAAATCCTCCGCCGCCAGCGCCCGCCCGACCATGATCAGCGCCGTGCGCTCCACCGGCTCGGCCGCGACCTTGGCAAGGATGTCGCCGAGCGTGCCGGCGATGACCCGCTCGGCTGGCCGCGTCGCCTCCACCACCACGGCGACCGGGCAGTCGGCGCCGTAGAGCGGCGTCAGCTCGCGCACCACCGTCTCCAGCGCATGGATGGCGAGATGGATGGCGAGCGTCGCGCCCGTCGCGCCGAAGGCGGCCAGCGTCTCGCCCTCCGGCATGGCCGAGGCCCGCCCGGAAACCCGCGTGATGACCACGCTCTGCGCCAGCCCCGGCACGGTCAGCTCGCGTCCCAGCACCGCGCTCGCCGCCGCGAAGGCCGGCACGCCGGGGGTGAGCGTGTAGGCGATCCCGGCCCGCTCCAGCCGCCGCGTCTGCTCGGCCACCGCCGAATAGATCGACAGGTCGCCGGACTGCAGCCGCGCCACGTCGAGCCCGGCGGCGGCGGCGGCAAGGAATTCCGCCTCGATCTCGTCGAGCGACAGCGGCGCCGTGTCGACGATGCGCGCGCCCTCCGGGCACCAGCCCAGCACCTCGGGCGGCACGATGGAGCCGGCATAGAGGCAGACGGGGCAGCGGGCGATGAGGTCGCGCCCGCGCAGCGTCATCAGGTCCGCTGCGCCGGGCCCGGCGCCGATGAAATGCACGGTCACGGCGTCTCCACCCCTTTTTCAGCCTCGCGCGCCAGCGCGCAGGTCACCGGCCCCAGCACGAAGCGCGGCCCGATCAGCGTCGAGCGCCGGCCGGCCACCGCCAGCGCCGAGGCTTCCGCCACCGAGGGCACGCCCATCAGCGCCACCACGCGCTCGGAATGCGTCACCGCCCGTTCCCCGGCGGATTCCAGCTGCGCCTGCGGCACCATCACCAACAGCAGCCCGAGATCGAGCGCCGCCTTGATGATGCCGGCCTCGCCGCCCTTGATCGCCGGCGTCGCCATCACCGAGATGTCGCACAGCTTCACGTCGTGGCGCGCCAGCGCCCCGCGCACCGCCGCGCAGACCTCCTCCGCCGTCACCCCGCGACGGCTGCCGACGCCGGCCACGATCACGACGCGCCTCCCGGCTTCGCCCAGCTCCATTGCGTCACCGGCATCGCCGGCCGCCAGCCGGTGAGCCCCCCCACCGGCGCCGCGCGGGCGACGGAAAGGCGCACCAGCTCGCCGCCCTGCGCCGCGTGGCGGGCGATCAGCAGCGCCTCGGTCTCCAGCGTCACCGCGTTGACGACCAGCCGCCCGCCCGGCTTCAGCGCCGCGATGGCGGCGTCCATCACGCCCGGTTCGCCCGCCCCGCCGCCGATGAACACCACGTCGGGCGCCGGCAGGTCGGCCAGCGCATCCGGCGCCCGGCCCTCGACGATCGCGAGCCCCGGCACGCCGAGCGCCTGCGCGTTGCGCCGCGCCCGCGCCGCCCGCTCCGGCCGCTCCTCGATGCCGACCGCTTCGAGCGAGGGGTCGGCCAGCATCCATTCGATGCTGACGGACCCCGCCCCGGCGCCGATGTCCCACAGAAGCTCGCCCCGGCGCGGCGCCAGGGCGGAAAGCGTCAGCGCCCGGATCTCGCGCTTGGTGAGCTGCCCGTCATGCTCGAACAGGTCGTCCGGCAGGCCGGGCGCACGGGCGATGATCCGTGCGCCCTCCCCCGCCGCGACCTCGATGCCCAGAAGGTTGAGCGGGTCGACATCGGCGAGGTCGAACGCCGCCGCCGTCGCCGAGCGCACCCGCTCGCGCGGCCCGCCCAGCGCTTCCAGCACGTGCAGCGTGGAGCCGCCGAAGCCGCTCCCGGTCATCAGCCTGGCGATCTCGCCCGGTCCCGCCCCGTCGGAGGTCAGCACCAGCAGCCGCCGGCCGGGATGCAGATGCGCGCGGACGAGATCGAGCGAGCGGCCATGCACGGTCAGGCACGTCGTCTCCGCCAGCGGCCAGCCGAGGCGGGCACCGGCGAGGCTGTAGGAAGACGGCGCGGGAATGACCCGCATCTCCCCGGCCGGCAGGTGGCGCGCCAGCGTCGCGCCGACGCCGTGGAGGAACGGGTCGCCCGAGGCGAGGACGCAGACCTTCCGTCCGCGCATGGCGAGCACCTGCTCGATCCCCCGCTCGAACGGGCTCGGCCACGCCACTGCCGTTCCCGTCACCGACGCACCCGCCAGCGCCAGATGCCGCGCCCCGCCGAACACCACCTCCGCCGCCTCGATGGCGGCGCGGGCGGCGGGCGAGAGGCCATCGAGGCCCTCCTCGCCGATCCCGACGATGGACAACCAGCGCGCCTCCGGCGCATCGTCGCGCCGCCCGATGGCTATGGACTCAGTGCCCTGCATGACCCTGCCCGACCCGAACCGCGATACGCGCCCACGCCTGCTCATCCTCGGCGGCACGGCCGAGGCGCGCGCGCTGGCGCAGGCGCTTGCCGCGCGCGGCGATTACGAGGTCAGCCTGTCGCTTGCCGGGCGCACGCGCAACCCGCTCGACCTGCCCGCCCCCACCCGCTCGGGCGGCTTCGGCGGCACGGAGGGGCTGGCGGCGCATCTCAAGGCGGAGCGCATCGACGCGCTGATCGACGCCACCCATCCCTTCGCCGCCGTCATCTCGCGCAACGCGGCCGAGGCCGCGCGCATCGCCGGCGTGCCGCTGCTCGCCCTGGCCCGCCCCGCCTGGACCCGCCGGCCGGGCGATGTCTGGACCGAGGCCGCCGACATCCCGGAGGCGGTGGCGAGGCTCGGCGCCGCGCCGCGCCAGGTGCTGGTCGCGCTCGGCCGCAACGAGGTCCGCGCGCTCGAGGCCGCCCCGCAGCACCATTACCTCGTGCGCAGCATCGATCCCGTCGCCCCACCCCTCGCCGTGCCGCACGCCCGCTACATCGAGGCGCGCGGCCCCTTCGCGGAGGCGGACGAGCGGGCGCTGCTTGAGGAGCACCGCATCGACGCGGTGCTGTCGAAGAACAGCGGCGGCGCGGCGACCTACGGCAAGCTGGAAGCCGCCCGCGCGCTCGGCATCGAGGTCATCATGGTGGCGCGTCCCGCCCGCCCCGAGGTCGAGACGGTGGAAAGCGTGGAGGCGGCGGTAGCGTGGCTGCAGGGGCTCGGCCTGCCGAAATCCCCGGCTTGAGCCTTCTCCATTCCGCCCCTGCCGACATCTGACCGTCATCCCCGGGCTTGACCCGGGGACCCACGACTTTGGCCGGGTGTTCGGGGAAAAGGAAGGCGTGAATGGCCGGAACTCGGGCTTGCCCGAGTTCCGCACTCTGGCGACCGAAGCCGGCATTTGCCGACTTCGGGCCAAGCCCGGCCATGACGAACCCCTGAGCGGGCAGCTCGCAAGGGCCGACCCCATCAGGCATCTCCCGACCGGCGCGGCGTATAGACCAGCGAGGGCCGGCCCGGCCGCTCGACGATCCGCGTCTCCGCCGAGCCGACCAGGATGCAGGTCGCCATGTCGGCCATGTGGCCGCGCGCATGGGTCAGCGGCACCACGCGCATGCGCTCGTCCGGCCGCCCCACCGCCCGCCCGAAGATCACCGGCACGCTGCCGGCCAGCTCCTCGCGCAGGATGTCGAAGGCGGTGTCGAGCTGGTGCGGGCGCGCCTTGGACACCGGGTTGTAGAAGGCCATGGCGAAGCCCGCCTGCGCGGCGAGGCGCAGCCGCTTCTCGATCACGTCCCAGGGCTTGAGGTTGTCGGAGAGCGAGATGGCGCAGAAATCGTGCCCCAGCGGCGCGCCGCACTTCGCCGCCACCGCCAGCATGGCGGTGATGCCCGGCACCACCGCGAGTTCCAGCGCCCGCCATTCCGCCGGCCCGGTCTCGATCGCCTCGATCACCGCCGCCGCCATGGCGAACACGCCGGGGTCGCCGCCCGAGACCATCGCCACCGTCGCCCCGCCCGCCGCATGGGCGAGCGCCGCGCCCGCCCGCGCCAGCTCCTCGCGGTTGTCGGAGGCATGGCGCGCCTGCCCGTCGCGCGCCGGGACGCGGTCGAGATAGGGCGCGTAGCCGTAGAGCGCCTCGGCCTCGCCGAGCGCCGCGCTGGCCTCCGGCGTCAGGAAGCGCGCCTCTCCCGGCCCGAGGCCGACGACGTAGAGCTTGCCCGCACTCATCCGCGCGTCCCCCAACCCGGCACCAGCACGATGGCGAAATAGGGCGCCGGCACGTCCGCCCTCCCCGCCAGCCTTTCGCAATGGCTGCCGTTCATCGTGCCGCGCTCGACATAGAGCGCCCGTTCCAGCCGGCCGGCGGCGTCGAGCGCGCGCCGTATCTTCGGCAGGTTGCGTCCCACCTTCATGATCACCGCCGCGTCCGCCTCGGCGAGCCGCCGCGTCAGCTCGGCTTCCGGCAGCGTGCCCGGCAGCACGCTCAGCACGTCGTCGCCCTGCGCGATCGGTGTCCCGGCCTGCGACCAGCAGCCGGACATGCCGGTGACGCCGGCGATCACCTCGGTCGGGTAGCGCTGGGACAGGCGCACATGCAGGTGCATGTAGGAACCGTAGAACAGCGGATCGCCCTCCGAGAGCACCGCCACCGTCCGCCCGGCGTCGAGATGCGCCGCGACCGACCTCGCCGCGTCTTCATAGAAATCGGTGATGGCGGCGCGGTAGGGCGCCTCGTCCTTCGGCAGCTCGGTGGTCACGGGATAGCCGAGCGGCAGCTCCTGCGCCCCGGCGCGGAAATGCCCGCAGGCGATGGCCCGCGCGTGGCTGGCATTGCCCTGCTTGGCGAAATACGCCACGACATCGGCCTCGCCGAGCGCGCGCACCGCCTTCAGCGTCATCAGTTCGGGATCGCCCGGCCCGACGCCCACGCCGATCAGGCGGCCGGCGCCCGTCCCGCTCCGTTCGGAGCCCGTCGAGATCGCGTTCATATGCCGGGCCTCGCCAGCGCGTTCACCGCCGCCGCCGTCATGGCGCTGCCGCCCAGCCGCCCGCGCACCACCAGCCAGGGCACCCCATGGTCGCCCGCCGCGAGCGCGTCCTTGGATTCGGCCGCGCCGACGAAGCCGACGGGAATGCCGAGGATCGCCGCCGGCTTCGGCGCGCCGGCATCGAGCATTTCGAGCAGCCGGAACAGCGCCGTCGGCGCGTTGCCGATGGCGACGACGGCGCCCTCCATGCGGTCGCGCCACAGTTCCAGCGCGGCGGCCGAGCGCGTGGTGCCGAGCCGCTCCGCCAGCCCCGGCACGGCCGGCTCGCGCAGCGTGCAGATCACCTCGTTGCCCGCCGGCAGCCGGGCGCGGGTGACGCCGTGCGCCACCATCTCCGCATCGCACAGGATCGGCGTGCCGGCCTTCAGCGCCGCACGCGCGGCCCGTACCAGATCGGGCGAGAAGTCGATGGCATAGGCCGCTTCCACCAGCCCGCAGGCGTGGATCATGCGCACCGCCACATCCGCCTCCTCCGCCGAGAAGCGGCCAAGCTCGGCCTCCTCGCGGATGATGGCGAAGGAGCGCTCATAGATCGCGTTGCCGTCGCGCACGTAATCGAACGGGATGGACACTCAGATCGGGTCCTTCTTCAGAAACTCACGCACGGCTCCGGGCACTCCCGCCACCGGCACGATGCGCGCGGGAACGTCGCGCGGCGTGCCTTCGACCACGAGACCGGCACCTTCGTCCAGTCCCACGATGGTCAGCGCCGCCGGCGCGGGGTGCGCGCAGCCCTTCACGCAGCCCGAAACATGCAGTTCCCCGCCTCTCATCAGCGGCGCCAGGGTGGAGGCGAGCGCATGCGTCTCAAGCCGCGCCGAAGCGCAGGCCGGCTGCCCGGCGCAGGCGAAGACGCGGCGGCACGGATCGGCGGGATCGGTGATGAAGCCCAGCGCGCCCGCCTGCGCGCGCAGCCGCTCCGCCGCCGCGCGCGTCAGGCCGGTCGCCAGCAGCGCCCTCCCCGCCGCCGGCTCCACGCGGCGCACGCCGACCGCGCCGGCGGCTCTCGCAAAATCTTCCAGCGCCGCCGCCGCGACCTGCCCGAAGGCAAGCCCTACGCCGAGCGCGAGCGTGCCGTCCTTCAGCGCATGAAGGCCGACCGGCTCGGACGGCGCGGGCCGGGAGATCGCCCCCGCCGGCGCGAGATCAAGGGAGGCGGTCAGCGCTTCGGCCCCCTCCTGCGCCAGCAGTTCGTGCATGCGGGCGGCGCTCCCCCGCGCCGCCAGCCGTTCCAGCAGCGCCACCACGACGGCGACGGCCTGCTCCGGGGCCGCCAGCCCGACCGGCCGGCCGGCGAGCGCGATGAGCCGTGTCCCGGCCTCCCCCGCGCTCACGCCGATATCCGCCTTCAGCTCGCCGAGCCGCAGCGTCCCGCCGCCGTCGACGACCACGGAGACCTTCGGCGCGAGGTGCGGCACCAGCCCGGCGGCGGCCTGCGCGATGGCCTGCGCCAGTGGACGCGGATCGAAGACCTCCACCGGGTCGCGGCCCGCCAGCGCGTTCACCTCCACAGGGAAACCTTCGGGCATCGCGATGCCCAGCGTGCCGACGCCCTCCGCCAGCGGCCCGGCGCTCGCCTCGCTCAGGCCGCGCAATTGCAGCTTGCCGCGCGCCGTCACCTCGAGAATGCCGTTGCCGAGCTCGCGGGCGAGCCGCGCCAGCCCGCCGAGCTGGTCGAGGGTCAGCGGCGCCCGCGGCTGCAGCCGCGCCAGCAGCCCGTCGCCGGTGCGCATCGGGCGCGGCAGGCTCGGGCAGGCCCCGCGCCGCAGGCGGGCGACGTCGCTCATTCCGCCGCCTCCCCGGAAAGCAGGGCGAGGTCGGCCGCCACGTCGTTGCGGCGCGGGTGCCAGAGCCCCTTCTCCCGCGCCCCCTCGAAGCGCGCCGCGACGAAGCGCGCCGCCTCGGGCGAGGTCCGCAGGAGGAAGTCGCGCACCGCCGCATCGCCGACATAGGCGGCGTGCAGCGCGTCGATCAGATGGCCCGGCACCGCCCGCGTCGCCTCAGCGAAGCCGATCAGCCGGTCGACCGTCTCGGCGATCTCCGCCGCGCCGCGCGGCCCGTGCCGCAGCAGCCCGCCGACATGGCGCGGGTTCACCCGTCCGCGCACGATGCGGGCGATCGCCTGGTCGAGCGGGCGCGCCGACGGCCGCGCGGGGTCGGAAGTGTCCAGCACCACGAGGTCGGGCGCGCGCTCCAGCCCTTCCGCCGCCGCCGCGAAGCCGCCGATGAAGGCGAGGTCGGCATCGCCCTCCAGCAGGTCGCGGCCGGGATCGTCGGCGCCGTGCACCAGCAGGTCCGCCGCCGCCACCCGCGCCGTGAAGGCCGCGCCGGCGTCACGCGCCTCGCCCTCCGCGCCGCCATAGGCGTGCGAGGCGCTTGCGAGATAGGCGGCGCCCAGTGCCTCGCGCTCGATGTCGCCGGCTTCCAGCCCCGCGCCATAAGCCCCCGGCGCGGTGCCGAAGATGCGCGCGGCTTCTTCTCCCGCCGCCTTCAGCGGGTTCTCGTCCGCCGTCTCCTCGCGCCGCGCCACCGCCCTCAGCGCGGCGTCGAGCAGCGCGATCTGCGCCGGAAACAGGTCGCGGAACAGGCCGGAGATGCGGAATGTCACGTCGACGCGCGGCCGTCCCAGCACCGCGGTCGGCAGCACCTCGATGCCGGTCACGCGCCCGGTGGCGGGGTCCCAGGTCGGGCGCGCCCCGATCAGCGCCAGCCCCTGCGCGATCTCCTCGCCGCCGGTGCGCAGCGTGGCGCTGCCCCACAGATCCAGCACCAGCGCGCGCGGCCAGTCGCCATGCGCCTGCGCATAGGCCCGCAGCACCTCCTCGGCCGCCAGCCGCCCGAGGTCCATGGCGGTCGGCGTCGGCAGGGCGCGCGGGTCGCTGGCGAACAGATTGCGCCCCGTCGGCATCACGTCGGTGCGCCCGCGCCCCGGCGCGCCGGCCGGCCCGGCGGCGACGCGCCGCCCGTCCAGCACGGCGAGCAGCCCGTCGCGCTCAGCCTCGCCGCAGACACCCCGGCCATAGACGTGGAAGCCGTCCTTGAGCCGCATCTCCTTGATGTCGCACAGGAAGGCGTCGATCTGCTTCAGCGCCTCGTCCGGCTCGGCGCCCGTCGCCAGCCCGGCGTCGCGGGCAAGGCCGGTGCGCTCGGCCTCCTCGACGATCAGCCGTGCCAGAAGCTCGCGCCGGCGCCGGTCCAGCCCATCGGCCTGTGCATATTCGTCAACGAGGCGTTCCAGCTCGGCCGCCTCAAAGGCCAGCCCGGCTTCGACGGTCGGCGGCGGCAGATGGCCGAGCGTCACCGCCGCGATGCGCCGCTTGGCCTGCGCCGCCTCGCCGGGATTCGACACGATGAAGGGATAGGCGACGGGGAGCGCGCCCAGCACCAGCTCCGGGAAACACGCTTCGGTCAGCGCCACATGCTTGCCCGGCAGCCATTCCAGCGTGCCGTGCGCGCCCATATGGACGAGGACGTCGGCCCCGCCTTGCAGCCACCGCCCGAAGGCGAGCAGCGCGTGGCGCGGCGGCAGGGCCGGGTCGTGATACTGCGCCCGCCGCTCGGCCCGGCTTCCACGGTCCGGCGCGAGGGCGACGGTGACGTTGCCGAAGCGCCGCGCCCGAAAACGGAAGGCGCCGTCGATGAGGTCGGGATCGTCCTCCGGCGCGCCCCAGGCGGCCTCGACGGCGGAGACGGCAGCGGGAGGGAGGGCTGCCAGCCAGTCCCGATAGTCGGCGAGCGGCAGCGCCGCATCCCCGACGTCATGGCCGGGCTTGTCCCGGCCATCCACGCCTTCCTCCCGATCAAGTCGTGGATGCCCGGCCCGAGGGCGGGCATGACGGTCATCCTTCGGGACCGCCGCCAGCCGTTCCACCAACTCCCGCGCGTCCGCCGGCCGGTCCTCGACCCGGTAGCCGGCGGCGGCGAGGTCGTCCATCAGCGCCAGCACGCTCGCCGGCACGTCGAGCCCCACCGCCCAGCCGGTGCGGCCGGGGGCGCCGGCATAATCGGGCATCAGCACGGCGACGCGCCGGGAGTAGCGCTCCGTAGCACCGAGTTGCACCAGCGCTGCTACGCGTTTTGCTACCTGCTCGATACGGTTGCATTCCGCCCGATTCACCAGCCCGGCAAATCCCGGCACGCCGGCCGCCGCCATGTCCGGCGCCTTGAACGAGACGGCCCCGGCGAGCACGCGCCCATCGAGTTCGGGCAGCACCACATGCATGGCGAGGTCGGCGCTGGTCAGCCCGCGCACGCCCTCCACCCAGGCCTCCCGCCGGGTGGTGGCGACGACCGCCTGCAGGACCGGCACCCCGGCGGCGTCGAGAACGGTTTCCTCGCCCGGATCGGCGGCGGCGAAAGCGGTCAGCGTGACGATGGCGGCGGGATCGAGAGCGGCCAGCGCCTCCTTCAGGAAGGCGATGGAGGTCGGCTCCTTCAGGCTCGCCACGAAAATCGGCTTCGGCGTCAATCCCCTGGCGGCGAGAGCGGTGCACAGCGCGTCCACCGGCGCGGTGTCCCCAGCCAGTTCCATGGAGCGATAGAAGATGACCGGAACCGCCCGCCCCGCAGCCTCCCCCTCGCCTTCCCAGGCGTGGAAACCCGCCAGCGGCACCGGCACGGGAGGCGTCGGGGCGAAGGTACGGCCGGCATGCAGGGCCAGCCGCTCCAGCAGCGCGCGCATGTTCGCCGGCCCGCCGGCGCGGAAATAGCCGAGCAGCGCCTCCAGCTCCACCGGCGGCAGCGTCGAGGCCTCCGCGAGCCGTGGATCGTCGCGATCCTCGCCCGGCAGCACGGCCAGCGCGAAGCCGCGCGCCCTTGCCTCGGCGCTCAGCCGGTCGACGCCGTAGCGCCACCAGTCGAGCCCCCCGAGCAGGCGCACGACGACGATCCGCGCATGAACGGCCACGCTGTCGATCCACAGATCGACCGACATCGGATGCCGGAGATCGCGCAGATTGGCGAGGCGCAGGCTCGGCAGGCCGGCATCCTGCGCCCGCGCCAGCGCCGAAGCGAGGCCCATCAGGTCGCTGTCGGCGAAGGACACGACCACCACCTCCCCCGGCGTCTGGCCGAGATCAACCGGCTCGACGAGATCGTCGAGGCTGCTCGAGGTGGTGGTGAGGATGTGCATGGCCGGCCTCGCTCAGAAGGCCGTCATGCCCGGGCTTGGCCCGGGCATCCACGACTTCTTCATCGGCCAAAGACGTGGATGGCCAGAACTCGGGCAAGCCCGAGTTCTGCACCCTAGAGACCGAAGTCGGCAAATGCCGACTTCGGAACACGTCCGGCCATGACGTCGCGCATGGGCGAGGCGCCCGATCACGCGACCTCCCGTTCCCCGGCGAGGATGGCCTCCACCTTCGCCCGGTCAAGGCCCTTGAGGCCGATGGCGACGAGCCGCCCGACGCGCGGCTCCGCGCCCCATGCACGGTCGAAATGATGCGCCACGCGCGGGCCGACCGCCTGCACCAGCAGGCGCATCGGCTTGCCGGCGACGGGCAGGAAACCCTTCACCCGCAGCACTTCCGCCTCCTCCGCCGCGCGGGCGATGCGGGCCGAGAATTCCGCCGGATCGGCGATCTCGGGGACCTCGACGACGAAGCTGTCGAAATCGTCGTGATCGTGCTCGGCCTCATCGTCGTGATGGGTCCTGCGGTTCTCGATGTCGTCCTCGGTGCCGACGCCGAGCCCCATCAGCACCACCGGGTCGACCCGGCCTTCGGTGACGCTCACCACGCGCACGCCCCTCGGCAACTCGGCGTCGAGCGCCGCCCGCGCCCTGGCCTGCCCGGCCGCGTCGATCAGGTCCGCCTTGGTGAGGATCACGAGGTCGGCGCAGGCGATCTGGTCGTCGAACACTTCCTCGATCGGGTCGTCATGGTCGAGCGAGGCATCCGCCGCGCGCTGCTGGCTGAGCGCGTCATGGTCATGCGCCACGCGCCCGTCCGCCAGCGCCGCGCCGTCCACCACCGCGACCACGCCGTCCACCGTCACCCGGCTCCTGATCGCCGGCCAGTGGAAGGCCTGCACCAGCGGCTTGGGCAGCGCGAGGCCGGAGGTCTCGATCAGAATGTGGTCGACCCTGGGCGAGCGCGCGAGAATGGCGTCGAGCGCGGGCACGAAATCATCCGCCACGGTACAGCAGATGCAGCCATTCGCCAGCTCGACGATGTTCTCCTCCGGGCAGGTGTCGATGCCGCATCCCCTAAGGATCTCACCGTCGATGCCGACATCGCCGAACTCGTTGACGATCACCGCGAGCCGCTTGCCCTTCGCGGTTTCCAGCACGTGGCGGATCAGCGTCGTCTTGCCGGAGCCGAGGAAGCCGGTGACGATGGTGCATGGCACCCGGTCGAGAGGGGTCGGGGCGGCGGTGTTCATGCGGCGTCTCCACGAAAATCCAACGTTCGCGGGATGCGCCGGTCGCGGAAGGATTTCCGCGCGAAGCCGCGGGAGGCGCGGCTCTGCCTGACTGCCGGGCACCCCGCCGGCACGCACGACCGGACCGCCGGCAGGTCTCCTGGCTCGCGGGTCGTCGCCTCGTCGCCGCCTTCCCGGAGAATTCCCCAGTGGCTTCCGGCTGAGGCTCGCCGCTTACAGTTGCGGGGGCAGCCGCGGAATTGGAGAGCCTTCGGGCCTCCGCACCGCATTCCCTCTTCGTCCTTCCCCGGAAGGAAGGAACCGACGGTCGGGGGCCACTAAAGGAGCGCCCATGCGAATTGTCAACGCGACCGGCGGTCGAGCCGGTTGCGGTAGCCGGCGGCTGGACTATAGTCGCCGGAGTCGTCGGTTCCCGTGATGCGCACGGGACGCAAGACGGGAACGCGGTGGGGCGGAGAAATCCGCCGAATCCGCGGCTGCCCCCGCAACTGTAAGCGGCGAGCCCTTCTCCAACAGCCACTGGCGGCAGCGCCGGGAAGGCGGAGACGGGCCGAGACCCGCGAGCCAGGAGACCGGCCGGCGACGCAACCCGCACAGATCCTCGGGTGGAGGGTCAAAGGAGCCGACCATGCCGACCCAGAACAGCCACAGCGCGGCTGCTTCCCACGAATCCATCGCCTCGCGCACCATCCAGATCACGTTCGCGGCGCTGCTTGGCGTCTTCGTGCTGGGCGGCGTGGGCTTCTCCCACATCAGCGCCGTGCACAACGCCACGCACGACGTCCGCCACGCGACCGCCTTCCCCTGCCACTGACCGTTACGGGGGACGCATCATGTCGCTTTTCAGGACGATTCTGTTCGTCGCCGCGCTGGCGGGCATCGGCACGGGCCTCGTCGGCTCGGCCGTCCACATCTTCACGACCGTTCCGCTGATCCTTCAGGCGGAAACCTTCGAGGGTTCCGGCGAGGCGGAAGCCCCGGCACCGGCGGAAGCCGCGACGCACGAACATGCGCCGGGCACCGCCGAGCACAGCCACGACGCCGACGAATGGGGCCCGGCGGACGGCTTCGAGCGCAACGCCTACACCGTGCTCGCCATGGTGCTGACGGGCTTCGGCTTCGGCCTGCTGCTGGTCGCGGCCAGCGAGCTCGCCGGCGGGCTGACCGGCTGGCGCCAGGGGGTCATCTGGGGTCTGGCGGGCTTCGCCGTGTTCACGCTGGCACCGGGTCTCGGCCTGCCGCCGGAGCTGCCCGCCATGCCGGCGGCCGACCTCGCGGCGCGTCAGGTTTGGTGGGTCGGCACGGCCGCGGCCACCGCGGCGGGCCTCGCCCTCATCGCCTTCGGCCGCACCCCGGTGCTCGCCATTCTCGGCGTCGCGCTGATCGTAGCGCCTCAGATCATCGGCGCGCCGCAGCCCGCGAGCCACGAGAGCCCGATCCCGGAATCGCTACACCACAGCTTCGTGGTTGCGACCATCGTAGCGAGCTTCGTCTTCTGGTCCCTCCTCGGCGGGCTCGCCGGCTGGCTGCGGCCGCGTCTCGCGACGCCCGGCACCTGACCTTATTTTTCAATGACTTGCCCTTCATCGAGAAGGGCCAAGGAGCCTCGATGAACCCGATCCTTCGGCGCGCCGCCGTCCTTCCGACCGCCGCGCTCGCGCTCGTCGCCTCGTCCCCGGCCTTCGCCCACCATGCCATGGGCGGCGAAATGCCCTCGACCTTCGGCGAGGGCTTCATTTCCGGCCTCGCCCATCCGGTGATCGGTCCCGACCACCTCGCCTTCCTCGTGGCGGTGGGCGTCGCCACCGCGCTGGGCGGCATGCCGCTGTGGCTGCCGATCATCTTCGTCGCGGTATCCGCCGTGGGCGTCGGCGTCCACCTCTCGCTCGTCGACCTTCCGGCGGCCGAGCTGGTCGTCGCCGCGAGCGTGCTTCTCGCCGGCTTCCTGCTGGCGCGCGGCGAGCGCGTGGCCACGGGCGCGTGGGCGGTGCTGTTCGCTATCGCCGGCCTGTTCCACGGCTACGCCTATGGCGAGTCGATCGTCGGCGCCGAGCCGACGCCGCTCTACGCCTATCTGGCGGGCCTCGTCCTGATCCAGTCCGCCCTGTCGATCGGCGTCGCGCTGGTCGCCAGCCGTGCTGCCTCGGCCCTCGCTCCGCGCCTCGCCGGCGCGGCGGTGGCCGGCATCGGCTTCGCGGCGGTGATCGGCCAGGTCGTTCCGGGCTGATCGGACGCCTCAGCCGTGGCGCTCACCCTCGTCCTCGGCGGCGCCCGCTCCGGCAAGAGCCGGCACGCCGAGGAACTCGTCGAGCGTCTCACGCCGCCATGGACCTATATCGCGACGGCGCAGGCCTATGACGACGAGATGGTGGAGCGCATCGCGCTCCACCGCTCGCGGCGCGGCGCGGAGTGGCGCACGCTCGACGCCCCGCACGACCTTGCGGACGCGCTGAACGGCCTGCCCGCCGGGCGGCCGGTGCTGGTCGACTGCCTCACGCTCTGGCTGACCAACCGCATGCTGGCCGACGGCGACGTCGCGGCCGAGAGCGCCGCGCTCGTCGAGGCGCTGGCGGGGCATGGCGGCCCGGTGATCGTCGTTTCCAACGAGGTCGGCCTCGGCATCGTGCCGGACAACGCGCTGGCCCGCCGTTTCCGCGACGCGCAGGGCCGCCTCAACCAGATGGTTGCGCAGCGGGCGGACCGCGTGGTCTTCATGGTCGCCGGGCTGCCCATGAACGTGAAGGGATCGGGGTGACGGAATGAGCGACATCTCCCCGGAAGAGGCCGCGCGCCATCGCGCCAAGATGGAGAAGCGCAAGGCGGTTCAGGACGCGGAAGTCGCGGAGAAGACCGCCGAGAAGGGCCTGCTAATCGTCCACACCGGCGCCGGCAAGGGCAAGTCCACCGCCGCCTTCGGCCTCGCCCTGCGGGTGCTCGGGCATGGCGGGAAAGTCGGCGTGGTGCAGTTCATCAAGGGCGCCTGGCATTCGGCGGAGCGCGATGCGCTCGCGGCTTTCGGCGACCGCGTGGAGTGGCACTCCATGGGCGAGGGCTTCACCTGGGAGACGCAGGACCTCGCCCGCGACATCGCCGCCGCCCGCCGCGCCTGGGACAAGGCCCGGGAACTGATGGCCGACGAGAACCTCGGCCTGCTGATCCTCGATGAGCTGAACATCGCGCTGCGCTATGACTACCTGCCCGTCGAGGAGGTGGTGACGGTCCTCGCCGCCCGCCGGCCGGACCTCCATGTCGTCGTCACCGGCCGCAACGCCAAGCCGATGCTGGTCGAAGCCGCCGACCTCGTGACCGAGATGGGGCTGGTGAAGCACCACTTCAAAGCCGGGGTGAAGGCGCAGAAGGGCATCGAATTCTGATGCGCGCGGCCCCCACGCGCCCGGAACCGGCACAGCCGGGGAATTGCACCGTGCGATCTCGCAATTCCCCAGCGGCATTCCTATGTCATGCGCGGCGCCGGATATTGCGGCGTGGTTTCGTCATGGAGATGCGCACCGATGCGCTCGGCTCCCGTCGCCTATCTGTTCTGGTTCTTCTGCCTCGTGGGCATATGCGGCATCCACCGTTTCTATGCCGGCCGCTACTGGACGGGCGCGCTGTGGCTGCTCACCGTCGGCCTTCTGGGCATCGGCCAGCTCATCGACCTGTTCCTCATCCCCGGCATGATCCGCGAAGCCAATCTCCAGTATCGCGTCGATCATCTGGAGGCGCGGGACTACCGCGAGCCGGGCACCCGTCACGGCTGACGCCTCTTCCGCGCGAGGGCGCGCGATGAACGCCCCTCGCGCGCCTTCCGGCCCCCCGCGCGCCCTCATGTTCCAGGGCACCGGCTCGGATGTCGGCAAGTCGCTGATCGTCGCCGGCCTCGCACGCGCCTACACCAATCGCGGCCTCCGCGTCCGCCCCTTCAAGCCTCAAAACATGTCCAACAACGCCGCCGTCACCGCCGACGGGGGCGAGATCGGCCGTGCGCAGGCGCTGCAGGCGCGGGCAGCGCGCGTAGCGCCTTCCGTCCACATGAACCCGGTGCTGCTGAAGCCACAGAGCGAGATCGGCGCACAGGTCGTGGTGCAGGGCCGCGCGCGCGGCACGGCAAAGGCGAGCGAGTACCAGAAGCTCAAGCCCTCGCTGATGGCGGCGGTGCTGGAGAGCTACGGAAAGCTCCGTGCGGAAGCCGATCTCGTGCTCGTCGAGGGCGCCGGCTCGGCGTCCGAGATCAACCTGCGGGCCGGCGACATCGCCAATATGGGATTTTGCCGCGCGGCCGATGTGCCTGTCATCCTGATCGGCGACATCGACCGGGGCGGCGTCATCGCCAGCCTCGTCGGCACGCATGCGGTGCTGCCGGCGGAGGACGCGGCGATGATCCGCGGCTTCCTCGTCAACCGCTTCCGCGGCGACCCGGCGCTGTTCGCCAGCGGCATGGAGGAGATCGCCCGCCGCACCGGCTGGGAGGCGCTGGGCCTCATCCCCTTCTTCCCCGATGCCCGCCGCCTGCCGGCCGAGGACGCGCTCGGCCTCGACGCCGCGGCGCAGGCCAAGCCGGAGGCCCGCATCCGCATCGCCGTGCCCATCCTGCCGCGCATCGCCAATTTCGACGATCTCGACCCGCTGGATGCCGAGCCCTCGGTCGAGGTGCTGCGCATCCGCCCCGGCACGGCGCTGCCGGGCGATGCCGATCTCGTCATCCTGCCCGGCTCGAAGTCCACGATCGCCGATCTCGAGGATTTCCGCCGGCAGGGCTGGGACATCGACCTTGCCGCCCATGCGCGGCGTGGCGGGCGGGTGCTGGGCCTGTGCGGCGGCTACCAGATGCTGGGCCGCTCCATCGCCGATCCCGAAGGCATCGAAGGACCGCCCGGCAGGGTCGCGGGTCTCGGCCTGCTGGACGTCGAGACGGTGCTCGCCGGCGAGAAGCGCCTCGTCGCCGTCACCGGCATGGCTTCCGGCGCGCCTTTCTCCGGCTATGAGATGCATATGGGCGTGACGGAAGGGCCCGGCCGCTCCTATCCTTTCGCGCGGATCGACGGCGAGGGGCCGGAAGGCGCGGTCTCGGCGGATGGCCGGATCACCGGCACCTATGCGCACGGCCTGTTCGCCGATGACCGCCAGCGCGCGCTGTGGCTGGCGACGCTCGGCGCCGCACCGAGCGATCTTCGCTACGAGGAGAGCGTCGAGGCGACGCTGGATGCCCTCGCCGCGCATCTGGAGCGGCATGTCGATCTCGACCGGCTCATGGAACTGGCCGGCGGATAGCCCCGCACCCGCCGGCCGGAATCGGCCTCACCAGTTCCAGGCCACCAGCGCCAGCGCCGCCACCAGCCCGATCATCACCGCGTCGGCCGCGCGATACAGCCTCAGCGCGCGGCGGATGTCGTCGGCCGTGCACGCGCGCCGGCCGCCCTCTCCCATCACGCCGTCCACCGAGAGCGCACCGCCATAGTAGCGCGGCCCGGCAAGCCCGATGCCCAGCGCGCCGGCAAGCGCCGCCTCCGGCCACCCGGCATTGGGCGAGCGGTGCTTCCTCGCGTCTCGCAGCATCGCCCGCCAGGCCCCGCGCGGCGAGGCCCCACGCACGAACACCGCGCCCGCCACGATCAGCAGGCCGGCAAGGCGCGAGGCCGGCAGGTTGATCAGGTCGTCGAACCGCGCCGAGGCCCAGCCGAAATCGCCGTGCCGCGCGTCGCGGTGCCCGATCATGCTGTCGGCCGTGTTGACCGCCTTGTAGATCGCCCCGCCCGGAAGGCCCCCGATCACCATCCACAGCGCAGGTGCGACGATGCCGTCGGAAAAATTCTCGGCGAGGCTCTCGATAGCCGCGCGCGACACGCCGGCCTCGTCCAGCCTTTCCGGATCACGCCCGACGATATGCGAGACCGCCTTCCGCCCGGCCTCCAGCCCCTCGTCGAGCCCGTCGGCCACGCGCCCCACGAAATCGTGGAGACTGCGCTGGGCGAACAGGGTCGAGCCGAGCAGGGCGACGCCGAGGAAGCCGAACGGAACCGAGAGAAGCATTTTCTGGGCGAAGCCCGCCGCCGCCCCGCTCGCCACGATGATGACCACCAGCGCCGCGATCCCGGCGGCACGCCGCCAGCCGGGCGGGTCGCCATCGCGGTTGATCGTGCCGTCCAGCACGCCGATCAGCCGCCCGATCCACATCACGGGATGACCGAGGAAACGCACGAGAATGTTCGGATAGCCGAACGCAGCCTCGCACAGCAGCGCCGCCAGCGTTAAACCAAGGGTGAGTTCGAGCGCCATCGGAAGTGATTCTCAGGAAAGCTCGCGAATCCGGCGGATGCGCGGGACCACCATTTCCGCCCATGCGCCCGCCATCAAGACCCTTTGCGCGGCTTCCCGCGCCATGAACCGGACGACGCCCGCCGCATGAACATCCCGCTCACCTCATCGCACGGCATCCTGCCGCCCGACGTCGAGGAAGCCAAGCGCGCGCGGCTCGCCGAAGTGTTCGGCTTCGATCGCTTCCGCCCCGGCCAGCAGGACGTGGTGGATTCCGTCCTCGCCGGGGTGCCGACCCTCGCGGTGATGCCGACCGGAGCCGGCAAGTCGCTGTGCTACCAGCTTCCCGCCCTGGTGCTGGGCGGCCTCTCCATCGTCGTCTCGCCGCTCATCGCGCTGATGGACGACCAAGTGAACGCGCTGAAGCTGCAGGGTGTTGCGGCAGAGGCCATCCACTCGGGAAAATCCCGCGAGGAGAACGTCGCCATCTGGCGTCGGGTCGCGGCAGGCGAGATCCGCCTGCTCTATCTCGCCCCCGAGCGGCTGCTGACCGAGCGCATGCTGGCGGCGCTGTCGCGCCTGCCGCTTGGCCTCGTCGCGGTGGACGAGGCGCACTGCATCTCGCAATGGGGCCATTCCTTCCGCAACGAATATCTCGGGCTCGGCCGGCTGCGCGAGATCTTCCCCGGCCTGCCGCTCGTCGCGCTGACCGCCACCGCCGACCGGGCGACGCGCGACGACATCGTCGAGCGGCTGTTCGGCGGGCAGGCGCGGGTCTTCGTCTCCGGCTTCGACCGGCCGAACATCTTCATCGGCATCGAGCCGAAGAAGGATCCTGCGCGGCAGATCGAAAGCTATGTGCGGGCGCGCGACGGCGTCTCCGGCATCGTCTACCGCATCTCGCGCAAGAAGGTGGACGAGACGGCCGAGCGTCTGGCCGGCGCCGGCATCCGTGCCCTGCCCTACCATGCCGGCATGAGCCCGGAGGCGCGCGCCGCCAATCAGGAGGTCTTCCTCGCCGAGGACGGCGTCGTGATGGTGGCGACGGTCGCCTTCGGCATGGGCATCGACAAGTCCGACGTGCGCTACGTGCTGCACGCGGACGCGCCCGGCACGCTGGAAGCCTATTATCAGGAGATCGGCCGCGCCGGCCGCGACGGCCAGCCCGCCGAGGCGCTGCTGCTTTATTCGGCGGGCGACATCGCCACCCGGCGCCGCTTCCTCGACGAGGAGCCCTCCCCGCCCGAACGCAAGATGGTGGAGGCCCGCCGGCTCGACGCCATGGTCGGCTTCTGCGAGGCGGTGACCTGCCGGCGCGCCGTTCTGCTCGGCTATTTCGGCGAGCGGGCGAAGGCCTGCGGCACCTGCGACGTCTGCCGCGACCCGCCCAAGGTGGTGGATGCCAGCCGGGACGCCCAACTCGTGCTGCGGCTCGTGCGCGCCACCGGCGAGCGCTACGGCGCGGCCTATATTGCGAGCGTCGTCACCGGTCAGCGCAACGACCAGATCTGCGCGCGCGGCCATGACCGGCTGGCCGATTTCGGCGCTGGCGCCGACAAGCCGGCGACCGAATGGCGCGCGCTGCTGCGCCAGCTCGTGGCGACCGGCGCTCTGCATGCCGACCCCACCCGCTTCGGCGCCCTCACCCTCGCCGAGACCGGCCTCGCCGTGCTCGACGGCACCCGCGCCTTCACCCTCGCGGCGCCCGCCAAGCGGCGGCGGGAGCGCTTCGCGCGCGGGGAAGGTGGACCGGAGCTGGCGCCGGCCGAGGCGGCGCTGCTCGGCAAGCTCAAGGCGCTGCGCCGCGAACTGGCCGCCGAGCGCGGCGTGCCGGCCTATGTGATTTTCGCCGACCGCACGCTGGAGGAAATGGCGGTGGAGCACCCGCGCACCCGCTCCGAGCTTGCCGGCATCAAGGGTGTAGGCGCGGCCAAGCTGGATTCCTTCGGCGCCGCCTTTCTTAAGGTTCTCAAAGAATTTTCTTAAGAATCTCAAAGAATAAGATCAGGAACTTTTTCACGCCGGAGAGAGTTCACGAACGCCGATTCTGTCCCTAGACTGGCCGCCAACGGGCACGAAAAGCCCGCAACGAACCCTGTTCCGGGATGGAAACGATGAAGATCCAACTGTTCGCCGCGGCGCTGGCCGCCACCTCGATGCTGGCCACCCTCGGCACGGCCTCCGCCCATGGCCCGACCCGCCAGAAGGTCTCCGAGAAGATCGAGATCAACGCCCCGCCGGAGAAGGTGTGGACCGTCCTTTCCAACTTCCAGGACGGCGGCTGGATTCCCGTCGTCGCCAAGACCGAGGGCACCGGCGGCAACGCGCCCGGCGCCAAGCGCATCCTCACGCTGAAGAACGGCGCGACGGTCGAGGAAGAGGTCGCCAAGATCGAGCCGGAAAAGATGACCCTCATGTACCGGATCGAGAAGGTCGACGTGAAGGTGCTGCCGGTGACCAACTATTCGTCCTGGCTGGTCGTGACGCCGGCCGATGGCGGCAAGAAGTCCGAGGTCGAATGGCGCGGCGCGTTCTATCGCGGCTACCCCAACAACGACCCGCCGCCGGAACTGAACGACGAGGCCGCCGTCAACGCGGTGACCGGGCTCTACAAGGCCGGGCTTGAAAACCTGAAGAAGCAGATCGAAGCCAGCAACTGACCACTCATGCCCGCATCGGCTATGAGCAGGAAGCAGATGACCGGGCCCGCCCCGGTCATCGCGCGTCTGCGGGCATCCGCGCCGGTCGCGGGGGCGTTCGCGGCGCTGCTTCTTTCCCCCATTCCCGTCGAAGCTGACGAGGCCTTCGTCACCTCGCAGCCGGCGGAGATGCTTTCCATCGTCGATCTCGACACGCGCAAGGTGGTCGCCACCCTGCCGATCCCCGGCAAGCCGGCCGGCATCGCGGTGACGCCGGATGGCGCGCGGGCCTTCGTCACCTCGCCCGACGGCAAGGCGCTGAGCATCATCGACGCCGCGAGCCGCCGGGTGGAGCATCGCGTGGATGTCGGCGGCGGCCCGCTTGGCGTCGCCGTGCATCCCTCCGGCAGCCCGGCCTATGTCGCCGACTGGTATCAGCACCGCATCGTCGCCGTGGAGGCCGCTACCGGGCGGATCGCCGGCGAGGTGAAGGTGGGCGACTCTCCCTCCGGCCTCGCGGTGACGCCGGACGGCGCGCTTCTGCTCTCCGCCGACCGGGACTCCGACGCGATGAGCTTCATCGACACGACGAGCCTCACCCGCGCCACCTCCCTCAAGGTCGGCACCCGCCCCTTCGGCATCACCATCGATGCCGAAGGCCGGCGCGCCTACACCGCCAATGTCGGCTCGAACGACGTGACGGTCATCGACATCGCCACGCGCCGCGTGGTCGGCACGGTAAAGGTCGGCGAGCGCCCCTATGCCGTGGCGCTCGCCCGCGGCCATGCCTTCGTCACCGACCAGTACGATTCCACCGTCACCGTGTTCGACGTCGCCACGCTGGAGAAGGTCGCCACCATCCCGGTCGGCGACTATCCCGAGGGCATCGCGACCAGCGGCGACGGCGCCTTCGTACAGGTCGCCAACTGGGAGGCGAACACGCTGAGCGTGATCGACGCGACGACGCTGAAGGTCGTCGCCGACATCGAGGTCGCCGACGGTCCGCGCGCCTTCGGCAGTTTCATCCGGCGGACGGCCCGCTAGCCGGTTTCGCTCTAGGAAGGCGAAGCGCCGGCGCTATGATGACGCACCCGCAGACAGCAAGGTGCGCGACGATGGACGACAGCTTCTGGCACGACAAATGGCAGCGCGGCGAGATCGCCTTTCATGCTTCCGCGCCCAATCCGCTGCTCCAGCGCCACCTGCCCGCCCTCGGCCTCGCGCCCGGCGCGCGCCTTTTCCTTCCCCTGTGCGGGAAGAGCCTCGATATCGGCTGGTTGCTGTCGCAGGGCCATCGGGTCGCCGGCGCCGAACTGAGCCGGCTGGCGGTCGAGCAGCTGTTCGCCGAACTCGGCGTCACGCCGGAGATTTCCGATGCCGGCCCGCTGGAGCGCTTCGAGGCCGGCCCCCTCACCGTCTTCGTCGGCAATATCTTCGATGTCGATCGTCATGCGCTGGGTGCCGTCGACGCGGTCTATGACCGCGCCGCGTTGGTCGCCCTGCCGGGACCCATGCGCGAGCGCTACGCGACGCATCTCGTCCATCTGACGCACACCGCGCGGCAATTGCTGATCGCCTTCGACTATGATCAGTCGCTTCTGGCCGGCCCGCCCTTCGCGGTACCGGAAGCGGAGGTGCGACGCCTCTACGGCCCGTCCTACCACGTCACCCTGCTGGAGAAGCACGAGCCGAAGGATGGCCTCAAAGGCCATCGGCCGGTACATGAGGATGTGTGGCGGCTGGAGCCTCGCTGACCCGCTTCCAGTGAGCGGGTCGGCCCGTCAGATCGCGTAGTCGCCCGGCTGCTGGGGCGGCGGCGGACGGCAGTCGACCCCGGGTCCCGTCGGCGGAAACAGGCGGGCGCGGTCCAGCCGCACCGCCACCGCCTCGCCGACCGGCACGCGCACGGTCGGCGCGATATCCGCTTCGAACAGCGCGCTGCCGACTTCCACCTCAACCCGGCGGATGGCGCCATGGCGGCGGAAGGCCCGCACCGCACCCCGGAGGCCCGGCGTGCCGGGAAGTCCGAGCGAGACGTCGTGCGGGCGTACATAAAGCAGCGCCGGCCCGTCCGGCACCGGCTGGGTGGCGGCGGCGATGGCGGTGCTGCCGGCAATGGCGACGCCGTCCTTCACCTCCACCTCGATACGGCTCGACTCGCCCATGAAGCCGAACACGGCGGCGGTTTCCGGGCGGTCATAGACATCGTCCGGCGAGCCGACCTGCTCGATCTTGCCCCGACCCATGACCACCACGCGGTCGGCCAGTTCCAGCGCCTCTTCCTGGTCATGCGTCACGAACAGGGTCGTGTGGCCGGTGCGGTCGTGCAGCTCGCGCAACCATTTTCGCAACTCCTTGCGCACCAGCGCATCCAGCGCCCCGAACGGCTCGTCAAGAAGAAGCACCTTCGGCTCGATGGCGAGGGCGCGGGCCAGCGCCACGCGCTGGCGCTGGCCGCCGGAAAGCTGGGCCGGGAAACGTCCGCCGAACGCCTCGAGCTGCACGAGGGCCAGCAGGTCGGCCACCCGCTTGCTGATCTCCGCCTCGGAGGGGCGCTCGGCGCGCGGGCGCGAGCGCAGGCCGAAAGCGACGTTCTCGGCCACCGTCATGTGGCGGAACAGGGCGTAGTTCTGGAACACGAAGCCGATGCCCCGCCGCCGCACCGGCACCGAGAGAGCGTCCTGCCCGTCGAACAGCACGCGACCATGGCTCGGCTGCTCCAGGCCGGCGACGATGCGCAGCAGCGTGGTCTTTCCCGAACCGGACGGCCCCAGCAGCGCCACCAGCTCGCTCGGCTTCACCTCGAGCGACACGTTGGAGAGCGCGGGCGCCCCGCTGCCGAAATTCTTGCCGACCTGATCGATCGTGACGGCGACGGTCATAAATTCACTCTCATTAGATGTACTAAATGGAATTGTCCGTAAGATATCTGAAAATCCATCGCTGTGAACCCCTGGAACCGCTCCAGATCGAGAAAACATGCGGTACGGACGACCCGAAGCCACCATAGGCAGAGGCCACGAGTATCTGTAGAAGCGGATGGCTCCGACACTGACAGCCGCACCGCCATACCGATGACCGATACGACCGACGCCTCATTCCCGCCGACACTGAACCTCGACGGCTATACGCCGCTGCCGCCCGGCAAGATCGCGACCATCGTCACCCATCTGGAAATCACCGCGCAACCTTCGGCTCTGCGCGAGCCTCCGGACAGCGGGCTGACGCTGGAACGGGTCGATGCGCCGGACACCGGCTGGTATCGGGACCTGTTCCGGCGGATCGGGGAGCCATGGCTGTGGTATTCCCGCCTGCGCATGGATGAGGCGGCGCTACGCGGTGTGATCGCCGATCCCGAGGTCGCGGTACATGCCCTGCGCCGCGACGGCGCCGATGTCGGCCTGATGGAACTCGACTTCCGCACGCCGAATGATGTGGAACTGGCTTTTTTCGGTGTGGTGCCGGAACTGGTGGGCTCGGGCGCCGGGCGCTTCCTGATGAACCGGGCGCTCGCCCTGGCCTTTGCCCGCAGGCCCCGGCGGGTGCATGTGTACACCTGCACCCATGACCATCCAGCAGCACTCGGCTTCTACATCAAAGCCGGCTTCCGGGCGATCGGCCGGTCGATCGAAATCGCCGATGATCCCCGCCTGTCCGGGCTGCTGTCGCGCGAGGCCGCGCCGCACGTGCCGATCATAGACTGAGAGAGAGGGGGCGGTTTCAGGCCCCGAGCACCGCGCGGGCGCGTCCGGACACGTTGCGCGGCGGCATTTCCACCGGCGCTTCGGAACGCTCGCGCTCACCGAGCGCCTCGACCTTCTTCACCTCGTCCAGCGCGTTGTCATAGGCGAGGCGCGCCTCTTCAAGCTGCCCTTTCAACTCGTCAGCCGAGCGGCGCAGATTGTCGCGGCGGGTCGCGGCGGCGCTGGCATAGGTCGAATAGGCAAAATGCTGCGTGTCGGTGATGCCGGAGCGCTGTTCCTCGGCCTCGATCTCGCGGTCGAGATCGCGTGCCATGCGGTCGAAATCCGCAATCATCGTCTCGATCTGGACGAAGTGGCGGCGCTTTTCCTCCGCCTGGAAACGCTTGAGGCGAATGAGTGTGTCGAGCGACTTCATAACCGGCGTACTCCGCTCCGTCGGGCCGGCCCGATCACCGCAGAGAAGGCGGAAACGCGAGCCGGTTCGAGCCGCCTTTACGCGGCGGCAGGGCTCATCTTGGCCGACAGATGTTGCCGCTTCCTTACCCTTTCGTCGGAACAGGTAGTCCGAAACCGGGAATCCGCGACTCTCCAGCCGGATGGAAACGATTTGTTTACCGGGCTCGTTAATGATCGCGGCATCGTCCGGTGTGACAGACGAAACCGCGAAAGCGGAGTCGACTGACTCACTTAGGCATACTTTCTAAGATTCGACTTCAATGATCAGGCTGATGAATTCCGCTTCCTGACCAGCTTCTTGCGGGAAGACTCGAAGAAATTTCGTGTCCCCGCTTGTGCCCGGGAATCGGTTTTTGTTACCCCTAATTCACGAAGTAACGAATCAGTGTGTCGGGCCGGGCGCGGGAGGGGTCACGTTCGGTCCGGAGTCGTCCGATTGAGCGCTGAAACCCCCGGGGCCATGGCGAGGGAAGGGGATTGGCATGCGCGTCTTGCTCATCGAGGACGACCGCGCGACCGCGCAGAGCATCGAACTGATGCTCAAGTCCGAGAACTTCAACGTCTACACGACCGATCTCGGTGAGGAAGGCGTCGATCTCGGCAAGCTCTACGACTACGACATCATCCTGCTGGACCTGAACCTGCCGGACATGTCGGGCTACGATGTCCTCAAGGGACTGCGCGTCGCCAAGGTGAAGACGCCCATCCTCATCCTGTCCGGCCTCGCCGGCATCGAGGACAAGGTGAAGGGCCTCGGCTTCGGCGCCGACGACTATCTCACCAAACCATTCCACAAGGACGAGCTGGTCGCCCGCATCCACGCCATCGTCCGGCGTTCGAAGGGGCACGCCCAGTCGGTCATCACCACCGGCGATCTGGTGGTCAACCTCGACACCAAGACGGTCGAGGTCGCTGGCAACCGCGTGCATCTCACGGGCAAGGAGTACCAGATGCTGGAGCTCCTCAGCCTGCGCAAGGGCACCACGCTGACCAAGGAGATGTTCCTCAACCATCTCTATGGCGGCATGGACGAGCCGGAACTCAAGATCATCGACGTCTTCATCTGCAAGCTGCGCAAGAAGCTCGCCAACGCCTCCCAAGGCCACAACTTCATCGAGACGGTCTGGGGCCGCGGCTACGTGCTGCGCGAGATGGGCGAGCAGGAACAGCGCATCTCGGCCTGAGAGCCGGACGACATCCCGAGCGGCAAGGCGCCAGGTGGCGCCTGCCCAACTGAAGCCCCGCCACACGGCGGGGTTTTTGTTTTGTGGCATCTCTCCAGCAGCTGTCGGCCTGTCTGAAGCCACCCGCATGGTGTCATGGCCGGGACTAGCCCGGCCATGACGATACTTCAGGTCCGCCTACTTCGCGTTTTTGGCCAGCCAGGCCTTCAGGAAGGCGATTTCGCCTTCCTGAGCCTTGATGATCTCCTCGGCCAGCTTCCGCAGCTCCGGATCCTTGCCGTACTGCAGCTCGATCTTCGCCATATCGATCGCCCCCTGATGGTGGGGAATCATGCCGCGGGCGAAGTCGACATCCGCGTTGCCGGAGAACGGAATCGCCATTCCCTCGTGCATGCGGCTGTTGGCTTCCTCGAAGGCCTTGGTCGAGGCGCCGTCGCCCATATGAGCGCTGTGGTCCATCGGCATGTTCCCATGCTGCATATGGTCCTGCCCCATGGGCATACCCTGGGCGAAGGCGAGCGAAGGCACGGCGAGGCTGGCGGCGATCAGGGCCGCACGGGTGATGTTCTTCATGTCTTTCTCCATCGGATCGCAAAGGTGCGGCCGTGACGGGCCGCGCGTCGAACGAGGATCAGACGGCTCGGGGTGGAGGCACCGGCGTCGCCAACGTCAGGCCGGACAGGGCCGCCCCGACCGGTGGCAGAAGCGCTGCGACGCGCGAGACCGGCGGTACGATAGCGGGCACGGTGAACGGCGATGCCACGAGCTGGCTCAACACGCAGCACAGGTGAAGACGCACCGCATCCGACGCGGGCGGATGAAGGGTTCCTCCCGATCCCTTGGCAGATGCCAAGCTCGCAGGAGCCACATGACCCGCCGCCGCATGCCCCTCCCCCGCAGCCGACAGCGCCGACTCGTGGCAAGGGGCGGAACGCTTCGCCATCGCCGCCGAAGCCGATGCCGCGCCCGCCATGGCCGAGCCCAGCGCCAGAAGCGCCAGAAGCACGCGGAGAATCTTCAACAGGGCCATGCACGGATTCCGGGGGCGATACCGAACGGAAGCCTATCAGGCCCCAGGACACGGCACAGCCGTGGAAAGCACGGATGGCGCAGCTGTGATCGGTCGGCTCGCTTCTAGGCGCGCCGCAGCAGGGCCAGCGCCAGCGCGACGGCGTCGCCCGCCGGAACCACGCGCGCGAAGCCGCGCGGCGCGGCGGGAAGAGCGCCGGCCGCAAGGCCAATGCGCTGCGCACCGTCCGTCGCCTCGACGCCCCCGGCGCGCACGTCCTCATAGGCGTCAAGATCGAACAGGATCACATCGAAACGCCCGCCGGCCAGCCGCGCCGCGCGCGGATCGTCAGCGAGCGACACCTCATGGCCCATGGAGCGGACGAGGTCGCGAAGCACGGAGCGCCCGGCATCTTCCGGCGCCGTCACCAGCACGCGCTTGGTCACCGCGCGGGCAGGCTGGGTGCCGCCGGGCTCCAGAAGCCGGTAGCGGCCGGTCGGCGTGGCGAGGAAGCGCAAGCTCCCGACGCGCTCGATGCGGCCCTGCGGCGCGAGACCCACCACCTCGTCGACGGCAACCACGTCACCCTGGCCGCCAAATTCGAGCAGCATGCGCTGGCGGCCACGCGGGAGAGCGGCGGAGGGAAGGACCGCCAGCCCCGGAACTTCGTCGAGCGGCCTCAGATCCCGGACAGCGGCAATGCGCACGGCTTCGAGTTGCGCCCGTCCCGCCCGCACCAGCAGATGGGCGGTGTCCCGCTCGGGAGCACCGGCCACGGCGGCCCGCGGCGCGTTGACGCCGAGCGGCAGGTCGATCATCGCCGCCTGCGCTCCGTCCGGCAGCAGGGCCACGCCGTCAATCATGTCCTCGCAGGGGCTGAAGCGACTGCGCCAGCTCGCCGGCATGGTCTCGACCCCCGCGGACACGCGCGTCGGCACGTCGTCGATCAGCACGGTCGCACGCACCTTGCCGGCGGTGCCGAACAGCACCAGCCCGCCTTGCACCGGCCGGTTGGTGGCGTCCGCGGCGAAGCCCATGCGGGCGGCAAGCCGGATCAGCGGCAGGCCGCTGGCACCCAGCGTACCCGTGGCGGACATGGCGACCAGACGCTCCCAGCGCGCGCCGGAAACCGTCATCACATCGACGATATGGGCGGCCGGCAACGCGAATCGCATGCCATGGAAAGAGAACACCAGCACATCGACACGCGCCGGTGCGGGACGCGGAGGCTCAGACCGGAGCATCTCGGCGCGCAGGGCGCCGGAAGCGCGAAAGGGCTTGGCGGCAAAGGCCGCGTCGTTCGGGACGGATCCGCGCGGGGCGGCGGTCAGGGAATCGACGGGGAACATGGATGACCGGCAATACTGGAACACAACGCGCACGCCTTTCGGCCTGCACGCCAGATTGTCCACCGATCGGTTAATGTCTTCTGAAAATGACGCTGCGGGAGATCGCGTCAGGCACGCTCGACCAGAATGGTCACCGCCTCGCCCTCATGCGCGAGATTGAAGCCATAGCCGGTCGCCCGCCCCAGCAGGCCCGTATAATGCGGCTGGATCGCATGCGCGTCGAGCGCGCCGCCTTCCGGCGCCTCGCCGGCGAGCAGGCCGACCAGATGCGGGGGAATGCGCGAATGGCTGCCTTCGGTACGCAGGCGGAAACCGCCTTCCTCGCCTTCCCCCGTTGCTTCGACGGCGATGCGCCCGCCGCGCGGGATGGTCGAGGTGGCGACGATCAGCAGGTTCAGCAGGAGCTTCACCTTGTTCTTCGGCGCGAGCACGCGCGGCACCTGCCATTCGAGGCTGGTGCGGTCGTCCTCGATGAAGCCGCGCGCCACCTTTTCCGCGTCGCCGGTGTCGATCTGCGCCCCGGCCGAGCCAGCCGCTCCGAAGGCGAGGCGGGCAAATTGCAGTCGGGCGGAAGCCTGTTTGGCGCTCTTGGCGATGAGGTCGAGAGCGAAGGCCTTCATGGCCGGGTCGTCCTCGTCGTCGAGCACCTCGAGCCCGTTCACGATGGCGCCGACCGGGCTGATGACGTCATGGCACACGCGCGAACACAGGAGGGCGGCAAGATCGAGCTTGTCGAGGTCGATGGCGGTCGTCATCGCATCCCTTGCGGTGTTTTTCAGGCGAATCGGCCGCAAAATGTGCAGCCGGCGTGCGGGCTGTGATACACCGCGCCCCCAGCGACGCCAACCTCGCGCGAACACCGAGAGCTCTCCTCCCCGATGTCCCTGCCGACCGCCCACCTGCCGCCGCACCTCTCCCTTCTGGCCGCCCTCGCCGATGCCGCGCTGAAGGCCGGCGAGGTGATCCTGCGCATCCGCGCCGAGGGCCTGACGGTGAACGCCAAGGCCGACCAGAGCCCCGTTACCGCTGCCGATCTCGCCGCCGAGGAGCTGCTGCGCGGCGAGCTCGCCCGTATCCTGCCCGGTGTGCCGGTGATCGCCGAGGAAGCGGTCTCCCAGGGCAAGGGCGAGGCGCCTTCCCGCACTTTCCTGCTCGTCGACCCGCTCGACGGCACGCGTGAGTTCGTCGGCTCCAGCGGCGAGTTCACGGTGAATATCGGGCTTGTGGAAAACGGCGTGCCGACGCACGGCATCGTCCTCGGCCCGGCGGTCGGCAAGCTCTATGCGGGCGCCGTGACCGGGACGGCGAGCGCGGCCTTCGCCGCCGGCCCGGTCGCCGATCCGTCCTCCTGGTCGCCGATCCATTGCCGGCCGATGCCGGAGAGAGGAATTGTTGCCGTCGCCAGCCGGTCGCATCCCGATCCGGGGACGGAGGCGCTGCTTGCCGAACTCGATATCGCCGAACGGATCAGCTGCGGTTCCGCGCTGAAATTCGGCCTCGTCGCGGAAGGGCGCGCCGACATCTACCCGCGACTCGGCACGGTATGCGAATGGGATGTGGCCGCCGGCCATGCTCTGGTACGGGCGGCGGGCGGCAGCGTGCGCCGTCCGGACGGCACGCCCCTGCCCTATGGCCGCACCGCGGAAAGCTATCGTGTGACGGGGTTTGTCGCCCGCGGCGCCGCGACCTGAGGATCACATTCGCAGCGGAACCAGCCTTTCGCCGGCTCGACGCGCCTTCCTAAGGTCGCACTCCGTGCTAATGATAGGTTCGATTTTGATGTTTGGTGTGGGGATGTCGGATTCTGGGCCCGTCTCGGGCTCCGTCCCCGTTTGATGAGATCCAACGCGAGACCGACGATGCCGACCTTGCGCGCCCTTGCTGCCTGCCTCGCCCTTCTTGCCACCCTCCCCTTTGCCGCCATGCCGGCCCGTGCCCAATCGAACCCGACCTACTCGTCCGACGAGCTCGTCCAGCGCGGGCACGGCTTCTTCGGCGAGGTGTCGCGGGGCCTCGCCCTCTCCATCGAGAAAGCGGTGAGCCAGTGGGGCCAGCCCAACGGCTACATCCTCGGCCAGGAGGGTTCCGGCGCCTTTGTCGGCGGCCTGCGCTATGGCGAAGGCACGCTCTACACCCGCAACGCTGGCGACGTGAAGGTATACTGGCAGGGTCCCTCGCTCGGCTGGGATTTCGGCGGCGACGGCGCCCGCACGATGATCCTCGTGTACAACCTCAATTCCATCAGCGACATCTTCCGCCGCTTCGGTGGCATCTCCGGCTCGGCCTATTTCGTCGCCGGCTTCGGCATGACCGCCCTGGCCGCCGACAAGGTGGTGGTGGTGCCGATCCGTTCGGGTGTCGGCGTGCGCCTCGGCGCCAATATCGGCTACCTGAAGTTCACTCCCAACTCGACCTGGAACCCCTTCTGACGCCACACCGAGGCACCGGCGCCCGGTCGGGCTGGCCCGGCCGTTTCGGTATTTGTAACCTATGGTCCGTAAGCTGCCGTCCGGCCCGCTCCGGGCGGACATGCCGCGTTTGAGGTGAGACTCCGCATGATCGAAGCGATCATGTATGCCGCCATTGGCTTCCTGACGGCGACGTTGCTGGCGCTGCTGGCGCTTCCCGCCGTGTGGCGCCGCGCCGTGCGTCTCACGCGCAAGCGCATCGAGGGCGCCATTCCCGTTTCGGTCGCCGAAGTCCAGGCCGACAAGGACGAGCAGCGCGCCATCTTCGCGGTCGATGTGCGTCGCCTCGAACTCGAGGTGAACAAGCTCCAGAACCGTGCGGCCTCCCAGTGGACCGATGTGACGCGCCAGGCCGAGGAATTGCGGACGCGTCAGGAGACGATCGACCGCCTGGCCGGCGAACTGACCGCGCTTCAGACCGAGCACAGCGCGATCACCGCCGAGCGCGACCGGCTGGCCAGCGAGCTCGACATCCACTCCCGCGATCTGGCGGAGACCCGCGCCGCCCTGCAGACCACGAGCGCCGATCTCGCCGAGACCCGCATCGCGCTGGAAGAGACCAGTGCCCGCGAAGACGAGTTCAAGATCGACCACGTGGCGCTCACCACCCTGCGCGACACGCTGAAGGACCGGATCGGCGAGCTCGACCGCAATCTGGCGGCGACCAACACGCATCTGACGACCGAGCGCAACACGCTGCGCACGACCTCCGAGAGCCTTTCCGTCGAACTCACGAAGAATCGCCAGTTGCGGGAGCAGCTCGCCGACACCGAGGCGCGGCTGGCGACGCTCGATCGCGAGGCAGCCGCTCTCAGGACCGAGCGCGCCGCCCTCACCGCGCAGGTTGCTGCCCTGGAAGCACGTACGCTGGAAGCCGAGCAGGCGCGCGCCGCCACCGAAGCCGAAGCGAGCCGTCTCACCGGCGACGCGCGGCAGGCGCAGCGTACGGCCGAGGCGCTGGCACGCGAGGCCGCCGACACCATCGAGATGCTCCGCGCCGAGAAGGCGATGCTCGACGACGCGCTCGCCAAGGCGCGCGACGACCGGGCCGGGCTGCAACAGCAGCTCGACCATCTCCTGTCCCTCGCCACCACCGTCCCCGCCACGCCCGCGGGCGGCGTCTCCTCCCGGGACGAGGCCGACGACACGGCGCTGCTGCGTGAGCGCATCAGCGACATCGCCGCCGAGGTCGCCCATCTGACGGCGCGGCTGGAAGGTCCAGGCTCGCCCATCGACGTCCTGCTGGCCAGCCACGCTCCGGCCGCGAACGGCGCCTCGCCGACCCTCGCCGACCGCATTCTGGCGCTGAGGACGGCAGAGGATGCCGCCCCGCCTCAGACCGCCCCGAAGGCTGCGGCACCGAAGACATCCGCGCCGCGGAGCAAGGGCCGAGCGGTGGCCGGCTGAACGACGACGGTGCGGGGCGCCAAACCCGCATCGGCCGAAGACAAGAGCGGACACCAAAGGTCCGCCGGACAACGCCAGGGAAGGAACACGCCCATGAATCTCGCCCGCATGCTCAAGGCGCGCGCCGACGAAGGCCGCCCCATCCGTGTCGGCCTTATCGGCGCCGGCAAGTTCGGCTCCATGTTCCTGTCGCAGTTGCGCACCACGCCGGGGCTGCATCTGCTGGGAATCGCCGACCTTTCCGTGCCGCGTGCCCGCGCCGCACTGGAAGCGACCGGCTGGGACGTGGCGGCTGCCGTCGCCCCGTCCTTCGCCGAGGCGCTGCGCACCGGCCGCACCGTGCTCACAGAGGATGCCGACGCTCTGATTTCGGCCGACGGGCTCGACGTCGTGGTGGAAGTCACGGGCAATCCCGCCGCCGGCGCACATCACGCGCTGAAGGCCATCGAGCACGGGCGGCACATCGTCATGGTGACGGTCGAGGCCGACGTGCTGGTCGGCCCGCTGCTGGCCGAGCGCGCCCGCAAGGCCGGCGTGGTCTACTCCATGGCCTATGGCGACCAGCCGGCGCTGGTCTGCGAGATGGTGGACTGGGCGCGCACCTGTGGCTTCAGCGTGGTCGCCGCCGGCAAGGGCACGAAGTACCTGCCGAGCTTCCACCGCTCGACGCCGGACACGATCTGGGATCTCTACGGCCTCACCGTCGAGCAGGCCGCGCAGGGCGGCATGAATGCCCAGATGTTCAACTCCTTCGCCGACGGCACCAAGTCGTCCATCGAAATGGCGGCGATCGCCAATGCGGCGGGGCTGAAGGCGCCCTCGGACGGCCTGCTGTTCCCGCCCTGCGGCGTCGACGATCTCGCCACCGTGCTGCGCCCGCGCGAGCGCGGGGGCATTCTGGAACACTCCGGCACGGTGGAGACGGTCTCCTCGCTGGAGCGTGACGGGCGCCCGGTGTTCCGCGATCTGCGCTGGGGCGTCTATGTGGTGTTCGAGGCCGACCCGAGCGCACGGGGCGACTATGCCCGCCGCTGCTTCAAGGAATATGGCGTGGTGACGGACCCGTCGGGCCGCTACACCGCGCTCTACCGCCCCTATCATCTCATCGGGCTGGAACTCGGCGTCAGCGTCGCCTCCGCCGTGCTGCGGGGCGAACCGACCGGCGTCACCGAGGCGTTCAACGGCGATGTGGTGGCGGTCGCCAAGCGCCCGCTGAAGGCCGGCGAGATGCTCGACGGCGAAGGAGGCTTCACGGTGTGGGGCAAGCTCTTTCCCGCCGCCACCTCGCTGGCGAAGGGCGGCCTGCCCATCGGCCTCGCCCACCACGTGGCGCTCAAGCGCGACATCCCCGAGGGCGAGATCGTCGGCTGGGCCGATGTCGAGGTGAAGGACAGCCCGACCGTGCGCCTGCGGCGCGAAATGGAACGCACCTTCGGCGGCGGCGTAAGCGCGGCAGCGGAGTAAGGACGTCCCCTCCCCGTTCACGACGTCATGCCCGGGCTTGGCCCGGGCATTCACGACTTGGAACCGGGTGCCTGCGGAAAGACGTGGGTGGCCGGGCCAAGCCCGGCCATGACGATGTATTGCTTGTTTTCCCTCATGCCCGGGCTTGGCCCGGGCACCCAGTGATCGGGCGCACCGCTGGACTTCCGGCCGCCCTTCGCTTATGCCTCGGCTACGGTCTGCAGTTCACCGAGGCGTTGCCGCCCCGCAAGGGGAGCTAAACCTGCTCATCTCCGTACCCTGCACTTGTCCTTGTGCCCGGTCGCAAGACGGCAACCCCGACAATTCCTCGCGGAATGGCACCAAACGAGGATAGGTCATGCCCAGAACCGTTCTGGCCTATGAGGCGCCGGACATTTCCGCGCTCGCCCGCACCCTGCGCGACGGCATCGCCGCGCTGGACCGCGCGCCCGGCCATGTCGAACTGCTGAACCTGCTGGCGCGCGGTGCCGGCTTCCGCAACTTCCAGCATCTGCGCGCGGATGCGCAGGCCCGTGATCGCCTGTCGCAAAGCCCCATGGCACCCGCTCTCCCGCCGGATCATGCGCGCTGCGAGAAGGCGCTGCGGCTGTTCGACGTGGAAGGGCGCCTCCTGCGCTGGCCCAAGAAGCGCAACCAGCAGGTGCTGTGCCTGTGGCTGCTATGGTCGCGCCTGCCGAGCGGGGTCTCTTTCCCCGAACGGCGGATGAACGAGCTGCTGAACGAACAGCACACCTTCGGCGACTATGCTCTGCTGCGCCGTGAGCTGGTGGAACTCGGCCTGTTCCGCCGTACGCCGGATGGCCGCGAGTACGGACGCATCGAACGGGAGCCTCCGCCCGAGATGGCCAAGCTCGCCAGCCTGCTGCGCCAGCGCACGCTCGCGCCATCCGCCGGCTGAGACAAGCACGGGCCGTGGCCGGGAGATTTCCCGGCCACGGCCTCATGACCAAGCGTCAGGCGAGTTCCCGCGTCGCCAGCACCCATTCACGGGCGCGGCGTTCGGGATTATCGTTCAGCAGCACGTCGGTGACGACGGCGACACTGTCCGCGCCCGCCTGCAGCACGCCGGGCGCGCGCTCGATGGTGAGCCCGCCGATGCCGACCAGCGGCACGTCGCCGACGCGCGCCTTCCACTGGCTCACGCGCTCCAGCCCCTGCGGCGCCCAGCGCATCTTCTTGAGGATGGTCGGATAGACCGGGCCCAGCGCCACATAATCGGGCCGGGCCAGCAACGCCGCCTCCAGCTCCGCTTCGTCATGGGTGCTGATGCCGAGCTTCAAGCCCGCGCGGCGGATCGCCGGCACGTCGGCGGCGGCGAGGTCTTCCTGGCCCAGGTGGACGAAATCGCAGCCCTCCTCGATGGCGAGCTGCCAGTAGTCATTGACGATGAGCTGCGCGCCGTAGCGCTCGCAGACCTGCCGCGCGGTCGCGATCTCCTGCCGGAGCTCCGGCTCCTCCAGATCCTTGGCCCGCAGCTGCACCAGCTTCACGCCCTGCGGCAGCAGGCGAGGCAGCCAGGAGGCACGGTCGACGATGAGATAGAACGGATCGAGCTTCATCACTCTGCCCCGGCTCACTGGCCCAGCACGGCACGGCCCATAACGGGCGTCGAGGGCGCCGCCATGTCGCGCACCTCCATGGGATCGGCGATCAGCGCCTCGCGGCCGGCCTCGATGGCGCGGGCGAAGGCACGGGCCATGCGCACCGGGTCGCCGGCCTTGGCGACCGCCGTGTTCAGCAGCACGGCGTCGTAGCCCATCTCCATCGCCGCCGCCGCGTGGGAGGGGACGCCGACGCCGGCATCCACCACCAGCGGAATGCCGGGGAAATGCGCGCGCATCGAGCGCAGGCCGTAAGGGTTGTTCAACCCGCGCCCGGAGCCGATGGGGGCGCCCCATGGCATCAGTACCTCGCAGCCGGCGGAAATCAGTTTCTCCGCCACCACGAGGTCCTCGGTCGTGTAGGGGAACACCTGGAAGCCGTCGCGCACCAGCGTGCGTGCCGCCTCGACCAGCCCGAAAACGTCCGGCTGCAGCGTGTCGTCCTCGCCGATCACCTCCAGCTTCACCCAGGGCGTGCCGAACAGCTCGCGCGCCATCTCGGCCGTGGTGATAGCTTCCTTTACCGTCTTGCAGCCGGCCGTGTTGGGCAGCACCTTCACGCCAAGGTCGCGGATGATCTGCCAGAAGCTCTGGCCGGACTTCGCCACGCCGGATTCGCGGCGCAGCGAGACGGTGACGATCTCCGTGCCCGAAGCCCGGATCGCCTCGGCGAGGATGGCCGGCGAGGGATACTGCGCGGTGCCGAGCAGCAGGCGCGAATTCACCCTGGCGCCGTAGAACTCGACCGTGTCGGCGTGAGTCGTCTTTTCCGTCATCGCGTCCATCTCAGCCTCCCTGCATCGGGGCGAGGATTTCCACCCTATCGCCGTCGGCGATCGGCGTCGCCTCGCGCTTCACCGCCCGCACCATGGCGCCGTTGACGGCCGTCGCGACGATGGCGTCGCCGAGGCCGAGCTCCGCGAGCAGAGCGGCCAGCGTGCCGGCACGGGTATCGGCCGCCTCACCATTCACGATGATCTTCATCCATGACCTCCGGGAAATGCGTCCCGTCGAACGCCAGTTCCGCCGCGCGGCGGGCCAGCGCCGGCGCCGCGAGGAAACCGTGGCGGTAGAGACCGTTCACATAGATCGTGTTCCCGCGCCGGCGCAGGCGCGGCAGGTTGTCGGGAAAAGCCGGGCGCACATCGGCGCCGATCTCGACGATCTCGGCCTCGCCGAAGGCGGGATGCAGCGCATAGACCGCCGACAGCAGCTCCAGCATGGAGCGTCCGGTGACGCGGCCGCGCTCGTCATTCTCGATCGAGGTTGCCCCGATCATGAAATGCCCGTCGCCGCGCGGCACGATGTAGACGGGGATGCGCGGGTGCAGCATCCGCACCGGACGCTTGAGCGCGATCTCGGTGGAATAGAGCACCAGCATCTCGCCCTTCACGCCGCGCAGATCTTCCAGCTGATCGCGCGCCGCGAGCCCGCGGCAGTCGACCACTACATCGGCGGCGTCATCGCCATCGAAGCCCTCCGCCTCGTAGCGGATGGTCACGTGGTGCTCGTCGACCAGCTTGCGGGTCAGCGCCGCAAGCGCCTTGCGCGGCTCCAGATGCGCCTCGGTCGGAAAGAACAGGCCCTGGTCGAAGCGCCCTTCGAGATCCGGCTCCAGCGCAGCGATGCGCGTGTCGTCAATCCACTCATACCCTTCGGTGCGCCGCGAGAAGCGGCGAAGGTCCGGCAGATCGCGCGGCTGCGCCAGCACCAGGCTGCCTTCCTTCGGTACGTCGGGCACCGCCTCGCGCCAGTAATCGAGCGACTCGAAGCCGAGTTCGGCGATGATCGGCTCGGCGCTCTCGCGTTCGCACCACGGGGCGAGCATGCCGCCCGCATACCAGGAGCAGCCCTGCCCGGAGCCGGCCTTGCGCTCCACGATGGTGACTTCGGCGCCGCGTCGGGCGAAGGCATGGGCGCAGGTGAGCCCGGCAACGCCGGCGCCCACGATCTTCACGCGCATGGCGTTGGCCGTGCGCGGCGTTGCGGTGGTTTCATCGTGCGGGGACAGCATTCACTCCTCCCTCCGCCAGTCTCAACTGGATCAGGTTCGAAGGGTCGCCATGCCGCTCGCGCGCCGATGGCCTCTCAGCCTCCTGACGAGGCTCCCCCGGACGTGTCTGATATAGTCATTCGAACGTCGAATGTCACCGCCAGTACACAATATTCCGATGGCGGCGTCAGTGGTCGGCTCACCCAAGCCGGGTCAGCGGCACCACATTGTCCGTCTGGCCGCGCGTGGCGGCGATCACCGCACGCCGCAAGGTCTCGCGGCTGAAGGGCTTGCCGAGCCGCAGCATGCCGGCCTTGGCGTCCGGCGGAAGCTCGGCATAGCCGGTGCCGAGAATGACCGGCAGCGCCGGCCAGCGGGACGCAATGGCCGAAGCAAGCTGGACGCCGGTCATGCCCGGCATCGCCTGGTCCGTAAGCACCGCGTCGAAGCCCTCGCCAGCCTCGAGCAGCGCCAACGCTTCCGATCCGGACGACGCCTCGCGGACCATGCAGCCAAGGTCCTCCAGCATCGCGGCGGTGGCGGAGAGGACGAGAGGATCGTCGTCGACGACGAGCACACGCTGCTTGCCGGTCTCGCCGGCGGGCACGCCATCGTCGTCCTCGGCCGCCATGGCGGGTTCGGCGACCGGTGCCGCGATGGCCTCGGCGATCGGTAGGCAGATCGTCGCCGTCGTGCCCTGCCCCAGGCGGCTGTCCAGCGACAGCTTTCCGCCCGATTGGGCCGCGAGCCCATGGACCATGGCAAGGCCGAGGCCGGTCCCTTTGCCGACCCCCTTGGTGGTGAAGAACGGCTCCGTGGCCCGCGCCAGCGTCTCCTCGTCCATGCCGGTGCCGCTATCCGACACCGACAGGCAGAAATAGCGCCCCGGCCGGAAGGAGCCGGCATCCGCTTCGTCATCGGATGGCCCCACCGTCTCTTCCCGGGCGGCAATGGTGATTGTGCCGCCATCCGGCATGGCGTCGCGGGCGTTCACCGCCAGATTGAGCAGCGCGAGCTCGAGCTGGTTGGCATCGACCCGGGCACGCGGCAGGCCGAGGGGAAAGCGCGTCTCGATGCGCACGCTCGGCCCGATGGAACGGCGCAACAGCTCCGCCATGCCGAGCACGAGGTCGGGCACGTCCACCGGCTCGGGCTGCAGGTCCTGCCGACGGGCGAAGGCCAGCATGCGCTGGGTCAGAGCCGCCCCGCGCTGCGCGGCCTGGATCGCATTGTCGAGCAGGGCGAGCAGGCGCGCGTCATCAGGAGCCCGCTTGGTGGCGAGTTCGAGATTGCCCAGCACGACCGCGAGCAGGTTGTTGAAGTCATGGGCGATGCCGCCGGTAAGCTGACCGACCGCCTCCAGCTTCTGCGCCTGCCGGAGCGCCTCCTCCGCGGCGCGGCGTTCGGTGACGTCGATCAGCCCGCAGAGCGTCTTGGTGAGGCGTCCCTCGGCATCCTTCTCCGCCACGGCGGAGAGAACGCAGTCGAGCACCCGCCCGTCCCGGGTGATCAGGCGGTATTCCGCCTCGCGCAGTTCCCCCGTGCCGAGCAGGCGCGGCCAGTGCTCCTCCAGGCGCCGGCGTGTGGAATCCGGCGTCATGAAATCCGTCAGCGGACGCCCCACCACCTCCTCCCGCCGATAGCCGAGCATGTCGAGCCAGCGATCACTCACCTGTGCGATACAGCCGTCCGCGTCCAGCGAATGCAGAGGTAGCGGCGTACGGCGATAGAGCATGCGATAGCGCTCCTCGCTCTCGCGCCACATCGCCGCCTCCCGCTCGGCCAGCACCGCAAAGCGCCGGTCGTACATCGCGGCCAGCAAGGCCGCGATGAAGATGGTGAAGGTCGCGGCAGTGACCACGATGACGAGATCGACGGTATCGAGGCCATCGAGAGGAACATGACCTCCCTCGTGCGGCGCGAGCGTCACTCCCATCATGGCGACGTAGTGCATGCCGGCAATGCCGAAGCCGAGCGCCAGCGCCGCAATGGCGCGCTGCGTTATCGAGTGCCGGCGGAAGGCCAGCCAGATCGCCACGGTGGACGCCGTGATCGCCAGCACAACCGACGCACCCACATAGACAAGATCATGCGTCATGACGGCAGGCATGCGCAGGGCCGCTATGCCGGTATAGTGCATCCCGACGATACCGAGTCCCATGAAAATGCCGCTCAGCAGGATGCGGCCATTACTGACGACTCTCGGCCCCACATCGACGTGGCTGGCCGCGTAGAGGGCGATCCCGGTCGCAACGACCGCGACGACGAAGGACAGGATCGTCAACCCCGGATCGTAGGAGATGGGCATGCCGACATGCATGGCGAGCATGGCGATGAAGTGCATCGCCCAGATGCCGCCACCGAGCACGAGCGCCGCTGCGGCCAGCCAGCCATTGCGCACCGTGCCGCGCGCGGGAGGCACGCGCCCGGCGAGGTCCAGCGCCGTGTAGGACGCTGCCACCGCGATCAGTATCGACAGCGCCACCAGCGCCGGATCGTGGCTACCGACAGGATTCATAGAACAACCGCGAACCTCTCGCCGATGGCGGACGCGCCATCACGGACACTAGCGCCGAAAAGCCGTAGGAAAATGCCGCATCATGCGTGACGATGCCGCGCCCGCCCGATTTCCCGGCATTGTGGCCCGTGGCGCGTTCAACTGAGATAGCCGAACAGCCACAACAGGATAATGATCGGCAGGGGAATGCCGATCAGCCACAGGATTCCACCCTTCAGCATAGGCTTCTCCCTCTGATGCCGAAGGGGAACACGCCAACGCCCCTTCCGGTTCCCGTAGGAGACGGGGTACTCCTCGGGACGTGCCACCTGTTGCCACCTGCAGAGCTTTTGTTCGATGCCGGACCTCGCCCCTCCCCCCTCCCGGGAACCGCTGCTTCACCGACTGCGGGACCTGCCGCGCTGGGTCCTGTCCGAACTGAGCGCGCTCATCGCCCTGATGGGCGCGGCGCTCGGGCTGCTCGTCTTCGCACTCATCGCGGACGAGGTGGTGGAGGGCGAAACCCACGCCTTCGACGAAGCCGTCCTGCTCGCCTTCCGCACGCCGGGCGATCCGGCCGACCCGCTGGGTCCGCCCTGGCTGGAAGGCGCCATACGCGACATCACGGCACTCGGCAGCACCACCGTGCTGACGCTCATCACGCTCGTCGTGGTGGGATTTCTCGTGGTGGACCGCAAGCGTGCCGCGGCGCTGTTCGTGCTTGTCGCCACCGCCGGCGGCGGGATCGCGAGCTACCTGCTGAAGCTCGGCTTCGAGCGGCCGCGCCCGGACCTCGTCGCCCATCTCGTCGACGTGCAGACGCTGAGCTTTCCGAGCGGCCACGCCATGGGCGCCGCCGTGACCTATCTCACCCTCGGCGCGCTGATCGTGCGGACAGAAAGCCGCCGTCGGATCAAGGCCTATGTGCTGGCTGTCGCCATGGGGCTCACGCTCATGGTGGGCCTCAGTCGCATCTATCTCGGCGTCCACTGGCCGACCGACGTCATCGCCGGCTGGTGCGCCGGCAGCGCCTGGGCGCTGCTGTGCTGGTTCGTGGCGCTCCTTCTTCAGCGCCGCGGACGTATTGAGAGCGCCAACGGAGCGAACGAAGCGGATCAGCCTACGCCCAATTCCTGATCCTCGAAGACGGCGATTCCATTCGCCCGGCGCTCGGCTATCATCGGCGGCGCTGGGGCCGAAGCGCTCCACGCTGTCGCAGGAGGAAACACATGAGCATCCCGGCGCCGGAAGGGACCCTGATCCCGGAGATTGGCGTGATCGAGACCACCGAGTCCGACAACATCCTCCATTGGGACGGTACCGATCTCTATGTCGAGCAGGACGTCTATCACAACGGCCAGCTCGTTCACCGGCGCTACCGTCGCCGCGTGACCAGGCAGGTGGCCCAGGCGCTCGCGCAGATCCTCGCCCAGCACTAGCCGTCGCGGCCACCGTGCCGCGAACCGCCTAGATCCGCCCCAGCAGCCCGCCGAGCAGCAGCAGTCCCGTCGGCCAGATGCCGAGCCGCGCGGCGCTGCCGATATGGCCGAACTCGCCGACATCGGCGAAATCCGCGCCCCACGCTTCGGCGAAGGTCCGCGCCTGCGCCGGGCGCACGCGCGGATCGTCGCGCGAGGCGACCACCAGTGCGGGATAAGGCAGGTGGGCGAGCGGCATCGGCCCGAAATTGCGCACCACGTCGAAGGATGGATCGGGATCGTCGACATTGGTCGGCGCCGCGAGGAAGGCTCCCGCGACCTTGGTCTTCGCCAGCTCCGGCCGTGCCGCCGTCCAGCGCACCACCGTCGCCACACCCACCGAATGGGCGATGAGCACCACGCGGCGCGGAGCGGCCTCGACCGCGCGATCGAGCCGCCCGGTCCATGCCGCGACTTCCGGCTGGCTCCAGTTCTCCTGAATCAGCCGGGTGGAATTCGGAAAGGCGCCGAGCCAGTGCGACTGCCAATGTTCCGCCGGCGCGTTCTCGCGGCCGGGCACGACGAGGAAGTCGAAGGAGGCGAAATCGACGGACATGGCAGGGCCTCCCGGGATCAGGCCGGACTGAGTACGGAGAACAGGATCATCACCACGCCGCCGAGCGAGACCAGCCACGCCAGGGAGCGCAGATAGGGCACCCCGAAGGCATAGAGCGGGACGTAGACGAGCCGGGCGCCGAGATAGAGCCCGGCCCCCAAGAGCGTCAGCGTGCCTTCCCGGTCCGCCAGATGTGCGATGAGCACGCCGGCGGCGAAGACCGGCAGCGTTTCGAACAGATTCGCCTGCGCTCGCCGCAGCCGCCCGGTGACCACGCCGACGGGAGGACCCGCCTCGTCGCGCGGGCCTGCATTATACGCAATGCCCGTCTCACGGTTGCGGAAAAACGCTGGCAACAATACCTGCACCAAGGCAAGAACCAGCGTCCAGGCGAGCAGGATAAGTTCCGTCGTCATGACTAGGGTGATCGGCAGGGAAGAACGGCGAAATCCATCGCTATTTGCGCGAGGCAGACTACATTAGCAGCCATGGCCAAAGATAAACAGAAGAAGCGGCATCTGGCTGACGGACGCCCCCTGGAGCAGGTTGCGGCCCTTCCCTTTCGGATCACGGAAGACGGCGGGGTCGATATCCTGGTGATGACTTCGCGTGAGACCCACCGCGTCGTGATTCCCAAGGGCTGGCCGATGAAGAACCGCAAGGACTGGAAGTCGGCGCAGATCGAGGCGCGGCAGGAGGCCGGCGTGATCGGCGATATCGGTCGCAAGCGCATCGGCCAGTACCGCTACTGGAAGCGGCTGGAAACGCATTTCGCACTGGTCAAGGTCTCGGTCTATCCACTGGCCGTCCGTCGCCAGCTCTCCGACTGGCCCGAACGCCACGAACGGGCGCAGATGTGGATCAATGCCGAGGATGCCGCGCTGCTGGTGGACGAGCCCGAACTCGGCGCTCTGATCGTCGAGTTCGCCCAGTCTCCAACCGCACGCCGGCTGGCCCCACGCCGCGAGAGCGCCTCGAAGGCGGCAGACGCCAAGGCGCCCCCCCCGGCTGGCACCTGAGCGAGGCCGTCGGCTCGCAACGATCCGCGATCAGTTCGCCGTATCGGAAACACGCATGTCCGTGCGGAATAGCCGGCCGCGCTCGGCCACCAGCACGAAGAACAGCGCCCCGCAGGCCAGCACCACGAAGCCCATGGTGAGCGGCAGCGTGGTGCCGTCGAAACGCTGGCCGATCGCGAAGCCGAACAGGGCGCCTCCCACCGTGCTGACGAAGCCGAGCGCCGAGGATGCGGTGCCCGCCACATGCCCGACCGGCTCCATCGCCATGGAGTTGAAGTTCGACACCATGAGGCCGAAGAAAAACATCATCGCCCCCTGCAGCACCGAGAAGGTCCAGATGGTCTCCACGCCCGCCAGCACCACGGCGGCATGCACCACCGTGACCAGAAAGTAGCCGGCGAGCGCCGCATGCGAGACGCGCCGCATGCCGAGCTTCTCGACGATGCGGGCATTGACCAGCGACGAGGCCGCCATGAACACGGCGATAAGCGCGAAGATCAGCGTGAACAGCTCGGCCGCGTCGAAGGCGTCGGCGAACACCTGCTGGGCCGAGTTGATGAAGCCGAACAGTCCGCCCATCACCATGGTCATGGCCAGCATGTAGCCCACCGTCACGCGGCTGCGGACGATCAGCCCGAAAGCGTGGGAGACGCCGGCGAGGGAGATCGGCGAACGATCCTCCGGGTGAAGCGTCTCGGGCAGACGCGTCAGCGTCCAGAAGAACAGCACGGCGCCGAGCAGGCAGAGCATGAGGAAGATCGCCCGCCACGGCGCCACCAGCATGATGGCCTGCCCGATGGAGGGGGCGAGGATCGGCACCGACAGGAAGACGAGGAAAGCGAGCGACATCACTCGTGCCATGTGCGAGCCGGAATAGCAGTCGCGCACGATGGTGATGGCGAGGATGCGCGTAGACGCCGAGCCGACGCCCTGCAGCACGCGCGCCGCCAGCATCACCTCCAGCGTACCGGCAAAGATCGCCCCCACCGAGGCCAACGTGTAGAGAGCGAGGCCGAACAGCAGGACGGCGCGGCGCCCGAAACGATCCGCCAGCGTGCCGTAGATGAGCTGTGCGGAGCCAAAGCCAAGCAGATAGGCGGTGACGATGAGCTGGGTGTGATTGGCCGTGTCGATCGCCAGCGAATGACCGATCTCGGGCAGTGCCGGCAGCATGGAATCGATGGCGATGGCGTTGGTCGCCATCAGACCGGCGATGAACAGCACGAATTCACGAAATCCCATGCCGGGATGGGGATTCTCCGGCGCGGGCGCGGGCGTGCTCATGCGATGTCCATGCATTGGAAGAAGGCAGGAAGTGAGGCGGGCTGGCCTTATGCCCCAGAAAGCCGCTCAGCCCTATTGGCCGGAAGACACAGGCCGGATGAAATCGATAACAGGCACCCACCCGAAGACCCATTATGGCCCGCGAGCCAGCGCCGACGCTGGCCCCGACAAAAATGATCGATATCATCAAAACGTCGCGAGCCGGCTGGTCCTGGCGGTCGCGATCACGCTTCCGCACCGGATAGCAGTGCTCGGCGCACCGGCGGAACGACGCGGCCAAAGCCGTCCTCAGAACTGGGGTGGCCCCATGTCGAGCGTCGGCGGCTCCATCTGGGGAATGTTGAGCTCGATGGTCGCCGGATCGACCGTCGGGCCGGCACTGATCCAGTAGGTCACCGCTTCCGGCCACATGATCACGACCACCACGAGAATGAGCTGCATCAGCAGCCACGGGATCGCGCCCCAGTAGATCTGCGAGGTGCGGATCGACTTCGGCGCGATGCCGCGCAGGTAGAACAGCGCAAAGCCGAAGGGCGGGTGCATGAAGGCGGTCTGCATGTTCACGCAGAGCAGCACACCGAACCAGATGAGGTTGATGTCGAGCTTCACCGCCACCGGCACGAGCAGCGGCACGATGATGAACGCGATCTCGAAGAAATCGAGGAAGAAGGCGATGAAGAAGACGAAGATGTTGACGAAGATCAGGAATCCGATCCGGCCGCCGGGCAGTTGCGCGAGCATGTGCTCGATCCACAGCGCGCCGTCCATGCCCTGGAAGACCAGGCTGAACACGGTGGCGCCGATGAGGATGAACACCACCATGGCGGTCAGCCGCATGGTCGAGGCCATGGCCTGACGGACGAGGTCCCAGGTGAGACGACGGTGCATGGCCGCCAGCACGATGGCGCCCACGGCGCCCATCGCGCCGGCTTCCGTCGGCGTGGCAAGGCCCATGGCGAGCGTGCCGAGCACCAGCATGATCAGCACGATGGAAGGGATCATGCCCCACAGCACCTGCTTGATCAGCGGCCAGCCGCCCTCCCCGATCGCTTCCGGCGGCAAAGGCGGCATGTGGTTCGGCTTGATCAGCGAGAGCACGAAGACATAGGCGAGGAAGATCAGCACCTGCAGCAGCGACGGGCCGATGGCGCCGAGATACATGTCGCCCACCGGCTTGCCGAGCTGCTCGGCGAGCACGATCAGCACCAGCGACGGCGGGATAAGCTGGGTGATGGTGCCCGAGGCGGCGATGACGCCCGTGGCCAGCTTCTGGTCGTAACCGTAGCGCATCATCACCGGCAGCGAGATCACGCCCATGGCAATGACCGAGGCCGCGACCGTACCGGTGATGGCGCCGAGAATGGCGCCCACCACGATCACCGCATAGGCAAGGCCGCCCGGCACCCGGCCGAAGAGCTTGCCGGTTCCCTCCAGCAGGTCCTCGGCAAGCCCGCAGCGCTCGAGGATCGCGCCCATGAAGGTGAAGAAGGGGATGGCGAGGAGCAGGTCGTTGGAGATGATGCCATAGAAGCGCAGGGGCAGCGCCTGCAGGAAGCTGGGGTGAAAGTGCTCGGTCAATATGCCGAGCGAGCCGAAGAACAGACCCACCGCGATCAGCGAGAAGGCGACCGGGAAGCCGATGATCATGAAGCAGATCATGCCGGCGAACATCAGCGGGGGCATCACGCCATAGGAGAACATGAAGGGCTCGCGGCTCGGGGAGTTCGGGGCTCGGGTCTGAAGACTCTGGCGGCTGGACGCTACTGGAGCGGCTTCTCGTAATCGGTCTCGATCTCGATCGCACCGGCGAGCGCGGCGACGCGCTTGATGAGCTCCGAAATGCCCTGGATGGTGAGAAGGGCGAAGCCGAGCGGCAGCAGCAGCTTGGCCGGCCACAGGATCAGGCCGCCCGCGTTCTGCGACATCTCGTCGGAGACGAAGGACTGCCAGAAGAAGGGGAAGCTCAGCCAGGTCAGGTAGATACCGGCCGGGATGAGGACCACCACGAAGCCGATCGTGTCGACCCAGAGCCGCCCGCGCGGCGAGAGCGCCATGTAGAGAAGGTCGACGCGCACATGCTCGTTGCGCTGGAGCGTATAGGGGGCGCCGAGCAGCACCACGGCGCCGAACAGGTACCACTGGATCTCCAGCAGGCCGTTGGTGCTGTAGCTGAGCAGATAGCGGACGGTGGCATTGCCGGCACTGATGAGGCAGGCGAACAGCACGCAATAATCCGCGATGCGGCCGAACCTCTCGTTCAGTCCGTCGATGACGCGGCTGAAGGCCAGCAGCCCTCCCATCGCATCCCCCCTCGTTCTGGTCGACTTTTGTCGTTGCGGTGTGGGAAGCTGCAATCGCCGCCCCTGCCGATCGGGGCAAGATAGACCATCGTCTCACGCAGTTTAAACCCGCGCGGGATACTCTCCATCCCGCGCGGGCCAAACAGCGACAAGGTGTTGCGCATATGTCTCGCAGCGCGCCGAAACTGCCGTTGCGGCAGTGTGAAACGTGGAGAGCGCCCTCAGCTATGCAGCGACCAGCCGACCAGCGCCTTCTCCAGCAGCCTGACGCCGAGCTCCAGAACGAACGCCACCGCCGCGATCACAAGAATGCCGGCCACTACCACGTCCGTGGCGAGGAAATTGGCGGCGGACTGGATCATGAAACCGACGCCGCGCGTCGCCGCCACCAGTTCCGCCGCGACCAGCGTCGACCAGCCGGCGCCGAGTGCGATGCGCGTACCGGTGAGGATCGACGGCAGCGCCGAGGGTAGCACCACGAAGCGCAACACTTGCGCACGTGTCGCCCCAAGCGCGCGGGCGACGTTGACGCGGTTGCGTTCGACACCACGCGCGCCAGCTGCCGTGGCGATGACGATGGGCGGCAGCATGGCGAGGCCGATCACCAGCACCTTCGCCGTCTCCCCGATGCCAGCCCAGATGATGACGAGCGGCAGGTAGGCGAGCGGCGGGATCGGCCGCAGGAACTCGATGATCGGATCGAGGACGCCGCGTCCGACGGTGGAAAGGCCGATGGCCAGCCCGACCGGCACGCCGATGATCAGCGCAGCCGCCAGGGCGGCGAAGACCCTGAACAGGCTGGCGAGCAGGTGCTGCGCCAGCGTCGCGTCGACGAAGCCTTCCGTCGCGATGCTCCACAGCCGCGTCAGCACGCTCTGCGGCGATGGGAGAAAGAGAGCAGGCACCGCGCCGGAGGCGCTCGCCACCCACCACAACGCGACGAGACCGGCAATGGTCGCAGCCGAGATCCAGAGGCGCGCCGGCACAGCGAAGGCGCGTCCGCCCGAGCCGGAGGTGCCGGCGTCGACCTCGGCACCGCGCGGGATGCCTTCGGACGGGACGACGAGCGGCAGGGCGATATCCGGTACCGCGATGGGAGTGGAATGGCTCATTGCTCGGCTCCCGCAAAGATCACGCCCCGCAGCCGCTCGCGGGCGGCGGCGAATTCGGGGGTGGACTTGATGCGCCCGCTCGCTCCCTCGGCGAGGGCACGGCGTCCCAGATCGGAGCGCTCATCGAGCGCGATGCGGCCGGGCCGCCCGGCGATCACCACCACGCGGCTGCCGAGATAGAGCGCCTCGTCGAGGCCGTGCGTGACGAAGACGATGGTCTTGCCGGTGCGCTGCCAGACATCGAGCACGAGGTCCTGCATATTCTCGCGGGTCAGCGCATCGAGAGCGCCGAGCGGCTCGTCCATCAGCAGGATTTCCGGGTCGGCGACCAGCGCCCGGGCGAGGCTCACACGCTGGCGCATGCCTCCGGAAAGCTGCCAGACGGCATGATCGCCCTTGCCCTCGAGGCCGACGAGAGCCAGCGCCTCATCGGCGCGCGCCTCTCGCTCGGCCTTGGACACGCCGCGCAGGCGCAGGCCGAAGCCCACATTCTCGCGGGCATTGAGCCAGGGGTAGAGCGCGTCCGTCTGCAGCACCACGCCCCGGTCGATGCCCGGTCCCTCGACCCGGCGCCGATCCACCCAGATTTCACCGGTACTCGGCTGGTTGAAGCCGGCGATGGCGTTCAGCAGCGTGGACTTGCCGCATCCCGAGGCGCCCAGCAGCACGACCAGTTCGCCCGGCTCGATCGTCAGGTTGATGTCGTGGAGGACGGCGGTCTCGCTACCGTCCGGCGCGGGGAAACGCACGCCCAGCTCGAAGATCGTCAGCGCCATGGTTCTTGCTCCCGGACTGAGAAGAAAATGGCCCGGCATCCATTCGGTCGCTTTGGTGACGACGAAGGAGTGCCGGGCCAAGGTACACCGCGGGCTCTCACCCAGCCGCAGCGCTCGGGAACTCAGTTCAGCTTGGCGGCCTGCTCGGCCGGCACACGGCTGACATAGGGACTGTAGTCCTTCAGCACGGCCTCGATTCGGCCCTGCTCCTTCAGGAACTTCGCGGTGGCGACCAGCGCCTCGACCGTGCCGCCGCCCAGCAGCCCTTCGGACAGCTGCTCGTTCAGCAGAGGATATTTGTTGCCCTTCAGCAGATCCGGAACTTCCTCGGGCTTGGCACCCGAGAGCTTGGCGATGGCGACGACCTCTGGCGAGGTCGGCGTCCATGAGGCGCCGCTCTTGGCGTAATCGGCATAGGAGTCCGCCGTCACCTTCACGAACTCGGCTACCGCCTCCGGATTCTTCTTTGCGAAGTCCGTGCGCACGATCCAGGCGTCGAAGGTGGGCGCGCCCCACTTGGCGACGTCAGCCGACGACGCGAAGACCTTGCCATTCTCCTTGATCTTGCCGAGCGCGGGATCCCACACATAGGCAGCGTCGATGTCGCCGCGCGTGAAGGCGGCGGCGATCTCCGGCGGACGCAGGTTCAGGATCTCGACGCTCTTGGGATCGACGCCCCAGTGCTTCAGCGCCGCCAGCAGCGAATAATGCGTGGTGGAAACGAAGGGTACCGCGACCTTCTTGCCCTTGAAGTCCTCCGGCTTCTCGATGCCCGCGCCGTTGCGGACGACCAGCGCCTCGGCATCGCCGAGCAGCGCCGCGACATAGACGGTCTCGATCGGCAGTTCGCGGCTCGCGGCGGCGGCGAGCGGGCTGGAGCCGACATAGCCGAACTGGATGTCGCCCGAGGCGATGGCGGCGATCACGTCGGCGCCGGAATCGAACTTGCGCCAGTTGATGGTGGATTTGGTCGCCTTCTCATAGGCGCCGCTGGCCTGCGCGACCTTCGCCGGATCGGCGCCGGTCTGGTAGCCAATGGTGAATTCGGCCGCCGAGGCGGAGGAAGGGCCGGAACCCGCGGCCAGAAGGCCAAGCGCGGCCGTGGCGGCGACGAAGCCGCGGCGAGACAGAGTGAACATCTGAAATTTCCTGATTGTGCCGTCGCGGCGCCCACGCGCCTGCACACGGCCCCTGAGAATTCTGCGGGAGTACCGGCAATCCGGCGGCGTCAGCCGCGTCGACAGTTCCAAGTCATGTGAAGCCCAACCGCCCCTCTTCAGCGAAACCGGGCACCCTGAAAGGGCGACGCGTCCGGCCTCGGTGACAGGATGACACCAGATGCCGGACGCCTCGTCAATATCATAATCTATTTTTCTAGTAGATTTATTTTCTATTCAGCCGGAAGCCTGAACCAGGTCGGGTTTCCTGGCGATCCGGGCATCGAGCTGCGCCGCCACGCCACCAGCCACGCGGATGGCATAGTTGGTCACGTCCGGCAGCCCCATCAGCTCGCCCACCGTGCCGCGCGCCAGCGGCCCGGCGACGAAAAGATCGGGACGCGCGACACCGTCGGCACCGACAGCGTGGCCATCGCCGGTCACGTCGATGCCGAGCTGCAGGGGATCGGGACGGGCAAGACCGGCAGCCTCCAGCGACGCCAATACCGGCGTCTCGGCGAAGACCCGGCCATGTGCCGGGCCGGTCGCCACCACCACCGCATCGAACCGCTCCGTATCGACGCGAGCGCCCCGGCGGGATCGGAGGGTCACCTCGATGGTCTCGCCCTTGCGCTCCACCGTTTTCAGGGAAGCGGCACGCAGCGAGAGCCGCCCCTCCGCCAGACGCCGGTCGAGCCCCTGCTCTACCTGCGGCGCGATGCGGAAGCGATGCACGTCCCAGAAGGGGCGCAGATGACGCAGCAGCCGCGCGCGCTCGGCAAGCGGCAGCGCCCGCCAGACGGCGCTGCCCTGCAGGCGTACCTGATCGAGCACGCAGTGCCAGCTCTTGCCCTCGCGGGCGGCCGCCCGAACCGTCTCACGCACGCGCCGCACCAGTTCGCGCACCGTCTGCGCCGGCTCTGTGGCGAAGTCGCCATAAGGCTCATGCGCTTCGGCGGGATGGCCGCGCGAACGCAGGCCCCGGCGGGAGATGGCGACGATCTCGCCCTTGTGGCCGAGACGGTCGAGGCTGGCGACGATATCCGCCATGGTCAGCCCCGTACCCACGATCAGCACGCGATCCTCGGGGCGGATCGTCTCCAGCCGGTCGGTCGCCCATGGATCGCGCACATAGCGGGGATGACCGGCGAGTGCTCGGTCGACGAGTGACGGGGGACTCGGCGCGACGTGCGCCACCGCCAGCACCACGATCCGGGCCAGCACCTCGCTCCCGTCGGAGCAGGCGATGCGATAGCCGCCCTCGACCGGCTCGATGTCCTGCGCAGCCGCGCGCACATGATGAAGGCGCGGCCCGAGCGAGGTCAGCATGCGGTGGACATACTCGCCGAACACCGCGCGGGCGGGGAAATTCCGCCCGTCCGGCATGCGGGCCGCCGGGTCGCCATCAAGGCGGCCCGACGCCTCCAGCCACGCGTTGAAATGCTCGGGCTGGTCGGGCATCAGCGTCATGCGCACCGCCGGTACATTGATGCGATGGCTGGGATCGGCGGCGCTGTAGGCCAGACCGCGCCCCAGCTCCGCGCGCGGCTCGATCACGACGACCCGCTCCAGATCCGGGCGCAGCCGGAAGAGGTGCCAGGCGACAGCGGCGCCAGAGAAGCCGCCGCCGACAATCGCGACCGCCGGCACCTGATGTGCGGACGTGCTCACGACTGGGACGCGCGCGTGACCGGGCGGTAATCGTTGGCGATGGTTTCGCCGAAGGGCCCGGTGTTCACCTTCGAGCTGGCCTTCACGATGTCATGCTTCAGCTTGAGACGGGGCAGCACCAGCTCGGCCACGCGATAGGCCTCCTCCAGATGCGGGTAGCCTGAGAGGATGAAGCTGTCGACGCCAAGATCCGCATATTCCTGCATGCGCGCCGCCACCGTTTCGCCGGAGCCGACCAGAGCCGTGCCGGCACCGCCGCGCACCAGCCCGACGCCGGCCCACAGGTTCGGGCTGACTTCAAGCTTATCACGTCGTCCGCCGTGAAGCGCCTGCATGCGCGCCTGCCCGACGGAATCGAGACGCGAAAACACCTTCTGCGCCGCGGCGATGGTGTCGTCGTCGAGATAGCGGATGAGATCCTCCGCCGCCTCCCAGGCCTTGGCATCGGTCTCGCGCGCGATGACGTGCAGGCGGATGCCGAAGCTCACCTTGCGCCCGCGCGCCTCGGCGAGCTCCCTCACCTGCTTGATCTTGGCCGCGACGGCGGCCGGCGGCTCGCCCCAGGTGAGGTATTTGTCGACGTGATCGGCCGCCACGGTGTTCGCCGCTTCCGACGAGCCGCCGAAATACAACGCCGGTCCGTTCTCCTGCGCCGGTGGGAACAGCAGATGGCCGTCCTCGATCCGGATATGCTTGCCCTCATAACTCACATGCTCGCCGGCGAGCAGGCGCCGATAGACGGTGAGGAACTCGTCCGTCACCTCGTAGCGCTCGTCGTGATTGAGGAAGATGCCGTCGCCGGCATTCTCCACCGGATCGCCGCCGGTGACGATGTTGATCAGCAGCCGCCCGTCGGAGATACGGTCGAGCGTCGCCGTCATGCGCGCGTAAAGAGTGGGCGAGGCAAGGCCGGGGCGAACCGCCACCAGATAGCGAAGCCGCTTCGTCACCGGCGCCAGAGCCGAGGCCACCAGCCAGGAATCCTCGCAGCTTTTGCCAGTGGGGATGAGCACGCCGTAATAGCCGAGCCGGTCCGCCGCCTGCGCCACCTGGCGCAGATAGTCGATGTCGACCTCGCGGGCGCCGGCGCCGGTACCCAGATGGCGACCGTCGCCGTGGGTCGGCAGGAACCACAGGACGTTTAATCCCTCGCTCTGCGTGGACGGGATCGAGGATTGGGACGACATTTCAGGCTTCCTTCCGATTAGGTGGCGGCGATCAGGCCTCGCGGCGCGCCGAAACAGGCAAGAGGAACCGAATTCGCCGCATCAGACGCCGCGAAAAGCAACGTCCGACGCGCGGATCGCGGGGCTCGGGTAGCGCGGAAAAACGGCGAATAGCCCTTATATTTCATCTACTTGACGCCAGTCCCGCACGCCGGACATAGGTAGAAATCTATTTTCTATATAGACATTTGGCAATCGTCATGTCACGGATTGACCAACTTATCGGGACTGGACGCAGCGGAAACGGAGCGCGGCCATGGCAAACATCAAGATCGTCGGCCTGAGCGGCGGCCTGTCCGTGCCCTCGCGTACGCTCGCGCTGGTCGAACTCGCGGTCGCCCGTATCGCCTCCGCGGCAGGGGCGTCATTCCGCGTGGACAGCAAGGTGATCGATGTCGCGGCACTCGAACATATCGGCGCGCTGCGTGCCCGCCCGGCGGCAGGAACGATCGAGGAAGCGGCTCTGCAGGCGGTCGAGACGGCCGATCTGCTGGTGGTCGGCTCGCCGGTCTACAAGGGCTCCTATTCCGGCCTCTTCAAGCACTTCGTCGACCTTCTCGACTATCGCAGCCTCGTCGGCGTGCCGGTCGCCCTGCTCGCCACCGGCGGGAGCGACCGCCACGCGCTGGTGATCGAGCATCAGCTGCGTCCGCTCTTCGCCTTCTTCCAGGCCCAGCCGCTCGGCACCGGCATCTTCTTCACCGACCGCGAATTCGCCGAAGGTCGGGTTGTGCCGGGAGCTGCGGAACAGCGCTTCGAACAACTCGTCGCCGAAGCGGTGCATGCCCTCGACGGCCGCCTGCGCGCAGCCCGACGCCTCACCGAGGAGGCCGCCTGACATGTCGCTGGCCGAGCTCGATGCGCCTGTCGCCACCTCCGGCAAGAAAGCGGATGCGCGCGGCCGCCTCGACCTCTCCTCGGTCGAGGCCCGCATTGCCGGCTGGGTGCTTCCGGTGCTGCTCGTGGCGGCCTGGGAATATCTCTCCCGCATCGGCTATATCGCGCCGAACGTTCTGCCGGCGCCGTCCGCCGTGGCGCGCGCCGGCTGGCAGGCGCTGAAGTCGGGCGAACTGGCTCACAACATGGGCGTCAGCACGCTGCGCGCCCTCGCCGGGCTGGTGGTCGGCGGCGGCATCGGGCTCGCGCTCGGCATTGCCAACGGGCTGTCGGAACTGTCCCGCCGTTATACCGACACGACGCTGCAGATGATCCGCAACGTGCCGCATCTGGCACTGATTCCGCTGGTCATCCTGTGGTTCGGGATCGAGGAGGAGGCGAAGCTCTTCCTCGTCGCCCTCGGCGTGTTCTTCCCGATCTACATCAACACGCTGCACGGCGTGCGCACCGTGGATCCCCAGCTCATCGAGATGGGGCGGGTCTACGGCATGTCGCCCTTCACGCTGTTCCGCCGGGTGATCCTGCCCGGCGCGCTGCCGTCGATCTTCGTCGGCCTGCGCTTCGCGCTCGGCATCATGTGGCTGACGCTGATCGTCGCCGAGACCATCGCCGCCTCCTCCGGCCTCGGCTACATGGCGATGCAGGCGCGCGAGTTCCTTCTGGTCGACATCGTCGTGCTGGCGATCCTCATCTATGCGCTGCTGGGCAAGCTCGCCGACGTGCTCACGCGCTGGCTGGAGCGCACCTGCCTGCAGTGGCACCCGGCCTTCCAGACGCCCGCGCACGGCTGAAGCGGCGGAGCGGACACATGACGGCTGCCCCTTCTCCCGCCAGCTTCACGGCCTTCGTCGATGCCGCACGTGGGCTTGGCGTCCGTTTCGAGCGGCTCGGCCGCCATTTCGGCACCAAGCGCGTTCTGGAGAATATCGACCTCTCCATTCCCGCCGGCCAGTTCGTCGCGATCGTCGGCAAGAGCGGCTGCGGCAAGAGCACACTGCTGCGCCTCGTCGCCGGTCTCGATCAGCCGAGCAGCGGGCGCCTGCTGTTCGACGGCGCGCATGATGGCGAAGCTCTGCGCATCATGTTCCAGGAGCCGCGCCTGCTGCCGTGGGAGCGGGTGCTCGCCAATGTCGAGGTCGGCCTCCCGGCCACGGTGAAGGGCGAGGAACGCCACGAACGCGCCCGCGCCATCCTCGCCGAGGTCGGCCTCGCGGACCGCGCCGACGAATGGCCCTCCGTGCTCTCCGGCGGCCAGAAGCAGCGCGTCGCTCTGGCTAGGGCGCTGGCTTCCGGCCCGCGCCTGCTGGCGCTGGATGAGCCGCTCGGCGCGCTCGACGCCCTCACCCGTATCGAGATGCAGGGCCTCGTCGAGCGCATCTGGCTGGAACAGCGCTTCACCGCCATTCTGGTGACCCACGACGTCTCCGAAGCCCTCGCCCTCGCCGACCGCGTTCTGCTGATCGACGGCGGTCGCGTGGCGCTTGACCTCGATGTCGAACTGCCCCGTCCGCGCCCGCGCGGTTCGGCCGAACTCGCTCGGCTCGAAGGGCGCATCCTCCAGCAGCTCTTCGGTTCCTAATCCCGTCCCGCTCATTCCCGCGGAAGGACACCCTGCAGATGACCGCTCTTTCTCGCCGTACCCTGCTCGCCGGCACTGCCGGCCTTGCCGCCGCGCTCGCCGCCCCCGGCCTTCACTCCGCCTTCGCCGCCGATACGGAGGTCCGCGTCGGCTTCCAGAAATACGGCACGCTGGTGCTGCTGAAGGGGCGCGGCATCCTCGAGAAGAAGCTGGAGCCGCTCGGCGTCACGGTGAAATGGGCGGAGTTCGCCGCCGGCCCGCAGATGCTGGAAGCGCTGAACGCCGGTGCCATCGACATCGGCCAGACCGGTGAAGCGCCGCCGATCTTCGCCCAGGCCGCCAGCGACAACCTCGCCTACATCGCCAACGAGCCTCCCGCGCCCAAGGGCGAGGCGATCCTCGTGCCGAAGGACAGCCCAATCCAGTCGGTCAAGGATCTCAAGGGCAAGATCGTCGGCCTCAACAAGGGCTCGAACGTGCATTTTCTGCTGGTGAAGGCACTGGAGCAGAACGGCCTCGCCTATTCCGACATCACGACCAAGTTCCTGCCGCCGGCCGATGCCCGCGCCGCCTTCGAGAAGGGCGCCATCGACGCCTGGGCGATCTGGGATCCGTTCCAGGCGGCCGCGGAAGTCGCGATCAAGGCGCGCACCCTCACCACCGCCGAGGGCATCGTGCCGAACTACCAGTTCTATCTCGGCTCGCGGAAATTCGCCGATGCCAATCCCAAGGTGATCGGGCAGCTCATTGAGGCCATCCGCGAGACCGACGACTGGATCCAGAAGGATCCGGCCGCGGCGGTGGCGGAACTGGCGCCTTCGACCGGCATTCCGGCTCCGGTGCTCGCCGTCGCGGTCGCGCGGCAGAGCTTCGGCGTCGCCCCGCTCAGCGAGAAAGTGATCGCCGATCAGCAGCTCGTCGCCGACACCTTCTTCGACCTCGGCCTGCTGCCGAAAAAGATCACGGTCGCCGATGCGGTGATCCGCGCCGGTCTCTGAGGATGGCGGGGTGCCAGCGCGATGCGGGCACCCTTTGCTTGAACCGTGGACAAACAGCGATTTTCCTTTGGGTTGCGCCATGTTATCCGGCGAGGATGACCGCGTGACCCAAAGGCCCCCATGACCTCCCGCGCCACCAACCTTCTCCTCGGCATCAGTACGTTCATCATCGGCGCCGGCGCCATCCATCTCGCGCAGCCGATCGTCGCGCCGGTGGCATTCGCGCTGTTCATCATCGCCCTTGTCTGGCCGCTTCAGAAGCGGTTGCAGAACCATCTCTCCGGCCTCGGGGCGATGGCGATCACGCTGCTGCTCACCATTCTCGTGGTCGCCCTGCTCGGCTACGTCACCGTTTGGGGCTTCAGCCAGACGGGCCGCTGGCTTATCGCCAATGCCGGCCGCTTCCAGGCGCTCTACACCGAGACCGCCGCCCGGCTGGAGGAGATGGGGCTCTATTCGGCCGGCATGCTCTCCGATACCTTCAACGCGAGCTGGCTGATCCGCTTCTTCCAGGGCCTCGCGGGGCGCCTGAACGGCATGATCGGCTTCGTGGTGGTGACGCTGATCTTCGTCATGCTCGGCCTGCTGGAGGTCGACATCATCCGCAGCAAGCTCCTCGCCGAGGCGGGGGAGAAGGGCACCCGGCTGGTGCGGGCGAGCGCGGCCACGGCCGCGAAGTTCCGCACCTACATGATGGTGCGCACGGCGATGAGCGTGCTGACTGGCCTCTTCGTCTGGGCCGTCACCGCCGCGCTGGGGCTCGATCTCGCGCCCGCCTTCGGCGCCATCGCCTTCGCGCTGAACTACATCCCCTTCATCGGGCCGCTGGTGGCGACGCTGCTGCCGACCTTCTTCGCGCTGGCGCAGTTCGGATCGTGGGAGACAGCGGTGCTGGTCTTCCTCACCATGAACGTCATCCAGTTCTTCTCCGGCAGCTATATCGAGCCGCGCATGGCCGGCAAGGCGCTCTCCATCTCGCCCTTCCTCGTGCTGTTCGCGGTGTTCTTCTGGTCCTTCATGTGGGGCCTGCCGGGCGCCTTCATCGGCGTGCCGCTGGTAATCGCCGCCCTCACCTTCTGCGAGGAGGGAGAGGGCACGCGCTGGATCGCCCGCCTGCTGTCCGGCCGAGAGGAGCCCGTCGCCTGACATGCTCACGCCCCTGCGCAAAGCCCTGAAATGGGTCGGCATCCTGCTGCTGGTGCTGTTCGTCGGCTTCCTCGGCTCGCGAGTCTGGTTCGCCCAGAGCGGCGCGCCGCTGGAGCCCTGGCACACCTTCGTGCCGGAGGAGATGACCGTCGCCGAGCTCGACGAGGCGGACTGGGCGGCCTATCTCGCCCGCGAGGACAAGCTCTTCAGCGACGTGACCCGCGAGGTCGTACAGAAGCTGCCCGAGGATGAGCGCATCCCCTCGAACCGCTACTTCTCCGGCAGCATCGTCTACCCGCCGAGCCTCACCCACGACTGGAACCGCTCCTACGAGATGGTGCCCGTGGGCGAGCCGGCCGGCGCGGTCGTGCTGCTGCACGGGTTGACGGACTCGCCCTACAGCCTGCGCCACACCGCGCAGCGCTATCTCGCCGCCGGCTTCGTGGTGGTGGCCCCCCGCCTGCCCGGGCACGGCACCGTGCCCGCTGGCCTCACCGAGGTCGAATGGGAAGACTGGCTCGCGGCGACGCGCCTCGCGATGCGCGAGGCCGCGGCGCGGGCGCCGGGCAAGCCGCTGGAGATCGTCGGTTTCTCCAATGGCGGCGCGCTGGCGCTGAAATACGCGCTCGACGCGCTCAGCGACGACAAGCTCGCCCGGCCCAGCCGGCTGGTGCTGATCTCGCCGATGATCGGCATCACCCGCTTTGCGCGTTTCGCCGGCCTCGCCGCGCTCCCCGCCTGGCTGCCAGCTTTCGACAAGGCAGCGTGGCTCGGCATTGTGCCGGAGTTCAATCCGTTCAAGTACAACAGCTTCCCGGTCAACGGCGCCGTGCAGTCGCATCGCCTGACGCGGGCCTTGCAGGCTTCCATCACGGCTCAGGCGCGTGCCGGCAAGCTGGCGGAGCTGCCCCCGGCGCTCACCTTCCAGTCGGTGATGGATTTCACCGTCTCGACGCGCGCGATCATCGACGCCTTCTACAGCCAGCTTCCCGCCAACGGCAGCGAGCTGGTGCTGTTCGACATCAACCGCAACACCAAGCTCGGCCCGCTGCTGCGCGCCACCTCCTATTCGGCGCTGATGCGGCTGTTGCCGCCGCTGCCGCGCAATTTCCGCACCGTGATCATCACCAACGAGGATTCCGGCAGCGACCAGGTGGTGGAACGCAGCATCGCCGCCGGCTTGAGCGAGGAGGTCGTGCGCCCGCTCGGCCTCTCCTACCCGCTGGACGTCTATTCGCTCTCGCATGTCGCGCTGCCCTTCCCGTCGAGCGACTCGCTCTACGGTTCGGCCCCCGACCCGAAGGAGAATTTCGGGCTTCAGCTCGGCGCCATGGCGGTGCGGGGCGAGCGCGGGGCGCTGATCGTCAGCCTCGACGCGCTGGTGCGCATGTCGTCGAACCCGTTCTTCCCCTACATGATCGACCGGATCGCGCCGCCAGTCTCCACGGCACAGGCCGGCACGCCGGAGAACGCGGCCTCCGCCTCCTCCGCGCCCTGACGACAGACGCGGGCGGCCGCCCGATCAAGCCGTCTTCGTGCGCTCCCTTCCCACCGTCGCCAGATAGAGCGCCGGCAGGAAGATGAGGGTGAGCAGCGTGGCGACCAGCAGGCCGCCCATGATGGCGAAGGCCATCGGCCCCCAGAACACCGTCGGGGCGATGGGAATCATGCCGAGCACGGTGGAGACGGCGGTCAGCATGATCGGCGTGAAACGCGCGCAGGAAGCGTCGATCACCGCCTCGCGTGCGCTCTTGCCGCCCGCGCGCTCGGCTTCGATCTGACCGATCAGGATCACCGCGTTCTTGATGATCATGCCGATCAGCGCCAGCACGCCGAGGATGGCGACGAAGCCAAGCGGCCGGCTGGAGACCAGCAGCGCCAGCACCACGCCGATCAAGCCGAGCGGCGCCACGCTGATGACCAGGAAGGTCAGCGAGAAGCGACGCAGCTGGAACATCAGCACGGTGAGCATGATCAGGATCATGACCGGCACCACCGCCATGACCGAGGCGAGCGAGGACGCGCTCTCTTCCACCGTGCCGCCGGTCTCGATGCGGTAGCCGGCCGGCAAGGTCCTGGCCAGTTCCTCGATCTTCGGGGTGAGCTGCTGCACCACCGTCTCGGGCAACTGCCCGGCCTCGATATCCGACTGCACGGTCAGCGAGGGTAGCCGGTCGCGGCGCCAGACCAGTGGATAGGTCTGCTCGTAGTCGAAGGTCGCGAACTGGCTGAGCGGCACGGTGCGCCCGTTGGGCAGCGGCACCTCCAGCGTGCGCAGCGTGTCGAGCGAAACACGCTGCTCGTCGGTCGCGCGCAGCACCACGTCGACGAGATAGATGTCGTCGCGCACCTGCGTGACCGGCGCGCCGGTGATGACGGTGTTGAGCACCGAGCCGATGGCCTCGGTGGAGAGGCCGAGCAGGCGCGCCTGGTCCTGGTCGACCCGGATACGGATCTCGCGCGCCGGCTCGATCCAGTCATAGTTCACCGATCGCGTCAGCGGATCAGCGGCCATGACCTCGGCCAGCTTGAAGGCGATGTCGCGCACCTGCCCGAGCTCGGGGCCGACGACCCGATACTGGATCGGCCAGCCGACCGGCGGGCCGAGCTCCAGCGGCGAGACGCGGCTCACCACATTGGGGAACTCGTTGGCGAGCAGCGTCACCAGCTTCGCATGCAGCCGCTCGCGCGCCTCGACGTCCTTGGCGACCACTACCGCCTGGCCGAAGAAATCATTCGGCAGCTGGGCGTTGAGCGGCAGGTAGAAGCGGATGGCGCCACGGCCCACATAGCCGCTCCAGCGCGCGACATCCTCGTCGCCCTTCAGCGCCGCGTCGAGCCGCTGCATCGCCGCATCGGTGGCGTAGATCGAGGCGTTCTGCGGCAGTTGCAGGTCCACCAGCAGTTCCGGCCGATCGGACGAGGGGAAGAACTGCCGGGGAATGAGCGGCATCAGCAGCACCGCGGCGGCGAACAGTCCGAGCGTCACAGCGACGGTGAGCCAGCGCGCCGTGAGCGCGGCGGAGAGGAAGCCGCGATAGACGCGCATCACCCGCCCCGGTTCGCTCCCGGCATTCTTGGGCACCTTGAGGATCACGAGGCCGATCAGCGGAGCGAACACCACCGCCACCAGCCACGAGATCAGCAGCGCGATCGTCACCACCGCGAACAGGGTGAAGGTGTATTCGCCCGCCGAGGAGGCCGCGAAGCCCACCGGCACGAAGCCGGCGATCGTCACCAGCGTGCCCGCCAGCATGGCGAAGGCGTAGGTCTTGAAGGCGTAGACCGCCGCCACCTCCTTGCGGTCCCCGGCAGCGAGGCGCCCGAGCGTCGCATCGGTGGTGGTCATGGCGTCGTCGACCATGAGCGCCAGCGCGATGATGAGCGCGCCCAGCGAGATGCGCTGCATGTCGATGTTGAAGAGCCACATGACGGCGAAGACGCCCGCCAGCGTGAGCGGAATGGTCAGCGCCACCATCAGCCCGGCGCGCACGCCGAGCGCGATGAAGCTTACCGCCAGGATGATGACGATGGCCTGCCAGAGCGACTCCATGAACTCGGAGATGGCGCTGCGCACCGTCACCGCCTGGTCCGCCACCAGATGCGGCTCGATGCCCACCGGTAGCTCGGCGGTGATCTTCGCCATCGCCTGGTCGATGTTGCGGCCGAGCTGGAGAATGTCGCCACCGTCGCGCATCGAAATGGCAAGGCCGATCGCCGGCTCGCCGTTCACGCGGAACAGCGGGCGCGGCGGGTCCACATAGCCGCGCCGGACGGTGGCGATGTCCGACAGTCGCAGCATACGCCCGCCGACCGCGAAATTGATGTTGGCGATGTCCTGTTCCGAGCCGAAGGCGCCGGTGACGTCGATCGCCAGCTTCTCGTCGCCGGTCTGGATGGTACCGGAGGGCTGAACCACGTTCTGCGCGCGCAGAGCCGCGATCAGCGTGGCCCGGTTGATCCCGAGATTGGCCAGCTCGCGCATGGAGAACTCGACGAAGATCTGCTCGTCCTGCTCGCCGAGCAGCTCGATCTTGGCGACGTCGGGCACATGCAGCAGCGTGGAGCGGGCCTGCTCCACATAATCGCGCAGCTCGCGATGGGTGAAGCCGTCGGCGGTGAAGCCGTAGATCAGGCCGAAGGTGTCGCCGAACTCGTCGTTGAAGCCAGGCCCCACCACGCCGCGCGGCAGCGTGTGGGCCATGTCGCCGATGCTCTTGCGCACATGATACCAGGTGTCGGGCACCTCGGCGGCAGTGGTACTGCCCTTGAGGGCGACGAAGATCGTGGTGACGCCCGGCCGCGTATAGCTGCGGATGAAGTCGAGATGCGGCGTCTCCTGCAGCGTGCGCTCAAGCCGCTCGGTGACCTGCTGGAGCGTGTCCTCGACGCTGGCTCCGGGCCAGGCTGCCTGCACCACCATGGTCTTGATGATGAAGGACGGATCTTCCGCCCGGCCGAGGCGCGTATAGGCGAAGAGCCCCGCGCCGATCACCGCCAGCATGAAATAGATGACGAGCGAGCGCTCGCGGACGGCCCATTCCGAAAGGTTGAACCGCATCACGACCCCGCACCCAGCAGTCGCACCTTCTGGCCGGGATGCAGCGCCTGCACGCCCGCCGTCACCACGACCTCACCGGGGCTGAGCCCGGAATCGACGGCGACGCGGGCCTGCGAGAAGCTGCGGACCTCGATGTTGCGCAGCGAGACCGTCTGCGTCGCCGGATCGACGATCCAGACCGCCGGCTGGCTGTTGACCGCGGTCAGCGCGGAGGCGGGAATATCGATCACCAGGTCGTTGTCGAGCCTCACCCGGCCGACGACGGTGGAACCCAGCCGCATCGCCGGCGGCGGATTGTCGAGCCCGACCCGCACCCGGAAGGTGCGCGTGACCGGGTCCGCCTGCGGCGCCACCTCGCGCACGCGGCCGACGGCGGTCACATTCGGATCGTCGCTGAGCGAGACGGTGATGACGGGATCGGCCGGCGCCTGGCGGAGCATGTTCGCCGGCAGGTCGAACACGGCGTCGCGCCCGCCCTGACGGGCGAGCTGAAGGATCATCTGCCCCGCCTGCACCACCTCGCCCGGCTCGGCACCGCGCGCCGTCACCGTACCGGCGGCGTCGACAACGAGATCGGTGTAGCTGAGATTGTCCTGCGCGATCTTGAGCTGCGCCTCGGCGTCGTCCACCGCCGACTGCGCCGCCTGGAGCGCGGTGCGGGCGGAATCGTGGTTGGCACGGGTGGTGAAGCCGTTGGCAAGCAGGCGGTCCTGCCGCTCGAAGGCGTTGGCTGCCGTGACAAGCTGGCTTTCCGCCGCCGCCAGTGCCGCCTGCGCCGAACGCAACGTATTCTGCGCGTTCTGCGGGTCGAGCCGCGCCACGATCTGGCCGGCCTTCACCTGGTCGCCGATATTGGCGCTGCGCTCGATCATCCGCCCGGAGACCCGGAAGGCCAGCGACGCCTCGTCCTGGGCCAGCACCTCGCCCGTGAAGCTGACGACCTGCCCGCCCTCGCCCTTCTCGACGGTGACGACCCGCACCGGCCGCGGCTGCGGCGCTTCCGCCTCGGTCTCCGCTCCGCACCCGGCAAGAAGCAGGCTCGCACCGAGCGCGACAAATACCATCCACGGCCTAGCTGTCGTCATCTCGGTCCCAGTCCCCACCAAACAAGTCCGTCGCACCATAAAACCACGAAGCGCGACATGCCCATCCGCGATAGTGCGGTGGGATCATCGCGTTATGACGGTATTTCTCGCACACTATATGCGGCCCGTGCGGGAAACCATGGCATTGCGTCCCTTCCCCGACTGTTGCCCCGAGGCCGCGCCCCGCCACCAACGACATCGGCAATCTGGTCACAGCCTCCGGGGCGCGATATTGGTTCGCGGTCACGGGCGGAGCCCGATGGAGGCGGAATGCGTCTGGTCATTGTTGCGTTGGCCTGCGCCCTGAGCGCCGGATGTGCCGGACGACCGGTGGGCGTGCTCACGCCCGTCGAGGAAACGGCGCCGGACGCGACCAAGCTCGACCTTCTGGTTGCCACGACCCGCGCGCCCTCCCCCAATGCCGGAGAACTCTTCAGCGGCGAGCGCGGACGCGGCGTCTCGCTGAGCGCCTTCACCGTTTCGATTCCGCCGGACGACCGTCGGCAGATCGGCGAGGTCCAGTGGCCGCGCAGCCTGCCGGCCAATCCCGCAACCGATTTCGCCACCCTCTCGGTGGAACCGCTCGACAGCGTGAAGGCGGCCAAGGGCTGGCTCAACGCCCATCTGCCTCCGAGCCGTCGCGTGCTGATTTTCGTGCACGGCTACAACAACCGTTTCGAGGACGCGGTCTACCGCTTTGCGCAGATCACGCACGACTCCCGTTCGGAAGTGGCGCCGGTGCTGTTCACCTGGCCATCGCGCGCGCGGGTGTTCGACTATCTGTTCGATCGCGAGAGCACCATCTTCTCGCGCGATGCCTTCGAGGAGACCGTCTGGCAGGTGGTGAGCGATCCCCGCGTGGAGGACGTCACCGTCATGGCGCACTCCATGGGCGCCTGGCTCGCCATGGAAGGCCTGCGACAGATGGCGATCCGCCGTGGCCAACTGCCGGCGAAGATCAGCAACGTCATCCTCGCCTCACCGGATGTCGACGTGGATGTGTTTGCCTCTCAGTGGCGCGCGCTCAACGGGCCGAACGCGCATTTCACCCTGTTCGTTTCCCGCGACGACCGCGCCCTCCAGGTCTCGCGCCGCATCGCCGGCGGCGTCGACCGGCTCGGCATGATCGACACCCAGCAGTATTACGCCGAGCTGGAGAAATCCGGCATCGTGGTGATCGACCTCACGGCGATGCGCAGCGGTGACACACTCAATCACGGCCGCTTCGCCTCTTCACCCGAAGTGGTGAAGCTGATCGGCCAACGCCTGGTCAACGGCCAGACCGTAACCGATTCCGACGTCAGCATCGGCGATCGCATCGGCGTCGCCGCCATGGGCGTCGGCCAGACGGTCGGCGGCGCGGCGGGCCTTGCCCTCAGCGCGCCGCTCGCGGTCATCGACCCGAAGACGCGCCGCACCTATCAGGGGCAGGTCGAACAGTTCGGCCGTGCGGTGAGCGGCACCGTCGAAGACCCCGGCGCTGACTGAACCTTCCCCCGGGCACACTCGGGAGACGGCAAGCGGTCAACGGACCATGAAGCCGATGACCGCCGCGTTCACGATATCGATGAAGAAGGCCGACACCAGCGGCAGGATGATGAAGGCACGAGGCGCAGGACCGTGCGTCTTGGTCACCGCCGTCATGTTGGCGATGGCCGTCGGCGTCGCGCCGAGACTGATACCGGTGAAGCCGGCCGAGATGACCGCCGCCTGATAATCCTTCCCCATCAGCGGGAACACCACGAAGATGATGTAGGCGACCGCCACCAGGGTCTGCACGCCAAGCACGATGACGAGCGCGAGGCCGAGACCGCCTATGGTCCAGAGCTGCATGCTCATCAGCGACATCGCGAGGAAGACGTTCAGCGCGAGATCCGACACCAGCGCCAGCGCGCGGGTTCGCGTCGGCCAAAGCAGGCGCGGGAAAAGGCGCGGCACCGTATTGGTAAGCACGATGCCGACCAGCAGGCAGACGACGAACATCGGCAGCTTCAGGCCGGTGTTCTCGACCACTCCTTCCAGCGCGAAAGCGATCAGTATCGCGACGTTCAGCACGAGAACGGTCCGCAGCAGGCTGACATGGCTGATGTCGTCCGAAGCCTTGCGATCCGCCGACGCCGGCAGGCCGACCACCGCTTCCTCGCCCGGCGGGCTCTTCAGCCGATAGCGGGTGATGAGGTGGCGGGCGATGGGGCCGCCCGCAAGGCTCGCCAGCACGAGACCGAGCGTGGCCACGGCGATCCCGACCTCCATCACGTTCGCGACGCCGAAGCGCTGCGAGATCAGCGGTGCCCAGGCGATCGTCGTGCCATGCCCTCCGATCAGCGACGCCGAACCGAGGAAGACGGTCAGCCCCTCCGGCAGGCTCAGAGCCGCGACGGCGCCGATGGCGACGAGGTTCTGGATCACTAGGAAGGCGACGGTGAGCGCCAGCAGGATCAGCAGCGGCTTGCCGCCGGCGAGAAGGTCGTCGAGGCGGGCGTTGAGGCCGATGCCGGTGAAGAAATAAAGCAGCAGCATGTCGCGCGCGCCAAGGGCGAAGGCGATCTCGGTGTCGAACACGCGATAGGCGATGAGCGTGGCGACCGCCGCGAGCAGACCGCCGGTCACCGCCTCGGGAATGTTCCAGCTCCGCAGGGCGGGCACCGCCTGGTTGATACCCGAGCCGACGAAGAACACCACGATGGCGATGGTGAAGGTCAGCAGGCCGGAAAATGCGATCGACGTCATCGTTGCCCCATACGCAGGTTCGCGAAGGCGCCGCCTCAGAAGCTTCCGACCACCGAACCGAGCGCGATAACTGCGACGAGTGCCACGATGGCACCGACGATGGCAACCATGACGATGTCGAGATAGCTCTGTTTCGGCGTCGCACCGCAGACCGCGAGCAGCGTGACCACCGCTCCACTATGGGGAAGGCTGTCGAGCGTGCCCGCGCTCATCACCGCCACGCGGTGCAGCAGGGCGGGGTCGATGCCGAGCTCGCCGGCGCGCGCGAGGAAGGTCGGCCCGAGCGCGTCGAGCGCGATGGTGAGGCCGCCGGAAGCCGAACCCGTGAGCGCCGCGAGAATGTTGGTCGCCACCGCCAGTGAGACCAGCGGTCCTCCCTCGATGGAGAGCACCCAGTCGCGCACCAGTTCGAACGCCGGCAGCGCCGCCACCACCGCGCCGAAACCGACGAGACTTGCCACGCTGAAGATCGGCAGCACCGAGGCGTTGGCGCCCGCGTCCATGGTCTCGCGCAGCTTCGGCAGGCGACGCCAGTTGAGGGCGAGCGTGGCGAGGATGGCGACGATCAGCGCCACCGCCACCGACCACACGCCGCTGACCGCCGCGAAGGGCACGCCGCCCCAGCGCTCCTCGGCGAGGAAGCTGAAATCGAGGCTCGGCAGCACGACGAAGGACATCAGCAGGTTGACGACGATCACCAGCACCAGCGGCAGCGCGGCAAGGGCGATGGAAGGGCGGTCCGTGCTGACATGGCCATGCGCGATCTCAGCCGGATCGAATTCGCGCGCCGTCGTGGCCCGCTCGCGCAGCAGCGGATCGTCCAGATGCGCGTTCACGCCCGCCGCGCCGTCGCCGAAGCCCTCTCCCGCAAGCCGCGCGCGGGCTTCCGCCCCCGCCAGCCACCACAAGCCGAAGCCGAGCATGATTGCCGAAGCGATGATGCCAAGCCCCGGCGCGGCGAAGGGCGTGGTGCCGAAGAACGGCATGGGAATGGCGTTCTGGATCGCCGGCGTGCCGGGCAGCGCCATCATGGTGAAGGTGAAGGTGCCGAGCGCGATGGCCGGCGGCATCAGCCGGCGGGGAATGTCGGCGACGCGGAACAGCGCCTCCGCCATGGGCGCCAGCACGAACAGCGCGACGAACAGACTGACACCGCCATAGGTGACGATGGCACCCGCCAGCACGACGGCGAGGATGGCGCGCTGCGCCCCGAGCTTCTCGGTCATGAAGTCGGCGATGGATGACACCGAGCCGCTGTCCTCCATCAGCTTACCGAACAGAGCGCCGAGCAGGAACAGCGGAAAGAACTGGCCGACGAAGCTCGCCGCGCTGCCCATGAAGGTCTGCGTCCAGTTGGCGAGCAGCGGCTCGCCGGAGAGGAAGGAGGCGATCAGCGCCGAAAGCGGCGCCAGCAGCAATACGCTCCAGCCGCGATAGGCAAACCAGACGAGGAGCCCGAGGCCGAGCAGTATGCCGAGAAGGCCCATGGCTCAGACCCCTTCCAGCAACAGGTCGAGATCAACGGAGGAACGCTTGCCGATATTGTCGGCGTCGGCTTCGAGGAAAGCCTCGGCCGCCTTGCGGCCCTCGTCCCGCAACATGCTCAGGAATGTCCATTCGGCGTTCAGCTTCGAGGAATAGCCGAGCGTGCTCATGATGGAGTTGCGCACGAGGTGGATGCGCATCTTCGCCCATTGCGCGCCCTCGCTGTGGCCGGGATCGGCGACCTGCCGAAGCAGGGCGATCATCCGCAGCTCCTTCAGCAGCGCCGAGTTGAACGATACCTCGTTGAGGCGGTTGAGGATCTCCGCGGCGGTGCGGGGCGTGCCGGGCCGCTCGATCGGATTGATCGGCACGAGGATGGTGTCGTCCGAGTCCAGTTCCCGCACCAGCGGCGTCATGGTCGGGTTGCCGGCATAGCCGCCGTCCCAGTAGCTCTCGCCGTCGATCTCGACCGCCTGGAAAAGGGTCGGCAGGCAGGCGGAGGCCAGCAGTACCTCTGGGGTGATCTCGGCGTTGCGGAACACCCGGCCGCGCCCGGTGCGCACATTGGTGGCGGTGATGAAGACCTTGACCGGCGATGTCTTGAGGCGGTCGAAGTCGATTGCCTTCTCCAGCACGGACCGGAGCGGGTTCGTGCCGGCCGGATTGAGGTCATAGGGTGAATAGAGCCGGGACATCAGGTCCATGGCGATGAACAGGGGCGAGTTATCGAGCGTCCAGCGCCCGAGCAGCACGTCCAGCGGGCCGCGCTGGAAGGGGCTGAAGCGGGCCGCATCGGCCACATGGCGCCAATAGGCGTCGAGAGCGGCGCGCGCGCCTGCGGCGCCGCCGGCGGCATAGCCGTCCGCCATTACCGCGGCGTTCATCGCCCCGGCTGAGGTGCCGGAAACGCCGTCGATCCGCAGCCATTCCTCTTCCAGCAGCCGGTCGATCACCCCCCAGGTGAACGCTCCGTGCGCCCCACCCCCCTGCAAGGCGAGATCGACCAGCACCGGCGCACGCGAAACGCCAGCCTCCGGCTTTGCGGCGGCCTCGGACGATGCGGCGGCGGTCTTGCGGGGAGAACGGGCGGGTGTCGGGGACTTCGCGCGGGACATGCGGCACGCCTTTCCAACGGAACCGGCGCACCGTAACCGCCCCCATGTTGCACCACAACATCAATTCGGGCGACGAAAGCTCTTTGGGATTCCGCGTCAAGTTTATGACGGGAACACCTTGCCCGTGACGTTCCAGGCAAAAGGCGGCGAGCCGGCATCCGCCGATTGCGCGGACAGCCAGCCCCGTTATGCTGCAACGCAGCACGACAGGGCTGGCGTTGAACCGAAACCATCACGCTGCGCCAGCGGCAGCGCAGCAGAATCCCCCGCCCACCGGTCGGAGAGCGGGGGATCGTATCTGGCGGGTTCTGCTTTGCGACAGGAACTCAGCGCGCCCCGAAGACCGAAGCGATCAACCCGGTCGTTGCCGAGATCAGCAGGTAATCATTGTTCACGCGCACCCAATGATGTCCGCGGGGCGGCGGTGCAAGCCGATAACGCTTGTAGTCACGCACCACATCTCGCCGATACTGCGACGGAAGACGCTCGCCCCGGCTCCAATGCGACCGCTTCCTGGGCGCCTGATATCCGTGATGAGGCTTGTAATTCTGATGGTATCCGGCCGGCGGCTTGCCCTGCGGGTTATAATATCCCTGCGCAAATACTGCGGTCGACCCCGGTATCATCAGCATAGCGAGGCCGGCGATGACAGACTTGTACATAATTAACTCCTGAACGAATGAAGCGTTCTGATGAAGTCAACCTATACAACAGCACCTGAACCGAAACTGAATATGAAATTTACATTTTCGTAAGGTTGCAGAATCCGGCCATTTGTCAGATTTCAACATGAAGTCATGGCATCGCTGCATCCTGCAGCCTTTTCAAAGGCCGGACCCGAACTTGAACACTGAATCTGCCCTGATGTAGGGGCAGGCGTCGAGCAATCCTGATCCCGTCGGACCCTGCTCGCTCGACGCCCGTCTCGCGATGGCGCTCAGGACGCGTCGGGGATGACGGCGGTCGCCTCGATCTCGACGACCCATTCCGGTCGCGCAAGCGCGGGAACGACGAGGCCGGTCGATACCGGGAACACGCCCTTAAACCACTTGCCCATCTCGCAATAAACCGCCTCGCGGTAGCGGATATCCGTGAGATAGACGACGATGCGACAGATATGGCTCATGTCGCCACCGGCTTCCTCCATGAGCATCTTGATGTTCGACATCGCCTTTTCGGCCTGTTTGCCGGGATCCCCGACATGCAGGCTTTCACGCGTGTCGAGGTCCTGGGCGATCTGGCCGCGCAGGAACACCATGGTTCCGCGCGCGACGACCGCCTGGCAGAGATCGTTGTCGAGCTTCTGCTCGGGATAGGTCTCCTTCGTGTTGAAGGGACGAATGCGGGTATGGGTGGTCATGATGATGGCTCCCGATGCTCAGCGGTCGAAATAGCCGGCCTTGATGGTCGCGCCGATCAGGTTGACGAAGAGGCGGCAGGCCGCGATCGACGAGATGCGGTTCACATCCTTGGCGGGCGTGATCTCGACGAGATCCATGCCCACCACACGCCCCTTGTTGACGAGGCCGTGGATCAGCTTGCGCGCCTGGTGATAGGTCACGCCGCCGAGCGCGGGGCCGTTCACGGCGGGCATCACGGACGGATCCATGCCGTCCGCATCGATGGTGATGTAGTAGCGCCCACCGGCGGGGATGCGCTCCAGAACGGCGTCCATGCCGACATCGTGCAGCTCGTAGGCGGTGATGATGTTAGCGCCATAGGCATAGGCGACGTCGACCTCTTCCTGCCGGGCACTGCCCTGGGCGCGAATGCCGATCTGGAAGATGTCCTTCACATGGTCCATTTCGGAGATGCGGCGGATCGGGCTCGAATAGCCGTCCGTCACGCCATTGACCTCGTTGCGCCAATCGAGATGCGCGTCGATGTGGACGAGGGTGATCGGCCCCTCCTGATCGTCATAGGCGCGCAGCACCGGGATCGGAATGCCATGGTCGCCGCCGAGGATGATCGGCAGGGCGCCAGCCTTCAGGATCTTGCGCACGGCGGCCTCGGCGTTGCGGTAGCTCATGCCGAGATCGCGCGGATCGTTGATGACGTCGCCGCAATCCACCATGCGGATCGGCTTGTTCATCAGCAGCGGGCCGCCAATGTCGAAGTCGTAGCGCTCCAGGGCGCGCACGGCGCGGTCCGAGGCCTGGCGGATCGCCGTCGGCGCATTGGACTGATCGTTGCTGACTTCCTCGATCGTATAGGCGGAGCCATAGGGAATGCCGAGCACGGCGATGTCGGCCTTGAGGTTATCGAGGTCGTCCACGACCTCGGAATAGAGGAGGCTCTTATGGCCGTGCTTAGGAGGGGTAGTCAGGCGGGCACTCATCGGATCACATCCTCAGGCTTGAACGAGCGGCTTCCCGCTCGCGGGAAATCATTCCGCGGCGGCCGGCAGCGCGGAAGGCGCGCGCATCAGCTCGTCGAGCGGCAGATGGCAGGCGATGCGGTGGCCGGGGCGGGGCTCTTGCAACGGTGGCATCGTGGTAGCGCAGATGTCGCCGAGCGCGCGCGGGCAGCGGGTGTGGAACACGCAGCCCGAACGCTCGCCCTCCGATGGAGGGCGGTCGCCGCGCAGCCGGATACGCTCGCTCTTCTCCGCTCCCGGGGTAGCGAGCGGCACGGCGGAGAGCAGGGCCTGCGTGTAGGGGTGATAGGGCGGCGACAGCACGTCCTTCGCGTCGCCGATCTCGCAGATGCGGCCGGAATACATCACCGCGATGCGGTCGGCGATGTAGGCGACGACCGACAGGTCGTGCGAGATGAACAGGTAGGAGAGCTTCAGGTCGTCGCGCAGCTCGTCCAGCAGGTTGAGAACCGTGGCCTGCACGGAGACGTCGAGCGCGGAGACCGGCTCGTCGCAGACGATGAAGTCCGGCCCCGTCGCCAGCGCGCGTGCGATGCCGACCCGCTGCTTCTCGCCGCCGCTGAGCTGGTGCGGGTAGCGATCATAATAGGAGCGCGGCAGCCCGACCCGGTCGAGCAGGTCCTCGACATGGGCGCGGCGCCCTTCGCGGGGCACGTTGGTCTGCAGCGCGACGGCACGGGCGATGGCGTCGCCGACCTTGCGGCGCGGATTGAGCGAGGAATCCGGGTTCTGGAACACGATCTGCGCCCGCTTGCGCAGGTCCTGCAGATCGTCCGCCGGCGCCGCCGCGACATCGACGCCCTCGAACAGCAGGCGCCCGGCCGAGGGATCGATGAGGCGCAGCACCGTGCGGCCCAGCGTGGACTTGCCGCTGCCGCTCTCGCCGACCAGCCCGAGCGTCTCGCCGCGCCGGACATCGATGGAGATGTCGTCCACCGCGTTGACGATCTCGGCGCGCACCTCGGGCCACGGCAGGACGCCGAACTTCCGCGTCCACGCGATACCGCCGCCGATGCGCCCGCGCCGGTAGCGCTTGACCAGATGCTCGGCGCGCAGCAGCGGCTCTTCCCCTGCCCCGGCCGGCTGCGCCACGCGGGGGGCCGTGTCGGCCTGCGGCCAGCCGGGCAGCCGGCCGCTCTTCCAGCAGCGGGCGCCGCTGCCGGTGTCGTCCACGGTCAAAGCCTGCGGGGCGGCGCACTTTTCCTCGGCGAACGGACAGCGGGGGGCGAAGATGCAGCCCGGCGGCGGATCGACCAGATCCGGAAAGCGGCCGGGGATCGGCGCGATGCGCTGGCTGCGCCCCTGCGCGGAAAGCTGCGGCAGCGAGGCGAGCAGCCCCTTGGTGTAGGGATGGGAGGAGCGGCCGAGCACCGCCTCCTTGGCCCCGATCTCGACGACCTGCCCGGCGTAGAGCACGCAGACCCGGTCGGCGATGCGGTTCACCACGCCCAGATTGTGGGTGATGAACAGCATGCCCAGCCCACGGCTGCGCCGCAGATGGTCGAGCAGGTCGAGTATCTGCGCCTCGACCGTCACGTCGAGCGCGGTGGTGGGCTCGTCCAGAATGAGGATGCGCGGATCGCAGACGATGGCGCTGGCGATCAGCACGCGCTGCTGCATGCCGCCCGAGAGCTGGTGCGGATAGGCCGAGGCCAGTTCACGCGGGCTCGGCAGTCCCACCTCGCCCAGCGCCGCGATGGCCCGCTCCAGAGCGGCCGGACGCGTCAGGCCCTGATGATAGACCAGCGGCTCGGCCACCTGCTCGCCAACGCGCAGGCTCGGGTTGAGCGAGGTGAACGGATCCTGGAACACCATGCCGATCGACCGGCCGCGCAGGTCGCGACGCGACGCCTCGTCGAGACCGACAAGCTCGGTGCCGTCGAAACGGATCGATCCGCTGATCGCGGCCTCGGGGCCGAGCAGGCCCATGGTGGCGAAGGCGATCGAGCTCTTGCCGGAGCCCGACTCCCCCACGACCGCCAGCGTCTCGCCCGCGCCGACGCCGAGACTGACGGAATTCAGCGCCCGCAGCGTGCCGCGGCCCGTCTGGTAGGCCAGGGTCAGATTGTCGAGGGTCAGGAGGGGAGCGGTCATCAGCCACCTTTCCGGTGCATGCGCGGGTCGAGCGCCTCGCGCAGGCCGTCGCCGAGCAGGTTCACGGCAATGACCGTGATGCCCATGGCGATGCCGGGCGCGATGGCCACCCAGGGCGCGCGGTCGATGAGGGGGCGGGCTTCGGCGATCATGAGACCCCAGTCCGAGCTGGGCGGCTGGGCGCCGAGGCCGATGAAGGACAGCGCGGCGCCGAGCAGTATGGCGAAGGTCACGCGCAGGCTCGCCTCCACCATGATCGGCGGCCAGGCATTGGGCAGGATCTCCGCGTGGAGAATGTAGGAGGTGCGCTCGCCACGGGCGCGCGCCGCCTGCACGAACTCCTCACCCGCGAGATCGAGCGTGACGCTGCGCGTCAGGCGCACCGTGCTCGGCACATAGACGATGCCCACCGCCACGATCATCTTCCACAGCGAGGGCGGGGTGACGGCGAGCAGCAGCAGGCCGAGCATGATGGGCGGGAAGGACAGCAGCACGTCCGTGGAGCGCATGACGATCTCGTCCACCCGGCCGCGCCGGTAGCCGGCCCACAGGCCCAGCGGCACGCCGATGGCGAGGCTGACGGCGGTGGCGGCGAAGCCCATCAGCAGGGACAGCCGCGCGCCGATCAGTGTCCGGCTGAAGACGTCGCGCCCGAACTCGTCGGTGCCGAGCCAGTTGCGCAGGCTCGGGGGCTTGAGACGATTGAGGATGCTCATCTCGTCGAAGCGGTAGGGCACGATCCAGGGTGCCGCGACGGCGACGACGATCAGCAGCAGCAGAACGGCGCTGCCGATCACGAGCTTTCCATTGAGACCACGAGGCCATAGCCGTCGCGGGCGTGCGGCCGCGCTTTGCGCGGTTTCAGCTTTCGGCATGGCCATAGCGGATCTTCGGGTTGAAATAGGCATAGAGGAGATCGGCGATCAGGTTCGCGAAGCAGTAGACCGCCGCGATCAGCAGGATGCCGGCCTGGATGAGCGGCAGGTCGTGCCGCTCGATGGCGAACAGCAGCAGGCGCCCGATGCCGGGATAGGAGAACACCGCCTCCACCACCACGATGTTGCCCAGCAGCCAGCCGACATCGATGGCCAGCACGGTGATGGTGGGCAGCAGCGCGTTGCGCAGAGCGTGCCGGCGGATGATCACCTTCTCCGGCAATCCCTTGGCGCGGGCGTTGCGCACATAGTTGGAGCGCAGCGTCTCGATCATGCTGGAGCGCGTGAGCCGCGACACATGGGCGATGAGGGTCAGGGTCAGCGTGAGCACGGGCAGCACGAGGTGCGAAGCCCAGACCCAGAACCCCTGGGAGATATTCCCCGCGCCGCCGCTCGGCAGCCAGTTGAGATAGCGCGCGAAGACGATGATGGCGACGATGGCCCAGAAGAACTCCGGCACCGACACGCCGACATAGGAGAACAGCGACACCGCGTGATCGGCGAACCTGTTCTGCCGGATGGCGGCGATGACGCCGAGCAGGATGCCGAACACGGCGACCATGATGAAGGCGAGGATGGCGAGCAGCGCCGACGACTTGAACGCCTCCCAGATAAGCGGGCCGACCGGACGCTCCATGATGATGGAATTGCCGAGATTGCCGCTCAGCACGCCGCCAGCCCAGCGCCAGTACTGCACATAGGCCGGCGCATCGAGGCCGAGCTTGTGCTCGATGGCCTTGATGGTGGCGTCGTCGGCGAACTGCCCGGCGAGGATGTTCGCGACGTTGCCCGGCATCACCTGGGTGATGGCGAACACCAACACGGACATGACCGCGAGGATCGCGACGATGCCGAGCAACCGTTTGATCACGTAGATGGCCATCGGTCATCCGCATGTGAGGGCGCGCTTCCAGCGAAGGCGCCGGACGAAAGGAGGGCGTGAACGCGCCCGGGACCGGCATGGCGCCGGGCGCGTCAGGAAGAGCGAGCTGGCCGAACGGCCTTCAGCTCACTGGATGGTGGTCTCGCGCAGATCGAGCCACATCATCGGGCTGGACGAGAAGCCCTTCACGTTCTTGCGGTAGGCATTGACGTGATTGAGCACGTAGGGGATCGCGCCGGCCGGATCGTCCTCGGCGAGAGCCTGGAACTTGTTGTAGAGCGCCGCCCGTTCTTCCTCGGTCTTGGCGGCGCGCGCGTCGTCCAGAACCTTGTCGATCTCCGGGTTCTTGTAGTTCCAGAGCTGGGTGTTCCACGAACCCGTCGAGTGGAAGAAGGGATAGATCGAGGTGTCGATGGTCGGGCGGCTGAAGAAGCCGTCCGTGTAGAACGCGGCCTTGCCCTCGATCTCCTTCACGAACTTGTCCCACGGCACGCGCTGCAGATCGACCTTGATGCCGATCGGCGCGAGCAGCTCCTTCGCGGCGATGCCGAGGCGCTCGCGCGTGGGGCGGCCCACCGGCACGTAGAGGGTCGCCTCGAAGCCGTTCGGATAGCCCGCTTCGGCCAGCAGCTTCTTCGCGCCCTCGATGTCCGGGGTCGAGATCGGCAGGTCCTTGTTGAAGTAGGGATGCGACGGCGGGATCATCGTGTGGGTCGGCGTGCCCTGACCGTAGAGCGCGACCTCGACAAGGGCCGGCTTGTCGAGGGTCATCAGGATCGCCTTGCGCACCCGCTTGTCGTCGAAGGGCTTCTGCGCCGCGTTCATGATCAGCCCGTCCCAGGTCGAGGTCGAGGTCGAGTCGACGACGACGTCCGGGTTCTTCTTCATCTGATCGATGGATTCGAGCGGCAGGTTCCAGACGAGATCGATGTCCCCGGTCTCCAGGGCAGCGATCTGCGCGGCGCTCTCCGGCATGATGCGGAGGGTGATGGCATCGAGCTTCGGCTCGCCGGCGACGAAGTAGTCGGGGTTCTTCACCAGCTCCACGCGGTCGCCCGGCGTGAAGGACTTGAAGATGAAGGGGCCGGTGCCGACGGGGCTGGTGGCGACGGTATCGAACTTGTCGCGCGGCAGGATGCGGACCTGGCGGTCGCCGAACAGCTCGGCGAAGCCGGAATAGGGAATCTTCAGCTTGAAGACGACGGTCTGCTTGTCCGGCGTCTCGATGCTCTCGACGATGTCGAAATTCACCCGCGCGGTGGAGCCGGTGGCCTTGTCCTGGATGCGCTGGATGGTGGCCTTGACGTCCTCGGCTTCCAGAAGCCGGCCGTCGTGGAACTTCACGCCCGGACGCAGCTTGAACGTCCAGGTCTTCTGGTCGTCGCTCTTGGCCCAGCTTTCGGCGAGGTCGGGCTTCACGCCGCCCTTGCCGTCGACCTCGGTCAGCCCGCTGAAGACGAGGAAGTTCATGATGTACTCTTCGCCGAGCTTGGTCTTCGCGGCGTCGAGCGTGTTGAGGTTGGCGGGGATGGCGACACGCAGATTGCCGTCCGCCATGGCAGGGGCCATCAGCGCGGCAAGGCTGACGGCCGCAGCCCCAAGGGCACCGATAATTCGCTTCTTCATTCCCAACTCCATCTGGTTTTTATGTTCTTGATATTTTTGGTATTTCGCCGGCGCCGCGCGGGGCGCCGGGTATGCTTCAGCGGCCGCGGGCCGCGAAGATCGCTCCGAGGAATTCGAGGATCAGCGTGGTGGCGAGGAGGCTGGTCTGCCCCTCGACGTCGATGAAGGGATTCACCTCGACCAGATCGAAGCCGACCACGTTGCCCCGCGCCGCCACGCCCTGCAGCAGCGCCCGCACCTCGTGGTAGAGCAGCCCGTCGACGGTCGGAGAGCCGGTGCCCGGCGCGATGGAGGGGTCGAGGCCGTCAATGTCGATGGTGACGAAGACGTTGCCGAGTTCCGGCATCGCGCCCAGCACCGCCGCCACGCCCCTCTCGCGGATGTCCTCGCGGGTGACGATCTGCACGCCCTGCGCGGTCGCGTCGGCGTAGTCGCTCTCGCGGGTGCGCACGTCGCGGATGCCGAGCTGCACCATGTGGCGCACGAAGGGCAGCTCCTTCGAGCGGCGCAGCGGGCTCGCATTGGTAAAGCGCACGCCGGCGATATCGTCGCGCCAATCCATGTGGGCGTCGATGTGGACGATGTCGATCGGGCCAAGCGGGGCGAAGGCGCGCACGTTCGGGAAGGTCACCGAATGGTCGCCGCCGAGGATGACCGGCAGCGCCCCGCGCGCCAGCAGCGCCGAGACGGACTCGGTGATCTTCGCCATGTTGGCGGCGATGTCGAAATAGGTGATGTCGACGTCGCCGCAATCGACGATCGAGACATCCCTCAGGAAGCGCTTCTTCTGGTTCACGTCCCAGTAGCCGGCGGCGTTGCCGGTGCCCCAGGAGGCGTAGCGCGTCGACTGGTTGCGGATCTCGCGCGGCCCGAAGCGCGTGCCGGGCCGGTAGCCGACGCCGCAATCATAGGGGATGCCGAGAATGGCGACGTCCGCCTCGACCTTCGAGAAATCCTCGCAGATCGGCGAGCGCAGGAAGCTCGCAATGCCGGCCGACGGCATGTAGGCGTTGTAGCGGGGTGTCTGCGTGTCCATCACCCGGCCCTCCCTTTCGGTCTGGTCTTTTCGGAATGCGAGGGCGGGAGCGGATCGTCCGGTCGCCACCAGACGCCGAGATCCCAGAGCTTCTCCTCCGAGCGCGCGACGGCGGAGGGCACATCGCCCGGATGCAGGCCGGCGATCAGCGCGACCAGCGTCTCGCACACGGCCACCGCCGGCGTGATGGAATCGAAGAAGGACGGCGACTGGCTCGACGCCAGCAGGGTGAGGTTCGCCAGCCGCCCGATGGGGTTCGTCTCGCTGTCGGTGATGGCGATGACGTGGACGCCCTGGCGGCGGGCGAACGCGACCGTCTCGACCACATGGCGCGCGGCGGGGGAGTAGCAGATGGCGAGCAGCACATCCCCCTCCCCGGCATTCAGCATCCCCGGATGACCGATGCCGCCGGTCGCGTCGAGCAGGGTCGAGCGGGTGTCGAAGAAGGACAGCAGATAATTGAACTGGAACGCCGCCGGGAAGGACGAGCGGTGGCCGAGGCAGTAGATGTGCCGCGCCTGCACCATCTGCTGCGCGGCGTCGACCAGCCGCCTCACCGAGGCCGGCACGCCGATATCGGCGAGATGACCGGACAGGCGCGCCGTCATTTCCGATGCAACGCCGGCGACGCCGACCTCGCGGTGGCGGGAGACGAGGCTTTGCGCGCGCCCGCTATACGCCTCCGGCGCCTCGCGGATGGCGGCCGCATGAATGGCCCGCACCTCGTCATAGCCGGCCAGCCCAAGATGCTGCGCGAAGCGTGTCATGGTGGCGGGCGGCACGCCGGCACGGCGTGCCTGCTCGCGCATGGAGAGGAGCGCCACATCCTGGGGATGATCGAGCACGAACTCGGCGGCGATCCGGATCTGGCCGGGCAGCGCGTCGAACTGGTGCTTCACCTTCGTCACGAAGTCAGCGTGCTTCATGACGCCGAGGCTAGGACGCCCGAACGGGCTTTGCAACGAATGTTTCAATTTGCATAGATTATGAACTGTTTGATCCAAAATGAACCAGAATTGAGCGGCCTTCTGCCTTTGCGGTGAGCAGCTTCCCGGTCCCGGCGATGGCACAGTGGCGGAGAGCTGCATCACCGGGACCTCACTTGAGCAGCGTGCGGGCGATGATGTTGCGCTGGATTTCCGAGGAGCCCTCGTAGATCCGCATGATCCGCGCGTCGCGCACCAGCCGCTCCAGCGGCAGGTCGCGCGAGTAGCCATAGCCCCCGTGGATCTGCAGGGCCGCGTCGGTGATGCGTCCCGCCGCCTCCGCCGTGAACAGCTTGGCCATGGCGGCCTCCTGCGAGAAGCGCCCGTGCCTGGCGCGCAGATGGGCGGCCCGCAGCCCGAGAAGGCGTGCCGCGTCGAGCTCGGTCGCCATATCCGCCAGCATCCACTGGAGCCCCTGGAACCGGGCGATCGGCGCGCCGTCGACCTCGCGCTGCTGCACCCACTCCCGCGCGGCCTTCAACGCGGCGGCGGCGATGCCGGTGGAGGTGGCGGCGACTTCCACCCGGCCATTGTCCAGCACCTTCATGGCGGTGCGGAACCCCGTGCCCTCCTCCCCCAGCCGCCGCCCGGCGGGAACGAGGCAGCCGTCGAAGGTGACTTCGAACACATGGCCGCCGCGCAGGCCCATGGTGGGCTCCGGCGAGCTGACGCTCAGGCCCGGCATTTCCCGGTCGACCACGAAGGCGCTGATGCCGCGCGCGCCCGCTCCGGGATCGGTCAGCGCGAAGACGACCAGAAAGCGAGCATGCGCCGCGTTGGAGATGAAGTGCTTGGTGCCGTCGAGCCGGTAATTTTCCCCCTCCCGCGTGGCGCGGGTGCGCATGTCCGCGGGGTTGGAGCCGGCGCGGGGCTCGGTCAGCGCGAAGGCGCCGAGGGCCGTGCCGGCGGCGGCCTCCGGCAGCCAGCGGGCGCGCTGCCCGTCATCGCCGCCGATCAATATGGAATCGGTCGCCAGGAAGTGGGCGGTGAGCATCGAAGTGGTGGAAGCACAGGCTCCGGCGAGCGCTTCCACCGCGAGATAGAGCCCGACCGCCGATACGCCGGCCCCGCCCCATTGCTCCGGCAGGTTCATGCCCATGAGGCCGATCTCGGCGAGCGCGGGAACATGCTCGCCGGCGAACAGCGCCCCGGCATCGATGGCGTGGGCACGCGGGGCGATCCGTTCCGCCGCGAAACGCTCGATGGCGTCGGCGATGGCGAGGTCATCGGCGGAGCAGAAAGGGTCCATGGCACGCTCGGAACAGGAATACTGATCCAAGCTTGACGCCCTGTTCGGAATAATAAAAATATTCGCTGTTCATATTCTGAATTAAAAAAGCTTATCCATGGCCCTCCACATCTCCTGGCGACAGCTCTCCTACTTCGTCGCCACCGCCGAGGCCGGAAGCACGCTGCGCGCTGCCGAGACGCTGCACGTCTCCCAGCCGGCGGTGTCCGTCGCCATCGGCCAGCTCGAACAGGCCTTCGGCCAGAAGCTGTTCGTCCGCCGCCATGCGCAGGGTGTGGACCTCACCCCGTTCGGCCGACGCAAGCTCGCCGAGGTGCGCCATCTGCTGGCGCATGGCCAGGCGGTGATGGGAACCGGCGAGGACGACGAGCTGATCGGCGATCTGGAGATCGGCGTCTTCTCGACCCTCGCCCCCGCCTATGCGCCCGGCCTGATGCGCGCCTTCGGCGCCGCCCATCCCAAGGTGCGGGTGCGCATGCGCGAGGCGACGCTCGACCAGCTTCATCGCGACCTCGACGACGGCGCCATCGAGATCGCGCTGCTCTACGAGATCGACACGATGGGCGAGATGGTCCGCATCCCGCTCGGCGCCCACCGCCCCTACGCGCTGCTGCCGGAGGGCCACCCGCTGGGGGCGCAGGACCGCGTCTCGCTGCGCGACCTCGCCGTCGAGCCCTTCGTGCTCATCGATCTTCCCCACAGCCGCGATTATTTCCTGTCGCTGTTCCGCATCGCCGACGTGATGCCCGAGCAACTGATCCGCTGCACCTCGCTGCCGACCCTGCGGGGCATGGTCGCGCACGGGCTGGGCAACAGCGTGCTGGTGACGCGCCCCTATGGCGACCGCTCGCATGACGGGTTGCCGCTGGTGTGCCGGCCGCTGGTCGAGATCGTGCCGCCGCAGCGCGTGATCATCGGCTCCTCCGCCCGCTCGCCCATGACGCGGGCGGCCGAAGCCTTCGTCGAGACGGCCAAGGACTATTTCCGAGACCGCACGCCCGATCCCGATCTGAATTAGTTTGTCTTATCCAGATTATGAAAATTCATTAGTACAATTCATTCTCTGTCGCCCCTATGGTCCCGCCGGTAAGCCTGCCGGCCGCCTTCGGGTGGCCCCTCATCGGGGAGCCTTGCGTGACCACCTCCGACATCAGCATTTCCAAGAACAGCCGCGTCGTGCGCGCCCCGCGCGGTTCCACCCTGAACGCGCGAAGCTGGCAGACGGAAGGCCCGCTGCGCATGCTGATGAACAATCTCGACCCCGAGGTCGCCGAGCGTCCCGAGGACCTCGTCGTCTATGGCGGGCGCGGACGGGCGGCGCGCAACTGGGAATCCTTCGACCGCATCGTCGCCACGCTGAAGGCGATGGACAATGACGAGACGCTGCTGGTGCAGTCCGGCAAGCCGGTCGGCGTCATCCGCACCCATGCCGATGCGCCGCGTGTGCTGATCGCCAATTCGAACCTCGTCGGCCGCTGGGCGACGCAGGAGGTCTTCGACGAGCTGGAGCGTCGCGGGCTCATGATGTACGGCCAGATGACGGCCGGCTCTTGGACCTATATCGGCAGCCAGGGGATCATCGGCGGCACCTTCGAGACCTTCGTGGAAGCCGGCCGCCAGCATTATGGCGGCGATCTTTCCGGCCGCTGGCTGCTCACCGCCGGGCTCGGCGGCATGGGCGGCGCGCAGCCGCTGGCGGGCGTCATGGCCGGCTGCTCGGTGCTGGCGGTCGACATGCGCGCCGAGCGCATCGAGCGGCGCATGGAGGGCGGCTATCTCGACCGCCGCGCCGCGAGCCTCGACGAGGCCCTCGCCCTGCTGGCCGAGGCGAAGCGCACCGGCAAGGCGGTCTCGATCGGCCTGCTGGGCAATGCTGCCGAGGTCTATGAGGAGATCCTCGCGCGCGGCACGCTCCCCGATCTCGTGACCGACCAGACGGCGGCGCACGACCCGCTCTACGGCTACATTCCCGCCGGCTGGACGATCGCCGAGTGGGAGCGCCGGCGCGATAGCGAGCCGGAGGCCGTCATCGCCGCCGCCAAGCAGACCATGGCGCGGCAGGTGCGCGCGATGCTGGAATTCCGGGCGCGCGGCATTCCGGTGTTCGACTATGGCAACAACATCCGCCAGATGGCGCGCGATGTCGGGGTGGAAGAGGCCTTCGCCTTTCCCGGCTTCATCTCGGCCTATGTCCGCCCGCAATTCTGCCGGGGCCGGACGCAGTTCCGCTGGATCGCGCTTTCCGGCGACCCGCAGGACATCCTCGTCTCCAGCCGCAAGCTGAAGGGCATCGTCGAGGACCCCAGCTTCGCGCGCTGGATCGACATGGCGGAGACGCGCATCCGCTTCCAGGGACTGCCCTCGCGCAGCTACTGGATGGGCCTGCGCGACCGCGTCGCGGCGGGGCTGGCGCTTAACCAGATGGTCGCCTCCGGCGAGGTGGGCGCCCCCGTCATCGTCACCCGCGACCATATCAGCTCCGGCTCGGTGGCCAGCCCCAACCGCGAGAGCGAGGGCATGCTGGACGGTTCCGACGCGGTGGCCGACTGGCCGATGCTCAACGCGCTGGTCTCCTGCGCCAGCGGGGCGACCTGGGTGTCGCTGCACAATGGCGGCGGTGTCGGCATCGGCTATTCGCAGCATGCCGGCTTCGCGGTGGTGGCGGACGGCAGCGAGGACGCCGCGCGCCGCCTCAGCCGGGTGCTGGCCAACGATTCCTCGGTGGCGATGTTCCGCCATGCCGATGCCGGCTATGACGAGGCGCTGGCGACCGTCGAGCGCGAAGGGCTGCGGACCTTCGGCGCGCCGCCGGCCGCCGGAGGCTAGCCGCCCATGGAGGAGCGACCGGCGACCGCCATCGAGCGCATGGCCCGCTGGGCTTGCGGCCTGCGCCCCGGCGATGTGCCGGCGCCGGTGCAGCGGGTCGCCCGCAACTGCCTGATCGACACGCTCGGCGTCGCCCTGGCGGGGTCGGCGACCCCGGTCGCCCGCCGCGCGCGCGGCGTGCTGGCCGACATCGGCGCGGTGGGCGAGGCGCAGCTTCTCGGCTCCGCCGCGCGTCTCGCCGCCCCCGGCGCCGCGGCGGCCAACGCCACCGCCGCCCATGCGCTCGATTTCGACGACAACTGCTATTCCGGGGTCGTGCACGGTTCGGCGGTGATCGTGCCGGCCGCGCTCGCCGTGGCGCAGAGCGTCGGCGCGTCGGGGGCCGCGTTGATCGAGGCGATCGTCGCCGGCTCGGAGGCGGAGTACGCCCTCGGCGCCGGCATGACCATGGCGCTGTACGAGCGCGGCTGGTGGACCACGGCGGTGCTCGGGCCGGTGGGCGCCAGCGTCGCCGCGGCCCGCCTCTACGGGCTCGACGCCCGGGCGACCGGGGCGGCGATCGGCATCGCGCTGGCCGGCACCGGGGGCGCCAAGGCCGCCTTCGGCACCGACGCCAAGCCGGTGCTCGCCGGCCGCGCCGCCGAGGCGGGCGTGATCGCGGCGTTCATGGCGCGGGCCGGCGTGAGCGGACCGCTCGACGCGGTCGAGCATCCGCGCGGCTTCGCCGGCCTGTTCAACGGCGGCGTGCGGGAGGACGAAGCCTTCGCGACGCTGGGCCGGACGTGGCGGCTTCTCGAGCCCGGCATCGACGTCAAGCGCATCCCGGTGTGCCTCTCCTCGCACGCGGCGGTCGACGTCGTGGACGAGCTGGCGCGGACCCATGACGTCGAGCCGGGCGAGATCGTGCACATCGCCTGCGACGTGCCGCCGGTGGTGATCGCCAATCTCATCTACGATCTGCCGGCGAACCGCCAGCAGGCGCAATTCAGCATGCCCTTCGCCATCGCCGCGACGCTGGTGTTCGGCGAGGTGCGGCTGCGCCATCTCGACGACGCCGTGCTCGCCGATCCGGCTCTCGCCCGGCTGCTGCCACGGATCAGCATGCAGACCGGCGAGCGCTGGGACGAGGCGGCCCGGCGCGCCGCGCCCGAGGGCGCCCATGTCACGCTGCTTCTGCGCGACGGACGGCGGCTCGAGGGCTTCCGGGCCTTTCCGCGCGGCGCGGCGGCCGACCCGCTCTCCGACCAGGCGCTGGCGGCCAAGTTCCTCGACTGCGCCGCAAGCGTGACGACACCGGCCGACGCCGCCAGCCTGCTCGACCGGCTCGGCCGGATCGAGACGCTGGCCGATGTGACCTGCCTTCTTCCCCTTTGCGACGAGACCTGACGATGACCCACCTGCCCCCGCCGCTCGCCGGGCTGCGCGTGCTCGACTTTTCCCGCATGCTGGCCGGCCCGTTCTGCACGGCGCTGCTGGCCGATGCCGGCGCGGACGTCATCAAGATCGAGAGCCCGGAAGGCGACGATGCCCGCCACTTCGCGCCCCGCGTGGGGGGCGAGAGCGCCTATTTCCTGCTGATCAACCGGGGCAAGCGCTCGCTGGTGCTCGACCTCAAGAGCGAGGAAGGGCGGCGCACCGTCCACGCGCTGGCGCGCGAGGCGGATGTCGTGGTCGAGAACTTCCGGCCCGGCGTCGCCCGGCGCCTCGGCATCGACTACGAGACGCTGGCGGCGATCAACCCGAAGCTGGTCTATGCCAGCATCTCCGGCTTCGGCCAGGAAGGGCCGCTGTCGCACCGGCCGGCCTACGACATCATCGCCCAGGCGATGAGCGGCATCATGAGCGTCAACGGCCCGGCCGGCTCGGCGCCCAACCGGGTGGGTGAATCGATCGGCGACCTGATCGCCGGCCTGCAGGGAACCTGGGCGATCCTGGCCGCGCTGCACGGACGCAACCGGGACGGACGCGGGCAGCATCTCGACATCGCCATGGTGGATTCCATCGTCGCGATCATGATCACCGCCCTGTCCCAGTATCTGTTCACCGGCGAGGTGCCCGGGCGCATCGGCAACGCCCATCCGATCAGCGCGCCGCTCGACAGCTTCGCCGCCGCGGACGGACACCTGATCATCGCGGTGGCCAATGACGCGCTCTTCTCCCGGCTCGCCGCGGCGATCGGGCGGCCGGAGCTGGCCGGGGACCCGCGTTTCGCCACCGACATCGCGCGCAAGGCCAACGAGGCCGAACTGAAGGTGATGCTGGAGCAGTGGAGCGGGGCGCGCAGCGTCGCCGAGGCGGTGGCCGCGCTCGAAGCGGCACAGGTGCCGGCCTCGCCCATCCTGTCGGTCGACCAGATGATCGAGAGCGTCCACGCCAAGGCGCGCGGCTTCATCCGCACCGTCGCCCATCCTACGGCGGGAACGATCCCGCTGGTGTCGCAGCCGGTGCACTTCCTCGGCTCGGGAACGCTGCCGATGGGCCCGGCGCCGCTGCTCGGGCAGCATTCCTCCGAAATCCTCGCGGGGATGACCACAGGCTGGCCGGCTCAGGCGGCACTCGACGAGGCGCTCTCGCCCGCGACGAACTGATGTCCTTCGAACATCGGCGACCGGCGGCACGGCTGGAAGGCGGAGGCAGTGCTCGCAGCGGCGGCGCCCGCCTCTAGCCCCTCATGCCGCTGCGAGCCGTACGCAGGTGATTGGTCAGCGCCCGCAGTTTCGGCGCGAGATTGCGGCGGCTGGGATAGTAGAGATAGAAGCCGGCGAAGCGGGGACAGAACTCTTCCAGGATCGGCACCAGACGGCCGCGCTCCACCTCCGCGCGAAAGCTCTCCTCCATGCCGAAGGTGATGCCCGCGCCGGCGACGGCGAGCTTGATCATCAGCGCCATGTCGTTGGTGGTGATCTCGGGAGCGACTTCAACCGCGAACTCCCTGCCGTCCACGCCGAATTCCCACCGATAGGGCGCCACGCGCGGCGCCGGCCGCCAGCCGATGCAGCGATGGCCCACCAGCTCGCCCGGATGCTTCGGCATGCCGGCGCGCTCCAGATAGGCCGGCGCGCACACGGCGGACTGGCGCTGCTCGCCCGAGACGGGGACGGCGATCATGTCCTGCGCGATCACCTCGCCGAGCCGGACGCCGGCATCGTAGCCCTCGGCCACGATATCGAATTCCTCATCCGTCACGGTGATGTCGAGCTGGATCTCGGGATAGGCCCCGGCGAAGCCGGCGAGCAGCGGCCCGGCCAGGAAGGTCTCGGCGATCGACGAGACCGCCAGACGCAGCTGGCCGCGCGGGCGCCGGCCGAGGCTGCCGGCGCTCTCCACCGCAGCGCGGATATCGGCGATTGCCGGAGCCAGTGAAACCGCGAGCCGCTCGCCCGCTTCCGTCAGGCTGACGCTCCGCGTGGTACGCCGCACGAGCGCGATGCCCATCGTCGCCTCCAGCCGCGCCATGGTCTGGCTGACGGCGGAGCGGGTCACGCCGAGCCGGTCCGCGGCGGCGCGGAAACTCTTCTCCTCCGCCACCAGCATGAAGACCGCGAGCGCGTTCAGGTCGGGGCTCATTGGTTAGTATGACTTTCCATTTCGTACATCTGAAGGCGCCTTATCGCGACAATGCCATGCCCCTATCTTCCCGCCAACTCCGGTCCGGAGCAGCAGAGGAGACAAACGAGATGGCTTTGGAAAAGGTCGTGCTGATCACCGGCGCCTCCAGCGGCATCGGGGCGGGCATCGCCCGCGAACTGGGCAAGGCCGGCGCCCGGCTGGCGCTCGGCGCCCGCCGCACGGAACGCTTGGACGCGCTGGCCCGCGAGATCGGCGGCGAGGTTCTCGTCCGACGCCTCGACGTGACCGATCGCGCCGACGTCGCGGGTTTCGCGGATGCGGCGCGCGAACGCTTCGGGCGCGTCGACGTGATCGTCAACAACGCCGGCGTCATGCCGCTCTCGCTCATGACGTCGCTGAAGGTCGAGGAATGGGACCGCATGATCGACGTCAACATCAAGGGCGTGCTCTACGGCATCGCCGCCGTGTTGCCGGAGATGACGCAGCGGGGTTCCGGCCACGTCGTCAACATCGCCTCGATCGGCGCGCTGCAGGTCTCGCCGACCGCCGCCGTCTACTGCGCGACCAAATACGCGGTGCGCGCGCTCTCGGACGGGCTCAGGCAGGAGAACAGGCATATCCGCGTCACCTGCATCCATCCCGGCGTCGTCGAGAGCGAACTCGCCGACACCATCACCGACCCGGTCGCGGCCGAGGCGATGAAGAGCTTTCGCGCCATCGCGCTGCAGCCCGACGCGATCGGCCGGGCGGTGCGCTACGCGATCGAGCAACCAGACGACGTCGATGTCAGCGAGATCGTCGTGCGCCCGGCCGGCGGCGCGTGAGGGCAAGACGGATGTCCGTCCACGCCCCGCCGCACGCGGTTGCCGCCGCCACGACAACCGGGAAGCGGCGCCCATGCGCCGCACCCATGGCCAAGGCGCGGCACGGGCCTGCACGCCGGCTGCCCATGCTCCTGATCGCGCTCGCCACCGGCACGCTCCTTCCCCCCATCGACAGATCCGGCGCCCAGATGATCACGCATTCTTCATCCCCCTCCCGGCCCGCACAAAGCCACCCCTATGTCGGTATGTGGGTAACGCTCGACGGCCATATCCGCCATGAACTGCTGCCGAACGGCCGCTACGACGAGGCGCGCGGCAGCCGCCAGAGCGCCTATCAGGGGCGCTACGAAGTGCGCGGAAACCATATCGATTACTGGGACGACACCGGTTTCACCGCCGACGGCACGTTCGTCGACGCGGACACGCTGCATCACGGCGGCATGGTGTTCCGGCGCGAGAGGTGAGCCCGGCGCCGGCGCCCCCGCGCGGGGCGGACGCGCACCGCGCGGTTAACCTCCTGTTAGGCCGCATCGAAAAGGCTCGCGCGACCTCATTCCGGAAAAGGAGTAGCAAGGCCAATGATCGGACGGACCGCCATTGCCCTCAGCATGCTGATCTTCGCCAACGTGGAAGTGGAGGCTGCTCAGGTTACCGAAATGGGAAAGTTCGACGACTGGGGAGCCTACGCCTACAAAGTCGACGGCAAGCCGACATGCTACGCCGTCAGCTGGCCCTCGACGGCCCGGCCGACGCATCTCGATCACGGCGAGGTGGCGTTCTTCGTCACCGCGAAGGAAAGCCGCCAGTCCCGGACGCAGGTCAGCCTGCAGACCGGCTATGATCTCGCGGAGGGTTCCAGGGTGGTCGCCAGCATCGGCGATGACACCTTCACCCTGTTCACGGAAGGAAAGGGCGCCTGGCTGCACCGCGCGGAGCGCGAGCCCGCCTTCCTGCAGGCGATGCGCAGCGGCGCCGAAATGGCGATCACCGCCACCTCCGCGCGCGGCAACGAGACGAGCTACGTCTTCTCGCTCGACGGCATCACCGCCGCGACCAACCGCATCCTCTCGCGCTGCCCGTGAGGGAACGGAAGCGCAGGGCGGACACGTTCGCCCAGCGCGCGGCGTCGCGGCGCTACTGGAAGCGCGCGCGCAGACGGTCGGTCAGGAACTCCATCGCCAGCACGATGACGAAGATCGCCAGGATGATCGCGGAGGCGTTCCTGTACTGGAACAGGTCGAACGCGACCTTCAGCTCCTGACCAATTCCGCCCGCGCCGACGAGGCCGAGCACCACGGAGGAGCGCACCGCCTTTTCCAGCGCGAAGAGCGAGGAGTTGATCAGCGTCGGCATGACGTCCGGCAGGACCGCCCCGCACAGCACCGTCACCCGGTTGGCGCCGATGGCGTGGAGCGCTTCCTGAGGCTTCTTGTCCGCCTCCTCCATCGCCTCTGCGAAGAAGCGGCCGCAGAAGCCGATCGTGTCGACGACGATGGTCATGGTGCCGGCGACCGCCCCGAGGCCCAGCGTCGATACGAACAGCAGCGCCCAGACGAGGTCCGGCACGGTACGGAACAGCGAGATCAGCGCGCGCGGGAGATGACGCAGCGCGCCGAGGGGCGAGATGCCGCGCGCCGCCAGCCAGCCCATCGGCAGGCTGGCGATGACGCCGAACACCGTGCCGACGAGCGCGATCTGCAGCGTCTCCAGGATGCGCCAGCCCATGCGCTGGAGGAACGCCGGATCGGAATTGGGCGGCAACATGCGCCCGACCAGCTCGGCCATGCGCGGCGCGCCGGCCGCCAGCTTTTCAGGCGACGGCGCCACCTGCCCCATCGAGGCGAGGAACAGCGCGCCGACGGCGACGATCAGCGTGAAGGACAGCGGCGAGATCGGGGGCAGGCGCGAGGGGAGAGACGCCGTCGAGGTCGTGCTAGCCATGGAACACGCCATCCATCTCGCGGCGGGAGACCCGCGCGGTGGGCCGGTCGAAATGCACCTTGCCGCCCTTCAGCGCCACGATGCGGTCGGAGTAGTCGAGCGCGTGCTGCATGTCGTGCGTCGTGTAGACGAGGGTGATGCCGTGCTCGCCGGCGAGATCGGAGAAGATGCGCATGATGTCGCGCCCGACCGCCGGATCGAGGCTCGCCGCCGGCTCGTCGGCGATCAGGAGCCTCGGACGGCGTATCAGGGCGCGGGCAATGGCGACGCGCTGGGCCTGACCGCCGGACAGCTGATCGGCCCGGGCGCCCGCCTTGTCGGCGAGACGCACCTCGGCGAGCACCTGCATCGCCTCCTCGCGCCATGCACGCGGGGCGATGCCCTGATGCCAGGCGCGCCAGCTGCCCGGCAGGCCGAGCTTGCCCTGCACCACATTGGTCAGCACGGACTGGCGCCCGACGAGCCCGTGGTTCTGGAACACGAAACCGATCTGCCGGCGCAGGCGTTTCATCTGCGCGGGGCCGGGCATGGCGGTGAAGCGCTCGCCCAGCGTCGCGATCTCGCCGCCGGTGGAGGGAAGAAGGCCGATGAGGCACTTCAGCAGGGTGGACTTGCCCGCCCCGTTGGAACCGATGAGCGCGACGCGCTGGTTTGCGCGGATATCGAGCTCGATGCCGGCAAACACCGCCTGTCCGTTGGGATAGGTCTTGGCGAGACCGTGCGTGCGGATGATCGGGGGACCGGAAGACGGTGCCGGCGCCCTTGCCAGCGGCGCGATCAGAGGACCGCCCGGACGAGGCCCGTCGGTCTTCTGCACCGGAACATGCTCCATGGCGGCCTCCATCGGTCGACGATCTGGTGAACTGCCGGGAAACGGCCATGCGCGACCGGAACGCCGGAGGGGCGCGCGGCCCATCCGGCATCCGGCGGGAAGATCACTCGACGAAGGAGCCGAAGCTCTCGATGCCGATCGTGCGGTACATCGAGCGCACGTAGTCGTAGTCGCTGTCCTTCACGTCGGTGATGAAGACACCGCCCTTGAACTTCTGATTGTCCTCGCCCGTCAGCACCGCGCTCATCAGCTCGTTGCCATGCTTGAGGAACGCCTCGCGGACCTTCACGAACACCTCCTCGGGAACGTCCTTGCGCGCCACGAGGATGTCGTTCGGCAGATCGCGGCCGCGGGCCACCACCGCGAAGGCGGCGTCCGGGAAAGCCTTGCGGATCGAATTGAGGTGGCCGAAGTTCAGGCCGATGGCGGCGATGTCGCCACGGATGAGGGCTTCCGCCGCGACGTTGCGGGCGATGATCACACCCTCATAGTCCTTGCCGTAGATCAGCCCCTGATCCGCCAGCGCCTGGGCCGGACCGAGATGCTGCGAGGTCGAGCCGACCGCCCCGAAGGCGATCTTCTTGCCCTTGAGGTCGTTCAAGGTGCGGATGGGACCGTTCGCCAGCACGGCGACCTGAGCGAAATAGTCGGGACGCTGCCACGCCACCACGATCCGCGGATCGCTGAGCTGCTTCATGACGACGTATTCCGCCGGGCCGGTGAGGACGAGCTCGACGTGGCCGGCATTCATCGCCTCCACCGCCGCCGTGCGGGAGCTGACCGGGATCAGCTCGATATCGAGGCCGGTCTTCTCCTCCAGCGCCTTCTGGAAGCCGCCGAACTCCTGCTGGAGCGCCTCGAGCCCCTCGATGTCCGTCACCGCGAAACGGACCGGTTCGGCCATCGCCGAGAATGCCGCCGCCAGCGTGATGGCGAGGGCGGGAACGAGCGTGCGAAACATTTTCTGCCTCTTGCTGTATAGACAGGAATATCGTTGTTTGATTATCTGTATATACAGCAGATGACGGGTTCGTGACGGTGGGTCAGCAGGTGAATGGCAATGGCTTGGCGGATTGAGAACGGATTGGCACTGATCGACGGCCGCTGGAGCGACGCCCCGCTCGCGGTCGCCGGAGCGACCCTCGCGCCGGACGGCGGCGCCGGAGCGCCGGACGGCGGCGCCGGAGCGCCGGCCCTCGACGCCTCGGGGCTGCTGATCCTGCCCGGCATCGTCGACCTTCATGGGGACGCCTTCGAGCGTCACATCATGCCGCGTCCCGGCGTGCGCTTCGACACGAAGCTGGCGTTGCGCGACACCGACCGCCAGCTCGTCGCCAACGGGATCACCACGGCGTTCCACGGCGTCACCATCTCCTGGGAGCCGGGCCTTCGTTCCCTCGACGCCGCGCGGGCCTTCGTGAGCATGCTCATCGACCTGCGGGGATCGCTGAGCTGCGACACGCGCCTGCATCTGCGCTGGGAGACCTTCGCGCTGGACGAGGCCGCGCAGGTGATCCGGTGGCTGGAGCTGTCTCCCTCCCCCATCCTCGCCCTCAACGACCACACGACCGGATCGGTGCTGAAGGGCAGCATTGCCCGCAAGATCGGCCAGATGGCCGAACGCTCGAGCCTCAGCCGCGAGGGATACATGGCCCTGCTCGACCATGTGTGGAGCCGCCGGGACGAGGTTCCCATGGCGATCGAGGCCATGACCGCCGCCGCGCGCGCGCACGGCAACGTCCTGCTCGCCCATGACGAGGCTTCCCCCGAGGAGCGCCTGCGCTTCCGCGCGCTGGGTGCGGTGTCGTCCGAGTTTCCCTTGACGCTGCAAACCGCCGAGGCTGCCCGCGCCGCGGGCGAGGACGTCATCCTGGGCGCCCCCAACGTCGTGCGCGGCGGCAGCCACAACGGCGCCCTCGACGCGACCGACGCGATCCGCCAGGACCTCTGCACCGTCCTCACCAGCGACTATCACTACCCCTCCCCGCTGCATGCCGCCTTCAAGCTGGCCGACGGCGCGCCGGACCGGCTGGCCGCCATCTGGCCGCTCGTCTCCGGCAACCCTTCCCGGGTGGCGCGGCTGCGGGATCGCGGCAGCCTCGGCGAAGGTCACCGCGCCGACCTCATCCTGGTCGACGCCGGCGACATGGCGCACCCGCAGGTGGTGGCGACGATGGTCGCCGGCAAAATCGTCTATGCTAGCCGGGCGATCGATCGCCTCCCGGTACCCACCCTCGCGAGCGCGGCGGAGTGACAGCGTGAATACGAGCCTTCGGTCCCAGCCCGCCCGGTCGGGCGACGTATCCGGCTTCGACGGCCTCGTCTTCCGTCCACGGAGCGACACGCCGATCTGGCAACAGATCTACGACTACATCCTGGCCTTGATCGACAGCGGCTGCCTGCGGGCCGGCAGCCAGCTTCCCGGTGAAATCCACCTCGCCGAGAAGCTCGGCGTGACCCGCATCACGCTGCGCCGCGCCCTTCAGCAGCTCCAGCAGGAGGGCCATCTCACCTCGCGCAAGGGGGTCGGCGTCTTCGTGCGCAGCCTGCCGTCGGCACTGGTCGTGCGCGACGGCAGCCGCTTCGCCGAAAGCCTGCGCGCCGACGGCAAGGCGGTCGCCACCCAGACGCTCTTTCTGGAGCGGGTGCCGGCGGATCCGGAAATGGCCGCCGAGCTGCGGCTGCAGGCCGGCGCGCCGGCAATCCGGCTGCGGCGCGTGCGCAGCGCCGACGGCCAGCCGATCTACATCAGCACCAAGGTCTTTCCGGCGGATCTGCTGCCGGACTTCGAGGTGGTGTATTCGCGGCGTCAATCGGTGACCGACGTCTTCGTGGCGCACGGAATCCAGAAGTACCGGCGCGTCGAGACCCGCATCAGCGGAGGCTTCGCGACCGCCGAGGAAGCGCTGCTGCTTCAGCTCACCCCCGGCACGCCGGTCTTCCGCACCAGCTCGATCAACGCGGATGCCTCGGGCAACCGAATCGAGTGGGCACGAGGCTGCTGGCTGCTGACCTCCGTCGACTTCATCTTCTGAGGTTCGACAAAGCTGAAACCTGTCGCGGATGCCGGCAACGCGCCGAACGGATCGCGGCTCACGAAAGGCGATGCTGAGAAGGGGATCTACCCGCCGGCCACGGCATCCATCCCGGCACCACGCACGGAATGGCGCGCCCACGGGGAATCGAACCCCGGTTTTCGCCGTGAGAGGGCGACGTCCTGACCGCTAGACGATGGGCGCATCTAGGCAGGCCGGTCTCTTAGAGCCATTCGGCAGCGGGATCAAGGGCGGCGCACGCTCATCCCGGTGGATTTTCACCGGCGGCGCTGTCCGCCCCCGCGGGATGGCCGGCATACCGCCGCCTTACGGCTCGCTGGCGAAGCCCAGAACGCCGCGGGGGGCGCGCGAGGCAAGGTCGAAGAAGCGCGTCTCGACCAGACCGTCCCGCTCCAGCGTCACCGCGATCATGTCGCCGGAAACGACCGCCGAGCGGACATTCGCCCCCCTGGGAAGCTGAATCGTGCCGGCGATCTCCACCGGCGCGCTTTTCCAACCCGTCACGACCCTGTATCCGATGGCACCGAACAGGGCGAGGAAGCCGAAAGCCATCAGCAGGCCGGAAAAGGCGGCGAAGCCGCGCAGCTTGCGCAGCACGCGTTCGGCGGCCGGATCGAGCTTTTCGTCGTCTGTATCAGGAGAGGTCATGCCGGCACCGGACGAACTGAATGAGGATATGGACGAGATCGCGCCCGAGGCGGCCGCGACGCGCGTCGATATCATTGCCGGGCCGGAGGATGAAGGGCTTCGGCTCGATCGCGTGCTGGCACGCCATCTGCCCGAGCTCAGCCGCACCCGGCTGCAGGCGCTGATCGCCGACGGCAAGGTGCTGCGCGACGGCCGCCCCGTCACCGGCGGCTCGGCCAAGGTGAGCCCCGGCGAGGGCTTCACCGTGGAGGTGCCCGCCCCCGAGCCCGCCGAGCCGGTGCCGCAGGATATCCCGCTCGTCATCGTCCACGAGGACGACGACCTCATCGTCATCGACAAGCCCGCCGGCCTCGTCGTCCATCCCGCCCCCGGCAATCCCGACGGCACGCTGGTCAACGCTCTGCTGTTCCATTGCGGGACAAGTCTTTCCGGCATCGGCGGGGTGCGGCGGCCCGGCATCGTCCACCGGCTCGACAAGGACACCTCCGGCCTCATGGTGGTCGCCAAGAACGACCGCGCCCACAAAGTTCTCGCGGCGCAGTTCGCCGATCACGGCCGCAGCGGCCCCTTGGAGCGCGCCTATCTCGCCTTCGTCTGGGGCGTGCCGGAATTGCCGAGCGGCACGGTGGACGCGCCGCTCGCGCGCCATCCGGTCTCGCGCGAGCGCATCGCGGTGCGCACGAACGGCCGTTTCGCCATCACCCACTGGCAGCGCCTGGAAAGCTACCCGGACACGCAGGGCCGCCCCGTCGCCTCGCTCGTCGAGTGCCGGCTGGAAACCGGCCGCACGCACCAGATCCGCATCCACATGGCCCATATCGGCCATCCGCTGCTGGGCGACGCGGTCTATGGCGGAGGCCAGCGCACCCGGGCGAACCGTCTCGGCCCGGAAGCCCGCGACCGGCTGGACGCGCTGGGGCGGCAGGCGCTGCACGCCTTTCGGCTGGGTTTCGAGCATCCGGCCACCGGCGACTTCATGCTGTTCGAAAGCGCGCTTCCCGACGATCTCGCGCGCCTCCAGGCGGCTCTCGAAGCGCCGCTCGATGGGAGAAGTTGAGCGCGGACACGCCCGCTCAACGCATCGTGACCCCTCATCGCCTTGCGCTTTCGCAAAAAGACGATGTTCCTGTTATTATAGAATAACGGCCGGCTGAAAGCGGCCGTAAACCGGTCGCCCAATCATGGGGACCGAGAAAGACAGGAGGGTGCATTCATGGCCCGTTCCGCTATGAGCCTACCTTCCGCGGAGGGCGGCCTGAGCCGCTATCTCGCGGAAATCCGCCGGTTCCCGATGCTGGAGCCGCAGGAAGAATATATGCTCGCTAAGCGCTGGCGCGAGCACGAGGACCCGGAAGCCGCGCACAAGCTCGTCACCAGCCATCTGCGTCTCGTGGCCAAGATCGCCATGGGCTACCGCGGCTACGGCCTGCCGATCTCCGAGGTCATCTCGGAGGGCAATGTCGGCCTCATGCAGGCGGTGAAGCGCTTCGAGCCCGATAAGGGCTTCCGCCTCGCCACCTATGCCATGTGGTGGATCAAGGCCTCGATCCAGGAGTACATCCTGCGCTCGTGGAGCCTGGTGAAGATGGGCACCACGGCGGCGCAGAAGAAGCTGTTCTTCAACCTGCGCAAGGCGAAGAGCCAGATCTCCGCGCTCGAGGACGGCGACCTGCGCCCCGACCAGGTGCAGCAGATCGCCACCAAGCTCGGCGTCACCGAGCAGGAAGTCATCGACATGAACCGCCGTCTCGGCGGCGACGCCTCGCTCAACGCGCCCCTGCGCGGCGATGTCGAGGGCGGCGGCGAGTGGCAGGACTGGCTTGCCGACGACCGTGACAGCCAGGAAACCACGCTCGCCGAGGTCGAGGAGATGGACAACCGGCGCAGCGCGCTGTCCGGCGCCCTCTCCGTCCTCAACGAGCGCGAGCGCCGGATCTTCGAGGCGCGGCGCCTGTCGGACGACCCGATGACGCTGGAGGACCTCGCCGCCGAGTTCGGCGTGTCGCGCGAGCGCGTGCGGCAGATCGAGGTCCGCGCCTTCGAGAAGGTGCAGAAGGCGGTGATCGACCGCGTGCACCAGATGGAATCGGCGCCCATGCGGCAGGAGACCTCCCCGGCGCTGTGAGGCGCCGGGTTTCTCCCTGCGGGATCAGGCCGGCAGCGGGTGGACCGTTGCCGGCGTTGCCCGGCCGGTGAACTCGTTCGCCTGGCGAACGTCATGGGCAAGCACGTCGCGGATACTCAGCACGCCGACGAGCTGGTGTTCCTCGAGCACCGGCAGATGGCGCACATGATGCTGGTCCATCAGCGCGCGCACATGGTCGATCGTGTCGTCCATGGCGCAGGAGATCATGTTGCGCGACATCAGATCGCCGACGGTGAGGCGCAGCGCCGCCGCGCCGCGCTCGGCGAGGGCGCGCACCACGTCGCGCTCGGAGAAGATGCCGACCACGGTATCCCCTTCCGAACCGCAGGCATCCTTCACCACCACGGCGCCGATGTGCTCGCGATTGAGCAGCGTGGTGGCCATCTCGATGTTTTCCGACATGCGTATCGTCGGCACGCGGGCGCTTTTGAGCTTCATGAGATCAGCGACAAGCATGGCACATCCCTCTGGTTGCGGGCCTTGGCCGTCACGTCATCTTATTCTTTGGTCTAAGTCTGGTATGCCATACACAAGCCGTCAACGAAAAGAGTCGCGGCAGCGCAGCATTGGCGGCGACATGGCCGCACATGAAAAAGGCCGGGCGTGGGCCCGGCCTTTTGCTTGCACAAGGATGAGGCCGCCGCGACGGCCGGCCGTCAAAGATTCTTGACGATATCCTCGACCATTTTTTTGGCGTCGGCGAAGAGCATCATGGTGTTGTCGCGGAAGAAGAGCTC
>NZ_VMBP01000001.1 GCF_007559435.1 Ancylobacter moscoviensis | reverse complement strand
CGCTCATCAGGCTCCTCCCAGAGCCTTGAATCACGCAACGCCTAAACCCGCTACCGCTTTATGAGTTCGTGACCTAGACCGCCACGAATACTCGATCGATGTGGCGTCCAAGGAACAAGCCTTACTCAAGGGAGCCAATCTGGTGATTTCGTTCGTCAAGGAGCAGTCATGACCGTCCCCCACCTTTTCAAGGGAGTGGCCGTGGTGATCGACAACGGTATCGGCACCGGTGAGGCTATCGACAAGATTCTGGCGAGCATCCGCGCCAGCGGTGGCCACGCGATTGAACTCGCGAAGCTTCCACCCCCAGACTACGACCTAGAACATTTCGCCCGCGTTTCGTTCTTCATAATGGACTGGAACCTCGCCAATGACGAGAATGGGAGACCTCTGGAAGCGGAGGTCAGGCTTCCCGAGATGCTCGATAAGCAGATGGTCGCCGACAACATCGAGTTCCTGAAGCGTTTGCGGAAGAGCCGGCATGCGCCCGTGGTAATCTTCACGAACGAGAACCCAGAGATAGTAATTGATGAGCTTTCTGCCGACGCCGAACTCCACAAGAGCGTGCAGGAGTCCCACATCCTCGTCAAACGGAAGGTGGATGTGGCGGACAAGGTCTACGAGATCCTAGAGGACTGGGGCAAGGCGACGCCATCGGTGCTGACGCTCAAGACGTGGGAACGGAACTACATCAGGGCGGCCAACGACCTTTTCATCGACCTGCACAACCGGACGCCCTACTGGCCTGTCCTACTCTGGCAGACTTTCGGTGCCGACGACATCCCGCCGGAAGTGGAAATGAACAAGCTGCTCAACCGACTCGTCGAGTCTCGCATGGACTTGCTTGTGCTGGAGTTAAAGCCATTCATGGAAACGGTGGATCAAGAGAGGGCCAAGAACCACGCGGACTATATCAAATCCATGAACGGTGTTCTGGAAGGAGAAAGGTTCCTACGTGCAAGCAAGCTCAAGGATGGCATCTACGCCCCCGGCGACATCTTCGAGCGCGTCGTGAGTGAGGACAAGCGGACATATTGGATGAACATCCGGGCGGAATGCGATTGTCTACGCGGCAGCGACAGCATGGAGTTGTACTTGCTGCAGGTAAAGCCGGTGGAAAATCCGGAGATCAGCCGTCAATTCGGTCTGATATCGAACGAAAAGGACACGGAAGCCGTCGTCTTCGCGATGATGGACGGCAAGACTTACACCGTGAAATTCAAGGACATGACCGTCAAGGAACTTCGGAAGATGAAGGACATGACTCGCGTCGGGCGCCTGCTTCCGCCTTTCGTCACACGAGTCCAGCAGCGTTACGCGTCCTACCTCCAACGTCCGGGCATGCCGAGAATTCCGGAGGTGTTTTACCCAGCCGCCGAAGAAGCGGTCGAAACCTAACGGCACGAGGGAGCAGATGTGCTCTTTTGCACCTGCGATCCGAGTATGCCTGTCCGCTTTTGGGAGTTTGATAAATACGTTCTAGCGGCTGAAATGGCGGCGCGTTGCCGACAGGCAGCCTATGCCGAAATCAATTCGGTAGCTTATGTGCCGTTCAACATCCTCAAAGCGGAAATTGAGCTATAGCATGGTCAATTATATTGATTTTCGTTCGAATTTCCGCAGCATCTCATCGTGACGTGACTCCAATCCAAGATAAAGCTGCTGGGTTATGTCGGCGAGTTCCCGTAGATTATCCGGACGTACATAGGCTGGCGCGATAATTTCAGCATGACGGCCGCCGAGCGCTCTCCAGTTGTGCGAAAGATTGTGATCGGTGAACAGTTCGATTCCGGTGAGGATGATGACCAATGCCCGGGCTTCCGACCGCGCGTCCTCGTAATGCCGGCCCCATCGCGCCAGCTCGCTCAGCCGGGCTATCTCCTCCCGGGTGAGGTCCGAGGGCTGCCGCATCGTCGCGAACACCAGTGCGGCACCGGGGAACGCTATCGCCAGCTGTTTCATCCGGAAAACGTCCTCGGCAGTAAAGGCGTCCTTTCCGAAGCTTTTCGCCTCTCCGAAGACGAGCTGCGTCGAATGGGGTGAGCCGAGCAGTTCCTGGCGCCGGTACCAGAGGATGAAATCGGCCTCGACCGTTTGCATGCTGGACAGGGTCATTTCCTGACCGGCGCACCAGGTGATGCGTGATTCCGTCACGCCGCTCAGCACGTCAGCGAAGAAACGTATCGAGAGCGCGGCTGCGTATCCGCCCTGGGCATAGTTGGGCTGCGCGAAAGGACCGATCAGCCGGTATGCCCAACTTGCCCGGTCGCGGTCGGTCGGATTGATCGCGGGGAACCCATAGCGCTTGAGGCAAAGATGGCATTTCAGTTCGGTGTCCAGCTCCGCGAGCGAATACCAGCTCCAGCTTCCGCATTTCTCGCAGCGCACCTCGAGCCCGAGCTCGACCGCGTTCTTCTCGACCAGCACCTTGAAGGCGCCGCGGTTCCAGAGCTTGTCCTTCGTCGCCTCCTTGATGCGGTTGCGGAACTGATGGTGCTCCATGCTCTTATTGACGGGCCTTCGGCTGATGTCGTTCAGGAGCTTCACCACCGCCTCGCTGGCGAGAGCCGACACCCAGGGAAATCCCCCAAGGGTCTCGATGATCTGCTGTGTTGCCCGACCGGATCCGGAAAGCGTCGTCTTGATTCCTCGCTCAGCCAGCCAACTTGCGATCGCGGATGGATGGCTTTCGAGCGCCCAATAATGCCGCTGGGTCGAATAATCAGCGAGGACGACATATCCCTCGCTCGTCGGCAGAACGTCCCCGCGGCCGCCGCCGAATATCGGGGTCTTCGGATCGCGATAGTCGTCAGGATAGACCGTGGCGAAATAGTTGTCCCACCAATTTCCGTCTATGCGAACCACATTCACCCACCGGGCTCGCCCACCCAGCGGCGCATCGAAGTCGGGCTCGAGGCCGTCGAAGCGAATGCCCGGCCTGTCTCCGGTCACCGGCGCGTCACGCGTCGCTTCCTTCGCCGTGATGACGGGCCGCGTGGGGCTGACCATGCTCTCCGGCTCGGTCCGCCAGATCGGGGGATACCAGGGCTGGACGCAGTTCGCACCCTCCACCTCGACCCGCAAATGCTCCTCGAAGATCGCCTCGATCGAATCCTCGGAGATCGAGCGCCCGAACATGACGGTCGGCCGTATCTTCGTGCCAAACTGGTTGCCGGGGATCGGACGAAAATTATCGGTCACGAACTTTCGCGCGAAGCTCGACAGCTCCTTGACCAGTTGCAAGGGGATGGGAACGACCGGAGCGACGCTGGCGCGTAGGTTCCAATAGTCGATCAGGTCGGCGGGGCTCGTTCCGTTGAGGACGAACAGGCGCGGGTCGGTGTGCCTCGAATATTGCACTTCCAGCTTCGAATGCGTGAGGTGGAGCGGGTTGAGCCAGTTGTTCTCGAAGATCTCGCCGGCGTTGGACGGGCTGAGCCGAAGCACCTCGGGTGTGAAGACTTGGTCGAAGACTCCCTCAAGCTCGTGCAGCATGCCCTTGGCTGGGAATGCGCCGAAGATGCAGGCCGCCAAGGCCTCCAGGTCGGGGGCCTTGCCGAGGACTCGGACAATCTTTTCGGGCTCGCGGCGGCTGAACTGGAACTCGGAGCGATAGAGATCGCGATAGAGCGAGAACATCTGCAGCCCGCAGGCGCTGATATAGGCCGTATCGAGGCGCCCGAATTTCGGCTGCATATCGTCGATTGCGATAACGCGGTCTTTGTGGAATCCCAGCGCAGCAGCCTGGCCCGGCCTCGTCTCGACGAGCATGTCCGGCTCGAAATAATCGAGATAGCCGTTGACGATCTGCTCGGCGGTTTCGTGGTTGCCATGCCGGTCCCACCATTCGGGCACGGAGGAGAGCATCGGCACGATCGGATTATACTTGCCGCCCCAGAGGCAGGTGTTCGTCTCGAAGACACGTTGGACCGCCTCCATGTCATCAGGCGCAGCGAGATAGACGAACCGGGTGGGGCGTAGCCGAACATCGAGACGCATAGCCGGTGCCTATTCCTCGATCCGCGGCGCGCCTTGCGCCAACAGCCGGACCTCGGCGGATCCGCGAAGGATGCCACCACCCACCTGCTCCAGGCCCGAGCCCGCGACGATCTCGAGCTGGATCTGCTGTGGCGGAATGTTGTCGCCATCGAGCTGGATCAGCAACCGATAGGTTCCTACCTCTCCGAGCAGCTGCTGATACTCGATCGGCAATCGCTTCCGGTCGCGGAACAGCCAGGTCTGGCCTCCGGAACGCACTCCGCCGATCCAGATGCATTGCTGCTCGGCGGGCGCGATGTCGATGCTAAGGCTGCCCTCCGGATCCTCCTTGCTCCATGGAAGCTCGAGGGTGCCGACGATACGAAGCTCGCTGTCGCCCTCAGGTGTTGTCCTAATCATCTCCAGCAGGCGCGCGCGGCATCCGCGCGCGGCCGTCTCGCCATAATTGGTGCAGTGAAGCGCGACGACATCCATCTCCCATCCTGTGATTACGGTCTGGCGCTTGCCGCTCAGTGATTCTGACGTCGTTCCTTTCAGGCTGATCGACTGGATCACCGGCGGTTCGGGCAGCGCCAGCCGCAGCGCCGGCTGTCTCAGCTTCTCGATCGCCGCGCGCGCCGCACGCTCGTCTCGCAGCAGCCAATAAGGGGCTTGGATCAGCCGGATCAAGATGACCGCTGGAAACAGACCGAGGAACAGGATGTTCGGCACCGAGGACACAGCCTTCTCGATTGACGCCGGCGGATGCCAGAAGAGGAGTCCGACGCCAATGAGGAGCGATACCGAACTTGCCAAGCCCTCGACGCGCTTAAACCAGCCAGCGAAAGCACGCTTCACGCACGCCCAGCAGAATCGAAAGAATCCCATTCCCATTGAGCGATAATAGAGCGAGTTCAGAGTCTGAATAGAGCTCTGATGAAGCATGCCGCCAGCAATTCCACCAAGCTGCGGCGAGATCGTCGCTAAGCCGAACGGCTGCTTTTGGCGCACCGCTGCGACGCGATCAATGACCGCAATCGGGGCGCACAGCGGACGTTCGCCTCCGCCTGACGGAGGGGCCGCTATGGGTCACCTGCGGACAAGAAGGCCTGCTGTCCACCTGCCAAAATTAGCCCGCGCCAATAACGATGAGCATTGCCCACGTGAGCAACGCTCGATGGGTTAGCTGTGTCTCAAGCCGAAATGCTTTCGCCAAGAATGGCTCAGGAGCGTCCTCGAATCCCGCAGAAATGCGTCCGACGCTCCTTTTCCGTCGCGCAGGAAACGCGACGCGACGCTTCCGTGGGCAGATGCCGCCAACACCTGTAACGCGCACGCAATAAGCTAATTCGTTGATTTTATTGGCGAAAATGGCGCACCCGGCACGATTCGAACGTGCGACCTTTGCCTTCGGAGGGCAACGCTCTATCCAGCTGAGCTACGGGTGCCTGCGGCGCGCAAGAGACGCCGGTGCTGCGTCTTCATAGTCGAACGGCCGGCCTCCGGCAACCGGGCGGAGGACGATCCTCTCAACTCGCGTGAAGACCAGAGAGAAGGGCCTCGATGCGAGCGCGCGTGCCGTCTTCCGCCGCCTCCGTCCGCAAGGCGACTCCGTCGGCGCCGGCCAGGAGACCGGTGAGGATGTCCGCCACCCCGTCCATCCGGTCGGCACGCAGGCCGAGCGTGGCGAGGAACTGGCTGCCGACGCGCAATGCGGACCGCCCCTCACGGGTGATGTCCGGGCAGATTCCCACGATGACGCCGTGCCGCGCCAGCGCCTCGATCAGCGCACGGGGATCCTCCGCCGCACCGATCGGGATCAGCATCTGGTGCGTGAACCCGCTCTCCGGCGCGATCACCGGCAAGCCGCGTGCCCGGCAGGCCCGAGCGAGGGCTGCGGTGTTGGCGACGACCGCATCGGCATAAGCGGCGCCATGTGCCCCCACCTCTTGCAGGACACGCAGCAACGGCGGCAGCAGGGCCGGATTGTAATTGGCGAGAAAGCGCGCATCGAGCAGGCTTGCAAGCGTCTCCCCCTGCGCCGGGTCGCGCCCGAGGATCAGCCCGTGCGGCAGGCCCGGAATGGTCTTGTAGGTCGATGTCACCATGACGTCGACGCCGGCCTCCAGCGGGTTGGGATAGATGCCCCCGGCGATCAGCCCGGCGACGTGGGAGGCGTCGAACACCGTCGTCGCCCCCGCCGACCGGGCGGCCGCGACGACCGGCGCGATATCGTCCGGCCGCACCATCACGCTGCGGCCGAGCATGACGAGGCGCGGGCGGCGCGCTTCCACCATCCGCGCGGCGCCGGCCGCGTCGAGACAGAGCCCCTCCCCGTCGAAGGGCAGCGCCTCGCAGGAAAGCCCGGCCAGCGCGGGCGTGCCGCCGTCGCGCTGGCTGAGATGCCCGCCATGCGCCTTGTCGGGCGCGAGCATCAGGTCGCGGGGGCGCGCGAAGGCGTGGAAGACGGCGAGGTTGCACAAGGTCGCGCTGGGCAGGCGCGGCTCCGCCCAGGTGGCCCCGAAGAGCGCGCAGGCCTCCCGCCTCGCCGCCACCTCGAACTGCGAGACCAGCTCGGTGCCCGGCTGCTCCTTGTCGAAGCTCGGCCCCATGGAGGGCATGGCGCCGAGGCCCGGCGCGCAGGCCGCGCGCACGGTAGCGGAGGGGTAGTTGGCGCCGGCATAGAGCACGAGGCGCCGGCGGGTCAGCGTCTCGCCATGAATGCGGGCGGCGGCGAACAGGGCGTCGGTCGTGCCGGTGTCGATCACGGTGGCGGGGGCATCGGTTGCGTGGCTCATGCCAACCAGATAGCGGCGATTCGCCCGCCTGCCCATGGCCGGTCGCACACACGCCCGCGCGTGCAGCGCTGGCAGGCGCCGGCATCGTTGCTATATAGCCGCATCATGACCGATCATGCCCCTGCCCCCGCGCGCGCTCCCCTGTTCTCCTCCGACGAGGTGGAGCGCTATGCGCGCCATCTGGTGCTCAGCGAGATCGGCGGGCCGGGCCAGCAGAAGCTGAAGAAGGCGAGCATGCTGGTGGTCGGCGCCGGCGGGCTCGGCGCCCCTGCCCTGCTCTATCTCGCCGCTGCCGGCGTGGGGCGGCTCGTGGTGATCGACGACGACACCGTGTCGCTGTCGAATCTGCAGCGGCAGGTGATCCACACGACGGCGGCGATCGGCCAGCCGAAGACCGAGAGCGCGGGCGCCTTCGTCGCGGCGCTCAACCCGCATGTCGCCTTCGAGGGGATCAACGCCCGGATCACCGCCGACAACGCGCTGGAGCTGGTGTCCGGCGTCGACGTGGTGATCGACGGTTCGGACAATTTCTCCACCCGCTATCTGGTCTCCGATGCGTGCGCGCTGGCGGGCATTCCGCTGGTGACGGCGGCGCTCGGGCGCTTCGACGCCACGGTGACGACGCTGCGCCCGCATGAGAAGGCGGCGAACGGCACGCCCAACCCGACCTATCGCTGCCTGTTTCCCGAGCCCCCGCCCGCTGGCACGGTGCCGACCTGCGCCGAGGCCGGCATTCTCGGCGCGCTGGCCGGGATCGCCGGCTCACTGGTGGCGCTGGAGGCGATCCGCGCCGTCACTGGCTTCGGCGACGGGCTGGTGGGGCGGCTGCTGATGATCGACGCCAAGTCGATGCGCTTCGAAACGCTGGCCTATGGCTGGGACCCGGACAATCCGCTGACGGGAACCCATCCGACGATCAAGGACCTGTCACGACACCAGCGGTGAGCGGCGCGGGAGCGCGCGCCTCACAGCATCGCCGGCAGCACGCGGTCCGGCGGGCGGTGGCCATCCATGAACGCCTTGATGTTCACGATCACCTTCTCGCCGGTGTCGATGCGCGCTTCCACCGTGGCCGAGCCCATATGCGGCAGCAGGACGACCTTGCCGGCGCGGGCGAGCTTCAGCAGCTTCGGGCTCACCGCCGGCTCGCGCTCGAACACGTCGAGCCCGGCACCGGCGAGTTCGCCGTTCTCGATCATGCGGATCAGCGCGTGCTCGTCGATCACCTCGCCGCGCGCGGTGTTGACGATGTAGGCGTCCGGCCGGACCAGCTTGAGCCGGCGGGCCGAGAGCAGGTGGAAGGTTGCGGGCGTGTGCGGGCAATTGATGGAGAGGATGTCCATGCGGGCCAGCATCTGGTCGAGGCTGTCCCAATAGGTCGCCTCCAGCTCCTCCTCAATATGGGCGGGGAGCGGCCGGCGGTTGTGATAGTGGATCTGCAGGCCGAAGGCGCGGGCGCGGCGGGCGACCGCCTGGCCGATGCGCCCCATGCCGATGATGCCGAGCCGCTTGCCCCAGATGCGGTGGCCGAGCATCCACATCGGCGACCAGCCGGGCCAGGTGCCGTCGTCGCTGGTGATCAGCGCCGCACCCTCGGTCAGGCGGCGGGGCACGGCGAGGATCAGCGCCATCGTCATGTCGGCCGTGTCCTCGGTGAGGACGCCCGGCGTATTGGTGATGGCGATGCCCCGCGCATTGGCGGCGGCGACGTCGATATGGTCGACGCCGTTGCCGAAATTGGCGATCAGCTTGAGGCTCGGCCCGGCGGCCTCGATGACGGCGCTGTCGATGCGGTCGCAGATGGCGGGCACCAGCACGTCCGCGGTCGCCATCGCCTCGGCGAGCTGCGCCTGCGTCATCGGAACGTCGTCGACGTTCAGACGGGCGTCGAACAGTTCGCGCATGCGGGTTTCGATCTTGTCGGGCAGCTTGCGTGTCACGACGACCAGCGGTTTTTTGCGGGCCATGTTGCTCCCCGTGCGAATCCCCGGCGCAATCAAGCTCCCGTTAACGCTACGGGTTCCACACTCGCGCCAACCGGGCGAGGCGTTCATTAGCAGACGGGTCCGCGAAACACAAAAATGCACCGATTTCCGGTGCAGGGCGTGTCTCAAGGATTGCGCCGCAGCACAGGACCGCTGGCTGGCGCCGCTCCCGGTGGGGCGAATGGGTGATCAAGGTGATGCGTAAGGACTGGCTTCGGGACAGGTCGAAGCTGCGGGAAATGATGTGTGTTCTGGCGTTCGGGTTGCTCGCGGCGGGTCTGTCGCCGGGCATGCCGGCGAGCGCCCAGCAGTCGGCTCCGGCCGAATCGACCGGGCCCGTGGGCCGCACGAGCGGCCTGCCGGTGCCCCGCTTCGTGAGCCTGAAGGCCGACAAGGTGAATGTCCGCTCCGGCCCCACGCGCGACCATGGCGTGGCCTGGGTGTTCACCCGCGCCGGCCTGCCGGTCGAGATCACCGCCGAATTCGAGACCTGGCGCCGCATCCGCGATTCGGAAGGGGCGGAAGGCTGGGTCTACCATTCCATGCTGTCCAGCCGCCGCACCGCGCTGGTGAGCCCGTGGAAGGGCGGCGAGCCCGCTCCGCTGCATTCCGAGCCGTCGACCTCCTCGTCGGTCAAGGCGAAGCTGGAGCCCGGCGTACTCGGCCGCGTCGAGCAGTGCGACGGCAAATGGTGCCACTTCTTCGACAAGGACTTCGAGGGTTTCGTCGAGCAGGAACGCCTGTGGGGCGTCTATCCCGGCGAAAAGGTGGAGTGAGGCGCGGCCCGCTCCATCGAGCCTCCCAAGCTCGGAGAACATGAAAAAGGCCGGTCGCAGGACCGGCCTTTTTCAATCTCGCGATGTCTCGTCGAAGCCCGTAGCGGGCCGCGTGTCAGGAACGGCGCTTGGGGCGCAGCCGCACCACCACGTCGACGCGCGCCACCTCGTAGCCTTCCGGCGGCTCGGGAATGCGCTCGACCTCGACCGAAGTGCTGGGGATGTCGACGAGGTTGTTCTCGCCTTCGAGGAAGAAGTGGTGGTGATCCGACGGATTGGTGTCGAAATAGGTCTTCGAGCCGTCCACCGCGAGCTCGCGCAGCAGCCCGACCTCGGTGAACTGGTGCAGCGTGTTGTAGACGGTGGCGAGCGAGACCGGGAAGCGCGCCTTGATGGCTTCCTCGTGCAGGATTTCCGCCGAGACGTGACGGTCGCCCTTGGCGAAGAGCAGCCAGCCGAGCGCGAGGCGCTGGCGGGTGGGACGCAGGCCGACGTCGCGCAGCATGTGACGCACGTCGTGGAACGGGCAGCCGGTGCGGCTCGTACCCGCGCTGTCGCGCAGGCGAGCGACCGGAAGAACCGGTTCGTCGTCCTCGACCACCACGCGGGAAATGGCTACGTTATGGGGGCGAAAGCCTTCGCTCATCTCGTATTCCAGACCAAGGTGAACCGGCCTTGCGCACCCCTTCCGGGCTCACGCGCCGCCGTTCCACATAAGTTATGCACCGCTGCCGGCCCCGCAACCGGAGCCTCGCCTACGTTGCGTTTTTCATCTGGCATTATATCTGCACGGCAAGCGCCGGGGCAATATCGCGACCGATAATCGTAATTGTTCCAATGTGAGGCCGGCGCGGGGCCCGCCCCCGGCGGGGCCCGGGCGCCGTCACGCCCGTGACATTTTGAGTGTCGCAGGGGCAGGCGCGGCGGCTTTGAGTGCGCCGGACGCTGTGATAGGAAGCGCCCTGCGATCGGTGGTCCGTTGGGGGGCAAGCCCGTAACGTCCGTCGAAAGGGATCGGCGGCGGGGCCGCGCGGGACAAGGTTAGGCGGCACGACCGCTCAAGGCAAAGAAAGTAGCAAGCGTGGGTAACACCGATACGATGGTCGAGCGGCAGACGAGCTTCAGCTACGAGGAGCTGCTCGCGTGCGGGCGCGGGGAACTGTTCGGGCCGGGCAACGCGCAGCTTCCGGCGCCGCCGATGCTCATGTTCGACCGCATCACCGAAATCTCCGAGGACGGCGGCCCCAATGGCAAGGGCCATGTGCGCGCCGAACTCGACATCAAGCCGGACCTTTGGTTCTTCGCCTGCCACTTCCTCGGCGACCCGGTGATGCCGGGCTGCCTCGGCCTCGACGCCCTGTGGCAGCTGGTCGGCTTCCATCTCGGCTGGCTCGGCGCTCCCGGGCGCGGGCGGGCGCTCGGCGCGGGCGAGATCAAGTTCTCCGGACAGGTCCTGCCCACCGTCAAGAAGGTGGTCTACGGTATCGACTTCAAGCGCGTCATGCGCTCCAAGCTGGTGCTCGGCATCGCCGACGGCTGGGTGGAAGCGGACGGCGAAGTGATCTACCGGGCGAACGACCTGAAGGTCGGCCTCTTCCAGGCCTGAGCGCCGGAATCGACCGGGCGCCGCACGCGGCGTCCCCTCGCCTGTTTTTAAGGAAAGGAAGCCTATGCGCCGCGTTGTCGTAACCGGAATGGGCATCGTCTCGTCCATCGGCAACTCCACGCAGGAGGTTCTGGCCTCCCTGCGCGAGGGCAAGAGCGGCATCCGCCGCGCCGAGCAATATGCCGAGCTCGGTTTCCGCAGCCAGGTGCACGGCGCCCCGCAGCTCGACGCCAGCGAGATCGTCGACCGGCGCGCGATGCGCTTCCACGGTGGCGGCACGGCGTGGAACCACGTCGCCATGGAGCAGGCGATCCGCGACTCCGGCCTCGAGGAGAACGAGGTCTCCAACGAACGCACCGGCATCATCATGGGCTCGGGCGGCTCCTCGACCCGCACCATCGTCGAGGCCGCCGACATCACCCGCAAGAACGGCAGCCCCAAGCGCGTCGGCCCCTTCGCTGTGCCGAAGGCCATGGGCTCCACCGCCTCGGCGACGCTGTCGACCTGGTTCAAGATCAAGGGCATCAACCACTCGATCTCCGCCGCCTGCGCCACCACCAACATCTGCATCGGCAGCGCCACCGAGCAGATCCAGTGGGGCAAGCAGGACATCGTCTTCGCCGGCGGCTGCGAGGACCTGGACTGGACGCTCTCCTGCCTGTTTGACGCCATGGGGGCGATGTCCTCCGACTATAACGACACCCCGGCGGTCGCCTCCCGTCCCTATGACAAGAACCGCGACGGCTTCGTCATCTCCGGCGGCGCCGGCGTGCTGGTGCTCGAAGAGCTGGAGCACGCCAAGGCGCGCGGCGCGCGCATCTATGCCGAGATCATCGGCTACGGCTCGACCTCGGACGGCGCCGACATGGTCGCCCCCTCCGGCGAGGGCGCGGCCCGTGCCATGAAGCTGGCCCTGAGGGACGTGAAGGGCGGCATCGACTACATCAACCCGCACGCCACCTCGACGCCGATCGGCGATCTCAAGGAGATCGAGGCGATCCGTGCCGTGTTCGGCGACAAGGCGCCGCCGATCTCGGCCACCAAGTCGCTCACCGGCCATTCGCAGGGCGCAACCGGCGTGCACGAGGCGATCTACTCGATCCTGATGATGCAGAACGGCTTCATCTCGGCGAGCGCCCATATCGAGGAACTGGATCCGGCCTTCGCCGACATGCCGATCGTGCGCGAGCGCATCGACAACGCGAAGCTCTCCCGCGTGCTTTCCAACGGTTTCGGCTTCGGCGGCGCCAATGCGGTGCTGGTGCTGCAGCACCCGGAAGCCGCGTGATCGGACCCGAGCGGAAGGAACATCGAGCATGAGCCTGATGCAGGGAAAACGCGGCCTGATCATGGGTGTCGCGAACGACCACTCCATCGCCTGGGGCATCGCCAAGACGCTGGCGGCGCAGGGCGCAGAACTCGCCTTCACCTATCAGGGCGAGGCGCTGGGGCGCCGCGTGAAGCCGCTGGCCGAAAGCCTCGGCAGCGACACCATGCTCGCCTGCGACGTGGAGGACCTCGATTCGGTCGACGCCGTGTTCGCGGCGCTGAAGGAGAAGTGGGGCGGCATCGATTTCCTCGTCCACGCCATCGGCTTCTCCGACAAGAACGAGCTGAAGGGCCGCTACGCCGACACCACGCGCGCCAATTTCACGCGCACCATGGTAATCTCGTGCTTCTCCTTCACCGAGCTCGCCAAACGGGCGGCGACGCTGATGCCCGAGGGCGGCTCGCTGATCACGCTGACCTATGGCGGCTCCACTCGCGTGATGCCGAACTACAACGTGATGGGCGTCGCCAAGGCGGCGCTGGAGGCGAGCGTGCGCTACCTCGCCGCCGATTACGGCCCGCAGGGGGTGCGCGTGAACGCCATCTCCGCCGGCCCGATCCGCACGCTGGCGGGCGCGGGCATCGCCGATGCGCGGCTGATGTTCAACTACCAGAAGCGCAACGCCCCGCTGCGCCGCACCGTCACCATCGACGAGGTCGGCGGCGCCGCGCTCTACCTGCTCTCCGACCTCTCCTCCGGCGTGACCGGCGAGGTGCACTTCGTCGATTCCGGCTACAACATCATCTCGATGCCCCACCCGGACGCGCTGAAGACCATCGAGGATGCCGAGGAACGCGCCGCCGGCGGCGACGTCGCGGCGGAGTAGACGCGGCGGAGTAGACGCGGCGACTGACCGCCGCCCTCACCTCCCGACGAACGACATGCCCGGCCTCGTGCCGGGCATTCACATTCGGGCCGGACGCGGGGCCGCTCGCCCGGGAAGCTAGGCCCGCAGCGCGATCCGGTACGGATGCGCCGGGTAGACGCCGAGGATGCGCAGCTCCTTGGAGAAGAAGGCCAGTTCCTCCAGCGCCAGCTTCAGCGAGCGGTCGTCGGGATGGCCGTCGACATCGGCGTAGAACTGCGTGGCGAAGAACTCGCCGTCGAGCTGGTAGGACTCCAGCTTCGCCATGTTCACGCCGTTGGTGGCGAAGCCGCCCAGCGCCTTGTAGAGCGCCGCCGGCACGTTGCGCACGCGGAACACGAAGGTGGTGACGGTCGGGCCGTTGCCGGAGGCCGCCCATTCCCCGTCCTTGGCGAGGATGATGAAGCGCGTGGTGTTGTGCGCCTCGTCCTCGATGTTCTCGGCGATGATGTCGAGGCCGTAGATCTCCGCCGCGAGACGCGAGGCGATGGCCGCCTGCGTCGGATCGCCGGCCTCCGCCACCAGCCGCGCTGCGCCGGCCGTATCCGCGCCGACGACGGACTTCAGGCCGAGCTTGCGGATGATGTTGCGGCACTGGCCGAGCGCCATGACGTGGCTGGTCACGCTCTTCACCGTGGCGAGGCTCGCGCCCTTCACCGCCATGAGCTGGTGCGACAGCGGCAGGAAGAACTCGCCGACGATGGTGAGGCCGGAGGTCGGCATCAGGTGGTGGATGTCCGCCACGCGCCCGGCGACCGAGTTCTCGATCGGGATCATGCCGAGATCGGCCTCGCCGTTCTGCAGGGCCGCGAACGCGTCCTCGAAGGTCGGGCACGGCACGGCCTCGTAGTCGGGATAGACCTCCCGGCAGGCGATGTGGGAATTCGCGCCCGGCTCGCCCTGGAAGACGATGGTGCGGCGGGTGGTCATGACGGCTTCCTCGACGGGTTCGATTCGCGCGCGAGGATTTCGCGCGCCCTTTCCAGATCTTCCGGCGTGTCGACGCCGAGCGGCACGGTATCGACGATGGCGACGTCGATCCGCATGCCGGCCTCCAGCGCCCGCAGCTGTTCCAGCTTCTCGCGCTGCTCGAGCGGCGACGGGGGCAGCGCGACGAAGCGCTCCAGCGCCGCGCGGCGATAGGCATAGAGGCCAATGTGGTGGAACAGCGGCCCCTCGCCATAGGGCGCGGTGGCGCGGGTGAAGTAGAGCGCGCGCTGCCGGTCCGGCGACAGCGGGCTGCCGACCGCCTTCACCACATTCGGATTGGTGCGTTCGGCCGCGACCGTGATCTCGGCCGCCAGCGTGCCGATGTCCACCGCCGGATCGTCCAGCAGGTCGATAGCGGCGCAGATGAGCGCCGGGTCGAGCGTCGGCAGGTCGCCCTGCACATTGATGATGCGGCTGGCGCGACGCGCGGGATCGATATGGCCCAGCGCCTCGAAGATTCGGTCCGATCCTGTGGTGTGGTCGGCACGGGTCATGACGACCTCGAATCCCGCCTTTTCCACCGCCGCGCACACGCCCTCGTCGTCGGTCGCGACCACCACGCGGCCCACATCCGCCGCGGCGGAACGCCGCGCCACCTCGACGATCATCGGCCGGCCACCGAGATCGGCGAGCGGCTTGCCCGGAAGCCGGGTGGAAGCCATGCGGGCCGGGATAAGTATAAGAGTGTCCTGGAACACGTCCGGGGAAGACATTTCAAAGCCTTGCCATCGTCATGAACGCCGCCCGCCATCCGCCGGGCGGGTGGCGAAACGTAGCACCGCGGCGCGCTTATACGGGTTGCACGCCAACCGTCAAAATGATTAGTTCCGCGCGCCATTGGCGGTCGATATGGGCGGCTGATAGATTGCGCGCGGGGTGTCGGCGGCCGGCCGGACGGCTGCCACGCCGGGTGAGGGAGCGAATATTTCGATGGACAGCTTCGAGCTGAACAAGATTGCAGGTGCGGTGCTGAGCGTGGCGACCTTCACGCTGGGCCTGAGCGTGTTCTCCGACATGCTGTTTTACAACCCCCCACCGGAAAAGCCCGGCTTCGAGATCGCGGTGCAGGAAGCGTCCTCCGGCGCGGCCCAGGCCGCCGCTCCGGCCGATGTGCCGATCGCCCAGCTCCTCGGCGCGGCCAGCAGCGAGCGCGGCGCCGCCCAGGCCAAGAAGTGCGCGGCCTGCCACAACTTCGTCGAGGGCGCCGGCGCCAAGGTCGGCCCGGACCTCTACGGCATCGTCGGCCGTCCCGTCGCGAGCGCGGAGGGCTTCGCCTATTCCGCCGCCCTGAAGGGGCATGGTGGCGACTGGTCCTTTGAAACGCTGAACGACTTCATCAAGAACCCCAAGGCTGCCGTCCCCGGCACCGCCATGGGCTTCGCGGGCATCGCGAAGGAGACGGACCGCGCCGACCTGCTGGTCTATCTCAACACGCTCTCCCACAGCCCGCAGCCGCTGCCCGCGGCCGGCGAGGCGCCCGCCCCGGCCGATGCCAAGCCGGCCGCCCCGGAAGCCGCGCCTGCCCCGGCCGGCGAGCCCGCTCCGGCGGCTCCCGCCAATCCGTGACACGGCCGCGCTCCGGCGCGCGCTTTCACGATCACGTCAGGCCGGTGGCGCTTCGCGCCCCGGCCTTATTCTTTTCGGAACCTGGCCGTTCATAATCGTCGCGAAGCTGCGCGCGTCCGGTAATGTGGCACGGATGCGCGTCGCGTATTCGACGTTCGAAAAGGATCAGTGCATGCAAGCCTCGCCCCGCCGCTCCGACATCTTCGCGCCCGGCAGCCGCGCCACGCGGCCTCCCCTGACGCGGGCGCGTTTGGCGCTCGGCACCGCCCTTCTCGGGCTGGGGCTGCTGATGGGACCGGCGACGGCGCAGGAAAGCGGCACCCCGGCCGCCGCAGGAACGCCCGAGTGGCGGCACGGCCTGTCGCTCATGGGGCAGCCGAAATACCCCGCGGGCTTCAAGCACTTCGACTATGTGAACCCGGACGCGCCGAAGACCGGCCTGCTGCGGCTCTCCGTCGACGGGACCTTCGATTCGCTCAACGACATCGTGCCGCGCGGCACGCCGGCCGGCGGGCTCCAGCTCATCTACGACACGCTGATGGCGTCGGCCTTCGACGAGGTGGCCACGGAATACGGCCTGCTGGCGGAGGCGGTGAGCTATCCGGCGGACTATTCCTCGGTCTCCTACCGCCTGCGCCCCGAGGCAAAGTGGCACGACGGACAGCCGGTGACGGCGGAGGACGTCGTCTGGTCGTTCGAGCAGCTCACCAAGAACAACCCGCGCCAGGCCTATTACTACAGCCATGTGAAGAAGGCCGAGGTGACCGGCGAGCGCGAGGTGACGTTCACCTTCGACCAGGCCGGCAACCGCGAACTGCCGCAGATCGTCGGCCAGATCCGGGTGATGCCCAAGCACTGGTGGACCGGCACGAACGCCAACGGCAAGCCGCGCGACATCAGCCAGGGCATGCTGGAAGTGCCGCTCGGCTCCGGCCCCTACAAGGTGAAGCAGGTCACCCCCGGCCGCGCGATCTCCTTCGAGCGCGTGCCGGATTATTGGGGCAAGGACCTGCCGGTGAACATCGGCACCAACAATTTCGCCGAGCAGCGCTACGAGTATTTCCGCGACGGCACGGTCGAGCTCGAGGCCTTCAAGGGCGACCAGTACGACTTCCGGGTCGAGACCTCCGCCAAGGACTGGGCGACCGCCTACAACTTCCCGGCGGTCAAGGCCGGCAAGGTGATCCTCGAGGAATTCCCCGACCGCGCCTCCGGCTCCATGCAGGCCTTCATCCCCAACCTGCGGCGCACGAAGTTCCAGGACCAGCGCGTGCGCCGGGCGCTGAACTACGCGCTCGATTTCGACGGCATGAACCGCACGCTGTTCTTCGGCCAGTACAAGCGCACCGCCAGCTTCTTCCAGAACACCGAGCTTGCCTCCTCCGGCCTGCCGCAGGGGCTGGAGCTGGAGATTCTGGAAAGCGTGAAGGACAAGGTGCCGGCGAGCGTCTTCACCCAGCCCTACCAGAACCCGCCGGATGGCGGCGAGGAGGTGCGCCGCGCCAATCTGCGCGAGGCGGCGAAGCTGCTGCGCGAGGCGGGCTACGAGGTGAAGGGCGGCAAGCTGGTCAACGCGCAGGGCGAGCCGCTGACCATCGAGATCCTGCTCGCCAACCCGGCCTTCGAGCGCGTGGCGCTGTTCTACAAGCCGACGCTGGAGCGGCTGGGCATCACGGTGAACATCCGCCAGGTCGACGTCTCGCAATACATCAACCGCCTGCGCGCACGCGACTTCGACATGATCATCACCGGCTGGGGCCAGTCGCTCTCGCCGGGCAACGAGCAGCGCGATTTCTGGAGCACGGCGGCGGCCGACCGCGAGGGTTCGGGCAATTATGCCGGCATCAAGGACGCGGGCATCGACGCGCTGATCGAGAAGGTGATCTACGCCACCAGCCGCGACGAATTGGTCGCCGCCACCCGGGCGCTCGACCGCGTGCTGCTGGCGCATGACTACGTGATCCCGACCTGGAACTACCCGAACACGCGCACCGCCCGCTGGAACCGCTTCAGCCATCCCGAGAAGCTGCCGCAATATTCCTTCGGCTTCCCCGACATCTGGTGGTGGGACGCGCAGAAGGCGGCGCAGACCGGGGGCACGCAGTGAGCGCGGCGAAAGACGGTTTCAGCCGCCGTCAGATGCTCGTCCTCACGGCCGGCGCGGGTGCGGCTTTCGCCGCGCCGCGCCGCGCCCTCGCCCAGGCGGCCCCGTCGACGCCCGCAACGGCCGAACGCCACGGGCTCTCGGCCTTCGGCGACCTGAAGTATCCCGCCGACTTCACCCATTTCGACTATGTCGACCCGAACGCCGCCAAGGGCGGCACCTTCTCGCAGGTCGGCCCGACCGCCGCCTTCAACCAGTCCTTCCAGACCTTCAACTCGCTGAACGGCTTCATTCTCAAGGGCGACGGCGCGCAGGGCATCGACCTCGTCTTCGACACGCTGATGGTGCGCGCCTTCGACGAGCCGGACGCCATCTACGGCCTCGTGGCCAGGAGCGTGGCGATCTCGCCGGACGGCACCGTCTACCGCTTCCGCTTGCGCCCCGAGGCGCGCTTCCACGACGGCTCGAAGCTCACCGCCGAGGACGTCGCCTTCTCGCTGAACCTGCTGAAGGCGAAGGGGCACCCGATCATCGGGCAGAACCTGCGCGACATGGAGGGCGCGGAAGCGGAGGGCGAGGAGATCGCGGTGGTGCGCTTCGCCCCGTCGCGGGCGCGCGACGTGCCGCTCTTCGCCGCCTCGCTGCCGATCTTCTCCAAGGCCTATTACAGCGCCCGGCCGTTCGACGAGAGCACCCTGGAGCCGCCGCTCGGCTCCGGCCCCTACAAGGTCGGGCGCTTCGAACCGGGCCGCTTCATCGAATATGAGCGCGTCAAGGACCACTGGGCCGCCGGGCTGCCGGTGAATGCCGGCGCGAACAATTTCGACGTGGTGCGCTACGAGTATTTCCGCGACCGCGAGGTCGGCTTCGAGGCCTTCAAGGCGCGGGCTTATCTGTTCCGGCAGGAATTCACCTCCCGCACCTGGGCGACCGGCTACAATTTCCCGGCGCTGAAGGATGGACGGGTGAAGCAGGAGATCCTGCCCGACCGCACGCCATCCGGCGCGCAGGGCTGGTTCCTCAACACCCGCCGGCCGCAGTTTTCCGATCCGCGCGTGCGTGAGGCGCTGTCCTATGCCTTCGACTTCGAGTGGACCAACAAGAACCTGATGTTCGACGCCTACCGGCGCACGACGTCGTTCTTCGAGAATTCGGACCTGAAGGCGGAAGGCCCCGCCGGCCCCGAGGAAAGCGCGCTCATCGACGCGCTGGGCGAGCGCATCAGCTCCGGGGATGCCGCCGTGCTGAAGGGCGTGCCGTGGACCCCGCCGGTCTCGGACGGCTCGGGTCAGGATCGCGCCCTGCTGCGCAAGGGCGCGCAGCTCCTGAAGGAGGCCGGCTGGGGCATCAGGGACGGCCGGCTGATCAATGCCGAGGGCAAGACCTTCACGGTGGAGTTCCTCGACGACGAGAACGGGCTGGAGCGCCACACCGCGCCCTTCATCAAGAACCTCAAGCTGCTCGGCATCGAGGCCCATTTCCGCCTCGTCGATTCCCCGCAATACCAGCGCCGGCTCAACGATTTCGACTTCGACGCCACGGTGCGGCGCTTCTCGGTCTCCACGGTGCCGGGGGAATCGCTGCGCAACTATTTCGGGGCGACGGCGGCGAAGACGGCGGGCTCCAACAACCTGTCCGGCATCTCCGACCCGGTGGTCGACCTGCTGATCGAGAAGGTGATCGCCGCGCCGACGCGCGCGGAGCTGCGCACGGCCTGCCGGGTGCTGGACCGCCGGCTGCGGGCGGGGCGCTACTGGGTCCCGCAATGGTATTCGGCCGAGTTCCGCATCGCCTTCTGGGACGAGTTCGCCTGGCCCTCCGTGCCGCGCCCGACCTTCGCCCGCGCCATCCCCGAGATCTGGTCGGCGCGCGGGAGATCGGCAGGGTGAGCGCCCGCTGTTCTTCCCTCTCCCCACCGGGGAGAAGTGGCCCGCGAAGCGGGTCGGTGAAAGGCGACAAGGCTGCGGAGCGTCGAAGGCCCCTCACCTCACCCCTCTCCCCGACGGGGAGAGGGAGTTCTGCGGCCGGGATGACGGCTTTCTCCGAACAACCCCGCATGAACGGACGTTAAGTTGACGCGGTAGCGCCCGCCCTCCACCCTGTGCGCAACAGTCCGGTGACGCCCGGCGAAGGAACCTCGATCGCATGCTCGCCTATATCGTCCGACGCCTCGCGTTGATGGTGCCGACCGTCATCGGCATCATGCTGGTTTCCTTCGTGGTGGTGCAGTTCGCGCCCGGTGGCCCGGTCGAACGGGTGATCGCCGAACTGACCGGCGAGGGCTCCTCCGCCACGGCGCGCATCTCCGGCGGCGGCGGTGATTTCGGCGGCATGTCGCAGGGCGCGCCGACGGGCGATCCGGTCTCGTCGAAATATCGCGGCGCACAGGGTCTCGACCCCGCCTTCATCAAGGAGCTGGAGAAGCAGTTCGGCTTCGACAAGCCCGCCTATGAGCGCTTCGCCCTGATGATCTGGAACTATGCCCGCTTCGACTTCGGGCGCTCCTATTTCCGCGACATCTCGGTGATCGATCTCATCAAGGAGAAGATGCCGGTCTCGATCTCGCTCGGCCTTTGGATGACGCTGATCACCTACGCCATCTCCATCCCGCTCGGCATCGCCAAGGCCGTGCGCGACGGCTCGCGCTTCGACGTGTGGACCTCGGCGGTGATCATCGTCGGCTACGCCATACCGAGCTTCCTCTTCGCCATCCTCTTGATCATCCTGTTCGCCGGCGGGTCGTTCTTCTCCTGGTTCCCGTTGCGCGGGCTCACCTCCGACAATTGGGACCAGCTCTCGCTGGGCGCGAAGATCCTCGATTATTTCTGGCATCTCGCGCTGCCGATCACCTCCATGGTGCTCGGCGCCTTCGCCACCATGGCGCTGCTGACCAAGAACTCCTTCCTCGACGAGATCCGCAAGCAATACGTCGTCACCGCGCGGATGAAGGGGCTGTCGGAGCGGGCGGTGCTCTACCGCCACGTCTTCCGCAACGCCATGCTGATCATCATCGCCGGCTTCCCCGGCGCCTTCGTCGCCGCCTTCTTCTCCGGCTCGCTGCTGATCGAGACCATCTTCTCGCTCGACGGGCTCGGCCTGCTCGGCTTCGAGAGCGTGCTCAACCGCGACTACCCCGTGGTGTTCGCCAATCTCTACATCTTCTCCCTCGTCGGGCTGGTGGTGAACCTCATCTCCGACCTCACCTACACCTGGGTCGATCCGCGCATCGACTTCGAGACGCGGGACGTCTGAGCATGGACGCCGCGAATACCACCCTGCCCCCGGCCGCGCCCACCGGCACCCCGGCCGCCGCGCCGGCTCCGGAGACCGCGCGCCGCTCGCGCCTGTCGCCGCTCAACCAGCGCCGCCTCGCCAATTTCCGCCGCAACCGGCGCGGCTGGTGGAGCTTCTGGATCTTCTCGGTCCTGTTCGTGCTGAGCCTCGGCGCCGAGTTCATCGCCAACGACAAGCCCTTCCTGGTGGAATATGACGGCGGCTACTATTTCCCCGGCCTCGTCTCCTATCCCGAGACGACTTTCGGCGGCGACTTCGAGACGGAAGCGGACTACCGCGATCCCTACCTCCAGAAGCTGATCGCTTCGAGCGGTGGCTGGATGATCTGGCCGCCGATCCGCTACTCCTACTCCACTCATAATCTCGACCTGCCGACCCCCGCCCCCTCCCCGCCGACCTGGATGCTGACCGAGGCGCAGTGCGCGCCGGTGGTCGCCAAGCTCGGCCGCACCGGCGGCTGCGACGCGCTGGAATGGAACTGGCTCGGCACGGACGATCAGGGCCGCGACGTGCTCGCCCGCCTCATCTACGGCTTCCGCCTCTCGGTGCTGTTCGGCCTCGTGCTGACCGTCATCTCCTCCATCGTCGGCGTGGCGGCGGGCGCGGTGCAGGGCTATTTCGGCGGCTGGACCGACCTCATTTTCCAGCGCTTCATCGAGATCTGGACCTCGATCCCGGCGCTGTATCTGCTGCTCATCATCTCCTCCATCCTGGCGCCCGGCTTCTGGGTGCTGCTCGGCATCCTGCTGCTGTTCTCCTGGGTGTCGCTGGTCGGGCTGGTGCGTGCGGAATTCCTGCGCGCGCGCAACTTCGAATATGTGCAGGCGGCGCGGGCGCTGGGCGTGTCGAACGGCGTCATCATGTGGCGGCACATGCTGCCCAACGCGATGGTGGCGACGCTCACCATGCTGCCCTTCATCGTTTCCTCCTCGGTGATGACGCTCACCGCGCTCGACTTCCTCGGCTTCGGCCTGCCGCCCGGCTCACCCTCGCTCGGCGAGTTGCTGGCGCAGGGCAAGGCGAACGTGCAGGCCCCGTGGCTCGGCCTGACCGGCTTCTTCACGGTGGCCTTCATGCTGAGCCTGCTCATCTTCATCGGCGAAGCCGTGCGCGACGCCTTCGACCCGAGGAAGACCTTCCAATGAGCAAGACGCAGCCCCTTCTCTCCGTCCACGACCTGTCGGTCGCCTTCACGCAGGGGGCCCGGACCACGCTCGCGGTGGACCACGTGTCGTTCGACCTCCGGCGCGGCGAGACGGTCGCGCTGGTCGGCGAGAGCGGCTCCGGCAAGTCGGTGACCGCCCTCTCCATCCTCAAGCTCCTGCAATATCCCGCCGCCAGCCACCCCTCGGGGCGCATCCTGTTCAAGGGCGCGGACCTGCTCGCCATGCCGGAACAGGACATCCGGCAAGTGCGCGGCAACGACATCACCATGGTGTTCCAGGAGCCGATGACCTCGCTCAATCCGCTGCACACGGTGGAGCAGCAGATCGCCGAGATCCTGTTCCTGCACCGCGGCATGCGCGGGGCTGCGGCGCGGACGCGGGTGATCGAGCTGCTCACCGAGGTCGGCATCCCCGAGCCGGAGACGCGGCTCGGCTCCTACCCGCACCAGCTCTCCGGCGGCCAGCGCCAGCGCGTGATGATCGCCATGGCGCTCGCCAACGAGCCGCAACTGCTGATCGCCGACGAGCCGACCACCGCGCTCGACGTCACCGTGCAGGCGCAGATCCTCAAGCTGCTGAAGGACCTCCAGCGCCGGCTCGGCATGGCGATGCTGTTCATCACCCACGACCTCGGCATCGTGCGCAAGATCGCCGACCATGTCTGCGTGATGAACCACGGCCGCATCGTCGAGGCGGGGCCGGTGGCGGACATCTTCGCCAACCCGACCCATCCCTATACGCGCGCGCTTATCGCCGCCCAGCCGCGCGGCAACCCCGCCCCGCCGCACCCGGAGGCGCCGGTGGTGCTGGAGGCGAAGAATCTCAAGGTCTGGTTCCCGATCAAGGCCGGCGTGATGCGCAAGACGGTCGGCCACATCAAGGCGGTGGACGGCATCTCGGTGGAGATCCGGCGCGGCGAGACGCTGGGCGTCGTCGGCGAGAGCGGCTCCGGCAAGACTACGCTCGGCCTCGCCCTGCTGCGTCTCATCTCCAGCGACGGCCCCATCGTCTTCATGGGCAAGCCGATCGACACGCTCGGCTTCAAGCAGATGCGCAGCCATCGGCGCGAGATGCAGGTGGTCTTCCAGGATCCGTTCGGCTCGCTCTCGCCCCGCATGTCGATCGCCGACATCGTCGGCGAGGGGCTGAGGGTGCATCAGCCCAGGCTCTCCGCCGAGGAGCGCGATGCGCGCGTGATCGCGGCGCTGCAGGATGTCGGGCTGGAGCCGGAGAGCCGGCATCGCTACCCCCACGAATTCTCCGGCGGCCAGCGCCAGCGCGTGGCTATCGCCCGCGCCATCGTGCTGGAGCCTTCCTTCGTGGTGCTGGACGAGCCGACCAGTGCGCTGGACATGATCGTCCAGGCCCAGATCGTCGACCTGTTGCGCGACCTGCAGAACAAGCGCAGCCTCACCTATCTGTTCATCAGCCACGACCTGCGCGTCGTCGCCGCGCTCGCCTCGCGGGTGATGGTGATGAAGGGCGGCGTGGTGGTGGAGGAAGGCCCGGCCGCCGAACTATTCGCCGCGCCGCAGACCGACTATACGCGGGCGCTGTTCGCCGCCGCCTTCAACATGGAGACGGCAGCCGTGGCAGGCAACGGCGCCTAGAGGCAGGTCTCCCCATGACAGAACGAGCGAAAATCGGCGTGCTCGCCGACCGCTCCATCGACGTCGCCCTGACGCCGCCCGAAGAGGTGGGCGCCGGCTTCCGTCCCTATCACCGCATGGTGGCGACGCTGGACGGCGCGCGCGGCACGCCGCTGCGCCAGCGGCGCGACATCCTTCGGGTCGGCCCGGTGGTCGGCGTCCTCGCCTATGATCCCGACGCCGCCTGCTTCGTGCTGATCCGCCAGTTCCGCCTCGGCGCGCAGCTGGCGACAGGGGTCGGCGAGCTGATCGAGATCGCCGCCGGCCTCGTCGATCCCGGCGAGGAAACCGAGGCCGCCGCGCGCCGCGAATGCCGCGAGGAGATCGGCGTCGCCCCGCGCGCGCTCCTGCCGGCGGTGCGCTTCCTGCCGACGCCGGGCGTCACCGACGAATACGCCACCATCTATGTCGGCCTCGTCGATTCCACGCAGGTCCCCGCCGTCGCCGGCGAGCCGGGCGAGACCGAGCTGACGCATCCGTTCCTGGTGCCGGTGGAGGACGCGCTGGCGAGCCTCGCCGCACCCTTCCCCTACCCCTTCGCCAATGGCTTCGTGCTGATCGCCCTGCAATGGTTCGCGCTGAACCGGGCGCGGATCGAGGCGTTCGTCGCCGCCGGCCGCTAGAGCATTTTCGAGCGAAGCGGGCACCGGTTCGCGTGAAGAAAACACGACAACTCAAAGGTCTAGAACGTTTCAGTGCTTACGCTAAGCCATGAAACGCTCTAGAGAACGCCCGCGCTCCGCAGCCGGGCGCGCTCTTCGGCGGACAGGCCGAGCACCTGCGCCAGGACCGCATCCGTGTGCTGGCCGAGCGTCGGCGGCGCCAGCGGTGCGTCGAGCGGGGAATCGCTCAGCCGCAGCGGGCTGCGTACGCCGGGAGCCACCCCGCCCAGCACATGGGGAAGGTTCAGCGCCAGCCCGCGCGCGAGCGCCTGCGGCTCGGCGAAGGCCTGCGCGATGGTGTTGATCGGCCCCGCCGGGATGCCCGCCGTATCCAGCATGGCCAGCCATTCGCCCGTGGTCTGGCGCCTCAGGGCGGCCGCCACCAGCGGGATCAGCACCTCGCGATGGGCGACCCGGCCGGCATTGGCGAGGAAGCGCGCATCCCCCGCCACCTCCGGCAGATCGGCGATCCGGCAGAAGCGGGCGAACTGCGCGTCGTTGCCGACCGCGAGGATGAGATGGCCGTCCGCCGTCTCGAACGCCTGATAGGGCACGATGTTGGGATGGGCGTTGCCCAGCCGGCGCGGCGCCGTGCCGCCGACGAGGAAGTTCAGCGCCTGATTGGCGAGGCTCGCCATGGCGACGTCGAACAGGGCGAGGTCGACATATTGGCCCCGCCCGGTCCGCTGCCGCTGCTGGAGCGCCGCCAGCACCGCGATGGCGGCGTGCAGGCCGGTGAGCACGTCGACCAGCGCCACGCCGATCTTCTGCGGCTCGCTCTCCGGGCTGCCGGTCACCGACATCAGGCCGGACATGCCCTGGATCATGAAGTCGTAGCCGGCCCGGCCCGCCTCCGGCCCGTCCTGCCCGAAACCGGTGATCGAGCAGTAGACGAGGCGCGGGTTCAGCGCGGCGAGGCTGTCATGGTCGAGCCCGTAGCGCTTCAGCCCGCCGACCTTGAAGTTCTCCACCAGCACGTCGCTGGTCTGCGCCAGCCGGCGGATCAGCGCCTGCCCCTCGGGCTTGGCCATGTCGATGGTCACGGAGCGCTTGTTGCGGTTGGCGGCGAGGAAATAGGCGCTCTCGCGCGTCTCCCGCCCCTCGCCGTCCGCCAGCCAGGGCGGCCCCCAGCCGCGCGTATCGTCGCCGGCGCCGGGCTTCTCGATCTTGATGATGTCGGCGCCGAGGTCGCCCAGCATCTGGGTCGCCCAGGGGCCGGCGAGCACGCGGGAGAGGTCCAGCACCCGTATCCCGGCCAGCGCCTGCGCGGGGGAAGGGCTCGTTCGGTCATCGGTCATGGCGGGCCTGCCCGGTTCGTGGACGCGTCCGGTTCGTGAAGGGCCGGCATATCACGCGCGCGTCTTGTCGGCCTCATTCTCCGCGCGGGTGCGCTCGAGGAAGCCGATCAGCGAGACGCTGGCGCCGAGAATGTGCTCGCGGGTGAGCCGCGCCGCCTCGTCGGCGTCGCGCCGGATGCAGGCCTCCAGAATGCCCTGATGCTCGCGCCGGGCGCGCGCCATGCCGTCGGTCAGCACGAGCTGGGCACGCAGGTAGCGGTCCACGCGGTCGAGCGCGGCGCTGATGGTCTGGAGGTAATAGGGCCGCCCGGAGGGTTCGTAGAGGCTGTAGTGGAAGCGCCGGTTCAATTCGCCCCAGTGCGAGGAATCGCTCTCCGTCGAGAAGGCGTTGGCGAAGCGCTTGGCGTTCTCCAGTCCCTCCTCGGTGATGCGCTCCACCGAATAGCGCAGCACTTCCGGCTCCAGCAGCGCACGGAACTCGAAGATCTCGCGGATCTCCTCGGTGGACAGGGTAGTGACCACCGCGCCGCGATAGCGCTGGGTCGAGACCAGCCCCTGCTCTTCCAGCCGGGTCAGCGCCTCGCGCACCGGGATGCGGCTCACGTTGAACATGCGGGCAATGTGGTCCTGCCGCAGGGTCTGGCCTTCGGAAATGTCGCCCTTGGCGATCGCCTCGCGCAGCGCGTCGAAGATGACGTCGGAGGCGGACGCCATCTGCGCGATGTCCGTTGCCCTAACCTTCACCGCACTCCCCTTCCGGCTGACCCGCCGACCGGCTCGCACCGATTCGGCATCGACTAATGGCGTAGCACCCTGCCGTCTCGGCGCCCGCAACGCCAGTGCGCGCAGCACAGGCGGCAGGCATGCCGAAGAATTTCGCACAGATACTGCAAAAAGGATATTGCAACTTGGATCCAAAAATTGGAAGCTCTTTCCCGTCGCCGGCCGGCACCTGAAACAGCGGCGCCGACGGCCACTAACAGCAAACACATGTCCTTCAGAGGAGAGCCGTAATGGCTAAGGGAATCGGCATTCTGGCGGCCGCGGCGCTGACGCTCGCCGCCGCCATGCCCGCGCAGGCGGACAAGCTCGACGACATCATTGCTTCCGGCACGCTGCGCTGCGCGGTGGTGCTCGACTTCCCGCCCATGGGGTCGCGCGATGCCAACAACGAGCCGATCGGCTTCGACGTCGACTACTGCAACGACCTCGCCAAGGTGCTGGGCGTGAAGGCCGAGATCGTCGAGACCCCGTTCCCCGACCGCATTCCCGCTCTCGTCTCCGGCCGCGTCGACGTCGGCGTCGCCTCCACCTCCGACACGCTGGAGCGCGCCAAGACCGCCGGCTTCACCATCCCCTACTTCGCCTTCAAGATGGTCGTGCTGACCAAGGACGGCCTCGGCATCAAGGATTACGCCGACCTCAAGGGCAAGAAGACCGGCTCGGTCTCCGGCACCTTCGAGGCCATCGCGCTTGAGAAGGACGTGAAGACGTGGGGCACCGGCTCCTTCCGCGGCTACCAGACCCAGGCCGACGTGTTCCTCGCCCTTGCCCAGGGCCAGATCGACGCCACCGTCGTCACCTCCACCGTCGCCGCTGCGATCGTGAAGGAAGGCAAGTACAAGGGCCTGATGATGGGCGGCGACGCGCCCTACGACATCGACTACGTCGCGCTGATCGCGCTGCGCAACGAGCAGGGCCTGCTCAACTACCTGAACCTGTTCGTCAACCAGCAGGTGCGCACCGGCCGCTACAAGGAGCTCTACGACAAGTGGGTCGGGCTCGGCACCGCGCCGGACCTGACCGTGCCCGGCGTCTATCGCTGAGCCGGCAGACGCTCCCGTCGCCGGACGTCGCGGCCGGGCTTGTCCCCGGCCACGCACCGGCCTCCTCATGATCGCGACCGCGCATGCCCGGCATCGGGCCGGGCGTGCGGGTGGCGGCCTCGGGTCACGCTGAGCAAGCGAAAGCGATGAACTACACCTTTCATTGGCTGCCCGCGTTCAGGGCCCTGCCGGAGATGCTGGCGGGCGCGCTGGTGACGCTGGAGATCGCCGTGCTCTCCATGCTGCTCGGCGTGTTCTTCGCGGTGCTGCTGGCGGTGGCGAGCGGCTCTTCCTACCGCTCGCTGCGCGCCCTCGCCGCGACCTGGGTGGAGCTGGCGCGCAACACGCCCTCGCTGTTCCAGATCTACATGGCCTATTTCGGCCTCGGCTCGCTCGGCATCCATCTCGACAGCTTCGTCGCGCTGCTGGCCGGCATCACCTTCAACAATGCCGGCTACCTCGCCGAGACCTTCCGCGGCGGCCTGCGCGCCGTGCCGCAGACCCAGGTCCGCGCCGCCCGCTCGCTCGGCATGGGACAGGTGCAGGCCTTCCGCCTGATCGTGCTGCCGCAGATGTTCCGTATCGTGTTCTATCCGCTCACCAACCAGATGGTCTGGGCCATCCTGATGACCTCGCTCGGCGTCATCGTCGGCCTCAACAACGATCTCACCGGCGTGACGCAGGAACTCAACGTGCGCTCGTTCCGCACCTTCGAATATTTCGCCCTGGCGGCGGTCATCTACTACCTGCTCGCCAAGCTCGTCACCGTCTCCGCCCGCCTCATGGCGTGGCGCCTGTTCCGCTACTGAGGGAGGCGCCGCGATGTTCTCCTCCCTCTTCGAGACGACCTTCTCGCTCAACGACCTCTGGTTCATGCTGAAGGGCGCGGGCGTCACCCTCGCGCTCACCGGCTGGGCGGTCCTTGGCGGTACGCTGCTCGGCGTCGCCTTCGGCGTCGTCCGCGCGGTCGCGCCCTGGTGGGTCAACGCTCCGCTCGGCGCGGTGCTCGACGTGTTCCGGTCGATCCCGCTGCTGATCCAGCTGGTGCTCGCCAATTCCTTCAAGACCATCGTGGGCATCCACTGGAGCCCGTTCACGGTGGGCTGCGTGGTGCTGGCGCTGTACATGTCGGCCTACTGCACGGAGATCGTGCGCTCGGGCTTCCTCGCCGTACCGGCGACGACGCGCCGCGCCGCCCGCTCGCTGGGACTGAGCTACCGGCAGGACCTGACTGAGATCGTCTTCCCCATCGCGCTGCGGGTGGCGCTGCCGAGCTGGATCGGCCTCACCCTCGGCGTGATGAAGGACACCGCCATGGTCTGGTGGATCGGCGTCGTCGAATTGCTGCGCTCCTCGCAGGTGATCGTCACCCGTATCCAGGAGCCGCTCTTCGTGCTCTCCATCGCCGGCCTGATCTATTTCCTGATGAGCTTCCCCATCGCCCGCCTCGGGGCGCGGCTGGAGAAGCGCTGGCGCGAAAACGACTGAGAAAGACCATGTCGATCGAGATTCAGGACGTTCACAAATCCTTCGGCTCTCTCGAAGTGGTCAAGGGCGTCACCATGACCGTCGAGAAGGGCGAGGTGGTCTCCGTCATCGGAGGCTCCGGCTCGGGCAAGTCGACCCTGCTGATGTGCATCAACGGGCTGGAGCCGATCAATTCTGGCCGCATCCTCGTGGACGGCACCGACGTGCACGCCCGCGGCACCGACCTCAACAAGCTCCGCCGCAAGATCGGCATCGTCTTCCAGCAGTGGAACGCCTTCCCCCATCTGACGGTGCTGGAGAACGTGATGCTCGCCCCGCGCAAGGTGCTCGGCAAGTCGAAGGCCGAGGCCGAGGCCATCGCGGTCGAGAAGCTCAGCCATGTCGGCCTCGCCGAGAAGCTGAACGTCTACCCCTCCCGCCTGTCCGGCGGCCAGCAGCAGCGCATGGCCATCGCCCGCGCGCTTGCCATGTCGCCAGACTACATGCTTTTCGACGAGGTGACGTCCGCTCTGGACCCTCAGCTCGTGGGCGAAGTGCTCGACACCATGCGCCTGCTCTCCGCCGAGGGCATGACCATGATCTGCGTCACCCACGAGATCGCCTTCGCCCGCGAGGTGTCGAACCGCGTGGCCTTCTTCCACAAGGGCCGGATCCACGAGATCGGCCCGCCCGCCCAGGTGATCGGCAATCCACAGCAGCCGGAAACCGTGGCGTTCCTCAAATCCGTTCTGTGATACCCGATCGATTTTTCGAGAGACCGAAGGAGCATTTCCCATGTGGCAGGGCGTCTTTCCCGCCGTTACCGCCAAGTTCAACGAGGACGACACCCTCGATCACAAGGAGATGGAGCGCTGCTTCGCCTTCCAGATCGAGGCCGGCGTCGATGGCATCATCGTCAACGGCTCGCTGGGCGAAGGTCCGATGCTCTCGCATGACGAGCGCCTCGCCGTCCTGAAGACCGCCAAGGCCGTCGCCGGCAAGAAGCCGGTGCTGATGACCATCGCCGACGCCGCCACCCGCGACAGCGCCGCGCTCGCCAAACGCGCCGCGCAGACCGGCGCCGACGGGCTGATGGTGGTGCCGAGCCTCGTCTACCACACCAACCCGAAGGAGACGGTGGCGACGCTGAGCGCCGTCGCCGAGGCCGCCGACCTGCCGGTGATGATCTATTCCAACCGCATCGCCTACCGGGTCGACGTGACGGTCGAGATCATGGCCGAGCTCGCCAAGGACAAGCGCTTCGTCGCGATCAAGGAGTCCTCGGACGACATCCGCCGCGCGATCGAGATCGTCAACGCGCTGGGCGACCGCTACGACGTGTTCACCGGCGTCGACAACCTCGCCTATGAGGCGCTGGCGGTCGGCGCGGTCGGCTGGGTCGCCGGCCTCGTGGTCGCCTTCCCGCACGAGACGGTCGCGATCTACCAGCTGATGAAGGCCAAGCGCTACGATGAGGCGCTGGCGATCTACCGCTGGTTCCGCCCGCTGCTCGACCTCGACGTGTCGACCTACCTCGTCCAGAACCTGAAGCTGGTCGAGGCGCTGGTCACCGGCACCACCGAGCGCGTGCGCGCGCCCCGCCTGCCGCTGGAAGGCGAGCAGCGCGCCAAGGTCGAGACGATCGTGCGCGAGGCCCTCGCCACCCGCCCGGCCCTCGCCAAGGCGGCGTGAGCCGATCTCTTTGCCGACACCCCCGTCTCCGGAGCCACGGCTCCGGAGACACGCATGACAGGCCGCCCCTTCAACCGACAGGCGACCGGCCGCGATCCCGCCCGCAAGGGCTGCCTTCCCGCCTGAGCAGGACAACATGACCGACCAGATCGCCCGGGATGAAACCGTCGTCATCGGCGCGGGCATCGTCGGGCTCGCCACCGCCGTCCATCTCGCCACCGGGGGCCACCGCGTCCGGCTCGTCGAGCGGGGCGGCGTGGCGGAAGGCGCCAGCTTCGGCAATGCCGGAGCCTTCGCCTTCACCGACATCCTGCCGCTGGCCTCGCCCGGCATCCTGCGCAAGGCGCCGAAATGGCTGCTCGACCCGCTCGGGCCGCTCGCCATCCCGCCCTCCTACCTGCCGCGCATCGCGCCCTGGCTCCTGCGCTTCTGGCGCGCCAGCCTGCCCGACCGCTACCGCCACTCCATCGAGGCCCAGGGCAACCTGATGCGCCTCGCGGCCCGCGCCATGGAGGCGATGGTCGCGGAGGCCGACCTCGGCGGCCATGTGCGCCGCGACGGCAATCTCCAGCTCTATGAGAGCGAGGCCGAACTCGCCGCCTCCCAGCCCGGCTGGGACGCGCGCGCCCGCGAAGGCATCGTCTTCGAGCATGTGCGCGGCGCGCGGCTCGCCGAGCTGCAGCCCGGCCTGTCGCCCCGCTTCGTCGCCGGCACCTTCACCCCGCACTGGCAGACGGTGGACGATCCCTATCATTTCGCCCTCGCTCTGTTCCGCGCGGTGATGGCGCGCGGCGCGGCGCTGACCCATGGCGAGGTCGCCGCCATCGAGCCGTGTGAGGGCGGCGTGCGCCTGCGCCTTGCTGGCGGCGAGACGCTGGAGGCCGACCGTGTCGTCCTGGCCGGCGGCGCCTGGTCGCGCCCGCTCGCCGCCGCTCTCGGCGACGCCATCCCGCTGGAGACCGAGCGCGGCTACAACACCACGCTGCCGCCCGGCGCCTTCGCGCTCAACCGCCAGCTCACCTTCGGCGGCCACGGCTTCGTCGTCACGCCGCTCTCCACCGGCATCCGCGTCGGCGGCGCGGTGGAGCTCGGCGGGCTCAAGCTGCCGCCGAACTTCAAGCGCTCCGAGGCCATGCTGACCAAGGCCGCCGCCTTCCTGCCGGGGCTGCGGACAGAGGGCGGCGAGCAGTGGATGGGCTACCGTCCCTCGCTGCCGGATTCGCTGCCGGTCATCGGCACCTCCAGCGCCTCCCCCCGCGTGTTCTACGCTTTCGGCCACGGCCATCTCGGCCTGACCCAGAGCGCCGCCACCGGCCGGCTGGTGGCCGACCTCGCGGCCGGCCGCACGCCCTCCATTCCGCTCGATCCCTTCCGCCCCGACCGCTTCTGACGAGTTCATCCCATGGCGCGACACAGCTTCTTCTGCATAGACGGCCACACCTGCGGCAACCCCGTGCGGCTGGTGGCCGGCGGCGGGCCGAACCTCCAGGGCGCGAACATGATCGAGAAGCGCGCCCATTTCCTCAAAGAGTACGACTGGATCCGCACCGGCCTCATGTTCGAGCCGCGCGGCCACGACATGATGTCGGGCTCGATCCTCTATCCGCCGACCCGGCCGGACTGCGACGTCGCCATCCTGTTCATCGAGACCTCCGGCTGCCTGCCCATGTGCGGCCACGGCACCATCGGCACGGTGACCATGGCCATCGAGCACGGGCTCGTGACGCCGAAGACGCCGGGCGTGCTGATGCTCGACACGCCGGCCGGCGTGGTGAAGGCCGAGTACCGGCAGGAAGGCCAGTATGTGGAGGAGGTGCGCATCACCAACGTGCCCGCCTTCCTCTATGCGCGCGGCCTCACCGCCGAATGCCCGGGCCTCGGCGAGGTGACGGTGGACGTCGCCTATGGCGGCAATTTCTACGCCATCGTCGAGCCGCAGGAGCGGTTCCGCGACATGGCGGACTTCACCGCCGGCGAACTGGTCGGTATGAGCCCGGCGCTGCGCAAGGCGCTGAACGCGAAATACGAGTTCGTGCATCCGGAGAAACCGGAAATCCGCGGCCTGTCGCACATCCTCTGGACGGGCGTGGCGCAGCACCCGGAGGCGCATGCGCGCAACGCCGTGTTCTACGGCGACAAGGCCATCGACCGCTCGCCCTGCGGCACCGGCACCTCCTCGCGCATGGCGCAGCTCGCCGCCCTCGGCAAGCTCAAGGTCGGCGACGACTTCGTGCACGAGAGCATCATCGGCTCGCTGTTCAAGGGCCGCGTCGAAGCGGCGGTGAAGGTGGGAGATCGCGACGCGATCATCCCCTCCATCGGCGGCTGGGCGCGCATGACCGGCTACAACACCATCTTCATCGACGACCGCGACCCCTTCGCGCACGGCTTCGTGGTGGTGTGAATCCTTCTTTCGTCATGGCCGGACTTGTTCCGGCCATCCACGAATTGGCCTCGAAAGACGTCACCCCCGGGACGAGCCCGGGATGACGTCGAGACAACGGATGTGACGCACATGAAGATCACCGGCATCAAGGCGTGGAAGGTCGGCCTGCCGCTCAGGGAAGGCCGCTACAACTGGTCGAACGGCAATTTCATCGAGGTGTTCGATTCCACCGTCGTCGCGGTGGAGACCGATGCCGGCATCACCGGCTATGCCGAATGCTGCCCGCTCGGCTCGGCCTATCTGCCCGCCTATGCGCATGGCGTGCGCGCGGGCCTCGAGGAAATCGGCCCCAAGGTCATCGGCCTCGACCCGACCGACCTCAACGTCCTCAACCGCCACATGGATTCGGTGCTGCGCGGCCATCCTTACGTGAAAGCGCCGATCGACATCGCCTGCTGGGACATCCTCGGCAAGGTCTCGGGCCTGCCGGTCTACAAGCTGCTCGGCGGCGCCGCACAGGAGAAGGTCGCTCTCTACCGCGCCATCTCGCAGGAGGCGCCCGAGGTGATGGCGAAGAAGATCGCCGGCTATAAGGCCGAGGGCTACACCAAGTTCCAGCTCAAGGTCGGCGGCGACGCAGATCAGGACATCGACCGCATCCGCGCCACCCGCAACATTCTGGACGCAGGTGACATCCTTGTCGCCGACGCCAATACGGGCTGGACGCGGGCGGAAGCCGCGCGCATCGCCGCCAGCGTCGCCGATCTCGACGTCTATATCGAGCAGCCCTGCCCCACCTATGAGGAATGCGTCTCGGTGCGCCGGCGCACCGCGCGCCCCTTCGTCCTCGACGAGGTGATCGACGGCGTGGCGAGCCTCCAGCGCGCGCTGGCCGACGACGCGATGGACATCATCAACCTGAAGATCTCCAAGGTCGGCGGTCTGACCAAGGCGCGGCTGATGCGCGACATCTGCGTCGCCTCCGGCACGCCGATGACCATCGAGGACACGTGGGGCGGCGACATCGTCACCGCCACCATCGCCCATCTCGCCCGCTCGACGCCGGAGGAGTTCGCCTTCTCGGCGACCGACTTCAACAGCTACGGCACGGTGGACATCGCCACGGGCGCGCCCAAGCGCGTCAACGGCTTCATGACCGCCTCGGACGCGCCGGGGCTGGGCATCGAGCCGATCTTCGACGTGCTGGGTAACCCGGTGGTGGTGATCGGCTGAACACCTAACGACGTCATCCCCGGGCTTGGCCCGGGGATCCACGCCTTTCTTCCTCCGCAGCAGAAGACGTGGATGGTCGGGTCAAGCCCGGCCATGACGACCAGACGGCGGATAGAACCCACCGGAGGCCCCCATGCGCTCATCCAAGGTCATCCATGTCGTCGGCTGCCACGCCGAGGGCGAGGTCGGCGACGTCATCGTCGGTGGGGTCGCCCCGCCCCCGGGCGAGACGGTGTGGGCGCAGTCGCGCTTCATCGCGAGCGACAACACGCTGCGCAACTTCGTCCTTCAGGAGCCGCGCGGGGGCGTCTTCCGTCATGTGAACCTACTGGTGCCGCCGAAGGACCCGCGCGCCGTCGCCGCCTGGATCATCATGGAGCCGGAGGACACCCCGCCCATGTCCGGCTCCAACTCCATCTGCGTCTCCACCGTGCTGCTCGACACCGGCATCGTGCCGATGGTCGAGCCCGAGACGCATATGGTGCTGGAGGCCCCGGGCGGGCTGATCGAGGCCACCGCCTATTGCCGGAACGGCAAGGCCGAACGCATCAAGGTGCGCAACCACCCCTCCTTCGCCGACAAGCTCGACGCCAAGCTGGAAGTGGAGGGCCTCGGCACGCTGACCGTCGACACCGCCTATGGCGGCGACAGCTTCTGCATCGTCGACGCCCATGCGCTCGGCTTTTCCATCCGCCCGGACGAGGCGAAGGACCTTGCCGAGACCGGCATGAAGATCGTCAAGGCGGCCAACCGCCAGCTCGGCTTCCTGCACCCCGAGAATGCCGACTGGAACCACATTTCCTTCTGCCAGTTCGCCGCGCCGGTGATCGAGGAGAACGGCGTGAAGTCGGGCGCCAACGCGGTCGCCATCCGCCCCGGCAAGATCGACCGTTCGCCCACCGGCACCGGCTGTTCGGCGCGCATGGCGGTGCTGCACGCCAAGAGCCGGCTGAAGGTGGGCGAGACCTTCATCGGCCGTTCCATCATCGATTCCCGCTTCGAGTGCCGGATCGAGGGCGAGACCACGGTCGGCGGCCGCCCGGCGATCTTCCCCTCCATCATGGGCCGCGCCTGGGTGACGCACACCGCCCAGCTCATGCTCGACCCGGAGGATCCCTGGCCGACCGGCTACCGACTCTCCGACACCTGGCCGGTGTGGAAGCAGGATTGAGACCTCCCACATGAAAGAGGCGCCCGACGGGCGCCTCTCGCATCTTCAGGGATGAGACAGCGCTCAGCCGAGCGTCGCGCCGACCTTGCGCAGCTCCGGCAGGATGGGCGCCTTGGGCACCCAGATCTTGTCATACTCGGCGATGATCGGCGCCGAGTCCGCCGCCGGCGGCACCACCATCTTGATGCCGGTGCCCTCGAAGTCCTTGATGATCTTCGGCGCGTTCGCCACCGTCTCGTCGACCTGCACGTCGAGCGCCGCCTTGGTCGCCTCGGCGATCAGCTTGCGGTCCTCCTCGGGGAGCGACTGCCAGGCGCGGCCGGAGGCCAGCGCAATCATCGGCATGAACACCGCGTCCATGCGCATCATCACCTTCGACACCTTGTCGAAGCGCTGGTTCCAGGAGAAGTCGAGGTCCGCCTCCAGCCCGTCCACCTGGCCGTTAGCCATGGCGTCGAACACCTGCGGAGTCGGGATCGGCGTGGGGGCGGCGCCGAGCAACTGGTAGAAGTCGCGGAAGGCCGGCGTCGTGTTGATGCGCAGCTTCATACCCTTCAGCCCGGCGAGGCCGTCGATCTGCTTGGCCGAGAACACCGCGCGGATCGAGGTGATGCCCCAGCCGAGGCCGAGCGTGCCGGTCTCCTTCGGCAGCGGGTCCAGCATCTGCATGGCGATGGGCTGGCGCACCAGCTTCGCCGCCGCCTCGGTGGAGCGCACGACATAGGGCGCGAGGATGGCCGCGACGTTCGGCACCCGGTTGCCGACCTCCGCCGCCTGCAGGAAGGCCAGGTCGAGCGCGCCGGTCTGCAGCTGCTGCATCATCGCGCCTTCATTGCCGAGCTGGCCGGCATGGAAGACGGTCATGGTCAGCTTGCCGGCGGTCTTCTCCTTCAGAACCTCGCCCACCTTGAGGGCGGCGTTGTTCCAGGGGTGGCCGGGCGGGGTGATCAGGCCGAGGCGCAGGTCGCGCGTCTGGGCGCGGAGCACTCCGGGAGCGGCGAGCGGCAGGACGGCACCGGCCGCCGCGGCCGTGAGCAGGGAACGGCGTGAGAGCATCGGTTTTTCTCCTCTGGCACGGAAGGTTCTTGTTGGCGGAGGTTCAGCGGACCAGTGCGGTGGACAGCACCGGAAAGATCGAGAGCAGCACCAGCAGCACGCAGGACGCGATGAAGAACGGCAGGGTGACGATGAACATCTTGCCCGGCTTGGCCCCAGTGACGGCCGCGGCGACGAAGAAGCAGAGCCCGACGGGCGGCGACAGGAAGCCGAGCACGAGGTTGACCACCGCCACCACGCCGAACTGCACGGGGTCGATGTTGTAGACCTCGGTGGCGATCGGCAGCAGGATCGGCACCGTCATGATCAGCCCCGGCGCGCCGTCGATCACCGTGCCGATGACGAGCAGGATGACGTTGACCAGCAGCATGAAGCTGATCGGCCCGCTGGCGATGGACTGGATCCACAGCGCGACTTCCTGCGGGATCTTGGCGAACACCAGCACCCAGGACAGCACGCCCGCCGCCGCGACCAGGAACAGCACGATGCCGGAATAGACGCCGGCGCGCAGGAACATGCGCGGCAGCTGGGCGAAGCGCAGCTCTCCCGTCCAGTACCGGCCGATCAGGATCGAGGCCAGCGCGCCGACGGCGGCGGACTCGGTCGGGTTGGCGAGGCCGGTGAGGATGGAACCGACGATGACGATGGGAATGAGCAGCGTCGGCGCGCAGGCGAGCACGGTCTTCACACGCTGCGAGAGGCTGGCCGCCTCGCCGCGCGGATAGTTGTAGCGCAGCCCCATCAGCGCGATGACGATGCAGAACAGCGCCGTGAGCACGAAGCCGGGGACGAGGCCGGCGATCAGCATGTCGCCCACCGGCACCTGCGCCAGCACCGAATACATGACGAACATGATCGAGGGCGGGATGATTGGGCCAAGCATGCCGGCATAGGCGGTGAGGCCGGCGGCGAAGGTCTTGTCGTAGCCCTTCGCCTCCATCTCCGGGACCATGAGCTGCGCCATGATCGCCACCTGCGCGGTGGCCGAGCCGAGGATGGACGAGACGAACATGTTCGCCAGCAGGTTCACATAGGCGAGGCCGCCGCGCATCGCGCCGATGAAGGCCATCGTCATGTCGATGATGCGCCGGGTGATGCCCCCGCCATTCATGATCTCGCCGATCAGGATGAACAGCGGAATGGCGATCAGGCCGTAATTGTCGACGCTGCCGAACATCTGCAGCGGAAAGCTCTGGTAGAGCACCGGATTGCCGCTGGCGGCGATGAACACGACACCGGTGAGGCAGATGGCGATGCCGATGGGCACCCCGATCAGCAGCGTAAGGACAAAGGCGGCGCTGGTGATCATCAGGCGACCTCCTCGGCGCTGCCGAGGCCGAAGCCGCTGCGGTCGGGCCGGCCGGAGAGACCGAGGTCCTCCGCGAGGTTGGCGGCGCTATGGACGGTGAGCGCCACCGCGAAGATAGGCAGCACCAGATAGACCACCCAGCTCGGCCAGTTCAGCGTCTGCGTGCGCTCGGTGTAGAGGAAGTTGAAGGTCGCCCCGCCATATTCCTTCCCGTCGAAACCGGCGCTCGCGATGCCGACGGGGTCCATCCACACCCAGCACATCGCCGCGAGCGCGAGGCCGAAGCCGAGCACGCACAGCGTTGCCAGCACGCCCACGGCTTTCGCCGCCCCGCGGGAGAGGTGCTCGGTCAGCAGCGTCATGGAGAAATCGAGCCGCAGCCGCGACATGGCGGAGGCGCCGATGAAGGTGAGCCACACCGTGGTGAAGATGGCGGACTCGTCCACCCAATAGAGCGGGATGCCGCCGTAGCGCGTGACGACGTTGAGCAGGATGAGGCCGGTGAGGAGCGCCATCAGCGCACTGATGGCGAGCCGCTCCACCCACAGGAGCGCCTCGGAAACGGTGGTGAGCGCATGGAGGGGCCCGCCACCGGCGGGGAGGCCGTCGGCTTGCGACATGATCACGCTTTTCCCTCTGTCTTTTTCGTGATCGTAGATTTTATAAATTATATCCGTCAATATGCCCGACGTGATTTTTGCAGGGCCGAAACGCGCAGAATGACCCCGCTCCTCAAGCACCGCACCCTTTCGGCCGCCATCCTCGACCAGCTGCGGAAGGCGATCCTCGACGGCACCTATCCGGCCGGCGCGCAGCTCCGGCAAGACGCGCTCGCCGCGACCTTCAAGGTGAGCCGCATCCCCATCCGCGAGGCGCTGTTCCAGCTCGACGCCGAGGGGCTGGTGCGGATCGTGCCGCAGAAGGGCGCCATCGTTTCCGAGCTCTCGCTCGACGAGATCAACGACGTGTTCGGCCTGCGCCGCCTGCTGGAGCCCCGGCTGCTCGCCCGCTCCATTCCCGCGCTCGCGGAGGCGGACTTCGCGCGGCTCGACGAGATGAACCGGCAGATGGTGGCGGCCACCGCCGCGCAGGATCTGAGCCGCTGGGGGCAGCTCAACGCCGACTTCCACATGGCGCTGTACGGGCGCGCCGGCCAGCCACGCTCGCTGACCATCGTGCAGTCGCTGCTGCAATCGAGCGACCGCTACACGCGCGTGCAGCTCAGCGACACGGCGGGAACCGGCATCGTCGGCATGCAGCGCGCCGTGGACGAGCATGCCGAGCTGGTGACGCTCAGCCGCGCGGGCGAGATCGCCAAGGCCTGCGCCTTCCTCGAGGAGCACATCGGCACGGTGCATGACGACCTGCTGCGCGCGCTGGAGCGCGGCGCCCGCGAGGACGCCCCATGACCGGCGCCGCCGCGGACACGGTGCGCCTGACCCTCGGCGAGGTGCATAGGCTGTGCGCCGATACGCTGACCGGCGCCGGGCTCGGCGCGGCACATGCGCAGGCCATCGCGCGTTCGATCACGCGGGCGCAGGTCGACGAGTGCCACTCGCACGGCCTCTACCGGCTGATCGGCTATGTCGGCTCGGTGCGCAGCGGCAAGGCGGAGCGCCACGCGCTACCGACCCTCACCCGCGTCACGCCGGTGGTGCTGCGGGTCGACGCTCATCGTACCTTCGCCCCGCTCGCCATCGAGACCGGCGTGCCGGCGCTGATCGAGGCGGCGAAGACCTACGGCATCGCCGCTCTGGCGATCCGCGACTGCTATCATTTCTCGGCCCTGTGGGCGGATATCGAACCGGCGGCCGAGGCGGGGCTGGCGGCCTGGTGCTTCACCATCGGCCAGAGCTGCGTCGCGCCGGCCGGCGGCACCCAGCCGCTGCTCGGCACCAACCCCATCGCCTTCGGCTGGCCCGGCCCCGAAGGACGCCCCTTCCTCTTCGACTTCGCCACCAGCGCGGCGGCGCGCGGCGAGATCGAGCTGAAGCGCCGCGCCGGCGAGCCGATCCCGCCGGGATGGGCCGTCGGGCCGGACGGCGCGCCGACCACCGATCCGGCGCAGGCCCTCGCCGGCGCGCTGCTGCCCTTCGGCGGGCACAAGGGATCGGCCCTGTCGATGATGGTGGAACTGATCGCCGGCCCGCTGATCGGCGACCTCACCAGCCGGCAGTCCATGGCGGTGGAGAACGGCGACGGCGGCCCGCCGCTGGGCGGCGAGTTGTTCATCGCCATCGACCCGGCGGTCTTCGGGGCCGAAAGCCTGGCGTCACGACTGGCGGATGCGGACGAGCTGTTCGCTCTTGCCAGACAGCAGCCGGGCGTGCGGCTGCCCTCGGAACGGCGCTACGCGGCGCGCGAGCGCAACCGGGAAGGCGTGACCCTGCCGGCGAAGCTGGTCGCCGAGCTCAGGGCGCTGTCCGCGCCCGCCTGACCGGAGACGCATGACCGGGGACGGCTCAGCCGCCCGGCGCCGGCTCCGCGACCGCCTGCTTGCCCTTGGCGAACAGGAACACGCAGCGCCCCTGCCCGCTCGACGGGGCCGGTGGCACATGGAACTGCTCGGTCATGTAGCGGTAGACGGCGCGGGCGGCAGCCGGCGTCAGCGCCGGCTTCCAGCACCAGATGTCCGCCGCCTCGTCGACGCCGTTCTCGCCGAACAGGGCCTGCGGCGCGTCCTCGGCGACGCCGATCCGCCAGTCCTGCGCACGGCCGCCGAACTCCTTGATGTAGAGGAGCAGCTCATACTTGATCTGCTGGACGCTGAGCATCATGGTGTTCACCCCGGAATCGGCATCAGGCGGGCATGGCGTGAGACCTCGCGGGTCCGGCCGCGCCAGCGCTCGACCTCGGCGGCGGCCCGGTTCTTCTCGGGCGCCGACATCTGGGTGACGATGGCTTCCAGCGCGGAGAGCGCGGCGCCGATGCCGTGCTGGGCGGCGAGCGAGAGCCAGAGATAGGCCTGGACCAGATCCTTCTCGACGCCCACGCCGTTCGCATAGATGTAGCCGAGGCGCGCCTGTGAGGGGTAATGGCCGGCTTCCGCCGCGCGGCGATACCAGCCCGCCGCCGCCGCGTCGTCGCGTTCGATGCCCTCGCCCTTCGCGTAGAGGGTCGCGAGGTTGTACTGGGCGTAGAGATCGCCCTGCTCGGCGGAGCGGGCGAGCCATCTGGCGCCCTCGGCGATGTCGCGCCCGACGCCCTGCCCCATGACCAGCATGGCGCCGACATTGGTCTGCGCCATCGGCATGCCGGCCTCGGCCCCGACCAGATAGTGCTCGAAGGCCTTGGCGAGGGACGCCTCGACTCCCTCGCCATGCGCATAGAGGGCGCCGAGCCAGGTGGCGGCCTCGGCGTCTCCGTCGTCGGCAAGGCGGGTGAAGCGGCGGAAGGCGGTCTCGAACTCCCCTGCATTGTAGGCGTCGATCGCCGCGGCGAGGGGCGAGGCGCGATCGGGCTCGACACGATGGGACAACACGGCGTCAGCTCCCCGGGTTCTGGTAGATGGGCTGGTCGATGGCCTCGCTCGGCAGGCGGGCAATGCGCGCGGCCACCTGCCGCTGGAGCCACAGGCCCTGCGGCACGGTCTGCAGCGGCGGCGCGAGGCCGAGGGTTTCCGGCCGGTGGCTGGCGCCCCAGCGCGAGAAATTGGCGTGGTCGGCGACCGCGCGCTCGGCACGCGGGGCGATCTGGCCGCACCAGCGGTCGAGGTCGGGCGACGTGCCCTCCGCCTCGCCATAGACGCTGACGCGGCACAGCGTGCGGCCCAGCGCGGTGGGCTGGAGCACCACGACGCAGGTCTCGCTGCCGGCGGACAGGAGCACGAGATTGGGAAAGACCAGCGCGGTACGGGCAACGGTGCCATCGTCCAGCACGCTCTCGGAAAGCTGCCAGAGCCCGGCCTCATCCTCGTCGACCGGCACGCCGGCGGTCAGGCTCTGCGCCACCAGCTTCCAGTTGGCGGCGAACTCCAGCCAGCGCTCGGCGGAGCGCACGGTGCGCCGGGACGGGAAGAAGCAGGCCGCGTGATCGAGCGCGTAGAGGCTCGCCTCCGGCCCGGCCGGGAACATGTCGAGATTGACGAGGATCAGCGGCCCCCAGACGCGCACATGCGCGCCGAGCAGGCGCTCCGGCCGGAGCCCGAGATACTGGTGCATCTCCGGCGTGTCGCTGCCGAGTTCGCCCGCCGGGATCGCCGCCCGGTCGCGGCTGTGGCCGCAGGAGGTGAAGGAGCAGCGCGTCTTGGCGCCGGTCTGGCACTGCAGCGGCACCAGCCGGCAGCCGCCGTGCTGCGCCTTGTTGAAGCGGGCACGGAAGCCTTCCGCCATGCGCTGCACATGGATGCCGTGCGTGCCCACGGTGAAGGGCAGGAGATCGCCCGTTCCGGGAATGGAATCGACGGTGCCGATGCTCACCCAGTCCCGCGTCCAGATCGCCTCGTCCTCCAGATTGGAGAAGGCGAGCGAGCCATAGGCGGCCGGCGGCAGCACGCGCGCCTGTCCGGCCTCGCCGAGCGCGCCGGCGAAGAAGCCGGGGCTCGCGAGATCGCTGCCATCGTCGAAATAGCCGAGATCCGGTCGATTGAGCATCGTCGACGCCTCCTGATCCTGACATGCGGTTCGCGAGGAGATGTGCGCGCCATGCCGGGCACGGCGCGCACATCGGGGCCGGATGCGTCAGCCGCGCTGCGCGAGAGCGGGGGACTCGTAATCCGCGCGTCCGCGGTGCCTGATCGCATCCGCCGGCGGGGGCGGGAGGGGACCGTCCGCCGAGAAGCGATCCAGAACGTTCTTCACCAGGGTGGAGATGTTGTTCTGGCAGTTGTTCCACGGCAGCGAGCCGCAGAAGGCGATCGACGAGAAGGAAAAGGCGGCGCCGCCGTTCGGCGTCTCGTGATAGGCGATGTCGGCACGCACCCGCGGATGCACGGTGCCGTCGAGGCCCTGCTGGTTGAAGCCGAAATCCTCCATGACGAGGAGATAGGCCTCCGTATGCCGGCCGGCCGAGGTCGCCACCGCGAGGGTGTGCGGGGGCGAGCCCAGCATGGTGTCGACGATGTCGAGCTCGAGGCCCGCCGCGCCGCCGCCGACGAGGCCGAAATTGCCGAGTGGCTCGTCATAGCTGATGCCCTCGAAGGCCCAGGAGACGCGCGGGTCGAGACTGTCCGGCGTGCGGCTGAAGTAGCTCGAGATGTCGAAGCCCTCGGACGACATGCCGACGCCGGCGACCGAATGCAGGTAGCGGCCGCGGAAGCGCCACATACCGCCGAGCTCGCCCGTTCCCTGGTGGTAGTACTCGCCGGGATCGGCGCGCCAGGTGCGGATGCCGGATTCGCAGCGGCGCATCTCGGTGATGACGCCGCGGCCGATGCCGTCATAGGCCGGGTGGTAGGAATGCACCCAGTACCAGGCGTCGGCGCCCATATACATCAGGCGGCCGCCGCGCTGGGTGTAGTTGTGCAGCGCGTCGAGCTGCGGGCCCGAATTATGCTCGGGGTGCGAGCCGGTGATGATGACGTTGTAGTTCTCCAGCCGGGCAAGGCCGTCATAGGTGACGTCCTCGTCGGTGAAGACGTCGTACTCGTAGCCCATCGTCTCCAGCCAGTAGACGAGGTGGAGATCGGCCGGGTACTGCCACGGCGCCTGGGCGAGGAAGTGGTCGTATTTCGGCCGGATCGACAGGATGGGCCGCAGGCGCGAGGACAGGCAGATGCCCGAGCCGTCCGTGTGGGTGTCGTAGATCGAGCCGCCATATTCCCGGTGCTCGGCCAGGAACATGTTCTGCTGCTGCATGATCGGCACGCGGTAGACGAAAAGTTCGGCGCCGCCGGCATTGCAGGCCACATGCTCGTTGGCATAGGCCATGTAGCTGATGGTCGGCACCATGACCGCGATCTTCGACTGCTCCTTGCCGATACGCGGCACCACCCAGAACGGGATGTAGTCTTCGTCGCCCTCGGAGGTGGTCAGCTTGAGCGCATAGAAGCGGCTCTTGATGCCCTCTTCCGGCACGCTCCACTCGACATCGGCCTCCCAGCGGGCATTGTCGACGTCATCGTCGTGGAAGTGGATCGCGCCATATTCCTTCTTGGCGTATTTCCAGTCGAAGTTCTCGCCGGCCCAGTTGTAGCCAGTCATGGCGCGCGTCGGGCAGTTCACCAGCTGCGCGTCGAAGCGATAGGGACCGTTGTCCTTGGCCACGATGGTGTCGATGCCGTCCCAGAAATCCCAGGCGGCGACGATGGTCTCGGACAGCGCGCCGGTGGGACCCGAGTTGCGGCGCTCGGTGAGGCCCGGCTGGGCGCCGGCCTTCATCTGCTCGATCTCGAAGCGCGACAGCGCCTTGTTGCAGATGCGCGGGCTGTCGATCTTGCCGTTGTACTTGCCGGTGAACCAGACGCCGGCCGGCAGCGACGACTTCGCCAGCGGGCTGTCGTCCATCCTGTCGACATAGGCGGCCAGCGCGACCGGCGCCGCGCTGTGCTCGACCTTGGTCTTGATGACGGTCTTCACCGGCTCGATGACCGGATCGAGCGCATAGACGATCTGCGGCTCGTGATAGAGCACCACCTCGCCGGTGGCGGCATCGAAGCTCGCCGCGACGAAGTGCCAGGCATGGTCGCGGATCGGCACGCCGGTGGTGATCTTGTGCCCGTTGATGCGCAGCTCGACTTGCCCCTCCTCGTTGAGGAAGAGGCCGTAGCCCTTGCCCTGCGACCACTTGGTCACGAGCCCCTGCGCACCGTGCTTCCAGTAGCGCGGGTGGGTCTTGGGCGTGGTCGGCCAGACCCAGCACTGGAGCGTGAAGCTCTCGACATGGAACTGCGGCGCGTCCGCGGCATAACCGTAGGAACCGCCATGGATGATCTGCTTGCGGCCCTTGTAGGTGCCGTTGCACGCGGCGGCGATGGGCTTCTCGATGAAGCCGGGCCCGCGCGGGTTGGTGTCGCCGTTGATCATCTGCACGACTTCCGCCTTGAACTCGGCGGGGCCGTCGCAATTGACGTAGAACTTGATCTTGTCGCCGGGGTGGACGCTGAATTTCTCAGCGTAGCCGGTCAGCCTCATGGCGCACATAGTGTTCTCCAGTCCTCAAGACTTGGCCCGGCAGGATCTGCTCAGGACAAGGCTTCGCCATTCGCGTCTTCGCCCGAAGACACGGCGGGGTTCGATCTCGATGGAAGATGAGGGGCGCGCCGCCCCTCATCGCGACGACGGATGGCGGCTCAGGTCACCGGCCAGTTGTCGTCGCGGCGCTTCCAGCCTTCGGCGAAGTGCTCGGGCATGCCGGCGGTCTCCGGCATCTCCTCCAGGCGCATCAGGAAGATGTCGTGCTGGATCTCCTGCTCGTCCGTATAGACCTTGTCGTTGACGAACTCCGGCGGCACGCCGCGGATGCCGGACAGGCGGCCGATGCGCCATTCCGCGTCCACCTTGGTGCAGATGACGACGAGTTTGCCCTTCGGCGATTCCCCGCGCATGCGCAGCAGCACGCGGCGCAGCACCGGATTCTCGTGCACGCCGCCGGTGACGATGGTGGTGTCGCCGGGGGTCTCGCATTTCAGCACGGAGAAGCCGGCGACCCCCTTCATGGAGTCGACGCATTCCCGATGCTCACGGATGAGCGCCTCGCGCTCGGGCGTTCCCTTCTTCGGAATAGGGATCATGACGGCCTCGCTGATTTTGGGGAGAGGCACCCCTGCTCCGGGGCGCAAGAAAGCACGCGGCCTAAATAGAAAGGCCGGAAATCTTCAGTCATGGCGCCTGGCCACCAAGATTTTTACAATTCAAAATCTACACAGGACAGTTCTTTACGTCAATATATTGGAATAAAATTTTCCGCAGAAGAAACTCAAACGACTGTCAGATCGTCATGTGCTTTTCGACGAGAGCATCCGTCATCTCGGAAATCGCCCCACGCGCGACGACGCGGCCGTTATCGACCATCAGGAATGCATCCCCGAGCTTGCGGGCAACCTTGATGTGCTGCTCGGTCAGGATGAGGCTGATGCCGAGTTCCTTGTTGAGCATCCGCAGAATCTCGCCGATCTCGTGCACGATGTTGGGCTGGATGCCCTCGGTCGGCTCGTCGAGCAGAAGCACCTGCGGCCCGACCGCGAGCGCGCGCGCGATGGCGAGCTGCTGCTTCTGCCCGCCCGACAGCAGGCCGGCGCGGCGCTCCAGATTGTCGCGCAGATAGGGGAAGATGCGCAGGCAGATCTCCGGGATTTCCGACGCCTTGTCCTTGCGGGCGAAGGTGCCGAGCAGGATGTTCTCGCGCACGGTGAAATCCGCGAGGATGCCGCGCCCCTGCGGCACGTAGCCGATGCCGTAGCCGGCGCGCTGATAGGGTGCCTTGGCCTCGATCGCCTCGCCATTGATGCGGATCGCGCCGGTGGAGCGGTCGGTCAGCCCCATGATGGTGCGCATCAGCGTGGTCTTGCCGACGCCGTTGCGGCCGAGCACGCACAGGCACTGGCCCTTCTCCATGTCGAAGGAGAAATCCCGCAGGATGCGGGTGGCGCCGTAATAGGAGGAGACGTTGTCGAAGGTGAGCAGCATGGTCAGGCGGCCTCCTGCTCGCCGAGATAGACGTCGCGCACGCGCGGATCGGCTTCGATGTCCTGGATGGTGCCCTGCGCCAGCAGCGAGCCCATGTGCATGACCGTGACGACGTCGGCGATCTCGCGCACGAAGCCCATGTCATGCTCGACGACGATGAGGGTCGTGGTCTTGCGCAGCTCCTTGAAGATCGCCGCGGTCTTCTCGATCTCGCTCTCGGTCATGCCGGCGATGGGCTCGTCCATCAGCATGAGGCGCGGCTCCTGCATCAGCACCATGCCGATCTCCAACCACTGCGTCTCGCCATGCGAGAGGATGCCCGCCCTCTCGCCGAGGCGATCGGTGAGTCCGGCCAGCGTGGCGATCTCGTCGAGCTTTCGCTCCAGCCCTGGCGAGCGGAAGCGGAAGAGATTCCAGAACGGATTCGTCTGCCGGCTAAAGGCTACCGTCAGGTTCTGCCGCACGGTGAGATCGCGCAGCACCGCCGGCACCTGGAACTTGCGCCCGATGCCGGCGCGGGCGATGACGTGCTCGGGCTGGGCGGTGATGTCCTGACCGGCGAAGACGACCTTGCCGGAGCTCGGCTTGATGCGGCCGGTAATGAGATCCATCGTCGTCGTCTTGCCGGCGCCATTCGGCCCGACAAGGCAGCACAACGTGCCCTCGACCACTTCGAGGCTGAAATCGTCGATCACCTTGATGGTATCGAAGCTCTTGGAAAGGTTGTGGATTTCCAGAAGTCCCGCCATCGCCCTCACTCCGCAGGAACCGGCTCGGCGCCGTTCGATTCCGCCGACGATTTCGGCTTTCGCGTCGCGAACAGGCCGAGGGCGGCCTCCAGCAGGCTCGCCAGGCCGTTCGGCAGGAAGCGCACGATGACGATGAAGAAGCCGCCGAGGATAAGCAGCCAAGTGGAGAGGAAGGTGTCGCCGAGATAGCTCTGCGCACCCTGGATGACGAAGGCGCCGACGATGGCCCCGACCAGCGACAGCCGTCCGCCGATCGCCGCCCAGATGACCATGGAGAGGCTGAAGCCGACATCGAGCTGAGCCGGCGACACATATTGCACCAGCATGACCCACAGGCAGCCGGCGACGGCGGCGATGAGGCCGGCGATGGTGTAGATCATCGTCTCGTAGCCCGCCACGCTGTAGCCGAGGAAACGCACGCGCTCGGCATCGTCGCGGATCGCCTGCGTCACCAGCCCGAAGGAGCTCTGGGTGATCAGCTTGGCGAGGACGGTGGCGATCATGAGCGCGAAGAACACCGTCCAGTAGGCGAGCGGGCTGTAAGGGTCGACCTCGACGCCGGCGAACTGGAGCGGCGACGGCGGGGTGATGCCGTTGACGCCGCCCGTATAGGCCTGCCGGTCGAGGATAATGGTGTAGAAGGCCGAAAGCATGGCCAGCGTCATGATCGCGAAGAACGGACCGGACACCCGGGCGCGGAACATGATGGTGCCGAAAATCGCGCAGAACAGCGTGGGGACGGCGATGGCGCAGACGATGCCGAGGCCGGTATTGGCGAAGGGCCACCACAGCATCGGCAGGTAGTCGAGGCCGTTGTTCAGCATGAGCGGCGGGATCGGGTTCGATTCCGTCTGGGTCTGCATCTGCATGGTCATCGCCATGCCGTAGGCGCCCAGCCCGAAGGCGATGCCCTGGCCGAGATTGAGGATGCCGCCGAAGCCCCAGCACAGGCTGATCGACAGGGCGAGCATGCCGTAGACGCCGTAGGTGGCGAGCTGGTTCAGCAGGAAGTCGTCGTCGATGCGCATCGGGACGATGGCGAGCACGGCGAAGAAGGCCGCGTAGGCAAGCCATTGCGCCGTCTTGTTGTGGTAGAGATTTCCCATGATCGCCTCAGCGTGCCCCGTGCCGCAGGATGGTCGCTCGCCTCGCCTTCATCGCCGCGTCCCCGCCTTGGCGAAGAGGCCCTGCGGGCGGAACCGCAGGAAGACGACGATCAGCACGAAGATGAGGAAGCGGGCGAAGGTGTCGTTGGTGAAGAAGGCGAACACCGACTGCATCTCGCCGGTCACGCCGCTGGCGACGACGCTGCCGGCGAGCGAGCCGCCGCCCACCACCACCATCAGGAAGGCCTGCACCACATAGCTCGCGCCCATGGTCGGCAGCACGATGTTCAGCACCCCGAACAGCGAGCCCGCCACCCCGGCGAGGCCGGCGCCGAGCGCGAAGGTGAGCATGTAGACACGGCTGGAATTGATGCCGAAGGAGGCCGCCATCTCCTTGTTCTGCATCACCGCGCGCACCTGCACGCCGAAGCGCGTCTTGTAGAACAGCAGCCAGAGCGCCAGCACCAGCAGCGCCGTGACGAGGAGCACGATGACGCGGAAGGTCGAGATGGAGAGGAAGCCGAGGGAGAGGTTGGAGGAGAAGATCTCCGGCACGGCGAGATATTTCGGGTCGGAACCGAAGATCAGCCGTACGCCCTGCATCAGCACGAGCGAGACGCCGTAGGTGGCCAGCAGCGTGTCGAGCGGACGGTTGTAGAGGTACTGGATCAGCCCGCGCTCGAGGATCAGCCCGACCAGGGCGACGATGACGAAGGAGGCGGGGATGCAGAGCAGATACGGGACGCCGAGGTAGTATTGCAGCATGTAGGAGCTGTAGGCGCCCAGCATGATCAGCTCGCCATGCGCCATGTTGATGACGCCGGCGGCCCCGTAAATGATGGTCAGCCCGAGCGCGGCGATGAGCCAGATGCTCGCAATGCTGACGCCGAGAATGAGTGCGTTCAGGATCGATCCGAAATCCATCGCCAGCCCTTCGTCGCGGCCATGCCGCCTGTTTCCGCCAGCCCCTCCCCTTTCGTGGGAAGGACCGGCGGCGCTTTATCGCCTTGCCGCTCGGCTCCGCCGGAACGTGCCGGCGGAGCCGAGCATCGTCGTCAGATCACGTTCTTGCGGATCTTCCCGTCGGGGGCCTTGAGGCCGTCCTTGGTGCAGACGCCGATATCCGGGTAGATCGAGTAGGGGTCCGGGGCGACCTGCGCGTCCGCCGCCTTCACGATCTTGAAGGTGCCGTCCGCCTGGCACTGGCCGATCTTCGGCTTCAGCCAGGTGTTGAAGTTCTGGTCGTCGATCCAGATCAGCCCTTCCGGCGAGACCGCGTCCTCGACCCGGATGCCGCCGGAATGGTCGCGGATGGCGCGCGGGGTGACGTTCTCGAAGCCGACGGCTGCGGCCGCCTTCTCGAAACCCGACTTGAACACATAGGCGGAGAGATAGGTCTCCTCCATGTTGTAGTGGGTCGTGCCGTTCTTGCCGTAGGGGCTCTTGAGGAAGCCCTCGACGAACTTCTGGTTGGTCGGATTGTCCAGCGTCTGGAAATACGGCGCGGAGAGGAAATGGCCGGCGCCGAACTCGGCGCCCATGGCCCGGGTCTCGATCTCGCCCGTGGTGAGCGAGGCGATCGGCATCTGATCGACCTTGAAACCTTCCTGCTTGAACTGCTTGTGGAAGGCGATGTCGGAGGCGCCGACCACCGTCGAGAAGATGAAGTTCGGCTTGGCGTCGCGGATCTTGTTCAGCACCGGGCCGAACTCGGAGCTGCCGAGGGGGATGTACTCCTCGCCGAGCAGCTCGCCGCCCGCCTGCTCCAGCCAGATCTTGGCGTTCTTGTTCGACTCCTTCGGCCACACATAGTTGGAGCCGACGAAGAAGACCTTCTTGCCGAAGTTCTGCACCATGAAGGGGATGAGGTCCTTCGAGTGCTGGTTGGCCAGCGGCCCGGTGCAGATGGTGTTCTGCGTGCACTCCGCGCCCTCGTAGCAGGTCGGGTAGTACAGCAGGTGGTCGCGCTGCATGATCGTCGGCAGGATCGCCTTGCGGCTGGCCGAGGTGTAGCAGCCGAAGATCGCGATCACCTTGTCGCGCAGGATGAGTTCCTTGGTCTTCTCGGAATAGACGTTGAAGTCCGACTTGGCGTCGACGATCACCGGCTCGACCGGCACGCCGCCGACGCCGCCCGCCTTGTTGATCTCGTCGAAGGCGTATTGGAGGACGAGGGTGGAATCCTCCTCCGGCACGGCCAGCGCGCCGGTGAGCGAGAACAGGACGCCGACCTTGAGCGGCTCGCCCTTCTTGAGCGCCGCGGCCCGCGCTTCGCTCGGTACCCAGATGTGAGGAGCCAGCAGCGCGCCCGAGGCGAGGCCGGCGGTCTTAAGCAACTTCCGACGCGTGAAATCCATCGTTGCGATCCCTTGGAAGTATTGAAGCTGTGAAAGCGCGGCTATCTGCCGGCCCCAGGCCATTCGCTCGGAGTGCCGTTCGCCACGATGAAACGTTACGTGCGGCTATTCCTGTATGTCAACAATATTTCTTCACAGTGATGCACTATTTTAGACAGATTCCGAGTCGTCATTACGTATTGATCAATACATATGCATATTGATTGATAAATCATCATTTATATTTTTGTACAAATAACCTGATATAAGACTATATTCCTTATTTATAGTTTGAATGTCAGAGGGTGGCGCCTCTTTAATCAGTCTCACGTCATCAATTCCGGCGCCGAAGACACGGCCCGTCCGTCGACGCAGCTACTTCCGGCGATGAGCGGGCGCGAAGCCGAGCATCCTCCCGACACTGAGGGTGAAAAGCGCCTCCGCCGCGCGGACGATCCGCCCGCCATTCGGCGCGATGAGACGCACCGCGATGCCCGCGCCGTTCGGCGCCGCGCCGGCGGCTCCGAAGCAGCCGGCCCCGTCGATCGCCTCCTCGATCGCGGCCACGTTCGGCAGACGCCCGGGTGGGCCGAGCAGCAGCACCGAGCCGACAGCCCCCGCCTCCGGCCCGAGGATCGACGCGGGACCGACGACATCCGTGCCGTCGACGCTCCCCCGGTCGGCGAGGAGGAGGTTGCCGCCGGCATCGAAGACGCACGTTTCCGTCGACAGCCGTCCGAACGGCCGGCCCAGGCCCGAGAAGTCGTGCCAGGAAACGCCGTCGGCGAGGATCGCCAGCGCCCCCTCGGCAAGGTGGATGTCGGTCCGCCCGATGAACTCCGCGCCGGGAAACAGGATCAGCGGATCGAGCGTGAGCGCCGCGAAGGCGCCCGGCCCGACCGAGACCCGCATCTGCTGCCGCGCCGGCTGCCCGCCCGTGTCGTGCACCACGGTGGCGGCCTGGCTCGTCACATGGGCGAGCGCGCCCGGCTTCAGTGTGACCTCGAGGCTCAGATCATCGTCGCGATAGAGGCCGCCGGACGCCGATTGCAGATAGAGCGTCGCGAGGTCCGGCCGTTCGACATCGAGCGCGAAGGGGCGCGTGACGTGGAACGGATAGGGCGTGATCTGCCGCACCAGCGCCGAGCGCCCGCCCCCGCGCGCGAAGACGAGTTCGGCCGCGCGCCGCCGGCCGGCCGCCTGAAGGCCCACTCCCCCGGAATAGGCCACGGGCTTCATGGCCGGAACAGCACGGCGCGACAGATCATGTCGGCCACCGTGTCCACGCCCTCGCCCGACCGGGCATTGATGGCGACCACCGGGCGCTCGCCCCGCGCCCTCTGCGCCTCTTCCAGCATTCCCGGCAGATCGACCCCGACATGCGGCGCGAGATCGACCTTGTTGACGATCAGCAGATCGCATTTGAGGACGCCCGGCCCCTTCTTGCGGGGGATGTCGTCGCCGCCGGCCACGTCGATGACGAACATCCACCAGTCGACGAGATCGAGCGAGAAGGTGGAGGCGAGGTTGTCGCCGCCGGATTCGAAGATCACCAGTTCGAGGCCCGGAAAGCGGACCTCAAGATCGTCGCCTGCCGCCATGTTGAGCGTGGGGTCCTCGCGGATGACGGTGTGCGGGCAGGCGCCCGCCTCCACCGCCGAGACGCGCTCGGGATCGATGAGGCCGGAACGGCGCAGGCGTTCGGCGTCCTCGCGCGTCACCAGATCGTTGGTCACGACGGCGAAATCGACGTCGCGCGCCTGAAGCTCGGGGATCAGCCGCTCGATCAGCGCCGTCTTGCCCGAGCCGACCGGGCCGCCAATGCCGATCCGCGCCGCCGAGGCCAGACGGCCGCTCTTCTGTCCCTGTGGTCTCTCCAGCATCCGTGTCACCGCAGCATGTAGCGTTGCGCGAGGGGCAGCGTATGGGCGGGCTCGCAGGTGGCGAGCTCGCCGTCGACGAACACGTCGAAGGTCTGCGGGTCGACGCGGATGTTCGGGCAGGCATCGTTGTGCAGCATGTCGGCCTTGCGCAGGCCGCGCGTGCCGCTGGCGGGCAGCAGCCGCTTCGACAGGCCGAGTTCCTCGCCGAGCCCGCGGGCGATGGCGAGCGGGTGGACGAAGCAGGCCGAGAGCGCCGGCGCGGCGAGGCCGAAGGCGCCCCATTGCGGGCGCAGCAGAACCGGCTCGCAGGTCATCAGCGAGGCGGCGCTGTCGCCCATCGCGCCCCAGGCGATGAAGCCGCCCTTGATGACGAGTTCCGGCTTGATGCCGAAGAAGGCGGGGCGCCAGACCACGATGTCGGCGATCTTGCCGTCCTCCAGCGAGCCGACATGCTCGGCGATGCCAAAGGTCCGCGCCGCGTTGATGGTGTACTTGGCGATGTAACGCCGGATGCGCTCATTGTCGCCGAAGCCCGGCTTCTCCTCCGGCAGGGCGCCGCGCTGGTCCTTCATCTTGGAAGCGAGCTGCCAGGTCCGGCAGATCACCTCGTGGATGCGGCCCATGCCCTGGCTGTCCGAGCCGAGCATCGAGATGGCGCCGATGTCGTGGAGGATATCCTCGGCGGCAATGGTCTGCGCGCGGATGCGGCTTTCCGCGAAGGCCACATCCTCCGGCAGCGCCGGGTTGAGATGATGGCAGGTCATCGTCATGTCGAGGTGCTCGTCGAACGTGTTGACCGTGTAGGGGTTGGTCGGGTTCGTCGACGAGGGCAGGCAATGCGCCACGCCCGCCACGCGGATGATGTCCGGCGCGTGGCCGCCGCCCGCGCCCTCCGTGTGGTACATGTGGATGGTGCGCCCGCCGATGGCGGCCAGCGTGTCTTCCAGGAAACCGCTCTCGTTCAGCGTGTCGGTGTGGAGCTGGACCTGATAGTCCAGATCGTCCGCCGAGCGCAGGCAGGCGTCGATGGTCGCCGGCATGGCGCCCCAGTCCTCATGGATCTTGAGGCCGAGGCAGCCGGTTTCCAGCTGCTCCTTCAGCGAGCCGGGAATGTGGCTGTTGCCGCGCCCGAGGAAGCCGAAATTCATCGGCCAGGCTTCAGAAGCCTGCAGCATCTTGCCGGTGTTGAACGGCCCGCCGGAATCGATGCCCACGGTGATCGGCCCGAGCGAGCCGCCCAGCATGGTGGTGATGCCGCTCGCCAGCGCGTGCTCGACGAGGCCGGCGCTGTCGAAATGCACGTGCACGTCGATGCCGCCGGCGGTGGCGATCAGGCCCTCGCAATCGCGCACCGTGGTGCCGGCGCCGACGACGAGGCGCGGATCGACCCCGTCCATCACCGCGGGATTGCCGGCCTTGCCGACGCCGACGATGCACCCGTCCTTGATGCCGAGATCGCCCTTTACCACGCCGAGCACGGCGTCGATCAGCGTGACGTTGCAGAGCAGGAAGTCGAGCGCCCCCTCCGCGTTGGTGATGCCGGCGGCGAGGCCCATGCCGTCGCGCAGCGTCTTGCCGCCGCCGTGCAGGCATTCGTCGCCATAGACGGCATGATCTTTCTCCACCACCGCGACCAGCGAGGTGTCGCCGAGGCGCACCCCGTCGCCGACCGTGGGTCCGTAAAGGGCGGCGTAGTCGCGACGTCTGACGATCGCCATCTCTCCCTCCCTCACGCGCCGCGGAAGCCGGCCGCGCGCGCCCGTGCGAGCGCGGCGTCGCGGGCTTCCGGCGTGGTGGTGTCGCCGTCCGACAGGCCGTTGAGGCCGCCGAGGAAACGCCTGCCGCCGAAGGGGACGAGCGTGACCGGCTTGGACTGGCCGGGCTCGAAGCGCATGGCGGTGCCGGCGGGAATGTCCAGCCGCATGCCGAAGGCGGCCGCGCGGTCGAACGCCATGGCGCGGTTGACCTCGAAGAAGTGGAAATGCGAGCCGATCTGGATCGGCCGGTCGCCGGTGTTCACCGCCTCCAGCGTGACCTTCGGCCGGCCGGCGTTCAGCTCGATCTCGCCGTCGAGCGGCAGGCTCTCGCCGGGGCGTACGGTCTCCTCCGCCGCGCCCTCCGCCGGGCGGATGGGTTCGTGCACCGTCACCAGCTTGGTGCCGTCCGGAAAGACGCCCTCCACCTGCAGGATGTCGATCATCGCCGCCACGCCCGGCATGACGTCCGTGGTGGTGAGGATGGTCGCGCCGTAGCCGATCAGCTCGGCGACGGAGCGGCCGTCGCGCGCGCCTTCCAGGATCTCGTCGGTAATGAGCGCCACCGCCTCGGGATGGTTGAGCCTGCAGCCGCGCGCGCGGCGCTTGCGGGCGAGCTCCGCGGCCGAAAAGATCGTCAGGCGTTCGAGTTCGGTCGGCGTCAGCAGCATGGTGGTTCAGGAACTCAATTGGAGAACAGACGGACCTCGCCGCGCGCATGGCGCAAAGCGGCGATGTCGAGGCGCGGGGAGAAGCTTCCGATGCGGGCGGGAACGGGCGTGTCGGCCAGCGCGGCGAGGACGGGCAGCAGCCGGCGCAGCATGGCCTGCGCGGTGACGGCGCCGACGAGGCCGAGCCGCACCGCGGCCGTGGCGAAGCCGGTGAGCGCGACATAGCCGGAGGCCAGCACCGCGCCCGGCAGGTCGAGCCCCGCTCCCCGCCAGACGACGCCCTGCACCACGGGCAGATGGCCGAGCGCCCGGCCCTGCCGGATGCGGGCCAGCAGATCCTCCGCGCCGGGCGTGCCGATGCGCGCATGGGCGGCGACGAGCCCGGCGCCGTTGCGGCGCGAGCCGGTGCGGAAAGGCTCGGCCAGCGTCGTCGCCTCGACCTCGCGGTCGACAGCCTCCACCGCGTCGAGATCGTCTTCCGCCCCATAGGCCCGCACCAGCGCGACGCGATCCGCGCTCGCCCAGCGATGGCGCAGCGCGGCGGCCGCGACACCCTCAAGTTCGCCCTCACCCATCGGACCGGACAGGGCGGCGAGCCCCTCCAGCCCGTTGGAAAAGGCGAAGCCGCCGCTGGGGAAGGCGGTATCGGCCTGCCAGATGGCGAGAAGGCGCTCGATCATGCCGCCATCTCCCCGGTCACCACGATGCGGGGAATGGAGGCGACGCCCGGCAGCGCGTCGATGCGCGCGTAATAGCCCTCGATCGGCCCCTCGAGCGCGACCAGAAGTCTTTCGCCGGCAAACCGAATGCGCCAGTGCAGATTGCCGGCGTGGTAGCCGAGCTCCACGCCCTCGGCGATGGAGCGCGGTTGGAAGCTCAGCCAGCGCTCCACCTCGGCACGCACGACGATGGCGCGATCCTCGTCGAGCAGCAGCACGGCGCCGTCGAACAGCTTCTGGTCGCGCGGCAGCGCGATGGCGAGGTCCTCGCCCCTGGCCGAGACGAGACGCAGCCGGCGCCGGGGCATGTCGACGGTGGAGACGGTGACGACATCCACCCCGCCGCTGTGCTCCAGACGGTGAATCCGCTCATGGAAGGCCGGTTCGAGCCGGCTTCCGAGAACACGTTCGATCATCAGCATGGCACGCACAGCTCACTGCGAGGAAAGCTCGACGACGTGTATTCCGGCGAACGCAGACGGGGGCTCCGGCACGCTCCGAACGTGAACGAAAGCAATGCCGACGATGTTTCGCGGGGTACCGGCGTATCCGTACGGCATGCGCAAGTCTCCTGTGGCGCGGCCATGCCGGCCGACGCGCGTTTTCCGGGAGTTTTCAAGAACAGGCAGCCAAAAGTGGCGAAAGCGGTAATGCAGTCAGGCAGAGTGAGGCCGACAGGAGGACGCGGGGCCTATCGACCCAATAATCGGGTCGACGGAATGCCTTCCCGGAGCCAACGGCTCACGGCGGCGCCTCATATGTCGGGGACAAAGGCGGGACGCCCTTGTCCCGCGCAAATAAAAAGCCCGCCAAATCCGCGAATACGGGTTTGTCGGGCTACATCGCCTCTCCGGACGGTCAGCCTCGACCATCCAGCTCCGCCGACGAAGTAAGCACTACTTCGTACGACGAGCGAAGCTAAACACTATCGGGACGGAAATTCAAGAGCTCGCTCGCATTAATAATGGCGACCGCCATCTCTTCCATCGAGATCCGCTTCGCCATGGCCTGCCGGCGGATCGACTGGTAGGCCTCGTCCTCGGAAATGCCGTGGCTGCCCATGAGGATCGCCTTGGCCTTCTGGATCTGCTGCATGCTGGTGACCTTGCGCTCCAGCTTGCGGATGCGGCGGGCCTGCTCCTTGCGCTCCAGCCAGAGGCTGCGCGCCAGCGTGATCTGGGTCAGCAGGCCGAACGGCTTGATCGGGCGCTCCACCACCGCCAGCGCGCCGCTTTCGAGCACGAGGGCGAGCGTCGAGGGATTCTCGTAGCCGACGATGGCGATGACCGTCGGTGCCCGCTCCGAATGCGAGCGTGTGAGCTTGTGCAGCGTGTCGCGATCCTCCTGGTCGACCGAGAGCAGCACCAGATCGGCATTCTCCGCATAGGCGGATGGCGGCGGCCAGGTGGTCTCCACGACGCAGCCGATGCGCTTGAGATGATCGACGAGCTGCTGGCCTTCCACGTCGTTGGCGTGGATGACCTGAACCCGCAGCCCCCTGATGTCGCGCAGGATCTGGATCGACATGGCATCCCCCTCAGAAGGGTTCCGCCTGCTCGACGAAATCCGCCGACCAGTCGTCGAGGCTCTGCGCGATGCAATAGGGATCGGGCTTCACGCGCACGCCGGGGTTCCAGATGATCTGGAAGCGCCCCTTGGCGTCGAGCCGCGCCACGCGCGGCCACAGATAGGTGTGATGGTTCTCCGCATCGACCCGCACCCGCCCCTGCGGCGCGTCGAACTCGATCGCCTTGATCTCGGCGATGATCCGCTGCGGCTCGTCCGTGCCGGCGCGCGCTAGGGCGCGGGCGGCCAGATGCATCTGGAAATAGGCGGCCTCCGCTGCGGAAGGCACCGGCGCATTCTCGCCGAAGCGGGCGCGATAGGCCGCCACGAAGGCCCGCGCGGCGGGGGTCGCCAGCGTGTCGAAGAAGGTGGCCGCCGCAATATGCCCCTCAGCGACGCCCGGCGCCATCTCGGCGATGTCAGCTTCCGACGTCGCGACGCTGGCGATGGGCATGGTGGCCGGATCGAGGCCCGCCTCGCGATAGGCCTCGTAGAAAGGCGCCGTCGCCTGCCCGACGATGGTGGAGAAGATCACGTCCGGGCTGTGCTTCCTGATGCGCTTGATGGCGCGGGAGATTTCCTCCGGGCCGGCATTGAGGGCGATGTAAACCTCATCGACGACCTTGCCCCGCACCTGCGTGACGAAGTCGGCCATGATGCGGTTGGATTCGTAGGGGTAGCTGTAGTTCGAGGCGATGAAGAACACGCGCTGCCCGTGCTTGGTCAGCACGTATTTCGCCAGCTGGAAGGCGTTCTGGTTGGGCACCGCGCCGGTGAAGATGGCCTGCGGCGAATATTCGAAGCCCTCGTAGAAGGTGGGGTAGAACAGCACCCCGCGATAGCCGTCGATCAGCGGTAGCACCGCCTTGCGCACGCTCGACATGTAGCAGCCGAACAGCAGGCGGACGCCCTCCAGCCCCAGCATGCGGGCGGCGATGTCGCGGAAGCGACGCGGATTGGAGCCGCCATCGACGTGCAGCGGCTCGACGGGACGCCCGAGGACGCCGCCGGCGGCGTTGATCTCTTCAATGGCGAGCAGGGCCGCATTCAGCTGGGTCTGTTCGATATTCGCCGTCACCCCCGTCGTCGAATACAAAAGACCGACGCGCCACGCTCCGCCAATCACAACGCCGAACCTCCAGCCCGCACTTTCCCCGAGGATTCATGAACGCTCGCGCCGGCTTTTGACAGATCAAATGATGCGCGCACCGCCCAGCGAATAATCACTCTGCCATCGGAATGCCGCCGGGATCGGAAAGAATTCTCATAGTCTAGGCAACGAACCCGCAATATCCGCCGCCCCGGCCTGCGCAGTATTTGTTCGGCCCGTCGGGATCAGCCGGCGATCGCCCGCCGGATGACACGCACGGCCTCGGCGAAATCGGCGAGGCGCATGTCCTCCTGCGGGTTGTGGCTGCCGTTCTGGTTGCGTACGAAGAGGAGGACCGAGGGCACGCCGCGATTGGCGAAGACCGACGTGTCATGACCCGCGCCGCTCGGCATCTCCACGGCACGCACGCCCTCGCGCGCGGCGGATGCCGCGAACCGGGCGCGCAGGGAGGCGTCGAGGATCGCGGGCGTGCTGCCGGTCTTCTCGCCGAAATCGAAGTGCACGCCACGCCGCTGCTCGATCACCGCCGCTCGGGCCATCAGCTCGCCATGGATGCGCTCCAGCACGGCCGGGCTCTCGCCGCGCACGTCGAGGCAGAAGCCGATCTCGCCCGGCACCTTGCTGAAGGCGTGCTGCGCCGGATCGGTCCCGACCTCGCCGAAGGTAATGGTGGCCCGCGCGCCTTCGCGTTCCAGCCCGTCCCATGTGGTTTCCAGCGCGGCGACGAGATCGGCGAAGGCGACCACCGCGTCCTGCCGGTAGGCGCGTGGCACCGCGCCGGAATGGCCGTAGCTGCCGAGGCAGCGAGCCTTGCGGTAGCGGAACGAGCCGGCGATGCCGGTGACGAGCCCCAGCGCGGCGTCCTCACGTTCCAGCACCGGGCCTTGCTCGATATGCAGCTCGACGAAACCGTGGATGCGGGCCGGATCGAGATGCGCCTCGCCCCGCGCCACCGCCTCGGCATCGAAGCCGAGCGCCTCCATGTGCTCGCGCAGCGTCCGGCCGGTATCGGCCCGCCGGGTCTCCAGCGCCTCCGCCGGCAGGAGGCCGAACGCCGCGCGGCTGCCGAGATAGGAAACCGGGAACCAGGTGCTTTCCTCGGCGCGGATCACCATGACGGTGAGATCGCGCGCGAGCCGGCGCCCTTCCTCGCGCAGCGCGGCGACGACCGCGAGGCCCGCCAGCACGCCGGCGGCGCCGTCGAAATTGCCGCCATGCGGCACGCTGTCGATATGCGAACCGATGATCCAGCCCGGCAGCGCGGGATCCTCGCCCGGCAGGGTGAGATAGAGATTGCCGGCCGCGTCCACCGCCTCGTGAAGGCCGAGTTCCAGCCCGGCCCGCCGGACGAGGGCATGGGCGAATTCCTCGCCTTCGCCATAGGCCGCGCGGGTGATGCCCGGCTCGTCCGTGGTGTGGAGACGCAGTTCCTCGAACAGTCGCCCGGCAAGGGCGATCGCGGCGGCCGGCAGCGCGCTCATGACGCGCCCTCCGGCCAGAGGCGCGGGGCCACGTCCGTATTGACGAGATGGTCCGGCCGCCGGCCGTCGAGCACCTCGACCACCTGCCGCGCCAGCGCGGTCGCCGTCCGCCGCAACGCCGCCTCGGTCGATCCCGCGACATGCGGGGTCAGCACCACATTTTCGTGGCCGACGAGAGGCGAGGAGAGCGGCAGCGGCTCCTGGGCGAAGACGTCGAGGCCCGCCCCGCCGATCCGCTTCCCGCGCAGCGCCTCGGCCAGCGCCTCCTCGTCGATCACCGCGCCGCGCGCCGTGTTGACGAGGAAGGCCGTCGGCTTCATCCGGGCGATCTCGGCCCGGCCGATCAGGTGGCGGGTCTGCGGCCCGCCCGGCAGATGCAGCGAGACGATATCGGCCCGGGCCAGCAGGCGGCCGAGGTCCGGCTCGTGCGCGAGGCCGGCGGCGGCGACGGCGGGATCGTGAGCGCGGCGCGTCCAGACCAGCGGCTCCATGCCGAGCGCCCGAGCTAGCCGCGCCGTCTCCCGTCCGATAGCGCCGAAGCCGACGACGCCGAAGGTGGCGCCTTCCAGCTCCGTCAGCGCGGAGCGGTATTTGAAGCTCGCATCGCCCGTCCGCACCGCCCGTTCGCCCGGCCCGATCTGCTTGGCGAGGTGGAAGACGAGCGCCAGCGCATGTTCGGCGACCGAGCGCGCATTGGCCCCCGGCGTGTTGACGACCGGGATGCCGCGCGCCGTCGCCGCCGCCAGGTCCACATTGTCCACGCCGGTGCCGTGCACGCCGATGACGCGCAGCCCCGGCGCCGCGTCCATCAGGGCGGCATCGACGAGCGCGTCGCGGGTCAGCACCGCGCGCGCCCCGGCGATCTCCGCCAGGAGCGCCGCGCGCTCCAGCGAGCCGGCCAGCCGCACCTCGTGGCCGGCGCCCCGCATCAGGTCGGGGCCGGCCTCGTGGATGCGCTGGAGGATGAGGCAGAGCGACGCCATGAGCAGCCCCCGGCAGTGGATCGGTCAGATGCCGCGAATGGCGCCGCCGTCGACACGCAGTTGCGCGCCGGTGACGTAGCCGGCCCGCGCGCTGGCGAGGAAGGCGACCGCGTCGGCGAATTCCCGTGGCGTGCCGTAGCGCCCGGCGGGGATGGCGGCGCGCGAGGCGGCCGCGACGGCCTCGACACTCTGCCCGCTGCGCGCGGCGGCGGCGGCGTCCAGCTCGTCCACGCGCTGCGTGTGGATGCGCCCGGGCAGCACGCAGTTCACGGTCACGCCCTCCGCCGCCACCTCGGCGGCAAGGGTCTTCGCCCAGCCGACGATGGAGGCACGCAGCGCGTTCGAGATGCCGAGATTGGGGATCGGCTGGGCCACGCCGGAGGAGACGATGTTGACGATCCGTCCGAAACCGCGCGCGCGCATGCCGGGCAGGAGCCGCGAGGTGATGAGGAAGATGGCGCCCACCATGGTTTCGAACTGCGCGCTCCAGGTTTCCGGCGCGACGGCGGAAACCGGACCGGGCGGCGGGCCGCCGGAATTATTGACGAGGATGTCGACCGGCCGCGTCTCCAGCCCGGCGAGCGCCGCGCGCACGCCGGCGCGGTCCGCCAGGTCGAGCGGCAGGATCTCCGCCGCGCCGCCGGCGGCGGTGATGCCGGCGGCCGCCGCCTCCAGCGTGCTCGCGCTGCGTCCGGCAAGAATGACCCGCGCGCCTTCGGCGGCGAGGGCCTGCGCGACGGCAAGGCCCAGTCCGCGGCTCGCGCCCAGCACCAGCGCGGTGCGTCCCCCGATCTCCAGATCCATGGCTCACCTGCCGTGCAGCTTGGCGCCGAGCCGGGCCATCAGCTCGTCGAGTTCCTGATGGTCGCGCGCGGTCAGCTTCGGGCCGGGATGGCGGGTGTTGGAGCAGGCGATGATGCCGCGCCGGCGCAGCACATCCTTACGCACGGCGAGGCCGAAGCCCATCTGCTGCTCGTGACGCAGGATCGGAAGGTAGATGTCGAACAGGTCCTCGGCCCCCTCGACGTCGCCGGCGTGGAACTTCGCGCACACCTCGACCAGCATCTCGGGATAGGCGAAGCCGGTCATCGCGCCGTCGACGCCGCGCCGCAGCTCCTGCGGCAGATAGAGGCCGCCATTGCCGACGAGGATGGAGACGCGCCGGCCCTCGCCCTTGTCCGAGCGCTCGCGCATTCTCGTGATCTTCGGCAGGCCGGAGGCTTCCTCGTGCTTCAGCATGACGAAGTTCGGGAAGGCGTCGATCAGCCGGTGCAGCACCGCGACGGAAGAGACCGTGTTGGTCGTCTGCGGATAGTCCTGGTAGCAGACCGGCACGTCCGGCCCGAGCCGGGTGAGCACCTCGGCCCAGTAGCCGAAGACCTGGTCGTCGGTCTTCAGCCCCGGCTGGGGCGCGATCATCAGGCCGGCGGCGCCGAGGTCCATGGCCTCGCGGGCGAAGCGCACGAGATTGTCGGTGCCCGGATTGCTGGCGCCGACGACGATCGGCCGGCGGCCATCGACACGCTTCATGACGTGTTCGAGGAACGCCCGCGCTTCCGTCGGGGCGAGCTTGGGCGCCTCGCCCAGCACGCCGAGGATGGTGATGCCGGTAACGCCGGCCTCCAGGTAGAAGTCGATCAGCGAATCCGTGCTGGCGAAATCGATCTCGCCCGTCTCCGTGAAGGGCGTGGGGGAGATGATGTAGACGCCCCGCGTCCGTTCGTTGATCTTTTCGGCCGCCATGGGGCCCTCCTCAGATGGCGCGGAGCTTTTCGATGATGCTCAGCTTGACGTTTTCGATGTGGGTCTGGATGCCGGCGCGCGCGGCCTCGCGGTCCTCGCGGCGCAGGGCATCGATGATGGCGAGATGTTCGCGGTGGCCGATCTCGAAGCGCTCGGGCACGCGGTCCATGTTGAACATGTGCGTCTTCAGGCGCAGGTCCTGGATGTGCTTGGCCAGCACCGCGTTGCCGCTGTGGCTCGCGATCAGGCCGTGAAGGCGGCTGTCGACCTCCCAGTCCTTTCCGGCGGAACGGTCGGGATCCTCGAGCAGTGAACGGATATCGGCCTCCACCGCGTCGAGTTCGGCGAGGGGGATGCGGCCGGCGGCGAGACGCACGCCCTCCATTTCGAGGATCTGGCGCACATGCAGCGTCTCGATCAGCTCACGGGTGGAGAACTCCTTGACCACCAGCACGCCGCCGGGCTGGCGGGTGATGAAACCCTCGCTTTCCAGCCGGTTCAGCGCATCGCGCACCGGGGTGCGCGACATGTCGAGCGCCTCGGCGATGCGACGTTCCTGCAGCACCGAGCCGACGGCGATCTCCCGCTTGATCAGCCGGTCGAGCAGTTCGTTGTAGGCCGTCTGGCCGAGGCTCTCCTCGCGCTCCTCGCGCGGGCCGGCGACGGGCTTGGGGCGGGCGGAAATGGGCATGCGGGACTCTGCGACCAAAACTCTGCGAAGGGGCGCCCGGCCGCATGTGGGGGTCGGCCGGGCGCGGCACGGGAGGAGGATCAGAACTGCGTCTTGATCGGGTCCTTCGGTGCGGGCGAATAGCCGATCAAGGGGGTGGTGAGCTTGGCATAGGTGCCGTCGGCGATCATGTCCGCCAGCGCCTTGTTCACCGCCTTGACGAGGTTCGGCTTGCCCTTCTTGAAGGGAAAGCCCTTCTGAACGTGGCTGAGATACTCGTCGACCAGCACCAGCGGCAGCTTCGAGGCCTCGATGGCATAGGCGGCGGCGATGGAATCGGTGATCACCGCATCGATATTGCCGTTCACCAGATCCTGGATGGCGTCCGATTCGGCCTTGTAGGCCTTGGCGGTGGCGCCGCGCTCCTCGGCCAGCTTCTGCCAGGTGGAGGAGACCAGCACGCCGACCGTCTTGCCCTTGATGTCGGCGGGCGTCTTGATCGGCGAATCCTTCTTGGTGACGATGCGCCCGCCCGACTCCAGCCAGCCATCGGCGAACATCACCTGCTTCTGGCGCTCGGCCGTGATGTCCATCGCATCGGAGGCGAAATCGTACTGGTCGGCGGCGAGACCGACGAGCAGCGCCTCCCACTTGATGATGACCGGCTCGTAGGCGAGGTTCAGCCGGCGCGCGATCTCCTTGCCGACACGGATCTCGAGCCCGTCCAGTTCGCCGTTCGGGGCGCGCATGGAAAAGGGCGGATAGGTTCCTTCGGTGGCGATGAGCAGCGTGCCGGGCTTGATCAGCTCCAGTTCCTGCGCACCTGCCGGCGCGGCGACGCCACCGGCGATGAGACCGCCGACGAGAGCGGCGGCGAGCACGGGAAGAAGTTTCAGACGCATGTTTTGTCCCTCTGTCGTCTGCTGTCCTCTGGTCGTCAACGGGCCGCCGCGGCGGCTCCGGTCCGCTCGTGAAGGAGAGCGCATCGCGCTCCCGTTCAGGATTTCATGGCCGCGCGCAGCGCCAGCAGTTCGGCCATCACCGTCGCCGCGACGAGCGCCGTGGTCTGGGCCGGCTGGTCGTAGGGCGGGCAGAGCTCCACCACATCCGCGCCGACGAGGTTGATCCCCTCGATGCGGCGCAGCAGGTCGAGCGCCTCGCGGGTGCTGGGGCCGCCGGCCTCGGGCGTCTGAACCGCCGGGGCGAAGGCCGGGTCGATGAAGTCGAGGTCGAAGGTGAGATAGGCCGGCGCACCCGCCGTGCGCGCGGCGATGCGGGCGGCAAGCGCCGGGATGCCCATCTCGAACATGTCGTCGGTGGTGACGACCTCGTAGCCGAGATCCAGCGACTGGCTCACATCGTCCGCCTTGAACAGCGAACCGCGCATGCCGATCTGGATCGAGCGGGCGGGATCGACGATCCCCTCCTCGACCGCGCGCCGGAACGGGGTGCCGGCGCTGTAGCGCTTGCCGGCGAAATACTTGTCCCAGGTATCGCTGTGGGAATCGAACTGGATCAGCGCCAGCGGCCCGTGCCTGGCGGCGACCGCCCGCAGCCCCGCCAGCGTCACCGAATGATCGCCGCCGATGCCGAACGGCGTCACCCCGGCATCGACGACGGCGTGCACGGCCGCCTCCAGCCGCTCCAGCGATTCGATCTCGTAGCCCGGCACCACCGCCGCGTCGCCGGCATCGGCGCAGGCCAGCCGCTCGAAGACGTTGATGTTCCGGTACGGGTTGATCGGGCGCAGCATGATCGACATCGCCCGTACCGCGTTGGGCGCGAAGCGCGCCCCGGTGCGGAACGGCGCGCCGGAATCCGACGGCAGGCCGATGATGGCGGCGTCCAGCCCCTCGAGCGTCGTCGCCTGCGGCAGGCGCATGAAGGTCGGCACCCCGCAGAAGCGCGGCGTTTCGAGCGAATCGACAGGCAGGACGCTCATCTTCAAGGGCCTTTCACAAGGAGCGGGCGTAGTGCCGCTCAAGGCGGCCCGCCGCCTGCGAGATGAGCGTGGTCATCAGCAGGTAGATCAGGGCCGTCGCGATGTAGAATTCAAAGGGGCGGAAGGTGGTGGCGATGATGGTCTGTGAATAAAGCGTCAGCTCGACGACCGTGATGGTGGAGAGCAGCGAGGTGTTCTTCACCATCGTGATCGCCTCGTTGGTCACGGGCGGCAGGATCACGCGGAAGACCTGCGGCAGGATGATGCGGCTCATCATCTGCCAGCGCCCCATGCCGAGTGCCTGGGCCGATTCCGTCTGGCCCTTCGGAATGGCGGAAAGACCCGCCCGCACGATCTCGGCGACATAGGCCCCGCCATTGATGCCGAGCGCGACGACGCCGGCGACGAAGGGCGAGAGCCGCAGGCCGAGCTGCGGCAGGCCGAAATAGATGATGAAGATCTGGATCAGCGTCGGCGTGCCGCGAACGAACCAGATGTAGAAATGGCTCGCCTGCCGGAGCGCGGCGAAGCGCGAGACCTTGCCCAGCGCCGCCAGCAGCCCGCAGCCCCAGCTCACCAGGATGGCCAGCAGCGACAGCACGATGACCAGCCAGCTGGCCTGCGCGAAGCCCGGGACATAGGGTGCGAAGCCTTCCCACCACGAAGCGATGCGATCCGCGATCATGCCGCGCCTCCCGCGCCGGCCTCGGCGCCGTAGGCGTCCTCGTGCAGCACGCGGCGCAGGAACTGCTTCAGCCGCTCGCTCCTCGGCTGGCGCAGCACCTCGCCCGGCGGACCGTCCTCGGCGATCACTCCCTGGTCGAAGAACAGCACCCGGTTCGAGACCTCGCGGGCGAAGCCGATCTCGTGCGTCACCAGCAGCATGGTCATGCCTTCGCCCGCGAGGCTCGCCATCAGCGAGAGCACCTCGCCGACCAGTTCGGGATCGAGCGCCGAGGTCACCTCGTCGAACAGCATCAGGCGCGGCTGCATGGCGAGGGCGCGCACGATGGCGACGCGCTGCTGCTGTCCGCCGGAGAGCCTGGAAGGATAGGCATGGCGCTTCTCGGCGAGGCCGATGCGGGCGAGCAGTTCCTCGGCCTTGGCGACCGCGTCGGCGGGCGCCTCGCCCTTCACGCGGATCGGCGCCTCGATGACGTTTTCCAGCACGCTCATGTGCGGCCACAGATTGTAGCTCTGGAACACCATGCCGATGCGGGCGCGCAACTCGCGCAGCTGCCCGGCGGTGGGGGCGCGGCGGGCGCCCTCCTCATAGTCGAAGTGGAAGCCCTCGAAATCCATCGTCCCGCCGCTGGGCATCTCCAGCACGTTGATGCAGCGCAGGAAGGTGCTCTTGCCCGAGCCGGAGGCGCCGATGATCGACACCACCTCGCCCGCATGCACGTCGAGCGACACGCCCTTCAGCACCGGATGGGCGCCGAAGCTCTTTTTCAGGTCGCGGATGCGGACGAGCGGGGCGGCCTCCATCAGGCGCGCCCGGTCGCGGGCGAGAAGATGTCGATCAGGCAGTCATGCGGCGTGCGCGCCTCGCCATTGATCGGCGTGATGTCCTGCGGGCAGCAGGAGAAGGCCATGACGATGTCGTCCTCGGCCTGCAGCAGCACATGCGCGCCGGGCTTCGAGGCCGGCAGCAGCCGGTCGAGCGAGCCGTCCGCGCGGACATCGACGCACATGAAGAAATTGGCCGGCGCCGGCGTGAAGGGCAGCGTGATGCCGAGTTCGCCGAGCCCCTCATGCATGTTGTCGGCGCAGGAGCGGTGATAGCCCTCGACGCCGAGCTGGCGGTAGATGTCGGCATTGCAGGCGCACAGCAGCGTGTCGTGCCGGCCCGAGGACGTGTCCTCGACGATCGACACCAGCGGCCGGCGCCGCGTGCTGACCAGCGGCGTGTCCTTCGTGACATAGACGGTGCTGTGGAAGGAGCGGAAATTGTCCATCGAGGTGAACTCGAAGATGTCCCGCTGGCTGAAGGCCCAGAAATCCACCGCCTGCGTGCCGCGGGGATTGGTCAGCTTGAGCCGCTGGCCCGCCTTCAGCCGCACCGCCTTGCCGAAGCCGGCCGGCAGGACGAAGGACTCGTCGAGGTGGTAATCCATCGCTGCTCTCGCGCACCCGATCTTCCCGCCTGCAGCCACTTTCAGGAATGGCTCACGGCGGCACATTTCACTTAACTGCTTGATGTTGTTTGGTATACCCATGGAATTCAAGCGGCATTTTTAGTCAGCGACTGCTCAATTCCTAGGCGAATATGGCGGCGGAAGCGCTGGAGGCGGCCCTGGCCGGCCGGGGCACGGGAAACCGGGCGCGGAGCGATTCCGGCCAGCAACGCCTGCCGCCGCTGGCTTTCCGGGCGGTAGCTCCGGCGGCACGGTCGTGGTCTATGTCGATCTGGCACATATCTGGAAATGGACGCGCTCATCCTGTGCCGAGTGACGGAAGAACGTGCATGCCGATCGCCCCCGCCGACGCCCCCCGCCTTCTCGATGCCGGTGACGGCGGCCTTGTTGTCGAATTCGGCGACGCCATCGACGAGGGCGTGAACCGGCAGGTGATCGCGCTCGCCGATGCGCTCGACGCGAGCGCCCTGCCCGGCCTGCGCGAGGTCGTGCCGACCTATCGCTCCCTGCTCGTGCTGTTCGACCCGCTGGTGCTGTCGCGCCGCGCGCTGCGCGACGAGGTGCTGGCGCTGTGGCCGCCGCAGGCCGGCGCGGGCGAGCACAAGGGTTGCTGGCGCGTCCCGGTGATCTATGGCGGCGAACACGGCATCGATCTCGACCATGTGGCGCGCCTGCACGGACTGACGACGCAGGAGGTGATCGACCTGCACGCCGGCGCGGCCTATCGCGTCTACATGATCGGCTTCGCGCCGGGCTTCGCCTATCTGGGCGGCCTGCCGGAGGCGATCCACACCAGCCGCCGGAGCGAGCCGCGGCTGAAGACGCCGCCGCGCAGCATCTCCATCGGCGGCAGACAGACGGCGGTCTCGCCGCCGCTCGAAATTCCCAGCGGCTGGCACCTGCTCGGCCAGACGCCGGTGCGCTCCTACGATCCCCGGCGAACCGGGCGTCCCTTCCTCTTCGCCGCCGGCGACACCATCCGCTTCGCGCCGGTCGCGCCCGCCGATTATGGCGCGCTGTGCCGCGCGGCCGAGGCTGGCGAGATCGTCGCACAGTGGGAGGCGTCGTGATGGGCGCCCACCTCGTCATCGAGCGGCCGGGCCTGTTCTCCAGCCTTCAGGACTTCGGCCGCTTCGGCTATCAGCGCTTCGGCATCTCCGCCTCGGGTGCCATGGACAGCCTCTCCCTGCAGCTGGCCAACCGCCTCGTCGGCAATCCCCGCGACATGGCGGCGATCGAGCTGACCATGCTCGGCCTCTCCGCGACGGTGGAGGAAGGATCGGCGCGGCTGGCGCTGGCCGGCGCCGACATGCCGCTCTCCATCAATGGCCGTCCGGCCGAAGGCTGGCGGGCCTACGCCCTCGCGCCCGGCGACCGGATCGAGATCGGCGCCGCGCGCACGGGCATGCGGGCCTATCTCGCCATTGCCGGCGGCTTCGCCGTCGCGCCGACCCTCGGCAGCCTGTCGACCCATTCGCGCTCGGCCATCGGCGGGTTCGAGGGGCGCGCGCTGCGCGCAGGCGACCGGCTGCCGCTCCAGGAGGCGCCGGCCGCCCCGCTGCTCACGCTGGCACCGGAGGACAGGCCGGCGGAAACGGGGCCGATCCGCGTCGTGCCCGGCCCGCAGGACGACCATTTCACTCCCGCCGGCCTCGCCACCTTCCTGTCCTCCGGCTATCGCGTGACGGAGAAGGCCGACCGCATGGGCGCCCAGCTCGACGGCCCCGCCATCGAGCACGCGGACGGCTTCAACATCGTCTCCGACGGCATCATGAACGGCTCCATCCAGGTGCCGGGCAATGGCCGTCCGCTGGTGCTGCTCGCCGACCGCCAGACGACGGGCGGCTATCCGAAGATCGCCACCGTCATCGGCGCGGATCTCTGGCGCCTCGGGCAGGCGCGGCCGGGCGACGTGCTGCGCTTCTCCGCCGTGACGGCGGACGAGGCGGAACAGGTGGCGCGGGCGCATGAGGAGCGGCTTCTCGCCCTCTTCGCGCGGATGACCGAGACGCCCCTGCCGGGGACGCAGCTTTCCAGCGAGCGCCTGCTGGCGCACAACCTTGTCAGCGGCGTCTGCTCGGCGCTCGCGCCGCTCGACCCGTGACCGGAGCATTCCCCATGAAGACCATCGATCTCAACTGCGACATGGGCGAAGGCTTCGGCGTCTATTCGCTCGGCGACGACCCGGCGATGCTGGAGATCGTCACCTCCGCCAACATCGCCTGCGGCTTCCACGCCGGCGACCCGCTGGTGATGGCGCAGACCCTGGAGAACGCGAAGGCACGCGGCGTCGGCTGCGGCGCGCATCCCAGCTTCATGGACCTGTGGGGCTTCGGCCGGCGGCCGATCCTCGGGCAGAGCCCGGCCGAGATCGAGAAGCAGCTGATCTATCAGATCGGCGCGCTGCAGGCTCTGGCGCACGCGCAGGGCATGAGGCTCGGCCATGTGAAGACGCACGGTTCGCTCGGCAACATGGCGAACGAGGACATCGATCTGGCGCGCGCCGTGGCGCGGGCGATCAAGGCGGTCGATCCGAACTACATCTTCGTGGTGATGCCCGGCCTGCCGACCGAGAAGGCCGGCGAGGAGGCCGGGCTGAGGCTCGCGCGCGAGATCTATGCCGACCGGGCCTATGCCGCCAACGGCAACCTCGCCTCCCGCAAGCTGCCGGGCGCGGTGCTGCACGATGCCGAAGCAGCGGCCGAACGCATCCTGGGCATTCTGGAGAGCGGCGAGGTGCTGGCGATCGACGGCACGCGCATTCCGGTGCGGGCGGACACGGTCTGCGTCCACGGCGACACGGCCGACGCGGTGGCGATGGCGCGGGCGGTCAAGCGCCGGCTCGACGCCGCGGGCTATGCCGTCGAGCCGATGGCGGAGTGGCTCTAGGACGGCCGCCCGCTGTCCGGGCCGATTCAGGAACCGGCGACGATGAGGTGGATGCCGGCGGCATCGATGGCGCGTGTCATCGGCTCCGAAGGCGGCACATCCGTCACCAGCGTGTCGATGCGCGCCAGCGGCGCCACCTCGAAGACCGCCCGCCGGTCGAATTTGGTGTGATCGGCAAGGACGGTCACCTGGTCCGCCCGCTCGATCATCGCCTTGGCGACCTCGGCTTCCTGGAGGTCGAAATCCATGATGCAGGCCGTGTCGATCGCGCCGATGGTCAGCACGACATGCCGCGCGCGGAACTTGCCGATCTGCTCCAGCGCCAGCGGGCCTAGGCTTTCACCCGCGTCGACACCGTAGGCACCGCCGATGAGGAAGACCTTGTGGCTGTGGCCCGTCGCCATGGTCGCGGCGATGCGCGGGGCATTGGTGATCACCACCAGCGACTGACGGGCGGCCAGCGCCTCGGCGAAGGCGACGGTGGTGCTGCCGGTATCGATGAAGAGCGAATCCTCCGGCTGGAACAGGGCGCTCGCCGCGGCGGCAATGCGCTGCTTGCCGGCGGCGTTCTGCGCCATGCGCTGGGCGAACGGCCACTCCTTGTCCATCTGGGCGCCGGGAAGGGTGATGGCGCGGGCACCGCCATGGAAGCGCCGGAGGAGGCCGCCGGCGTCGAGCCGGGCCAGATCGCGCCGCACCGTCTCGCGTGACACGTCGAGTTGCTCGGCCAGCGCCTCGACCGTCATCTCTCCCGTACGGGCAAGCAGCGCCACGATTTCCGCGTGGCGGGCGCTCGACGGACGGCCGGCGTGCGCCTGCGGGGTGGAAGCGCGCGAAGGGAACGACACGGATTTTTCTTCTCGCTGTGACCGGCCACGTCGCATCGGCTGCTCCGCGACCGCCCGGAAGGGTTTCATAGGGAATTCGGTAAGTCGTCCCGCGAACTCGGTCAATGCGGCGCCACCATGCCCGCCTCGCCCGGAGATCACACCCCAGCAAGCCACAATATGACCAAACGGTCAATCTATCGCGGCGAACACTGCCCGCTTGTCGGCTATTACGACCGAACACGGCACAAAACGGTCATAAACTCCGAAATTCGGTCTTCCCATCTCCACGGAAACCGGTACAGTGCTTGCAGATGCGAAAAAAGCGAGCAAGCACAACAATGGTGCAAGCCGCAGCACGAGGGGATTGCAGATGACCGATTTCCGAAAGCTGACCGCCTGACCGGCCGGCTGCGGCAAGTCCGCGGCCCTTCTTCGACCGGCTTCGTTCCGGGCGGGCGCGAGCAGCGTCCGTTCGAGACGACGCCTGCTTCCTGCGCCGTACTTCTGTACCTCCCGCGGGATCCCGACCGGCAAGCAACGGAGCGACAGCGTGAACGCGGACGACGTGAGCGTCGATGAAGGACAGCGCAGGGAAGGAGGCGCATGGCGGCTGATCGCCGGCTATGTGCGCCTGATCGACCGGATTTCGGATTACGTCGGCTATCTCGCCGCCTCGCTCATCTTCCTGATGGGCGGCGTGCTGATCTTCGACGCCATCACCCGCAACCTGATCAAGATGCCGGTGCACTGGGCGGTCGAGCTCACCCAGTTCACCCTTGCCGCCTACTATTTCATGGGCGGGCCGTTCACGCTGCGCAACGGCGAGCACGTGCGCATGGACCTGTGGTACGCGACCCTCTCGGAGCGCGGAAAGGCGAAGATCGACCTCGTCACCGTCTGGTGCCTGATCTTCTACCTCGCGGTCATGCTGATCGGCTCGATCTCGAGCCTTCAATACGCCATCGCCACCAATGAGCGGCGCTTCTCGATCTGGAATCCCTCGGTGATCCCGATCAAGGCGCTGCTGACGGTATGCCTCGTTCTGATGCTGCTGCAGGCCTTCTCGCTCGTCTTCAAGCACATCGCCACCCTGCGTGGGGAGAAGCTCTGATGACCTACGAGATGATCGCGCTGCTGATGTTCGCGTCGATGGTTCTGGCGCTCATCAGCGGACAGCTCGTTTTCGCCGGCATCGGCTTCGTCGCCTCCGCCGCCGCGCTGCTGCTCTACGGGCCCGGCGCGATCGACCTGCCGTTCAACCAGGTCTTCAAGCTGTTCAACTGGTACGCCATGCTGACGCTGCCCATGTTCATCTACATGGGCTACATCCTGGCCGAGTCCGGGATAGCGGAGGACCTCTACAGAGCCCTGCACGTCTGGTTCGGCAGGTTCACCGGCGGCCTCGCCATCGGCACCATCTTCCTGATGGTCATCATCTCCGCGATGAACGGCCTGTCGGTCGCCGGCATGGCGATCGGCGCCACCATCGCGCTGCCGGAGATGATCCGCCGCGGCTACGACAAGGTGCTGATCTCGGGCGTGGTACAGGGCGGCTCGTCGCTCGGCATCCTCATCCCGCCCTCGGTCGTGCTGGTGCTCTACGGCATGATCGCCCGCCAGCCGGTCTCCAAGCTGTGGTTCGCCGGCGTCGGTCCCGGCCTGCTCATGGCCGCGCTGTTCATCATCTACATCTATGTCAGGGTGAAGCTGAACTCGAAGCTGGCGCCCCAGCTCACCGACGAGGAGCTGAACATGCCGCTTCGCGAGAAGCTGGCGCTGGCGCGGGCGGGCGTCATTCCCTTCGCCATCTTCTTCTTCATGACCGGGCTGTTCGTGTTCGGCGTCACCAGCCTCGTCGAAAGCTCGGCGGTCGGCGCCACGGCGGCGACGCTGGCGGCCATCTACAAGGGACACTTCAACTGGCGGGTGATCCGCGACACCTCGCTGAAGACGCTGAACGTGTCCTGCATGTTCATGTGGCTGATCCTCGCCGCCCTCGCCTTCGGCACGGTGTTCGACGGCCTCGGCGCGGTGAAGGCGATCGAGTTCCTGTTCGTCAAGCAGTGGGACCTCAATCCCTGGACCATCATCATCATGATGCAGCTCAGCTTCATCGTGATGGGCATGTTCCTCGACGACACGGCGATGCTGGTCATCGTCGCCCCACTCTACATCCCGCTGGTGAAGGCGCTCGACCTCGGCTTCGACAACCAGCTCATCTGGTACGGCATCCTCTACACGATCACCTGCCAGATCGCCTACATAACCCCGCCCTTCGGCTACAACCTGTTCCTCATGCGCTCGCTGGCGCCGAAGGAGATCTCGCTGATCGACATCTACCGGTCGATCTGGCCCTTCGCCGCGATCATGCTGCTCACCATCATCATCCTGATGGTCTTCCCGCAGATCGCGCTCTGGCTGCCCGAGCACATGAAGGTCAAGGGCTGAGCCTCCCCGTTGCCGACGACTTCCCAAGAAGACGACTTCCCAAGAACCAGAGGAGCAACGCATGACCGACGACAGCAAGAAGGCCGGCGTGAAGAAGCCGGATCCCGCCGCCGACCAGATCCTCGCCAGCCGCCGCAACTTCCTCGGCAAGGCGGCGCTCGGCACCGGCGCCGCGCTGGCCAGCACGACGCTCGCCGCTCCCGCCGTCATCGCCCAGACCGGGCCGATCAAGTGGCGCCTGCAGACCTATTCCGGCGCGCCGCTCGGCGCCCACGTGATCAAGCCGCAGATCGACGCCTTCAACGCGGCGGCGAATGGCGAGATGGTGATCGAGCTCTATTACGCCGACCAGCTCGTGCCGACCTCGGACCTGTTCCGCGCGCTGCAGTCCGGCACGCTCGACGCGGTGCAGTCGGACGAGGCGACCATGGCCTCGCCGGTCGATATCGCCGTGTTCGGCGGCTACTTCCCTTTCGCCACCCGCTACAGCCTCGATGTGCCGGCGCTGTTCCGCTACTACGGGCTGAAGGAGATCTGGGAAGAGGCCTATGCCGAGGTGCCCAACGTCACCTGGCTGTCCACCGGCGCCTGGGATCCCCTGCACATCTTCACCGTCAACAAGCCGATCAAGAGCCTCGCCGACATGAACGGCCTGCGCGTCTTCGGCGTGCCGACGGCCGGCAAGTTCCTGTCGAAATACGGCCTCGTGCCGGTGACGATCCCGTGGGACAACGTCGAAGTGGCCCTGCAGACCGGCGAACTCGACGGCGTGGCCTGGTGCGGCTTCACCGAGGCCTATGAGGTCGGCTGGGCGGATGTGTGCAACTACGCGCTCGCCAACTCCGTCACCGGCGCCTGGTTCGGCAGCTATTTCGCCAATTCCGAGAGCTGGAAGAAGGTGCCGCCGCACCTGAAGGAGCTGTTCCTCATCACCATCGACCAGTCGCACTACTATCGCGACGTCTGGTACTGGGGCGGCGAGGCCAAGCTGCGCGTGGAGGGCCAGAAGATGGAGCTCACCTCGCTGCCGCCGGCCGAATGGGCCCAGGTCGTCAACGACTCGAAGGGCTTCTGGGACGAGGTCGCCTCCTCCAGCCCGCGCGCGGGCAAGGTCGTCGCCGCGTTCAAGAAGTACGCCGAGACAATGGAGAAGGCCGGCTACCCCTATCGCTGAGCCGCAACCGACGATGGCGGTCTCGCCTCCGGGCGGGACCGCCGACGGCCCGGCAGCGTGCCGGGCACGCATGATGTGACGCGACCGGCTGCCGGTCGCGTGGTGCCGACAGGAAGGGAGCGCCATGCTCCGCACACACGCCCCATCCCTCGACGAGACCTTCGACATCGCCGTCATCGGCGCCGGAGTGGTCGGCTGCGCGGTCGCGCGCCGCTTCGCGCTGGCGGGCGCGAAGGTGATCGTGATCGAGAAGGGCAGCGATATCCTCTCGGGCGCCTCCAAGGCGAACAGCGCCATCCTGCACACCGGCTTCGACGCGCCGCAGGGCAGCCTGGAGCTTGAGCTCATCAAGGCCGGGCGCGCGGAATATCTCGCCATCCGCGACAGCCTGAGCCTGCCGCTGGTGACGACCGGCGCGCTGGTCTGCGCGTGGAACGAGGCGGAGGCCCGCAAGCTCGACGCGATACTGGCGCAGGGCCGGGAGAACGGCATCGCGGAGCTGCGCGCGCTCTCCGGCGCGCAGGCGCGCGCCACCATGCCGGGCCTGTCGGAGCGGCTGGTGGCGGCCATCGAGGTGGCCGGCGAGCATGTCATCGACCCCTGGTCGGCACCGCTCGCCTATCTCACCCAGGCCGTGGCGCTGGGCGCCAGGCTGCTGCGCGAGGCGGAAATCCTCGCCGGCACCTTCGACGGCGAGTGGACGCTGGCGACCACGGCCGGCGAGGTGCGCGCGCACGCCGTCGTCAACGCCGCCGGCTTGTATGGCGATGTCGTCGACCAGCGCCTCGGCTTCGCGCCGGAGTTCGAGATCCGGCCGCGCAAGGGCCAGTTCGTCGTGCTCGACAAGGCTGCCTTCGCTCACGTCCCGCGCATCGTCCTGCCGGTGCCGACCGAGATCACCAAGGGCGTCGTCGTCTGCCCGACCGCCTTCGGCAATGTGCTGGTGGGCCCCACCGCGGAGGAGCAGCAGGACCGCACCCGCACCACGGTGGAGACCTCGGAGCTGGAGGCCCTGCTGAAGCGCGGCGCGGAGATCGTGCCGGCGCTGGCGGGCATGCCGGTGACCGCCGTCTATGCGGGGCTGCGGCCGGCGACGGAGAGCAAGGCCTATCGCGTCTTCTCGCGGCCGGCGCGGCGCGCCATCACGCTCGGCGGCATCCGCTCGACGGGCCTTTCCGCCGCGCTCGGGCTGGCGCAGCACGCCGAGCGGCTGCATGCCGGCTTCGGCCACGCATTCACCGCGCCCGGCCCCGCACCGGAGGTCACGCTGCCCAATCTCGCCGAGACGCGGGAGCGCGACTGGCAGCGGCCGGAGCATGGCGAGATCGTCTGCCATTGCGAGCTGGTGACCAAGCGCGAGATCGAGGCCGCCTTCGAGAGCGCCGTGCCGCCGGGCGATTTCGGCGGGCTGCGGCGGCGCACCCGCGCCGGCATGGGCCGTTGCCAGGGCTTCTACTGCAATGCGCGCCTCGCCGAGATGACCCGGGGCCGCCTGTCGACGCCGCTCGCCGCCGATGACGGGGACGAGGCATGAGCGACGCGATGGCGGATGTCATCATCGTCGGCGGCGGCCCGTCGGGCGTCGCCGCCGCCATCGAGCTGCGCGCGCGCGGCGTCGGGCATGTGGTCCTGCTGGACCGCGAGCCGGAGCTGGGCGGCGCGACGCGCCATTGCGCCCACTCGCCCTTCGGCATGCGCGAGTTCGGCCGCGTCTATCTCGGCGCCGCCTATGGCCGCCGCCTCGAAGCGGAGGCCGCGCGCGCGGGGGTCGACGTGCGCACCCGCCATTCGGTGGTGCGGTTCGAAGACGGGCGGCACGAAGACGGGCGGCTCGACGTCACCTCCCCGCGCGGGATCGAGACGCTTTCGGCGCGCCGGATCCTGATCGCGACCGGCGCCCGCGAAACGCCGCGTTCGGCGCGGCTGATCTCGGGCGACCGCCCGATCGGCATCGTCACCACCGGCACGCTGCAATCCTACGTCGCCTTTCATGGGCTGATGCCCTTCCGTCGGCCGGTGATCGTCGGTTCGGAGCTGGTGAGCCTCTCCGCCATCCTCACCTGCCTGACCCATGGCGCGCGGCCCGTCGCGATGGTGGAGCCCGGCCCGCACCCGCTCGCCGGCCAGCCGTTCTCCTGGTTCCCGGCGCTGGCGGGCATTCCCTTCCATCGCGGCGCCGAGCTGGTGGACATTCGCGGCACCTCGCGGGTGGAGAATGTCACGCTGCGGCTGCGGGACGGCACGGTTCAGGACATCGCCTGCGACGGCGTGCTGCTCACCGGCCGCTTCATGCCGGAATCGGCACTGTTCCGCCAGTCCGACATCGGCGTCGACGCGGGCAGTACCGGACCTGCCATCGATCAGGACGGACGCAGCCTCGACCCGAGGATTTTCGCCAGCGGCAACCTGCTGCGCGCCGTCGAGACCGGGGGATGGGCGTTCCGCGAGGGCCGCGCGGTGGGCCGGGCCATCGCGGAGGACCTCGCGCGCGACGCGGATGCCGGCGCGCCGATACCCGTGACCTTCGATGCGCCCGTGAAGCTCGTGGTGCCCAGCCTGCTGCGCCGCGACGCCAACGCAACGCCGGCTTTCCGCGACTTCCAGCTCCGCATGCTGCGGCGCGCGCGCGGGCGCCTCTCGCTCGAACTCGACGGGCGGGAGGTCTGGGCGGCCGAGCGCACATGGATGCCGGAACGGCGCATTCTCGTTCCGCTCCCGCCGGCTGCCGTCGAGGCCGGCACGGTCCATTTCCGCTTCCGGGAAACCGCATGATGCGCGTCGCGGCCATCGATCAGGGAACGACCTCGACCCGCTGCCTCGTCGTCGAGAGCGGGGGTGAGGCGCAGCTCGTCGCCAGCCTCCGCCACGCGCAGCATTTTCCCGCGCCGGGCCGCGTCGAGCACGATCCCGAGGAACTGCTCGCCAACATCCGCACGGTGCTGGCGGCTGCCGGGCCGGTCGACGCCATCGCTATCGCCAATCAGGGCGAAAGCTGCCTCGCCTGGGATGCGGAAACCGGCGTGCCCCTCTCCCCGGTCATCGTCTGGCAGGATGCCCGTACTGCTACCATGCTGGTGGCGCTCGGATCGGAGGCGCAGGCCCGCTCGCAGGCCATCAGCGGCCTGCCGCTCGATCCCTATTTTTCCGCCAGCAAACTCGCATGGCTGCTGCAAAACGTCCCCGCCGTGGCGGCGGCGCGGGCGGCCGGACGGCTGCGGCTCGGCACCACCGACGCCTTCTTCCTCGACCGGCTGTGCAACACCTTTGCCACCGACATCGCGACAGCGTCCCGCACCGGATTACTCGACTTCGCAACGCTGACATGGAGCGGAGAACTCTGTGCTCTCCACGGCGTACCCATGGAGGCGCTGCCGCCGATCCGTCCCGTCAATGCCGGCTTCGGCGCCATAGACGGCGTGCCGGTGAAGGTCTCCATCGTCGACCAGCAGGCGGCGCTCTACGGCCATGGCTGCCGAGCGCCGGGCGACACCAAGATCACTTTCGGCACCGGCGCCTTCCTCCTCGCCGTCACCGGCACTGGCCGCCCCCTTGGCTCCGGCTTGCTGCCGACGGTCGCCTGGCGCCGGCGGGATGCAGAGACGGTATTTGCCCTCGAAGGCGGCGTCTACGATGCCGGTGCGGCACTCGAATGGCTGCGGCAGATCGGGCTTTACGCGGAAACGCACGAGCTCGACGGTTTCGAGGGGCCTTCCGCGCTGAGCCGCGGGCTTGTCTTCGTGCCGGCACTGTCCGGGCTGGCCGCTCCCTACTGGGACCGCTCGGCGGCGCCGCTGTTTATCGGCATGCAGGCGGCGACCGACCGTCGCGACATGATACGCGCCGCTCTGGAAGGCATTGCCATGCTGACGGTGGGACTGATCGAGGCGGCAGCGACAGAAGTCGGAACGATCGCGACCATCTCCATCGACGGTGGCCTGTCGCAGAGCGCCTATTTCGTCAGCTTCCTCGCAGCGGCAAGCGGGCGCTCCGTGCTCGTACCCGGACTGCACGAGATGACGTCGCTCGGTCTCGCCGAGCTGTGCGGAGCGGACGTCACCCGTGCGCGCGGGGAAGTTCGGTGCTTCGAGCCGGATCGCTCCGTCTCACCGGACGACCATGCGCGCTTCGCAGCCGCCGTCGGCAAGAGCCGCGGCTGGCGCCTCTGAGAGCCACGTCAGCCGGCCTTCAGCGCCGCCAGCACAGCTTCCGGCGTGATCGGCAGATGGCGCAGGCGCACCCCGACCGCCTCGAAGATCGCGTTGCCGATGGCCGGCGCCACCACGGTGGTACCCGGCTCGCCCAGCCCCACCGGCACCTCGGCGCTCTCGACGAACTCGACCACGACTTCCGGCGTGTCGATCATGCGCAGCGGCGTATAGCTGTCGAGGTTGCGGTCGCGTACCAGACCGTTCTCGAACTCGGTGCCCTCGAACAGCGCCATGGAGAGCCCCCAGAGCGCCGCACCCTCGCACTGCGCATGAGCGCCATCGGGATCGACTACCGTCCCGCAGTCGACCACGAGCCAGATCTTCTGCACGTCGACGAAGCCGGTCTGCCGGTTCACGTGCACCTGCGCCGCGCCGCCGACCCAGGTTGGCATGGTACGCGCCTGCCCATAGGTCGTCGCTATGCCGATGGCGGTGTCGGCGGGCAGCGTGGCCTTGCCGTAACCAGACAGCTCCGCCACGCGCGAGAGCACATGCGCCTGGCGCGAGGCGCCGCCGACCGAATCCGGCGCCGTGCCGGCGTTGCGTCCCTCGGCCTTCAGATGGTCGAGGCGGAACCGGACCGGATCCTGCCCGACCTTCACCGCGGCCTCGTGCATGAAGCTTTCGACCGCCCAGTTGATCCAGCCCGGCGACACCGAGCGCAGCCAGCCGGGGCGGAAGGTGCTCTCCGCCAGATCGTTGGAGATGGCGCGCGCCCGCTGCGCGCCGACCGAATACCAATGGTCGGCACCGTCGCTGGCGAAGGGATCGTAGGGCTCGCCGTTCACGCCTTTGGGCATGAAGGCCGGTAGCATGACCTTGGTCGGCCAGCCCGATGCGACCGCCGTATCCATGGCGATGACGTTCTTGCCGGTATCGAAGGCCATGCGTAGCCGCTGCACGGAGGGCGAGCGGGGGCTGTCGAATTTCGCATCGTCCGGCCGCGTGGCGACGACCTTCACCGGAATCCCGCCCAATGCCTTCGAGGCGAGCGCCGCCGGCACGGCGTAGTCGCCGTTGAGACGCCGCCCGAAGCCGCCGCCGAGCATATAGCTGCACATCACGACGCCGTTCTCATCGACGCCAAGCGCCTTCTGGAGCCAGGGGAGGGCTAGGGATTGCCACTGGTTGCCAGTGTGTAGCTCCCACACCCCCTCGGCATTGCGGAAAGCGAGCGCGTTCACGGGTTCGAGCTGGAAGTGCAACACGGTAGCAGTCGTGTACTCCGCCTCCAGCGTATCGGCCGCCCTGGCGAAGACGGGATCGACGTCGGTGTCGCCCGTATCGAGCAGCGCGCCCTTGCTCGCATCGGCGATCAGCTCCCGGCTGCGCGCCTGGATGTCGGCCTCGCCGACCCTGGCGGCATCGCTCGCCTTCCACTCGACCTTGACGAGACGCGCCGCCTTGTGGGCGGCCCAGTAGCTGTCGGCGATGACCATCGCCCAGCCGGGCACCGTGCCGGAGGGATCGTCGAGCTTGAGCGTCTGCCGATAGCCCTTCACCGCCTTGGCCGCGCTGTCGTCGATGCGGATGATTTCCGAGCCGTAGCGGGTCGGCGGCAGGAGCGGCGCGCCGTGCACCATGCCCTCGACCCTGGCGTCGATGCCGAAGATCGCCTGCCCGGTCGTCTTGCCGGCGATATCGAGCGCCGTCACGTCCTTACCGACCAGCGTCAGCTCGGAATGGGGCTTCAGGGGCAGCGCCTTCAGCTCCGCCTCGGTGAAGCTGCGGGTGATGCCCTGCGCCACCAGCTCGCCGAAGCTCGCGGAACGCCCCGCGCCGGTGACGACGCCGTCCGCGACGGTGAGGCTCGCGGCGTCCACGCCCCACAGCTCCGCCGCCTTCTGCGCCAGCGCGACGCGACCCGCCGCGCCCGCCTGACGATAGACCGGCCAGCTCTGCCAGACCGACCAGCTGCCGCCGGTGACCATGAGGCCCCATTTGGCGGCGGAATCGACGTGCTCGATGCTCACATCGTCCCATTTCGCGCCGAGCTCGTCGGCGAGGATGCGGGCGATGGCGGTGCCGACATGCTGGCCCATCTCGGCGCGGATGATGTTGACGTTCACCTTGCCGCGCTGGTCGATCCAGTACCAGATCGCCGGCTCGTAGCGCGCGCCCACCGCCTCGACGGGCACCCCGTCCGGCACGGCCGGGTCCATCGCCGCGAAGCCGGCGCGCGGGAAGCCGAAGACGGCGCCGGCGGCGCACATGGTGACGAGGAAGCCGCGACGGCTCAGGCCCTCGCCGCTGCGGGCGCCGCGGAAGCGCGTGCGGAAGGCGGATTCGTCAGCCATTGGTCGCCTCCCCCCGCAGCGTGGCGGCGGCCTCGCGCACGGCGGCGCGGATGCGGTTATAGGTCATGCAGCGGCAGAGATTGCCGGTCATCACCGCGTCGATGTCGTCGTCGGTGGGATTGGGAATGTCCTTCAGGAAGGCGGCGGCCTGCATGATCTGGCCGGACTGGCAGTAGCCGCATTGCGGCACGCGCAGATGCCGCCATGCCTGCTGGACCGGATGCTCGCCCTTCGGGTCCAGCCCCTCGATGGTGGTGATCTCCACCCCGGCGACATCGCTCACCGGGGTGATGCAGGAGCGGGTCGCCCGGCCGCCGACATGGACGGTGCAGGCTCCGCAAAGGCCGATGCCGCAGCCATACTTCGTGCCGGTCAGCGCGATCTCGTCGCGGATGACCCAGAGCAGCGGCGTGTCGGGCTCGACATCGACGCTGACGGCGCGGCCGTTGATCGTGAACTCGATCATGCTGATTTCCTCATCAGTGCCCCGCACCCTCGGCCCGGATTCGCGCGACCTGGGCCGGAAGGTCCGGCCAGGGCGCGAGATTGGCGCGCTTCTCGCGCAGATAGGCGGCGATGGCGGCGATATCGGTATCGGAAAGCGCGTGGCGGAAGGCCGGCATCACCACGCCGCCGGTGCCGTCCTTCGCGTCCACACCGTCGAGAATGACGTGGATCAGGTTCGTCGGATCGGCGAGCCGGGTGGAGGAGTTGATCGCCAGCTCCGGCCGTCCCTCGACGATCTGCGAGGCGTTGTAGTGGCAGGCCGCGCAGGCCGTCGCGTAAAGCCGCTCGCCGAGATCCTTGCGGTAGGTCGGATCGGGGCGCCCGGCCTTCAGGCTGGCCACGACGGCGGGATTTTCCGCCGGACCGGTATCGGGCGCGCCGACCTTGTCGCCGAGATAGAGGCCGATAGCCGCGAGGTCGCTGGCCGGCAGCTCGCGCAGGCCGGCATGCACGACCGGACCCATCGGGCCGGCGGCGATGCCGTGATAGATGCCCGCCCCCGTTTCCAGATAGCGGGCGAATTCGGACGCCGTCCACGGCACGGCGGACGGGTTGGCCGCCGTCAGCGCCGGGGCGATCCAGCGGTCGATGGCCGCGCCGGCGAAGGGCTGGCCCTTCTCTTCCGCGCCAAGCACGTTGCGCGGCGTGTGGCAGGCGCCGCAATGGGTCACGCCCTCGACCAGATAGGCGCCGCGGTTCCACTCGTCGGACTTCGAAGGATCGGGCTGGTAGCGCCCGAAGTTCACGAAGAGCAGCTTCCAGCCGGCCTGCAGGATCCGCTGGTTCAGCGGGAAGGGCAGCGCGTTCTCCTTCGTGCGCTCGCTCACCGGCGCGACCTTCGCCATCAGATAGGCATAGATCGCGTCGACGTCCTCATCGCTCATCTTGGTGAAATGATCGAAGGGGAAGGCCGGGAAGAGATGCGCACCCTCGCGGTTCACGCCCTGCTGCATGGCGCGGCGGAAGGCGGCCGGCGACCATCCGCCGATGCCCGTTTCCGGGTCCGGCGTGATGTTGGAGGCGTAGATGGTGCCAAAGGCGGTCTCGATGGCGTAGTTGCCGGCATAAGGCTGGCCGCCCTGCGCCGTGTGGCAGGTCGCGCAGTAGCCGGCCGCCGCGAGAATCCGCCCCTTCTCGACCGTGGCCGCGTCAAATGTCGGCCGCTCGGCCGCGCTTACGTTAGGTAATGACGGGTAGTAAGCGTAGTATCCAAAGCCCGCCAGAACGACGGCGCCCACGACGATGATAGCGGCAAGCACGGATTTGAGTGTCACGGCACGAATCCCTGCGCCTCGGAACTCCAGATTGGAATTCTTTTATACTATCGCACGCGAGATATTCCATGCGCGTCGCGCAGGCACGGCATGCGCATGGAACGGAGCCGGGCGGACGGCGCGCCGCTCCGTTTCCTTCGGTGCCATCCTGCCTTTGGCCCCGGCGCTGGATTTCAGGGACCCGCCGCCGCGCCGCGGGCGGCTTTCTTCCCCCTTCCTCCCGCCGGGTGCATGGCGGGGCGGGGGTGAACGCCGGGCGTGCGATATGACAAAGGCGGCGGCCCGGCACGGCGCGCGCCACCTCGCTACCGCCGCTACGTATTCTGTCATCACAGCTTCGAATTCGATCAAGCAGCACGTCGCGCGGGGAATAGGCTCTCGGTGCGGTGCCGACATGAGCGGCATGATCGCCAACACGAGGGAACAGCAATGATTTCGCGTAGTCTCGTTGCCTGCCTCACGCTCTCCGCGACGCTCCTGTCGTCGGCGGCCTTCGCCAAGGACCCGGCCTCCTGCGCCAAGCCGCGCTTCTCGGACGTCGGCTGGACGGACATCACCGCCACGACGGCGATGGCCAGCCAGCTCCTCACCAGCCTGGGCTACAAGCCGGACGTCGCCATCCTCTCGGTCGCCATCACCTTCAAGGCGCTCGAGAACGGCGACCGCGACATCTTCCTCGGCAACTGGATGCCGTTGCAGGAACCGACGCAGGTGCCGCTGGTCAAGGCCGGCAAGGTCGAGGTCGTCGCCACCAACCTCAAGGATGCCCGCATCGGCTTCGCCACCTCCAAGGCCGCCTACGATGCCGGCCTGAAGACCTATGCCGACATCGCCAAGTTCAAGGACCAGCTCGGCGGCAAGCTCTACGGCATCGAAGCCGGCAGCAGCGCCAACAGCACCATCTCCAAGATGATCGCCGACAACACCTTCGGCCTCGGCGGCTTCACGCTCGTCGAGTCGAGCGAGCAGGCCATGCTGGCGCAGGTCTCGCAGAAGATCCGCCAGAACGAGCCGGTGGTCTTCTTCGGCTGGCAGCCGCACCCGATGAACGTCAACGTGCCAATGGCCTATCTGAAGGACGGCAACGACGTGTTCGGGCCCAATGACGGCGGCGCCAGCGTCGTCACGCTGGTGCGGCCGGGCTACACCAAGGAATGCCCGAATGTCGGCCGGCTGCTCACCAACCTGACCTTCGACGTGGCCACCGAGGACCGCCTGATGAGCGACATCCTCGACAAGGGCATGCAGCCCGAGGCGGCGGCGAAGGCGTGGATGAAGGAGAACCCGGCGGCGGTCGAGAAATGGCTGGACGGCGTGACCACCTTCGACGGCAAGCCGGGCCTCGCCGCCGCGAAGAGCGGGCTGGGGCTGTAGCGCGGACTGCGGGCCTGGAAGTTCGTCATGGCCGGGCCTGGCCCGGCCATCCACGTCTTCGGTATGGCCCGGCACCCGGCACGTCGTGAATCCCCGGGACAGGCCCGGGGATGACGGAAGGACGGGAAGCGCCGATCTCAACGGCCATCAGAGCCGGACTCTCACCTCCGCCCGCGGCGCGCCGCCGAGGGCGGCATGCCGAACTGGCGCCGATAGGCCCGCGACAGCGAGGCGATGGCGGAGAAGCCCGTTCGCTCGGCGATGTCGGCGATGGGCAGATTGGTGTCCAGCACCAGACGCCGCGCCGCGTTGAGCCGCAGCGCGACGTAATAGGCGCCGGGCGACACGTCGACCGTGCGCAGGAACAGCGTCTCCAGCCCGCGCGTCGACACGCCCACCCGGCGCGCGATCGCGGCGATCGTCAGCGGCTGGTCGATATGCGTCTCCATGATGCGGATCGCCTCGGCGACGCGCGGCTCATGCTGGCGGATGCGCCCGAGCGAGACGATGGGCTGCACGTCCGAGCCGGTGCGGACCTCCTCGTAGATATAGAGGCTGGCGACGTCGAGCGCGGCGGAATAGCCGTTGCGCGAGCGGATCAGCGACAGCATGCAGTCGAGCGCCGGCGTCGCCCCGCCGGTGGTGAACACCGGCTCGTCGACCACGAAGCGGTCCGGCTGCACGTCCGCATGCGGGAAGCGGGCGGCGAAATCCTCCAGATCCTCCCAGTGCGTGGTGGCGCGGCGCCCGTCGAGCAGCCCGGCGAAGCCCATGAGCCAGGACCCGGACTCGATGCCGCCGACGACCGCCGAGCGCTTGGCGCCGGCCCGCAGTGCCTTGAGGATGCCGGGCGTCGCGTGGCGCAGCGCGTCGAAGGCGGCGATGACGATCAGCGCGTCCTGCGGTGCGGCGGCGTCGAAGGCGCCGTCGACCGGAATGGGCAGGCCGCAGCTCGCCACCGGCATCTGCCCGTCGATGGAAGTGAGCTTCCAGCGATAGGCGGCGCGCCCGAGCACCCGGTTGGCACCGCGCAGCGGATCGAGCGTCGCCGCCAGCGACAGCAGCGACAGGCCGGAGAACAGCAGCAGGGTGACGTCCAGCGGCTCGTCCGAATGGGCGAAGATCATCGCGCACCGATCGCTTCGTAGAATGCGAAATGGGTTACGCAAATAGTTGCGTCACGACCGCGCGTTCACGTCAAGCTCCTGCCGTCCAGCTAGGAGGCCTCCATGCCCTTGTCGATGAATCGCGATGTCTTCATCACCTGCGCCGTGACCGGCGCCGGCGACACGACGGGACGCTCGCCGCACGTGCCGGTGACGCCGAAGCAGATCGCCGAGAGCGCCATCGACGCGGCGAAGGCGGGGGCCGCGGTGGTGCATTGCCATGTGCGCGATCCCGAGACCGGCGCCGCCTCGCGCCGGCTCGATCTCTACCGCGAGGTGACCGACCGCATCCGCGCCGCCGAGATCGACGTGGTGCTGAACCTCACCGCCGGGATGGGCGGCGACCTCGTCTTCGGCAGCGTCGAGGCGCCCTTCCCGGTCAACGCGGCCGGCACCGACATGGCCGGCGCCACCGAACGCGTCGCCCATGTCGCCGCCTGCCTGCCGGAGATCTGCACGCTCGACTGCGGCACGATGAACTTCAGCCTCGGCGACTATGTCATGACCAACACCCCCTCCATGCTGCGCGAGATGGCGCGGCAAATGACGGCGCTGGGGGTGCGGCCGGAGATCGAGGCGTTCGACACCGGGCACCTCTGGTTCGCCAGGCAGCTGGCCGAGGAAGGGCTGATCGAGGATCCGGTGCTGATCCAGCTCTGCATGGGCATTCCGTGGGGCGCGCCGGACGACCTGAATACGTATCTGGCGATGGTGAACAACGTGCCGGCGGGCTGGACCTTCTCCGCCTTCTCCATCGGCCGCAACGCGCTGGCCTATCCCGCGGCGGCGGTGCTGGCCGGCGGCAATGTGCGCGTCGGGCTGGAGGACAACCTCTATGCCGGCAAGGGCCAGCTCGCGACCAACGCGCAGCTTGTCGAGAAGGCGGCGACCGTGGTGACGAATATGGGCGCGCGCATCATCGGCCCGGCCGAGGTCCGCGAGAAGCTGAAGCTGGTGAAGCGCTGAGGAGCCGGACCCATGACGAGCCTTGCCCCCCTCTCCCGCGCCGCCTGCATCGGCGGCGGCGTCATCGGCGGCGGCTGGATCGCCCGCTTCCTGCTCGCCGGCATCGACGTGAAGGTGTTCGACCCGCACCCGGAAGCGCAGCGCATCGTCGGCGAAGTGCTTGCAAATGCCGAGCGCGCCTACGGGCTGCTGACCAACGCCCCGCTGCTGCCGCGCGGCCGGCTCACCTTCTGCGCCAGCCTCCGCGAGGCGGTGACGGATGCCGAGTGGATACAGGAGAGCGTGCCCGAGCGGCTCGACCTCAAGCGCCGCGTGCTCGGCGAGATCGATGCCGCCGCGCCGGCCGACGCGCTGATCGGCTCCTCCACCTCGGGACTGCTGCCGTCCGATCTCCAGGCGGAACTGACCCATCCCGAGCGGCTGTTCGTCGCCCATCCCTACAACCCGGTCTACCTGCTGCCGCTGGTCGAGATCGTCGGCGGCACGGCGACGGCGCCCGCCACCATCGAGCGGGCGAAAGCGGTGCTCGATGCCATCGGCATGAAGGGCGTCGTCATCGCCCGCGAGATCGAGGCCTTCGTCGGCGACCGGCTGCTGGAGGCGCTGTGGCGCGAGGCGCTGTGGCTGATCAAGGACGACATCTGCGACGTCGAGACGCTCGACGACGTGATCCGCTATTCCTTCGGCCTGCGTTGGGCGCAGATGGGCCTGTTCCAGACCTACCGCATCGCCGGCGGCGAGGCCGGCATGCGCCATTTCCTCGCCCAGTTCGGACCGTGCCTCAAATGGCCGTGGACCAAGCTGACCGACGTGGTCGACCTCGACGATGCGCTGGTGGAGAAGATCGGCGCGCAGTCGGACGCGCAGGCGGCGGGGCTCTCCATCCGCGAGTTGGAGCGCATCCGCGACGAGAACCTCGTCGGCATCGTGCAGGCGCTGAAGGCCGGGCGCGGCGGCGAAGGCTGGGGAGCGGGCAAGCTGCTCGCCGACTTCGAGCAGCGGCTGCTGGCGCAGGCGTCTCCCCCGGAGACCCCCGACCTCTCCGCGCCGCTCGCGCTGGTCGAGACGCGCGTGTCGCCGGCCTGGATCGACTATAACGGGCACATGACCGAGCACCGTTATCTCCAGGTGTTCGGCGACACCACGGATGCGCTGCTGCGGCTCATCGGCGTCGACCTCGCCTATGTCGAGGCCGGGCACAGCTACTACACGGTGGAAACGCATATCCGGCACCTCGACGAAGCCAAGCTCGGCGAGGAACTGCGCTCGACCTGCCAGATCGTCGCCGCCGACGAGAAGCGCATCCATGTGTTCCACCGGCTCTTCGCCGGCGCCCCGGCGCGCGAAGTGGCGACCGCCGAGCAGATGCTGCTGCATGTGGACACGAAGGCCGGCCGCGCCGCGCCGGCGCCGGGCACCGTGCTCGCACGGCTGCGGCCGATCGTGGATGCGCATGCCCGGCTGGACGTTCCGCCGGAGGCGGGACGATCCATCGGCCGCAAGCGGGAACCGGTGATTGCGTAGGACGGAAAAGCGCGGCGGCGCGGCTCAGACGAAGACCATCGCCGCCGCGCCGGCCGCGCAGGCTCCCAGCGTCACGCCCCCCAGCCGCGTCGCGTATCCCCGGCTGCCGAGACCGACGGCATAGGCCGCGCGGGCCAGCGCGTTGGACAGCAGCGCCAGCAGCACCGCCCGGGCGGCGGCCGCCATCTCGACGCCCTCTCCGGCCAGCCGGGCGCTGGACAGCACCACCGCATCGACATCGACCAGACCGGAGATCAGCGCCAGCCAGGACAGGCCGGCGCTGCCGAAGCGCGCGGTCATCCAGCCGGCCAGCAGGCCGACCAGCATCAGCAGCAGCGCGAAGCCGACGACGGGGACGAGTTCGAAGGGATTGCCCAGAACGGTCTCGCCCGCCGACTGCTCGAAGCGGCGTGCCATCAGCCAGGCCGTCACCAGAAAGACGGCGGCGGCGGCGACGATCGGCGCCGCAACCGCGACGCCGAGCGCCGGCTTGACGGCCAGGACCACCACGAGAACCCGCAGCAGCGAGGTCGCACCGGCGGCAGCGGCGCCGGCGGCCAGCGCCGCATCCGGCTCGCCCTGCGCGGCGCGGCGGGCGAAGGCGGTGGTGATGGCGGTCGAGGAGACGAGGCCACCGGTCACGCCGGTGACGAGCAGGCCGCGCGCCGGCCCCAGCAGGCGCATGGCGACATAGCCGGCATAGGACAGGGTGGCGACGAAGACGCTGAACAGCCAGATGCTGCGCGGATTGATGCTGTCATAGGGCCCCATGGCCTCGTCCGGCAGCAGCGGCAGCACCACCCCGCTCATGCCCAGCAGCAGCAGCGCCGAGCGCAGCTCGACCCAGGTGATGCGCTCAAGGAGCTTGTGGGCGTAGTCGCGGCTGGCCAGAACGACGGCGACCACAATGCCGCCCGCGCCGGCCAGCTGCCGGTCCCCCGCCACCGCCAGCGCGCCGAGGGCGAACACCAGCATGGCGGCGACCGTGCCGGTGACGCTGTAGTCCTCGTCCTCGCGGGCCTCGGCACGCTTGAACCAGGCGAAGACGACGATGAAGCCGACGAAGCCGACGCCGACCAGCAGCGGCGTCTGCAAGGCGAGCGCCAGCGCCGCGAAAACGCCCCCGAGCAGGCCGGCAAGCGCATAGGTGCGCACGCCCGCCGTGCGGCTGCCCGGCGCGGCGGTCCGCTCGCGCCAGCCGCGCTCGACGCCGACGACGACGCCGATGGCGAGCGCCAGCACCAGTCGGAACGCCAGATCGATATCCATGACCTTACCCGCGACGCGCCACCGATCGTCCCCCGTCAGTATCGGACAACGCCGAAAGACGGGAAAGCGGCCTGAGCGACAGGCCACCGCCGGCGATATGGCACGCGGCCGGCGCGCCCGCTACTCGTCGAGAGCTTCCAGCACCAGTTCCGCGGTGATCGCGCTGCTGTACTGCTGCTGGCCGGTGATCAGGCGGCCGTCACGGATGGCGAAAGGCGCGTTCGCCTCCCGGCAGAGGAAGGTGGTGCCCTCGATGCCGGCAGCCTCGCTTTCGATGGTGTACTCGTTCAGCTTCATGCCGAAGGCGGTGTTGACCTCCTCTTCCTCGGCATCGGTGAAGCCCGTCCACTTCTTGCCCTCGGCCAGCAGCTTGCCGTTGGACAGGCGGGTCCACAGCAGAAGCCCGGAGCCATGGCAGATCAGCGCGACGACCTTTCCCTTCTCGTAGAAGGACGCGATCAGCGCGTGCAATGCCTCGTCGTCCTTGAACGTCAGAAGCGGGCCGCCGCCGCCCGCGACCCAGACCGCGTCGTAGTCGTCCACCGTCACCGCGCTGATGGGCAGGGTATTCCTGAGCATCGGACCGAACGTCGCGTGGTGCGCGAAGCCGAGGCTGATCAGATCGTCCGCATAGGCGCCGCCGGGGGTCCGCGGGTCGCTGTGGGTGTCGAACATCACCTCCCCGCCTTTGGGCGAAGCGAGGTCCACCCGGTGCCCCGCCTCGATGAAGGCGAGGAAGGCGCGCGTCATCTCCTCGGCGAAGAAGCCGACGGGGAAACCCTTGAGCTGGGTCGTGTTGGAAACGATGGACAGGATGCGACGCGGCTTGCGCTTCACACCGATCCGGGTTTCGACTTTCAGGTCCGATGCCGACATGGGCTGCCTTTTCCAGTTTCAGCCGCGGGAAGCGCGGGAAGTGGGAACGGGGGAAGGATGACGCGCCGGCGGCGCGGCGCGAGGATGAGGGGGCGCTAGCCCCGGAAGCCGCCGGTCTCGAGGAAACGCTTCTCCTCGGGCGTCGTGGCGCGCCCCAGCATCGGGTTGCGGTGGGGGAAGCGCCCGAAGCGGCGGATGATGTCGCGGTGGCCTTCGGCGTGTTCGAGCCAGGTCGGGCCGAGCCGCGCGTTCAGCGCGACCGAGATGTCCTGGTCGGCGATATCCTCCGAATGGGCGAAGGGCAGGCAGAAGAACAGCCGCAGCGCCGGCTCCACGCGCTCCATGTGTCCCGCCTCCACCGCCTGCCGCGCATGGAGGCGCGCCAGCGGATCGGTCGCGTACATATGCGCCGTGCCGCGGAAGGCATTGCGGGGGAACTGGTCGGTGAGGACCAGCAGCGCGAGCGCGCCCTCGGCGGTCTCCGCCCAGCCGTCGTGCCGCCGCGCCGCGACCTCCATGTGCAGGTCGAGGAAGCGCTGGCGGAACGCGGCGTCGAAGGCGGGGTCCTGGTCGAACCACTGGCCGCGCGTGCCGGCCTCGCTCCAGAAGCCGATGACGGCGGAAACCCCGTCATCGGAGGCCCGGACCTCGATGCGGCGGCGGGCGATCATGACGCGGCTCCGGGCCCCGCCGGCGTTCCCTTGACCGGCGCGTTGCCGTGGATCAGCTCGCGGCCGGCATAGATGCCGTCGGTGATCTCGATGGCGAGCCGGTCGCTGTCGCGCCGGCGGATGTCCTCGACCACGCGCTCGCGCTCCTCCTCGTCGACGTTGAGGAGTTCCAGCGCCTTCTCCCCGAGGGCCAGCGCGGATTCGAAGGTTTCGCGGATCTGCCACTCGACGCCGGCATTGATGAGCTCGATCGCGTGCTCGCGGTCGAAGGAGCGCGCGAGCACCGGCACCAGCGGGAACTCCGCCTTGATGAGCTCGGCGATCTTCAGGCTCGCCTCGCGATCGTTGACGGCGATGACGACGAGACGCGCCTCCCCCGCGCCGGCCGCGTGGAGAATGTCGAGGCGCGCGCCGTCGCCGTAATAGACCTTGAAGCCGAAATCCTGCGCGTTGCGGATGGCGTCCGTGTCGGTCTCGATGATGGAGATCGAGCAGCTGTTGCCCAGCAGCGGCTGGCTGACGATCTGGCCGAAGCGGCCGAAGCCGATCAGCAGGATGCTGGCGGAGAGGTTCTCCGCCGCCTCGACGCCTTCCATGGACGGCGCGGGCCTGGGCATCAGCCGGTCATGCAGGATGATCATGAGCGGGGTGAGCGCCATGGAGACGATGATGGTGGCGGTCAGGATGGCGTTCGCCTCGGCGTCGATGATGCCGACCGCGGTGGCGGCGGCGTAGAGGACGAAGGCGAACTCGCCGCCCTGCGCCATCAGCACCGCGCGCTCCACCGCCTCGCGCGACGAGGCCCGGAACAGGCGGGCGACCGCGTAGATGCCGAGCATCTTCAGCACCATGTAGGCGACGACGGCCAGCGCGATCAGCCGCCAGTTGGCGGCGATCACCGAGAGGTCCAGCGACATGCCGACGCCGAGGAAGAACAGGCCGAGCAGGATGCCGCGGAACGGCTCGACGTCGGCCTCGAGCTGGTGGCGGAAGGTGGATTCCGACAGCAGGACGCCGGCGAGGAAGGCGCCCATCGCCATGGACAGCCCGCCGAGCTGCATGGCGAGCGCCGCGCCGAGCACGACGAACAGCGCCGCCGCCGTCATCACCTCGCGCGCCTTGGCCTTGCCGAGCAGGCGGAACAGCGGATCGAGCAGATAGCGGCCGGCGAGGACCAGGCCGGTGATCGAGGCCAGCCCGATGGCGACGCCGGTCAGCCGGTCGGCAAGCGTCGCGTCCTCGCCGCCGGGCGCGAGGAAGGCGACGAGGGCCAGCAGGGGAACGATGGCGAGGTCTTCCAGCAGCAGGATCGCGACGATGCGCCGGCCCTTGGGCAGGCCGAGCGCGCGGCGCTCCTCCAGCATCTGCATGACGATGGCGGTCGAGGTCAGCACGAAGCCGGTGCCGGCGACGAAGCTCTGCGGCACGGGATAGCCGAGCGCCTGCCCGACGCAGGTCAGCAGCCCGATGCAGACCGCGACCTGCAGCAGCCCGAGGCCGAAGATCTCACCGCGCATCGACCAGAGCCGCGAGGGCTGCATCTCCAGTCCGATGATGAACAGGAACATCACCACGCCGAGCTCGGCGACATGCAGGATCGATTGCGGATCGGAGAACAGGCCGAGGCCGAACGGACCGATGGCGAGGCCCGCGGCGAGATAGCCGAGCACCGAGCCGAGGCCCAGCCGCTTGAACAGCGGCACCGCGATGACCGCCGCGCCGAGCAGCACGACGATGGGAACGAGATTGAAGCCGCCATGGGAGGCGGCCTCGGCGGCGTGAGACGCGGCTTGGGATGCGGCTTCGATCGTCATCGGTCAGTCTCTCCGGTCGGCGCCTCGGATCGGCCCTGCCACGCCGGCACCGCCACGAGGATGGCGGGCACGGCGAAGACCACGGGCAGGATCGGCAATTCCTGCGCCACCGTATAGCCGGCCTTCGTGACGCCGGCCCACATATTCGTCGGCGCGGCCTTCAGGGCGCCGCGTGCCGCGGGGCGGCCTCCTGCCGACGGCGCCTGAGGCGCCCTTCCCAGAGCCCGACGACCATCATGACGAGGGTGGTGAGCCAGCCCATGGTGAGCAGGTCGACCGTGTAGGCCAGCGGAATGAAGGCCGCCAGCACCACGGCGCCGACGATATGGGAGACCGGTACCACGCCGTAGACCACCTTCTTGTAGGTCGCGCTGCCGAGCAGATAGATCCCCGGCCCGGCCGAGAGAACCAGCGCATAGGCGAGCTTCAGCGGGTCGTGCGGATGCGCCATCACCAGATCGTTGCCGACGGCGGTGGCGATGATGCCGGCGACCAGAATGGCGTGAACGTAGTGGAAATAGGCGCCGATCCGGCCGGGATCGTCGGAATGGGTGATGGTGTCGGTGGCCTCCTTGCTGGACGTGCCGAAATACAGCCACCACATGGCCAGCGTGCCGAAGAAGGTGGCGAGCACCGCCGACAGGACGGTGACGTCCCAGCTCTCGGCGTGGGACAGGGTCACGCCGGTGGCGAGCAGCGTCTCGCCCAGCGCGACGATGACGAAGAGCTGGCAGCGCTCGGCGAGGTGTCCGCCCTCGATGGTCCAGTCGCTGGTCTTCGAGCGGCCGAACCCCGGCAGCGCGAAGCCGAACATCGGCGAGATGTACTCGCACCCCACCGCGATGGCCCACAGGCCGATCCGCGCCCATCCCTCGGCGAAGACGCCCGCGAACCAGAAGACGGCGGCGATCAGCAGCCAGACGAGCATGCGCCGGTAATTGGCCGAGAGCGGATGATCCGCGCCCAGTTCCCAGACGATATAGGCGGTGCGGCCGACCTGGATCGCCACATAGGCGAGCACGAAGACCAGCGCCCGCTCGCCGAAGGCGCCCGGAATGGCCGCCGCCATGCCGAGACCGGCCAGCATCACCGCGAAGATCAGGGAACGGATGCGCGGCGTTTCGGGATCGAACCAGTTGGTGACCCAGCAGGTGTACTGCCAGCCGAGCCAGACGGCGAACCACAGGATCAGCGTCTCGATCACGCCGGTGAGCGACAGGCCGTGCAGCAGCTTGGCGCTGAGCTGGGTGACCGCGAAGACGTAGACGAGATCGAAGAACAGCTCCTCATAGGTCACGCGGGCATGATGGCCGTCGCGCCGGCGAAGGAGCGGGTGTTCAGTCATCTGTTCGGACATGGGGCTTCCCTCACCGCGCGGGACGTTCGCAGCCGTCTATCGGGCGAACCGCCAGACGGCGATGCCGGCGAGCACGGCCGGCACGATAAAGACGATGAGCAGGATCGGCAGTTCGTCGCGCATGGAATAGCCGGCCTTCGTGACGCCGACCCACATGTTCACCAGCGCGATGACCAGCCAGACCGGGACGAAGGCCTTGGCGGCGAGCGCCAGATCGGGCGTGGCGCCGCCCCACAGCCTGCCGAACAGCAGAAACAGGCCGAGCAGGACGATCCCGCCGCCGATGACCATCGCCATGTGCATGATCCCGCACCCCTTATCTTCAGGAAAACACGCTGAGGTTCTTCGCGATGTCCTTGCCGGCATAGGGCGGGAACACGTCGAGCTCGACGTCCGGATTGCCGATCAGCATGGCCTTGGTGTTGCTGAGCGCGTCGAAGCCGGCCTTGCCGTAGTATTTCCCCATGCCGCTGTTGCCGACCCCGCCGAAAGGCAGGCTGTCGATCCAGCAATGCAGGTTGGTCTGGTTCACGCAGCCGCCACCGAAGGACAGGCTGGCGAGCACATGGTCGATGGTCTGCCGGTCCTTGCTGAAGATGTAGGCCGCCAGCGGCTTCGGCTTGCGCTTGATCACCTTCAGCAGCGCGGTCAGGTCGCCATAGGCCATCACCGGCAGCACGGGGCCGAACACCTCCTGCTGCAGCGCCGGATCGTTCCAGTCGGAGGGGTAGAGGACGGTCGGCTCGACATAGCGCGCCTCGACATCGAAGCGCCCGCCATGCACCACCTTTTCCGGCAGGATGTAGGACGCGACCCGCTCCGCGTCATGCGTGCTGATCATCCGCGCGAAATCCGGGCTCCGGCTCGGATCCTCGCCATACATCTTCACGATCGAGGCCTTGAGCCTGGCGATGAAGGCATCCGCGACGCTCTCATGCACGCAGACATAGCCCGGCGCGATGCACCATTGGCCGGAGATGGCGTTGTGCCCCCACGCGATGCGGTCGGCGGCAACGTCGAGATTGGCGGTGGCATCGACGATGGTCGGATTCTGGCCGCCGAGTTCCAGCAGGACCGGCGTCAGGTGCTCGGCCGCGGCGCGCATCACCACCTTGCCCACGGCCGAGGAGCCGGTGAAGAAGATGAAGTCGAACGGCAGTTCCAGCAGCGCCGATATCTGCTCGCGCCCGCCGGTGACGATGGCGACGTTCTCCGGCGCGAAATAGCGCGGCACGAGATCGGCCAGCAGCGCCGCGGTGCGGGGCGTGGTGTTGGCGGGCTTGAGGACCACCGTGTTGCCGGCGGCGAGCGCGGCGATGGCCGGATCGAGCAGCAGGAGGATCGGCGCGTTGAAGGGGCCGATCACCAGCGTGACGCCGTAGGGTTCCTTGTAGATGACGCCGCGATTGCCGGTCGCTTCGAGGCCGTCCGGAATCTTCACCGTCTCCGGCGCCATCAGCGCCTTCAGGTTCTCGCGGTAATAACGGATCACGCCCATCGGCACGGTGATCTCGAACAGCTGCTCGAAGGGAGGCTTTCCGAAATCCTCATGAAGCGCCGCGCAGAGCGCCTCCCTGTTGTCGGCAAGCATCCGCTCCATGCGGTCGAGCTGATCGATGCGCCAGTCGTAGCCCTTGGTGGCGTCGGTCAGGAAATGTTCGCGCTGAGCGTCGAGAATGGACTGGAACGGATTGGTCACGCCGACCTCCCTTCATGCTGACGCGAAGAGAAACGCCCCGGCAGTCTCGCGATTGCCGGGGCGCAGGCCTCACTTCGTGGTGTAGCCGCCGTTCACGAGGATGGTCTGGCCGGTCATCCACCAGCCCTCGGAGGCCAGCATGCGGATCCACGGCACGATGTCCTCGATGTCGGTGAGGCCGGTCTTGGAGTACTTGGACAGCGCCGCGGCGGTCTTGTGATAGGCGACCGCATCCGCGCCTTCGGCCGGGTAGAAGAAGCCGGTGTCCATCGGGCCAGGGCCGATCGCCGTCACCGAGATGCCGCGGTCGCCGAACTCCTTGGAAGCGGCGCGGGTGAAGTGCTCCACCGGCGCCTTGGTGCCGGCATAGGCGGCGTAGAAAGGCGTGTAGGCACCGAGCAGCGAGGTGACGACCGTCACGATCTTGCCGTTGTCGTTCAGGTGCTTGCCAGCTTCCTTGAGGAAGAAGAACGCCACCTTCGAGTTGACCGCGGTCATCTCGTCATATTCGGCCTCGGAAATCTCGACCATCGGCTTCTTCAGCACCTTGCCGACGGTGTTGATGGCGATGTCCGGGCGCCCCACGGCGGCGACGGTATCGGCGAAGAGCTTCTCCACCGCGCCGGCGGCGATCAGGTTCGCCTGCAGCGCCACGGCCTCGGCGCCCGCGGCCTTGACGGCGGCGACGGTGGCGTCGGCTTCCGCCTTGGTGGCCGCGGTGTTGTAATGGATCACGATGGCCTTGGCGCCCTGCGCGGCGAAATCGCGGGCGACAAGCCCGCCGAGATTCTTGGCGCCGCCGGCGATGAGAACGGTTTTTCCCTTGATGGAATGATCGGTCATTTCGTCAGCCTCCTTGGAGTGCGGCCGCTCGATGCCGCCGCTCCTTTCGCGATGGCAATTTATCTCTTAGTGTTGCGCGAAAAATACGTTGCCTCTGGCTTCATTTGTCAGAATACGCGCACAATCGGAGTTGAAAGCGCCGTGGACCGGATCGACCTGTTCCGCATCTTCGCGCGCGTGGTCGAATGCTCCAGCTTCACGCGCGCCGCCGACACGCTCGGCCTGCCACGCTCCTCGGTATCGGCGGCGGTGCTGGAGCTGGAGACACGGGTCGGCGCCCGCCTTCTCCACCGCACCACCCGCAAGGTCTCCCCGACGCAGGACGGCGTCTCGTTCTATGAGCGCTGCCTGCCGCTGGTCGCCGACGTCGAGGAGGTCGAGGGGCTGTTCCGCCAGTCGGCCACGCAGCTGACCGGCCGGCTGCGGGTCGACGTGCCCGGGCGGATCGGCCGCCTCGTCATCGCGCCGGCGCTGCCGGATTTCCTCGACCGCTATCCGCAGATCGACATCGAACTGGGCGTCACCGACCGTGCCGTCAATCTCGTCGAGGACGGCATCGACTGTGTGCTGCGGGTCGGGCCGCTGAGCGATTCCGGGCTGATCGCCCGCTCGATCGGCAGCCTGCCGCTGATCAACGTGGCGAGCCCGGCCTATCTTGCCCGCCACGGCATCCCCCAGTCGCCCGACGAGCTGGCCGGACACTGGGCGGTGAATTACGCCTCTCCCTCGACCGGGCGCGTCGAGAACTGGGAGTGGGTCGAGAACGGCACCGCGCGGGAGAAGCCGGTGCGCGGCCGCGTGACCGTGAACGGGGCGGAGGCCTACATCGCCTGCTGCCTCGCGGGGCTCGGGCTGATCCAGATCCCCGCCTATGACGTGCGCGCGCATCTGGCCGCCGGCGAACTCGTCGAGGTGATGCCCGACCACCGCGCGGCGCCCATGCCGATGACCCTGCTCTATTCGCACCGGCAGCATCTCTCGCGCCGGCTGCAGGCCTTCGCCGACTGGCTGGAGGCGCTGCTGAAGCGGACCATCTGCGGCGATCCCGGCCAGGCCTGAGCGCACGGACGGCCCGAGCCGGCGGACCCTCGCGAACGGCGTGGGAGCCGAAAGCTTCCCTATGGTGCGCAGATGCTGCATCGCACCTAAACGAAGGTTCGAGTCTTTCGAATTTATCGCCGTTGCGGCCAATATGAGTTTCGTATAGCGTCCATATGAAGATAAAAACGAAAGCACTCCGATGTAACGGAAGCGCATCGTGGGAGACGCCAATTGGACGCTCGTACGCTGGACGAGACCTACGACCTCGCGATCATCGGCGGGGGCGTGAACGGCTGCGGCATCGCACGTGACGCGGCGGGGCGCGGCGTCTCGGTCGTCCTGTTCGAGCAGGGCGATTTCGCCGGCGCCACCTCCTCCGCCTCGACCAAGCTGATCCATGGCGGCCTGCGCTATCTCGAGCAGTACGAGTTCCGCCTCGTGCACGAGGCGCTCGCCGAGCGCGAGGTGCTGTGGTCGATCGCCCCGCACATCATCCGCCCGCTGCGCTTCGTCCTGCCGCACCATGCCGGGCTGCGGCCGGCCTGGCTGCTGCGCCTCGGCCTGTTCCTCTACGACCATCTGGGCGGGCGCAAGCTGCTGCCGGCGACGCGCACGCTCGATCTCGCGCGCGATCCCGCCGGACGGCCGCTGCGCGACGATTTCCGCCGCGCCTTCGAATATTCCGACTGCTGGGTCGAGGACAGCCGCCTCGTCGTGCTGAACGCCCTCGACGCCGCCGAGCGCGGCGCCGACATCCGGCGCGGCGCGCGCGTCGTCTCGGCCCGGCGCGAGCCGGAGTTCTGGCGCCTCGAGGTCGAGGAGGACGGCGTCCGCCACGCCGTGCACGCCCGCGCGCTGGTCAACGCCGCCGGCCCGTGGGTGCACGAGGTGCTGGCGCATGTGGTGAGCGCCAACTCGCCCGCCAATGTCCGCCTCGTGCAGGGCAGCCACATCGTGGTGCCCCGGCTCTACGAGCACGACCGTGCCTACATCTTCCAGAACGCCGACGGGCGCATCATCTTCGCCATCCCCTACGAGCACGACTTCACGCTGATCGGCACCACCGACCGCGACTTCGGCAGCACGCCCTCGAAGCCGGTCGCGAGCCCGGAGGAGATCGCCTATCTCTGCGCGGCGGCCAGCGAGTACTTCAAGGCGCCGGTGACGCCGGAGCAGGTGGTGTGGACCTATTCCGGCGTGCGCCCGCTCTATGACGACGGGGCCTCCAAGGCGCAGGAAGCCACGCGCGACTACGTGCTGGAACTCGACGACGCCGACGGGCGCGTGCCGGCGCTCTCGGTCTTCGGCGGCAAGATCACCACCTATCGGCGCCTTGCCGAACACGCGATGCAGAAGCTCGCGCCTTATCTGCCGGCCGCCGCCAAGGCCTCCTGGACCGGCACCGCGCCGCTGCCGGGCGGCGACTTCGGGGTGGCCGACCAGCCGCGCGTCGTCGCGCAGCTGCTGCGCGCCCATCCCTGGCTCGACGAGCGGCTCGCCCGCCGCCTCGTGGTCGCCTACGGCACGCGGGCGATGCGCATTCTCGACGGCGCGCGCGCCGCCGCCGATCTCGGCCGGGTGTTCGGCGCCGACCTCACCGAGGCGGAAGTGGGCTACCTCATGCGCGAGGAATGGGCGCGCACCGCCGAGGACGTGCTCTGGCGCCGCTCCAAGCTCGGCCTGCGCTTCACGCCCGAGCAAACCGCCGCGCTCGACGCCTTCATGCGCGAGGCGAGCCGCCTGCCCTCCCCGCCCGCCGCCGCGCAGGGAGGCGCCCGATGAGCCTCGAACTCGACCATGTCAGCCGCTCCGTCGCCGGCGTGCCCTATATCCGCGATGTCTCGCTGCGGCTGGAGCGCGGCAGCCTGAACGTGCTGCTCGGCGCCACGCTGGCCGGCAAGACCAGCCTGATGCGGCTGATGGCCGGCCTCGACGCGCCGACCTCCGGGCGCATCCTCGTCGATGGGCGCGACGTCACCGGCGTGACGGTGAAGAAGCGCAGCGTCGCCATGGTCTACCAGCAGTTCATCAACTACCCCGCGCTGACGGTCTACGAGAACATCGCCTCTCCCCTGCGCGTGCAGGGCCTGTCGCGGACGGAGATCGAGGCGCGCGTGACCGAGGCCGCCAGGCTGCTGAAGCTCGACCCCTATCTCCAGCGCACGCCGCTGGCGCTTTCCGGCGGCCAGCAGCAGCGCACCGCCATCGCCCGCGCGCTGGTGAAGCGCGCCGACCTCGTGCTGCTCGACGAGCCGCTGGCCAATCTCGACTACAAGCTGCGCGAGGAACTGCGCGAGGAGCTGCCGCGCATCTTCGCCTCCACCGGCGCCGTCTTCGTCTACGCCACGACCGAGCCGACCGAGGCGCTGCTGCTCGGCGGCAATACCGCGACGCTGATGGAAGGCGCGCTGACGCAGTTCGGCCCGACGGCGCAGGTCTATCGCCGCCCGGCCGATCTCGCCACGGCGAAGGTCTTCTCCGACCCTCCGCTCAACGCGCTGCGCATCACCAAGTCGAGCCACACGGTTCTGCTGAAGGGCGGCACGGTGCTGCCGGCCACCGGCATCTTCGCCAGCGTGCCGGACGGCGCCTACACCATGGGCGTGCGGGCGCATCATCTCGGGGTGGGCGAGATACCGCTCGCCGAGGAGGTTCCGGCGCATGACGGGCTCATCCGCCTCGGCGCGTCCGTCGCGGTGACGGAGGTCACGGGTTCGGAGAGCTTCCTGCACATGGACATGGGCGAGGAACGCCTCACCGCGCTGGTCTCCGGCGTGCGACGGCTGGAGCCGGGCGCCGCGGTCGAGGTGATGATCGATCCCCGCCACATCCTGTTGTTCGACGCCGACGGCCAGCGGGCCGGGCGCGCGTTCGACGCGGCGGCCTGAGGAGGAGCGGACAATGGCCAGCATCACCCTCGACGGCCTCGCCCACGCCTACCGGCCCGACCCGCGCGGCCCGCAGGACTACGCGCTGAAGGAGATCAACCACGTCTGGCGGCAGGGTGGCGCCTACGCGCTGCTCGGCCCCTCCGGCTGCGGCAAGACCACCCTGCTCAACATCATCTCCGGCCTCGTCATCCCGACCAAGGGCCGCATCCTGTTCAACGACCGCGACGTGACCCACCTGCCGACCGAGGCCCGCAACATCGCGCAGGTGTTCCAGTTCCCGGTCGTCTACGACACGATGAGCGTGCGCGAGAACCTCGCCTTCCCGCTGAAGAACCGGCACCTGCCGCGCGAGGCCATCGCCCGGCGCGTCGAGGAGATCGCCCATCGGCTCGACCTGTCGGCGGTGCTCGACCGCAAGGCCTCCAACCTCACCGCCGACGCCAAGCAGAAGATCTCGCTCGGGCGCGGCCTCGTGCGCTCGGACGTCAACGCCATCCTGTTCGACGAGCCGCTGACCGTCATCGACCCACACCTGAAATGGCAGCTGCGCTCCACGCTGAAGGAGCTGCACCGCGCGCTCGACCTCACCATGATCTACGTCACCCACGACCAGACCGAGGCGCTGACCTTCGCCGACACGGTCGTCGTCATGCATGACGGCGCGGTGGTGCAGACGGGCACACCGGAGGAGCTGTTCGAGCGCCCGGCGCACACCTTCGTCGGCCATTTCATCGGCTCGCCGGGCATGAACGTGCTGCCGGCGAGGGTCGAGGGCCGCACGGCGCATATCGGCGACGTCGCCATCGAGCTGGTGCGCGCCTACCCCTCCCTGCCGGCGGGCGAGCGGATCGAACTCGGCGTGCGGCCGGAATTCGCCACGCTGGCGGGCGCCGGCACCGGACTGCCGGTGAAGGTGCGGCGCATCGACGACATCGGCCGCGCCCGCATCGCCCGCATCGAGATCGCCGGCCACCCGGCCGCCGCCATGGTGCCGGACGCGCTGGCGCTCGACGGCGACACGGCCGGCCTGCGGCTCGATCCCCGGCACGTCCACATCTATGCCGGCGGCGTCCTCGTCGAAGGGGAAACGGCAAACCGCGAGGGAGGGGCGTGATGGAAAAGCCGCTCAACAACCGCGCCTGGCTGCTGGTCGCGCCGGTTTTCCTCATCGTCGCCTTCTCGGCCATCCTGCCGATCATGACGGTGGTGAACTATTCGGTGCAGGACACCTTCGGCAACAACCAGTTCTTCTGGAACGGGCTGGGCTGGTTCCAGGAACTGCTCGACCCCTCGACCGAGCTCGGCGGGCGCTTCTTCGACGCGCTGTGGCGCAACCTGCTGTTCTCCGCGATCATCCTCGCCATCGAGGTGCCGCTCGGCATCCTCGTCGCGCTGTCCATGCCGCGCGAGGGCTGGAAGGTCGCCGCCACGCTGGTGATCATGGCGCTGCCGCTGCTGATCCCGTGGAACGTCGTCGGCACCATCTGGCAGGTCTTCGCGCGCGCCGATATCGGCCTCGTCGGCTGGGGGCTGAACGCGCTCGGCATTCCCTACAACTACACGGGCGATCCCATCGCCGCGTGGATCACCATCGTGGTGATGGACGTGTGGCACTGGACCAGCCTGGTGGCGCTGCTGTGCTATGCCGGCCTCAAGTCGATCCCCGACGCCTATTACCAGGCGGCGCGCATCGACGGTGCCTCGCGCTGGGCGATCTTCACCACCATCCAGCTGCCGAAGATGAAGCGCGTGCTGCTGATCGCGGTGCTGCTACGCTTCATGGACAGCTTCATGATCTACACCGAGCCCTTCGTGCTGACCGGCGGCGGCCCCGGCAACGCCACGACCTTCCTTTCCATCGACCTCGTGAAGCTCGCCCTCGGCCAGTTCGATCTCGGCAAGGCGGCGGCGATGTCGCTGGTCTATAATCTCATCGTGCTCGCCCTGTGCTGGGTCTTCTACACGGTGATGACCAATACCGGCACCGAGCGGCCCGACCAGGGGGGCGCGGCATGAGCATCTCCTCGCCGCCGCGATTCCATCGACCGTCATCCCCGGGCTTGACCCGGGGATCCATGACCGGGTTCGCCGCCGGCCAGGAAGGCGTGGATGGCCGGGACAAGCCCGGCCATGACGGCGGACTGAATTTCAGGCTCGACGCAATCGGCATCGGAGATCGGCGATGAACCCGAACACGCGCGGCGGCGCCTTCATCATGGCGCTGTACCTGCTCTTCCTGATCATGCCGATCTACTGGCTCGTAAACATGAGCCTGAAGACCAATTTCGAGATCAATTCCGGCGTCACGCTGTGGCCGCGGGATCTGACCTTCGAGCACTACATCAAGATCTTCACCGACTCGAGCTGGTATTCGGGCTACATCAACTCGCTCACCTATGTGGTGCTGAACACCATCATCTCGATCGCGCTGGCGCTGCCGGCGGCCTACGCCTTCTCGCGCTATCGCTTCGTCGGCGAGAAGCACCTGTTCTTCTGGCTGCTGTCGAACCGCATGGCGCCGCCGGCGGTGTTCGCCCTGCCCTTCTTCAACCTCTACTCGGCCATCGGCCTGTTCGACACGCCCTGGGCCGTGGCGCTGGCGCACTGCCTGTTCAACGTGCCGCTGGCGGTGTGGATCCTGGAAGGCTTCATGTCCGGCGTGCCGCGCGAGATCGACGAGACGGCGGCGATCGACGGCTATTCCTTCCCGCGCTTCTTCGTGAAGATCTTCATGCCGCTGATCGCTTCCGGCATCGGCGTCGCCGCCTTCTTCTGCTTCATGTTCTCCTGGGTCGAGCTCTTGCTGGCGCGCACCCTGACGGCCACCAACGCCAAGCCGATCGCGGTGACGATGACCCGCACCGTCTCGGCGGCCGGCATGGACTGGGGCCTGCTGGCGGCGGCCGGCGTGCTGACCATCATCCCCGGCGCGCTGGTGATCTGGTTCGTGCGCAACTACATCGCCAAGGGCTTCGCCCTCGGGCGGGTGTGAGGAGGAGGCCGCGATGGACGACGTCACCACCCGCCTCGCCGAGAACACCGCCTGGATGGCCTGGACCTGGCAGACCGGGCTGTTCTTCGCCGTCATCATCGGGCTGCTGCTCACCTTCACGCTGCTGGCGGTGTGGCGGCCGGAACGCGCCCGCGTCGGCGTGCTCGGCATCCCGACCACGCGCGGCGACCGGCTGTTCATCACGCTGCTGGGCAGCGCCTTCATCAATCTCGCCTGGCTCGGCCTGGTGGGACCCGAACTCGGCTGGGCGCTCGCGCTCTGCCTTGTCTACGCACTGGCGGTGTTCCGCCTCGTGTGAACTTGCCTAAGCGGCAGCAAGCCGCGGGACTCTGGGAAGAAACGGGAGGAAAGACCCATGTTGCAGTCACCGAGCCGTGGCCGGCTTCTGCTGGCCGCCAGCGCCGCGGCGCTGATCGCCTTCGCCGCGCCGGCGCGCGCGGACGAGGCCGCCGCCAAGAAGTGGATCGACAGCGAGTTCCAGCCCTCGACGCTCTCCAAGGACGAGCAGCTGAAGGAGATGGAGTGGTTCATCAAGGCTGCCGAACCCTTCAAGGGCATGGAGATCAACGTCGTCTCCGAGACCATCACCACGCATGAATACGAGGCCAAGGTCCTCGCCAAGGCGTTCTCGGAGATCACCGGGATCAAGCTCACCCACGACCTCATCCAGGAGGGCGACGTGGTGGAGAAGATCCAGACTCAGATGCAGTCGGGCAAGAACATCTACGATGCGTGGGTGAACGATTCCGACCTCATCGGCACGCATTTCCGCTACAAGCAGGTGGTGCCGCTCACCGACTGGATGGCGGCCGAGGGCAAGGACGTCACGTCGCCGACGCTCGACCTCGCCGACTTCATCGGCATCTCCTTCACCACCGCGCCGGACGGGAAGGTCTACCAGCTTCCCGACCAGCAGTTCGCGAACCTCTACTGGTTCCGCTACGACTGGTTCACCAACCCCGACATCAAGGCCAAGTTCAAGGCCAAGTACGGCTACGAGCTGGGCGTGCCGGTGAACTGGTCCGCCTATGAGGACATCGCCGAGTTCTTCACCAACGACGTGAAGGAGGTCAACGGCGTCAAGGTCTATGGCAACATGGACTACGGCAAGAAGGACCCCTCGCTCGGCTGGCGCTTCACCGATGCGTGGCTCTCCATGGCCGGCAACGGCGACCGCGGCCTGCCGAACGGCAAGCCGGTCGACGAATGGGGCATCCGCATGGAAGGCTGCCGCCCGGTCGGCTCCTCGGTCGAGCGCGGCGGCGACACCAACGGCCCGGCGGCGGTCTATTCGATCACCAAGTACATCGAGTGGCTGAAGAAATACACGCCGCAGCAGGCGCTCGGCATGACCTTCTCGGAGGCCGGCCCGGTTCCCGCGCAGGGCAACATCGCCCAGCAGATGTTCTGGTACACCGCCTTCACCGCCGACATGGTGAAGCCCGGCCTGCCGGTGATGAACGCCGACGGCACGCCGAAGTGGCGCATGGCGCCTTCGCCGAAGGGCGCCTACTGGAAGGACGGCATGAAGCTCGGCTACCAGGACGTGGGTTCCTGGACGCTGCTGAAGTCGACCCCGGTCGACCGCCGCAAGGCGGCCTGGCTCTACGCCCAGTTCGTCACCTCCAAGACCGTCTCGCTGAAGAAGAGCCATGTCGGCCTCACCTTCATCCGCGAGAGCGACATCTGGGACAAGAGCTTCACCGAGCGCGCGCCCCAGCTCGGCGGCCTGATCGAGTTCTACCGCTCGCCGGCCCGCGTGCAGTGGTCGCCGACCGGCGTGAACGTGCCGGACTACCCCAAGCTCGCCCAGCTGTGGTGGCAGAATATCGGTGACGCCTCCTCCGGCGCGAAGACGCCGCAGGCCGCCATGGACGCGCTCGCCGCCGCGCAGGACTCCGTCATGGAGCGCCTGGAACGCTCGGGCGTGCAGGGCGAATGCGGCCCGAAGCTGAACGCCAAGCACCCGATGGAGTACTGGGTCGACCTCGCCAAGAAGGAGGGCAACCTCGCGCCGCAGCCCAAGCTCGCCAACGAGAAGCCACAGGGCGAGACGGTCGACTACGACGCCCTGATCAAGAGCTGGCCCGCGACCCCGCCGAAGAAGGCGTCCAACTGACGCCCTCTTCCAGGGCACATAGCTGAAGCGGCCGGCGGGCCCACCCGCCCGCCGGCCGCCGACACCTCGCTTCCCCACTCCGGGGTTTGGGGACTCCGCCCCGGCACCTCGTCCCGGGCGCGCACGCGCCGTCCGGGACGATCTTCTTCCGCCCGGCATAGGCCCGGCCAGCATGGGCCCGGCCGGCAGGGGCCGCTTGCCACGGACGAGCATTGCGGACAGGTATCCGGCACCTTTCCGGGATGACGCCTTTTGCGGAGTGCAACGTGACGACCTACCTCCTCGCGATCGACCAGGGCACGACGTCCTCCCGCGCGATCCTGTTCCGTCCGGACACCTCCGTCGCCGCGCAGGCGCAGCAGGAGTTTCCGCAGCATTTCCCCGCCTCCGGCTGGGTCGAGCACGAAGCCGAGGACCTCTGGCGGTCCACGCTCGTCACCTGCCACGCGGTGCTCGACCAGGCCGGCGCGCAGGCTTCCGACATCGCCGCCATCGGCATCACCAACCAGCGCGAAACCACCGTCGTCTGGGACCGCAAGACGGGCGCCGCCATCCATCGCGCCATCGTCTGGCAGGACCGGCGCACCGCCGACCTGTGCGCCCGCCTGCGCGCCGAGGGCCATGAGCCGCTGGTCACCGAGCGCACCGGGCTGATCCTCGACCCGTATTTCTCCGGCACCAAGATCGGCTGGATCCTCGACGAGGTGCCGGGCGCGCGGGCCCGCGCCGAGCGCGGCGAGCTCGCCTTCGGCACGGTCGACAGCTGGCTGCTGTGGAAGCTCACCGGCGGCAAGGTGCACGCCACCGACGCCACCAACGCCGCGCGCACCCTGCTGTTCAACATCCACACCGGCACCTGGGACGACGACCTGCTGGCGCTGCTGCGCGTGCCGCGCTCGCTGCTGCCGGAGGTGCGCGACTGCGCCGCCGATTTCGGCGCGACGCGGCCGGAGCTGTTCGGCGGCACCATTTCCATCGGCGGCATCGCCGGCGACCAGCAGGCCGCCACGGTCGGCCAGGCCTGCTTCCAGCCCGGCATGATCAAGTCGACCTACGGCACGGGCTGCTTCGCCCTGCTCAACACCGGGACCACCGCCGTCCGCTCGCGGAACCGGCTGCTGACCACCATCGCCTACCAGCTCGGCGGCAAGCGCACCTATGCGCTGGAAGGCTCGATCTTCGTCGCCGGGGCGGCGGTGCAGTGGCTGCGCGACGGGCTCGGCATCATCGCCAATTCCGCGCACACCGAGCCGCTGGCCGAGGCCGCCGATCCGGCCCAGCAGGTCTATCTCGTGCCTGCCTTCGTCGGCCTCGGCGCGCCGCACTGGAACCCTGATGTGCGCGGGGCGATGTTCGGGCTGACCCGCAATACCGGCCCGGCCGAGTTCGCCCTCGCCGCGCTGGAGAGCGTCTGCTACCAGACCGCCGATCTGATCGACGCGATGAACACCGACTGGGCGAGCTCCGGCATCGCGCACGGCACCCCCGTGCTGCGCGTGGACGGCGGCATGGCCGCCTCGAACTTCGCCATGCAGCGTCTGGCGGACCTGATCGCCGCGCCGGTCGACCGGCCGGTGATCCGCGAGACGACCGCGCTCGGCGCCGCCTATCTCGCCGGCTACCATGCCGGCATCATGCCGGCGCCCGGCCGCTTCGCCGATTCCTGGCGTCTCGACCGCCGCTTCGATCCCTCGATGCCGGCGGAGACCCGCAACGCCAAGCTGGCCGGCTGGCGCGACGCGGTGCGGCGGCTGACAGCGCCCTAGACCGGCACGCTCAGAGAGCCCCGGCGTCCGGCTCGTCGCGCGTATCGGCGGGTTCCGCCGGGAATTCCAGCACCTGCCGCAGGCCGAGAACCGCGTCGCCCCGCTCCATGTTCTGCAGGCTGAGCGTGCCGCCGTTGCGGGTGATGATCTGCTCCGCGATGGCGAGGCCCAGCCCCGCGCCCGGCGTCGGCGCGCCGCGGGCGGGATCGACCCGGAAGAACGGCTCGAACACGCGCGGCAGCAGGTTCTCGGGGATGCCGGGCCCGCTGTCCTCGATTTCCACGCGCGCCCGGCCCTCCCCGCCGGCAACCCGGACCGTACCCTGGCGGCCATGCGTCGCCGCGTTGATCAGGAGGTTGCGCAGCGCGCGGCGCAGCGCCTGCGGACGGCCGCGTATCGTCACCGCCGCCACATCCTCCAGCTCCACCGCGTAGCCGATGGCCTGCAGCTCGACGACGGTGTCAGCGACCAGCCGGTCGAGCCGGATGGGCTCGCCCTCGCCGTCCTCCACCTCCTCCCGCACCAGCCGGATGGCGCTGTCGGCGATGCGGTCGAGTTCATCGAGATCCTCGATGAAGGCGCTGCGCTCGTCCTCCGGCAGGAATTCGGCGCGCAGGCGCATCCGCGTCATCGGCGTGCGCAGGTCGTGCCCCGCCGCCGCGACGAGGCGCATGCGACTCTCCATCGCCTGGCCGAGGCGGGTGGAGAGCAGGTTGATGGCGCGCGCCGCCGCCCGCACCTCGCGCGGCCCCTTCTCGGGAAGAAGCCGCAGCGCGCCGTTGGGGTCGATGGCGGCGGCGGTGCGCTGGAGCAATGCCAGCGGCTCGGTGAGGCGCCGCACGGCGAACACCATGACGAGGGTGACGCCGAGCGCCACCAGCACCAGCCAGCCCACGAGCGCCCATTCGCCGCCCGGACCGGGCCTCGGCAGCGCCAGCGGCATGATGAGCCAGTGCCCGTCGGAAAGCCGGGCGGAGACGACCGGCCACGGCGCGTCCGGTCCGTCGGTCACGACCACGCGCTGGGTGCGCCCGCGGCGCTCCAGGGCGGCGTTGATGCCGTCGGTGGCGGGCCCGAAGAGCGCCCCGCCCGCCGGCGCATCGGCGATCCGGCCGTTGGGGTTGCCCACCAGCGCCTCGTGGTTGCGCTCGGCGAGATCGATGAGCAGTTCGAGCTGCACCGCCGTCGCGTCCTCGGCCTTGGCGAAGTCGGGCGGCGAGAGCATCAGGAAGGAGAGGCCCGTGGCGATGACCAGCACGCCCAGGACGGAAGCGACCAGCAGCGCGGTGAGCTTGGTGCGGATCGTGTTCACGGTGCCGGCGTCTCCGGGCCGGAGACCGGCTCCACCCGCGCCGCCATCTGGTAGCCGCCATTGCGCAGGGTCTTGATGATCTGGAACGTTCCGGCGTCGCCCAGCTTGCGGCGCAGGCGGCTGATCAGCACGTCGACGGAGCGGTCGAAGCCGCCCGTCGCCCGCCCGTGGGTGATGTCGAGCAACTGCTCGCGCGACAGCATGCGGCCCGGCCTTTCCAGCAGCGCCAGCAGCAGGTCGAACTCCGCGCCGGTCAGCACGATCTCCTCCCCGTCATGGTCCCAGAGCTGGCGGCTCGCGGGATCGGCGAGGAAACCGGCGAAGCGCATCTGCGCGGCCGGCTGGGCGACGGGAGCGTCGCGCGGTGCCAGCCGGCGCAGCACGGCGCGGATGCGCGCCACCAGCTCGCGCGGGTTGAACGGCTTGCCGAGATAGTCGTCGGCGCCGATCTCCAGCCCGATGATGCGGTCGACATCCTCCTTGAGGGCGGTGAGCACGATGATCGGCACGCTGGAGCGCGTGCGGATCGCGCGGCACAGATCGAGACCGGAGACGTCCGGCAGCATCAGGTCGAGCACGACCAGCTCGATGTCGCCCTCCGCGAGCCGCCGCTCCGCCTCGCGGCCGGTGGCGGCGAGGGAGACGCGGAAGTTCTGCTCGGCGAGGTAGCGGCCGAGGAGCTTGCGGATCTGCTGATCGTCGTCGACGACAAGTATGTGGGTGCCGCTCGCGGCATCGGGGCTGCGCATGTCGTTCATGAGGCTCCTATAGCCACGACGCGCACCCCCTGCCGGGGAATTTTGCGAACGAGGGTTTCCACCGGCGCCCTGGCAATGTTGCGCAACAAATCTCCCGCTTTTTCAGCATAGCGCGAAACATACGAGCAATCCCAGCCGACTAGTTCTGCCCCCACGTCGAACCGGCCACCCGCGAACGGGACCGGGTGAAAACGGGACTGGGCGAAACGAGTGTGAGCATGATCAAGGGCAGGCTGTTCAGGTGGCTGCTGCCGGCAGTGGCCCTCCTGCTGCTGGCCGGCATCTATGGCGCGCGCAGCCAGTGGACGAAGGACGCGACCTCCACGCTGGTGACGGCGCCGGTGGCGCGCGGCGACGTGGAGGAAGCGGTGCTCGCCAGCGGGACGCTGAAACCGGCGAAGCTCGTCGCCGTCGGCGCGCAGGCGTCCGGGCGCATCACCCGCGTCGCCGTCTCCCTCGGCCAGACGGTCGCGGCGGGGGACCTGCTCGCCGAGATCGATTCCGTGCCGCAGGAGAACGCGCTGCGCACCGCCCGCGCCGCGCTCGACAATGTGCGCGCGCAGCTCGCGGAGAAGCAGGCCCTGCTCCATCGCGACAGGCTCATCCTCGAACGGCGCACCTCGATGGTGTCCCAGAAGGTCGTCTCGCAGGCCGACTTCGAGGCCGCCGAGGCGGATGTGAAGGTGACGCAGGCGCAGATCGAGCAGCTCAAGGCGCAGATCGTCGAGGCGGAGGTCGCGGTGGAGAACGCGACATCGAATCTCGGCTACACCCGCATCACCGCCCCGAGCGAGGGAACGGTGCTCGCCATCGTCAGCCAGGAAGGCCAGACGGTGAACGCCACGCAGTCCGCGCCGACCATCGTGGTGCTCGGCCAGCTCGACACGATGACGGTGCGGGCGGAGATCTCCGAGGCCGACGTGGTGCGCACCTCGCCCGGCCAGCGCGCCTATTTCACCATCCTCGGCGACGGCACACGCCGCTACGAGACCACGCTGGCGGCGATCGAGCCGGCGCCGGAATCGGTCAAGAGCGACGACAGCTTCTCGTCCTCCACGACGAGCGCGAGCAGCGCGTCGAGCACGACCAGCAGCAGTTCCGCCATCTACTACAACGGCATCCTCAACGTGCCGAACCCCGAGGGCCGGCTGCGCACCTACATGACCGCCGAGGTGCACATCCTCGTCGGCGAGGCGAATGACGTGCTGACCATTCCCGCCATGGCCCTCGGGGCGCGCGACGCCGCCGGCCGCTACGAGGTGCAGGTGCTGGACGCGAACGGAAGGCTCGAGAGCCGCGCGGTCGATATCGGCCTCAACGACAAGACCGTCGCCGAAGTGCGCTCCGGCCTGCGGGAAGGAGAACGGGTGGTGACGGGCGACACGGCGAGCGTCTCGCCGTCCCGCTCCGGCATGCCCGGCCCGCCGCCGATGGGGCTTTGACCGTGGCCCGCGAGGACGCCCGCAAAGACACCCGCGAGGACAGGGCCGGCACCCCGCTCATCGCGCTGGAGGGCGTGACGCGGAACTACCTCTCCGGCGAGGAGACGGTGAGCGTGCTCAGGGGCATCGACCTCACCATCGAGGCCGGCGAGATGGTGGCCATCGTCGGCGCGTCCGGCTCCGGCAAGTCGACCCTGATGAACATCCTCGGCTGCCTCGACCGGCCGAGCGGCGGCTCCTACCGCATCGCCGGGCGCGACACCTCCCGCCTCGCCGCGGACGAGCTGGCGGCGCTGCGGCGGGAGCATTTCGGCTTCGTCTTCCAGCGCTACAACCTGCTGGCGGAGCTGACCGCGCTCGGCAATGTCGAGATGCCCGCCATCTATGCCGGCCACCCCGCCGCCGAGCGGCAGGCCCGCGCCGCCGCCCTGCTCGGCCGGCTCGGCATGGCGCCGCGCCTCGGCCACCGGCCGGGGCAGCTTTCCGGCGGCCAGCAGCAGCGCGTCTCCATCGCGCGCGCACTGATGAACGACGCCGACGTGATCCTCGCCGACGAGCCGACCGGCGCGCTCGACCGGCAGAGCGGCGAGGAGGTACTGCGCATTCTCGGCGAGCTGCATGCCGAGGGGCGGACGGTGATCATCGTCACCCACGACATGAACGTCGCGGCGCGCGCCGAGCGCATCATCGAGATCAGCGACGGCGCCATCGTCGCCGACCGCCGGGCCGAGCCCCCGGCGACGGGCGGCACGCCAAGGGCCGCTGCCGGCCGGAGCGTCTCTTCCAGCAATGGCGCCTCGTGGCGCGGCGCGTTCGGCCAGTTCCAGGAAGCCTTCCGCATGGCGCTGCGCTCGATGAACGCGCATCGCCTGCGCACGGCGCTCACCATGCTCGGCATCGTCATCGGCATCGCCTCCGTGGTCTGCGTGGTGGCGCTCGGGGAAGGCTCGCGGCAGAAGGTGCTCGCCAATATCAGCGGGCTCGGCACCAACACGCTGGAGATCTTCGCCGGCAAGGATTTCGGCGATACGCGCTCGGGCCGCATCACCACGCTGGTGGCGGCGGACGCCGACGAGCTCGCCCGCCAGCCCTATGTCGAGGCCGCGACCCCCACCGTCTCCACCCAGAGCACGGTGCGCTTCGGCGCCAAGGAGGCGAGCGCGCTGGTGAACGGGGTGAGCGACCGCTACTTCGCCGCCAAGGGCACGAAGCTCTCCGCCGGACGCCTGTTCGACGCGGAGAGCGTGGAAACGCGCGCGCTCGACGTCGTGATCGACGAGAACACCCGCAAGGCGCTGTTCGACGAACAGGGCGCCGATCCGCTCGGCGCGGTGATCTTCGTCGGCGCGGTGCCGGCGCGGGTGGTCGGTGTCGCCGGCACCCAGCAGGGCGGCTTCGGGTCCAGCCAGAATCTCTCGCTCTATCTGCCCTACACGACGGTGCAGACGCGCATGCTCGGCTCGACCTCGCTGCGTTCGATCACGCTGAAGATCCGCGACGGCATCGACAGCGCCTATGCCGAGCAGGCGGTGACGCGCTTCCTGACGCAGCGCCACGGCACCAAGGACTTCTTCATCATCAACACCGACGACATCCGCCGCACCATCACCAGCACCACGCAGACCATGACGGCGCTGATCGCCGCGATCGCCGTCATCTCGCTGGTGGTCGGCGGCATCGGGGTGATGAACATCATGCTGGTGTCGGTGTCCGAGCGCATCGGCGAGATCGGCGTGCGCATGGCGGTCGGCGCGCGCCGGAACAACATCCTCCAGCAATTCCTCACCGAGGCGGTGATGGTGTGCCTGTTCGGAGGGGCGATCGGCATCGCGCTGGCACTCGCCTTCGGGATCGTCTTCGACTGGCTGGGCTCGAACTTCGCGCTGGTCTACTCGACGAACTCGATCGTCCTCGCCTTCGTCTGCTCCAGCCTCATTGGCATCGCCTTCGGCTTCCTGCCGGCCCGCCGCGCCTCCCTGCTGGACCCGGTGGCCGCCCTCGCCAACGCCCGCCAGTAATATTCGGAAATACGATTACAAAACCGGGAAACGATATCACCATAGTCTAATCAATATATCCACTCATGGTCGAACAATAGATTTCCACCATGACAAAGTACGTTGATGCTGAAGATCATCTCGCGCATATGGCACTGGCTGGCGGACCCGTATGTCCATACGTGCCCGCACGGCGAGAACGGCGAGATGTGCGAGGAATGCCTGCACCATTGGGCGATCAAGTAACGCCCGCGCGGGAAAAGGCGACGGACAGCCGCGACGCGCCGCCCGCTCCCTTCCTGCGATCAGTCGGCCGCCGTGGCCGCGGGCTCGGCCAGCCGGTAGCGGAAGTCGCAGTGGCCCGCGCCTTCCATGATCGTCTGCGTACGCTCCAGCTCGATGCGCGGATCGATGCCCTTGCAGAACACCGCGTCGCGCTGGCACGAGAGCAGATGGCCGATCTCGGCCAGCCCCATCTCCCGGTACATTTCGGCGTAGCGGCAGCGATGGACCTTGTAGTCGAGCGCCGTGGCGGACTGCTCGGTCACCTCGATCTCCAGCGCCCCGTTCATGGTCCACAGGTGCAGGGTCGAATAGAAACCCTCGAGACCGGAATGCTCCCCCAGCTCGGCGCGAAACGAGGCCGCCTGCCGGACGGAGTTCTCCCGCACCGCCTTGCCGATCACCGCCCTGGCCTCGTCGGCGCCGAAGCGGGCGACGAGTTCCTCGTAGATCGGCTTGACGATCTCCGCCTCGATCCGGCGCCGCTCAAGAATGGAAAGGGTCGTCATCCCAACCTCACGCCGCCGTTGCCTGCTGGCGACCGGCGCGGGCGGCAGCCTCCGCCTTCAGCCGCGAACGGTCAACCTTGTTGGTCTGGGCGAGCGGGATCTCCGGCACGACGAAGATGTGGCGCGGGTGGAGATAGGGATCGGCCTGCTCGATGAACCACGCCTTCACCGCCGCCGCGTCGACCGGCGCGCCGCCGCGGGCGACGACGAAGGCCGCCGGCACCTCGTGCTTCAGCTCGTCCGGCACCGGCACGACGATGGCCTGCTCGATGGAGGGATGCTGCTCCAGCACCCGCTCGACCTCGGCGGGATAGATGTTGTGCCCGCCGGAGATGAACATGTCGTCGGCGCGGCCGATGAAATAATGGAACCCGTCGGCATCCTGCCGGATGATGTCGCGGCTGTCGTACCAGCCCTCCTTGAGAACAGCGGCGCTCGTCTCCGGGCGGTTGAGATAGCCCGTCATGGTGGCGGGGGTGCGCATGTGGAGCGTGCCCTCGCCCTCCCCGGTCACCAGCGAGCCATCGGCCGCGACGAGGCGCACATTCTCCGCGATGAGCGGATAACCGCAGGACAGGGCCGGCGTCGGCCGGCCGTCGGGATGGCGGCCATAGACCGTCGGCCCGGCCTCGGTGGTGCCGTAGAAATTGGCGATCTCGGCATTGGGAAACAGGCGACGGGCGCTGGCGACCAGATTGTCGCCATAGGGCGCCGAGCCGATGAAGAGGAAGCGCACGCGGGCGAAGGCACGCGGCACCTCGTCGCCGAGATGGCGGGCGAGCATGGCGATCATCGTTGGCACGCCGGAGACCCAGTCGCAGCGGAACGTGTCCACCGCGCGGGCGAATCCCGCCGGCGTGAAGCCGGGCAGCACGACCACGCTGCCGCCGGTGTGGAAGGTGCGCTTGATGTTGAAGAGCGCGTTCATGTGGAACAGCGGGGCCGCGACAAGCACGCGATAGGATGCGGGATCGGCGACGAGCTTCGCCCCCTCCTCCACCGCCCAGTACTGCCCCGCATGCGAAAGCGGGACGCCCTTGGGCGTGCCGGTCGAGCCCGAGGTGTAGAGGATCTGCGCGATGTCGTCCTCGCCGACCGGCGCCGGATCGAGCGGCCCCGCATCGTGCAGCGCCTCCCAGGCGGCGCTGCCGATCCGGACGGCGTTCGGCCGCCGTCCGTGGCGCGCCTCGTCGTCGGTGAGGATCAGGTCGATGGCCGCGTCGCGCAGCAGGAAGTCGATCGCCTCGTCGCTGGCCCGCCAGTTGAACGGCACCACGACGCCGCCGGCGCGCATGGCGGCGAAATAGATCACCACATAGTCGGCGCTGTTGCGCGCGAGCACGGCCACGCGGAAGGGCTTTCCGCCGAACCGTGAGCGAAAGCCGCGGCCGAGCGCGTTCACGCGGTCGTTGAGCTCGCCATAGGTGAAGCTGCGCACCCCGGCCTGCGTCGATTCGACGAGTGCCAGATCGCCCTCCCTGCCGCCGAAGAGCACATCGGAGAGGTTGTTCGCCATCGCTGTCTTATCCCGATTTCTTACGTTTCTGGGCCGTGGAGCCGGTGCGAGCGGAAATGATGCTGCGATGCACCACGGCGTCGATTGACAGAATAATGCGCTGTAAAATAATGTCTACAGACTTAGTAGACTACGGAGTTTGAAATGACATTCCGCCGCGCGACCGCCGGCATCGCCCTTGTCCTCGGCCTCGCCACCACCGGCGTGCCGGCGCAGGCGGCCGACCCGATCAAGATCGGCTTCTTCGCCCCGCTGACCGGCAATCTGGCCAATTTCGGCGAGCGTTTCCGCGAATCGGTGCAGCTCTTCGAGGAGCAGGTGAACGCCGCCGGAGGCATCGAGGGCCGCAAGATCGAGGTCATCTACGAGGACGACCGCAACTCCCCTAAGGAGGCCGCGAGCATCGCCCAGAAGTTCGCCAACACGCCGGGCCTCGTCTTCGCCGTCGGCTCCTTCTCGACCACCGCCTCGCTCGCGGCGGCGCCGATCCTGACGGAAGCGAAGATCCCGCAGGTCAGCCCGTCATCCTCGCACCCGGACTTCCCGAAGTTCAGCCCCTACCAGTTCCGCCAGAACACCCGGCAGGACAAGCTCGCCCCGCTCCACGCCGAGCTGGTAGTGGACAAGCTGAAGGGCAAGAAGATCGCCATCCCGTTCTTCCAGGACGACTGGGGCCAGACCACCGCCAACCTCACCAAGGCCGCCATCGAGCAGCGCGGCGGCGAGGTCGTGCTGATCGAGCCGATCGCACCGAACGCGCGCGACTTCCGCCCGCTGGTCAGCAAGATCAAGGCGCTGAACCCCGACGTGATCTTCCTGCCCGTGCACTATCAGGAAGCCTCCGCCTTCGTACAGCAGCTGCGCCAGGCGGGCGTGACCACGCCCATCGGCTCGCCCGACCCGCTGAGCAACCCCAAGTTCCTCGAGCTTGCCGGCAAGGACGCCGAGGGCATCCTGCTCTACACCTCGTTCTTCGCCGACGACCCCAGGGTGAAGGCCTATGTCGACGCCTACAAGGCGAAGTACAACCGCCTTCCTGACCAGTACTCGGCCCTCGCCTACGACTCGATCGCGGTCGGCGTGAACGCCATCCGTACGGTGCTGCAGTCCGGCAAGCCGCTGACCGGCGAGAACGTGCGCGACGCCATCGCCTCGGCGCCCGCCTATGAGGGCCTGACCGGGACCACCAAGTACGATGACGAGCGCGAGGTGAACAAGAAGAGCACCTTCATCATCATCAAGAACGGCGCCTACGTCCTCTACTGACGGCCATTCCGACGCGGACGCCGCCCTCCGGAAGATGGAGGGCGGCGTTCTTTCCTTTCGCGCCCTTCAATTCGTGCCCACTCAAGGCTATCCCTCCCATGGAGCTGTTTCTCAGCCAGATCCTCAACGGTCTGGCCATCGGCCAGGTCTATGCGCTGATCGCCCTCGGCTTCAGCCTGGTCTTCGGCGTCGCCAACATCATCAACTTCGCGCAGGGCGCGCTGTTCATGCTGGGCGCCTTCATCGCCTATTCCGCCATCGCGTGGTTCGGGCTGCCCCTGGTGCCGGCGGCCGCCGTCTCCGTCGTCATCGTCGCGATCCTCGGCCTGCTGCTGGAGCGCATCGCCCTGCGGCCGCTGATCGGCGCGCCCTATGTGGCGCCGTTCCTCTCGACGCTGGCGATCAGCACCATCATCGACCAGTCGGCGGAGATCGTCTGGTCGCCGGAGAGCCAGCCCTTCCCGGCCTCGATCTCCAGCACGACCTTCTTCATCGGCAACGCCTACATCACCGTCACCGACCTCGTGATCTTCGGCTTCGGCGCGGCGGCCACGGTGGCGCTGACGCTGTTCGTCTCCTTCACCTGGACGGGCCGGGCCCTGCGCGCCACGGCACAGGACGCCTCGGCCGCCGCGCAGCTCGGCATCCGCACCGACGTGATGCGCCAGATCGCCTTCGGCCTCGCCGGCGCGCTCGGGGCGCTGAGCGGCATCCTCGTCGCGCTGTATTTCCAGAGCGTCTTCCCGCAGATGGGCATCCCCTTCGGGCTGAAGGGCTTCGCCGCCGCGCTGCTCGGCGGTCTCGCCAGCATCCCCGGCGCGGTGGTCGGCGGCCTGCTGCTCGGCATCGGCGAAACGCTGGCGAGCGCCTATGTCGGGGACAGCTATCGCGACGCCATCGCCTTCACCCTGCTCCTGCTGATGCTGCTGGTGCGCCCGAACGGCCTGCTCGGCGGCGGGCGGCTGGACGCGCTGGGCGGTGCGGGCGCGGCGGCCGGCGCGATGCCGACGACGAGCCTGCTCGCCTCCTCCTCCAGCCAGCAATCGGCGCTGCGGGCCTATTACCTGCCGCCCTGGGGCTTCCTCGCGGTCGGCGCGGCCTTCGCGCTGGTCCCGCTCGTCGTCTCCAGCACCTATGTGCTGCAGGCGCTGATCTACGGCTTCATCTTCGCCCTGCTCTCCGCGAGCACCAGCCTCGTGTCCGGCTCGGTCGGCATCCTGTCCATCGGGCAGGCGGCCTTCTTCGGCGTCGGCGCCTATGCGGTCGGCGTGTTCGCCCGACCCTACGGGCTGCCGGCGGATGCGACGCTCGCCATCGCCATCGGCCTCACCGCCCTCGTCGCGGTCGTCGCCGCCATACCGCTGCTCAAGCTCACCGGCCACACGGCGGCGCTGGGCACGCTCGCCATCGGCCAGATCGGCTTCCTCGTCTTCCTCAACTGGGTGTCGGTGACGCGCGGCCCGATGGGCATCCTCAACATCCCGCACCCCGTGCTGGAACTGCTCGGCGGCCTGCGCTTCGCCACGACGGAGCAGAAATACTGGCTGGTGCTCGGCTTCGCCGCCGTCGCCCTGGTGATCGCCGAGCGCTACGTCTCCTCGCCCATCGGGCGGGTCTGGCGGGCGATCCGCGAGGACCGGCTCGCCGCGCTGGCGGCCGGCCTGCCGGTGCGGCGCTACATCCTGCTGGCCTTCGCCGTCTCCGGCGCCCTGGCGGGCCTCGCCGGCGGGCTGTTCGCCTATGTCCAGCAGGTCGTCAGCCCGGAGAGCTTCACGGTCGAGACCTCGATCCTCGTCCTCACCATGGCGGTGCTGGGCGGGCTCGGCAATCTCACCGGCGCCGCCCTGGCCGGCTTCGCCCTCGCCATCCTGCCGGAGTTCCTGCGCGGCTTCGCGGAGTGGCGGATGATCGTCTACGGCCTGCTGCTGCTCGTCGCGCTGCGCGTGCGGCCGCAGGGCCTGCTGGGAGCACGCTGATGACCGGCGAAGCCATCGTCGTCGATAACGTCTCGCGTGTGTTCGGCGGCCTCAAGGCCGTCGACGGCGCGAGCCTGAAGCTGGCCCGCGGCGAGACCGTCGCCATCGTCGGCCCCAACGGCGCCGGCAAGTCGACGCTGATCCAGCTCATCAGCGGCGTGGACCGGGCCGACAGCGGCACGATCCATGTCGACGGGGTACGCACCGACCACCTGCCGCCGGACCGCATCGCGCGGCTCGGCGTCGGACGCAGCTTCCAGACCTCGCGCGTCTTCCCGGCGCTCACGGTCTGGGACAGCGTGCTCGTCGGGGTGCAGGCGGGGCTCATCGAGACCCGCTCCGGCCGGCTGATCGATCCGGTGACGGAAAGCGCCGGCGCCCTGCTCGGCCTGCCCTTCTGGCGGCGGCGCGTGGCGGCGCAGGAGGCGGCGGCGGAGGCCGCGCTGAAGCTGTTCGGCGACCGGCTCTGGCCGCGCCGGGACCAACCCGCCCTCGGCCTCTCCTACGCCAATCGCCGCCGGCTCGAGATCGCCCGCCTGCTGGCGGCCGAGCCGCGCTACCTGCTGCTCGACGAGCCGAGCGCGGGCATGAACCCGACCGAGACCGAGGAACTCACCCACCTCATCCTCGACCTGCGCCGGACCCACCCGGACATGGGCATCCTGGTGATCGAGCACAAACTCTCCATGGTCCGGCGGATCGCCGACCGGGTGGTGGTGCTCAATCAGGGCCGCGTGCTGATCGAGGACAAGCCCGACCACGCCCTCGACCACCCGGAAGTCGTCGAGGCCTATCTCGGCCGCGCCCGGTCGGGCGCCAATTTCCAGGACGCGCACCATGGCTGAAACCGATCCCCGCATCGTCGTCGACGGCATCGACGTCCATTACGGCGCGGTGCAGGCCCTGTTCGGCGTCAGCCTGACGGTCGGCGCGCGGGAAGTGGTGGCGGTGCTCGGCGGCAACGCTTCGGGCAAGTCCACCACGATCAAGTCGGTGCTCGGGCTGGTCCGCCCCTCCAGGGGCACGATCACGCTCGACGGCGCCCCCGTGAACGGGCAGCGCCCCGACGCCATCATCGCCCGCGGCGTCGCCAGCGTCCCCGAGGGCCGGCGCGTCTTCCCGGAAATGTCGGTCTACGAGAACCTGCTGCTCGGCGCCTATCCGCGCCGGCACGAGGCGCGCGAGATCGCCGGCGACCTCGAACGGGTCTACGAGGCGTTTCCGCGCCTCAAGGAGCGCCGCTCACAGCTCGCCGGCACCATGTCCGGCGGCGAGCAGCAGATGCTGGCGCTGGCCCGCGCCTGGCTGCGCCGTCCGACCCTCGTGTGCATCGACGAGCCCTCCATGGGCCTGTCGCCGCGCTTCGTCGACCAGGTCTACGAGGTGCTTCAGGGCTGGAAGGCGCAGGGCATCACCATCCTGCTGGTGGAGCAGAACGCGCGCATGGCGCTGGAGCTGGCCGACCGCGCCTATGTGCTCCAGCACGGGCGGGTGGCGGTTTCCGGCACCGCCTCCGACCTCGCCTCCGACCCGCAGGTCCGCAAGGCCTATCTCGGCGCCGCCTGAGCGCCGCTCCACGACCGCCGGCCGGCGCCCTCGCGCGCTCCGGCCGGTCTTCCTGCCATCGAAGGGCCGATGAACAGAGCCCGAGCTTGGGAAACACGACGCATGAAAGCCGTCATCTTCGAAGAACACGGTCCCGTCTCGAACCTGAAGGTCGCGGACCTGCCGCGCCCCGAGCCCGCCCAGGGGCAGGCGCTGGTGCGCGTGCGCGCCGTGGCGCTCAACGGCTTCGACCCGATGATCCTCGCCCGGATTCCGGGCATCAACACCCCGCTGCCGATGATCCCGGGCGGCGACATCGCCGGCGAGGTCGTCGCCTACGGGCCGGACAGCGCCATCGCGGGCATTCCGATCGGCACCCGCGTGCTGGTCGATCCGCTGGTCGGCAATACCGGCGTCTTCGGCGAGACGGTACGGGGCGGCGCCTGCGAGTTCGTCGCCGTGCCGGCGATCAATCTGGTGCCGCTGCCGGACGCGGTGTCCTTCGAGGACGCCGCCGCGCTGCCCATCGCCTACGGCACCGCCTACCGGATGATCCGCGAGCGCGGGAAGATCGCGGCGGGCGAGAAGGTGCTGGTGCTCGGCGCCACCGGCGGCGTCGGCGTGTGCAGCGTGCAGCTCGCCAAGCTGGCGGGAGCGGAGGTCGCCGCCGCCACCTCATCCGCCACCAAGGCCAAGCAGCTGCGCGCCATCGGCGTCGATCACGTCATCAATACCTCGGAAGCCGACTTCGTGAAGGCGACGCAGGCGCTCTGGGGCAAGCCGCGCGTCTTCGACGAGGGCGGCGGCGCGGATGTGGTGGTGAACTTCGTCGGCGGCGACGACTGGCCGCGCGCCCTGCGCTGCGTCCGCCGCGGCGGGCGCGTGCTCACCTGCGGCGCCACCAACGGCTATGACCCCAAGACCGACATCCGCTTCATCTGGTCGTTCGAGATCAGCATCGTCGGCTCCAACTGCTGGTCCCGCGGCGATCTCGTCGATCTGCTGGACCTGGTGGCGCAGGGCCGGCTGAAGCCGCAGATCTCCTCCGTCCGTCCGCTGGAGGAACTGCCGGTCTCGCTGCAGGAACTGATCGACCGCAAGGTCTTCGGCAAGGCGGTCCTGCGCGTCGCGTGACGCGCCTTCACATCCCATTCGACGGAAAATCCCCGATGAGCTCTGCTCCCTCTCCCGAAAAGCTGCTGAACGACGCGATCGACAGCTCCCCCTTCATCAAATTCTCCGGCCTCAAGGTCGTCTCCATCGACGTGGAGGCCGGCGAGGTCGTCGTCACCATGCCCTCCCGCCCGGAATTCCTCCGGGCGGGCGACGACGACATGTTCCATGGCGGCCCCATCGCCTCGCTGATCGACACGGCCGGCGACTTCGCCATCGCGATCGGCGTCGGCGGCGTGGTGCCGACCATCAACTTCCGCGTCGACTATCTGCGTCCCGCGCGCGGCGCCGAGCTGAAGGCGGTGGCGAAGGTGCGCAAGGCGGGCCGCACGGTCGGCCTCGCCGATGTCGACGTCTACGATGCGGCCGGCAGGCTCTGCGCGGTGGGACGCGGCTGCTACAGCGGCGTCAAGGGCTGAGGCCCGCCGCCATGCACGGGGCGCATCGCTTCCGGGGAAGGAGGCGCCGCCGGGGTTGGATCGGCCGTCGGGCGCTGGTAACTGTGGCTTCCGGGGACAGGTGGGGGACATCGGAATGCGACGGCGACGCCCGCGAGGAGGCAATCCGGCCCGCCTTCGCGCAACCGGATGGATCGGTCTCGCCGCGTTCTCTCTTGGCGGCTGCGCGGAGCCGGCCAGCCCGTCCCTGCCGTTGTTCGGCGCCTATTTTCCCTCCTGGCTGGTCTGCACGAGCATCGGCGTGGTCGGGGCCGTCGCCGTGCGCGGCCTGTTCGTCCGGCTCGGCATCGACGACGTGCTGCCCTGGCGCCTGCTGGTCTATACCTGCCTCGCCGCGGCCATCGGCTTCATCGTCGCGCTCACTGCCTACGGGCGCTGATACATGGCGCCCTCCGCCTATTCCCATCGCCGGAGCCTCGCGGGCTCCACCGTCGCGGCGCTGATCATCGTCGGCGCCATCGCCGCCGGCTGGTTCTACTTCACCCGCGCCGAAAACAATCCGCTGTCCGAGGACGCGGTCCTCACGGCCAGCATCGTCAACATCGCCTCGACCGTGCCCGGGCGGATCGTCACCCTCACGGTTGCGGAGAACCAGAAGGTGGCCAAGGGCGACCTGCTCTTCGCCATCGATGCCGAGCCCTATCGCCTCGCCGCCGACCAGGCCCGCGCGGATCTCCGGATCGCCGAGGCGACCCGCGACGCGCAGAAGCGCACCATCGCCGCCGAGCAGTCCAACGCCGCCATCGCCGGCCAGCAGATCACCCGCGCGCGCACCAATCTCGCTTTGGCCGAGCAGACGCTCGCCCGCCTCACGCCGCTGCTGCCCAAGGGCTACGTGACCGCGCAGCAGGTGGACGATGCCCGTACCGCCCGCGACGATGCCCGCACCAGTCTCGCCCAGGCGCTGAAGCAGGCCGAGGCGGCGGACAGCCTCGTCAGCACCATCGACGCGTCCGAAGCGCTGGTGGAGGCGCGGCGCGCGGCCCTCGCCATCGCCGAGCGCAGCCTCGCCAACACGGAGGTCCGTGCCCCCCATGACGGGCGGGTGGTCGGCCTCTCCATCACGACCGGCGAGATCGTGGCGCCGGGACAATCGATCTTCACCCTCATCGACACGAGCCACTGGTACGCCAGCGCCTCCTTCCGCGAGACCGAGCTGCCGGCAATCGCGGTGGGGGACTGCGCCCGCGTCTTTGCCCTTGCCGATCGGTCCGTGGCCATCGCCGGCACGGTCGAGGGCATCGGCTGGGGTGTCATCTCCACCGACATGCTGAGCGTGCCGCGCGGCCTGCCCTATGTGCCGAAGTCGCTCAACTGGGTGCGGATCGAGCAGCGCTTCCCGGTACGCATCCGCCTGATCGATCCGCCGGAGGGCCTGATGCGCATGGGCGGATCGGCGGTGGCGATCGTCCACCACGGCGAGCGCTGCTGATGGCCGAGGTCATCGCGCCGGACGTCGCGGAGCACAAGAAGCCCCCGCTATTGGCCCAGCTCCGCGTCGACCTCGCGCCCTTTCCGTTCCGGGCGGCGCTGACCTGGCGCATCGCCCTGCTCTGCGCGCTCGTCGTCGGCACGGCGATGATGTACGGCACCTTCGAGGCGGCGATCAGCTGCTACCTGGTCATCTTCCTGTCCAAGCCCGACGCCGTGATCAATATCGGCACCGGCATCGGGCTGATCGTGGTCGTGACCATCGTCGTGGCGCTGATGATCTGGGTGATCAATCTGGTGATCGTCTCGCCGCTGGTGCTGATGCTCGCCATGGCGCTGGCCTCCTTCGTCTTTCTCTACATCGGCGCGGCGAGCCAGCTCGGCGAGATGGGCGGGATCGTCGGCCTCGTCATCGCCTTCGTGCTCTCGCTGGTCTACATGGCCCCGCTCGGCGATGCGGTCAGCATCGCGCTGCGCTACGCCTGGTACATGGTCGCGATGCCGATGGCCTGGATGGTGGTGTTCAACCTCGCCGTCGGCCTGTCGCCCGTGCGGCTGCTGAAGGGCACGCTGCTGCGGCGGCTCGCCACCGCCGCCGACGCCATCTCCTCCGGCGCACCGGCCCGCCACGCCGAGCTCGCCGAGCTGATGCGCGCGGACAACGGCGCCCTGCTGCAGCAGGCGGCCTCGGTGAGGGTCCTCAATCTGGTGCCGCGCAACCCGGCCCAGCAGGTCGCCAGCGACGTCCGCGCCGGCTACCGTCTGATGCTCGCCGCCTCGGCGCTGCCGGAAGATACCCCACCGGCCCGACGCATGGCTCTGGTCGACGCCATCCGCGCCGCCGCTGCGGCGCTGGAAGCAGGGCACATGCCTGCCATGCCCACCATGGAGCCGGCAAACCCGGCCGAGCGCGAACTCATCGCGGCGCTCGCCGTGCTGGCCGGCGCGCCGGAGCCGGAGGTGGTGGCCGCGCCCAAGCCCCCCTTCTTCTTTCCCGACGCCCTTACCAACCCGGACTATCAGCGCTTCGCCCTGAAGACCACGGCGGCGGCGATGATCTGCTACCTGATCTATACCGGCCTCGACTGGCAAGGCATCCACACCGCGATGATCACCTGTTACGTCGCGGCGCTGGGCACGACCGGCGAGACCGTACACAAGCTCGGCCTGCGCATCGTCGGCTGCCTGATCGGCGCGACCCTCGGCATGGGATCGGTGCTGTTCGTCATACCGCAGCTCGAAAGCGTCGGCGGGCTGATGGCGCTGGTCTTCGTCTGCATGCTGATCGCCGCCTGGGTGTCCACCGGACCCGAACGCATCGCCTATGGCGGGGTCCAGATCGGCCTCGCCTTCCTGCTGACGGTGATCCAGGGCTTCAGCCCCGGCACAAGTCTCGATTCCGGATGGGATCGCATCGTCGGCATCCTGCTCGGCAATGTCGTGGTCTACCTCATCTTCACCCACCTCTGGCCAATGCCGATCGAGAAGGCAGCCCGCGCGCATCTGAAGGCGGCGCTCGACGGGCTCTCCCGCCTCGCCGCCCTGGCGCCGGAACGCCGGGCCGGCGCCGTTCCCGACGCGGCGCTGGTCGAGAACGAGGTCGGCAAGGCCGAGGAGGCGCTGGCGCTGCTGCCCTTCGAGCCGCGCGCCATCCGCCCGACGCCGGAGACCACCGCCAAGCTGCGGGCGGCGGGCGAAGAGATCGCCGCGCTCGGCCGCGACATCTATCTCAGCCGCGAGGCGCTGCCCGGTGCCGCCGCGCGCCTTGCCTCCCTCGCCGCCCGGATCGACGGCGGCACCGGCGATGCCGGCGTCCCGCAGACGGACGCCCCCGGCACGATCGGCCGCCGCCTCGACCGGCTGCAACGGGCGGTGATGAGCTGATGCGGCCGCTCCTGCCCGTCCTTCTCCTCGGCCTGTCGCTCGCGCTCGGGGCCTGCGCCCCCAACGCCGTGCACATGGCCTCGCCGAGCGCCGACACGCCCTGGGCGCCGAACGGCAAGGAGAACGGCATCTGGAGCGCGCAGGGGGAGCCGTCCCCGGCGGCCGCGCCCACGACGCCCCGCGGCGCGCCCGACTTCCGGGTGCCGGCCAATCCCGAGCTGGCGATGATGCCGCAGACGCCGGACATCGATGCCGACCGCCCCTATCGCCTGCCCGAACTGATCGACATCGCCCAGCGCAACAACCCGGTCACCCGTGCCTCCTGGCAGCGGGCGCGGGAGGCGGCGCTGGCGGTCGGCATGGTGGAGGCGACCTATCTGCCGCTGATCACCGCCAACGTCATCGGCGGCCGGCAGACCGCCGAGACGCCGGTGCGGGTGCCGGTCGGCACGCAGCGCTACTTCGACACGACCGCCGAGGGCGTCTCTCCCTCCATCGCCCTGCAATGGCTGGTGTTCGACTTCGGCCAGCGCGCCGCGGTGGCCGACGCGGCGAAACAGGGCGCCATCGCCGCCAACGTGCTGTTCAACGGCGAGCATCAGCGGCTGATCTTCGACGTCACGCGCTCCTACTACACCTATGGCGCCGCGGTAACGCGCACGCGCATCGCCCGGCAGACGCTGCGCAACAGCACGGCGATCCGCGCCGCCGCCGAGGACCGGCTCTCGAGGGGCCTCGCGACCACGGTGGAGGTGGCGCAGGCCCGCCAGCAGGTCGCGCAGTCCGAGCTGCGGCGCGTGCAGGCCGAAGGGCAGGAGCGCGACGCCTATCAGGCGCTGATCGCCGCCATGGGCGTCAACGCCACGCTGCGCCTCCATGTCGAGGATGCGGGCAACCAGCGCCTGCCCGCCGCCACCAACGTGCCGATCGATTCCATGATCAAGCTCGCCCTCGCCCAGCGGCCGGACGTGGCGGCCAGCTATTCGGCGCTGCTGGCGAGCCAAGCCGGCATCAAGGCGGCGGAAGCCGAGTTCATGCCCAAGGTCTTCGTCGCCGGCGGGGTGGCCACCGGCCAGGGCAGCTTCAACGCCAACGGCCTGCCCAATATCGGTCAGCAGGCGACGGGCTCGGGCGTGCTGATCGGCGCGACGGTGCCGCTCTACGATGCCGGCCTGCGCGCCGCCCAGCTCAAGCAGGCCCAGGCCCGCACGGACGCCGCGCAAAGCACCTTCCAGCGCACGCAGACGCTGGCGGTCACGGAGATCGTCGCCGCGAGCAACGCGCTGCGCACCGCGCTCGAATCCTACAAGGCGGCAAGCGCCCTGACCGCCGCCGCCTCGACCACCTACGACGCCGCGCTCGAAGCCTACCGGAACGGCGTCGGCACGGTGACCGCCGCGACGGCGGCCGACAGCGGGCTGCTCGACGCCCGGCAGGCGCAGGCGGATGCCCATGCCGCCGCGCTCATCGGCGCGGCCAACCTCGCCTTCGTCGTCGGCGCCATGACCTCGCGCGACGCGATTCCCTGACGAGATCCGGCGACCGGCCTTCCGGCCGCCCCGGCGCGACTTCCGCCCCTGATAGGGCAGCGCTTCCGGTATCGCCCCCACCGAAATCGCCCTACCTTAATATAATACCTTGAAAAAGAGGGGCGGTTCAGGGGACGATGGAGGTATCTGCAGAAACAACCCCAGTAGTATAATTTCGAAATTAATTCGAAGTCAGAACATATAAGACGGCAAATAAAACAATGAGGCAATTTTTAGCAAAAATCTTGACGTGGCGACTTGGCGGCCGCTACGAATATTGAAGCAGTCTGTCAAAAGCTTCCAATCTCGTTCCTCAGGGGGATGGCATGGGCACGATTACCATTATGCAGGACGGAGTGGAACGTAAGACCAGCGGGTCTTTTTTCCGCGGCTCGACGACGAACTTTTACCCCAACGACGGATCTCTTGAGAAAAACTATGTCATCGACCAGTATCTGGTTCATGGCTGGATGCCCAAGACCGGATTTGTGACGAAATCGACGCCGATCGTCGCCTTCGGTTCCTGCTTCGCCGCCAATATCAGCAATCATCTTCATGATCGCGGCTTCAATGTCCTGACCAAGAAGGACAACAAGGCTTACGTGACGAAGATGGGCGACGGCATGGTCCATACCTACGCCATCCGCCAGCAGTTCGAATGGGCGTGGCTCAACAAGACCCCGGCGCTCGACCTGTGGCACGGCTACAGCGCCGAGGAGTTCGGCTACAGCGAGGCGGCGCGGGCCGACACCCGGGAACTGTTCGACACCGCCGAGGTGTTCGTCATCACCCTGGGCCTCAGCGAGATCTGGTACGATGAGCCGACCGGCGAGGTGTTCTGGCGCGCCATTCCGAAGGACCGCTACGATCCCTCGCGCCACAAGTTCCGCGTGGCGACGCACGCCGAGACCCTGACCAACATCAGGGCCATCCATGAGTTGATCCGGCGTTTCCGGCCGGAAGCGACGATCGTCTTCACCGTCTCGCCGATCCCGCTCACCGCCACCTTCCGGCCGGTCAATTGCCTTTCGGCCAACGCCGTCTCCAAGGCAACGATCCGCTCGGCCATCGACGAGTTCATCCAGGAAGCGGGAGCGTCCGACGAGCGGCTGTTCTACTTCCCGAGCTACGACATCGTCATGTACGCCTTCAGCCATCAGTGGACGGAAGACCGGCGCCACGTCTATCGCCACGTGCTCGACTTCAACATGAAGATCTTCGAGCATTATTTCTGCGATCCTTCGCTGCCCAAGGCGGACCTCCAGTCCTCGCTGCGCAAGGCCCAGCGCCTCGACAAGCTCATCGGCACGCTCGGCCATTCCGCCGTGGCGACGCGGAAGAAGGGCGAGGCCGGCGACGAGGTGAGCGCGGCGTCGATCGCCGAGGCCAAGCGCGAGGAGCGCCGCCTGCAGCGCAAGCAGGCGCGCATTCGCGAGCGCGTCGCCCAGCGCCGCGCCGCCCAGGGCCTGGCCCCCGCGCACGCGGCCGCCTCGCACTGATCCGCGCCCGGACCGTGCCCGCGACGAGACGCCGGGCCGGGTGGCTGCCGGCGGCGGTGCTCGTCCTCTTCTGGGTCGCTGCATCCGGCCGGAGCGCCCTCGCGGACGACACGCGGCCGATCTGGCAGATCATGGGCTATGGCCAGAGCCTCTCGGTCGGCGTGCTCGGCACCCCGGCCGTGACGACCCGGCCGAGCTTCGGCAGCCTCATGTTCGCCGAGGGCATCCGGCGGCCGCTCCAGGGGCCCGCGCGTCTCGACGCGCTGGTCCCGCTGGTCGAGACGGACGACCGCAGCCGCGGCGAGACCGGCATCGCCGCCGCCGCCGACATGTTCGTGCGCACGCTGGCCGCCCTGCGCGGCATCGAGCCCGACCGCCTCGACGTCGCCCTGCTCGGATCGAGCGCCGGCCGGGCCGGGGCCCGCCTCGCCGCGCTGCTGCCCGGAAAGGCCAATTATGACGGGCTGCTCCAGCTCATCGGCGCGGGAGACACGCTCGCCCGCGCCGAGGGCCGCGGCTATCGCTATCTCGCCACCCTCTGGTCGCACGGCGAGACCGACCAGCTCTACGGCACGCCCCGCGAGACCTATGTCGCCCGGCTGAAGCAGCTCGCGGCGGCGATCGCCGCCGACGCGGCGCGCCTCTCGGGCCAGGACTGGCAGCCGCCGCTGCTGACCTACCAGCCGGCCAGCCACCTCGCCTATCTCGCCCGCGGCCGCCCGGAGACGCCCCGGCGGCCGGAGATCGCCCTCGCCCTGCGCGAGGCCGCGCGGAAAAACCCGTCCATTTTCTGCGTGCTGCCGCTCTACATCGGCGATTTCCGCGACGATGTGCACGCGACCAACCTCACCTATCAGGAGATCGGCAAATATTACGGCCGCGCCCTCGCCCGGCTGGTCCATGCGCGCGAGACCGGCGCCCCCGTGCCCCCGCTCGCCCTCGATCTCGCCGCGGCGGACTGGAACGGCCGCGAGGTTCGCCTGCGCTTCGCCGTGCCCCGCGGCCCGCTCGCCTTCGACACCGGCCGCGTCGCGGCGGCGCCCCATATGGGTTTCGACCTGTGGGACCCGAACGGCGAGCTACGCCCCGACGCCATCACCGGCGTGAGGATCACGGCGCCCGACGGCATCGTCATCTCCTTCGCCGAGCCCCCGCCGAGCGGAAGCCGCCTGACCTACGCCTTCGGCCGCCCCGGCGATCCCGAGAGGACCGGACGCCTGGAAGGCCCGCGCGGCAATCTGCGCGACAGCGACGGCGAGCAAGGTTCCTATGTCGACGCGATGGGCCAGACCCGGCGCCTCGACAACTGGGCGCTGATCTTCGAGACGGTCGCGCCCTGAATGCCGTCGGCTATCAGCATGGCGCCGTTCAGGCAGTTCATGCCCTCGAAAGCACCAGAGGCGCGGAAAGACAAAAGATCAGGGAAATGGTGCCCAGGGACGGAGTCGAACCGCCGACACTGCGATTTTCAGTCGCATGCTCTACCAACTGAGCTACCTGGGCGTAGCCGGCAGCGGCCTCAAGGCCGTGCGGAGCGGGCGGGTTATAGAGTCTCGACCGCGCCCTGTCCATATCCCGCCCTCGGGAAAATCCGTCTTTCCCCAATACCCGCCATTCCGCCGCCGGGGCCGGATCTCAGCGCCCTTCCGGCGGCTTCGGGGCGAGCGAGGGCTCCTCGCCATCCTCGTCGTCGTCTTCCGTCACCGGGATCGCATAGGCGCCGGTGAGCCAGCGGTGCAGGTCGACATCGGCGCAGCGGCTGGAGCAGAAGGGCTTGTACTGCTCCACCGCCGGCTTGCCGCAGATCGGGCATGGCGGGACGATCTTGTTGCGGGCCGGCTTGTCGGCGCTCATGCCTGCCCTCCCCTCACTCGGGATTGCCCCAGCGCTGATGGACCGGGAAGCGCTCGCCGGCGAGCAGCGCCACGGTCTCGGCCAGAGGCAGGCCCACCACATTGGTGTAGGAGCCGACCAGCTTCACCACGAATACTCCGGCCAGCCCCTGAATGGCATAGCCGCCCGCCTTGCCCTGCCACTCGCGCGCGGCGACATAGGCGTCCATCTCCTCGCGCGACAGGCGCTTGAAGCGCACCCGCGTCTCCACGAGGCGCGTGCGCACGCCGCCCTTCGGCGTCATCAGCGCGAGACCGGTATAGACGCGGTGCGCGCGGCCCGAGAGCAGGCGCAGGCAGTCCGCCGCCTCCTCGGCCAGATCCGGCTTGGGCAGGATGCGCCGGCCGACCGCCACCACCGTGTCGGCGGCCAGCAGATAGGCGCCCTCATGCTCACCGCCGGCCTTGCGCCGGCCATCGGCCGCGGTCAGCTTCTCCTGCGCGAGGCGCAGCGCGAGCCGGCGCGGCAGCTCGCCGCGCTCGGGGGTCTCGTCGATATCGGCCGGCAACAGGGCGTCGGGTTCGATTCCGGCCTGGGCGAGCAGCGCCAGCCGGCGCGGTGAACCCGAGGCCAGCACCAGTTTCGGGCGGGCGCTCACGCATCAACTCCTCTTCCGCCGGCAACTCCGACGGTTCAATCGGCCGGCAAGCTAGTCCATGTCCGGTAAAAAAAGAACGCCCTTGCTGCGCACACCGTCCTCAGGGCTGGCGGAAGCGCAGGCGGATGCGGTTCTCCAGCTCGTCGCGCACGGCGCGGTAGGCGTCGAGGCGCTGCTCGCGATTGCCGCTCGCCAGGGTCGGATCGGGGGTCGGCCAGTATTCGACATCAATGGCGTTGGTGCGGGTAAGCTCCAGCGCCCGGTGATGGGCGTCGGGGGACAGGGTGATGACGAGATCGAAGGCGAGCCCCTCGTTCTCCTCCAGCTCCTCCAGCGTCTGCGGCCGGTGGCGGGTGAGGTCGAGGCCGATCTCGTCGATGGCCGCGGTGACGAAAGGATCGATCTCCCCCTTCATGACACCGGCCGAGCCGACATAAAGCGAGCGGCCGAACAGATGCCGCGCCAGCACCGCCGCCATGGGCGAGCGCACGCTGTTCTGCCCGCACATGAACAGCACGGATTGCGGCCTCTCCCTGCGCCGGACCGGCGCCGGACCGGCCGCTACCCCGTCGACGCCGGCCGCCGACACGCTCAGCCTTTCCAGTGCAGAGCGCAGACCAGCGTGAACAGGCGCCGGGCCGTGCCGAAATCGAGGGTGATCTTGTCCTTCAGCCGCTCGCGCAGCAGCTCCGAGCCCTCGTTGTGCAGGCCCCGCCGGCCCATGTCGATCGCCTCGATCTGCGACGGCGTCGCGGTGCGGATCGCGGAGTAATAGCTCTCGCAGACCAGGAAATAGTCGCGCACCACCCGGCGCAGCGGGCTCAGCGAGAGATGGTGCTGCACCACGGGGACGCCGTCCCTGCGGGTGATGTCGAGCACCAGCCGGCCGTCGACCAGCGAGATGGCGAGGCAGTAGGGGCCGGGCTCGCCGTCGCCCAGCGGCGTGAAGCTGTTCTCTTCCAGCAGATCGTAGATGGCGACGGCGCGCTCATGCTCCACATCGCTGCTGGAGCGGCCAATGGAATGGCTGTCCAGCGTCACCGCCACCAGGCGGCGGGAATCGGCGTGCGGATCGACGTGCGGATCGGCCTGCCCCATCGCGCGCCCGTCAGAGATTGAGCCGGATCGCCACCGAGCGGGCATGGGCGCCGAGCCCTTCCGCCTCGCCCAGCGCGATGGCCGCCGGCCCGAGCGCACGCAGCTGCTCCGGCCCGCATTTGAGGATCGAGGTGCGCTTCAGGAAGTCGAGCACGCCCAGGCCCGAGGAGAAGCGCGCCGAACGCGCCGTCGGCAGCACGTGGTTGGAGCCGCCGACATAGTCGCCGATGGCCTCCGGCGTATGGGCGCCGATGAAGATCGCCCCGGCATGGTGGATACGCTCCACCAGCGCCTCGGCGTCCGCCGCCATGATCTCCAGATGCTCGGGCGCGATGCGGTCGGAGAGCGCCGGCGCCTCGTCGAGGCTGGCGAGCGTGATGACGGCGCCGAATTCGTCCCAGCTCCTCGCCGCGATGTCGCGGCGTGGCAGGGTGGCGAGCTGCCGCTCCACCGCGGCGATCACCGCCTCGGCCAGCGCGGCATCGTCGGTCATCAGGATCGACTGGGCGGCCGTGTCATGCTCAGCCTGCGCGAGCAGGTCGGCGGCGATCCAGTCCGGGTTCTGCTCGCCATCGGCGATCACCAGCACCTCGGAAGGCCCCGCCACCATGTCGATGCCGACCGTGCCGAAGACATGCCGCTTGGCGGCCGCCACATAGGCGTTGCCGGGGCCGACGATCTTGGCCACCGGCGCGATGGTCTGCGTGCCGTAGGCGAGAGCGGCCACGGCCTGCGCCCCGCCGACGCGGTACACCTCGTCGACGCCGGCGAGATCGGCGGCAGCGAGCACCAGCGGGTTGAGCTTGCCGTCGGGCGCCGGCACCACCATGGCGAGGCGCTTCACCCCCGCCACCTTGGCCGGCACGGCGTTCATCAGCACGGAGGACGGATAGGCCGCCGTGCCGCCGGGAACGTAAAGCCCCACCGCATCCACCGGCGTCCAGCGATGCCCCAGCTCGACGCCGGCGGCATCGACATAGCGCCCGCTCGCGGGAAGCTGACGCTCGTGATGGGAGCGGATGCGCTGGTGCGCGAAGCGCAGAGCTTCCAGCGTCGCCGGATCGGCGGCCTTTACCGCCGCGCCGATCTCCTCCTGCGAGACCCGGATGCCCAGCGCGCCGAGATCGACACGGTCGAACTGGCGGGACAGCTCGACCAGCGCCGCGTCGCCGCGCGTGCGCACATCCTCGACGATGCGGGCCACCGCCTGCGCCACATCCTGCGAGACCTCCCGCTTGGTGCCGAGAAAGGCGCGGAAGCGCTCGGAGAAATCAGGGGAGCGTGTATCGAGGCGGAGCGGCATGTCGGGTCCTGCGGGTCGGGAAGCCTGCGGGTCGGAAGCCTGCGGAACGGTTCGCGCGCAGGCTTGCGGGCGCGGATTCACGTCACGCCCGGCCATGCGGGCGATCGGTCGCCTGTCCTATCGCAACCGGGCTCGCGGAACACAAGAGGGCACGCAGGCGGGCGCGCCGTTCTCAGTCGTGGCAGGGCGTGCCCTTGGCGTCCCAGGCGGGCCCCAGATCCTCGAGCCCGGCTTCCATGCACTCGACGTCGAGCTGGACCTCGGCGCCGCCCGAAAACAGGAAGGTGACGGTGCCGGAAGGGGCGTCCGTCTCCTCGAAGGTCAGCGCCAGCAGGTTCAGCACGCCCTGCTTCTTCGTGAGGTCGATGCCGCGCACGCGCGCCCCGAGCACCCGCTCGAAACGCAGCCCGGCCCGGCGCCGCACGCAGGGCGCGGCATTCGGCGCGGTATGCGTGGCCGCCAAGGCCACCGGCACTCCGTCGGCCGGCTCCTCGATATCCGCCATCGCCTCGGCCTGGATCGCCTTCTCCCAGTCGAAGCGGTTGGCGAGCAGCACGAAACGCCGCTCCTTCGGCAGGTAGGTCATGTCCGCGATCCCGACGATCGCATCCTGGAGGTGCACCGAAAGCACCGCCAGATCCTCACCGTCCAGCGCAATCAGCTTCAGCCCGGCCATGTCCTCATCTCCGCAAGCATACCCCGCCGGCGCCCAACCTACCGGCGCCGCGCCCTACCCGGCGGAACATCCGTGCAACGCCGTCTGCCGCCCAGATGGCGTCGATGCGCGTGCACGGCAAGGGGACCGGGAGCGACCCTCGGTAGAGTGCGTAGACGGCCCTCAGCCGGCGATGCGCTCGATCTCGGCGCCGCAGGCGGAGAGCTTCTCCTCCAGCCGCTCGAAGCCGCGATCGAGGTGATAGACGCGATGGATCATGCTCTCGCCTTCGGCGGCGAGCGCACCGATCACCAGCGACACCGAGGCGCGCAGGTCGGTGGCCATCACCGGCGCGCCCTTCAGCTTCTCCACGCCCTCGATGGTCGCGGTCTCGCCGTCGAGATGGATGTTGGCGCCGAGGCGGGCCAGCTCCTGCACGTGCATGAAGCGATTCTCGAAGATGGTCTCGGTGATCTTCGAGGTGCCGCGCGCCCGCGTGGTGAGTGCCATGAGCTGCGCCTGCAGGTCAGTCGGGAAGCCGGGGAACGGCGCCGTCGTCACCTCGACCGGCGCGATCCCCGCGCCGTTGCGCTTCACGCGCAGGCCCTGGTTGGAAACCGTGATCTCCGCGCCGGCCTCGCGCAGCGTGTCGAGGGCCGAATCGAGCAGGTCCGCCCGCGCGCCGGAGAGCAGGACGTCGCCGCCGGTCATCGCCACCGCCATGGCGTAGGTGCCGGTCTCGATGCGGTCCGGCAGCACGCAGTGGCGCGCGCCCTTCAGGCGCGGCACGCCGGTGATGCGCACGGTCGAGGTGCCGTGGCCCTCGATGCGCCCGCCCATGGCGTTGATGCAGTCCGCGAGGTCGACGATCTCCGGCTCGCGCGCCGCGTTCTCGATGATCGTCTCGCCGTCGGCGAGGCTCGCCGCCATGATCGCCGTGTGGGTGGCGCCGACCGAAACCTTCGGGAAGTCGATCCGCGCGCCCTTCAGCCCCTTCGGGGCGCGGGCGAGCACATAGCCGCCGTCGATCTCGATCTCCGCGCCGAGCGCGCGCAGCGCGTCGAGGTGGAAGTCCACCGGGCGCGTGCCGATGGCGCAGCCGCCGGGCAGCGACACCTTGGCCTCGCCCATGCGCGCCAGCAGCGGGGCGATGACCCAGAAGCTCGCGCGCATCTTGGAGACGAGGTCATAGGGCGCGGTGGTGTCGACGATGACGCGCGCGTCGATCTCCAGCGTCTGGCCGGCATAGGCATCGTCGCCGCGCCGCTTGCCGTTGACGGTGATGTCGATGCCGTGATTGCCGAGGATGCGCTGGAGCTGCGACACGTCGGCGAGGCGCGGCACGTTCTCCAGCACCAGCTTCTCGTCGGTCAGCAGACCCGCGATCATCAGCGGCAGGGCGGCGTTCTTGGCGCCGGAAATCGGGATCGACCCGTTGAGCGGATTGCCGCCGACGATGCGGATACGGTCCAAGGTTCACTTCTCCTTCCAGCCGGGAGCGGCGCGCACGGCCCGCGTCCGGCCCCACGCGGGTGCGGAGGGGATCGGGAACGCGGCCGGCGCTCGAAGCGGCGGCAATGACGAAGCGATGGGGCCGATTCGTGGCGCCACCGCCCTTTGTTTGCCTATTGGTCTAGAGCATGTCGCGGGGCGGGACAATTCGCCGTCCTTCAGCGCTCCCCGCCGTCCTTGTCGGCCGCGCCGGGCTCCGGGGCGGCGGCGGCGCCCGCTTCGGCCTCCGTCCCGGCCGGACCGGCCTGCCGGCCCCGCGCCTGCTGCTTGCGCCGCTTGAGATTTTCCCGCAGCGCCGCCGCGAGGCGCTCGGCGCGCACGGCATCATCGGGGCCGCTCATCCCGCTCTCCTGTGATCGTCCCTCCAAGCCATAATGCGCGCGCGGAACGGACGGAAGAGCCCCGCGCCGACGATGCCCTCGGAACAGCGGCACGCGCCGCGGAAAGCCGGGGTGGAGGGAAAGGCATGCACAGCCTCGCGGGAATTACACGCCCGACGCTTGCGCCGGCCGGCGGGCTGTGGCAAACGTCCCGGCGCCTCGACGGGCCGCTCCGTCGACCGGCCAGCGCTGCGGTAGCTCAGTGGTAGAGCACTCCCTTGGTAAGGGAGAGGTCGAGAGTTCAATCCTCTCTCGCAGCACCAGCTTTCCCTACACTTCCGCCGACCGACGGTTCCCGTTCGCCCCGACACGCCCGGTGCATCGCAATCGCACGGCTTCCTTCCGGTCCTGCACTGGCGACCGCCGATGGCCGGGCCCATATCGCTGGTCGGACATACCGCGAGCGGGAGGAATCGAAATGGCTCATGTCACCTACCGGATCGTCGAGCACGACGGCGGCTGGGCGTACAAGGTCGGCGACGTGTTCTCGGAAACCTTCCCGTCGCACGATGCCGCGCGGCAGGCTGCCGAGCGCGCCGCGCGCGAGCAGAAGGCGCCCGGCGACACGACGCCGATCGAATTCGAGGACAAGGCCGGGAAGTGGCACGAAGAAACTGCGCGCGGCACCGACCGTCCGGACACGGACGTGAAGGGCTGAAACGGCTCCGGGCCTGCAGCGCGGGCGCCGCTCTCACGCGACGCGCCCGCCTCCCGCTCAGCGGATCATCTCGATCGTGTCGATCGCGATGATCTGGTTGCCCTCGTAATTGTTGTCGTGCAGCCGGCAGAGCATGAAGCGGTCGGCGACCTCGATCGGGCCATAGGCGGTGATCGTGTCGCCGCTGCGCAGCTTGATGGTCAGCGCGTGCTTGCGGTCGTCGCGCGCGACTTCCTTGAGAAGGTCGCAGATCGTGCGATCCGTGGTGCTGATGTTCATGGCGTTCTCCCGTGACGTCCCACGCCGCCTCTCGCCGGGCCTGCCGGCACACGACATATTTTGGACATCAACCGGCCATGGGCCATCCGGTTCCCTACCGATACCGCCGCCTTTCCGGCACCCAACAGCTTGGCGTATCGGGACTTTCCGCAACGGAACAGGCGGCGCGCGCCGTTATCCGGCGATGCGGCGGGCGCGTCTCTTGCGCAGCACGGCGATGGTGGCGAGCGCGACCAGGATGACCGCCATGGAGAACACCGTCGTCACCGTGCCGAGCGCATAGAGCACCGGTGTCGTGACGTTGGTCGTCATCCCGTAGATCTCCAGCGGCAGCGTGTTGAAGCTGCCCGAGGTCATCAGCGTGCGGGCGAACTCGTCATAGGACAGCGTGAAGCCGAACAGGCCGACGCCGATCAGGCTCGGCAGGATGATCGGCAGCACCACATGGGCGAAGGTCTGCCACGGACTCGCGCCGAGATCGCGCGCCGCCTCCTCATAGGCCGGGTTGAAGCGGTTGAAGACGGCGAACATGATCAGGAGGCCGAAAGGCAGAGTCCAGGTGAGATGCGCGCCGAAGGCCGAGGAGTACCAGGCCGGCTCCAGCCCGAACACGTTGAAGGCGAGGCCGATGCCGAGCGAGATCAGGATCGAGGGCACGATCAGGCTGGCGATGGTGAGGTAGAAGAGCGGACCCGAGCCGACGAAGCGGCGGCGGAAGGCGAGGCCGGCCAGCAGCGAGACCACCACGGTGGTCAGCATGGTCATGAGCCCGAGCACCAGCGAGCGCGAGAAGGCGCCGCCGAAATCGCCGACCGCCTGCTGCTCGAACAGCAGGTTCTGGAACCAGCGCAGCGACGTCCCGTTCATCGGGAAGGTGAGCCCGCCATTCGGACCCTGGAAGGACAGGATGAAGATCGTCGTCAGCGGTCCGTAAAGGAACAGCACGAACAGCACGAAGAAGGCGGTGAGCACGTAGAAGCCGGGGCCGCGTTTTTCGGAGTTCATCGCTCACAGCTCCAGAATACTTAGAGTTCTCTGCGGATGTTGACGATGCGCAGGATGCCGCCGACCAGCAGCAGCACGAGGATCAGCAGGATCACCGCGTTCGCCGCCGCCGCCGGGTACTGCAGCAGCGCGATCTGGTTCGCCATCATCAGCCCGACCGAGGCCGACTGGCCGCCGGACATGAAGCGCACGGTGATGAAGTCCCCCATCACCAGCGTGACGACGAAGATCGAGCCGATGGCGATGCCGGGCTTGGCCAGCGGGATGATGACGTTGGTGAGGATCTGCCAGGCATTCGCCCCGGCGTCGCGCGCGGCCTCGATCAGCGCCCGGTCGATGCGCATCAGCGTGTTGAAGATCGGGGTGACCATGAACAGCGTGTAGAGATGCACCATGGCCAGCACCACCGCGAAATCCGAGAACAGCAGGAACTCCAGCGGCTGGTCGATGACGCCCATGGTCATCAGCGTCTGGTTCAGCAGCCCGTTGCGCCCGAGGAACGGGATCCACGAGATCATGCGGATGATGTTCGAGGTCAGGAACGGGATGGTGCAGACGAGGAACAGCACCATCTGCGCCGTCGCCGAGCGAATGTGGAAGGCGAGGTAGTAGGCGACCCAGAAGCCGATGACGAGCGTCACCGCCCAGACGATGACGGTGTATTTGAGCGTGTTGAGATAGGTGTTCCAGGTCACCGGCGAGCTGATCGTCTCCTCGTAATTGGTGAAGACGAAGGCCGGGAAGATCTGGATGGAATCATAGTCCCAGAAGCTCACCATCACGATGGTGGCGATCGGCAGCACGAGGAACGCCGCGAGGATGGCGGTGAGCGGCGTCGCCTGCAGGTAGGGTGCTATGCGCGAGAGGGTCATGGGCCGTGCCGTCACCGGGAATATGTAGCGACTGAATTCCTGCTAGCGTCGTCATCCCCGGGCTTGGCCCGGGGATCCAGGTCTTTCTGCCGTCCGCCCTCTCAACCAAGGCGAGGATGGCCGGGCCAAGCCCGGCCATGACGGCGTTCTTGCCTCACGCGGCGATGAACTCGTTCCAGCGGCGGACCATGTAGCGGTCCTCGTCCATCACCGAGTTCCAGCAGGCGACCGCGCCCATGCGGTCCTGGAAGGACCCGCCGTCGCGCACCGCACCGGCCGTGTACATCACCTTGCCCTCCGGCGAGAGGATGTCGGCCTTGGCCGGCTGGCCGAGCATCCAGAACGCCCACTCGTCCGGCGTCATGTTCTTCTCGGCGGTGGAGAGCACGGCGGAGTAGTAGCCCTGGCGGTTGAGGTAAGCGCCGACCCAGCCGGAGAGATACCAGTTGATGTACTCATAGGCCGCGTCGAGCTGGGCACCCTTGAGGTGCTTGGCGAGGCCGAGGCCGCCGCCCCAGGCGCGGTAGCCTTCCTCCAGCGGCTGGTAGACGCAGGGGATGCCCTTGGAGCGCACCGCCGCCACGGCGGGCGACCACATGGACTGGATCACCACCTCGCCCGAGGCCATCAGGTTCACGCTCTCGTCGAAGGTCTTCCAGAAGGCGCGGAACTGGCCGTCCTTCTTGGTCTTGATGAGGAAATCGATGGTGGTGTCGATCTCCGCCTTGGTCATGTTGCCCTTGTCGCCGTATTTGATGATGCCGGCGCTCTCGCAGATCATCGCTGCGTCCATGATGCCGATGGACGGAATGTTCAGGATCGAGGTCTTGCCCTTGAAGGCGGGATCGAGAATGTCCTTCCAGTTCTTGATCGGGCGGCCGACGAGATCGGGGCGGATGCCCAGCGTGTCGGCGTTGTAGATGGTCGGGATCAGCGTCATCCACTGGGTGGGCGTGGGGGCGAACTTCTTGGAGTCCGGCCCTTCCACGAAGCCGACCGTGTTCGGCGCGGTACCCTGGGCGATCTTCGATTCCGGGGTGAGCTTGCCGGTGGTGAAGATCGGCACGATGTCGTCGTAGTACTTGATCTTCTTCACGTCCATCGGCTGCAGCGTGCCCGCGGCGAACACCTTCTTGCAGATCCAGTATTCGATGTCGGCGATGTCGAAGCTGTTCGCCTGCGTCACCACGCGCTGGGAGACCGCATCGGAATCGAGCGCCGTCATCTGCAGCGTGATGCCGAGGTCCGCCTTACACTTCTCGGCGATGGCGTTGAGGTTCGACACGCCGGTGCCGAACTGGCGCAGCGTGATCGGGTTCTGCGCCCAGATGGTGGGAAAGCCGGTGACGGCGCCCGAGCCGGCGGCGAGACCGCCGAGCGCGGCGACGCCCTTCAGCACGTTGCGGCGGGTCATCCCATCGGCGCCCTTGGCAGCGCGGGTGCCGGTGCGGTCCGTGGTCTTCTGGCTCATGTCTGTCTCCCGAGCGTTGGTCGGCTGTTGTTTGCGGACAGTGGGATCAGGCCGAAGGCGAGGCGTCGAGGATGTGGACGTCCTGCGGCGTCCAGGCGAGCGGGACCGCATCGCCCACCGCGAGCGGCGCCTCGAAGAAGGCGGTTTCCGGCACCTGCACCGAGAACTCGTCCACTCCCGGCGCGGCAAGGGCGACCTGAACCTTCTGGCCGTGATACTCGATGTTCTGCACGAGGCCGGTGAGCCCGCAGCCCGGCGCCGCGCCCTCCGCCAGCCGCACCCGGTCGGTGCGCACCGCGATCTCCACCGGCGCCCCCGGCTCCAGCCCCGGCGCGCCGGGAGCCTTGAACGACGCGCCGCCGGGCACCTCGAAGGTCACTTCCTCCGCGCCGACTGCCGTCACCCGGCCGGACAGGACGTTGTGGTCGCCCATGAAGCGGGCGACGAAGGCGGTGGCGGGCCGGTTGAAGACCTCGCGCGGCGTCGCCGCCTGCTCGATCCGCCCGCCATTCATCACCACCACGAGGTCGGAGAGCGCCATCGCCTCCTCCTGGCTGTGGGTGACGTGGATGAAGGAGATACCGAGCTGGAGCTGCAGGCGCTTCAGCTCCTGCCGCACCTTGATCTTGAGGAAGGGGTCGAGGGCGGAGAGCGGCTCGTCGAGCAGCAGGGCCTGCGGATCGGTGATCAGCGCGCGGGCCAGCGCCACGCGCTGCTGCTGGCCGCCGGAGAGCTGCGCCGGCCGGCGCTCGGCGAGATGATCCATGTGGACCAGCTTCAGCATATCGAGCGCCTTCGCGCGGCGCGTCGGCTTGTCCACGCCCTTCATCTTCAGCGAGAAAGCGACGTTGTCGACGACGTCGAGATGAGGAAACAGCGCGTAGCTCTGGAACATCATCGCCGTGCCGCGCCGGGCCGGCGGCAGGTCCGAGACGACGGTCGGCCCGAGGCGGATGTCGCCCTCGGAGATGCTCTCATGACCGGCGATCATGCGCAGCGTGGTGGTCTTGCCGCAGCCGGACGGCCCCAGCAGGCAGCAATAGGTTCCGGCCGGTATCTTCAGCGAGACGGCGTCGACTGCCAGCGCCGCGCCGTAGCGCTTGGTGACATGGATGAGCTCGATATCGGCGCCCTTTGTCATGTCGTCGGCACGGCTCCCCTGCTGCTCCGCAACGGTAGGGGAAGAACGCAAGCGATATGCCAGTTGGTCCATTCCGGAAAAAGTGCCGTGGCGACCGCCGTGCGCCGCTCGCCACGCCATCCGCCTCCGTCAGCCGCGCGGCGCACCGCCCATCAAATAGGCAACCTGCATCGATCGGATACAATCCATTGCGAAATTACATACAATTTGAGCGACCGCGCCACGGATCCCTCACCCGGCGACCAATGGAGGATTGAGCCCGGCCGCGCGATGCCTCACTTTGCGGTCAGGCGTCAGGGGCCCGCAGAGGCCCCGCGTGCCGGACGGCACGCCATGAAAAGCAAGCGCATCGCCCCGGACGCGCATCACAAGGGAGGTTGCCTGATGTTCCGCACTCTGTTCGCCGCCGCCGTCACATCCGTCCTCGCCCTCGCTCCCGCCGCGGCGCAGGATTTCCCGACCCGGCCGGTCACCCTCGTCATCCCCTTCGCCGCCGGCGGCTCGACCGACCTGGTCGGACGGCTGATCGCCGAGCGCATGACCACCGAGCTCGGCCAGCCGGTCGTCGTCGAGAACAAGGGCGGCGCGGGCGGCAATCTCGGCGCCGCGCAGGTCGCCAAGGCCACGCCGGACGGCTACACCATCCTCATGGGCACGGTCGCCACCCACGCGCTGAACCCGGCTCTCTACAAGAAGATGCCCTACGATCCGGTCACCAGCTTCGCGCCGGTCTCGCTGCTCGCCATCGTGCCCAACGTGCTGGTGGTGCACCCCGACTTCCCCGCCAAGACGACCGAGGAGCTGATCGCCCTCCTCAAGAAGGACCCGGGCAAATACGCCTATGCCTCCTCCGGCAACGGCACGCCGCTGCACCTGTCCGGCGAGCTGTTCAAGAGCATGGCCGGCGTCGACATGCAGCACATTCCCTATCAGGGCGCGGGCCCGGCCCTCATCGACGTGATGTCCGGGCAGGTGCCGATCATGTTCGACAACCTCCCCTCCTCCTCGGGCCATATCAAGAGCGGCAAGCTCCGGGCCCTGGGCGTGACCACCGCCAAGCGCGCAGCTTCCTTCCCCGACGTTCCGGCCATCGCCGAGGCCATCCCCGGCTACGAGACCTATACGTGGAACGCCGTCTTCGCCCCCGCCGGCACGCCGCCGGAAGTGGTCGCCAAGCTGAACGCCGCCGCCAACAAGGCACTGACCGACCCGAAGGTGCAGTCGCGCCTCGCCGACTTCAGCGCCACGCCCGTCGGCTCGACGCCGGAAGAGCTGGCCGAGCATGTGAAAAAGGAACTCGCCAAATGGGCGCCGATCGTGAAGGCCTCCGGCGCGCAGCTCGACTGAGCCGGACCTGAGCCGCCTTCCCCATGGCCGGGCTCGTCGCGAGGCCCGGCCATTTTTATCGTCCAGCCGTCAGAACACCGTCCCATCCGCGTCGATGGCGAGCGGCGGCGGACCGGCCGGCGGGCGACGCTCGGCGGCGATGCGCCGGCCCGCCGTCCAGGTGCCGCCCTGCAGCATCTTGGCGAGCGGGAATTGCGAGGCATCGAGCCCCAGCCGCTCGCGCACCCGGTCGGCGAGCAGATCCATCAGCGCCACGGTAAGCGCGCGCCATTCGACCACCAGCTCGGAGGCGACCGGCTGCTTCTGCGCGGGGTCGATGGGCTGGCGCGGCACGATGGCGCCGAGATCGATCAGCAGGCCGCCATTGCGGTATTCCGGCAGCGCCGTCAGCGCGTCGAGCTCGGTCACGACGAGCCCGGCCGCCTCGAACGGCTCCAGCAGCGAATAGGTAAGCCATTGCGACAGCTTGTGGAACGGCACGAGCTGGTCGGAGAGATCGTCGACCCGCACCGCCGGATGCCGCCCGACATCGCCCAGCGCCACGCCCTCCACCTGCAGCCCGGAAGGCCAGATCGCGGAGAGCCCATCGAGCAGCGCGCCGAGGATCAGCGCCGCCGGCAGGCGGCCGACCTTCGCCTGAGGGACCAGCGCGTCATAGAGCCCGCCCGGCCGCAGCGCCGCGTCGCCGAACAGGTCCGGCCGGGCGGCAAGCGCATGGCCCAGCCGGTTGAGGAGCGCCGCCCGCCCCGCCAGTCCGACCAGCGGATTGTCGTCCGAGACCTGGAAATGGCGGCCGAGCGTCCCGGCGTCGAGCGCGATCAGCGCCGGCGCGCCGGCGCGCAGCGGGCGCGCCGGATCGGAGGAGAAGCCCCCGGCTTCGAACATGCGCAGGCTCGCCACGGCAAGGCCTTCCGAGCGGCCCAGCGTCAGGCCGGTCTGCGCCTCGTGATAGCGCCAGGCATCGCCGGCCCCGGCATCGAGCAGCACGCTGACCACGGCAAGGTCGATCATGATGCGGGAGCGCTCGGCCCTGTCCACCCCTTCGAGCGTCGTCTCCAGTGCCGCCCAACGGTCGACGCCGCCGGCATCGAAATGCCGCCAGCGGCTGTGATAGGGGATGTCGAGCGTCGGATAGGCCAGCCGCGTGACCTCGGCGACATAGTCGGCGATGCCGTCCAGCGCCGACTCGTCCACGGTGAAGTGCGGCGAGTGCCCGGCCCGCACGTAATCCAGCACCTGATGACTGCGGGCACGGACGGCGGCGGGCGAGCGCAGGGCGGCGAGTTCGGGCGGGGTCATGCGAGGAGCATCCTCTTTGCAACCGGCTCTTCCTTTTGGAAGAGACCATCCGTCATCCCCGGGCTTTGGCCCGGGGATCCACGCCTTGTTCAGGAAAGACGTGGATGGCCGGGCCAAGCCCGGCCATGACGTGGTGAATACGGGCGGCGCCGGCCGCTACTCCTCCAGCGCCCGTCCCTGCGTAGCGTCGTACTGGCTCTGGAAGCCGGCGCCGTAATAGCCGGCGGAGACCTTCGCCTCCATCTCGACGCGGGCATCCGGGGGGATCAGCTCGTCGGGAATCGGCACGCGCTCTACCACCTCGATGCCCGCTCGCGCCAGCGCGTTGAACTTCATGTCGCTCATCGAGGCGAAGCGGTCGATCTTCGAGATGCCGAGCCAGTGGAACACGTCCGGCATCAGCTCCTGGAAGCGCATGTCCTGCACGCCGGCGACGCATTCCGTCCGCTTGAAATAGGCGTCCGGCCGGTCGCCGCCCTCCTGCCGCTTGCGGGCGTTGTAGACGAGGAACTTCGTCACCTCGCCGAGCGCGCGGCCTTCCTTGCGGTTGTAGATCACCAGGCCGATGCCGCCCTTCTGCGCCATCTCCACGCAGATCTCGATGCCGTGGGCGAGATAGGGCCGGCAGGTGCAGATGTCGGAGGAGAACACGTCGGAGCCGTTGCACTCGTCATGCACCCGGCAGGCGAGCGGGGTGACGCCGTCGCCGATCTTGGCGGGATCGCCGAACATGTAGAGCGTCATGCCGCCGATGGGCGGCAGGAAGACCTTGAGGTCGCCGCGCGTCACCAGTTCCGGGAACATGCCGCCCGTATGCTCGAACAGGGCGCGGCGCAGCGCGCCTTCCGGGACGCCGAACCGTTCGGCGATGCCCGGCAGGTACCAGACCGGCTCGATCGCCGCCTTGGTGACGCGCACGTCCCCCTTGGGTCCGATGATGTCGCCGTCGATCTTCAGGCGCCCGGCTTTGATCACCTCGCGGATCTCCGGCATGTCGATATGGGCGCGCGTGACGGCGATGGTCGGGCGCACGTCGAGCCCGGCAGCGAGCGCCTCCCCGAAGGCTTCGCCCGTCATGTGTCCATAGGGATCGAGGGAGACGATCTTCGCCGGGTCGGCCCATTGCGGATGGGGGCCGATCGCGTCGGACGGCGCGGTATTGGTGAGATCGGCCTTGAAGTCGGCCGGCAGCGCGCCCGCGGCGATGGCCAGCGCGCGATAGACCGAATAGCCGCCGGCATGGGCGCCGATGGCGTTGCGGTGCGTGGGATCGGTGAGGGTCGCCACCACCGGGCCGCGCAGCGCCGGGTCCGGCGCGCCCCAGTTCAGCGTCGGGGCGGTGCCGGCGACGCCGGTCGGCGCACCGTGCGAGGTGAGGACGATGTGATTGCGGGAACGACCGCCTGCATTGGCATTGACGGACATGACTGGCTCGCTTCTCCGGCCGGCCCCCTCGCCGGCTTACTGGAAGCAATCAATGTGAGCGCGAATTCCCACGCTCCGCAAGAGGGGCCGGCGGCGGGCCATCAAAAAATCAGACGAACTGGTCCGTTTCTTGTATCGCGTTTCACGCTATCCTCCCGTCGAGGAAGACGATGGCATCTGCCATAAATGCGTCACCCAGTCCGAGCGAGTTGCCCCGTCATGAACGCTCCCACCCCTGCGTCGAACGTCCTCACCGGGGCGCCCCTGCCGCCGAACGTGACCGTCGTCGATCACCCGATGATCCAGCACAAGCTCACCCTGATGCGCCGCTCGCGCACACCGGCCAACGAGTTTCGGCTGCTGCTGCGCGAGATCAGCATGCTGCTCGCCTATGAGGTGACGCGCGACATGCCGACCGAGCTGATCGAGATCGAGACGCCGCTGGCGACGATGCAGGCGCCGGTCGTGGCCGGAAAGAAGCTCTGCCTCGTCTCGGTGCTGCGCGCCGGCGGCGGCATATTGGAGGGCATGCTGGAAATCCTGCCGGCGGCGCGTGTCGGCCATGTCGGCCTCTACCGCGATCCGGTCTCGCTGGCGGCGGTGGAGTACTATCTCAAGCTGCCGCGCGACATTTCCAGCCGGACCGCGATCGTGCTCGACCCGATGCTGGCCACCGGCAATTCGGCGGTCGCCGCCGTGTCGGAAATCAAGGCCGCGGGCTGCCAGTCCATCAAGTTCGTCTGTCTCCTCGCCGCGCCGGAAGGCGTGCAGGCGATGTACGAAGCCCATCCCGACGTGCCGATCTTCGCCGCCGCGGTCGACAGTCATCTCAACGACCACGGCTATATCGTTCCCGGCATCGGCGACGCCGGCGACCGCATCTTCGGCACCAAGTAGCCGCCTTGGCATGGCCGCTGCATGGGCTATGACCGGGGCGCGAAGCGGATTCACCGGGTCGCTCCCCTTGGCCTATGCTCGCCGTGCCAAATCATCCTACGCAGACGTACGCACCGGGGGGTACCCGAAGGCGGCCTGCCTTTTCCACGAGGGATCGTCATGTCCAACTTCGTCCCGTCCAGCGTCCGCCGTCACGCCACCCGCGGCGCCATCGCCGCCCTCCTCGCGCTCAGCCCGAGCCTTGCCTTCGCTCATCCCGGCCATGGCGACAGCTACGGCTTCGCCCAGGGCTTCATGCATCCGGTCGGCGGCCTCGATCACGTCCTGGCCATGGTGGCCGTCGGCATCTTCGCCGCCTCGCTCGGCGGCCGCGCGCTCTGGGCGGTTCCCGCGAGCTTCGTCGGATTGATGGCGGTTGGCGGCGGGCTCGGCATGGCCGGCATCGACGTTCCGTTCGTCGAGTTCGGCATCGTCGGCTCGATCATCGTGCTCGGCCTCGTCGTCGCGCTCGGCTACCGCAACTGGCCGCTCGGCGCGGCGATGGCGCTGGTCGGCTTCTTCGCGCTGTTCCACGGCCACGCCCATGGCGCGGAGATGCCGGAGAGCGCCTCAGGCGCCGCCTATGCCGTCGGCTTCATGCTCGCCACCGCGCTGCTGCACATGGTCGGCATCGGTGCCGGCCTCGCCCTCGGCAAGGCGGGCGAGGCCCGGGCGCCGCGCCTCGTGCAGGGGCTGGGCGTCGTCGTCGCTGTCGCCGGTCTCGGCCTGCTGGCCGGCGCCATGTGATCAATCCGGCGGCGCCGAAGTTTTCGGCGCCGGGACTAGGCATCTGCCGCTTATCCGGGCTTCCGGCCGGCGGCAGGTGGCTCTACGCTTAGTACAAATGTCCCTAGGGTTCCGGCGCCGATGACCACGTGTCACCGGCGCGGCTGGTCCGAGAGGGGCAGCCCGGCGCTGCCGACAGGCGCCGGGTCCACGGCGGGACAAAAGCCCGGGAGGTTCGCGCGACGGCATTCGCGGCGCAGACCCTCCGGCCATCCGCCCGGGTCTCCCCGCGAAGGCCGCGTTCAGGTCCTTCGGCGGAATGGAGATTCCATGATGCGCCACTCTCCCCAGCGTTCCACTCACATGGCGGGCCTGCGGCCCGTCCCCGCGCGCCTGCGCCGCCACCACCCCAATTTCGAGATCAAGGGGATGCAGGGCTGGAAGGCGCTGGAGGCCGAGGAGGGCCTCTCCGAGGCCGGCTGGCGCAAGGAGCAGCAATGGGCGCTCGACATGGGCCTGCCCGGCGCCGACTCGATCACCGACAAGTCGATCCCGACCTTCGCGCGCGGCGAGCTGCCCCATTTCGCCGGCATCAACACCTTCCTCAAGGCGCCCTATGTCGAGAATGTGCGCGATGTCGGCAAGTACGATGCCGCCGTGCTCGGCATCCCCTTCGACAGCGGTACCACCTACCGCCCCGGCACCCGCTTCGGGCCGCAGGGCATCCGCCGCATCTCGGCGCTCTACACGCCCTATAATTACGAGCTCGGCGTCGACCTGCGCGAGCAGATGACGCTGTGCGACGCGGGCGACGTGTTCACCATTCCCGCCAACCTCGAGAAGAGCTTCGACCAGATCTCGAAGGGCGTCAGCCACGTCTTCTCCTCCGGCGCGCTGCCGATCATGCTCGGCGGCGACCATTCCATCGGCTTTCCCTGCGTGCGCGGCATCGCCGAGTGCACCTCCAAGCGCATCGGCATCATCCATTTCGACCGCCACATCGACATCCAGGAAAAGGATCTCGACGAGCGCATGCACACCACGCCCTGGTACTGGGCGACGAACCTGCCGAACGTCTCGCCGAAGAACCTCGTACAGCTCGGCATCGGCGGCTGGCAGGTTCCGCGCTACGGCGTGCAGGAGGCGCGCAAGCGCGGCACCAACGTGCTGACCATCGACGACATCGAGAAGATCGGGCTGGAGAAGACGGCCGAGATCGCCCTCGAACTCGCCTGGAAGGATGCCGACGCGGTCTACATCTCCTTCGACGTCGACAGCATCGACTGCGGCTTCGTCCCCGGCACCGGCTGGCCGGAGCCCGGCGGCTTCCTGCCGCGCGAGGCGCTGAAGATCCTCGGCCTCGTCGCCGCCGAGGGCCTGTGCGGGCTGGAGGTGGTGGAGGTCTCGCCGCCCTACGACACCTCGGACATCACAGCCCTGTTCGGCCTGCGGGTCGTGGTCGAGGCGCTCGGCTCGATGGTGGCGCATGGCAAGCTCGGCAGCCACAAGCACATCATCGACAAGCCGGTGAGCTTCTGAGTCCGCCTCTTGGGAAGGGCGAGCAAGGGGAGAGAACCATGCATCGCGGCCACGATCACCACGACCACGGCGCCGGCGGGCACCTGCATGCGCATTCGCACGGCCATCCCCACGGGGGGCACAATCACCTCCACGCCCCGCGCCCGACCGCGCAGTGGCAGACCCCGCATCTGCCCGAGCCGCCGGAGGAGAGCGACCATGCGCATGTCGAGCCGGATCTCGACCTCGTCGAGAAGGCCTTCGTCGAAGGCTTCTCCTCGGCCAGCGATCCCACGAGCTTCCTGCGCCTCGCCCATGTGCCCTTCGATGCCGTGACTGTCGAGGGCGTTCGCGTCAGCCTCCTGCGGGTGGAGGCGGACGAGGTGACCGACGTCGGCGCGGTCATGCCGCATCTGGGCGGCGGCGGCTTCCGGCACGACCCGCTCCCCGCCCATATGGTGTCGCGCCGGAGACGGCTGCGCTTCGTCTATTTCGACGGCCGCGCGACGGTGCCGATGACGCTCGCCGAGGTGCGCACGCTCGCGCAGACGTGACGCAGCGCCCTTTTCAATAGGCGCGCCCGATCGCCGCGTCCGGGCTTTGCCGGGTTGATCGGAACCGCTCCAAAGTTCATGTTGCCCACCAAGCGCCCCGCCCCGTCGCGGGCGGCGGCCGAGTTGGGATGCGCCATGGACTACGCACGTTTCTTCCAGGATGCCGTCGACACTCTCAAGCAGGAGCGTCGCTACCGCACCTTCGCCGAGATCGAACGCGATACCGCGCGCTTCCCACACGCCGTCTGGCACTCGCCGCAGGGCGAGCGCGACATCGTCATCTGGTGCTCCAACGACTATCTCGGCATGGGATGCCACGAGACCGTGGTGGAAGCCATGTGCGCCACTGCCCGGCAGGCCGGCGCGGGCGCCGGCGGCACGCGCAACATTTCGGGCAACAGCCACGCCATCGTCGAGCTGGAGGATGAGCTCGCCGACCTGCACGGCAAGGAAGCGGCGCTCGTCTTCACGTCCGGCTACGTATCGAACCAGACCGGCATCTCGACACTGGCCAAGCTCATCCCCGACTGCCTGATCCTGTCCGATGCGCTGAACCACAACTCGATGATCGAGGGCGTGCGCCAGGCCGGACGCGACAAGCAGGTCTTCCGCCACAACGACCTCGCCCATCTCGAGGAACTGCTGCGTGCGGCCGGCGACCGGCCGAAGCTGATCGTCTTCGAGAGCATCTACTCGATGGACGGCGACGTCTCGCCGATCGGCGCGATCTGCGACCTCGCCGACGAATACGGCGCGATGACCTATCTCGACGAAGTGCACGCGGTCGGCATGTACGGCCCGCGCGGCGCCGGCGTCGCCGAGCGTGACGGGGTCATGGCCCGGGTCGACGTGATCGAGGGCACCCTCGGCAAGGCGTTCGGCGTGGTCGGCGGCTACATCACCGGCAAGCGGGCGGTCATGGATGCGGTGCGCTCCTACGCGCCGGGCTTCATCTTCACCACGGCCCTGCCGCCGGCAATCGCCGCCGCCGCCGCCGCCTCGGTGCGCCATCTCAAGAATTCCGGCGCCGAGCGCGCCCGCCAGCAGGCGCAGGTCGCCGAGGTCAAGCGGGCGCTCGATCTCGCCGGCCTGCCGCAGATCGTCACCGACACCCACATCGTGCCGGTGATGGTGGGCGACGCGAAGGCCTGCAAGGCGGCGAGCGACCTGCTGCTGTCCGAGCACGGCATCTACATCCAGCCGATCAACTACCCCACCGTGCCGCGCGGCACGGAGCGGCTGCGCATCACCCCCGGCCCGTTCCACGACGACGCGCTCGTCGCCCATCTGGCGCGCGCTCTGACGGATGTCTGGACCCGGCTCGGGCTGCCCTTCGCGGAGCGCGCCGAAGCGGCGGAATAATCCGCCGCCGGCCCGGCCGGCTCAGTCCTTCGGCTCGGTCTTGTCTAGCTCGACATTCTCGGACGGAATTTCCGCCCGGCCGAAGAAGACGCGCGCCAGCACCGGAATCAGCAGGGCGAGGCCAAGGAAGCGCGTCAGATGGTGCGCGGCCACGAAGGCCGGATCGATACCCAGCACGAAGGCCATGATGGTCATCGCCTCCAGCGCGCCAGGCACATAAGCCAACAGCACCTTCGGCAACGGCTCGTCGGCGAGCCAGGAGCCGAGCACCGCGAAGGCAAGCGCGACTCCTGTCGCGATCAGCAGCGCCACCAGCGAATCGACGAAGAAACGGCGCAGCGTCTCCAGCCGCGTTCCGGCGAAGCGGCTGCCGGTATTGGCGCCCAGCACCACGAAGCCGACGATGAGGAAGAGATCGGGCAGCCGTCCCTCGATCAAGCCGGCCCCATGCACGACGCCGCTCGCCAGCATCGAACCGACCATCGCCCCTCCGGGAAAGCGCATGCGTTCGGCGAGCAGGCCGCTCACGATGCCGACGCCGAGCGAGAGGAAGAAGCTCGTCAGATCCGGCACCACCGGGTTGATCGGCAGCGTGCCCGCCGGCTGGTGGCCGAGCCCGCCCATCGCCGCCGGCAGCAGCGCCACCAGCACGAAGAGCCGCAGCGACTGGCCGAATACCACCCGCCGCGTATCGGCGCCGGAGCTTTCCGCCATGATCAGCACGGTGGAGAGCGCCCCCGGCGCGGCCGCGAAGAAGGCGCTGCGCCGGTCCCAGCCAGCCACCTTCTCGAGATAGGCGATGACCGCCACCATCATCACCGGCACGGAGGCGACCAGCACCGACATGGTCACCGGCCAGGTGGTGATGCCCTTCAGCGTGTCCGGCGTGATGGAGGAACCCATCGAGGTGCCGAGAATGATGTAGATGCACAGGCGCGTGGTCTTCTCCACGCCCACTGGCGCGCCGAGCAGCGCCGCGACGGCCGTCGCCACCAGGGCACCCGACAGCCAGCCGGCGGGCATGCCCAGCCAGGCGAAAACCCCGCCGCCGGCAAAGGCGAGCACCAGCGTCGCGCCGTACCAGGCGAGGCGCCGCGGCGAGAAATCGAGCTTCGTCAGGAAGGGAGGTAGCGGCATCAGGCGGGACCGGCGACGTTCAGCGCTTGAAACGGTGCATCACCGGCGCGCGAACGACGCGGCGATGTCCCGAGTTTGCGCCGGATCAATGCGACGAATGCCGCCTTCGGTCAAACAATCTGCATGCATAGTGCAACCCTCATCCACGCAGAGCGGGCCGTCCCGCGCTACACCTCCTATCCGACCGCGCCGCATTTCACGGCGGACATCGGATCGGACCAGCACGCCGCATGGCTTGCCGACCTGCCCGAGGACGCGACGCTCTCGCTCTATCTGCATGTCCCGTTCTGCCCGGCGCTCTGCTTCTATTGCGGCTGCACCACCAAGGCGACACGCCGGGCCGAGCCCGTAGCCGCCTACGCGGCGCGGCTGGAACGCGAGATCGCGGCGGTCGCCGCCCGCGTCGGCCGGCGCGCCGTCACCCATATCGCCTGGGGCGGCGGGACACCGAGCCTTCTCGGACCCGAGGCGCTGAAGCGCATCGGTGCCTTCATCGCCGAGGCGTTCAACCTCGACCACCTCGCCGAATATGCCTTCGAGCTCGATCCGCGCGAGACCGACGCCGGGGTCGCCGACGCCCTCGCCGCCATGGGCGTCGACCGCGTGAGCCTCGGCGTGCAGGATTTCAGCGCCCATGTGCAGAGCGCCATCGGGCGGGTGCAGCCCTTCGGCACGGTGGAACGGGCGGTGCGCCTGCTGCGCGAGGCCGGCATCGCCTCGATCAATCTCGACCTCATGTACGGCCTGCCCTACCAGAGCGAGCGCGACGTACGCCGCACGGCGCGGCTGGCGACGCTGCTGGCGCCGGAACGGCTCGCCCTGTTCGGCTACGCCCATGTGCCGTGGATGCGGCCGAATCAGAAGCGGATCGACGAGAAGGCCCTGCCCGGTCCGGCCGAGCGGCTGGAGCAGTCGGAAGCGGCGCGTGCCGTGCTGCTGGCCGATGGCTACGTCGCCATCGGCCTCGACCATTTCGCGCGCCCCGAAGATCCGCTGGCCCGTGCCGCCGCCGAGCACCAGCTCAAGCGCAACTTCCAAGGCTACACCGCCGATCGCGCCGACGTGCTGATCGGACTTGGCGCCTCGGCCATCAGCCGCTTTCCGCAGGGCTTCACCCAGAACGCGCCGGACGTCGCTTCCTATATGCGCGCCATCGATGCCGGTCGATTCGCTGCCGTGCGCGGCGTCGCCTTCACGGCGGACGACCTTACGCGCGGTGCACTCATCGAGCGGCTGATGTGCGATCTCGAGGTCGACCTCGACGCGCCGACCCTCGCGGAAGCGGCGCCGCGCCTGGCCGATCTGGCCGCGGACGGGCTGCTGACCATCGAGGGGCGCCACATCGCCATGACCTCGGTCGGCCGCCCCTTCGTCCGTCTCGCTGCCGCCGCGCTCGACCATCGGCTGCAAGCCAGCGCCGCGCGTCATTCGGCGGCGGTTTGATCCCCGCTCTGGCGGCGGCAATAAAAAAGGCGCCCCGCAAGAGGCGGAGCGCCGAGGCAAAGCCCTGGAAGGGGCTTGGGGCGTCAAAGACCGACGATGTCGCGTCGGCGAAAAGGCTCAGAGGGCGCCGGCGAGACGGCGCATGCTACCGCGATCCTGAATCCGCACCTCGTCGGCGCGCTGCAGGGCGACGAGGCCGCGCCGCTTGAGCTCGGAAAAGGCGCGGCTCACCGTCTCCAGCGTCAGGCCGAGGAAATCGGCGATCTCCTGCCGCGTCATGGAAAGATGCAGCGTGCCACCACCCACCATGCCTTCCGGCATGAGGCGGAGCAGGAAGAAGGCGACCCGTTCCAGCGCCGACATGCGGCCAAGCACCAGGGCGTGGGAGTGCATCACGCAGAGCTGGGCCTCGAAGTGGCGCAGCAGGCGGCTGGCCAGCATAGGATCGCGTTCCAGCGCGCTCCGCTCATGGGTCGTGATCGTGGCGGGCGTCAGCGTCTCGGCAGAACAGGCATAGGCATCGTCATGGGCGAGGCCGAACACATCGCCCGGACCGAGAAGCTCGACAACTTGGCGGCGCCCGTCGGGCAGGAGCTTGGTCAGCATCACCGCACCCTCGACAACCTCCATGATGCGCCGGGCCGGATCGCCCTCATGCAGCACGGTGACGTGGGCGGCCACCCGCAGATTCGAGCAGTGCGGCTCCACGAAGGCCGGCTGGCGTGTCGGACTGCCGGTGCGTTCTTCGATGATCTGTCGCATCTGTTCGCTCCACCTGATTGCGACATGACGTTAGAGCGGGACGGAAGGCGGCACAGTTCGGTGGGCTGCGTAAGTGACTTTCCGGAAGCGGCGCCCGATCGCGCCTGCCGGGAACCGGCAACGATCCCACTCACGACGCTCCCGATAGCCGCTTCCATCGGCCTTCGGTCGAAGAGCGATCCCCGGCTATTCGACCGGCAATGCCTGGGTCAGCGCCTCGACGTCGAGCGGCTTGCGCACCAGCCGGGCCGGGCTGAGGCCGCGCAGCTGATGATCGATGAAGCTCTGCGATTGCCCGGTGATCACCACCACGCGCGGCGGCGCGGCAAGATTCAGCAGCCAGCGCACGAGCTGCGCGCCGGGGATGCCGGGCAGGCTGAGATCGACGATCACCGCGTCACGGGCATCCGGCGGCGCCACCTTGAACAGGCTTTCGGCGTCGGGATAGGAGATCACCTTATGACCGATATTACTGAGGATGAGGGCGAGGGAATCGCTCACCCCGGCATCATCCTCAACGACATGAACCCGCAAAGACTCTCTCCCGCATTTGTCGAAGACAGTGGGAAAGAGCGGTCGGGTCAGCAATTCGTAGGGATGCGTAGGAGAGGTGCGCCGGAGGGGCAGGCGCAAGAGCGCCTTTGCCTTCAGGCGCGCATGTCCTTGAGCACGATCCGCACCAGATCGGCGGCGTTCTTGGCACCGAGCTTTTCCATGATCCGGGCGCGGTGAACCTCGATGGTGCGCGGGCTGATCCCCAGCTTGCGGCCGGCCTCCTTGTTGGAGGCGCCGGAGGCGATCTGCACCAGCACCTCGCGCTCGCGCGGGGTGAGCAGCTCATGGCCCGGGAAATGCGCGGTCAGCAGGTCGTTCGGCTCCGCCATGCCGCGGCGGCCGTGCGCCTCGATGGCTTCGCGCACCCGCTCCACCACCGTGTCGGCATCGAACGGCTTCTCGATGAAGTCGAGCGCCCCATGGCGGATCGCATCCACCGCCATCGGGATGTCGCCCTGCCCCGAAATGATGAAGATCGGCGCGGGATAGCGATCGGCTTCCAGCTCTTTCAGGATGTCGAGGCCGGAGCGGCCGGGCATGTGCACGTCGAGCACGACGCAGGACGGCACGTGGCTGCGGGCCACGGAAAGGAACGCCGCCCCGTCGGAGAACCCGCGGACATGATAGCCCTCGAGACTCAGGACCAGTGAAAGCGCGTCACGCACCGCCGCATCGTCGTCGACGATGAAGATCTCTCCCAACTGCGCCATGCCACGCTCCTTCACCCAACCTCGATCGGCTCGGACGATGCCGGCAGGATCAGCGAGAAACACGCGCCCCTGCCATTGCCGCCCGGATCGACCACGAGATCCCCTCCGTGGTTCTGGGCGATCGTCCGTGAAATCGCAAGGCCGAGACCCATGCCGCGACGTTTTGAACTAGCAAAAGCTTCGAACAGCTTCGGTAATGCCTCCGGCATGATGCCCGGACCGTTGTCCTGCACCTCCAGCACGACGCTGTCCTCCGCCATCCGTGTGCGGATATGGATGGCGGGGTCGGTGGCGCCGGCCGCCGCCTCGATGGCGTTGCGCACCAGATTGACGACGATCTGCTGGATCTGCACCGGATCCACCGACACCGGCGGCAGGTCCGACGCCTGCTTGCGCTCGATGCGGATGCGGTGGCGCTGGCCCAGCAGCGTCAGGTCGATCGCTTCGTCGATCAGCGGGTCCAGTTCACGCACGTGCCGTTCCGGCTCGCGCTTTTCGACGAACTGGCGCATGCGCTGGATGATGTGGCCAGCCCGCTCCGCCTCGCCCGCCGCCTTGTCCAGGATTTCGCCGACCACCTTGACGATGTCGACGCCCCGGCTGTGGGCGCGGCGTATGGCCTGGAGGTAGAGCATCAGGGCGGTCAGCGGCTGGTTCAGTTCGTGAGCGATGGCCGCGCCCATCTCGTCGATGGCCGAGACGCGCGCCAGGTGCACGAGTTCGCTCTGGAGATCGGCAAGCCGCTGCTCGCTTTCCTTGCGCGGCCGCAGATCGCGCAGGATGCCGATGAACTGGCGCCCGTCCGGCGTGGCCGCCTCGCCGACAGAAAGTTCGAGCGGAAAGATGGTACCGTCGGCGTGCCGGCCACGCACTTCGCGGCCGATGCCGATGATCTTCTTCACGCCGGTACGAATATAGCTGCCGACATACTGGTCGTGCTGGTCGGCATATTCCGTCGGCATGACGATCTTGACGTTCTGCCCGACCGCCTCGGCGGCCTGGATGCCGAACATCTTCTCGCAGGCCTTGTTGAAGATCAGGATGCGCGCGTGCTCGTCGATGACGATGATGCCGTCCGCCGCGGTATCGAGCACCGACAGCAGACGCGCCTCCGACACAGTCGGCGGCGGAAGCGACTCGGAAGGGGCACTGAAATCTTGCATTTTTCCAGTGTGCGCCGTGGACCGTGCGCCCGCAAGTTACCTCCGGGCACATTCCCCTTCGTCACCTCTGCAGCCAGCGCACCAGCCGATCCGTCGCCTCGCCGATCTGTCCCTCGCCGCGCGCGAAGCAGAGCCGGATGTAGCTCTCGCCACCCGGACCGAAGGCGGTGCCGGGCGCCAGGCCGATGGCCGCCTCGTCCACCAGCTTGAGGGCGAGGGCGCGGGTATCGCTTTCGCCCTCGACGCCGAAGAACATGTAGAAGGCGCCCGGCGGCGGCGCGAAGTGCACCCGGTTGGAGGTCGCGAGACCGGCGGCCACGATGTCGCGTCCGCGCCGCGCGCGCTCGATCTGATGGGCGACGAAGCTCTCGCCGCGCTCCAGCGCGGCAACGCCGGCCCTCTGGATGAAGGCGGCGACGCCCGAGGTGGAGTACTGGATCAGATTCTCCAGCACCGCTCCAAGCGAAGGATCCGCCTCGATCCAGCCGAGGCGCCAGCCGGTCATCGCCCAGTTCTTGGAGAAGGTCTGGACGAAGAGAATGCGGTCCTCCGGCTCCATCACATCGTGGAAGGACGGTGCGCGCCCCGCTTCGCCGGCCTCATAGTAGAAGCGACCATAGATTTCGTCGGCGACGATCCAGAGGCCATGCCGGCGGGCAATGTCGAGCACGCCGCGCAGGGCTTCATGCGAGGCGACGAAGCCGGTGGGGTTGGCGGGCGTATTGATGAAGATCACCCGCGTACGCGGCGTGACCGCGCTCTCCAGCCGGTCGAGATCGAGCCAGAAGCCCCGCACCTCGTCGAAGGAGAACGGCACATAGACGGGTCGTGCACCGATCACCTCCGCTGCCGCCGCCGCGTTCGGCCAGGACGGCGAAGGGATCAGGATCTCCTCGCCGGCCGAAAGCGTGAGCGCCAGCGCGATCTGGATCGCCTGCATGCCCGAGCCGGTGACGAAGAACCGTTCAGGATCCTCCGCCTGGCCGTAGAGCCGGCTCATGTAGCGGGCAATGGCGGCGCGCAGCTCGGGAATGCCCCGCTGCCACGTATAGAACGTCTCGCCCGCGGCGAGCGACCGGGTGGCCGCCTCGCTGATGAAGGAAGGGGTGGGCAGGTCGCCCTCGCCCGCCCAAAGCGGAATCATCCCTTCACGCTGGCGGCCATAATTCATCACCTCGACGATGCCGCTTTCCGGCAAAGAGAGGGCCTGCGGCCGGATGTGATCGAGCAGGGACGGCGGCTGGGGCAAGGAGGCGGAAGTACCGGACATGAGCGCGAAGCGGGTTGTTGCTGGGAGGGCAGCATAGCAGGGAGAATCACCCCGAAAGCATCAAAAGGCGTGACGAAACCATGACAGGAGATCATGGATCGGGCTTGATTCCGACGCTGGCACTCTCGGGCGGAAAATATCCACAAATCTCATGCGTGCGCCCGCGCCCCCCATACCGGATCGACCCATGCAGATCTCTCCGGAATTTGCAGGAGTTTCATCGTAAATTATGAGCAGATGCCCCACCGCTCCACGCCAAATCCACTATTGATGCCTCCGGCGAACGATAAATCGTTCTATTCGCCACCTGAAACAAAGATATTCCCTATCCATCAGCGTTGAGAAAAGCCGTTCCGAAGTTCAATACGATGGTCGGACATGCCATCAGGAGCCTGGCCGTTCAATGGGCATCGCTCTCGAACTTGAACGGTTCGATAATACGCCATGGCAGCTTTCGGCCCCGGCTCACTCCCCTTCGTTCTGCCTTCACCATCGGCGCTTGAGCCACCCCATGCCGACATCGTATCAACAAAATGATGGCATTTTGCTCGATTATTAAGTGAGCGCCGAACGCGTCGGGACGGGCGGGAAACGTCCGGAAACCCAGCAGAAACGCTGGGGTGGACGCGTTACGGAAATAGAGCGAGTTGCGTAAGCGGACGGGCACATTCGGGGACGTCAGTCTCGAAGAATGGCCGCCCTCCATCGTCGCGGGAAAGCCATGTTGAGCCGGGGGGGCCGACTGATACGTCGAATGACCTTGCGGGTCCTGTTCCACACGAACGGAAGGCCACGAGGCTATGTCCGGCGGATGTTCCCGTCGGCCTTCAGCTCCCGGACGGCCGCTCTCGCGGAGGAGCAGAGGCGGAGCATCGCTCCCTCGTCTCGTTCCTATGGCAAATGGGTGAAGCGGCACGACACGCTGTCGGCGGCGGATCGGGAGGCGATCCGGGCGCATCTCGCGCAGCTGCCCTATCAGCCTCTCATCTCGGTGATCGTGCCGACCTACAACACCCCGGCCACCGTCCTGCGTGAGATGGTCGAATCGGTGAAGGCGCAGCTCTATCCGAACTGGGAACTGTGCATCGCCGACGACGCCTCGCCCGAGCCGCATGTCGCCGCCCTGCTGGCCGAACTCGCGGCCGGCGATCCGCGCGTCAAATGGGTCCAGCGCAAGAGCAACGGCCATATCTCCGCCGCCAGCAACAGCGCCCTGGAACTGGCGAGCGGTGCGTTCGTCGCCCTTCTGGATCATGACGACCTTCTGGCCGAGCACGCCCTCTACGAGGTCGCCGTCGAGCTGAACGCCCATCCCGATGCCGAAATCGTCTACTCCGACGAGGACAAGATCGACGAGAAGGGCGAACGCTACGACCCCTACTTCAAGCCCGACTACAGCTACGAGCAGCTCCTCGGCCAGAACGTCATCAACCACCTCGGCGTCTACCGGCGGGACAGCGTGATCGCGGTCGGCGGCTTCCGGCTTGGCCTGGAGGGTAGCCAGGACTACGACCTGGCCCTGCGCATCGTCCATCGCTGCGCGCCGGAGCAGATCCGCCACATACCCGCCATCCTGTATCACTGGCGCCAGAGTCCGAACGGCAGCTCCTTCTCGCAGGAACAGCTCGAACGCTGCATCGTGGCCGCCCGCGCGGCGATCCAGGAACGGCTCGACGAGACCGGTACCCGCGCCGTCGTCGCGGTCAATCCGGCCGTGCCGGTCTGGCACCGGGTGACGTGGGCGATCCCTACGCCAGCGCCGCTGGTGAGCATCCTCATCCCCACACGGGACCGCGCCGGTCTCGTGCGCCAGTGCGTCGATGGAATCCTCGACCGCACCGACTATCCCCATGTCGAGATCCTGATCATCGACAATGGCAGCGTCGAGCCGGAGAGCTTCGCGCTCTTCGAGGAACTCAAGAAGGATGCGCGCATCCGGGTGCTGCGCGTGGAGGGCGAGTTCAACTACTCCGCCCTCAACAATGCCGCGGCCCGCGAGGCCAGGGGCGACGTGCTGCTGCTGCTCAACAACGATATCGACGTCATCGGACCGCACTGGCTCGGCGAGCTCGTCGGCCTCGTCATGCGGCCGGATATCGGCATAGCCGGAGCGAAGCTGCTCTATGCCGACAACCGTGTCCAGCATGCCGGCGTCCGGCTCGGCATGGGCACCTTCGACGGCGGCGACGGCATTGCCGGCCATGTCGGTCATTTCGAGACACGGCAGGAGGTTGGCTATTTCGGCCAACTCGCCCTGACCCGCGACGTCAGCGCCGTGACCGGCGCCTGCCTTGCCGTCCGGCGCGAGATCTACGAAGCGCTCGGCGGCCTCGACGAGGTCAACCTGAAGGTGGCCTTCAACGACGTGGACTTCTGCCTGCGCGTACGGGAGGCCGGCTACCGCGTCGTCTGGACCCCCTTCGCCGAGCTCCATCATTACGAATCGGTATCGCGCGGCCCCGACAGCGCCCCCGACAAGGTCGAGCGCTTCAACGGCGAGGCCCGCTACATGCGTCGGCGGTGGGGCGAACTTCTCGTCAACGACCCCTTCCACAACCCCAACTTCACCAATTATACCGCTGAACTCAGACTGGCCTTTCCGCCGAGACGCTTGAGGCCCTGGGCAATGAACACGCCCGAGGAAAAGGTCGTCCGGGTTGAGAGTCGCTAGCGATATGACCCCCGCGCGCGGAAGGCTGTCAGTCTTCGGAGCGGTATTTTAGGGAGAGGCGGATGAGCACCGTCGCGGCAAGCACCGTTGCTTCGCGCAGGGTGATCGTGGTCGACCTCGACCACACGCTGATCAAGTCCGACTCCCTGCACGAACAGCTGGCGCGTTTCGTCTTCCGCAAGCCCAAGCTCCTGCCGCAGCTCGCCTTGGCCCTTTTCCAAGGAAAGGCGGCCTTCAAGGCGTTCTGTGCCGACCATATCGTGCTCGATCCGGAGAACCTGCACACCTGTGCGGACATTCTCGGCTTTCTCCATGACGAGGCGGAGCGCGGCAGCCATATCGTGCTCTGCACGGCGGCCGACCGGCGCATCGCGCAAAGCGTCGCCGATCACCTCGGCATCTTCGACGAGGTGATCGCCACCCATGACGGCATCAATCTGAAGGGCGACGCGAAAGCGCGGCTTCTTGCCCAGCGCTTCCCGGACGGTTTCATCTATGCCGGCGACCATGCAGCGGACCTGTCCGTCTGGGCGCTGGCCGACGGCATCGTCCTCGCCGGCGCGAGCGCGCAGGTCGCACGCCGGGCGCGCAAGCTCGGCAAGCCGGTCATCGCCGAGTTCCGCCCGCACGCGGAGCGGCCGAGCCCGCTGCGCACATGGCCGCGTGCCCTGCGCGTGCATCACTGGTCGAAGAACGTCCTGATGTTCGTACCCCTGATCCTGGGGCACGACTGGGGGAATGTCGGACTCATCCTGCAGACGCTGGCCGGCTTCTGCCTCCTGCTGCTGATGACGTCGTCAAGCTATCTCATCAACGATCTCGCCGATCTCGACGCGGACCGACGGCACCCGACCAAGCGCTTTCGCCCCATCGCCAGTGGAGCGATTCCGTTGATGCACGCGATGGTCGTTCCCATCGTGCTCATTCCGCTGGTTCTGCTTGCGGCAACCCTGCTGAGCCCGGCCTTCGCGGCAACGCTCGTGGCCTATCTCGCCATCACGCTCGCCTATTCCTTCGGGCTGAAGCGGATTCCGCTGCTCGACACCTTCATCATTGCGGCGCTTTTCACGCTGCGGCTGGTCATGGGGATCGCGCTGCTCGGCGTCTCCGCGCCGATCTGGCTGCTGACCTTCTCGATGTTCTTCTTCTTCTCCCTCGCCACGGCCAAGCGGCATACGGAGATCGTGCAGGCCCGCCAGTTCAAGGGCGGCGTGCTCAAGGCACGTGGCTACGAAGTCGACGACTGGCCGCTTACGCTTGCCTTCGGTATCGGCGCCGGCCTCGGCTCGCTCATCATCCTCGTGCTGTACATGGTCGAGGAGGCGTTCCGCATCGTCGGCTACAGCCGGCCCCAATATCTCTGGGCCATCGCGCTGATGGTGGCGATCTGGCTCGGTCGCATCTGGCTGCTGACCCATCGCGGCAAGATGCTCGACGACCCCGTCAGCTTCGCCCTGCGCGACTGGCCGAGCCGCGGCCTCGCCGTCTTCGTCGCCCTTTTCTTCCTGATCGCGCTGTGACCGGCTTCGTCGACACCGACCAGCTGGTCTCGTGGGGGCGCGTGCTCCGCGCACGGCACGATCTTGCGCGGCCGGCCTTTCTCGACGAGCTGCCCGCTCTGCTTCACGCCGGTGCCGCCTCGACAGGCAAGGTGCTGGCGGGCGGCCTGCGGCGGTCCTATGGCGACAGCTGCCTGAACGCGGACGGCGCCCTCATCGACGTCTCCGCGCTCGACCGGTTCATCGCTTTCGATCCGGCCACGCGCCTCCTGACGGCGGAAGCCGGCGTCTCGCTCGCGCAGGTCCTCGCTTGCGCCATTCCGCGTGGCTTCTTCCTGCCGGTCACGCCGGGCACCAAGTTCGTGACGCTGGGCGGGGCCGTGGCCAACGACGTCCACGGCAAGAACCATCATGGCGCCGGCACCTTCGGACGATGGGTCCGCGCGCTCACTCTCCTGCGTTCGGACGGCTCGCACCGCGAGCTGACGCCGGAGGACGAAAGCGGCCTTTTCGCCGCGACGATCGGCGGTCTCGGCCTTACCGGCGTCATCGCCACGGTGACGGTCGAGTTGCAGCCGATCTCGAGCTCGCACATGGCGACCGAAACCATCCCCTTTGCCAATCTCGGCGAGTTCTTCCGCCTCGCGCGGGACAGCGATGCCGCGCATGCCTATTCCGTCGCCTGGATCGACTGTCTCGCCAGCGGCGACGATCTCGGCCGTGGCCTGTTGACCCTCGCCGACCACGCGGCGGAGGGACCTCTCGAGGTAGCCGGCCGCCAGGGGCCGTCCATCCCGTTCGACTTTCCGGAAATCGCCCTCAACCGCTACTCGATCGCCGCCTTCAACCGGCTTTACCATTATGCTGGGGCGGCCAAGGCGGGGCGCCGCGTCGTCTCCTACGATCCCTATTTCTATCCGCTCGACGCCATCCGGAACTGGAACCGGCTCTATGGGCGCAGGGGCATGTACCAGTACCAGAGCCTGGTGCCTCCCGAGGCCGCTCCGGAGGCGACACGCGAGATGCTGCGGACGATCGCCCGCGCCGGAACGGGCTCCTTCCTCGCGGTGTTGAAGACCTTCGGCGCTGTCGCCTCGCCCGGCCTCCTGTCCTTTCCGCGGGAAGGCACGACGCTCGCCCTTGATTTTCCGAACCGTGGGCCTGAAACACTCGCCCTATTGTCGCGACTGGACGCCATCGTCCGCGAGGCGAAGGGACGTCTCTATCCGGCCAAGGACGGACGCCTTCCGCCGGATCTGTTCCATGCCGGCTATCCGGCAGCGGAGCGGTTCGCGCAACATGTCGATCCCGGCATCTCGTCTTCCTTCTGGCGACGGATGCAGAGCTGAACGGATAGAAGCGGATATGTCCCACTCCCCCCTCCGTGTGCTCATTCTGGGAGCCACCTCCGGCATCGCCGAAGTCACGGCCCGGCTGTACGCGGCCGAAGGCGCGCGGCTCGTGCTGGCCGGGCGCAACGCGGCACGGCTGCAGGCGATCGCCGCCGATCTCCGGCTGCGCGGCGCCTCCGCCGTCGATATCGCGCAGATTGATTTCGTCCGCGACGACGCCCGGCAGGCCTGGCTGGGTCTTCTCGCCACGCACGGCGCGTTCGATCATGTGCTCATCGCCTATGGCGTGCTGGGCGACCAGCCGACCGCCGAACAGGATTCGGCTGCGGCCGAGAGCATCATGGCGGCGAACTTCACCTCGCCGGCCCAGTGGTCGCTCGCCGTGGCGGAGGATTTCGAGCGCCGCGGCAGCGGCTCGCTGGTCGTCCTCGGCTCGGTGGCCGGCGATCGCGGACGCCGGGCCAATTATGTCTACGGCGCCGCCAAGGCCGGCATCGCCGCGCTGATCGAGGGCATCGCCCACCGTTTCGCCGGCAAGGGGCCGCGGGCGGTCGTCGTCAAGCCCGGCCCGACCGACACCCCGATGACCGCCGGCATGAAAAAGGGCGGCCCGCTCTGGGCGACGGCCGAGCAGGTCGCCGTGATCGTTCGCCGTGCGGCAGACAAGGGCGGCCCTGTCCAGTATGCGCCCGCCCGCTGGCGCCTCGTCATGCTGATCGTCAGACTGATCCCGTCCGCCATCTTCAACAAGATGAACCTATGACCGCCCGAAAGATCGTCGTCACCGGGGCCGCCGGCCTCGTCGGCCAGAACCTCGTCGCCCGCCTGAAAGGCCGCCCGGACATCGAACTCGTCGGCATCGACAAGCACGCGGCCAATGTCGCGCTGTTCCGGAAGGTGCATCCGGATGTCACCATCATCGAGGCCGACGTCTCGCAACCCGGCCCGTGGACCGACAGCCTCGCGGGTGCGGATGCCGTGGTGATCAATCAGGCGCAGATCGGCGGCCTGGTCGAAGACGAGTTCACGGCCAACAATGTGCGCGCCACGGAAGTGATCCTCGACGCCATGCGCCGGCACGGCATCGGCTATTTCGTCGGCATCTCCTCGTCGGTGGTGAATTCGCTCGCGGATGACTTCTACACCCGCTCCAAGACCGCGCAGGAGCAGCTCTTCGTCGAAAGCGGCATTCCCCATGTCGTGCTGCGTCCCACACTCATGTTCGGGTGGTTCGACCGCAAGCATCTGGGCTGGCTGCGCCGCTTCATGGACCGCACGCCGGTCTTCCCCATTCCGGGCGACGGGAATTATCCGCGCCAGCCGCTCTATGTCGGCGACTTCGTCTCGGTGATCGCCGCCAGCCTCGACACGCGCGCCACCGGCGTCCACGACATTTCCGGCCACGACAAGATCGCCTATGGCGAGCTGATCGCGACGATCCATGACATCGTGAAGCCCCGCGCCCGGCTGGTGCATATCCCCTACCATGTGTTCTGGGGGCTGCTCTGGCTCTATGCACGCTTCAACGCCAAGCCGCCCTTCACGACCAGCCAGCTCGAGGCACTGGTCATTCCGGAAGTGTTTCCCGTCGCTGACTGGCCGGGCACCTTCGGCGTGACCCGCACGCCGCTCCGGCAGGCGCTGGAGGAAACCTTCCTCGACCCGGCCTATGGCCGGATCGTTCTCGAATTCTAGAAGGAAGCGCCGCATGGCAGGCCAGGGAGAGACCGGCAAGATGCGCGTCGTGGTGATCGGCGCCGGCGCCATGGGGCTCGCAGCCGCGTGGCAGGCAGCTCGGCTCGGCCACAGCGTTGACCTCGTCGAGGCCGACAGCCAGGCCGGCGGCATGGCCGCGCATTTCGACTTCTCCGGCCTGTCGATCGAGCGCTTCTACCATTTCGTCTGCAAGTCGGACGCGCCGACATTCGAGCTGATGCGGGAGCTCGGCATCGGCGACAGGATGCGCTGGCGCGACACCTCGATGGCGTATCGCATCGGCGGCAGCCTGCATAAATGGGGCGATCCGATCTCCCTGCTGACCTTTCCCCACCTCGGGCTGATCGACAAGTTCCGCACGGGCCTGCAAATGTTCCTCGCCACGCGGGCGCGGAACTTCCGCAAGATCGAGCCTCTCACCTCCCGCCAGTGGATCGAGGCCGGCTCGGGCAAGACCGTCTACAACAAGCTCTGGAAGCGGCTGCAGGAGCTGAAGTTCTACGAATATGCCGACCACGTCTCCGCCTCCTGGATCGCCACCCGGGTGCGCCGCATCGGCACGTCGCGCAAGAACATCTTCCGGGAACAGCTCGGCTATATCGACGGCGGCTCGCAGACGCTGGTCGACGCGCTCGTGGACGGATTCGCGGCGGCCGGCGGGCGGCTCCATCTCGGCACGCCGGCACAGGAGGTGCTGGTGACGGACGGACGTGTGACCGGCGTCCGCGCCGGCGGGCGCGAATTTCCTGCCGACGCCGTGATCTGCACCGTGCCGACCCCGCTGATCAGCCGGCTGGTTCCCGCCCTCTCGGACACCGACAAGGCCCGCTACGACGCGATCAAGAACATCGGCGTGGTCTGCCTGCTGTTCAAGCTGAAGAAGTCGGTGACGCCGCATTTCTGGGTGAACATCGTGGAGCCGGAGATCGAGATCCCCGGCATCATCGAGTTCTCCAACCTGCGCCCCACGCCGCAGACGGTCGTCTACGTGCCCTACTACATGCCGGTGACGCAGCCGAAATGGGCGTGGGATGACGACGCCTTCATCCGCGAGGCTTTCGGCTACATCAGGAAGATCAATCCGGCGATCACCGACGACGACCTGCTGGACGCCAAGGTCGGCCGCCTGCGTCATGCGCAGCCGGTGTGCGAGCCGAACTTCTACGACAAGATCCCGCCGGTCCGCACGGCAATCGCCGGCCTTCAGATCGCGGACACCTGCTACTACTATCCCGAGGATCGCGGCATCGCCGAAAGCGTGCGCCTTGGACGGCGAATGGCACATGATGTCGCCAATTGATCAGCCACCCGGCCGCCGGCCGATCAGCGCCTTCCCGGTCGCGAGGCGGCGACCTGCATCACACCCGGAGATCCCGAGGCTACGATGCTGACTTCGCTCACTCGCAACCCTTTCATCCGGTTTATCGTCACTGGAGGCATCGCCGCTGGCGTCAATATCGGCTCACGGGTGCTGCTGTCGCTCTATATGAGCTTCGAGATCGCGGTGGTGGTGGCCTATCTCTTCGGCATGACGACGGCCTACATCCTCGCCCGCCTCTTCGTCTTCGAGCGCTCGGGCCAAGCCGTACACCATGAATATATGCGCTTCGCGCTGGTTAATATGGTGGCGCTTGCGCAGGTCTGGCTGATCAGCGTCGGCCTCGCGAACTGGCTCTTCCCGCTGATAGGCTTCGCTTGGCACCCCGACCTCGTCGCCCACACGATCGGCGTCATCAGCCCGGTATTCACCAGCTATTACGGACATAAGCTTTTCACGTTCAGACCGAAGGTATTGCAGCTATGACAAACATCCATGACGGCTCCAGCCCGACAGACATAAAGGTCGCGTCATGGCGTTTCGCATTACTCGGCTTGTTTCTGTTCGTCGCCGGTACAAAGTTTCTTGTCGTCTCGAAATACGGAAGCATCGTTCCTTTCTGGGATCAGTGGGACGCGGAAGGCGCGCTTCTATACAAACCATATATTGAGGGAGGCTTACATTGGCGCACCCTGATTGACTCCCACAATGAGCATCGCATTCTTCTCACCCGCCTGTTCGCGCTCGGTCTGCTTGAACTCGCGGGCGAATGGAATCCGATCCTCCAGATGACCGTCAACGCCCTTTTGCACGCGGCCTTCGCCGTGCTTTTCACCTGGGCGCTGGGGCGCGCGCTTGAACCCGGCCTTCGGCTTCCGCTGGCCATCGCGTCGGGTCTGCTGTTTTCCATCCCGTTCGGTTGGGAGAACACGCTCGCCGGTTTCCAGTCGCAGTTCTATTTCCTGCTGATCCTCTCCTTCCTCGCCTTGATGATCTTCTCGAAAGACGCGGCACTCTCGCTCCCTTGGTGGCTGGGAGTAGCGGCCTGCGCCGGTGCCTATTTCTCCCTGGCCTCAGGTGTGTTCGCGGCCCTTGCTGCTGCATCCATCTGCGCCTTGCAGATCATCGTGGGCGCGCGCCGCAGAACGTTGCGAGAAGGAATCGGCGTCGTCATTCTGGTGGCATTAGTGGTCGCGATGCTCGCCAACATACGCGTTGTCGAACATCACGCATCGCTCAAGGCGCAGTCATTCGAACAGTTCTTTGGCGCCCTATATCCGCTTCTCTTCGCTCCCCTGAAGATCGTTGGCGTGTTCGATAAGCTGCCCGCCTATGGACCCGGCCTGCTGCTGCATTCTCCCCTTATCGTTTTTTGCCTCTATAGCCTGCGCCGCCCAGCCAGCATGTCGAGCTTTCAATGGCTCGTAATAGCGGTGGCAGGGTGGGGGCTGCTGCAAATGGTGTCACTGGCCTATGGACGGGCCGCGGCCGCCACGGCGCCTCGTTACCTCGACCTCGTGATCATTCTCATGCCCCTGAACGTGGCGGCACTGTTCTGGCTAGCCACCCGCCCGACGGTGAATGCATGGCTCGCGAAAATACTGTCGGCCGCTTGGTTCGCCCTCGTCTCCATCGGACTGATCTATTCGGCCGAAGGGAGCGTCAGGAGCGACCTCGAAACGAAGGCCACCCAGAGCGAACGCCAGATGCAGAATGTGCGAACCTATCTGGCTGCCGGTAACCTCGCCGACCTGGACAAGCCATTCCTTGAAATTCCTTACCCAAACTACATCCGCTTGGGCCAGCTCCTTGCCGACCCAACCATCCGATCCGTCCTCCCACGCGAGGTGCTTCCCCCCGGCACTCCTCCCGAGCACTTCGGGAAGAGCGCGACCGAAGGAAAGATGGCAAGGATCACCCGGCTGGCCACACGTCGCGCGCTGCGCGCCTGGCCGTCCCTGATCGGGATTGCCATCGCGCTCTGGTTCCTGAGCGCCATGCTGGGATCCGCAAAGGACGAAACACTCCGCCCGGCGTAGTCCGCCTACTCCGGCGGGATACTACGGCAGGATCAGGCCCCCACCTCGTCCGCGAGCCGGACGAGGTACTTCCCGTAGTCCGACTTCTTCCGCGCCTCGCCCAGCTTGCGCAGTTGGGCGGCGTCGATGAAGCCGGCGCGGAAGGCGATTTCCTCCGGGGCGGCGATGCGCAGGCCCTGGCGGGTCTGGATGACCTGGACGAACTGCGCCGCCTCGATCAGCGAGTCCGGCGTGCCGGTGTCGAGCCAGGCGAAGCCGCGGCCCATCATCGAGACGTTGAGCTCGCCCCGCTCCAGATAGGCGCGGTTCACGTCGGTGATCTCGATCTCGCCGCGCGGCGACGGCTTCAGCGCGGCGGCGATCTCCACGACCCGGTTGTCGTAGAAATAGAGCCCCGTCACCGCGAGGTTGGACTTCGGCTTGAGCGGCTTCTCCTCCAGCGAGATCACCCGCCCGTCCGGGCCCATCTCGGCGACGCCGTAGCGCTCGGGGTCGTGCACGGGATAGCCGAACACGGTGGCGCCGGTCTCGCGCGCCACCGCTTCCTTCAGCAGCTCCGGCAGGCCGTGGCCGAAGAAGAGATTGTCGCCCAGCACCAGCGCCACACGCTCGTCACCGATGAAGTCGCGCCCGACGATGAAGGCGTCGGCGAGCCCGCGCGGGCTGTCCTGCACGGCGTAGCTCAGGGAAATGCCGAAGGGCGATCCGTCGCCCAGCAGGTGCCGGAACAGCGCGCTGTCGTGCGGCGTGGTGATGATCAGTATGTCCCGGATCCCCGCCATCATCAGCGTGGAGAGCGGGTAGTAGATCATCGGCTTGTCGTAGACCGGCAGCAGCTGCTTGGAGACCGCCAGCGTGATCGGGTGAAGCCGGGTGCCGGAGCCCCCGGCGAGGATGATGCCCTTCATGTCGGATCTCGATCTAGGACGCCGGAGAGGCGAGAAGCTGGTCCACGACCTCGGCAGCGCGCTGCTGCCAGGGTGCGGCGCGGAAGCCGATGGCATGGGCGAGCCGGTCGCTGGCGAGTTCGGAATTGGCGGGTCGACGGGCCGGCGTGGGATAATCGGCTGTCGTGATCGGCACCACCTCGGGCCGGCGGCCGGTATGAACCGCGCCGCGCTCGATGATGGCGCGGGCGAAGTCGAACCACGTCGTCGCGCCGGTGCCGGCGAGGTGATAGGTGCCCGGCGCCATGTCGCCGCCGGCCAAAGCCCGGGCGGCGGCAAGCAGTCCCTCGGCAATGTCCTGCGTAGCGGTCGGGCAGCCCCTCTGGTCGGCGACGATGGTCAGCCTGTCGCGCTCGCCCGCGAGCCGCAGCATGGTCTTGAGGAAGTTCGCGCCGTGAACGCCATAGACCCAGGAGGTACGCACGATGAGGTGGCGCTCCACGCCCGCGCGCACCGCCCGCTCGCCGGCCTCCTTGGAGACGCCGTAGACGCCCAGCGGCGCCACGGGATCGCTCTCCACATAGGCGCCCGCCTTGGTGCCGTCGAACACATAGTCGGTGGAGATGTGGATCAGCCCGGCACCGTGCCGCGCGCAGGCGGCGGCCACCAGCCCCGGTGCCGTGGCGTTGAGCAGATGCGCCTTCTCCGGCTCGCTCTCCGCCTTGTCGACGGCCGTATAAGCGGCAGCGTTGATCACGATGTCCGGCCGGTGCGCCGTCAGCGCGACGTCGATCGCCGCCGCGTCGGTGATGTCGAGCCCGGCATGGTCCAGCGCCACCAGCTCGGCGACGCGCCCGGCCGCAAGCCCGGCGATCTCGCGCCCGACCTGCCCACCGGCCCCCAGCAGCAGCACCCGCGTCATTTGGAAAGCCCGATGCGCTGGCGGTCGTAGCGCGCCTTCAGCGGCTCCCACCAGGCGGTATTGTCGAGATACCAGCGCACGGTCTTCTCGATGCCGCTCTCGAAGGTCTCGTCCGGCACCCAGCCGAGCTCGGTCTTCAGCTTCGTCGCGTCGATGGCATAGCGCGCGTCATGGCCGGGACGGTCGGTGACGAAGGTGATGAGCTTCTCGCGCGAACCGATCCGGACGTCGGGAACGATGCGGTCCATGATGGTGCAAATGGTGCGCACCACATCGACGTTCCGCCGCTCGTTGTTGCCGCCGACATTGTAGCTCTCGCCGAGCCGCCCGCGCGTGGCGATCAGGTCCAGCGCGGCGGCATGGTCATCGACATACAGCCAGTCGCGCACGTTCTCGCCCTTGCCGTAGATCGGCAGCGGCGCGCCGTCGAGCGCGTTGAGGATGGTCAGCGGGATCAGCTTTTCCGGGAAGTGGTACGGCCCATAATTGTTCGAGCAGTTCGACATCACCACCGGCAGGCCATAGGTATGGAACCAGGCCCGCACGAGATGGTCGGAGGAAGCCTTCGACGCCGAATAGGGCGAATTCGGCTGGTAGGGCGTGTCCTCGCGGAACAGCCCCTCGTCTCCGAGCGTACCGTACACCTCGTCGGTCGAGATGTGGTGGAAGCGGAAGCGCTTCTGCGCGGCACCGTCGAGGGAACGCCAGTAGCGCAGCGATTCGTCGAGCAGCGTGTAGGTGCCGACAATATTGGTGCGGATGAAGTCGCCCGGCCCGTCGATCGAGCGGTCGACATGCGATTCGGCGGCGAGATGCATGACGAGGTCGGGGCGGAACTCGTGCAGGGCCGCACGGAAGGCCTGCCCGTCGCAAACGTCGGCCTGAAGGAAGCTGTGCCCCGGCAGATTGTGTACCTCGCCCAGGGAGGCAAGGTTCCCAGCATAGGTGAGCTTGTCATAGGTCAGCACCTGACGGCCCTGGCGCACCAGGCGGCGCACGACGGCCGAGCCGATGAAACCGGCACCTCCGGTGACGAGGACGCGCTGGGCCACACCGGGGGTTGTGCTGGAGACGATGCTTGTCATGTAGGCTCTTGTTCCGCAGGAAAATTACAGGACGAAGGGCGTCGCGTAGTCACGCAGCCGTGGCGCCTGGCGGTCCTTGTCCGACAGGACCACCCTGTCCGCGCCCACCGGCCAGTCGATGCCGATATCCGGGTCGTCCCACAGGATTCCGGCATCGTGCGGGCGGGAATAGGGCGCGTCCACCTTATAGGCGACGATGGTATCGGGCTCCAACGTGCAGAAGCCGTGCGCGAAACCGTGCGGTACGAACAATTGCTCGCCCTTTTCCGCCGTCAGCGTCGCACCGACCCACTTCCCGTAGCTCGGCGATCCCTTGCGGATATCGACCGCGACATCGAAGATCGCGCCGCGCACCGCGCGCACCAGTTTCGCCTGTGCCATCGGCGGCGCCTGGAAGTGCAGGCCGCGCACGACGCCCACCTCGCGCGAGAGCGATTCGTTGTCCTGCACGAAGGTGAGGTCGATGCCGAAATCGTCGAAGGCGGACTTCTTGTAGGTCTCGCAGAAATAGCCCCGATCATCGCCGTGCCGTACCGGCTGGATGAGGACGACATCGGGGATCGAAAGGCGTGTGAAGGCAACCATGGATATACGCTCGGTTAGATTGAAAGGCTTCTAACCGGTTTTGCGCCCCTGTCCCAGCCCTCTTTGCCGCACTGCACACACAGCACGGCACTCCCGGCTATTTCAGGCCGGTTCACGCCTTTTTGGCGAGAATATCGCGAATTTCCGTAAGGAGGACCTCCTCCTTGGTTGGGGCCGCCGGCGCCGGCGGCTCGCTCGCCGCGTTGCGGCGCAACCGGTTGATTCCCTTCACCACCATGAACAGGATCCAGGCGATGATGAGGAAGTTGATGACGATGGTGAGGAAGTTGCCGTAGGCGAGCACCGCGCCCTGCTCGCGCGCGGCGGCAAGGCTGGTTGCCGTGACGTTGGACGACAGGCCGACGAAGTAGTTCGAGAAATCGAGGCCACCGAGGATGGCACCGACGATCGGCATGAACAGGTCGGAGACGATCGATTCGACGATCCGCCCGAAGGCGGCGCCGATGATCACGCCGATGGCGAGATCGACCACATTTCCCTTCACCGCAAATTCGCGGAATTCCGTCAGCATCTTCCCCACGTCGGTCCCCCGATTCACCAGCCCGTTCGCTCACTTTGATACGCTCCGCGCGAAGCGGCAACCCTTGCCGTTCGGCGAACGGCGCTCATCTTGCGCGCCGCTTGCCGATCCGCGCCGGCGCGGCGCATAAAGGGATGCCCTAGGGGCCTTCCCGCGAGGGCCCTGCGCTGGCAGGCGGAGCAACAGGCCCGGAGACGCATGCTTCAGGCATGGACTATCATCGTCGTCGCGCTCGTCTATATCGGCTTCCTCTTTGCCGTGGCGAGCTTTGGCGACCGGCGCCTCCCGCGCCGGGGACGTGAGGGCCGCCCCTACATCTACGCCCTGTCGCTCGCCGTCTACTGCACCTCCTGGACGTTCTTCGGCTCGGTCGGCCTCGCCACCACGCAGGGCGTGAACTTCCTCACCATCTATGTCGGGCCGATCCTCGTCTTCGCGCTCGGCACGCCGTTCCTGCTGCGCATCGTGCGTCTCGCCAAGGCGCAGAACATCACCTCGATCGCCGATTTCGTCGCCGCTCGCTACGGCAAGAGCCAGGGCGTGGCGGCGCTTGTGGCGTGCGTCGCCATCGTCGGCTCGCTGCCCTACATCGCCCTGCAGCTCAAGGCCGTCTCGGCGTCCCTGCTCGCCATGCTCGGCGACTTCGAGGGGCTCGGGCTGCATTACCCGATGGTCGGCGACCTCGCGCTGACCATCGCCGTGGCGATGGCGGTCTTCGCCGTGCTGTTCGGCACCCGCCACATCGACGCAACCGAGCACCAGGAAGGGCTGATGCTGGCGGTGGCGACCGAATCCATCGTCAAGCTGGTCAGCTTCCTGATGGTCGGCCTGTTCGTCGTCTTCGGCATGTTCTCCGGGCCTTTCGACCTGTTCGAGCAGGCCGCGGCAAAGGGCGTGCTGCCGACGCTGACGGAAGGCTCCTCGGTCGGCAGCTGGGCCGCGATGACGCTGCTGTCGGCCCTCGCCATCCTGCTGCTGCCGCGCCAGTTCCATGTCGCGGTGGTGGAGAACACCTCCGAACAGGAGATCCGCAAGGCGAGCTGGCTGTTCCCGCTCTACCTCGTCCTCATCAACATCTTCGTCATCCCCATCGCGGTCGCCGGCCTCGTCGCCTTCCCGCCGGGTTTCATCGACGGCGACATGTACGTCGTCACCCTACCGCTTTCGGTCGGCGCACACGCCATGGCGCTCGTCGCCTTCGTCGGCGGCCTGTCGGCGGCGACCGCGATGGTCATCGTCGAGACGGTCGCGCTGGCGGTGATGGTGTCGAACGACATCTTCATGCCGCTGATGGTGCGCGGCCGGCGCCTGCGCGAGGCCGAGGAGGCGGGCCGCGCCAGCGCTCAGCCCGACGCCGTCGACATGGGCCACCGGCTGCTGACGGTGCGCCGCATCGCCATCGTCGCCATCCTGCTGCTGGCCTATCTCTACTACCGCGTCACCGGCGAGGCGCAGCTTGCCCAGATCGGCCTGCTCTCCTTCGCCGCCGTCGCCCAGTTCGGCCCCGCCCTGCTGATCGGGCTGGTCTGGCGGCGCGGCACCGCGCGCGGCGCATTGGCCGGCATCGCCGCGGGCATCGCGCTGTGGGCCTACACGCTGATGCTGCCCAATCTCGTCGATGCCGGGCTGTTCGCCACCACCCTGCTCGAGCGGGGCCCGTTCGATCTCGCCATGCTGCGCCCGCAGGCGCTGTTCGGGGTGCAGGCCAACCCGCTCGTGCATGGCGTTCTGTGGAGCCTCAGCGTCAATGTGCTGGTGTTCTTCGCCGTCTCGCTGATGCGCCAGCCGACGCCGATCGAGCGGCTGCAGGCCAGCGTCTTCGTGCAGAGCGAGCACGCCCCCTCGGCGCCGAGCTTCCGCCTCTGGCGCTCGCCCGTCACCGTCGGCGAGCTCATCGCCACCGTCTCGCGCTATCTCGGCGAAGATCGCACCCGCGCCTCCTTCGAGAGCGTCTCGGCGATGCGCGGCGTCTCGCTGGAGCCGAACCGCGAGGCCGATTTCCAGCTCATCCGCTACGCCGAGCACCTGCTCGCCTCGGCCATCGGCGCGGCCTCCTCCCGCCTCGTGCTGTCGCTAATGCTGCGCAAGCGCACCGTCTCGACCAAGGCGGCGCTCAAGCTGCTGGACGATGCCTCGGCCGCCATCCAGTACAACCGCGAGATCCTGCAGACCGCGCTCGACCATGTCCGCCAGGGTATCGCGGTGTTCGACCGCGACCTCAGGCTCGTCACCTGGAACCGCCAGTTCGGCGAGATGCTGGACCTGCCGCCGGAAATCCTGCGCATCGGCGTCGGCATCGACCAGATCATCCGCTTCAACGCCGCCAACGGCCAGTTCGGCCCGGGACCGGTCGAGGAGATCGTACGCGAAAAGCTCTCCCGCTACGCCCGCCGCAACGTCGCCTTCCAGGAGCGCCTCGCCCCCCGGGGCGTGGTCATGGAAGTGCGCGTCAACACCATGCCCGATGGCGGGGTGGTGGTGACTTTCACCGACATCACCCCGACGGTGGAGGCCGCCGAAGCGCTGGAGCGCGCCAACGAGACGCTGGAGCGGCGCGTGCGCGAGCGCACCAAGGCGCTGGAGAAGCTCAACACGCAGCTCGCCCAGGCGAAGTCCGAGGCGGACGAGGCCAACATCTCCAAGACCCGCTTCCTCGCCGCCGCCAGCCACGACATCCTGCAGCCGCTCAACGCGGCGCGGCTCTACGCCACGAGCCTCGTCGAGCGGGCCGAGGCCGGCGAGGAAACCCGGCTGGCGCGCAATGTCGATGCCTCCCTGGAGGCGGTGGAGGAGATTCTCGGCGCCCTGCTCGACATCTCGCGGCTCGACGCCGGGGCGCTCAAGCCGGACATCGCACCGTTGCGGCTCGACGAGATCTTCCGCCAGCTCGAGCTCGAATTCGCGCCGATGGCGAAGGAAAAGGGATTGCGCCTGACCTTCGTGCCGAGCACGGCGGCGGTTCGCTCGGATCGCCGGCTGCTGCGCCGCCTGCTGCAGAATCTCGTCTCCAACGCCATCAAGTACACGCCGCGCGGCCGCGTGCTGATCGGCGTGCGCCACCACCACGGCCGGCTGCGCGTGCAGGTGCTCGATACCGGCGTCGGCGTGCCGTCGGGCAAGCAGAAGCTCATCTTCAAGGAGTTCCAGCGGCTCGACGAGGGCGCCAAGGCCGCCCGCGGACTGGGGCTCGGCCTCTCCATCGTGGAGCGCATCGCGCGCGTGCTCGACCATCCGATCTCGCTCACCTCCATCCCCGGCAGAGGCAGCGTGTTCACCATCGAGGTGCCCTCCGCCCCGCCGATGCCCGCCATGGAGGAGCCCTCGCCCCGCCCGGCCGCGCCGGTGGCGACGCTTCAGGGCCTCAACGTGCTGTGCATCGACAACGATCCGGCGATCCTCGACGGCATGGAGACGCTGGTCTCGGGCTGGGGCTGCCATGTGATCAAGGCGCCAGGTATCAGCGAGGCCCTCGCCGTGCTGCGCGAGCGCCGCGCCGTGCCGGACGTGCTGCTGATCGACTACCACCTCGACAAGGGCGACGGCATCGATGCCGCCAAGCAGCTGCGCTGGAAGCTCGGCCAGTCGCTGCCGGCGGTGCTGATCACCGCCGACCGCTCGAAGCGCGTGCGCGACGGCGCCCGCGCCACGGAGATGGCCGTGCTCAACAAGCCGGTGCGACCGGCCGCCCTGCGCGCCTTGCTCGCCCAGTACCGCGCCACCCGCGCGGCGGCGGAGTAGACGAGGCTCACCACAAGAACGGCGTCATGACTGGGCTTGGCCCGGCCACCCACGCCTTTGGATCAGCAAGCAAGACGTGGCTTCCCGGGCCAAGCCCGGGAATGACGGCCGGCAGAGTCGATCCGGGATCGCTGTCGATCATAGACAAGCCGGCCCACCGGACACGTCCTCATCCCCGGGCCTGACCCGGTGATGAGGATACTAAGGGAAATCACCCCGCCGCCTGTGCCCAGGTGCCGCCCTCGATCTTCGAGGCGGCGATCACCGCTTGGGTGCGGCTTTCCACGCCGAGCTTCTGAAGGATGGCCGAGACATGCGCCTTCACGGTCGCCTCGGAAACCCCGAGCTCATACGCGATCTGCTTGTTCAGCAGCCCCTCGGACAGCATCATCAGCACCCGCACCTGCTGCGGGGTCAGCGTGGCGAGGCGGGCGACGAGGGCCTGCGTCTCCTTGTCGGAGCCGCCGGACAGGTCGACATCGGGCGGCGTCCAGGTGCGCCCTTCCAGCACGGCGGCGATCGCCTCGCGCATGGTCTCGACCGCGCTGGTCTTGGGGATGAAGCCGGAGGCGCCGAATTCCATGCAGTTGCGGATGACGCCCGCCTCCTCATTGGCGGAGACGACCACCACCGGGATACCGGGATATTGCGCGCGCAGATACATGAGCCCCGAGAAGCCGCGCACGCCCGGCATGGTCAGGTCGAGCAGGATGAGGTCGAGATCGCTCTCGCGTTCCAGCAGCGCCTGAAGCTCCTCGAAGCCGCCGGCCTCGAATAGTTCCGCCGCCGGAAACTGGCGCGACATCGCCTCGCGCAGCGCACCCCTGAAAAGCGGATGGTCGTCCGCGATCACCAAACGGAAACTCGTCGTCGTATCCACGCGCAGCGGCCCTCTCCCCACGCGGACATGCGCTCGCCGCAAGTCCGCGCCGCGATCATGGTGCGCCGAAACCGTCGCCGCAAGCCGCATGGCGGCCTTGTCCGGCACGACCCCTTCGCAAGGTAACCACAACGACCTTTAGTGGGCCTCGCCGACAAAGGCTACAACCAATTCACGCCGGTGCGGGCGGGCGCGATGCTCGACGAGATAGAGCCCCTGCCAGGTGCCGAGCGCCATGCGTCCCTCGCTCACCGGCACGGCCAGGCTGACGCCGGTCAGCACCGATTTGATATGGGCGGGCATATCGTCCGGCCCTTCGAGATCGTGCACCCAGCCGGCCTGCTCCGGCGCCAGCCGGTCGAGCGCCGTGAGCAGGTCGATCCGCACGTCCGGATCGGCGTTTTCCTGGATGGTGAGCGAGGCCGAGGTATGGCGGCAGAACACCGACACGTCTCCCTCCCGCGCGCCCACGCTTTCGAGAAACGCCGCCACCGCCCGCGTGATCTCGATAAATCCGCACCCGTCCGTATCGACCGCGAGCACCGTCGAAAAGCGCCGCGTTACCGCGCTTTCCCGCACCTCGCCCTGCCGGATCTTCGCCATGGACGCCTCCTTGCCCTCGGGTCAGCGCTGGACGAACGGACCCGGCTGGGTTTGGATAGGACGGATCAGCCCCTGATGACAGGCCCTCCCCAACGCTATCGCCGGAGCGTCCCCGCCTCATGTCTTCTCCGCTGCCCGACCGCCCGTCCCGGTCCTCCTCTGCGCTCGTCGTCGACCCCGCCCTGTTCGATCCTGCCGCCGTCGCCCCGGACACGCGGGCGGTGAACGCCGCCATCGTCAAGGCGCTCGGCGCGGTGCCGGATCGCTGGGTGTTTCCCATGGCGATGCTGCGCAAGCTGCGTCTGGAGGGCAAGGGTCCCTTCCCGCTGTCGCCCGAGAGCCCCTATGCCGAGGTGATCGAGATCGATGGGCCGCACGGTCCGGTGCCGCTGCGCATCCTCACCCCGCCGGAGCCGGCGCGCGGCGTCTATCTGCACATTCATGGCGGCGGCTGGTGCCTCGGCTCGGCGCGCGAGAATGACGGGCTCAACCACCGCTTCGTCGAGCGCACCGGCTTCGCCGTGGTCTCGGTCGACTACCGGCTGGCCCCGGAGGTGCCCTATCCCGCCGCGCCCGACGACTGCGAAGCCGCCGCCCTGTGGCTTCTGCGCGAGGGGCCGGCGCGTTTCGGCACCGATCGCTTTGCCATCGGCGGCGAATCCGCCGGTGCGAATCTCTCGGTCGCTACCCTGTTGCGACTACGCGACCGGCACGACCTAACCCCCTTCCGCGCCGCCAACCTCAACGCCGGGTGCTACGATCTCGGCCTGACGCCCAGCGCCCGGCAATGGGGCGACGAGCCACTCGTGCTCAACACGCGCGACATCAACGTCTTCGTCGGCCACTATCTGCGCGAGGGAGGCGACATCGCCATCCCGGACATCTCACCGCTGCACGCCGACCTGAGGGGCCTGCCGCCGGCGCTCTTTACCATCGGCACACGCGACGCGCTTCTGGACGACACGCTGTTCATGGCGCCGCGCTGGCTCGCCGCCGGCAACCCGGCGGAACTCGCCGTCTATCCCGGCGGCTGCCATGTCTTCATCGGCTTCCCCGGCAGCCTGGCCGACCAGGCGCTCGCCCGCACGCATGCCTTCATCTCGGCCTGCTAGGACGAACTAAAGGCTCTGGCCCTGCTGTTGCGGGGCCACGCCGCGCAGGCGGTCGACCATCTCGAAGAAGCGGCGGAACACGTGCTCCGCCATGTCCATCGCCTGATCGAGACGCTTGCGCGCGTCCTCGGACAGCTCGGGATCATCGGCCGGCGGCACAGGCTTTGCGGAAGGAGGCTCGCCCGGACGGGCAGGCTCCGGCGGCGCCATGATGTCCGGCACGCCACCCGTGCCCGCGCCGGCGCGTCCCTTTTCCAACTCGGCAAGGCGTGCCTGCAGCCGGGCGATCTCGCCCTCCAGCGCTGCACGGTCCTCCGGAACGGCCTCGCAGACCCAGGCGCCGGATTTCATCGAGCAGAACGACATGGCGCCATTCGTCGTGTCGAGCTTGATCAGCCCGCCCTCGACGGGCTGCATGGTGAAGCGCGTGCTCTCGCCTGTCGCCGACGGTGCCTGCGCCAGAGCCGCATGGAAACCCGCCAGGGCCAGCACCAGCGCTGCCCCGGTTCCGATGGTGATTAGCCGCATATCCGGCCCTCCCCTCACGCGACGCGCCGGCTCACGGCGTGAACGGCGCGCGCCCGCTCGATAACGCGCGGTCGAGCAGGTCGATCCGATCCTGCCCCCAGAACACCTCGCCGTCGAGAACATAGGCTGGTGAGCCGAACACGTCGGCCTCCACCGCCGCGTCGTGGTTCGCCTGGTAGATGACGGCAGTCCGGTCAGCGGCAGCCATTTCCAGCAGCTCCGCCGGCAGGCCGAGTTCCGCCAGCACCTCCGCCAGCGTCGCGGGGTCGGCCATATTCTCCTCGCGCTGCCAGACGCCCGAGATCAGACGCGCGATGAGCGGCGCCGCGTCGTGACCGGCGATCTGTGCGGCGATGACGAGCCGGTCGCCATGCTTGGCATCCAACGGCCAGTGCGCGGGGCTCACATGGAAATCGATCCCCCGCGCCTCGCGCCAGCGCTTCAACTCCACCAGCCGGTAGCGCTGGCGGGCCGGGTGGCGGCGAGGGAGAGGCAGGCCGCCCGTATCGGCAAAGAGCTCACCGAGAAACACGGGACGGAAATTGACCCGTGCGCCGTGGCGCCGCGCCACATCGAGAAAGGGAGCGTGGCCGATGAAGGCCCAGGGGCTGACGATGGAGAAATAGTAGTCGATGGAACGAGACATGAGGGCCACTTCGCACGCGTATCCAGAGTGCCGAATCTACAGGGCGATCCGACCACGGCCCGTACGCTAGTGCCCTTTCCGGCTCTGTGAAACCGGATCGCGCCTTTATTGATGCGCCAATGTCCCCGCAAAATGCCGACGGCGCCCACGAAGGGCGCCGCCAACCTTGGTCCTGGAGGATCTTGGAGAGAAGAGTAATTCTGACGAGGGTCAGGCCGCCGGGCGGGCAGCGAAGGCGGCAACCATATGGCGCAACTCGCCGATGGCTTCCTCGATCTCAACCTTCTGCTGCTCGAGCAGGGCAAGCTGCTCGGCGCACTTCTCCCTGGTCAGCGCGAGACCGCCAGCCGGCACGGCGCTACCCTCGCGCAACGCCACCATCGCCTTGATCTCCGCGAGGGTGAAGCCGAGTTTTTTGCCTTTCAGGATGATAGCAAGCCGGTCGCGCTCGGCGGCGCTGTAGAGACGGGTCAGACCCTCGCGGCGGGGGGCGAGGAGGCCCTTATCCTCGTAGAAACGCAGGGCGCGCAGCGTCACGCCGAACTCGCGGGCGAGGTCGCCGATGGTGAAGAAGGCGCTCTCCCCGGAACGGGAAGAGTGAGCATCGGCCGTACGTTCGGCCTCGAAGGAGGTGAAATCCATGTCGGCAACTCCGGCTGGGAAATGGCAACACGTCAGGGGTGTTGTCGCAACTTTCGCAGACCGGTTGCCGCAAGGGGAGAAAGTCACACCCTACGTTAGGGCAACTTACTGTTAAACGCGAAATCAAGTCGTTGATTTTGCGTCACTAATCGCGGAATGCGCAACTCCGGCCGGGCGTAGCCGGCAGGGTAGCGAAATGCGTAGCGTTGAGTAGCAGGGGCCGTAGCATCGCGCCGGAGCAGCGATGGAAGAGTCGTGCACGACATACTTGGATACCGGCGCGGATCTCCCCGGCGGCACGCCGGTCCGCCTGCCGTATCCCGTCTGCCGTATCCCGTCCGCGCGGGGCGGCCGCCGACCGGTCATGCCGCGCGATCGCGAGCCCGCGTCGGCCTTCGCGTCACGTTCCCGCGCCGGCATGGTTAATCGGCGGTATCATTAACGCGCCATTTACCAAGTTTCGAAACAGTTGCGTCCGGCAGCCGCCAGAGCCGCCGCGGCGATTCCCGCCGCTCATGGCGCCGGACGCGACGGAGAAAAAGGTGAGGCAAGGGGCCCCTTCGACGGCCGGGCAAATCGCCCCCGAAGCCTGGAAAGCCATGAGCGAAGCCGCCGAGCGCGCGGGCATGCCGCTCGACCAGTGGCTGCGGGGACAGCTCCTCGGAACCACCGCCGCCGGAACCGCCGCTCCCGCCGAGGCGGCGGGCGGCGTCGCCGAATTGCAGCGCCGGATCGAGCAGCTGACCAGCGAGGTCGGCCGGCTCGGAAACATGGTCCATCCCGATACGCTGCCTTCCAACACCGACGATGCGCACGCGGCTCACGCCGCGACGGGCTACGCCGACGCGCCCTATGCGCCGCATGCCGGCGCGGCGAACGCCGGGACGGCCCATGCCGGGATGACCCGCCCCGCCATGGCGGCAGGCGCCTGCGCGCCGATGGAGGCGAGCGCCTACGCGCCGGAAGAGCCCGCGCCGGTCGCGGCGCCTCCCGCGCGCCCGGCTTCGACCGGCTCCGCCTATGCCGACCAGCGGCTCCAGGAGGCGATCCACGAGATCGACCAGCGGCTGGCGTCCATGCACCTCATCCCGCCGCGCACGGAGACGCCCCGGACGGCGCCGCCGAGCGGCCCGGTCACGGCGAACGCCATCGAGGCCGCCGTGGCCGAGATCGCCGCGCGCCAGAACGAACTCGACAGCGCCCCCCGCCGCCGGACCGCCGAAGCGCCGGCCCCGCGCGAGCCCTATTCCCGCGAGCCGGTTTCACGCGGGCCCTACTCCGGCGAGAGCGTTGGCCGCGAGAGCGTTAGTCGCGAAAATCTTGGCCGCGAAAACCTTGGCCGCGAAAATCCCGCCCGCGAGCCGCGCCCGGCGCCCGCCCGCCGGGAGAGCGCGCCCCGCGACGCGATCAGCGAGCGCTTCGTCCGCGATCCCTTCGCCGCCGGCGGCTTCCCGCCCCGCGCCGCATCGACGCCCACACCGACTCTCGCACCGGCGGCACCGGCCATGTCCTCGGCGGCCGTGCAGACGGCCGTCGGCGACGCGCTCTCGGTGCTGCAGGGCGAGCTCGGCGGCATGCGCCAGTCGCTCGCCACGCTGGCCCCGCGCCGCGCGGTCGACGAATTGCAGCGCGTGGTGCAGCAGCTTGCCGACCGGGTGGAGCGCTCCGGCTCGCGCGACGAGGACCTGCGCAGCACGCTGGTCGCCCTGCGCGACATGATCGGCGGGCTGAAGCTGCCCGAACACCCGGCGCTGCTGCTCGGGCGCATCGACGCGCTGGAGCGCAAGCTCGACATCGTCAACGCCAAGATGGTGGACGGCGCCACCGTTGCCCGCCTTCAGGCGCAGGCCGGCGAGATCCGCGAATTGCTGGCCCGCACCCTCTCCTCGGATTCGGTGCGCCTGCTCGCCGAGCAGGTGTCCATGCTGGCGACCAAGGTCTCCGACATGGCCGCCAACGAGGACCGCGCCTTCCGCACGGCGGTCGGCTCGCTGGAGCGGCGCCTCGACACGCTGGCCGACAAGATCGGCAACCAGCCGGCGCCGGTCATCCCGCTCGACGACCTCGTCGGCCGGCTCGACGCCATCCAGACCAGCCTCGCCAGCGCCCGCCGCGAACTGCCGGCCGGCATAGAGACGATGATCAAGGGCCTGTCCGAGCGCATCGAACGGATCGAGCGCCCGATTTCCATCCCCGACAACGGGCCGCGCCTCGACGATCTCAGCCGGCAGATCGGCGAGCTCACCCAGAGGATCGAGAAGGCGGTCGCCGGCGCCGAGATCGCCGGCCAGCTCTCCAGCATCGAGCGCGGCGTCAACGACCTCTTCATCCAGATGGAAGAGACCCGCGCCACCTTCCTCGCGGGCTCGCACCCCCGTCCGCCGGGCAATGGCGGCAACCCGAACGGCGGCGCGCGGATCCGGCGCGAGATCGCCGCCGTCGAGGCGAAGGCTCCGACGGCTTCTGCCCCGACCGCTTCTGCCCAGACGGCCCCGGTTGCCGCTGCTCCGGTGGCCGCGATGCCGGCCGTATCGGCGGCGCCCGCCCCGGCCGCCGAGGCCGTGGCGACGTCTCCGGCCGAGCCCGTGGTCGAGGCCAGCTTCACGCCGCCGCCGGCCTCGATCCCCAAGCCTTTCGAGCCCCAGCTCATGCGGGCCGCGCTGGAGGAACTGAACCGTTCCGCCGGGGCGGCGGCCGCGCTCGGCGCCGGTCCGGTCGCGGCGGGGGCGCCGGCCTCGGTCCCGTCCGCCGAGATCGAGACCACCGACACCGCCGACATCGAAACCGCCGACACGCCGCATTCGGACGAGCCGGCCGCGCTCGACCACCGCCGCGACGAAGCCTCGCTGCTCGCCCGCGCACTGGAGGACGAGTTCGACTTCCGCCCGGTCGACCTCGACGCACAGGCCGCCGCGCGCGGCATCGTGCCGGGCGAGGCCCCGGCGGCGGCGACCGGCGCGGCGACGGGCGCGCCCAGCCGCGCCGCCTTCATCGCCCAGGCCCGACGCGCCGCCCAGCCGGCCGGCACCATTCCGCCGGAACTGCGCAGCCATATCGCCGACCGCCATCGCCGCCAGCCCACCCGCTGGCTGGCGCGCATCCGCGCCATGCTGCTGATCGGCCTGTGCGGCTCGGCGCTGGCCTATGGCTCCTGGCACCTGCTGACGCAGCTGCGCGACGGCCAGCTGCGCGCCTTCGCGCCGACCTCCTCGGCCACCGCGACGCTGCCTCCGGCGGCCCGCCCGGCACCGACGCCGGACGATGTCACCGGCTCGATCGGCAAGGCCGCGCCACGTCCCCAGCCGCCGGCCGGGCTGCCGGCCAACCCGCAGGGCGCTCCCGTCGGGCCCGCCGCCCCGGTGGCGCCGATCGGCCCTTCCAGCATGTCGCTGCCGACCGAGCTGCCCGGCGGCATCGCCAGTCAGGCGCTGCGCGCCGCCGCGCTGGGCGGCGACCCCGGCGCGGCCTTCGAGATCGCCCGGCGCTTCATGGACGGCGAAGGCGTGGCGCCCAGCGCCGCCCGCGCCGCCGAATGGTACGCCTACGCCTCGGCCAACGGCTCGGTGCCCGCGACCTACCGGCTCGGCATGATCTACGAGAAGGGCATGGACGGCGTGCCGCGCGACGTCGCCAAGGCGCGCCAGCTCTATGTGCAGGCGGCCGACGCCGGCAACGTCTCGGCCATGCACAATCTCGGCGTGCTGCTGGCCTCCGGCGTCGACAACCCGCCGGACTACCGCAACGCCGCCGCCTGGTTCACCCGCGCCGCCGAGCACGGGGTGCGCGACAGCCAGTACAATCTCGCCGTGCTCTACGCCCGCGGCTTCGGCGTGGCGATGAACCCGCCCGAGGCCTGGCGCTGGTTCGCGCTCGCCGCCGCCCGCGGCGACGGCGAGGCCGCCGCCAAGCGCGACGAGATCGGCGACCGGCTCGACCCGCGCACGCTCGCGGCGGTCCGGCAGGAGGTGGAGGGCTGGACGCCGCAGGTGGTCGACGCGCTGGCCAATGACAGCTCGGCCACCGGCTGGAACGACGGCATGCCGCGCAAGACCGCCTCGCGCTGAGACGGCCGCGCGCGGAGATGGCCGCGCGCGGAGACGGCCTCGCGCGGAGGTCGCCTCGCGCTGAACCTCGACGCCCATCCACCCGAACGACGTCATGGCCGGGCCTGTCCCGGTCCTCCACGTCTTTGGACCGGGAGAACTCGTGGGTGCCCGGTCCGGGACCGGGCATGACGTGGTTCCCTTGGGCTTTTTCAGCCCGCGCGATCTGGCAGGCAGGCGTGATGGGCGATGCGGTAGGTGCGGGCGGCGCCGACGAGATGGGCGGCGTAATCGCGCACGAACAGCCCGGCCAGCGCGGCGTCGCGAATGTTCAGCCCGCCCGCATAGGCGCCCAGCGCCGGCATGACGAGCCGCGACCCGTCGGTGGCGAAGCAGCGGCGCCGCAGGCTGCGCCCGCGCTGCACGAGGCGCGCCACCGGATGGAAATGCCCGACGATCTCGCCCCGCACGAAGCCGGGCGCCGGCTCGTGGCGCAGCGTCAGCGGCCCGAGGCGCAGCAAATCGAGATGGTTGCCGCCGAGCTCGGGGGCGGGATCGGGATCGTGATTGCCGGCGATCCAGATCATCTCGCGCCCGCGCCCCAGCGCGGCGAGGCTGGCGCGCTCGTCGCTGCCCAGCCGTGCGGCGGCGCCGCGGTCGTGGAAGCTGTCGCCCAGCGCGACGATGGCGCGCGGCTGCCAGCGGGCGGCGATGCGCTCCAGCAAGGCGAGCGTGGCGCGGGAATCATAGGGCGGCAGCGGCACGCCGCGGGCGGCGAAGGCCGAGCCCTTCTCCAGATGCAGGTCGGCGACGACCAGCAGGCGCTCCTCCGGCCAGTAGAGGGCGCCGGCGGGATCGAGCAGCAGGTGCACGCCGGCGAGCAGGATGCCGTCGTCGGCGGAATCCTGGGCGGGAACCCGCGCCGCGTCGCCCTCCGCCGGTGTCTGGTCCGCCGGTGCCCCGTCAGGCCGCGCCATTCATCGCCTCCCGGATCAGCTCGTCCTCGGCCTCGGCGAGCAGCGCCTCGTTCGCCGCGCCCGCCACCATCTCGCGCCCGATCTCCAGCATCACCGGCACGGCGAGCGGGGAGACGCGCGGCAGGGCGACGTGGTCGATTCGCCCCCGGATGCGGGTGAGCATGTCGGAGAGGCGGCGAATGTCCAGCAGCCCCGTCGCCGCATCGGCGCGGGCGGCGCGCAGCAGCAGGTGGCCGGGCTCGTGGCGGCGCAGCACGTCATAGACGAGATCGGTCGACATCGTCACCTGGCGGGAGTTCTTCTCCTTGCCGGGGAAGCGGCGCTCGATCAGCCCGGCGATGACCGCGCACTGGCGGAAGGTGCGCTTCATCAGCGAGGTCTCGGCGAGCCAGGCCTCGAGGTCGTCGCCCAGCATGTCGGCGTCGAACAGGCCGTCGAGGGAGAGCCGCCCGCCGCCGACCGCCGCCGAGAGGTCGGAAAGGCCGTAGATGGCGAGGGCGTAGTCGTTGGCCATGAAGCCGAGCGGGTGGAGGCCGGCGCGGTCGAGGCGGCGGGTCAGCAGCATGCCGAGCGTGCGGTGGGCGAGGCGTCCCTCGAAGGGGTACGCCACCAGATAATGCCGCCCGCCGCGCGGGAAGGTCTCGACCAGCAGGTCCTCGCGGCCCGGCAGGCGCGAGCGGCGCCGCTGCAGGTCGAGCCATTCGTGCACCTGTCCCGGCAAGGCGGGCCAGCGGGCGGGCGTCGCCAGCAGCGCGCGCACGCCGGCGGCGAGGAAGGTGGAGAGCGGGAACTTGCCGCCCTCGTAGGAGGGCACCTTCGGCTCGGTGGCGCTGGTGCGGGCGGCGCGCACCTCGTTCTCGACGATGGTGAGGAATTCCAGCACCTCGCCGGCGAAGACGAAAGTGTCGCCGGGGCTGAGCTGCTCGGCGAAATACTCCTCCACCTCGCCGAGCACCCGCCCGCCATAGCGGGATTTCGCGCCGGCGAGGCGCACCTTCAGCATGGTCGCCTCGACGATGGTGCCGACGTTCAGCCGGTACTGCTGCGCCACCTGCGGGTTGGCCACGCGCCAGCGGCCGTCCTTCATCCGGCGGATGCGGGCGAAGCGCTCATAGGCGCGCAGCGCGTAGCCGCCGGTGGCGACGAAATCGATCACGTCGTCGAAATCGGCGCGGGAGAGGTCGGCATAGGGCTCGGAGGAGGTCACTTCCGCGAACAGCTCGTCCGCCGCGAAGGGCGCGGCGCAGGCCATGCCGAGCACGTGCTGGGCCAGCACGTCGAGCGCGCCGGTGCGGATCACCGCGCCGTCCTGCGCCCCCGCCCGCACCGCCTCCAGCGCCGCCCGGCATTCCAGAACCTCGAAGCGGTTGGCCGGCACGAGCACGGCGCGCGAGGGCTCGTCCAGCCGGTGATTGGCGCGGCCGATGCGCTGCATCAGGCGCGAGGAGCCCTTTGGCGCGCCCACGTTGATCACCAGATCGACCGCGCCCCAGTCGATGCCCAGATCCAGCGAGGAGGTGCACACCACGCCCTTCAGCCGCCCCTCGCCCATCGCCGCCTCGACCTTGCGGCGCTGGGCGACGTCGAGCGAACCGTGATGCAGCGCGATGGGCAGGTTGGCGTCGTTGATGCGCCACAGCTCCTGGAACAGCAGCTCGGCCTGCATGCGGGTGTTCACGAAGACGAGCGTCGTCGTGTTGGCCGCGATCAGCCCGTAGATCTCCGCGAGGGCATGGCGCGCCGTGTGCCCCGCCCAGGGCACGTGGGCGACGCTTTCCAGCATGGAAAGGTCGGGCGCCGCCCCCGCCTCGGCGACCACCATATCGCCCATCGCGCCCTTCCCGTCCTGCGGCACCAGCCAGCGGCGCAGCGTGTCGGGATCGGCCACGGTCGCCGACAGACCGACCGTCTGCGCAGCGGGCGCGAGGCGCCGCAGCCGGGCGAGCCCGAGCGCGAGCAGGTCGCCGCGCTTGGAGCCGGCGAGCGCGTGCAGCTCGTCCAGCACGATGCGCTTGAGGTCGGCGAACAGGTGCTCGGCGTCCGCCGAGGCGAGCAGCAGGGCGATCTGCTCGGGCGTGGTGAGCAGGATGTCCGGCGGGTCGCGCCGCTGGCGCTGACGGCGCGCGGCGGGCGTGTCGCCGGTGCGGGTCTCGATGCGGATGGGCAGCGCCATCTCCGCCGCCGGCCGCTCCAGATTGCGCGCCACGTCGACCGCCAGCGCCTTCAGCGGCGAGATGTAGAGCGTGTGCAGGCCCGGCGGCCGGGCGCTGTTGCGCGGCTTCGGGCGCCCGGCGAGCTCGACGAGGGTCGGCAGGAAGCCGGCCAGCGTCTTGCCCGCGCCGGTGGGCGCGATCAGCAGGGTGGAGCGCCCGGCCCGCGCCTTCGCCAGCAGCGCGAGCTGATGGGCGCGCGGCGCCCATCCCCGGCCGGCGAACCAGCGGCGGAAGGGCTCGGGGAGGAGGTCGTCGGGTACGCTGTCCATGATCGGCACGGCGAGAAGCTAATGCCTGCGCGCGGAAATGCGAGGGGGCGCGCGCGGATGCCACCCCTCCGACCCGCTTCGCGGACCACCTCCCCCGCGGGCGGGGGAGAGTTTGGAGGGACAGCAGGGTTTCAGCCCTTGCGCCGCCATGCCCGGGCTTGTCCCGGCCATGACGGCGGGAAGGTGGAGAGGGCCGAGGGCCGCATGTCGGGCGCCTTTGCCGGCCTGCGTGCGTCGAGGCCGGACTGACGACCGGCGCCTCAGCATGACGGGGATGCTTTGGGACAAAAAGCGCCGTCATGCCCGGGCTTGGCCCGGGCATCCACGACTTGGGCCGGGGCGCGGGCAGGAAGGCGTGGATGGCCGGGACAAGCCCGGCCATGACGGTGAGAGAACGGGGAGGATCGGGCCGAGCCCGGCCATGACGGCGGGGATGGGCCGGGTGGGTCCGCCCATTTGGCGGCCAAGCGGTCAGCTTTCGCGCATCCCCACCACCACCAGCCCCGGCACCGGCTCGCCCTTTTCCTTGCGCACCCATTCGTCGGTGAGAAGCCGCAGGGCCAGACCGGCCTCGGCGAGCGCGGCGCGGACATAGGCTTCCGCATGGGCGAAGCGCAGCGTGTCGCGCAGCAGGACGCCCTCCCCGCCATGCGTCTCGGTGGTGAAGGCGAGCAGCCCGCCCGGCTCCAGCACGCGGCGCGCTTCCGCCAGCACCGGGCCCAGCCCGTCGAGATAGCAGAAGGCGTCGCCCGCGAAGATGAGATCGGCCTCGCGCGCCGGCCGCTCCTTCAGGAAGGCCACCATCTCGCCCACGGCCAGCGCGTCGTAGATCTTCCGGCGCCGGGCGTGGGCGACCATGTTGGGCGAGATGTCGACGCCCTCCATGAAGCCGATGCGCTCGACCAGCCGCGCCCCGACCAGCCCCGTGCCGCAGCCGAGATCGAGCCCGCGGGCGAAGGCATAGGGCCGCTCCAACGCGGCGCAGGCGGCCTCCAGCGCGCGGTCGATCAGCTCCGGGCCGCGATAGTCCAGCCGGGCGAGGGCGACGTCGAAACGGTCCGCATACTGGTCGAACAGGACGCGCACATAGGCCTCGCTCATGCTCGCCACCTCGCCTTCGAGCCGGGCGAGGCGCAGCGCCGCGCCGAACGTGTCCCCGGGATCGAGGGCGAGCGCCTGTCCGAAGGCCTCGCGCGCCTGCGCGGCGTCGCCCGCCGCTTCCCGCGCCTCGCCGAGCAGGAACCAGCCGGGGGCGTAATGGCCGGCGCGGGCCACCGCTTCGGCCAGAAGCTCGGCGGCGTCCGCCGCGTTTCCCTCCTGCATCAGCGCGCGCGCCCAGTCGATCCGGCGATCGACAAGCGGGTCGCCGGACGAACGGATGAGCCTGCCTGCACTCATGCGGGTGGTTCTCTGACGATGGGCCTCCGCGAGGCGTCTCGCGGAAATCGGGCGCGCCGCCCTATATATCTTCCGCGATGCGCCCGGAAGAGCTTCTCCATTCCACGCCACAGGGACTTTACTCGCCCGCCGGCGACTTCTTCATCGACCCGACGCGGCCCGTGGCCCGCGCGCTCATCACCCATGGCCATTCCGACCATGCGCGCGCCGGCCACGGCGCGGTGATGGCGACGCGCCGGACGCTCGACATCATGGCGATCCGCTACGGCGAGGGCTTCGCGGGGACGACGCAGGCGGCCGCCTATGGCGAGCGGCTGGAGGTGAACGGGGTCGGCGTCACCTTCCACCCGGCCGGGCATATCCTCGGCTCGGCGCAGATCGCGCTGGACCGGCAGGGCTGCACCATCGTCGCCTCCGGCGACTACAAGCCGGGAGCCGACCCGACGGCCGAACCGTTCGAGCCGGTGCCCTGCCACGTCTTCATTTCCGAGGCGACCTTCGGCCTGCCGGTGTTCCGCCATCCCGATCCGGCACAGGAGACGGCGAAGCTGACCGCCTCGCTGGCGCTGTTTCCCGAGCGGGCGCATCTCGTCGGCGCCTATGCGCTGGGCAAGGCGCAGCGGGTGATGGCGCTCCTGCGCGCCGCCGGGCACGAGCGCCCCATCCTGATCCACGGCGCGATGGAGCGGCTGACCGACTATTACCGCTCCGAGGGCATCGCGCTCGGCGCGGTCCGCCTCGCCCGCGACGCGGCGCCGGCGGAGCTGGCGGGCGCGGTGGTCATCTGCCCGCCCGGCGCGATGACCGATCTCTGGTCGCGCCGCTTCCCCGATCCCGTCACCGCCTTCGCCTCGGGCTGGATGCGCATCCGCGCCCGCGCCCGGCAGAACGGCGTGGAGCTGCCGCTGATCATCTCCGACCATGCCGACTGGGACGACCTTCAGGCCTCGATCCTCGCCACCGGCTGCGAGGAGCTGTGGGTGACGCACGGCCAGGAGGACGCGCTGGTGCACTGGGCGGGGCTCGCCGGGCTGAGGGCGCGCCCGCTGCACATGGTGGGCTATGGCGAGGAGGAGGCGGAGACGACCGCCGCCGCGGACACGGCCGCCCCTGACACGCCCGCCCCGGAAAGCCCGGAGGCGCAGCCGTGAACCGCTTCGCCGCGCTGCTCGACCGGCTCGCCTACGAGCCGCGCCGCAACGGCAAGATCGCGTTCATCGCCGATTATTTCGCCCATACGCCCGACCCCGAGCGCGGCTGGGCGCTGGCGGCGCTCACCGGCGCGCTCTCCTTCCGCAACGCCAAGCCGGGGCTGATCCGCCAGCTCATTTCCGAACGCACCGACCTGGTGCTGTTCGCGCTGTCCTATGACTATGTCGGCGACCTCTCGGAGACGGTGGCGCTGATGTGGCCGGCGCCGCCACGGGCGATGCCGACGCCGGGCGCCCCCTCACCCAACCCTCTCCCCGTGGGGAGAGGTGAAGAGGACGTCCCCCTATCCGCCATCGTGCACGCCCTCGCCCATATGGGCCGCGCCGAGCTGCCGGCGGTGCTCGCGAGCCTGCTCGACCGGCTCGACGAGACCGGCCGCTGGGCGCTCCTGAAGCTGATCACCGGCGGGCTGCGCATCGGCGTCTCCGCCCGCCTCGCCAAGACGGCGGTGGCGGCGCTGGGGGAGCGCACGCCGGACGAGATCGAGCTGGTGTGGCCGGGGCTGAAGCCGCCCTATGAGGCGCTGTTCGCCTGGGCGGAAGGGCGCGGCGCGCGCCCGCAGACCGACGACCCCGCGCCGTTCCGCCCGGTGATGCTCTCCCATCCGGTGGAGGACGGGGATTTCGGGAGCCTCGACCCCGCCGATTTCCGCGCCGAATGGAAATGGGACGGAATTCGCGTGCAGGCGGTGCGGGCGGCCGGCGCCGACGGGCGGCACGTGACGCGGCTCTACAGCCGCACCGGCGAGGACGTCTCCACCGCCTTCCCGGACCTTGCCGGCGCGCTCGCCTTCGACGGCGCGGTGGACGGCGAATTGCTGATCCTGCGCGAGGGGCGGGTGCAGTCCTTCAACGTGCTGCAGCAGCGGCTGAACCGGAAGGTGGTCTCGCCGAAGCTGCTCACGGAATTCCCCGCCCATATCCGCGCCTACGACCTGCTGGCGGCGGCGGGCGAGGACCTGCGCGACCTGCCCTTCGACGCGCGACGGGCGCGGCTGGAGGCGCTGGTCGCCGCCCATCCGCGCGACGGGCGGATCGACCTCTCGCCGCTGGTGCCGTTCGCGACGTGGGACGAGCTCGCGCAGGCGCGGGCCGACCCGGCCTCCCACGGCGCCGGCGCCGACGCCGAGGCGGTGGAAGGGGTGATGCTCAAGCGCGCCGACAGCTTCTACCTGCCCGGCCGGCCCAAGGGACCGTGGTGGAAGTGGAAGCGCGACCCGCACAGCGTCGACGCCGTGCTGATGTACGCCCAGCGCGGGCACGGCAAGCGCTCTTCCTACTACTCGGACTACACGTTCGGGGTGTGGACCGGCGAGCGCTCCGGCGAGGGCGAGCTGGTGCCGGTGGGCAAGGCCTATTTCGGCTTCACCGACGCCGAGCTGATGGAGATCGACCGCTTCGTGCGCCGCCACACCGTCAACCGCTTCGGGCCGGTGCGCGAGGTGGTGCATACGGCCGCCGAGGGGCTGGTGCTGGAGGTGGCGTTCGAGGGGCTGGCGCGCTCCACCCGTCACCGCTCGGGCCTCGCCATGCGCTTCCCCCGCATCGCCCGCCTGCGCTGGGACAAGCCGCCGGGCGAGGCCGACCGGCTGGCGACGCTGGAGCGGATGATCGGGGAGGAAGGCCACGCTCCCCGCCGGCCTTCGGGCGTGCTAGGGAAGGCGAAATCGCCCATCGGAGGAGCGTGATTCATGTCCGACAACAACGTCGCCCGCTGGATGGGCGGTTCGCCCTTCTGGGTGCTGGTCCGCCTCGTGCTGCTGTCGGTGGTGGTCGGCGTCATCCTCTCCGCGCTTGGGCTCGACCCGCTGAACATCCTGTCGAGCCTGGAGAGCCTGGTCCGGCACCTGTTCAATTTCGGCTTCGACACGGTGGAGCGGCTGTGGCGCTATTTCCTGCTGGGCGCCGTCATCGTCATCCCGCTCTGGCTGATCACCCGCGTCGCCGGGCGCGGACGCTGATGCCGTGAGCCTGCACGCCGGCCGGGTCGAGGTCTCCTCCCGGCGCTTCCTGACCATCGCGCTGCCGGCGACGCTGGCGCAGATGACGACGCCGTTGCTCGGCCTCGTCGCCACCGGCGCCATCGGCCGGCTGGGCGACGCGGCGCTGCTCGGCGCGGTGGCGGTCGGGGCGCTGCTGTTCGACTTCGTGTTCTGGATCTTCGGCTCGATCCGCATGGGCACGGCCGGGCTGACAGCGCAGGCGCTCGGCCGGCGCGAGACGATGGAGCTGCGCGCCGTGCTGGTGCGCGCGCTGCTGATCGCCGCCGCCATCGGGCTGGTGCTGATCCTCGTGCACGCCCCGCTCTCCTCCCTCGCCTTCCTGGCGATGGGCGCCAGCGAGGAGGTGCACGTGGCGGCGGCGCTCTATTTCTCGGTGCGCATCCTCTCCGCCCCCTTCGCCATCGGCAACTTCGCCATTCTCGGCTGGCTGGTCGGCATCGCCCGCACCGATATCGGCCTCGGCCTGCAGATCCTCATCGCCGCGGTGAACGCCGCCGCTACGGTGCTGCTGGTGCTGCACTGGGATTTCGGCATCGCCGGCGCGGCGGCGGCCAACGTGCTGGCGGAGGCGGTCGGCACGCTGTTCGGCCTCGGCGCCGCCGCGCGCCTCATCGGGCGCGACTGGCGGATGCCCTGGCGCGCCGTGCTCGACCGGGCGCGGCTGATCGAGACGGTGGCGGTGAACAGCGACATCATGATCCGCACGGCGCTGATCATGAGCGTGCTGCTGTTCTTCACCGCGCAGGGCGCCCGCCAGGACGACGCGACGCTGGCCGCCAACGCCGTGCTCTACAACATCGTGATGGTGACGGCCTTCTTCCTCGACGGCTTCGCCACCGCCGCCGAGCAGATCTGCGGCCAGAGCGTGGGCGCCAAGGACGGGCCCGGCTTCCGCCGCGCCGTGCGCATGGTGCTGTTCTGGGGCTTCGGCTTCGCCGCGCCGGCGACGCTGCTCCTGATGGCCGGCGGCGGCGGCGTCATCGACCTGCTTTCCGCCAACGAGGACGTGCGCCGGGTCGGCCGGGAGTTCCTGCCGCTCGCGGCGCTGACGCCGCTGCTCGGCGTCGCCGCCTTCGCCTATGACGGCATCTATGCCGGCTCCACCTGGGCGCGCGACATGCGCAACCTGATGTTCCCGGCGGTGGCGCTGTTCTTCCTCGCCTGGTGGCTGACCCTGCCGCTCGGCAATACCGGGCTGTGGCTCGCCTATCTCATCTTCATGGCCGGGCGCGGCCTGTTCCTGGCGCTGCGGCTGCCGGCGCTGGAACGGCGCACCTTCGCCTGAAGGCGCCGGGTCGGCGTCCCGGCCATGCCGGGCGGCGGCTTGACCGGCCCGGCCTCCGGCGGGAGGATCGCCCGTGCTCCGGCCCGCCACGACGCCATGGAACGAGAAGCCGGAGCGCCGGGGAACGCCATGACCATGCGCAACGGGGCCAACGCCACGCTTCTTGTCGCGCTTCTTCTCGCGCTTCTGCCATTCGCGCCGTCGCCGGTGGGGGCGGACGGATCGGGCGATCCGGCACCCGCCAGCTCCTCCGGCGGCGAGTACAGCGACCGGCAGGGCAACCCGACCTACAAGATCGACAAGGACGGCACCGTCGACTGGTACACCTCGGTCGGCTACCTCCGCTACACCGCGAACTGCATGCAGTGCCACGGCCCGGACGGGCTCGGCTCGAGCTTCGCCCCCTCGCTCGTCGATGCCTTGCAGACGCTGAGCTACGACCGGTTCCTCGACACCGTGACCAACGGCAAGAAAACGGTGAACACGAGCCAGGAACTGGTGATGCCGGCCTTCGGGGTGAACCCGAACGTGATGTGCTATGTCGAGGCCATCTTCATCTATCTGCGGGCGCGCTCGGACGGCGCCCTCGGCCGGGGCCCGCCGCAGAAGAGCGCGCCGCGACCGGCCGGCTACAGCGCGACGGAAAACGCCTGCATGGGCTAAAAGCCCTTCACCGCCCCGCACGCGCCATGAAGGCGCCGGAGCGTTTCATGGTTTAGCGGAACCATTGAAACGCTCTGGATTTTTGAGTTGTCGCATTTCTTCACGCGAACCGGTGCCCGCTTCGCTCGAAAAGGCTCTAGGCGGGGAACGGCGAGGCGACCAGATCGCGCGCGCGCCGCCCGGTGAGCGCGGGCAGCGCCACGCCTTCCCCGGCGAGGCGGTCCAGCAGCCCCTGCTTGATGCGCGGCACCAGCCCCAGCCCCTCATAGACCAGCGCCGAATAGAGCTGGATCAGGCTCGCGCCGGCTTCCAGCTTGGCGATCGCCGTCTCGGGGCTGTCGATGCCGCCGACCCCGACCAGCGGGAAGGCGCCCTCGGCGCGCACATAGACCTCGGCCAGCATGCGGGTGGACAGCGGGAACAGCGGGCGGCCGGAAAGCCCGCCGGTCTCCGCCTTGAAAGGCGAGCGCAGCGTGGCCGGGCGGGCGATGGTGGTGTTGGAGACGATCAGCCCGTCGATGCGGCGCCGGCGCGCCACTTCCACCACGCCGTCGAGATGGGCCAGCGCGAGATCGGGCGCGATCTTCAGGAGCAGCGGCACCTGCGGGGCGACGCGGTCGCGCGCCTCCATCACCCGCGCCAGCAGGTCGTCGAGCGCGTGCTCCTCCTGCAGGTCGCGCAGCCCTGGCGTATTGGGCGAGGAGACGTTGGCGGTGAAGTAGCAGGCGAGGCCGGCGAAGGCGGAGATGCCGGCGACATAATCCGCCGCGCGATCGACCGAATCCTTGTTGGCCCCGACATTGACGCCGACGATGCCGGCGCACGGACGGCCATGGCCCTTGCGGCCGGCGAGGCGCGCGGCGGCCGGCGCATGGCCGCCGCTGTTGAAGCCGTAGCGGTTGATCACCCCCCGGTCCTCGGCGAGGCGGAAATTGCGCGGGCGCGCATTGCCCGGCTGCGGGCGCGGGGTGATGGTGCCGACCTCGACGAAGCCGAAGCCGGCGCCGAGCATGGCGTCGGGCACCTCGGCCTCCTTGTCGAAGCCCGCCGCCAGCCCCACCGGATTGGGAAAGCGCATGCCGAACGCCTCCACCGCGAGGCGCGGGTCGTCCACCGGCACGGGGCGCGCGGGCAGCGCGGACAGCGCGCGGATGGCGAGGCCGTGGGCGGTCTCCGGGTCGAGCAGGCGGGCGACCGGCAAGGCGAGATCGAGAAGCGTGCTCATCGCCTTCAGTCCTCCAGCGCCGGGAAGAGATGCCGCCCGTCCGGCGCCAGCGGCAGCGGGCGCACCCACGCCACCGCATCGAGGGCGAGCGGGCCGTAGAGATGGGGGAACAGCGCGCCGCCGCGCGAGGGCTCCCAGCGCAGCCGCGCGGGATCGAGGCGCGCGGTGCGGATGGCGACCAGCAGCAGGTCGTCCTGCCCGGCGAAATGCTTCGCGGCGGTCTCGGCGACCTGGGCGCTCGTGGAGAAGTGGATGAAGCCGTCCTGCACGTCGACCGGCGCGCCCGCGAAGCGGCCGGCGGCTTCCGCCGCCTGCCAGAGCGCGCGCGGCGCGATCTTGTAGATGAGGCCCGTCTCTCCCGTCGTCATGTCGCCCCCTCTGCGCCCGGCCGCGCCCGCACGCGCCCGTATCCCCCGACAGCCGGCGTGTCTTAGAGCCCTTTCCGTCCGGAGGAAACCGTCCGAAGGGACAAGGCGCTAGCGGCCCACAGCGGCGCAGGCGACGGAGCGCCAGCAGCGCCGGATCGCTTCCGCCGAGGCACGGATGTCGTCCTCTCCCGTCGCGTAGCCGATGATGGAGACCCGCATCGCCCAGCGGCCCCGCCATTTCGCCCCGCCGGCGAAGCAGGTGCCGTCCGCCTGGACGGCGGCAATGGCGGCGAGGGTGAGCGCGTCGCCCTCCTCCTCCGGCCTGTCCGCGCCGAAGCGCACCAGCACCTGGTTGAGCACCACCTCGTTGAGCACGGCGATGCCGGGCTCGGGCTCGAGCAACTCCGCCAGCAGCCGCGCCTGCGCGCAATGGCGCTCGACCATCGCGGCGATGCCGGCGCGGCCGAAATGGCGCAGCAAGGCCCAGGTGGCGAAGCCGCGCGCGCGGCGCGAGAGCTCCGGCACGTAATGGGAGGGATCGCGCTCGGTGCCGCCCGCCGGCGGCAGGTAGCTCGCCGCGATGGTCATGGCCCGGCGGTGCGCCTCGGCGTCGCGCACGATGGCGTAGCCGCAGTCGAAGGGCGTCTGCAGCCATTTGTGGCCGTCCGTCGCCCAGGAATCGGCGCGTTCCACGCCGTCCGCCAGCCCGGCGCGGGAGGGACAGGCGCGCGCCCACAGGCCGAAGGCGCCATCCACATGCACCCAGGCGCCGCGCGCATGGGCGCGCCCGACGATGTGGGCGTGCGGATCGAAGGCGCCGGTGTTGATCTGGCCGGCCTGGGTGACGACGATCAGCGGACCGTCGCCGGCGGCATCGGAGGACAGGGCCGCGTCGAAGGCCTCGGGGCGCATGACGCCCTGCGCATCGGTCGCCACGCGCAGCAGGCTCGCCGCGCCGAAGCCGAGATATTGCAGGGCGGAGAACACACTGGCATGGGCCTCGTCGCCGATGACCACGCGCACCGGCGGAGCGCCGAACAGGCCCTTCGCCTCGACGTCCCAGCCGACGCGGCGCAGCACCGCGCCGCGCGCCGCCGCCAGGCCGACGAAGCTCGCCATGGTCGCGCCGGTGACGAAGCCGACGGAGGATTCCGGCGGCAGCCGCAGCACGTCGAGCAGCCAGCGGGCGGCGACCGTCTCCGACGCCGCGGCGGCGGGGGCCGCCACGTGGTTCGCGGTGTTCTGCCCCCAGGCGGCGGTGAGCCAGTCGGCGGCGAGGCCGACCGGATGCGAGCCGCCGATGACCCAGCCGAAGAAGCGCGGGCCGGTGGTGGCGTGAAGGCCGGGGCCGGCGCGGCGCACCAGATCCTCGATCACGCCGGGGCCGCCCTCGCCCTCCTCCGGCAGCACGCCGTCGAAGGCGCGGACCGCCTCGGCATAGGTTGAGGCGGACTGCGGCGCGGGCGGCGCGGTGCGGTAGGCGGCGGCGTGCCGCGCGGCCCGCATCAGCAGCGCCTCGACCTCGTCCTGCCTCTCCTCGTGCTCCGGCATTCGCGCCCCCTGTTCGACGGGCGGCCATCCTAGGCACCGCCGCCGCGCTGTCCAGATGACCACAAGGGGGTGTGGGCAGGGACAGCGGAAGAGCTGTGGAGATGGAGGGCGGCCGCCGCGGGCCGGGGCCCCGATCGCGGCTGGACTTCGATCGGATTAGGGTATAATTCCTATGTTTCCGACAAAAATCCGCTTTTCAGGCGCCCCATGCTGACCCATGCCCAGATCTGGCGGGCCGTCGACCGGCTGGCCGAGCAGCACGGCCTGAGCGTCTCCGCGCTCGCCAAGCGCGCCGGTCTCGACGCCACCACCTTCAACCGCTCCAAGCGCGAGGCGCCGGACGGGCGGGCGCGCTGGCCCTCCACCGAGAGCATCGCCAAGATCCTCGCCGCCACCGGCACCGGCCTCGACGATTTCATGGCGCTGATCGACGGCACCGGCACGGCGCGGCGCTCCATCCCGCTGATCGGCTTCGCGCAGGCGGGCGGCGGCGGCTATTTCGACGATGCGGGCTTTCCGGTCGGCGGCTCGTGGGACGAGATCGTCTTCCCCAATGTCGGCGACGAGCACGCCTATGCGCTGGAGATCGCCGGCGATTCCATGCTGCCGCTCTACCGCGACGGCGACGTGGTGGTGGTCTCGCCGGCCGCGCCGGTGCGGCGCGGCGACCGTGTGGTGGTGAAGACCCGCGAGGGGGAGGTGCTGGCCAAGGAGCTGAAGCGCCGCACCGCCCGGACGGTGGAGCTGCGCTCGCTCAACTCCGAACATCCCGACCGGCTGCTGCAGGAGGGCGAGATCGCCTGGATCGCCCGCGTGCTGTGGGCGAGCCAGTGACGCCTGTGGAGCCGCCAGCCCCGGATGATGCGCGGACGGCCCACGACGGGGCCGCCCGTTCCCGTTCTCCGGCGCGTCAGCAGCGCACCGGCACCATGCGGCCGTAATAGTCGCGGGCGTAGCAGTCGCCCGGCGAGGTCGCCGCGCCGATCACCGCGCCCGTGCCGGCGCCGACCGCCGCACCGATCGCCGCTCCCCGGCCGCCGCCGGCGATGCCGCCGATGACCGCGCCCGTGCCGCCGCCGATGAGCGCGCCGCCGGCCGTACGCTGCTGCGTGGTGGTGCAGGCCGCGAGGCTGAGCGCGACGACGGAAATGGCAACGATCTTACGCATGACTTCCTCTCCAGATCTGTCGCGGCACCCGCCCCCGCGACCCGTGGGCACGCCGGCGGGAGGGGCCCGACCGGCGCAATGGCGTCCGACAGCGTAAACGTCGCCGGCCGCCTCCGGTTCCGATATTACCGCACATGCGTGGAATTGCGCTTCCTATCGCGCTAGCGCGAAGTATAATACAAAAACAGTAGAGTTTTATTCCGTCTGGAGACTGCCATGACCATCCGCCTTGGGGATGTCGTCCCCGATTTCGACGCCGAGACCACCGAAGGCCCCATCCGCTTCCATGAGTGGCTGGGGGATTCATGGGGCGTGCTGTTCTCCCACCCGAAGAACTTCACGCCGGTCTGCACCACCGAGCTGGGGCAGGTCGCGCGGCTGAAGCCGGAGTTCGACCGCCGCAACGTGAAGGTGATCGGCCTGTCCGTCGACCCGCTCGACGCGCATGCCAAATGGTCGGACGACATCGCCGAGACGCAGGGCTACGCGCCGAACTTCCCGCTCATCGCCGACCCCGAGCGCAAGGTCTCCGACCTCTACGACATGATCCACCCCAACGCCTCCGACACGCTGACGGTGCGCTCGGTGTTCGTCGTCGGGCCGGACAAGAAGCTGAAGCTCTCCCTCACCTATCCCGCGAGCGCCGGGCGCAATTTCGACGAGATCCTGCGGGTGATCGACTCGCTCCAGCTCACCGCCACGCACGCCGTCGCCACGCCGGCGAACTGGAAGGACGGCGACGACGTGATCATCGTCCCCTCGGTCAGCGACGAGGCCGCGAAGGAGAAGTTCCCGCAGGGCTGGAAGACGCTGAAGCCCTATCTGCGCATCGTCGCCCAGCCGGGGAAGTGAGCGGCAGGCTCCAGAAGCCCGGCGGCGCACTCCCGCATGACAGTGTCATCCCCGGGCTTGGCCCGGGGATTCATGACGTCGGTGACGGGAAAGACGTGGATGGCCGGGTCAAGCCCGGCCATGACGGCGCGAGGGGGGACAGGGCCTTCGCCTCTTCCCCGGCTTCGCCCCGAGGCCCCGCTTCCTTCGCGAGGCCCTCGCTTCCGGCGCCTCAGCGGCCGGTCGGCTTGCGGTACTGGATGAAGCCGGTGCGCTCGGCGACGGCGTTGTAGAGACGCTGCGCGGTGGCGTTGGTCTCGTGGGTCAGCCAGTAGACCTTGGGCGCCCCCTGCGCGGCGGCGGCCGCGTGGACGTGCTCGATCAGCCGGCGGCCGAGGCCCTGGCCGCGCTGGCTGGCATCGACGAACAGGTCGTTGAGGTAGCACACGTCGCCGACCGCCCAGGTCGAGCGGTGGAAGAGCCAGTGGGCCAGCCCCACCGCCCGCCCCTGCGCGTCGAGGGCGAGGGCGCCGTGCACCGGCTCGGCGGGGTCGATCAGGCGCCGCCAGGTGGTCTCGCTCACCGCGTCCGGCAGTTCCGCCTCGTAGAAGGCGAGATAGGCCTGCCAGAGCGGCAGCCAGAGCGCGTGGTCCGCCGGCGCCAGGGCGCGGATGGTGCTCGTCGGCGTCGCGTTCATTCCAGCACCGTGCCCTTTTCGAGATCGCTGCCGCGCAGGAAATCCGGCGCCGCCATCGCCCGGCTGCCCGCCTTCTGCACCTCCACCAGCCGCACCGCGCCCGACGCGCAGGCGACGGTGAGCCGGTCGTCCAGCAATTCGCCCGGCCGGCCGGCGCCCTCCGCCCGCGTCGAGCGCAGCACCTTCACGCGGGTGCCGGCGAGTTCGAACCACGCGCCGGGGAACGGCGAGAGGCCGCGAATATGGTCGTGCACCGCCTTCGCCGGCTGCGCCCAGTCGATGCGGGTCTCGCCCTTCTCGATCTTGGCGGCGTAGGTGACGCCCGCCTGCGGCTGCGGGGTGAAGGACAGGCCGCCGCGCTCCAGCGCCGCGAGCGCCCGCGCCATCAGATCCCCGCCCACCACCATCAGCCGGTCGTGCAGCTCGCCGGCGGTCATGTCCGCGCCGATGGGCACGCGCTCGACGAGGCCGACCGGGCCGGTGTCGAGCCCGGCCTCCATCTTCATCACCGCGACGCCGGTCTCCGCGTCGCCGGCCATGATGGCGCGCTGGATCGGCGCGGCGCCGCGCCAGCGCGGCAGCAGCGAGGCGTGCAAATTGAGGCAGCCGAGCTTCGGCAGATCGAGGATGGCCTGCGGCAGGATGCGCCCATAGGCCACCACCACGGCGGCATCCGCCTCAAGCGCGGCGAAGGCGTCGACCGCCTCCTCGCCCTTCAGCGTCGCGGGGGTGAAAACGGGAATGCCGAGCCGTTCGGCCGCGCGGTGCACCGGCGAGGGCACCAGCTCCAGCCCGCGCCGGCCCGCCTGCGCGGGAGCGCGCGTATAGGCGGCGACCACTTCGTGGCCGCTGCCGACGATCTCGACCAGCGTCGGCACCGCGAAATCGGGCGTGCCCATGAAGACGATGCGCATGAGGACTCCCGGTCGGTGCGGAAGGAGGCGGCCGGCGGCGGGATCAGACCCCGTCGCGCTCCTTCTTGGCGAGCTTGGTGAACTTGGTCATCACCCGGTCGCGCTTGAGCTTGGAGATGTGGTCGATGAACAGCACGCCGTTGAGATGGTCGATCTCGTGCTGCACGCAGGTGGCGAGCAGCCCGTCGGCGTCGATCTCCTGCGTCTCGCCGTTGAGGTCCATGTAGCGCACCCGCACGCGGGCGGGACGCTCCACGTCCGCATAATATTCCGGGATCGACAGGCAGCCTTCCGCGTAGACCGAAAGCTCCTCCGAGGCGGAGACGACCTCCGGGTTGATCAGCGCCAGCGGACGCTTCTCGACCTCGCGCTCGTCGCCCTCCTCCCGGTCCTCGGCCTCGCGCGGGCCGACATCGATGGTGACGATGCGCTCGGGCACGCCGACCTGGATCGCGGCCAGGCCGACGCCCGGCGCGTCATACATGGTCTCGAACATGTCCTCGACGATGGCGCGCACGCGCGCATCGACCCGCACCACGGGATCGGAAATCAGCCGCAGGCGGGAATCGGGAAGGATAACGAGAGGGCGTATCGACATGCCGTTCAGATAAGCGCTGGTCCGCCCGCGGTCAACGGAGGGGCTGCGGCGGGACGCGCCGATGTTCACTCTCCGTTCGCGCGGCCGGCCGAATCTGCTAGAAGGGCGCGATGGATCAGGTTCTGTTCGTCCTCGGCACGCACCCGGTGACGCTGGCGCAGGTGCTCGCCGGCGCGGGGGTGCTCGGTTTCCTGCTGCTCGTCGCCGTGCTGCGCGCGGTCTCGCGCAGCGCCCGGCAGAACGCCGCCGAGGCCGACGAGCAGGCCCGCCGCGCCGACGAGCTGGAGGAACAGCTCACCGCGCTCGCCCGGACGCAGGCGGAAACCATCGGCCGCGTGCAGTCCATGGCCGAGGTGCTGGCCCAGCGGCAGGGCGAGCTGGCCCGCGCCGTCGCCGAACGGCTCGACGCCACCACCCACCGCATGGGCGAGAGCCTGGCGCGCTCGGCCGAGGCGACGCATGAGAACCTCGCCAAGCTGAACGAGCGCCTCGCGCTGGTCGATCAGGCGCGGCTCTCGCTCGGGGAACTGTCCGGGCAGGTGATGAGCCTGCGCGAGACGCTCTCCAACAAGCAGGCGCGCGGCGCCTTCGGCGAGGGACGGCTGCAGGCGATCATCGCCGACGGCCTGCCGCGCGACAGCTTCGCCTTCCAGCACACGCTGGCCAACGGGCGGCGCGCCGACTGCGCGATCTTCCTGCCCGGCGACAAGCGCCCGCTGCTCGTCGATTCGAAGTTCCCGCTGGAAGCGGTGACCGCCTTCCGCGAGGCGCAGACGGAGGAGGCCCGCCGGCAGGCCCAGACGCGGCTGAAGGGCGATGTCGGCAAGCATGTGAAGGACATCGCCGAGCGCTATCTCGTCAGCGGCGAGACGCAGGACATCGCGTTGATGTTCGTGCCGTCGGAATCGGTCTATGCCGAGTTGCACGAGCATTTCGACGAGGTGATCCAGCAGGCGTTCCGCGCCCGCGTGGTGATCGTCTCGCCCTCGCTGCTGATGCTCGCCGTGCAGGTGGTGCAGGCGATCTGCAAGGATGCGCGCATGCGCGAGCAGGCGGACCTCATCCGCGCCGAATGCGGCAGGCTGGTCGCCGATGTCGTGCGGCTGCGCGACCGGGTCGGCAACCTGCAGAAGCATTTCGGGCAGGTGAACGAGGACGTGGCGCAGGCGCTGACCTCCGCCGACAAGATCGCCAAGCGCGGGGCACGCATCGAGCAGCTCGAATTCGAGGGCGAGGCGATACCGGCCGGCGAGCCAGATCTGCCGGACACGCTGCCCCTGCTCGGCCTGCGCGGCGCGGCGGAATAGCGCCGGCTGATTTTCATCGCTCCAATTCGCAGGCGCGGCGCGCTCTGATAGTCTGATAGAATCTTTCTATCGTGCTCGCATCAGGAAGCGTCCCGCGTGATCGACCGTTTCGAACTTCTGCTCGCGCTCGCCAAGGAGCGTCATTTCGGCCGCGCGGCGGAAGCCTGCGGCGTCACCCAGCCCACCCTTTCCGCCGGCCTGAAGCAGCTCGAGGAGCAGCTCGGCGTGCGCCTCGTCGAGCGCGGCTCGCGCTTCATCGGCTTCACGCCGGAGGGCGAGCGGGCGCTGCAATGGGCGCGCCGGGTGATCGGCGACGTGCGCGCCATGCGCCAGGAGATCGCCGGCATGCGCAAGGGCCTCAGCGGCCATCTGCGCATCGCCGCCATCCCCACCGCCATGCCGATGCTTTCCGAGCTGACGACGCCCTTCCACGAGAAGCACGGCGACGTGCGCTTCACGCTGATCTCGGCGAGCTCCAACGAGGTGCTGCGGCTCATCGAGAACCTCGAGGCCGACGCCGGCGTCACCTATCTCGACAACGACCCGCTCGGCCGGGTGAAGACGGTGCCGCTCTACAAGGAGGGCTACCGCTTCCTCACCTCCGCCGACGCCCCGCTGGGCAACCGCGCCAAGGTGACGTGGCAGGAGGTCGGGCGGGTGCCGCTGTGCCTGCTCACCCCCGACATGCAGAACCGCCGCATCGTCGACAAGCAGCTCGCCGAGGCCGGCCACAGCATCACGCCGATGCTGGAGGCCAACTCCACCATCGCGCTGCTCTCGCATGTGCGCACCGGCAAATGGGCCAGCGTCGTCGCCAACACGCTGGCCGACGTGTTCGCCTTTCCCGCCAGCATCCGCTCGATCCCGATCGAGGGGCCGGAGGTGGAGCACCAGATGGGCCTCGTGGTGCTCGACCGCGAGCCGATGACGCCCATCGTCACCGCGCTGCTGGCCGAGGCCCGGGCGATCGCGCCGGCGCTGTCGGAGCGGATGTAGCCGCGCGCCGGCGTCTCCACGCGCCGGGCGGGAACCCTCTGCCGGCTCGGTGGTTGTTCCGGCGACGCGGGCGCGCTCCGGCGCGCCGCACCGTAGCAGTGGAGGCATTCATGCTCGGCTGGGCGCTCACCTTCCTCGTGATCGCGCTGATCGCCGCGGTGCTGGGTTTCGGCGGCATCGCCGGCACCGCCATCGAGATCGCCAAGATCATCTTCGTGGTCGCCATCATCCTGTTTGTCGTATCGGCCGTCGTCGGCTTGCTGCGCGGCCGCTCCGGCCGGGTTCCCTGAACCCGGACCTCGCCGCATGGCGGCGATCAAAGGGACGCCCCCGGCACGCCCGGGGGCGTTCCCGCTTTCAGACACCGGTTTCGGGAGGGATGGCGGGGGAAGGCGCGCCGGCCTCAGGCGCGCTCGGCGGCGAGCGCGGCGCGGGTGGTCCGGTCGGGACCGAAATCCTCGCCATCCTCGATGGCCAGCAATTCGCCCAGGCGCTTGCGGGCGCGGTTGACGCGGCTCTTGATGGTGCCGACGGCGCACTGGCAGATGTCGGCGGCCTCCTCATAGGAGAAGCCGGACGCCCCCACCAGAACCAGCGCCTCGCGCTGGTCGGGCGGCAGCTTTTCGAGCGCGGCGCGGAAATCCTCGAAATCCAGATGCGTGGTCTGGTCGGGATTGCTGGTCAGCGTGGCGGCGAAGGCGCCGTCCGAATCCGGCACCTCCCGCCGCCGCTTGCGGTATTCCGAGCGGAACAGGTTGCGCAGGATGGTGAACAGCCAGGCCGGCAGGTTGGTGCCGGGCCGGAAGCTCGCAATATTGGCGAAGGCCCGCAGCAGCGTCTCCTGCACCAGATCGTCGGCGCGATCGACGCTGCCGCTGAGCGAGATGGCGAAGGCCCGCAGATTGGGTATCGCGGCGATGATCTCGTCGCGCAGCGCCGGGTCGACCTGGCTCACCGCGCGCCTCCGCTCTCGTCGGAAGTGCCCGCCTTGGGCCGGTCCAGCTGCGCCAACAGATCCATGAACCGATCCGGCACGCCCTGGCGCACCACGTCGTCATACATGGCGCGCAGGTGCTGGCCGATCTTCGCCTGGATATCGCCCCCGAGAGCGCCGCCGGAACCCCGCCCCGCTTCGGGCATGAGGGTATCCATGTTCGCGGGCTGGCCCTCGGACTGATCGTCGTTCATAGTCTTCTTTCCCGACATTGAGCCCCCGAATACGTCAAGAGGGAGGACGGCTCCGTCGCTTCATGCCCATCCATAACGGGCCAGCGGCAGGACGGTTCCAGAACCGGAGCGCAATTCCCCGGTTTTCATTCCATAGTGGAACCCGAAGCTTCATGGCGCGTTAACGAGCGCTTCACCTTTGCAGCATCGGGGAGACGCGAGTGAGCACTTCTCAACTGGTCGCGCAGCACCTGCCGTTCCTGCGCCGCTATGCGCGCGCGCTCAGCGGCAGCCAGGCCGCGGGCGACGCCTATGTCACGGCCCTTCTCGAAACCCTCATCGCCGACCCCGGCACCCTCGCTCCCGACATCGATCCGCGCGTCGCGCTCTACCGCCTTCTCACCCGGCTGTGGGATTCGGTGACGCTCAACGCGGAGACCGAACAGGCGCCCGCCCCGGTGCAGGGCGAGCGGCGCCTGAGCCATATCACCCCCGTCGTGCGGCAGGCCTTCCTGCTCGTCTCGCTCGAAGGCTTCAACGAGGAGGATGCCGCCGCCGTGCTCGATATCGATGTGCCGACCCTGCGCAATCTGGTCGAGGATGCCGGCCGCGAACTGGCGGAAGAGATCGCCACCGACGTCCTCATCATCGAGGACGAGCCCTTCATCGCCCTCGACCTCGAGGGGCTGGTGGAAAGCCTCGGCCACCGCGTGACCGGCATCGCGCGCACCCGCACCGAGGCGGTGGAGCTGGCGCGGCGCAAGGCACCCGGCCTGATCCTCGCCGACATCCAGCTCGCCGACGGCTCCTCCGGCCTCGACGCGGTGAACGACCTGATCGCGCAGGTCGAGGTGCCGGTGATCTTCATCACCGCCTATCCCGAGCGCTTCCTCACCGGCGTGCGGCCGGAGCCGGCCTTCCTCATCGCGAAGCCCTTCCAGCCCTCCACCGTCGCCGCCGTGATCAGCCAGGCGCTGTTCTTCGAGCGACGGGCGCGCCCACGGGAGCAGCGCGCCACCGCCTGAGCCCCGTGTGATGGCGTCCGCGATGCCGTTCCTTCCCTTCGACAACCTCGACAACGCCGCGCGCTGGGTAACGGTCCTCTCCTCCTTCGCCATCGCGGTGGGACTGCTGCGCCTGCTGCACGTGCGCCAGAATCTCTCCGGCCGCTCCCGGCTGCTGGCGTCGCTGCTCATCGCGCAGGTGCTGATGTTCGGCCTGCTATCGCTGCTCGTCATGTTCGACGGCAGCGGGATGCCGTGGCTGCGAAGCGCCGTGCGTATCGGCATCGCCACCCTCAACGCCATCGGCGCCGTCGCGCTGTGGACCAATTTCAGGGCGCTGGCGAGCCTGCCCTCGCCCGGCCATGTCGCCAGCGAGCAGCGCCGCCTGACGCTCGAACTGGCCACCGCGCTGCAACGCTACGAGATGGCGCTGCGCGGCTCCAACGTGGCGATCTTCACCCAGGACCGGGCGCTGCGCTACACCTCGGTCAGCAAGCCGCTGTTCGGCGCGCCGGTCGACCAGGTGCTGGGCTCGACCGATACCGAGCTGCTGGGCGAGGCCCGCGCCCGCCCGCTGAACCTGCTCAAGCGCGACTGCTTCGCCGCCGCCGCCGCCCGCAAGGGCGAGACGGAGATGGAGGAGAACGGCAGCAAGCGCTGGTACGACATCCATGTGGAGCCGCTGCGCGACCTCGCCGGCACCATCGTCGGGCTGACCGGCGCGGCGGTGGACGTGACCGAGCGCAAGGAGAACGAGCAGCATCTGCGCCTGCTGATGCGGGAGCTGACGCACCGCTCGAAGAACCTGCTCGCCGTCATCCAGGCCATGGCCCGCCAGACCGCGCGCCATGCCGGCTCGATCGACGAGTTCGTCGAGATCTTCAGCGCCCGCCTGCAGGCGCTCTCGCGCTCGCACGACCTGCTGGTGCAGGAGAGCTGGCACGGCGCCTCGCTGAACGACATGGTGCGCTCGCAGCTCGGCCATCACATCGACCGCGAGAACAGCCAGGTCACCATCAAGGGGCCGAACATCTTCCTCAAGCCCGAGGCGGCGCAGAACATCGGCCTCGCCCTGCACGAGCTCTCCACCAACGCCGCCAAATACGGCGCGCTGTCGGTGCCGACCGGGCATGTCGACATCATCTGGGCGCGGCGGATGGCGGAGGCCGGCGGCGGCTTCGAGCTCTCCTGGCGCGAGAGGGGCGGCCCGCCCGTCACCACGCCGACGGGACGCGGCTTCGGCTCGCTGGTGATCGAGCGCAACCTGGCGCGCGCCCTCGACGGCGAGGTGCAGCTGGAATTCGCCCCCGGCGGCCTGATCTGCAATGTCAGCGTTCCCGAGCACCACCTGACCGCCGAGCGATAGGCGCGCAGGTCCGCTCCCGGGCTCATCCGGCATCCTGCCGCGCGCGAAAACGTGATCGCGCGCGGAAAAACCCGGACGGGAACCCGTAACCTCCCGAAGCGTTAACCATAAGACGCCGGCACGCCGTGCCGGACCGTCCTTTTTCGAAGGAACATGCGCGCGCGGAAGATGTCCGGCGGCGGAGGCGGCATGCGCTGTCTCTCCGGCGGGCCAAGGCCTTTTTCCCGCATCTATTGGCCTTTCGCGGGCATCGATGGGCAGGACACGGCGAAAGGGAACGACGAAAGGGGAACGTCATGGCTGGTTTCGGCAATGCCGCCTTCAAGGGCTCGGCCTATATTCTCGGCGCGGCGACGGGCATCGCCCTGATGGTGCCGCTCACCGCCGGCGCGCTCGGGGCCGGCGCGGTCTCCCGCCTCTCGCCCCAGCCGGTGGCGATCGAAGGCAGCCTCCAGCGCAATTTCGCGGCCGCCCCCGTGGTCAACCGCGCCGCCAAGGGCCCGCGCCTCGACATCGCCCCCGCGGGCACGTCCACTCCGGGCACCTCCGCCCAGAGCCCTTCCAGCCCGCCGGCCGCGAAGGCGCCGGTGATCGAAAGCGCCTCCGAGACCCGTCCCGCGGTGCCCGCCCGGGTGATGCGCACCCCGAAGGGCTGCCTGTCGGCGATCGGCGTGACGAAATCCAACCTCGCGACGGAAGAACTGACGGTCTGCATGGCCGACGCCTCGATCATCGATCGGATCAACTGACTACCGTCGCCTCGCACCGCGGGAACAACCAGCGCTCCGAACGTCGAAAGCGACGGAACGAAATCGGTATATTGACGTTTACTACGCAGACGATCGGCCTGATCGCTTCACCACGACATCACACCCGTGACATTCGTAAAGGGAGAAGACGATGACCAGAACGTTTGCGACCCTGACCGCCGCGGCGGCCCTGATGATCGCCCCCGCGACCTTCACCTCGATGGCGCAGGCCCAGAGCCCGTCGCCGGAAACCACCACCCCGCCGGCCGCCAGCCCGGTCATGCCGGATGCTGGCACGCCGCAGGCGCCGCCGGCTGAAATGCCCAACAGCCCGTCCACCGACACCCCGAGCGCCGCACCGGACGCGATGCCCGGCGACACCACCCAGGCCAGCCCGACCGTGGTGCCGGCGACGCCCAAATTCGTCGCCACGCAGGAATCCGGGCAGCAGCTCGGCTCCGACCTGATCGGCGCCGACGTCGTGACCTCGACCGACGAGAAGCTCGGCTCGATCCGCGACGTGGTGGTGGAGCGCGACGGCCGCATCATTGCGGCGGTGATCGACGTCGGCGGGTTCCTCGGCATCGGCGCCAAGCCGGTGGCGGTGTCCTTCGACTCGCTGGCCCCGACCACCACCGACAGCGGCCAGAAGATCGTGGTGGCCCTCACCAAGGAGGAGCTCAACACCGCGCCGGAGTTCAAGACGCTTGAACAGGTGCGCCAGGAGACCTCCGACGCCGGCGCCCGCACGAACTGAGGCGCGGCGGAAGCCTTTCGCGGGCTTCGCGGAAACGGAACATGCCCGGCCCCGCGCCGGGCATGCGGCGTTTCAGAGCCCGCTTTCGCGATCCGGCGTCCTTCGCGCGGCGGCGCACGATGACGGCGCACGATGACGGCGCCTGCCGGATCGGCTAAAGCGGATGTCCGATCAGCCGGACCGTGACATGACCGAATCCCGCCGCCGCACCGACCATCCCTTCAAGGAACTCTTCGACATCGACGCCATGCGGGTGGAGCTCAGCGCCCTCGCCCGGCAGGTGCTCGACGACGGCAAGTCTGGACGCGAGGTGGAGATGCGCGGGCAGATGGCCCGGCGGCTCAAGCTCGCCTACCAGCAGGGGCACAAGACCGCCGAGCGCTGGCTGATGGAGGAAGGCTCCGGCCGGCGCTGCGCCGAGCGGCTCTCCCGCCTGCAGGACGAGATCATCTCGCTGGTCCACGAGCTGGTGATCACCCATCTCTACCCCTCCGACAACCCCTCCACCGCCGAGCGCATGGCCATCGTCGCGGTCGGCGGCTACGGGCGCGGGCTGATGGCGCCGGGCTCGGACACCGACATCCTGTTCCTGCTGCCCTACAAGCAGACCGCCTGGGGCGAGAGCGTCGCCGAGGCCATCCTCTACGTGCTCTGGGACATGGGGCTGAAGGTCGGCCACGCCACGCGCTCGGTCGACGAGTGCATCCGCCAGGCGCGCGCCGACATGACCATCCGCACCGCGCTGCTGGAAGCGCGGCTGTTGCTTGGCGAGAAGACGCTGTTCGACGAGCTCGCCAGCCGCTTCGACAAGGACGTGGTGCAGGGCACGGCGGTGGAGTTCGTCGCCGCCAAGCTCGCCGAGCGCGAGGAACGGCTCAAGCGCGCCGGCCAGTCGCGCTACGTGGTCGAGCCGAACGTGAAGGACGGCAAGGGCGGCCTGCGCGACCTGCACACGCTGTTCTGGATCGCCAAATATGTCTACCGCGTGCACGAGACGCGCGACCTCGTGGCCAAGGGCGTGTTCACGCCCGAGGAAGCCAAGATCTTCCGCCGCTGCGAGGATTTCCTCTGGTCGGTGCGCTGCCACCTGCACTTCCTGACCGGCAAGGCCGAGGAGCGGCTCTCCTTCGACCTCCAGCGCGAGATGGCCGAGAGGCTGGGCTATGTCGCCCATCCCGGCCTGAAGGACGTCGAGCGCTTCATGAAGCACTATTTCCTCGTGGCCAAGGACGTCGGCGACCTCACCGCCATCGTCTCGGCGGCGCTGGAGGAGCGGCACGATAAGCCGGTGCCGCGGCTCGACCGCATGATCGCCCGGCTGCGCCGCTCGGGCCGGCGCACGCTGAAGGAGAGCGCCGACTTCATCGTCGACAACGACCGCATCAACGTCGCCGATTCCAGCGCCTTCGGCCGCGACCCGGTGAACCTGATCCGCGTCTTCCACCTCGCCGGCAAGCACGGCCTCGCCTTCCACCCGGACGCGATGCGCCTCGCCACACGCTCGCTCAAGCTGATCGACCAGAACGTGCGCGAGAACCCGGAGGCGAACCGGCTGTTCCTCGAGATCCTGTGCTCGAAGGAAAGCCCGGAGATCGTGCTGCGGCGGATGAACGAGACCGGCGTGCTCGGCCGCTTCATCCCCGAATTCGGCCGCATCGTCGCGATGATGCAGTTCAACATGTACCATTCGTACACGGTGGACGAGCACCTGATCCGCGCCATCGGCGTGCTGTCGCGGATCGAGCGCGGCGACCGGCCGGAATACGGCCTCGCCAACGAGCTGATGCCGCAGATCAAGAACCGCACGCTGCTCTATGTGGCAGTGTTCCTACACGACATCGCCAAGGGCCGGCCGGAGGATCATTCGATCGCCGGCGCCCGCGTCGCCCGCAAGCTGTGCCCGCGCTTCGGCCTCAGCGCGGTCGATACCGACACGGTGGCCTGGCTGATCGAACAGCACCTCACCATGTCGACCATCGCCCAGTCGCGCGACCTCTCCGACCGCAAGACGATCGAGAACTTCGCCGCGGTGGTGCAGAACCTGGAGCGGATGAAGCTGCTGCTCATCCTCACCACGGCGGATATCCGCGCGGTGGGCCCGGGGGTGTGGAACAACTGGAAGTCCCAGCTGCTGCGCACGCTCTACCACGAGACCGAGCCGGTGATCACCGGCGGCTTCTCGGAGAGCAACCGCAACCAGCGCGTCGCCCGCGCGCAGGCCGAGTTCCGCGCCGCCCTGCCGGAATGGGACAGCGAGGCGCTCGACACCTATGTCGCCCGCCACTACCCGACCTACTGGCTGCAGACCGACCGCGCGCACCAGCTCGCCCATGCCCGCTTCATCCTGGCGGCGGAGGCGGACGGAAAGGCGCTCGCCACCAGCGCGCACACCGACGCCCGGCGCGGCGTCACCGAGCTGACGGTGTTCGCCCCCGACCACCCCAAGCTGCTCGCCGTCATCGCCGGTGCCTGCGCCAGCGCGGGCGCCCACATCGTCGACGCGCAGATCAGCACCACCACGGACGGACGCGCGCTCGACACCATCTCGCTGACCCGCGCCTTCGAGCAGGACGAGGACGAGATGCGCCGCGCCGACCGCATCGCCGCCGCGATCCAGAAGTCGCTGGTGGGCGAGATCCGGCTGCCGGAGATCGTCGCCAAGCGCATTCCCAAGCGCCCGCGCGCCTTCACGGTGGAGCCGGAGGTGACGCTCAACAACTCGTGGTCCAACCGGCACACGGTGGTGGAGGTCTCCGGCCTCGACCGGCCGGGCCTGCTCTACGGGCTGACGCAGACGCTCTCGCGCCTCAACCTCAACATCGCCTCCGCCCATATCGCCACCTTCGGCGAGCGGGCGGTCGACGTGTTCTACGTCACCGACCTGATGGGCGCGAAGATCATGGGCGCCGCCCGCCACTCCGCCATCCGCCGCGCCCTTCTGCAGGTGCTCGACGCCGACGACGAGGCCAACGCGGCGTAGCGAAGCGACATCCAGCCGCCACGAAACCTGCGGTTCGGCGCCCCTCTCGCGCGCTCCTTGCCGCCTGGAGCGCGCGCCGGGCCGGTGCCGATCTGCCCGACCCGGCACGGCCCGCCGGGCGGGAGCCGATGTCCGCCGCCGGCGCGACAGGGCCGGCCAAATGGCTTATCGCCCATAAGCTCACGCTCTGGGCTGCGCCCGAATCATTATTGGACCGGTCGCGGGAGCCGTGAAATCCTTTTCGGCAGTTATCCATCGGGAATGGCGATGCTTGCGTTTCCCGGAGGATATCCAAAATAAACCAGAGGGATTCCAATGAAATTGTCGGCGCGACGGCTTTGTACCGTTGGGTTATCGTTGGCGGTGCTGCTGAGCGCCGGGACTTTTTCTAGCGTCAGGGCCGATGAGGTTGTTCTGACGAAGAGCGAAGAAATCTACAAGGCCCTGCCTGAAAAGATCCGCAAGGCCGGTGTCATCAATGCCGCGACGGCGGCCGATTACCCTCCTTTCGAATTTCTCGATGAGAACAACAAGCTCGTCGGCGCGGACATCGATCTCGCCGCCGCCCTGAGCAAGGTTCTCGGCGTGACGCTCAAGAACAACCAGACCGAATTCTCGAACATCATGCCCGGCCTCCAGGCGGGCCGGTTCGATGTCGGCATGTCCTCCATGGGCGACTATATCAGCCGCCAGAAGACCGTGGACTTCGTCGACTACTTCCGCGGCGGCACGTCGTTCCTCGTGCGCGCTGGCGCGAAGGAGCCCGCCGCCTTCGAGGACGTCTGCGGCACCGCCGTCGGCGCGCTGAAGGGCACCTCCTCGGAAACGCAGGCCGAGGACACCAGCAAGAAGTGCGTCGAGGCCGGCAAGGCGGCGGTGAAGGTCAGTGCCTTCCCGACCCAGAACGCCGCCGTGCTCGCGCTGACGTCCGGCCGGATCGACTCGGTCTCCGGCGATTCCGCCACCAATGGCTATTCGGCCAACCAGATCGGCGATGCGATCAAGAATGTCGGCCTGACCGTCTACAATGATCGCCCCTATTACGGGATCGCCGTCCCCAAGGACTCGCCGCTCTACCAGCCGCTCTTCGACGCCATGGGCGTGGTGATGAAGTCGGGCGCCTACAGCCAGATCCTCAAGAAGTGGGGCCTGGAATCCGGCGCCATCAGCGAGCCGATGAAGAACCAGGGCTCCGAGGGCTGAGTTCGGCCATCTCATCGAGCGAACATCCGCTCCAGCCCGGAGGCGAAAAGGCCTTCGGGCTGGCGGTCGAATCCACCAGGCACGTTATCGGCCCCCCGGAACTGACCGGAAACGGGGGCACGCGCGGCCGGCACTCTACGTTGCGAAGGCAGATCACATGTCCCTTATGGCGCAGTCCCCGAACCTCCAGGCCCCGGCGAACGCCTATCGCCCGCACCTCTCGCCGGCCCTGATGCAGGCAACGCCCCTCGTCGTCGACCGGGCCCTCGGCTGCCGGCTGTTCGACAAGGACGGCAATGCCTATCTCGACTTCACCTCCGGTATCGGCGTCACCTCCACGGGACATTGCCATCCGCGCGTGGTCGAAGCGGCGCAGCGGCAGGTCGGGCGGCTCATCCACGGCCAGTACGGCGTCGTGATGCACCAGCCCATGCTCGATCTGATCGACCGGCTGGGCGGGCTGATGCCCGACGGGCTGAACGCCTTCTTCTTCGCCAATTCCGGCGCCGAGGCGGTGGAATCCGCCGTCCGGCTCGCCCGCAACTACACCCGCCGGCAGAACATCATCGTGTTCCAGGGCTCCTTCCACGGCCGCACCTTCGGCTCCGCCGCGCTGACGACCTCCGGCGCGCGGTTTCGCTCCGCGCAGTCCGGCGCGCTGCCGCCCGGCGTCGTGGTCGCGCCCTTCCCCACGCCCTTCCGCTACGGCTGGGACCAGGAGACCGCCGAGCGCTTCTGCATCCGCGAGCTCGACCACATCTTCGCGACCCTGACCGCGCCCGCCGACACCGCCGCCATCATCGTCGAGCCGGTGCAGGGCGAGGCGGGCTACCAGCCGGGCTCACGGGCCTTCTTCGCGGCGCTGCGCGAGCGCGCCGACAAGCACGGCATCGTGCTGATCGCCGACGAGGTGCAGGCCGGCGTGGGGCGCACCGGCCGCTTCTGGGCGGGCGAGCATTTCGACATGCAGCCGGACATCGTGGTCTTCGCCAAGGGGATTGCCAGCGGCTTCCCCCTGTCGGGCATCGCCGCGCGGGAGGAGATCATGGCGGCCGCCCTGCCCGGCTCGCAGGGAGGCACCTTCAGCGGCAACGTCGTCGCCTGCGCGGCGGCCCTGGCGACGCTGGACGTGATCGCGGAAGAGGGGCTGATCGAGAACGCCGCCCAGCGCGGCGCGCAGCTCCGGGCCGGGCTCGAAGCCACCGCGGCGCGGCACAAGGCGATCGGCGACGTGCGCGGTCTCGGCCTCATGCAGGCCAGCGAATTCGTCACGCCGGACGGCGCCCCGGCCCCGCACCTCGCCAAGGCGGTGCTGAAGGCCGCCCTCGATCGGAACATGATCATTCTCGTCTGCGGTCCCTACGGCCACATCGTGCGCATGATCCCGCCGCTGGTGATCTCCGCCGACGAGGTGCAGGAAGCCCTGGACATCTGGAACGCCGCGGTCGACGAAGCGCTGGAGGCGCAGTGAGGTGACGGATGTGATGGACGGGACGAGGGCACGCGAGGAGCAGGAGAAGGACCGGAAGACGGAGGTCATCGTTCCGGCCCGCTACCCCGGCCGGTGGATCGCGGCAACGATCATCTTCGTCCTGTTCGCCAGCTTCGCCTATTCGGTCGCCACCAACCCCGGCTACCAGTGGGACGTCGTCTGGCAGTACCTCACCTACCGGACCGTCCTCGCCGGGCTCGGCTGGACGCTCGCGCTGACCGCGGCCTCGATGTTCATCGGCATCGTGCTGGGCATCGTCGCCGCGCTCATGCGCCAGTCGAGCAACCCGATCCTCTCGGTGGTGGCCGCCGGCTATATCTGGCTGTTCCGCGGCGCGCCGCTGATGGTCCAGCTCATCTTCTGGTACAACCTCGCCGCGCTCTATCCGACCATCGACATCGGCCTCCCCTTCCTGCCGCCGCTGGTGTCGCTGTCGACCAACGAGGTGATCACTCCCCTCGTCGCGGCCCTTCTCGGGCTCGGGCTCAACGAAGGCGCCTACATGGCGGAGATCGTGCGCTCCGGCCTGCTCTCGGTCGACGCCGGCCAGCGCGAGGCGGCGCAGTCGCTGGGCATGTCGCCGGCCCACACGCTCAGGCGGATCATCCTGCCGCAGGCGCTGCGGGTCATCGTGCCGCCCACCGGCAACGAGGTGATCGGCATGCTGAAGGCGACGTCGCTGGTCAGCATCCTCGCCTTTTCGGATCTGCTCTACTCGGTGCAGGGCATCTACGGGCGCACGTTCCAGACCATTCCGCTGCTCATCGTGGCGACGATCTGGTACCTCGTGGCGGCGACGCTTCTCTCCCTCGTGCAGCAATATCTGGAGCGCCGCTACGGGCGGGGCCATTCGCGGCGCGCGCAGGACGGGATGAGCCTGCTCATGGCGCCGCTCTCTTCCGCCCTGTTTCGCAGGGGAGCAGGCAAATGACCGCGACGCCGATGGTGCAGATCCAGAGCGTGTGCAAGCGCTTTGGCGAGGTCGAAGTGCTGAGCGACATCGATCTCAGCGTGGCGACCGGCGAGGTGTGCTGCCTGATCGGCCCCTCGGGCGCCGGCAAGAGCACGCTCATCCGCTGCATCAACCACCTCGAGAAGATCAATACCGGCACGATCGAGGTCAACGGGCATCTGGTCGGCTACGCGCGCAGGAACGGCCAGCTGCACGAGCTGACCGGCCGCGAGGCGGCCCGCTCGCGCGAGGACACCGCCATGGTGTTCCAGCACTTCAACCTGTTCCCGCACATGACGGTGCTGGAGAACATCACCGAAGCGCCGATCCATGTGAAGAAGGAGAGCCGGGCGAGCGCCGAGGCCCATGCCCACGCGCTGCTCGACCGCGTGGGCCTCGCCGGCAAGGCGCGGGCCTATCCCGGCGAGCTCTCGGGCGGCCAGAAGCAGCGCGTCGCCATCGCGCGGGCTCTCGCGGTGCGCCCGAAGCTCCTGCTGTTCGACGAACCGACCTCCGCGCTCGACCCCGAGCTGGTCAGCGAGGTGCTGGAAGTGATGCGCGACCTTGCCCGCGAGGGGCAGACCATGATCGTGGTGACCCACGAGATGGGGTTCGCGCGGGAGGTCGCGGACAAGGTGGCCTTCATGGATCAGGGCCGGATCGTGGAATATGGTTCGGCCGACGATGTGCTCGTACGGCCCCGCCTGGAACGCACCCGCGATTTCCTGGCGCGGGTGCTGCGCTCGCATGTCCCGCAGGCCTGAGGCGGCCTTCGGCATCCATCCCGATCCCGCCGCGCCTGCGCCGGGCCGCCGGACGAGCCGGCGCGCCGGCACCGCCGGCTTGTGAAAGACGTCCCATGTTGCCCGAGCCGATGCTTGCCCGCCTCGTGTCGTTCCCCTCCGTGGCCGGACGGCCCAACGGCGCCATCATCGGCTTCGTCCGGGACTATCTGGCCGGCCATGGCGTGGAGGCGCGGGTGCTGCCCGGCCCGGAAGGCGACCGCAGCAACCTCTTCGCCACGATCGGCCCGGCCGGCGTGCCGGGGCTCATCCTCTCGGGGCACCTCGATGTCGTCCCCGCCGAGGAGCCGCAATGGCTCGACGATCCGTTCGCGATGCGCGACCGGGAAGGGCGCCTGATCGGGCGCGGCACCTGCGACATGAAGGGCTTCGTCGCCGCCGTGCTCTCGGCCGTTCCCGATCTGGTGGCGATGGACCTGCCAGCGCCGATCCATCTGGCCTTGTCCTATGACGAGGAAGCCGGGTGCCGGGGCGTGCCGCATCTGCTGGCGCGCCTGCCGGATCTGTGCGCGCCCCCGCTCGGATGCGTCGTGGGCGAGCCGAGCAATCTCACGCCCGTCCTGTGCCACAAGGGCAAGGCCGCCATCCGGGTCGTGACCCGGGGCCGGTCGGGCCACAGCTCGCGCCCGGACCTCGGAAGCAACGCGGTCCACAAGCTGCTGCCGGTGCTGGAGGCGGTGGTCCGCACGGAAGCCGCGCTGCGCGAGGGTGCCTGCGATCCGCGTTTCGCCCCGCCTTATTCGACGGTGCAGGCGGGCGTCGTGCGGGGCGGACAGGCCATCAACATCATTCCCGACCGCGCGGAGATCGAGATCGAGGCCCGCGCCATCGCCGGCGTCGATCCGGTGGCGCTGCTCCAGCCGGTCCGCGCGGCCGCCGGAGAGGGCGCCGAAATCGAGGTGCTGTCGGCTTATCCCGCGCTGTCGCTGCCCGCCGACCATGCCCTTGCCCACCTGATGACCGGGCTGACCGGCAAGACGCCGCTGGGCGCGGTGAGCTACGGCACCGAGGCCGGGCTGTTCCAGCAGGCCGGCGTCCCGGCGATCATCTGCGGACCGGGCGACATCTCCCGCGCGCACAAGCCGGAGGAGTTTCTGACGCGGGACGAACTCCATGCCGCGCGGGCCCTCGTCGTCGCGCTGGCGCGGAAGGTGGCGCGCGGGGAAGGGCTGCGGTGAGCGCCGCCGAGCCGCCGCTCGTCGCCTTCGCCCCGGGCCATCTGGAAGGCGCACTGCGCCTCTCGCAGGAGGCCGGCTGGCCTCATCGCCTCGACGACTGGGCGCTGGTGGCGGCCGTGTCGCAAGGCGTGGCGGTTCTCGATGGCGACCGGGTCGCGGCAACCGGACTGTGCACGCTCTACGGGGAGCATGCCCGGTTCAGCATGGTCCTCGTCGGCAAATCCCTTCGCGGGAGAGGGATCGGCCGGCAGGTGATGGCGGCGCTCGCCGACCTCGCCGGGAACCGCTCCGTCTCGCTGGTCGCGACCGCCGACGGCAGGCCGCTTTATGAGCGGCTCGGGTTCCGGCCGACGGGCGCCATCGTCCAGTATCAGGGCCTCGTCCGCTCCCCGACCGGGACGGTCGGCAGCGTCCGCGTGGCCGAACCCGGCGCCACCGACGCGATTGCCGCCATCGACCGCCGGGCGACCGGCATGGACCGCTCGGCGCTCATGCGGTGCCTCGCGGATCGCGGCACCGTGCTGCTGGCCGAGGGCGGCTTTGCCGTGCTGCGCGACTTCGGCCGCGGCCGGGTCCTCGGACCACTCATCGCGCGGGACGAAAGCACGGCCGGGAGCCTGATCGCCGCCGCCGCCCGGCAATCGGAAGGGCAGCTCCTGCGGATCGATACGCCGTGCGGCGCCCGGCTCGGCCCGCAGCTGGAAACGCTGGGATTGTCGCCGGCCGGTGGCGGAACGGCGATGCGGAAAGGCCTGCCTCCGGCCGCGCCGGACGGTTTCAGCATCTATGCGCTGGCCTCCCAGGCGCTGGGCTGACGTGCCCCGGCCCCTCAGGCCGCGAGGCTGGGGCGATCGATCCGGAAATCGTCGAGCGGCGTCTCGCAGCGGCCCGTCACGATGAGCTCGGCCATGGCGTCGCCCACGCCGGGGCCGAGCTGGAAGCCGTGCCCGCAGAAGCCGAAGGCGTGGAACAGGCCGGGCGTCGTCGCCGAGCCCCCCATGACCGGCAGCATGTCGCGAACATAGCCCTCGCAGCCCGACCAGGTGCGGATGACCGCCACCTGCGCCAGCGCCGGCACCAGCCGCACGACGGCGCGCAGCTGTTCGGGCAGCCGGGCGGGATCGGCAACCGCGTGGCCCGGATCGAGGTCCACCGGCACGCGTTCCGCCGCCCCACCGAAGACGACGTTGCCGCGCTCGACCTGACGGAGATAGGCGCCATAGGCCTTGCTGCGCGTCCAGATGCCCACGACCGGCGAAATCCGGTGCGGCAGCGGCTCGGTCACGCCCATCTGCGGACCGCGCGCCTCGATCGGGACCGTCTCGCCGAAGAGGGCGGCGACGCGGGCGCCCCAGGCCCCGGCCGTGTTGAGCAGGCATTCGGCGGCGAACACGCCCTTCGAACTCTCCACCCGGAAGCCCGAGCCGGTGAAACCGATGCGGTCGACGCGGGCCTCCTCGACGATATTCACACCGAGCCGGCGCGCGGCGTCGGCGAAGGCGGGCGCCACCAGCCGGGGATTGGCGCTGCCGTCGCGCGGCGAGAAGGAGGCCGCGATCGCCTCCGGCCCCAGGCCGGGAAAGCGGGCGCGGATGTCCGACGGGCCGAGCTCTTCCAGATCGAACCCCCAGGGCCTCGCCGCCTCGGCATAGGCCCGCATATCGGCAAGGCTGCCCTCGTCGAAGATCAGGCGGATATGGCCGGTGGCGCGGAATTCCACATCCCGCCCCAGCAGCGCCTCGGCCTCCGCCCACCGCTCGCGCGAGCGATGGGCCAGCGGAAGCTGCGAGAGATGACGGCCGGTGCGCCGGATGTTGCCGAAGGAGGCGACGGTCGCGCCGGTGCCCACGCGGTGACGCTCGACGAGCGTGACGCGCGCGCCGCGGCGGGCGAGGAAATAGGCGGACGCCGTCCCCATCAGGCCGCCGCCGAGCACGATCACATCCATGGCGGCTTCTTCCGGGCACAAACCATCTTCGACCGCTGCGATCTTGTTCGCCGCGCTGCACTGCGTCAAAGATAGGTTTGGATCGAAACCATAAGCTGTACCTATGGAGTGGCAATGCGGGCGCGGCAGCTCGAGGTGTTCATCGCGGTCATGCGCGCGGGTACGGTGACCGCCGCGGCGCGGATGCTGAACATTTCCCAGCCGGCGCTGAGCCAGATCGTCCTGCACACCGAGGACGAACTCGGCTTCACGCTGTTCGAGCGCGTCAAGGGCCGCCTGCGCCCGACGCCCGAGGCGCTGGAGATATTCCCGGATGCCGAGCGGCTGTCGGTCGGGCTGGAAGGCCTGCGCCGCAAGACGGCGGACCTGCGCCTCGGCCGGGCGGGGCTGGTGCGGGTCGCGGCCTCCCCGCCGCCCGCCATGGCGGTGCTGCCGCGTGCCTTCACCGAGTTCCGGGCGCAGCACCCCAACATATTGCTGCGCTCCCACATCGCGCCGATCGCCTCGATCATCGACATGCTGCGGGCCGGCGACGCCAGCCTCGGCGTGGCGATGGACGACCGCCCGCCGCCCGATATCGAGGCCGAGGTGATCGGCCGCGTCGGCTTCGTCTGCCTGCTGCCGGCGGGACACCGGCTACGCGACAAGGACGAACTGACGCTGGCGGACCTCGCCGGGGAGGACCTGATCTCCTATCGCGGCAACACCCGCCCGGCGGACGAACTCGCCCACGCCGCCCGCGCCCAGGGCGTCACCTTCTCGCCGACGCTGGAGATCGACGTCTCGATCTCAGCGGTGGGCTTCGTCCAGGCCGGGCTCGGCGTCGCGCTGGTGGACGCGCTCCTGCCCTGGGCGCAGTTTGCCGGGCTCGTCGTCCGCCCGCTGGCGGCCAGCCCGGAATTCCCGGTGGCGCTGCTCACCTCCCGCGCCCGGGCGCTGTCGCGGGCCGACGAGATCATGCGCGACCATATCCGGACGACATGTTCCACCGTCCTGGGGGAGTGCGACGCGGGAGCATAAGCATGACTTATGTTCTTGCTCCTTATGCATCTTGGACCCGGCCCGTGCGGCCATGCCAGCTTCCGGTCAACAGACAGGAAGGGAAGCGTCATGGACGGTGCCATCGCTCGCAAGGCGCATGAGCAACACGAGGCCGACTGGAAGATCGGCGTCGACATCGGTGGCACATTCATCGATTTCTGCGCGCTCGACGCGCGCTCCGGGCGCGTGGCCTCGCTCAAGGTGCTGACCACCCCGGACGATCCGGGAGCGGAGCTGATGACCGGCATCACCCTGCTCGCCGAACGCGAGGGCGTCGATCCCGCGCAGGTGACGCGCTTCGTGCACGGCACGACGGTCGGCATCAACACGATCATCCAGCGCAAGGGAGTGCCGCTGGCGCTCTTCACCAATGCCGGCTTCGAGGATGTGATCGAGCTGGCGCGGCTGCGCATGCCGGACATGTACTCGCTCTTCTGCTCGCGCCCCGACCCGCTGATCCCGCGCGACATGATCTTCGGCATTCCGGCGCGCCTGCGGGCCGACGGCAGCGAATCCCGCTCCCCCGACATGGAGGCGGTGGCGCGGGCCGTGGCGGCCGCCAGGGCCAAGGGCGCGGAAGGGGTGATCGTGTCCCTGCTCCACTCCTGGCGCAACGCGGCCCAGGAAGCCGCCGTGAAGGCGGAGATCGCCCGTCTCGCGCCCGGCCTGTTCGTCTTCTCCTCGGCGGAGGTCTGGCCGGTCATCCGCGAATATGAGCGCACCTCGACGGCCATCCTCAACGGCTATGTCCATCCGCGCGTCTCCGGCTACCTGACCGCGCTGGAGGAGAGGCTGAAGAGCCGCGGCGTGCCGGCGCGCGCCATGCTGACCAAGTCGAACGGCGGGCTGATGAACGCCGCCGAGGGCAAGCGCGCCTGCGTGAACATGCTCCTGTCGGGGACCGCCTCGGGGGTCATCGGTGCTTCGTGGCTGGCGCGCCAGGCCGGAGAGGACAAGATCCTGACCCTCGACATCGGGGGGACGTCGGCCGATTTCGCGCTGATCATCGACGGCGAGGCCCAGTTCGGCACCGGCGAGCTGATCGGCGAGTTCCCGCTCTACATCCCCTCGGTGTCGGTGAGCTCCATCGGCATCGGCGGAGGCTCGATCGCCAGCGTCGACGCGCAGGGCGTGCTGCGGGTGGGACCGGAATCGGCCGGCTCCACGCCGGGGCCGGCCTGCTACGGCCGCGGCGGCGAGCGCGCGACGGTGACGGATGCGATGGTGGTCTGCGGCTGGCTCGGCCACAGCGACATGGCCTATGGCCAGCTGCGCATCGAGGTCGACCTCGCCCGCCGGGCGGTGGGCGAGCTGGCGGCGAAGCTCGGCCGGCCGGTCGAGCAGACGGCGCAGGCCATCCTCGACATCGCCGTCTCCGAGATGTTCGTCGAGGTGGAGAAGCTCGCCTCGCGCTCGGGCGTGGACCTGCGCGACTTCACGCTGATGCCGTTCGGCGGCGGCGGACCGATGCTCGGCGCCTTCCTGGCCCGCGAACTCGGCATGAAGCGGGTGATGGCGCCGCGCCGGCCCGGCGTGGTGTCCGCGCTCGGCGGGCTGGTGGCGGATCTCCGGGGCGACTTCATCCGCACCGTCTTCACGCCATTGTCGAAGGCGTCCCTGCCGGGCATAGGCGAGGCGTTCGAGGCGCTGGCGCGGGAGGGCCGCGAGTGGCTCGCGGCGCAGGGCCACGCCGGCGCGGCCGACCTGCGCCCGTCCTGCGACATGCGCTATGCCGGCCAGAGCTACGAGATCGAGGTGCCCCTGATGCCCGCATGGCTCGCCGGCGGCGATATCGCGGCCATCGAGCGGGCCTTCCACGAGACGCATGAGCGCATCTACGACTTCCACGATCCCGACGGCGAGATCGAGCTCGTGAACGTCCGCCTGTCCGCCGTCGGCGCGGGGCCGGCGTTGTCCTTTCCGCAGGTCGAGGAGACCGACGCGCCCGCCACGCCGGCGCGCCGCCTCCCCGTCTACACGGGCAGGGACGTCGAGACGATCGACCTCTACGACCGGCAGGACCTTCGTCCGGGCAGCGGCTTCCACGGGCCGGCCGTGGTCGTGCAGGAAGACACGACCTTCGCCATTCCCGCCGGCATGCAGGCGCGCGTGGATCGCCATCTCAATCTTCTGCTGACCTTCCCGGAGTGATGTCGTGTTTGACCGGACAAACCTGCAGGTTCTGGCGAACCATGCCCGCGCGGCGGCCGAGAACATGGCCCACACGCTGCACCGCACCGCGCACTCGGCCTTCGTCAAGGAGACGCAGGACTTCACGGTCATGCTGATGGACCATTCGGGGGCCACCTTCGCCGTCCCGATGGAACTCGGCGCGACCTGGTATCCCGGCCTCTCCTATGCGCGGGGCATCGCCATGGTCGGCGACTACCGGCCCGGGGACGTGGCCTTCACCAACGACCCCTATTCCGGCCACGTCGCCACCCACGCGCCCGACACCCATCTGTGGAAGCCGGTCTTCGTCGACGGCGAGATCGTCGCCTGGACGGGCGGGCACATCCACAACACCGACATGGGCGGCGCGGTGCCGGCCTCGCTCAGCCGGGCGCTCACCGAGATCCATCAGGAAGGCATCCGCTTTCCGCCGATGAAGCTCGTGAAGGAAGGCGTCTTCGACGAGCAGATCCTGCGGATCATGAGCACCAATGTCCGCAAGCCGGACCTCAACATCGGCGACATCAAGGCCCTGGTCGGCGCGCTCAACACCGGCGAGCGGAAGATCCAGGCCATGGTGCGGAAATTCGGCAAGGCCGCCTTCCTGGAGGGCGTTTCCGCCCTCATGGACCATGCGGAGGCGCAGGCGCGCGACGTGCTGCGCTCCATGCCCGACGGCACATGGGAATTCGCCGACTATGCCGACGAGGACTCGGTCGAGGCCAACCCGTGCCGGCTGAAGCTCCGGCTGACGATCAAGGGCGACGAGGCGGTGCTGGACTTCACCGGCTCCGACCCGCAGCTCGGCTCCTCGCTCAACGTGCCCTCGGGCGGAGATCCGCGCCACACCATGCTGCTGGTGGGCGTCTACTACGTGCTCTACACGCTCAACCCCAAGATCCTGCTCAACACCGGCCTTACACGCCCCTTCACCTGCATCACGCCGCGCGGCTCCGTGCTGAACCCGGTGCACCCGGCGGCGGTCGGCATGCGCTCCCTGACCTGTGCGCGGCTGCGCTCGGTGATCTTCGGCGCCTTCTCGCAGGCGGTGCCCGAGCGCCTGCCGGCGGCGCCGGCCGGCAACAACTGCATCGTCAACGTCATGACCACGGACGAGCGCACCAGCCGCACCATCATCGCGGCGGTGAATCCGGTCGTGGGCGGCGGCGGGGGCATGCCCCATCGCGACGGCACCAACGGGTCGGGCGCGGATGCCGCCTATCTCAAGAACACCCCCATCGAGATCACCGAGACCGAGACCCCGGTCGAATTCGTGAGATACGGCCTCGCGCAGGACAGCGGCGGCGCCGGCCGGTGGCGCGGCGGGCTGGCGACCGAAATGGCGTTCCGCGTCTTCGCGCCGGATTCGAAGATCACCGCCCGCAACCGCGACCGCAGCTTCTTCCGCCCGTGGGGCGTGCTCGGCGGCAAGGCGGCGGGACTGTCGGACATGGTGGTGAATCCGGGAACCGAGCGCGAGCGGCGGCTGGGCAACATCGACACCGCCGTCCTGCAGCCCGGCGACGTGCTGGAAATCCGCTCGGCCGGCGGCGGCGGGCGCGGCAATCCCTGCGAACGCGAGCCCTGGCGGGTCGCGCAGGACGTGCGGCGCGGCTACGTCTCTTTGGCCGCGGCGGAACGCGACTACGGCGTCGCCATCCGCGAGGGAGAGGTCGACGAACAGGCCACGGCCTGGCTACGGGCGCGCCAGCAGCCGGCGACCGGCCATTTCGACTTCGGACCGGAGCGCGAGGGCTACGAAGCCCAATGGACGCCGGCGGCCTATGACCGGCTCAACGCCATTCTCGACGGCCTGCCGATCCACTGGCGGTTCTTCACCAAGACGGAGATCTTCCGCCGGATGGAGGGACGATCCGGGCCGGAGGGCGTGCAGAACGCCTTCGAGGCCGTGTGCGAGCGCTTCCCGGAACTGCCGCGTCCCGACCGGACGCGCGAGGCCGCGGAATGATCAGCGACGGCCGCATCGTCCGTCTGGCGGAGCGCGACCGGCCCCCGGTGCGCTTCTCGCTGGACGGGGTGCCGTGCCATGCGCTCGAGGGCGACACGGTGCTGACCGCCGTCCTGGCCTCGGCACGGGCGGTGAGGGTGTCCGAATTCGGCCCCGAACCGCGCGCCGGCTTCTGCCTGATGGGGGCATGCCAGGATTGCTGGGTCTGGCAGGAAGAGGGGCCGCGCCTGCGGGCCTGCTCCATGCCCATCGCCGAGGGCATGCGCCTGCGCACCCTGCCGCCGGAGGACTGGCCGTGACCGCCGCGCGCGAGGCATCGCGACCGAAGGTCGTGATCGTGGGAGCCGGCCCCGCCGGCATGAGGGCGGCCGAGACGCTGGTCGGAGCCGGGCTTCATCCCGTCATCATCGACGAGGGCGCACGGGCCGGCGGGCAGATCTATCGTCGCCCGCCCGAGGGCTTCACCCGCAGCCCCGAACAGCTCTACGGGTCGGAAGCGGCGAAAGCGCGTGCGCTGCACGCCCTCTTCGACCGGATGGCCGCGGACGGCCTGCTGACCCATCACCCGCGCCGCTCGGTCGTCGCCGTGCGCGATGGCCAGCTGCACGTGCTCGCCGAGAACGGCGTGCAGGCGATCGGATATGACCGGCTGATCCTCGCCACCGGGGCCTCCGACCGCGTCGCCCCGGTGCCCGGCTGGCAAAGCGCCGGCGTCTACAGCCTCGGCGCGGCGCAGATCGCTCTCAAGGCGCAGGGCGTGGCCCTCGGGCGGCGGATCGTCCTCATGGGAACCGGACCGCTGCTGACTCTCGTCGGCGCGCAACTCCTGAAGGCGGGTGCGCAGGTGGCCGCCGTGCTGGACACCTCGCCCTGGCACCAGCAAATGAAAGGTTTGCCGGGGCTCGCCGCGCGGCCGGCGGTCATGCTGCGCGGGCTGGTCCTGCGGGCGCGGCTCGGCACCCGCTATCGTGCGGGCGTCGTGCTGGAGCGGATCGAGACCGATCCGGACGGGCCGGTCGCCGTGCGCTGGCGCGATTCCGGCGGCCGGGAGAACCGCACCGAATGCGACATGGTGGGCATGGGCTGGCATCTGAGGGCGGAAACGCATCTCGCCGATCTGACCGGTTGCGCCTTTTCCTATGATCGGCAGTGGCACCAATGGCTGCCGCAGGCCGACCGGCTCGGCCGAGCCGGAAACGGGATCTATCTGGCCGGCGACGGCGTGCGCCTGCTCGGCGCCGACGGCGCGGAGACCGCCGGACGCCTCGCGGCGGCGGCATGCCTCGCCGATCTCGGACGGCAGGCCCCTGCGGTCGACGCCGGACTGCGGGAACTGGCCCGGCTCGAGCGCTTCGCCAGAGGCGTGTCGCGCGCCTTTCCGTGGCCGGCGGCGATGACCCGCGGCCTGCCGGACGACACCATCGTCTGCCGGTGCGAGAACGTGACCGCCGGCATGGTGCGCGCCAGCGTGGCGCTCGGCGGCGGCGAGGCCAACCGGGTGAAGTCGCTCTCGCGCCTCGGGATGGGGCGATGCCAGGGACGCTATTGCCAACTGGCCGGAGCCGATCTCGTCGCGGCGCAGGCCGGGTGCTCGCCCGACGCCGTCGGCCGGTTTCGCGGGCAGGCGCCCGTCCGGCCGACACCGATCGGCGCGCTTCTTCATGAAGGCTGATGCCGTGCCGGCGCGCATGCCGGAGCTCACGGTGTCGGATCTTCGCCAGAAAGGATGATCGATGGCCGGCGCCCGTCGCGCCGCATCGGGAAAGGAACTGCCATGTCGCTTTCGTTCGATCCGCGAACACTCGCCCTGCCGGCCGGGCATTTCATCGGCGGCTCCTATGTCGAGGGGACGCCGGCGATCGAGGTGCGGGCCCCCTCGGACGGCCGCACGCTGGCCGACATCCCGACCGCCGACGTCGGGACCGTCGATCGCGCGGTGCAGGCGGCCAAGGCGGCGCTGGCCGGCTCGGGCTGGGCTTCGGTGCGCCCGCGCGAGCGGGTGCGGGCGCTTCATGCCTGGGCCGACCTGATCGAGGCCGAGGCGGAGACGCTGGCGCGGATCGAGGCCGTCGCCTCGCCGCGTCCGATCGCCGAAGCGGTGACCGGCGACGTGATGATCGCCGCCGAGCAGATCCGCTTCTTCGCCGAGTTCGCCGACAAGGAGTGCGGCGACCTGGTGCCGACCGCCGACACGCAGATGGGCTTCATCGCCTCCGAGCCCTACGGGGTGGTCGGCGCCATCACCGCCTGGAACGTGCCGCTCGCGCTGGCCGGCTGGAAGCTCGGCCCGGCGCTGGCGGCAGGCAATGCCGTGGTCCTGAAGCCCTCCGAGATGACGCCCTTCTCGACGCTCCATCTCGCCGAGCTTTCCGTGCGCGCCGGCCTGCCGGCGGGGCTGGTCAACGTCGTCCTCGGCGACGGCCCGACGACCGGGGCCGCTCTCGTCGCCCATCCGGAGATCGGCAAGATATCGTTCACCGGCTCGACGCGGGCGGGCGGCGCGATCATGGAGAACATCGCCCGCACCGGCATCAAGCCGCTGACCCTCGAACTGGGCGGCAAGTCGCCCCAGCTCGTCTTCGCCGACGCCGATCTCGACCTCGCCGCCCGCTGCATCACGCGGGGCATTCTGGGCAATGCGGGCCAGGGCTGCGTCGCCGGCTCGCGCGTCATCGTCGCCCGCGAGGTCGCCGACGAACTGGCGGAGCGCATCGCGCAGAAGATGAAGGACATCACGCCCGGCCCGACATGGGACGAGGCGACGACCTATTCGCCGATCATCTCGGAAAAGCAGCTCCAGCGCATCGACAGCATCGTCGACGGCGCACGTCTGGCCGGCGCCGAGGTGCTGTGCGGCGGCGGGCGGATCGAGCGGGAGGGCAGCTTCTACCAGCCGACCATCCTTGCCGGGGTCGAGCGCGGCTCGGTGGCGCTGGCTGAGGAGATTTTCGGCCCGGTCCTCACCCTGCAGGCGTTCGACACGGAGGAGGAAGCCCTCGACCTTTCCCGGCATCCGACCTACGGCCTGTGCTCCGGCCTGTTCACCCGCGACCTGTCGCGCGCCATGCGCCTGGTGCGGAAGATCGAGGCGGGCGCCGTCTGGGTGAACCGCTACGGCCGCTCGCGGGACCATATCCTGCCCACGGGCGGCTGGAAGGCCTCGGGCCTCGGCAAGGATCTCGGGCGCGAGGCCTATCTCGCCAACCGGCGCACGAAATCCGTGCTGATCGATCTCTAGCGGGATCGAACGGCCCCTCATCGGACGCGGCCGACGTGGAACGTCATTCAAATGTGCTCGTTGCGGGCGCGGGCTGCGGACACCGCAGCCGTCCGCGGGGCGATGGAGACCCGGATGCAGCTCGAAGACACGAACCTTTTTCGTGAAGCCGCCCTGATCGGCGGCGCGTGGATATCCCGTGCCGACATGCCGGTGCACGATCCGGCAAGCGGCAACGTGCTCGGCCACATGCCGGACTGCACCGCCGCCGAGACGGAAGCGGCGATCGCGGCCGCCGCCAGGGCCCTCAAGCCCTGGAAGGCCCGCACCCACGCCGAGCGGGCTGACCTGCTCATGAAATGGTACGAGCTGATCCTCGCCCACGAAGAGGATCTGGCGCGGATCCTCACCGCCGAGCAGGGCAAGCCGCTGGCGGAAGCGCGCGGGGAAATCCGCTATGGCGCGAGCTTCGTCCGATGGTTCGCGGAGCAGGCGCGGCGCATCGACGGCACACTCATCCCCTCGCCGGTCCCCGGCAAGCGGATCCTCGCGATGAAGGAGGCGATCGGCGTCTGTGCCATCATCACGCCGTGGAACTTCCCGAACGCGATGATCACCCGCAAGGTGGCGCCGGGGCTCGCGGCCGGATGCACGATGGTGATCAAGCCTTCCGACCTGACGCCCTATTCGGCGCTGGCGCTGGGGGTGCTGGCCGAACGCGCGGGAATTCCCGCCGGCGTCGTCAACATCGTGACGGGCCGGCCCGAGAACATCGGCGCCGCCCTGACGGCGAGCCCGACGGTGCGCAAGCTTTCCTTCACCGGCTCGACGCGCGTCGGCGCCCTGCTGATGGAGCAGTGCGCGCCGACCCTGAAGCGGCTGTCGCTGGAGCTCGGCGGCAATGCGCCGTTCATCGTGTTCGACGACGCCGATCTCGACGCCGCGGTCGAGGGCGCCATGGCGTCGAAGTTCCGCAATGGCGGCCAGACCTGCGTCTGCGCCAACCGCATTCTCGTGCAGGCCGGCATCCACGACGCCTTCGTCGGGAAGCTCGCGGCACGGGTGAGCGCGCTCAAGGTCGGGCCCGGCATGCAGCCGGGCGTCGATATCGGCCCGATGATCAACGCGGCCGCCATCGCCAAGATCCGCCGGCACGTCGAGGACGCGCAGGCGAAGGGCGCGCGGCGCGCGACACCCGCCCGGGAGCTCGACCCGAACTATGCCGATCCGCTCGTGCTGACCGGGGCGACCACCGACATGCAGCTCGCCTCGGAGGAGACGTTCGGTCCGGTGGCGCCGATCTTCCGCTTCGAGACCGAGGAGGAGGCCCTCGCGATCGCCAATGCGACGCCCTATGGTCTGGCGGCGTATTTCTACACGCGCGATCTGGCGCGGGGCTTCCGCGTCGGCGAGGCGCTGGAATTCGGTCTGGTCGGGCTCAACACCGGCCTCGTCTCGCACGAGGTTTCGCCCTTCGGCGGCGTCAAGGCCTCGGGCCTCGGCCGGGAGGGCGGGCAGGAAGGCATCGAGGAATATCTGGAAACGAAGACCTTCCATGTCGGGGGGCTCGCCTGAGCCGGAACGACGGATCGGAGATCGCCGTGTCGTCCCATGACTGTGCCTCCATCCTCGCGAAGGGTGTCCGGATTCCGCAGATCGGGCTCGGAACCTGGCAGCTCCAGGGCGAGGCGCTCACACGGGCCGTGCATGCGGCGGCGGAGGCGGGATATCGCCATTTCGATACCGCGCCGCGCTACGAGAACGAGGCCGGCCTGGGCGCCGCGCTGCGCGGCACCGGGCTCGGACGCGACAGCTACTTCCTGACGACGAAGGTCTGGCACACGGAGCTGGCCGCGCCGGCGCTGCTGCGCTCGGCGCAGGCCAGCGTCGAACGGCTGGGCGTCGGGCCGGTCGACCTGCTGCTCATTCACTGGCCCAATCCCGCCGTGCCGCTTGCCGAGACCATCGGCGCGCTTCGCGAGGCGCAACGCATGGGCCTTACCCGCAACATCGGCGTCTCCAACTTTCCCCTGCCCCTCCTGGAGCAGGCCATCGCCCTCGCGGAAGGCGGGCTGCTGGCGCAGCAGTGCGAATATCACCCACGTCTCGACCAGTCGGCGCTGATCGCGCGCTGCCGCCGGGAGGACATGGCCTTCGTCGCCTATGCACCGATCGGAAGCGGGCAACTGCTCGAAAACCCGGTGGTGACCGCGATGGCCCGCGCGCATGGCCGCAGCCCGGCGCAGATCATGCTCCGCTGGCATGTCCAGCAGGGTGTCGTCGCCATTCCCCGCTCGCGTGATCCGGCCCGCATCGCCGAGAACATCTCCGTCATGGACTTCGCGTTGAGCGCGGCGGAAATGGCCGCGCTCGGCGCGCTCGCGGCGCCACGGGGGCGAATATTCGACCCGGAATGGGCCCCCGCGTGGGACGATCCCTCCGCCGCCTCCTGAAGGGCTTCCGGCCCGCCCGCGTCGTACCCGCGCCCGCCGTCGCGACCATGATCGACATCGCCCGGCGTTGCCCGCCACAAAATCTCCGCTTAACGCCCCCTGTCGCGCGAGTCATTGAAGAATAAGGCGGACGTTCCTCTTGCTGGCGAGAACGCCCGCCTTACCTCTGCCGCCCCTCCTGCCTGATGGACGCCGCCCAGCCTCATCGGCGGACGAGTTCCACGCGTCGGTTCTTGGCCCGGCCCTCTTCTGTCGCATTGCTGGTGACGGGCTGTTGCGCGCCCTTTCCGATGGGCGTCAGCCGCGCAGAAGCCACGCCGTAGCGCCCCGACAAGGCCTGCGTAACGGCCTGGGCGCGTCGCCTCGACAGGTCCAGATTGTAATCGGCCCCGCCCTGATCGTCGGTATGCCCCACAACATCGAGGGCGAGTGAGGAATCGGCTTTCAGCAGGCTCGCGATCTGTTCGAGCTGAGCCGACGACTCCGGCCGGATCTCTGCCTTGTCGAAGTCGAAGGTGATACCGTAGAGATTGACGAGCCCCTTGTCCGTTAGCTCCTTGCGCAAGGTGTCCGCCTCTACCACCACAATCTGGTTGGTCGGCATCTCCGCCCCCTCCACCACCTTGATAATGATGTAGCCCGGCAGCTCGGTGCCGCCGGAGAGCGCCATGGCGATGTGCGTGCGGCCCTCCGCCTCGTCCTTGAACCCATAGATGTAGCGGGCCTTGTCGTCCTTGACGACGTTGCGCACCACCCGGCCCTCGATGGGAGGCATGTTGACGGGTGTGTCCAGCAGCAACGCGAGCGAGACGCCGGGCTCCGGCTCGCCATTGACGAAGCAGTCCCCCTTGGCAACGGCGCAATCGAACTGAACCGTCACCCCTTTCTCCTTCATGCTGTCCACGAAGTTGCGGCGCATGGCGAGCGCGCTAATCCCCGAGGGAAGCTTGTAATAGAGATAGCGGATACGCCCTTCCAGCAGGCTCCAGCCCGGCCCCTTCACATCGCGGGGCGAGGCAACCACGGGCCCGGTGATCATGTAGGTCTCGTCATATTCCGTCGTCTTGTCGCCGACCTGCTCGCTGCCCTGGTAGCGGCCGATCAGGGGATGATCGGCGGCAGAAGCGGCCGGCGCAGAGCTCGCAAGAACGGCGGCAACGGCCAGCGCGAAAAGTGAAACTCTCATGAGAAGCCTATCGAAATTCCTGAACGCGAATGGGTGATCCGATAGACGCTGATCATAAGATGCCCCTAACCTGATGCCTCCACCATTTGGTGGATACGAAGCGGGATGCGGAAAAGGCAGGATGTCATTCATAACCAACGATAGATTGTCCGCCTTGATCGGAAGCATCTATGATTGCGCTCTCGACCCCGGCCTTTGGCCGCGAGCTCTGGACGAGATTTGCCGGGAACTCGACCTGCGCACCGGTGTCGTCAGCTTGATCCGTCTGGCTGATAGTCAGCCCATGCTGGCCGCCGCCACCGGTTTCGAACCGGAATGGATCAGCCGGCTTGATCATTACTCCGATGGGCTCGTGAACCTTTGGGGAGGCGAGGCGACCATTCAAGCGCTACCGCTGGACGAACCGGCGGTCCTGTCCAAAATCAATCCCCGTGCCATCGACGAGTACTCCGACGACCCGTTCCACCTGCAGTTCAACCGGCCCCAGGGCTTCGTCGATGCCATCGCGGTCGGCGTCAGCCGCGACACGCAGGCCGTCGGGACCATCGGGTTCAATCGCCATCGCGATGTCGGGTTGATCGGCCCACGGGAAACAGAAGTCATGCGCCTGCTGGTGCCGCACCTGCAAAGGGCGGTCACAGTGAGCCGTGTCCTCGATATGCAGAAGATCGCGGCACAGAACATGGAAGTGGTGCTCAACGCGCTGCGCATTCCCATCGTCCTTGCCGCACGTGATCTTCGCGTCCTGTTTGCGAACAGAGCGGCCGAGCGGATGTTCGCCGCGAAGGCAGGCCTCGCCTGCCTGGCCGGGCGCCTGCAAGTTCTCCAGCCGGGCGTCCAGCGCGCATTGGAAGGCGCCGTTGCCAAGGTCTCGCAACAAGGCGCTGCGACCCAAGCTGCTCCTTTCGGCATTCCTCTTGCCGCCACGGAGGGTGAGCTGCGCAGCGTCCACATCCTGCCGCTGACGCAGGAAGAAACCTTCGCCCTGATCTTCTCGCCTCGTCATCTCGGCATGGAAAGCTCCGCGGCGATCCTTTCATCCCTCTTTTCCTTGACGGCGGGAGAAACCCGCGTGCTCGAGCAGATCCTGACCGGACGCACGGTTCAGGAAACAGCCCGGCATCTGGACCTCGGCGTCAGCACCGTTCGCACCCACATGCTGCACATTTTCGAGAAGACCGGCGTGCATCGCCAGGCGGAGCTCGTTTCGCTGGCGGCCTCCTTCGCACCACTGCGCAATTGACCGAAGGCTTCTGCCTTGCTCGTGTCAGAACCATCGGAGCCGGCGATAAAGCCGCCGCCGCGTAACCCACAGCGCCGCGTAGGAAAGCATGCCGCCGCACCCGCCTCGAGGGGCGACCGGGCACATAGCCCCAGCTCGCCTCGTGCCACGCCCTATCCAGCGAGATCAGCAGCACCTTGATGTCGCGCGCGGATCACCGTCTTAGGCGGCGAGCGCTTAGTCCATCTCGGCTTCCCATTGGGTGGGTTGCTGACGGGCCATCCCGGAGATCAATTGAAGTTCAAGACCTCATAACGGTTCCGGCCTTGATCCTTCGCCCTGTAGAGCGCGATGTCTGCACCCGCGACCAGCCCCGAAATATCCGTCGGAGCTTCGTTGGCGAGGGCGACTCCAACGCTTACGGTCGTGGCGATTTCGGTTCCGTCTGGGAGCGTCACCCGCGTGGCCGAGACTGTGTCGCAAATGCGGGCGGCCATGGCCTCCGGCGACCCGTCCGCTACATCTTCAAGGAAAACACAGAACTCCTCCCCACCGAGCCGTCCCAAGGCATCGCCTGTCCGCACGCTTGACCTCATGGCTTGGGCGACCGCCGCCAGTACGAGATCTCCGGCGGCGTGGCTGTGCCGATCGTTTATCATCTTGAAGTGATCGATATCGATCATCAGGATCGCGACCGGGAGTTTGCTCCGGGCGAGCCGCGGCAGGGTGTCCTGCACATGGGTGTAAAATCCAGTCCGGTTCAGCAGACCCGTGAGATAGTCATGAGTTGCGAGCCTCTGGAGTCGAGCGACCAGTTCATTGCGCGATGCCATCACGGTCGCGACGACCAGCGGAGCCAAGGCTACGAGCGTGACACCTGCGCGGAGGGAAAGCAGATCTTCGCGGCTGCCGATGTCCACGGCGACATGCAGATAGCCGGTCGAAATCGCCAGCAGTGTCCATGCGCAGAAGAGGAAGGCGAGCACCGCATTGGCGAACAGGCCGTAGGTGACGGCACACCAAAGCAAAGCCGGAACCGGAAAGGCGACGGAGCCGGGGCCTGGCAGGAGCAGGGAGGCAATTGCTGAGAGTAGAACCGCGGTGCCCGGCAACAGTCTGGCGGCTCTTTGGATCGTAAAGATCGGCCGCAAACGGGCTTTCCGTACGCCGCCCCCGTTCCATTTGAAATCCAAGGGCAGCGTCAGCATGAGCGGCAGGAACGCAACATAGTTCACCATCTCCGTGACGAACCAGAATGCCCACCCGCCCAGCGCGGATCTCCCGAAAACGATCGGGTCGATCAGTGCGCCAACGAAACCGGCCATCGCTGAGGCCAACACGACGATCACGATGAGGTAGAGCACGGAGAACGGTCGTGTTAGCCGACGGTCCTGCTCTGACACCCGCTGAAACAGGATGTAGCCGGTCGCGACGCCGGCCAGATTTGCTCCAGTCAGGTAGAGGGTCAGCAGAAAACTGCCCCCGGTGAGAAGATCCGCCACGAGATAGCCGGGAATTGCCGCGCACCAACCCTGCCATGTCGCGAAGGCGGGATACCTGACGAGCAGGCCCAGCAGCAGAGCATTGGCAGGCCAGAATGCCGCGAGCTGCCCGGCCGGCCGCGTAACGATGCCGAGAAGCGCCCAGGAACACACAGCTATGCCGAGTGCGACGGCATAGAGCGGTGCTCCCCACTCATGAGGTTCATTTTCACGCTGGTTCACGGCGGGTGCGACCGACATGAAAGGGATTTTAGATCGCCCCACTCCGTTCGCAAGCTCTCGTTGAGTGATCGCGCGCGCCGCAACCTATCTCCGACGAAAATTCCGGTTGCGGGCTCGCGATTCAACGCTGTGCAGCCCATCCAGTTCGTTCGGCATGGCCCCCTCTCTCCGCAAAAAGGAAGCGGCGGGTCCGCCGACCTTGCTACGTTGTCCCATGAACAAAATCGAGGATCACGCCCGAGCGATATGCGAGATTGGACTGCTGGTGAGTGGCCTTAGGGCCGGCCGCGAGTTGCGCGATTTCGGTCGCGCCCGACCGTGTCAGCCCGGCTACGTGCGATCACCTACGCCACGGTTGTGCCGGTCGTTTATCTATCAACCTCGGTGTGGTGGGGATCGACATGTCGGATTACGAAGGTGAGCAGGCGCTCGTCGTCGCGTGCATTCTCGATCATCTGTCCAAGGTGGGCGTCGAGACCGACATCGAGCTGTATCGCATCGCCGAACAGGCTGGCTTCAAGGAAAGGGCGATCTTGCAAAGCCTTCGCCGCCTGACGGACATTGAGATGATCCGGCCTGTCGGCAATTGCTACGAGATGATCGGCAACATCTGACCGCTTGAGCCAGCGCGACGTGTCGCCCTCGCGGCATAAAAGAACGTTGGCTGGGCTGGTCAGGAAACCTCTCGATCAGCCCGTCAAGTCTCAGGCGGCCGGGGCTCGGCAGCATAACTGAGAGGACGGACCGGGTGTGGCCACCTTAAGCATCTGCTCCCAGAGGACTAATCCTGGCCGTACAGGCCCCACGTTCCCTTCCTTATCCTCTTCCGCCGATAGAGTGCTTCATCCGCCCTCTCGATGAGCCCCTTCAGTTCGGTGGCATTCTCGGGAAAGACGCTCGCGCCGATCGTGCAGCGCACGTCTATCGGACCGCTGGTCGACTGAATGGGAGGCCGCATCAGCGACAGGATACGCTCGCACACGGAGGAGACGAAGATCTCGGCATCCTTCAGCTTGGACGCGTAAATGACGAATTCGTCGCCGCCATAGCGATAGATACAGTCGTTCCGGACGCCTTCTCTCAGGCGATCGGCAAAGCCCACAAGCACTTCATCGCCGACATTGTGACCGTAGCGATCATTGATCTGCTTGAAACCGTCGATGTCGAGCAGGAGCAATGCTGCCCGGGAACGCGCAGCGTCATCTGAAACGAGATGCTCTGTGTCCCATTGCGCCTGTAACGCTCGCCGATTCCGCAATCCGGTCAGCGCGTCCTCGAGCGCAATATGCCGCGCTCGCTCCTCCGCGATCTTGCGCGCCGTGATGTCCTCGAAAATCGCAATGCCGATGCCGAGCTCGTGCAGAATGATTCCGCGGTGGAGCGCGGTCACGACCTTCCCGTCGGAGCAACGAATGTGAAGCTCGATGTCATCGATCTCATCGACACCGGAGCTGGCCGCAAGCCAGCGTTCCTTCCAGCTCGAGCGAGCCACGGCGCGTTCGGATTCGTAGATGTAGAAGGAATCTATCCAGTTATCGACGGTCGACAACTCGCTGGCGCTGTAGCCGAAGTATCGAACAAAGGCGCGGTTGCAGAAGACGATTTCTCCCGAGGGGATGGTCGCCCAAGAGAGTGGAATGGGCATGGCATCCAGCATCTGGTGAAGGTCCGACGCGGTAAGGAACGCTCGCTGCGCACCAGATGACTGACTTTCTTTCACAGGAAACACCCGATTTCAGGTGAGCGGATTCGATAGTCTGGCCGACGGCCAGCCAGGGCGAGAGAATTACCGACTGCCTCGACAGGATTGGAGACATGCCGGCCATAGGGGCTGGACGTCCACCTTCCCAGAACGTTTAATCCAATACCGTTCCCTCTGTTTCAGGCCAGATCAAGTATGGGACAAACGAGAGATTGGGTATTCATAATTGCGGCGGTCAGCGTCGGTATTTTGGGAAGCCTTCTCATTGGCCAGTTCGTCATGATTTCCACTGCCGACGCCCGCCTCAGCGAATATACGTCAACACTTCTTACATATTCTGTCAACGTTGCTCAGGAAAGCCGCGATACGCTAGGGAAAATAGCGCATTCGACACAATCGATCTGCACCGAAAGCGACCTTGAGCGTCTGCGGTTCCTGGCCTTTCGAACGGAACATTTGCGTGACGTCGGCCGCGTCGAGGATGGCCGTATTCTGTGCACCGCTCTGTGGGGCATCCTACCCGCTGCCCAGCCCCTCCCCCCTCCAAATCGAGAGCAAAGAGACGGCGACTTTCTTTGGGCAAATGCGGAAGATATCGGCGGCTACGGCATCAAGGTGGACATGGTCGTCCGCGACACCGCCATTGTCTTTACGGCGCCGATTGCCTTTCAAATATACGAACGACCGGCCTCAGACCTGAGCGCCCTCGTTCTCACGCGTGACGGGCAACATGTCTATCGCAGGTTTGGCGACACGAAGCCTCTTGCGGAGGGAGACGCCACACAGACTGAATGGTTTCATCTGTCGCCCCAGCGTATCCTTTCGCGCTGCTCGAACGACCTGGACATCTGTGTTGTCGCGGGCGCTTCAAATGCCGACCTCCTGGGACAGCCAATCGTCCCGCTGCTCGCGGCGACAGGCATGGGCGCACTGTCAGGGGGAGCATTTGGATGGGCCGCGCTCTGGTATCGCCGCAGGCGACTGTCCCTGTCGCAACAGGTAAAGCGGGCCCTTGCCGACGGAAGTTTGTCGGTCGTCTACCAGCCTATCGTGCGAATGAGGGACAAGCATGTCGTGGGCGTGGAGGCCCTTGCACGCCTGTCTGATGAGGCTGGCGAGCCGATCTCCCCGGAGGTATTCATCAAGGCCGCGGAAGATGCCGGCCTCGTCTGTGAGGTCGCCCGTCTCGTCATCCGGCGAGCGCTGGCCGACATGCGCGACGAGCTGTTGGCTCGGCGTGATTTCGATCTGTCGATCAACCTTTCCGTGCTGGACGTTCTTGATGCAGCACTCGTTCCTTATCTGAACGACGAGATCGCGCGCAACGGACTGAACCCGGATCAAATCGTACTTGAGATCACCGAGCGCTCTACGGCCAGGCGCGAAAAGCTGGTCGAAGCGATGAAGGCCTTCCAGCGGAGCGGCCATCGCTTCTTCATAGACGACTTCGGCACCGGCTATTCCAACCTGGCTTACCTCGCCAGCCTTCCGATCAGCGGCATCAAGATGGACAAGATGTTCACGCAGGCCATCGGGAAGGAAGCCGTTTGCTCAGCCATCGTCGAAAACATCTGCGCGATTTCCGACAGGCTCGGGCTCGATCTGATTGTCGAGGGCGTAGAGACCGAGGAGCAGGCAGCCTACATCCTGCAATTGCGCAACGATGCCTTTGGACAAGGCTGGCTGTATGGGAAGCCAGGGAGAACACTTCCGTCGACGGGGGACTCGCGCCCTCATTGCTAGGTTGCGGCACGAGCCCTGACGCCCAATGGACTTACCTCCGGGAATCGCGCACATGGCGCGCCATGCAGTCCTACGAGATCGTCATCCGGAAATTCATCAGGCCCGATGGCAAGCTTCGGCCCGCGCCCGAGCCGATGCCAGATGGCGAGCGCTTCTGGACCGGCCACACAGCTTTCCTACCAGGCGATGCCGACCTGCTGAAGAAGCAGGTCGAAGCCGTGCGCATATCTTTCACTGCGGATATTTTCCCGGCCGAGGGCGGCGTTTTGGTCCACGCCGGCTACAGCGACGTGGAGAAGATCATAAAGGCGATCCGCCCGTCGCCGCTTGGCCAGCGCTGACGGCCGGCACCTCCAAGCCTCAGAACAGCAAGCTCATCGCGTCTATCGTCAGGAATGTCCCGGCGAAAATGAAGGTGAGCAGGACCAGCGTAAAGATGGCCTGCCGCGCCTCGCTGGCGAGAAAGCCTCGGACCTTTCGATCCTTGCCTGGCAAGGCGACGAGAAACATGATTAGCACGATGGCGATACACACGAGCGCTGCAACGACTTCAAAGGCCATGGTGTTCCCTCCTGACGTGTTTTCGTTTTCCGTAAGGGAACATCAAGCGGGATGCCTGGCAAGGGTGGCTTACGCGCGGTCTGACAGAACCTCTTCCACCAGGACACCCGCCTCCTCCGCCGCTGCGATGAAGGCAGCGCGGAAGGATACCGCTGCGATATGGCCGTCCAGAGCATAAAGGGCAGCAAGTTGCGCGGCACGATGCGCATCGGTGTCCATGAACGCCCGGGGCCAATTCATCAGCAGGAAGGTCGCCGCGCTGGCGACGTCGCGGAGGGAACGCCGCGTCGCGTCGCGCTGCCAGACATGCACCGTGTCCATCCGCACATAGTTCATGGGCAACATAACGCAGCCGAACGCCAGCGGTTTCATGCGGTCCGAAAACAAGAAGGCCCCGCCCTCCCGGATAAGGGAGAGCGGGGCAAGTCGTGAATGCCGACGAGCGGCCGGTCGAGCCTCTTGCGGCCTCGGAGCACGGCACTGGCGGCACGACAAGTCGGAAACAACACTTCCGTCGACTGGGGTATCGCGCGCTCATTGTGTTGGAGTTACGAATTCCCAAATTCGCAGACGCCTCTCAACGATATCCCACGCCGACATATTTGAAGCCGCGGCCGATGAGGTCGGCTGGGGGATAGATGTTGCGCAGGTCAACCACGATCGGGCGGCGCAGCAGCGTCTTCAGCCGGTCGAGGTCGAGCGCCCAGAAGGCGTCCCACTCGGTGACGTGCCAGCCGCTCCGGCGGCAATGTCAACGTTCGTCGCGGAACGTCCGGCCAGAAGAAACATCGCCTCTTCGTCAGCCGTCGATCACCGCCCCCCCACGGAAGCAGTGACGAAATTCGCGACTAGACACCCGCTCCACAAATTCACATTATCATAATAACACTGTAACTATCGATAAACGCGCATGCAGGGCTTGCTGGGACAGCTCTGATGAGGTGTGACGAAGAGAACAACATGATGGATCAAGCCGACACGCCTCATGAAAGCGACGCCAAGCATCGCCCCTTTCACTCGATGATACCGGACGACTTTGATCCACAGGCTTATCTTGCACTGCACAAAGACGTTGCCGATAGCGGAATGAATCCTTTGGAGCACTTCGCCCTTTATGGACGAGACGAAGGCCGCCTCTACAAACACCCAACGCACCCGACTAAAGAATGGTCATCCAAATTTTTACAACAATTACACAACTTAAAATCGCACCTTTCAACGAACTACATACGTCATTGCCTTCTCAACGAAGTCGAGTATTATGACATACGTCCTGACGTTGCCTCTACGAATATTTGTCCGCTATATCATTTTATAAAGCATGGCTACAAAGAAGGCTCTATCCCCGACGCGCTTATCATTTCTTCTGCTAAAAATTATTCTCCAGATACCAATTATCTTCGACTAGCGCATATCTTCGGCGGCAAGCGGAGCAACGCCTCATTTCAATACCGCTGCCAATTTCATGCAGATGCCAACGTGGAAGCCGTTGCCCTGTCTGCGGAAGACAGCTTCGAAGACACGCTGCTGGCCCTCTTCAGCTGCGAAACAGCCTCATTCCTGAGACCGGACATCACCCCCCGCACTCGCTACCTTATGACCCTCTGCCGGAACATCGGGATACCAGTGGGGGCCGATTACGACGACATCTTGTTTCCAGAGTACAGCATGTCAAAAGGCTCGGTTCGCTCCGGCGTTCGCGGGTTCGACCACACAAAACGGCAGCTGGAGAAAGACAGCGCAGCCCTCGCCTGGGCCGACTACATTACCTGCTCGACACCGACGTTAAAATCATATCTCGACACTTACGGCCTCCCCGTCTCGCTTCGGGAGAACAAGCTGCCCCGTCGCCTCTTCGCCAACGAGAGCGAAATTAGGTCAAAACACAATAGCGAGACCATTCGTCTTATATATGCATCAGGCACTGCCACCCATGTTCGCGATTTTTCTGTCGTATCCGGCCCACTTCTTAAATTCGTACAATCAAATATCAATACTGTTGAATTAACATTTCTTGGCACGACATCCGCAATGCTTCGCGCATTTCAGCCTTACTGCCGAGAAACGCGACAAATTGGAATGCTGTCATTTGGCGACATGCTCACCGAGCTGTCGAAACACGACGCCCTTCTTGTCCCTCTAGAGGCGACCGAATTCAACGATGCCAAGTCGAATATAAAATTCATCGAGGCGGCAAGTCAGGGGGTGCCTGTCATCGCCAGCCCTGTGGAAGAGTTCCAGCGGACTATTCAGCACGGGGTAAATGGCTGGCTCTGCTCATCGGGACAAGATTGGATCAATACCCTGCAGACTCTGAAAAATGAGCCGGCCATGAGCACGAGGCTTGGGCTTCGTGCCTTCCAGACGGCGATGGAGGAATACTCCCTATGAAGCCTGCGCCTATCCGTGCATTTACCGCAGCATCGACAAAAGATGACTTCTGCGTTTTATATATGCCATATGGAATCGGTCAACTGAATATCGTCACGCAGATGGCGCTTCAGTCCTCATTTGACAGCTATGTGTATTTCGATACAGATGACCTTGAGGTGATATCCGCCGAATTTCCGAAACTTCATTTTATCCGTCATGCCTTAGATGTTGAAACTATACTTGAGCGCTTCTCACGCATCGTGACGAGTTTCTCATTTCGACACCGCTCGCTGCCACCGGAAATACACGGACTTATTGAAAGAGCGCAGAACCTACGAATACCCATCGTTGACGTCCCTCACGGCCTGTTCCAGCCGGGACGCAATATGGTCGACACCACTCGAATTATAGATATCGCATCCAGCAGCAACGGAATTGGGGACATAATCCCCTCCTTTGCCGACACCCACGTCTGCTGGAACGGAGCCGATGGAATCGGCTACCCTAGATACATGCCCGACAGTACGCGACGGCGCGACCTTGTAATACCAAAATACAACGTCATCATAACGAACACGAACTGGTATCTATATTCAAGCGAAGACCGGAGACAGCTTTTTAGAACCATAATAGAACATATTGAAGCAAGAAACGATGAATTATTTATATGGTGCCCACATCCAGCTGAGAATAACGACGAAAGATATGCAAGCATCATCATAACACGCCGCCCTCGGAATTGCCTATTATACGGAATGCATAAGGATATATATTTTGACGGAATTCACTCTACTGAAGACATAATTGCACATTCGTCATACGGAATCACGACATTATCGACATGCATTCTCGATTTTGAAATAAATAATATTCCCGTCCATGTGTTTGACTGCGACGGAACATCAGATCTCGTCAGAGGGATGGACGACATTGTCACATTCCGGAAGGTTTCCGATCTACAGAACCCGCCACGACCTCCGAAGACGGGACTCCTTAAGCAATACGACCCTCAACTCTTCGACGAGATATTACGGTCGGCGGCATCGCGCAGTCGGAATACGGCACGATAAGCGCAGGCGTAGCGACAACGAAAAAAGCCCCGCCCTCCCGGATAAGGGAGAGCGGGGCAAGTCGTGAATGTCGACGAGCGGCCGGGGAAGGGCCTCGCCGCAGATGCCGGGATGAAGCCCCGGCGCTATCCGCGCGGCACGCGCGAATGTGTTTAGGCTGGTACCCCGCCACACCCGTCACCCTCCGATCCGGCCTATAGTCGGCCGGCAACGAGGAGGTGCGGCTATGGTGAACGATGGTTACGAGCCCGAAGCCGTCGAGGTCCTCGACCAGGCGCTTGAGCGAGCCTGCCGGCGTGCCGGCGAACAGCTTTCCGTGAAAGAAGGTCTGAGGACCCTCCTCGCATCAGCGATCCTCGAAGGCTCGCAGCAGGGCATCGAGGGGGAAGAGCAGTTGGCGAGCTTCGCCCTGCGGTCTATCCCGGCATTCCGCGAGGAACGTCAGATACGCGCGCGGCCGCCGCTCTCCGCGCCTCCCAGCAGGCGGCGATGAGCGTCGCTGCCCATCGCTCCACATCCTCGATCTGGCCGTGCGCGTGATGGTGCCGCTCGTTGACGAGCAGCATGCCCGTCTTGAGATCGAGCACGGCGTGTACGCCATCGGCGGAGGGCAGCAGCACCCCGCCGAGGCGCGCTATCCGGTCGCGCTCATCGCTGCTCAAGCCGCTCATGTCGAGGGCGGTTTGAAGCTCGGCGGCGGGCCGTCGCGCCAGATCTTCACCCAGCGTATGGCCGCCTCGCATAGCGACATCCCGGTCAGGCCGAGCACGAAACCCACGATCCCCTCGATGGAGGCCACGGAGAGGCCCGGATCGGCCAGCCAGCGGGCGGCGAAGACGGCCCCCACCGGCGTGCCGTAGCCGGCGACGGCCGTGCCGACCATCGCGGTGCCGACATGCCGCGCGAGCGAGCCGCCGGGGCGAGTGAGCGATCGGGCGAGCCCGCCGATAAAGCCGGCGGCGAGATGCGCAAACTTCAGCCCCATCAGCGCGGGCTCGGGAGGGAGGTCCGCCATCAGTGCCACCCGCACACCGCGCGGCCGACCGCGTTGTGCCCCTTCACTTGCCGGATTGTCGGATCGGTGTCGGCTCCCGACCAGGTGATCGGCCGGAACACGTCGCAGGCCGCCCTACCCGTCGCGCCGCTTCCAGCCGTCGTCGTCGCGCAGCCGCCCAGAAACAGCGTCACGGTCAGCGCGCTCGCGAGCGCGAGCGCCTTTCTCACGAATATCGTCGGCACGGGCCTGCTCCTGTTCCTGCGCGCGCTGGAGGGCGCCGGCCGCGCCCTTGTTGCGGCCGGCGAGATAGGCGAGCCCGGCCGCGACGAGCGCGGCCAGGGCGGTCTTGATGGGAGACGGCAGCAGCAACCAGAAAGGCCGCCAGACCTGATAGGTGGCGGCGAGGATGCCGAGACCGACGGCGAGCCACAGCCACCACGGCGTGTGGTCGAGGATCAGGCCGAGCAGCCAGCTCATGCCGCGGCTCCGGCGAGCTCGCGCAGGTCGGCCCGCGCCTCGCCACCGAGGATCGCCGCCACCGATTTGTTGCGGCGCGACGCCCAGATGCCATAGGCTACGCCACCGACCGCGACGACGAGGCCGGCGGTGACGAGGCCGGCGAAGACTGTGTCGATCCAGCCCCCGTCGCCGACAAGCGGCTCGACCGCCTTCTTGGCCTCGTCGATCAGGATGGCGACACCGCCGCCGCCAGCCACGGCGCCGGCCGAACCGCCGATCGGCACCGCCGGCTTGGCGATGTCGTCGACGGGGGCGCGCGCCGCGCCTTGCTTCGTCCACACCGGATCGGGGCCGACGCTGCCCATCGCCGCCGCCTGCCCATGCGCGAGCACGTTCGCCACGCGGCTGGACCAGCCCTTGCCGAAGGTCTTCCACGTCCGAAGCCCCTTCAGCATGGCGAGGCGGCGGGACATCATGTCGGCGATCAGGGCGTCGTGGTCGGGATGCTTCTCCAGCGCCGCCAGCGTCACCGCACCGACCGTGCCATCCGCGACGACGCCGAGGGCGCGCTGCAGCCACTTCACCGCCTGCGCGGGGCCGGAATTCACCGCACCGTCGAAGACCACATAGTCGACGCCCGGCGGCATGTCGTCGGCGCGCACCGCGTCCCAATATTGCTGGCGGTAGATCGCCGCGACCTCGGTGGCGGTGATGCTGCGCACGCTGCGGGTTTTCTGTCCCTTGCGCCGGCGCCAGCCGTCATAGACGCGCTGGGTTACCCCCCTGTTGGTCGCGCCGCCGGGGTCGGCAGGGTGGTTCGCGTAGCCACCCTCATGCACGAGCACGCGCTTGAGCGCCTCGTCGAAGCTCGACGCGGTCATGGCAGTCTCCAGATCTGCGGGCAATAAAAAAGCCGCCTCAGAGGGCGGCGGCGGATGGGTCGGGCACGTTCAATCGCGTGTCGTACGTCGTGGGTATGATGCGCCGGTCTCGGCGCATGCCCGCCAGCACCGCGCCGGGGCCGGGCCGGGCGGAAAGCGGTTGCGGGGGCTGGACCGTCCGGCCCGTCAAAGCAATTCTTGAGGCTATCCGCCGTTCCTGTGGCACTGCGGCGGATGGGACGGGCCGGGTGGCAGCCCGCCATGCACCGCCACCCGGCCCGTCAGCTCCGCTTGTGCCTCCCATGGCCATGCCGACGGTTGCGAGGTAGGGTTCAGCCGAACCCAACGTAACTCTGCGATGAAAGGCGACGGGGTGACCCTCAAGACAATCATCGTCGTCGTGCTGTGTGCGCCGATCCTCATCGTCGCAGCCTTCTATGCCTTCTTCACCGGTTTACTGATCTACGACCAGATGCGCGAAGGCGACGTATTCGGTTGCGCGCAACAGGTGGCGTGGCAGCCCGGAGACCCATATGACGCTGTGTCTGCCTGCATGGTGTCACGGGGATACAGCGTGTCCGGTCGGGCTGATTGCCAATCGAAACCGCAGCATTCGAAGTTCCTGCCCCCGCTTGGCTGTTATGCCCCGTGGTGGGCGGTCTGGATGAAGTGAGGCGACACGGCATTGATGGCCGCGCCGCCATCCGGCCCGTCAGCGCTCCTGCGCTTCCCGCCGATGGGAACCATCAGGATGATATGGCGTTCGCTTCACGTCGATGCCCGTCGACGCGCCAGCGGGACAGAGATCCTCCCCCGCAATCCCGTTGGAGCAGAGAAGCGGGCCAGGTTGACCCGCCCGTTGGCCCGGCCAGTCTCTCACCCCGGCCACACCACCTCGGCCGCAGCCCGTGCGGCGGCTTCATCTTCCGCAAGATCGATCGCCTGCTTGGCGCCGAGGCGGCACAGCCTCGATGGCCGCGCCGCCGTCACGCGCCCTCAAGCTGCTCGACGCGCGCCGCGAGTTCCTTCACCGCTCCGATGAGCAGGGCGATAAGCTGCTTGTCGGCATCCTGCGCATATCGAAGGTAGCTGTCCTCGCTCTCCGGCAAGGTGGATTCCTCGATCGCCGAAGGAAGCACCGTCTGCACGTTCTGGGCGATCAGACCAGGATGGCGGCCTAGCGTGTGTGCAATCGGAAGGTCGGCGACAAACTCGAATTCCTTCGGCTCAAGAGCCCGCACCTTAGCGAGCGCACCGTGGAGGTCGGAAACGTCCTTCTTCAGATTTCCGTCAGACGGCGACGAATTGATCAGCACCCACGAATTGTCGTCGACGTTGTAGTAAAAGCCATTGTTCCAATGAAAGCTCAGCTTATTGGACATTTGAAGTCTAAGGTGACCACCATATCCACTTCCGGTGTCCCGGAAGCCGGGCCCTTTCAGCATCCCGGTGCTAGATTCTCGCACGCTGGCATTTGCCCACGCCCAAACAAAGGCTGTGGTGGCGATCTGCGTCGTATTGGTAGCTGCGGCAGCAGTGGGAGCGGTGGGGGTGCCGGTGAACTCTGCTGCGCCTTCACGGGCTAGATTGCCGAAATTGGTGGTATCGACAGTTATCCCGATCTTGTTCCCGGTTTTGAGGCCGATTTTTATGAGGTTGCCGCTCTGATCTATGCCGGTGCCCTGCTGCACCGGCACGTAACCTCGATCCTCCCAAGCCCCCAGCGTGGCACGCGCAGCAGCAGCATCGGCGTCGTCCATCAGCCCCTCAATAAAGGGGGACGGCGGCACATAGACACCCCACGCGCCTCCCGACCAGATATAGGTCTTGCCAGTCGCGACGCTCACCACCGTCGTGCCCCGCTGCGGGGCGGTGATCAGCCAGGCCGAGCCGGTCCATTGCGCCAAGTTGTTCGCCTGCCCCGCCCATGCCCCGGTCGGCGCGGTGCCGACGACGTAGAGATCGCCGGTCACCGGCGCGCCAGGCGGCGCGTTGGTGCCGAGCGACTGGACCTCGTAGTTCGGGCGGGCCTTCTCGAATATCCCGATCTGGTCGAGCATCGAGCGCACCTGCGAGAGCAGGGTGACGTTCTTGAAGCGCGTCGGCGCGTCGAAGCGGATCGCATAGGCGGCGCCGCTGATCGGGGCGCCGGCAACCGGCGAGGCCAGCACGAGGGCGGTATTGCCCACCACCACGCCGACGGTCACCCGCTGTCCCGCAACCTCCATCGTGTCGCCATCGCGGATGATCGGCTCCCAGAAGGTGCCGGCGCCGGTCACGGTGATGCCATCCGCCGCCACGCTCACCGTGCCGGTGTTGTAATAATCAGCCATGTGGGGTGTCCTAGAAGTCGCTGAGGTTCATGGCGGCCAGCCAGCCGAACATGCTTCCGGTCCACGCGGCGTCGCGGAACCACCAGTACCGGGTGCGGTCGACGATCGCGGCGCGGAACCGCGTGTTGTAGTAGGTGCCTGTGGCGGTCACGACGTCCTGCATGTGCACGAAGCCGGCCCCGCACCACCATTGACCTTGGTCTTGCACGAGGAAGAAGCCGAAGGGCGATCCGGCGCCGTCCGGCGGGATGCCGCCCGCCGGCAGACCGTACATCCCGGAGATGCCGCCGGTGAGGATCGACCCGAAGTCGGCGAAGCGCGGCGAGATGCGGCTCGACCGGAACAGGAAATCGTTAGCCCCGGCATTGAACCAACTGATGTTGTGCTTGGAGACCAAGGCTTCTTGACCGCGCCAGAAGCGGATGCGGGACACGCTCGATGTGTCGATGCCGGGCTGATAGGCCGGGTCGCTGGCGACGACGGCATAGCGGATGCCCGTCGTGCCATCCGGCATGCCGGCGATGAGCAATTGGTTGGCCGACAACCAGAAGATGCTGGGCGCCTGCTGGTGCCCCGTCCCCATCGAATAGGCGATCACCGGCGGATAATGCGGATAGGACTTCTTCAGCGTCACGATCCCGCAATTGCGTAGCGTAGCGCCACCCAGCAGGATCGGGAACGGATCGCCGTTCACCTTGCTGGTGCCGAAGGTCGTCCCGCCCCCGCCATAGGTTTGGGGGAACGCTGCCCCCGTCTCCTCGATCTGGAAGTGGTTGCGGCGCGTCGACAGCATCATGTCGTCGAGCGTACAGGTCAGATGGTTGAAGCCGGGCCGCGAGAAGAAGAGTCCTCGCCCGTAAAGCGGATGCAGACCACTCCGTCCGCCATTGCTTCCGCCGGCCTCCGCCGACGTCGGGCTCACCCCGAACACGAAGTAGGCGTAGTCCATGCTCGCCCGCGACGGCGAGAACTGGATCTCGTTGTCCACCAGCGTGACGCCGCAGACGCCATAGCCGCGGGCGTAGTTCATCGTGGTGCCGGGCGTCGACACATCGGCATTGGCGGCATGATAGGTCAGCGTGCCGCCATTGTTCCGCATCCAGGCGAGCGTCGGCCGGCCGGGGCCGTTGGCGCCCGCCAGCGGTAGCACCCGCACCGTGCGCGTGCCGTCGCCGGGCGTCGTGCCGAAACCGGTGTAGGTCAGCGTCCGCGTGGAGAGCGAGGAGCCCGGAACCACGTCGTTGGTGAGCAGCCGCATGGAGCTGGTCCATGTGCTGTCGAAGGTAACGAGACGCGCGTCGAGATTCAGATCTTTCGGATTGTACGGGGGCAGGCAGGAGCGGAAGCGAACGAGCCCGCTAGGATCGCGAAAGATGGAAAAATGAGAGGCCATCAGGACCAGAAATCCAGATAGCCGTCGTTGAGGTTGAAGTCGATCTTCCCGTCTGGGCTAAGAATCCGCCCGGCAGTCAGCGTCCCCATATTGCCGGTGATCGCCGAGAGCGTGCCGATGTTGAGCTTCGCGGCCGTGATCGAGCCGTCGAGATACATGTTTCCGCTGACGAAGATGCCGGTCGCATTGACGACGAACGGCGTGACCCTCTGGCCGTTCACGCGCCGCGTCAGCACGAAGAGGTCCGCTTCGGCCTCGAAGACCGAATAGGCCCCGCCGGCGCCGTCGGCGTAGGCAGCGACCAGCACTGCCGCCCGCGACGTGTTTACCGCGCTGCTGGCCTTGGCGACGATCTCATAGGCCGCCATGGCGCCGGAGGGCAGCGAGGCCGCCGTTACCCAGCGGACGGACAGATTGGTCTCGAAGTCGTCCACCTGCGCCTGCAGATTGGTGATCGACTGCGCCAGCGCCGAGCCCGGTCCCGTCGCCACGGTGATCGCCTGCGTATAGGAGGCGGTCACACGCTCGGCGCTCGACCGAAGCTCGAAATCCCAGCGCTGCTTGTCGCTGTAGTTCTGGGCGTCCTGCTCGACGACGAGCTCGGCCATCCACTCCTCGATAGCCTCGACCCGGCTGAGCGCATCGCTGTTGTGGCGGACGACGTACTGGTGCAGGCCGACCTCGAAATTATCGACCATCACCCGCACGTTGTCGTTGCTGATGGAGGGCTGGGCGAGGTCGATGTAAGTCCACTGCCCCCTCTTCCCGCTCGCAGACACGGCCGCTACCGAGAGACGCAGCGCATAGGGGTCAACCACAGCCGATAGCGTCGGATCGCGGGTTTCCGGCAGCGGTACCCAGCTCTCGCCGCCGTCATAGGATACCCGGGCGAGATAGGAGATCGCGCCCACGGCTGGGAACCACGTTGCCTCGACGCGCCGTGGGATTTCATTGGCGATGAAGCGGGCGCTCAGGCCGGCGACGACGAGCTGCGCCTGGTTGCTCAGAGCCGATCCGTCCGGCAGCGGAGGCGGCGCCGTGTGATCCTCATCATGGACGCGCACGTCGTCGACGAAGAATTCCAGCTGGACGCGGTCACCGGACGGCGAGCCCCGGGAGACGACGCAGCGCTGCCGCCAGGTCGTCCCGAGACCCAGCGCATAACTCGGCAGCGCGCCGCCCGGGCTGGGCACCAGCACGTCAGCGAGATCCAGCCCCTGCGCGACCTCGACGGCTGCCAGATCGACGCTGTCCAGCACGGCAATGCTGGCGTTCAGTCCCATACTGCACTTGATCGGGCCGAACTCCCGACCGCGTGCGTCCCGAAGCGAAATCCAGTGTTGCCCGCCCGACCACGTCGCCGGCCGATCCAGAAACAGCCCGAGCCCTACATTGCGGACTACCTTGCCGGACTGTCCCCATTGCTGAGGAAGGTTGGATTGCAGGAGAACGGCGGAGCCGAGCGACAGCATGCGGCCATCGTGTTCGGTCTCCAGCGTCACCGTCCGTCGGCGGAAGAGGTTCTGCCGGAGAAGGAACTCCGCCTCGCGCTGCGCCTGCGTGCGATTGCCGATGCCGGGCAGTTGGAGCCGCGTGGCATCGGCGATCTGCTCCTCGGTGGCATCGCGCGGAGCAACCGCCTCCTCGATGCTCCACGTACTCTCGTCGATGTATTCGAGCACGACGCACTGCGAAGCCTCGGTCGGCTTCATCAGGTACTCGATCTCCATGGAGCCACGGACGATCTCGCTATCCGTCAGCATCATCGAGGGGATCGAGGACCACTGGTCGCGCACCAACGAAAGGGCGCCCCCGAGCCATTTGTGCTTGGTGCGGCAAGTGGCGAGAGCGATATCCAGGGCGTCCGTGACCGGCTGCGTCGACGTGAAATCGTAGTCGAAGGTGTCGCCCCGGCTGGCGCTCAGCGCCGCGAGGTCGACGAAGGCCTGAAAGTCCACGCGCGTAAGAGGCAGGCGCCCGCCATAGTCGGCATTGGTCGCGATATCGAGTGCGGCCCAGGCCGGCGAGCGGGTCGGCAGATCCACCCACGCGGCGCCATCCCATACCGGCAGGATGCGGGTCTCGACCACGGAAAGCTGGCTAGCCGCATCGCCGGAAAACTGATCCGTCGCCCTCGCCCGGATCGCGATGGTGGAGACGGGGAACGCCTTCGGCCCGGTGATGAAGGCGCGAAGGCCGGCCCAAGTCAGGTCGTCCTGAACGGTACCATCAGTCGACGAGGGCGTCGTGCGGCGCGCCCGCACGGCATAACGTCCCGGCGGAACGTCCCCGGTCAGGCTGAAGCGCACCGGAGATTTCGAACAGAACGCGCCGCCACCGAAGGCGAGTGTCGACCACGATCCGTCGCCCGTCGGGTTGCCGGTATTGTCGACCGGCCGGTACTCCGACATCACGGCAACGGCATGAGGTGTCAGGATGCCCTCATCGTTGGTCTTGCCGCAGCTCGGCATGACGATGTCGACGACGAGGCGGGTTGCTGTCGAGCCGGCGCTGTTGACCACGAATCCGCCGGTCCACGCCGGATAGGCCAGTTCCTGCCCATCGACCTCGGTGGATGTCTCGACGTTGATCGGGAACGCCGTGATCTCCTGACCAGGATCGTAGAAGTCGATGGTGACGCCGCTGAAGTTAGGGTTGATGCCCGTCGTGCTGTTCCAGAGCACGGTGTCGTCGATCAGGATCTGCTCACGCGAGAACTTGCCCTCGCCCTCGGACAGCAGGACGTGGAGAAACTGATTGCCGCCCTCAAAGCTCGACCAGGGGACCGCGGCATAATCGAGCATGCGCTTGGTGCGGCCGTAGGCAGAGGGCACCGGCTGGAGCGGCTTGGCCGAGTTGGTCTGCCGCGACCACGAATAGATCGGCGTCGCCTCGTCCTGCGAGCCTCCCGACTGGACACGGGGAAGCATGGACAGGAGAAAGCTCCCGCCGGCGAGGATAGCGGCCCCCAGCAGCCCCTTGCCAATGGCGCTGGTGATGCTGAGCGCACTTGCAAGCACGCCGGTGGCCCAGGGCGCCAGGGCAGAGAGCGCAATGACGCCGAGCAGGCCGGCGATAGAGCTCCCGCTCATCGAGCCGCCCTGCGGCATCGACCGGAACTCGACCGCCATCCCCCTCCGGATCCGGGTCTTGCGCCACGCCGCGCGCAGCACCGGCGCGCCATCAACGACGCAGATGGTCGGCACGAGCGTGGTGCTCCAGCCGACCCGCCGAAGGAAGCTGGCAATGGTCTCGCGCGGCCGGGACATCGCGCGCGCAAGCTCGATCCCCGGCAGCGCGATGTGCAGCACCGGGAGAGCGGTCACAGCGGTCATGGGTTCAGTCCGTGGCAGGCTCGAAGAAGCGGACGCGGCCCCAGCCTGAAGCGCGCAGCGTGGCGACGGATTCCGCCAGCACGCCGAACGTCTCGTCGCAGTGGAGCACCAGGCGCTCCGGTGCGAGCCAGACACCGATATGAGCGACGCGGTCGGCGCGCGCCATGGCGACCAGCGCACCATCCGGTGCCGTGATCAGTCCCACGACCTGCGCGGCTGCCGTCTCGCGCCATTTCTGGCGCTCCGGGTGCGCCTCGATGGTATCGATCATCCATCGCCAGGACGGCTGATCCGGCAGCCTCACGTCAGGCAGATTGCGACCGAAAAGCGCCTGCTGGACCTCGACGGCCAGATGCCAGCAGGAGTACCCGCGTGACCACGGCCGCCCGATCAGAGACGTGAGGTAGGCGGAACGGTCGATCATTCCGGGTCCGTACCGGCCGGCGGGTCGACGGGCACGATCTCCGTACCAGGCGAAGGGACGAACGTGCCGGCGTCGTCGAGGCGCCCCCAGCACTGCTTGAGAGCGACGGCGATGCATTCCTCGCGCGTGTCGAAGGTGCGGACACGCTCGCCGTGAATGAGGATCGCGTGCGGCATGGTCAGGCCCTGATGTCGAAGGCGCCGGATTTGAAACTGATGGTCAGACTTCCGTCGAGCGAGGAGATTTCGTCGATCGGCTTGTTCACGCCGCTGACGATCATCCGGCCGGCCGTGATGTCTCCCATCTCAGCCTCAATGGCGTCGATGTAGCTGGCCGTAACGAGGCGCTGCGAACGTTCCATTTGCTCGGCGTCCGCCCTGTATAGCGGAACGTCTGGCAGCACAGCCGCAGCTGCAGCAGCCGGCGCACCAAGCCCAAGGGTGCGCAGCATCGTACGGCGCGAGAGCATCGCAGTCTCCATCATGTTGAAGGATGGCCGGCGCCTAGCGCACCAGGCCGGGGAAGCGCTTGCGGGTGTAGACCCGCGTCGGGAACTTCTTGTCGGCGAGGTTCGACACCCGGGCCGTGCCGCGGATCGTCGTGCCGGAGACCCGCACCGAACGGATGATGAACTCGACAGGCCCATAGATCGGTTCGGACGTGTCCTCGCTGCTGTACTGCCGGAAGATTGCCTTCAGGTCGGCGCTGTAGCCAACGGCCGCCTCGAGGTAGGCGGTGAGCTCGCGCGCGACGTTGTCGATCGTGATCTCGCACTGGGGGATTTGACCCTCGGCGTATTCCGGGAAGGCCGCGCCGAAGGCCGACGGAAAGAACACCGCGGGCGCACCCGGGTTGAACAGCGCGCCGGCCTCGACCCCAAAGGTCCGCTCCAGGACGTCATTGACGATGCGGGCCGGTTTGGCGTCGCCTTCCTCGTCCTGAATGGCCGGGTGCTGAAGCTCCAGCGTGTCATAGACGACGATGTCGGTTCGGCAGGAGGCCTCCGCCTCCTCCCATGCTGCGTTCCAGGGATTGGGCATGTCAGGGCGGCGTCATGCTGGCGGGAAAGACGAGCGCGGAAAACGAAACCAGCGTCTCGGCGCCGATCGAACTGTAGCTGATGCCACCGGCGCCGCCGACGATCTGGATCACGCGTGTCGTGTAGCTCTGGCCGTCAAGCGAAACGGGCATGAGGAAGCGTGCGGCGCCCTCTCCGACCGTGGCGATAAACGCTTCGAACGCCGCCATCTGGGTCGCGTTAAGGCCACGCCCCATTGCATGGATGCGACATCGTCCCCGGGCCTGCGGCGCTGACGGGTATCGCCGCCCTCCATCTCTGTCGCGAGCGCCTCGCGGCCTCGCTTGACGTTCCAGTTTCCGCGTTCCGGCCTGTGAGGCACGTCCGCCGGCCAATTGACGTAAGCCATCAGACGGTCTGCCTCCGCACTCCGTAGGCCCGCTCGAAAGAGCGGGCGATGCGGCCCCGGCCGGAAATCTGCTCTTCGACGACCGATTCCACCATCTTGCGCACCTGCACCTGGATATCGACGCCGCCATCCGACCGGGGCCTCTGCGTCACCTCTGCGGTCTCGCCCGGCAGGGTGTTCACCTGCACGTTGACCTGAGGAGCGACAACATTGTCATTGAGGCCGCTTCGCATCCCGCGAAGCGCGGACATCATCCCCACGCTCCCGCCATCCGCGTACCCCTTGAGGCCACGGTGGAGGGCGTCGAGGTTAGCGACGCCGGCATTGCCCACCGCGTCCTTCGAGAAGACGAACTCCCCGCGATGCACGATGCCGGCCGCCTCGTACTTGAATTCGAGTGGCGGGCCTTCTGGGCCCTCTCTTCGTCCCGCTCCAGCGGGCCGCATGGCGTCATCCCCTTCGCCTCGGTGGACCGCTATGCCGAGCGCTACGGCATCGACGACGTCGACCGTTTCGAACGGTTTCAGGGCCTGATCGCCGCCATGGGCGCGGCCCTGAACGATGCCGTGAATTCCCGCACCTCTTCATCTTCCTGACCACGAGGCATCGATGGCCATCACCGTCGAGCAGATCCGGCGCGTCGTCACGCAGTATGAGAGCCGTGGTGCCGACAAGGCCGCCGCGGATCTCAATGCGGTGTCGAGCGCGCAGGGCAATGTCGCGCGCACCGGGGCGACCATGGCAACCGTCACCGACACGGTGACCAAGCGACAGCTCGATGCCGGCCGCGCCGCCGATACGATCCGTCGGAAGTATGACGAGGAGTTCCGCACGCTCCAGACGCTCGCGCGGGAGCATCAGCGTCTCGATAGGGCGAAGCAGACGGGGCGGCTCACCGCAGAGGACTACAGCCGCACGCTCGACCTGATGCACGCCAAGCTGGGCGTGGTCAGCCAGGCGCAGGCGGAAGCCACCCGGCGCGTGCAGCAGGAAACCCGCGCCATCGAGGAGGCCGCGGCAGCGCAGCAGCGCTACGCTACGCTGCTCGGCGTGCGGGATGATTTCGGCACGGAGGCCCGGGCGGCGGACATCGCCGCCTTTGCGCAGGAGTATGACCGTTACATCGCCAAGCTGGTCGCGGCGAAGAATGCCGAGCAGGATCTCGCCAGGACACGGGCGGCGAGCGCTCAGACATCGATCAACGAACGCCTTGGGGTGCGCGACGACTTCGGCACGGAGGCCCGGGCGGCGGACATCGCCGCCTTCGCCCGCGAGTACGAGCACTATGTGGCGACGCTGGTAGCCGCGCGGAAGGCGGAGGATGATCTCGCGCGCTCACGGGCGGCGAACGCACAGACCTCGATCAATCAGCGCCTCGGCGTGCGGGATGATTTCGGTTCGACGGCGCGCGCCGCCGACATTGCGGCGGTCGGCGACGAGATCCAGCGGCTGCGGGAGAAATATGTGCCGCTGACGGCGCTTCAGCGGCAGTACCGGCAGACGCTCGAGGAGATCAATCAGGCGGCCAAGGTCGGCATCCTCACCGAGGTGCAGCGTGCCGACGCCGTTGCCCGCACGAAGACCGTGTTCGCTGAACAGGTTGTCGCCATGCGCGGCGTGCAGGAGGCGACAGGCCGGGTGCGGCTCGCCGGCCACGATCTTGCGAACCTGTCCTATCAACTGAACGACGTTTTCACGATGATGGCGATGGGCGCCCCGCCCATGCAGATCGTGGCGTCGCAGCTGGGCCAGATCTACCAGATCCTCGCCGGTCAGCAGGGTGGCGTCGTCGGCGGTCTCAAGGCCCTCGGCGGCTCTATCGCCGGGCTCGTCACGCCGGCGGGCGCGGCCGTGACCGCCGTTGCTGCAATCGGCGTTGCGGCCGTCGCCTCTTATGGCAGCTGGCTCGCCGGCGAGAAGCAGTTGCAGGCTGCTCTGCAGGGCCGGGGGCGGGCAACCGCCGCGACGGTCGACGAGCTGAATGAAATCGCCCTTGCCGCTGCTGATGCTACGGACGCGACCGTCGGCGAAGCGCGGGAGATCGTGGCAGCGCTTACCTCGACAGGAAAAGTCGGCGTCGATTTCTATGAGGGGCTTGTCGGTGCCACCAAGCAGTATGCGGCGGTCACGCAGCAAGAACTATCGGCGGCATCGGCCGAGATCGCGGCGGCCTTCGCTGACCCGGCCAAGGGTGCGGAGGATCTCAACAAGAAGCTGCTGTTTCTCGACGGAACGACGCTTCGTTATATCCGCGACCTTGCGACCAGTAACCGTACCCACGAGGCGGCGGCTGTCCTGCTTCAGCGGCTGACACAGACGCTCCCGCCGGCGGCGGAGAATCTGACGCTGTTAGGGCGGGCATGGCTGTCGGTCCGCAACATGGCATCCGATGCCTACGCTGCCATGGGTAGGGGCGTCGATGCGTTGCTTTCCGGGCCTTCCCTCGACGAACGGATTGCGACGGCCGAAGGTCAATTGCGCGATCTGGAAGGTGTGCAGGCCCGAAGCGGGCAGTATGGGTACTCCTACGACGAGGTACTCAAGCGACAGCGCGAGCTGAATACCGAGCTGTCGAAGCTCTACGCTGACCGCGCGCTTATCGAGGCACAGGGCGTCAGAACCGCCCGAAACGTCCTCGATCAGGAAGCGCGCGCCATTCTCGGATCGCGAGATCCTCGCATCGAGCAGGTCCTGACCTTGCAGAAGGAGCAGGCCAAACTGCGGGAGGCGCTTGCCGCCGGTGTCGGCGATGGCGCGGCGCAGGAGGCCGCGCTTCAAGGCATCACCAATCAGATTCGGTCCATGACCGATGCTTACGGGAACCTGATCCCGCAGGCCGAGGCCGTGCGGCGCGAGCAGGAACTGCAGAACGCTCTTGCGACGGCGACGACACCGGCACAGCGGGCGGCCGCGTCCGCTGCTCTGGAGCGCTTTCGTGCGGAGGCAGAAGGAGCCGACAATGCGACGGCGTCCGCAAAGGCGAAGCGATCTGCGCCGGCATGGAGGCCGCAGAGTGAGTACGCCGGCGATTTCCCCTTGGACCGAAGAACTGTTCGTCGACGACGGCGAGACGGGCGTTTCGCTCATTGACTTCGGTAATGCCATCTCCGTCTGGCAATTCATGCAGCAGGGCCGCGACGTATCAGTTGCCGAGGCCGCGACCACGTTCAACACTTCGCCTGACGTGGTCCGACGCGCAGTCCGCGAGCATTACTGGCTCTTCCTGAACCCGGATGACGCGGACCCCTCCCAGCAAATCATTGATCAGGACGGTGAATGATGGCTCGCGATGGTCGGTGAAGCGAGGCGTCTTCCGCGCAGGGTGCAGCTGGGCAAGTCGGGCGAGCGAACGCTTGTGCCGGCTGGCGCGGTCCGCGTTGATCGGGCGACCAGATGGCGTCCTCCGTTCTGGACCGATCATCACTACGTCGATCTGGTGTTGCGCGGGCGTCAATGGGTGGACGATCGTCAGCATCGCCTTGCCATGCTCGCCGAGGCATATCGCGACTGGCTGATGGGCGGTCTGACCTCGAAGGTTTCCTGGTGGTGCTACACTCCAGACGCACTACAGCGCGCCCTACCCGCTCCTCCTGCCATCGAGGAAATCGAGTATCGGCTTCGAGGCCGCAATCTTGCTGACTGGCCACCGTTGGGATGGCCGTGCGCTGGCGACGTCCTGCTCTCCATCGCCAACCGGCAACCTGACGGCAGCCTCTTCCCGACCCCGTCCGATGCGTTCAAGCCGCGTCTCCGCCCGATCACGAGCGATCAGCGTCGGAAGGAAAACTACTGGATATCGAAGTTCGGACGCTGACCATGGCATGGCGCATAGACACCGGAATCCGCCCTAGGCTCAAAGGTCCGCGCGCGAAAAACGAGCGGAAGTCCCGGCCGCCGCGCGGTCGAATGGAGGATCCTGCGCATCTGAAGCTGATACGCCAATTGCCGTGCCTGGTGAGCGGTCGAGCTCCCGCCGGCGAGGCGGCACACATCCGGTATGCAAGCGCCCTCTATGGCAAGTCCGTCACCGGAACCGGCATCAAGCCGGACGATAAATGGGCAGTCCCGCTCTGCGCCTGGTTCCACACCGTGAGCTCGGACGCGCAGCACAGGCATGGTGAGGAAGGCTGGTGGGAGGAGCGCGACATCAATCCGCTTCTCGTCGCCTCCCAGCTGTACAGCGCCTCGGTCGCTTTGCGAGCGGCAAAGGTCCTGGAGCCGGATATCATCGCGGCCCTTTCCCGCATCGTGCTGGACGCAAGGAGCGCCTGATGCCCGCCTCTCAATGCACCAAGCGTCCGCGTCTCTACCTCGCCGGCCCCGAAGTCTTCCGCCCCGACGCGCTCGCAGAAGGCAGACGACTGAAGGAAGCCGCCGCGCGCCTCGGCGCCGAGGGCATCTATCCGCTCGACGGCGGGGCGCTGTTCAGCGCCGGAGAGATCAAGCGCCGCTGCCGCGACATGATAGACGAGGCCGATGTCGTGGTGGCGAACATCTCGCCCTTCCGGGGTCACCATATGGACCCAGGCACCGCGTGGGAGATCGGCTATGCCGAAGCCCGCCGCAAGGAGGTGCACCTGTGGTCGTCGGACCCTCGCACCCTGCGCCTGCGCATCCCCGGCGAACTCGGCATTGGCGAGGTGCATCTCGAATGGCGGGACGCCGACGGCCATCTGGTCGAGGATTTCGACCTGCAGGAAAACTTGATGATCACCGCCGAGGGCGGCCACGTCTGGTCCACGCCAGAGGAAGCCATGCAGGCGGCCGTCGAGAGCGTGCAGCGCGCCCAGTTCGCATACGCTGGCCGGCGTCGCCTGCTTTGGGTGTCCCTCGCCATGTTCGGCTTCGTCGCGGCTGCGAGCCTGCTTATCAGCATGGCGCGGGCGCCATGAAGCGCGCCGTCCGTGAAATGCCCCTCTATCCATCCGAGGCGGAGATAGCCCGCGAATTGCTGGGGCCGAACCGCGCCGGGGAATGGCGAGGCCTCGCGGCCCTTCTGGAACGCAAGGGCCTCCCGACGGTCGATCCGCTCTTCGGCGGCCGCTACTGGCCGGCGGTCAAGGCCTATCTCGACCGCCGCGCCGGACTTGTTAACGTGGCGGTCCCGTCCGTTCCGGACGGCGAGGAGAACTGGTCATGTCTGAACGAAGGCTCCCGACGCCAGGCCTGAAATGGCGTCGTCGCAAGGCCGGGCCACCGGCAGCCTATTGGATCGCCCCGACCGAGATGGTGCGCAAGGGGTTCACCCCTAAATCCGTGCCCATCCACTACGATGCCACCGACCCACACTTCATGATTGGCATCAGCGATCGTTGCCGAGCGCTGACGTCACAGATGCGGGAATTCGCAGCCCAGCCGGACAACCGGCCAGCACTGCGCTTCGACGGCACCATAGGCTCGCTGGTCGACATCTACATCAGCGACCCGGAAAGCCCGTTCTTCCGGCTCAAGGCATCGACGCGCATTCCCTATCTGCACTATTCCCGCCTCATCATCGAGACGATCGGGGCACGGCGCATCACCGATTGCGATGGCCGCGACGCCCGGCGCTGGTTCGATGCTTGGTCGACCGGCGGCAAACTCGCCAAGGCGAACACCTGCATCGCCATCCTGAAGTCCGCGCTCGGCTTCGGCATCATGTGCCGACACCGTGGCTGTCCCGATCTACGGGAAATCATCGGCGTGATGCAGTTCGAAAAGCCGGCGCCCCGCCGCAGCGCTCCCGCCGCGGCGCACATCGTCGCCCTGCGCGGGGCCGCGCACGCCGAAGGGCACCCGGCAATAGCCTTGGCGGTCGCGCTGCAGTTCGAAACGATGCAGCGCCTGTGGGATGTCGCCGGCCATTGGTTGCCCCTCTCCGATCCGGAGCCGTCGACGGTCATACGCGGGCGCGCGAAATGGGTCGGCCCGCAGTGGTCGAATGTGTCGGATTCCATGATCCTGCGCTGGCAGCCGGGCAAGACCAGCCGGACCACCGGCATTACCATCGAATGCGATCTGAAGCTCTGCCCCATGGTGATGCAAGAGATTGCGCGCATACCACAGGAAGACCGCAGCGGCCCGTTGATCCGGCACCCGAAGGGGCACCCCTACCCCCAACGCGACTTCCAGCGCACGTTCCGGACGATCGCCACGAAAGCCGGCTGGCCGGCGAGCATGTGGTGCCGGGACATCCGCGCCGGCGGCATCACCGACGCTCGCGCGAGCGGCGTGCTGCTGGAAGACGCCGCCAAGGCGGCTGGGCACTCCGACACCCGGACGACAGCGCGGATTTATGACCGCGGCACGCTAGAGGCTCACCGCCGTGTGGCGGCGGCCCGCACCAAGAACAACCCCTGAACAAATCGGGGAACGCGCCCGGGAACGCCGGGAACGTTTTGGCGCTAGAGCGTTGAAATTGCTCGCGCGACACACAAAGGCCTTTTAACGCCCCCTTAAACGACGCGATTTAGGGTTCGTTTACCGGTTGTTACGGGGTGCCCTGCGGGGCGGGGTTTTCATGTTTGGACGGCGAGGCGAGAGGGAGCGGCGCGAGCCGGTGCTGGATGCACCCGGCGGTAGGGGCGACCTGCGCCTGAGCGCCGACGACCGCCCGACCCTCGCCACCGCTCCACTCGCCCGCGAGCGGGCCTCCGGCAAGCCGGAGCGACGCAAGGGAAGCGGCAGCGGCAAGGGTGGCGGTTCCTCGGGCAACGGTTCCTCGGGCGCCGCGCGCGGGGGCTCCTCGGGCGGCGGTTCCGGCGGCAAGCGCCGCCGGTCCTCGAAGCGCGGCGGCCTCGGGCTCGTCATCTACTGGGGCATCGTGCTCGGCATATGGGCCGTCATCGGGCTCATCGGCCTGATCGTCTACGAGGCGAGCCAGCTTCCCCCGATCCAGAACCTCGCCATTCCCGAGCGCCCACCCACCGTCATCATCCAGGGCGCCGACGGCAAGACCATCGCCACGCGCGGCGAGATGGGCGGCACCAACGTGCCGCTGCGGGCGCTGCCGCCCTATCTGCCACAGGCTTTCGTGGCCATCGAGGACCGGCGCTTCTACGCGCATTTCGGGCTCGACCCGATGGGCCTGGTGCGCGCGGTCTTCGTCAACCTCACCTCGGGCCGGCTGCGCGAGGGCGGCTCGACGCTGACCCAGCAGCTCGCCAAGAACCTGTTCCTGACGCAGGAGCGCACGCTCTCGCGCAAGGTGCAGGAGCTCATCCTCTCGATCTGGCTGGAGACGAAATACTCCAAGAACGAAATCCTCGAACTCTACATGAACCGCGTCTATTTCGGCGCCGGCGCCTATGGCGTCGAGGCCGCGGCGCAGCGCTATTTCGGCAAGTCGGCCCGGCAGGTGACGCTCTCGGAAGCGGCGATGCTGGCCGGCCTCGTCAAGTCGCCCTCCTCGCTCGCCCCCACCCGCAACCTCGAAGGGGCGCAGGCGCGCGCCGAGGTGGTGCTGGCGGCCATGCAGGAGGCCGGCTTCATCACCCCCGAGATGCGCCAGACCGCGCTCGCCCGGCCGGCGACGCTGGCCAAGGCGCAGGGACCGGATTCCTTCGGCTACGTCGCCGACTGGGTGATGGAGCAGATCAAGTCCATGGTCGGGCCGATCGAGCAGGATCTCGTCGTCCAGACCACCGTCGACCCGGCGCTGCAGGCCGCCGCCGACAAGGCGCTGAAGGACGCGCTGGCCAAGAGCGGCAAGAAGCTCGGCGTCGAGCAGGGCGCCATCGTGCTGATGGACACCGACGGCGGCGTGCGCGCGCTGGTCGGCGGGCGCTCCTATGAGGAGAGCCAGTACAACCGCGCGGTGACGGCGCGACGCCAGCCGGGCTCGGCCTTCAAGCCCTTCGTCTACCTCACCGCCATGGAGCGCGGCCTCACCCCGGAGACGGTGCGCGAGGACGCCCCGCTGCAGATCAAGGGATGGAAGCCGGAGAACTTCTCCCGCGAGTATCGCGGCGCGGTGGACCTGAAGACCGCTCTCGCGCTTTCGCTGAACACGGTGGCGGTGCGCCTCGCGCTGGAGGTCGGCCCCGACGAGGTGGTGAAGACCGCCCACCGGCTGGGCATCGGCTCGAAGCTGGAGCCCAACGCCTCCATTGCGCTCGGCACCTCGGAAGTCTCGGTGCTGGAGATGGCGAGCGCCTACGCGCCCTTCGCCAATGGCGGCGTCGGCATCACCCCGCATGTCATCGAGCGGGTGCGCGACAAGGGCGGCAAGGTGCTGTTCTCCTACGCGCAGCCGAGCCGCGGCATGGTGATGGCGCCCCCGCACGTGGCGATGATCAACCGCATGCTGCGCGAGACGCTGGTCACCGGCACGGCGCGCCGCGCCGACCTGCCGGGCTGGCCGGCGGCGGGCAAGACCGGCACCAGCCAGGATTACCGCGACGCCTGGTTCGTCGGCTACACCGGCCGCTTCATCACCAGCGTCTGGCTCGGCAACGACGATTCTTCGCCGACCAAGAAGGCCGGCGGCTCCGGGCTGCCGGTGGAGATCTGGAGCCAGGTGATGAAGGCCGCGCACAAGGACATGCCGATCATCGCGCTGCCCGGCGCCGGCCTGGAGCAGCCCGGCGGGCCCGGCGCGCTGCCGCCCGGCGACGTGCCGGAGGACCCGGTCGTCACCGGCGGCCCGCAGGCCGCCCCGGCGGCGCCACGCCCCGGCCTCGACAACTGGCTGCTCGACAAGCTGTTCGGGCGGGGGTGAGCGGCTCCCGCTTCGCCTCTCCCGTGGGAGAGGGGTCGACCGCGCAGCGGTCGGGCGACGATCCGGATCGGCCTGCGGCTTTCCGCGGGGATGGCAGCCGAGAATGGAACACCGTCATGCCCGGGCTTGGCCGGGCATCCACGACTTCCCCCGGTCCAGAGACGTGGATGGCCGGGACAAGCCCGGCCATGACGACAGCCAACAGCGCGGCCTTCCTCTGCATTCCCTCCCATTGGGAGGGGGAGCAAGCTCCTACTCCGCCCCGTAGCGGTGCAGCGCCGGGCCGTGCTTCTTCAGCCAGAGTTCGGCGGCGTCGCGCGCGGGGAACAGCCGGTCCACCGTCGCCCAGAAGCGCGGGCCGTGGTTCATCTCGCGCCGGTGCGCGACCTCGTGCGCGGCGAGATAGTCCAGCACCTCCGGCGGGGCGAGGATCAGTCGCCAGGAAAAGGACAGCGCCCCGGTGCCCGAGCACGAGCCCCAGCGGCTCGCCGTGTCGCGCAGGGTGACGCGGGCGATGGAGACGCCGAGCGCCTGGGCGTGGCGGTGCGCCGCCGCGACGATGTCCTTGCGCGCCTCGCGCCGCAGATAATCGCCGACGCGGCGCGCCACATGCGCCGGATCGCCGGCGACATAGAGCGCCGGCTCGCCCTCCTCCGCCCCGGTCCACACCGTGCCGCGCATGCCGGAACGGTGGACGATGCGGTGCGGCACGCCGCGCAGCGGGATCACTGCGCCGGGCGTGAAGGCCACCACCTCCGGCAGGCGGGCGAGCCGCGTCTCCACCCAGCCGGCGTGGCGCCGCGCGAAGTCGAACGCCTCGCGCAGCGTGCCGCGCGCCGGGATGGTGAGCACGACGTCGCGCGAGGCCGCCCGCACCCGCAGCGTGTAGCGGCGGGCACGCGGATTGCGGCGGAGCTGGACGAGAACCTCCTCCGCGCTCAGGCGCAGCCAGAAATGGCCGGGCTCGGCATCGGCGGGCGTCTGGCGTCGCGAGGGCTGGGAGGCGCGGAAGAGCATGGGACGACCGGGCCGGTAAAGTTGGTCCCAATTATGGCGCCGGGCGTCCCGGAGCCACCATCGTCATGCGCCGTAACCGCGCGGATCCGTGTCCGCGGGCACGGCCATCCGGCACGCGGGCGCTCAGCGCGCGACGCGGCGGCGGTTGCGGTCCTGCACCGGCTGGTAGGCGATGCGGGAATGATAGGCGCAATAGGGCAGGCCGGTCTTGGTGCGGCTGCCGCAGTAGAAGAAGTCGGCCTTGCCGGGCTCGCCGACCGGCCAGCGGCAGGTGAACTCGGTGAGGTCGAGAATGGTGCAGCGCTCGGCCATCGGGATCACGTTGGCGATCGGATCCGGAAGCTCCTCCGGCTCCGGCTCGATGACCGGGCGGATCACCGGCGCCAGCGCCGTGTTGCCGTGCACCACCGGGCGCATGCTGGCGGCGGCCGCCGGACGCGGCTTGCGGGCGCGCGGCGCCGCCGAGGCAACCGCCTTGGCGCGGCCCGACAGGCCGAGCCGGTGGACCTTGCCGATGACGGCATTGCGGGTGACGCCGCCGAGCTCGGCCGCGATCTGGCTCGCCGAGAGCCCGTCCGACCAGAGTTTCTTGAGCAGCTCGACGCGCTCGTCCGTCCAGTTCATCGCTGTACCTCCTTCGCGCTGCCGACCGAGAGACGGAATCCCTCACCCCTCCGGCCTGGAACACCCGACCGGGTTACACGTCGCAAACGCCACTAGGGAATGCCGCCGCACGAGATGTCGTATCTGACTGGGGGGAGGCTACAATATGCGCAGACTCGCCGCGAGTAGGTTCACGTCCGAAACGATCGTTTTCCCCAGCTAGAGTCCCCGCTGCAACAGTGCGACTCCAAGCTGAGTCGGATCAACGGCTTGCACCCGCGCCTCCGGGGCGGTCCGGGCGTGGAGGGGATGGAACGGAGCCGGAACGGGCCTACCCCTTCGGGGAATTGTCGCCTCCGGAGCCGCATGTCTCCATGGCGCCGCTTCCTTTCAGTCCACCCCGGAGAAGCCCATGACGCCGCACTCCGCCACCCGCCCCGCACGGGCCGGGCGTCCCCTCGCCTGCGCGCTGCTCGCCGTTCTCGGCGGCGCGTTTCTGTCCCTTCCGGCCTCGGCCGCTCCCCTCGCCCCGGCGCTGCCGGAAGCCGGCTCGCTGGCGACGCCCGTCGCCCAGGGCTGCGGCTTCGGCGCCTGGCGCGGGCCGTGGGGCGGCTGTCGCGACACGCCCTATGTCGGCCCCCTGCCCGGCGGCGGCTTCGCCGCCCCGGCCGGGGCGCCGGTCTATCTGGGCAATGGCTGCCCGGCCGGCTTCTGGCGCGGGCCGTGGGGCAATTGCCGCGACACCCCCTATCACGGCCCGCTGCCCGGCGGCGGCTACCAGCCCTGATCGCTCGCGCTAACGGAGACATCCCCATGATACGTCCGATCTCTCTGGCGACGCTCGCGACCGTGCTCGCCCTCTCCACCGCCGCGCATGCCCAGGCGCCCGCCGCGCCGCCGGTCGCCGACGCGCCCCCGCCGCTGGTCGACCTCTACAGCGACGAGGACGCCCAGGCGGCGCTCGACGCCCGCCTGCTGGCGCTGAAGACGGTGATCCGCCTCACCCCCGAGCAGGAGAAGCTCTGGACTCCGCTGGAAGCCGCGTTGCGGCAGGCGTCGAAGGACGCGGGCGAGCGCGCCGCCGCGCGCGTCAAGGCGACGGCCGCCGGAAGCTTCCTCGACGTGCTCGAACGCCTCGCCGACGCGGAAGCCTCGCGGGCGCAGGACCTGAAGACCATCGTCGCCGCCGCCAGGCCGCTGGTCGCCGCGCTGAACGTCGAGCAACAGCGCCGCATCCCGGCCTTCCTCGGCATGACCGACCAGGCCGGCCAGCCCCAGCCGACGCTGGAACTCTGGATCTTCGAGGCGGAACAGGAATAAGGGGCCGCGAGCGGCCCGCGAGCCCGGCGGCAAATCGCCCGCCGCCGGGCTCGGCAATATTGACCGCAAGCCCTCATTCTATAAAATCCACAGCATCGGGTGCCGCCCCCGCAAGGGCGGCACGTTTCGTTTTTGGACCCGGCGCAGCCCGCGCGGCGCGTCGAAGTTGAGAGAGGGAGGGGCGACGTGATCACCCCCATCCTGCCGACCTATAATCGTGTCGACCTCGTTTTCGAGCGGGGCGAAGGGGCCTGGCTGTTCACGAAGGACGGCCAGCGATATCTCGACTTCACCGCCGGCATCGCGGTCAACGTGCTGGGCCACGCCCATCCTCATCTCGTCGCCGCCCTGACCGAGCAGGCCGGCAAGCTCTGGCACCTGTCCAACATCTTCCGCATCGAGGGTGGCGAGCGCCTTGCCGCGCGCCTCGTCGAGGCGACCTTCGCCGACACGATGTTCTTCACCAATTCGGGTGCGGAAGCGCTGGAGTGCGCCATCAAGATGGCGCGCAAGTACCATTCGGTGAGCGGCCATCCCGAGCGCTACCGCATCATCACCTTCGAGGGCGCCTTCCACGGCCGCACGCTGGCGACCATCGCCGCCGGCGGCAACCCGAAATATCTGGAAGGCTTCGGCCCGGCCATGCCGGGCTTCGACCAGGTACCGTTCGGCGACCTCGAGGCGGTGAAGGCCGCCATCGGCCCGGAGACCGGCGCCATCCTGATCGAGCCCGTGCAGGGCGAGGGCGGCGTGCGCACGGCACCGTGGGCCTTCTTGCGCGCGCTGCGCCAGCTCTGCGACGAGAAGGGCCTGCTGCTCATCCTCGACGAGGTGCAGTGCGGCGTCGGGCGCACCGGCAAGTTCTTCGCCCATGAATGGGCCGGCATCACGCCGGACATCATGGCGGTCGCCAAGGGCATCGGCGGCGGCTTTCCGGTCGGCGCCTGCCTCGCCACCGAAGAGGCGGCCAAGGGCATGACCGCCGGCACGCACGGCTCCACCTATGGCGGCAACCCGCTCGCCATGAGCGTCGCCAACGCCGTGCTCGACGTGGTGCTGGCCGACGGCTTCCTCGACGGCGTGCTGGCCGCCACCACGCGGCTGCGCCAGAGGCTCGCCGAGCTGAAGGACCGCCATCCGGCGGTGATCGCCGAGGTGCGCGGCGAGGGCCTCCTCATCGGCCTGCGCACCGTGGTGCCGAACACCGACCTCATCGCCGCCATGCGCGAGGAGCACATGCTCGCCCCGGCGGCGTCGGAGAACGTGGTCCGGCTCCTGCCCCCGCTCACCATCGGGGAAGCGGAGATCGACGCGGCGTTCGACAGGCTCGACGCCGCCTGCACGAAGCTGGAACAGGGCCTGAAGGCCGATGCCGTGAAGGGAGCGGCGGCATGAACGCGAACAACGGGGCGGCGAGCGCCGCCGTGAAGCATTTCCTCGACCTCGACCTGCTGCCGGCCGACGAGCTGCGCGCGCTGATGGAGCTGTCGAAGGACCTGAAGAGCCGACGCCACGCGGTGGCGGTCGAAAAGCCCTTCGCCGGCAAGGTGCTGGCCATGGTGTTCGACCAGCCCTCCACCCGCACGCGCATCTCCTTCGACGTCGCCATGCGCCAGCTCGGCGGCGAGACGATCATGCTCACCGGCGCGGAAATGCAGCTCGGGCGCGGCGAGACCATCGCCGACACCGCCCGCGTGCTCTCGCGCTACGTGGACGCGATCATGATCCGCATCCTCGACCACGACGCCCTGGCCGAGCTGGCCGAGCACGCCACCGTGCCGGTGATCAACGGCCTGACGCGCAACTCCCATCCCTGCCAGATCATGGCGGACGTGATGACCTTCGAGGAGCACAAGGGGCCGATCCAGGGCCGCACCGTCGCCTGGACGGGCGACGCCAACAACGTGCTCGCCTCCTGGGTCCACGCGGCCCAGCGCTTCGACTTCGCGCTCAACATCGCCACCCCGCCCGAACTGTCGCCGCGCCCGGCGCTGATCAACTGGGCGCACCAGAACAGCGCCCGGGTGACGTTCGGCCACGACGCCGAGGCCGCGGTGGACGGCGCCGACTGCGTGGTCACCGATACCTGGGTGTCGATGGGCGACGCCGAATATGAGCGCCGGCACAACCTGCTGCGCCCCTACCAGGTCAACGGCGCGCTGATGCGCCGGGCCGCGCCCGACGCCATCTTCATGCACTGCCTGCCCGCGCATCGCGGCGAGGAAGTCACCGACGAGGTGATGGACGGGCCCCAGTCGGTGGTGTTCGACGAGGCGGAGAACCGCCTGCATGCCCAGAAGGGCATCCTCGCCTGGTGCCTGGAAGGCGCGGCGGCGTAGCCCGACCCCGCGCTCCACCCCGGAGCGCGGCTCCTTCCGGGACGCGGCGAAACGGGCGGAGAGCCGGCGGCGCCGCGTCCCGCGGCCCACGCGCGGCGGCCGCGTACTGCAGCAACGCCCTGCCGCCGATGACGGCGGCGGGGGAGGCCTGGCCCCTCGCAGAGTTCCCAACGCGCTCCTATATGGGCGGACGGAGCCGACATGACATCACAGACAGAAACCCAGAGCCGCTCGCCCGCCACGCATGCGGTGGACGACCGCGTCACCCCCTTCCACGTCGATGCGCTCGACGTGCGCGGGCGCCTCGTGCGCCTCGGCACGAGCCTCGACGCGGTGCTGGCCCACCACGACTACCCCGCGCCGGTGAAGCGCCTGCTCGGCGAGGCGGTGGCGCTGACCGTGCTTCTGGGCTCGACCCTGAAGATCAGCGGCCGCTTCATCCTGCAGACTCGCACGGACGGGCCGGTCGACCTGCTGGTGGTGGACTTCTCCGCCCCGCAGGACGTGCGCGCCTATGCCCGCTTCGACGCCGACAAGCTGGCCGAGATGCAGAAGGGGCTGGCGGCCGGCGCCGGCTTCGACAGCGGCGCGCTGCTCGGGCACGGCCATCTCGCCATGACCATCGACCAGGGCCTGAGCGTCAACCGCTATCAGGGCGTGGTGGCTCTGGAGGGCGAGGGGCTGGAGGCGGCCGCGCACCAGTATTTCGCCCAGTCCGAGCAGATCCCCACCCGCGTGCGGCTCGCCGTCGCCGAGGAGGTGCGCCCGGGCGGCGCCGCCTCGAGCTGGCGCGCCGGCGGGCTGATGGTGCAGTTCCTGCCGACCGAGGGCGGGCGCGTGCGCCCGGCCGACCTGCATCCGGGCGACGCCCCGGAGGGCACCGAGATTCCCGAGGCGGTCGAGGACGACGCCTGGGTGGAGACGCAGTCGCTGATCGGCACGCTGGAGGACATCGAGCTGGTCGACGCCGACCTGTCGAGCGAGCGGCTGCTGTTCCGCCTGTTCCACGAGCGCGGCGTGCGCGTCTTCGACGCCGAGAGCGTCGTCGCCAAATGCTCCTGCTCGCGCGAGCGGGTGGTGGGCGTGCTCGGCAGCTTCTCCCGCGAGGAGCGCGAGAGCCTCGTGGAGGACGGCAAGGTCTCGGTGACCTGCGAGTTCTGCGGGCGCACCTACGACTTCAAGGCCGAGGAGATCGTGGGCGGGGACGAGCCCGAGGCGGAAGCCGGGGCGTAAGCGCCCCTCCGCTCGCGCGACGTCGTCTTACGCGACGCCATTTTGCACGACGTGGATGGCCGGCCTCGTCCCTGCCGCCCGCGTCTTTCCGCCTGCGTCCAAGGCGTGGATGCCCGGATCAGGTCCGGGCATGACGGCGTTCTGCCGGTGGCCGTCGGCCCTACCCCGCGCACTCGGCGATCAGGCCCTTGAGGAAGCGCTCGCAGGCCCGCAACTGCGCCACCTCGATGAACTCGTCCGGCTTGTGCGCCTGGTCGATCGAGCCGGGCCCGCAGACGATGGTGGGAATGCCCTGCGCCTGGAAGTGCCCGCCCTCGGTGCCGTAGGCGACCGTGTAGGTGCGGTTCTGCCCGGCGAGGCGCAGCGCCAGCAGCTCGGCCTCCGAGCCGGTCTGCGGCGCCAGCGGCGGCACCTTGTAGATGAAGTCGGTGGTGATGGCGGCCTCCGGCGCGGTCTCCCGCAGCTTCGGCAGCACCACCTCGCGGCCGAAGCGCTCGAAGCGGTCGAGCAGCGCGTCCTCGTCGAAGCCCGGCAGGCCGCGCACGTTCCAGCGGATCGCGCAGTCGCGCGGCACGATGTTGCCGGCGGTGCCGCCCTGGATGACCGTAACCTGCACCGTGGTATTCGGCGGGTCGAAGCGGCCCGAGGGATCGCCGGCGGCGACCAGCTCGGCGCGGTAGCGGTCGAGCTCGCCGACCAGCTCGGCGGCGGCGAAGATGGCGTTGGCGCCGAGCTGCGGCATGGAGGAATGCGCCTCGCGGCCGGTCACCGTCGTCACATAGGCGATGCCGGACTTGTGGGCGTCCACCACCCGCATCGAGGTCGGCTCGCCGACGATGCAGGCGCGGGGCAAGGGAAGATCGACCCCCAGCCGGCGCACCGCCGGCACCACGCCGGTGCAGCCGACCTCCTCGTCATAGGAGACCAGCAGGTGGATGGGGGTGGAGAGCCGGCCGGCCGCCATGTCCGGCACCATGGCGAGGCAGGCGGCGATGAAGCCCTTCATGTCGCAGGAGCCGCGCCCATAGAGCCGGTCGTCCTTCGGCGTCAGGGTGAAGGGATCGGAGGTCCAGGGCTGGCCGTCCACCGGCACCACGTCCGAATGGCCGGACAGGCAGACGCCGCCGACGCCGGAAGGGCCGATGGTGGCGAACAGGCTCGCCTTGTCGCCGGCCTCGCTGGGCACCACAACGCTCTCGATGCCGAAGGCGGCGAGATAGTCGCGCACGAAGGCGATCAGCTCGAGGTTGGAGTTGCGGCTCGTGGTGTCGAAGGCGACCAGATAGGCAAGCAGTTCCTCGGTCGTCGTTCGTCCGGCCAGCATGATGGGTCCCCGTTTCGCTCAGGCGCCCAGCATAGAGGCTTCTGCCGCGTCGCCCAACTGGAGAATGCGCCAGATCGTTGAATCCAGAGCTCTTTTCCGTCGGTGCGAGGGGCCGTCAGCGGCGCCAGAAGCTCGGCAGGAACAGCACGAGGACGGTGAACAGCTCCAGGCGGCCCATCAGCATGCCGAAGGACAGCAGCCAGACGACCTGCTCGGGCAGGCTGGCGAAATTCTGCGCCGGCCCGACCACCGTCCCCAGCCCCGGGCCGACATTCGCCACCGCCGTGATGGAGGCGGAGAAGGCCGTCACCATGTCGAAGCCGAGCGAGTTGAGGACGATGCCGATCGCCATGAAGCTCGCCAGATAGAGGAAGGCGAAGGAGAGCACCGAGGCCACCACGTCGTCGCCGATCGGCTTGCCCCCGTAGAGCACCGGGAACACGCCGTTCGGATAGATCACCCGCTTGAGGTGCTGCGCCAGTGCCGAGCCGAGGATGGCGATGCGGAAGGTCTTCATGCCGCCCGCCGTCGAGCCGGTGCAGGCGCCGAGGAACAGCAGGATGAAGTAAAGCGCGTCGGTCGGCGGGCCCCAATGGGTGAAGTCCGCCGCCACGAAGCCGGTGGTGGACATGATCGACACCACGTTGAACAGCGCCTGCCGCAGCGCCGTCTCGCCCTGGGCGATGCCGCCGCGCACCTGCTCCACCATCGACACCAGGCTGAACAGCACCACCAGCGAGAAGAACAGCCGCACCTCGGCATTGGCCAGCAGGCGGCTGAAATCGCCCGCCAGCACGCGCACATAGAGCACGAAGGGCAGCGAGCCGGCGAGCATGAAGAAGATCGCCGCATACTCGATGGCCGGGCTCTTGAAGTAGCCGATCGAGGCGTCGTGGGTGGAAAAGCCGCCCGTCGAGATGGTCGACATGGCGTGGGTGATGGCGTCGAACACGCTCATGCCGAGGAAGGCATAGGCGACGGCGCAGGCGAAGGTGAGCACGAGGTAGGTGCCGAGGATGCCCTTGGCCATCTGCGCCGCGCGCGGCAGCATCTTCTCCTGCTTGTCCGAGGACTCGGCGCGAAAGAGCTGCATGCCGCCGATCTGCATCATCGGCAGCAGCGCGATGGCCATGACGATGATGCCGATGCCGCCGTACCAGTGCAGGAAGGCGCGCCACATCAGGATGCCCGGCGGCCGGTTGTCGAGGCCGGCGATCACCGTCGCCCCGGTGGTGGTGAGCCCCGACATCGCCTCGAAATAGGCATCGGTGAAGGAGAGGTCGGTCTCCGTCCACATGAAGGGGATGGCGGCGAAGCCGGACAGCACCACCCAGCTCGCCGTGGTCAGCACGAAAGCCTGCCGCAGGTCCAGCCGCTCCACCTCGCCCGACCGGCCGGCGAGCCAGAGCGACAGCCCGACGAAGGCGGTGATGACGGCGGCGGCGGCGTAGATGACGACGTCGCGCTGGCCGGCGATCAGGTCGACCAGCGCCGGAATCATCATGGTCGTGCCGAGGACGGCGAGCAGCACGCCGAGAATGGCAGCGATCGGGCGCAGGTCGATCACGGGATGCAGGAACCGTTCAGCACGGCGGGACGCTCGGTGGCATGACTTCAGGGGCGCCCGGAGGCTCGGTCCACCATAGCTGCTTCGCCGGACGGCCGGAAGCGGGAGCCGTCGCCCGCTAGTTCAGGGTGCGCGTCTCGCCCGGCATGTCCAGAGAGAAGGCCGGCACCTCGGCGTCGAAGGCATCGCCGCCGCGGGTGGTGAAGTTGTAGCTGCCTTCCATGATGCCGGTGGAGGTCGGCAGCGGCACCCCGCTGGTGTACTCGAAATGCGCCCCCGGCGGCAGCACCGGCTGCTCGCCGACGACGCCGGCACCGCGCACCTCCTGCACCCGGCCGAGCGCATCGGTGATGATCCAGTGGCGGGACTTGAGCTGCACCGTATCGGCGCCGAGATTCACGATCTCGATGGTGTAGGCCCAGAAATACTGGCCGCGCTCCGGGTCCGAGCGCTCCGGCGCGAAGCGCGGTGTCACCGTCACCTGCACGCCCCTCGTCGTCGCCCGGTACATGCGCCTGCCTCCTGTCGCCTCCCGCTTCGTCCCCGCTGCTAATGAAGGGCTTTCACCCCCTCAGGGCAAGGCCGGAGGTATCACGAGGACGTTTTGCGGCGATCCTTCTGGGGACAGCTGCCAGACGTCAGGCGAGCGGGCAGCGGAGGGGCCCCGGCCCTCCGCCGGAGCGAGGGGCAGGGGGGGTTACTCCGGGGTTTCCTGCCTCACACCGCCTTCAACGCGCGGACGACGTCGTCGGTCAGGTCGTCGACATGCTCCAGGCCGACCGAGAGGCGCACCATGCCGTCGGAAATGCCCATCTCCGCCCGTGCCTCGGGAGTGAAGCGCTGGTGCGTCGTGGTCGCGGGATGGGTGATCAGGCTCTTGGCGTCGCCGAGATTGTTGGAGATGCGCACCACCTTCAGCTCGTTGAGGAAGCGGAAGGCGCCGGCCTTGCCGCCGGCGACCTCGAAGGTGACGAGCGTGCCGCCGCCCCGCATCTGGCGCCTGGCCAGCGCGTGCTGGGGATGGTCGGCGCGCCAGGGATAGATGACCTTGGAGACGCCGGGCAGCGCGGCGAGCCGGTCGGCGAGGGTGCCGGCGCTTGCCTGCGCGCGCTCGACGCGCAGCGGCAGCGTCTCCAGCCCCTTGAGCATCACCCAGGCGTTGAAGGGTGAGACCGAGGGGCCGGTCTGGCGCAGGAAGGTCTGGAGATGGTCGGTGAGGAACTTCTCCGAGCACAGCACCACACCGGCCAGGCACCGGCCCTGCCCGTCAATGTGCTTGGTGGCGGAGTAGACCACCACGTCGGCGCCCAACGCCAGCGGGCTCTGCAGCATCGGCGTGGCGAACACGTTGTCGACGACGAGGCAGGCGCCGGCCGCCTTGGAGATCTCCGCCACCGCCGCGATGTCCACCAGCTCCAGCGTCGGGTTGGTCGGGCTCTCCAGGAAGAACACCCGGGTTTCCGGCCGCACCGCCGCCTTCCACGCCGCGAGGTCGGTGCCGTCGACCAGCGTCGAGGCGATGCCGAAGCGCGGCAGCAATTCCTCCACCACATAGCGGCAGGAACCGAACAGCGCGCGGGCCGCCACCACGTGGTCGCCGGCCTTGAGCTGGCAGAGCAGCGCCGCCGTGACCGCCGCCATGCCGGAGGCCGTGGCACGGGCCACCTCGGCGCCTTCCAGCAGCGCGAGGCGGGTCTCGAACATCGCCGCCGTGGGGTTGGAATAGCGGGTGTAGATGAAGCCGGGATCGTCGCCCTTGAAGCGGGCCTCCGCCTGCTCGGCGGTGTCGTAGACATAGCCCTGCGTCAGATAGAGCGCCTCCGCCGTCTCGCCGAAGGGCGAGCGCAGGATGCCGCCCTGCACGAGGCGGGTGTCGGGCCGCAGCTGGGCGATCTCGGCGGGGGAAAGCTTCACGTTCTCGGTCATCGGCGGCTCCGGTATCATATGCCTTACCGGGGTCGCTCACGCGCAGTGCTGCGCGGCCCCGGCCTTTTTAGCAACCTTGTTTAGCGTGGCGGCAAGCCGGCCGGCTCAAATGACCACGTTCGGAAGCCGGGCTTACTCCCGTGCCGGACTTGGCGTCAAGGGGCGCGTCCGGTAAAGCGAACGGTGCGACTGGGAAAGCGATCATCAGCGGAGCGACGAGCGTGGCGGATTCGGGTCTGACCGGCGAGGGCATCCTGCCCGGCCATGCGATTCAGGCGCTGGCCGAGCGCCGCGCCATCCTGACCGCGCGCCCCTTCGACACCGACCAGGTACAGCCGGCGAGCCTCGACCTGCGGCTCGGCCCCACCGCCTGGCGCATCCGGGCGAGCTTCCTGCCCGGCCCGGCGGAGACCGTGGCGGACCGGCTGGAACGGCTGGCCCTGCACCGGCTGGACCTGACCGACGGCGAGGTGCTGGAGACAGGCTGCGTCTATCTCGTCGAACTGGAGGAAGCGCTGGCGCTGCCGGGCGACATCGCCGCCTCGGCCAACCCGAAAAGCTCCACCGGGCGGCTCGACGTGTTCACCCGCGTCATCGCCGACCGCTCGCGCGCCTTCGACATCGTGCCCGCCGGCTATGAGGGCAAGCTCTATCTCGAAATCAGCCCGCGCACCTTCCCGATCCTCGTACGGCGCGGCTCGCGCCTGTCGCAGATCCGTTTCCGGCGCGGCGACGCCCGGCTCGACGAGGCGGCGCTGGGGGCACTGAACCGCGCGCAGAAGCTGGTCGACGCGCCGGCGGCGGACATCGCCGGCGGCGGCATCGCGGTGAGCGTCGATCTCTCCGGCGAGGGCTTCGGCGGGCTGCTCGGCTTCCGCGCCAAGCGCCATACCGGCCTGATCGACGTCGACCGCCGCGCCGCCTGCGAGGTCGAGGACTATTGGGAGCCGCTGGTCACGCGCGGCCGGCGCGAGCTGGTGCTCGATCCCGACGCCTTCTACATCCTCGCCTCCAAGGAGGCCGTGCACGTGCCGCCCAGCCACGCGGCGGAGATGGTGCCCTTCGATCCGCTGGTGGGCGAATTCCGCGTGCACTATGCCGGCTTCTTCGACCCCGGCTTCGGCCATGACGCGGCGGGAGGACGAGGCGCCCGCGCCGTGCTGGAGGTGCGCTCGCGCGAGGTGCCGTTCATCCTCGAGGACGGCCAGATCGTCGGCCGCCTCGTCTATGAGCGGATGCTGGAGCACCCGACGACGCTCTATGGCGAGGGGCTGGGCTCCAACTATCAGGCGCAGGGGCTGAAGCTGTCCAAGCATTTCCGCCCGTGGACGCGGGACTGAGGCCGGAACGCCCTCCCCGCCAAAACGCCGTCATGGCCGGGCTTGTCCCGCCCATCCACGTCCTTCCCGCCTGCACCCGGTCCCAAGTCGTGGATGCCCAGGCCAAGCCCGGGCATGACGTCGTCTACCTGCCTTCACCCCCGCGGCGGGTCGCGCCCTTCCACGAACGCCCTTATCAGGTGATGCGCGATCGCCATGCGCGGGGGCGCGGTGAGGCCCTCGGGATGGGTGCGGGCGAGCAGCAGGGCCACCTCGTCGCGGTGGAACCAGCGCGCCCCTTCCAGCTCGTTCGGATCGATGGTGATGTCGCGCGACAGGGCCTGCGCGTGCATGCCGATCATCACCGACATCGGGAACGGCCAGGGCTGGCAGGCGAGATAGCGCACCGCGCCGGTGTGGATGCCGGCTTCCTCCATGGTCTCGCGCCGCACCGCCTGCTCGAAGGTCTCGCCGGGCTCGACGAAGCCGGCGAGGCACGACCACATGCCCGGCGCGAAACGGGCGGAGCGGCCGAGCAGGCATTCGTCGCCGTCAACGGTAAGCATGATCACCACCGGGTCGGTGCGCGGGAAATGCTGCGCGCCGCAGCTCGGGCATTCGCGCCGCCAGCCGGCCTCGGCGACGACGAGGCGCTCGCCGCAATTGGAGCAGAAGCTGCGCCGGGCGTGCCAGGCGGTCATCGCCTTGGCGGTGGCGAGCTGGCCGATCTCCTCCGCGCTCACCAGCTCCTGCACGGCGATGGAGCGCAGGTCGATGACGAAGAGGTCCGGCCGCTCCGCCAGCACCGCGAGCGCCGCCGCGTGCAGCGGCAGCACGAAATGCGGCACCGCGCCGTCGAGCCCCAGCAGGCAGGCCTCGCCGGTGCGGCCGCCGAGGGCCGCCGCCTCCTCAAGCGCGAACAGCGCCTCGAAGGCGCCGGGCCCGTCCGCCATGCCCGGCCGGCGCTTCAGCACGATGCTCTCGCCGGCGACGAGGCAGGCACGGGCGCGCGGATCGGCGAGCAGGGCCGCGACCTCGCCGCGCCGAAGGCTGCCGCGGTCGAGCCGCGAGCCGACATAGCCGAGATGGGGCCATTCCCCCAGCAGCGCCGCTTCCATCATGCACCGCCCAGCGCCGCGCGCAGCCGCGCCACCAGCAGCATGGCCTGCGGCGACGCATAGGTCCGGCGCTCGCCAACGCCCCAGACCGGGCCGGGCCAGGCCACATCGCCCTCGAAGCGGGCGATGACGTGGATGTGGAGCTGGCGCACCATGTTGCCGAGCGCGGCGACGTTGAGCTTGTCGCAGCCGGTCAGCGTCTTCAGCGCCCGGCTTGCCTGATCGATCTCGGCGGTCAGCGCCGCGCGGTCGTCGCCCTCCAGCTCGATGAGCTCGGCGAGGCCGGGCCGGCGCGGTACCAGGATCAGCCAGGGAAAGCGGGAATCGTCCATCAGCCGCACGGTGGCGAGCGGCAGGTCGAGCACCGGGAAGGTATCGGCTTCGAGGCGCGGATCGAGGGAAAAGCTGGCGTCGCTCATCGTCGCGGTCGGGCTCCCGTGCCGCTCGCACTGCCCGGCCGAACTGCGGGCGCGGCCCAGCTATAGCCGCCCGGCTCGCCGCCCGCCATGGCGAAGCGGCGGGGCAGACCGCCGCATTTGTTCCGCGCGCCGCTTTGTTCTACTGAAAGGCAGGGCGCCGGGCGGTCATGGCTCGGCCGCGAATTCGAAGCGAAGTGTCATGACCGTGAATGTCCCGGCCGACGCCGTGCGCCGTGCCGCCATGCCCGTGCTGGTCGCGCTCAGCGCGGCGCATTTCCTCAACGACATGATCCAGTCGCTGATCCCGGCGGTCTATCCGATCATCAAGACCGCCTATGCGCTGGATTTCGGCCAGATCGGCATCATCACCCTGACCTTCCAGATCTCCGCCTCGCTGCTGCAGCCGCTGATCGGCCTGTACACCGACCGCTACCCGCTGCCCTATTCCACCGTCGCCGGCATGGGCTTCACGCTGGTGGGGCTGGTCGGGCTCGCCTATGCCGGCAGCTATGCACTGCTGCTGCTCGCGGCGGCCTGCGTGGGCATCGGCTCGTCGATCTTCCACCCGGAAGCCACGCGCATGGCCCGCAAGGCCTCCGGCGGCCGGCACGGCTTCGCGCAGGGCCTGTTCCAGGTCGGCGGGCAGGCCGGTGGCGCCATCGGCCCGCTGCTCGCCGCCTTCATCATCGTGCCGAACGGGCAGGCGAGCCTCGCCTGGTTCTCGGCCGCCGCGCTCCTCGCCATGCCGCTGCTCGGCTGGACCGCCGGGCACCATGCCCTCTCGACGCCGGCCCGCAAGGCCAGCCATGCGAGCGAGGAGACGCCGGCGCCCGGCCTGCGGCAGGTCGCCTTCCCGCTGGCGATCCTGATCGCGCTGCTGTGCTCGAAGACCGCCTATACGGCGAGCTTCACCTCCTTCTACACCTTCTACCTCATCGAGCGCTTCGAGGTGTCGGTGCAGACCTCGCAGGTGATGCTGTTCCTCTTCCTCGTCTCCTCGGCGGCGGGCGTGCTGTTCGGCGGCATGCTGGGCGACCGCATCGGCCGCAACAAGATCATCTGGTTCTCGATCCTCGGCGCCCTGCCCTTCACCCTGATGCTGCCCCATGTCGGCCTCGTCTGGACCGGCGTGCTGACGGTGATCATCAACCTGATCATGTCGAGCGCCTTCGCCGCCATCCTCATCTACGCGATCGAGCTGATGCCGAACCGCATCGGGCTGATCGGCGGCTTCTTCTACGGGCTGGTCTTCGGCCTCGGAGGGCTGGCGGCGGCGGCGCTCGGCCTGTTCGCCGACCGTTACGGCATCGATACGATCTACCAGGTCTGCGCCTTCCTGCCGGCCTTCGGCCTGCTCGCCTGGTTCCTGCCGAGCCTGCGCGGCGCACGGGTCTCGTAGCGCCGGGGCCCTCCCCGCCCGCAGCGACGCGTTCGCGCGCCGTCCTATGTGCGCGTCGCCATGCGGCGCATGACCCATCCGGAGCCAAGCCGATGCCGCACCGCTTCATCCGTCGCCCCGCCCGCGTGGCAGAACGCCTGTCCGGGCGCCTGATCGCCCTCGCGCTCGCCGGCCTTCTCGCCGCCGGTCCCGCCCCGGCGCTCGCCTGCACCCGCCTCGTCTATCTCGGGCCGGAGGGCAACGTCATGACCGCCCGCTCCATGGACTGGACGACGGACATCCCGACCAATCTGTGGATCCTGCCGCGCGGCATCGCGCGCGAGGGCAAGGCCGGGCCGAACTCGATCCGCTGGACGGCGAAGCATGGCAGCGTCGTCGCCTCCGGCTTCGACGTGGCGACGGTGGACGGGGTGAACGAGGCCGGCCTCGCCGCCAACGTGCTCTGGCTCACCGAATCCGAATACCCGCCCTTCGACGGCAGCAAGCCCGGCCTCGCCATCTCGCTGTGGGCGCAATACGTGCTGGACAATTTCGCCACCGTGGCCGAGGCGGTGGCGGTGCTGGAGACGGAGCCTTTCACCGTCGTCTCCGCCGACCTGCCGGACGGCTCGCGCCTCGCCACGCTGCACATGGCGATTTCCGACCCGACCGGCGACAGCGCGGTGATCGAATATATCGGCGGCCGGCAGATCATCCACCACGGCCGGCAGTATCAGGTGATGACCAACTCGCCGAGCTACGACCAGCAGCTCGCGCTCTCCAGCTACTGGGAGCAGATCGGCGGGCTGATCATGCTGCCCGGCACCAACCGGGCCGCCGACCGCTTCACCCGCGCCTCCTTCTACGTGAACGCCATCCCGAAGGAGAAGGACCCCAACCTCGCCCTCGCCAGCGTGTTCAGCGTCATCCGCAACGTCTCGGTGCCCTACGGCCTCAACACGCCCGAGCAGCCCTACGTCTCCTCGACCCGCTGGCGCTCGGTAGTCGACCACCGGCGCAAGCTCTACTTTTTCGAATCGGCGGTGACGCCCAACGTGTTCTGGGTGAGCCTCGGCTCGATCGACTTCTCGGCCGAGACCGGCAAGGTGAAGAAGCTGGAGCTCGGCCCGCGGCAGGACATCACCTATGACGGCGACGCCACCGCCAAATTCACGGACGCGGCGCCGTTCACCTTCATGGGGGTCAAGTGATCCCCGGACCGGCCCGCCGCCCGTCGCCCCACCGCCCTCCGCCTTCCTTCCCCGGACATATGGCCCGCCGACATGAGCGAACTGCGCAGCTTCTATCCGCCCATCGAGCCCTTCGAGACCGGCATGCTGGATGTCGGCGACGGCCATTCCATCTACTGGGAGCGCGTCGGCACCCGGGGTGCCAAGCCGGCGGTGTTCCTGCATGGCGGGCCAGGCGGCGGCATCTCGCCGGGGCAGCGCCGCCTGTTCGACCCCGCCCGCTACGACGTGATCCTGTTCGACCAGCGCGGCTGCGGGCGCTCCACGCCCTATGCAGAGCTGGAGAACAACACGACCTGGCACCTCGTCGCCGATATCGAGCGCCTGCGCGAGACATTCGGCTTCGCGCGGTGGCAGGTGTTCGGCGGCTCCTGGGGCTCGACGCTGGCGCTCGCCTATGCGCAGACGCACCCCGAACGGGTCAGCGAGCTGATCCTGCGCGGCGTCTACACGCTCACCCGCGCCGAGCTCGACTGGTACTACCGCTTCGGCGTCTCGCAGATGTTCCCCGACAAGTGGGAACGCTTCCTCGCGCCCTTGAAGAGCGAGGCCGAGCGGGCCGATCCGATCCGCGCCTACCGCGCCCTGCTCACCGGCCCGGACGAGGCGGTGAAGCTGGAGGCCGCCAAGGCGTGGGCGATCTGGGAGGGCGAGACCATCACGCTGCTGCCCGACCCCGCCTTCACCACCCCCTTCCGCGACGGGCACTACGCGCTGGCCTTCGCGCGCATCGAGAACCACTTCTTCGTCCACGACGCCTGGCTGCGGGAACGCCAGCTGCTCGACGACGCCCACCGGCTGACGGGCATTCCGGGGGTGATCGTCCACGGGCGCTACGACATGCCCTGCCCGGCACGCTACGCCTGGGAACTGCACAAGGCGTGGTCGGATGCCGAGTTCCACCTGATCGAGGGCGCCGGGCACGCCTATTCCGAGCCGGGGATACTGGACCAGCTGATCCGGGCTACCGACAAATTTGCCGGCTAAATATTTGAGGCGCGTCGACTGGGATGGGGAAAAAGGGAAGAAATCGGCCAGCCTCCCAACGGTGGCCAAATTCGCCCGCTAGGTCCGTCGCACTCAACGGCCCTGCACTCAACGGACCCTGGTGATGCACGTCTCCCGCCGCGCCCTGCCGATGCTCCTCGCCCTGATCGCGCTCGCCACGCCGGCAGCGGCGCAGGAAGACGCCGATTTCCGGCGCCTCGCCGACGGCATCTTCCGCCCGCTCGCCAGGGCCAACGACATTCCCGGCCTCGTCGTCGGCGTCACGCGGAACGGCCAGCACGCGATCTACGCCCTCGGACAGACGGCGCGGAAGGGCGGCGCGCCGGTGGACGGCGACACGCTGTTCGAACTCGGCTCGGTCAGCAAGACCTTCAACGTCGCCCTCGCGGCGCTGGCCGCCGAGCGCGGCGAGATGGTGCTCGACGCCCCGGTCTCGACCTATCTGCCCCGGCTGAAGGACACGCCCTTCGGCGCCCTCACCGCCATCGACCTCGCCACCCACGCCACCGGCGGCCTGCCGCTGCAGCTGCCGCCCGGCATCGCCAGCGAGGCGGCGCTGCTCGACTGGCTGGCCGCCTGGCGCCCGGCGGCGGCGCCGGAGACGCGCCGTTCCTATTCCAATGTCAGCATCGGCGTGCTCGGCCTGGCGACGGCGCGCGCACTCGGCACCCGCTTCTCCACCGCCGCGCAGGACGAACTCTTCCCCCTGCTGGGGTTGACGAGCACCTTCGTCAACGTGCCGCCGGCGGCCATGCCGCGCTACGCCATGGGCTACACCAAGGCGAACCGCCCGGCGCGGGTGACGCCGACGCTGCTGGAGCCGGAAGCCTACGGGGTGAAGTCCACCGCCCGCGACATGCTGCGCTTCCTCGACGCCCATCTCGGCGCCTTCGAGCTGCCGCCGCAGGTCGCGCGCGCGCTCGCCCGCACCCGCACCGGCTATTTCGAGACCGCCTCCTACGTGCAGGACATGATCTGGGAGCAGTATCCCTGGCCGGTCGGCCTCGACCGCCTGCTCGCCGGCAATTCGATGGACATGGCGCTGAAGCCGCAGCCCTTCACCCGGCTCGCCCCGCCGCTGGCGCCGCAGACCGACGTGCTGATCAATAAGACCGGCTCGACCAACGGCTTCGGCGCCTATGTGGTGATGCTGCCGGCGTCGAAGCTCGGCATCGTCGTGCTGGCCAACCGCAACTACCCCAACGCGGAGCGGGTGAAGGCGGTCTACCGGCTGATCGAGGGGCTGGCGGGGCGGTGACCGGCCCCGGATGCGGGAGATCGGGGCCCCCTTGCATCGCCCGCCCATCTGCCCGATATAGGCGGCGGGAGGTTGGCGGTGGACGAGCCACTCGCCAACCGGGTCAGATCCGGAAGGAAGCAGCCCCAACGAGCCCGGTCTCGGGTCTCTGTCCAGCCTCCCACCTCATTGCCCCGCATCGACGGCCAATCGTGCTCCCGCTTCGCGCGGGCGCGGCCGCGACGATGCGCCCTTCCCCGATTTTTCCCCATCCGCGCGCCGCGGCGGTTGCCCCATGGGCCACCGGCGATGATATGAAGGGGCCATGAGCGAGGGACGATGAGCGCCGACACGCCCGACATGTCCGACGAGACCACCGGCCTGATGCCCGACGATGGCCCGGGCCTGGGGTTCGACACGCCCGTCGCCGCGGCCGCGCCGTCGTCCTCCCCCGCCACGCCCTACCGCGTGCTGGCGCGCAAGTACCGTCCGCAGACCTTCGCCGACCTGATCGGCCAGGAGGCGATGGTCCGCACGCTGAAGAACGCCTTCGCGTCCGGCCGCATCGCGCAGGCCTACATCCTCACCGGCGTGCGCGGCGTGGGAAAGACCACCACCGCCCGCATCCTCGCCCGCGCGCTCAACTACGAGCCGGCCGACGGCCCGGCGGGCGGCGGCGCGCCGACGCTCGACATGCCCGTGCTCGGCCGCCACTGCCGCGACATCATCGAGAGCCGGCACGTCGACGTGCAGGAGATGGACGCCGCCTCCAACACCGGCATCGGCGATATCCGCGAGATCATCGAGGCGGCGCGCTACAAGCCGGTGCTGGCGCGCTACAAGGTCTTCATCATCGACGAAGTGCACATGCTCTCGACGGCGGCCTTCAACGGCCTGCTGAAGACGCTCGAGGAGCCGCCCGAGCATGTGAAGTTCATCTTCGCCACCACAGAGATCCGCAAGGTGCCGGTGACGGTGCTCTCGCGCACCCAGCGCTTCGACCTGCGCCGCGTCGAGGCCGGCACGCTGGCGCGGCACCTGCGCGGCATCTGCGACGCCGAGGGCGTGGGCATCGACACCGAGGCGCTGAGCCTCGTGGCGCGCGCCGCCGAGGGCTCGGTGCGCGACGCGCTCTCGCTGCTCGACCAGGCGATCGCCCATGCGGGCGGACAGACCTCCGGCAACACCGTGCATGGCGAGCAGGTGCGGGCGCTGCTGGGGCTGGCGGATCGCGGGCGGGTGATCGACCTGTTCGAGCAGATCATGAAGGGCGACATCGCCCAGGCGCTGACCGAGTTGCGCGAGCAGTACGATTCCGGCGCCGACCCGGCGGTCGTCATCACCGACCTCGCCGAGTTCACCCATCTCGTCACCAAGCTGAAGATCCTGCCGGAGACCGGCGACGACCCCGCCCTGGTCGAGGCGGAGCGCACGCGCGGGCGCGACTTCGCCAAGGCGCTGTCCATGCGGGTGCTCTCACGGGCGTGGCAGATGCTGACCAAGGGCCTCGCCGAGGTGCAGCAGGCGGCCAAGCCCATGCAGGCGGCGGAGATGGTGCTGGTGCGCCTCGCCTATGCCAGCGATCTGCCGACCCCGGACGAGGCGCTGCGCCGACTGCGCGAGGGCGCAGCGGACGAGCCGGCCAGCCGGCCGCCGGCGGGCGGCAATGGTTCCGGCGGACCCACAGGAGGCGGCGTCGCGGGGAGCGGCATTGGCGGCGGCGGGTCGGCGATGGCGGCAATGGCGCCCCGCGCCTTCAGCGCCCCCACACCCGCGCCCTCTTCCGCCCCCAGTGTGGCGAGCCACCTCTCGGTCGCCGCGCGCGGCATGCCCCGCCCTGCCCCCGCCGCCTCGCCCGAAACCGCGCCGGGCACGCAGCTCGGCACTTTCGACGAAGTGGTGGCGCTGGCCGCGGCCAGGCGCGACCTGAAGACGAAGTTCTCGCTGGAGAACCATGTCCGGCTCGTCGCCTTCGAGGATGGCCGGCTGGAACTGGCGCTAGCGCCGGGTGGTTCGCCGAACCTGATCCAGGAACTGCAGTCCAAGCTCTCCGAATGGACCGGCCGGCGCTGGCTGGTCGCGCTCTCGCGCGAGGAGGGCGAGCCGACACTCGCCGAGCAGGCGAAATCCGCCCGCGACGCGATGATGACCGGCGTGCGCGCCGACCCGCTCGTCGCCGCCGCGCTGGCGCGCTTCCCCGGTGCCTCCATCGTCGACGTACGCACGCAGGCGGTGGACGAGCAGGGCACCGATTTCGTAAGCGATTCCGATCTGATGGCCGCCCGCGACGACGGGCCGGGGCCGGACGACGAGATCGAGTTCTGACAAGGAGTTCCGGATGAAAGACCTTCTCGGCATCATGTCCAAGGTGAAGGAGATGCAGTCCAAGATGGAGCAGCTCCAGGCCGAGCTGGACTCCGTCGAGGTCGACGGTGCGGCCGGCGGCGGCATGGTCACGGTGCGTCTCACCGCCAAGGGCGCGCTGAAGGCCATCCATATCGACCCGAGCCTGCTCAACCCGGACGAGGCGGAGATCCTCGAAGACCTCGTGGTCGCCGCCCATGCCGAGGCACGCGCCAAGGGCGAGCGTCTCGTGCAGGAAAAGACGCAGGCCCTGACCGCCGGCCTGCCCATTCCGCCCGGCATGAAACTGTTCTGAGGGCGACGACGCCTTCCTCATAGACCGTCATCCCGGCCGAAGACGAAGCCGCAGAGCCGGGATCGCTCTCCAATCGGCACACGATCCCGGATCGGTCCTGCGGACCGTCCGGGATGACGGCGTGAGAAAAGTCGTGGATGCCCGGCACAAGGCCGGGCATGACAGCGCTCAGGGTTTTCCCGCCCCTTCCACGATGGCCGTGACGGCGCGGGCGATGGCGTCGGCCTGCGCCGACAGCGGCCCCTCGATCCGCCCATAGAGCGCGAACACCGCCGGCTGCACGACGCAACCCAGCGCCATGGCGCCGACGAGGCCGGCGCGGGCGGCCGGCACGCCGGCCCGGCGCATCAGCCGCGCCACCGCCTCCACCACGTTTTCCTCCGGCCCCTCCGGCACCGAGCCCAGATGCTCGTGCTGGTGGATGAGCAGATAGGCGAACAGCGCCGGCTCGGTGTCGAACAGCTCGCAGGCGCGCGCGACCACGGCGGCGAGCCGGGAGGCGAGGTCCGGCTCGCGGTCGTCGATGGCGCAGATCTCCGCCGCCAGCGCCGCGTAACGGGTAAGGAACAATTCGCGCGCCAGTTCCTCTTTGGAGGCGAAGTGGCGGTAGAGCGCCCCCTCGCTCACCCCCACCCCCTGGGCGATGTCGCGCACCGAGGTGCCCGCCACGCCCTTGCCGGCGAACAGCTCCAGCGCCACCGCCTCGATGCGGGCCCGGGTGTCGGCACCGTCGCGCCCCCGGCGGACGCCGCCGCGCGAAGGGGTGCGCCGCGGCGCGTTCACACGTTTTCTCCCGCCGCCCTGGCGCCGCGCGCGGCGATGGTCTCCAGCGCGATGACGCGGGCCTTGGTAAAGTCCACCTTGCCGCTGCCGAGCAGCGGCAGTTCGTCCATGGGCAGGATCTCGGCGGGGATCATCAGCTCGCTCACACCGCGCTCGCGGCCATGCGCCTGCAAGGCCGCGCGGGTGAGATCCGGGGCGGTGGTCATCAGGATGATGCGCTCACCGCGCCGGGCGTCCGGCACCGCGACCGCCACATGCTCGGCATCGGGACGGAGCGCCGCCACCATGGCGTCGACGGCGGCAAGCGAGATCATCTCGCCGGCGATCTTGGCGAAGCGCTTCACCCGCCCGCGAATGGCGACGAAGCCTTCCTCATCAATGGCGACGATGTCGCCGGTGTCGTACCAGCCATGTTCCGGCGGCTCGATCACGCCGGGCGCCTCGGCGCGCAGATAGCCGAGCATCACGTTCGGCCCGCGCACCTGCAGCCGGCCGCCATCCTCGATGCCGGGCATGGCCTCCAGATGGTGGTTGATGCCCGGCAGCAGCCGGCCCACCGTGCCGACGCGGTTGAACATCGGCGTGTTCACCGCCAGCACGGGCGAGCATTCGGTGACGCCGTAGCCTTCGAGGATGCGGTGGCCGAACTTTTCCATCCAGACGCGCCGCGTCTCGGCCTTGACCGGCTCCGCCCCCGCCACAACGAAGCGCAACGAGCGGAAGTCATAGGGGTTCGCGGTGCGGGCATAGCCCATGAGGAAGGTGTCGGTGCCGACGATGGCGGTGGCGTTGGTGGCGTAGACCAGCTCCGGGATGATCCGGTAGTGCAGCGGCGAAGGGTAGAGGTAGCACTTCAGCCCCGAGACCAGCGGCAGCATCAGCCCGCCGGTGAGCCCGAAGGAATGGAACACCGGCAGCACGTTGAACATGATGTCGGCGGGCGAGAAGTCGATCCGCGCCGCCACCTGCGCGACGTTGGTCAGCACGTTGCGGTGGGAGAGCACGACGCCCTTCGGCGACCCCTCCGAGCCCGAGGTGAAGAGGATGAAGGCCGGGCTGTCGGGATCGGCGGGCCTGGGCGAGCGCGAGGGCAGCATGGCCGCGAGCTTGTCGGCGGTGGTGACGCTGGCCCGGATCTCCTCGCTCATCAGCACGCGGACATGCTTCTCCAGCTCGGCGACGTCCGCTTCGAGCCGCGCCTTCTCGATGAAGGCGCGCGAGGCGACGACGAGCTTCACCTCGGCCGCGGTGCAGGCGGCGACGAGATTGGTGGCGCCGGCGGTGTAGTTCAGCATCACCGGCACGCGGCCATGGCGGGCCAGGGCCATGAGCACCACGGCGAGGCCGGCGGCGTTGGGCAGCAGCACGCCGACCTTCTCGCCCGGCTGGGTCTGCGCCGCCAGCTTGGCGCCGAGGATCTTCGCGCCGAGCAGCAGCTTGCGATAGGTGAGCACCGTGCCGAGCGGGTCCTCGACCACGATGCGCCCCTTGCCGAGGCGCACCGCCGCCTCCTCCACCGCCTGATAGACGCTCATGCGGGTGTGGCTGGTCTCGAAGACGAGGTCGCTCATCACGTCGTAGAGCGCCGCGCCGGCCATGCGCCGGCGCTTGCGGCCGAACAGCTCGGGATCGACCTTGAGCTTGCGCGGCGGGAGGATGGTGACTCGCACCTTGGGGAACAGCCGCTTGCGGGTCTGGTGACTGTCCAGCCGCGAGAAATAGGTCTGCTCCAGCCCCTCGATGCGCACCGGTACAACGGATGCATCCGCCTTGTCGGCGACGAGGGCCGAGCCGTCATAGATCTTCATGATCGAGCCGGTGACGGTGATCCGCCCTTCCGGGAAGATGACCAGCTGCTCGCCCTGCTGGACGAGGCGGATGAGGTCGCGCGTCGCCAGCGGCTTGGTCGGGTCAAGCGGAAAGGCCCGCACCAGCTTGAGGAAAGGCTTCACCCACCAGCGCTCGGCGATGCCGCGATCGACCGCGAAGACGGGATCGTTGTCGAGCAGCGCCATGATCAGCGGCGCGTCGAGGAAGCTCACATGGTTGATGGCGATCACCGAGCCGGGGCCGGCGGCCTTGAGATGCTCGGCCCCCGTCACCTCGACGCGGAACAGCACCCGGAACACCAGCTTGATGAGGTCGCGCAGCACCTGCCCCTGGAAGGCGCGCCCCACCATCACCGCGACGACGAGGCTGGCGCCGCCGATGATGGCGATCAGCGCGGGGGCGCCGAGGCCGGCGATCTGCAGGCCCGCCACCACCACCGCGCCTGCCACCATGAAAGCGGCGTTGAGCACGTTGTTGCCGGCGATCACCCGGGCACGGCGGTCCTCGCCGGCCTCGGCCTGGATATAGGCGAAGGTCGGGACCACGAAGGCGCCGCCGGACGCGGCGAGGCCGATGAGCCCGATGGCGGCGTGGATGCCCGGCCCCGAGGTGAGGAATTCGTACCAGCCGACCGGCGCGGCGCCCGGCGTCAGCGAGCCCATCAGCCCTGCGACGTAGAAGGCGAAGACGCCCATCAGCAAGCCGGCAGCCGGCACGATGGCGAGCATGATGCGCCCTTCCGACAGCCGGGCGGCGAGTGTCGAGCCGATGGCGACGCCGATGGTGAAGAGCACGAGGAACAGCGTCACCACGCTTTCCAGCCCGCCGACACTCTCCTTCACCAGCGTCGGCAGCAGCGACAGCACGACGGCGCCGACGAGCCAGAACCAGGAGACGATCAGCGCGCCGCGCCAGATCGGCGGTTCGGACCTGAGCTCGGCCAGCAGCGTCATCGTGCTGCGCCAGATGTTGCGGTCGATCTTCAGATTCGGGTCGCCCGGCAGGGTGCGCGGGATGGCGCGGGCCGACAGCCAGGCGATCACCGCCAGCACGAAGGTGAAGCCGGCGACCGCCCAGTCGCCGGTATGGGTGATGGCGAGCGCGCCGCCGACCGTGCCGCCGAGGATGGCGGCGAAGGTGGCGGTCTCGATCAGCGCGTTGCCGGCGACGAGCTCGTCCTCGGCGAGGTGATCCGGCAGGATGCCGTACTTCACCGGCCCGAACAGCGCGCTGAGCGTGCCCATCAGGAACAGACCGACGAACAGGACGGGGATCGACTGCATCACGAAGCCGGCGCTGGCGACCAGCACGATCCAGATCTCGGCGAACTTCACCCGCCGGGCGATCCGCGACTTGTCGTAACGGTCGGCGAGCTGGCCCCCGAGGCTCGAAAACAGGAAGAAGGGCAGGATGAACACCCCACCCGCCAGCGTCACCAGCGCACCGCCATTCACATGGGCGATGCCATAGAGGATCAGCAGCGCCATCGCGTTCTTCACGAAGTTGTCGTTGAACGCGGCGAAGAACTGGCACCAGAACAGCGGAGCGAAACGCCGGGCCGTCATGAGCCGCGTGAACATCGCCGATCCTCCCGATTCGTTTTTGTCAGTGAACGATCACTTACATAAATGCGGCGGCCGGTCAAGCAAGCGAGCCGGCGCGCGCGGACATGCCGGGAATCGGCGCGTTCAGGAGGAAGCGGGCGGGCGCGTCAGACGAAGGTCCCGACGAGCGCCGCCGTCAGCAGCAGGCCGTCATGCGCGGCGAGCTGGAGGCGCGAGGGCGTGCCGGCGGCATGCAGCATCAGCGTCGCGCCGAGAGTGGCCAGCGACCAGCCGGCGCCCACCGCGAGGAAGGCGGCCGCGATCAGGCCCGCCTCGCTAGCCTGTGCCGCCACGACCGCCGCGCCGACGCACAGGAGCAGCGCGCCGGCCGCCAGCGGCGTCGCGCCGATCCTGCGCGCCAGGGCACCGCCAGCCAGCGCCGGGGCGTACATCGCCACCACGTGCCAGGCGACGACGCCGGAGATCAGCGGCACGCCGACCCCGCAGCCGGCCAGCGACAGGGGCGCGCCGGCCATGGCGCTGGTCATGGCGCCCCAGGCGAGCGCGCCGAGCAGGGTCGGCAGGACCAGAGCCCGCCAGGCCAGCGGCGTGGAAACCGGCGCGGCCTGCATCGCCTCGACGGTCAGCTCGGCATGGGAGAAGCGCGCTTCCGGCAACGCCACCGCGAAGGCCAGCGCGCCGAGCTGGGCGAGGGCCGCCAGCACCAGCGTGCCGGCGAAGGTGTAGGGCAGGAACAGCTCCTCCGCCGTCCCGGCCAGCAGCGGGCCGATGAGGCCGGCCAGCGCACCGGCGCCGATGAGCCGCGCCACGGCAGCGCCCCGCCCATCGCTCCCCGCGCCGAAGGCCGCCGCGTGGCGGTAGAACATGCCGAAGCCCTGCGCGGCACCGAGCCAGAGCGCCCCGAGCACCAGCATCGGGAAGGCCGCGAGCATCATCGCATAGGCCGCGAGCAGCCCGCCGGCGACGCCGAGGCTCGCCCCGAGCGCGAAGCCGGCGCGACGGCCGAAAGTGTCGAGCAGGAAACTCGCCGGCAGGCTGGCGAGCGCCGCGCCGAGCAGGAAGGCGGCGAGCGGCAGGGAAGCGAGCGGGAGGGAACCGGCGCTTTCCAGCGGCGCCAGCATGGCGCCGGCCAGCGGCAGCGCCCCGAGCGTCAGCGCCTGCGCCAGCACCACCAGCGCGAAGCCGGCGGCGAGGCGGCCGGAACCGAGCGAGCGGCGCAGCGCGCGCGGCGCATCTTCCGGGCAGGCGCAGCCGAGCCGCCCGGCCCGCGCGGCCTCGCTCTCGACGGCGAGGAGGTCGGCCCCGCTCATCCCCGCGCGCCTCTGCCGCGCGGGGACCCGGAGGCATCGTCCTCGCGCAGATCGTCGTCGGCAAGCACGCGGACGGCGGCGCCTTCCAGATCGTCATACTGGCCGGCGCGCAGCGACCACAGGAAGGCGGCGAGGCCGAGGAAGCCGAGGCTCAGCGCCGCCGGCACGAGATAGAGAAGCACGCTCATGCCACCTCCCCAGCCCCGAGCGGGGCGCTGCTGACGGCGGCGGCGGACGCGGCGCGTGCGCCGGCGGACGTCGCGCCGCTGCGCGCCCGCAGCGCGTTGACCGTGACGATAACAGACGAGCCGGACATGGCGAGGGCCGCGACCAGCGGCGTCACATAGCCGGCGATGGCCAGCGGCACGGCGATGAGATTGTAGACCACGGCGATCAACAGGTTCTGCCGCATCAGGTGGCGCGCCTTGGCGGCTACGTGGAGCGCGGTGGCGACCGGGCCCAGCTTCTCGCCGAGGAACACCGCATCGGCATGGGCGCGGGTCACGTCCGCTGCGGTGATCGGCGACAGCGAGACATGGGCGGCGGCGAGCGAGGGCGCGTCGTTGATGCCGTCACCGACCATCAGCACGCGCCGGCGCTTGGCGGCGAGGCTTTCCAGCACCGCGATCTTGTCGCCGGGACGCGCCTCGGCCCACCAGTCGGCGATGCCGAGCGCGGCTGCCACCGGCGCTACCGCCGCGCGGCGGTCGCCCGAGAGCAGCACGACCTGCTTGCCGGCGCGCCGCAGCTCGTCGATCACCGCCCGCGCGTCCGGCCGCAGCGCCTGCCGCACCTTCAGCACCGCGCATCGATCGCCCAGCCGCACGGCCACGAAGGAGGCGTCGGGCGCCTCGGCCGCCGCGGCGGCGGCAAGATTCTCGCAGCCGCAGAAGGAGGGACTGCCCAGCCGGGCCGCCACGCCGTCGATCTGCGCCTCGACACCCGCCCCGGACACCTCGCGGGCATCCTCCGGCGGCACGGCGCCGGGATGGGCGGCGGCGATCGCCCGCGCCAGCGGATGGGTGCTGGCGAGCGCGAGCCGGGCGGCAGCGGCCAGCAGCGCCGGGGGCACCGCGGCTTCATCCGCCAGACGCGGCTCGGGAAGGGTGAGCGTGCCGGTCTTGTCGAAGGCGACGGTGTCGATCTCGGCCAGCCGCTCGAAGGTGTCACCGGAATTGATCAGCACGCCGTTGCGCATCAGCGTGCCGGCGGCCACCACCTGCACCGCCGGCACGGCCAGCGCCAGCGCACAGGGGCAGGTGATGATGAGCACCGCCACGGCGATGAGCACCGCCTGATGCACCGAGGCGCCGACGAGCAGCCAGCCGACGAGCGACAGCAGCGCGGTGGTGTGCACCATCGGCGCGTAGAGCCGCGCCGCGCGGTCGGCAAGGCGGATGTAGCGACCGCGCGCCGTCGAGGCCTTGTCGAGCAGCCGCTCGATCTCGTCGAGGAAGGTGTCCTCGCCCACCGCCGTGGTCCGCAGGCGCAGCACGCCGTCATGGATCAGGCTGCCGGCGTGCACGGTCTCGCCGGCGGCCACCGCACGCGGCAGCGTCTCGCCGGTCACCAGGCTGTCGTCGACCGAGGCGGTGCCGGAGATCACCACGCCGTCGACCGGCGCGCGTTCGCCAGCGCGCAGCATCACCTCGTCGCCGGGCTTCACGGCGGCGGCGGGCACGGTGACCAACCGCCCGTCCGGCTCGACGCGATTAGCGGTCATCGCCTTCAACGCGGCGAGATTGCCGGCCTCCGCCCGCGTCTTGCGGCGCATGGCGTGGTCGAGATAGCGGCCGGTGAGCAGGAAGAAGAGCAGCATCACCGCCGAGTCGAAATAGGCGTGCTCGCCGTGATGCAGCGTCTCGAACACCGACACGCCGAGCGCCAGCAGCACGCCGAGCGAGATCGGCACGTCCATGTTGAGCGAGCGCGATCTCAGCGCCCGCAGGGCGCTCTGAAAGAAGGGCTGGCCGGCATAGGCGGCGGCCGGCAGCGCGATCAGCGCCGAGAGCCAGTGGAAGAGGTCGCGCGTCTCCGGCGTGATGTCGGTGACGTTGCCCGACCACACCGACACCGACAGCAGCATGATGTTCATCATGGCGAAGCCGGCCACGGCGAGGCAGCGCAGCAGGTGGCGCGAGGTCCGGTTCTCGATCTCCTCGAGCCGGTCGGCCTCGAAGGGATAGGCGCGGTAGCCGGTCTTCGCCAGCGCCTGCAGCACCACGTCGGGGCGCGGTTCGGCATCGGCGTCCCAGCCGACGGTCAGGCGGTGCGTCGTGTAGTTCAGCCGCGCCCGCGCGACGCCGGGCAGCGCCTCGGCGGCATCCTCGATCTCGTCGATGCAGGCGGCGCAGTCGATGCCCTCGACGGCGAAGGCCATTTCCGCCTGTCCGCCCGGATCATGGCGCAGGAACAGCGAGTAATCCGGGGCGGAATCCCTGGCGTCGTCCGGCCCGGGCGCCGCCTGCGGCACGGCTCCGCCTGACGGAACCGATCGCCCGGCGGCGGGGAAGGAGATGACCTGCGCGCCCATCTCGCGCGTTCCTAGCGGACGATGACGCGGTTGGTGGAGCGGAACAGGCGCTCGCCGTCGCGGCTGAACTCGATCACCAGTTCCCACTGGCCCGCCGTCACCTCGTCGCTCGCCCGCCACAGGCCGGCGCTCACCGGCACCGGATCGAGCGTCACGTCGAGCCGCCGATCGGTCGGGTGTTGGAGGACGGCGGTGAGCGCGACATCGGCGAGCGGGCGCCCCTGCGCGTCGCGTGCGGCGACGTCGAGCCGGCCCGGCTCGACATGCGCCTCGACCTTCCAGTTGCGGGCGTCCTGCGCGGCCGCGGCCTCGCTTTCCTGCCGGAAGGCGAGACCGGCCTTATAGGCGCTCTCGGTTTCCACCCCGCCGAAGCTGGTCACGGCGGCGCGCACCAGCAGGAAGTTGGCGCCGAACACCACGCCGAAGAAGGCGATGAAGAAGATCAGCACGGTACGGCCCGTGAGAGGCCGTCCGCTGCCATCGGGGGAAGTCGCGCGCGATGCCATGGGTCTTCCTCCGGAGGGGCCTCAGGGGCCCTTGAAATGGTCGGGAGCCGAGCTGGTCTCGCCGCCGGCCACATCGGCGATGTGGAAGGTGACGTCGAGCGACGCGTTGGCCGGCAGCCTGGCGTGGGTGGAGACGAGGGCGCGCAGCTCGTAGGTCTGGTCGGGGCCGACCTCGACCACCGGCTGGCCATTCTCGGTCTCGGCGATGCCGCCGGCAATCTCCAGCCGGGCCTCCGGCACGCCCTCGACCGAGATGGCGAAGCGGCGCGGCATCGGCTGCTTGTTGACGATGCGCAGCGTGTAGGCGTTGCGGATCGAGCCGTCGGAAAGCTGGACGAAGAGCGGGTTGCGGTCGTGGATCACGGACACGCCTTCCGAGCCGCGCGTCGCCAGCGCCGCCACCATGATGCCGCCGACCACGGCGATCAGCGCGGTGTAGAGCACGGTGCGGGCGCGGAACAGCTTGCGCACCGGCGGCAGGCCCTTCTGCCGGCGCTGGACGTTCATCTCGGTGTCGTAGGCGATCAGGCCGGCCGGGCGGCCGACCTTCTTCATCACCGTGTCGCAGGCGTCGATGCACAGGCCGCACTGGATGCAGTCGAGCTGGCTGCCGAGCCGGATATCGACCCCGGTCGGGCAGGCGGCGACACACTGGCGGCAATCCACGCAGTCGCCGGCGGGCAGGCCCTGCAGCTTAAGCGCCTCGGCCTTCTTGAAGGAGTTGCGCGGCTCGCCCCGGTCGTAGCGATAGGTGACGTTGAAGGCGTATTCGTCGGTCAGCGCGGCCTGGATGCGCGGCCACGGGCACATATAGGTGCACACCTGCTCGCGCATGTGGCCGGCGAGCACATAGGTGGTGAAGGTGAGGATGCCGATCCACGCATAGGCGACCAGCGGCGCGGTGCCGGTGAAGAGCTGCCAGACCAGGGTGGGCGCGTCGGCGAAGTAGAGCACCCAGGCGCCGCCGGTCCACCACGCCACCATCAGCCAGAGGAAGTGCTTGGAGGCGGCCTCGAACGCCCGCTGCGCCTTCGAGGCGTTCTTCTGCTTCTCGCGGCGCTCGCGCGGATCGCCCTCGACCATGCGCTCAATCGCCTGGAAGAGGTCCGTCCACACGGTCTGCGGGCAGAGATAGCCACACCACAGGCGCCCGGCGACCGCGTTCATCAGGAACAGGACCAGCGCGGCGAGGATGAGCAGGCCGGTGACGTAGTAGATTTCCTGCGGCCAGATCTCGATGAAGAAGAAGTAGAACCGGCCGTTGGCGAGGTCGACGAGCACAGCCTGCGACGGCGCGTTCGGCCCGCGGTCCCAGCGCACGAAGGGCAGCAGGTAGTAGATGCCCAGCGTGATGACGAGCAGCGCCCACTTGATGCGCCGGAACGTGCCGTGCACGGCGATCGGGTAGATCTTGCGCCGGGCTTCGTAGAGCGGGGCGTCGTCGACGCCCCCGTCGGCTTCGAGCTTCTGCACCTTGGTCGCCACGTTCATGTCCGTCCCCGACGTCTCGCCTGCCGACGCCTGCCTGTAGGTTTTCTAAACCCGGCGGCCGGAAGCGTTCATCCGGGGCTTGCCGGGCGGAAAAATGCTTATGCGGCGGGACGTCGCTGGGACGCCCCGCCGCATAGCCTCAACCGCCCCGCGCACCCGCTACCTGCCGCCCCCGAGCGAATGTACGTAGACGGTGAGCGCCTTGACCGTCGTCGGGTCGAGGCGTCCGGCCCAGGCCGGCATGATGCCGGCGCGACCGTTGGTGATGGACGCGATCACGTTGTCGCGGCCCGAACCGTAGAGCCAGATGCCGTCCGTCAGGTTGGGGGCGCCGAGCTCCGGGTTCCCCTTGCCGTCCGGCCCGTGGCAGGCGGCGCAGTTGGCGTCGAAGACCTCCTTGCCCTTGGCGAGGTCCGGCGTCACGCCCTGCGGCACCGGCAGGTTCGAGAGCGAGCGGACATAGTCGGCCACCGCCACGACCTCCGGCCGCGGGAGGATGCCGTCGCGCCCGAAGGCCATCATGTCGCCGACATGCGCGTCCGGATCGGTCGAGCGGATGCCGTGCAGGATGGTCTGCTGGATCTGCTCCAGCGAGCCGCCCCACAACCAGTCGTCGTCGTTCAGGTTCGGATAGCCCGGCGAGCCGGCCGCGCCCGAGCCGTGGCAGGGCGCGCAGTTGTCGCCGAAGGCGGCGCGGCCCTGGGCGCGGGCGAAGGACAGCAGCTCGGGATTGCTCTCGATCTCCGTCAGCGAGGCCGCCGCCAGCTTGTCGGCGAACACCGCGCGCTGGGCGCGCAGGTCGGCAAGCTGCACCTGCACCGCGTCGCGCGACTTCCAGCCGAGCACGCCGTAGGTGTAGCTGCTCACCAGCGGCCAAGCCGGATAGGCGATCCAGTACAGGACCGCCCAGACGATGCAGGCGTAGAAGGTCCAGAGCCACCAGCGCGGCAGCGGGTTGTTCAGCTCGCGAATGCCGTCCCACTCGTGGCCGGTCGTCGAGACGCCGCTGACCGCGTCCACCTCGTTCTTGTGAATGTCGGCCATGATCAGTCCTCGCGCAAAGGCATGCGGGCGGCTTCCTCGAACTGCTTCTTGCGCCTGGGAGACAGCGCGTAGGCGACGACGCAGAGGAAGATGCCGACGAAGTACAGAAGCCCCCAGGTCTGGGCGAACTCGGCGAGGGCGCGATAGGTCTCGTTCATCCCGGCCTCCTCAGCGGATGTTTGCCTTGTCGTCGTAGAGCTTGAAGTCGACCATCGTGCCGAGCGCCTGCAGATAGGCGATCAGGGCGTCGGCCTCGGTCAGCTCCCGCGGATTGCCGTCGAAGTCGCGTACCTGCGCGCCCGGATAGCGCTTCTGCAATTCGGCCACGTCGCCGTCGGGCGTCGCCTGCAGGCGTAGGTCGGTGAGCGCGCCGGCGATCATCTCCTCGGTGTAGGGCACGCCGAGCACGGCGTTGACCTTGAGATCCTCGCCGATGTGGTCGGCCTTCAGCCGGGTCTGCGCCAGGAAAGGATAGCCGGGCATGATCGAGCCCGGCACCACCGAGCGCGGATCGGCGAGATGCTGGCGCTGCCACTCGTCGGAATATTTGTTGCCGACGCGGGCGAGATCCGGCCCGGTGCGCTTGGAGCCCCACTGGAACGGCCGGTCGTACATGCTCTCGGCCGCCAGCGAGTAGTGGCCGTAGCGCTCGACCTCGTCGCGGAGCGGGCGGATCATCTGCGAGTGGCAGTTGTAGCAGCCCTCGCGGATGTAGATGTTGCGCCCGGCCAGCTCCAGCGGCGTCCAGGGACGCACGCCGGAGACCTTCTCGATGGTGCTCTTCAGGTAGAAGAGCGGCACGATCTCGACGAGGCCGCCGATCGCGACCACGATCAGGATGCCGATCAGCAGCCAGATCGAGTTCTTCTCGAGGAAGGCGTGCTTGGCCCAGATCGACTTCTTGGGTGCGGCTGCCTCAGCCATGGTGTTGGTCCTCACTCAGCCGGCACGAGGGAAGGATTGGCCCGCACGCCGGTATCGGCCTCAGCCGTCTCAGGCTCGCGGATGGTCATGTAGATGTTGAAGGCCATCAGCAGGGCGCCGATCAGGAACAGCACGCCGCCCACCGCGCGGATGATGTAGAAGGGGTGCATCGCCTCGACGGTCTCGATGAAGGAGTATTCGAGGAAACCGAGCGAGGTGTAGGCCCGCCACATCAGGCCCTGCAGGATGCCCGCCACCCACATCGCCGAGATGTAGAAGACGATGCCGATGGTGGAGATCCAGAAGTGCCAGTTCACCAGCTTGAGCGAGTAGAGCTGCTTCTTGTTCCACAGCCACGGCACCAGGCAGTAGACGGCGCCGAAGGAGATGTAGGCGACCCAGCCCAGCGCACCGGAATGCACGTGGCCGATGGTCCAGTCGGTGTAGTGGGACAGCGAGTTCACCGCCTTCACCGACATCATCGGGCCTTCGAAGGTCGACATGCCGTAGAAGGCGACCGACACCACCATCATGCGCAGCACGGGGTCGGTGCGCAGCTTGTCCCAGGCGCCGGAGAGCGTCATCAGGCCGTTGATCATGCCGCCCCAGCTCGGCATCCACAGGATGATCGAGAAGGTCATGCCCAGCGTCTGCGCCCAGTCCGGCAGCGCCGTGTAGTGCAGGTGGTGGGGACCGGCCCAGATGTAGATGAAGATCAGCGCCCAGAAGTGGACGATGGAGAGCCGGTAGGAATAGACCGGCCGGTCCGCCCGCTTGGGGATGAAGTAGTACATGATGGCGAGGAAGCCGGCGGTGAGGAAGAAGCCCACCGCGTTGTGGCCGTACCACCACTGCACCATCGCGTCCTGCACGCCCGACCAGACGATGTAGGACTTGGGCGAGAACACCGACACCGGGATGCTGGCGTTGTTGCCGAGGTGCAGCATGGCGATGGTGACGATGAACGCCAGGTAGAACCAGTTCGCCACGTAGATGTGCGGCTCCCGGCGGCGCCAGATGGTAGCCAGGAACACGAGCAGGTAGGCCACCCACACGACGGTCAGCCACAGGTCGGCGTACCATTCGGGCTCGGCATATTCCTTCGACTGGGTGATGCCCAGCAGATAGCCCGTGCCGGCGATGACGATGAAGAAGTTGTAGCCCAGCACCACGAACCATGGCGCCAGATAGCCGGCGAGCCGGGCGCGCGAGGTGCGCTGCACCACGTAGAACGAGGTGCCGATCAGCACGTTGCCGCCGAAGGCGAAGATCACCGCCGAAGTGTGCAGCGGGCGCAGCCGGCCGAACGCCGTCCAGGGCAGGTCGAAGTTGAGCGCCGGGAAGGCGAGCTGGAAGGCGATGATCACGCCGATCGTGAAGCCGGCGATGCCCCAGAACACCGCCGCGATGGTGGCGAACTTCACCGGGCCGAAATTGTAGTTCGGCTTGCCGTCGATCTCGAGCGGCGGCAGCGCCGCCGGACGGTCGACATAGCGGTTCAGGATGACGAACACCGCCGCGATGCTGGCGAAGGCCGAGAGATAGGCGTGGAAGGCATAAGCCGTATCCTGCGCCTTGGCCGCGATCGTGATGCACGACAGCGCGAGGATGGCGAAGACGATGGCAAGGCCGCCCTCGCCGAACGTCATCTTCTTGCGGCCCGACTGATCGACGCCCGGCTCGGTGGCGCCCGAACCGCTGACCTCTTGCCCGTCGGAGCTGTTTAGCTGGCTCATGCGACCCTCCAGGTTCCGATCGGGTGATCTGGAACGACTCCATATTCGGGCCGAGCTTTTGCGCCGCGCGGGCGCCGCAACCTTGATTCAAATCAAGGCTAAGGGTCTTCACGGACACGCGAGGCGGCGGCTGAATGACGCGGCGGCACGCCTCCGGCGATCCTGCCTTCCGCGCCCGGCGGCGGGCACCGGAGGGCGCGCGGACCGGATACGGCCTTGCGGCGCCTCGGCGATGGCGTCTAAGAGGGGACAGTGGCGCCGTGTTCCGGCGCCCCGGGGACAAGGCCGGCGCATGATCCGTTTCCTCTTCCGCTTCGTGGGTCTTTGGATTCTCGCCGGCGCCTTCGTCGCGCTGGTGCTGGACGGGGTGCGCTCCATCGCCTCCTCGGAGATCGTCACCACGCCGCTCGGCGTCACCTGGCTCGCCACCAGCCCGGACTCGCTGACGCGCTTCCAGTCCTTCGTGGAGACGCGGGTGTCGGCGGGTGTCTGGGAAACGCTCGTCGTGCCGGTGCTCGGCGCCCCTCTCTTCGTGGTGGCGGGCGTGCTCGGCCTGCTGCTCATGCTCATCGGCCGCCCCAGGGCGGTGTAATTGGCGGCGGGCAGCAGCCTGACCGGCCCGAACGCGACGGCGTGAACGGGCGCGCCCCTCGAAAGACCGGCCCGCAATGCCTACATTGGGGTCAACCAAACGAGGGATGTTCCCCATGTTCTTCTTCAAGAAGAGTCTCGACCTGCCCACGCCGGAGCAGGCCCTGCCCGGCCGTCCCACCGCGCTGCCCACCGCCGAACGCCACTTCCTCTCGAAGAACCCGCTCAAGGGCCCCTATCCGCAGGGCTTCGGGACCGCGATCTTCGGGCTCGGCTGCTTCTGGGGCGCGGAGCGCAAGTTCTGGCAGACGCCCGGCGTCTGGGTCACGGCCGTCGGCTACATCAACGGCATCACGCCGAACCCGACCTATGAGGAGACCTGCACCGGCCTCACCGGCCATGCCGAAGCGGTGCTGGTGGTCTACGACCCCGCCAAGGTCTCCTACGAGCAACTGCTGAAGCTGTTCTGGGAAAGCCACGACCCGACGCAGGGCATGCGGCAGGGCAACGATGTCGGCACGACCTATCGCTCCGGCATCTACCCGACCTCGCCCGCCCAGCGCACCGCCGCCGAGGCCAGCAAGGCCGCCTATGAGGCCGTGCTGAAGGCCAAGGGCTTCCCGGCGATCACCACCGAGATCGTCGACGCGCCGACCTTCTACTTCGCCGAGGACTACCACCAGCAGTACCTCGCCAAGAACCCGAACGGCTATTGCGGCCTCGGCGGCACCGGCGTCTCCTGCCCCATCGGCACGGGCGTGGCGGCGTAACGTCTCCCGCCGCCTGACAAACACGACGTCATGGCCGGGCTTGTCCCGGCCATCCACGTCTTCCTTCTTTTCCGACTTTTCCGACCTGCGGCAGCCAAGTCGTGAATGCCCGGCCCAAGGCCGGGCATGACGGCGCGCGGGTTGCCCCTCTTCCCTCTTCCCTCTTGCCCACCGCCCCCACGCCATGGCACCCATCTCGCATCAGCGAGAGGAGCCGTCCCGGCGCATGGAAAAGTTCATCGAACGCTTCATCTTTCTCAGCCGCTGGCTGATGGCGCCGTTCTATCTCGGCCTCGTCATCGCGCTGATGGTGCTGCTGTACAAGTTCGGCATCGAGCTGTGGCACTTCGTCAGCCACGCCAGCGCCTTCGACGAGAGCGACACCATCCTCGGCATCCTCGCGCTGGTCGACCTCACCTTCACCGGCAGCCTCGTCATCATCGTCATCTTCTCCGGCTACGAGAACTTCGTCTCCAAGATCGACGCCGAGGGCCATGCCGACTGGCCGGAATGGATGACCAAGGTCGACTTCTCCGGCCTCAAGCAGAAGCTGCTGGCCTCCATCGTCGCCATCTCCGCCATCGCCCTGCTCAAGGCGTTCATGAATCTCGACCGCGGGGTGGACGAGAAGGAGCTGACCTGGCTGGTCATCATCCACATCGTCTTCGTCATCTCCGGCATCGTGCTGGCCTGGACCGACAGGCTGTCGGAAAAGAGCCACTGACATATTTCCACCTGATATCCGGTATTGACTTCAATAAACGCGGAGTACGTGTAATAAGCCGACCATCTTGTCACCGCCGATGGGACGCATGACCGAGGACGAATCCGCCCCCAGCCCCGCCGAGCGCCGCGCCCGAACCACCGGCGCGCGCATGTCCGCGCTCGCCCGGCTGCCGGTGTTCTTCGCCCTGCAGGGCCGGCGCGTCGCGCTGGCGGGCGGGTCCGAAGCGGCGGCGTGGAAAGCGGAGCTGCTCTCCGCCGCCGGCGCCGAGGTGGTGGTGTTCGCCCCCGAGCCCTGCGAGGACCTCGCCGCCCTCGCCGCCGCGCCGCCGGCCGGGCCGATCCGGCTGGTCGCCCGCGGCTGGACGCCGGACGATCTCGCCGGCGCCGCGCTCGCCATCGGCGCCATCGAGGACGATGCGGAGGGCGAGCGCTTCGCGCGGGCCGCCCGCGACCGGGGCGTGCCGGTCAATGTCGTCGACAAGCCGGCCTTCTGCGACTTTGCCTTCGGCGCCATCGTCAACCGCTCGCCGCTGGTCGTCGGCATCTCGACCGACGGCGCCGCGCCGGTGTTCGGCCAGGCGGTGCGGGCCAAGATCGAGGCGGTGATCCCGCAGGGCTTCCGGCGCTGGGCCGAGGCCGCGCGCGGCTGGCGCCCGGCGGTCGCCGCGCTCGCCCTGTCCCATCAGGGCCGCCGCCGCTTCTGGGAACGCTTCACCGAGGCCGCGCTGGAGACCCCGGAGGCCGGGCCGTCGCCGGAATTGCGCGAGGACCTGCTCGCCCGCGCCGAGGCCGAGCGCGTGGAGGCGCCGCGCGGCTCGGTGGCGCTGGTCGGCGCCGGGCCGGGCGATCCGGAACTGCTCACCCTGAAAGCGGTGCGCGTGCTGCAGTCGGCGGACGTGGTGCTCTATGACGATCTCGTCGCCCCGGCGGTGCTGGACGTCGCCCGCCGCGAGGCGAAAAAGATGCTGGTCGGCAAGACCGGCTACAAGCCTTCCTGCAAGCAGGACGACATCAACGCGCTGATGGTGTCGCTGGCGAAGCAGGGCAAGCGCGTGGTGCGGCTGAAGGGCGGCGACCCGATGGTGTTCGGCCGTGCCGGCGAGGAGATCTCCGCCGCCCGCGCCGCCGGAATCCCGGTCGAGGTGGTGCCGGGCATCAGCGCCGCGCAGGGCGCCGCCAGCCGGCTCGCCGTCTCGCTGACCCATCGCGACCATGCCCGGCGGCTGCAGTTCATCACCGCGCATGCCCGCGACGGCAAGCTGCCGCGCGACCTCGACTGGCAGGCGCTGGCCGATCCCGCCGCCACCACCGTGGTCTACATGCCCCAGCGCACCTGGGGCGAACTGGCGGAAAGAGCGATGGCCGCCGGCCTGGATCCTCATGTGCCTGCCCTCGCCGTCTTCTCCGCCACCCGGCCCGAAGAGTTCCGGGTGGTCGCCACCGTCTCGACGCTCAAGGATAAGCTCGATACGGCGGTGGCGGATAAGTCGGCGGCGGGGAAGGCCGTCGGCCCCTGCCTGATCCTGTTCGGCCACGCCATGGGCGAGGCGGCAGTGTTCGCGGCGGAGGTCGGGGACGAGGCGCAGGCGGCGCGGGGCTAAACCCCATTCACCGTCATCCCCGGATCAAGTCCGGGCATGACGTGGCGAAAGGCGGCGAAGTCCTACCCGATCTTCGCTTCCAGCTTCTCGTAGAGCGGGTTCTCGGCCGCGAACACGTAGTCCAGCGGACCGACGGAAACCGTCGCCGCGCCCTGCTCGCGCAGGAAGACCGCCAGCCCGTGCAGCGTGTCCGGCGGGCAGTGCAGCGTGACCATGCCCGAGGAGGTCGGCGCGCCGAAGGGCGCCACGGCGCGGAAGCGGCGCACCGCCTCGGCGACGACCGCGCTGTCGCAGGCGGGAAAGCGCGTCTTCACCTCGCGCATCGTCGCCGCGCGCTTGGCTGCCGTCACCCGGTCGAGCAGGGCGCGGGCGGACGCCTTCGCCTCGGCGCTCCAGTCGGCGTGGAGCGAGGCGACGAGGTTCGCCTCCGAGCGCAGGATGACGCCGTCGTCGATCACCTTCAGCGCGTTGGCGGCGAGCGTCGAGCCGGTGGTGGTGATGTCGACGATCAGCTCCGCCGTGCCGGCCGCCGGGGTGCCCTCGGTGGCGCCGAGACTTTCCACGATGCGGTAGTCGACGATGCCGTGGCGGGCGAAGAAGGCGCGGGTGAGGTTCAGATACTTGGTCGCCACCCGCACGCGCCGGCCGCGCGTGGCGTGGAAATGCGTCGCCACGTCGTCGAGGTCGCGCATGGTGCGCACGTCGATCCATGCCTGCGGCACCGCCACCACGACATTGGCGTGGCCGAAGCCCAGCCCCTCGACCAGCAGCACCTTGGTGTCGGCGTCGGAGATGTTCTCCCGCACCAGATCCTCGCCGGTGACGCCGAGATGCACCGCGCCGGAGGCGAGCTGGCTGGCGATCTCGGAGGCGGAGAGATAGGCGACCTCCACCCCCTCCACGCCCGACAGCGTGCCGCGATAGTCGCGCACGCCGCGCGACTGCGTCATCGCCATGCCGGCGCGGGCGAAGAAGGCGGTGGCGTTTTCCTGCAGCCGGCCCTTGGAGGGCACGGCGACGATGAGGGGCGAGCCGTTGCTGGTCATAGGCGGGCCTCCACCGCATCGAGCCGGGCGAGCCAGACGGCGAAGCCGACCGCCGGGATCGGCTCGGCCGCGCCAAGCCGCGCCAGCAGCCCGTCATAGCGCCCGCCGGCCACCAGCGGCGCGGAAAGCCCGCCTTCTCCCGCGCCGTTCTCGTGCAGCTCGAACACCATGCCGCTGTAATAGTCGAGCGGACGGCCGAAGGCGGTGGCGAAGGACAGGCGCTCCACCTCGATGCCCTGCGCGGCGATGAAATTGGTCCGGCTCTCGAAGGCGTCGAGGGCGGCGTTGAGGTCGAGGCGCGCCTCGTCGGCCAGCGCCCGCAGCGCCGCGGCGGCCACGTCCGGGTTGCCCCGGACGGCGAGGTAGCGCTCCATGACCGCGATCTTCTCGGCCGACAGCCCTTCGGCGTCACCGGGGGCCGCCTGTTCGAGGAAGCGTTCGGCGATCTCGGAGACGCTGCGTCCGCCCACCGTCGAGATGCCGGCGATGGAGAGCAGGTCCGTCACCAGCGCGCGGGCCGCCGCCGGGTCGGAGCCGGCGAGCGCCGAGAGCACGCCGGCATGGGCGGTGACGCCGCCCTCGGCCGGGTGCTGCTTCAGCGTCGCGAGATCGGCGCCGAGATTGCCGGAGCGGGCGAAATCCTTGATCAGCCGCCGCCGCCAGCCGGGCGGCAGGTCGAGCGCGTCGAGCAGGGTGGCGAACAGCCCGGCATCGCCCAGGCGGATGGTCGGATCGACCACGCCCCACAGCGCCGCCGTCTCCAGCCCCAGCGCCAGCAGCTCGGCGTCCGCCGCCTCGCGGTCCGGCCGGCCGAAGGATTCGACGCCCGCCTGCTGCACCTCGCCCTCCGCGACGTCGGAGCGGAACACCGGGCCGAGATAGGCGAAATCGCGCGGCTGGGCGGCGCCGTCGGCGATGTAGTGCCGGCAGACCGGCAGGGTGAGGTCCGGCCGCAGGCACAGCTCGCGCCCGTCCGGATCGGTGGTGATGAACATGGTGCGCCGCATCTCCTCGCCGGAAAGGTCGAGGAAGGCATCGGCGGGCTGAAGCACCGGCGGCTCGACGCGCGCGAAGCCGGCACGCGCATAGAGCGCGAGCAGTTCCTCGGCGTGGCTGGGGGCGGCGGGCATGCGTCGGGTCCGGTCTGCTATTTCGGGAGCGCTGGAAACGCTGCGCGCTTCTAGCAAAGGGGACCCGCCGGGTCCATGCGCGGGAGATGACATGGTTTCCGTCACGGACGGCCCGGCCGGGCGCCCGGCGTCCCGCGCGGGCAGCACGAAAAACTCCGGCGCCCGGCGGCGACGGAGGGACGGGTCGTCCGCCCCTTGCAGGAAGGGGCGTGCGGGGCGCCGGTGCCAACGCTCCGGCGGTCGCCTGCACCGTTGAGAAAAGTGGTGCAAGCTTTTGGTCAACCAACCGACGCGCCGCCGCCGGCGCCCCGCACGCGGTGTTTGAGGCTTGCTCCCTGCGGCCCCCGGAGGACGTACCGTTGCTATCCTCCGCTGCGGGGCATCCGCCCGCCGGCGAACCGGCGCGCGCCGCCCCAGTGACCCGCGGACGGCGGGCCGGGAACGCACGGCTTGGGCCGCCATGCGCAGAGAGGCGTTAGATCCCCCCGCACGGCCACCGCCCCCTGTCCCGCGCGAGCCGGCCGCTCCGGTTGCGCCCCCTCCTCGGGACAAGGTGACGCGATTATCGCGCAGGTCGCGGGGGGTGCGGATAAATCGGGCGATAAAGGCTCACCGGAACGGGAGGGAGCCGGGCTCCTTCAGCCGAGCGCCGCCCCGTGCGGCACGCCGTGGTGATCCAGCACCTCGCGGACCTTGGCGACCAGCTCGGCCTCGCGGCAGGAGAACTGCGCCGGCCGGCTCTCGCGCCATTCGGCGTTGTCGGTGATGGCGGCGGCGGCCTTGGCGCCCTCGATCAGATCCTTGATCTGCACCTCGCCCGCCGCCCGCTCGTCCGAGCCCTGGATGACGACGCAGGGGCTGTTGCGGCGGTCGGCATATTTGAACTGGTTGCCGAGATTCTTCGGGTTGCCGAGATACATCTCGGAGCGGATGCCCGCCGACCGGAGCTGCGCGACGAGGCCCATGTAATGGGCGGCCTCGTCGCGATCCATGACGACGACCACCACCGGGCCGAACTCCGGCTGCTCCGCGCTCTTGAGATAGGACAGAGCGGAGGCGAGGCGCGAGACGCCGATGGAAAAGCCCGTGGCCGGCACCGCCTCGCCACGGAAACGGCCGACGAGCCCGTCATAGCGCCCGCCGCCGCCGACCGAGCCGAAGCGCACCGGGCGGCCCTTCTCGTCCTTCACCTCGAAGGTCAGCTCGGCCTCGAAGACCGGGCCGGTGTAGTATTCGAGGCCGCGCACGACGGAGGGGTCGACCTTCACCCGGCCCTCATAGCCGGCGGCCTTCACCAGCCGAGCGATCTCGGCGAGCTCGTCCATGCCCTGGCGGAAGGAATCGCTGGAGACCAGCGCCGCCGCCGCGCCGACATCCCCGGCGATCTCCACCTGCACGCCCTCGCCGGTGGCGGAGACGCCGCCATTGCCGTCGAGCGTGGCGAGCACGATGCGCGCCTGCCGCTCGTCGAGCCCCGCGCCCTTGGTGAAGTCGCCGCTCTTGGCCGCCGGGTTCTCCCAGCGCCCCTCGCCCAGCAGGTCGCGCACGCCGGCGATGCCGACCTTGTCGAACTTGTCGATGGCGCGCAGCACGGTCAGCCGGCGGCCGGCATTCTCCTCGCCGCCGAGGCCGATGGCCTCCATCACGCCGTCGAGCACCTTGCGGTTGTTGACCTTGATCACATAGTCGCCGCGCGCGATGCCCAGCGCCTCCAGCGTGTCGGCCATCATCATGCAGATCTCGGCGTCGGCGGCGACGGTGGGGGCGCCCACCGTGTCGGCGTCGAACTGCATGAACTGGCGGAAGCGGCCGGGGCCGGGCTTCTCGTTGCGGAACACCCAGCCGGCCCGGTAGGAGCGGAAGGGCTTGGGCAGCCGGTCGAAATTCTCCGCCACGTGGCGGGCGAGCGGAGCGGTCAGGTCGTAGCGCAGCGACAGCCACTGCTCGTCGTCGTCCTGGAAGGAGAACACGCCCTCGTTCGGCCGGTCCTGATCGGGCAGGAACTTGCCGAGCGCGTCGGTGTACTCGATGAACGGCGTCTCCAGCGCCTCGAAGCCGTAGAGCTCATAGACCTTGCGGATGGTCTCCAGCATGGACCGCGTCGCGGCGAGCTCCGCCGGGCCGCGATCGGCGAAACCGCGCGGCATGCGCGCCTTGAGCTTGCTGGGCTTGTCCTTGGCCATGGTGAGGCGCCGTCCTTCACGAATGATGGCGCGGGTTTAGAGGATGGGGGACGGCGCGGCAACTGGCGGGGCGCGATGCCTCAGGGCCGCAGCCCCGCCGCGAGCCGGGCCTCGATGGCGTCCAGCACCGGGAGCAGGTCCGCCACCGTGTCGATGACGAAATGCGCGCCGGCCGCCTGGAGACGGTCCGAGGCGCGCTTGCGCAGCGCGGCGCGCTCGTCGGGCGGCAGGTGGTCGAGCTCGGTCTTGGACAGGCCGGCCGCGTTGCCCGACAGGGCGAGGCCCACCGTCCAGGTGCCGGCCGCCAGCCCCTCGGCGATGCCGGGCTCGGTGTCATCCAGCTTCACGCAGGCCGAGGGCGGCCACACCCCGATATCGGCGAAGGTGCGGTACATCATGAGGGGCGAAGGCCGCCCGGCGGCGAGGTCGCCGGCGCAGACCACGTTGTCCGGGGCGTAGCCGGCGCTCGCCGCGAGCGGCATCAGCTTGTCCATGATCGGGCGGGTATAGCCCGTGGTGGAGCCGATCCTCATGCCGCGCCGGCGCGCCTCGGCGACGACGTCGAGAAGGCCGGGGATGAGGTCCGCGTGGCGCGGGATCACCTCGACGTTCAGGGGCTCGAAGATGGCGAGCACGCGGTCGACATCCGCTTCCGTCGGCGCGGCGCCATGGGCCGCCTGCCAGCGCGCGGCGACCGGCGGGCTGTAGAGAAGCGCCGCCACATGGTCGCGCTTGGGCAGGCCCATCGGCCCGCGCGCCTCGTCGATGGAGATCGTCACGCCCACCTGCGCGAAGGCCTCGACGAAGGCGCCCATCGGCGCGCGCGAACCGAAATCGACCGCCGTGCCGGCCCAGTCGAGAATGAGCGCCTTGAGCATCCGTCTTCCCCATTGCTTACGTGCGAGGCCACCACACCAAGCGTCGTCATGGCCGGGCTTGTCCCGGCCATCCACGCCTTCGCGGCCTGGCTCCCGGTCAAAGTCGTGGATCCCCGGCACAAGGCCGGGGATGACGTGGTTCTTCGTCGAATTCAGTCGAACAGCTCCGCCACCGCCTCCTCGGCCAGGGCGAAGCCGGTGGAGGCGCCGGTGCCGCTCGTCACCACGACCAGTCGGATGGTGGCGTGCGGCCGGTCGATGAAGGCGAGCCGGTCGGAGGCGGAGGCATAGGTGCCGGTCCAGCGCTCGACCACCTGCTCCGGCCGGCGGCCGAACAGGGCGGCGTATTCGTCCAGGATCAGCTCGTCCACGAAATCGGGCGCGAAGGGATCGGGCGTCGCGGCGTAGTGGTGGCTGTCGCCCACCACCAGCGAGCCGTCCGCCGACTGCACCACGATGAGATGGACGCCGTGCTTCAGGTGTTCGGCCTGCTCGGCTTCGAGGAGGCGCTTCAGCGGCTCGGCCTCGGGCAGCTCGGCATAGCCGAGATAACGGCCGAGCGAGAGATCGGTCATCACCGAGCCCGGCAGCCGCCCGACCTTCGGGTCGGTGACGCGCAGCATGTGCAGCTTGCAGCGGGTGAGGCCGTAGGAGGCGAAACGGTCCTCGAACAGGGTGTGGAAGTCGTCGCCCGGCGCCGCCACGATGCGCGCGGCGGAAATCGTGCCGCCAGAGGTGACGACCTTGCCGGGCTCGATGGCGGTCACCGCCGTCTCGCGGCGGAAGGCGACGCCCTGCGCGGCCAGCCAGGCGGCGAGCTTCGGGATCGCCTCGCGCGATTCCACCCGCATGTCGTGCGGGCTCCACAGCGCGCCGGAGAGCATGCCTTCCAGCGCCGGCAGCCGGCCGCGGGCCTGATCCGGGGTGAGCAGTTCGCAGCCCTCGCCCATCTCCGTCGCCCGGAAGGCTTCCAGAACCGGCAGCGCTTCCGGCCGGCGCACGGCGACCATGAGGCCGCGATGCACCACCTCGATGCCGGCCTGCGGGGCCACCTCGGCCCAGATGTCGCGCGAGCGCATGGCCCGGCGCCAGCATTCGCCCCGCTGCTGGCCGGTGACGGTGACGAAGCCGAAATTGCGCACCGAGGCGCCGTTAGCGCGGGCGTCGCGGTCGATCACCACCGTCTTCAGCCCGCGCCGGCGCGCCGCGATGGCGTGGCCGAGGCCGACGACGCCCGCACCGACGATGGCGAGATCGAAGCTGTCCGAATCGAAGCTGTTCGACATGGGAGCGATCCGGATGGAGGGGCGGGAAAGGGACCGACACGCGCTATAGCCGGTTCGCGGGTGGGACGCCACGCGACCTTTGTGCGGTGCCCCCGCGCGAGGAGCCGGCGGCGCCGGATCAGTTGGCCGCGGCGGCCGAATTGCGCAGCGGCAGGCCCACGGCGGCCAGATCGGCGCGCACCTTCCGGGCGATGGCGGGATCGGGGAAGAAATGGCGGATCATCACGTCCGGCTCGCTCACCCAGGCCGGCGCGAGGGCGACGAGCTTGCGCACATCCGCGCGCGCCGCCTCGTCCTCGCCGACGAGATGGCTCGCCAGCGCGCGGGCCAGCAGGCCCGGCGCGTAGCCCTCGCCCATGAGCTGGTCGGCGGCGGCCGCCGCCGCCGGACCGTCGCCCTTCAGATAGGCGGCGACGACGCGGTGATAGTCCACCCAGGGCGGCATGCCCGGCGCCGCCTGCGCGGCCTTGGCCAGCATCGCCTCGCCGCGCGCGATCTCGCCCAGCGCCACCAGCCGGCCGCCGAAATCGGCCAGCACGTCGACGTCATAGGGGTTGAGCTCCAGCGCCGCCTCGCCGGCCGCGATGGTGGCGGCGCGCTCGCCGCGGAAGAAATGCACGTCCATCAGCACCCGCCGCGCATAGGCGCTGGTCGGCGCGAGCTCCACCGCCTGCTCGGCGGCGGTGAGCGCGCGGGCGAGCGCCGGCGGACCGGGCTGCGGATTCGCGCCGGCCCGCACCTCGTCGAGATAGAGCTCGGCGAGCAGCGCATAGCCGAGCGCGAAGGTGCTGTCCGCCGCCACCGCCTTTTCGAGGCAGGCGCGCGCCGCGTCGTGCTCGGCCGGCACGTAGGAGCGCCAGTAGGAATAGGCGGTCAGCACGCAGCCATAGGGCCCGGCGGCTTCCGGCCCGCCGGCGGCGGTGACGCGGGCGCGGGCGCGGCTCTGGATGATGCCGTAAGGCTCGGCGATGGCGGCCATGATGTCGCGCACCAGCGCGACCTCGGAGGCGCTGGCATCCCCGCCGCGCCGCAGGCTGTCGAACTCGCGCGACCAGACGATGGTGCCGTCGCACAGGTCGGACAGGCGCAGCAGCACCGAGATGCTGCCGTCGTCATGGTTCTCCACCAGCCCGCCCAGCGCGAAGACGGAATGGGGCGAGGTGCCCTCGGCGCTGCATCTGAGCGCCGGACGGGCATCGGGGCTCGCCAGCACGTCGAGCAGGTCGAAGCGGGCCAGCGCGTCGCGCACCCGCACCTCGATGGCCTGGGCGGTGAAATCGCCGCTGCTCACGGCGCCGGCGCTGCTCGCCAGCTCGCTCGGCGGCAGCGGGATGCCGCCGGTCGAATCGAAATCGCGGACCTCGATCATCGGAATGCCCAGGCGGTTCGCCCGCTGGATCGGCTGCCAGGCGGCGCCCGACAGCAGGGCGCGCCATCCCACCGGATCGCCGCCCTCGATCGCCAGCCCGGCCAGAACGACCAGCACCGCAAGCACGGCGAGGCCGAGCACCGCCGCGCGCCATCCCGCCCCGTGCCGCGCGACGGCAACGGGCGGGGGCCGGCGGGCGGGAGAAGCCGGCCCGCCGGCGGGAATCGCGGCAGGCGGCTCGTCCGCAATGGCGGCATCCGCCTCCGGCCCCTGCTCGGCACCCGGCACCGAGGCGGCGGCGCCCCGCCGCAGGAATTGCGGCACATAGCTGCCGCGCGGCACCACGATCTCGATCTCGTCGCCCGCGCCGGCCCCCGCGTAATAGCGCTCCAGCGCCCGGCGCAGCCGCGTCGCCTCGACCCGGACGATGGGATCGGCCTGCGGATCGAAGGACGCGTCGCGCCCCAGCGCCTCGACGGCGATGGTGTAGCCCTTGATGGCCTCGCTCCGGCCGTCGAGCGTGGCCTCCACGACGAAGCGCAGGATGTTGGAGAGCTGCGGCGAGGAGCGCAGCTCCTCCGATTCGAGCACATGCGCGAGCGCCTGCCGTACCGCCTCGGCGGCGACGCCGGCCGGCCCGGCCTCCGCCTCCAGGCCGGCGTCGGCCGTCTCAGCTATCGTGCTCTCGGGCACCGCGCAGTCCTACTCTCAAGGCCGATCCGCGAGCGGACCGGCGGCGACACCCCTAGGGTGGGAACGCTTGACGCAAGGTGACTCTACCATGCCTTGCGGCGAGTTGATGGCCGCGATGGGGTACCGGGGTCAAGCCGAAGGCTGGCGCGGCAGAAAGGAAGCTGATCACATCATCATTATTTCTCGTGAGCGCGCGCTGCCCACCCATTATACATGACTAAAAAAGCGCGGTTTCCTTCCCGCCCTTCCAGCCGGAGCTGTCCATGTCTGTCGCTTACGATGTCGACTCCACTGCCGGAGCCAACCCGAACGACCTCGAGGCCTTCTTCATGCCCTTCACGCCCAACCGGGCGTTCAAGGCGCGACCGCGCCTGGTGTCGCGTTCGAAGGACATGCACTACTACACGCCGGAAGGCCGGCCGATCCTCGACGCCACCGCCGGCCTGTGGTGCGCCAATGCCGGCCACAACCGCGACCCGATCGTCGAGGCCATTCAGAAGCAGGCGGCGGAGATGGATTTCGCCCCGCCCTTCCAGTACGGCCACCCCAAGGCCTTCGCCGTCTCCGCCCGCATCGCCGCGCTGGCGCCGGGCGACCTCGACCACGTGTTCCTGTGCAATTCCGGCTCGGAAGCGGGCGACACCGCGCTGAAGATCGCGCTCGCCTACCACGCCACCCGCGGCAACGCGACGCGCACCCGCCTCATCGGCCGCGAGCGCGGCTATCACGGCGTCGGCTTCGGCGGCATCTCGGTCGGCGGCATGTCGCCCAACCGCAAGCTGTTCGGCTCGCTGCTGCCGGGCATCGACCACCTGCCGCACACCTATAACCGCGAGAAGCAGGCCTTCTCGAAGGGCGAGCCGGAATGGGGCGCCGAGCGCGCCGAGGCGCTGGAGGGTCTCGTCACCCTGCACGACGCCTCCACCCTCGCCGCCGTCATCGTCGAGCCGATGTCCGGCTCCACCGGCGCCATTCCCGCGCCGAAGGGCTATCTCAAGCGGCTGCGCGAGATCTGCGACAAGTACGGCATCCTCTTGATCTTCGACGAGGTGATCACCGGCTTCGGGCGCCTCGGCTATGCCTTCGCCGCCGAGCGCTACGGCGTGGTGCCTGATATGATCACCTTCGCCAAGGGCGTGACCTCCGGCGCGGTGCCGATGGGCGGCGTGCTGGTGCGCAAGCACATCTACGACACCTTCGTGAAGAGCGACGATCCGGTCATCGACCTGTTCCATGGCTACACCTATTCGGCGCATCCTCTCGCCTGCGCCGCCTCGCTCGCCACGCTCGACCTCTACCGCGAGGAAGGGCTGTTCGAGCGCGTGCGGGAGATCGAGCCGATCTGGGCGGACGCCTTCCACACGCTGCGCGCCAAGAAGGGCGTGCTCGACATCCGCACCGTCGGCCTCGTCGGCGCGGTGGACTTCGAGTCGCGCGAGGACGGCGTCGGCCGGCGCGCCTATGAGGGCATGGAGCGCGCCTTCCACGAGGAAGGCATCATGGTGCGCACCGCCGGCGACACCTTCGCCGTCAGCCCGCCGCTGATCATCAACGAGAGCCAGATCGGCGAGGTGGTCGACAAGCTCGGCCGGGTGCTCGACAAGATCTTCTGAGCGGGGACACCCTCCGCCAGATCATCCCGCAACATACCATCATGGCCGGGCTCGACCCGGCCATCCACGGCTTCGGCGCGGAAGACAGGCGTGGATCCCCGGCTCGAGGCCGGGGATGACGTCGCACGGGAATTCGATCGTCTTCCCGGAATCGCCGTCGGCAATATCCGCGAGCGTTCTCCCGCTACGATGCAGGTCATCCCGGGGTGCCGCCGGCGGCCTTTGGCCGGGCCTCTCAGGTTGACGTCGTCTATGCGGCGCCCTCGGGGTTGTTCCCGCCATCGGCAACCGGCTGTATAGCCATCGCCCGATGCCCGCGCCCTTCGCCACGCCCTTTGCGGCGCCCTTGCCTATCGACGACGCCCTGCCGGCGCTCACCGCCGCGCTGCGCGCCGGCACGCGCGCCGTGCTGGTCGCCCCGCCCGGAGCGGGAAAGACGACCCGCGTGCCGCTGGCGCTGCTCGACGCGCCATGGGTCGGGGGCCGGCGCATCCTCGTGCTGGAGCCGCGCCGCATCGCCGCGCGCGCCGCCGCCGAGCGCATGGCGGCGACGCTGGGCGAGAGCGCCGGCGGCACGGTCGGCTACCGCGCCCGCTTCGGCTCGAAGGTCGGGCGCAACACGCGGATCGAGGTGATCACCGAGGGCATCTTCACCCGCATGATGCTCGACGACCCCGAGCTTTCCGGCGTCGCCGCGGTGCTGTTCGACGAGTTTCACGAGCGCAGCCTCGACGCCGATCTCGGCCTTGCGCTGGCGCTCGACGCGCAGGGCGCGCTGCGCGAGGACCTGCGGCTTCTCGTCATGTCCGCCACCCTCGACGGCGCCCGCGTGGCCAGGCTGCTGGGCGAGGCGCCGGTGATCGAGAGCCTCGGGCGCGCCTTTCCGGTCGAGACCCGCTATGCCGGCCGCGATCCGCGCAGCCCGATCGAGCGGCAGATGGCCGAGGCGATCCGGCGGGCGCTGGCGGCGGAGAAGGGTTCCATCCTCGCCTTCCTGCCCGGCGCCGCCGAGATCCGCCGCACCGAGCGGGCGCTGCGCGAGGCGATCACCGATCCCGTCGTCGACATCGACCCGCTCTATGGCGCGCTGGACCCGCGCGAGCAGGACCGCGCCATCTCCCCCGCTCCGGCCGGACGGCGCAAGGTGGTGCTCGCCACCTCCATCGCCGAGACCAGCCTGACCATCGAGGGCGTGCGTCTCGTCGTCGACAGCGGCCTCGCCCGCGTGCCGCGCTTCGAGCCCGGCGTCGGGCTGACGCGGCTGGAGACGGTGCGGGTATCGCGCGCGGCGGCCGACCAGCGGCGCGGCCGCGCCGGGCGCAAGGAGCCGGGAATCTGCATCCGTCTGTGGAACGAGCCGGAGACGGCGAGCCTGCCCGCCTTCGCCGTGCCCGAGATGCTCGCCGCCGACCTGACGCGGCTCGTGCTCGACCTCGCCATGTGGGGCGTGCGCGACCCCTCTTCGCTCGCCTTCCTCGACCCGCCGCCCGAGCCGGCGGTGAAGGAGGCGAAAGCGCTGCTCGCCGCCCTCGGCGCGCTGGACGCGGACGGGCAGGTGACGGCGCCGGGCCGCGCCATGGCCCGCCTGCCGCTGGAGCCGCGCCTCGCCCGCATGGTGATCGAGGGCGCCAGGCGTGGGGCGGGAGAGCAAGCCGCGCTGATCGCCGCCATCGTCTCCGAGCGCGGGCTCGGCGGCGACGCGCCCGACCTCGCCCACCGGCTGGCGGACCTCGCCCGCGACCGCTCCCGCCGCGCCGAGGAGGCCCAAAGGCTGGCGGAGCGCTGGGCGCGCGAGGCCGAGCGGCTGGCGGCGGACGACCGGACGACCGCCGGACCGCCGCCCTCCCCCGCCGTACTGCTGGCGCTGGCCTTCCCCGACCGCATCGCGCGCGGGCGCGGCGACGGGCGCCGCTTCGTGCTGGCGAACGGGCGCGGGGCGGCGCTCGATCCCACCTCGGCGCTCGCCCGCGCGCGTTTCCTCGCCGTCGCCGAGCTTACCGGCACGGCGGACGAGGCGCGCATCCTGCTCGCCGCCGAACTGACCGAGGCCGAGATCGAGGCGGAGTTCGGCGAGGCGATCACCGAAGGGGTGGAGACCGGCTTCGACGCCGCCTCCGGCGCCCTGCGCGCACGCCATGTGCGCCGGCTCGGCAGCCTCGTCCTCGCCGAACGCACCGCCGCGCTGAAGCCGGGGCCGGAGACGGCCCGCGCGCTCGCCCGCGCCGCCGCCGCGCGCGGGCTGGAGCGGCTCGCCTGGTCCGATGCGCAGCGGCAATGGCTCGACCGCGCCCGCTTCCTGCACGCCAGCGCGCCGGACATCTGGCCGGACCTGGCATGGGCCACGCTCGCGGAAACGGTCGAAGAGTGGCTGGCACCGCAGCTCGACGGGCTGACCGCGCTCGGCCAGATCAATGCCGACGTGCTCGGCCGCGCGCTCGGCGGCCTTCTGCCGTGGGAGCTGACACGGCGCATGGAACAGGAGGCGCCGAGCCATTTCGAGGTGCCGACCGGCTCGCGCCTGCCCATCGACTACGCCGCCGAGGGCGGGCCGACCCTGAGCGTGCGGGTGCAGGAGCTGTTCGGCCTCACCACCCACCCCGCCATCGCCGGCGGGCGCGTGCCGCTGGTGCTCGCGCTGCTCTCGCCGGCGCACCGGCCGATCCAGCTCACCCGCGACCTGCCGTCCTTCTGGAGCGGTTCGTGGCGGGACGTGCGCGCCGACATGCGCGGGCGCTACCCCAAGCATCCCTGGCCGGAAGACCCCGCCAGCGCCGCGCCGACGCGCCGGGCCAAGCCGCGCGGCTGAACGGATCCGAGCGCCGCCGGCCGCAAAGTATTAACCATCTTGCGGCGGCAAACATTAACCACAGGCCAAGAGTTCCCGCGCCTCGCCTCTGCTTTAACGTGCAGGCAAGGTCTGCGGCGCAAGGTGTCCGCATAATAAAATCTGTCATCAGACAGATGTCCTGCGGATGATACCAAGCAGAGATATGGCCATGAGAGAGATGGTGGAACGGGAACTGGTCGGCCGGGAGCTGGCGTCGCGGCGCCGCGCTGCCGTTGCCCGCCGCTCGCACGGCACCGGCCTCGAATACGGCCTCATCGCCGCCGCCCTCGCGGTCGCCATCGTCACGGTCGTGGTCGGCGTCGGCACGCGCTATGGCAGCGTGCCGGCCGCCAACCCGATCACCGCCACCGAGGCGGCGCTGCGCTGATCAGCCCATGAGGGGCGCGCGGCGCCTCGGGACCACGGCGCGCGAGACCAGCAGCTTGTCCACGCGCCTTCCATCCATGTCGACCACTTCGAAGCGCCAGCCCAGGGCCTCGAAGACGGCGCCCTCCTCCGGCAGCGCCTTCAGCTCGTGCAGCACGAAGCCCGCCGCGGTGTGGAAGCCGGCATCGTGCGGGATGCGGATGCCGAGCGCGTCCGCCAGCTCGTCGATCGGCGTCGAGCCGGCGACCAGATAGCTGCCGTCGGTACGCTCCACCATGTCGGGCTTGGCGTGTCCCGCCTCGTCGAGCACCACCGAGCCGGCGATGGCGTCGAGCAGGTCGGCCGGGGTGAGGATGCCGACCATCGAGCCATATTCGTCGACCACCAGTGCCAGCGGCGACTCCGCGTGGCGCAGCACCTTCATCGCGTCGAGCGCGCCGGCGGTCTCCACCAGCACCGCCGCCGGCTTCACGAAGCGGCGGGGGTCCGGCGTCTCGCCGTCGAGATAGGCTTCCAGCAGGTCGCGGATGTCGATGACGCCGACGCTCTCCTCCGGCGTGCCCTCGCAGGCCGGCATGCGGGTGTGGCCGGTCTCGCGGATGGTCCGGCGCACCTCGTCGGGATCGTCGGTGAGGTCGATCCAGTCGACATCGGTGCGCGGCGTCATCACCGCGCGCACCGGACGGTCGGCGAGGCGCATGACGCCGGCGATCATCCGGCGCTCGTCCGGGTCGATCACGCCGGCGGTCTCCGCCTCGGCGACGATGGCGCGGATCTCCTCGTCGGTGACGTTGTTCTCGTCGCCCTTGCCGTGCTCGCCGAGCAGGCGCAGCACGACGCGCGAGGAGATGTCGAGCAGCCACACGGCCGGCGCGGCGATGCGCGAGAGCAGCATCATGCCCGGCGCGACGAGGCTCGCCAGCCTCTCCGGGCTCTGCAGCGCCAGGCGCTTGGGGATCAGCTCGCCAATGATCAGCGAGACATAGGTGATCGCCGCCACCACGATGGAATAGCCGAGGCCGCCCGCGAGGCCCGGCGCCACGCCGCGCCCCTGCAGCCACTGGCCCAGCATCTCGCCGAGCGTGGCGCCGGAGAAGGCGCCGGCGAGGATGCCGATCAGCGTGATGCCGATCTGCACGGTGGACAGGAAGCGGCCGGGATCGGCGGCGAGCCCCAGCGCGATTCGGGCGCCGCGCGAGCCGTTGTCGGCCATGGCGCGCAGACGGGCGGGACGGGCGGAAACGACGGAGAGCTCGGCCATGGCGAGAACGCCGTTGATCAGCACGAGCAGGATAACGACAGCGATTTCAAACAGGGGCATGGGTGACGGGGGAATATCCTCTTGTCCGGTATTATGTAGCACGGATGCCGCCATTCTCCACATTGCCCCTCGCGCGCCGTGACCGGGCCCCGGTTTGACGCCCGTCGCGCAGGCGCCTAGAAGCGCCGGAAACCCGTCCCTTCCGCCGGCGAGCTGCGATGTCCTTCAATACTTTCGGCCATCTTTTCCGGGTGACGACCTTCGGCGAGAGCCACGGCCCGGCCATCGGCGGCGTGATCGACGGCTGCCCGCCCGGCCTGCGCTTCCGGCTGGAAGACGTGCAGGCGGCGCTCGACCGGCGGCGTCCCGGCCAGTCGCGCTTCACCACCCAGCGGCGCGAGCCGGACGAGGTGAAGATCCTCTCCGGCACGCTGGCGGAGGAGGACGGCACGCTCGTCTCCACCGGCACGCCGATCGCCCTGCTGATCGAGAATGTCGACCAGCGCTCCAAGGACTATTCGGCGATCTCCGAAAGCTACCGCCCCGGCCATGCGGACTATGCCTATGACGTGAAGTACGGCCTGCGCGATCATCGCGGCGGCGGGCGCTCCTCGGCGCGCGAGACCGCGGTGCGCGTCGCCGCCGGCGCCATCGCCGCCCGGGTGCTGCCCGGCGTCATCATCACCGGCGCGCTGGTGCAGATGGGCGAGATCGGCATCGACCGGGCGAACTGGGACGACGCCGAGATCGGCCGCAACCCGTTCTTCTGCCCGGACGCGAAGGCGGCCGCGCGCATGGCCGACTATCTCGACGGCATCCGCAAGGCGGGCTCCTCGGTCGGCGCGGTCGTCGAGGTGGTGGCCGAGGGCGTGCCGCCGGGCCTCGGCGCGCCGATCTACGGCAAGCTCGACGCCGACCTCGCGAGCGCGCTGATGAGCATCAACGCGGTGAAGGGCGTGGAGATCGGCGAAGGCTTCGCCAGCGCCACGCTGACCGGCGAGGACAACGCCGACGAGATGCGCATGGGCAATGACGGCCGCCCCGTCTTCCTCGCCAACCATGCCGGCGGCATCCTCGGGGGCATCTCCACCGGCCAGCCGGTGGTGGCGCGCTTCGCGGTGAAGCCGACCTCCTCCATCCTCACGCCCCGCCGCACGGTGACGCGCCACGGCGAGGACGCGGAGATCGTCACCAAGGGCCGGCACGACCCGTGCGTGGGCATCCGCGCCGTGCCGGTGGGCGAGGCCATGGTCGCCTGCGTGCTGGCGGACCATTTCCTGCGCCATCGCGGGCAGGTCGGCACCCCGCCGGCATGGCCGTTCCCGCGCTGAGCCCCCGTCGCATTTTCAGTATTGCTGAAATGCGCGACGAATTTCATTGCCACTGAATAAACCTCGTCCTATCGTCCCGTCATGAAACTCGCGGACTGGCTCGCCACGACCGGCACGACGCGCAGCGCCTTCGCGCGCGCCGCCGGCCTGTCGCCCGCCAGCATCACCGCGCTGTGCAAGGACGAAACGGCCTGGGTCTCCCGGGAAGCGGGCGCGCGCATCGCGGCCGCCACCGGCGGCGCGGTGACGCCGAACGACTTTCTCGGGCTCGATAGCGTGGAGGTGGCATTCATGAGCGACAATCTGCAGGCCCGCGTCGAAGAGGCCATCGAAGCCTTCGCCCGCGGCGAGATGCTGGTCGTCACCGACGACGACGACCGCGAGAACGAGGGCGACCTCATCCTCGCCGCCAGCCACGCGACGCCCGAGAAGCTCGCCTTCATCGTGCGCCACACCTCCGGCATCGTCTGCACCCCGCTCAGTGCCGAGCACGCCAAGCGGCTGCGGCTCAACCCGATGGTGACGGACAACGACGCCCCGCATTCGACCGCCTTCACCATCTCGGTGGACTATCGCCACGGCACCACCACCGGCATCTCGGCCGAGGACCGCACCGCCACCGTGCGGGCGCTCGCCAATCCCAATGCCGGCGCCGCCGATTTCGTCCGCCCCGGCCACATCTTCCCGCTGATCGCCAAGGAAGGCGGCGTGCTCATGCGCTCGGGCCACACCGAGGCGGCCGTCGACCTCTGCAAGCTCGCCAACATGGAGCCGGTCGGCGTCATCTGCGAGCTTGTCAACGACGACGGCACGGTGATGCGCGGCCCGCGGGTCGCCGAGTTCGCGAGCACCCACAAGCTCACCCGCATCTCGGTGGCCGACCTCATCGCCTACCGCCAGCTGCGCGAGAAGCTGGTCAGCCGCACCGCCGAATTCGCCGCCCCCACCGTGGTCGGCGAGATGCACGGCATCTCCTATGTCACGCCCTTCGAGCCGGTGAACCACATCGCGCTGGTGCACGGGAAGATCGGCGACGGGCGCGACGTGCTGGTGCGCCTGCACCGCGCCGACCCGATCGCCGACGTGTTCACCGGCGGCAAGGCGATCCGCGCCTCGCTGGAGCGCATCAAGGCGGAAGGGCGCGGCGTGCTGGTCTATCTGCGCGACGGCACCACGGGCGTTCCGGCCTCCACCGTCGGCGACGAGGAGAAGATCGAGAGCGCCAAGCTGCGCGACCAGAACTGGCGCGAGGTCGGCCTCGGCGCGCAGATCCTGCGCGACCTCGGCATCTCCTCGATCCGCCTGCTCGCCTCCCGCGCGCGCACCTATGTCGGCGTCGCCGGCTTCGGCATCGAGATCACCGGCACCGAGACGCTGGACGTCTGATCCGGCACCTTGCCGGCCCCCTTGCCGGCATCTTCCCAGCCCCTTCCCTTGAGGAAATCCGCTCACGCGAATGGCATTGCGTGGGCGCACCTGCCCGCAATTTCGACTTCAGGCCCCCCGCCGGCCGTGTCACCATGAATGTGACGCGTCTCTGACACGTCGAGAGCATGCTTCGCCAAGCATGCTTCGGATCTTTGAACCGAGAGCACCTCCTTATCGATCAGGTGATTTTCACCTGATCGATAAGGACTCGAGGTCCCGTCACCGACGGAGGTCGCGATGTCGTGTGTGCGTGTGTGGCTGGCGCTGGCCGCGTTGCTGTTGGCGGTGCCGGCGGGTGGACGTGCCTGGGCCGACGATCAGGTCGACGTCGAGCTGGTGCTGGCGGTCGACGTTTCCTACTCGATGGACCTCGACGAGCTCGCGCTCCAGCGCGAGGGCTACATGAAGGCCGTCACCTCCCCCGAGTTCCTCAACGCGCTGAAGCTCGGCCCCAATGGCCGCGTCGCCATCGCCTATGTCGAATGGGCGGGCGTCGAGGAGCAGAAGCTGGTGGTCGACTGGACCTTCATCAGCGGCCCGAAGGACGCGGAAGCCTTCGCCCGGGCGATCGGCGGCGCGCCGCTGCGCCGCGTCTATCGCACCTCGATCTCCGGGGCGATGGAGTTCAGCGCTGGGCTGATCGAGCACAACGCGATCAGGGGCCTGCGCCGCGTCATCGACATTTCCGGCGACGGCACCAACAACCAGGGTCCGCTGGTCGACGCCACCCGCGACGACGTGGTCGGGCGCGGCATCACCATCAACGGCCTGCCCTTGATGCTGAAGGAAGCGGCGGGCTCGATGCTCGATATCGACCAGCTCGACATCTATTACGAGGACTGCGTGATCGGCGGCCCCGGCGCCTTCGTCATCCCGGTGCGCGGCCCACATGAATTCGCCGACGCCATCAAGACCAAGCTGGTGCTGGAGATCGCCGGCGTGGTGCCGCCCAAACCGCAGCTCGTCCACCGCGCCGCCGACGCCGCCCGCGTCTCCTGCGCGGTCGGCGAGCGCATGTGGATGGAGCGCTGGGGGAACTGAACCCTAGCGCCGGAACACACCGACCAGCTCCACATGGGCGGAATAGAGGAACTGGTCGACCGGCGTCACATGCTCCAGCCGGTAGCCGCCCTCGGTCAGGATCGCGGCGTCGCGGGCGAAGGTGACGGGATCGCAGGAGACGCCGACCACCAGCGGCACGGCGCTGGCGGCGAGCTGGCGCGCCTGCGCCTCCGCGCCCTGCCGCGGCGGATCGAACACCGCCGCGTCGAGGCCCTTCATCTCCTGCGCCAGCAGCGGGCGGCGGAACAGGTCGCGCACCTCCGCCGTCACCGGCTTCAGCCCGGCCACGCCGCGCGTCGCCTTGAGGAGCGCTTCGACCGCGGGAGCGGAGGATTCGTAAGCCGCGACCCGCGCCCGCTCGGCGAGGCGCAGCCCGAAGGTGCCGACGCCCGAGAACAGGTCGGCGATCCGGCCGGCGCCGGACAGCGCCTCCGTCACCAGCGCCGCCAGGGCCGCCTCACCCGCCGCCGTCGCCTGCAGGAAGGAGCCCGGCGGCAGCACGACGCGGGCGCGGCCCATGGTGACGAGCGGCGGCTCGCGCTGCAGCACCAGTTCGCCGTGCCGGGTGAGTCGGGCGAGACGGTGCTGGCCGGCGACCTCGGCCAGCGCGGCGATGCGGTCCGGCTTCAGGGGACCGCTGCCGCGCACGTCCATGTCGAGGCCGGTCTCGGTCGCCGTCACCTGAATGTCGAGCGGCTTGGCGAGCGGCGCCAGCACCTGCGCCACCGCCCAGGACGCCTTGAGCGCGCCGTCGAGGCCGGGCGCGAGGATCGGGCAGGCGTCGATGGCGACGATGGCGTGGCTGCGGCGCCCCGCATAGCCCACGGCGAGCAGGTCGCGCCCCTTCGGCGCATTGCCGCCGGTGCCGCGCGCATGGAACACCGCGCGCCGCCGCCCCTCGCCATGGGCGGGCACGAGCGGAGCGACCGGCGGCGCGAGCCCGACGCGCGCAAGCGCGTCCACGACCAGCTCGCGCTTCCAGACCTGATAGGGCGCGGCGGCCCAGTGCTGAAGCGCGCAGCCGCCGCAGACGCCGAAATGCCGGCAGACCGGCTCGATCCGCTCCGGGCTCGGCGTCACCACCTCCACGAGCCGCCCACGGTCGTTCTGGCGCTCGGCCTCCACCACTTCGCCGGCCAGCGTCAGCGGCACATAGACCGGCCCCTGCGGCGTCTCGGCAATGCCGTCGCCGCGATGGCCGAGATGGTCGATGGTGAGCAGCGTCGCGCTCATCGGCGGCACGCTCCTGCCATGCGCCATGCAATATTATGTATTGTCGAAATATTTCTTCCGTTCAATTCATCTACCTTCTGAAGGAAACCTGATTCCCACATCGAATTGCTGTATCGTTCCCGCGGCTGATTCCGATTCTTAAAATAGTCAGCCTCATTTACTTAGCAAGCGCACATAATAATAAGTTGCGCAGCACACGCAAAGGGGAAATGGATGTCGCTTATCTCGGCACTTGCAATCAGTGTCGGCGTCCTGGGGGGCGTCGCCACCTGGCTCTTCCTCGGCCCTCTGGCCGGGGGCCTGCAGATCTGGGCCGCGTTCATCGCCTGGGCCTGCTTCTTCCACTGCGGCGGCAAGGAAGCCGGACTGAAGGCCACCGTCATGGCCAACATCGCCGGCGCCGTCATGGCATGGCTGACGCTGCTCGCGGTCAGTCGCGGCGGCCTCGGCGAAAGCCTCGGCCTGCCGCTCTGGGCCGGCATCTGCGTCGGCGTCGGCGTGCTGGTGATGATCCTGCTCGCCAACATACCGGCCTTCGCCGCCATTCCGGCGCTGGTCTACGGCTTCGCCGCCACGGCCGGCTACGCGCTGCTGGCCACCGACGGGCTGGCCAGCCTCACCGCCGCGAGCGTCGGCAATCCGCTGGTGACCATCATCCTGTCGATGATCGTCGGCGGCGCCTTCGGCTACGTCTCGGAGAAGGTCGCCGGCGCGCTAGTCGCCAGCGGCCACACGCGCCACGCCGCCTGAGCGGCGCGGGAGCGACGGCGAATACGACGCGGGCGGCCCTACTCCGCCCGCGTCGCCACGATCAGGCTCTCCTCATTGCCGTCGCCGCCGAGAATGGGCGAGACGAGCCGGTGCGTCACCCGCCAGCCCCGTGCTGCGAGCAGCCCCGCGACGCGCCCGGCCGCCTCTTCCCGCGCGGCGGCGTCCTTCACGATGCCCCCCTTTGAGAGCCGGTCGCGGCCGACCTCGAACTGCGGCTTCACCAGCGCCACCAGATGCGCGCCCGGCGCCGCATGGGCGAGCGCGGCCGGCAGCACCTGATCCAGCGAGATGAAGGACACGTCGATGGTGACGATGCCGGCCGGCGGCACCTCGCCGGGCGCAACGTCGCGGATGTCCGTCGCCTCGCGCGAGACGACGCGCGGATCGGCGCGCAGCCGCGCATGGAGCTGGTCGCGCCCGACATCGACCGCATGCACCCGCGCAGCGCCGCGCGCCAGCAGCACCTGCGTGAAGCCGCCGGTGGACGACCCCACGTCGAGCGCCTCCAGCCCGGCCACGGAAAGACCCGCCGCGTCGAGCGCGGCTTCCAGCTTGAGGCCGGCGCGGGAGACCCATTCATAGGCTTCGCGCGCCTCGATCACCGCCTCGGTGGAAATCGTCTCGGAGGGCTTGGCGACCCGTCGCCCGTCCGCCGTCACCAGACCGGCGGCGATGGCGGCCTGCGCCCGCGCGCGGCTGTCGAACAGCCCGCGCTCGACCAGCACGCGGTCGGCACGCTCGCGGGCGGGGCGCTCGCGGGCGCCGGACGGCCCCGCCGCGGATTTCGAACGGTCGGCCTTCATCGCCGCGTCCGGCGGCTCAGCCGCGGCGCAGGGCGAGAGCGGCGTCTTCCTCGCGCCCCAGCGCGCCGAACACCCCGCGTACGATGCCCTCGACGTCGAGGCCCGCCTCGCTCAGCTGGGCGGACGGCGCGTCCTGCTCGATGAAGCGGTCGGGCAGCGCCAGCACGCGCACCTTCAGCCCCCGGTCGAGCGCGCCGGCCTCGGCGAGCAGCGTCAGCACATGGCTGCCGAAGCCGCCGACCGCGCCTTCCTCGACCACCACCAGCACCTCGTGCTCGCGCGCCAGCCGCAGCACCAGCTCGCGGTCGATCGGTTTGGCGAAGCGCGCATCGGCGACCGTGGTCGACAGGCCGAAGCCGGCCAGCTGCTCGGCGGCGACAAGGCAGGGGGCGAGCCGGGTGCCGAGCGACAGCAGCGCGATCTTCGAACCCTCGCGCACGATGCGCCCGCGCCCGATCTCCAGCGGCACGCCGCGCTCGGGCCGTTCGACGCCGACGCCCTCGCCGCGCGGATAGCGGAAGGCGATGGGGCCCTCGTCATAGGCGGCGGCGGTCGCCACCATGTGCACCAGCTCGGCCTCGTCGGCGGCGGCCATCACCACCATGCCCGGCAATGTGGCGAGCATCGGCACGTCGAAGGCGCCGACATGGGTGGCGCCGTCCGCGCCCACCAGTCCCGCGCGGTCGATGGCGAAGCGCACCGGCAGGCGCTGGATCGCCACGTCATGGACGATCTGGTCGTAGGCGCGCTGCAGGAAGGTCGAGTAGATCGCGCAGAACGGCTTGAAGCCTTCCGTTGCGAGGCCCGCCGCGAAGGTCACGGCGTGCTGCTCGGCGATGCCGACGTCAAAGGTGCGCGCGGGGAAGACCTGACCGAACAGGTCGAGCCCGGTGCCCGCCGGCATGGCGGCGTTGATGGCGACGATGCGCTCGTCCCGCCGCGCCTCGTCGATCAGGCTCTCGGCGAAGACGCTGGTGTAGCTCGGCGCGTTGGAGGCGGCCTTCTTCTGCGTGCCGGTGGCGACGTCGAAGCGCTGCACGCCGTGATATTTGTCGGCCGAGGCTTCCGCCGGCGGATAGCCCTTGCCCTTCTGGGTGACGACATGCACCAGCACCGGGCCGGTCGGCGCGTCGCGCACATTGCGCAGCACGGGCAGCAGGTGGTCGAGATTGTGCCCGTCGATCGGCCCGACATAGTAGAAGCCGAGCTCCTCGAACAGCGTGCCGCCGGTCCAGAAGCCGCGCGCGAACTCCTCCGCCTGCGCCGCCTTCTTGCCGAGGAAGCGCGGCAAGGCGCGGGTGAGCTGCTTGGCGCTCTCGCGCAGCGTGCGGTAGGTCGGGCCGGAGATCAGCCGGGCGAGATAGGCCGACATGGCGCCCACCGGCGGGGCGATCGACATGTCGTTGTCGTTGAGGATGACGATGAGGCGGGAATCCATCGCCCCGGCATTGTTCATCGCCTCATAGGCCATGCCGGCGGACATGGCGCCGTCGCCGATGACGCAGACCACGTTGCGCTGGGTGCCGGCGAGGTCGCGCGCCACCGCCATGCCGAGCCCGGCCGAGATGGAGGTGGAGGAGTGGCCGGCGCCGAAGGGGTCGTACGCGCTCTCGGCGCGGTTGGTGAAGCCGGACAGCCCGCCGCCCTGGCGCAGCGTGCGGATGCGCTCGCGCCGGCCGGTGAGAATCTTGTGCGGGTAGCACTGGTGCCCGACGTCCCAGATCAGCCGGTCGTTCGGCGTATCGAAGACATGGTGCAGGGCCACGGTCAGCTCGACCACGCCGAGCCCGGCGCCGAGATGGCCGCCGGTGACGGACACCGCGTCGATCATCTCCTCGCGCAATTCCGCGGCGAGCTGGGGAAGCTGGTCCTCGGGCAACCGACGCAGATCGGCAGGCTCGCGGATCGTGTCGAGTAGCGGCGTCGAGGGGCGGGTCAAGAACGGCTCCGAAAACTCATTCGCCGGAAGCGACGATCATGCGCAACGCGATCAGGTGCACCCTGCTCCTGTGCAACGATCGTGCCCGGGGCGAAGTTCAACGGCATACACAAAGGTCGCAGGCGGTGCAACGAAAGCCCGTTCCCCGCGCGCCAATGTGATGCCCGGCGCAACAGAATGTGGAGACCCGCGCCCCCGCCTGCACGAGGATTGGCCTCCCGGCGCGGCTTCCATTAGAAACGCCAGCATGAATCTGGCGCCGACCATCGTGACCGAGGAAAGCCAAGAGGAAAACCGCACGGCCGCCGGGCCGGCCTGGCGGCGGCTGGTGATGTTCTTTCCCGGTCACGACCCGACCGACATGAACTACCACCACGCCCGCTTCGCCTATCAGGCCAAGCTGTTCGGCGATCTCTGGTCCGTCGGCACGAAGGTGACGGGCCGCCTCGACGACGACCGCCAGCCCTATGCCCGCTGGGAGGTCGACAGCCTCGGCGCCAACTGGGCGACCCACACCGACTATCGCCTGCTGCGCTGGGAGGACATCGTGGTCGAGCTCGACGAGCGGCCCGACCCGGTGCGGCTGTGGCAGGGTTTCGGCGGGCTGTGGGATTTCCTGCGCGGCGGCGCGGCGCGCGGCTATTTCCGCGCCAGCCCGCGCTACGGCCTGTTCTTCTTCTTTCCCTATGTCATCGTCGGGCTGTTCGCGGTCGCGGGGGGGCTCGCCGGCTGGGGGGCCGGCTGGGCGGCGGGGCATATCCTGCCGTCGGTCCTCGCCTGGGCGCTCGGCCTCGCGGTCGGCGTCGGCGTCTTCTTCGGGCTGTTCCACCGGCCCGGGCGCGACTGGCGCCTCCATCAGGCGCTCGACGACTGGGACCTCGCGCGGGATTACCTGCACGACGACACGCCCGAGCTCGACGCGCGGCTCGACCGCTTCGCCGAGGTGCTGCTGGAAGAGGCCCGCTCCGGCGCGCATGACGAGATCCTGCTCGTCGGCCACAGCCTCGGCGCGACGCTGATCCTCGGCGTGCTCGACCGGGCGCTCGACCGCGATCCCGCTTTCGCCGCCGGACGCACGCGCATCGGCCTGCTGACCTGCGGCGCGACCATTCCCAAGCTCGCCTTGCACGCGCGGGGCGCCAAGGTGCGCCGGCAGGCCGAGCGCATCTCCGCGCTGCCCGAGCTGCGCTGGGCGGAGTACCAGGCGCGGCACGACAGCATCAATTTCTACAAGTTCCACCCGGTCACGCTCCAGCCCACCGCCTTCGAGGCGCCGGAGCCGCGCGAGCCGCAGCTACGCAACGCCAATCTCAAGGAGATGCTGTCGCCGGAGAAGCTGCACCGGCTGCGCTGGAAGGCGATGCGCCTGCACTACCAGTTCCTGCTCGCCAATGAGCGGCGGGCTCCCTACGACTACTTCATGTTCATCCTCGGCCCGCTGCCCTTCGCCGAGATCACCTCGCGGCCGGAAGGGCCCATGGTCCGCTTCGCGCCGGACGGCTCCCTCGTGCCCGAACCCCCGGTCGAGCAACCCACGGACGCTTCATGAACCTTCTCGTCGCCGCCAAGATCGTCTGGGCCGTGGGCACCGTCGGCTGGTACGTCATCCGCATCCCGTTCGAGCGCAAGGTGAAGCGCGAGCGCGTCGTCGACGTGCGCGACCGCGTGCGCGAGCTGGTGCTGCTCTCCTGCTCGACGCTCGGCCTCGGCATCGTGCCGCTGTTCTGGGCGACCTCGAAGCTGTTCGACTTCGCGAACTACCCCTATTCGGTGGTGCAGTTCGCCCTCGGCACCCTCACCTTCGCCGCCGCGCTCTGGCTGTTCCGCCGCACCCACAAGGACCTCGGCAAGAACTGGTCGGTGACGCTGGAGATCAAGGACAAGCACAAGCTGATCACCGAGGGCGTGTACCGCCATGTGCGCCACCCGATGTACTCGGCCTTCTTCCTGTGGGCGCTGGCGCAGCTCATCCTGATCCCCAACTGGATCGCCGGCCCGGCCGGCTTCGTCGGCTTCGGCATCCTCTATGCCTTCCGCGTCGGGCGGGAGGAGAAGATGATGCTCGACACCTTCGGCGAGGAATACCGCGCCTACAGCGCCCGCACCGCCCGCCTCATACCCGGCGTGTACTAAGGCGGGCCGACATCATCCGCACAGACGCACGCCGGTGAACCCGCCGGCCGCGATATCCGTGCACAGGCCCGACCACTGGCACCCCTGACAGGCCGTGCGGATCACCCCGGCGGCGAAGGCCGCGCGCAGCGCCGCCACGCGGACGGGATCGAGCGTGAAGCTCTCGCCCGACGCCAGCGGCCGGCCGAGCAGCGCCGCGACATCGGCCAATGCCTGCATGTCTCGCTCGCGGACACTGGCGTTGCGGCAGTGGTGGCCGGGCTCGCCCAGCATCGGGGCGCAGATGTCGTCCGGCCCCTCCACCAGCTCCGCCGCCTCGCCGGCATTCAGCCGCGCGACGATGCGCCGGTAATTGGCGGTGAAGGCGGGTGTGTAGCCCTTGCCTATGAAGGTCAGCAGGCAGAGCAGATGGTGGGCGCGCAGGCGTATCGTCATGCGCGAACCGTCATGAGCAGGGCGTCATGAGCGGGCGTGGCGGCGCAGGCGGCTATTCGCCGTCGAGCGGCTGGGTGCCGGCCGGGCGGCCGTCGGCGCCGAGGGTGATCTTCTCCACCCGCGCCTCGGCGTCCTTCAGCAGCGCGTCGCAGCGCGCCTTCAGCGCCTCGCCGCGGGCGTAGAGCGAGATCGACTCCTCCAGCGGGACATTGCCGCCCTCGAGCTTGGCGACGATGGCTTCAAGCTCGGCCAGCGCCTTCTCGAAGCTCAGCGCGTTCACGTCGGCCACATCGGTCATCGCGTTCTCCCATGAGTCGCGCCCCTTATACAGGCTGGAGCGCGCCGTCTCACCCCTCAGCCGCGCATCAGCGCCATGAGCGGCGTCAGCCGCGCATCAACGCCATGACATGGGCGGAGGCGGAGCGCGCCAGCCCTTCGAGGTCGTAGCCGCCTTCCAGCACCGAGACGATCCTGCCGCCGCAATGCTTGTCGGCGACGTCCATCAGCTTGCGCGTGACCCAGGTGAAATCGTCTTCCAGCAGGTTGATGTTGGCGAGCGGGTCGCGCGCATGCGCGTCGAAGCCGGCGGAGATGATCAGCAGTTCCGGCCCGAAGGCGTTGAGGCGCGGCAGGATGCGGCTCTCGAACGCCTCGCGGAAATGCTCGCCGGCATCGCCCGAGCGCAGCGGCGCGTTGACGACGTTGTCGGTGGTGCCGCGCTCGCCGACCGAGCCAGTGCCGGGAAAGAGCGGCATCTGGTGCGTCGAGGCGTAGAGCACGCTCGGGTCCGACCAGAAGATCTCCTGCGTGCCGTTGCCGTGATGCACGTCGAAATCGACGATGGCGACGCGCCCGATGCCGTGCACCTTCTGCGCGTGGCGGGCCGCGATGGCGACGTTGTTGAACAGGCAGAAGCCCATCGGCGTGCGGGTCTCGGCATGGTGCCCCGGCGGGCGCATGGAGACGAAGGCGTTGTCGACCTTGCCGGTCAGCACCTCGTCGACGCCGAGCACCGAGCCGCCGACGCCGCGCCAGATCGCCTCGCCGGTGCCGGGCGACAACACCGTGTCGCCGTCGATGCGTACCAGCCCCTCATTCGGCATCGCCTCTTCCAGCGCTGCGACGAAATCCTCGGGATGCACGCGCACGATATCCTCGCGCTCGCCGAGCGGCGCCTGCTCGCGGGCGAGGGTGGCGAAGGCCTCGCCCTCGAAGACGCGGTTGAGCACCCGCACCCGGTCCGGCCGCTCGGGATGGCCGGCGGGCGTGAGGTGTTCGAGGCAGGCGTCATGCGCGATCAGCAGCGTGGTCATGGCGTTCCCTAGGTCTTTCCGTCGTTCGTTTTTAATTAGTCGTTGGTGGACGATATGCCACCCCGCAGCCGGGGGCCAGCGCGGGGGCGCGCGGCACCGGCGTTTTCCCGAGCTGGCCACCCGCCCGCCCGCGCCGTTGACCCGCCGGGCCGGACATCCTATCCGAACGCGCCTGATCGGGAGAAGCAAGTGAGCCATCCGGCCGAGACCATGACGCGCACCACAAGGATGCTGGCGGCGGACCCCGCCGGCACCGCCGAGGCCGCGCGCGTGTTGGCCGACGGCGGGCTGGTGGCGCTGCCCACCGAGACCGTCTACGGCCTCGCCTGCGACGCCACCGACCCGCGCGCCGTCGCCAGCCTCTACGCCGCCAAGGGCCGGCCCAGCTTCAACCCGCTGATCGCCCATGTGCCGGATGTCGAGGCGGCGCGCCGCGTCGGCGTTCTCACCCCGGCGGCCGAGCTGCTGGCCGCCCGCTTCTGGCCGGGCCCGCTGACGCTGGTCGTGCCGGCCTTCGAGGGCGCGACCTGCGCGCTCGCCCGCGCCGGCCTCGCCAGCGTCGCCATCCGCGTGCCCGCCCATGAGGTGGCGCAGGCGGTGCTGCGGGCGGCCGGTCGCCCCATTGCCGCGCCGAGCGCCAACCGCTCCGGCCATGTCTCCCCCACCAGCGCCGCGCATGTGCGGACCGATCTCGACGGGCGCATCGACCTCATCCTCGATGCCGGGCCCTGCCCGGTCGGGGTGGAATCGACCATCCTCGACTGCACCGGCGACGTGCCGGTGATGCTGCGCCCCGGCGGCCTGCCGCGCGAGGCGATCGAGGCGGCGCTGGGCGCCCCGCTGGCGAGCCCCGCCATCCGCTCCCCGGAAGGGCCTGGCAGCGAGACCGCGCCGCTGGCGCCGGGCATGCTCGCCTCGCATTACGCTCCCGCCGCCCCCGTGCGGCTCGGCGCGCGGGAGGTGAAGCCCGGCGAGGCCCTGCTCACCTTCGCCGGCGCGCATCCGCCGGGCTTCGAGCAGGCCGTGGCCTATCGCGACCTCAGCCCGTCGGGCGATCTGGTCGAGGCCGCCGCCAATCTCTTCGCCCATCTGCGCGATCTCGACCGGGCGGGAGCCGCCGCCATCGCGGTGGTGCCGCTGCCGCGCCACGGGCTCGGCGAGGCCATCGCCGACCGCCTGCGTCGCGCAGCCGCACCCCGCTGACCACCTCCGGCCGGCCGCCCGGTCAAGTAAAAGGGCGTCGCGCTGCGTTTTTCCTCGCTCTGACGGTAGGTCATTAACGCTCGGGCAAGGTTAATACGCGACAACCATAGAGCTGGGGCGCGCGAGGTCTTGCCTGTCACCGACAGGTCACTCCGCAGCCAAACGTTTGTGTCGTTGTTGCGTAGGCGTCGGGTCGACATGCAGATCTCCACGCGTGTTCGAAGCTGGGGGACGAAAGGCGGGCTCCTGCTGCTCCTGCTGGCGGGCGGCAGCACCTCCATCGGCTTCCAGGACATTCTCGGCCGCATGGCGCGCCAGCCGGACGTCACCGAGCGCGCGCGCATCTCCATTCTCGGCGGACCGCTCCACACGCTGAAGGCCTCGACCTTCGCCTGGCCGTCGGCTTCCGCCCTGCTCTCCGGCTCGGCCATCCCCACCCCTCCGGCGGCCAGCCTCGCCATCGACATCAACCGCGACACCAAGGCCGACCGTCTCGCCCTCGACGCCGACGAGCGGCTGGAGGCCGATCCGCTGGCCGGCGCGGGCGATCCCACCCCCGCGAGCCTTGCCGGCAGCGGCACCGCCAGCCCGGCGACGGGCGCCACCGGAACGGCGACGACCGGCGCCGGCACCGGCGCGACGGACGTCTTTGCCGGTGCGGGTAGCGACCCCTATGAGGATGCCGACGACGAGGCGGGCGCCGACATCGCCGCCATCGAGGCACACGGCCTCTATTCCGTGCCGGCCGGCGATCCCACAGGCGATCCCACCCAGCTCGAGGACAACGGCCCGGCCATCGGGCTCGGCGCCGGCGAGACCGATATATCCGTACCGGGCGACGGCGCGCTGGCCGCGCTGGGCGAGGACGGCGAGCCGGCCGGACGCTCCTCTTACAAGCTCGACCCCGCTCTGCCGCTCTACCGCCAGAACGTCTTCATCTTCGGGCTCGATCAGGCGGCGCTGCCGCCGCAGCCCTTCCTGCACCGGGCACCCGGCGAGCGAGCGCCCCTTCCGGGCGAGAGCGGCACCACCACGGCGGCCAAGTCGGATGCCGAGCCGGGGGACGAGGACGCCCCCCGCCTCGCACGCGGACCCAGCCCGGCGGACCGGCTCGGCCTTTCCGGCAAGCGGCGCGACCGGGCGGAGAAATGCCTCGCCGAAGCCGTCTATTTCGAAAGCCGCGGCGAACCGAAGCGCGGGCAGGTCGCGGTGGCGCAGGTGGTGATGAACCGCGTCTTCTCCGGCTACTACCCCTCCGACATCTGCCGCGCCGTCTACCAGAACGCCAATCGCCGCTTCGCCTGCCAGTTCACCTTCGCCTGCGACAACATCCGCGACGTGGTGACCGAGCCCAGCCTGTGGAAGCAGGCGCAGGAAATCGCCGCCGATATGCTGGACGGGCTGGTGTGGGACGAGAAGGTGGGCCGCGCGACGCACTATCACGCGCGCTCAGTGCGGCCGAACTGGATCCGCGAGATGCGCAAGCTCGACCGCATCGGCGAGCACACCTTCTACCGCCCGCGCCGCTGGACGAGCTGAGGATTTCCTCGCCGCAGCGTCCCTCGAAGGAACGTCATGCCCGGACGTGGTTCCGGGCATCCACGTCTTCTTCCTCGCAGACCACCCCCAGCAAAGTCGTGGATGGCCGGGTCAAGCCCGGCCATGACGTTGTTCCCCGATCAAGCCGTCTTCCCTTCATACCGTCATCCCGGACGGCCGAGAATCGATCCGGGATCGCGGGCAGAATGGAGAGCGATCCCGGCTCTCCGCTACGCGGAGCCTGCCCCTGGGCTTGCCGGAGGCAAGACCCGAGGGGCCGGGATGACGCCAACTTCACCTTTCCCCGTTGGGCAGAGGTCGCCGCGTTGTGGCGGGTGAGGAGCGACGCGATCGGGGAGCCATAGAAGCCCCCTCACCCCAGCCCTCTCCGCGCGGAGAGAGGGAGCCCGGCATCGCTCAGGGAACGTCATGCCCGGACCTGTTCCGGACATCCGCGTCTTCTCTTCAGGACCGGCCCGGCGACGTCGCGGGTGGGCGGGCCGAGCCTGCCACCCGCGACTTCCCATACCCCGAAACGAGAATGCCCGGCGCGAGGCCGGGCATTCCGTAATTCGTGTCTGCCGGACGAGGCTCAGTTGAGCTTCGACTTCACCTCGGCGACCGCCGAACTCAGTACCCGGTCGGCGGTGTCGCCGATGACCTGGGCGGCGAGCAGCGCCTCGGAGGCCTTCACGGCCGCATCGGCGGCGGCGGCCTTCACATCCGCGAGCGCCTGCGCCTCGGCCTGGGCGATCTTCTGCTCGGCCATCTTGGTGCGGCGGGCGATCATGTCCTCCAGCTTGGCCTTGCTCTCGGAGGCGAGACGCTCGGCTTCCGCCTTGGCGGTGGTGATGATCGCCTCGGCCTCGGCCTCGGCCTCGCGCTGGCGGCGCTTGTACTCGGCGACGAGCTTCTGCGCCTCTTCCTTCAGCTTGCGGGCCTCTTCCAGCTCCTGCCGGATGCGCTCGCCGCGGGCGTCGAGCTTGGCGGTGATGCCGGAGAACGCGCCGTACTTGGCGAGAATCCCGATGAAGATGACGAAGGCGACGGCGACCCAGAAAGTATCGCTACCCATGGTGCGCTCCTCAGCCCTTGATGGCGGTGTCGACCGCCTCTTCGACCGACTTGGCGGCCGGCGCGGCGCCGATCAGCGTATCGACGATGGCGCTGGCCGTGTCGACCGCGATGCCGCGGACATTGGCCATGGCGGCGTTCTTGGTCGAGGCGATCTGCGCCTCGGCGGCCGCGAGCTTGGCGGCGAGTTCCGCCTCCAGCGACTTGCGGCCGGCGTCGCTCTCCGCGGCGAGCTTGTCGCGCGTCTCGGTGGCGATGCCATGTGCCTTGTTGCGGGCGCTGCCGAGCGCCTGCTCATAGGCCTGCGCGGCGGCCTCGCTCTCCGCCTTGAGCTTGGCGGCCTCCTCGAGATCGTCGGCCACGCGGTCGTGACGCTCCTCGAGGATGTTGGCGATGCGCGGCAGCGCGACGCGGCTCATCAGCAGGTAGAGAGCGCCGAAGGCGATCGCCAGCCAGATGAGCTGCGAGGGGAAAGTATGCGCGTCGAAGGGCGGGAAGCCCCCGCCATGAGCTTCCGCTGGCGGCACTGCGATCTCCACACCGCTTACGGCCGGCAGGGTGCCGGGCGCCGCCGGCGTTTCCGCCTGGGCGATGACGATGATACCGGCCGGACCCTGGGTCTCGGGCATGGTTCAGGCTTCCTCGATCGATGCGGACGTCGGTTCAACGCGACAACGGGCGCGCCGGGAAGGCGCGCCCGAAGCCGTTCAAGGCGTCAGACCACGAAGAGCAGAACGAGCGCGACGACGAGCGAGAAGATGCCCAGACCTTCCGCGAGCGCCGCGCCGATGAAGGCGCGGGCGAACTGGCCGTCGGCGGCCGACGGGTTGCGCAGGGCGCCCGAGAGGAAGTTGCCGAAGATGTTACCGACGCCGATGCCGGCGAGACCCATGCCGAGGCAGGCGAGACCGGCGCCGAGGAACTTGGCGGCTTCCGCTTCCATGATCTTCTCCTATTGAATTCGCAAGATTGGTTGATGGCTGGATGAGGTCCCGCGACGCGCCGATCAGTGACCCGGATGCAGAGCGTCGTTGAGATAGATGCAGGTCAGCACCGCGAAGACGTAGGCCTGCAGGGCGGCGACCAGGAATTCGAGCGCGGTGAGCGCGATCACCATGGCGAGCGGCAGCACCGCGCCGAACCACCCGGCGACGCCGGTCGCGGTCATCATCACGATGAAGCCGGCGAACACCTTCATGGCGATGTGGCCGGCCAGCATGTTGGCGAACAGACGCAGCGAGAGGCTGATGGGCCGCGAGAGGAAGGAGATGACCTCGATCACGACCATGAAGGGAAGCAGGAAGGCCGGCACACCCGACGGCACGAAGAGGTGCAGGAAATGGGTGCCGTGGCGGGCGAAGCCGTAGATGATCACGGTGCCGATCACCACCAGCGCCAGCGCGGCGGTGACGATGATGTGGCTGGTGACGGTGAAGGCATAGGGAACCATGCCGACGAAGTTGGCCACCAGCACGAAGATGAACAGCGAGAACACCAGCGGGAAGAACTTCATTCCCTCGTTGCCGGCGGTCGAGCGCACCGTCGAGGCGACGAACTCGTAGGAGATCTCCGCCAGCGACTGAAGGCGGCCGGGCACCAGGGTGCGGCCGCGCGTGGCGAAGGTGAGGAAGAAGAACACCAGCGCCACGATGCCGAACATGAAGGCGGCGGAATTGGTGAAGGCGAGCTCGATGCCGCCGGGCTTCCCCAGATCCACGATCTTGATGATCTGGAACTGATGGATCGGATCGATCACGCTGCCGCTGGCCATCGCCGGTCGCTGCCCTCAACACGCGGCGCCGTGAAGCGCCCGTCCCCATCTCGTGCGCCGCCTATGGCGGCACTGCCCATCTGCTTCGACACCCGCCGCGAGGCCGGCGCCGACAAACCCCTTACGCCCCGCCCTTCGGCGGCGTCTTGCGGCCGGTTTCCCCGGCGGCGCGCATCATGTTCATCACGCTCGCCCCGAAGCCGAGCAGCAGAAACACGATCATTCCCCACGGCGACGTGCCGACGAGGTAGTCGAAACCCCAGCCGAGGCCGGCCCCGACCAGAACTCCGGCGACGAACTCGCTCCCCAGCCGGAAAGCCAGCGTCATGCCCGCCGACGCCGAGGTCCGGTCCGGCACCGCGGACCTCGCCTCTTCGACCTTGCGCTCGGCGTGCACCTTGTCGAGGGCACTGCCCAGCCCGCGCAGCCGGCCGGTGAGTTCGGCGTCGGAGAGATCCGGCCTACCCGAGTCACCCTGGCCGTCCGTCTTGTCTCGGTCGCCCATGATCCACGCTCAAGCCTGACCGGAGAAGGATTTCCCCACCCCGAAGCCGGGCGCACCATAGTGTTCGCTCCATGGGGTGTCAAGGATGTGAACACATCTTTTAAGTCATTGTAATGACATGCAAATTCGGACGGGTGGACGCTCTGTCGCAGGGCTCCGGACGCGCTTTCGCACCAGGGGAAGCCGTCCTTGCGGTTCTGGCATGGCCGCGGTCCGCGTCAAATACGGCGAATGCCCGGGAAGGACGTGGCGGGAGGCCGCACCGGAAGACCGCGCGGGCCCGCCACGCGGACGCCCTCGCCCTCTCAGCTCGCCTCGCGCCAGCTCTCGGCGGTGGCGAGGTCGACCGAGACCAGCTTCGACACCCCGCGCTCGGCCATGGTCACGCCGAACAGGCGGTTCATCCGGCTCATGGTGATCGGGTTGTGGGTGATGGTGACGAAGCGCGTCTCGGTGAGGCGCCGCATCTCGTCCAGCAGGTTGCAGAAACGCTCGACATTGGCGTCGTCGAGCGGAGCGTCCACCTCGTCGAGCACGCAGATCGGCGCGGGATTGGTGAGGAACACGGCGAAGATCAGCGCCATGGCGGTCAGCGCCTGCTCGCCGCCCGAAAGCAGGGACAGCGACTGCGGCTTCTTGCCCGGCGGCTTGGCGACGATGTCGAGGCCGGCCTCCAGCGGGTCGTCCGAATCGGTCAGCACGAGCTGCGCCTCGCCGCCGCCGAACAGGGTGGTGAAGAGCTGGCGGAAATGGCCGTCCACCACGTTGAAGCTCGCCTGCAGGCGCTCGCGCGCCTCGCGGTTGAGGCTGTAGATGCCCTGACGCAGGCGCTTGATCGCCTCGGTGAGATCGTCGCGCTCGGCGGCGAGGCCCTGCTGCTGGGTCTCGATCTCCACCAGCTCCTCCTCGGCGCGCAGATTCACCGCGCCGAGCCGCTCGCGGTCGGCCTTGAGGCGGACGAGTTCCCCCTCCAGCTCGGCGAGCATCGGAAGCTGCGAATCCTCGGTGAAGCCGGCGATCTCCCGGGCGCTTTCCGGCGGCCCGTCGAGCACCTCGCCGACCTCCCGCACCAGATCCTCGCGGCGCTGGCGGGCGGCTTCCACCCGGGCCTCGGCGCGGGCGCTCTCCTCGCGGGCGGAAGCGAGGGCGTCGAGCGCGGCACGCGCGGCCTTGTCGGATTCGGCCTGCCCGGCCTCGGCGCCCGCCAGCCGGTCGGCGGCCTCGCGTCGGGCGGCCTCCGCCCTGGAGGTCTCGTCGAGCAGGGCGCGGCGGCGGGCGGCGAAACGCGCCGGCGCATCCTCCAGTTCCTCGCGCTCGGCGGCGGCCTCGGCGACGCGCGCCTCCAGCGCGGCCACGCGCTCGCCGGTGCCGCCGGCACGGGCCTCCCACGAGGCGCGCTCGGAAGCGATGGCGGAGAGGCGGCGGGCGCGCTGCTCGCGCTCGCGCACCAGCGCCTCGGCGCGGGCGCGGGTTTCCGCCAGCACCGCGCGATCCTGCGCGACGCGGGCGCGGATCTCGGCCAGCCGCGCCTCGCCCTCGGCGGCGGGCGGCTGCGCCTCGACGGCGGCACGGGCTTCCTCCAGCGCGATGGCGGCATTCTCGCGCTCGTCCTGAAGCCGGGCGAGATTGGCACCGAGAGCGGCCAGACGCGCGGCTTCCTCGGCGGCGGCACGCTCGGCACGGGCGAGATCGTCACGCGCGGTCTCCATCGCCCGCAGCGCGGCGCGGCGCGCCTCGCGGGCGGCGTTCTCGCGGGCCCCGGCGGCGCGCAGCGCGCTCTCCGCCACCTCCAGCGCGGCACGGTGACGCGCCACCTCGGCGCGGGCCTCGTGAAGTTCCGCCTCGATGTCGGCCAGCCGGTTGCGCTCGGCGAGGCGGCGGGCGGCGGCGGTCGGCGCATCGGCGGCGGCCACCAGCCCGTCCCAGCGCCACAGGTCGCCCTCGCGCGAGACGAGCCGCTGGCCGGGCTTGAGACCGGGCGCCAGACGCGGGCCGTCCACACGTTCCACCACGCCGATCTGCGCGAGGCGCCGCGCCAGCACCGCCGGGGCCTCGACATGGTTGGCCAGCGCCTCGGCGCCGGGCGGCAGCGGGGCGTCGCCCGTCGCATCGGTAGCGGACCAGTGCACCGGCGCGGCGATGTCGGCGGGCACGTCGAGATCGTCGCCCAGCGCCGCGCCGAGCGCCGTCTCATAGCCGCGCGCCACCCGTATCGCGTCGAGCACCGGCGGCCACTGGCGCGGCGTGCCGACGTCGAGCAGCTTGGCGAGAGTGCGCGCCTCGGTGTCGAGACGCTGCGCGGCGCGCTCCGCCTCGGCGAGCGGGCGGCGGGCATGATCCAGCGCCGCGCGCGCGGCGATGTGAGCCTCCTCCGCCTCATGCGCCGCCATCTCGGCGCCGGCAAAGGCGTCCTGCGCGGCTTCCGCTGCGTCGCGCCGCTCGTCGAGCCGGGCGGCGCCGACATTCGCCTCCAGCTGGCGCTGCTGGGCGGCCAGCGTCCCGGCCTCGCGCTCCAGCCGCGTCAGGCGCTCGCCGGCCTCGCGCAGCGCGCGCTCCAGCGCCCCGCGGCGGGCAGCACGCTCGGCATTTGCGGCGGTCGCCTCGGCGAAGTCGCGCTCGGATTCGGAAAGCCGCGCGGCGGCTTCCTCGCGGGCGGCGAGGGCCTCGTCCTCGAGCTCGGCGGCCTGCTCCTGCGCAATCGCCAGCTCCTCGGCCTCCTCGGCAAGGCGGGCGAGCATCTGGCCGGCATCGGCGGCGAGGGCGCGCTCGCGCTCCATGTCGCCACCGAGTTGCGCCAGCCGGCGGTCGAGCTCGTCCCGCCGGGCACCGGCGCGGGCCTCCTCGCGGTCGAGCTCGCCGCGTGCCAGCGTCAGGCGCTGCAGCGCCGCCGCGGCCGAAGCATCCGCCTCGCGCAGCGCCGGCAGGCCGTGCGCCGCCACCGCCGCCGCACGCGCCGCCTCGCCCTGCGCCGTGGTGCGGGCGGCGACCTCGCGCACGGCGAGGTCGAGCGCCCGGCTCGCCTCGCTCAGGCCGCCCGTCGCCTCCATCCAGCGCAACCAGAGCAGGGCCGCCTCGGCCTTGCGGATATCGCCCGACAGCACGCGGTAGCGCGAGGCCTGCCGCGACTGGCGGCGCAGCGCGTCGAGCTGGCCGGTGATCTGGCCGATCACGTCCTCCAGGCGCGTGAGATTGGTCTCGGCGGCGCGCAGCCGCATCTCCGCCTCGTGCCGGCGGGCGTGGAGACCGGCGACGCCGGCCGCCTCCTCCAGCAGGCGGCGGCGGGCGATCGGCTTGGCGCCGACGATCTCGCCGATCTGGCCCTGCCGCACCATGGAGGGCGAGCGCGAGCCGGAGGAGGCGTCGGCGAACAGGATCTGCACGTCGCGCGCGCGCACCTCGCGCCCGTTGATACGATAGGAGGAGCCGGCCTCGCGCTCGATGCGGCGGGAAATCTCCAGGAGGTCGGCGTCGTTGAACACGGCTGGCGCGGAGCGGTCGACATTGTCGACCGTGAGCACGACCTCAGCGGTGTTGCGGGCCGGACGGGTGGTGGAGCCGCCGAAGATGACGTCGTCCATGCCCTCGGCGCGCATCGCCTTGTAGGAGCTCTCGCCCATCACCCAGCGCATCGCCTCGACGAGGTTCGACTTGCCGCAGCCATTCGGGCCCACGACGCCGGTGAGGCCGGGCTCGATCAGCATTTCCGTCGGCTCGACGAAGGTCTTGAAGCCGGTGAGACGCAGCCGGGTGAATTTCATGCCCCTAGCGTGCCGCCGGACAACCACAAGTTCAAGTGGTCGGCCGCCCCCGATCCACGAGATGTTGCGGCTTCCCCACGCTACACCGGTGCCACCGAGGTGACCGAAAGGCCAATTGCCGTCGCGCGTCTTCTGCCGCCACATTGGCCGTATCGGCCCGATCCTGCCGTGAATCCGTTCCCTGGAGACAGAACATGCGTACCCCGACGCTCGACATGTTCGATCTGCGCATCCTGCGGGAGCTGCAGGAGGACGGACGCCTCACCAATGCCGAGCTTTCCGAACGCATCGGCCTCTCCCCCTCGCCCTGCCTGCGCCGCACCCGGCGGCTGGAGGAGGAGGGGTTGATCGCCTCCTATCAGGCGCGGCTGGACGCCGGCCGGCTCGGCCTCGGCGTTCTCGCCTTCATCCAGGTGCATCTGGAACGGCAGGTGGAGGAGGCCGCGCGCGAGTTCGAGGCGGCGGTGCTGGCGCTGCCGCAGGTCATCGCCTGCTACAGCGTCACCGGCGACAGCGACTACCTGCTGCATGTGGTCTGCGAGGACCTCGACGGCTTCGCCCATTTCGCCCATGACATATTGATGGGCCTGCCGGGCGTGCGCGGCGTGCGTTCCTCGCTGGCGCTCAAGCGGGTGAAGGAGAGCGGCCGCCTGCCGCTCGACCACCTGCGCGCCCTGCCCGCCGCGCCCGATTCGACTGCCGAAAAGATAGGCGGCGATACCGGTCGCCCGAAAAAGCGCCTCTGAGCGGCAGAATCTGCCGGAGCGCCCCGCCGACCGCCCCCGAGAAAGCAAGGACATGCCGAACTAGGTCAACTACACTGACCTATATCGGTCCTTCGATCCCCCGCTTCGCTCCCGGAACGTCAGGAGGCGCGTCATGGCATTCGTGGCAGACACGTTGACTCCGCTGGTTTCCCGCACGGCCGGCAGCCTGCGCCCGGTCGCCCTCTCCACCCCCGCCAATCTCGCCGCACTCGCGCTGGCCGGCGCTGCGCTGCTGTGGTCCGGCAACTTCCTTGCCGGGCGCCTCGCCGCCGACGTGCTGCCTCCCGCCACCTTCTCGGCGGCGCGCTGGCTGCTGGCGCTGGCGCTGCTGCTGCCCTTCACCGGCCGCGAGATCCTCGCCCGTCGCGACGAGGTGATGCGCCGCTGGCCGTTCTGGCTGGCCTGCGGCGTGCTCAACATCGCGGTCTTCACCGTGCTGATCTATGCCGGGCTCGCCCATACCAGCCTGGTCAACGGCTCGATCATCGGCGCGGCGGCGCCCATCCTCGTCGGGCTGTTCGGCTGGCTGCTGCTGCGGGAGCGTACCAGCGCCCGCTCGCGCCTGGCGCTCGCCGTCTCCACCGCCGGCGTCGGGCTGATCGTGCTGCGCGGCGATCTCGGCACGCTGGCCCGCCTCGACCTCAACGGCGGCGACGTCCTGCTGTTCTGCGGCATCGCCGCCTTCGCGCTCTATGCCGTGCTGCTCAAGCGCTTTCCCTCCGGCCTCTCACCGGCCGCCGCGCTGACGGTGAGCATTCCCTTCGGCCTCGTGGCGCTGGCGCCGGTGGCGCTGTGGGAAATCGCCACCCTCGGCGCGGGCGCCGGACGGGCCGGCAGCATGGCGCCGCTGGTGCTCTATGTCGGCAGCCTGCCCACGCTCGGCTTCGTGCTGTGGGCGCGCGGCGTCGGCACGCTGGGGCCGACCCGCTCGGGACAGTTCCTACAGCTCATGCCGGTGTTCGGCGCGGCCTTCGCGGTGGGGCTGATCGGCGAGACGCTGCACGCCTATCACGCCGTCGGCTTCGCCCTCGTGCTCGCCGGCCTCGCCCTGCGCGACCGGCGCCTGCCCGCCCCCGCGCCGGCCCAACTCTGAGGCTTGTCGCACAAACCGCTGGAAGAATGGCCCGATGACGTGAGGGCTGCCCGAAAAAAGCCGCGACGGGCGGGTTGATGAGACGGCTCATCTCCCGCGGGAACCGCCTTCCATGACCGATATGCCGCGCACGCCGCCCGCGACGCCCAGCTTCGACATCGCCGCCGTGCAGAATGTCCGCAAGCTCTGGCTCTATGCCCTCGGCACCATCGCGGTGGGCGTGCTGCTGTTCGGTCATTCGGTCTGGCCGGATGGCGACGACCTCAGCGTGCACGAGATCATCGAGCATACCGGCCGGGTGCTGATGATCGTGGCCATCATCGGCCGCACCTGGTGCTCGCTCTATATTGGCGGGCGCAAGAAGGCCACGCTGGTCGATGTCGGCCCCTATTCGATGTGCCGCAACCCGCTCTATTTCTTCTCCTTCATCGGCGCGGCCGGCGCCGGCGCGCAGTTCGGCAGCATCACCGCCGCGCTGGCGGCGATGTTCATCACCGTGATCGTCTTCACTCTCGTGGTGCGCAAGGAAGAGCGCTTCCTCACCGAGGTCTTCGGCGACGCCTATGTCGTCTACAAGGCGCGGGTGCCGCGCTTCCTGCCGAACCCCCGCCTGTGGCGCAATGTCGATACGCTGGAGATCCGCCCGCAGCTGGTGGTGCGCACCTTCGTCGACGCCTGCGTCTTCCTCGCCTCCATCCCCCTTGCCGAGGGCATCGAGCTTGCCCAGGCGCAGGGGCTGCTCCCGATCCTCTGGACCGTGCCCTGAAGCCGGCCGACGTCAGGGGCGGCGCGGGTACAGACGGCGCAGCAGCGCCTGCCCCAGCCGGTCGAGCAGCAGCGCCACCACGGCGAAGACGCAGCCGACCATCACGTCGACCAGCCGCTCGAGAATGTCGTGCGACGCGCCGCCGACGCTGCCGGCGACCAGCTCCAACAGCAGGATGATGAAGGCGGTGAGCGCCGCCATGCCGAGCGCGCCGTGCAGCTGCTGCGCCGGCCAGCGGATGAGCGCGGCGAGCGCCATGCCGACCAGCAGCGCCGCGTGGAAGGGCAGCGCGTAGCCAAAGGCCAGCGCCGCCACCACGCCCAGCAGCGTGCCGCCCAGCGTCTGTTCCATCATGCGGCGGCTCGACAGCGCGTCCGCCCGCAGCACCAGCACGATGGCGATCAGCGCCCAGTAGGGCCGGTGCAGGCCGAGGGCGAGGCTGGTGAGGAAGGCGAGCGGCACCGCGATGGCGACCGCCGTGGCGAAAACCCAGCGCTCGCGCTGGGTAGCCCGGATGCGCGCATAGACCATCGCCGGAGCCGGCGCCGTGGAGGGGCGCCAGGTGCCGGTGACGGCATCCCACGCCATCGACACCGCCCAGGCATAGAGCACGAAGGCGGCGACGACCGGCACGTCGCCGGGCTGCAACGGCGCGTAGAGCGCTCCCACCGCCAGCGTCAGGCACATGAAGCGGGCCGCCGCGGCCGCGCTCGGATGGATGCTCTCCACCAGCGCGTAGAACCCGCCGACCAACGCGAAGGCGATGACGATCAGCGGCGTGTGGCCGGCGGCCAGCGTGCCGATGCCGGTGCCCGCGAGCACGACGAGCCCCGCCCCCGCCATCCAGCCGAGGCGGTGCAGCGCCGGCCCGCCGGTATCGAGCGTGAAGGCGAGGATACAGGTTACCATGGCGTAGATCAGCCAGATATCGACCCCGACCAGCATCCCCGCCGTGATCGGCGCCATCACCGTGAGGGCGAAGCGGATCGAGCGGGCGGGGAGCCCGTCGCCATGCCAGCGCGGCACCATCGGCGGCGATGGAGGGGATGGCGGCTGAGCCGGCGCTTCGACCACATTCGGCTCCTTCACGCGATACCTTTTACCCCGTCTTTACCCTGCCCGAAGGACATTGTGGAAACGAGTTCCGTTGCGTCCTGTACGAGTAAGGTAGCCGTCCATGAAGGTGGTTCGTAACGGGGAGGCCCGCCGGGCGTCCCGAATCGGCGTCGTGCGTTCCCGCGATACCGCCTCCGGTCTTTCCTCCGCGAATCTTCCCGTCGACAGCATTCTGCGCGGCGACTGCGTGGCCGAGCTGTCGAAGCTGCCGGCGCGCTCGGTCGACATGGTGTTCGCCGACCCGCCCTATAATCTCCAGCTCCAGGGCGAACTGAAGCGCCCCGACGACAGCCGCGTCGACGCGGTCGACGATGCCTGGGACAAGTTCGAGAGCTTCGAGGCCTATGACGCCTTCACCCGCGCCTGGCTGCTGGCGGTGCGCCGGGTGCTGAAGCCCACCGGCACGCTGTGGGTCATCGGCTCCTATCACAACATCTTCCGCGTCGGCGCGATGCTGCAGGATCTCGATTTCTGGATCCTCAACGACATCGTCTGGCGCAAGACCAACCCGATGCCGAACTTCCGCGGCCGCCGCTTCACCAATGCCCATGAGACGATGATCTGGGCGGCGCGCGAGCCGGGGGCGCGGGGCTACACCTTCAACTACGAGGCGCTCAAGGCGGCCAATGAGGACGTGCAGATGCGCTCCGACTGGCTGTTCCCCATCTGCTCGGGCCATGAGCGGCTGAAGGACGAGGCCGGCCACAAGGTGCACCCGACGCAGAAGCCCGAGGCGCTGCTGGCGCGGGTGATCCTCTCCGCCTCGAAGCCCGGCGACGTGGTGCTCGATCCCTTCCTCGGCTCCGGCACGACCGCGGCGGTCGCCAAGCGGCTCGGCCGGCATTTCGTCGGCATCGAGCGCGACCCGGCCTATGCGGACGCCGCGCAGGCGCGCATCGACGCGGTGGAGCCGCTGCCCGAGGCCGCCCTCGCTTTGGCGCCGACCGCCCGCGAGGCGCCACGCGTCGCCTTCAACACCCTTCTGGACCGTGGCCTCGTCGCGCCCGGCACCATGCTGACCGACGCCAAGGCGCGGGTGCGCGCCATGGTGCGGGCCGACGGCACGCTCTCGCTGGAAACCGCGCCGGGCCTCGGCCAGATCGGCTCCATCCACCGCGCCGGCGCCATCGCGCAGGGGCTGGAGGCCTGCAACGGCTGGACCTACTGGCACATCGAGACCCGTGAGGGCCTCAAGCCGATCGATTCGCTGCGCGCGGTGATGCGCTCGGAAATGGCCATCGCCGCCGAGTAACGCCCGCTACAGCTTCGCCAGCACCTTGCGCATCACGCTGGGAAAGGCCTCGGCGTCGAACCCTTCCGGCCGCACCCAGCGATGGCCGGCCGGGGCCGTGGTGCCGGCGGCGAGATCGGCCCGCCACACGTCGAGCTCCAGTGCGAAATGGCTGAAGACGTGGGTTACCGGCGCGTTGAGCGCCCGCCACGGCGCCTTCAGCGGCGCGTGGCCGGCGGGATTGGCGACACCGCCCGGCTCCCACGGCGTCGAGGGCACCTCGCTCATGCCGCCGAGCAGTCCCTTCGGCGGCCGCGAACGCACGAGAACCGCGCCGTCCGCCCGGACGGCGAGAAAGGCGACGCCACGCCGCGCCGGCTTCGCCGCCTTGGCTACCTTCACCGGGTAGCGCTCGGGCGCGCCCTCCGCCCGCGCCACGCAGGCCTCCGTCCACGGGCACAGCGCGCAGGCGGGCTTGCGCGGCGTGCAGATGGTGGCGCCGAGATCCATCATCGCCTGCGCGAAATCGCCGTGGCGCGCATCCGGCAGCAAGGTGAGCGCCAGCGCCCGCAGCTTCGCCTTCGCCCGCGGCAGCGGCTCGTCGACCGCGAAGAGGCGCGCCACCACCCGCTCCCAATTGCCGTCCACCGGCGCCGCCCGGCGCTCATAGGCGATGGAGGCGATGGCGGCGGCCGTGTAGGGGCCGATGCCGGGCAGATCGAGCAGCGCCTCCTCCGTATCGGGAAAGACGCCTCCGTGCCGTGCCACGACCGCCCGGGCGCAGGCGTGCAGGTTGCGGGCGCGGGCGTAATAGCCGAGCCCGGCCCAGGCGGAGAGCACCTCCTCCAGCGGCGCCTCGGCGAGCGCCGCGACGCTCGGCCAGCGCGCCAGGAAGGCCTCGTAATAGGGCGCGACCGTCACCACCGTGGTCTGCTGCAGCATGATCTCGGAGAGGAAAACCCGGTAGGGCTCCTGCCGCCGGCCCGGCGCCGCGCGCCAGGGCAGACGACGGCGGTGGCGGTCGTACCAGGCGAGCAGAGCCGCCGGCGCCGGACGGGCGGCGGCCGGCGGAACGCGAATGGCTGGATTGGCGGCGGCGGGCATGCGATCCTCGAAAACGTGCCCGCAAGGTGGCCGCATCGGCCGCCCCGGGCAAGATGCTATCGCTGTCGAGACCTTCATGGCCCGTCCCTTCGCCCCGCGCCCGCTCGCCGACCTGATCGAGACGACCATCGCCGAGAGCTGCCGCCAGCGCGGCCTCGCCTCGGTGGAGATCGTCACCCGCTGGGCGGACATCGTGGGCGAAGCGCTGGCCGCGCGCGCCGTGCCGATCCGGCTCGCCTGGCCCTCGCGACCCGAGAGCCAGGACCCCGGCGTACTGCATGTGCGGGTCGAGGGCGGCTTCGCCATCGAGCTGCAGCATGATGCGCCGGTGGTGATCGAGCGGGTGAACCGCTATTTCGGCTGGCGCTGCATCGGCCGGCTGGCGCTGCGGCAGGGGCCGGTTCCCCGCCCGCCCGTCCGCCGGGTGTTCGTCGAGCCGGACGCGGCGGCCCGCGGCGAGATCGAGCAGCGGATGGCGCGCCAGGCGGGTGCCTTCGAGGATCCCGCACTCGCCGCCGCGCTCGCCCGGCTCGGCGCGCTCGTCGTCCGCGACGCGCGGCGCCCGGTTCGGCCCCGCCGGGGTTGAGAGTGCCGGAAAGACCAAGCGGAAGCATCACGCAGCGGTGACGCTGCGTCCTCCGCCCCACCGTTGCCATGTTCGCGCGCTGCCTGTAGGCGCTACACCGTTCGAAGCCGGCGCGCGTGTCCGGCCGTCCCCTGGAGACCGACCATGATCGACCGCCGTCGCTTCCTCGAAGGTATCGGCACCGTTGCCCTCACCACGGCGGCGCTCGTCGCCCTTGCCGGCCCCGGCAGCCTCGCCGGTCTCGACTTCATCGGCCGCGCCGAGGCGCAGACGATCGACGTCGCCAAGCTGATGGAAGCCGGCCCGCTGCCGGACCAGGTGCAGGGCAAGGCCGACGCCCCCGTCACCATCGTCGAATATGCCTCGATGACCTGCGGCCACTGCGCGCATTTCCACGAGACGACCTATCCGGTGCTGAAGGAGAAATACATCGACACCGGCAAGGTCCGCTTCATCCTGCGCGAATTCCCGCTCGACATCGTGGCCAAGGCCGCCTTCATGCTGGCGCGCTGCGCCGGCGAGGGCAAATACTACCCGATGACCGACACGCTGTTCGAGACGCAGAAGAGCTGGGCCTTCACCAACAATCCGGCGCAGGCGCTGCTCGGCATCGCCAAGCAGAGCGGCATGACCGAGGAACAGTTCAACGCCTGCCTGAGCGACACCAAGCTGGGCGGCGAGATCGACGAGAGCGCCAAGCGCGCCGCCACGGAGTTCGGCATCGATTCCACGCCGACCTTCTTCATCAACGGCAAGAAGTTCTCCGGCGCCATCAGCCCGGAAGACCTCGACAAGGAACTGGCGCCGCTGCTCGGCGCCAACTGAGTGCGGGCTTCGGTCCGGGCCGGCGCGACCTCGTCGTCCCGCCCGGCGCGGGCAAAGCCGCCGGCCGGCCGCGCGGCGGCCATCGACGACATGATGCCCGGCTTCGGCCGGGCATTTTCATGTCCACCGGCCCACGCGCCGCCACCGCAGAACCGGCGAATGCGGGCCCGCGCGTCCGGCCCGCCCCGCTCATTCGGGCAGGACGATGCGGCCCCCGGCATCGAAGGGAAAGCCGGGATTGTGGGCGATCTCCCAGGGGTGGCCGTCGGGATCGGCGACATAGCCGGAATAGCCGCCCCAGAAGGTCGGCTGCGCCGGCCGCAGCGCCCGGCCGCCCGCCGCCACGGCGCGGATCAGCGTGGTGTCGACCTCCGCCCGGCTCGTCCGGTTGCAGGCGAGCGCGATCCCGCCGAACTGCCCGGCGCGGCCGGGAAGCACCCCGGCATCGGCGGCGAGTTCATGGCGCGGATAGAGCGAGAGCACCACGCCGCCGGCATCGAAGAAGGCGGCGCCCTTGGCCTCCTTCACCCGCCGTTCGAGGCCGAGCGCCTCGTAGAAGGCGACGGCGCGGTCGAGATCGGCGACGCCGAGCGTGATCAGCGACAGGCGCAGCGGCGCCATGGCACGCCTGCGGGGCGAAACGTCGCCCGTCTCCTTCTCCATCGACAGCTCCGTCTCCATCGAAACCTCCCTCGGCCGCCCGGCCGCAGCGGCACTCATGCCTCTTCCCCGAACAGCGACAATTGCTCGCCCTTCCGCGGCGGGCGGCTGAAATGGCGCGTGGTGAGCCGCGTGTGGCGGCGGTTCAGCCCGAGCCGTTCCACCGCGATCTCGAAGCGCCGCGCCATGGTCCAGGCATAGGGACCCGACCCGGTCATGCGCTGGCCGAAGGTGGAGTCATACTCGCGCCCGCCGTGCAGTTCCTTCAGCAGGGAGAGCACGTGGCGGTAACGGTCGGGGAAATGCGCCAGCAGCCATTCCCGGAACAGGTCGCGGATCTCCAGCGGCACGCGCAGCATGACGTAGCCCGCCTCCGAGGCGCCCGCCGCCACCGCCGCATCGAGGATACGCTCCATCTCCGCGTCGGTCACGGCGGGGATGACCGGCGCCACCAGAACGGCGGTCGGCACGCCGGCCTCGCTGAGGCGGCGGATCGTATCGAGCCGGCGCGGCGGAGTGGCGGCGCGCGGCTCCATGATGCGCGCCAGCTTGGGATCGAGCGAGGTGACGGAGAGCGCCACCTTCGCCAGCCCGCGCTCGGCCATGGGCGCGAGGATGTCGAGATCGCGCAGCACCAGCGCCGACTTGGTGACGATGCCTACCGGATGGCCGAAATCGCTCAGCACCTCCAGGATGCGGCGGGTCAGCCGCCATTCCCGCTCGATCGGCTGATAGGCGTCGGTGTTGATGCCGAGCGCGATGGTGCGCGGCTCGTAGCCCGGCTTCGATAGCTCCTTCGCCAGCAGTTCGGGCGCGTCCGGCTTGGCGAACAGCTTGGTCTCGAAGTCGAGCCCGGCGGAAAGCCCCTGATAGGCATGGGTGGGGCGCGCGAAGCAGTAGACGCAGCCGTGCTCGCAGCCGCGATAGGGATTGATCGAGCGGTCGAAGCCCACATCGGGCGAATCGTTGCGGTTGATGATGGTGCGCGGCTTCTCCACCGTCACGCTGGTGCGGAAGGGCGGCAGGTCGTCGAGGCTCTGCCAGCCATCGTCGAAGGCCTCGCGCGCCTGCGGCTCGAAACGCCCGGCCGCGTTGGAGAGCGCGCCGCGCCCGCGCCGGCGCTCGCCGTCGACCATCCAATCGGGGACGGGCGGCGGCGCCACCGCGTCCATCTCCGACAGGGCGGAGACGTCCCGCTCCGCCGATCGGCGCTCCTCCGCCTGCCGGGCGCGCCGCTCCTCGACCAGCCGTCCCAGATGCCGGGGCGGCGGCGGTTCGAGGCGGGAAGGATGAGCGCGGCGTTCCATGGCGTGTTCTCTAGCCCAATAATGAGAACATATCAAGAACATTGGCAGAATTGCGACAGCCGGCCTGTACGTGCGCGAATGGGTGGGCTAGGCAGGAAAACGCTTCATCCGTCGGGCCCGCGGGCCTTTTCCAGCCAAGATCGTCAAGGGGTGGCTGAGCGCGTGATCTCGGTCGTCATACCCACAGATGAGACCTCCAAGCGGCTGATCCCGACCCTGGCGGCGCTCGTGCCGGGCGCGGCCGCCGGCATCGTGCGCGAGGTGCTGCTCGTCGATTCCGGCGCTTCGCCCGAAGTGGCGGAGATCGCCGACGCGGCGGGCTGCGAATATCTGAGCGGCCCGGCCGATCCGGGGACGCGGATGCAGCAGGGCGCGGCGGCGGCGCGTGCGCCCTGGCTGCTGTTCCTGGAGCCGAGGGGCCTGCTGCAGGAGGGCTGGACCCGCGAGGTGCGCACCTTCACCGATCAGGTCGAGCGGATCGGCGCCACCGACCGGCGGGCGGCGACCTTCCGGCTGGCGCTGGACGGCTTCGGCGTGTCCCCGCGCGTGAAGGAGGCGGCAGCCATGCTGCGCCATGCGCTCACCGGCCGCCCGCGTTCCGAGCAGGGGCTGCTGATCCACCGCCGCTTCTACGAGGCGCTCGGCGGCCACGCGCCCGGCCCGCATTCCATGAAGCGCCTGACGGCGCGGATCGGACGCGGCCGGCTGGTGCTGCTGCGCTCGCAGATGCTGCTGCCGGAGAACTGAAGGCCGAGGCCGGGCGAAAAACCGGCTCAGCCGGCGGCGCCGGCCGGCGCGCGCAGCTTGCTGCGCTTCAGGTGCTCGTCGAGCCGGGGCAGGATCTCGACGAAATTGCACGGCTTGTGGCGGATATCGAGCTGGTGGACGAGGATGCCGTCCCAGCCGTCGCGGCAGGCACCGGGCGAGCCCGGCAGGCAGAAGATATAGGTCGCGTTGGCGACGCCCGCCGTGGCGCGGCTCTGCAGCGTCGAGGTGCCGATCTTCTGGAACGAGATCATGTGGAAGACGGTCGAGAAGCCCTCCATGCGCTTCTCGAACAGCGGCTCCACCGCCTCCGGCGTCACGTCGCGGCCGGTGAAGCCGGTGCCGCCGGTGGTGATGACCACGTCCACCCCCGCATCGGCGATCCAGCCGGCGACCTGCGCGCGGATGGTCTCCACGTCGTCCGGCACGATGGCGCGGTCGGCGAGTCGATGGCCCGCCGCCTCCACCCGCTCGACCAGCGTGTTGCCGGAACGGTCGTCGGCGAAGGTGCGGGTGTCGGAAATGGTCAGCACCGCGATGGAAAGCGGCACGAAAGGCTTTTCGGCCTCGCTGCTCATGGCGCGCGCTCCTGCGTCGCGGTGCGTCTTTCGTCTCGCCCGGACAGGGCTCAGATGCTGCCCTGGAAGGTGTTGCAGCGCTGCATGGAGCCGTTGTCGAGCCCCTCGCGGAACCACTTCACGCGCTGGGCGGAAGTGCCATGAGTGAAGCTGTCGGGCACCACATAGCCCTGCGACTGCTTCTGCAGCCGGTCATCGCCGATGGCGGTAGCCGCGTTCATCGCCTCCTCGATGTCGCCATCCTCGAGGATACGCCACTGTGCATTGGCGTGATGCGCCCATACACCGGCGAGGCAATCGGCCATCAGCTCGACGCGCACGGACAGCGCGTTGGCCTCGGCCTGCGAGACCTGGCGCTGGCGTTCCTGCACCTTGGGCAGCAGGCCGATCTGGTTCTCGACGTGATGACCCACCTCATGCGCGATGACGTAGGCGGCGGCGAAATCGCCGGGCGCGCGGAAGCGGCGCTTCAGTTCGTCGAAGAAGGACAGGTCGAGATAGACCTTCTGGTCGCGCGGGCAATAGAACGGCCCGACGGCGGAATCCGCCATGCCGCAGGCCGAACGCGTGGCGCCGGAGAACAGCACCATGCCCGGCTCCTTATAGGTCGCGCCCTGCGCCTGGAACAGCGGCTTCCACACATCCTCGGTCTGGGCGAGCACCACGGCGGCGAACTTGCCCAGCTCGTCCTGCGGCGCGCCGGTCTTGCCGGAGGGCGCGGCCTGCTCGCTCTGGGTGGAACTGCCGCTCTTGTCGCCCATCAGGATTTCCGCACCGCCGATCAGCAGGGCCGGGTTGATGCCGGTCGCCCAGGCGATCAGGCCGACCACGATGAGGCCGCCAATGCCGAGGCCACCGCGCCGGCCAATGCGCGGGCCGCCGCCGATTCCACCGCCGAAGCCGCCACTCTGGCCACGTCGATCCTCGACGTTGTCGCTCCGCCGGAAATCCTCCCAACGCATTCTCGTCCTCCACTGCACGGCGGCATCGCGCCACGGTGCCATAGTGATGCACCAGCATCGTGACGGCAATGCGCCGGAAGGTTCCTCACCGGCGAAACGTCACGCGGCGACCGGCTGCGGCGCGGCAAGCCACTGCCGGGCAAGGCCGATATCGGCCTGCGACAGACCGTGACCGACCGGCAGGGTCCGGTGGTCGAGCCGGGCCCCCGCCGCGCGAAGCTGCGCCGCGAGACGTTCGGCATTCTCCTCCGGCACGATGGGGTCCATCCCGCCGGAAAGCAGCAGCACGCCGCGCCCCTTGAGATCCGCCGCCGGCGGCGCGGCGAGCGGTACCATGGCGCGCAGAAGAACGGCGCCGGCCAGCACCTCCGGCCGCGTCAGCAGCATCGCCGCGGCGATGTTGGCGCCGTTGGAGAAGCCGACCGCCACCGGCGCCGCCAGATCATACACCTTGCGGGCTTCGGTGACGAAGTTCGCGAGCTCGGCGGCGCGGAAACGCACGTCTTCCTCGTCGAACACGCCTTCGCGCAGGCGGCGAAAGAAGCGCGGCGCACCGCCTTCCAGCACCTTGCCGCGCGGCGACAGCAAAGCGGAGCCCGGCGAGAGCATGCGGCCGAGTTGGATCAGGTCGTTCTCGTCGCCGCCGGTGCCGTGGAGCAGGAGCAGCGGCGGGGCGCCCGCATCGGTGGCGGGCTCGAAGCGATGCACGAAGGAAAGCGCGGTGTCGGTCATGACGGCCTCCTTGTCTGGAAAGGGGAGGCGCCGCCCGCGCGGGGCGGCGCCATGGTCGGGGTGGTCAGGCGATCTCCGGCAGCACGGCTTCGATCTGGCTGCGCCGCTTCTCCAGGAAGTCCGGCAGCTTCAGCGCCTCGCCGAGCTTGGCCGGCGCCTCGTCCGCGGCGAAGCCGGGGATGTCGGTGGCGATCTCGAACAGCACGTGGCCGGGCTCGCGGAAGTAGACGGACCGGAAGTAGTTGCGGTCCTTCTGCTCCGTTGTGCGGATGCCGTGGTTCTCCACCAGCTTCCTCACCATCTCCTCCTGCCCGGCATCGTCCGCCGCGCGGAAGGCGATGTGGTGCACCGACCCGCCGCCCATGCGGGCGGGCAGGAAACCACCGGCCTCGTGGACGTCGACGATGCCGCCGATCTCCGTGCCCTCGGCCTTGAAGCGCACCAGCGAACCCTCGCGGCCGATCTCGCGGAACCCGAAGATGTCGGTGAGGATGGCGCCGGTGGGCGCCGCCTCGGCCAGCAGCAGGTTCACGGAGTGGAAGCCGCGAATGGCGTGCTCGGCGGGAACGTCCGTGCCGATCCAGGCCGGCGCGTTCTCGATGCCGGACACCCCGACCAGCGAAAGGCGCATGCCGTGCGGGTCCTTGAAGGCCAGCACGGTCTCGCCGAAGCGCTTCACCGGCGCGCTGTGCGACACGCCCTTCTCGACGAAGCGCTGCGTCCAGTAGCCGATCGAGCCTTCCGGCACGCGGAACGCGGTCTCCTGGGCCTCGCCGATGCCGAGCCGGCCGGGCGCCACATGGTCCCACGGGAAAAAGGTGAGGATGGTACCGGGAGAGCCGGCCTCATCGCCGTAATAGAAGTGATAGGTGCCGGGATCGTCGAAATTGACGGTCTTCTTGACCAGTCGCAGACCAAGCGTCCGGGTGTAGAACTCGACGTTGCGGCGTGCGTTGCCCGCGATCGCCGTCACATGATGGATGCCATTGCGGTTCATGATCTTGCCCTCGTCCGAGCGCGACCTCGCGCTCTCTTGGGACAAGAAATAGCCCGGCAGCGGCGCAATGCCATGCATCTTCGATTGCGTTGACGCAATGGCACTTCTGCTGTTATCGTCCCCGGCGTCAATGCGAGAGAAATCGATTTGTCTTGCAATGACTTAAGAGCCGCATCGACTCGGGGGAGCAGCATGGCCGAGCCTTTCAAGAATCTCGCCTGGGACGATTTCCGCCTGATCAAGGCGGTGGCGGACGCCAAGGGGCTGCCGGCGGCGGCGGCGGCGATGGGGGTGAACCACTCCACGGTGTTCCGCCGGCTCAAGCAGATCGAGGAACAGCTCGGCACGCTGCTGTTCGAGCGCCACCGCACCGGCTATGCGCTCACGCCCGCCGGCGAGGAGATGGTCGCCCTGGCCAACCGGCTCGACGAGGAGATCACCGCCGTCGGCCGCAAGCTCGCCGGCCGCGAGCCCGCGCCGTCGGGCGAGCTGCGCGTGACCACGCCGGATTCGCTGCTCATCCATCTGCTGATGCCGATGCTCGCGACGTTCCGCCAGCGCTACCCCGAGGTGCGGCTCGACATCGTGCTGAGCAACCAGGCGCTGAACCTGTCCAAGCGCGATGCCGACGTGGCGGTGCGCGCCACCGATCATCCGCCGGAGAACCTCGTCGGCCGGCGTGTCGCGCGCATCGCCTGGGCGCTCTACGGGCGCGCCGCCGATTTCCCCGAGCCGGGCAGCATCTCGCCGGAACAGCTCGACAGCCGGAACTGGGTATCGCTCGGCGACAGCCTCGGCGCGCTGAAGGCGGTGAAGTTCGTGCAGGAGAACGTGTCGCCCGAGCGGGTCGCCTACAAGATCAACTCGGTGCTCGGCCTCGCGGAGGCGGTGGAAGCCGGCATCGGCATCGGCCACCTGCCCTGCCTGATCGGCGACGCCCGTCCGTCGCTGGTACGCCTCGGCACGCCGGACGACGACTACGCGGCCGATCTGTGGCTGCTGACCCACCCGGACCTGCGCCATTCGCCGCGCGTGCGCGCCTTCCTCGATTTCCTCGCGGGCGAGATCGGCCGCCACCGCCGCCTCATCGAAGGGCAGATCGGCCTGCAGGAAGAGGTGGCGGAAGCCAGTCCGGCTACGGCTTGAGGCGCGAGAGCAGCTTGTCGCGCACGCGCGTCAGCTCGTCGGTGAGGGCGCCGAGCGCGGCGGGGTCGCGCTCGAGGCACATTCCCATCTCGCGGGGAATGCGCTCCGCCTCATGGCGCAGCGCCCGGCCCTTCTCGGTCAGGTGGATGCGCACCTGCCGCTCGTCGGCGGCGTCGCGCACCCGGCGCACCAGCCCGGCGCTTTCCAGCCGCTTGAGCAGCGGAGTGAGGGTGTTGGTCTCCAGCAGCACCCGGTCGCCGATCTGGCCGACGGTCAGCCCGTCCTCGGCCCAGAGCGTCACCATGGCCACATATTGCGGATAGGTCAGCCCCAGCCGGTCCAGCATCGGCTTGTAGACGCGATTGAAGGCGTGGTTGGCCGAATAGACCGCGAAGCAGAGAAAATCCTCGAGCTTCAATGTGTCGTCTGTGCTGGACATGCCGGGACCGAAAGTGTCTAGGCTTTCCAGCGTGCCCCCGGCATGACGCGACGACAAGCGGGTTTTTGCGTAAGCTTCGGGGGCATTGTGGACGCTCGCGCAGGTGGTCAGCGGACCGCCGCGCTATTTGAAGATGACGCCTGCTCCTCTATAGCAGCGCGAGCGCGTCATTCGCGGGGGGTTGAGGTAGCGATGTCGGGAGGAGCCGCCACGACCAGGCCGAACGGCCTGAGCGAGCCGGAATCGCTCGCCGATCTGAGCCCGACGGGCCGGCGCTCAGCGCGGCTGCGGCTGCGCGCGGCCTGGATGTACTATGTCGAGGGGATGACGCAGAGCGCCATCGCCGAGGCGCTGGACATCGGCCGCGTGACCGTGGTCCGCCTGCTCGCCGACGCCCGCCAGCTCAACGAGGTGAAGATCTCCCTCAGCCGCGAGATCGCCGAGCTGCCGCGGCTGGAGATGGGCCTGCAGAAGGCCTTCGGCCTGCGCGAGGCGGTGGTGACCCCGCTTTCCGGGCCGCTCGCCGATCCCACCAGCGCCATCGGCGCGGCGACCGGGCAGTTCATCTCCGACTTCATCCGCTCCGACATGAAGATCGGCTTCGGCTGGGGCCGCACGCTTATGCGGGCGCTGGGCTTCATCGACGAGAAGACGGTCTCCAACCTCTCCGTCATCTCGCTGCTGGGCGGCATCACCAAGGCCAAGCAGTACAATCCGTCGGAATTCGCCTGGCAGCTCTCCCGCCTGTTCCAGGCCGACTGCCACCTGATCGCCGCCCCGGCCATCGTCGACAGCATCGAGACCAAGAAGGCGCTGATCGAGCGCTGCGGCCTCGGCACGGTCTACAATCTCGCCCGCGAGATGGATGCCGTGGTGCTCAGCGTCGGCGCGATGGACGAGGAGAGCACCTCGCTGCGCTTCGGCTTCTTCTCCGATGCCGACTGGGCCTCGCTCATCGCCGCCGGCGCGGTGGGCGACGTGGTCTACAATTTCATCGACAGCGAGGGACGGCCGGTCGACCACCCGATCAACACCCGCGTCATGTCGATCCCGATCGAGACGCTGCAGGCCACGCCCGAGCGCATCCTCACCTCCGGCGGACCGGGCAAGAGCAAGGCCGTGGTCGCCGCGCTGCGCATGCTGCGCCCGACCGTCTTCATCACCGACGAGATCACCGCCGCCGCCGTTCTGGAAGCGGTCGGCGCCGTCTATTGACGGCGGAAGGACGGGACGGATCGGCGCGGCGCTATTTGCCTTGGAACAAATGTCGAGTACCGAAGACAGGATGACACCTGCGCCGGGACGCGCGGGCGCGAGGGCTTCAAGGAAGGGTTGAGCGTATGCTCGGTGCAAGCGGGATCGTGCGGACGGGTATCGCCGCCGAACTGGAAGAGTGGACCGCGAAGCACGGGCCGGTGACGATCGGGCTCGCCGGCGCCGGCCAGATGGGCACCGACCTCATCGTGCAGGCCGCGCTGATGCCGGGCGTGCGCATCGGCGCCGTCACCGAGCTCAACGCGCAGGTCGCCATCGACGCCGCGCTGATGGCCGGCCACCGGCGCGAGGACATCATCTCCGCCGCCTCCAGCAGCCAGATCGACCGCGCCATCGAGGCCGGACAGTTCGTCATCACCGACGATTACCGCGCCATGTGCGCCGCCGGGCATATCGACGTGGTGATCGACGCCACCGGCAGCCCGAACATCGGCACGCTGGTATCGCTGGAAGCGATCCACAACGGCAAGCATGTGGTGCTGCTCAGCGTCGAGGCCGACATCACCATCGGCCGCTTCCTCAAGCAGGAAGCGCGCAAGGCCGGCGTGGTGCTGACCGGCGCCGCCGGCGACGAGCCGGCCGCCACGGTCGAGCTGATCGGCTTCGCCCAGTCCCTCGGCTTCGAGATCGTCTGCGCCGGCAAGGCGAAGAACAACGCCTTCAAGCCGGACGCCGTGCCCGACGAATTCGCCGAGGAGGCGAAGGCGCGCAACATGAACCCGCGCATGCTGGTCGAGTTCGTCGACGGCTCCAAGACCATGGTGGAGATGACCGCGCTCGCCAACGCCACCGGCCTCGTGCCGGACGTGCCGGGCATGCACGGGCCGCACGCCGACCGGGACGTGCTGGCGCAGGTGCTCTGCACCAAGGAGGATGGCGGCATCCTCTCGCGCTCGGGCGTGGTGGACTTCACCCTCGGCAAGGGCGTGGCGCCGGGCGTGTTCTGCATCGTCAAGCCGCGCCATCCGCGGGTGATGGAGCGCATGACCGACCTCAAGGTCGGCCCCGGCCCCTGTTTCGCGCTGATCCGCCCCTATCACCTCACCAGCCTGGAAGTGCCGCTCTCGGCGGTGCGGGCCGTGCTGCACGGCACGCCCGACATGGAGGTGCTGGACCATCCGGTGGCCGAGTGCACGGCGGTCGCCAAGCGCGACCTGAAGCCCGGCGACGTGCTCGGCAAGATCGGCGAATACGATTATCGCGGCTACACCATGGGATGGCGCGACGCGCGCGACAGCTTCGCCCTGCCGCTCGGCATCGCCGAGAGGGCGCGGGTGCTGAAGCCGATCAAGGCCGGCGAGCGGCTGACCTACGAGAACTGCGCGCCGGACGACCAGCTCCTCGTCACCCAGATCCGCCGCCGCCTCGATCAGGCGGACGCGCAGTTCCTGGCGGCGTGAAGACCTCGTCTCTGGCAAAGACGCGATCTGCGCGCGCGTTCAGGCGAGGCCCCTCGCCTTCTTCCATTTCCGCAGGCGTCCGCGCGCATTGATATAGGGCGAGGACGTGTTGAGCTGGATCATCCGGCCCATCGTGTACCGCCTATACCAGGGCGCGCCGTAGAGGGCGGCGGCGTCCTGGCGCTCGACCAGCCGCACGATCCGCGCCTTCGCCTCGGACAGGCGCGCCAGAAGCTCCGGCACGGCGAGCATTTCATAGTCCCGGTAGAACCTGGCGGCGAGCCGGCCGAGCTCGTTCCACCCGAAGCCGGTGTCGGGGAAATCCGGCTCCTCGCCGGCCTCGCGCCGGGCATGCCATTTGAGCACCAGCTCGTTCCAGCCGATGAGATAGGCCACGAGGTCATGCGCGCTCATGACCTCGCCCTTGGCATGCCCCTCCAGCGTCTTCTCCCCGAAGAGCTCGGGCGGCACCGTCGCCAGTTCCTTCTCCAGCGCGGCGTAGCTACGCGCGAGCTCCGCCAGCAGGGCCTGCTTGCTGTCCGGAACCGCCAAGGTCAGCCCCGGCCGGGAGTGGCGTGCGTGGTGAAGCGGGCGTCGGCGAGCCGCGCCTCCGCTTCGGCCAGCGCTTCGGCGAGCTGGCGCACCTGGGCGGGATCGAGCACGAGCTGAAGCGCGGGCACCGGCTCGCCCGGCTTCGGCTGCTCGGTGCCGATCTCGATGCGCAGGCCCACCTTCTCGGTACCGAACAGGGCGGTGGTGAAAGCCAGCATCGGCCATACCTTCAGATGGCCCTTGTCGTCCTTCTCCCAATCGTCGAACCGGCCGGCCATGGAAGTCTCCTCGTCGTTTTCTGGCGTGGGCGCCATCCGGGGCGCCTTTCCACGCCGGTCTAGCATCAATCCGTCCGCCCGCGACAGGCCGACGGCCCGCCGTCGCTCCTCAGTGAAAGTCGCGGGACTTCGGCAGGATCCGCACCTGCCGCGGATGGCCATGGCCGGATCGGCGGCCCGCCAGCATATGGCCCTCGGCCGGCGGCCTCTCGCGCCCGTCCGGGGCCGGCTCGTGCGACGGGGAAAGATGACGGGCCGACCCGTCGAACAGGCGGGAAAGCTCGGACGTGCGGTCATGCACCCGCTCGCCCATCACATGCACGATGCCTTCCCTGCTCTTCTGCACCCGCCCCTCCACCACGACGAGACGCGCGCCCATCACCTGCGCCCGGTAGCGCTCGAACTGGCGGGTCCACAGCAGCACGTTGACGATCCCGGCCTCGTCCTCCAGCGTCATGAAGATGGCGTTGCCCTTGCCCGGCCGCTGGCGCACCAGCACCACGCCGGCCGTGCGCACATAGGCCCCGTCGCGCAATCTCGCGACATCGGCGCTCGAGGCGATGCCCTCGGCGGCGAAGACCGCCCGCAGCATGCCCATGGGATGGCCCTTCAGCGACAGCCGCGTCGTCTGGTAATCGACCGCGATCTGCTCGGGCAGCGGCATGAGCGGCAGCGCCGCATCGGTATCCTCTCCAAGCTCGCGCGCATCCGCCGCCGCGAAGAGCGGCAGCGGCTCGTCGTTCGGCAACCGCCGCACCGCCCATGCCGCCGCGCGCCGGTCGAGCCCCATCGAGCGGAAGGCATCGGCATCCGCCAGCTTGCGCAAGGCCGCCACCGGCAGGCGGGAGCGGCGGGCGAGGGTCTCGATATCGGCGAAGAAGCCGCCGGCCCGCGCCGCGGCGAGCCGCTCCGACCAGTCCGCGCTGAAGCCGTCGATCTGCCGGAAGCCAAGGCGCAGGGCGAGCGGCACGCCGGGCGCATCGCGCTCCAGCGTGTTGTCGTGGCCGCTGTAGTTGACGTCGGCGCCGCGCACCTCGACGCCATGCTCGCGCGCGTCGCGCACGATCTGCGCCGGAGCGTAGAAGCCCATGGGCTGGGAGTTCAGCAGCGCCGCCGCGAAGACCGCGGGATAGCGGCATTTGATGAAGGCGGAGATGTAGACCAGCTTGGCGAAGGAGGCGGCATGGCTCTCCGGGAAGCCGTATTCGCCGAAGCCCTTGATCTGCTCGAAGCAGCGTTCGGCGAAGGCGCGCTCATAGCCGCGCGCCGCCATGCCGTTGACCAGCTTGTCGCGGAACTGGCCGATGGTGCCGAGGTGGCGGAAGGTCGCCATGGCGCGGCGGAGCTGGTTGGCCTCCACATCGGAAAACTCCGCCGCCGTCATGGCGAGCTGCATCGCCTGTTCCTGGAACAGCGGCACGCCGAGGGTACGCTTGAGCACGCCTTTCAGTTCGTCGGGATCGTAGGGCGGCTTCGGCGAGGGATAGGAGACGGGCTCGCGGCCCTCGCGCCGGCGCAGATAGGGATGCACCATGTTGCCCTGGATCGGGCCGGGACGGACGATGGCCACCTGGATAACGAGGTCGTAAAGCTCGCGCGGCCTCAGGCGCGGCAGCATGTTCATCTGCGCCCGGCTCTCCACCTGGAACACGCCGATGGAATCGCCGCGGCAGAGCATGTCGTAGACATCGCCCTGCTCCTTCGGGATTTCGGCGAGCCCCCAGTCGATTCCCTCGTGCTCCTCCATCAGGTCGAGCGACTTGCGGATGCAGGTGAGCATGCCGAGTGCCAGCACGTCGACCTTGAGCAGGCCGAGCGTGTCGATGTCGTCCTTGTCCCATTCGATGAAGGTGCGGTCCTTCATCGCCGCATTGCCGATGGGCACGGTCTCGTCGAGCCGGTTCTGGGTCAGCACGAAGCCGCCGACATGCTGGGAGAGATGGCGCGGAAAGCCGAGCAGGCGCGCCGCGAAGCCCACCGCCCGCGCGACCGTGGGGTTGGCGGGATCGAGCCCCGCCTCGCGCGTCTGGCTATCCTTGATCTCGCTGCCCCAGCTTCCCCATACCGTGCCGGCGAGGCGGGATGTGACGTCCTCGGTGAGGCCGAGCACCTTGCCGACGTCGCGGAAGGCGCTGCGCGGGCGATAGGAGATCACCGTCGCCACGATGCCGGCGCGATGCCGGCCATAGCGTTCATAGACGTACTGGATCACCTCCTCGCGCCGCTCATGCTCGAAATCGACGTCGATATCAGGCGGCTCGTTGCGTTCACGGGCGATGAAGCGTGAGAACAGCAGATTGCTGGTCGCGGGGTCGACGGCGGTGATGCCGAGCACGTAGCAGACCGCGGAATTGGCCGCCGAGCCGCGGCCCTGACAGAGGATGCGGTTGCGTTCGGCGAAATCGACGATGTCGCGGATGGTGAGGAAATAGGAGGCGTAGCCCAGCTCGTCGATAAGGGCGAGCTCGGTCCTGAGCTGGCTCGCCACCTTGTCGGGGACACCCTCCGGATAGCGGATGGCCGCGCGCTGCCAGGTCAGCTCCTCCAGCCGGCGCTGCGGCGTGTAGCCGGGCGGCACCGGCTCCTCGGGATATTCGTATTTCAGCTCGCCCAGCGAGAAATCGATGCGGGCGAGATAGGCCGCCGTCTCCTCCACCGCCTCCGGCGCATCGCGGAACAGGCGGACCATCTCCTCCGGGGCCTTCAGGTGCCGTTCGGCATTGGCTTCCAGCAGGCGCCCCGCCGTCTCGATGGTGACGCCCTCGCGGATGCAGGTGAGCACGTCCTGAAGATCCCGTTCGTCCGGATGATGGTAGAGCACGTCATTGGTGGCGAGCAGCGGCACGCCGGCCTTTCCGGCCAGCGCCTTCAGGGAGGCGAGGCGGCGGCGGTCGTCCCCCCGGCGCCGCATGGTGGCGCCGAGCCAGAGCGAGCCGGGCGCCGCCTCGTGCAGCCGCGTCAGAACATCATTCAGCTCAATTATATTTTTAGCCGGCAATTCATCTGGCGGGATGAGGATGAGCGAAAGACCGCCGGCATCGGCGAGAAGATCGTCGAGCCTCAGGATGCACTCGCCCTTGGCGCCGCGCAGATTGCCGGCGGTGAGCAGGCGGCAGAGCCGCCCCCAGCCCGCGCGGTCCTGCGCATGGGCCACGATGTCCGGCGTGCCGTCGGCAAAGGCGAGGCGCGCGCCGACCACGAGGGTGAAGGGTGGCAGCTCCGGGCCACGGCCGGCATCGGCCGCCGCCTCGGCCCACTCGCGCAGGAGACGGGTGGCCTCGTCCTCCTCACCCTCTTTCGGCGTCTTTCTCTCCTGCTTCGGCACCGCCCAGAAGCTGGCAAAACGTGCGCCGATATCCTTCAGCGCCGCATAGGCGCGCACCACGCCGGCCACGGTGTTGCGGTCGGCAATGCCGATGCCGGCATGGCCGAGCAGCAGCGCCCGCAGCACCAGACACTCTGCCTTGGACGCACCCCGCAGGAAGGAGAAGTTGGAGGCGGCCACCATCTCCGCGAAGAAGGGCGTGCTCATAGGCGGCTCCTCCACCTCACGCCGTCATCCCCGGGCTTGACCCGGGGATCCACGGCCCGGATCGGTCGCACCGTGACGAAGGCAGGGATGGCCGGGTCAAGCCCGGCCATGATGAAGCCTGGAACCGGCGCTTCGAGAGCATCAGTTGGCCTCCTCATGGAAACAGGCCGTGCAGGAACCAGCGCGGCGTCCCCGGCTCGCGGTCGTAAAGGCCGGCGCGAAACAGCCAGAAGCGTCGCCCTTCGCGATTCTCCACGCGGAAATAATCCCGCGTCGGGGTCCCCTCCGGCCGGCGCCACCATTCGGGCGCGATGCGCTCCGGCCCCTCGGCGCGGGCGACCTCGTGCACCACGCGCCGCCAGCGGAAGCGCAGGGGCGGGCCGTCCGGCACCTCGGCCAACGCCTCGATGGGCTGGGGCGGATCGAACAGGGTCAGCGGTCGCGGCAGCATCTCCGGCATCGGGGGAAGAGGCGGGCCCGCGAGAGCGGCGGCCGGGACCAGCGCGCTGGCGCGGTCGGGGTCATGGGTGTCGCGCTGGAGGAAGCGCAGCACCCGCTCGCGCCCGAGCCGCACGGCGAGCCGGTCGATGAGTGCCGCCACCTCCTCTTCCTCCACGGCGCGCCCGTCGAGGCTGACCTGCGCAGGGGTCAGCGGCTCGGCGCGCAGCACCGCGAGACGCACGAGATCGAAGCCGAAGCCGGGGTCGATGGGATCGGCCAGCGTCTCGATCCGTTCGCGGTACAGCCGGCGCAACGACCGCGCGTCGCGCGAGGGGCGCGCGGTCTCGACCTTCAGGCGCCGTACCGCGCCGTCCGCCCGGAAGAAGGACGCCTCGAAGGCCCGTCCGCCCTCGCCCCGCGCCTCCAGCATCAGGGCGAGATCGTCCACCAGCAGGCCGAGCGTCGCCTCGATATCCTCGACGCGGGCGATCGGCTCGGCGAAGCGCCGCTCGGCGATGCAGGCGGGCAAAGGACGACGCGGCACGATACGCACATCCTCGCGGCCCAGCGCCCGGTCGAGCCGCACCAGCAGATCCTCGCCGAAGCGGGCGGCGAGCGGCGTGCCGGGGCGGGCGGCGAGGTCGCCAATGGTCTTGAGGCCGGCGCGGGAGAGGCCCGTCACCACCTCCTCTCCCACACCGAGCCGGGCGATGGGCAGAACGGCGACGGCCGCCGCCTCGCCGCCCGGCGCGACGATGCCTTCCCGTACGCGGCCCCCGCCGGAGCGGGCGAGGGCCCGGGCGGCATCCGGCGTGCCGGCGACGACGGCGCAGGCGCCGAGGCCGTGGCGCGCGAGATGGGCCAGCAGCCGCTGGCGCATCGCCGCCTCGCCGCCGAACAGATGCGCGCAGCCGGTGATGTCGAGGACCAGCCCGTCGCCTCCGTCGAGCGCGACGAGCGGCGTCCAGCGATCGCAATCGTCCGCGACCTCCTCGAGGAAGGCCGCGTCGGCCGCCGGGTCGTGATCGATCACCGCGAGATCGGGAATGCGGGCACGGGCGTCCGCCAGCGTCAGGCCGGGCGCGAGGCCGCGCCGATGCGCGGCGCGGTCGACGGCGGCGAGGCGCAGCGCATTCTGCGCCTTCTCGACGAAGACGAGCGGCGGCGGCGCCAGCGGGTGCTCCGCCGGCGTGCCCCCGGCCGCCGAGCCGTCAGCCGGCGCGGCGAAGCGCGACGATCTCGCCGCGTTCCGCGCCGGCATTCCCTTGCCGCGCCGCAGCCGTTCCAGCCGGTCGGCCGGCAGGAACGGGAACCACAGCGCGAGGTAGCGGGGCGAGATCGCGGAAGGAACATGCCTCATGGTCCCACTCCAGATTCCAGGTGCCGCCCTCGACCGGCCGTCCACCCTCGCCGCCGCGATGGCGCAGCAAGGTGGCCGTGAAAGCCGGGCTGCCCAGTGCATCGGCCTCCTCCGGCGCGCCGGGCCCGGAGGCCGCCGGCGCCACCCGCCAGCGCGTCGCCACCGCCGTCGGGGCGGGTCGCGCAGCGGCGTGGAGGAGAAAGCTGGTGACGCCGGAGGATGCCGCGCGCAGCGACAGGCGCCGCGTCGCGGTGAGATCGAGCGTCTTCGGCTCGCCCCAGGGCTCGATGACCAGCGCCCCGAGGCCGGGGCAGCGCACCGCGTCGCCCGCCGCGCGCAACACCTCGGCCGCGTCCGGCGCCCGCACCAGGATGAGCCGCGAGGGATCGAGCCCGAGCGAAGCGAGGCCGGGCGCGTCGAGACGGCCAAGCTCGGCCTCCGCGAAGTCCTGCCGCACCCAGAGGATCGGCCGGCGGACATCCGCGCCACCGGCCCGCAGGGCGAGCGCGAGGACGAAGCCGGTGGCGGCCGGCAGATCCGCGCCATGGGCGGCCTGCACCTCGTGCAACGCGCCCCGCGCCAGCCGGACGCCCCCACCTTCCGGCCCGGCGGCGCCGAGAGAGAAGACGGAGGCCGCGCCGGGCAAGCGCTCCGCCTCAAGCCTGGCGAGCATCTGCCTCAGCGCGGCGATATCGCGGACCGTATCCATGATGAGCGCGCTCAAGATTGTTCATGTTTTGTTCTATAGAACGACTCTTTCCGGGCCGAGAGTCAAGCCGGCCGTGCCGCTCCTTCAGGAAACGGGGTGGCGCGCCTCGCGGAAGGTCCACAGGGCATTGCCGCCATAGTGCCAGAGCACCAGCAGGCCGGTCACGGCGATCTGGGCGAGCAGATAGGGCGCGCCCAGCGTCGCCGTGGCCAGCGCCATGAGCAGAGCGTTCAGCACCAGCCCGATGCCGGCGATGACGAAGAACTTCGCCAGCGCCTCGGGGTGCGGCTTGTGCGAGCGGAAGACGATGCGGCGGTTGAGCTGGTAGTTCACCAGCGCGCCGACGAGGAAGCCGGCGGTGGAGCCGGCCACCGGCCCCGCGACGCCGCCCTGCACCAGCCCGATCAGCACCGCGTAATGGGCGAGCGTACCGAGGGCGCCGAGCGCGGCGAACAGCAGGATATGGCGCAGCCGCGCAAGCAGGGCCGCCGGCAGGCGCCCGGCCCGTCGCTCCCCTCCGCCCTGCTGCGCCAGGCTTTCCATGCCGTTCCGCTCCTCAGGGCTTCGCCTTGGCGACCAGCGGCCCCGCATCCTTCAGCGACACCGCCGGCGCGTTGAGATCGAGCCCGTCACTGCCGGGCGGCAGGGGCACTTCAACCGGGGCGCGGTGCATGCGCATGTCCATCACCGAGGCCAGCGGAACGCCCATCCGGCTCACCGTCGCATAAGGCAGGCCGGGCGCCGCATCGCAGCCGATGTTGCGGGAGGTCAGCAGGAAGTCCGCGTCGTCCCATTCCTCGACCATGTCGAAGTTCGGTCCGAGATAGGTGGAGGCCTGAACGTCCTCCGCGCAGACCGAAACCTTGTAGTGCCGGCCGGAACGCCCATCCCGTTCGAGGCCCTGCCGCAAGGCCAGCGCCGCCTCGCGCAGGCTCGTCGACCAGTAGTCGCCTTCGAAGCGCCCCCAGGCGCCGGCCGTGCCGCCGACGAGCTGGTTGTAGCCTACATATTCGTAGGGGTGCAGCCGCAGGAAACCGGCCGCGTTGACGAGGAAGAGCGCCAGCGCCGCCGCCGCGAAGCCACCCCCGACCACGCGCGAGCGCCGCCACAGCGCGCGCCACGCCGCCTGCAGGCCGAGAACGGCCAGGATCGTCACCGGCGGCAGGACGAAGAGGAAATGGCGGATGCCGTTATAGAGCGGCGGATCGTCGAGCAGCGTGAAGACGACCGGCACGGCGACCGCAAACAGCAGCGGCAGATAGCCGAGGATGCGGCGGGGATGGACGAAGGCCGTGCGCGACGCGCGGTGCTCACGGACGAGCCGCACCAGCGCGACCAGCGCCATCGCCAGGGCGGCGGCGAGGCCGAGAAGCGTCACCTCCGGCAGCTTGATGAGCAGATATTCCGACATGTAGGTCGGCGGGATCTGATCGATCGGCACCGCCTTGCCGTTGAACAGCGTGGTGAGATCGAAGGCGAAGTTGTTGAACGCCCCCATGGCCTTGAACAGGTTGGTGGGCGGAAGCATCGACCACGGCCAGCTCGCCGCCATGACCGCGAGCGCGACGAGCCCCGCCACGACGAGCCGCGGCAGCACGCGCAGCGGCAGGCGGATGTCGCGCAGCAGCAGCGTCGCCGTACCGAGCGTCAGCAGCAGGTAAAGCACCGCGAACACGCCGCCGACGCGCAGGCCGAAGGCGCAGCCGATGGAAACCCCGAGCCCGAGCACGCTCCGCCAGCGCGGCGGCGCCGGCAGCTGCACGGCGCAGGCGGTGATGAAGTAGAGGCTCCACACCATCGCCGCCGCGAAGGGCACGTCCTTGGTGTGGGTGAACATCGCCCCGCCATACATGCCGGTGAAGGCGAGCAGCAGCGCGGCGGCGATGCCGGCCTTCTCGCCGCCGAGCAGCCTCGCCAGCCGCCATGCGCCGATCAGCCCGGCGAAGCCGAAGCCCGCCGAGAGAAGATGGCGCCACTCGTAGAGCGGCAGCGGCACATAGGGCTCGAGGCCGGCGGCGATCAGGTCGAACAGGCCGCCATAGAGATAGAGGTTGATGTAGTGGAAGGCCCGGTCGTCGGTGAAGCCGCTCGCATACCAGGCGATGAGCAGCTGGCCATAGGTATGCTGCACCGGCTCGTCATTGCTGATGCCGGAATCGCGGAAGGCGAGGACGATCCACACCGCGACCGCCGCGAAGAGGGCCAGGCTCGCCACCCGCGTGAGAGCGACGGAGCGCCAGCCGCGCGCGACGACGGAGACCGGCCAGGCCGATCCGGCCGGCGCGGGAAAATCGGAACTATCGAGACTCACGAGGAAGGACCGTCCGGCACGAGCGAGTGGGCATGCCGATGATTGCCGGCATGAGCGGAGGGAAGCGTGACAGGGCGCGCGAAACCGATCTCGTCGGCGACGAGATAGAGCGGGCGCGCCTTCACCTCGGTGAAGATGCGCCCGACATATTCGCCGATCACCCCAAGGCTGATGAGCTGGACGCCGGAGACGAACAGCATGCTGACCATGATGGTGGGGAAGCCGGGGGTGCGCACGCCGAACACCAGCACCTCGCCGATGAGGTAGAGGCCGTAGAGGCCGGAAATCCCCGCCAGCGCCACCCCGATCAGCGACCAGACGCGCAGCGGCACCATGGAGAAGGAGGACAGCCCGTCGATCGCGTAGCGCAGCAGGCGCAGCGTCGAGAAGGAGGAGACCCCGCCGGCGCGCTCGGCCACCTCGAACTCGACCTCCTCCTGGCGGAAACCGACCCAGCTGGTGATACCCTTCATGAAGCGGTTACGCTCGGGAAGGGCATTGATCGCGTCCACCACACGGCGGTCGAACAGGCGGAAATCGCCGGCACCTTCGGGGATCTCGACTTCGCAGAGGGCGTGGAAGAAATGGTAGAAGCCGCGCGTGAACAGCCGCCTTCCCAACGGATCGGTGCGGCGCGAGCGACGCACCGCGATCACCATCTGGGCGCCGCCTTCCCACCGCTCGATCATCTGCGGGATGACCTCCGGGGGATGCTGGAGATCGGAATCCATCAGCACGACGATATCGCCCACCGCGGCGCGCAGGCCGGCGGCCATGGCCGATTCCTTGCCGAAATTGCGGGCGAAGCGCAGCGCCTTCACCGCCGGATCGCGGCGGCCGAGCTCGGCCAGCAGGTCGAAGCTGCCATCGCGGCTGCCGTCGTCGACGAAGATGAACTCCCGCTGCATGTCGGGATAGCTGTCGAGCACAGCACAGAGGCGCGCGTGCAGCGCTTCGAGGCACCGCGCCTCGTTATAGACGGGGACGACAACCGAAATCAGCCGGGGCGACCTTAGGGAAGAGATCGTCATGATGTTGGGCCGGTTTTACTTTGTGCTCGCCGGAACTTCCGGCCGCTGCCAAATTTCCGCGACAGTTTTCGGCTTTCCTGAAGCCCATGATCACATATTCTGTGATTGTGATTTTTGTTTGGCTGCCCAGTACAGATGAACGACAACCTGAAAGCGGTAGTAATCTGCGCCGACGACTATGGCCTCAGCATGGGCGTGTGCGACGCGATCGAAACCCTGATCGAGCGCGGCCGGCTCTCGGCGACGGGCGCGATGACCGGATTGCCGTCCTGGCGGCATCGGGCGGAAGGGCTCCGGGCGCTCGTGCGCACGCATCCCGCCGATATCGGGCTACACTTCACGCTCACCGGCCAGAGCCCCCTGTCGCCGGCGCGAGGCCTCGCGCGGGACGGCAAGCTGCCGGAGATCGGCCCTCTCATCCTGCGCGCCTTCGCGCGCGCCCTGCCGCTCGCGGCGATACGCGACGAGCTGCGCGCCCAGCTCGACGCTTTCGAGGACATATGGGACGGGCCGCCGGATTTCCTCGACGGCCACCAGCACGCCCATGCGCTGCCCGGCATATGCGAGATCGTCACGGAGGAACTGTCGGCGCGCTATGCGGGTCGCCTGCCCTGGCTGCGCAACTGCACCGAGCCGTTCGCCTGGGCGCGGCGGCGCCGGATCGGCTGGCGCAAGGCGGCGATCATCGGCCGTCTCGCCGCCGGGGCGGGAACGGCCGCCATCCGCGCCGGCTTCGCCGTCAACGACAGCTTTCGCGGGCTTTACGACTTCACGCCCGAGCCGCCCTATCGCGAGGTCTTCCGCGCCGCTCTCGCGGGTCCGGGAACGCGCATCCTCGTGCACTGCCATCCCGGCATCGTCGACGAAGAGCTGCGCCGGCTCGATCCGCTGCTGGAACCGCGAGAGCGCGAACTGGACTATCTGGCATCGACGGCATGCGGCGAGGACCTGCTCGCCGCCGGCATAAGAGCGGCCCGCTTCCACGAAACCGGTGCGCCGCAGGAAACGGAAGCGTCAGCCCTGCGGGGGTGAGCCCGGCGCGGGCGCCGGATCGCTGGAGGTGACGAGCCGTCCCTCCTCCGCCTTGTGGTAATACTGGCTCGCGACCAGCCACCCCTTGAGCGGCCGCAATGGCGGCACGCAGGTGAGCAGCATCACCGGCAGCGTGGTGACGAGGTGCACCCAGTAGGGCGCCTGGAAGGCGACCTCGATCCAGAGGCCGAATATCACCGACGGCACGCATCCGAAGCAGATGACGAAGAAGGCTGGACCATCGGCCGGATCGGCGAAGGAATAATCGAGGCCGCACACCTCGCAGCGCGGCGCCAGCGTCAGGAAGCCCTTGAACAGCTTGCCCTGGCCGCAGCGCGGGCAACAGGCCCGCATGCCGCACTCGAAGGGCGACAGCTTCGGATAGGACGAGGACGCGGCCGGATCGGACGGGCTGCGGGCAAGCATGGCGAGAACCTCCTGCACGCGCCAGAACGGAAGCCGCCCGCGCGATGCAATCAATAAGTAGGAATGAAAGCATTCAATGTCAATACAATAACAAATTGACTGTATATTGAATGCATTCAATTCGAGAGCGCTTTTCGCAGCCTTCCTTCTACAAGCTTTACCGGAACGGAGTGTTTGCGGGTGGCCCTTGCGACCTTGTGTCCTTGCGCCCCGGCACACGCCGCCACCGGCAGCGCAGACGGCAGCGGGAGGATCGCGTTAACCAATTCCGGGCATCGTTCTGGACATTGCCCGAGGCGATTCGCCGAACCCGAGTCCTGAGCCGTATGAGTAATGTAATACCGTTTCCTGTGCGCGTTGCCGAACCCGAGTCGGAGTTCGAGTACGATATCGACATCTTCACCGCCGTGGATGTCGCCATCCGGGACCTGCGCGACCTCGCCCAGCGGCTGCGCGGCGACGTCAGCGGCCAGGAGCAGGCGCAGGAATGCCTCGACATGCTCACGCGCGCGCTGGAGAACGCCCGCGCCCTTGCCTGATCGGGCGCGCCTGCATGGCTAGCCCAGCAGGCTCCTGAGCAGGAACAGCCCCGCCTTCACGAAGGCCCACACCACGCCGGACACCACGCCGAGCGAGGCGATGGCAAGCGCCATGCCGACGAGGATCCACACCCCGTCGCGCTCCAGAATGCCCAGCGCCAGGATGCAGATGGCGAGCGCGGGCAGCATGTTGCCGAGCGGAATCGGCAGCACCAGCACGACCGCCAGCACGAAGCACATCAGCCCGACGACGTATTCGGCCGGCGGATGTGCCAGCCCGCCGAGGCGCGGGCGCAGCAGCCGCTCCGCCTTGGCGAGCCAGGGCGTTGCCTTGGCGACGAAGGCGGCGAAGTCCTTCCGCGCGATCGAGCGGCGGGCGATGATCGGAGGCAGCCAGGGGCGCCGGCCCAGCGCCAGCTGCGCCGCCAGGAACACCAGCGGCGCCCCGAGCACGGAGGACGTGCCGGGCGGGGTCGGCAGGACGTTGGGCAGCGCGAAGACCAGCATCAGCGGGCCGAAAGCCCGCTCCTGCATCGCCTTCAGCAGATCGCCGACCGCGATACGGTCGCGCGTCGTGTCCCCGGCGATGCGGGTGAGCACCTCCGACAGCCGCAGCGTGTCGTCCAGCGGACCGGCCTGATCGGGCTCGGCGCTCTTGTCGGTCGGCGGATGTGACAGCACGGCGGGCGACACTCCTCCCGGGGACGTCTTCATGAGGGGCCCGCGTGGGGCCCCTACCCCTCAGATAGGAGCCGAGTGTGACATTGGCCAGAAACCCGCCGGCCGCATCGCCTGTCAGGTCCAGCTGAACAGGAAGGCGCCGACCGCCAGCAGCGTGATCACCACAACGGCAATCGAATGCTTCATCGTCCAGTTGTGCATCGTCACGGTGTCACTCCTCCCTGCTGAGATACCAGCTGTGGCGCCTTGCGCGCGCGGCGTCAACACAGCGTCGTCACCACGATGCGGATTGATGCGGCGGGCCGAACCCATTAACAAGGCGCCCTTTTGTGGGAGCTTCGCCATGGCGTTCTGCGGCCTCGATTTCGGTACGTCCAACACCACCCTCGCCTTCTGGCGCCACGAGGCGCCCGAACTGGCGGCGCTGGAGGACGGCAAGGTCACGGTGCCCAGCGCCGTGTTCTACGACCGGCAGGGCCAGCTCACCATCGGCCGCGCCGCCATGGCGCGCTATGTCGGCGGCGAGGACGGACGTCTGATGCGCAGCCTCAAGGCGGTGCTCGGCAGCGCGCTGATCGAGGAAAAGACCCAGATCGGCCGGCGCGCCATCGGCTTTCGCGACGTCATCGCCGACTATCTGCGCACCGTGAAGGCGCGCGCCGAGGCCAGCGCGGGCGAGGCGCTCGACAGCGTCGTGCTGGGCCGTCCGGTCTTCTTCGTCGACGACGACGCGGCGGCCAACCGCAAGGCCGAGGAAACGCTGCGCACCATCGCCGCCGACATCGGCTTCCGCGCGGTCTCGACCCAGTTCGAGCCCATCGCCGCCGCGCTGGACTACGAGCGGCAGGTACGCGGCGAGGAGATCGCACTGATCGCCGACATCGGCGGCGGCACCTCGGACTTCTCCATCGTCCGCCTCGGCCCGGCACGCCGGGCGCGCGCCGACCGCGCTGGCGACATCCTCGCCAATGACGGCGTACGAATCGGCGGCACGGATTTCGACCGTCATCTCAGCCTCGGCACGCTGATGCCGCTGCTGGGCTTCCGCAGCCCGATGAAGCGTCCCGGCCGGGACGTGCCGAGCGGCTATTTCCACGAGCTGGCCACCTGGTCCAGCATCAACCGGCTCTATTCCTCGAAGACGGTGCGCGAGCTGCACGAGGTCCGCCGCGAGGCCGCGAGGCCGGAACTGGTCGAGCGGTTGATCCGGGTGATCGAGGAGCAGCGCGGCCACACGCTGGCGATGGAGGCCGAGGCGGCCAAGATCGCCCTCGCCGACGTTTCGCGCGCGGATGTCGCCCTCGGCTGGCTGGAGGCCGGGCTTTCGGTCGGCATCACGCCGGAGGAGCTGGTGACGCACACCCATGTGCTCGCCGGACGCATCGCCGCGCGCGTGGCCCTCTGCCTCGAACAGGCCGGACTGACGGCCGGCGACATCGATGCGCTGTTCCTCACCGGCGGCTCGACGCGCCTCGCCCATGTGCGGGCGGCGATCCTCGCCACGCTCCCGCAGGCGCGGGTGGTGGACGGCGACACCTTCGGCTCGGTCGGCACCGGCCTCGCCATCGAGGCCGCCCGCCGCTACGGCGATCTCAGCCGTAGCGCAGATGGAAGGACTTCGGCCGCGTAAGCATCTCGAAGCCGATGCGCGAGAGCGAGGCGCCGCGCCCGGTATCCTTCACGCCGGTCCAGGCGAGGCCGGGATCGAGATAGTCGCAACGGTTCATGAAGACCGTGCCGGTCTCGATCTCGTTGCCCAGTTCCTCAGCCGTGTCGAGATCGGCGGTCCAGATCGAGGCGGTCAGCCCGTAGACGCTGTCGTTCATCAGCGCCAGCGCCTCGGCGTCGTCCTTTACCTTCATGATGCCGACGACCGGCCCGAAGCTCTCCTCGGTCATCACCGACATGGAATGGTCGACGCCGGTGAGCACCTGCGGGGCGAGGTAGGGCGTTCCCTCGCGATTGGCCGGGAAGGCGGCGGGGTCGATATGCGCGGTCGCGCCCCTGGCAAGCGCCTGCGCCGTCTGCCGGCGGATGAGATCGGCGAAGCGGCCCTGCGCCATCGGCCCGAGCGTCGTCGCCTCGTCGAGCGGATTGCCCAGCACATAGCGCCCGGTCAGCTCCACGAAGCCGTCGACGAAGCGGTCATAGAGGCTCTCATGCACGTAGATCCGCTCGACGCCGCAGCAGCACTGGCCGGAATTGTAGAAAGCGCCGTCGACGAGGTTCTCCACCGCGAAGTCGAGATCGGCGTCGGCGCGCACATAGGCGGGATCCTTGCCGCCCAGTTCCAGCCCCAGCGGAGTGAAGGTGCCCGCCGCCGCGCGCTCGATGGCCCGTCCACCTTCCACCGAGCCGGTGAAGTTGACGAAGTCCACCGCCCCCGAGCCGATCAGCCGCGAGGTCTGGTCGTGGGTGAGGACGAGATTGGCGAACAGCCCGTTCGGCAGGCCGGCATGGTCCATCGCCATCTGGAAGCGCTCGCCGACGAGGATGGTCTGGGCGGCATGCTTGAGCAACACGGCGTTGCCGGCGATCAGCGCCGGCGCGATGGTGTTCACCGCCGTGAGATAGGGGTAGTTCCACGGCGCCACGACCAGCACGAGGCCGAGCGGATCGCGCTTGATGTAGCGGCGGAAGCCGGCGCGCTCGTCATGCGGCACCACTGGCGCGAGCGCGTCCTCCGCCATCCCGGCGACATAGCGCACCCGCTCCTCGAAGCCGCGAAACTCGCCGCCATAGCGGACCGGACGCCCCATCTGCTGGGCGAGCTCCGGCACGATCTCCTGGTTCATCGCCAGCATCGCGTCGAGGAAGCGCAGCACATGGGCGGAACGCTCGGCGATGGGCACTTTGCGCCACTCGCGCTGGGCCGCGCGCGCCACCGCCACCGCCTGCGCCACGGCCGCATCGGCAGCGGCCGGGCGGCGGACGAGTTCGGAACCGTCGATCGGGGAGATACAGACAATATCGCTCATGGACACACCGGAACGGCGAGCGCCGCTGCGGGCGCCGGGAGAGAGGAGCATATGCTCTACGGAGAATACACCCCGCCTTGGGCGCGTCCACGTCGGCCGTCGTCCGGGCCCCGCGCGGCCCCATGCCCCGGCATGCCGAGGCGGATTGCCGGATCTGACGCCGATGGTGCAGTTTGCCGGCCTCGCGAATCTCCCGTAACCTATACCGGAGATTGGATTGAACGGCATTATTCTACCGTAGGTGCGTCAAAGCTGCCCAACTTCCGCCCCTTGTGCCGCCTTTATCCTCCTGCAGCTGCGTATCTATCCATGAGCAGAGTCGGTGCACTCCACCATGAAGCCGATTAAGCCGGGCATACCCGAGCGCCAGGACGAGGTGGTCGTGCCGTCGGTCGTCGACGAGAACGCCGAAATGTTCGAGCTGGCTCCGATCTCGCTCTGGCTGGAGGATTTCAGCGCCGTGAAGGCGCTGTTCGAGCAATGGCGCGCCGACGGCGTCACCTCGTTGCGCGATCATCTGCGCGGGCGGCCGGAGCTTGTCGCGGAGTGCTCCAGTCGCATCAAGGTGCTGAAGGTCAACCGGCGCACCCTGTCCCTGTTCGAAGCCAACGACCTCGACCACCTCGTCGGAAATCTCGACAAGGTGTTCCGTGGCGACATGCTGAAGACCCATATCGAGGAGCTGGCGCAGCTCTGGGACGGCTACACCAGCTTCGCCAGCCAGGCCGTCAATTACACGCTGACCGGCCAGCGGCTCGACATCCAGCTCAAGGGCATCGTGCAGCCCGGCCATGAGGAGACGCTGGAGCGCGTGCTGCTCTCGGCCGAGGACGTGACGGAGCGAGAGACGGCGCGCCGGCAGGCGGCGCGTGCGGAGGAATACGCCCAGGGCCTGTTCCAGCACTCGCCGGTCTCGCTGTGGGTCGAGGACTTCTCCACCATCAAGCAGTTGATGGACGACGTGCGCCTGCGCGGCATCGAGGACTTCCGGGTGTTCACCGACGTGCACCCGGAATTCGTGCAGCGCTGCATCAGCGAGATCCGCATCATCGACGTCAACCGGCACACGCTGGAGATGTTCGGGGCGACCAGCAAGAAGGAGCTGATCCTCAACGCCGCCGGGATCTTCCGCGAGGACATGCAACGCCATTTCCGCGAGCAGCTCATCGACCTCTGGAACGGCAAGCTGTTCCACACGCGCGAGGTGGTGAACTACACGCTCGGCGGCGACATGCTGCATGTGCACCTGCAGTTCTCGGTGCTGCCGGGCCACGAGCACGACTGGTCGCTGGTGCAGGTGGCGCTGACCGACATCACCGCGCGCAAGAAGGCCGAGGCCTATCTCGAATATCTCGGCAAGCACGACGTGCTCACCAAGCTCTACAACCGCTCCTTCTACGTGGACGAGATGAACCGGCTGGAACGCCGGGGCCCGTTCCCGGTGACGGTCATCATGATCGATCTGAACGACCTCAAGCAGGTCAACGACCAGCTCGGCCACGCCGCCGGCGACACGCTGCTGCGCCGGGCCGGCGAGGTGCTGGCGAAGGCGATCGACCATCCGAACTGTGCCGCCCGCATCGGCGGCGACGAGTTCGCCGTGCTGCTTCCCGGCGTCGACGAGGATGGCGGGCTCGCGGTGATGCAAGGCATCGAGGAACTGGTGACCCTCAACAACCAGTTCTATTCCGCCTCGACGCTCAGCCTCTCGATCGGCATGGCGACCAGCACGCCCGGCGAGCGGCTGGAAGGGGTGGTGAAGCGCGCGGATGCGATGATGTACGAGGCCAAGCGCAACAGCGACCTCCGCCGGGCGGCCTCCGCCGGGCGCTGAGCCGTCTCAGCCGCCGGCGCGGACGGTCAGGTTCTCCAGCTCCGCCAGATGCACGAAGCAGAGCTTGTTGCCCTCGGGGTCGCGGCCGTAAGCGCCGTAATAGTCGGCGGCATAGTTGGGCCTGAGGCCCGGTGCCCCCTCGTCGGTGCCGCCATGCTCCACGAGCGCGCGCCAGGCCGCGTCCACCGCCGCCGGCGAGGGGGCGGCGAAGCTGACCTGCGTGCCGTTGCCCCAGGTGGCCGGCAGCCCGTTGAAGGGCAGCTGCACGTAGAACTGCGGCCAGGCGCCCCCCGGCATGACCCACATGGAACCGGGCGGGCCGCCGTCATCCTCCGCATCGACCCGGAGGAGGCCGAGGGGCGCCAGCACGGCGTCGTAGAAGGCGGTGAGCCGCGCCAGATCGCGGGCGCCGAGTATGATGTGGCTGAACATGAGGCACTTTCCTGCCGTGGCGCGCTATCCTGCCGCGGTGGCGCGGGAATTTCGAGTGCCCGGCGCCTCGACAGCGGCGCGGTTGCGCAGTAAACCCGATCCAGATAATCACAACGGACTTCCGGGTTGCGGAAGTTTTCACTTAGACGGTTTGTAAATGAGCAACCTGCATCACGAGCGCGTTTTGTCCGTGCACCACTGGACGGACAACCTGTTCACCTTCACCACGACGCGCGATCCGGCTCTGCGCTTCAAGAACGGACAGTTCGTGATGATCGGCCTCCCCGTCGACGGCAAGCCGCTGTTGCGCGCCTATTCGATCGCCAGCGCCAATTACGAGGAGACGCTGGAGTTCTTCTCCATCAAGGTCCAGAATGGCCCGCTCACCTCGCGCCTGCAGCACCTCAAGGTCGGCGACGAGGTGATCGTCGGCCGCAAGCCGACCGGGACGCTGCTGGTCGACTATCTGGTGCCCGGCCGCCGGCTCTACCTGCTCTCCACCGGCACGGGCCTCGCGCCCTTCATGAGCCTCATCAAGGACCCGGAGACCTACGAGACCTACGAGAAGGTCATCCTCGTCCATGGCGTGCGCACCGTGGCGGAGCTCGCCTATCAGGACTTCATCACCCGCGAACTGCCGGAGAACGAGTATTTCGGCGAGCTGGTGCGGGAGAAGCTGATCTACTACCCCACGGTGACACGCGAGCCCTACCGCAACCAGGGCCGCATCACCGACCTGATCACCTCGGGCAAGCTGTTCGAGGAACTCGGCCTGCCGCCGCTCGACAAGGAAGACGACCGCGTCATGCTGTGCGGCAGCCCGCAGCTGCTCGACGACATGCGCGTCATCCTCAAGGATCGCGGCTTCGAGGAGGGCTCGACCACGGAGCCGGGCGACTTCGTGATCGAGAAAGCCTTCGTCGAGAAGTGAACGAGGAAGCGGCCGGGCCTCAGCGCAGTCGCCGGTCCGAATCCCAGCGTTCCTCGTCCTCGCGCCGGGCATCGGCGCGGGCGGCCTCTTCCGGCGAGAGCACGCGGTATTCGGCCTCGATGATGGTCGGGCCGCCGGCGGCGCCGTTCGGCTTGCGACCGCCGAACAGGCGATAGGCGAGGCCGGCGATGACGACGATGGGAAAGACCACGAGGAACACGCTGGCCGCCACCAGGGCCAGCGCGGTGCCGACCGCGAGGGCCACGGCGATGACGATCGCCACCTGCCACCAGCTCACCCGCTTGACGGTGAAACGCATTCGATCGAACGGATCGGTCGAGCTCATCCTTAAGGTCTTTCCTCCAAGAGCGGTCGCCCCACGGACATTCGATATGGGGACGAGGAGAGCCGGCGCCAACGGCAGGCGTGGAATTTCCCTCCCATTGCGCATAGGCTCGGCATCATGATGCTACGCGACGCCGTGGAAGCCGACCTGCCCGGCATCCTCGCCATCTACAATCACGCGGTGCTGAACTCGACGGCGATCTGGAACGATACGCCGACCGATCTCGCCAACCGTCTCGCCTGGCTGCGCGACCGGCGGGACAAGTCCTATCCGGTGATCGTCGCCGAGGAGAATGGCGAGGTGCTGGGCTATGCCAGCTTCGGCGATTTCCGTCCCTTCGACGGCTTCCGCATCAGCGTCGAGCATTCGGTCTATGTCGCCGAAGCCGCGCGCGGGCGCGGCATCGGCCGGCGGCTCGTGGAGAGCCTGTTCGACCCCGCGCGCGCCATCGGCAAGAAGGTGATGATCGGCGGCATCACCGGCGGCAACGCCGCCTCGCTGGCGCTGCACGCCGCGCTCGGCTTCGTCGAGACCGGCCACATGCCGGGCATCGGCATCAAGTTCGGCCAGCGGCTCGATCTGGTGCTGGTGCAGAAGGAACTCTAGGCGCCGGGCCTACGGATCGCTTCGGCTCGCCGCCTCTGAACGACGAAGGCCGGGACGAGCCCGGCCTTCGCGTTGATCCGTAGGAACGGCGCCGGAGCGCCCGTCCCGCTCAGTAGCGGTAATGGTCCGGCTTGAACGGGCCCTCGACCGGCACGCCGATATAGTCGGCCTGCTCGGGGCGCAGCGTGGTCAGCTTCACGCCGAGCTTCTCGAGGTGCAGCGCCGCGACCTTCTCGTCGAGGAACTTCGGCAGCGTGTAGACCTGCTTCTCGTACTTGCCGGGGTTGGCCCACAGCTCGATCTGGGCCAGCGTCTGGTTGGAGAAGGAGGACGACATCACGAAGGAGGGGTGGCCCATGGCGTTGCCGAGGTTCACCAGGCGGCCTTCCGACAGCAGGATGATGCGGTTGCCCGAGGGGAACTCGATCTCGTCCACCTGCGGCTTGATGTTGGTCCACTTGAAGTTCTTCAGGCCGGCGACCTGAATCTCGTTGTCGAAGTGGCCGATGTTGCAGACGATCGCCCGGTCCTTCATCTGCCGCATGTGGTCGACGGTGATGATGTCGCGGTTGCCGGTGGCGGTGACATAGATGTCGGCGCGGTCGAAGGCGTTCTCGATCGTGGTGACCTCGTAGCCTTCCATCGACGCCTGCAGGGCGCAGATCGGATCGACTTCCGAGACGATGACGCGCGCGCCGGCCTGGCGCAGCGAGGCGGCCGAGCCCTTGCCGACATCGCCGAAGCCGGCGACGAAGGCGACCTTGCCGGCCAGCATCACGTCGGTGCCGCGGCGGATGGCGTCGACCAGCGATTCACGGCAGCCATAGAGGTTGTCGAACTTCGACTTGGTGACGCTGTCGTTCACGTTGATCGCCGGGAACAGCAGCTTGCCCTGCTCGGCGAGCTTGTAGAGGCGGTGCACGCCCGTGGTGGTCTCTTCCGAGACGCCCTTGATCGACTTGGCGACCTCGGCGAACCAGCCCTTCGGCTTCTCGGCCAGCAGCTTCTTGATCAGGGCGAAGAAGATCACCTCTTCCTCGGACTCGGCCTTGTCGAGGAACGCCGTGTCGCCATTCTCGGCGCGCAGGCCGTGATGCACCAGCATGGTGGCGTCGCCGCCATCGTCGAGGATCATGTTGGGGACCAGAAGTTCACCTTCCTTCGCGCCGTGCCAGTCGAACAGCTTGGCGGTGAAGTCCCAGTATTCGGTCAGCGTCTCGCCCTTAAAGGCGAAGACCGGCGTGCCGGCGGCGGCGATGGCGGCGGCGGCGTGGTCCTGGGTCGAGAAGATGTTGCACGACACCCAGCGCACATCGGCGCCGAGAGCCTTCAGCGTCTCGATCAGCACCGCGGTCTGGATCGTCATGTGCAGCGAGCCGGCGATGCGCGCGCCCTTGAGCGGCTGCGACGGGCCGTATTCGGCACGGATGGCCATCAGGCCCGGCATCTCGGTCTCGGCGAGCTCGATCTCCTTGCGGCCGAAACCGGCGAGGCTGATGTCCTTGACGATGTATTCGCTGGCGACGGCCATGTGCGGCTTCCCTTCTGCCTGACGCGATTGGCGCGCGGATTGGGCGCGGTTGAGCTGGCCGGGTGATAGCAGCCCAGCCCCGCGAAAACAATAACGATATAAAGATGTCTTTATATGACGGCGACCGCGAATGCCGCCGGTGCGGAGCGAAGCTTTACTCGCCCTCGCCGAAACGGTCGGAGACCAGCGCGTCCAGCGCGTCCACCGCCGCTTGCGCGTCGGGACCGCTGGCCTCGACGAGAATGGTCGTGCCCGGCGCAGCGGCGAGCATCATCAGGCCCATGATGGAGGTGCCGCCCACCGTCTCGCCCGCGCGCGTGACGCGCACATCCGCCGCGAAGCGCTCGACCGTCTGGACGAATTTGGCGGAGGCGCGGGCATGCAGTCCCCGCTTGTTGATGATGGCGAGCTCGCGCTGGATGGCGGTCGTCGTCACGGTCACTTCCCGGCCAGCACGCGGCTGGCGATGTTGATGTATTTGCGCCCGGCCTCCTGGGCCTGCGCGACCGCGTCGGCCATCGGCACCTCGCCGCGCACGGTGGCGAGCTTGACCAGCATCGGCAGGTTGATGCCCGCCACCACCTCGATGTCCGGCGAGGTCATCACCGAGATGGCGAGGTTGGAGGGCGTGCCGCCGAACATGTCGGTCAGGATCACCACGCCGTTGCCGCTGTTCACGGCGCCGACCGCATCGACGATGTCCTTGCGGCGCTGCTCGATGTCGTCGTCAGGACCGATGGTGATCGTCTCGAGCTGCGACTGCGGACCCATCACATGTTCGAGCGCAGCGCGAAATTCGCTGGCGAGGCGTCCATGCGTTACGAGTACGAGACCTATCATGCTGCTCCGCCGCGCGCCCCACGGCGCGACCGCATTGTTCTTGCCTGGGGCACCCGAGGTATCGAGTTCCGCCACTCCCTTCGCGGGGCGCACATCATCGTTGCACCGCACATGAATGGCAAGTGCCGCTGCGGAAAATCGGCGCCGGCGCTCCGGCGGCGGCGCGCTCCCGCACCTTGCGGCTCACTCCGCCGCCGCCCCGGTGACCAGCAGCGCCAGCACCTGCTGCAATACGTCGCCCGGCTCGAAAGCCGGCAGGCGCGCCATTTCCACCCCCTCGATCACCGTGCGCAACGCGGCCGGCTCCGGCAGACGCGCGGCATCGGAGGCGCCGAGATCGACGACGAGGTCGACGGCCGTCTCCGCGGCGAAGGGAAGCCGGCGTAGACCGGCCCCGCGGATCTCGATCAGCCCCGCGAGATTGTGCGGCGCGGTGGCGAAAAGCTGCCCCCCGCGACGCGCCAGCACCACGCGGTCGTCCGCCACCAGCTCGGCAGGCTCCGTCACACCGCTGCGGCCGGCGAGGATCAGCGCGAAGGCGAGATGCGACTTGCCGCTGCCCGACGCTCCCCGGATCAGCACGCCGCGCGTGCCGACCCGGACGCAGGAGCCGTGGACCGTTGCCGGTGGCGTATTGCCCTGCGCATCGGCCGCCATCGCGTCAGCTCGCCGGCAGACGGACGATGAAGCGGGCGCCACCCGGCTTCGCCGGCCGGGCCCGCGGCGTATCTACCTCGCCATCGGTCGCCTTTGCCTTGGCCTTGCCCGCCTTCGCCTTCTTGGGGGCGCCTTCCTTGGGGGCGCCTTCAGCCGGCCGGTTCTCCGCCCAGATGCGCCCGCCATGCGCCTCGACGATCTGCCGCGAGATCGACAGGCCGAGGCCGGAATTCTGGCCGAAGCCCTGCTCCTCCGGACGGTCGGTGTAGAAGCGCTCGAAGATCCGCGCGAGCGCGTGCGGCGGGATGCCTGGACCGTCATCGTCGACGATGACCTCGACCGCGTCCTTCGTCCGCCGGCAGGTGACGCGCACCTCGCCGCCCTTGGCGGAAAAGGAGCGCGCATTGTCGATCAGATTGTTGATGACCTGGCCGAGGCGGGAATCGTGGCCGGGGATGATGAATTCGCCATTCGTCCCCGGCGCGTGCTCGAAGGCGAGCTTCACGCTCACCTCGTCGCCGCGCACCACGTCGTTGTGCACGCCGGCGACGGTGTTCAGCAGGCGCACCAGATCGACCGGCTCGGCTTCCTGCCGCTGCAGCTCGGCGTCGAGACGGCTGGCGTCGGAGATATCGGTGATCAGTCGGTCCAGCCGCTTCACGTCGTGCTGGATGACTTCCATCAGGCGGCCGCGCGAATTGTCGGTCTTGGCCAGCGGCAGCGTCTCCACCGCCGAGCGCAGCGAGGTGAGCGGGTTCTTCAGCTCATGCGAGACATCGGCGGCGAAGCTCTCGATCGCCTCGATGCGCGAATAGAGCGCATCGGTCATGTCGCGCAGCGCGCCGGAGAGATGGCCGATCTCGTCCGAGCGGCTGGTGAAATCCGGGATCTCGACGCGAGAGCGCGTGCGGCGCCGAACGCGCTCGGCCGCATCGGCGAGCTTGCGCACCGGGCCGGCGATGGTGCCGGCGAGCAGCAGCGAGAGCACCACCATCACCGCCATGGCGACGAGGAAGACGCGCACGATGACCAGCCGCTCGGCCGCCACCGCCTCGTCGATCTCGCCGCCCTGGGTGGAGAGCAGCAGCGCGCCGAGAATGGCGCGGAAGCGCTGTACCGGCACCGCCACCGAAACGATGATCTGGCCGCGATCATTCACCTGCACCGCGCTGGCCTTCTGTCCCAGCAGCGCCTCCGTCACCTCGGGATAGCCCTTGCCGTTGCTGGGCCCGAGCTCCTTGTAGAGCGGCAGGTCGCCACGCTCGAACCACATCTTCACGCTGTTCCAGCCGCGCTCCATCCAGTTCGGCTTGGGCGTGTTGGGCGCCGGCATGTCGAAGCGCAGAATCTCGCCGCGCGAGTAGAGGGAACGGGAATCGAGCAGCAGCCCCCCGTCGCGGTCGTAGATGCGCGCGCGCGTCCCGGTCGGCTCGATCAGGCGCTTCAGCACCGGCGCGACGCGCTCGGGATTGATGGGGAATTCCAGCGGCGCGAAGCCTTCCTCGCCCGGGCCGTAGCTCTCTCCCGCCTGCAGCTCGAGCAGGCGCTCGGGATCGATGGTGATGGCGTTGGTCTCGACCTGCGCGGAGGCGGCAATGGCGCCGGCGATGATCTCGCCCTGCACCAGGAGGCTCTGCACGCGCGCGTCGATCAGCCCGGCGCGGAATTCCGAGAGGTAGAGAATACCCGACACCAGCACGCACATGCCGGCGAGGTTGAGCAGGACGATACGGCGGGTGAGACTGGAGAAGCTCTTGAAGGCAACGAAGTTCCGCGCCCGCCGCAACGCGGCGAGCATCCCCCTGCCCCGCCCGGCATCGGAGGTTTCGACCGTCTCCCCGGTTTCCTCGACGTCCCTCTCGTCGGTCGCGGTCCGGGTGGATTCGGGATCGAGCAAAGAGCCGCTACTCCTTGAAGCGGTAGCCGACGCCATAGAGCGTCTCGATCATCTCGAAATTGTCGTCCACCACCTTGAACTTCTTGCGCAGCCGCTTGATGTGGCTGTCGATGGTACGGTCGTCGACATAGACCTGATCATCATAGGCCGCGTCCATCAGCGCGTTGCGGCTCTTCACCACGCCCGGACGGGTGGCGAGTGCCTGCAGGATCAGGAACTCGGTGACGGTCAGGGTGACGTTCTCGCCCTTCCAGGTGCAGGTGTGGCGCTCGGGATCCATCCGCAGCAGGCCGCGCTCCAGTACCTTGGCGCTGTCGGTCTCGCGCGGCAGGGCGCCGTCCTTCGGCGCGACGCGGCGCAGCACCGCCTTCACCCGCTCAACCAGCAGGCGCTGGGAGAACGGTTTCTTGATGAAGTCGTCCGCGCCCATCTTCAGGCCGAACAGCTCGTCGATCTCGTCGTCCTTGGAGGTGAGGAAGATGACCGGCATATCGCTCTTCTGGCGCAGGCGGCGCAGCAGCTCCATGCCGTCCATGCGCGGCATCTTGATGTCGAAGATGGCGAGGTCAGGTGGGTTGGTCTTGAAGCCGTCCAGCGCCGTCGCGCCGTCCGTGTAGGTCTGGATCCGGTAGCCTTCGGATTCCAGCGCGATGGACACGGAGGTGAGGATGTTGCGATCGTCGTCGACGAGAGCGATGGTCGGCATCTGCGCACTTTCCTGTTCGGCGGCGGTACACGGGGCGGTGAACCGCGCCGGCGTGGCCATAATGTGACACGCAAATCGATTCAACCGAAAATAGCGCGATTCAAGGCACATAGCCAATCCAGCCGGCAAACGCTCCACCGAATGCTTGACGTTGCGGCCCGGCGCGCTCACCTGTCACAGGCCCGCGCGGAGGATCGCTTCATGTCGCCCATACCCCAGCAGAACAGTGATTTCGACGCCGCGCGCACGGTGAAGCGCCTCGTCCGCGAGAGCCAGACGGGCGCGCTCGCCACGCTCGACGAGGATGGTGGGCCCTACGCCTCGCTGGTGCAGCTGGCCACGCTTCCCGACGGCGCGCCGCTATTGCTGCTCTCCGGCCTTGCCCGCCATACGTGCAACCTCTCCCGGGATGCGCGGGTCTCGCTGCTGGTGGACGAGCGCCGTCACGGCGACGAGCTGCAGGGCGCGCGGGCCGGCCTGCGCGGACGCATCGCCCGCCTGTCGGACGACGCCGCGATCGCCACCGCCCGCCGCCGCTTCCTCGCCCGCCACCCGGACGCGGCGGGCTTCGCCGGCTTCAGCGACTTCGCCTTCTACCGGATCGAGATCGACAGCGCGCATCTGGTCGCCGGCTTCGGGCGCATCGTCGATATCGAGGGGGACGCCCTGCGCACCCCGACCGGCGACGCGGGCGAGGTGCTCGCGGCGGAGGAAGGCGCGGTCGCGCACATGAACGCCGACCATGGCGACGCGGTGCAGCTCTACGCCATGCACCTGCTGGGCACCGGCCCCGGCCACTGGCAGATGGTCGGCCTCGACCCGGAAGGCTGCGACCTGATGGACGGCATCGGGGTGCGCCGCCTTGATTTCGACCGCCGCGTGACCACGGCGCGGGACATGCGCGCGGTGCTCGTCGAGCTCGCCAACCAGGCGCGGGCGGCGGCGGTCTAAAGGTACCGAAGACGGGGACAACCACCGCTTCGACCCGGTTTGGCCACAGAATCGGCGCGGAATTTCAGCCAAAAGGCCCGACTGCCCTCCCATGGTGTCGCATCTTTGTCATGCGTCAGGGGAGGAGCCGACCTTGAATCAAACCGGCACACGCAACGAGGATCACGGCGTCGAGACCATCGGGCTCGACGGGACCGGACGGGTGTTCTGGAATCTCGGCGAGGCCGCTCTGTGCGAGCGTTCCATCGCCCGCGGTGAAGCCCGGCTTTCCAATACCGGCGCCCTCGTGGCCACCACCGCCCCGCATACCGGCCGCAGCCCGGACGACCGCTACATCGTCCGCGAGGAAGCGACCGAGGAAAGCATCTGGTGGGACAATGCCAATGCGCTGTCCCGTGAGAATTTCGAGACCCTCAAGGCCGATTTCCTCACCCATGCGGGCGGGCGCACGCTTTTCGCGCAGGATCTGCACGCCGGCGCCGACCCCGCGCACCGCATCGGCGTGCGCGTGCTGACCGAGCATGCCTGGCACGCCCTGTTCATCCGCAACATGCTGCGCCGGCCGGATACCGCCGACCTCGCCGGCTTCCTACCCCGGCTCACCGTGCTGTGCGTCCCCGGCTTCCGGGCCGATCCGGAACGTCACGGCGTGCGCTCGCCGACCGTCATCGCCTGCGACTTCACCAACGGCCTCGTGCTGATCGGCGGCACGCTCTATGCGGGCGAGATGAAGAAGTCGGTGTTCAGCTATCTCAACTACGTGCTGCCCGAACGCGGCGTGCTGCCGATGCACTGTTCCGCCAATGTCGGCGCCGAGGGCGACGCCGCGCTGTTCTTCGGCCTTTCCGGCACCGGCAAGACGACGCTCTCCGCCGACCCGGCGCGGGCCCTGATCGGCGACGACGAGCATGGCTGGAGCGCCGAGGGCATCTTCAACTTCGAAGGCGGCTGCTACGCCAAGACCATCCGCCTGTCGGCCGAGGCCGAACCGGCGATTTACGCCGCCAGCCAGCGCTTCGGCACGGTGCTGGAGAACGTCGTCCTCGACAACGATAGCCGCGTGCCCGACTTCGACGACGCCTCGCTCGCCGAGAACGCCCGCGCCGCCTATCCGCTCGACTTCATCGCCAACGCGCGCGAGGATGGCCGGGGGGGCCCCCCGAAGAACGTCGTCATGCTGACCTGCGACGCCTTCGGCGTCCTGCCGCCCATCGCCAAGCTGACGCCGGCGCAGGCCATGTACCATTTCCTCTCCGGCTACACGGCCAAGGTGGCCGGTACCGAGGCCGGGGTAAGCGAACCCAAAGCGACCTTCTCCGCCTGCTTCGGCGCCCCCTTCATGCCGCGCCACCCCTCGGTCTACGGCAACATGCTGCGCGACCTCATCGCCCGCAACGAGGTCCATTGCTGGCTGGTGAACACCGGCTGGATCGGCGGCCGCGCCGGCGTCGGCCAGCGCATCCCGCTGGAGACAACGCGCCGCCTGCTCGCGGCCGCTCTGGGCGGTGAGCTCGACGGCGTCGAGTATCGCACCGACGCGAATTTCGGCTTCGCGGTGCCGGTCGCGGTCGAGGGCGTGGAGACACGCCTGCTCGAGCCCGCCCGCAACTGGCCGACGCGCATCGACTACTCGATGGCCGCGCGTCGGCTGGTCGGCATGTTCACGTCCAACTTCGCCCGCTTCGAGAAGGCCGTCGACGACGAGGTGCGCGGCGCCCAGCCGGGGATGGCCATCGCGGCGGAATAAGGCGACACTCCAGCCTCCCGCATCACGGAGGCGGCCATGCGCCGAACCGGAAACCGTTCTGTCCGGCCCCGTATCCTGAGTGCCACCCTGATGTTCGGAGCGGCGCTTGTGCTGCCCGCCGCCGCGCAGGCGGCGACGACGGTCACCTTCGTCGCGCCGCAGACCTACCGGGACGGCAACCTGTCCTGGGGTCCCGTCCAGCAGCGACTGACCCTCGACGGGCTGGAGCGCATCATCAGGCGCCTCGCCGGCGAACGCCTGCCGGCGGGCTATGAACTCGACATCGCCGTGCTCGATCTCGATCTCGCCGGCAAGGTCGACCCGCTGCGGTCGCGCACGGGCGAGCTGCGCGTGATGCGGCAGGGCACCTGGCCGTCGATGAAGCTCGCCTACACCCTGCGCAAGGGCGGGCGCGTCGTCGCGCGCGGCGAGGATACGCTGCGCGCGATGAACTACCTCGCCGACCCGGTGGCCCGGCGCTCGACCGAGCCGCTGCGCTTCGAGAAGGCCATGCTCGACCGCTGGTTCCGCCGCACCTTCAGCCCGTCCGGCGCGCGGCCGCTCGGCTAAAGGAAATAGAGCCAGGTCAGCAGCGCGAAGCAGGGCAGCAGGAAGAGGCCCGACCACGCCATATAGCCGAAGAAGCTCGGCATGGGCACGCCACGGCTCTTGGCGATGGCGAGCACCATGAAGTTGGGCGCGTTGCCGATATAGGTCAGCGCCCCCATGAACACGGCGCCGGCCGAGATCGCCTCCAGCGTCACCGCGTATTTCGTCATCAGCTCCTGCGCGTCGCCGCCGGCGAGGTTGAAGAAGACGAGATAGGTCGGCGCGTTGTCGAGGAAGCCGGAGAGCAGGCCGGTCATCCAGAAATAGCCGGCGTTCACCGGCCCGCCCGCCTCGTCCGTCACCAGCGTCACCAAGGGGGCGAGCGCGCCGTTCGCGCCGGCCTTCAGTATGGCGATCACCGGGATGATGGTGAGGAAGATGGCGGCGAAGAGCTTGGCCACCTCGCGGATCGGCTCCCAGTCGAAGCCGTTGCGCTCGCGGATGAAGGCGGGCGTGATCCAGATCGAGATAGCGGCCAGCCCCAGCAGGGCGACGTCGCGCATGATCGAGGGCAGCGGCACATGGGTGCCGAGAATGTCGAACTCGATGCCGGGTTGCCACAGCGCGCTCATGAGGATGGCGCCGATGACACCGGCAAGCAGCGGCAGGTTGCGCAGCCCGCGCAGGCCGAGCCGCTCGGTCTCCGGCGTGGGATCGGCCTTGCGCGGAAGGCCCTCCTCGCGCGCGTAGAAATAGCGATCGAGCAAATAGAAGACGGCGAGCAGCAGCACCGCGATCAGCGCGGTGTCGTGGAAGAGGTGCTGCATCGTCCAGAAGAAGTCGACCCCTTTGAGGAAGCCGAGGAACAGCGGCGGGTCGCCGAGCGGGGTCAGCGAACCGCCGATGTTCGACACCAGGAAGATGAAGAACACCACGGTGTGAACGTTGTGGCGCCGCTCGTCATTGGCCCGCAGCAGCGGGCGGATCAGCACCATGGAGGCGCCCGTCGTGCCGATGATGCTGGCGAGCACGGTGCCGATGGCGAGCAGGCTCGTATTGACCGCCGGGCTGCCCTTCAGATTGCCGGTGAGCAGGATTCCGCCGGAAATGGTGAACAGCGAGAACAGCAGGATGATGAAGGGGATGTATTCCAGCAGCGCCGCATGCCCGACCTCGTAGACCGCGAGGCCGGCACCGAAGGAGGCGACGAAGGGCACGAGGAAGGCGAGCGCCCAGAACAGTGCCACCTTGCCGTAGTGATGGTGCCAGAAATGGCCCGCCAGAAGCGGGATGACGGCGATGGAAAGCAGCATCCCGACGAAGGGGATTCCCCAACGCAGCGGCAGGCTTGCCCCCTCCAGCCCCAGCCCTTCCGCCGCCTGCGCCGGCGCGCCGCAGGCCATCAGCATCAGGACCGCCAGACAGATGGCGACAGGCACGGCGGCGGCTTTCGTCGTCGGCATCGAGCTCCCCCAGCGGCGGACAGACCGTTCGTTCCGGGTTAGCAACGCCCCTTCCGGGTGTCGAGCAAAACCGGAACGACCTTCGCCGATGTGACCCGGATCGTGCTTCGCGACGCACCAGAGCTTGGCGGGTGGCGCCGGCCTGCGCTAGACGAACGGTGTCGGCCGGTCGCAACCCCGGCCATGAGGATGCCATGCCCCGCGCTGTCGCCGGCCCCGAGATCGAACGCCTGATCCAGCTTCTCGCCCGCGTGCCGGGGCTCGGCCCGCGCTCGGCGCGGCGTGCCGCCCTGCACCTCATCAAGAAGCGCGAGCAGCTCATGAGCCCGCTGGCCAGCGCCTTCGAGGATGTGCTCGGCAAGATCTCGACCTGCCGCGTCTGCGGCAACATCGACGTGCGCGACCCGTGCTCCATCTGCACGGACGACACGCGTGATCCCACGCTTCTCGTCGTGGTGGCGGATGTGTCCGATCTCTGGGCGCTGGAGCGCGCCGGAGCCCTGAACGCGCGCTACCACGTGCTCGGCGGCACGCTCTCCCCGCTCGACGGCGTGGGGCCGGATGATCTCAACCTGAAATCACTGGTCGAACGCGCCCATGGCGGCGCAGTCAAGGAAGTGCTGCTGGCCCTCGGGGCCACGGTCGACGGCCAGACCACCGCCCACTACATCACCGAGCTGCTGCGCGACGCGAACGTGAAGGTGACGCGCCTCGCCCATGGCGTGCCGGTGGGCGGCGAGCTCGATTATCTCGACGAGGGCACGCTGGCGGCGGCGATCAAGGCCCGGACGTCGCTGTAGGCAGGCATCGCGGGCGAAAGCCCTACCGCGCCGCCCGCGCCAGCCCGTGCGCGACCAGCCGGTCGATGAGCTCGGGATAGCTCACCCCGCTCGCCGCCATCGCCTTGGGATACATGCTGATATTGGTGAAGCCCGGGATGGTGTTGAGCTCGTTGACGAGGATGCGCATGTCCTCGGTCACGAAGAAATCGGCGCGCGCCATGCCGTCGCAGCCGAGCGCGCGGAAGGCATCGGCCGCCATCGCCTGCAGCTTGGCCTCGACCTCGGCGGGAAGCTGCGCCGGCACGATGATCGCCGCGCCGTCGGCGTCGATGTATTTGGCGTCGTAGCTGTAGAAGCCGTGGCTCTGCGCCGGGCGAATCTCGCCGGGGCGCGAGACGAACAGCTCGCCATCGGGCTGCTCTAGCACGCTCAGCTCGATCTCGCGGCCGCGGATGAACTCCTCGGCGACGAGCTTGCGGTCGTAGCGGAAGCCTTCGGCGAGCGCCGCCGCATATTCCTCCTCGGAGTTCACCTTGCTCACCCCGACGGAGGAGCCCTGCCGCGCCGGCTTGATGAACACCGGCAGGCCGAGCGTGCCGGCCACGTCGGCGAAGCTCGGCTCCGCTCCCTGCCGGATGGTGACGGCGCGGGCAGTCGCCAGACCGGCCTCGAGATAGAGCCGCTTGGCGATGTCCTTGTCGAGCGCGGTGGCCGAGCCGAGAATATCGCAGCCGACCAGCGCCACCCCCGCCACATCGGCCAGGCCCTGCACCGAGCCGTCCTCGCCGGGCAGGCCGTGCAGCACGGGGAAGAGGAGGTCGATGGCGGGCAGCTCATGCGGCACGCTGCCAGCCGGCAGCGCGACGAGGCGCCCCTTGCCGCCCGGCAGCAGGCAGAGTTCCGTGCCGCTCTCCGGCGTCTCCAGAACGCCGCCCTCGAAGCGGCTGGCAAGCCAGCGTCCGTCGCGGGTGATGAAGACGGGAACGGCGTCGTACTTCCCGGGGTCCAGCGCCTGCATGACGTTGGTGCCCGACATCACCGAGACGTCGTGCTCGGCGGAGCGCCCGCCATAGAGGACCGCGATGCGCAGGCGGCTGGATGAAGCGGTCACGGCAGGCTCCGATGGGAATGGCATTGGCCGGAAGAAGACGCCGAGCCCGAGGCTGACTCCGCCGCCGTCGGCGGAGCGCGGATGCGGGCTCACGGGACAGTTCGGATCGTCTCGGTTAACAGCGGCTTAACGAGCCCCGCGCGTCAGGGCCCGCCCTGCGCCTCGAGCTGGCGGAAATGCCCCCGCGCCTGGAGATAGGCGAGGATGGCGAGGCCCGGCAACGCGGCGAGCGCGGTGACGGCGAAGAACAGCATCCACCCGGTCTCCTGCGCCACGAAGCCGGCGGAAGAGGCGAGGAAGGTGCGCCCCACCGCGGCGAGCGCGGTGAGCAGCGCGTATTGGGTGGCGGTGTGGGCGCGGTCGCCGCACAGCGCCGAGATGTAGGCGACGAAGATCACCGTGCCGATGGCGCCGGTGAAGTTCTCGATGATGATGGTCAGCGTCAGCGCGCCGAGATCGACGCCCATCCAGGCCTGCCAGGAGAAGACGAGGTTGGAGGCCATCTGCAGGATGCCGGCGATCCACAGGCTGGTGGACAGCGGCAAAGCGCGGGCGATGAGGCCCCCGGCGAAGCCGCCGATGAGCGCCGCCGCGAAGCCAACCCCCTTCACGATGCCCGCATAGGCTGCCTTGTCGAAGCCGATGTCGATGACGAAGGCGCCGGTGAGCACCCCGGCGAAGGCGTCGCAGAACTTGAACAGCACCACGAACAGCAGGATGGCGACGGCGCTGGGCCGGGAGAGGAACTCGCCGAAGGCTCCCACCGCCGTCTCGCCGATGCGCTTGAAGACGTTCTCTTCGTGCTTGATGACCGGCTCGCCCGCCGGCTCCTTCGCAATCAGGGAGGCGAAGAGACCAACGCCGACCATCAGCGCGGCGGCGAGGTAGCCCCAGCCCCACACATCCGCGCGCGGCACGCCGAGCACCTCGAACCACGCGACCAGCAGCACCACGCCGGCGCCCGAGGCGAGCATGCCGACGCGGTAGGCGGCGACATAGCCGGCCATGCCGGCCGCCTGCTCGCGGGTGTCCAGGCTCTCGACGCGGAAGGCATCGACCACGATGTCCTGCGTGGCGGACGCGCAGGCGACAAGGAAGGCGCCGAGCGCCACGTGCCAAGGGGACAGTACCGGGTCCTGGAAGCCAAGCCAGACGATGGCCACGGCCAGCAGCAACTGGGTGAACACCAGCCAGCCGCGCCGCCGTCCCAGCCAGCGCCCGAGCAGCGGCACGTCGAGCGCATCGACCAGCGGCGCCCAGACGAACTTGAAATTATAGGGCACGCCGACCAGCGCGAAGAGGCCGATGGTGGTGAGGTTCACCTTGGCCTCGGCCATCCAGATGGTCAGCGTGGCGCCCGAGAGCGCCAGCGGCAGGCCGGAGGAGAAGCCCAGCAGGATGACGATAAGCACGCGCGGCCGCAGATAGACGGCGAGGCTGGCGAGGAAGCCGTCATCCTCGTCCCGTGCGTCGGGCCGTCGGGCATCGGGGCGGGCAGCGTCGGTCATGTCCGGCTCGCTGGGCTGTCGGGGCGATTCGCGCGGGGCGCGCAGCGACATGTCTAGCTCGCGTCCCCCGTCCTGTCGCGGTCCCGCTTACGCCGGCCCCTCCACGGGGAGCGGCTCGGGAGGAATGGGAATGACGTCGACGGCGACGTCGAGCTTCTGCCGGCCGGAGCCCAGCACCACGCCGCCGATGGGCGCCACGTCGGTGTAGTCGCGCCCGACCGCCAGCACGACATGATCGGTCGCGACGATGAGCGCGTTGGTGGGGTCGAGCCCCTGCCAGCCGATCTCCTCGCCGCACCACACCGCCACCCAGGCATGGGTGGCGTCGGCCCCCTGAAGCCGCTCCTGTCCCGGCGGCGGCTTGGTGCGCAGGAAGCCGGACACATAGGCCGCCGGCAGACCGAGCCCGCGCAGCCCGGCGATCATGATATGCGCGAAGTCCTGGCAGACCCCCCGCCGCATATGGAACGCCTCCAGCGGCGGGGTGGAGACGTCGGTGGCGCGGGGGTCGTAGGTGAACTCGCCATGGAGGCGATTCATCAGGTCGATGGCGCCGGCAAGCATCGGCCGGCCGGGCGGGAAGCTCTCGCCCGCCCAACGGGTGATGGGCTCACTCAGCGGCACGGCGGGACTCGGGCAGATCTGGTGCACGGGCGAGCGGGGCGACAGGTCCGGGCTGGCGTCGGTGGCCTCGCGCACCTCCTCCCAGCTCGGGCCCGAGGCGGCGTCGACGGCCGGCGGCGGCTCCACCTCCACCCGTGCACCCGTATGGACCGTGAAGCTGGTGTGCGGCGTCTCGATGCGGATGTGCACCACCCGGTTGCCGAAGAAGTCAGATGTTTCCGTCCACTCCACCGGCTCGGGCTCGACGGTGAAGTGACTGGAGAGGACGCGCTGGTTCGGGCGGTCCACCGGCACCATACGCACGACATGCCGCGCCACCGGCACCGGCCAGGCGTAGGAATAGGCCGTGGTCTGGTGAATGTCGTACCTCATGCCAGCAGGTCCCACGGCGTCTCCACCGGCTGCCGATGAATGAAGTAGTGCTCGGCCACGTCGTTCGACAATTCCATCAGCTCGGCCTCGACCTCGCGCAGCCGCGCGTCGTCGAATTCGGCGGCGCTGAAGGCCTTCATCGAGGCGGCAAGGCGGGCGGCGAGACGCTCCTCCACAGGTGGCGGCTCGTCGCCGAAATGGCCGGGGAGCACATCGAGATGCCCGACGATGGCGTCGATCTGGAAGGCCAGCGAGCGCGGATTCACCGGATCGAGCAGCACGAGGTCGAGCACCGGCGCGCGGCTCTCCACCATGACGTAGCGCGAGCGGTAGGTGATCTGGCTGTCGCAGAGCTCCAGCAGCACGTCGAGCGTGCCGGCGGTCGGCGTATCGCCGACGAGGGCGCGCGTGACGCGGCAGGTGGCGATGGCGCGCTCGATACGCCGGCCGAGATCGAGGAAGCGCCAGCCGGACAGGCGGTTCATGTTCTCGGACGCGAAGCCGGAGAAGGCAGCGAGCGAACGCAGCGCCCGGTCCGTGCGCTCATAGGCGTCGGGCTCGGCGCTGGCGGCAGGGACCGGCTCGGCCATCATCAGCGCCAGATCGGCAAGGGTACGCCACGCATCCGGCGACAGGCGGTCGCGAATGACCGAGGCGGTCTGGCGGGCGGCCTCGATGAGATTCGGCAGCGCGCCCGGCAGGTCGCGACGCGACAGGGCGGCGAGGACGTGGCGCACGGGCTTGGCCCGGGTGACGTCGTCCGGCGCTGCGCCCCAGGACTGCAGCAGATCGAGCAGCTTGGGCACCGAGGCGCCGCCGCCTTCGGCGGTCGAGGAGAGACGCCCGGCCAGCGTGCGCAAGAGGCGCAGCGTGCTCTCGGCGCGCTCCACATAGCGCCCGAGCCAGAAGAAGTTGTCCGCCGCGCGGCTCGGCAGCGGGCCGGTCTGGCGCTTGACCTCCACGCGGCCGGCGGCCGGCAGCAGCGTGGTCTGCTCCACCGGCGCCCCGTCCAGCACCCAGACATCGGCCGAGCGGCCGCCGCTCTGCATGGTCACGGCGCGCGCGTCGAGACTGTCGGACACGCGGCAGAAACCGCCGGGCATGACGGTCCAGCCGGATTCGGTGGCCGCCACGAAGATGCGCAGGATGAAGGGCCGCGGCTCCAGCCTGCCGTTGCGCCAGACCGGCATGGTCGACAGTCGTACCGTCTCCTGGCCGACGATATCGACGCCGCGCGTGCGGATGGCATGCCGGATCGCCGCCCGCCGGGCCGGATCGAGGTCGGCGCCAATCACCGGCCCCTCGTCCAGCAACCCCGGCAAAGTGCGCTGGAAGGCCGGAGCGATCACGAGATCGTCGAGCCCGTCGAGAACCCGCTCGCGCTCGGCCGGCTGGCCGCACCACCAGGTGGCGACGTTCGGCAGGATCGGGCTCTCGCCGAGCACCTGCGCGCCGATCCGGGGCAGGAAGCCCATCATGGCCGGCGCCTCGACGACGCCCGCGCCGATGGCGTTCACCACCGCGACGCTGCCCGCGCGGATCGCCTGCATGAGTCCGGGCACGCCGAGATGCGAGCCCGGATTGAGCTCCAGCGGATCGGCATAGTCGGCGTCGAGGCGGCGCAGCAGCACGTCCACCCGCTTCAACCCCGCCACGGTGCGCACATAGACGACATTGTCGCGCACCGTCAGGTCGTCACCCTCCAGCAGCACGAAGCCGAGATAGCGGGCGAGATAGGCGTGCTCGAAATAGGTTTCGTTGAGCGGACCGGGGGTGAGCAGCCCCACCCGCCCCTCGCCCGAGCGGTCGAGCCTCGTCAGGCCGGCACGCATGGCCTGGAAATAGCCGGCCAGGCGCATGACGTTGAGCGAACGGGCGAGGTCCGGCAGCGCGCGGGCGATGGCGATGCGGTTCTCCAGCGCGTAGCCGGCGCCGGAAGGCGACTGCGTGCGATCGGAGAGCACCCACCAGCGCCCGTCCGGGCCGCGACCGATGTCGGCAGCATAAATCTTTAGGAAGCTGCCGCCATGCGGGTCCACACCGACCATGGGGCGCAGGAAGTCCGGATTGCCGGCGACCGCCGCCGCCGGCAGCGCGCCGGAGCGCACGAGATTGGCTTCGCCGTAGAGATCGGCCAGAACGGCTTCCAGCATCTGCGCGCGCTGGATCAGGCCGCGCTCCAGCGCGCGCCACTCGGCCTCGTCGATGACGAGCGGCAGATGCGCGATCGGCCAAGGCCGCTCGCCACCGTTCGGATCGTCATAGACGCGGTAGAACACGCCGGAGCGGTAGAGATGACGGTCGGCCGCCTGAAAGCGCCGGTTCACCTCGTCGACGCCCATCTCCGCCAGCGCCGCCAGCAAGGAGGTCCAATGCGCGCGCGGACGCCCCTCCGCGTCCACGAGCTCATCGTGGACGCCCGGCAAGGGCTGATATCCCGCCAGCAGCGCCTCGACCGCCTCTTCCTCGAAGCGGCGCGTGCGGGCCTGCGGCTCACTGCGACCGGCCATGGCTCCCTCTCTGCGCCGCCGGGGATGGCGAACGCAACCGGCCTGCCCGCGACGCATGCGCACGGCTACGCTCCGGCGGGTCAGACCCTCGCCGGACGCCGCAGGTCGAGCGTGGCCGGGAATTCGGCGGACGCCTCCTCCGGGGGCACGAACAGGTAGCCGGGAGTGTGGCCGTAATCCTGGAAGCGCGCCAGACGCCGGGCCTGCGCTTCGTAGGAATTCACCGGGAAAGTTTCGTAGTTACGGCCGCCCGGATGGGCGACATGGTAAACGCAGCCGCCCAGCGAACGGTTCGACCACAGGTCGACGATGTCGAAGGTGAGCGGCGCGTGCACCGGTATGGTCGGGTGCAGGCCCGAGGCCGGCTGCCATGCCTTGAAGCGCACGCCTGCCACGTGCTCGCCGAAACGCCCGGTCGGCAGCAGCGGCAGGCGCCGGCCGTTGCAGGCCACGACATGACGGATGGGGTTCAGCCCTTCCACCCGCACCTGCAGGCGCTCGACGGAGGAATCGACGAAGCGCACCGTGCCGCCGACCGCCCCTTCCTCACCCAGCACATGCCACGGTTCCAGCGCCTGGCGCAGTTCCAGCGTCACCCCGCCATGCTCCACCTGCCCGAAATAGGGGAAGCGGAACTCGCGCTGCGCCTCGAACCACATCGGGTCGAAGCGATAGCCGGCGGCGCCGAGATCGTGCAGCACGTCCATGAAGTCGGCCCAGACGAAGTGGGGCAGCATGAAACGGTCGGCCAGCGCCGTGCCCCAGCGGGCGAGCGGCCCGTCCTGCGGCTCTCGCCAGAAGCGGGCGACGAGGGCGCGCAGTAGCAACTGTTGCGCAAGGCTCATCCGCCAGTCCGGCGGCATCTCGAAGGAGCGGAACTCGACGAGGCCGAGGCGGCCGGTCGGCCCGTCCGGCGAGAACAGCTTGTCGATGCAGATCTCGGAGCGGTGCGTGTTGCCGGTGACGTCGGTGAGTAGATTGCGGAACAGCCGGTCGACCAGCCAGGGCGGCGGCGCCATCCCCTGCCCTGGCGCCGGCACGTTGGCCATGGCGATCTCCAGCTCGTAGAGGCTGTCGTGCCGCGCCTCGTCGACGCGCGGCGCCTGGCTGGTCGGGCCGATGAACAGGCCGGAGAACAGGTAGGACAGCGACGGGTGGCGCTGCCAGTAGGTGACGAGGCTCTTGAGCAGGTCCGGCCGGCGCAGGAAGGGGCTGTCGGCCGGGGTGGCGCCGCCGATCACCACATGGTTGCCGCCGCCGGTGCCGGTGTGGCGCCCGTCGATCATGAACTTCTCGGTGCCGAGGCGCGACAGCCGCGCTTCCTCGTAGAGGTCGCGGGTGATCTCGACGCAGGTCTTCCAGTTGGAGGCCGGATGGACGTTCACCTCGATAACGCCCGGATCGGGCGCCACGCGGATGACGTTGAGGCGCGGATCGACCGGCGGGGTGTAGCCCTCGATGTGCACCGGCAGCTTCAGTTCCGCCGCCGTCACCTCGATGGCGGCGAGCAGCTCCAGATAATCCTCCAGCCGCTCGGTCGGCGGCATGAACACGCACAGCCGCCCGCCGCGCGGCTCGATGGCGAGCGCGGTGCGCACCGAGCCGGTGCCGGTGAGCACCTGGTCGACCTGTTCCTGCTGGTTCTCGTTGTCGAAAGAGGTGCGCTGGTAGAGCTGGTGCAGCGTCTCGGCATCCGGCAGCTCGCCTGACACGACCATCGGATCGGCCGGATTCACGTAAGGATAGGCAGCCGGCGGCACCCAGGGCAGGGCTGCCAGCGGCAGGCGAAAGCCGACCGGCGAATCGCCCGGCACCAGGAACAGCTTGCCGCGCCGGAAGCGCCACTTCTCGCTGACCCAGCCGCGGGTCGCGCGCGACTGCCAGCGCTGCACCGGCAGGATATAGCCGCTCGGGCGGCCGAGGCCGCGCTCGAAGACATGGGCGATGCGGCTGCGCGCCTCGGCATCCTCGAGCTTGGAATCGAACGGATCGACGTTCTCCGGCAGCTCGCTTTCCTTGAGAATCCAGTGCGCCGGGTCCTCATAGGCGGGCACGGCATAGCTCGCGCCGACGCCCAGCCGGTCGGCGAGGTTCTCGGTGAAGACGCGCGAATCCTCGGTGGTGGCGCCGGCAAGGTTCTCGGCGGCGATCAGGTCGGGATCGCGCCAGATCGGCTTGCCGTCCTTTCGCCAGTAGAGCGAGAAGGTCCAGCGCGGCAGGCTTTCGCCCGGATACCACTTGCCCTGGCCGTAATGCATCATGCCGCCGGGTGCGAAGCGCTTGCGCAGGCGGCGGATCAGGTCGTCGGCGCGCATGCGCTTGGTCGGGCCGACGGCCGACGTGTTCCACTCCGCGCCCTGATAGTCATCGATGGAGATGAAGGTCGGCTCGCCGCCCATGGTGAGGCGCACATCCTGCGCCGCGAGATCGGCGTCGACCTTGTCGCCGAGCGCGTCGAGCGCCGCCCACGCCTCGTCGGAGAAGGGCAGCGTCACCCGCGGCTTCTCGGCGACGCGCGTCACCTTCATGTCGAATTCGAACTCGGTCCTGGTGCCCTCCTCCGCCGTGAAGCCGCCGGTGATCGGGGCGGCAGAGAGGTAGTTCGGCGTGGCACAGAGCGGCAAATGGCTCTCGCCGCAGAGCAAGCCGGAGGTCGGGTCGAGGCCGATCCAGCCGGCGCCGGGCAGATAGACCTCGCACCAGGCGTGCAGGTCGGTGAAGTCGACCTCGGTGCCGGTCGGGCCGTCGAGCGCCTTCACGTCGGGCTTGAGCTGGATGAGGTAGCCCGAGACGAAGCGGGCGGCGAGGCCGAGCCGGCGCAGGACCTGCACCAAGAGCCAGCCGGAATCGCGGCAGGAGCCGGCGGCGAGCGACAGCGTCTCGTCCGGCTTCTGCACGCCCGGCTCCAAGCGGATGAGGTAGCCGACCCGCTGCTGGAGCTTCTGGTTGAGCGCGACGAGGTAGTCGACGGTCGGCGCGCCTTCGGACGGGCGCACCTCCTCGACGAAGGCGTCGATGAGCGGACCGCCCTCCTCCTGCTCCAGATAGGGGATCAGCTCCTTGGCGAGCTCGGGCGTGTAGGCGAAAGGCAGCTTCTCGGCATATTCCTCGACGAAGAAGTCGAACGGGTTGTAGACCGTCATGTCGGCGATGAGGTCCACCTCGACGCGGAACTCGGTCGCCTTCTCCGGGAAGACGAAGCGCGCCATCCAGTTGCCGAACGGGTCCTGCTGCCAGTTCACGAAATGGTTGGAGGGCGTGACCTTGAGCGCGTAGCTCTTCACCGGGGTCCGGCAATGCGGCGCCGGGCGCAGCCTGATGATCTGGGGCCCGAGCGAGACCGGACGGTCATACTTGTAGGCCGTGACGTGATGCAGGCTGGCGAAGATTGTCATAGGCACCAACTGACAGACGGAACATCGACCCGCGCGACACCGATCCTAGTCGGGCCGCGCGAAGCGGAACAACTAGGCTGAACGCACGAATCGTGCCGCATCGGTAATGCAAACGGCGCGGGGCCGGATTGCCCTGTGTCATGGCACCGCCAGCGGCGGCCATGCAGGCGACGGCCACGGCCCGCGGGAGCAGCCCACGGAAGCATCAGCCCGCTGCCGCAAATTGAGGCGACACGGGCCGGCATGGCGCGGATCCGGCGTCAGGTCGCCGAGGGCGAGGCTTCCTCGCCCGCCGCCGGCGCGGGCTGGGCGGGAGCGCCCTTGCGCCCGGCGCGCCATTCCTCGAAGCGCTGCAGGACGGCGTAGAAGGACGGCACGAACAGCACCGCGAGGCAGGTCGAGGCCAGCATGCCGCTGAACACGGCGATGCCGATGGACTTGCGCGAATTGGCGCCGGCGCCGGTGGCGAGCACCAGCGGCAGCACGCCCAGGATGAAGGCGAAGGAGGTCATCAGGATCGGCCGGAAACGCAGCCGGGCGGCTTCCACCGCCGCCTCCATGATCTCCATGCCCTCCGCCCGCTTCTCGCGGGCGAATTCGACGATGAGGATGGCGTTCTTCGCCGACAGGGCGATGAGCAGGATCAGGCCGATCTGCGTGTAGAGATTGTTGGAGATGCCGAGCCCGGTGAGCGCGCCAACCGTGCCGAGCAGCGCCAGCGGCACGGCGAGCAGCACGGAGAGCGGCAGGATCCAGCTCTCGTACTGGCCGGCCAGCACGAAATAGACCAGCAGGATGGCGAGGCCGAACACGTAGTAGACCTCGTTGCCGACCACCGCCTCCTGGTAGGACATGGCGCTCCATTCGAAGCCGGTGCCCGGCGGAAGCGTATCGTCGGCGACCTGCGCCATGATGTCGAGCGCCTGCCCGGAGCTGAATCCGGTCGCCGGCGCGCCGAGCACCGTCGAGGCCGGGTAGAGATTGTAGAGCGTGATCAGCGGCGGGCCGAACGCCGGCTCCACCTGCGCCAGCGTGCCGAGCGGCACCATGTCGCCGCTGGGCGTGCGGATCTTCAGGTTGAGGATCTCCTCGGGCGTGCGGCGGTAGTCGGCCTCGGCCTGGATATAGGCCTGGAAGGTCTGACCGAACTGGTTGAACTGGGTCACGTAGCTCGACCCAACATAGCCCTGCACGGTCGCGAAGACCTGGCCGACGGTGACGCCCAGCGTTTCCGCCTTGATGCGGTCGATCTTGAGGAAGAGCTGGGGCACGTTGGCCCGGAACGACGTGCTCAGGTGCTGCAGCGACGACTGGCTCGACGCGTTCCTGACCACCGACTGGGTCAGGCTCTGCAGCTCGGCAAAGTCGAAGCTGCCGTTCTTCGACTGGACCATCATGGTGAAGCCGCTGGCATTGCCGATGCCCTGAATCGCCGGCGGCACCAGCACGAAGGTGACGGCGCCGTCGACCTGCTCGAGCGCCTTGTTCAGCGAGGTATAGATCTCCAGCAGCCCCTCGCCGGCCTTGTCGCGCACGTCCCAGTCCTTGAGCATGACATAGGCGACGCCGCCATTCGGCAGGGTGGCGTTGTTGTCCAGCACCGACACGCCGGAAATGGCGATCACGTTCTCCACGCCGGGCGTCTTGGAGGCGATGTCGGAGATCTGCTGCATCACCTCGTTGGTGCGCTGGAGCGAGGCGGCGTCGGGAAGCTGCGCGCCGATCAGCACGTAGCCCTGGTCCTCGGTCGGCAGGAAGCCGGTGGGCACGCGCGTCAGCCCCCAGATCGCCACGCCGATCAGCACCAGGGCGACCGCGACCGTGAGGTAGCTCACATGCACCATGCGGCGGATGAGACCGGCATACCAATGCTCGGCCCGGTCATAGACCGCATTGAAGCCGCGGTAGAAGAAATTGCGCTTCTCCGGCGGCACCGGCGGGCGCAGCCAGAGCGCGCACTGCGTCGGCTTCAGCGTCATGGCGTTGACGGCGGAGATCAGCGCGGTGGCGGCGATGACCAGCGCGAACTGCTGGTAGAGCTGGCCGGTGAGGCCCGGCATGAAGGCCGCCGGCAGGAACACCGACATCAGCACCAGCGTGATGCCGATGATCGGGCCTAACAGCTCGTCCATCGCCTTCTCGGCGGCGAGGCGGCCGGGCAGGCCCTTCTCGATATGGCGCGCGACGCCCTCGACGATGACGATGGCATCGTCGACCACGATGCCGATGGCGAGCACGATGGCGAACAGGGTGGACAGGTTCACCGTGAAGCCCATCGCCGCCATTGCGGCGAAGGTGCCGATGATCGTTACCGGGACGGTGGTCGCCGGCACCAGCGTCGCCCGCCAGTCCTGCAGGAAGACCAGGATGACGATGAGCACCAGGATGCCCGCCTCGAACAGCGTCTTGTAGACCTCGTTGACCGAGGCGTTGACGAAGACCGTGGTGTCGAACGGGATCTGGTAGGCGAGGCCGGGCGGGAAGTCCTTGGCGAGCTGGGCCATCTTCTCGCGCACGGCGGTCGCCACCGCCAGCGAATTGGCCTCCGGCAGCTGGTAGATGCCGAGCGCCGCGGCGGCCTTGCCGTTGAAGGTAAAGGTCTGGCTGTAGGTCTGCGCGCCGAGCTCCACCCGCGCCACGTCCCGCAGGCGGGTGATGCGCCCGCCATCGGCGTTCGAGACCTTGACGATGATGTTCTCGTAGTCGGCCGCGTCGTTGAGGCGGCCGTCCATCAGCAGCGTGAACTGGAAGTTCTGTCCCTTCGGCACCGGCGGCATGCCGACCACGCCCGAGGCGACCTCCTGGCTCTGCTGCTGGATGGCGTTGATCACGTCGTCGGGGGTGAGCTGGCGGGCCTGCAGCTCATCGGGATCGAGCCAGACGCGCATGGCGTACTGGCCGGCGCCGAAGATGTTGACGTTGCCGACGCCGTCGAGGCGGGCGATCTCGTCCTGCAGGTTGATGACGCCGTAATTGGCGAGGAACAGGCTGTCGTAGCGCTCGTCCGGCGAGTACAGGGTCACGAACTGGAGGATGGCCGTCGACTTCTTCTGCGTGGTGACGCCCTGCACCTGGACGGCCTGCGGCAGCGAGGCCATGGCGATGGCGACGCGGTTCTGCACCAGCACCTGGGCGAAGTCCGGATCGGTGCCGATGGCGAAGGTGATGGTCAGCGTGTAGGTACCGTCGCTGGCGCTCGTCGACTGCATGTAGAGCATGCCTTCGACGCCGTTGACCTGCTGCTCGATGGGCAGCGCGACCGTATCGATCAGCGTGCGCGCGCTGGCGCCGGGATAGAGCGTCGTCACCTGAACGGTCGGCGGCACCACGTTGGGATACTGCGCCACCGGCAGCTTGATCAGCGCCACGCCGCCGATCAGCACGAAGACCAGCGCCAGCACGTTGGCGAGAACCGGCCGTTCGATGAAGAAGCGGGAGATCATGCTGCGGGCCTTCGGTTCGAGCGGTCCGGTTCAGGGGTCGCGAAAGTCGGTTGCCAGCCTCAGTTGCCGGTCTTGCTCGCCGGCGCGGGCTGGGCGGCCGGTTCGGTTTTCGCCGGTTCGGTGCCGGCCGCGGGCGGAGGCGCCAGAGGCGGCGCCTCGACCGGGTCGACCTTCGATCCCGGCGTCGCGCGCTGGATGCCGCCGATCACCACCCGGTCGCCGGCGGCGAGGCCGGATTCGATCACGCGGTACTGCCCGACCTGCTGGCCGGCGGTGACGACCTTCTGCTCGACCACGTTGTCCTTGTTGACGACGAGCACGTACTTGCCCTGCTGCGCCGCGCCCACGGCAGTGTCCTCGACCAGCAGGGCGTCGGGAATGTCCTGCACGGGCACGCGCACCCGCACGAACAGGCCGGGCAGCAGCGACAGGTCCTTGTTCTCGAACAGGCCGCGCACCAGCAGCGTGCCGGTCGAGGGGTCGAGCTCCGGCGAGACGTAGTCCAGCCGGCCCTTGTGCGGATAGTCGTTGCCTTCGTTCTGGAGACCGATGTCGATCTCGACCTCCTTGACCTGCTCGATGGTCCGGCCCCGCGCGGCGAGCGCCTGCTTGATGCGCAGGACCTGGTTCTCGTTCAGGTTGAAGTAGGTGTAGATCGGGTCCATCTGCACGATGGTCGCGAGCTTGGTCGGCTCGCTGTGGCCGACGAGCTGGCCGACATCGGCGAGGTGGCGGGTGACGATGCCGTCGAACGGCGCGATCACCGTGGTGTAGCCGAGATTGATGGTGGCGATCTCGATATTGGCCTTCGCCGCGTCGACCGAGGCCTGCGCCTGCTCCATCGCCGCGCGCGCCTTGTCGACGGTGGCCTGCGAGGAGAAGTCCTGCTGGCCCAGCGTTTTCTGGCGCTGATATTCGGCCTGGTTGTTGGTCAGCTGCGCCTCGGCGGAGGCGAGTTGCGCTTTCGCCTGATCGAGATTGGCCTGATAGGTGTCCTGCTGGATCAGGAACAGGCGGTCGCCCTTCTTCACCACCGCGCCGTCCTTGTAGTCGATCGACATCAGGAAGCCTTCGACGCGGGCGACCAGATCGACCGAGTTGATGGAAGCGGTGTTGCCGGTGAATTGGAGGTAGCGCGTCACCGCCTGCTGAAGCGGCGCGACGACCGTGACCTTGGGCGGCGGGGGCGCGACGTACTTGTTCTCTTCCGAGCAGGCCGCAAGCAGCAGAGCCGCCATGCCGGCACCGAGCAGACCGATACCAGCACGCCGCCGCCCGGCGAGACACACGCCCGGATTCATTCCGCTTCCCCCTGACACACGATCCTGCAGGGCGGACTATACATTCGACGAAACCATTGTCTAGCCACGATTATTTACCTGAAATGACATGTATAGTTCATTTTATGCAAAGTTGTTCCACGCCCATGACACGGCCGTGGATGCACGTCTCATGGCTTGCTGCACCGGACATCAGCACCCGTGACAACTTCGCGGTGGGACTATGCAGTCGACAGCGCGCCACGACTGGCGATCTCCCGACACGTTTACCCGCTGCGCGCCCGCTCCTCCCCGCGCATCCCGCCGCGAACCTCACCGTCATCTTTCACCGCCCCACACTCGACTCCCATGGCTTGCATGGTGGCGGCGTCGGCTCATCTCGACTTTTGTCCCGCTTCCTCTACGCTGCGGCGCGCGGTGAACCTGCAGCCAGAAGACGGCCCGAACGCCGCCGCGGGCCATGCCGGGGCGTGATCATGTATGCGACGGGAATGCGAGCCTTCCATCGGCTTGCGGTGGGAGCGCTGGCTCTCTTGGCCGGATCGGCCGCGGCCGCCGATTCCGGCCTCAAGCTCGAACAGGGCGACATCTTCACCAACGATGTCGGGACGGTGATGGGCGTCTCGGTGGTGAACAATACGTCGGCCACCGTGGGCTCAGTCGCCGTCAGCTGCGCGTTTACGCTAAAGGGCGAACCCGTCGGCTCGGCGAGCACGACCCTCTACAACATCGTCGCGGGTGCCAAGGGACAGGACCAGGTGCATCTCCTCGGGCCCAAGGCCGACGCGGCGACCTGCTCCATCACCTCGACCGGAGCGCCGCTGAACTGAGGCGCCGCACCGGCGGCTCCCATGCGACCGGGCGCTCTCCAGGGAGGGTGGATCGGCCGGCCGGCGGCGGGCTTTCCCCATCCTGCGCAAATCCGCCGCGGGACGGCTTGCCAGCGTGGCATGCTTCGCTATATTCCGCGCCTCTTCGACGGATCGGCGCCGGCCCGCCCGGACGCTTCGTCGAGGACCGACGGGCCACCGCGCCCGCGGACGGAGGGGTGGCCGAGTGGTTGAAGGCGCACGCCTGGAAAGTGTGTATACGGGGAACCGTATCGCGGGTTCGAATCCCGCTCCCTCCGCCAGCCAGTTAAGCAATTGATATTATTATATTTTTTACTTCCGGCATGCCGCGATAACTGCCGGAAAGTCCGGCACTTTTCCGACTCGCGGCCTTCTCCATGCCGCCAGATTTCGTCCTGGAAAGTGCCGCCCAGCCGATCGAGATTCTCGTTTTCGTCGATACCGGCACGTTCATCCATTCGGACGGTTACAGCGAAGAGGGCGCTTGCTTCAGATTACATCTGACGACCGACCAGCTGCGCACCTTCTATGAAGATCTTCGATCGGAGTACGACACCTTCTATCGACGGAACGGGATCGACGCCTATTTACGCGGTCGTAGGAAAGCCGAAGACTGACAACGTCAGACGTTTATCCGCCAAGCCACTGCTGCTGGTCGGCCACCATCCTTTCACGTCACCCCGACGTATAAGCGCACGCGGAGCGAGGCAAAGGCCACTCGATGCCTACCGTGGCGCACCCAGCGACCGGCGAACGTCGCCTCTGGGCCACCTGGGTGTACATTCCCAACTGCTGTCGGGAATGCCGTCCCGGCAAGTGACAATCTGTTCCCACCAAAACGCACTGCGATCCTGCCTAGGATCCCACCGCTAGGACGACGCCTGAAGCGCGAACTTATTTCTTGCAAACAGAAATCTCTTCCTGTGACCCGACAAGGACGCGCAAAAGCGACGATCTAGTGTCCCGGTTTTCTCTCCGAACAGGGAATTTGCAGGGAGACAGGTTCGCAGAAGTCTCCCTCCTCCGCCATTTCACGCCGAAACCGATCGCTTTGGGCATCGAAGGTAGCGACATAGAGCGCTATTCGGCCGTGGGCGCCACCTCGGTCGTGGCCGGCGGAACCTTCATCTTCCGGTCAAAGTACAATTTGTACGAGACGTAATATTTGTAGATGTTGCTGACATACTGGACGGTCTCGCGGCCGACGACCTTGGCGGCGCCGTGCTCGACATTGCCGAACCAGATATGCTCGTCGAGACCCATCCTGCCAGCCTCGCGCCGGAACTTCCGCAGATTGCCGGGGCCCGCATTGTAGGCGGCGATGGCGAACAGCATGCGGTTGATCGGAGTCAGGCCGGGTTCGTCGAGATAATGCATCTGCAAATGGTTGAGATATTTGGCGCCCGCTTCGATGTTGCGCTCGGCGCTCTTGTCGATCCCGCTGACGGCGACCGCCTTGTCCGCCGCCGTCGAGGGCAGCAACTGCATGATGCCGACCGCGCCGCGCGGGCTGCGGCGGCTCTGATCGAGCTGCGACTCCTGATAACCTTGCGCCGCCAGCAGCAATTCGTCGAAGGCGTAGCTCCTGCCATACTGGGTGAAGAGAGCGACGAGCCCGTCGAATTTTTCGAGTTCGGCCCGGTCATTGGCGGCGCGCACCATCCTATCGTTCTGATAGTATCGCTTCTTCAGCACGTTGCCGAATGTCGTGCCCACTCGATGAACGGCAACGAAAGCGTCGAGTAATGAGGTGAGCTCGGGGCTGCCCTTGCGTATGGCCCAGGCGATCTTCTGGTCCCGCGCAATCGCAATATCCTTCTGCAGCGTGATGTTGCCGAACACCGCCGTCCATATCTCGGCCTTGTGACGATCAACAATTGTCCACGGCAGCAGTCCACTATTCACCATTTCGAGCAGATCTTCGTCCTCGAGATTCTCATCGATAGCCTCGACGCCGATCTCCTCCGTTCCCTGGCGTCTGCGCTCGTCGTTCAGCGCCGTCAAATGCATGAAATAACTGCTGCTCCGCCGGAGCGGAATCGCCATGCCGGCAAGGTCGTTGAGCGAGCCGGGAACGGTGGCCGATGGCCCCGTCACCAGGATCTCGCTGACGCCGGTCGCCAGCGGCTGGGTGAAGTCGACGAGCTTTTGGCGTTCGGACGTGATGGTAAGATTGGCGGCGATGATGTCGCCTCGTCCATCAAGCAGCGCGGGGATAAGCTGATCGCGTGCCGTCGGGACGAAGGCGACCCGCACCCGTTCGATCTCCTTCCTGCGGCTGCGATTGATGTAGCTCTCCAGCGCCTGCCCGAATTCGACCGCCGTCCCGAATTGCCGGCCTCGGTCGATGAAGTAGATCGTCTTGCTGTAGGGCACGAGTATGCGGATGAGCCGCCGCTTCTCCATTCCGTGGAGGTCGCCGGTCCACGGCTTGAATCCCGGGCCGGACAGCATGTCCTGGGCGGAGGCCGGCATCGGCATTAGCCACAGGAGCATCAATGCACCCGCGAGGCAGGTCTTCGTGGGAAAAATGCACAGTCCGTGCGTCTCCCACCCCGACATCCACACCGTCAGCGACCGCTTCCACCCAGCGAACAGCCCGCAATGCACCGCCAACTCCCCACTTCCAGCTCGCCAGCGCGGCAATCGCGACTGCCGCGCTGGCGAGCCCATATCACAGGTCGCAGTCGGCCCCGGACGTGTCGATGGCCGCGAGATTCCAGAGGATTAGCGAACGGCCTCCGGCGCAGCGCCACCTGCAACGCAAATCGCTTTGCAGCGCGACCCAACCGGCAGGCTTAGTGGACCAATGGCGCGACGGCTCGGAACATCCGCATCACGTCGAAATCGATACGACGATCACCGCGGACGCCCCAACTGCTCTGCGATGGCCTCAGCCGCCTCCTCCATCGGAAGCTGGCTGACATGGATAAAGCCGCTGCCAGGCCTGTCGAGATCATGGATCAACAGCATGACGAGGGCGATCAACGAGCCCACGAGATAAGCCGGCAATCGCGGCTGATACGGCCTCACACCACTTCCGTATCCGAGCAGACCAATGGCGGTGACGGCGATTCCGTAGAGCCCGAACAGTACGATATCCGGCACATGGCTCCGCAAGGCAGCCACTCGACTGGTCTGGTTGTCGAAGACCTGCCCGAGGGATTGAATGAACAGGCCGGTCGGCACCATGGCATTGTCGGTATCGGCCAAACCTATGCCGAGCCGCCACAGCTTTTCCTGAATGACGTTGGAACGCTCGACCGCTGCGCGCAGCGAATCCGGCGTCAGGAATTGCGCCTTCAGGCTGAGGCGGATGCCGGTATAGTCACTGAGCAGCGTCAAGGCCTCGATGTTCCGTGGTTCCGGCAGAAGGCGGGCGAGCATCGCCGCAGAGACGATGGAATTCGCCTCGGACAGGACCGCCTCACGCCGGGCTTCGTGTCGAGACAGCGACATCGCGAAGGTAAAGCCGATCATAAGCGCCAAAAGGCCAAGCACCGCCCCCTCGAGGGTGGACACGTGCTCGCCGCCAGCGCTTCTGGCTCTACGGCCGAGGTAACGGCCGAACTCGATGGCAAGAGCAAATGCTATGAGACTGGCGAACAATATTCCCAGCAGAGAGAAACCGGCGAAATCAATCATTTTCGAGTATCCTTGTGGGCCGGCGCCGCTCCCACCCGCCCCCGAAGCCACGACGAAGTGTCCAGCGGGCTACAACTACCAATGTCCTGAGCCGGCTCTCAGATATTGAGCGGATAAAGCCACGCCAGCCATGTGTGCATGCGGATCGCCACTTTGCGCAGGGCCGCCCAGGCTCCCCGGTCGCCATTCACGTAGATCGCCACCGACCCCTGCGCCCCGATGGGAAACTTGGATTGATCGCGATCATCCAGCAGAATCTTCACCGCATACTGCCCTTGGGGAAGACTGGGATCCACGGGCTCGAAACGCGGGATTTCGGCCGTCGGCAAAAGCTGGCCCTGCCCGTTCGCCTTCCAGATGCTGTCGACACGTCCCTTGAAGATCTGGCCGGGATACAGGTCGAAAGCCACTTCGGCATATTGGCCAGGCGCCACATACTTCAGGTTCTCCTGAAAATATGTCGCCAGCAGATACCGGTTATCCTCGGCTATGAGAACGGCAATGCCGCCGATGCGCAGAATGCCGGACACCATTCCGGGGCGCACCTGCAAATTGATGACACGCCCGTCCTCCGGGGCGTTCAGAACCGTATTGTCAAGATAGAACTGCGCCTGCTGAAGGTCCGCCTCAAGGTTTGCGACCGACGTGTGGACACCATCGATACTTGACTCATACTGCAGGCGGGCCACCTGAAGCTCGGCCTGGGCGGCATGAAGACGCGCCGTGTCGCCCTTCACCGTATCGCGCCACTTGATCGCCTGTTCGAGCCGCCCGACCCCTTTCTGAATGAGGATGTTGTAGTCGTCCATCTGGTTCGTGGAATAGGCGAGCGCAGCCTCGGCCTCCACCACCTGATTTTCGGCCGTCTTGATGTTGGTGCCGAGCACCTTCACGTTCTGCTGGGCAGCGGCGAGCTGGGCCTTGAGCTGATTGACCCTCGCCTCGTAGATCGTGCGATCGAACTTGAAAAGCGGATCACCTTTCCTGACCGGCATGTTGTCCTCGACCAGCACCTCGGTGATCAAGGTCGGTTCCGACAGGCGCGGGATCAGTTGGATCGTGTGCTGGATGATTGTCGCGCTGGTCGAATAGGGCGTGACGAACCGCAGCCCGATCACGAAGATCAGCGCCAGATGCAGGAAGAAGACGCTGAAGCCGAAAATCCAGCCGGGCGTCAGGCGCAACAACTTCAGCTTGAAGAAGATCACCCAGAACAGGAGCGTAGCGATGGCGAGAACGAGCATGCCGATCATCATGGCGATATCACCTCGTCACGATGCACCGTTTTCGTCACTACTTCTCTTGTCGGCAAAGGCAAGCGGCGTCTTTCCCTTGAGTCGCGAAATCATTTCCTCGGTCTCTTTCTTGACCTGACGAGGCGTATAACGCAGATCAACCACATCCGTCGGCTTGAATGCCCAGATGAGGGCCTGAATCCAGGGCAGGACACCAAGAAAACCGAGCCAGCCCATCGTGTAGACCGCGTCGGCCTCGGGATGGTTTCTCGCGATCGCAATCCGCCCCGGGAGACCGAGAATGAAGATGACGATGAGTAGAAATGACATCCCGATAATGCCGAGGCTGGCAAGCGCGGTGTAATCCCAGAAGTCAAGCGCGAAGCCCATTGTCATCGTCCACGTTGAAGCCAAGGCCAAGTTCCCGGGCGGAGAATGCCGCCACAAGGCGGCACCTTCGCTGTGCGCCGGCACCCTTCGTGTCGTCTGGCGCCAATGGACCTCCGGTTGCCACGCAGCCGACATCCGCTGACGGGGGCCGCATTACCCCGCATCCGAACAACGCCCGAAGCGGAGCCCACCCGTGAGGGGGTGAGCTCTGTACCCGTGTTCCCGCGCCCGAGACGCGCTCATGGCGTGACGATGTTGAACCAGAAGTCGAACGTGTCGAGCAGGCTGACGAAGTCGGCTACCTTCTGCTGGTTGCCGTCGATCGTAACCTGACCTGCCGAGATGGCATCGGCCAGATTTGCTTGCCGCAGATTGATGTCGTCCAGCAGCGAACGATTCAGCGTGACGGTCGCGTCCGCCTGCTGGTCCTGGCGGCCGATCGTGTAGTTCATCACGCCGTTCGTCACGGAGAGGGTGAACTCCTGCTGCACATCCGGCAGGATGAAGTTCAGATAGATGTCATTTCCTGCTGCCTTGGGATGGTTGAGGCGGACGGCGAGGTAATCGAGATAGATCTCCAGCGGTAGCGCCCGCACGATATCCGGCGAGGCCGCGTCCGGCGTTGCCGCGCGGACGACTCCGTCGCGCAGTTCCTTGGCGCCCGACAGGTAGAAGTTGCGCCAGGGCCCGCTCTCGGCCTGATACCCCATCTGGGTGAGCGCCTTGGCGAGAAGCTCGCGGGCGTCCTTGTTGTCGGGATCGGCGAAGACCACATGGTTCAGCGCGGTCGCCACCCAGCGGTAATTTCCGGCCTCGTAATCGGTCTTCGCCTTGGCGATGATTGCATCGGCGCCGCCGGCGTATTCGACGAACTTCTTGCCCTGCTCGACGGGGGGCAGTTCGTGGAGCTGCGACGGATTGCCGGAGAACCAGCCGAAATAGAGCTGGTACTGCGCCTTTGCATTGTGGTTCGCCGTCCCGTAATAGCCCCGATTGGCGAAGCTCTTCGCAAGCCCGTCCGGCAATTGGACCTGTTCGGCGATCTCGACCATGGTCTCGCCCTTGTTGGCGAGGCGCAGCGTCTCGTCATGCAGGTAGCGATAGGTGTCGCGCTGGCCCTTCCAGAATTCGTTGACCGCGACATTGCCCCAGGTCGGCCAGTTGTGGCTGCCGATGCTGATCTCCACCTCGCCGCCGAACCGGTTGATCGTGTCGTTGATGTACTTGGCGAACTTGTCGCCATTGCGCACCTTCGCACCCCGCAGCGTGTAGAGATTATGCATCGTGTGGTTGATTTCCTCCGCCTGCATCATCGTCCTGAATTTCGGGATGTAGAACATGAACTCAGCGGGGGCCTCGGCACCCGGCGTGTTCAGGAAGACCATGTCGATACCGTCGACCGCCATCTCGGTCGGCGTTTCGGAGACGGTGACGGTGGGCTCGACTATCGTCACGGTACCGGCCGCCGTAGTCGGGCCAAGTCCGGAGCCGAGTGAGCCGGTCGGCCCTTTCTCCAGCAGATTGCCGTACATATAGCTGGCGCGCCGGCTCATCGTGTTGCCGGCAATGAGGTTCTCGCTGACCGCCTCTTCGAAGAAACCGACCGGCGCGATCACCGGGATCTTGCGCTCTGCGATTTCCTTTTCCGTGACAATCCCCTTCACGCCACCAAAATGGTCGACATGGCTGTGCGTGAAGATGACTGCGGTGACGGGCAGGTCTTCCACCTTCTCCCGCAGGAGCTTGAAGCCGGCCGCCGCGGTCTCGCTCGCGGTGAGCGGGTCGATGACGATCCAACCCTTGTCGCCGCGGATGAAGGTCATCACCGCGAGATCAAAGCCGCGGACCTGGTAGATCCCCCCCTTCACGACCTCGAACAATCCGTGGATGGCGTTGAGTTTGCTCTGCCGCCACAGGCTCGGATTGGCGGTATGGGGCGCCTCGCCCTTCAGGAAGTCGAACTGCGCCATGTCATAGATCACGGTACCGTCCGGCGCCGTGATCTGTTCTGCTTCAAGGGTTGCGATCTGGCCGCGCGTCGCGTTCTGGAAATCGACCTGGTCCTGGAAGGGCAGGTAGTTGAGCAGCGCTTCATGCGCGGCCTTCGTTGTTCCGGTGGCCTCATCGGCGAAGGCGGGGCCCGCAAACCCCGCCATCACGGCAGCAATCAGCCAAGTAAGTCGCATTCCATTGTCCTCGTCGCGGTCGCAGCGCGAATGTCACGATAGTCATCAGCTTTGCTTGCTTTCGTGCCGTACTTGGCATGTCAGAAATATACTGACCGGCAAGGATCATAGAATGATCGACCGTAAGCTTTGCAAGACAAGGCGTGCGAATGCCTACCGTCCACACCGCTTCCATTAACCAGCCTAGGCTCTCGAACTCAGCTCGCTTGGAGACAGTGCATGCCGTCGCAATTCTCGCTATGCAGATTCGGCCAACCAGAGATTCTGAGCCGCCATAGCCGCCGCTTGGTTGTGCGCTCTCCTCGTTGCCAAGCGCTTCCGTCTCTCGGTGACGCTTCCGCTCGTCGCGCCAAAGCGCCCCCCCTGGGCGCCTGCGCTTCTGGTCTGTTGATGATCTCAACCCAAGCGGCATGTGGGATCGGAGGCGGGCTGGCAGCTTTTGCGTGGTCGGACGGCCGGCAACCCGCGACAGCAATGGGGCATCCGTCAAGCCGTGCGCGATCTGCTGAATGGCTTGAGCGCGCCGCCGACTGGAGCCGTGGCCGGGGACCAATGGCGAGGCAGCAGAACAGCCTCCAGCCCCTTTTCGACAGTATGCCGGCGACCAGCGTGGTGACGGCGGAACCCGGCCGGGATGGAACCGCCTCTTCGGGGCCCCCCTCTTCGCGCCCACCTGCGGAACGCCGAGGCTGACGGTGGTGGGATCACGCACCGTCGCCGCACATGAGCGGGTCCGTTACGGCAGGCCAGATCGAACCGTTCCGGCGGAACGCTTCACCGGCCGCCGGCTCGGCCGGGCCCGGCGTCGGCGCAGATTGCGTTCGTCGCCGCCATCGCAACGCTTCCCCCCGAGGCGAGGGTGGCGAGGCTCTGCATACGGATCGATTGCGACTCGTATGAGGTCCCCGCCACCCCCGTATCAGCCCGCGGCGCTCGGCACCGGCGTGTGGAGCAGCTGCTGCTCCCACAGGTAAGCAATGCCGCTGCCGCCCCCGTGCTGCACGAGCACCTCGGTCAGCTTCACGGCGGTGTCGAGACGGGCCCAGTCGCGCTGCCATTCGCCGGCCACAGCCATCCACGTCATCACGTTGGCGCCGGCGGCGATCATGCGCTGGATGGCGACCTCATGGGATTCGACCGAAATACCCCCGGAGGCATCGGTGACCACCGTCACATCCCAGCCCTCGCCGAGAGCCTGGATCGCCGGCATCGCCACGCACACTTCGGTCCACAGGCCCGCGATGATCAGCTGCTTGCGTCCGGTCGCCTTGACCACATCCACCACCTTCGGGTCCTGCCAGGTGTTGATGAGCGTCCGGTCGATCACCTCCTGGCCCGGAAACACGTCGGTGATCTGCGGGAAGAGGAGCCCGCCCCGCTCGGCGATCACCGAGGTCAGGATGGTGGGGACGCCGAAGGCCTTGGCGGTCTTCGCAAGGGCCGCCGTATTGTTGATCACCATCTGCGGCTCGTGACTGTTCAGGTTCGCGAGCTGGTAGGGCTGGTGGTCGATCAAAACGAGGACCGAGTCTTCGGGACGAAGAAGCGAAGCAAGGCCGTTACGAAAAGTCATTGCTGCGTCCTTTGCTGCCGGTTTGAGCGGCATTGGTTTTGCGGGAGGCATGCGCCAGCGGGCGACGTTTGCCGGGCGCAACTTGCCGTTCCGTCAGATGATAGGGTAGCTCCATGGTCCGGCACGCTGTGTCGCGAAACGAGGAACGCCGAATTGGACATCGAGGATCTGCAGACCTTCGTCGCCGTGGCCGATGCCGGGGGCGTATCGGCCGCCGCGCGCCGGCTCGGCATCTCCAAGTCGATCGTCAGCCGGCGGCTTTTCCGGATCGAAGCGGAGCTTGGCGTGCAGCTTCTTGCGCGAACGACCCGGGGCGCCGCGCTCACGGAAGCGGGGATCACGTTCAGAGATCATGCCGCGCGGGCCAGCGCCGAGATCGACACCGCCAGGGAAGCGATCCTCCCCGCCGGAGAGCTGCGTGGCCGCCTCAGGGTCGCCATGCCGCTCACCTTCGGCCCGACGCACTTCGCCCCCGTGCTGGCGGAAATGGCGCGCCAGCACCCGCAGCTTCACATCCACACCTCCTATAGCGACCGCTTCGTCGATCTCATCGCGGACGGGTTCGATTGCGCGATCCGGGGCGCCTACCTTCAGGACTCGGACCTGATCGCCAAGCGCGTCGGGCCGATCCATGGAAAGCTCGTCGCAAGCCCGGATTACATCGAAGCGCACGGGTCGCCCGAGACACTGGACGAACTCGCCGCCCATCAGGCTCTCATGCAGGGAACGGAAGCCTGGCAGTTCATGGATGGCGACAGGACCGTCATGGTCCAGCCGCAGGGTAGGTTCAAGGCCGACAGCGCCACGGCGCTTGCCGCGGCGGCGGCGGCAGGTCTCGGCATCGCCTGGCTCCCCGACTGCATCACCTATAAATATGTGGCCTCCGGCGCGCTGGTCCCGATCATGACACGCTATCCGGTGCCTCCGGGGGCTGTGTATGTCGTCCGCCCGCCGGGTCAGCATCCCACGCGGAAAGTGCGGGTGCTCACGGAGATGCTGATCGAGTACTTCGCACGAAATTCGGACGTTTGGGGTCTCGACCGTTGAGAGCGCGAGCGGGGCAAAGCCCTATCGAGGACCTGCCCTCGACGTCGCTCCGCGACGGGCCGCCGATCTCGACGCCGCCACCCGCATGTTCCACTTACCGCGACACGGCTTGACGCATCACGGGACTAGCCGGGCATAGCCTCGTTCGCCAGCCTGCACACTCGCATCGGCAGGGGCGAAGCCTCCGGGAAGCCCAGGAGAGGATACGGCACATGAGTTGGAATCCGGCGATCGAACCAGGCCGTCCCGATGAGGTCGGCCTCGACGCGATCGAAACGCTCATCGTTCCACGCTCGCGCGATCTCGGCGGCTTCGAGGTCCGGCGCGCCCTGCCGGCGCCGAAGCGGCAGATGGTCGGGCCGTTCATCTTCTTCGATCAGGCCGGACCGGCCGAGTTCCTGACCGGGCAGGGCGTCGACGTCCGGCCGCACCCGCATATCGGCCTCGGCACCGTCACCTATCTCTATCGCGGCGACTTCCATCACCGGGACAGCACCGGGGCGGATCAGATCATCCGCCCGGGCGAACTGAACTGGATGGTCGCCGGGCGCGGCGTGACCCATTCCGAGCGCACGTCGGCGGCCGCCCGAAGCGGTCCGAACAGCCTGTTCGGCATTCAGACCTGGCTGGCACTGCCCGAGCGCCACGAGGACATGGCGCCGCTGTTCGAGCATCATGGCAAGGAAGCGCTGCCGGTGATCGAGGATCGCGGCGTCTCGGTCCGGCTCATCCTCGGAAACGCCTATGGCGAGAAGGCCCCCGCGACGATGTACTCGCAGACCTTCTACGCCGACGTGACGCTCGACGCGGGAAGCCGGCTGCCGATGCCCGATGATCACGAGGACCGGGGCATCTACATCCTCGAAGGCTCGATCTCGATCGCCGGCCAGGATTTCGAGGCTGGCCGGATGATGGTCTTCCGCCCCGGCGACAGGATCACGGTCGCCGCCGGCGACAAAGGCGCGCGGCTGATGATCCTCGGTGGCGCGACCCTACCGGGTTCCCGCTACATCTGGTGGAACTTCGTCGCGTCCTCAAGGGAGCGCATCGAGGAGGCGAAGGCCGAATGGCGCGCGCAGAACTGGGGCAAGGGGCGCTTCGATCTCCCGGTCGACGACCGGGATGAGCACATTCCCCTTCCGGACTGACCGGTACTCACCAGCCGATCGGTCCTATGCGAGCGGAGCGATCGCGGAAACCGCGAGCGATTTCGCGTTCCGCGTTTCGCCGAGCCATCCTGCTTTCAGAATTTCAGGACGAAGTTACCACGTATCCCGTGATCTTCGGCATTGCCGGCGAGCTGACCGGAATAGGCGATGCCAAGCCTGGCATCGGTTCCGACAGCGATATCGAGGCCCGCCTCCACTACCGCCGCGTCGCGCGCGATCGGCACGCCGGCAATGCTGAACGGAATGTCGCCGCTCAAGGCAAACGTCAGCTCCGGCGTCACGTCGCCGAAAGCGTGCCGCCAGCCGAGCATGCCGCGCGCGGTCAGTGCCACACCATTCGTCACGCCGAGCAGGGCGGAGCCGCGCAGGCCGAGCGTGGTGAAGGTCGCATCCAGGGATTGATCGGGGGCACCAAGCGCCGCGACGCCGCCCGTCTCGGTGAAGCCGCCGGTCTGGAGGTTGACATAGGCCACGCCGGCGAACGGCTCGAGCGCGGCGCTGCCGAGCGCGATAGTGTAGCCCACCTCGCCGAACAGCTGCGCGGTGGCGGCGTCGTAATCGGCGGCCACGAGCTCGGCGAAGCCCGGGAAGGTGACTGCGCGCGAAGTGTCGAGCTGATGCCACGTATAGGCGGCGCCCCCGCGCAGGCCCCACGGGCCCTGCTGGGTGCCGCCATAGAGCGCGAGGTGGATGTTGTCGATGGAGGCCGAGGAGTTGCGGGCATCCACATCCAGTGAGGACTGCGTGTAGCCGGCGGCAAGACCGAGCCGCCAGCTATTGGCGAAGGTGACGTCGAAGCCGCTGACGAAGCCGCCGACGCGGCTGTCGAGGGTGGCGGCGTTGCCGTCGCCGTCCAGCCGTCCCCAAGCGCCGATCGCCTGCGCCCAGGCCGCGGACACCGGCTCGTCGGGGGTCCGGGACGGTGCCTTGCCCGCCAGCCGCGAGACTGCATCATCGAGCGCGGCGAAATTTTGCGACACCGCGGGCCCGAGCGCCGCCAGCGGGTCGGGAACGTTGCCGTAAGCCTGCCGTGCCCGCCCAAGCACCGCGTCGCGCAGGTAACGCGACTCGTCGAGCATAACGCCCGCCGCACTCGCATGCACCTCGCCCGACAGCGCATCGTAGGCTTGCCGGGCACCCGCGCCGGTGGCCTGATTGAACACCGCGGCGCCAAGCGCGCTGTGGGTGCCGCTCACCTGCAGCGCATCGGCGACCGCGCGCTGGTTCGGCGTCCACGCCACCGAACTGAACGGCAGCTGCGTGAGATTCAGGAAAACGTTGTTGGCATCGAAGCTGAGCGTCGGATCGAGGAACACGGAGCTTACCGTCGTCGACAGCGTCTCGGCGCCGCTCACGCCGCCATCGGCGTGAAGGATGACGTAGCTGGTGTGGGGCCCGTAATCATCGGGCGTCGCCGCCACCTGCACGGTGCCGCCGAGCGTCGCCGTGCCGCTGACATTGGTGCGGTCGGCAGCGGTGGCGGAGACCTCGATCTGCTGGGTCGTCCCGGTCGAAAGCGCGAGGTTGCCCTGCACGTTGATCGTGCCGATCGAGTTGCCGGGCGCCAGCGTGCCGCCGTTGATCGTGGTCGCGGGCAGCGTGCCGGTGCCGCCGACAAGGGTGCCGGAATCCACCGTGAGCAGGCTCGATGCGGCGATCGAGCCGTTCACGATCAGCGCGCCGCTGCTGACGGTCGTGCTGCCGGTGTAGGTGCTGGTGCCGGTGAGAACGGTGGCGCCGGTGCCGTTCTGCTGCAGCGCGCCGGTGCCGGAGATGGTGCCAGAGAAGGTGACATCGTCCGAGCGGTCGAAGGCGAGCGCGCCATTGTTCAGCACATCACCGAGGATCCAGCCCGAGGTGCCACCGTCGCCAAGCTGCAACGTGCCCGCGTTGATGGTCGTGCCGCCCGTGTAGCTGTTGGCGCCCGTGAGGGTGAGGGTCCCGGCGCCGGCCTTGGCGAGCGCGCCGGTGCCGGAGACAACGCCGGCGAAGGTGACGTCGTCCGAGCGGTTGAAGGCAAGCACGCCATGGTTCAGGGCATCGCCGAGAATCCAGCCCGACATGCCCCCATTGCCGATCTGCAGCGTGCCGGCGTGGATGGTGGTGCCGCCGGCATAGGTGTTGTCCGCCGCGAGCACGATGGTGCCGGCCCCGATCTTGACGATGCCGCCCGCGCCGACGATCGGGGTGGCGAGGGTCGCGGTCGTGCCTGTGCCTTCGGCCCACAAATGCGCCATGCCTGTCGGAGCCAGCGCGCCGCCGCTGCCGGTGACCAGCTTGTAGCCGTCGACGACGAATTCGAGGCTCTCGAAGGCCTGCGTGCCCTCGACCGTCACGGTGCCGGGCGTACCGTGGAAAATCCCCTGCACCCCGCCCCAGAGCGTCGACATGCTGCCGTCGGCGTTCAGCCAGTTGGTGTCGGTCGCGGTCCAGGTGCCGCTGCCCCCGACCGGGGTCGAGCCGCCCTGCCAGAACTGCGTCCTGGTGGGATCGGCGTAGACCGTGAGGTTCACCTGCTGCGCGGTGGCGGTGTTGATCGCGGTCGTGAAATCGAGCGGCTGGCTGCCGAGCGCCAGCCCGTTGTCGGTGAGGCTGCCGCCGTACTCGATCAGGTGATACACGCCCGTGCCGAAGCCGGTCGCGCCGGAGAGGTTGAGCGTGCCGTCGAGCGTCACGTTGCCGGCGACGTCGAACAGGGTGCCGCTCGGCGCGCCGAGCATCACATCGACGTTCGAGGTCACGTTGAGCGCCAGCGCGCCCATGCCCAACGTCGATCCGTTCGTGCCGGCGAGGGTGCCGCCGTTCTGCACGGTCACCGCGCCGCCGATGCTGCCGGAGCCGGTTAGCGTGGCGCCACTGGCGACGCTGACCGGGCCAGCGCCGATCGAGCCGGCCACGTTGAACGTACCGCCGTTGACACTCGTGCTGCCGGTGTAGGTACTGGTGCCGGTGAGGATAGTCGTGCCCGTGCCGTTCTGCTCCAGGGCACCGCTGCCAGAGATGGCCCCGGAGAAGGTGATGTCGTCCGAGCGGTCGAAGGCGAGCACGCCGTTATTGACGACATCGCCAACGATCGAGCCCGAGGTGCCGCCATCACCGATCTGCAGCACCCCCGTGCCGATGGTCGTGCCGCCGCCATAGGTGTTGGTACCCGTGAGCGTGAGCGTCCCGGCGCCTGTCTTGGTGAGCGCGCCGGCACCCGAGATGACGCCGGAGGCGGTGAGATCGGCGGTGGTGCGCAAGGTGCCGCCGCCGTTCAACGTGATGGCGCGCCCCGTCGCGAAGGCCGACGTGTTCTCCAGCGTGCCGCCGTCGAAGGCGAGGCCGCCGGTCGCCGCGCCGAGATTGGCGTCGGCCGACACCGACAGCGTGCCGGCCTTCATCGCCGTACCGCCGGTGTAGCTGTTGTCCGCCGTGAGCACGATGGTGCCGGCCCCGATCTTGACGATGCCGCCCGTACCCATGATCGGGGTGGCAAGGGTCGCGGTCGTGCCTGCGCCTTCGGCCCACAGATGCGCCATGCCGGTCGGCGCCAGGGCGCCGCCGCTGCCGGCGACCAGCGCGTAGCCGTCGACCACGAATTCGAGGCTCTCGAAAGCCTGCGTGCCCTCCACCGTCACCGTGCCGGGCGTGCCGTGGAAAATCCCCTGCACCCCGCCCCAGAGCGTCGACATGCTGCCGTCGGCGTTCAGCCAGTTGGTGTCGGTCGCGGTCCAGATGCCGCTGCCCCCGACCGGGGTCGAGCCTCCCTGCCAGAACTGCGTTTTGGTAGGATCGGCGTAGACCGTGAGGTTCACCTGCTGGGCGGTGGCGGTATTGACCGAAGTCATGAAGCCCGGCGGCTGGCTTGTGATCGTCAGCCCGTCGTCGGTGAGGGTGCCGCCATACTCGATCAGGTGGTACACGCCGGTGCCAAGGCCGGGGCCGCCGGTGATGTCGAGCGTGCCGTCGAGCGTCACGTTGCCGGCGACGTCGAACAGGGTGCCGCTCGGCGCGCCGAGCACCACATCGACGTTCGAGGTCGCGTTGAGCGCCAGCGCACCCATGCCCAGCGTCGACCCGCTCGCCCCGGCGAGGGTGCCGCCATTCTGCACGGTCACCGTGCCGCCGATGCTGCCGGCACCGGTCAGCGTGGCGCCACTGGCGACGCTCACCGCGCCCGCGCCGAGCGAGCCGTTCACCACCAGCGCGCCGGCATTGACGCTCGTCGCGCCGGTATAGATGCTGGCGCCGGTGAGGACGGTGGTGCCAGTGCCATTCTGCTGCAGGGAACCGCTGCCGGAGATGGCGCCGGCTAGGGTGAGCGTATCGGACAGGTCGATGGCCAGCACGCCGTTATTGACGACATCGCCGACGATCGAGCCCGACGTGCCGCCGTCGCCGATCTGCAACGTGCCCGCCCCGATGGTCGTCCCGCCGGTGTAGCTGTTGGCGCCGGTGAGGATGGTGGTGCCGGTACCGTTCTGCTGCAAAGAGCCGCTGCCGGAGACGACGCTGGCGAATGTGAGCGTATTGGACAGGTCGAAGGCGAGCACGCCGTTGTTGACGACATCGCCGAGGATCCAGCCCGAGGTGCCGCCGTCGCCGATCTGCAACGTGCCCGCCCCGATGGTCGTCCCGCCGGTGTAGCTGTTGGTGCCGGTGAGCGTCAGGGTGCCGCTGCCCGCCTTGGTGAGCGCGCCGGCACCGGAGATGACGCCGCTCACCGTCAGGTCGGCATCGGTCTGCAGCGTGCCGCCGCCGGCTTGCAGGGTGATGGCGCGCGCCGTGGCGAAATCGGAGCTGTTCTCCAGCACGCCGCCGCTGAAGCTCAGCCCGCCGGAAGCGGCGCCGAGATTGGCGTCGGAGGAGATCGACAGCGTTCCCTGGCTGATCGTCCAGGAGGTGACGGAGGCCGTCGTGCCCGTCAGCGTCCAGGTGCTGGTCCCTGTCTTCTCGAAATTCTCGAAGCCCTGATATTGCTGGGTCGCACCGATCAAGCCGACAGCGAAGGTGCCATTGGCCGTCCCGCCCAGCGCCAGCGTGTCGTCGGTTCCGCCATTGGCGTTCACATCGCCCTGGATGTCGGAGCCCGCACGCAGTTCCAGCCGGTTGTTAGCGCCTGTGAAAGTGATGGCGTCGGCGTGGTAGCCGGGGAGAACCGCGCTCGTGCCGCCGCTGATCGTGCCGCCGTTGATCACGATGCCGCTATTCACCGACACGCCGGTGCCACCGACGACGTCGCCTCCGCCGCCGTTGATCGTGCCGTAATTGGTCAGCGTGGCGCCATTGGCGAGCGAGACGCCGGCGCCGCCGCTGCCGGGGCCGCCGCTACCGGCATACCCATAGGCGCCCTGGCCGCCGCCCCCGCCGAGGGCGCCGGCACCGCCGGTAATGGAGCCGCTATTGGTCAGGGTGGCGCCGGTGCCGGAGAGCACGACGCCGATCCCGCCGCCGCCGCCGCTGCCGCCCGTGCCGCCATCGTGGACGCCGTAGCCGCCGCTGCCCCCGCCAGCGCCGGCGCCACCGTTGATGGAACCGCTGTTGCCCAGGCTGGCGCCAGTGCCGGAGAGCGAGACGCCGATGCCGCCGGCACCGCCGCTGCCGCCGCTGCCGCCGTCGTTGGCATCGCTCCCGCCGGTGCCGCCGGTACCGCCGCCGCCGCCGGTGATCGTGCCGCTATTGGTCAGAGTGATGCCGGTGCCGGAGAGCAGGACGCCGCCGCCGCCACTGCCGCCGGCGCCGCCCGGCGTACCGATGAGGCCCTGGCGACCGATGCCGCCGCCGCCGGCGTTGCCTCCGGTGCCGCCGGCGCCGCCGGTGATCGCGAGGTTATTGGTCAGCGCGGCTCCGGTGCTGGAGAGCCAGACGCCGGCGCCGCCGCCGCCACCGCTTCCGCCATTGCCTCCATTGCCGCCATAGGTGCCGGCGCCGCCGGTGCCACCGCTGATGGAACCGCCATTGGTGAGCGTGGCGCCGGCAGACGAGTAGACGCCCGCCCCGCCGCTTCCGCTGCCGGCGCTGGTACCCGTGTTGGCCATGCCGCCGGAACCGCCGGTGCCGCCGGTAATGGTCGAGGAGGCGCCGATCCCGACCTGGCTGGCCCCGGTGAGCACGAGGCCGATACCGCCGGTGCCGCCCCCGCCGCCGTAGCCGGAAGTGACCCCCGCGCCGTAACCGCCGGTGCCGCCATTGCCGCCGGTGATGTCGCCGCCGATCTGGCCGAGGTAACCCGAACCGGTGACGACCGCGCCGAAGCCACCGGCGCCACCACCGCCACCGCCACCTTTGTGATAAAAGACAGCGCCGCTGCCCTCGCCGCCATTGCCGCCATTACCGCCGGTCGCATCGCCGCCCGACAGAACGCTGCCGTAAAAGCCGTGCGCACCGCCGCCGCCACCGCCGCCGCCGGCCCCGCCGCTGCCGTCGCCGCCATTGCCGCCGTTGCCGCCGGCGGCGGCACCCGGAAGGCCGCCAGTGCCGGGACTGCCGTCGGTGGCATCATAGCTGCCGTAGCCGCCATAGCCGCCGCTCACGCCGGCACCACCGCCGCCACCGCCGGCGCCGCCATAGCCGTTATTGGCGTAGGTGGAGCCGTTGCCACCGGCGCCTGTCACGCTGTCGGCGCCCCCGGGAGCGCCGGGGTTTCCGTCGCTGCTGGCGCCGCCACTGCCGCCATCGGCAAAGACCGGCGTCGCCGGCACGAGGAGGAGAGTCCCCACCAAAGCGACGGCAACCAGCGCCGTCGTGCCGATGAGCGCCCGCCTCAGCCGGCGCGCGCGGCCGGAAGGATCGCGCGAGAATTTCAGAAACCCTGCCTGACGAACGGCAGTGTCAATTCGCCCCTGCGCGGGGGCGATCGGAGCGCCCGACCGATCCAGGAGGGACCTAGGGCGCGGCGCCACCGCTATACCACCCGCACGCCGCGCAGATTGCGCTTGGTGTCGCTCCAGAAGGCGTCGTTCTCGACGCGGCGGACCAGGTCGGGCGGCAGGATGGTCTGCCGCTCGACATGCTGCACCTTGGCGGCGACGCGATGCAGGCCCGGCGTGCCGAGCCGCGCGTCCAGCTCCTCCTCCGCGTAGTCGACGCGGTCGAAGTCATGGGCGAATGGCGGCTGGCCGACGAAGTCGTAGACCGCCGCCATCGCCCTGGCCGGCTCACGCGTCAGCGTCTCGTAGGTCAGCAGCATGAGCCGGTCGGCCTGCTCGCCGAAATAGGCTTCCTTGAGCGCGTTATAGGCGAAGCCGACCATGCCGTTCATACCGAGCAGCCCGTCCACCCGATTGTAGACCGTGCCGCCGGGCTCGAAGCTGAAGATCTTGGACGGCTCGAACTTGTTGCGCCGGACCAGCCGCTCGAGGCTGTCGAGCACCCAGTGTATGTCGCGCACGCAGGCGATCACCTTCGCGTCCGGGAACAGCGCCGAAAGGGCCGGCAGCTTGCTGCACCACAGGCGATTGGTGTCGAACACCAGCTTTGACGCCTGGATGTCCCGGTAATAGCTCTCGAACAGGCCGGCGAGGATGGCCTCGCGTTGCGCCTCCGTGATGAACAGGGCGAACTCGTTCTCCTGGCTCATCTGCCGGAGCAGAGCGGTGAACAGCGCGGCGACCGGACTGCTCATGGCGGCATGGACGCCCGGATTCTGGCGCAGAATGCCGGCCAGCAACGTCGAGCCCGCCCGCGGCAGGCCGGAGATGAAATGGATGCCGTGCTGCATGCCGCCTCGCGTGCCGATTGCTTCCACTTAACCCGCGCCACGGCTCAGGCGTAAACGGCAAGCAGCGATACAGGTTCTTCCTTCCCGTCCACGAATCGCTGCGATTTTCTCCATTCCAGCCCCAAGCAAACAACCTGCTCTCAGTTCGGTGGCACCAGACAATTCACGCGCTGCGCGCCATGCCGCAACATGCCGACCCATACTGCACCCCAGTATGGGGATGATGCGATACGACCGCCGGGACAGGCCATTACCCGAAGGAGTAAGGGAGGAAATGCCGAACTCGGCCAGGAGCTCGTCGCCCTCTGCGCGGCGGAACCCAACCCGACAAAACGGTCAAGGCACCAGACCTAATCATGCCGCGACGTGGTGAACGCGGGCAGTTCGACCGTCTGGACCAGCCCCCCTGCCGGGCCATTGGCGATGGTGATGTCGCCGCCGGCCTTGCGGATGATCTCCCGGGAGATCGTGAGGCCCAGCCCGGCGCCGGGAATGTTCTGGCTGCGCGTCCGGTCGGCGCGGAAGAAGGGCTCGAACACCTGATCCAGCATATCGGGAGCGATCCCCGGCCCCTGATCGGCAATCGTGATCCGTGCCGTCGCGCCTCCCGTGACGGTCACCTTGCCCCGCACGCCATGGGTTGCGGCATTGATGCAAAGGTTCCGCAAGGCGCGACTCAGGGTCAGGCGGCTGGCCTTGACGTACACCTCGCAGGCCCCGGCCATTTCGATGTCGAAGTTCTGCTCCCGCAGTTCCGCCACGATGCTGCCGACCAGCTCATCCAGGCGCAATGTCTCGGCCGGCGTCTTCGTCGTCTCCTCATGCACGAGCTGGATGGCGCTGTGCGCGATCAGCTGCAGCTCATCGATATCCTTCAGCCACAGGGCCCGCTCCTCGTCGCCGGGGACGAACTCCGCGCGCAACCTCATGCGCGTCAGGGGCGTGCGAAGATCATGGCCGGCCGCGGCGACCAGGCGCATCCGGCTCTCGATGGCCTGTTTCAGGCGGGCGGAAAGGGCGTTGATCGCCGCCGCGGTCGCGCGCACCTCCGCGGGGCCCTGTTCGGTGAGCGCGGGAAGCGTTCCGTCCGCGTTGACGGCTTCCACGGCGCTTTCGAGAAGCGCCAGCGGCCTGCTCATGCGGTTGGCCGCCTTTACCGCGACCGATCCGACGCCGAGGCTCATCAGGGCCAACCACACCAGGACTTCGGGATCGGAGGGTGGATCGATATCCACGAAGACCCACCGGTCCTGCCCGGCCGGCAGAGAGACGGTGCGAATGCGGAAATCGTCCGCCCTGTGCGTCACCAGGAGCTCGATCCGCGTGCCAAGCCGCTCGGTCGCCGCACGCAGAAGCTCTGTTTGCTCGCCGTCGAGGGCGCCCGCGGCGGGAGCCGACGACAGGCCCTTGACGTCCGGACCCTGCCTCGCAAGCCGCTCCATGGTGATGAACTGCTTGGCAAGGAGGTCGACTTCGAGATCCTTCGGGGTCGCGAAGACGTAGATCACCGCGAGCGTGATCAGCGCGACCACCGCGACGATGGAAGCCACCAGCAGCAGGGCGAACTTGGCGCGAAGCGTCCTCATGGCCGGCCGTCGACGGTGCTGACCCTGGCGGCGAACTGATACCCGCCGTTACGGATCGCCTTGAAGAGCTGGGGGGCGCTGTCGTTCGACAGTTTGCGCCGCAGCCGGCTGACCAGAACGTCGATCGACCGGTCGAGGACGTCGGCGCCGCTGCGGCCTGCAAGGTCGAGCAGCTGCTCGCGGGAAAGCACGCGCCCCGGGCGATCCAGAAAGATGATCAGCAGGTCGAATTCGGCGCCTGTCAGCGTAATCGTCCTGCCCTGGGGGTCTCTCACCGAGCGCAGGGACGGATCGACGACGTAGTCCTCGAACTGGTAGAGGCCCGTCGGGCGGGGTTCGGGACGGGCGTTGACGCCCCGCCGCAGGACGGCCCGGACTCGGGCGGCGAGCTCGCGGGGATTGAAGGGCTTGCCGAGGTAGTCGTCGGCACCGATTTCAAGCCCGATGATGCGATCGACATCCTCCTGCAGCGCGGTCAGCAATATGATCGGTATGTTCGATCGCGCGGCTCGCAGATCGCGGCAGAGGTCCAGTCCCGACCCATCCGGCAGCATCACGTCGAGAATGATGAGATCCAGTTGATGGAGTACGATCTTCTCGTTGACCTCCATACAGCTCGACGCGAGCAGAACGCGGAAACCTTGCTCGCGCATGTACCGGGCGAGCAGCTTGCGGATTTCGCTGTCGTCGTCGGCAACGAGAATTTGCGGCGCCTGCGTGCTCATGTTCGGTGAACAGTCAGTGTTTTCCAATGTGAAGACACGCTGCCGTAGCGGATCAGTGAGGGCTTTTATATGTCAACATCGACCCAAAACGCTGCCAGACATGTTTCGACATCAAAATAAGTCGCGCAGACGTATTCAGACATTCAAGGCCAGATTTTAATCCACAACCCCGGCTATTGATACCTCAGTGCAATACTAATGGGCACTGATCAATCCCGGGAGGCGCTGAATGCGCGTTCTTTCTGAGATAAGCGATATGCCTGCCAAAGAGTGGCGAGATATTCGCTCTCACGTACGAATTTTCGACTTTCTCTTGATGCGGATATCCTATGCGAGCAGCCGCATCCTTCCCAATTATTGGGACGCTCCCGGGCACCCCGTCGGCCTTGTTGCGATCGCCGCAACACTGACATCGTTCAGCTTCCGACACGTCTTCGGATTTCTCCAGCGCGGCGGCGCTCATTCGGCTGTGTCGACGTTCGGGCCGACCGGGCCGGCGCCCAAGCCGCATACCCCATATGGGCGGGGGGCGTCCGATGCGGCCGCTTCGTAGCATCGGCTATGGCGGCCTGGCGGCCGTGGCGGGTCTTCTCGCCGCCTGCGCCCCCGCGCCGCTGGTGCAGGGCGTCGGACTGTCGTCCTATGACGCCATGGCTCCCTCGGACGGGCTGATCACCAAATCGCGCCTGAAGGTCCGGAAAGAGCAGGTACTCGCCGCCAAGACGGTCAAGATCGTGCCCACCTCGTTCCCGTCCACGATCGCACCCAAGCTGACGCACCAGCAGAGAGAACTCGTCGCCAACGCGGTCAATCGCGGGCTGTGTGTCAGTCTCAGCGATCGCTTCAAACTGGTCAGGCTGGATGAGCCTGCTGATCTGACCGTGCGGGCGAGCGTTACGCAGGCGACGGAGACGGACGAGGTCGCCGCAGGCATTTCCGCGGCTGCGTCGATCGGGATGAACTTCGTGGACATGGCCGTTCCAGTCCCGACGCCGCGCATTCCGATCGGGATGGGCAACCTCTCGATGGAGGCTGAAGCCACCAATCCCTTGGGAGAGCAGGAGGCCTCCATGCTCTGGGCGCGAGGGGCGAACGCCTTCTTCAACTCGCCGAGAGCTTCCAAGGCGAGCGATGTCTACGAGCTGGCGGACGCCTTCGGCGAGGATTTCGGCGAACTGCTCGTCAAGGGCGAGAGCCCTTTCGGCAAATCGGGCATCGACCTGCCGTCCTGGCAGAAGATCAACTCGGCGATGGGCCTGCCTCCCAAGCACGCCGAATGCGAACGCTACGGGCGCTATCCCGGCCTGGCCGGCGTCGTCGGAAGCCAACTGGGCCTGCCCCCTGAATGGACGGACAGCGGCGCCAGGCAATCGGCACGCTAGCGCGTCTCCCCGATGTTTTTCGAGATCGGAAAACACGTTCTGGCTCGTGGGCACCCTCCACGAGCGGGAGCGCGCGCGTGCCGCCACGGCTGATGCGGACCGGACCGATCTCGGTCCTTCGGCAGCTCACGCAACTCAAGCCGAACGATAGATCCGATGTTGTCGCTATCACAGACAGAGCCCGTCCGGCATGCGCTGGAACGGACGACCCGACTTTGCGACTTGCCGAGCCCCATGCTCGTCTCGGTCGTCGTCCCGACCTTGAACGAGGTCGGAAATATCGATGATTTGCTCACCGCCATTTTCCGGCAATGTGGCGATAGTCTCGACTTCGAGGTGCTCGTCGCCGACGGCGGCTCCACTGACGGTACGATCGAGCGGGTCCGGGCATGGGAGGAGCGGGCGGATGTGCGCCTTGTTCCTTGCGACGGAAGGCGCGGTCTCGCTGGGGATGTCCTTCAAGCGGCGGCGCTCGCGCGAGCCGAGGTCGTGGTGGTCATGGATGCCGATCTCAGCCATCCGCCGGATCGCCTGCCGGCCATCATCCAGCCCGTGCTCGACGGATCGAGCGACATGGTTCTGGGAAGCCGCTTCGTGGCGGGCGGGGGGATCTCGGGATGGCCGCTTTGGCGGCTGATCCTGTCGCGGCTCGGTGCCGCGCTCGCCTGGCCCCTGACCGATGTCAAAGACCCCATGTCGGGTTTCTTCGCCGTGCGTCGCGAGCGGCTGCTGGCGGTCGATGCGCAGGCCGCCGGCTTCAAGATCGCGCTGGAAATCATCGCCGGCAGCACCCCCTCCGTGAGGGTGAGCGAGATCCCGATCATCTTCACCGACCGGGTGCATGGCGAATCCAAGCTCGGTTCGGCGGAACTGGTGGCCTATCTGCACCGCCTGCTCGTTCTGGCCGGGGGGCGGATATCTCCCGGCAACGCGGTGCGGTTCGCCGCGGTCGGCTTCAGCGGCGCCTGTGTCGACCTTCTGTTGTTCCAAGTGCTTATCGCTCTCAGTGCCGCGATGAACACCGCGCACCTTGCGAGCTTCTGCGTCGCCACGGCCTGGAACTATTACTTCAATGCGCGCTGGGCGTTCGCGGCGGAGACGATGCATGGCAAGGAGCGGGCACCACGGCCGTATGGCCGTTTCATCTTGGTATGTCTTCTGGCCCTCGGCATTCGCAGTGGCGTTCTCGAAGCCGGGGTCGGAATGCTCGACCTGGCGCCGCAGGCCGCCATCGTGTGTGCCATAGGCGCGGCGGCCATCGTCAGCTATCTCGGCCTGGCCTTCTTCGTATTTCCGTCCGCCGATGCGCGCGTTTCCCACACGGTCCGTTGGCGTGTCGCGGCAATCGGTGTGGTCGTATATGCGAGCACGCTGCGCCTGCTCTTCCTTGGCCTAGTCGACCTGTTGCCGCAGGAGGCTTACTACTGGAACTACGCCCAGCACCTCGACATCGGCTATCTCGACCATCCGCCGATGGTGGCGTGGCTGATCTGGGCGACCACCTGCCTGTTCGGCGACAATGAGTTCGGCGTGCGCTTCGCCGCCTGGCTCGGCTGGTTCGCAACCGCCTTCTTCAGTTTCGGCCTTGCCCGGCAGTTGTTCGGCAGATCGGCGGCCTTCGTCAGCCTGCTGCTCGTGGCCGTGTTGCCCTTCTTCTTCACCACCGGGCTGCTGATGACCCCCGATGCGCCGCTGGCCGCGGCCTGGGCCGGGACGCTCTATTTCCTTGCCCGCGCAATGATCGGCGGCCGGCGCCACGCATGGTGGGGTGTCGGCGTCGGCCTTGGGCTCGGGATGCTCTCGAAATACACCATTGTCCTGCTGGTGCCGGCCATGGGGCTGTTCATGCTGACCGATGTGCAGGCGCGCAAATGGCTGAAGCGGCCCGACCCCTATGTCGCCGCCATGCTGGCGCTGCTCATCTTCTCTCCCGTCATCTACTGGAACACCGAGAACGGCTTCGCGTCCTTTGCCTTTCAGGGCGCACGACGCATCGAGGCGGCGTTTCGCTTCTCGCTTCCCTTGCTCGGCGCCTATGCGGTGATCTTGCTCACTCCGCTGGGGCTGGTCGCGGTGCTAGGCGTCCTGTGGGCGCATTGCGAGCATCTGGGCGCAACCGGGGACGAAGGAAGGCGGCGGGTGGCGCGCTTCATCCTCATTTTCACGCTGATACCGCTCTCCGTCTTCGTCGCCTTCAGTCTCGTGCGCGACGTGAAGCTCAACTGGACGGGCCCACTCTGGCTCGCCGCGGTGCCCGCGGTTTCGGCCGCAATCCTTTCCATCGTGGAGAATGGGGCCGGTTTCAAACGCGCCGCGCACCGGCTCTCGGGATCCGCGATAGCCATCGCACTCGTCTTCTACGGGCTTGCCCTGAACTACCTGGCATCGGGCGTCCCGGGGATCGGCTATGTCGTGGGCCTGCCTACCCTGCCGGTCGCATGGCGTGAATTCGGCCGCGAGGCCGCCGGCCTGGCGCAGGAGGTGCGGCAGGAGACCGGCCAGGAGCCGCTGATGATCGGCCTGGACACCTACAACATCGCGAGCCAGCTCGCGTTCTACGGCAGTGGTGACGATCGCCGGACGGGAAACTCGGTCGGGCGCGGCATCGTGGGCCTGCCGGATCTCATGTACGGGTACTGGCATCGCCCGGAAGCGCTGCGCGGGCGGCCCGCGATCATGATTTCCGTCAAGCGCCGGCACATCGACGTCCCCGTTCTCGACCAGCACTTCGCCGTCCTGAGCGAGCCGCGGGAAAAGAGGATCGACAAGCACGGCACGCCGGCCGGGCGCTTCTACTACAGGATCGGCTACGGTTATCGGGGAGCGGATCCGGCAGAAGGATGGGAAGCGCCGTAGACAATGAGCGAAAAGGTGCCCCCGCTGATCCCGTAGTGCCGGTCCGGCCATCGCTTCCGGCCGCCATGATGCCGATGATCAGGCTTCTGTGGACGCCATTTTGGCCTCAGATCACGCCGGCACCGCCACACCTGCGGAGCGAATTTCGCCGATGACGCGGACCCGCACGCGGCGGGCATTGCCCGGCAGATAGGCGATCGGAATATCCTCCACCTCCAGCGTCTGCAATCCAGCCTCCTCGGCGCCGGCATCGAGTGCCCGCCGCGCCGCCTCGGAGCGTGCGGCCTCAAGTGCCGCCTCGCGATCGATGCCGGTGAAGATGCGGTCGACCTCGCCGCTGACCTGGGCGATCGCCGCGCCGACGGCGTTGGCCACCGCGTGATGCTCGACGCGCACCACATCGGAAATGCCTTCCATCCGGTCCGGCACGAGGAAGCTGCCGCCGCCAACGGCAAGCAGCGGCAAGGGTGTCGCGTCGGTACGCATGCGGTCGACCGCCTCGGTGATCATGTGCTCCATACGCTCGAGGCTGGCGGCGACGAGCGCGGGCGACAGCCCGGCAAGCCGGACCCGGTCGCCGAGGTCGAGCCGGCCTGCCGCGACCGCGATGTCGGTGGCGGTCAGCGTGTCGCCGCCGAAGATGAGCGCCTTTTGCGGCAAGCGAAAGCCGACGCTGCCCGGCCCGATCCGGCGTCCCCCGTCGGTGATCTCGGTGCCGCCGCCGAGGCCGATCGAGGTGAGGTCCGGCATGCGGAAGAGGGTGCGCACACCGCCGATTTCCACCGCTGCGTTGGCCTGTCGGGGGAAGCCGCGCTCGATCGCACCGACATCGCTGGTCGTGCCGCCGACATCGACCACCAAGGCCCGCTCGATGCCCGAGAGGAACGCGGCCCCGCGCATGGAGTTGGTCGGGCCGGACGCGAAGCAATAGACGGGCTCGCGTTCCGCCACGGCGCTTTGCACAATGGTGCCGTCGTTCTGCGTCATGAAAAGCGGCGCGGCGATGCCACTGTCGCGGAGCGCCGCGACGAAGGCCTCCGTCGTGCGGCGCGCGAGGCTTTGCAGGGCGGCGTTGAGCAGGGCTGCGTTCTCGCGCTCCAGCAGGCCGATGCGGCCGATGGCGCTCGAGAGCGTGATGCGCGCCTTCGGAACCTCCTCCAGGATGATATCGGCGGCCTCCCGCTCGCATTCGTCGGTCAGCGGCGAGAAGCAGCTGGTGATCGCCACCGATCGCAGCCCGCTGTCGGCGATGCGGCGGGCCTCGTCGCGCACGGCCTTGCGATCGAGCGGCACCAGGCGGCGACCGTCATATTCATGGCCGCCTTGCACCATATGCACCCGCCCGCGCGCCACCGGGGCAAGATCCTCGGGCCAGCCGATGAAGGGGGGCAGCCCGGCATTGGCCGGCAGGCCGATCCTGAGAGCCGCCACCCTGTCAAGCGAGCGGCGCTCGATGACCGCATTGGTGAAATGGGTGGTGCCGATCATCACCGCCTCGATCCGGCCGGCAGCCGGGATCGGTCCGGCGGCGGCCAGCAGATCGGCGAGCGCCTGCCGCACGCCATCCGAGACGTCGGCGGTGGTCGGGCTCTTCACCGCCGCGAGCACCTTGCCGCCCTCGACCAGCACGGCGTCGGTATTGGTGCCGCCGACGTCGATCCCGATGCGGCTCATGCCCGGCCCCCCTGCGTCGCCTCGAAGACGCTTCTGAAATCGACGTCGTAGCCGAAGGCGCGCGGCCCGACATGGGCGAGGCCCTCCGGCGAGCGGTGGATGGCAGGAGAGGGCAGGGCGACGACGGTGACGCGCTGGCCGAAGCGCAGGCTCTCGGTGCCGATCGCCTCGCCCGATATGCTGTCGAGCACGCAGATGAGGTCCGGCGTGGTCGCGGTGACCGCCCCGTCGCGCCAGGCGATGGTGAATTCGTTCTGGAAGGCGACGTCGAAGCGCGCGCCCGCATCGCCTTCCATGCCGTCGAGCTGGAGCGTGCCGCGCAGGAAGCCCTCGGTCGTCTGGCGCTGCACGTCGATGACCTTGCCGGCGAACAGGCGCTTCCCGGACGCGGCACGAATGGTGGCCTCCACCGGGTCCTCATGGGCGCCCCGCGCGCGATGCACCTCCTTGCCCAGCGAGATCGCCTGGGAAAGGGTACGCAAGACGGCGAAACGCTTGATCTCGGCACCGGTTCGGGGTGCCTGGCAGGTGGTCGCGACCGATCCGAACTCAGTGCAGACCTTCCGTCGCACCCGCTCCATCTCGTGCCATCCCGACGCGCGGGCGATGATGACGTCGTTGTCGCGCACATCTGAAACGGCGTGGGGATACATTTTCAGGCCGGCGATGGAAAAGCTCTGCATTTGCGCTTCCGGATAAGCTCGCCCCATGGCATCGGCGTCGACCACGGGCAGGCCGCTGGCCGCTGCGACCAGCAGGGGCTGAAAGGCGTTGCAGCCGCCCACCTCGACGGTCATGACCGCGCGGAACGATCGGCCGAGATAGTCCTCCATGGCCCGCACCGGCTTTACGGCGAAGGCGGCGTCGGTCATGCGCTCCTGGAAGACAAGGGGCGCGCCCATGGTGGACACCACCGCGACCAGATCGTCCTCCGCGAGTTCGTCAGGGTCGATCAGCGTGATGCGACCACCCTCGTCGTAAAACCGCCGGACACCCAGATGGGATGCGTAAGGCGAGCCGCCGCCGCCCGTGCCGAGAATCCAGGCGCCGGTGGCGAGGAAATCCAGCTCGTCGGTCTCCAGCAAACGAGGCAATGACCGCATCCTCTCCTATCAAGGGCCACCCAATCTCCGCGACGAGAGATAGCAAAGGCTTCCTCCGACCGCGCCGAATGATGGTCGCCTGCGATCGGGAACCGGGCATCCCCAGAAGTGGTGACACGGACATGGCTCACGACGCCACGCCTCGTCATTGCCCCTCTTCCGTCATGCCCCTCCTGATCGCCGCCCGCACAGAATCCGCCACCGAGCTCCATCCCCATCCTCGAAGCTCTCTTCCGAACTTCATGTAGTTGAATGACGGCGTCGAGAGTTCCGGGGTTGGCTCCCATGAGCCCGATCACCGGAACGATAGCCGCAATGCACGAAGGACGCCTACGCCGTGAGACAGGCCCGTATGCAGCGAATGGCGATGAACTCGGGCTTGAAAGGGATGATTGGTCGGGCACCGGAGCGGCCGCGGCGCTCCCTGACACCGCCTTTCTCACGCAGGGTCCCGCCATTGCCGCCATCACGCAAAACGCCGTGGGCGTGCTCGGCCTGTGCATCGTCGTCGTGGATCCGAGGTTGCGGGTCCTCTATGCCAGCGAAACCAGCCAGGTCCATATATCCCGGCCGTGCGCGGGCTTCGCGATGACCCGGCGCGGCCGCGGCGGAGGAACCTACCTGTCATTGGGAAGCCGGGCTGATACGTCGGAACTGCGCCGATTGGTTGCGGACGCGACGGCTGAAGGGCCCGCCGACACGACTTGCGCGCATCCCGGCCGGTTCCATCTGCTGTATAGCCCCCGAAGCATTTGCCTCATCTCGTCGATAGCGGACGGATTGGCCGATCCGCTGATGGGCGGGCGCTTCCGGAATGCCGCGCTCCTGATCTTCAAGCCGTTTGCGGCACTTCCCAAGCCTTGCCCGGAACTCCTGCGGACCCTGTTCAACTTCACGCCGGCGGAAGCGAAGGTCGCCAGCGATCTCGCAGGCGGAACCACTGCCGAGGATGTCGCGCGCCTGCGCCAAGTCGGGCTCGACACGATCCGCTCGCAGATTCGATCCATTCTGTCGAAGTCGGGCGCTCCAAATCTGCGCGCCTTCGAGAACCGGATCGGAAGCATCATGGCCCTGCTTCCTGCGAATCCATTCGTCTCCCCCTCGAATAAAGACGGGCGCCGGGAGCTGCACCGCTGATGAGGGTCATCATCCCCTCATCAATCGACAGTCTCCATCAAGCTCACCCCGATGGCTCACATCACTATTTCTGGTGATGACAGCGCCGGACACGCAGTTGCATGAAACACGCCTCGCAATGCCTGTTCCATGGTCCCTTTTTCTCACACTTCGGAAGCACGACGTGCAGAGGAACAGGCTCTCAGCGCCACTGTCGGTGCCGCCCGGCTCGCCTTGCTCTGGAGGCGACCTCCGGCCGCGTCAACGCACCGCCGGCATGGCGAAATGTGAATGATCCAGACGACGCAAGGGATTATCGAATGGTGGGTATTCTACTGAAATCTGCAGCGACCATTGGATTTCTGGCCGCCTCTGCGCTCTCGGCAACAGCTCTGCCGTTGCCCGCCTCTCCGCTCCCGACGTCGCGGGCGCATGTCATTCCGGTGGCCGATGGCTGCGGGCCGGGCTGGTATCGGGGACCCGGCGGCGCGTGTCACCGTTTCGGTTTCGGGCCATATCCGGATGGCTATTTCGGCGACTACGGCGGCGGCGGTGCCTGGAACGGCTGTCCTCCGGGTTATTGGCGGGGGCCCTGGGGGCATTGCCGCAATACGCCCTTCCACGGCCGCCTGCCCGATGGGAGCTGGCAGTGAACAGCCCCCATTCATCGCGGAGAACAAACATGTACAACGTCACGTCCTTCATCTGCGCGGCGATTTCCGGCTGGCTGCTTGTCGCAGCGTCTCCCGCCCAGGCGCAGAATACGCCGGCTGCTCCTGCGGAGACCCGCATCATCGAGATCTACACCGACGCCGATGCAAAGGCGGTCCTCAATGCACGGCTCGCGGCCCTCAGGACCGTGCTCGAGCTGACGCCGGAGCAGGAAAAACTGTGGTTGCCGGTAGAAGCCTCGATCCGCAAGATCGCCGCGGATTCGATGGCGCGCGGGAAGATGCGTTCGGAAGCGGAGGCGCCCGCCGATTTCCTCGTCGCGCTCGATCGGATCGGAGAAGCTGAGGTCGCCCGTGGTCAGGACCTGAGAAACTTCGTCACCGCCACACGCCCACTCGTCGCCGCGCTCAGCGACGAGCAGAAGCATCGGATGCCGGCATTCCTCGGCATGGTTGTCGATGCCCAGTCGCCGCTGGCGACGCGCTCGCTCTGGCTCTTCGAGGAAGAAGAACGCTGACTGCCAGCCTCGTGGAGTTCCGCGACACCCGCGAATGACATCTCACGAACAGCGCCAGCCTCCGGTGCGCCGTTGCGCATGGAGCGGCGCTGTTCTGCCACGTGGGCACGTCGTTCCTTCCGACCTGCTCACCTTCCGCCCATCATCCGTGCGCTGTTTCTCATTCTCATGCCCGCTCAAGCGGATGCCCGCGCTCCGTCCGCCAGCTAGGCTTTCCTGATCGGCCCCCTCCCCTTCCCGTGCCCGCGTCGCAGGTTGGAAAGATATTGCGGCGTTATATTGAGATATGCGGCGATCAGATGCTGGGGGATTTGTCGCCATTCGGCCGGGAGTTCGAGGGCGAGTTCCGCGTAGCGCTGCCGGGCGGATTTCGAACGAAGCGACATGTGGCGCTGCTGCTTTCGCGCGAACACCTCCTCCGTCATCCGCGTTGCCAGGCGCTCCCAGCCGGGATGACGCTCCACGGCCACATGCCGCAGGTGATAGGGCATTACCGTGACAATGCATGGTGTAACGGCCTCGAACACCACCTCGGAGGGAATGCCCCTGGTCGCGCTGTCCAGCGCCAGGGCAACACTGCCCGCGAAGACGAAATCGAGGAGAATCTTCCGCCCTTCGGGCGACAGAGCGAAGACCTGCAGGATCCCCTCTTCCAGGAATCCGATTTCGTGATCTGCCTGCCCCATGGCGCAGAAGACGCCACCGCGCGGCAAGGTTCGCGGTTTGGCCTGGCCAAGAAGCCATTCGATCTCCTCCCGGGGGAGGTCTGCCCGCTGAAGGATGAAGTCGGGAAGCGAAGACATCGATGCACGGTCTCTGAAGGAAGGCTGCGAGCCTGAGCCTCTCTCCTTACCCTGCGGGAGATGACGGGCCGAGGGACTCCGCGTCGGTATGCTCCGGTTTTCCCGCCTTGCACGGCTTCGGTGCACGGCACCGCCGCGCGCCAGGGATTCACCGGCACGTCCTCAGCCGGTATGTCGGCCCCGTATCATGGCGAACAGACCGAAGGCGCCGCAGATGGCGGCCGCGAAGAAGGCGAGGCCGTGCCGCGACACCTCCATCGCCGCGCCGGCCGCGAGCGGCCCCAACAACGCGCCGAGCCCCCACATCAGGCCCATCGCCGCGTAGATGCCGATCAGCTCCGCTCCTTGGAAGCGACTGCCCACGATGGTCAGCATGAGCGTGTAGACACCGACAAAGGCCCCGCCCCAGAGGAAAAGCAGGGCATAGGTCAGCACCTCGTTCTGCAGAGCCAGCGGCCAGACCAGCGCGCCGAGCGCCGCCAGCAGGGCCAGCGCGGCGACCAGCTTTATGCGGTCCATCTTGTCGCCAAGCCAGCCGATGGGCAGTTGCAGCAGGATCGCACCGATCATCATGCACGACATCAGGCGGGTCGCCTCGGCCTCCGGCCAGCCGAGATGGACGGCGTAGATCGCGAGGAAGGACAGGCCCGCCGTCTCGATCGCGGCGTTGAGCACGGTGGCGGCGATGGCGACCGGCGCCATGCGCATGAAGCGGACCGGGCTGCCGGCCGCCGGCTCGTCGAAGACCGGGGCCTCGACCTTGGGCGAGGCGACGAAGGCCGCCGCCGCCAGCGCGACCGCGGCGCCGGCAAGATAGGGGGTGAAGCCGGAGGTGCCGATCACCGACAGGATCATCGGGCCGAGCGCAAACCCCACCGAGAGCGCCGCCGTATAGGCCGCCATGGAGCGCGCGCGCGTGGCCTCCGTGCTGAGGCTGTTGGTCCAGGCCTCGGACAGGACGAAGAGCACTTCCGAGGCCATGCCGAGGACGAGGCGGAGCAGGAACCACAGCCAGATGACCGGCATGGCGGGGAAGCTGGCCAGCACCGCCGAGGCGATCACCAGCGCCAGTATGACGAGGCGGCGAATGCCGAAGACGGCGATGATGCGCGGCAGCAGCACGGCGGCGAAGAGCACCCCGACGGCATGCATCGCGGCATTGGCGCCGATGACCACCTCGCTCAGGCCGCGCTCGGCCAGGCTGAACGCGATCAACGCCGCGCTCAGGCTGTAGGTGAGGCCGAACATGGTCGCGGTGGCGATGACGGCGCCGCGCGAATAGAGGTTGGCGACAGGGGTCTGGGATGCAATCTCGCTCACGCGGCAGCCTCGTCTTTTCCGGTCGCGCCGGCGCGCAGCCGCCGTACAAAGCCGCTGAAGCGCCGGCTCCATGCGACTTCGCGCTTTTCGACGACCCGCGCCAGGGCATTTGCGTAGTCCAACACCAACCCCGGCGTCCATGTCGCGGAGTGGGCGCGGGTGCGGATCATCGATGCCACCCAGATATCCGGATTGCCCAGCAGGCCGATGAGGCGCAGCCATGGAAAGCGGGTCGTGAGCGAGCCTTCGAGCGCGGCGTCCAGCGCATGGGCGACCACGACGGAGCAATTGCGGTTGGTCAGGTTATAGGTGTCGTCCTGCCGGTAGCCGACCCAGAAGCTGCGCAGGCGCATCGGGTTGAAGTTGCGGAACTCGACATGTGCGTCGGCCGGGCACCACCAGTCGGATTCATAGGCGTAGGACGGCTGGAAACGACCCTTGAGGTCGTTCTCGACGGTGCCGCGCAGCGCGGCGATGAAATCGCGGCCCGACCGCTCCAGCTCGGTCGCCGGATAGTGGCTGATATAGAGATCGGGCGGCATCTCCAGCGCCGAATGACCGGTCGAGATCACGCCGCTGCCGTCGACCGCGGCGATGTAGCGGTCGACCAGCAGCCGGCGCTCCGGCTCGCTGGCGGAGCCGACCGGGGTCCAGACATGCACGATCATCGGGTGCTCGGCGGCGACCTCCTCGCCGGTCTCGACCAGCACGGGCGCATTGTCGTACCAGCCGCGCCCGGTGAAGATCGGCAGGTTGAGGATCGCAACCTCGCTCTCGAGCGTGCGGAACATGAAGCCGACGCGCACCAGCAGCCACCCGGTCAGGGCGACGAGAAGGCTGATGCAGAAGGCGACGCTCCGGTTATGCGGCAGCGGCCACTCGGCGAAGATCAGGACGGCGATGACGGTCTCGGCGGCGCCGCACAACGCCATCGCGCGCCAGCCGGGAAAGCGCACCACAAGCGCGGTGGCCAGACGCACCGTCCCATCGACCGCGAAGGCGATGGCGAACAGGACGCCGAGCGCGATGTGCGTATCGATCGGCCAGTCGAGGATGAGCGCGCCGATGACGATGAGGCCGACGGCACGGATCAGCGGGAAATAGCGCCGGTTCCTCCGGTCCTGCACCAGAAAGGCGGACAGGCCCGCCGCGCCGTTCGCGACGAAGAAGAAACCGATGGCCTGCCCGACCGTCAGGAGCACGCTGTCGGTGGCGTAGAGGGACAGGTAGGCGGCGGCCAGAATGAGCGCGCCGCCGAGCATGCTCAGGACATACCATCTCGACTTGAAGGCCTTGGAGCCGATCAGCAGGAAGGCCAGCTTGAGCATCATGCACTCGGAACGTCGGGACCGGCGCCGACGATGGCGACCGGCAACCCCGACTGCATGGCAGCGTTTCTGAAAACTGGCAAATACAGCTTCGGGTTCTGAACGCCTTTTTCTTCGAAATCGATGCCGGATGCTTCCGTGCGGCCCGGCTCCATGGCGCGGCGCATGGTGACGCGGCGCCGGTACGGCATGCCACCTGGAACCGGCAACGGTCCCGGCGCCGGAACCGTTGCCGGCCGTGCCGAGGACCGCGCTCAAATCGATACTGATAAATTAGTACTAATTTGATACGAATTTTATATCTTGCAAGACCGATTCCCGTTCACCCGCCGATCGGCGCACCGGCGCCGTCATTCCAGAAGGGCGCTGCCGTGCCGCCGACACTCCCCTCGTCGTCCCCGCCCGCTCCGTCCGCCTCCCCCTCCGTCCACAGGCCTCAGCGGATTCTCGGCGGCATACCCGACGAATGGGGTCCGAAATTCGAGCATGACGGCGGGGCGGCGACGCGCACCCACACGGGGCCGAACGCCATCCGGTTCACCGCGCCGGCGCATATGGCGCTGGTCCTGCTGACGCCCCAGCCCGGGCGCCAGATCGCCCTCAACAGCGACCGGAAGATCACCGGCTTCGCCCCCGTCGGCTCTCTGGAGATCATTCCCGCCGACAGCGACATCTTCGCGCGCTGGAAGACCGAGAAGCAGAACGTGCTGGTCGCGGCCGATTCCAGCCGCCTCGCGCGTCTCGCCGGCCTCGAATTCGACAAGGACAGCTTCGAGCTTCGCCCTCCGCGCCTCGGCTTCGTGGACGACATGGCCCACATGATGGCGCTGCGCATACGCCGCGAGGTGGAGAATTTCGAGCTGGGCTGCGAGGAGACCCTCGACGCGCTGGTCACGCTGTTCGCAACACATCTGCTGCGCAACTACTCATCCCTGTCGAAGGCGCCCCCACGCATACGGAGCGCCGGACTGACCTACGCCGCGTGGTCGAAGGTGAACGAGTTCATACAGGCTCATATCGGCCGCACGCTGACGCTCGAGGAGCTCGCCGCGATCGCGAACCTGTCGCCCAGCCATTTCTCGCGGGCCTTCCGGCAGACCACCGGCCAGTCGCCCTACCAGTACGTGATCTCATCCCGGCTCGTGCAGGCGCGGGACCTCATCGTGAATACCGACACGCCGCTCAACGTCGTCGCCAGCGCGGTCGGCTTCACCAGCCATAGCCATATGGGCATGGTGATGCGGCGGGCATGGGGAATGACGCCCTCCGAATGCCGGCAGGAGCGCTAACCTCCACCGGCAGGCGACACGGTATTGGGAGACCGGAAGATAGCCTCCGGCCTCCCGACACCTCACTTGTTCACGTCGGTCCAGATGCGGGTATAGAGCTCGGCGACGTCCGGCGGGCAGGCGACGAGGAACTCGCCGGCCTTCTCATACTGCGCCGGCACCACCAGCTCGGGAGCGCCCTTCATCTCCGCCGGCAGGAACTGGTCCGAGCCCTTGACGCCGTTGGCGTATTTCGCGAAGGCCGAGATCAGCGCCGCGTTCTCGGGTTCCATGATGAAGTTCATGAACAGCTTGGCGTTCTCGACGTTCTTCGCGTCCTTGAGGATGGTCACGCTGTCCATGAAGACCGGATAGCCCTCCTTCGGATAGCCGAAGGCGATGTCCGGATTCTTCAGCCGCGCGCGCATGATCGCGCCGTTCCAGTAATAGACGCCGGCATAGTCGCCGGAGGGCAGCTTCTCGGTGACGGAATAATCCATGGCGAGCCATTTCGGCTTGGCCTCGAGCAGCTTGTCGCGCACCTTCTTCAGCACCTCCCGGTCCGCGGTGCACCAGTCGCCGCCGAAATATTTGATGGTGGCGAACAGGACGTCGTTCATCTCCGGCTCGACATTGATCTTGCCGACCAGCTCCTTGGGCGGGTCGAGGAAGATCGCCGAGGTGTTGATGTCGCCACCAAAGACCTTCTTGTTGACGCCGATGCCGCTCACGCCCCACTGCCACGGCACCGAATAGCGGCGGCCCGGGTCCCACGGTACGTTCACCCAGCGCTCGTCGACGTTCTTGAAGTTCTCCATCTGGTCGGGCTGCGCTTCCAGCAGCAGGCCCTCCTTGATCCAGATCGGCATGTAGTTGGCCGAGGGCACCACGATGTCGAAGCCGTGCCCGCCGGCACGCACCTTGGCGAGCGCGGTGTCGTTGGAATCGTAGTCGGTGACGGTGACCTTGACCTTGTACTTGTCCTCGAACTTCTTGATCAGCTCGGGATTCGTGTAGTCGCCCCAGTTGTAGATGTTGAGCGCGCCTTCCGCCGCGGCGCTGCCGACGAAGCCCATGAGGGCGATGGCCGCTCCGGCGGCCGCGGTCTTCCAGTGCATGGTCCCACTCCGTTGATGATTGGCTCAGGCCTTCTTGCGGTTGATGACGAAGAACACGGTCACGAGCAGCACCGAAAGCGCGAGGAACGCGGTCGCGATGGCGTTGACCTCCGGCGTCACCTCGCGGCGGATCTGCCCCAACATGTAGGTGGGCAGCGTGTCCTGCCCGCCGGATTTGACGAATTCGGTAATCACCACGTCGTCGAGCGAGATGACGAAGGCCAGCATGAAGCCGGCGATGATGCCGGGGCGCAGCAGCGGCAGCGTCACCCGGCGGAAGGCCCTCCAGGGCGTGGCGTAGAGATCGGCGGCGGCGCGCTCCAGCGACGAGTCCATGCTCTCAAGCCGCGCCCGGATCGGCAGGTAGGCGAAGGGGATGCAGAACGCCGTATGGGCGAGGATCAGGTAGCCGAGGCCGGAATAGCCGGTCCACACCTTGATGCGCGAGAACACGATCAGCAGCGCCACCGCGGTGACGATCTCGGGCACCATCAGGGGCTGGTTGATGAAGGCGTATTTGAAGCCCAGCCCCCGATAGGGAGGCGTGCGGGTCGTGGCGATGGCCGCCATGGTCGCGGCGATGGTGGCCACCGTGGCCGCGCTGGTGGCGATGACGAAGGAACGCCATGCCGCGTCCTGCACCGCTGCGTTGCGCGACGCCTCGACGAACCAGCGCAGGGACAGCCCGCCCCAGACGGTGACGGAATCGCTGGCGTTGAAGGCATAGGCGACCAGCGTGGCGATTGGCAGATAGAGCACCGCGAAGGTGAACAGCGCGATGGCGACGAAGCCCGGCTGGCGGCGGATGTCGAAATGCGGCCGGCTAGCCATGCTGCGCCCCCGAACGCGCCGCGTTGCGCACGTAGAACAGCAGCGCAACCATCACGATCGCCATCAGCGCGATGGAGAGCGCCGCTCCCAGCGGCCAGTTGCGACCGGCGCCGAACTGCAGCTCGATGAGGTTGCCGAGCATCAGGTTCTTGCCGCCGCCGAGCACGCGCGGAATGACATAGGCGCCGAGCGAGGGAATGAAGACGAGGATCGAGCCCGCGACGATGCCCGGCTTCACCAGCGGGATGATGATGCGCCGGAGCACGGCAAGGCGGCTCGCATAGAGATCGTAGCCTGCCTCGACGAGCCGGAAATCCAGCTTCTCCATGCTGGCATAGAGCGGCAGTACCATCAGCGGCAGATAGACATAGACCATGCCGAACAGGATGGCCCAGTCGGTGTACATGATCTGCAGGGGCTGATCGATGATGCCGGTGGCGCGCAGCAGCGAGTTGAGGATGCCCTCGTTGCGGATGACCTGCTGCATCGCGAAGGCGCGGATGAGCAGGTTGGTCCAGAACGGGATGGTGACGAGGAAGACCCAGACCTCGCGCGTGTGGCGGGGCCTCGTCGCGATGAAGTAGGCAGTGGGGAACCCCAGCACGAGCGTCGCGAGGGTGGTGATCACGGACAGCCGGAGCGAGCGCCAGATGATCGACAGATGCGCGTCGGCGAACGTCACCGTGTCGTCGAAGATGTCGCGCTGGAAGAAGACCGAGAACCAGCCGTCCAGCGAATACTGACCCGGCTTCACGTCGCCATAGTCGCCCTTCACCATGAAGGAATAGGCGAGCATCACGAACAGCGGGCCGATGGCCGCGACGAAGATGATGACGAGTGCCGGCGCCGACAGCAGCCAGCGCCCGCGTATCTGCTTCCGCTCCGCCTGCCTGGCCGTCTCCCCGGCGCTCGCCATGGTCAGTCCCTCAGGATCTGCGCCGCGTCCGGGGCGATCTCGATCCCGGCGCGGTCGCCGACCTCGAAGCCGCAGGACTGCGTCCGGCTGTTCTGCTGGCGCACCATGAAGAGCTCGCCGCCCGCGAGCTTGATGTGGATATGCGTGTCGGTGCCGAAATAGACCACGTTCTCCACGATGCCGGTGAGCTGCCCGCCGGCCGGCACCGCTCGCGCGTGCTCCGGCCGCACGACGATGGTGGCCTCGCTTTTCGGGACCAGCCCCTCGGCGATGGTGGCCGGGATCTCGGCGCCCGAGCTAAGCCGCACCGTCGCGACGCCCTGCTCGACGCCCAGCACGGAGGCGGTAATGAAATTCGTCTCGCCGATGAAGTCGGCGACGAAGCGGTCTGCCGGCTTGTCGTAGATGTCCCAGGGGGTGCCGATCTGCAGCACCCGGCCCCTCGACATCACCGCGATGCGGTCCGACATGGTGAGCGCTTCCTCCTGGTCGTGCGTGACGAAGACGAAGGTGATGCCGGTCTCGCTCTGCATCCGCTTCAGCTCGATCTGCATCTCCTTGCGCAGCTTGTAGTCGAGCGCGGAGAGCGGTTCGTCGAGCAGCAGGACCTTGGGTGCGGGCGCCAGCGCCCGGGCGAGCGCGACACGCTGGGCCTGGCCTCCGGAGATCTGGTCGGTGCGCCGCCGCGCCAGCTCCTCCAGACGCACCAGCCTGAGCATCTCGGCGACGCGCGCGGCGATCTCCGCCCTGGGCCGCCCCAGCATTTCGAGGCCGAAGGCGACGTTCTCCCAGACGGTCAGATGGGGAAAGAGCGCGTAGCTCTGGAACACGGTGTTGATGGGCCGCTTGAAGGGCGGCAGGCCGGCGATGTCCTCGCCGTAGAGCAGGATCGCTCCCTCGGTGGGGAATTCGAACCCGGCGATCATGCGCAGCAGGGTGGTCTTGCCGCAGCCGGACGGCCCGAGCAGCGTGAAGAACTCGTTCTCGCGGATGGCGACCGAAACGTCGTCGAGCGCGCGTAGCGCGCCTGCTCCTTCCCCGAACTGCTTGACGATACCCCTTGCCTCGATGGCGACGCGCTTATCCTGTGCCGCGGCAGGCTCCGGCATCATGCACCCGTCCGATCTGTCTTCATCCTCTGGAAGACACGGGGAAGTCCCGTGCTTCGCATTATTATTTGGATCAGCCTAGGTGACGGGTTAGCTTCCGACAAGGCGCCTCGGTAAGAATGTGATCAAATTTTGGGACAGTCCAAATTTTAGGAGCCGTCATGCCGAGTGCCGACCTTCTCATCGAGAACGCCCGCATCCTCACGATGGATCCGGAGCGTCCTTTCGCCGAGGCGATCGCCTTGAAGGACGGCACCGTTCTGGCAGTCGGCAGCCGTACCGAGGTGGCGGAGGCCGCCCCCTCGGCGAGCCGCCGCATCGACGCCGGCGGCGCCTCCGTCCTGCCCGGCTTCATCGACAGCCACATCCATCTCTTCACCGGTGGTGCGCAGCTCGACAGCCTGTCGCTCGCCGGCTTCACCGGCTTCGACCGCATCGCCGCGGCGATCCGCGCGCGCGCCGCCTCGGACGCTTCGACGGTGCTGATCGCCGAGCAGGCGGCCTATTCGATGTTCGGCGATGACGAGCCGATCACCCGCCAGCTCCTCGACCGCGTTCTGCCCGACCGGCCGCTGGCGCTGTTCGCCAGCGATCACCACACCATGTGGGCGAACACGGCCGCGCTTCGGGCCGCCGGCATCCTGCGCGGCCGGGACGTGCCTCCGGGCAACGAGATCGTCATGGGCGAGGATGGCCTCGCCACCGGCGAGCTGCGCGAATTCGAGGCGATGGCGCCGGTCTCCGCCCTGACCCCGACCGGCGGACGCGAGATGCTGGGCCTCGCCGGCCACGAGCCGAAGACCGCACCCACCGCCGCCCAGCGCGCCATCGACACGGCGATCATCAAGCAGGGGCTCGCCTATTGTGCCTCGCTGGGCATCACCAGCTTCCACAACATGGACGGCAATTTCTACCAGCTCGAACTGCTCGGCGAAATCGAGCGGGCGGGCGAATTGATCGTGCGCGGCCGGGTGCCGTTCCGCTTCACGCCGGGCATGGCCCTGTCGGAGCTGGAGAAGGCGGTGGAGATGCGCCGGCGCTGGAACTCCGACCGGCTGAGGGCCGACTTCGTGAAGATCTTCATGGACGGGGTGGTCGAATCGACCACGGCCCACATGTTCGAGGACTACGACACGGCGCCAGGCGTGCGCGGCTTCTCCTATTTCGAGCCGGAGGAGTTCGACGCCATCTGCACGCAGATCGACCGCCTGGGCTTCCAGATCGCCGTCCACGCCATCGGCGATGCCGCCGTCAACCGCACGCTCAACGGCTACGAGGCGGCGCAGCGCGCCAATGGCCGCCGCGACAGCCGCCACCGCATCGAGCATATCGAGGTGCTGGCGCCGGCCGATCTCGGCCGCTTCGCCGCGCTCGGGGTGATCGCCTCGATGCAGCCGACCCATGCGCCGGGTGGTTACTACCCGCCCGAGCCGATCCTCTCCATGGTCGGGCGCGAGCGGATGCGGCTCGCCTACCCCTGGCAGACCATCCGCGACACCGGGGCGCGGCTGGTCTTCGCCAGCGACTGGCCGGTGGCGCCGCTCGACCCGCTGCTAGGCATCCGCACCGCCATGATGCGCGGCCCGGTGTTCGACGGCGCGCCCGACGAGCGCCAGAACCTCGTCGATTCCATTGCCGGCTTCACCCGTGACGGTGCGTTCACCGAGTTCACCGAGGATCGCAAGGGCGTGCTCCGACGCGGCGCGCTGGCGGATGTCGTCATCCTCGCCGGCGACATCGAGGCCCGGGAGCCGGGCGAGATCGACGCCATGAAGGTGGCCGCCACGATCTGCGGCGGCCAGCTCACCTATGAGCGCGGCGCCGCCTAGGACACCTTGCACTCCCGCTCAGCGGGGCATGCTCACCGGCGGGCGGCGCTGGAACCACGGCGCCGCCTCCTCCAGGCGCGCGCACAGGCCGAGCAGCAGCTCGTCGCGGCCATAGGCGGCGGCGAGGTGAACGCCGACCGGCAGCCCGTCCGCCGTCCAATGCAGCGGCAGCGAGGCGGCCGGCTGGCCGGAAGCGTTGAAAGCGGCGGTGAAGGGCGAATAGGCGAACACCATGCCCGGCCCCATGCGGTAATCGACATAGTCCTTGCCGACATGGTTGAAGCGGCCGAGCCTGGCCGGGGGCTCCGCCAGCGTCGCCGTCAGAAGCACGTCGCATTCCTCGAAGAACGCCGCCATCTCCCGCCCATAGGCGTGCACCTTGTTGATGGCTTCGAGATAGTCGGCGCCGCTGATGCTCCGCGCATAGGCGATGGCGGTCCGGGCGACGCTTTCGATCTCGTCGTCCGCCAGCGGCCGGCCGCGGCGGCGCACGGCGCTTTCCACCGAGAGCGCCGTGCCGCAGCCGACGATCTTCGTCCACGCCGCCATCATGCCGGAGGTGTCCGCGCGCGGCAGCCTTTCCTCGACGATGTGTCCCATGCCTTCCAGCAGCCGGGCGGTCGCCTCCACGGCGCTCCGGCACTCGGGATGGATCGCCTCGCCCGTCAGCGTCGTGGTGACGAAGGCAACGCGCAGGCGGCGGTCGCTGGGAGCGAGGGCCGCGCCGAACGAGGCCTCCAGCGGCGGCGCCACATAGGGCGCGCCGAGATCGGGACCTTGCGTCGCGTCGAGCAGTACCGCCGTGTCGCGCACCGTCCGGGTGAGGAAGCCGTCGATCGCCATGCCGGCCCAGCCTTCGCCGACATAGGGCCCGTCCGGCAGTCGGGCGCGCGTGGCCTTGAAGCCGAACAGACCGCAGCTCGAGGCGGGAATGCGCACGGAGCCGCCGCCATCCGAACCGTGGGCGACCGGCACGATGCCGGCGGCGACCGCCGCGGCGGCACCACCCGAGGAGCCGCCCGGCGTATGCTCCAGATTCCACGGGTTGCGCGTCGGCCCGCCATAGACGGCCGCTTCCGTCGTCGGCCCGACGCCGCCTTCCGGCGAGGTGGTCCGCCCGAAGGTGACGAGCCCGGCGGCGCGCAGGCGCGCATAGATCGACGAATCCTTGCCGTATCGCGTCTCGGCGAAGAGCCGCGAGCCGTTATTGCCCGGAAAATCGATGGCCTCGGCGCCGAGATCCTTGAGCAGGAAGGGCACACCCTTGAGCGGGCCGTCCGGCAGCCCTTCCTCGATCATGCGGCGGGCTACGCCCTCGCGCATCATCACCACGGCGTTCAGCCGTGGATTGAGGGCCTCGACGCGCCGCAGCGCCTCGTCCAGCAGCTCCGCCGGATGCACCTCCCCGCGCCGCACATGATCGGCCAGAGCGACGGCGTCGCTCGTCTCGTAAAGCTCGCTGACATCCATGAACCGACATTCCCCGGGCGACGACGGACCCCGCGCATACCTGCACCGGCGCGCGCGCTTTGGGAACGGCTATTCGAAGACGGACGTCCGCGATCGCGTCCCACCGGAAGTGTAGCGGATCGCCACCGCAAGCGGAAAAGGGGCACGCGGCAAGCCGCCGTGTGCCCCCTCCGTCGTTCCGGGACGTCGCCGCGCGGGTGGCGAGCGCCCCGGCATGACACGCGTCAGGCGACGCCGAGCTTGCGTTCGAGCTGCTTGAGGCTCGCCTCGCAGCGCTCGGCGATCTCGTCGACCTCCGCCTCGTTGACGATCAGCGGCGGCGAGAAGCCCAGCACGTCGCCCATGCAGCGGGCGATGAGGCCGTTTTCATAGGCGATCTGGTCGAAGGCCGGCCCCGCTTGGAGGTGAGGATCGAGCGGCGCGCGGCTCTGCTTATCCGCCACCAGCTCGATGCCGAGCATCAGGCCCGCGCCGCGCACCTGCCCGACGATCGGCGAGGCGGCACCGATGCGCTCGAAATGGCCGCGCAGGCGCGCGCCCATCGTGCGCACGTGTTCGACGATGCCCATCTCCTCGTAGATCTTGATGGCCTCCAGCGCGACCGCCACGCCGACGGGATGACCGGAATTGGTGAAGCCGTGGCCGAAATTACCGCCGGCCTTGTTGAATTCCTTCACCGCCTCGTAGATCGCCGGCGCCACGACGACGGCGGAGATCGGGAAGTAGGAGGACGATAGACCCTTGGCGAGCGCCATCATGTCCGGGCTGGCCTCCACCGTCTCCTTGCCGAACCAGTTGCCGGTGCGGCCGAAACCGCAGACGATCTCGTCGTCGAGGAACAGGATGTCGTACTTCTTCAGCACCTGCTGGATGCGCGCGAAATAACCCTTCGGCGGCAGGATGATGCCGCCGCCGGCATTGATCGGCTCGGCGATGAAGGCGGCGATGGAATCGGGGCCCTCACGCAGGATCAGCTTCTCCAGCTCGGCGGCGAGACGCTCGACAAAGGCCGCCTCGTCCTCTCCCTCCAGCATGCCGCGATAGGGATCGGGGCAGATCGTGTGCAGGAAGCCCGGCAGCGGCAGTCCGAACTCCCGGTGCATGAAGCCGAGCCCACACATGGAGGCGGCGGCGATGGTCGAGCCGTGGAAGGCCCGGTCGCGCGCGATCACCTTGCGCTTCGTCGGCTTGCCGCGAACCGTGTGGTAGACCCAGGCGAGCTTCACCATGGTCTCGTTGGCTTCCGAGCCCGAGGTGGCGAAATAGGCCTTGCCGCCTTCCATGCCGGTGAGCTCGACCAGCTTCTCCGCCAGCGTCGCCACCCCTTCCATCGTCCGTTGGAAGAAGGTGTGGTAGAAGCCGAGCTGGGCATATTGCCGGCCCGCCGCCGCCGCGAGGCGCTCGTTGGAGAAGCCGAGAGAGGCGCACCAGAGCCCGGCCATCGCGTCGATATAGGACTTGCCGGCTTCGTCGTAGATGCGCACGCCCTCGCCGCGCGCCACCACGAGCGGGCCGCGCTCCTCCATGAGCGTCGGGTTGGTCTGCGAATGAAGATGGTAGGCGATGTCCCGTGCCTCCACGGAGTTCGGCAGAACGGGCTTATTCATGACGCACCTTTTCAAGTTGGCGCAGCGGCCCGGCGGCCGCCGCGGACTAAAGCCGCAGGCCGGTTTCCTGATCGAAGACCAGCATGTCGTCGGGTGAGATGGCGGCGCTCACGCGCTCGCCGGGCTGAAGCCGGCTGAAGCCGGGCAAGGTGGCGGTGAGCGAGCCCCCGTCCCAGTCGAGGACGACATGACTCAGCGGACCGACCGGCTGCACGAGGCGAACCGAAGCGGAAAGGTTCCCCGCTCCCAGCCGCACATGCTCCGGCCGGATGCCGATCTCGACCTTCTGCCCCGGCCGGAAGCGCCCGTCGCCGGGCAACGGCAGGACCTGCGCGCCCAGCCGGACCGCGGGCCGGCCATCCGCCGCCTCGACCGTCCCCGGCATCAGCTCGATCTGCGGATTGCCGATGAAGGAGGCGACGTAGCGGGTCGCCGGGCGGGCGTAGATTTCCTCTGGGGTGCCGAACTGCTCCACCCGGCCGCGATTCATCACGGCGATGCGGTCGGAGATCGACATCGCCTCTTCCTGGTCGTGGGTCACGAACAGCGAGGTCACGCCGAGGCGCTGGTGAAGCTGCTTCACCTCGGCACGCATCTTCACGCGTAGCGCCGCGTCGAGGTTGGAGAACGGTTCGTCGAACAGGAAGATGCGCGGCTCGCGCACCAGAGCCCGGCCGATGGCCACGCGTTGCTGCTGGCCGCCGGAAAGCTGCGCCGGCAGGCGTTCGAGCACGTGGGAGAGTTCGAGCGAGGCGGCGATGGCCGTCACGCGCGCGGCGATCTCGGCGCGCTTCATGCCGCGCATGCGCAGGGTGAAGCCGATGTTCTCGGCCACCGTCATGTGCGGATAGAGCGCGTAGTTCTGGAACACCATGGCGACGTCGCGCTCGACGGGGGAGAGCTCGTTGACCCGGCGCCCGGCCAGCAGGATGTCCCCGCTGGTGCTGTCTTCGAGGCCGGCGACCATGTTGAGCGTCGTCGTCTTGCCGCAGCCCGAAGGGCCCAGCAAGGTGACGAACTCGCCCGTCTCGATCGCCAGATCGACATCCCGGCAGACCTGCACGGTGCCGAAGGACTTGGCGACGCGGCGCAGTTCGATGGCCGGCGGAAGGCGTGGCGGCACGGATGTCATCCTTTCATCATCCCGTCGGCGAAGCCGCGAACGATCCAGTCGCGGAACACGACGGCCAGCACGATCACCGGCACGACGCTGATGAGGGCAGCCGCCATCATCTGGCCGAACACGGTCTGGTACTGGCCGGCGAAGGCGGCGATCACCAGGGGAACGGTCTGCGCCGACTGGCGCGTGAGGATCAGGGCGAAGAAGAACTCGTTCCACGCCTCGACGAAGGCGAAGACGGCGGCGGCACCGAGCGGCGGGATCGAGATGGGCAGCACGATGTGCCAGAAGGTGCGCAGCACCCCCGCGCCGTCGATCGCGGCCGCCTTCTCCAGCCCAGCGGGAATGCCGAGGAAGAAACCGCGCAGGATCCAGATCACGATCGGCAGGTTGAAGGAGAGATAGACCACGCCGAGCGAGAACACGTTGTCGATCAGGCCTATGCGGCTGATGACGAGAAACAGCGGAATGGCGATGGCGATGCTCGGCAGCATCTGCGTCGCCAGCACGAGGAAGGCGATGGCATTGGCACGCGGCACCGACAGCCGCGCCAGTGCATAGGCGGCTGGCGCGCCGAGGGCGAGCGCCACCGCGGTCGAGAACAGCGCCACGATCAGCGAGTTCAGGATGCCCCGCCCGAGCGCCGCCGCCGAGGCGACGACGGTGACGAAATTGTCGAGCGTCAGGTTCGCCGGCGACAGGTCCGGCGGCCGGGCGATCAGCGCCTTCTGCTGAAGCAGGCTGGACAGGATCAGCCACACCACGGGAGCCGCCGACCAGACGACGAACAGGACCAGCCCGACGATGGTGACCAGCCGCAACCCCGGCCCGCCGCGGCGATAGAGGGCATAGCTCATCGCGCGGCTCCTTCCGCCGGCCGGACCAGCCGGATGTAGAGGATCGCCAGCAGCAGCGTCAGGACGAAGATGACGTTGGCGATGGCCGCGCCGTAGCCGATGTCGAGGAAGTTGAACGTGACCCGGTAGGCCAGGAAGTTCAGCAGCACCGTGGCGTCCGCCGGCCCGCCGCGCGTCAGCACGAAGACCAGATCGAACACGCGCAGCGACCAGATGGTCTGGAGCACCACCGCGATGGCGACGGCGCCGCGCATCGAGGGAAGGGTGACATGCCGGAAGGCCTGGAGACGGCTGGCGCCGTCCATATAGGCGGCACGGTAGAGGATGGAGGGCACGCGCTGGAGCCCGGCCAGCAGCAGCAGGGCGACGAAGGGCACGGACTTCCAGACGTCGACCAGCAGCAGGAAGTTCAGCGCCGAGAACGGCGAGCCGAGCCACACCTGATAATAGTCGATCAGCCCCAGCGACTGCAGGATGCCGTTCAGCACGCCATAATTGGCGTTGAGGATCCATTTCCACAGCACGGCGTTCGCCACCGGCGCGATAGCCCATGGCACGACCAGCAGGATGCGGAAGAAGCCCGGCCGGCCGAGCGGATGGTTGAGCAGGAGGGCGACGCCGAAGCCCAGCACGACGACCAGCACCACCTCGGCGACGGAGAAATAGAGCGTGTTGAGCGCCGCATGGCGAAAGGTCTCGTCCGCCAGCAGCCGCTGGAAATTGCCGAGCCCGATGAAGCTGCGCTGGATCTCGCCGGCGTTGAGCTGGACCCTTTGCAGGGCCAGCATCATGGATTCCAGGATGGGATAGCCGAGGATCGCCAGAAGGACGACGATCGCCGGCGCGACGAGGAACAGGCCGGCGGACCGCCGGCGCTGTTCAAAGGTGGCCTGGGACGCCATCGGACCGATCAGCCGCGGCGCTTCACGATCGCGGTGACGAGGTCGGATGCGTCGGCGATGGCCTGAGCCGCCGTCTTCTGGCCCTGCAGCGCCTTCTGCACTTCCGTGCCGACGGCCTGGGTCACCTGGTTGAAGTCGGGCGTGACGAAGCTGTTGTAGGGGTGTTTCGCCTGTTCCAGCACCACGGCGGCATTGGGCAGCTTCTGCTGCACCTCCGGGTCCGCAAGCACGGAAAGGCGGATCGGCAGCCAGCCCGTGTCCAGCGCCTGGCGCTTCTGCACCTCGGCATCGAGGTAGAATTCAACGAGCTGGCGGGCGAGAGCCGGATTCTTGCTGGCCTTGCTGACCGTCCATGCGTCGGTGCCATCAATCGAGGCACTGCCGGCCGGACCCGCCGGCAGGATGGCGCTGGCGAGCTTGCCGACGATCTGCGACTGCGCCGGATCCTGCGCCGCGTTCCACATGAAGGGCCAGTTCATCATCATCGAGGCGCGGCCCGCGAGCAGCACGTTGGTGGAGTCGTTGATGCTGGCATAGGAGATCGAGCCGGGATCGGTACCGGCGGCCATCAGGTCCATCATCATCTGCAGGGCGGCGACGCCGGCGTCACTCTTGAAGACGGGCATGCCGTCCTCGCCATACATCTTGCCGCCGGCCTGCTGGAGGAACGCCATCCAGTAGCTCGCCGTACCGCCGATGCCGGCGGGATCGCCGTAGTTCGCGACAAAGCCGAAGCGGCCGTTGCGCGTGAGCTCCTTGGTCGCCCGCTTGAACTCGTCCCAGTTCTTCGGCGCTTCGTTGAAGCCGACCTCGGCGAGGTGCTCCTTGTTGTAGAAGAGGGTCAGCAGGGAGAGGGTGAATATCGCTCCGTAGCGCTTGCCCTGCCAGGTCACGGTCTCGAAACTCGAGGCGGGCAGGTCGTCGACGAGGGACTTGGGCAGTTCGTCGGCGAAAGGCGTCAGGAACGAGACGAATTCCGGCACCCAGCCGCACATGTAGATCACGTCCCACGGCGCCGATCCGGACGCGAAGGCGGTCGCCATGCGGTCGTGCAGCTGCGGCCAGGCCAGAAGGTCGTAGGTCACCGAGGCGCCGTGCGCCTTCTTCCACGCCTCGAACGCCGCTTCCGAGAACTTGGCCGCGCCCGGCGGCGCCGGGTCGGGCGGCAGCGGGCCGAAGACGGTGAGCGCTTCCTCAGCGGCGGCATGGGAGGAAAGGCCGAACGGCAAAGCGGCAGCGGCACCGGCCGCCGCGGCGGCCTGGAGCATGCCGCGGCGCGACATCTGGATGGACATGGATGGACCCCTTCTGGCTTTTGAACTACGCCTTGCCGCGCAGAGTGTGGGGTCACCCGTTCCCTGTCAATAATTAATCCGTCAAGATGACTTATTAATTTCCGAAAGGCCGACATGCTGCGCGCGACCAATGCGGTGAAGTCGAAGCTCGTCAATCAGTGGGTCGTCTTCGAAGCGATCCGCATCCACGGGCCGCTGCCGCGCATCGCCATCTCCGAGACCACCGGCCTGTCGAAGCAGGCGACGTCGGATCTGGTGGACGAACTCCTCGCGCTCGGCTTCGTGCGGGAGGAGAAGTCGGGAGAGCGGCGCGTCGGCAAGCCGCCGAAGCCCGTCGCCATCCATCCTGACGGTGCCTACACCATCGGCTTCCACGTCGATTTCGGCCGCGCCGCCGCCGTGGTCATGAATCTGGGCGGCGAGGTGCGCCATCGCGAGGCGCGACCGCTCAGCAGCGTCGATGCCGGCCGCGTGGCGCAGGACCTCGCCGGCCAAGTGCCTGCCCTTCTTGAGCAGGCCGGCATCGACACCAGCCGCTTTCTCGGCATCGGCCTCGCCACGCCCGGTCCCTTCGGCGTGCCCAGCATGAGCCCGCCGCGCCTGCCAGGCTGGGACGGGCTGATCCTGCGTCAGGCCCTGCGAGAGGCAACGGGGCTCCCGGTGGCACTGGCCAATGACGGGCAATGCGCGGTAACGGCCGAGTGGCGCTTCGGCACGGCGGCGCGCAAGCTCCGGCACTTCGTCTATCTCTATCTCGGCAACGGCCTCGGCTCCGGCATCATGACGAACGGCTCGGCCTTCGGCGGCGCCAACGGCAATGCCGGCGAGCTCGGCCACACCATCGCGGTGCCCGGAGGGCATAGCTGCATCTGCGGCAAGCATGGATGCCTGGAGACCTACGTCTCGGTGGATTCGCTGACGCGCTATCTCGGCGAGTGCGGCGTCGAGATGCACGACATGCACCGGATCGAGAACGAACTCTCCGCCAGCCACCCGCTGGTGACGGCATGGCTCTCCGAAGCGACCGAACCGCTGCGGAGCGGCATCAACACGCTGGAGAACCTGTTCGATCCGCAAACCATCATGTTCGGCGGCGATGCGCCGGCATGGCTGATCGAGGCGCTCATCGAGCGGGTGGAGCCGCTCTACGACTCCATCTCGCTCACCAACCGACAGCTTCCCCGCCTCATGCGGGCCGATCTCGGCGCCGATGCGGTGGCGCGCGGCGCGGCGACGCTTCCCGTGCTTGCGATGCTGGATCCGCAATACCGCCATCTCGGCGACAGCGACGGCGAACTCGTCGGCGGGTGACGGCCCGCCGCCCGCCGACACCTTGAAGCGCTACCGTCCGCCCGGAAGCGCGAAGACGGTGAGCTGGCCGCCCAGCGCGGTGTAGCTGCCGAGCGCGGCATAGGCGTCCTTCGCGCCCGAGCCGGCATTGGGATCGGCGAGACCGGCGGCAAGCCCGATGCCGGCCCAGCCGCCGACGCCCGACAGCACGGCGACGTACTGCCTGCCGCGATGCTCGTAGGTCATGACGTTGCCGACGATGCCGGAGGGCGTCCGGAAGCGGTAGAGCTCTTTCCCGGTCCGGGCATCGACGGCCTTCAGATAGCCTTCCAGCGTGCCGTAGAACACCACGCCGCCCGCCGTGGCGAGGGCGCCGGACCAGACCGAGAAGCGCTCCGGCACCTGCCAGACGACACGCCCCTTCACATTGTCCCAGGCAATGAACCGCCCGGTCCGCCCCTCGCCTCCGGGCGCCGGATACATGGTGAGCGTCGCGCCGACATAGGGTTGGCCGGCGGCGTAATCGACATGGAACGGCTCGTAGTCCATGCACAGCGCGCTGCCCGGCACGTAGAACAGGCCGGTTTGCGGCGAGAAGGCCGCCGGCTGCTGGTTCTTCGCGCCGATGGCGGCGGGGCAGATGCCGCTATAGGTCACATCCTCGCCCTCGGCCTCCGTGCCGTATTTTGGATCGAGGATCGGCCGCCCATAGGTCGGGCTTGTCTCGTCCATGTCGACGCCGGTCGCCCAGTTCACGCCGGGCTCGAACTTCTCCGCCACCAGCAGTTCGCCGGTCGCGCGATCGAGCGTGTAGGCGAAGCCGTTGCGGTCGAAATGGGTGAGCAGCCTGCGCATGCGGCCGTCGACGGGCTGATCGGTCAGGATCATCTCGTTCACGCCGTCATAGTCCCACTGGTCGTGCGGCGTCATCTGGTAGACCCAGCGCGCCACCCCGGTGTCGGCGTCGCGGGCGAAGATGGTCATCGCCCATTTGTTGTCGCCCGGGCGCTGGGAAGGGTTCCAGGTGCCGGGGTTGGCGCTGCCGTAATAGACGAGGTTCAGCGCCGGATCATAGGCGAACCACCCCCACGGCGCGCCGCCGCCGATCTTCCACTGGTCGCCCTCCCAGCTCTTCAGCGAGGAATCCGGGCCGACCGGCTTGCCGAGTTCGGTGGTCTTCTGCGGATCGAGCAGTATCTCGGCGTCCGGGCCGGTGGAATAGGCACGCCAGGCCAGCGTGCCGTCGGCGATGTTGTAGGCGCTGATATGGCCGCGCGCACCGAACTCGGCGCCGGCGATGCCGACGATCAGCTTGTCCTTCACCGGCATCACCGTGGCGGTGTTGGTCTCGCCCTTCCTGGGATCGCCGTTCGCCACCTTCCAGCGCACCGCGCCGGTCTTCGCGTCGAGCGCGACGAGGGTCGTATCGGCCTGATGCAGGAACACCAGCCCCTGCGCATAGGCGAGGCCGCGATAGACCAGATCGCAGCACATGATGGCGGCGACGTCGCGGTCCTGCTGCGGCTCGTATTTCCACAGGATGCGCCCGTCATTGTCGAGATCGAGCGCGTAGACCACGTTGGGAAAGGGCGTATGGACATACATCACGCCGTCGACGACCAGCGGGCTGCCCTCGTGGCCGCGCAGCACGCCGGTCGAGAAGGTCCAGGCCACCTGGAGCTGGCCGACATTGCCGGCGTTGATCCGGTCGAGGCGGGAATAGCGGGTGTTGGCGTAATCGACGGTCTGCAGCACCTGCTGGGCGGGATCGGCGGTGCGCCGGAGCACATCATCATTCGCCACGGCGGATGTCGGGGCCATCACCGCCGAGGCAAGCGCCAGGACGAGGGCCATGCTTGGGAATATCGCTGTCCCGCTCGCCTTCATGCGCGTCTCCCCGGGCCCGACGGACAGGGCCGTCGCCGTGGATAGCACGCAAGGCCGGGGCGCAAGCAACAGGCGCGGCACCCGTCAGGTTGCCGCGCCTGCATCTTCACGACGACGGATGGCGTCAGTTCGTCCCGCGCGTCTTGCGGATTTCGGCCTGCACCTCGTCCCAGAGCGGCTGGCCGACGCTGTCGATCACGGTCTTGGTCACCGGCGCCGCCTTCTCGCGCAGCTTGGCGACCTCTTCCGGCGGCATGACGGTGACGTCCATGCCATCGGCCTTGAGCTGGTCGAGCGCCTTCGCGGCCTCGGCGCGGGTGTCGGCGCGCTCGAAGTCGCGCGAGGCGACGGCCGCGTCGATGAGGATCTTCTGCTCGTCCGGCGAGAGCTTGTCCCACCACACCTTGCTCGCCGTCATGATCCACGGGCTGTACACGTGGTTGGTGACGGTGAGGTACTTCTGAACCTCGTAGAACTTCGACGAGACGATGGTGGTGTACGGGTTCTCCTGCCCGTCCACCGCCTTGGTCTCCAGCGCGGTGAACAGCTCGGCGAAGGCGAGCGGCACGGCGTTGGCGCCGGCGGCCTTGAAGGTGTCGATGAAGACGGGGTTCTGCATCACCCGCAGCTTCACGCCCTGCAGGTCCTCGGCCTTCTCGATCTTGTGCCGGCTGTTGGTCAGGTTGCGGAAGCCGTTCTCCCAATAGACGAGGCCGACGAGGCCCTTCTCCTGCAGCTTGTCGAGCAGCTTCTGCCCGACCGGGCCGTCGAGCACCGCGTCGGCTTCCTTCTCGTTGGCGAACATGAAGGGCACGTCCCAGATGGCGAACTCCTTCACCGTACCGACGAGCGTCGCGGTGGAGCCGACCATCATCTCCTGCGCCCCGCCAATGAGCGCGTTCTGCATCTGCGGGTCGGGGCCGAGCGTGGCGGCGCCGAAGGTGCGCACCTTCAGCTTACCGCCGGAGCGTTTGGCGACCTCCTCGGCGAAGAAGCGGGCGGCGCGGCCCTGATTGCTGTCCTCATTGAGGCCGTAGCCGAAGCGGATCAGCCGGGGCTGGATGTTCTGCGCGTAGGCGTGGGCGCCGAACGACAGGGTGAGTGCCGCCGCGGCGGCGGTAAGCAGCCATTTCTTCATGCGTGTTTCCTCCTTGGCGTCGATATTGGCCGGCGCGGCCGCTGTCAGTGCAGCCAGCCCGCCGGCACGGTGATGATCTCCGGGAACACGACGAAGAGCCCGATCAGCGCCGTATAGGCGACGACATAGGGCCAGACGCCGCGAATGATGCCTTCCATGCTCACCCGGCCGACGCCGCACACGACGTTGAGCACCGTGCCGACCGGCGGGGTGAGCAGCCCGACCGCGCCGACCATGACGAACATCACCCCGAAATAGACCGGGTCGATGCCGGCCTTGGTGATGAGCGGCACCAGCACCGGGCCGAGGATCAGGATGGTCGGGGTGAGGTCCATCGCGGTGCCGACGAGGGTCAGCAGCACGACGATGGCGGCCATCAGCCATTTGGGATGGTCGAGCATCGGCTCGAGCAGGGAGATCACCTGCCCCGGCAGCTCCGCCAGCGTGATCATGTAGGCCGTGACCATCGCCGCCGCGACGAGGAACATCACCACCGCCGTCGTCTTGGCGGCGGAAACGAACAGCAGCGGCAGGTCGCGGAGGGAGATCTCGCGGTAGACGAACAAGCCGACAATAAGCGCATAGACGGCGGCGACCACCGCCGCCTCGGTCGGCGTGAACAGGCCGAACCGCATGCCGCCGATGATGATCACCGGCATGACCAGCGCCCAGATACCGTCCACCGCCGCCTTGAAGCGGACAGACCAGGGCTGGCGCGGCTGCACCGGCACGTCTTCCCGGCGCGCCACCCGCATCCAGATCAGCACCAGCGTCACGCCCATCAGAAGGCCCGGCACGATGCCGGCCATGAACAGCTTGGTGATCGAGATGTTGGTGGCGACGCCGTAGATGATGAAGGACATGCTCGGCGGAATGATCGGCGCGATGATACCGCCCGCGGCGATGAGGCCCGAGGAACGTTCGAGGTTGTAGCCGTTGTTGCGCATCATCGGGATGAGCAGCGCGGCGATGGCCGCGGTATCCGCGATGGCCGAGCCCGACAGGCTCGCCAGCACTACCGAGGTACCGATGGCCACATAGCCGAGCCCGCCCCGGATGTGGCCGAACAGGGTGACGGCGAGCGCCACGATACGCTTCGACAGGCCGCCGGCGTTCATCAGCTCGCCGGCCAGCAGGAAGAACGGCACCGCCATGAGCGGGAAATTGTCGGCCCCGCCCAGCATGTTCTGGGCGAGCAGCTGCGCGTCGAAGAAGTCGAGCTGGTACATCAGCGCGACGCCGGTCAGCATCAGCGCGAAGGCGATCGGCATGCCGATGGCCATCAGGCCCAGCAGCGAGCCGAGAAACAGGGCGATGGTCATGGCGCCTTCCCCGAGTGAGCCGTGCTGCCGCCGGCGGCGAATTCGCGCTCGAATTCCCTGATTTCCTCGGCATCCGCCGTCTCGCGCACCTGCACGAGCTCGGCGTCGGCCATCCGGCCGCTGAACAGCCGGACCAGATCCGCCAGGAACAGCGCCGCCATGGCCACCGAGGTGACGAGCCCGGCGGCGGCGAACGCGGCCAGCGAAATGTCGGTGACCGGCATGCGGCTGTTGAGGCCGACGATCACCTGCTGCCAGCTGCCCTGTGCGAAGAGCCAGAGGGCATAGAGGATGAGAAGGTTGCAGATGACGAGGCAGGCCTTCTGCGCGGCGCGCGGCAGGCGCTGCACCAGCATGTCGACGCCGACATGGGTGCGCTCGCGCACCGCGAGAATGGCGCCGAGGAAGATGAGCCAGACGAAGGCGAGGCGGGCGATCTCTTCCGAGGCGGCGACGCCCGTGCCGAAGAGATAGCGCCCGGCGGCATTGGCGAAGACCAGCACCACCATCACGAGGAGCATGGCCCCGATCAGCCATTCGATGGCGGTCTGGAGGCCGTTCGCGATACGTTTCATCGGGCACTCTCCTGGAGCTGGAGCCGGTCGAGCCGATCCTCGGCCTCGTCCAGGAGCGCCCCCGGCTCCATGTCGATGGGCAGGGTCACGGCGCGCTCGTCGGGCTGCGGGGGCTCCAGCGTCGCGAACTGGCTGTCGATGAGGCTGAGCGGCATGAAATGGCCGGCACGCGCCGCCATGCGCGCCTCGATCAGCGCGCGGTCGCCGGAAAGGTGCAGGAACATCACCCGCGGGCTGACGGCGGAGAGCTGGTCGCGATAGCTGCGCTTCAGCGCCGAGCAGGCGACGACGAGCCCGGCACCGGCGTGATCCGCTTCCGCGATCCGCTCGCCGATGGCGGCGAGCCAGTCGTGGCGGTCGTCATCCGTCAGGGGCTGGCCCTGCGACATGCGCTCGACATTGCCGGGCGGATGCAGGTCGTCGCCTTCGAGGAACGACCAGCCGTGACGACCGGCCAGCGCCCGGCCGATGCTGGACTTGCCGCTGCCGCACACGCCCATCACCACGACGATAGGGGAAGTGATGGGGGCAATAGTGGACGCCGCGCCGCTCATGGCCGCGCGCGCACCGATAGGACAGCGCTAACAGACACCCGTCTTCCTCCCGATCATCCCCTTGATTCCAGCCCAGATTTGTCCGGACCAAGGAGCGGCAGATTCACTGTTCTTGTTATGAAGTCGAAAAATGTTAGCGCTATCAAATCGGCTTGTAAAGAACGCCGCTCCGGCCGGATCGCTCAGATGGCGCGGACCGGCGCCTTCTGCGACGGCACCTGCGCGCTTCCTCGACGCATCGTGCTGGCGCGCACCTGCAGCTCGACGCCGACATCGACGACGCGCTCGGCCGGGCGCCGGCCGGCGATGGCGGCGCGCGCCATCTGCACCGCCCGGCTGCCGATCTCGTAGCGCGGCGTGCGCACGCTGGTCAGCGCCGGCCAGGCGGCCGCCATCATCTCCAGATCGTTGAAGCCGGCGATGCCGATGGTATCCGGCACGGCGAGCGCGGCGCTCTGGCATTCGAACAGAGCGCCGAGCGCCAGGTCGTCATTGATGCAGAACACCGCGTCGGTGTCCGGCATGCGGGCGAGCAGGTCGCGCAGCAGGTCGCGGCCGAGCGTCACGCTGGAAGGGGTCGGGGTAGCGGTGACGCGGTCGGGATCGTAGAGGCCGGCTTCCATCAGTGCCGCGCGGTAGCCCTCCAGACGGCGCTGGGTGCGCGGGTCCATGCGCGCGCCGAGGAAGCCGATGCGCCGGTAGCCGGCCTCCACCAGATGGCTGGTGACCAGATGGCCGGCCGCCCGGTGCGAGAAGCCTACCATCATGTCCACCGGACCCTCGTCCAGCTCCATGATCTGGACGACCGGGCAGCCGGCATTCTCCAGAAGCTCGCGGCTCCGCGCGGTCTGGTCGATACCGGCGACGATGAGGGCCGCCGGCCGCTGGCTGAGGAAGGTGGCGAGCAGGCGCTCCTCCTCGATCGGGGAATAGCGGCTATTGCCGAGCTGCACCTGATGGCTCGTCTGCGCGAGGCCGTCATAGATGCCGCGCAGCACATCGGCGAACACGTTGTTGGTCAGCGACGGGATGATGACGCCGACGACGTCGGTGCGGGCCGAGGCGAGCGCGCGGGCGTGCTGGTCCGGCACATAGTCGAGCGCGCGCACCGCCTCCTCGATCTGCTGGCGCAGCTGCGGCGATACCCGCTCGGGGTCGCGCAGGGCCCGCGAGACGGTGATCGAACTCACCCCCGCGCGCTTGGCGACATCCGCGATGGTCGGGCGCCCCCCGTTCCGTCTCCTGCGCATGCACGAATCCTCACAGCCTCACCCGGACATGATAGCGCTGCCATGCGCCGGATTGGAGAGGCGTGAACGAGGCGCACACAGGCGGATCGACCGGAACTCGGCAGGATGTCGGCAGAGCGGTGGCGGGGCGGGCCTACGCCACCGCCTTCTGGCACCTCAGCAGCATGCCGAAGAGATCGCGCGGATCGTCCGGGTCCGCCAGCAGGTCGAGCTCCTCGTAGAGGCCCGTCCCGGCGATCTTGTCGCGCACATAGCGCAGCGCGGAGAAGTCCTCGGTGGCGAAGCCCACGCTGTCGAACAGCGTGATCTGGCGCGCGTCGCGACGCCCCTCCCGCTTGCCGGCGATGACTTCCCAGAGCTCGTTGACCGGGTAGTCCGGCGGCAATTGCTGGATTTCGCCCTCGATGCGCGTCTGCGGCGGGTATTCGACGAAGATGTCGGAGCGCCGCAATATGTCCGGGTGCAGCTCGGTCTTGCCCGGGCAATCGCCGCCCACCGCGTTGATGTGCACGCCCGGCCCGACCATGTTGTCGGTGAGGATGGTGGCGAACTGCTTGTCGGCGGTGACGGTGGTGATGATCTGCGCCCCTTCCACCGCCTCCTCGGGCGAGCGGCAGGTCTCGATGGCGAAGCCCTGGCCGGCGAGATTGCGCGCGCATTTGGCGGTGGCCGCAGGATCAAGATCGTAGAGCCGCAGCCGGTCGATGCCGAGCAGGGCCTTGAAGGCCATCGCCTGGAACTCGCTCTGCGCGCCATTGCCGATGATCGCCATGCAGCGCGCGCCCTTCGGCGCGAGATAGCGGGCGGCGAGCGAGGAGGTCGCGGCGGTGCGCAGCGCGGTGAGCAGCGTCATCTCGGTCAGCAGCATCGGGTAGCCGTTGCCCGCATCCGAGAGCGCGCCGAACGCCACCACCGTCTGCAGCCCCTCCCGCATGTTCTTCGGGTGGCCGTTGACGTATTTGAAACCGTAGAGCTGCCCGTCGCTGGTCGGCATCAGCTCGATCACGCCCTCCGCCGAATGCGCGGCGACGCGGGGGGTCTTGTCGAAGACCTCCCAGCGGCGGAAGTCCTCCTCGACATAGCCCGCCAGCTCCTTCAGGAACGTCTCAACGCCGATCCGAAGCACCAGCTTCATCATGTGGTCGACGCTGACGAACGGCACGATGTTCAGGTGGGGCGCGCGAACCATCAGAAGCTCCTTGTCGGGCGGTCGAGAACGCGGCGGCCCATCAGGCTGCCGGTCAGGTCCACCAGCAGCCGCGCGGTACGGCCGCGCTCGTCGAGGAAGGGGTTGAGCTCCACGAGATCGAGGCTGGTGACGAGGCCGCTGTCGTGCAGCATCTCCATGACCAGATGAGCCTCGCGGAAGGTGGCGCCGCCCGGCACCGTCGTGCCGACGCCCGGCGCGATGTCCGGGTCGAGGAAGTCGACGTCGAGGCTGACATGCAGCATTCCGTCCTCGGCCGCCACCTTCTCCAGGAAGGAGCGCAGCAGCACGCCGACGCCGTGCTCGTCGATCATGCGCATGTCGTGGACGGTGATCGCCGTGCGGGCCAGCGCCTCGCGCTCGGCGGGATCGACGCTGCGTATGCCGATCATGCAGACGCGGGCGGGATCGACCGGCGCCGCCAGCGGCGGCAGATAGCCCTCGAAACCCTCACGGCCGGTGAAATAGGCCATCGGCACGCCGTGCAGATTGCCGCTCTGCGTGGTCTCCAGCGTATGGAAATCGGTGTGCGCGTCGAGCCACAGCACGAAGAGCGGACGTCCCGCCTCCTCCGCCCGGCGCGCCACGCCCGCCACCGTGCCGGCCGAAAGGGCGTGATCGCCGCCGAGGAAGATCGGCATCGCGCCTTCGCTTTCGCGGTACGCCACCTCGGCCAGCAGCGCCGTCCACGCCGCCATGTCGGCGAGGTGGTGCACCGCGCCGTTGGGATGGCGAAGGTCGGGAATGTCGGTGGGAACGACGTTGCCGAGGTCGCTGACGCGGTAGCCCAGTTCCTCAAGCGCAGTATGCAGCCCCGCGGTGCGCAGCGCGCTCGGCCCCATCTCGCAGCCCAGATGCCCAGCCCCGACCTGGATGGGGGCGCCGATCAGCGTGCAGCGGGTGTTCCTGGGTTCGGTCATCATGTCCCGTCGAATACGCGATCCGGAGATCGAATCTGGTGTCGCCACCATTTCGGCACACGACGCTGGCAGTTTGAACAGGCCAAATTGCCGGATATGATAGGTCTTCTTGCCAAAACGGCGGACACTTCGGACAAAACGTCAGTGGACGATCTCGACCAGAGACTGATCACCCTGCTGCGCCACGACGGACGGCGCAGCCTGTCGGACATCGCGCTGGATCTCGGCGTCTCGCGGGCGACGGTGCGCGCGCGCATGGAGCGTCTGGAACGCTCCGGCACCATCATCGGCTACACGGTCATCCTGCGCGCCGACGCTGTGGAGCTGCCGGTGCGGGGCATCATGATGGTGGAGGTGGAAGGCCATTCGGCCGACCGCGTCATCCAGGCGCTCGGCGGCTTCCCGGAGATATCGAGCGTTCACACGACGAACGGCCGCTGGGACCTCGTCGTCGAACTCTCCACCTCGACGCTGACGGATTTCGACCACGTGCTCCGGCGAATCCGCCTCATCCCCGGCATCACCGGCAGCGAGACCAGCCTGCTGCTGGCGACGCCGCGCAGCACAAGGGCGAAACTGTAACAAGGGCGAAGCCGTGAGCGCGGGCCGCGCTAGCGCCGCCGCTCCAGCGTGGCGAAGAACAGGATGGTGAGGCCCAGCACGATGAGCAGCAGCACGAAGGCGGCGGCCGCGCCCTCGTTGAGCGAGAGGCCGAGGAAGGCCCGGCGATAGGCGAAGAAGCTCAGCACCTCGGTCGCGTTGCCCGGCCCGCCCTTGGTGAGGATGTAGGGCAGGTCGTAGGTGCGGAACTCGTTGATGAGCTGGATGATGACGGCGATCGCCGCCACCGGCCGCAGCATCGGCAGGGTGATGTACCAGAATTGCTGGAGCGGCGTGGCGCCGTCCACCTCCGCGGCCTCGTAGGGGTCGCGCGGCAGCGAGGCGAGGCCGGCGGCGAGGATCAGCACCACGAAGGACGTCTGCTGCCAGATGTCGATGGCCGCCATCGTCCACAGGGCGAGGTCCGCATTGCCCAGCCAGTCGATGCGCGGCAGGCCGAGGCTCTCCATCACCTGGTTGGCGATGCCGAGATTGGGCTGCAGCAGCATGCGCCAGATCAGCGCCACGCTGACCGGCGACATCGCCATCGGGATGGTCAGCACCGCGAAATAGACCGGCTTCATCGTCACCGTGCGGTTGAGCATCAGCGCGATGCCCAGCCCGACGACGAACTCGCCGAGGACGGTGACGAGAGAATATTTGATAGTCAGCCACAGCGCGCTCCAGAACAGCGGATCGGCCATGACGGTGGCGAAGTTCTTCAGCCCGACGAAGGGCTGGAGCATCGGCTTGAGCAGCGTCAGCGAGGAAAGCGAGATGAGCGCCGCATAGACCAGCGGGAAGCCCATGACGACGGCGAGCGTCAGCAGCCCCGGCGCGGCGAAGGCCCAGCCGGTCCGCCAATCCCGATCCGCAAATGCCGGAACGCGCATGCTCGTCTTTCCGTCTCGTCGGGGTCAGAAAAGCCGGCGCGCCGAACCGAGGGGGTGGTCGGCGCGCCGGACGGCAGGCACTTCGGGGGAAGCGCCCGCCAAGGCGATCAGTCGGTGAAGAGCGCGATCATTTGGCGAGAAGCTGGGTCAGGCCGTCGGCCGCCGCCTTCAGCGCGTCCTCGGGCTTGGCCTGGCCGCCGGCCGCCAGCGAGAGCTGGGCGCCCAGCACGTCCTCGTACTGCGCCGAATAGGCGAAGATCGGGAAGGACTTGCCGGAGGCGACGATGTCGAGGCCGGTCTTGTAGAAGGGGTACTTCTTCAGCACCGCCTCATCCTCGAACACGTCCGAGCGCACCGGCGCATGGCCTTCCAGCGCGCGGGCGATCGAGACCTTCTTGCCCTGCACCCACTCGATGAACTTCCAGGCCGCGGCCTTGGATTCGTCGGAGGTGTTCTTCGGAATGCCCCAACCCCAGCCGCCGCTCTCGCCATGGCCGCCGGGCATGACCGACAGCGCCAGCTTGCCGGCGACTTCCGGGCACTTCTCCTTGTTGTCGAGCTGCGGCAGCATCCACCAGTAGGTGACCATGCTGAACGCCTTGCCCGCGCACATCAGGCGCATCGTGTCGTCGAGCGTGGCCGACAGCGCGCCCTGCTGGGCGCCGTTCTGCACGTTGTCGGCGTAGAGCTTGAGCGCGGTCAGCCCTTCCGGGCTGTTCAGCACCACCTTGCGGCCGGCGTCGAGATAGGCGCCGCCGGAGGAGAACAGGTAGTTGGAGAACTCCATGGCGTTCGGATCGCCGCGCTGCGCCTGCATAGCGGCGCCGACGACATTGCCGCCGGCCTTGAAGAACTTGGAGAGCTCCACATACTCGGCGAGCGTCTTCGGCAGGGCGAGTTCCTTGCCGGTCTTGGCCTTGTAGTCGGCCTTGACCTTGGCGTCATCGAGCAGGTCGGCCCGGTAGATCAGGCCCATGGAGTAGTTGTACATGGGCAGGATCGGCGTCGCGTCCTTCGTCTGGCCGAGCAGTTCCAGCATGGACGGGATGAACGGCTTCAGGTCGAAACCGGACTTGGCGATATAGGGGTTCAGATCCTCCAGCCAGCCGGCGGTGGGGAACTCGCCGGCCCACAGGAAATCGACCTCCAGCACATTGTAGTAGCTCTCCGGCGAGACGAGCTGGGCCACCAGCTTGTCGTGCATGTCGCCATAGCCGATCTTCTCGAACTCGATCTTGATGCCGGTTTCCTTCTCGAATTCCGGCAGCAGCTTCTCGATGATCTGCGTCTCCGGCACGTCCTCCATGAGGGCGCGCAGCGTGACGTTCTGGGCGTGCGCCGAACCGGCCGCCGCCAGCAGGGTGGCGCCGAGCAGGGCGGCCTTGAGGCTACACTTCAACTGCATCTGGTTCTCCTGTTCCTCTGGTACGGGCACTGTTTCGCCCGCTTGTTGGCGCGCGCCCGGCCGGGCGCGGCGCAATCGACGTCACTTCACGCTGCCGAAAGTCAGGCCCTGGACGATGAAGCGCTGGATGAAGCGGGAGGCGATCACCAGCGGCAGCACGGCGAGCACCACCCCGGCGGAGACCTTAGCGATCTGCACGCCGTTCGAGGTCTGAAGCGAGGCGAGCGCCACCGGCACGGTGGCGGTCTGCGGACCGCTGAGCACCAGCGCGAACAGGAACTCGTTCCAGGTCAGGATGAAGCCGAGCACGCCGGCCGCCGCGATGCCCGGCAGCGAGACCGGCAGCACGATCCGCCAGAAGGCGCCCCAGGCGGTCGCCCCATCCGTCTGCGCCGCCCATTCGAGATCGACCGGAATGCCCTCGAAGAAGCCCATCAGGATCCAGATGAGGAAGGGCAGGTTCACCGCCGCGTAGACGATGATCAGGCCGGTCAGCGAATTGGTGAGCCCGACGGTGCGCAGCAGCGCGAAGGCAGGCAGCACGATCGCCACCGGCGGCAGCATCTGCGTCGCCAGCACCGCGAAGCGCCCGGTCCGCCCGCCGGTCTTGAAGCGGGCGAAGGCATAGCCGGTCATCGCCGCGAAGGGCAGCGCGACCACGACCGAGCCGAGGGCGACGATCAGGCTGTTGAGGTAGGACTGGCCGTAGCGGGTCGAGGTGAACAGCGCGACGTAATTGTCGAGCGTCGCCGCCGGCATCAGCTCCGGCGAATAGGACAGCGGCTCCGGCAGGAAGCTGGTGCGGACCACCCAGAGGATGGGCAGGAGGATGACGGCGCAGGTCAGAAGCAACCCGAGATGAAGTGCGACGCGCCGCATGGCCTCCCCTCCGCTTCGATCAGGATTTGACGATGCGGAGGGCGGGACGCGGAAAGGCCCGCGTCGTCTCCGGGTCGAACAGATGCATGGGCCGCGCATCGAGGTAGAGCGGAACGCTCGCCCCCACCGGCGCCGTGAAATGACGTGAGAGCCGGGCGGCGATCTCCACCGGCTTTCCGCCCGCGCCGCCGATCTGGCCGACGAGGATGTTCTCAACGCCGAGCGCCTCCATCGCCACCACGGTGACGTCGATGCGCGCGCAGCCGGGCTGGGGCGTCTCGTGCAGGTCCTCGGGACGCAGCCCGAAGATCACCTCGCGCCCGGCCACCGGCGCATAGGCGGTCCGGTGCATGTCCGGCACCGGCACGTCGAGGCCGTCGCCGATGACGGCGAGCCCGTCGCCCCGGCCTTCCAGCCGGGCGGGGATCAGGTTCATCGGCGGCGTGGCGAGGAAGCGGGCGACGAAGGTGTCGACCGGGTTGGCGTAGACCTCCAGCGGCTTGCCGACCTGGATCATGCTGCCCTCGCGCATGATGCAGATGCGGTCGCCCATGGTCATCGCCTCCACCTGGTCGTGGGTGACGTGGACGATGGTGCGGCCGAGCCGGCGGTGCAGCTTCACGAGCTCGAGCCGCATCTCCGCGCGCAGCTGCGCGTCAAGATTGGACAGCGGTTCGTCGAGAAGGAAGGCGACGGGATCGCGCACGATGGCGCGGCCGAGCGCCACGCGCTGGCGCTGGCCGCCCGAGAGCGCCGCCGGCTTGCGGTCGAGATAGGGGGTGAGGCCGAGCAGGCCCGCCGCCTCGCGGATCTTCTCGTCGATGACGGCTTTGCCCACGCCGCGCATCTTGAGACCGAAGCCCATATTGTCGCGCACGCTCATGTGCGGGTAGAGCGCGTAGGACTGGAACACGACGGCGATGTTGCGGTCGCGCGGGGGCACGTTGTTCACGCTCCGCCCGCCGATGCGCAGATCGCCCGAGGAGATGCCCTCCAGCCCGGCGATCATGCGCAGCGTGGTCGACTTCCCGCAGCCCGAGGGGCCGAGGAAGATCACGAACTCGCCTTCTCCGATGGAAAGATCCACGTCACGCACGCCATAGGCGCCGTTGGCGTAGAGCTTGGAGACATGATCGAGCTCGATCGACGACATCAGCAATCCTCTGCCCGGAACGGGAACCACCCCGTCGCGCGGGAAGCACCGGAGGGTTTTCCCAGGCCGGGGCACCGGCAGTTCGCGGATAGTAGTGGAACAAAAACGAACATCGCAAGCACTAATTCGAACGGATCAGTTCTGCAACCGATCACATTCGCACAGCACGCCCGACCTCAGGTCGTGTAGACGCCGCCGGTGACGTTGACGCCCTGCCCGGTCATGAAGCGGGCCTGCTCCGAACACAGGAAGACCACCACGTCGGCGACGTCCTCCGGCTGCTCCAGCCGGCCGAGCGGGGTCTGGGCGATGTAGTCGTCGACCACCCGCTGCGGGGTCACGCCGCGCAGCGTCGCTTCCCACTGCACCTCGCGCGATTGCATGCCGGTCGCCACGAAACCCGGGCAGACGGCATTGACGCGGATTCCCTTGGAGGCAAGCTCGCGGGCCAGCGCCTGCGTCCAGCCGAGGACGGCGAACTTGGACGCCGAGTAATGCGCCAGCAGCGGCGCGCCGACCTTGGCGGCGAGCGAGGCGGTGTTGACGATGCAGCCCTTGCCCTTCGCCACGAAATGCCGGGCCACGATCTGGTTGGTGAGGAACACGCCGCGCGTGTTGACGTCGAAGTTGAAGTCCCACTCCTCGTCGGTCAGTTCCAGCGCCGCCTGCATGGTCGAGACGCCGGCATTGGCGACCAGCAGGTCGCAACCGCCGAGCAGATCGAGCACACGGGCGAACCCCGCCTCGACCGAAGCCCGCTGGCGTACATCCACCTGGACCGCCACGGCGCCGCCGCCAATCGCCACCGCCGCGTCCTCGGCCGCCGCGAGATTGATATCGCCGATCGCGACCCGCACGCCCTGGCGCGCCAGGGCCGTGGCGATGGCCCGCCCGATCCCCGTCGCCGCCCCCGTCACGAAGGCCAGCCGGCCGGAAAGTTCGGGATAGACAGGCGTCGGGGCGGTCGTGGGGATCATGGTCGGCTCCTTATGTTCGACGCGCACTTTATCCGAACATCATCGCACATCAAGAACAATCTGATGTTTGATCTTGTTCGATTGATGCGCTAGAGAGGAGTGGCCGACGCGCGGCGAATCCGTTCATCTCCGACGGATCGCAACGAGGCAGGGTGCAATGATGGCCGACGACGTGTCTTTCCAGGACAAATCCGTTGCCGAACTCGCGGCTGGCGAGGACCGCCAGCGCATGCTCTCGCATGTGCGCCACGCCCGCATTCTCGATCAGCTCGCGCTTTCCGGCTCGATCAGCGTCACCACCATCGCCGCCGAGCTCGGGGTGTCGGACATGACGATCCGCCGCGACCTGCTGGAGCTCGAGCGCGAGGGCCGGCTGGTGCGCGTGCATGGCGGCGCCGTGCTCGCCGAGACCCCGGCCAGCGTCGCCATGGACAGCGAGGAGCCGCGCTTCGACGCGCGCCTGCGCCGCGGCAGCGAGGCCAAGAGCGCCATCGCCGCCTATGCCGCCAGCCTCGTCGCCGGCTACCGCACCGCCGCCATCGACGTGGGCACCACCACCTATCTCATGGCCGGCCATCTGCGCGATGTCGGGCACCTGAAGATCTTCACCAACAGCCTGCGCGTCTCGGCCCTTCTCGACGGCGGCGCGCCCGAGGTCTACGTGGCCGGCGGGCGCGTGCGGGCGGAGGAGATGTCGGTGTGGGGCCCCACCGCCATCGCCCAGTTCGAGAAGCTGTGGTTCGACGTCGCCGTGCTCGGCACCTCGGGCGTCACCGCCGACGGCTTCTTCGATTATTCCTTCGAGGACACCGACATGAAGCGCGTCTATCTGCGCCGGTCGGGCCTGCGCATCCTGCTGTGCGATTCCGCGAAGTTCCAGCGCATGTCGCTGGTGCAGGTCGGCGCCCTCGCCGACATCAACATCCTCGTCACCGATGCCGAACCGCCCCCGCGCATCGCCGCCGCGCTCGCTGCCGCGCGCGTCGACCTGCGCATCGCGCCGCCGGCCCCCGCAGATTGATGCGCCCCGCGCGCGTCCCGTCCCCCAAGGAGTAGTTGGAATGGTATTCGAGTGTTTCGGCGCCAAGAAGAAGGTCGTCATCGCCATGGCCCATATCGGGGCCCTTCCCGGCGCCCCGCTCTATGACGCAGACGGTGGCCTCGACAAGCTGATCGAGGGCGTGCTGGCCGATGTCGAGAAGCTGCAGGCCGGCGGCGTCGACGCCATCATGTTCGGCAACGAGAACGACCGTCCCTACGTCTTCAAGGGTTCGCCCGCCGCGATCGCCGCCATGTCCGCCATCGTCCAGGCGGTCAAGCCGAGCCTGAAGGTGCCGTTCGGCGTCAACTATCTCTGGGATCCGGTCGCCAGCGTCTCCATCGGCGCGGTCACCGGCGCGTCCTTCGTGCGCGAGATCTTCACCGGCCTGTTCGCCTCCGACATGGGCCTGTGGGAGCCGAACGCCGCCGAGGCGGCGCGCCTGCGCCACGACCTGCGCCGCGACGATATGAAGCTGCTCTTCAACATCAACGCCGAGTTCGCCCATTCGCTGGACCAGCGCCCGATCGAGCTGCGCGCCAAGAGCGCCGTCTTCTCCTCGCTCGCCGACGCCATCCTCGTCTCCGGCCCGCTCACCGGCCAACCGGCCGACCAGTCGCACCTCAAGAAGGTGGCCGAAACCGTCAAGGACGTGCCGATCTTCGCCAATACGGGCGTGAACATCGACAACATCCGCGACATCTTCTCCGTCGCCTCCGGCGTCGTCATCGGCACCCATTTCAAGGTCGACGGCAACACCTGGAACCCGGTCGAGGCGGGGCGCGTGTCCCGCTTCATGGACGTCGTGAACGCCATCCGCTGATCCCTCCCTCCTCCCTTCCGGTTGCTTCATGAGCTGCGTTCTCGGCCTCGACATCGGCACGACCTCGACCATCGGCCTGCTTCTCCGGCTTCCGGGGGAGATACTGGGCGTGGTCTCGCGGCCGGTCACGCTGACCTCGAAGCATGCCGGCTGGGCGGAGGAGGATCCCGCGGAATGGTGGGCGAATGTATGCGCCATCACCCGTGAGCTGATCGACACGGCCGGGATCGACCCGGCCGAGATCGCCGCCGTGGGTGTCACCGGCATGCTGCCGGCGGTCGTGCTGCTGGATGCGCAGGGCGGGCTCCTTCGCCCCTCCATCCAGCAGAGCGACGGGCGCTGCGGAGCGGAAGTCGCCGAGCTGCGCGACGAGCGCGACGAGGCCGCCTTCATCGCCAGGGCCGGCAACGGCATCAATCAGCAGCTCGTCACCGCCAAGCTGCGCTGGATCGCCCGACACGAGCCGGACGTCTTCGCGCGCATCGCCACCGTGTTCGGCTCCTATGATTATGTGAACTGGCGCCTCACCGGCGCGCGGGCGGTGGAGCAGAACTGGGCGCTGGAGGCCGGTTTCGTCGACGTGGCGAGCCACGAGATCGACGACGACCTCGTCGCCTGGGCGCGTATCCCGCGCGGTGCCATCCCGCGCAAGACCGCCTCGCATGAGGTGATGGGACGCGTCTCGGCGGAAGGCGCGGTCGAAACCGGCCTCGCCCCCGGCACGCCGGTCATCGGCGGCGCGGCGGACATGATCGCCTCGGCGCTCGGCGCCGGCGTCACCCGGCGCGGCGACATCCTGCTCAAATTCGGCGGCGCCATCGACATCCTCGTCGCCACCGATCAGGTGAAGCCCGATCCGCGCCTCTATCTCGACTATCACCTCATCCCCGGCCTGTTCATGCCCAACGGGTGCATGTCGACCGGCGGCTCGGGACTCAACTGGTTCGTGCGCAACTTCGCCGGCGGCGAGGCGGCGGCCGCCGAGCGCGCCGGGTTGAGCCTGCACCAGCATCTCGACCGCCTCGCCGACGCCCGCCCCGCCGGCGCGGAAGGGCTGACCGTCCTGCCCTATTTCCTCGGCGAGAAGACCCCGATCCACGATCCCGCCGCGCGGGGCGTTGTGGACGGGCTCACCCTCTCGCACGATATCGGCCATGTGTGGCGGGCGCTGCTGGAAGGCTACGCCTACGCCTGCGCCCACCATGTCGAAGTGCTCCGCGACATGGGGCATGCCGCCGCCCGCGTCATGGTCTCCGACGGCGGCTCGAACTCGCGCGTGTGGATGCAGATCATCGCCGATGTGCTCCAGCAGCCCGTCCATCGCCTGAAGGGACATCCCGGATCCTCGCTCGGCGCGGCCTGGACAGCGGCGGTCGGCATCGGCGCGGCGGACTGGGCGGGCATCTCCCGCTTCGTCCAGCAGGACGAGACGCTGGAGCCGAACCCTGCCCATGCACAGGCCTACGCCGCCGGCTATGCACGCTATCGGGATCTCTACCGTCGCCTTGCCGGAAGGGACGCCGCGTGAGCGCTCGCCGGCTGCGCGCGGTCGCGTGGGACATTGACGGTACGCTGATCGACAGCGAGCCCCTGCACCACCGCGCGCTCGTCGCGGCCTGCCGGGCGCTGGGCTCGGACATCTCCGACCTGCCCGACCAGGCGTTTCGCGGCATCCATATGGGCAATGTATGGAAGCAGATCGCGCCGCGCCTGCCGGCGGATGTGGCGCAGGCCGAGTGGCTGGCGCGCATCAACGACCACTATGTGGCCCATCGCAACAGCCTGATCGCGCTTCCCGGCGCCGTGGCCACCATCCGCGCGCTGGCGAGGCTCGGCGTGCCGCAGGTCTGCGTCTCCAATTCCAGCCGCAGCGTCGTGGACGCCAATATCGACGCCCTCGGCATCGCCGACGCCCTCGCCTTCTCGCTTAGCCTCGACGACGTGACGAACGGCAAGCCCGATCCCGAGCCTTACCGGTGCGCCTGCGCGCGGCTCGGGCTGCCCCCGCAGGAGGTCGCGGCGATCGAGGACAGCCGCTCGGGCGCGCTGTCGGCGCGGGCGGCGAGTCTCTACGTCGTCGGCTACACGCCGAGCGGCGGCGGCTTCGACAGCGTCGATCTGGAGATCGACCGGCTGGAGAACATCCTGCCGCTCTTCTCCTGAGGCGCGCTCAACTCGCCCCTCGAGCTTCCCGCCTATTTCGGCCGCCGGCGCGTCGCCAGCACGTTGCGGATCGAAAAGCTGGAATGGATGCGCAACACTCCCGGCAGCGTCGACAGGATGTCGGTGTGGATGCGCTCGAACTCGGCGGCATTCTCCACCTCGACCCGCAGCAGGTAGTCCGCGCCGCCGGTCATCAGGTAGCACTCCTGAATCTCCGGATGCCGGCGCACCGCCGCCTCGAAGCGCGTGAGATAATCCTCGGTCTGGCGCTCCAGCGTGATGTTGATGATCACCGCCATCGCGGCGTCGCGCGCGGAATGGTCGACCAGCGCCGTGTAGCCGCGGATGACGCCGCTGTGCTCCATCAGCCTGATGCGACGCAGGCAGGTCGAGGCGGAAAGCCCCACCTCCTCGGCGATCTTCGCCGTCGGCATGCGCGCGTCGAGGCGCAGCAGGCGCAGGATGTTGCGATCGATGGCGTCGAGCGCGCTCACGGGAGCCTCTGACGGATTCAACGAAAAGATCGTCGATCCTTGCATAGAAAAGTATTCGTTGAAACAAACATGCACGTATCGACCGCCCTTTGCGCGATCCTTGCACTACAATCTCCCTCCGTTCGGCAAGGGGCGTCGGCTGGCGACGCCGGCCGGGATGTCGGCAGGACGGGGACGGACGGATGTTCGGCGAGATTTCGGAACGGCAGGCGACCGACACGGCGCCGGGTATCCTGACCATCGATCTCGGCGCGCTCGTCGCCAATTACCGCGCCTTGCAGCAGCGCGCCGCTCCCGCCCGGGTCGCCGGTGTGGTCAAGGCCGACGCCTACGGTCTCGGCGCCCTTCGCGTGGCCCCGGCCCTCTATGCCGCTGGCTGCCGCGATTTCTTCGTCGTCCAGCTTTCCGAAGCGCTGGCGCTGAAGCCCGCCCTTGGCGCGGACGCCCGCCTTTATGTGCTCAGCGGCCTTCAGCCCGGCGCCGAGCGCACCTGCGCGGAGGCCGGCGTCGTCCCGGTGCTGAACAGCCTCGACCAGATCGACGATTGGTCGCGCCTCGCCCGCGCGCGGGGCGCCGAACTTCCCGCGCTGCTGCAGTTCGATACCGGCATGTCGCGGTTCGGCCTGTCGCCGGAGGAGGCGGAAGCCCTCGCCGCCGATCCGGCGCGCCTCGCCGGCGTGCGCGTGCTTTACCTCATGAGCCATCTCGCCTGCGCCGACGAGCCCGACAACGCGCAGAACGCCGACCAGCTCGCCGCCATGCAGCGCGTGGCGGCCGCCTTCCCCGGCGTCGCGCTGAGCTTCGCCAATTCCGGCGGCATCTTCCTCGGCAACGACTATCACGGCGCGCTCGCGCGTCCGGGCATCGCGCTGTATGGCGGCGCCCCGACTGGCGGAACCGCCAACCCGATGACGCCGGTGGTGCGCCTCGACGTGCGGGTGATCCAGACCCGTACCGTCCCCGCCGGCGCGCGAGTCGGCTATGGCGCCACCCATGTCACCGCCGGCGAGACGCGCCTCGCCACCATCGCGGCCGGCTATGCCGACGGCCTGCCCCGTTCGTTGAGCGATCGCGGCTCCGCCTATCTGGGCGACGTGCGCCTGCCCATCGCCGGGCGCGTCTCCATGGACAGCCTGACGCTCGATGTCACCGCCCTGCCGCCGGGCACGCTTCGGGGCGGCAGCCTCGTCGAGCTGATCGGTCCGCACCAGACGCTGGAGGCCCTCGCGGCCGATGCCGGCACCATCTCCTACGAAATCCTCACCGGCCTCGGGACGCGCTACCACCGCGTCTACCGCTGAGCCGCACCAAAGAACCAGCCAGAGGCCATCATGAAGATCGTTGTTCTCGGAGCCGGCGTCATCGGCGTCACCTCCGCCTATTACCTCGCCAAGGCGGGACACGAGGTGACGGTGCTGGACCGCCAGACCGGCCCGGCGCTGGAGACCAGCTTCGCCAATGCCGGCGAGGTCTCGCCCGGCTATGCCTCGCCCTGGGCCGCGCCCGGCATCCCGGTGAAGGCGGTCAAATGGCTGTTCATGAAGCACGCCCCGCTGGTCATCCGTCCGATGGCGGACCTCGCGACCTGGCGCTGGATGCTGGCGATGCTCGGCAACTGCACCGCCGCCCGCTACGCGCTGAACAAGGGCCGTATGGTGCGGATCGCCGAATACAGCCGCGATTGCCTGATGGCGCTGCGGGCGGAGACCGGCATTGCCTATGACGAGCGCATGCAGGGCACGCTGCAGGTGTTCCGCACCCAGAAACAGCTCGACGGCATCGGCAAGGACATCGAGGTGCTCAAGGCCGACGGCGTGCCCTTCGAGGTGCTCGACCGCGCCGGCTGCGTCGCCGCCGAGCCCGGTCTCGCTCCCGCGGCCTCAAAGATCGTCGGCGGCCTGCGCCTGCCGGACGACGAGACCGGCGACTGCTTCAAGTTCACCAACGCGCTGGCCAAGCTCTGCGAGGGGCTGGGGGTCACCTTCCGCTACGGCGTCGATATCCGCCGGCTGAAGGTCGCGGATGGCCGGCTCACCGGCGTCGAAACGGCGACGGGCGAGGTCGGCGCCGATCTCTACGTCCTCGCCCTCGGCAGCTACGCTCCCGCTCTGGTGCAGCCGCTCGGCCTCGACCTGCCGGTCTATCCGGTGAAGGGCTACTCGCTCACCGTGCCGATCGTCGACGCCGCCCGCGCCCCGGTCTCCACCGTGATGGACGAGACCTACAAGGTCGCCATCACCCGGCTGGGAGACCGCATCCGCATCGGTGGCATGGCGGAAATCGCCGGCTTCAACCTCGACCTGCCGCCGGCGCGGCGCGCGACGCTGGAGCACTCGGCCGAGGACCTGTTCGGCGGCGCCGGCGACCAGAGCCGGGCGACCTTCTGGTGCGGCCTGCGCCCGATGACGCCGGATGGCACGCCGGTCATCGGCCCCACGCGCTACCCCAACCTCTTCCTCAATGCCGGCCACGGCACGCTGGGCTGGACCATGTCCTGCGGCTCGGGCCGCGTGCTCGCCGATCTGGTCAGCGGCCGCAAGCCCGACATCGAGGCGGCCGACCTCTCGCTCGCCCGCTACGCCTAAGGTCGAAGCTCCATTTGCATGCAAGCGGCCCTCCAGCCGCTTGCCCCTCTTGATTGCAGCGCTCAACCTCTCCACAACGCTCGCGCGATGACTCGGCCCGCCCTGCGGCGCCGGCCTCTCAGGTGGAACGAGGGCGCTGTCGTGACCCAAGGACTCATTCCCGGCAGCGGCGACGTGCTGCTGGTGGTCGACATCCAGAACGATTTCTGCCCCGGCGGCCGGCTCGCCGTGCCCCGGGGAGACGAGGTCGTGCCGGTGATCAACCGGCTCGCCGCCCGCTTTGCGCATGTCGTGCTCACGCAGGACTGGCACCCGCCGGGCCACCTCTCCTTCGCGTCCTCCCATCCCGACGCCCGGCCGTTCGAGACCATCGACGTCGAGTACGGCGCGCAGATCCTCTGGCCGGACCATTGCGTGCAGGGCACGCGCGGCGCCGCCTTCCGCGACGATCTCGACATCCCCCATGCCCAGCTCGTGCTGCGCAAGGGCTATCATCCCTCCATCGATTCCTATTCCGCCTTCTACGAAAACGACCGGCGCACCCCCACTGGCCTCGCCAGCTACCTGCGCGAGCGCGGCATGCGCCGCGTCTTCCTCGCCGGCCTCGCCTTCGATTTCTGCGTCCGCTACTCGGCCGAGGATGCCCGGCGGGTGGGTTTCGAGACCGTGGTGATCGAGGATGCCTGCCGCAGCATCGACGTCGACGGCTCGGCGCAGGCCGCGCGCGCCCGCTTCGACGAGCTCGGCATCGCCTGCCTGCCGGCCGCCGCGATTGGCGATCCTCGCCACCGCCCATAGCCGACGATCGCGGAACAACCTCCGCCGACCATCCGTTGCCAGTCCGCACGGCGGATTGCGGGAGCGGAGGACCGGGGCGGGGGATCCGGCCGAGGATTGACTTGCCTCATGGCCGGCCTTTGGCAATCGTCCTTCAGCTCTATGAAAGAGCCTCCCGGAGCAGGAGACGGAGCATGCAGGCGAAATCGACGCAGGACGACGGCAACGACGATTCCCCGCTCACCATCTCTCCGGAGAAGGTCTGCTTCATCATCGTCAAGGCGAAGGAGTTCGACGCCAAGGACGAGGTGACCGAACCCGATCCGGCCTCCAACCCGTCCGATGACGACGACATCGAGGTGCTGGAGGATCACGGCGACGATCCCGTCGTCGAGGAGCTGACCGGCTTCATCGACGCGCTGAGCGAGGACGAGCAGATCGACCTCGTCACCCTCGCCTGGCTCGGCCGCGACGATTACGACGCGAGCGACTGGGACAGCGTGCGCGAGGAGGCGACACAGGCCCACAACGCCCGCACCGCAAGCTATCTCCTCGGCATGCCGCTGCTCGGCGATTTCCTCGAGGAGGGGCTGTCGCTGCTCGGCTATTCCTGCGGGGAGTTCGAGGAAGGCCGGCTGTGACGCCCCTTCCGTCGACCGACTCCCGAGCGGCCTGATGGCGCACGTCCTCGTCGCCGGCAGCATCAATGTCGATCGCCTCTGGCGGCTCGCCGGCCCGCTTGCCGCCGGCGGACGCGTCACTCATGGCGGCACGGAGCTGCGCATCGGCGGCGGAGGCTTCGGCACCGGCGCCACGCTGCTGGCGCTGGGGCATCACGTGACCCTCGTCACCACGCTCTCGACCGACGATGCCGGCCGCGCCTGCCTCGAAGCGTTGTCGCGGCTCCGCTTCGACGTACGGCATGTGCGCCTCACCGAGGCGCCGACCATCCCGCTGGAGATCTTCATCGACCCTTCCGGCGAACGGACCATCCTCGCGCCGGCAACCACCGAAGCCCGCCGCCTCACCGCGCTGCCGCCGGCGACGGTGGACATGGCCTATGTGAACGTCCGCCGGGCGGAGCCGGGCCTGCTGGCGGAGCTGGCGGGGCGCACGCGCGTCGTCGCACAGGTGCCGCTGGAGGCCGGCGAGCACCGGCCGGCCGAGATACTGGTCGCCTCCGCCTCCGACCACGCCTTCCCTTCAGGCGAGGGCGCTTTGCGGCAGGCGCGCCAGATCGGCAGCCCGGCCCTGTCGGCGCTGGTGCTGACGGACGGCGCCCGGCCGGTCGAGGTCTGCGACGACGCCGGGCGCTCGGGCGTGCCGGTCGCGCCTCTCACTCGCCCCACGGATACCACCGGCGCGGGCGATGTCTTTGCCGCCGGCCTCATCGACGGCCTGCTGCGCGGCGCGCCGGCGGTGGCGGCCGTGCGGCGCGGCAACGAGATCGCCGCACGATTCCTCGCCGACCGGCGCGCCTTCTGGCATGATCCCGTGCTGAGCCTGTCGCCGGTTCTGCGAGCGGAGCCGCGCTGACCTGCATCAACGCTCGCGAGCGCGAAGCCCGGCACGATACCGGGACGCCGCCCGAGAGGTGCCGCCGACAGCTCAGCCGAGACCTATTGCGGAGGTCCACCATGCCTTACGCGACCAATGCCGACCTGCCACCGCCGGTCCGCGCGCATCTGCCTGCCCACGCTCAGGACATCTATCGTGAGGCCTTCAACCACGCCTTTGGCACGCATGCGGGCGAACCCGACCGCGAGGAGCGCGCCCACCGCATCGCCTGGGCCGCGGTGAAGCGCTCCTACGTCAAGGACGGCGAACGCTGGGTGCCGCTCTGATGCCCCGCCCCCCATCATCATCGCCGGTCGATCCGCGCTTCTTCGCCGGGCTGCGCGCGACCCAGCTCTCGGCCATGGACCAGTGGCGCGGCATGCAGGCACGCACGCTCGACCTGTTCGGCTTCGGCACGCATGAATGCGCGTTCGAGGTGGTGGCCTCCGGCCCGCACTGGCGGTTGCGGCATTATCCCGGCGAGACGGCCGGCCCCGCCCTGTTCATGGTGCCGGCGCCGATCAAGCGTCCCTACATCTGGGACCTGACGCCGGCCGTCAGCACGGTGCGCTTCTGCCTCGACCGGAAGTTCGGGGTCCATCTGCTGGAATGGCTTCCGCCAGCGGATGGCGACGGCAGCGCCGGCATCGAAGCCTATGTTCGGGCCATTGCAACCGCGCGCGAGGCGATCGCGACCCGCATGGGCGCCGCTCCCTTCCTGCTCGGCCATTCGCTCGGCGGCACGCTCGCCGCCCTCGCCTGCGCGGCACAACCGGGCCTCGCGCGCGGCCTCGTGCTGCTCGGCGCGCCGCTGAGCTTCGAGCCGGGTTCCAGCCCGTTCCGCGACATGGTGGTCGCGCAGGAGCGCCGCCCCCCGAGCGACGACGCCATAGCGGGCTCGCAGCTCTCCCAGTCCTGCGCCCTGCTCTCACCCGGCACCTTCCTCTGGGCGCGCTGGATGGACGGAGCCCTCTGTCTCGGCGATCCGGCCGCGCTCGACATCCACATCCATGTCGAGCGCTGGGCGCTGGACGAGGTGGCCCTGCCCGGCCGGCTGGTCCATGAACTCGTCGAAGAACTGTACCGGGAGGACCGTTTCCGCCGGGGCGCATTCACCCTCGGCGGGCGCACGCTCGGGCCGGCGGACCTCGCGCTCCCCGTTCTCGCCGTGGTCAACGAGGCGGACGAGATCGGCCCACGCGCCAGCGTCGAACCGTTCTTCGCCCGCATGGGCGACGCCGACACGCAGGTGCTCACCCATCCCGCGGAAGTCGGCGTCGGGCTGCAGCACCTGGCCGTGCTCGCGGGCCGGCAGGCGCATGCCGAGCTATGGCCGCGCATCGCCGACTGGATCGTCGCCCGCGCCTGAACCGGTTTACGTCTCCGGCGGCAAGACCGCGTCGAGTTCCTCGAGCCAGAGCTGCGCCCCCGCATCGGACGGCGCCCGCCAGTCGCCGCGCGGCGACAGGGAGCCGCCGGCGGTGATCTTCGGGCCGTTGGGCAGCGCCGAGCGCTTGAACTGGTTGGCGAAGAAGCGCGTCAGGAACACCCGCAGCCAGTGGCGGATTTCGGCGCGGGAATAGGCCCGCCGATCCTCCGGCGGGATGTTCGTCGGCCAGCGCCCGCGCTCCACATCGCCCCAGGCCCGCTCGGCGAGGTAGGCGATGCGCGAGGGGCGGAAGCCGTAGCGCGTCAGGTAGAACAGGTTGAAGTCCTGCAGCGCATAGGGACCGACCACCTGCTGCGTCGACTGGATCGCCGCTCCCGCTTCGGCCGGCACCAGCTCGGGCGAGATCTCGGTGGCCAGCACCGCGTCGAGTACCCCCGCCGTCTCCGGCGAGACGTCTCCGGAGGCGGCGACGAAGCGGATCAGGTGCTGGATCAGCGTCTTCGGCACGGAGGCGTTCACATTGTAATGCGACATGTGATCGCCGACGCCATAGGTGCACCAGCCGAGCCCCAGCTCGGAGAGGTCGCCGGTGCCCACCACCAGCCCGCCGGCCCGGTTGGCGAGCCGGAACAGGTAGTCCGTGCGCAGGCCCGCCTGCACGTTCTCGAAGGTCACGTCGTAGACCGGCTCGCCCCTGGCGAAGGGATGGCCGAGATCCGCCAGCATCTGCCGCGCCGCCGGCCGGATGTCGATCTCGCCCCCGGTCACGCCGAGCGCGGCGATCAGCGCCTGCGCATTCGCGCGCGTGGCATCGGAGGTGGCGAAGCCGGGCAGCGTGTAGGCCAGCACATCCGAACGCGGCCGGCCGAGGCGATCCATCGCCCGCGTCGCGACGATCAGCGCCTGGGTGGAATCGAGCCCGCCGGAAACGCCGATCACCGCGTGCCGGACGCCCGTCGCCGCAAGCCGCTGCGCCAGCCCCTGAACCTGGATGTTGTAGGCCTCGTAGCACTCCTCGGCGAGGCGCGAGGCGTCCGCCGGCACATAGGGGAAGCGCTCGATCACCCGCTCCAGCGGAACCGCCGCCGCTGGCCGGTCGAGGACGAAGCCGACGGTGCGGAAACCGCCCGTCCCCTCTTCCCGCACGCAGTCGCCGAACGTGTTGGTGCGCATGCGCTCCTGACGCAAGCGTTCGAGGTCGATATCGGCGGCGACGAGGGTCGGCCCGGCCGGGAAGCGTTCGCTCTCGCCGAGCGCGTCGCCATTCTCGAAGATCGCTGCCTGACCGTCCCAGGCGAGGTCGGTCGTCGATTCCCCCGGCCCCGCGGCGGAGTATGCATAGGCGGCTATGCATCGCGCCGAATGGCTGGCGCAGAGCAGACGGCGGTGACGCGCCTTGCCGATGGTGATGTTGCTCGCCGAGAGGTTGAGCAGCAGTTCCGCCCCCGCCAACGCCGCCCGCGTGGAGGGCGGCAGCGGCACCCAGATGTCCTCGCAGACCTCCACATGGAAGGTGAAGGGCACGCTGCCCCGCGAGCGGAAGAGCAGGTCGGTCCCGAACGGCACCTCCTGCCCGGCGACCCTGATCGTCCCGCCGCGCTGGCCGAGTCCGGGGACGAAGTGCCGCCGCTCGTAGAATTCGCGGTAATTGGGCAGGTAGCTCTTCGGCACCGCTCCCAGCAGCGCGCCGCGATGGATGACGAGGGCGGTGTTGAAGAGCTGTCCCTCACGGCGCAGCGGCGCGCCGACGACGAGCACCGGATAGAGATCGTGCGAGGCCGCGACGAGATCGCCCACCGCCGCCTCCACCCGGTCGAGCAGCGCGTCCTGCAGCAGCAGGTCGTCGATGGCGTAGGAGGACAGCCCCAGCTCCGGGAACAGCATCACCCCGACATCGCGCGCATGCCCCTGCGCCGCCAGCTCCAGATGCGCGCGGGCGGCAAAGGCCGGATCGGCGACGCGTCCGCTCGGCACGCAGGAGGCGACGCGCAGGAAGCCATGGCTGTACAGGCAGTTGAAATCGGCCATCCCATCCCCGCGACCGCAAGGGCCGCCGGCATCCTCGCCGATCGCCCGAACGGCGACGATCTTTACCCGCCCCGCCGCCGACGGCCAGATGAAAACCACCGCGCCCCGCGCCGCCCTTCAGGCGGGCGACGGCGGACGGACGGGAAAGCGCGCCAGCGTCGCGATCACCTCCTCGTCGCCGAGCTGGCCGAAATCCCGATAGAAATGCCCGAGCGCGCCGAAACGCTCCGGCATCTCCAGGCAGACGAGATCGTCGACCTCCGGCCGCAGCTCGGCCACCGCCTCGGGCGGGGCGACCGGAACGGCCAACACCAGCTGCGCCGGCCCGCGCCGGCGGATCGCCCGCAGCGCCGCCTTCACCGTGGCGCCGGTGGCGATGCCGTCATCGACGATGATCACCACCCGCCCGGCGATTTCCGCCCGCTCGCGGGCCCCGAGATAACGAGCCCGGCGGCGCTCGATCTCCGCCAGTTCCCGACGGCAGACGCGCTGGAACTCCGCCTCGCCCACGCCCTCATGCGCGATGATCTCCTCGTTGCGCACGATCACCGGCTCGGCGCCGTCGACCACCGCACCGATGGCGAGCTCCGGCTGCCAGGGCAGGCCGATCTTGCGCACGAGAACGAGGTCGAGCGGGGCCGCCAGCGCCCGCGCCACCTCCGCCGCCACCGGCACGCCGCCACGCGGCAGGGCGAGCACCACCGGGCGCTTCGTCCGGTAGGGCAGGAGCGCGGCCGCCAGCCGGCGCCCGGCATCGCTTCGGTCGGCGAACACCATCGCGGCCTCCCGCGCCGGGCGTCAGCGATAGACGAGGACCGGCACCGTCGAATGCGTCAGCACCTTCTGCGTCACGCTGCCCAGCACCAGCGCCGCGACGCCGCGCCGGCCGTGCGAGGCCATGGCGATCAGGTCGCAGTCGCGGGCATCGGCGGTCTCGACGATGGCGCGCCAGGGGTCGTCGCTCTCCACCTGCACCACGTCGCAGGGCACGCCGAACTGCCGGGCGATCTGCTCGGCGGCGGAGAGGAACTCGCCCGCCGTCGCATGCGCCTGCCGTTCATAGTCGGCCCGGGTGGCTTCGATCTGCGACGAGGACCAGGTGAGGAGGCGGAACGGCTCCACCGCCGTGAACACCGTCACCTTGGCGCCGGCGTCGCGCGCCAGAGCCATGGCCGATTGCACGGCGGTGTTCGACAGCGGCGAGCCGTCGGTGGGGATGAGGATATGGGCGAACATGGTGCGTCTCCTTGCATGGGCGCCACGGGGACGAGCGCCCCCGCGGCCCGAGCCATCATGCCCAACCGCCCATCGGTTCCCGGATCAGGTGATCGTTCACCGCCCGCACGCCCGGCGTCGTCTCGGCGACGACGCGCAGCGCCCGCCTCTCGGCATCCGCATTGGCGATGCCCCAGAGGTTCACCACGCCGTCATCCACGGTGACGTTCAGACGCCACGTATTGGCCCAGGGCTGCTCGCGCAGCCGGGTCATCACCTGCTCGCGGATGGCGCTGTCGGAAAGCGGGATCTCCAGTCCCATGCTCCGGCGCGCCACCGCCTGAATGAGGTTGGAGCGGCTGACGATGCCGACCAGCTTGCCGCCTTCGACGATGGGGATGCGCTTGATGCGGTGCTCCTCCATCAGGGAGGCGATCTCGTCGAGCGGCGTGTCGGGCTTGGCCGTCACCACCGGCCGGCGCATCACGTCGGTGGCGGTGCGCCCATGCGCCTTCACATATTCCGCGGCGAGCGTGCTGTCGTCGAGCAGCGCCTCCAGCCACCAGGAGCGCCGCCGCTCGGTCCCCGCCTCGGCGCGGCGCAGCAGGTCGCCCTCGCTGACGATGCCCACCACCTCTCCGCCATCGTCCACGATCGGTACGGCGCTGATACGGTTGTCGAGCAGTTGCCGCGCCACGTGCACCACGAGGTCGGTGGATTTCGCCGTGATCACCGGCGACGTCATCACGTCACGTGCCTTCATGTTAACCTCCCGATTTTATTGTCTTCATTGTTTCATGATCCGACATCGACAGGATTGATGCGGATCAACCGGCAGACTCCAGCTATCGACGTCTTGATGGTTCCTAAGGGACGACTTTGAATCCTGGCCTCGCGAGCCGTTCCCATCCGGCCCGCAAGCCTGAAATACGCCACGACAACCCGTGCGGGCGACAACACCCCGATGTGATACGCTAGGGAATGGCATCGTTGCCTCCGGCAACTTCCTCCCGGCGGGTCCGCCTGTGCTCTATCAAGTGCGAAGACGCCGTTTCGTTCACATCGTGCGTCCATATCTTACCGGAAGGATCCGCTGCCGGCGCTCCGGGTGAAACCCTCACCAGGGACACACCCCGTCACCACCCTCCGAACCCTTGCGACGGACAGGTGACAGCCGGCCGGGGCCGAGTTATTCACCCGCCTGTGACGGACAGGAAAAGCGCTTGACAAAGGCGCGGCTTCACGCGAGCCTAAGAAACGAGCGGCGGGCAAGGATGCCCAATGTCGCGGCAATTTCGGTGAACATTTCCAACGACGGTGCCGATCGGCATTGCGGGTTGGTGGCAACGACGCCCACGGTCGAAAGGCCGGCGGGCGTTTTTTGTTTTGGTCGGAGCGCAGGGTGTCGAAGCACTACCGCATAGGGGTCATGTTCTCGACCACCGGACCCTACAGCGTCGTCGCCCGTTCCATGCTGAACGGGGCGCTGCTGGCGGTTGCCGAACAGGTCGCGCCCGGCATCTCCGTCGAACCCGTCGTGGTCAATCCGGGCGGCGACCTCGCCAGCTACGCCGCGCTCAGCCGCGACCTGCTGCAGTCGGGCGTGCGGCACGTGGTCGGCTGCTACACCTCCTCCAGCCGCAAGGAGGTCATCCCCTGCTTCGAGAAGCACGACGCGCTGCTCTGGTACCCCTCGCATTATGAGGGCTTCGAGAGCTCCAACAACGTCATCTACACCGGCGCCTCGCCGAACCAGCACGTCCTGCCGCTCGTCGACCACATGCTGGCCCATGTCGGGTCGAGCGCCTTCTGCATCGGCTCCAATTACATCTGGGCCTGGGAGAACACCCGCATCTTCCGTGAGGCGATGACCGCGCGCGGGGCACGGGTCCTCGCCGAGCGCTACGTGCCGGTCGGCGACACCGAGATCGACCAGGTCGTCGAGGCAATCCTCGAAGCCCGGCCGAGCTTCGTCTTCAATAACCTCATCGGCACCAGCAACTACGCCTTCTTCCGCGCCTTCCGCGCCGCCTGCAATGCCCGCGGCATCGACCAGCCGCGCGTCATCCCGGTGGCGAGCTGCACGCTGTCCGAACCGGAGCTGGAAGAGATCGGCACGGATGCGGTCGACGGGCACCTGAGCTGCAGCGTCTATTTCTCCTCCCTCGCCTCGCCGACCAACGAGGCTTTCACCCGTGCCTATCGCGCGGCCTTCCCCGAGGGCCCCTCCACCTCCGCCGACGCGGAAGCCTCCTACATCGCGATGAAGCTGCTCGTCCTCGCGCTCGCCGAGGCCGGCACGGACGACGTCGAGGCGGTGAAGGAAGCCGCCACGCGCCAGCATCTCCTCGCCCCGCAGGGCGAGGTGCACATCGACCCGCAGACGCTGCACGCCCATCTGACGCCGCGAATCGGGATTTCAAACGCTGCCTCGCGCTTCGAGCTGATCGTCGAGGCGCCCGGCCCGGTCCGTCCGGACCCTTATCTCGTCCAGTCGTCGCCGCGCTATGCGGTCGCTGCCCGCAACTCTTCACTGAGAGTGGTAAAGTGATGGCTCCTCGACTGCTCCAGAACTTCAACGGCGGCCGGGCCTATATCGTCACGTCCAATCTCACGGCCGTCGAAGCGCTGCACACCACCCTCGGCAAGCTGGGCGTGAGCGCGACCTTTCCCGCGCTCGTCGACGGGCGCGCCGACATCGATCTCGGCGCCCTGCAGGCGGAGCGCGACATCCTGTTCGTCGACGGCGATCTCGACAATCCCGTCGCCCTCGACATCGATGCCGGCTCCCGCCAGCCGCCGGTGCCGGTGATCGGCCTCGTCGGCGTCGAGGCGCCGAGCCGGCTCAAGCACCTCGTCAACCTCGGCGCGACGGCGTTCCTGCGCAAGCCCGTGCAGGGTGCCGCCGTCTACACCGCGCTGTTCCTCGGCATCAACCAGTTCCTGTTGCGCGGCGACCTCCGGTCGCGGCTCGACGACATGGATCGCCGCCGGCGTGGCCGCCGCGCGGTGGTGAAGGCCATCATCGCCCGCATGAAGGACACGGGCGTCGATGACGACGAAGCCTATGAGTGGCTCCGTCGCGAAAGCATGCGCTCGCGGCTGACTCTCGAAGACTACTGCGAGGCTTTCATGAAGACGAGGGCGGAAGCCCTCGACCCACCGATGCGACCGCTCCTCGCGGAGCGCAGCTCGGAAAGACGATAACCTTTCACAGGAGAAGAAAATGACTGGGAAGACCATGCGGGGGCTGCGTGCCGCGGCCCTCACGGGGACGCTTTTGCTCGGCGCCGCCCACAGCTTCACCCCTGCTCTCGCCGCCGACCCGATCAAGCTCGGCGTGCTCGAAGACCAGTCCGGCGACTTCGCCGCCGTGACCAACGGCAAGGTGAACGCCATCCAGCTCGCCGCCGACGAGATCAACAAGGCCGGCGGCATCGCCGGCCGCCCGCTGGAACTCGTGATCTACGACACCCAGTCCGACAACACGCGCTATCAGGAGTTCATGCGCCGCGTGCTCCAGCGCGACAAGGTGGACGCCGTGTTCGCGGGCTTCTCCTCGGCCTCGCGCGAGGCCTACCGGCCGATCGTGAACCAGTTCAACGGCCTGGCCTTCTACAACAACCAGTATGAAGGCGGCGTCTGCGACGCCAACATGATCGTCACCGGCGCGGTGCCCGAGCAGCAGTTCTCCACCCTCATCCCGTGGATGATGGAGAAGTACGGCAAGAAGGTCTACACGCTCGCCGCCGACTACAATTTCGGCCAGATCTCGGCCGAGTGGGTGCGCAACATCGTCAAGGAGAACGGCGGCGAGATGGTCGGCGAGGATTTCATCCCGCTCGGCGTGTCGCAGTTCTCGCAGAACATCCAGAACATCCAGAAGGCCAAGCCCGACTTCGTGGTGACGCTGCTCGTCGGCACGGCGCAGGCCTCCTATTACGAGCAGGCCGCCGCCGCCAATGTCGGCCTGCCGATGGCCTCCTCGGTGAATGTCGGCCAGGGCTACGAGCACAAGCGCTTCAAGCCGCCATCCCTGAAGGACATGTACGTCACCACCAACTACATCGAAGAGATCGACTCGCCGGAATCGAAGGCGTTCGTCGCCAAGTTCAAGGCCAAGTACCCGAACGAGCCCTATATCAACCAGGAGATGGAGAACTCCTACCTCGCCGTCTACCTCTACAAGCAGATGGTGGAGCGGGCCGGGACGACCGACCGCGAGGCGCTGCGCAAGGAGATCGCCAAGGGCGACGTGTGCATGGACGCCCCCGAGGGCAAGGTCTGCATCGACCCGAAGAGCCAGCACATGTCCCACACCATCTATCTCGCGAAGGTGAGCGAGGATCACTCCATCTCCTTCCCGAAGGTGTGGCAGGACATCAAGCCCTACTGGCTGGGCGAGGCCGGCTGCGACCTGACCAAGAGCGACCCGAGCGCGCAGTACACGCCCTCGAACCCGCCGCCGAAGCCCTGAGCCGGCAGCCGGAACAACCCGCCGGTCGGAAAGCCTGACCGGCGGTCTCCGGCGCGGCGATCGGTCCGCCGATCGCGCTTCGACCGCTTCACGGGCTGCCGCCGACGCGGCCGTCCCGTGCGTTGCCCCGGCCGACCCCCTCAGTGCCGGGGCAACCTTTTCCTTCTAGCATAGGGCCGCTCGCCGATGGATGTCGGAACTCTCGCCTTCTCCGCCCTCTACCAGTTCGGCGACGCCTTCGCCTTCCTGGTGCTGTCCGCCTGCGGGCTCGCCGTCATCTTCGGGATGATGGGCGTGATCAACCTCGCCCACGGCGAATTCATCATGTGCGGTGCCTATGTCACCGTCTCCGCCGTCCATGCCGGCATTCCGCTGCCGGTCGCCGTCGTCATCGGCGCGCTGGTCTCGGCGGCGGTGGGCGCGCTGGTGGAGATCCTCGTCATCCGGCATCTGTACGACCGGCCCCTCGACACCATCGTCGCCACCTGGGGCCTCAGCCTCATCGGCACGCAGGGCACGCTGATCCTGCTCGGCTCGACCATGGCGGGCGTCGGCACGCCCTTCGGCAGCTTCCAGGTCGGCGACTATTCCTATTCCGTCTACCGCCTCGTCCTGTTTGGCATGGCCGTGCTCGTGCTGGCGGCGCTCTACGCCCTGTTCAACTGGACACGCTTCGGCGTCATGGCCCGCGCCACCATCCAGGTGCCGCACATGGCGGCCGCGCTCGGCGTCGACACCCGCCTTGTCTACAGCCTGACCTTCGCCCTCGGCGCGGGTCTGGCGGGCCTCGCCGGCGGCCTCTACGCCCCGACCATGACGCTGGTGCCGACCATGGGTACCACCTTCATCATGGAAGCCTTCGTGACGGTGGTCGTCGGCGGCGCCGACGTGTTCCTGGGAACCGCCCCGGCGGCGGCGTTGCTCGCCGTGGTCAAGGCGACCATGACCTCCTGGTACGGCCAGCTCGCCGGACAGATCGGCCTGCTCATCGCCGTCATCATCGTCATCCGCGTCCTGCCGCGCGGCATCTCCGGCTTCCTCCTGCGCGAGCGCGCCTGACAGGACACGAGAAGGACACCAATGAACGCGCTCTCCCGCTTCTTCCGCCGCCTGGAAGGCCCGCAGACGCTGGGCCGAGGCCCGGCCTTCTGGGTCGGCTTCCTCGTCGTGCTGGCCGGCGCCTGCGCCTATCCGCTGTTCTCGGACGGCTACACGGTCGGCAACACCGTCTACTTCTTCACCTGGATCTTCATGGCGCTCGGCCTGTGCCTCATCTGGGGCTATGGCGGCTCGCTCAGCTTCGGGCAGACGGCCTTCTTCGGCATCGCCGGCTACAGCTACGGCATCCTCACCATCAATTTCGGCGCCGCTTACGGCTTCACCCTGGTGGCGCTGGTCTTCGCGGTGGCGATCGCGGCGCTGTTCGCGGCGCTGCTCGGCTACTTCCTGTTCTTCGGCCGCATCTCCGGCGTGTTCCTCGGCATCGTCACCCTGTCGGTGACGCTGGTGCTGGAGCGCTTCATGGCCCAGACCGCCGGCCCGGAATGGCGCATCGGCGCCGCCCGCCTCAACGGCTTCAACGGCATGAGCAACATGCCGCCGCTCACCCTTCCCTGGCCCGGCGGCGACATCGTGCTGTTCCCGGACGTCCAGCTCTACTATGTCGTGCTCGGGCTGCTGGTCGTAGTCTATCTCGGCCTGCGCATCCTGGTGAACTCGTCCTTCGGCAACATTCTCGTCGCCATCCGCGAGAATCCCGAGCGTGCCGAGATGCTCGGCTACGACATCCGCAAGTACCAGCTCGGCACCTTCGTCATCGGCGCGGCGCTGGCCGGCCTGTCGGGCGTGCTCTACACGAGCTGGGGCCAGTACATCACGCCCTCCAGCATGGGCATGACCGCCGCGGCGCTGCCCATCGTGTGGGTGGCGGTCGGCGGCCGCTCGGACCTCACGACGACGCTGATCGGCACCGTCACCGTGCTCGCCGTGTTCCAGGCACTGACCATCCACGGCAGCCAGTACGCGCTGGTGGTGATGGGCGCCATGCTGGTGGTCACCGTGCTGCTCGCGCCGAGCGGCCTGATCTTCGCGCTCGCCAGGCTCGTCGCCCGCCCCTTCGCCAAGCGCCAGCCGGGAGACGCCTGATGCCGCTCCTCGAAACCCGTGCCCTCAACAAGCGCTTCGGCGGCCTGCACGTCACCAACAATGTCGATCTGGTGCTGGAAACCGGCGAGGTGCACTGCCTCATCGGCCCGAACGGCGCCGGCAAGTCGACCCTGTTCCGCCTGATCCTCGGCGAGCACCTGCCGAGCAGCGGCTCGATCCTGTTCGGCGGCGAGGACATCACCGCGTTCAAGTCCTTCCAGCGCATCCGCCGGGGCATGAGCGTGAAGTTCCAGGTGCCGGGCATCTTCAAGGCGCTGAGCGTGCGGCAGAACCTCGAAATCGCGATGCAGCACCATTACGAGCCGGCCACGCTGGCGGAGGAGATCGACCGGCTGCTCGCCTTCCTGAACCTCTCCGGCGATGCGCGGCGCCTCGCCGGCAATCTCAGCCACGGCCAGAAGCAGTGGCTGGAGATCGGCATGGCGATCAGCCTCAAGCCGCGCCTCCTGCTGCTCGACGAGCCGACCGCCGGCATGTCGCCGGAAGAGACCCATGCCACCGGCGAGATGATCAAGCGCCTGAACGCCGACGGCATGACGGTGCTCGCCGTCGAGCACGACATGGCCTTCGTGCGGCAGGTCGCCGACAAGGTGACGGTGCTGCATCTGGGCAAGGTGTTCGCCCAGGGCTCGATCGACGACATCGTCGCCGACGAGGAAGTCGCCGCGATCTATCTCGGGCAGACGACGGCCCATGCCACCGCCCATCAGCAGCCGGGGGGCCTCCATGCGTAAGGAAATCATGCTCTCCACCCTCGGCCTGCGGGCCGGCTACGGCGGCAAGCCTGTCCTGCAGGGCCTCGACCTCGAGGTCCGCGAGGGCGAGATCGTCGCGGTGATCGGGCGCAACGGTGTCGGCAAGTCCACGTTGATGAAAAGCCTCATCGGCCTCGTCCCGGCCATGGACGGCTCCATCGTCTACCGCGACAAGCCGGTCGAGCACATCTCCCCCCATCGCCGGGCCCGGCTCGGCATCGGTTACGTGCCGCAGGGCCGCGACGTCTTCCCGCGCCTCACCGTCGGCGAGAACATCGCCGTCGGCGGCATGCGGGCGGGCGGCGTCACCGAGGCGGACCGCCGGCGGGTACTGGGCTATTTCCCGATTCTGGAGGAACGCTGGTCGCAGCGCGCCGGCACCATGTCGGGCGGCCAGCAGCAGCAGCTCGCCATCGGCCGCGTACTGGTCGCCAATCCGTCGCTGATCCTGCTCGACGAACCCTCCGAGGGCATCCAGCCCAACATCGTGCAGGACATCGCCCGCATCATGGTGCAGCTCAACAAGGACACCGGCGTCACCATCGTCCTCGTCGAGCAGAACATCGACATGATCCGGGCGATGGCCCAGCGCTGCTACGTCATGGACAAGGGCCGCATCGTCGCCGAGCTCGAACGCGAACAGCTCGCCGACGGCGAAGCGATGCGGCGCCACCTCGCCGTCTGATCGAGACAGCCTGTTTCGGGATAGCCAGCTTCAAGGAGAACATCATGTCCTGGCTCGAGAACTCCATCATGGCTCGCAAAGGCCTCGCCAAGGGCCAGGCGGGCGCCTCCCACACCATCACCGAGGCGGAGCAGGGCACGTACCACTACGTCTACGGCCCCTATGTCGATCCCGTGCTGAAGGTGGATCCCGGCGCGGTGGTGGCCGCCGAGACGCACGACGCCTTCGAGGGCAAGATCAAGCACGAGACGGACAACCCGCTCGAGATCCTGAACTTCCCCTATCTCAACCCGCAGAACGGCCCGATCTTCGTCAACGGCGCCGAGAAGGGCGACACGCTCGCCGTCTACATCAAGTCCATCGTCCCCCGCGGCCCGCAGCCGCGCGGCACCACGCTGATCATGCCGGAGTTCGGCGGTCTCGTGCCGACCAAGGACACGGCGATGCTCAACGCGCCGCTGCCGATCAAGGTGAAGAAGCTGCACGTCGACGCCGAGACCGGCACGAAGTGGAGCGACAAGCTGACCCTTCCCTATGTGCCGTTCATCGGCACCATCGGCACCTCGCCGGAGATCGAGGCGATCACCTCGCTGCAGCCCGACTATTACGGCGGCAACATGGACCTGCCGGACGTCGGCGTCGGCGCCGTCATCTACCTGCCGGTGAACACCAAGGGCGGCCTGCTCTATCTCGGCGACTGCCACGCCACCCAGGGCGATGGCGAGCTGTGCGGCGTGGCGCTGGAGCATCCCACCGTCACGACGATCCAGATCGACCTCATCAAGGGCTGGAGCGTCCACACGCCCCGCCTCGAGACCAAGGACTTCATCATGTCCATCGGCTCGACCCGCCCGATGGAGGACGCCACCCGCATGGCCTATCGCGACCTCATCCGCTGGATGGCGGCCGATTACGGCTTCGACGAGGTGGAGGCCTACATGCTGCTGACCCAGTGCGGGCGCGTGCGCCTCGGCAACATGGTGGATCCCAAATACACGATGGGCGCCTCGATCCTGAAGTCCTATCTGGGCTGACCTCCGGGGCCCCAGCTCCCTCTCCCCGCCGGGGAGGGGGACGCCCGGCGGGCCTCGCCCCGAAGACCGCCCGACACCCATTCCCGGCGCGACCGCCTGACCGTGCGGGCGCCGAACGCCCCCTTCCGTCCGGAGAGAGCCGATGACGAAGCCGCTCAAGGTCGCCACCGTCCAGTTCGAGCCCACCATGTTCGAGAAGGAGCGCAACATCACGCGCCTGATCGAGATGGTCACCGAGGCCGCGGAGGCCGGCGCGAAGCTCATCGTGACGCCGGAAATGGGCACCACCGGCTATTGCTGGGTCGACCGCGCCGAGGTCGCGCCCTTCGTCGAGCCGATCCCCGGCCCCACCACCGACCGCTTCGCCGACGTGGCGCGCGCGCATGATTGCTACATCGTCGTCGGCATGCCCGAGGTCGATCCCACGACCAACCTCTATTACAATGTCGGCGTGCTGGTCGGCCCCGAGGGCGTCGTCGGCACTCACCGCAAGACGCACCCCTACATCGCCGAGCCGAAATGGTCGGCGCCGGGCGATCTCGGCCATCAGGTGTTCGAGACGCCCATCGGCCGCATCGCCATGCTGGTGTGCATGGACATCCACTTCGTCGAGACCGCCCGCCTTGTCGGGCTGGCCGGCGCCGACATCATCTGCCACATCTCCAACTGGCTGGCCGAGCGCACCCCGGCCCCCTACTGGATCACCCGTGCCGTCGAGAACAGCTGCTACCTCATCGAGGCCAACCGCTGGGGGCTGGAGCGCACCGTGCAGTTCTCCGGCGGCAGCTGCGTCATCGGGCCGGACGGCGCCATCGAGGCGGTGATCGACGCGGGCGACGGCGTCGCCTATGCCGAGCTCGACCTCGAACGCGCCCGCGCCCGCCGCGTGCTCGGCGAGAAGGTGTTCGAGCAGCGCCGGCCGGAGCTCTACATGGAGCTGCCGACCAACACCTATCTGTGGAACCCGCTCGACTTCTTCACCCTCTACGGCCACCGCCCGCTGCCGCCGGGCCGCCGTTCGCGCATCGCCGTCGCGCAGTTCGCGCCGGGCGGCGACGTGGAGGCGAACCTCGCCCGCATCGAGGAGCTCGCGGTGAAGGCCGCGCGCGAGGAGGGCGCGGAGCTCGTCGTATTCCCCGAGCGCGCCGTCACCGGCCTCGACGCGCCGGGCGCGGTGCCGCCCGACGGCGCCGCCGTGGCGAAGCTCGTCGCCATCGCCGCCCGGCACGACCTCCACATCGCCGCCGGCCTCGCCGAGGATGACGCAGGCACGCTCTACAACAGCGCGGTGCTGGTCGGCCCGCAGGGCGTCATCGGCCGCTACCGCAAGACCCACCTCGACGCGACCGATCACAACTGGGCGCAACCGGGCGACGAATGGGGTGTTTTCGACACCAAATTCGGCCGGATCGGCCTGCTGATCGGCCATGACGCCGCTTTTCCCGAATCTGGCCGCGTGCTCGCGCTGCGCGGCTGCGACCTGATCCTCGCCCCCGCCGCGCTGCGCAGCCGGCTAATAAATTCGCATGCGGGCAGCGCGGTGGCGCAGAACTACCCGATTCCGACCGGCGCCGATCCGCATCACTGGCATCTGATGCGCGCCCGTGCCGGCGAGAACAACGTGCACCTCGCCTTCGCCAACGTGCTCGATCCGGCAGCCGGCTATAGCGGCAAGAGCGGTGTCTTCGGGCCGGACACCTTCGAGTTCCCCCGCCGCGAGGCCATTCTCGGCGAGGGCGAAGGCGTCATCGCCTGCGACATCGACACCTCGAACCTCGACAGCCGCTACCCGACCAACGTGGTGCGGCGCAAGGATCTGGTGACGATGCGCCTGCCGCATCACTACCAACCGCTGATCCGCTGACATCCTCCGGCGTTCCGTTCGCCCGGCCGCCCCGGTAGTATCCCCGGGTGATTTGCGTGGCCGGGCGGCGGATGTCCGGCAGGGGGATACGGATGAGAATTGCGGGAATCGGGCTGGCCGCCGCGCTGGGCATGCTGCCCCCGGCGGCCTTCGCCGCCGATCCCCCGTCTTCCCCGTCCCGTACCGCCGCCCGGCAGTGCCAGGCGGAAGGCCCGGGCTTCTACTACGTCCCCGGCACCGATACCTGCCTGCGCATCGGCGGCTATCTCTGGACCGAGAGCTATTACAACAGCTACACGGACTACCCGCGCCAGAACGACCGGACCTACTGGGTTTCGACCTTCGGCCTGCAGGTCGACGCACGCACCGCCACCGATTACGGCCCGCTGCGCTCGCATATGGAGGCACGGATGATCTGGCGCTCCGCCGATCCCTGGTCGGACGGGCCGGCGGGCGCCGACTTCCAGCCGTGGGACATGCACATCGACTTCGCCGGCTTCACCTTCGGCTACCTGCAGTCCTTCTTCGACTTCTACGCCAATGCCGATGTGCTCGGCACCGACCCCGCCACCATCGGCGACGAGACGCAGATCGGCCTCGTCGGCTACACATGGAAGCTCGGCAACGGCTTCGCGGCGCAGGTCTCGCTGGAGGATTCTTCCGCGCGCGACGCCGGCCTGCTGCCCGCCAGCCCCGCATCCGCCGACCCGGAGGAAGCGTACGGCGCGACGGCACGCCTGCCGGAGATCGTGGCCACCTTCGGCCAGAGCGGCGATTGGGGCTCCTTCCTGCTATCCGGCGCGCTGCACCAGATCGGCGCGGCGAGCACGCAGGCCGGCCTCGGCCGCACGACGGACGACTGGGGTTATGCCGTGCAGGGCGGCGTGATGTTCAACCTGCCTGTCATCGCCAAAGGCGACACGCTCTATCTCCAGGCCGCCTACGCGGACGGCGCGGTGTCCTATCTCGGCCTCATCGATGCAAGCGGCGACTTCTCGGCGCCGGACGCCTTCGTCCGCGCCGACGGCGGCCTGTCGAAAGTGCGCGGCTGGAGCGCCGTCACCCAGTATCTGCACAACTGGAACGACCGGTGGAACTCCGCATTCTTCGGCGGCATGGGCCGCTTCGACATCGACGATCCCGTGGCCCGCGCCGCCTATGGCGCCAGCGGGGTGACCAACGTCAATGTCGGCGCCAACCTGACCTGGACGCCGGTCGCTCCCCTCGCCGTCACCCTGCAATATGATTACAACCTCTATCGGGCGGACGACTATCGCCCGACCGGCAACGGCTTGCCCGTCGCCTCGCAGAAGGCGCATGAGGTGCTGCTGATGGTTGCCGCCACCTTCTGAGAGCGCCCGAGCCGAGTAAGGCGTTGTCTTCCGCGCGGCCCTGCGCGAAACGACCCCGGATTCTCTCGCCCCCCGCGCCGTCACTACTTGCGGCAGATCAATGCGCGCGAGCACAACCTGTCATTTGCTTGATGCGACCGTGCCTGACCCTGTCGTGCGGACATGGGTCATGCCGATCCCAACTCCGACAGGAGGATGCGATGCAGGAAAAGGAACTCCACCGGCGTCTCATCGAGGCGATCGAGCATGACGGCGAAAGCGCCGACGTCGATATCCGCCTCTCGCCGGAAAAGCGCATCATCATGCTCACCGGCCGGGTCCGCTCGCGCTGCACGCAGATCGGCATCGAGCAGACGATCAGCCGCCTCGCCGGCGGTTTCACCGTCGTCAACCAGCTCAAGGTTGACCCTCACTTCAGCCGCCCCGTCTTCGTGCTGCATTAAAGCAGCAGCGGAAAGCGCGGGGTGCCGGTTGAGACCGGGTCCGGTATTTAGCTATATTTTCGTTGATATAACTGAGCGCCGGCGCGAAGGGGCTGCCGCATGAGCCTGATCCTCGCCTTGCAAGGGGGGCCGCGCGCCGTCATCCAGGCTGCGCTCGCGACCTTCGCCGCCCGACGCCACGTAGACGGCTGTCGGATCGCCGGACTTGTGGAAGTCACCGACGCGACCGACGGCCCCGGATGTGCCGGCCATGCGCTGCAGGATCTGCGCAGCGGCCGGCGCTACCCGATCGCCCAGGACCTCGGGCGTCATTCGGATTCCTGCCACCTCGACGGCGACGGTGTGGCCACCGCCTGTCAGGCCGTGACCAATGCGCTGGCCGATGGCTGCGACGTTCTGGTGCTCGCCAAGTTCGGCAAGCTGGAATCGACGCGCAGCGGCCTCGTCGACGCCTTCGGACGTGCCATCGAGCGTGGCATCCCCATCCTCACCGCCGTCGCGCCGATCTACACGGCCGGCTGGGTCCGGTTCGCTGGCGATCTCGCGACGTTCGCCCGGCCGGATGCGGCTGAAATCGAGGATTGGTGGCAAACCGTGAGACCGGATTTGACCTCGCCGCCTTCAGAAGGCTTGCTGGCGGGCACACTCCACGGGCCGCGACCGCCGCGCCCCGTCAACGCCACACGGGACCATGGCCTCGCTGTCGATCCGCATTGACCTCGATCCGGACGGCCGCGTCGGGCCCGGCAAGATCGCCCTGCTGGAAGCCATCGCCCGCACCGGCTCGATCTCAGCCGCGGGCCGGGCGATGGACATGTCCTACAAGCGGGCCTGGGATCTGGTGGACGAACTCGGCCGCATCTTCGATCAGCCGGTCGTCACCTCGCAGGCCGGCGGCAGGCATGGCGGCGGCGCGCGGCTGACGCCCTTCGGCGAGGAGCTGATCGCCCGCTACCGCGAGATCGAGCAGCTCGCCGCCGCTGCCGTCCGGCCGCATCTGGACGCGCTGCAGGCAAACACGCCCAGGGAATCGCTGGCCGCCCGGGGAAGCCTCCCGGTCCGCACCGGCTGAAACGGCGACAGATCGGACTTGCACCCGCAGCTATATTCGTCGCTATATATGTTTGAATATAGCGATGAGGCGACCATGCGGATGAGCGGAAGATACCGGCCCGAACGGCGGCGCTCCGTCGTCGCGATCCGCCATGTCGCCTTCGAGGATCTGGGCACGCTCGCCCGCACGCTCGACGCGCGCGGATGGGACATCGCCTATTGCGAAGCCAGCACCGACCAGCTTTCCCACCGCTCCATCCGCGACGCCGATCTCGTCATCGTGCTCGGCGGCCCGATCGGCGTCGCGGACATGACGACCTACCGCTTCCTCTCCAGCGAGATGCACCTGATCGAGCGCCGCCTCGCGCGCGGCAAGCCGGTGCTGGGGATCTGCCTCGGCGCCCAGCTCATGGCCGCGGCGCTCGGCGGACGCGTCTTCGCCGGGCATGTGAAGGAGATCGGCTGGGGCGAGGTCTCGCTCACGCCGGACGGTCTTCGTTCGCCGCTGGCCCCGCTCGACCGGCCGGGCGCGAAGGTGCTGCACTGGCACGGCGACAGCTTCGACCTGCCGCCCGGTGCGCGCCGCCTCGCCTTCAATGCGCAATATGCGAACCAGGCCTTCTCCCATGGCACGGCCGGGCTGGCGCTGCAGTTTCACATCGAGGCCGACGCCCGCGGTCTCGAGGAATGGTATGTCGGCCACGCGGTGGAACTGAACGCCGCCGGCATCGATCTCAAGCGCCTGCGCCGGGATGGGCGGGCCGAGGCCGAACGAGCCCGCCAGCTCGCGGACGACATCTTCGAGGGATGGTTGGCGGAACTCTTCCCCGAAGAGCAGCCTGCCGTCGCCGGCATCGGGGAAGGCCGGTCGAGCGGAATCATGCCCCGGATGGCGGGCGCCATTCTCTCCTGAAGAAGCCGCAGAGCCTCTCCCCGGCATCGATTCCGGGCACGCGCCTCGCGCGGGCGGCACGTCGATTGCATCGATTACGAGGCCGGCTAAGTGTCGCCTGTTCACGGCGGCCTCATGCCCCCATGCCGTCCTTCCTCGAGGTCCTCCCCGTGTCTTCCCTTCCACCCGCCGCATATACACGCCTGGGCATGCTCACGCCCTCATCGAACACGGCGCTCGAGCCGCTCACGGCGCGCATGCTTGCCGGCACTCCCGGTATCTCCGCTCATTTCTCCCGCTTCCGCGTCACCGAGATCGCGCTGTCGGAAGGTGCGCTGAACCAGTTCGATTTTTCCGCCATCCTGCCGGCCGCCGAGCTGCTGGCCGATGCCCGCGTCGATGTCATCGGCTGGAACGGCACCTCCGCCGCCTGGCTCGGCTTCGAGCGCGACGAGGCCCTGTGCGCCGCCATCACGGAACGCACCGGCATTCCCGCCTGCACCGCCGTGCTCGCCTTCCGGGAGCTGTTCGAGACGCACGGCTTCCGCCGCATCGGCCTCGTCACACCCTATCTGGCGGACGTGCAGCAGCGCATCCGCGCCAACTGGCAGGCGGCCGGCTTCGATTGCGCGACCGAGCGCCATCTCGGCCTGCAGGACAATTTCTCCTTCGCGGAGGTCGGTGAGGAAACGGTCAGCGCGATGGCGCGGCAGGTGGCCGAGGAGGGCTGCGAGGCCGTGGCGATCGTCTGCACCAATGTGAAGGGCGCGGCCATCGCCCCGGTGCTGGAACGCGAACTGGGCGTTCCCGTGCTCGATTCCATCGCGGTGACGCTATGGAAGTGCCTTGCCCTCGCAGGACGCGACCCGTCGGCGCTGCGTCCTTGGGGCGGGCCGTTCGCCCTCTGAGCGATGCGGATGAGGCCGGCGCAGGACCACGCCCGCGCCGGCTCTTCGAAGGTTAAATCCTGGCCGAATTCGCGTAGAAGGGGGTCGGTTCGGCCTCGGGCAGATAGCCCTCGTAGAACTTCTTCACATGGGGGAACACGGCGAGGCCGAGTTCCCGACGGGCAACTTCGTCGGCGCTGCGCGGCGTGGCGAGCGTATCGGCGATCTCCGCCAGCACCGCGTCGCGATCCACCTTGGTGAAGCGCCCGTCCTCGTAGACGACCTCGCCATTGATGAAGACGGCGTCGACCGCCCCGGTCTTGGCGCGCTGCACCAGCGCGTCGAGCATCGGGATATCAGGATCCTGGAAGGGATAGGTCGCCTTGGTCCAGTTGATCAGCGCCGCGTCGAAGAACCGCCCCTCGTCAAGCCGGCCGATGGAGGCGCCGAAGGCGGTGGTCATGGCGCCCGCCTCGGTCGCCATCTTCACCACCTGCGGGCAGGTCGGCACGTCCGCGTCCTCCATGCCCGGCACGCGATGTACGCGCAGCGCGAGGCGCAGCTCGGAGAGCATGTCGCGGTCGTCGTTGATGCCCGCCTCGTCGAGCCCCATGCCGACATTGATGCCCTTCGCCTCCCACCTGTTGAGCGGGGCGAGGCCCGAGCGCAGGCGGAAGTTGGAGGAGCAGTTGTGGCAGATGCAGGTGCCGGTGTCGGCGACGATATCGATATCCTCCTCGTTCAGCCACACGCCGTGGCCGAGCGTCATGTGCGGGCCGAGCACCCCGAGATCGTGGAGATGGCGCAGCGCCGTCTTGCCGGTGCGGCGGCGGGCATATTCCTTCTGGTAGATCGTCTCCAGCAGATGCATGTGCATCGGCACGCCGGCGGCCTTCGCCTTGGCGTCGAGCGCCTGAAGCCCCTCATCCGTGCACCAGTGCAGGTTCGCCGGCGCCAGCTGGATGCGGGTGAGGCTCTGGCCGGCGTTCTCGGCCGTGAGCTGGTCGAACAGCTTGAGGAAATCGTCGAAGGGCATGGCCTGCGCCTTCAGGTGCCGGGCGAGCTTCTCGCCGAGCTCCGCCGGCAGCCGGGCGCAGAAATCCTCGTCGGCCTCGTAGACGAGGCGGTTCTGCTCGCGCACCGCGTAGCAGTAGGAGGCGCGCATGCCGAGCGCGCGATAGGCGCCCAGCACCTTGCTCGCCGCGCCGTGGATCGCCTCATAGCCGCCCGGCATCCAGCCATGGATGTGCTGCACCGTGGTGATGCCGGAAGCGATCATCTCGAAGGCGGAGTAGAGCGTGTCGAGCGTCAGGTCGAGTCGCCGCGCCGGCAGGCGGCTGGCGAACCACAGCTCCAGCGCATGGTCGGGCGAGCCGAGCTGGAGGGGCGTCATGCCGACATGGTGATGGCTGTTGACGAAGCCCGGCAGCATGGCATGGTCGGGGTACTTGCGGGTCTCGGCCGTCGGGGCGAGCTTCTGCATCTCCTCCAGCGCGCCCGTCGCGACGATCACGCCGTCACGCGACAGCACCGCGCCGTCCTCGATGACGATCGGCGTAGAGCGATCCTTGATGCCGGTGACGACCCAGCGGGCCTGGACGATCAGTTCAGCCATGATGCTTCCTTGGACTGTAAGGGCAGGCGCAGGCGCCGTGCCGTGGCATTGGTCTGCCGGGCGCGGGCGATGCGCTCCGGGTCGATGGAGAGAAGGAGGGGCCGGGCGTCGCCTTGCGGCAGGCCGGCGATGAAATCCCCGTCCGGGCCGAAGGCGAGGGTCTCGCCGTCATGGTTCACCGGGCGGCCGGAGACCGTCTCGGTGCCGTAGCGCGACGCCGCCAACGCATAGACGGCGTTGGCGCGGGCGCTCGCCCGAAGCTCGGCGGCGAAAAGCCCCTCCGGGTCGCCCGGCGCCGGCCCACCCACGAGAACCGCGACCAGATCGGCGCCCGAGGCGGCGGCAGCGCGCCAGCATTCGGGAAAGCGGCGGTCGTAGCAGACGAGCGCCGCCACCCGCAGCGCGCCGATCGCTACCGAGCCGATCTCCGGCGGACCGGGCGCGAAGTGATCCGCCTCGCCGAAACGCTCGCCCATGCCCGCGGGCGGCAGGTGGACCTTGACGGCGGCCCGTTCGATCCGCCCGTCCGCATGGGCAAGCAGCGCCGCGTTGCAGGGCAGCCCCTCGTCATGGCGGAGCGCCAGCCCGAACAGCACGGCGATGCCGTGCGTCGTCGCGACATCGCGCATCCGCGAGACCGTGGGCCCGTCCTCCGCTTCCGCCAGATCGGCCCATGCCTCCGGTGCTTCGCCGGCTACATAGGGATGGGCGAACAGCTCGGGCAGAACGGCAAGCATCGCGCCGGCACGGGCGGCGGCGGCGATGCCGGCCTCCGCCTCCCGCCATTGCGGCGCGGGATCGCGGCCGGCCGGCCCGATGGGCACGGCAGCGACGGTGAGCACGCGGTTCATGGCGGGCTACACCGCTTCCTGTTCGGCGAAGGCGCGGTCCACCTCGTCCGCGAGCAGCTCGGCGAACATGTCGCGATAGGCGTGGTAGCGCGGATCGCGGCTTTCCCGCGGGCGCGGCAGGTCGATCGGCACGATGGTCTTCACCCGGCCGGGACGGGCGGTGAACACCACCACGCGGTCGGCCAGCGAGATCGCCTCGTCGATCGAATGGGTGACGAGCAGGATCGAGGCCCCGCTGTCGCGCCAGATCTGCAGCAGAAAGTCCTGCATGCGCGCCCGCGTCTGCACGTCGAGCGCCGCGAAGGGCTCGTCCATCATCAGCACCTTCGGCCGCATGGCCAGCGCCCGGGCGCAGGCGGCGCGCTGGCGCATGCCGCCGGAAAGCTCGTCGGGCTTCTTGTCCAGCATGTCGCCCAGGCCGACGCGCTTGAGCATCTCCACCGCGATCTCCCGCCGGCGGACCGGCTGGACATGCTGAACGGAAAGCCCGAAGGCGACGTTGTCGGCGATGGTCAGCCACGGAAAGAGCGAGGCTTCCTGAAAGATGAGGCCCCGTTCGGCGGAAGGCTCGGTGACGGGCTCGCCGTCGCAGGCGATGCGTCCGCCGGAGACCTCCTCCAGCCCCGCGATCATGTAGAGCAGGGTGGACTTGCCGCAGCCCGAAGGGCCGAGCAGGACGATGAACTCGCCCGGCGCGACGTCGAAGGTGAGGTCGCTCAGGGCCTGCACGGGCGCGCGGCCTTCCGGCGTCCAGCGCTTGGAGACCGACTGGATCGAAACGGCGGGGCGGGTCATCGCGCGCCTCCCTGGTTCGGGGCGATCCACCAGAGCATCCGGCGCTGGACCTGGCGCAGCGCGAAGTCCGAGAGGAAGCCGAGCAGGCCGATGATCGCCATGGTGAAGAAGACCAGCTTGGCGTTGAAGGTCGAGCGCGCCATGGAGGTGATCTGGCCGAGGCCCGTGCCGACGCCGACCGTCTCGGCGATCAGCACCACCATCCAGGCCGCGAACAGGTTCAGCCGCAGCGTCATGAACAGGCTCGGCAGGATCGCCGGGAGGATGACCTTCCAGAAGGTCTGGCGCTGGCTCGCCCCCATGATGCGGGCGACATGGATGTAGTTCTTCGGCACGCTTTCGATCTGCGCGCCGGTCGAGAGCACGATGGCGAAGAACACCGTGATGAAGACGAGGAAGATCGCCGGCACGTCGCCGATGCCGAAGACGAAGATCGCCACCGGCAGCCAGGCCACCGGCGAGATCGGCGCCAGCAGCAGGATGGTCGGCAGCAGCAGGTTGCGCAGGAACTTCACGTAGTGGATCGTCGCGCCCACCGCGACGCCGCAGGCGAAGCCGAGCGCCAGACCGACGACCACCCGCATCGTCGTCCAGGCCATGGTGATGAGCAGCGCCCCCACCCCGCCTCCCGTCGCCACCGAGCCGACGCGGTTGGAACGGTCGAAGAACTGCAGCGTGCCGGGAATGTCGGCGAGGAAGAGATGCGGGGGCGGCAGCAGCAGCGGATCGGCATAGCCGAGCGCCCACAGCCCCTCCCAGATGCCGGCGAACAGGCCGACCGAGACCACGCCCCAGACGAGGGTGGAAAGGCGCCGGCGCCAGGCCGGCGACAGCGAGAATCCGGGCGGATCGAGCGGCGCTCCCCCGCGGGCGGGCGCGGCCTCGCCGAGGCCGGTGCGGCCGGCATCTGCGCTCATCGTCATGGCGTCCTTCCGAGGTTGCAGGCAGACGGCCGCCCGGCCGCGCACGGCACGGTCGGGCGGCGGCGATGCGTCAGACGGACTTGAGCTTCAGCCCGTCATAGAGCGCCTTGTTCTCGGCGATCACGGCCTCCATCAGGCTCCAGTCGAAGGCGCCCTGGTCGGGCAGCTTCTTGACGTAGCCGAGCTCCTTCATGGAATTGCCGCGGTCGATGATGAACTGCGTCTGGCTGCGCTGGTCGACGACGATCGGCTGCTTGCTGGACGCGTCGATGGCCGCCTCCATGCTGGTCTTGTAGTACTTGCCGACCGTGTCCTTGAGCGCGGCGCCCTTGTCCGCCTCGGCCTGCGACTGGGCGACGAACAGCGCCTTGATGACCGCCTTCACCGCCGCCGGGTTGCTCTCGAGCAGCGGCGTGCGCACGGCCAGCACGCAGTCCGAATAGCCCTTGCCGTAGACGTCCGTGCCGTTGGAGAGGACCGTCGCCCCCTTGCGGCCGAGCACGCATTGCGAGGCGTAGGGCTCGATGTGGCAGATCGCGTCGATGGCGCCCGCCATGAAGGCCTGGGCCAGCTCCGGGGAGGTGTCGAGATACTTGATCTCGACGTCCTTGAAGGAAAGCCCGGCCTTCTTCAGGTAATCATAGGGAAGAACTTCCAGCGTATCGGCCTGGAAGGTACCGAAGGTCTTGCCCTTCAGATCCGCCGCTGAGGTGATGCCTTCCTTGGCGACGATGATGCAGCCCTCGACGCCGCCGCCGGCGACGATCTTCACCGGCGCGCCGGCATCGTAGAGCGTCAGGAAGTTCGAATAGGGGATCATCGACATATCGACGAGCCCGGCGCCGAACATGGTGGTGATCTCGGTGTTGGACGGGGTGACCACGAATTCCAGGTCGACGCCGTCCGCCTTGGTCAGTTCCCGCTCCTTGGCGAGGAAGATGCCCATGTTGCAGAAGCCGGAGCCGTGCGTCGCCTTGATGGTGGTGTTGGCGGCGCGCGCCGCGCTCGGCGCCAGAAGGCCGGCGAGCGATGCCGGCAGCGCGATGGTCGCCGCAGCGCCGGCCACGGACGATTTCAGGAAGCTGCGGCGCGAGAAATTACGAAAGAAGGTGCCGTCACGATCACACATGATCCCCTCCGGATCTTGAGAACCGATACGACCCCATCCTGCCGGCCCGATCGTTGTCGAACCGCCGGATCAGCCGTCACGGCCTGGTGCCGCAACAGCGGGATCCGCGGACGGGATCACGATGATGGGCACGCCAACCCGAAAGAGCATTTTCGCCCTGCGCTACACCAACGGTGCGGCGAAAACAGCCGCAACTATACTCGGCAAATACGGCCTAGAAAGCGCAAATAAACGTCACGAATTCTGCCGTTTGACTAAAAAATATGCCAATGACCACCGGCCTACTTGATCTGCACCGTCACCCGACACGACCGACGGCACGACCGGAAATGCCGGCTCCCCATTCATCCGACAGCGCCCCGGCAAGACAAATCCCGAAGCGCCCCGACACGAGCACCCTCTTTCAAAACCTTCCAGCGGTTCGCGGGAGGGAAGTAAAAGCCGCCCCCGAAGGCCACGCAACAATTTTTTGTATGTTGAATACAATTTACTCTAATAGGCTATGATAAAGGCATAATGTGATTATAATTGCAGCGCCTGAGCCGCTATCCGCAGCCGGCGGGCATGGTAGGATCGAGCGGTGACGGAACAGTCGGACATCCCGAGAAAAAGAGGGCGCCCGCGCAAGCCCCGGCCCGCGGACGCCGCCGGCACGGAACGCCTTCCGCGCGCCGGCCTGCACGAGCGCGCCGCGCGTCAATTGCGCAGCATGATCGTCACCGGCAAGCTTCCAGGCGGCGCCCCGATAGTAGAAGCCGAGCTTTGCGAGGTTCTCGGCATTTCCCGCACGCCGCTGCGCGAGGCGGTCAAGATGCTCGCCGCGCAGGGACTGGTGGAACTGCGCCCCAACCGCAGCGCCCGCGTCGCGCCCATGGATGCGAGCCACGTCACCGATCTGTTCGAAGCACTGGGCAATGTCGAGCGGATCGCCGCCGAATACGCCGCCCTCCGGCTGACGGCGACGGAGCTCTCATCCCTGCGGCAGATGCAGGAGACCATGGAGCGCTACTACGGCGAGGGCGACCTCGCCGCCTATTTCGCGGTCAACCAGGCCATTCACAGCGCCATCCTCGCCGGCGCCCGCAACGCCACGCTGGTGGAGATGCACCGCTGGCTGTTCGCCCGCGCCGAGCGCGCGCGCTATTTCGCGCTGGGCCGGCACGCGCGCTGGGTGGAATCCATCCAGGAGCACAGGGACATCCTCGCCGCGCTGGAAGCGCGCGAACCGGAAACCGCCGGGCGGCTTCTCGCCGCCCATGTCATGCATACGGGAACGGGTGTTCTGGCGCTGCTCGCCGCAAGCGCCGTCGCCGGCGACGCCGCCTGAGGGGGCCATCTTGCGCATTCTGGTGCTCAATCCCAATACCACCGAGGCGGTGACGCAGATGCTGCTCGCCGCCGCACGTCCCGCTGTCGCGGACGGCACGGAGCTGGTCGGGCTGACGGCCCCGCGCGGCGTGCCCTACATCGCCTCGCGGGCGGAAGCGCAGCTCGGCGGCGCGATCACGCTGGAAATGCTGGCCGATCATCACCGGGACTATGATGCCGCGATCCTCGCCGCCTTCGGCGATCCCGGCCTGCTGCCGGCGCGCGAGCTGTTCGACCTGCCGGTAATCGGCATGGCCGAGGCGGCGATGCTGACCGCCTGCACCCTCGGCCAGAAATTCGGCATCGTCACCTTCACCACGACGATGGCCAACTGGTATCTCGACACGGTGGACACCTATCGGCTCGGCGCGCGCTGCGCCGGCATCCGGGCCCGCAGCCTCGCCTTCTCGGCTATCGAGAATGTGCAGGCCGAGAAGGAACAGGCCATCGCGGAGCTGGCCCGCGAGGCCGTCGAGCTGGATGGCGCGGATGTCGTCATCCTCGGCGGCGCGCCGCTGGCGGGGCTGGCGCCGCGCCTGCGCGCGCAGGTTCCCGTGCCGCTGGTCGATCCGATCGTCGCCGCGGTGAAGATGGCGGAGGCGCTGGTGACGCTGGCCCCGCGCAAGGCCGCCGCCGGCACCTTCAGCCGGCCGCCGGCCAAGGCCACCAGCGGCCTCAGCCCGGCGCTCGCGGCCCGCATCGAGCATCTCGACACGCTCGCCACCGCCGCGCAGTGACCGCAGCACAGTGACCTGCGAGGCCGCATCGGAACTCCATCTCACACGACGGTGACGATGTGGGCGGGAATGGCGACCTCCTCGCAATCCGTCGCCGTGCCGTCCTGCCAGGACTGGACGAGGAAGAGCCCGGTGCGATGCAGGCCGATGATCGGGCTGTGCCAGACGCCCCGGCCGTAGATGACGCCACTGCCCGGCGGGCAGTGGAACGCCTGCAGCGTCGCCATGTCCGGCCGCTCGTCCAAACCTGAAAGGGCGGCGAGAAAGGCGAAGGCCGCCTCTCCCAGAGGGATGATGGCCTGCCGGGAACAGGGATGGCGCTCCAGCAGGCGGACCGCGCGCGGCAGGCGCTGCGGTTCGGCCTCGAAGACCGAGACGATCAGCCGGCTGCCCCGCCGCTCGTCCGAGCCGAAATCGGCGACGTCATGCCGCCGTGCCGTGCCCGCATTGACCGGCCTCGGCGCGGCGTCACCGAGGCGGACGACATCGCCGTAAGGGCGGAAAAGCGGCGTGGAAACCGGCAATGGCGGGACTTCCGGGGCGCCCTCCCCCTTCGCTCGGATCATTGCGGTTCTCAAGCTCCAGCCGGCATCGCCCCATTCAGCGGGCGGGGCGCGGCGGCTCCCGCCGGCAGGGCGTAGGGCGAACGCTCGCGCCTGAGGAAGCCGCCATCGCCGGGCGCGCCGAGAATCCTGCCTTCTTCCGCCACCACCTTGCCGCGCAGCAGCGTCATCACCGGCCAGCCGGTCACGGCCAGCCCCTCATAGGGCGTGTAGTCGGCGCCGTGATGCAGCAGGCTCTGGCGGATCGTCTCGCGCCGGTTCGGGTCCCACAGCACCAGATCGGCGTCGAAGCCGGGCGCCACCGAGCCCTTGCGCGGATAGAGCCCGTACATCCTCGCATGGTTCGTGGATGTCAGCGCCACGAACTGGTTGAGCGTGATGCGCCCTTCGACGACCCCCTTGGAGAACAGGATGGGCAGCCGCGTCTCCACGCCGGGGATCCCGTTCGGCACCCAGCGGAAGGAGGTCCGCCCCTTCGGGTTCAGCTTGCCCGTCTCGCTCGCGTAGCGGAACGGGCAATGGTCGGAGGAGAAGGTCTGGAACACCCCGGTGCGAATGCCTTCCCAGATCGCCTCCCAGTCCGCCGGGCCCCGTGGCGGCGGCGAGCAGACATATTTTCCGCCGCTCTCATCCATGTTGAGGCCCTTCATGTCCTCCTCGGTGAGCGCCACATATTGCGGGCAGGTTTCGCCATAGACGCGCAGGCCCTTGTGCTGTGCCCAGCGGATCTGCTCCATCGGCTCGCGGCCGGAGACGTGCACGATCATGATCGGCACGTCGGTCAGCTCCGCATGGCTGATGGCCCGGTGCGTCGCCTCGCGCTCCACCGATTGCGGCCGCGACGCGCCGTGAAAGAAAGGCGCCGTCCTGCCGGCGCGCTCCAGCTTCTCGGTCATGAAGCGGATGGCGTCGTAGCCTTCGCAGTGAACCATGACGAGCGCGCCGCAGCCGCGCGCGCAGTCGAACACCTCGAGCAGCTCGCGGTCGTTCAGCACCAGGTCGTCATAGGTCATGAAGACCTTGAAGGAGGTGTAGCCATCCTCCACCAGCGCCGGCAGCTCCTGCCCCAGCACGCTGGCGGTGGGGTCGGAGATGATGAGATGGAAGCCATAGTCGCAATAGGCCCGCCCCTCGGCCTCGCGATGATAGTCCATCACGCTCTGGCGCAGGCTCGCACCGCGCGGCTGCAGGGCGAAAGGGATGACGGTGGTGTTGCCCCCGGCGATGGCCGAGCGCGTCCCGCTCTCGAACCCGTCGGCCATCACGGCCTCGCCGGACGGCTGGGCGAGATGGACATGGCTGTCGATGCCGCCCGGCATGACCAGCAGACCGGAAGCGTCGATCTGCCTGCTTCCGCCGGTCAGCGTCTGCGCCACCGCCACGATGCGCCCGTCGCGGATGCCGACATCGGCGCGCACCGTGTCGGCAGCGGTGACGACAGTGCCGCCGCGGATGACCGTATCGAATTCGCTCATGGGGGAACCTCGCATCCGGGCAGAGGAAGCGGGGAAGGAGTGCCGGCCACGCGCCATCTGGTGTTGCGGCAGGATCGTCCGCCCCCGCCGGCCCCGCAACTCCAAATTCTGGCCGCCACGCCCATGAAATAGGCAGTCCCGCCAATCGCTTGGCGAAACCGGGCGAGGGCCCGGCTCAGTCGGCGATCAGGCCCTCGGCCGGGTCGACCATGGCGCCGGGGTTCATCACGCCATGCGGATCGAACAGGCCCTTGATGCCGCGCAGCACCCGGTAGCGGCCGGGATCGGCATAGTGCTGGAGCAGGCCGCGCTTCAGGCGGCCGACCCCGTGCTCGGCGCTGAAGGTGCCGCCCATGCCGATGGCGATGTCGTAGAGCGCCGGCGCCAGTTCGCGGCCGATCCGGTCGGTGAAGGCGAGCCGGTCCTCGCCCGGCGGAACGAGCACGTTGTAGTGCAAATTGCCGTCGCCGACATGGCCGTAGACCGACAGCTCGAGCGCCGGGTCATAGGCGGCGACCGCCGCGCCGCCGGCGGCGAGGAAGTCCACCGTGCGGCCAAGCGGCACCGAGATGTCGTGCTTCACCGAACCGCCGAAGTGCTTCTCGCCCTCGGGAATGGTCTCGCGGATGCGCCACATATCGGCGCGCTGCGCTTCGGTCTGGGCGATGATGACGTCCTCCGCCCAGCCCGCCTCCACCACCTCGCCCATCACGCCTTCCAGCAGTTCCTCGATCGGCAGGTGCTGCGAGGAGGAGGAGAGCTCGACGAGGATGACGCCGCCGCTGCCGCTCTTCAGCCGGCCGTCGGCGCCGGAGACCAGCGCCAGCGAGCGCGCCGTGATGAACTCGAAGGAAGAGACGAGATCGCTGCTCTCGCGCCGCACCAGCGCCAGCATCTCGGGCAGCGGCGCCCCGGCCGTCAGCTCCACCCAGGCGGTGGCCCGCCGGTGCGGGACGGGAATGAGCTTGAGCACGGCCCCGGTGACGACCCCGAGCGTGCCTTCCGCGCCGATGAAGTTCTGCCGGATGTCGTAACCGGTGTTGTTCTTGCGCAGCTTCTTCATGTCGGAAACCAGCGTGCCGTCCGCCAGCACGACCTCCAGCCCGAGGACGAGGTCGCGCGTCATCCCGTAGCGCAGCACCGAGAGCCCGCCGGCATTGGTGCCGATGACGCCGCCGATCCGGCAGGAGCCCTCCGAACCGAGGCTGAGCGGCAGATACAGGCCCGCGGCCGCCGCCGCTTCCTGCGCACGCTGGAGGATGACGCCGGAATCGACCGAGATGGCGGCATCGAGCGGATCGACCGCGCGCACCTTGTCCAGCCGCTCGAGGCTCAGCACGAACTGCCCGCCGGAGGCGTCCGGCGTGGCGCCCGCGCAGTAGCTGGTGTTGCCGGCCTGCGGCACGATGCCGACCCGGTATTCGGCGGCAAGGCGCATGATCGCCTGCACCTGCGCGACGGAGGACGGCCGCAGCACCGCCGGCGCCTTGCCCCGCACCAGATCGCGATGGTCGACGAGATAGGGCGCCAGCCGCTCCGGATCGGTCAGCACCCCCGCCTCGCCGAGCGTATCGCGCAGGCGCTGCAGCATCGCGGTGTCAGGCATGTCACGTTTCTCCTTGGCCCGACACGCGCTTTATCACGCCCGGACGCCCCCTCACATCTCCTCGGCGGAAAACACGCCGAGGCGCCGGAGCAGCGCCTTCTCCACCTCCAGCACGATCATCAGCAGCACGCCGACGCCGACGATCATCACGCCGTCGAGGAAGGCGACGGGGCGGGTGTCGAAGATCTCCTGCATCACCGGCAGGTAGGTGAAGGCGAACTGCCCCGCGACCACCGCCGCCAGCGCCAGCAGCACCGCCGGGGTGCCCAGCGCGCCCCGCCAGGTGATGGAACTCATGTGCAGGAAGCGCACGTTGAACAGGTAGAAGATCTCCATCACCACGATGGTGTTGACCACGATGGTGCGCGCCATCTCCACCCCCTGCCCGCGCCCCATGGACAGCGCGAACATGGCGAAGGCCGCCAGCATGAACAGCACGGAGACGAAGATCACCCGCCACAGCATGAAGCGGGACAGCAGCGCCGCCCCGGCCGCGCGCGGCGGGCGGTCCATGATGCCCGGCTCGGTCGGCTCGAAGGCCAGCGCGAGGCCGAGGGTGACGGTGAGGATGAGGTTGATCCAGAGGATCTGGGCCGGCGACATCGGCATGATGCTGCCGACGATGATGGCGGCGATGACGGCCAGCACCTCGCCGCCATTGGTCGGCAGCGTCCAGGCGATCATCTTGCGGATGTTGTCGTAGACGGTGCGCCCCTCCTTCACCGCCGCGACGATGGAGGCGAAATTGTCGTCGAGCAGCACCACCTCGGCGGCCTGCTTGGCCGCCTCCGTGCCCTTGCGGCCCATGGCGATGCCGACATCGGCCTGCTTGAGCGAGGGCGCGTCGTTCACCCCGTCGCCGGTCATCGCCACCACCGCGCCGGTGGACTGCAGCGCCCGCACGATGCGCAGCTTGTTCTCCGGGCTGGTGCGGGCGAACACCGAGGTGCGGGCGGCGATGCCGACGAGGTCCTCGTCGGAGGCCGCGTCGACCTCGGCGCCGGTGACGACGACCGGCTCCTCGGCGAGGCCGAGCTGGCGGGCAATGGCGCCGGCGGTGGCGCCGTGGTCGCCGGTGATCATCTTCACGCCGATGCCGGCGGTGCGGCACTCGGCGATGGCCGCCACCGCCTCGGGGCGCGGCGGATCGATGAAGCCGACGAGGCCGAGAAAGACGAAACCTTCCCGCACATCGTCGAAGCCGAGCCGCGCCGGCGCCTCCGCGAGCCGCTTCATGGCGAAGCCGAGCACCCGCTCGCCCTCGGCCGCCGCCTGCGCGATGGCGTCGTTCCAGCCCTCGCCGGGGGCCGGGCAAAGGGCGAGCACCTCTTCCGGCGCGCCCTTCACGAAGATGACCGCTTCTCCCTGCGGCCCCTGATGCAGGCTCGCCATGAAGCGATAGGCCGCGTCGAAGGGGATCTCGTCCCGCCGCGCCCAGGCGCCGCGCTCCAGCGCCGGGCTCAGCCCCGCCTTGACCGCGAGCGACACCAGCGCCCCTTCCATCGGGTCGCCCTCGACCCGCCACACGCCGGCTTCGTTGTGGAGATGCGCGTCGTTGCACAGCAGCCCGCAGCGCAGCAGGTCCTGCGCCGTTTCGGACGGCGTGCCGGGCTGCGGCCAGCTCAGCTCGCCCTCGGGCGAGTATCCGGTGCCCGACACCTCGATCGCGGCCGGGCCGGTGGGCATGGCGACGATCAGCCGGCGGGCCGTCATCTCGTTGCGGGTCAGCGTGCCGGTCTTGTCCGAGCAGATGACCGAGGTCGCGCCGAGCGTTTCCACCGCCGGCAGCCGGCGGATGACGGCGTTGCGCCGCGCCATGCGCCGCACGCCGATGGCCAGCGTGATGGTGATGACCGCCGGCAGTCCTTCCGGCACCACGCCGACGGCCAGCGCCACCACGGCCATCAAGGCGTCGGTCCAGCCATAGTCGCGCGCCGCCACGGCGAACAGGAACAGCACGAGCGCGCCGATGATCGCCGTCCAGGTGAAGCGGCGGGCGAAGGCATCGACCTGGCGCAGCAACGGGGTGGCCAGCGGCTCCACTTCGGCGATGAGCCGGCCGATGCGGCCGATCTGGGTGTGCGGTCCGGTGGAAACGACGATCCCCGCCCCCTGCCCGGCCGCCACCGTGGTGCCCGAGAACGCCATGGAATGACGGTCGCCGAGCGCCGCCTCCGCCGGGGCGGGCTCCTCGCGCTTGGCCGCCGCCACCGACTCGCCAGTGAGAATGGCCTCGTCGATCAGCATGCCGCGCGCGCGGATGAGCCGCGTATCCGCAGGCACGCGGTCGCCGGCCTCCAGCAGCACGATGTCCCCCGGCACCAGATCGCGTGCCTCCACGCTGATGCGCCGGCTGTCGCGCAGCACATTGGCGTGCGGCGAGATCATGTTGCGTATGGCGCGCAGCGCCTGTTCGGCCTTGCCTTCCTGCACGAAGCCGACAAGGGCGTTGATGAGCACGACGGCGATGATCACGCCCGCATCGACGCCATGGCCGAGGATGAGGGCGGCGGTCGCGCCGGCCAGCAGGAAATAAATCAGCGCGCTGTTGAACTGCGCGAGGAAGCGCAGGAGCGGATGCCGGCCGGGCGTCTCGGGCAACGCATTGGGCCCGTGCCGCTCCAGGCGGAGCTGCGCCTCGCCGGCGCTCAGGCCGGTGGCGGTGACACCGAGCCGGCCCGCCACCTCCTCGTGAGGCAGGGCGTGCCAGTCGGAACGGGCGGCGGGATCGGCGGGGTCGGTGACGGTGGCGGGCGGAACGTTTTGCGAAACGGCATCGACGGTCATCGGTCCGGGGCGCTCGTCTGACGTTGCGTGAGGCTCCAACCTAAAGGCGCGATGCTCTCCCGCCTACCGGACTTTTCCCTATTCCGCTCCGCAGGTTGCGGCGCCTCCACTGACAGGCGCGCGGCTCCCTCAGCGCGGCGCGCGCTTGGCGAGGATACGCTGGAGCGTGCGGCGATGCATGGACAGGCGGCGGGCGGTTTCCGACACGTTGCGCCCGCACAGCTCGTAGACGCGCTGGATATGCTCCCAGCGCACCCGGTCGGCCGACATCGGGTTTTCCGGAAGCTGGGGCTTGTAGTCGCCCTGCGCGTTCAGGGCGGCGCAGATGTCGTCGGCATCGGCGGGCTTCGCCAGATAATCGACCGCCCCCATCTTCACCGCGTTCACCGCCGTGGCGATATTGCCGTAGCCGGTGAGGATGATGCCGCGCGCCTCGGGGCGGCGGCGCTTCAGCGCCGAGATGACATCGAGGCCGTTGCCGTCGCCGAGCCGCATGTCGACCACCGCGAAGGCGGGCGCGCTGCCCTCCACGCTGGCGAGCCCGTCGGCAACCGTCTCCGCCGTGGTCACGGTGAAACCACGTGTTTCCATGGCGCGGGCGAGGCGCTGCAGGAAAGGCCGGTCGTCATCGACGATCAGGAGCGTGCGGTCCTGCGGGTCCGAGGTGATATCGAGCATTTCGAGCCTTCCCAGATGCCGGTCGCCGGTCGATCGCAGCCAGTGCCACTCCCGGACGACGCGCCCGCTTATTCGACTTTTCGGCAAGTTTATACGCGTGAGGCCGCGAGAGCAAAATTGTCACAGGGCGGCGTCATCACGCCTTCGTGGTGTCCTCTTCCACGACGTCGCGCTCGCCGGAGATGTCGATCAGCCGCCGCAGCCAGCGCACGCTCACCGACGCCCCGTGAGCGGGCGGCGGGCGGTTGACGAAGGCCAGCTCGGCGCCGGACCGTTCCAGCAGCGTCTTGGCGATGAACACGCCCAGACCGAGCCCCTGCTGCCCTTCCTCGCTCTCCGGTTCGACATCGCGCCGCCAGCGATGGCGGCCGCGGCTCGTCACATAGGGAGCGCCGATGCTGTCGATCAGCTCGGGCGGGAAGCCGGGGCCGTCATCCGTGATGGTGATGGTCACGTCTTCGCCGGTCCAGTTGGCGACGATGTTCACCCGGCTCTCGGCGAAATCGACCGCGTTCTCGACGATGTTGCCGAGGCCGTAGAGCAGGCCGGGATTGCGGGCGATGATCGGCTCGTCGCTTCCTTCCGCCGCCCGCGCCGGCAGCGTCACCGCGATGGTAATGCCGAAGTTCCGGTGCGGGGCGACGACATCCTCCAGGATGTGCGAGATCGGCATGCGGTCGAAGGGCGCGTCGCCGGCGCCGAGGCTGGTGAGCGTGCGCAGGATGGCCCGGCAGCGCTCGGCCTGTTCGCTCACCAGACGGACGTCGTCGCTCACCGGATTGTCGGGCGGCAGCGAGCGCGCGAGTTCCTTCGCCACCACGGTGATGGTGGCAAGGGGCGTGCCGAGCTCATGGGCCGCCGCGGCGGCGAGGCCGTCCAGCGCCGAGAGGTGCTGCTCGCGCGCCAGCACCAGCTCGGTGGCGGCCAGCGCCTCGGAAAGTTCGCGCGTTTCTTCCGCCACCCGCCAGGCATGCACGCCCATGAAGGCGATGGCGATGGCCAGCGCCAGCCAGTTGGCGACGAGATAGAGCGGCGGCAGCAGCGGCGCGGCACCGACGAGGTGCCCGCTGCCGGCCCAGGGCAGCGGCATCTGCCACAGCCCCACCAGCGCGGCGCAGACCGCCGCGAGCACGCCGAGCAGCACGGTGGTGCGCGGCGACAGCGCGGTCGCCGAAATCAGCACGGGCGCAAGGAAGAGCAGCGCGAAGGGGTTGGCGAGGCCGCCGGTGAGGAACAGAAGCGCGGCGAGCTGGAGAATGTCATAGGCCAGCAGCCATGCCGCCTCGGCGTCCGACAGCCGCCGCGCACCGGGATTGCGCAGGCGCAGGGCGAGATTCAGCCAGGCGGAGAGCGCCACCACGGCAAGGCAGGCGCCGATGGGCAGCGAGAAGCCGAGCACCCATTCCACGAAGACGATGGCGAGGGTCTGGCCGGAAATAGCAAGCCAGCGCAAGCGGATCAGCGTGTCGAGCCGCAGCCCGAAAAAGCGTTCGCCGATCGGATGGTCGAGCGAGAGCGACATGGATTTGCCCCGTCCGCGACGCCCTGCCGGCGCCCGAGCGACCTCTATAGCCGCAGATGCCGCCAGAGGGCGAGAGCGGCGGCTTCGTTGACGTTGCCGTCAAAGAGCCTATTTATGTTGCAACGCACAAGAAAGCCGTCCCGAGAAAATCGACCGGAGACGGGCCCTGCGAAGGAGGCATGCCATGGCGATCGGCGTATTCGGAGATGTCCCGGACGCGGCGGAAGCGGCACAGACGCCGGCGGCGACGATCGAGACGACGTCGGCGTTGTCCAAGCCGCTCTACTGGATGTTCGAGATGGGCCACGCCGCCCTCGACCCGTTGCGGGTCATGGCGGATGCGGGGCGGCTCTACTATCGCAACCCGGCCAACCCGCTCGCCCATACCGGCTTCGGAAAGTCGATGTCGGCGGCGTGCGAACTGTTCGAGCGCGCGACGCGGCGCTACGGCAAGCCGGACTGGGGCATCACCGAGACGGTCGTCGGCGCTACCCATGTGCCGGTCGAGGTCGAGACCGTGTGGGAGCGCCCCTTCTGTCGGCTACTGCACTTCAAGCGCGACTTTCCCCAGCAACCGCGCCGCCCGCAGCCCCGTATGCTGATCGTCGCGCCACTCTCTGGCCACTACGCGACGCTACTGCGCGGCACGGTACAAACGCTGCTGCCAACCCATGACATCTACATCACCGACTGGGAGGACGCGCGCGACGTGCCGTCCGCCGCCGGCCGCTTCGATCTCGACGATTACATCGACTACGTGATCGAGATGTTCCGCCATCTCGGCGGCGGCGTGCATGCGCTTGCGGTGTGTCAGCCGGCTGTGCCCGTGCTCGCTGCCGTGGCGCGCATGGAAGCCATGGAAGACCCGAACGTGCCGGCCTCCATGGTGCTGATGGGCGGCCCCATCGACACCCGCGAAAGCCCCACGGCGGTGAACCATTTCGCCAAGGATCGCGGCATCGACTGGTTCCGCCGCAACGTCATCACTACCGTTCCATGGCCCCACCCCGGCGTGATGCGGCAGGTCTACCCCGGCTTCCTGCAACTGCATGGCTTCGTGTCGATGAACCTTGAGCGTCATCTCCAGGCGCATGCCGAGATGTTCGGCCACCTGGTGAAAGGCGACGGCGACTCCGCCGCCAAGCACCGCGAATTCTACGACGAGTATCTCTCCGTCATGGATTTGCCGGCGGAGTACTACCTCCAGACGTTGCAGTCGGTGTTCATCGACCACGCCCTGCCGCGCGGCACGCTGACCCATCGCGGCGAGAGGGTCGATCTCTCGAAGATCCGCAACGTGGCGCTGCTCACCGTCGAGGGCGAGAACGACGACATTTCCGGCGTCGGGCAGACGCAGGCCGCCCAGCGACTCTGCACGAACCTGCCCGACGACATGAGGGTGCACTATCTCCAGCCCACCGTCGGCCATTACGGTGTATTCAACGGCTCGCGCTTCCGCGCCGAGATCGCCCCGCGCATCGCCGACTTCGTGCTCACGCACAACTGGCCGAGGAGAGGCCACAATCGGCAGGGTTGAGACAGCCGTCGGGACGCACGGCGAGAATAAACGCCCGATTTGCGGCGGCGTGATCTGATGGCCGTGCTAGGTCTGGGCCATGCTGTTCGACCTGCCCGATCCTGCCACGCTCTACCGCGCCCTTCTCGACCGTGACGAAGGGTATGACGGGCGGGCCTATGTGTGCGTGGCCACCACCGGCATTTTCTGCCGGATGACCTGTCCGGCGCGCAAGCCGCGCCCCGAGAACTGCACCTTCGTCTCGACGATCGGCGAGTGCATCGAGGCCGGCTTCCGCCCCTGCAAGCGCTGCCATCCGCTGCAGCCCGCCGCCTCCGCCGATCCGATGATCGGCACCCTGCTCGATGCCCTCGACGCGCGGCCGGAGCGACGCTGGAGCGAGGGGCATCTGGAGCGGATGGGCTTCGATCTGTCGACGGTCCGCCGTGCCTTCAAACGGCAGTTCGGCATGACCTTCCTCGAAATGGCGCGACACCGGCGCCTGCGCGAGGGATTCGAGACGCTGGCGGAGGGCGGCAGGGTGATCGAGGCCCAGCAGCAAGCCGGCTTTGAATCCCCCAGCGCCTTCCGCGCCGCCTTCGCCCGGCTGATGGGGTGCGCGCCGGCCGAGATTTCCGGCCGAGGAACGCTGCTGGCCGACTGGATCCGCACGCCGCTCGGCGACATGATCGCGATCTCCAGCGCCTCGCATCTGCATCTTCTGGAGTTCGTCGAGCGCAAGGCACTCTCCACCGAGATCGGCCGGCTGCGCCAGCGCGCCAAGGGCGACCTCGGCATAGGAACCTATGCGCCGACGGAGCAGATCCGCGCCGAGCTGGATGCCTTCTTCGCCGGAACCTCCGCCGAGTTCCGTACCGCTCTCGCGCTCGACGGAAGCGCCTTCACCAAGGCGGTCTGGAGCGAGCTGCGACGGATCCCTCCCGGCGTGACGGTGAGCTACTCCGAGATCGCGCGCCGGATCGGGCAGCCCGCGGCCATCCGCGCCGTCGCGCGGGCCAATGGCGCAAACCAGCTGGCGCTCATCATACCCTGCCACCGCGTGATCGGGGCCGACGGCTCGCTGACCGGCTATGGCGGCGGGCTGTGGCGCAAGCAGCGGCTGCTGGAGATCGAACAGCAGTTCCGGCGCACATCCGCCGCCTGAGAAGGGGCGCGGCCCGCACCTCAATGCGCGCGGGCAAACATCTCGTTGAAGGAATAGCCGGAGCCGCGCACGGTGCGGATCGGATCGGGCTGGCGCGGGCGGTTCAGCGCCTTGCGCAGGCGCCCGACATGCACGTCCACCGTGCGCTCGTCGATATAGACGTCCTGCCCCCAGACGCCGTCGAGCAATTGCTCGCGCGAGTAGACCCGTCCCGGCGACTGCATGAGGAATTCCAGCAGACGGAACTCGGTCGGACCGAGATGCAGCTCGCGTCCTGCCCTGTGGACACGTTTCGTCTCGCGGTCGAGCTCGATGTCGCCGGCGCGCAGCAACGTCGAGATGTGCTCTGGCTTTGCCCGCCGCAGCAGAGCACGCACGCGCGCCACCAGCTCGGGCACCGAGAAGGGCTTCACCACATAATCGTCCGCGCCAGTGGCGAGGCCGCGCACGCGCTCGGTCTCCTCGCCGCGGGCGGTGAGCATGAGGATGGGCATGCGCTCGGTCTCCGAGCGCGCGCGCAGGCGCCGGCACAGCTCGATGCCGGAAAGGCCGGGCAGCATCCAGTCGAGGATCAGGAGATCCGGCACGCTCTCGCGCAGCCGGGTCTCCGCCTCGTCGCCACGGCCGACGCTCTCCACCGAGTAGCCCTCGGATTCGAGGTTGTAGCGCAGGAGGAGGGTGAGGGGCTCCTCATCCTCCACGATCAGAATATTGGTCGGCATGGTCGCGTTCCCGATCGTTCGCAGGGCGCCGATGGCCTCAGGCCGGGAACGCCACGCTGGTCAGGCTGCTGGTGTCCTGCTTCGGGCGTTCCTCGGTAAGGAGCTGACCGGTGGCGAGGTAGTGCACGGTCTCGGCGATGTTGGTCGCGTGGTCGCCGATCCGCTCGATGTTCTTGGCGCAGAACAGCAGGTGCGTGCACAGCGAGATGTTGCGCGGGTCTTCCATCATGTAGGTGAGAAGCTCCCGGAACAGCGAGGTGTAGAGGATGTCGACCTCGCCATCGCGCTGCCAGACTTCCAGCGCCTTCGCGTCGTCGCGGCTGGCATAGGAATCCAGCACCACCTTGAGCTGCTCGAGCACGATGTTGGACATGTGCTCGACGCCGCGCACCAGCTTCTGCGGGTGGAACTCGCCGGTGAGCGCCAGGACGCGCTTGGCGGTGTTCTTGGCGAGATCGCCGATCCGCTCCAGATCGTTGGCGATGCGCATGGCGGCGACGATCTCGCGCAGGTCGCTGGCCAGCGGCTGGCGACGGGCGATGGTGAGAACCGCCTTCTCCTCGATCTCCCGCTGCAACAGGTCGACCGGGCCGTCGAGCACGATCACCTTCTGGGCGAGTTCGGTGTCACGCTTGACCAGCGCTTCCACGGAATCGGCGACCAGGCGCTCGGCCTGTCCGCCCATCTCGACCACGCTGCGGCCGATTTCCTTGAGGTCGGTGTCGAACGACGAGACGATATGTTCGGTCATGGGATCAGCCTCTCTCGTCGCCGGCTCAGCCGAAGCGGCCGGTGATGTAGTCGCGGGTCCGGGCCTCGCGCGGATTGGTGAAGATCTCGTTGGACGGGCCGACTTCGATCAGCTCGCCGAGATAGAAGAACGAGGTGATGTCGGCGCAGCGCGCCGCCTGCTGCATGTTGTGCGTCACGATGACGATGGTGAATTCCTGCTTCAGCTCGTCGATCAGGTCCTCGATCTTCGAGGTCGAGATCGGGTCGAGCGCCGAGGTCGGCTCATCGAGCAGGATCACTTCCGGGCGCACCGCGATGGTGCGAGCGATGCACAGGCGCTGCTGCTGGCCACCGGACATGCCGAGCGCCGAGGTGTGGAGACGGTCCTTGGTCTCCTCCCAGATCGCCGCCTTGCGCAGGCACCATTCGACGCGCTCGTCCATCGCCGCCTTGCCGAGGCTCTCGTGCAGCTTCACGCCGAAGGCGATGTTGTCGTAGATCGACATCGGGAACGGCGTCGGCTTCTGGAACACCATGCCGATGCGCGAGCGCACCACGGTGGAATCCAGCTGCTTGCCGAGCAGATCGGCGCCGTCGAGCAGGATCTTTCCTTCCGCGCGCTGCCCCGGATAGAGCTGGTACATGCGGTTGAAGATGCGCAGCAGTGTGGATTTGCCGCAGCCCGAGGGACCGATCATCGCGGTGACGCGCTTCTCGGGAATGTCGAAGTTGATGTTCTTCAGCGCGTGGTTGTCGCCGTAGTAGAAATTCAGCTTCTCGACCTTGAGCTTGGGCTCCGCCGACGGCGCGGTGGCGCGGTTCACGGCGGAGGCGATGTCGATCGACGTTTCAGGTGCGAAGTTCATGGTCCGTCTCACTTCATCTTCGCCAGGACGAGGCGGGAAAGGATGTTCAGGGTCAGAACCCCGACGGTGATGATGAGGGCGCCCGCCCAGGCGAGGGCGACCCAGTCCTCGAAGGGACTGGCGGCGTACTGGTAGATGGCGATCGGCAGGCTCGCCATCGGCGCGTTGAGGCTGATCGACCAGCCATTGTTGCCGAGCGAGGTGAAGAGCAGCGGCGCTGTCTCGCCGGCGGCGCGGGCGAGCGCCAGCAGGATGCCGGTGACGATGCCGGCGCGGGCCGCGCGCCAGGTCACGAAGGTGACGACCTTCCACTGCGGCGCGCCGAGCGCGAAGGCCGCCTCGCGCAGGCCGATCGGAACGAGGTTCAGCATGTCCTCGGTGGTGCGCACCACCACCGGGATGACGAGGATGGCCAGCGCGATCGAACCCGCCCAGCCCGAGAAGCCGCCGAAGGGGACGACGAGGAGCTGGTAGACGAACAGGCCGATGAGGATGGACGGCGCGGAAAGCAGCACGTCATTGACGAAGCGCACCGCATTGCCGACATGCGTGCCGCGTCCGTTCTCAGAGAGGAAGGTGCCGCACATCAGGCCGATCGGCGTGCCGATCACGAGCGCCACGCCGATCTGGATCAGCGAGCCGACGATGGCGTTGAGAAGACCGCCCCCCGCGCCGGGCGGCGCGGTGATCTTGGTGAAGACGTGCGGGCCGAGCGCGGGAAGGCCGCGCGAGAGCAGCGTCCAGAGGATCCAGGCGAGAAACACCAGCGAGAGCGCGGCAAAGCCGGTGGAGATGGCCTTGACGGCGTAGTCGGTGGCGCGGCGACGGGCGAGCGATGCCATTTTTCAAAAACCTCCGCTCAGCCCTTGAGCCGGGACCGGACGAGCAGACGCGACAGCGCCAGCACGATGAAGGAAATCACGAACAGGATGAAGCCGAGCTGCAGCAGCGCCTGGAGCTTCAGCGAGCCGATCGAGGCTTCGGGGAACTCGTTGGCGATGGTCGAGGCGATGGTAGCGCCCGGCGCGAAGAGCGAGGCCGACATGCGCGTGGCGTTGCCGATGACGAAGGTCACGGCCATGGTCTCGCCCAGCGCGCGGCCGAGGCCCAGCATGATGGCACCGACCATGGCGGTACGCCCGTAGGGAACCGAGACGTTGCGGTAGACCTCATAGGTGGTCGCGCCGACGCCGTAAGCGGATTCCTTCAGCATGGGCGGCACCGATTCCAGCACCTCGACGAACATCGCAGTGATGAAGGGCAGGATCATCAGCGCGAGGATCAGGCCGGCGGTGAGCATGCCGGCGCCCAGCGGCGGGCCCTGGAACAGCGCGCCGATCAGCGGGATCGGCCCAAGCCATTCGATCAGCGGCGGCTGCACATAGGTGGCGATCAGCGGCACGACGATGAAGAAGCCCCACATGCCGTAGATGATGGAGGGAACGGCGGCGAGGAGCTGGATCGCGACGCCGACCGGGCGGCGGAAGGGGCCGGGCGCGATCTCGGTCAGGAAGAAGGCGATGCCGAAGGACAGCGGCAGCGCCACGATCACGGCGATGATGGCGCTGAACAGGGTGCCGAACACCATGACGCCGGCGCCGAAGCGCTCGGTGACCGGGTTCCAGGCGGTGGACCAGAGGAAGCTGATGCCGAACTCGCGCAGGGCCGGCAGTCCGCCCTCGAAGAGCATGGCGATGATCAGGCCGAGCAGCAGCAGCACGAAGATGCCGCAGCCCCACAGGAGCCCGACGAAAATGGGATCGCTGACGCGGCCGGTCGGCTTGTGAGCGGTTGCGAGGCTCCGTGCCGCCTGCGTTCCGCTGAGAGTGGCGTCCATCTAAAGGGTCCTTCAGGCAGCTCCCGGGCCGCGCAAGCGGCCGCCGGGGCGGCAGGGCACATATGGGATCGCGGGCGTCGCTGGCGCGGGCGCCAGACTACTCGTCGGACGTTCGGACGAGAAGGGGCGGCCGTGTCGGCAGCCGCCCCTCCCTTTTTCCGTCGGCGATCAGTTGGTCCAGACGGCCTTGCCGTCGGCCTTCACTTCGCTCGCCCAGGCCTTGCGGACTTCCTCGACGACCGAGTCCGGCAGCGCGATGTAGTGCAGCTTCTCGGCGATGGCGTCGCCTTCCGCGCCGAAGGCCCAGTCGAAGAACTTGATGGCCTCGGCCGACTGGGCGGCATTGGTCGGGTTCTTCGGCAGCAGGATGTAGGTCGCGGAGGTGATCGGCCAGGCGCCTTCACCGGGGGTGTTGATCATCGAGGCGGCGAAGTTCTTCGCGCCCTTCCAGTCGGCGGCGGCCGCGGCCTCGACGAAAGCCTTGGTCTCGGGCTTCACGACCTTGCCGGCCTTGTTCACGAGGTCGGTGGTGGCGAGCTTGTTGGCCGCGGCGTAGATGAACTCGACGTAGCCGATGGCGCCCTTGGTGTTCTTCACGGTGCCGGCAATGCCTTCATTGCCCTTGGCGCCCGCGCCGGTCGGCCACTGCACCGAGGTGGCGGCGCCGACATTGGACTTCCAGTCCTCGCTCGTGGCGGCGAGGTAGGAGGTGAACACGAAGGAAGTGCCGGAGCTGTCCGAACGGTAGACCGGGACGATGGCGAGGTCGGGCAGCTTCTTGCCCTTGTTCAGCGCCTCGATCTTCGCGTCGTTCCACTTGGTGATCTTGCCCTGGTAGATGTCGGCGAGCACCGCGCCGTCGAGCACCAGGCCTTCGATGCCGTCGAGGTTGACGATGGCGACCACCGAACCGATCACGGTCGGGAACTGCAGCAGCGTGGCGGCCTCGAGCTTGTCGTCCTTCATCGGCGCGTCGGAGGCGCCGAAATCGACCGTGCGGTTGACGATCTGGTTCTGACCGCCGCCGGAACCGATGGACTGATAGTTCAGGCCGGTACCGGTCTTCTCCTTATAAGCGGCAGCCCAGGCCTGATAGACCGGGGCCGGGAAGGAGGCGCCAGCGCCATTGATGTCGGCCGCGAAGGCGGCGCCCGAAAAGACGGCGCCGAACGACAGCGCCGCAGCGCCGAGAATACGGGTGAATTTCAAGGGTCTTCTCCTTAGGTCGGGAGACCGGCTGCATCGCGGAAGACGCACCCGGATGCGCGATTGGCCGGCGGGCGAAGGGTTCACACGGGACTCTTAACGCCCGGGCACCAAGGTTCTATGACCCGGCGATGACGCCTTGATGACAGATCAAGCTATTGATCTGTCATCTGTTTTTGACCTGCCGACGAGGCGGCGGAAAGTCTTACCGAGAATGTCGAACCTTCGCCCGGCACACTCTCGATGCCGAGCTTACCACGATGGCGGGCCACGATGTGCTTGACGATGGCAAGACCGAGACCCGTGCCACCCTGCTCGCGCGAATGGGCGGTGTCGACGCGATAGAAGCGTTCCGTCAGACGCGGCACATGCTCGGGGGCGATGCCCGGGCCGTAGTCCCGCACGGAGACGACGACATCCGGCCCCTCGCGCACGATGCCGACCTCCACCCGTCCGCCCGCACCGCCATATTTCAGCGCGTTCTCCACCAGATTCTCGAAGACGCGGATCAACTCGTCCCGGTCGCCGCGCACATTGACCGGGGCCGGCGGATGATCGAAGGCGACCTCGACATCGCGTTCACGCCCAATGGGGCCGAGCGCGTCGCGCACATGACTGATGACGGAGACGAGATCGACCTCCGTCTCCGGCCGCAAATGGGCGTTGAGCTCGATCCGCGACAATGAGAGCAGGTCGTCGATAAGGCGCGACATGCGCCGCGCCTGCTCTCCCATGATCTTCAGGAAGCGCTCGCGGGCATTGGCATCGTTGCGCGCCGGGCCCTGCAAGGTCTCGATGAAGCCGGAGAGCGAGGCAAGCGGGGTGCGCAGCTCGTGGCTGGCATTGGCGATGAAGTCCACCCGCATCTGCTCGACGCGCCTCTGCGGCGTCAGGTCGATGAAGCCGAGCAGCACCGCCTCGGTAGGGGCGCCGTCGCGCAGCAGCCCCGGCCGGATCGGCACGATGTCGGCGCGCAGCAGGCGGTCGATCGGCACGCGCTCCGCAAACTCGATCCGGCGGGCGACGCCGTCGGCGGTGGCGGCGCGGATCGCCTCCAACACCTCCGGCACGCGCACGGCGAAGGAGACCGGATCGCCCACCCGCACGCTGGCCAGCAGCCCGACCGCAGCGGCATTGGCGGCAACGACCGTACCGCGCGCGTCGAGCAGCAGGGCAGCCTCCGGCAAGGCGCGCACGAGCGCGGGCAGCCGCTCGTCGGCGCGCGGGGGCGCCTTCGGCTCGCCGGCAAAGCGCGCAAGGGCGGCGGCGACGGGACGCCTGCGCGCCGGAAGTACCGCGGCGCCGGCAATGAGCGCGCCGATCACGAAGGCCGTGCCCGGCTCGATCGCGTCGGCCCACGCCGCGCCCCCAAGGCCCAACGCGGCGGCGCCGAGAATCCAGCGCGCGCCGACGAGGCGCTCGCGCAACGTATCCTCCGCCAGACGGCTTGCATCACCCAGGGCCATGGCCAACGTTTCCTGCCGAACGTTTCCCGCGAAGCGTTTCATTGGATATGCTGCCTCCGCGCCGCGTGCAAAAGGCCCGGAAATGGGTTCCGGGCTTGGGCACGCGAATCGAGGAAAGGCGGCACGTCTTTCCTTATGTTACAGTTGAGAGGCTTCCATATGACGAAGAAGCCGGCCAAGGCGGCAACGAAATCCCAAGCGAAGGCGGTCGCGAAGGCCGTCGCGAAATCAGCCGCCAAATCGGACACCACGTCCGGCGCGAAATCGGAAAAGAAATCCCGTTCCGCAAAGGTGGACAGAGCCGGGCAGGCCGCCGTCAAGCCTGCGCCCGGCAAACCCATCTCGGCAAAGGCGGGCCGCACCGAGGAACAGCTGGCGAAGGCCATCGCCTCCTTCGCCGTGGATGCTCCGGAGCTTTCCCCTCTCATTGCCGCCCGCGCCTATCGCAGCGGCGGCTATCCCTATAGCGACCGGCCCAAGCGCAAGGTCTACGAGAAGGAACTGCACGGACTGCAGATCGAGCTGCTCAAGCTGCAGGAATGGGTGAAATCGACCCACGAGCGGGTGGCGATCGTGTTCGAAGGGCGCGATGCCGCCGGCAAGGGCGGCACGATCCTCCGCTTCACCCAGCATCTCAATCCGCGTTTCGTACGCATCGTGGCGCTCGACAAGCCGAGCAGCGTCGAAGCCGGGCAGTGGTACTTCCAACGTTATGTGGCGCACCTGCCGCCGCGTGGCGAGATCGCGATCTTCGACCGGTCCTGGTACAACCGGGCCGTCATCGAGCCGGTGATGGGCTTCTGCACGCCACAGGAAACCGCGCATTTCCTGGAGCAGGTGCCCACCTTCGAGAAGATGCTGATCGACGACGGCATCCGGCTGTTCAAGATCTGGCTCGACATCGGCCGCGAAATGCAGCTCAAGCGCCTGTACGAGCGCCACATCGACCCGCTCAAGCGCTGGAAGCTGTCACCGGTCGACCTGGCCGCGCCGGCCCGCTGGGATGCCATTTCGGCCGCGCGCGACGCGATGATCGGCGCCACGCACGCGCCGGTCCCTTGGTCCGTCGTCCGCGCCAACGACAAAATGAGGGCGCGACTCGGTGTCATACGTCAAATACTCGCCCAAATTCCGTATGAGGGCAGAGACGACAGGCTGGTCGGCGTTCCCGATCCGGCCATCGTGCTCGACGGGCGTGAGTTCCTCGAACGACCGTCCGCCTGAACGCGGAGGCCGGGGCGCGATGCGGATCGCGGTTCCGGCCTGATAAGGTGGGCAAGAAGAATGCGCAGCTTGAACGTTGCCGCGTGGATGCTCGGCGTCGGGATGTCGATTGATATCGGCGTTGCCGGTGCGGAGCCTCTGCCGCTGCCGGCTACGGACTACCGGGCGAAGGCGAAGGCGCCGCAGGGCGTGGAAATGCAGGTGGCCCACCACGGCAGGCGCCTGCGCCTCGACATTTCCAACGCCAACGTACCCGGCCTCATGACCAGCCTGGTCAATCTCGACACCAGCAGCATGCTGGTGATGGTCAACCTGCCCGGCATGGAGGGCGTTGCCATCGAGATGGCGCTGCCACCCGGCCACCCCTTCTCCAGCGAGGCCCGCAACGGCACGCGGACCGGCACCGACCAGGTCGCCGGCGAGACGTGCGATCTCTGGCGTATCGAAAGCAAGGCGCTGAAGGCCCCGGTGGACAGCTGCATCACCGCCGACGGCATCGTGTTGCGGAACGAGACGACCATGGAGGGCAAGAAGGTCGTGCTCTTCGAAGTCACCGAACTGGAGCGCGTGCCGCAGGATCCCGGGCGTTTCGAGCTGCCCAAGGGCGTGCGCACCACAAAGCTGCCGCCCGGGATGAAGAGCCTGCTGCCCAGCCTCGGACGCTAGCCTCCGTTAGCCGGCAGCGCGGCGGCGCTCGGTATCCTCAGCCGGCACGTCGGCCTCCGCCGGCTCCGGCTCGATCACCGGAAGGGCCGCGAGCGGCTCGGGAGAGATGCCCTTCCGGGCGGCAAGGCGGCGGCGGCTGAGCAGGAGTTCCCGCGCGCCCATGATGATCAGCGCCAGCGCAAAGGGCGTCACGTAATAGAGCAGGCGCAGGAGCAGCAGGGCACCCAGCAGCGGTTCGGTCTCGAACTGCGGCAACGCCACGAGCATGGCGGCATCGAACACGCCGAGCCCGCCCGGCGCGTGGCTGGCAAAGCCGAGCAGCGTCGCGGAGATGAACACCACGCCGAGCGCGATCGGATCGATGAAGGGCTGCTCGGGCATCAGCACGTACATCGCCGCCGCGCAGAAGGACAGGTCGATGATGCCGATGACGATCTGCAGCAGCGTCAGCTTCGAGCCCGGCAGCGTGACGGTCCAGTGCCCCTCGCCGACCCCGATCCGGCGCGGCTTGATGCCCACCCACACGACATAGGCCGCGAGACTGGCCAGCAGCGCGAGGCCGATCAGCCGGTTCACCCAGGGCGGCAGCTGGTCGACCGCGCTCGCCGCCCAAGGCTCGACCGAGATGCCGAGGCCCAGAATGGCGATGTTGCCGAGCCAGAAGGTGAGGCCGGTGATGAAGCAGAGCTTGGCGACATCCACCGCGCCCAGCCCGTGCGCCGAATAGATCCGGTAGCGCACCGTGCCGCCGGTGAAGGCGGAGAAGCCGATATTGTGGCCGATGGAATAGGAGGTGAAGGAGGCCAGCGCCGCCACCCGATAGGGCACATGCGGCTTGCCGATGGTCCGCAGCGCGAACCAGTCATAGAAAGTGAGGGTGAAATAGGCGCCGGCGACGAACAGCGCGGCAAGCGCGATGCGCCACGGGTCCGTATCGGTCAGCGCATCCAGAACCTCGGCGGGCCGGATGTTGCGCAGCATCTCGTAGAGGACGGTGACCGCGACGCCGATGATGACGAGGCTGGCGATGAGACCGAGCGTGTGCCAGCCGATGCGCTCGCGCAGCCAGCCGGGAAGCAGCTTCAGTCCACTCATCGCACACCCGTCCTCCTGTCGCACCCGTCCGTGCAGCCCTAGCAGACCCGAACGGCTTTCGGAACACATTCCGGCCATGATCGGCGCATTGCCGCACCTCGCTCGTGCGGCACCGGCATGCGGACGGCGACGCCCGGCTTGTTCCGCCAGATAGAGGCGAGGGCAAGGCCGTTCCAGCACGCTCGCGCGGGCGTGATGAGCCGGGCGTCTACAGCCTTACCGGATAGCCGATCTCGATGGTGCGCGGACGCGGCAGGCCGAAGCGGTCGACCGAGCGTTCGGCGTTGCGCGCGAGGAAGGCGAAGACATGGGCGAGCACGTCGCGCACGCCGCGTATGTCGTCGGGTGGCATCACACGCTCATGGCCGATTACATAGACCGCCTCGTCGGGATCGACGCCCTGGGCGTAGAGCGCCGGGCCGAGCACCGCGGGCACGTCGATCTGCTGCATGTAGCCGAAGCGCACGTCGACGCGGATATGGGTGGCATCGAGCGGCAGCACGCGTACCCGCTCGTCCACCGCCACGCGCGGACGCGAGGCGATCCACACCGAGACGATCACGGCCTTGTCGAACTGGATGTTCAGGAGTTCGGACAGGCGGCCCAGGGCCACCGGCGTGACGGCACCGCCGCGCGACAGGAAGATCGCGGTGCGCGGGCTGATGGCGCAGTTCGGCGGGCGGCCTCGGGCGACGAAATCCTCCAGCGGCTCGGTGAAGCGGCGCTGCTGGATGCCCAGCCCCTCGAGCCCGCGCCGCCACGACACCATCACCACCAGCACCATGCTGGCGATGGCCACCGGCAGCCAGCCGCCGTCGTGCAGCTTGGTGAGATTGGCGGTGGCGAAGGAGAGGTCGATGACCGCGAGGCCGCCGGCAAGCCCGATCAGCGCCGGCAACGGCCAGTTCCAGCTGCGCCGCACATAGGCGACGAACAGGATGGTGGTCGCCACCATCGCCATCGCCACGGCGATACCGTAGGCCGAGGCAAGGCGGTCGGAGGAGCCGAAGGAAACCACGATCGCCGCGCAGGCGACCATCATGATCCAGTTCAACCGGCCGACATAGATATGCTGCTCGTTGCGCTCGCTGGTGTAGCGGATGCGCATCGGCGGCAGGTAGCCGAGCTCGATGGCCTGCTTGGCCAGCGAGAACACGCCTGTGATGATGGCCTGCGAGGCGATGACCGTGGCGCAGGTGGCGAGGATCAGCAGCGGCACCTCGAAGGCGTCCGGCGACAGGTCGTAGAACGGATTGCGCACCGATTCCCGGTGGACCAGCACATTCGCGCCCTGGCCGTAATAGTTCAGCAGCAGCGCCGGCATGGCCACGAAGAGCCAGGCGCGGGTGATGACCGGGCGGCCGAAATGCCCGAGGTCGGCATAGAGGGCCTCGCCGCCGGTGATGGCAAGGAAGGCCGCGCCCAGTATGGCGCCGGCCAGCAGCGGATGATCGACCAGCAGGAACAGGCCGTGGCGTGGATCGAGCGCCGCCAGCACCTCCGGTGCCTGCACGATGCCGTGCACGCCGAGCGCGCCGAGCGAGATGAACCAGACCAGCATCACCGGCCCGTAGAGCGCCCCGATGCGATCCGTGCCGGCGCGCTGGGAAATGAAGACGACCAGGATGACCAGCACCGTGACCGCCACGATCCAGTGGTCGAGCGCCGGCGCGATCACCTCCAGGCCCTCGATCGCGGACAGCACGGAGATCGCCGGGGTGAGCACGCCGTCGCCGATCAGCATGGCCGCGCCGACGAGGCCCGCCACCAGCAGGAAGAGGCGGCGGCGCGTGGCCGAGCGGTGCAGATCGAGCAGGGTGACGAGCGCGAGAATACCGCCTTCGCCATCATTGTCGGCCCGCAGCACCAGCATGACGTATTTGAGGGTAACGGAGAGAATGATCGCCCAGGTGATGAGCGAGAGCAGCCCCAGCACGTCCGTGTCGGTCACGCCGAGCCCGCCGACGGCGAGCAGGCCCTGCTTGAAGGCGTAGAGAGGGCTGGTGCCGATATCGCCGAAGACGACGCCGAGCGCGGCGATCTCGGCGGCAAAGGGCACGGCGCGGCGGCCGGCGACGCGATGCTCAGCCATGATGCGTCCCGCCGCACCCGCGAAGGACGGCGACAGCCCGGCAGATGGAACCATCCGGGTTCCGGTCAAAGGCGAGATGTGCCGCGGGGCGACAAGTCACGGACAGAAGTGACGCGATGGAAGGTGGCATGGCCGGGTTCGCGCTGGGACCGCCGGAGGCTCCGGCACCGCAGCAATACTCTGGCGAGGCGGGAACGCCAAGCGCAGACTCCCGGCCGCCGGCCGCGACCGGCCCGGATGCACCGAATTCGACGTGCAATCGGAAAGGAAAGACGAGGGAGGAGGATTGGGGGGCGGATTAACCCTCCTCCCTCTACCAACTGCCGATGGCTGTTCAAAGGCTTGCGGGTTCCTTCGAACTCGGGCGGTCGGTGGAGTTGGATGAATATCGATTTCCATGGAACCAATCAATAAAAACCGAACGGTTCGGTCAAAATTTTCCGACAGCTCCGGCGGAGGGTGCCATTGCCAGAGCGGACCGCATGATCCAGACTGTAGACACAATCTGAAATCACTAGCTTCCACACGGACTTGGGATCCCAGCATGTCTTCGTTTCCGAACGTTGCTCGCCAGCAGCCGGCGCCGCGCGCTCCGGGCAATTGGTGCGCGCGGCCGGAACCGCTCCCCCTGGCGTCTTCCGGCCACGTCAAGGAAAAGCGGTGGCAGATTCTGCGGGGCGCCCGCGAGGTCTTTCTCTCCAGCGGCTTCGACGGCGCCAGCATGGGCGAGATCGCCCGCGTGGCTGGCGTCTCCAAGGGCACGCTCTACGTCTATTTCGCCTCGAAGGAGGAGCTGTTCGCCGCGCTGGTGACCGAGGAGTGCAAGAGAACGGCGGAAGCCTGCTTCGACCTCGATCCGGATGCCGACGTGCGCGAGGCGCTCACCGCGACGGGGCATTCCTACATCCGGGCGATGCTCGAACCCGGCCATATCCGCACCGTCCGCATGGTCATCGGCGTCGCCGAGAAACTGCCGGAGATCGGCCGCGCCTATGTGCAGGCCGGCCAGGAGGCCGGGGTCAGCCGGCTGACGGAATGGCTCAGCATCAAGGATGCGCGGGGCGAACTGGCCATCAACGACGTCGAGCTGGCCGCCTGGCAGTTCATGATCGGCTGTCACGCCATGCTGGTCATGCCGATGATCTTCGGCGACGAGACCCAGCCGGATGCGGCGAGCATCGAGCGGGTCGTCAACCACGCGGTCGATTCGTTCCTCAGCGCTTTCGCCCGCCGGCGGCGCAGCACGGATGTCGTGGAGGCCACCCTGCCGGCAGAGCTCCCGGATGCTCAGCGCCCAGCCGTTTCCGCGGAAGCCGCGCCGAAAAGCGCCGCCAATCCCTCCCGATAGGTCGGGTAGAGCAGCACGCCGCCGATGAGCGCGTGCAGGCGGGCATTGCGCACCCGGCGATTATCCGCCCAGAACGACTGCGCCATCGCCGACATGTGGGTCGCCGCCCTCTCGAACGGTTCGGCCTCGGGAGCCGGCGCCCCCAGCAGTTCGGCCGCAAAACGCACCGGCGCGCAGGATGCCGAGGGCTCGTCGTCGACGACATTCACAACACCATCGAAACCCTGCGCCGCGGCGGCGAGGATCGTGGCGGCGATGTCGTCGACATGGATGCGATTGAACATCTGCCCGTCGCGTTCGATGCAGCGGGCCGTACCGGCGGCGACGTCGAGCAGCGCGTTGCGCCCCGGCCCGTAAATGCCGCCCAACCGCAGGATAGCTGCCGGTCGTCCGGCCGCGCGCCCGGTGGCACGCCATTGCGCCTCGGCATCGATGCGCCGGCGCGCCCGCGGTGCGGTCGCCCGCAGCGGCGCCTCCTCGTCGATCCAGGCCCCACCGGAATCGCCATAAACCCCGATGGTCGAGAGATAGACCAGCGCGCCCTTGCGCCCGGACTGCTCCAGCGCGGCTCCGAGCGGACCGAGAAACGGGTCGCCGTCGTCGCCCGGCGCCGCGGAGGCAAGCACGATGTCAGCCGATCGCACGGCGTCGATCAGCGCCGGCGAGGGCATGCCCTCGAACCGGACCATCTCCATACCGGTGCAGGGCGACCCGTCGCGGCTGGTGCCGATGCGGCGCCCGAAGGCGGCCCCGTGCAAGGCGACGAAGCGCCGGGCGCAATAACCGTAGCCAAGACAGAGCAGCGTCTTCACCGTTACGCCCTCACGACACCGGAATGGCGTGCAGCCATTCCTCCCTCACATCCGGATCGGTCTCGCCGTCATGGGCGGCGCGCAACCGTGCGAAGGCGGCCGGCGCCAGCAGCCGCGACAGCGCCCACACGGCCGCGCCGCGCACCAGCGGATGCGCGTCCGCCAGCAGCCGCTCGGCCTCCGGCGCCAGCGCGGCATCTCCCGAATTGCCGATGGCGATCAGCACGTTGCGCAGGAAGCGCGGGCGCCCCGTGCGCTTGATCGGGCTCTTGGTGAAGCGCGCGCGGAAGGCCGCGTCGTCGAGCCGAGCGAGATCGGCGAGCGCGGGGGCGCGATTCTCGTCGCGCGCCGCGAGCCGGGCCTCGTGGCCGAGCGCCGCGAACTTGTTCCACGGGCAGGCGGCGAGGCAATCGTCGCAGCCATAGATGCGATTGCCGATCAGCGGCCGCAATTCATGCGGGATCGGCCCGCGATGCTCGATGGTGAGGTAGGAAACGCAGCGCCGGGCGTCGATCCGGTAGGGAGCCGGGAAGGCGTCGGTCGGACAGGCGTCGAGGCAGGCGCGGCAGGAACCGCAATGGTCGCTTTCGGGTGCGTCCGGCGGCAAGGCGAGATCGGTGGCGATGGCGCCGAGGAAGAGCCACGCTCCCTTCTCGCGCGAGACGAGATTGGTGTGCTTGCCCTGCCAGCCGAGCCCCGCCGCCGCCGCCAGCGGCTTCTCCATCAGCGGCGCGGTATCGACGAACACCTTGACCTGCACGCGCTCCGGCCCGCCCGCGCGCGGCACGAAGCGCGAGGCGATGCGCTTGAGCTTACCCTTGATCAGCTCGTGATAATCGTCGCCGCGCGCATAGACCGAGATGGCGCCGCGCGTGCGCTGGGCGAGCACCGCCCGTGGATCCTCATCGGGTCCGTAATTGAGCCCGAGCATGAGGATGGAGGCGACCTCCGGCCACAGCCCGTCCGGCGCGGCGCGGCGTTCGGCGGTCTCGGGCATCCAGTCCATGTCGCCATGGGCGCCGTCGGCGATCCATTGACGAAGGCGCGGACCGGCATGGGGGATGGCATCGGCACGCGCAATGCCCATCGCGTCGAAGCCTTCGTCGCGGGCAAGCGCGAAAAGCAGAGCCTTGGCGGCCTCCGGGGACGGAGATCGAGGCGTCAGAAATCGAGATCCGCGTAGCACGGCGCCGGCGGCATGCCCGCCATCGTCAGCGCGAGCAGCGGCCGGAAGGCCGGACGCGACTTGATGCGCGCGTACCAGATCTTCGCTCCCTCATCCTCTTCCCACGGCACGTCGCCCAGATAGTCGACGCTGGAAATATGCGCCGCCGCGGCGAGGTCCGCATAGGACATGCGGTCGCCGGCGAGCCAGTTCCGCGCCTTCAGCAACCAGCCGATATACTGCAGATGATAGCGGATATTGGCGCGCGCGGCGCGGATGGTCGCCATGTCCGGCGGCCCGCCGCCGAGCTCGCGCGGCATGTAGCGCTTGTAGACCTTCTCGCGGACCAGCGGCTCGGAGACCTCGGCGAAGAACTTGTGGTTGAACCAGGCGGCAAGCCGGCGGACCTCGACCCGCGCCGCGCTGTCCACCGGAAGCAGCCGCCGGTCGCCCAGCGCCGCGCCAGCCATCTCGTCGAGATATTCGGTGATCGTGTCGGCCCCCGGAACGACGAGACCGTCATCGTCGACCAGCACCGGGGTGGCGCCGGCGGGATCGAGCATCAGGAAGTCGGGTCGGCGTTCCCAGACCCGTTCCTCGATCAGCTCGGGCTCGATCCCCATCTCGCCGAGGGCGAGACGGACGAGGCGCGAATGGGCGCAGAAGGGATGGTGATAGAGCTGCATTGTCCGGGAGAGTTTGCGGCGCGCCGCCCGGCGGCGCCTGAAGATCGGTCTAGAAGGGTTCACGCCACATCGCAAGCCATAGCGGCGTGAACATGGCAGGTGACGCAGCCGCCAGGCACCGCCATGCGGGCGGAATTTCGCGCTATCGTAACCAACTCGTTAACGAGGGGACGCGCCATGGACAATCAGCCGGCCCACGGGATCTTCGTCTGGAACGAACTCAATACCCGGAATATCGAGGCGGCCAAGGCGTTCTACGCGACCACGCTGGGCTGGAGCTACGAGCCGATGCCGATCGAGGACGGCAGCGCGTACTGCATCATCAAGATGGGCGATACGCGCGTGGGAGGCATCTTCGTGCTCGCAGGGCCGGAATTCGACGGCATCCCCGACCACTGGTTCTCCTACATCGCGGTCGACGACGTCGATGCCCGGGTGGGCGCGGTGGAGAGCGCTGGCGGCACCGTTCTGCGGCCCGTCTTCGAGGTGCCGGGGGTCGGGCGCATCGGCATCGTGCGCGATTCGGTCGGCGCCGTCGCCGGCTGGATCACGCCGCGAATGTGACCGGCACGCCGCCGGAGCATACCTGCTAACCGCCCGTTTCTATTGGAGATTCGGTCGAACTGTAACGCGTGTGCCATAAAACCGGCCTAAGAAGCGGCCCGGTGCTTCGCGGGCGCTTCTGTCCTCCCGCCCCTCTTACCCAAGGGAAGATACGCACGATGCAGCTTCACATCCCCGCACCCGCCGTCCGCGCCTCCGGCTACTCGATCAAGGAAGGCAGCCCCGAATTCGACGATGTCGGTATCGGGCTCGACGAGGCGGAGGCGCTGGGTGTCGATGTGGTGGAGCTGCCGATCTATGCGTGGCACCTCATCGTCGAGGGACGGGTCCTCGACACGCGGCTCAAGGACCTCCAGCGCGCCCTCGCCGGCCGGGAGCTCGGCTACACCGCGCACGGCGCGCTCGCTATCAACCTGATGGACCTGCCGGACCGCCTGCCGCGCCACGAGAAGGTGCTGGCGGCGAACATCGAGATCGCCGCGGCCATCGGCGCCCGCCACCTGGTGGTGCACACCGGTTTTGTCCGCCATCCGGAAGACGACATCGAGGTCGCCTATTCGCGCCAGCGCGACGCCCTCGCCCGCGCCGGGGACCACGCCGCCTCGCTCGGCGTGACGCTGTGCGTCGAGAACATCTTCCGCTTCATCCATGCCCGCGAGACGGCCACCCCGTCCAAGCTCGCCGGCGAGCTCGCGGCGATCGACCATCCCTCGGTGAAGGCGACGCTCGACGTCAGCCACGCCTACATTCGCTGTACGGATGCACGGCTCGACCCCATCGCCGAAATGGCGGCGCTGGCGCCGCATGTGGCGCATTTCCACCTGCACGATTCCTTCGGCCGCCCGAATGAGGGCCGCCCCGGCGACATCTGGATCTACCATCCGGCCGAGGCGGTCGCCTTTGGCGAGGGCGACCTGCACCTGCCGATTGGCTGGGGCTCGATCGACTGGGACGCGGTCATCCAGGCCGTGCGGCCCGAACCCGGCGCCGTCGCCATTCTGGAACTCAACCAGGCCCACTGGCGCGAGCTGAAGGACCAGATCCCGGTTCTGCAGGCGCTGGCCACCCGTTTCCAGCCGGGTCTGGCAACCGCCGCCTGACACCCCGGGCAGGCGTCACGGACGCTTCGTAAGAGCCGCGCCGCGCGCGACGCCGCTTTTAGGCGCGTGCACCTTCTTGCGGCGGAAACGGCAGCCCCCTATATCGGCCTCGAACGGTGCGCTGAGCGCCGTACCCTATTGTTTGGGGGCCGGTTCGGGGGAATGGCGGGGCAAGACCCCATCATTTCTCGGTGGACGCTTCGAGAAGGTCCGGCCGGCCTGCCGGAAGGAGAAACAATATGTCTAAAGTCATCGGCATCGACCTCGGTACGACCAATAGCTGCGTCGCCGTCATGGAAGGCAGCAGCCCCAAGGTGATCGAGAACGCGGAAGGCGCGCGCACCACGCCCTCCATCGTCGCCTTCACCGAGGATGGCGAACGCCTCGTCGGCCAGCCGGCCAAGCGCCAGGCGGTCACCAATCCCGAGCGCACCTTCTTCGCGGTGAAGCGCCTCATCGGCCGCCGCTATGACGACCCGATGGTCGAGAAGGACAAGAAGCTTGTCCCCTACCAGATCGTGCGCGCCGACAATGGCGATGCCTGGGTCGAGGCGGACGGCAAGAAATATTCGCCCTCGCAGATCTCCGCCTTCACGCTGCAGAAGATGAAGGAGACCGCGGAGTCGTATCTGGGCTCGAAGGTGACGCAGGCCGTCATCACCGTCCCCGCCTACTTCAACGACGCCCAGCGCCAGGCCACCAAGGATGCCGGCCGCATCGCCGGCCTCGAAGTGCTGCGCATCATCAACGAGCCGACCGCGGCCGCGCTCGCCTACGGCCTCGACAAGAAGTCGGCCGGCACCATCGCGGTCTACGACCTCGGCGGCGGCACCTTCGACGTGTCGGTGCTGGAGATCGGCGACGGCGTGTTCGAGGTGAAGTCCACCAATGGCGACACCTTCCTCGGCGGCGAAGACTTCGACATGCGGCTCGTCAGCTATCTCGCCGACGAGTTCAAGAAGGAGCAGGGCATCGACCTGCGCAACGACAAGCTCGCCCTCCAGCGGCTGAAGGAGGCCGCCGAGAAGGCCAAGATCGAGCTGTCCTCCGCGACGCAGACCGAGATCAACCTGCCCTTCATCACGGCGGATGCCTCGGGCCCGAAGCACCTCACCATGAAGCTCACCCGCGCCAAGTTCGAGGCGCTGGTGGACGACCTGATCCAGCGCACCGTCGAGCCCTGCAAGAAGGCGCTCAAGGATGCGGGCCTCTCGGCCGGGCAGATCGACGAGGTCGTCCTCGTCGGCGGCATGACCCGCATGCCCAAGGTCCAGGAAGTGGTGAAGCAGTTCTTCGGCAAGGAGCCCCACAAGGGCGTCAACCCGGATGAGGTGGTCGCCATCGGCGCCGCGATCCAGGCGGGCGTGCTCCAGGGCGACGTCAAGGACGTGCTGCTGCTCGACGTGACCCCGCTCTCGCTCGGCATCGAGACGCTGGGCGGCGTGTTCACGCGCCTGATCGACCGCAACACCACCATCCCGACGAAGAAGAGCCAGACCTTCTCGACCGCCGAGGACGGCCAGACCGCGGTGACGATCCGCGTCTTCCAGGGCGAGCGCGAGATGGCCGCGGACAACAAGATCCTCGGCCAGTTCGATCTCGTCGGCATTCCCCCGGCGCCGCGCGGCGTGCCGCAGATCGAGGTCGCCTTCGACATCGACGCCAACGGCCTCGTCAACGTGTCGGCCAAGGACAAGGGCACCGGCAAGGAGCAGCAGATCCGCATCCAGGCTTCCGGTGGCCTCTCCGACAGCGACATCGACAAGATGGTGAAGGACGCCGAGGCGCACGCCGAGGAAGACAAGAAGCGCCGGGCCGTCGTCGAGGCGAAGAACCACGCCGAGGCGCTGGTGCATTCGACCGAGAAGGCGCTCGCCGAGCATGGCGACAAGGTCGGCGCGGCCGAGAAGGGCGCGATCGAGACCGCTCTCGCCGAGCTCAAGACCGCCATCGAGGGTGACGACGCCGAGGCGATCGCCGCCAAGACCAACGCTCTGGCGCAGGCCTCCCTCAAGCTCGGCGAGGCGATGTACGCCTCCCAGCAGGGCGGCGAGGGCGACGCCGGTGCCGCGCCGAAGGACGACGTGGTGGACGCCGAGTTCACCGAGGTCGACGACGACAAGAAGAAGTCGGCCTGACCGGTCCGCGACAATCCCGCCCCCGGAATCCGTTCCGGGGGCGGATTTCTGTACGGCAGCGCGATCTGCCGTGTGTTTCGCGCCAAGGCGCGACGGAAGCTCCCGCCGGTGCGAACAGGGCGGGTGCGTTTTCCGGCAGCTTTCCTGCGTGCCGGTTCTGACCCGTGCCGCCGCCCGCCTGCCGGTGGCGGCAGATCGCGGCGGCAAAGGAAGCGACGGCATATCGACCCATGTCCAAACGCGACTATTACGAAATCCTCGAAGTCACCCGGACCTGCAATGACGGCGAACTGAAGAGTTCGTACCGCAAGCTCGCCATGAAGTGGCATCCGGACAAGAACCCCGGCAATGACGAGGCCGAGGTCCGCTTCAAGGAAATCAGCGAGGCCTATGACTGCCTGAAGGACCCGCAGAAGCGGGCCGCCTATGACCGCTTCGGCCACGCGGCCTTCGACGGCGGCATGGGCGGCGGACCGGGCGGGCCCGGCTTCGGCGCGGACTTCGCCTCGACCTTCTCCGACATCTTCGACGACCTGTTCGGCATGGCCGGCGGCGGCGGACGGCGCGGCGGTGGCCGCAGTGGCGGCCGCGAGCGCGGGGCGGACCTGCGCTACAACATGGAAATCACGCTGGAGGAGGCGTTCTCCGGCAAGGACGCCACCATCCGCCTGCCCACCTCCATCACCTGCGAGACCTGCTCGGGCACCGGCGCCAAGCCCGGCACCCAGCCGACCACCTGCCGCACCTGCTCGGGGAGCGGGCGCATCCGCCAGGCGCAGGGCTTCTTCACTCTGGAGCGCACCTGCCCCTCCTGCCAGGGACGCGGCCAGGTGATCGAGGATCCCTGCCCGGCCTGCGCGGGCGCGGGACGCACCACCAAGGAGCGCACGCTTCAGGTCGCCATCCCGGCCGGCGTCGAGGACGGCACGCGCATCCGCCTCGGCAATGAGGGCGAGGCCGGCGTGCGCGGCGGGCCGCCGGGCGACCTCTACATCTTCCTGTCCATCGCGCCGCACGACTTCTTCCAGCGCGACGGGGCGGACCTGTTCTGCCGCGCGCCGATCTCGATGGTCACCGCCGCGCTCGGCGGCGCCTGCGAGGTGCCGACCATCGACGGCGAGACCACCAAGGTGAAGATTCCGGAAGGCACGCAGTCGGGCAAGCGCTTCCGCCTCAGCGGTAAGGGAATGCCGGTTCTGCGTACCCGCAACCGCGGCGACATGTATGTGCAGGTCGTCGTCGAGACGCCGCAGAACCTGACGCGACGTCAGCGTGAATTGCTGGCCGAATTCGACACCGAATGCTCGAAGGACACGCACCCCGAATCGAGTGGCTTCTTTGCCAAGGTGAAGGACTTTTTTGCCGGCGACGCCGATTAAGCCCGTGCGAACGTAATCACTGCGTCATCCGGGGGCCTTAACACGGAGCGCCAAGCTCTCTAGTGTTGCCATCGACTCATTACCGTCACGCCTGCCTGTGTCCGACCGCGGCCCCGCAACTGCTCACCGGAATAGAAGTCGCATGCTGCATCGCTCCGCCTGTTCGACGTCGAAAAAGCGTCCCGACGAGGTTCGCTTCCTCCAGTCCTGGCTGCAGAATCCGCTTCGAACCGGGGCCGTCTCGCCGTCGGGCCGGGCCCTCGCCCGCACCATGGCGAACTATGTCGACCCGCGCGAGGACGGTCCGGTGATCGAGCTCGGTCCGGGCACCGGGCCGGTGACGGCGGCGCTCATCAAGCGGGGCGTGGCGCCCGAGCGCCTGACGTTGATCGAATACAATCCCGAATTCTGCTCGCTGCTGCGCATGCGCTTCCCCGGCGTGACCGTCATTCGCGGCGATGCCTACGACATGACGAGCACGCTGGACGGCGGCCTCGACAAGCCGGCCGTGGCGGTGGTCTCCAGCCTGCCGCTGTTCACCCGGCCGGCGCCGGAGCGTTTCGACCTGCTCGAGCAGGCCTTCGGGCTGATGCGGCCGCGCGCGCCCTTCATCCAGTTCACCTATGCCGTGGTCTCGCCCGTGCCGCTGACGCCGGCGCGCTTCGAGGCGCATGTGAGCCCGCGCGTGTGGGCCAACCTCCCGCCGGCGCGGGTTTGGGTCTATCGTGCACACGAGGCTCACGCACCGGCCCGCGAGCTGAGCGCCGCCGCCGGCTGACGCGGCCCGCCCGGCCATCGCCTCCCAACGCCGTCGGAAGGAACTCCCATGCGCGCTCCGCGTATCGTCGTCTTTGCCGGTTCGATCCGCACCGGTTCCTTCTCGGCCAGCCTTGCCGCCCTCGCGGCGAAGGAACTGGCGCTGATGGAATGCGAGCCGGTCCTGCTTTCCCTCGCCGACTATCCGATGCCGATCTATGACGGCGACCTGGAAGCCGCGCAGGGTGTGCCGGCGGCGGCGAAGCAGTTGCGCGACCAGCTCGCGCAGGCCGATGGCGTGTTCATCGCGACCCCCGAATACAATGCCGGCCTGCCGCCGCTGCTCAAGAACGCCATCGATTGGGCAAGCCGCGTGCAGGGCGGCGAAGGCGACGCCTTCAAGGGGCCCGTCTACGCCATCGGCTCCTCCTCTCCGGGCGGCCTCGGCGGCTATCGCGCCTCGATGATGCTGCGCCAGACGCTGGCGCTCGGCCTCGGCTGCCTCGTGCTGGCGGAGCAGGTGATGGTCGCCGGCGCGGCGGGCGCCTTCGCCGAAAGCGGCGATCTGAAGGACGCCCGCGCGCAGGAAAGGTTGCGCGCGGTGATGTCAACGCTTATCGAGCAGGCGGCGCTGCGGGCGGGTCTGCGCGCCTGAGCCGCGGAGACATCTGCCATGAGCGCGACCTTTCCCGATCCGCGAGACCGGCTCATCATTGCCCTCGACCTGCCGTCGGTCAGCACGGCGGAAAGCATCATCGCCCGCATCGGCGACGCGGCGACCTTCTACAAGATCGGCTATGAGCTGGGTTTTGCCGGCGGCCTCGGCCTCGCGCGCGAGCTGGTCGCCGACGGCAAGAAGGTGTTCATCGACTTCAAGCTGCACGACATCGGCAACACGGTGGCGCGCGGCGTCGCCAGCCTCGCGGCGCTCGGCGCCAGCTTCGCCACCGTGCACGCCTATCCGCAGACCATGCGCGCGGCCATGGAAGGCAAGGGCGCCAGCCCGCTGCGCATCCTCGCCGTCACCGTGCTGACCTCCTATGACGAGGCCGACCTCGCCGAGGCCGGCTATGCGGGCGGCGTCGCCGCCACCGTTGCCTCCCGCGTCGCGCAGGCGCGCGAGATCGGCGTCGACGGCATCGTCTGCGCACCGACGGACGCCGCCTCCGTGCGCACCGCGCTGGGGGCCAAGGGCGTGATCGTCACCCCCGGCGTACGGCCCGACGGCGCCGCCACCGGCGACCAGAAGCGCGTCGCCACGCCCTTCGCCGCGATCCGCGCCGGGGCCGACTATCTGGTGGTCGGCCGGCCGATCGTCGCCTCGCCCGACCCCGGCGCGAGTGCCCGGGCGGTCCAGGCCGAGATCGCCCGCGCGGTCGCCTGAACCTGCCTTTTCCCGAACACCGCAAGGAGAGAAGCACAATGGCCAAGGGCTACTGGATCAGCCGTCTCGATGTGACCGATGCCGACGGCTACAAGCCGTATCTGCAAGGCGCCGAGCCGGCGATCGCGTCCTTTGGCGGGCGCTTCCTCGTGCGCGGCGGTGAGTTCGCCGATCTGGAAGGCGTGGCGCGCTCGCGCAACGTCGTGGTCGAGTTCAAGGACTACGCCACCGCTCTCGCCTGCTACAATTCGCCGGAATATCGGGCAGCCTACACCCACCGCGTCGCCTCCTCGGAAGGCGAACATCTGGTGATCGAGGGTTATGAGGGCGCCCAGCCGGCCGCGAGCGTCATCTCCGGCCCGGCCGAAGGCCCCGGCACGGCCTATTGGGTGATGCGCATCGACGTGCACGACCTCGAGACCTACAAGTCCTATGTGGCGGCCGATGCCGCCGCTATCGAGAAGTATCAGGGCTGGTTCCTGGTGCGCGGCGGACAGCACGAGGCGGTGCACGGCACCGCGCGCTCGCGCAACGTGCTCGTCGCCTTCAAGGACTATGCGACCGCCCTCGCCTGCTACCATTCGCCGGAATACCAGCAGGCGCTGTCCTTCCGCACCAAGGCTGCCGTGGCCGAGGTCATCGCCATCCACGGCGCCTGACCGGCGGGCAGTAGGGAACCCGGCGAAGCCGGAAGCGATAGCAGGGCCAGCAACCGGGCTTCCTCGGGGACGGGTGAATCGCGGCGGGCTGTGGACAAGCCGGAGGAGTCCTGCTATGTGCGCACACCTTGATCGGCTGCCCGCCGCCCCGCGAGCCTCGTGAGACGCCCGCGCCGATCGCCGGAATTCAACGTATACGCGAAAGCGAAGCACGAAGAGGAAGACACGTGCAGGTTCTCGTTCGGGACAACAACGTCGATCAGGCTCTGAAGGCGCTGAAGAAGAAGATGCAGCGCGAAGGCATTTTCCGCGAGATGAAGCTGCGCGGTCACTACGAGAAGCCGTCCGAGAAGCGCGCCCGCGAGGAGGCCGAGGCCATCCGTCGCGCCCGCAAGCTGGCTCGCAAGCGCGCCCAGCGCGAGGGTCTTCTGCCGTCCAAGCCGAAGCCGGCTGGCCGCTGAGGCCGGTTCGGGCCTTCGGGCCCGTCCGCGCAACGGCGCGGGGCCATCGACATGACGCAAGGCGCAGTGACGGAGGTCGCTGCGCTTTTTGTCGTTAGGGCTGATCGCAAACGATCCCGGCGCGGACGCGACGAACGCGACCTATCATGCGAGATGCGGCTGGAGCCGGATCGAAACCGATATCGGCGGGCTCGACAGCTTCGCGCTGGAGCGGGGCTGACGCCCTATCGCGAGGGCCTCACTGCCGGTTGAACGGCACCGTGTATTCACCAGCCCTGATGCGCCCGGCGAGGCGCTCGGCGAAGCTCGCGGCGGCTTCCTCGCCATAGGTGGCGACCATCGAGCGAATGGCGGTGAACAGCGCCGCCTGCGCGAGGCAGTCCTCGTCGAGGCCGTCATAGACCGCCTCGTTCCACGCCTCATCGAGATAGGCAAGCGCCGCGTGGCGCTCATCCTCATGGGCCTGATCGGCCTTGCCATCGATGTCGTGCGTTTCCGGAAGCTGGGACAAGACGGATCCTCCGCGTGCGAGCGACACGCTCCGAAGGCACCCTAGCACGTTGCGCGGGCCGTTCCCCCCAAGAATTGAAGGACGGTTAATATGCCGCGGCAAAAATGCGACAGGGCGGCACAATCATAAAGGACTGTGGCAGCAAAGCCGCCCGCTCAGTTGCTGCCGTAGCGCGCCGCGATGTCCCGCGAAAGCTTGGCGCCGGTCTCCAGATAACGCTGGCTCGCCAGTTCGGCGGAAGGCGTACAGCTCCGGTAGACCTGCCGGTAACTCTCATAGCCATTGTTGAAGGCGGCGATGAGCTGGCCGCGCCGGTCGCCGGAGGGCGCTTCCACGTCGACCAGCCCCTGCATCTCGTCGCGCCAGCGCGTGGCTTCCGCCGCACCGCACAGGGGACGAAGATAATGCAGCGCGCCGAGGATCTCGGCGAGGCGCAGGAGATCCCCCTCATAGGGCGGCGCGCCGCCTTGCGTCGTCTGCGCGGCCGCCGGCGCCACCAGGCCCGGCAGCGGCCCGCCCATGACGAGGCCGAGCATCAGCACGAGGACGGACACCCGTTTACGGATGACGGGGGGCCTCATGGCGGCGGGTGTCGTGATCGCAGGCGTCATGGCCGCTGTGGTGCGCCGCGTGGGCGCGGGCGTCAAGGCCCCGGTCACAACGCCTCCGGCCCCTCGGCGGCAAGCGCGACGAGCCATGCCGCATCGACGATGCCCTGAAGACCGGGCGTCGTGGCGTCCGGCAGCATCTGCGGATCGAACCAGCCGACCTCCGCGGCCTCCGGGCCGGTTGCCGGCTCGCCGGACACCCAGCGTGCCGCGTGGCCGACCACCACGAAATGCGCCGCCAGCGCCCCGGCCGGATCGTGCTGGATGACGTCCAGCGCTCCGGCGACGCCGAGGATCTCGCAGGAGACGCCGACCTCCTCCATCACCTCGCGCGCGGCGGCGGCGGCGAGCGTCTCCCCCGGCTCCACCCGGCCGCCCGGCAGGCTCCACAAGCCGGGTGAAGGCTTCTGGCCACGGCGCGCCAGCAGTACCTGTCCGTCGCGGAAGACGGCGGTGCTCGCCGCGAGAACCGGCCGGACCACCGTCGATGCGGCGTGCGACATGGCGTGCGACATGGGCGTGCCTCCGAAGAAGGGCGGGGACGAATCGGCGCCATCCTAACGGATTTCGTCCGCACCGCCCGTTGACAGCGCCCGATTGGGGCCGCAATCGGAACGGAGATTTTTCCGGCATCGGCGAGCGATGCGGAACGCGGGAGGCAAGGATGCGGAAGACGATGTCGCGCACCGGCAGGCGGCAGGCGCTCCTTGGGGCGACCCTTGCCGCCACGCTCGCGACCGCACTGGCCGCCGGCCTCCCGGCCCGTGCGCAGACCGGCACGCCGGCTCCGGGCGCGAGTGCCGACGCCAGGCCGGACCCGATCTGCGCCAGCCATGGCCCGGGCTTCGCCCGCGTCGCCGGCACGTCCACCTGCGTGAAGATCACCGGTGGCGTCCAGAGCGACGCCTATGCGACCGGCATCTCGGGCTCGGCCCGCGTGGATCCCCTCGCGCCGGCGCTGCGGAGCAAGTAGCTCAGCGGCCGAAGGCGGCGAAATAGCGCTCGATGATGCCGGCATAGACGCGGGTGAGCGCCTCGACCTCGTCGACGGGCGTCGATTCGTCCACCGCATGCATGGTGGTGCCGACGAGGCCGAATTCGACCACCGGGCAGTAATCCTTGATGAAGCGGGCGTCGGAGGTGCCGCCGGTGGTGGACAGCTCGGGCGTTCGACCGGTGGTCGCGGTGATGGACTGCGTCACCAGATCGACGAACTCGCCGGGCGCGGTGAGAAAGCTGTCGGAGGAACGCGCCTCGAAGGCGAGGCTGAAACGCACGCCGTTGCCCGCCGCCGCGTTCAGGCGCCGCTCGATCTCCGCCGAGAGCGTGGCCGGCGTCCACAGATCGTTGAAGCGGATGTTGAAGCGGGCCCGCGCCTCGGCCGGAATGACGTTGAAGGCCGGATTGCCGACGTCGACCGAGACGACCTCCAGATTCGACGCCTGGAAATGCGCGGTGCCGGAATCCAGCGGCTCGGCGGTGAGCGCCGCCAGCAGCTTCACCATGCCGGAGATCGGGTTCTCGGCGAGATGCGGATAGCCGACGTGGCCCTGCTTGCCATGCACCGTCAGGGTGCCGGAAAGCGAGCCGCGACGGCCGATCTTCACCATGTCGCCAAGCACGGCGCGGCTCGATGGCTCGCCCAGCACGCAATGGTCGATGCGCTCGTCGCGGTCGGCGAGCCAGCGCAGCAGCTTCTCCGTGCCGTTGATGGCGGGACCTTCCTCGTCGCCGGTGATGAGGAAGGAGATCGAGCCCGGCAGGGCGCCGTCGCCGGCCTTGCCGTGGGCATTGGCGAAGTCGAGGCCGGCGGCGATGAAGGCGGCGACGCCGCCCTTCATGTCCACCGCGCCGCGGCCATAGATCAACCCGCCATGAATGGCGCCCTCGAAGGGTGGAAAGCGCCAATGGGTCAGATCGCCCGGCGGCACCACGTCGGTATGGCCGGCGAAGCACAGGTTCGGCCCCTTGGTGCCGAAACGGGCGTAGAGGTTCTCCACGTCCGGCGTGTCGGGGCCGGTGAGCTTCACCCGATGGACGACGAAGCCGGCGGCGCCGAGCAGGGCTTCCAGACAGGCCAGCGCCCCGCCCTCCTCCGGCGTGACCGAAGGACAGCGGATCAGCGTCCTGAGAATATCGACCGGGTCCGCCTTCGCCGCCATCATCGGATCAGTCCCTGAGCAGATCGTTGATCGAGGTCTTGGAGCGGGTCTGCTCGTCCACGCGCTTCACGATCACCGCGCAGTAGAGCGAGGGACCGGGCTGCCCGTTCGGCAGCGGCTTGCCGGGCAGCGCGCCGGGCACCACCACTGAATAGGCCGGGACCTCGCCGACGAACACCTCGCCGGTCGCGCGGTCGACGATCTTGGTCGTGGCGGAGATGAACACGCCCATGGAAAGCACCGAGCCCTTGCGGACGATGACGCCCTCGACGACCTCGGAACGGGCGCCGATGAAGCAGTCGTCCTCGATGATCACCGGGCCGGCCTGCAGCGGCTCCAGCACGCCGCCGATGCCGACGCCGCCCGACAGGTGAACGTTCTTGCCGATCTGCGCGCAGGAGCCGACCGTCGCCCAGGTGTCGACCATGCTGCCGGAATCGACGCGGGCACCGAGATTGACGAAGGAGGGCATCAGCACGACATTCGGCGCGACATAGGCCGAGCGGCGCACGATCGCGCCCGGCACGGCGCGGAAACCGGCGGCGCGGAACTCGGCATCACCCCAGCCCTCGAACTTGGAAGGCACCTTGTCCCACCAGTGGGCACCCCCCGGCGCGCCGGGAATGGCGGTCATGTCGTTGAGACGGAAGGACAGCAGCACCGCCTTCTTGAGCCACTGGTTGACGACCCAGTTGCCGGACGCATCCGGCTCGGCGACGCGGGCCTTGCCGGCATCGAGCAGCGCGAGGGCCTCGTTCACCGCATGGCGAATCTCGCCGCCGGTCTCGAAATTGACCTCGGCACGGTTCTCGAAGGCGTTCTCGATGGTGCTCTGAAGCTGGCTCGACATGTCACTCTCCCGCTGTCCGGCGCGTCTTGTCCGGTTGCGGGCGGCTTCTGTCAACGGCGTTGTTGAACGCGTCGCGCCCATGCACCGTCATGGCCGGGCTTGTCCCGGCCATCCATGTCTTCATCGGAGAGAACAAGGCGTGGATGCCCGGGACAAGCCCGGGCATGACGTCGAACCTAGGAACCGACCCTGAGACTGTTCAGGAAGCCGGTGAGGTCGTCCGTCACCACGTCGATATGATCGCCGTCGCGACCCTCGTGCTCCCACGCCTCGCGGTCGGCCGGGCTCACGGCGAGGCCCGGCGGCACCACCAGCACGGTGCGCATGCCGAGCTGGCGGGGGACTTCGAGGTTGCGCGCGAGGTCCTCGAACATCGCCGCGCGGCCGGGATCGACGTCGTGCCGGGCGAGGAAGCCGCGATAGGCGGTCTCCTGCGGCTTGGGATGGAACTCCGCCGCCACGATGTCGTGCACGTCGGCGAAGCGGTCGGAGATGCCGAGCTTGGCCAGCACCTGCTCGGCATGACCGCGCGAGCCATTGGTGTAGACCAGCTTGCGGCCGGGCAGCGCGCCCAGCGCCGCGCCCAGCTCCGGCGCCGGATCGAGCGAGGTCAGGTCGATGGCATGGGCATTGGCGAGGAACGGGTCCGGGTCCATGCCGTGCTCGATCATCAGCCCGCGCAGCGAGGTGCCGTAGCGACGGTAATAGTCCTTCTGCAGCGCGAAGGCGTCGTCGAGCGACAGGCCGAGATAGTCGGCGATGTAGCTGCGCATGCGCATGTCGATCTGCCGCCACAGATCGAGGCCCGGCGGATAGAGCGTGTTGTCGAGATCGAAGACCCAGGTGTCGACATGCGAGAAATCGACCGGAGCGGGCTCGATCACGCGGTTTCCGTCGGACATGGTGCGCCTCAGGGCCGGATCAGCGTGCCGGCGCCGTGGTCGGTCAGCAGCTCCAGCAGCACGGCATGCGGAACCTTGCCGTCGAGGATGACGACGCCCTCCACACCCTGCTCCAGCGCGTAGATGCAGGTCTCCACCTTCGGGATCATGCCGCCGGAGATGGTGCCGTCCGCGATCAGCGCCCGCGCCTGCGCGATGGTCAGCTCCTTGATGAGCTGCTTGTCGCGGTCGAGCACGCCCGGCACGTCGGTGAGCAGCAACAGGCGCTTGGCGCCGAGCGCGCCGGCGATGGCGCCGGCGAAGGTGTCGGCGTTGACGTTGAACGTGCCGCCGCCCTCGCCGGTGGCGACCGGCGCCAGCACCGGGATCAGCTCGCGGCCGAGGATCTGGTCGAGCACGGTCGTGTCCACCTTCTCCGGCTCGCCGACGAAGCCGAGATCGATCACCTGCTCGATGTTGGAATCCGGGTCGCGGACGCTGCGCGTCACCTTGGAGGCGACGACCATGTTGCCGTCCTTGCCGGACAGGCCGAGCGCCTTGCCGCCGGCCTCGTTGATGAAGCCGACGAGCGATTTGTTGATCGAGCCCGCCAGCACCATCTCAACGATCTCGACGGTGGCCTTGTCGGTGATGCGCAGGCCGGCGGCGAATTCGGACTTGATGCCGAGCTTGGCCAGCATGGCGCCGATCTGCGGACCGCCGCCATGCACCACCACCGGGTTCACGCCGGATTGCTCGAGCAGGACGATATCCTGCGCGAAATCGCGCGCCACCTGCTCGTCGCCCATGGCATGACCGCCATACTTCACCACGATGACGGCATCGTCGTAGCGCTGCATGTGCGGCAGCGCCTGCACCAGCACGCGAGCCTTGGTGTGATCGTCGATAATCTCAGCGGACATGGCAGATCCGTTCGCGCGGGCAGGAAACCGGACGGGGCCGCGGTAGCGGCCGGTTGGGGCGAGCCCTTCTAGCCGATTTCGATGACGCTTCTCAATCGCCGCATCGCCCTATCTCCTGGTCATGTCCGCGCCATGGCGGGCAGCGGTGCAAGGGCCGACTTGCGCCGCACCTCCTGTCCGGGCGCACGCCGACGTGCCATATGCTCCCGCATGAACCCGCGTTCCGCTTCCGCCCGCCCCATCGAGGCCCGCTTCGTCGAAGGCTCCACGCTGCGCCACGTCGCGGTGATGACGGCGGCCGGCTCGGTCGGCCTGGTGGCGGTGTTCGTCGTCGACCTGCTCAACCTCTTCTACATCTCGCTCCTCGGCGAGGAGGAGTTGGCGGCCGCCATCGGCTATGCCGGCACGGTGATGTTCTTCACCACCTCGGTCGGCATCGGGGTGATGATCGCGGGCTCGGCGCTGGTCTCGCGGGCGGTCGGCAGCGCGCGGATGGAGGCCGGCCGGCGGCTCTCCACCTCCTCCTTCATCTACATGGCGCTGGCGACGGCGGTGATGGCGGCGGTGATGCTGCCCGTGCTCACGCCCATGCTGGCGCTGCTCGGGGCCAGCGGACGCACGCTGGAGATGGCGCGCGACTTCCTGCTCATCGTGCTGCCCTCGACCCCGTTGCTCGGCATCGGCATGGCCGCCTCCGGCACGCTACGCGGCATCGGCGACGCGCGCCGCTCCATGTGGGTGACGCTGTCGGGCGGCCTCGCCACCGCCGCGCTCGATCCGTTGCTGATCCTGGTGCTCGGCCTCGGCGTGGAAGGCGCGGCCATCGCCTCGGTGCTGGCGCGCGTGGTCATGGCCGCCTACGGCCTGCATGCCGTGGTGCGGGTCCACCGCCTCGCCGAGCGGCCGAGCCTTGCCAGCCTCCTGCAGGATCTCGGGCCGCTCTCGGCCATCGCCGTTCCGGCGATCCTCACCAACATCGCCACCCCGGTCGGCAACGCCTACGTCACCTATGCCCTCGCCCCGCATGGCGACGCGGCGGTGGCCGCCTGGGCGGTGATCGGCCGGCTGATCCCGGTCGCCTTCGGGCCGCTCTTCGCGCTCACCGGCGCCATCGGCCCGGTGATCGGCCAGAATGTCGGCGCGCTGCGCTACGACCGGGTGAGGCAGGCGATCCGTGACAGCCTCAAGCTGACGCTGGCCTATGTGCTGCTGGTCTGGCTGGTCATAGCGCTGGCGCGCGGGCCGATCGCCAGTGTCTTCGGCCTGTCGCCGGAGGGCGTCGGGCTGGTGGAATTCTTCTGCCTCTACGCGGCGGGCAGCTATGTGTTCTTCGGCGCGCTGTTCGTCGCCAACGCCGCCTTCAACAATCTCGGCGCGCCGCTGCTCTCCACCCTGTTCAACTGGGGACGGGCGACGCTGGGCACCATTCCCTTCGTCTGGCTCGGCGGACGCTTCTACGGCGCGGAAGGGGTCATCGCCGGGCAGGCGCTCGGCTCCGTCGCCTTCGGCGTGGCCGCGCTGTTCAGCGCCTTCGCCGTGGTGCGGCGACTCAATGCCGGCACGCCTCCGCCCGCCCCCGCGCCCCGGCTCGCGGGCGCCGAGCTGCCGCCGTTCTCGCGGGGCGAGGACGCGCCGGCCATCGAGTCCGCTCCCGCCGACCCCCGCCGCGGATAACCTCGTCGCCCTCGCTTTTCGCGATGCCACTTCCCTCTCCGTGAGGAGAACGGATAGAGTACGCGCATGAGCGAACCCGCCCTCGTCCTGCCCCCCGACGGCCGCCAGTCGGAGACCGCACGCGCCATCCAGCGCGGGGCGATGCGCTATCTGGCAGCACGCGGGCTGGTCGGCGTGCCGGAATTCTCGCTCGCCTCCGGGCGGCGCGCCGACATCGCCGCCATCGACCTGCGCGGCGAGGTGTGGGTGGTGGAGATCAAGTCGTCGGTGATCGATTTCCGCACCGACCACAAGTGGACCGATTACCGGCTCCATTGCGACCGGCTGTTCTTCGCCGTCGGCCCGGATTTCCCGCTCGACATCCTGCCCGAGGACACCGGCATCATCGTCGCCGACCCGTTCGGCGCCGGGCTGATCCGCGAGGCGCCCCATCATCCCATGCCGGGCGCCACCCGCAAGGCACTCACCCTGCGCTTCGCCCGCGCCGCCGCCGGCCGGCTGATGGGGCTGATGGATCCCGAGGCGCTGCGCGGTATCGAGCTTTGACGCTTTCCCTCTGGATGGCCCGTCCGGGCGGCAAAGAACGGCGCCATGGCAAAACAGTGAGGGGATAACCGGCCTCAACGCTTGAAACCCAGCCGCCGCCTTGCCAGCGTCGCCCACATGGATGCGTCAGTGAACAAGACCGAGCCCGGCGAGGCCACCATCGCGCGCGCCGCAGCCAAGGCGGCCGGCGACGCCGAGCGCGTCACCCCGATGATGGCGCAATACATCGAGATCAAGACCGCCAATCCCGGCAGCCTGCTGTTCTACCGGATGGGCGATTTCTACGAGCTGTTCTTCGACGACGCCGAGGCGGCGTCCCGTACGCTCGGCATCGTGCTCACCAAGCGCGGCAAGCATCAGGGCGAGGACATCCCGATGTGCGGCGTGCCGGTGGAGCGCGCCGAGGAATATCTCAACAAGCTCATCGCGGCGGGCCACCGCGTGGCGGTCTGCGAGCAGGTCGAGGATCCCGCCGAGGCCAAGAAGCGCGGCCCCAAGAGCGTGGTGAAGCGCGACGTCATCCGCCTCGTCACCCCCGGCACGCTGACCGAGGACGCCCTGCTCGACGCGCGGCGCGAGAACGTGCTGGCCAGCCTCGCCCGCGTGCGGGGCGGGGAAGGCGAGGACGGTTACGTCTATGCCCTCGCCTTCGCCGATATCTCGACCGGTTCCTTCCGCGTGGCCGAGACGGATGCAGCGCGGCTCGCCGCCGACCTCGCCCGCATCGAGCCGGCCGAGTTGCTGGTCGCCGACGCGATCTATGACGAGCCGGCCTTCCGGCCACTCTGGCGCGCCCTGCCGGCCGTGACGCCGCTGCCGAAGGAGAGCTTCGACGGTTCGACCGCCGAGCGACGCATCGCCGGCTTCTTCCAGGTAGCAACGCTCGATTCCTTCGGCACCTTCTCGCGCGCCGAGCTGACCGCCGCTGCCGGCGTCGTCGCCTATATCGAGCGCACCCAGCTCGGCGCCCGCCCGCCTTTGAGCCGGCCGCAGCGCGAATCCTCCGCCGATGCGATGGTGATCGACCCGGCGACGCGGGCGAACCTCGAAATCCTGCGCACCACCACCGGCGACCGGGCAGGGAGCCTGTGCGCCTCGGTCGACCGCACCGTCACCTCGGCCGGCGCGCGCCTGCTCGCCCGGCGCCTCGCCGAGCCGCTGACGGACGCCGCCCGCATCGCCGGACGGCTCGACGCGGTGGAGCACCTCGTCGACGAGACGGCGCTACGCGCGCAGCTGCGCGAGCGCCTCGCCGGTGCGCCGGACCTCGCCCGCGCCCTCTCGCGCGTCGCGCTCGGCCGTTCCGGCCCGCGCGACCTCGCCGCCATCGGCCGCGGCCTGACCGAGGGCGCCGCGATCGCCGCCCTCATCGCCGCCTCGCCCGCGCCCGAGGAACTGGCGCAGGCGGCGGAGGTGCTCGGCGGTGTCGACCCGACCTTGGCAGCCACGCTCGCCGCCGCGCTGGACGACGAATTGCCGCTCAACCGCCGCGACGGCGGCTTCACCCGGCCCGGCTATTCCGACGAGCTCGACGCGACGCGCGCCATGCGCGACGAGAGCCGGCGCGTGGTCGCGGCGCTGGAGCGACGCTATGTCGAGGAGACCGGCGTCCGCGCGCTGAAGATCCGGCACAATGCCGTGCTCGGCTATTACGTCGAAGTCAGCCAGCAGAACGCCGACCGGCTGCGCGAGCCGCCCTTCGATGTCGTCTTCGTGCACCGGCAGACCATGGCGGGCGCGATGCGCTTCACCTCCACGGAGCTCGCCGAGCTGGAAGCCAAGATCGCCAGCGCCGGCGAGCGCGCGCTCGCCCTGGAGCAGCGCATCTTCGACGAGCTCGCCGCCGCCGTGCTCACTCATTCGGAAGCCATCCGCGCCTGCGCCGAGGCGCTCGCCGTGATCGACGTCACCGCCGGTCTCGCCAAGCTCGCCGTGGACGAAGCGCATGTGCGCCCGGACGTGCATGACGGGCTCGACTTCCTCATCGAGGGCGGGCGCCACCCCGTGGTCGAGCAGGCGCTGCGACGCGACGGCGGACCCTTCGTGGCCAATGACTGCGAATTGTCCCCGCCGGAAAATGCGAAGTCGGGGCGCATCTGGCTGGTCACCGGCCCCAACATGGCGGGCAAGTCGACCTTCCTGCGCCAGAACGCGCTGATCGCCATCCTCGCCCAGGCCGGCGCCTTCGTGCCGGCGCGGGCCGCCCGGATCGGTGTCGTCGACCGCCTCTTCTCGCGGGTGGGCGCAGCGGACGACCTCGCGCGCGGCCGCTCGACCTTCATGGTCGAGATGGTCGAGACCGCCGCCATCCTCAACCAGGCGACGGAGCGCTCGCTCGTCATCCTCGACGAGATCGGACGCGGCACCGCGACCTTCGACGGCCTCTCCATCGCCTGGGCGAGCCTCGAGCACCTGCACGAGGTGAACCGCTGCCGCGGCCTGTTCGCCACCCATTTCCACGAGCTGACCGCCCTCTCCCAGCGCCTCGGCCGCCTCGTCAACGCGACGGTGAAGGTGAAGGAGTGGGAAGGCGAGGTGATCTTCCTGCACGAGGTGGTGCCGGGGGCGGCGGACCGTTCCTACGGCATCCAGGTCGCCAAGCTCGCCGGCCTGCCGCCGGCAGTGGTGGAGCGCGCCCGCGCCGTGCTGACCGAGCTGGAAAGCGCCGACCGCGCGGCGCCCGCCCAGCGCATCCTCGACGATTTGCCGCTCTTCGCCGCCCTCAACCGCGCCCCACCACCGGAACCCGCCGCCAAGGCCGACCCGGCGGCGGAGGCGGTGAAAAGCGCGCTGAACGGCCTCGATCCCGACGAGATGACCCCGCGCGAGGCGCTCGACGCGCTGTACCGGCTGAAGGCGGCGGCGCGGGGCGGGTAGAGACGCTGGCACCCGCACCGGAATGAGCTATATTCAGTACGGAAAATAGTACTGAATATTGGACATGCCATGAGCCGAGCCATGCAGCGCATCGAGGCCGAGATGGCCGTCAGCGTCTCCGACCTGAAGAAAAACCCGACCGCCATCGTCGACGGTGCGCGCGGAAGCGCGGTCGCGATCCTCAATCACAACCGGGTCATGGCCTATATGGTGCCGGCCGAGACCTATGAGGCGATCATCGACGCGCTCGACGACCAGGCGCTCGTCGAGATCGCCAAGACCCGCGCCGGCGAGAAGGGCGTGCCGGTCCGCCTTGAAGAGCTATGACCTACGGGCTGGAGTTCCTGCCCTCCGCCCGCAAGGAATGGGACAAGCTCGGCGCCACGCTGCGCGAGCAGTTCAAGAAGAAGCTGGCCGAGCGGCTGACGCATCCGCGTGTCGAGGCGGACGCCCTGCGCGGGCTCAAGGACCATTACAAAATCAAGCTACGCTCGGCGGGCTATCGCCTCATCTACCGCGTCGAGGATGAACGCATCACCGTGGTCGTCGTCGCTGTCGGCAGGCGCGAGCGCGCCGAGGTCTATGAGAGCACAAGGAAGCGGTAAGTGTCGTAGTCGGCCCGTCCTTCCAACGAGACGACCCCACGCAAGGCGCTGGAGGTCGCAACGAGGGACAGGCAACAGTATAGCGAGAAGATCAGCTAATCCCCGTTATCCACGATATCCACAGCCTACAAGTAGTAGTATGGGGGGATGCTTCGTTTGACTACGCCTTGACGTGGATGAACGACTCGAATTAGCTCGCCCTAGGACGAAAAAGGGCCGTCCGGAGCTGGTACCTCCGAACGGCCCCGCGTCCGAGCCCACATCATCCTGGTCGGATCGTGGGCGGCGTTCGCCAATGGACAATCGGACTATGGGTCCGGCACGATTCGAACGTCAAGGTCCGACCGTGAAGTCAACAGTGATTCACAGGTGACCTATGCTTAAGCACAAGACCGGAGAGAAGTGCCCTGCCAGCGGTGTCTGGAAGGTTGATGACCTTTGGGAGACGACGACGGCTCCCATCGCCAAGGGCAATATCTTCCCTCCCTATAAGGGGAAGGCAGTTTACTGGATTTTGATCCAGTACGCCTGACCTCTAAAGCGAATGGGGCGGCCTATGGCCGCCCCATTTATTCACGCTTGGCTTGCCACCTGCGTCCTGAGCGCGGCCTGCGCCGCCGCGAGGCGGGCGATCGGCACGCGGAAGGGCGAGCAGGACACGTAGTCGAGGCCCACTTCCTCGCAGAAGGCGACGGAAGCCGGGTCGCCGCCATGCTCGCCGCAGATGCCGAGCTTGAGCTTCGGGCGCACCGCCCGGCCACGCTCAGTGGCGATCTTCACCAGCTCGCCGACGCCATCGGTGTCGATCGAGACGAACGGATCCACCTCGAAGATGCCCTTGGCGATGTAGGTGCCGAGGAAGGTGCCGGCGTCGTCGCGCGAGATGCCGTAGGTCGTCTGGGTGAGATCGTTGGTGCCGTAGGAGAAGAACTCCGCCGTCTCGGCGATCTCGCCGGCCTTCAGCGCCGCGCGCGGCAGCTCGATCATGGTGCCGACCTGATAGTTCAGCTTGGCGCCGGTCTCGGCCTCGACCTTCTTCGCCACCGCGTCGATGTCGGCCTTGATGAGGTCGAACTCCTTCTTGCCGGTGATCAGCGGCACCATCACCTCCGGCACCACCGGCTTGCCGGTGGTCTTCTCGGCGGCGACGGCCGCCTCGAAGATGGCGCGCGCCTGCATCTCGGCGATCTCCGGGAAGGCGATGGCGAGACGGCAGCCGCGGAAGCCGAGCATCGGGTTGAACTCGTCGAACTCGCGCTTGCGCGCCGCGAGCTTGGCGGCGCTGACGCCAAGGCCCTCGGCCACTTCCGCGATCTCCGCGTCGGTGTGCGGCAGGAATTCGTGCAGCGGCGGATCAAGCAGGCGGATCGTGACGGGCAGGCCGTCCATGATCTCGAACAGCTCCTGGAAGTCCGCGCGCTGGGCGGCGAGCAGCTTGGCCAGCGCCGCGCGGCGGCCCTTCTCGTCGTCCGCGAGGATCATTTCGCGCACGGAACGGATGCGGTCGCCGTCGAAGAACATGTGCTCGGTGCGCGACAGACCGATGCCCTCGGCGCCGAAGTTCTTGGCGGTGCGGGCATCGAGCGGAGTCTCCGCATTGGCGCGCACCTTGAGGCGGCGCACGCCGTCCGCCCAGCCCATCAGCGTGGCGAACTCGCCCGACAGTTCCGGCTGGAGGGTCGGCACCGCGCCGGCGATCACCTGCCCGGTGGCGCCGTCGATGGTGAGGATGTCGCCCTTCTTCAGCGTCACCCCGCCCGAGGTCAGCGTGCCCGCCGCATAATCGACGCGGATCGTGCCGGCGCCGCAGACGCAGGGCTTGCCCATGCCGCGCGCGACCACCGCCGCGTGCGAGGTCATGCCGCCGCGCGTGGTGAGGATGCCCTGCGCGGCATGCATGCCGTGGATGTCCTCCGGCGAGGTCTCAATGCGCACGAGGATGACCTTGCGGCCCTGCGACTTCAGCAGCTCGGCGTCGTCGGCCGAGAACACGATCTCGCCGGACGCCGCGCCGGGCGAGGCCGGAAGCCCGGTGCCGATCACCTTCTTCTCGGCCTTGGGGTCGAGCATCGGGTGCAGGAGCTGGTCGAGCGCCGCCGGGTCGACGCGGGCGATCGCCTCCTCGCGGGTGATCACGCCGTCATTGGCGAGCTCCACCGCGATGCGCAGCGAGGCCTTGGCGGTGCGCTTGCCCGAGCGGGTCTGCAGCATCCACAGCTTGCCGCGCTCGACGGTGAATTCGAGGTCCTGCATGTCGCGGTAATGCGCTTCCAGCACGTTCGCGGTGCGCTGGAACTCCGTGAACACCTCCGGCAGCGCCTTTTCCATGGACGGCTTGTCGGAGCCGGCCTCGATGCGCGCGGCCTCGGTGATGTTCTGCGGCGTGCGGATACCCGCCACCACGTCCTCGCCCTGGGCGTTGATCAGGAACTCGCCATAGAGCGCGTTCTCGCCGGTGGACGGGTTGCGGGTGAAGGCGACGCCGGTGGCGGAGGTCTCGCCCATATTGCCGAACACCATGGCCTGCACGTTCACCGCCGTGCCCCAGCTCTCGGGGATCGTGTGCAGCCGGCGATAGACGATGGCGCGCTGGTTCATCCACGAGCCGAACACCGCGCCGATGGCGCCCCAGAGCTGGTCGTGCGGGTCCTGCGGGAAGGGGCGGCCGAGCTCGTGCTCGACCAGCGCCTTGTAGCGTTTGACGATCTCCTTCCAGTCGTCGGCGGAGAGATCGGTGTCGAGGTTGAGGCCGTGGTCGGCCTTGTAGCCGTCCAGCACCTCCTCGAAGTGATGATGCGGGAAGTCCAGCACCACGTTCGAGTACATCTGGATGAAGCGGCGATAGCTGTCATAGGCGAAGCGGGCGTCGCCGGAGGACGCGGCGAGCGCCTCGACGGTGACGTCGTTCAGGCCGAGATTGAGCACGGTGTCCATCATGCCCGGCATCGAGGCCCGGGCGCCGGAACGCACCGAGACGAGCAGCGGGTTGGCGGGGTCGCCGAAGGTACGGCCGGCGAGCGCGCCGACATGGCGAAGCGCAGCGTCGACCTGCGCCTTCAACTCATCCGGGTAGGCATTGCCATGGGAATAGTAATAGGTGCAAACCTCGGTGGAGATGGTAAAGCCCGGCGGGACCGGGAGCCCGAGATTGGACATTTCAGCGAGGTTCGCGCCCTTGCCGCCGAGAAGGTTGCGCATGTCCGCCGCACCTTCCGCAGTGCCGTCGCCGAAGGTGTAGACCCATTTCGTCATTTCGGAAGCCCCGTTGGGGATGAAGCCGGGACGGCCTCATCGCCGTGATGGAAATTCAGCCATGGCTGAATATTACGCACCGACAAAGGGTTGGGCCGGATTACGACATTTACTCCGCGCCTTTTCCCGGAAGATGATCTAGCGTCTTGAGGTCTTTCCTTCAATCCATCATTCGCAGTGCATCATAAACTTTGTGCCCTGCACCGATAGTAGGGGAAGGCGGCCGATTGCCGCCGCCGGGCGGTTCAGGCAGGCTCCTGCCGCCGGCAACCCACTTACAGCCCAGGGACTTTCCATGATTGGCACACTGAACCGACTGGCGCCCCACGCCTTGAGCCTTCTGCGCATCGCCGCCGCCCTGCTGGTGCTCCAGCACGGCACGACGAAGATCCTCGGCTTCCCGGCCACGCAGATGACCGGCGTGGACCTGACCACCCCGCCGGGGATCGCCGGCATCATCGAGCTGGTCGGCGGCCTGCTGCTGCTGATCGGGCTGTTCTCCCGCGCGACCGCCTTCATCCTGTCCGGCATGACGGCAGTGGCCTATTTCCTGGTCCACGCACCGCAGAGCTTCTTCCCGATCCTCAATGGCGGCGAGCTGGCGGCGCTGTACTGCTTCGTCTTCTTCTACCTCACCTTTTCCGGCCCCGGCCCGTGGAGCGTCGATGCGCTGCGCGGCTCCACCGACGCATAGTCCTCCTGCTGCCGAGACGATGCCCGGGCGCGTCCCGGGCATCCGCCTGCCTGTGGCGACCGGGGCCCGCTACATCGGCATGCCGCCGCGGCCGAGCAGGCCCATGACGCCGATGAAGATCAGGTAGATCGCGACGATGTAGTTGAGCAGGCGCGGCATCACCAGGATGAGGATGCCGGCGATCAGCGCGACGACCGGCTGGATCGCGATGATGTTCATGTCCATCTTGTCACTCCACGAAGCGGCAGTGCCCTAAGCAGACCGGCCGGGGAATGGTTCCCGCGCCGATCCGCCGCACAGCTTCATGGTACCGCCGCCACAGCCGGGACGGAAAGGGCTCAGCCCTCGATGCGGTCGAAGTCCGCGATGGTGCGGGTCGCCGTGCGGATATCGGCGAGCAGGCGCAGCCGGTTGGCGCGCAGCGCCTTGTCCTCGGCGTTCACCGTCACCTTCTCGAAGAAGGCGTCGACCGGCGCGCGCAGGCCCGCCATCAGCGCCATCGCGCCCTCGAAATCCTCCGCCGCCAGCGCCGTCTCGATCTTCGGGCCGAGCGCGGCGATCGCCTCGGCGAGAGCGCGTTCCTCCGGCTCGTGCAGCAGCACCAGATCAACGCCGCCATCATAGGAGACGCCGTCCTTCTTCTCCTCGATGCGCAGGATGTTCGCCGCGCGCTTGGCGCCGGCGAGCAGGTTGCGGCCGTCATCCGAGCTGAGGAAGCGCCCGAGCGCCTCGACCCGCTTCACGACCAGCAGGAGGTCGTCCTGGTCGGGAAGCGCGAACACCGCGTCCACGAGGTCGTGGCGGGCGCCCTGCTCGCGCAGATGCACCTTGAGGCGGTCGGCGAAGAAGGCGAGGAGGTCGGGCTCGACGAATTCCGACAGCTTCAGCCGGAGACCGTTGTCGAGCACGATGCGCACCACGCCCAGCGCCGCCCGGCGCAGCGCGTAGGGGTCCTTCGAGCCGGTCGGCTTCTCGTCGATGGACCAGAAGCCGGTGAGCGTGTCGAGCTTGTCGGCCAGCGCCACGGCGACGGAGACCGGCGCGGCGGGCACGCGGTCACCCGGACCCTGCGGCTTGTAGTGTTCCTCGGCCGCGAGGGCGATCTCCTCCGGCAGCCCCTCGAGGCGGGCGTAGTACTTGCCCATCAGGCCCTGCACCTCGGGGAACTCGCCGACGACTTCCGTGCGCAGGTCGCTCTTGGCGTAGAGCGCCGCCTGCTCGGCCAGCCCGGGAGAGGCACCCACGAGCGGCGCCAGCGCCTTGGCCAGCGCGGCGATGCGTTCGATGCGCTCGAACTGCGAGCCGAGCTTCTCGTGGAAGGTGACGTTGCCGAACTTCGCGAGGCGCTCGGCCAGCGGCACGGTGGCGTTGGTCCTGCGGTCGGTGTCCCAGAAGAACTTGGCGTCCGACAGGCGCGCGCGGATGACGCGCTCATTGCCGGCGACGATGGCCTTGCCGCCGTCGCTCGCCTTGAGGTTCGAGACGAGGATGAAGCGGTTGGCGAGGCGCCCGGTCTTCGGGTCCTTCAGCACGAAGCATTTCTGGTTGATGCGGATGGTGGCGCGGATCACCTCGTCCGGCACATCGAGAAAGCCCGCGTCGAACGAGCCCATCAGCACCACCGGCCATTCCACGAGACCGGCGATCTCGTCGAGCAGCCCCTCGTCCTCGACCAGCTCCAGCCCCTGCGCGAGGGCGAGGTCCTTGGCGTCGGCGAGGATGATGTCCTTGCGGCGGTCGCGGTCGGCGACGACGAAGGCCGCTTCCAGCTTGGTCATCCAGTCGTCCAGCCGGCGCACCCGGATCTCGCCCGACGAGAGGAAGCGGTGACCGCGCGTGGTGTCGCCGGATTTCAGCCCGTCGACCTCGAAGCGGACCACCTCCGGCTCCTCGGTCTCCGGCCCGAAGGTGCAGAGGATGGATTGCAGCGGGCGGACCCAGCGCAGCGTGCCGGAGCCCCAGCGCATCGACTTCGGCCAGGGGAAAGCGCGGATGATCTCCGGGACGATCTCGGCGATCACCTCCGGCGTGGTGCGGCCGTGCTTGTGGATGCGCGCGACGTAGAATTCGCCCTTCTTCGGGTCGCTCTCGATGGTCGCCTGCTCGATGGTATCGAGGCCCGCCGCCTTGAGGAAGCCCTGGATCGCCGCCTCCGGCGCGCCGACGCGCGGCCCCTTGCGCTCCTCGTGGGTGTCCGGCTGGTGGGCCGGCAGGCCATGTACCGCCAGCGCCAGCCGGCGCGGGGTGACGAAGGCCTTGGCGCCCTCATAGACGAGCCCCCGATCGACCAGCGCGTCGGTGACGAGCTTCCTCAGATTCTCCGCGGCCCCGGCCTGCATGCGGGCGGGAATTTCTTCGCAGAACAGTTCGAGCAGAAGATCGGGCATGGCCACGTCGATTGGTTCGGGGATCATCGGGTGCGGGGCCGCTCTAGCATGCGGCACCACGCGAAGGGAGGGCGCCGCGCTCAGGCGGCCGGCGCTCAGGTCGCCGGGGTGCCTCCGGCGGCCGTGGCGAGCCACGCCGCGCCGCAGGCCTTGGCAAGCTCGCGCACACGCAGGATGTAGCTCTGGCGCTCGGTGACGGAGATCACGCCGCGCGCGTCGAGCAGGTTGAAGACGTGGCTCGCCTTGATGCACTGGTCATAGGCGGGCTGCGCCATCAGGTGGCGCTTGCGGTCGTCGCTCCAGCCGGCTTCGAGGTACTTCGCCGCGGCGCTCTCGGCCATGCGGAACTGATCGAACAGCATCTGCGTGTCCGCGTGCTCGAAATTGTGCCGGGAATATTCCTGCTCGGCCTGCAGAAACACGTCGCCATAGGTGACCTTCTCGGCCCCGTCGCGGCCGTTGAAGTTGAGGTCGTAGACGTTCTCGACCCCCTGCACATACATGGCGAGGCGCTCGAGGCCATAGGTCAGCTCGCCGGAGACCGGCGCGCATTCGAAGCCGGCCACCTGCTGGAAATAGGTGAACTGCGAGACTTCCATGCCGTCGCACCAGCACTCCCAGCCCAGCCCCCAGGCGCCGAGCGTCGGGCTCTCCCAGTCGTCCTCGACGAAGCGCACGTCGTGGAGGCGCAGATCGATGCCGATGGCCTCCAGCGAGGCGAGATAGAGATCCTGCAGGTTGGCCGGCGAGGGCTTCAGGATCACCTGATACTGGTAGTAGTGCTGCAGCCGGTTCGGGTTCTCGCCGTAGCGCCCGTCCTTCGGGCGGCGCGAGGGCTGCACATAGGCCGCCTTCCACGACAGCGGCCCGAGAGCCCGCAGCGTGGTCGCCGGATGGAAGGTGCCGGCGCCGACCTCCATGTCGTAGGGCTGGAGCACGACGCAGCCCTTGTCCGCCCAGAAGGCATGGAGCGCGAGGATGAGCCCCTGGAACGACTTGTCGGGGCGCATATGGGGCGGCAGGGCGGGATCGATCATCGGAAATGGCCGGCGGTTGGCTTGGGAAAGGCGGCGCAACCTAGGCTGCGCAAGGCATTCGATCAAGGTGGCGTGTCAGGGGCCCGTCCCTCGGTTCCCGCCCTCGCCAAAACCGACTAAGTATCGCGCATGAGCGACCTGAGCGGCGAATCGCCGACTTCCAACGCCCCCGACTGGACCGTCTCGGAACTCTCCGGCGCGCTGAAGCGCACGGTGGAGGATGCCTTCGGCCATGTCAGGGTACGCGGCGAGATTTCCGGCTATCGCGGCCCGCACTCGTCGGGCCATGCCTATTTCAGCCTGAAGGACCAGAATGCCCGCCTCGACGCCGTGGTGTGGAAGGGCGTGTTCTCGCGGCTGAAGGTGCGGCCCGAGGAAGGGCTGGAAGTGGTCGCCATCGGGCGCATCACCACCTTTCCCGGCAAGTCCTCCTACCAGATCGTCATCGAGCAGCTCGAGTTCGCCGGCGCCGGCGCGATCATGGCGATGCTGGAGGAGAGGAAGCGCCGGCTCGCCGCCGAGGGCCTGTTCGCGGGCGAGCGCAAGCGCCGCCCGCCCTTCCTGCCGCGCGTCATCGGCGTCGTCACCTCGCCCACCGGCGCGGTGATCCGCGACATCCTCCACCGCCTGTCCGACCGTTTCCCGCGCCACGTGCTGGTCTGGCCGGTGCGCGTGCAGGGCGACACCTGCGGGGCGGAGGTCACCGCGGCCATACGCGGCTTCAACGACCTCCCGCCCGGCGGGCCGATCCCGCGCCCGGACGTGCTGATCGTCGCGCGCGGCGGCGGCTCGCTGGAAGACCTGCTCGGCTTCTCCGAGGAAAGCGTCGTGCGGGCCGCGGCGGAAAGCGGGATCCCGCTCATCTCCGCCGTCGGCCACGAGACCGACGTGACGCTGATCGACTTCGCCGCCGATGTGCGCGCGCCCACCCCCACCGCCGCCGCCGAGATGGCGGTGCCGGTCCGCGCCGATCTGATCGCCGAGGTGGCGGGGCTGCACGCCCGGCTGCGGGCCAGCTTCGCGCGCGGTCTCGACCGACGCACCGTCGACCTCAGGTCGCTGGCGCGCCTGCTGCCGAGCGCCGACACGCTGCTCGCGGTGCCCCGCCAGCAGGTCGACATCGCCGGCCAGCGCCTGCCGCGCGCGCTGAAGGCCAATGCGGCGGCGCACCGGCTGGCGCTCACCCGCGCCGAGGGTCGCCTCGCGCCGCAGCGCCTCACCGTGCTGGTGGAGCGTCGGCGCGAGCGCTACGAGCTGTTCGCCGGGCGGCTCTCCAGCGCGCTGCGGGCCAATGCCAGCGCCCATCGCGAACGGATCGACCGTGCCCGCGAGCGGGTGAACGGCTTGCACGCCCGCCTCGCCCCGTGCCTGCGCCGGGCGCAGGACGAACGACGGCGCCGGCTGCGCTCCGTCGAGCAGCTCATGCAGGCCCTCTCCTATAAGGGCGTGCTCGCGCGCGGCTACGCGCTGGTGCGCAACGCCGACGGCGAACCCGTGCACGAAGCGGCGGGCCTCGGTGCCGGCGACGCGCTGGAGATCGAATTCCGCGACGGCCGCGTCGCCGTGCTGACGACAGGCAGCGGCCCCGACGCCCCCTCCTCGCCGCCGCGCGCAGGCCGCAAGCCCCCAAGGGCGCGCGGTTCCTCGCGGGGCTCCTCTCCCTTGCCGGACGAGGATGCCCAACCCACCTTATTCGGCAACTGACCGCGCCGCCGTTCCTATCGCCCTTGTGCGGGCTTGCCGGGAGCGGGTACGGGTCTTTATTGTCCAACCAACCGATCAAGCAGGATGAGCGGGACCATGAACCGCTTCGAACGTTTCTCCGCCTCGGGTGAAGCCGAGGTCCGCTATCTCGACGGCGACTTCCGCGTCGTGCGTCCGGGCACCTTCGTGCGCTGCGCGGTGACCGGCGAGCCGATTCCGCTCGACGAGTTGCGCTACTGGAATGTCGATCTCCAGGAAGCCTATGCGACCCCGCAGGCGGTGCTGGCGCGGCTCCACCCGGAGCGCGTCCGCCCGCGCTGAGCCTCAGCCGCCAAGCCCGGCGAGCATGCGCTCCAGCGCCTTGGCGCTCTGCGGCTCCAGCGCCATGCGCACCGGCAGCACGTCCGATACGTCGAGCAGATGCTGGCCGATCTCGCTGCCGGCGAGCCGCATCGCATCCTTCTCGGTGGTGACGAGCAGGAGGTCGTTCTCCTCCGCCAGCGCCCGCAGTTCCTCCACCTCCGCCGCCGTGTAGACGTGATGGTCCGGGAAGGCGCGCGTCATCGCCGGCAGCACGCCGAGCGCGCGCAGCGTCTCGAAGAATTTCGCCGGCCGGCCGATGCCGGCATAGGCCAGCACCCGCTTGCCGAACAACCGCGCCACCGCCTGCGCCTCCGGGGCGAGGCGGCCGCGCAGCACCACGGTGCCGGCGGCGTAGCCGTCGCGCGCCACGCGCTCGCCCGGCGCACCCTCGCCGATGACCAGAAGCGCCTGCGCCTGTTCGAGCTGCGGCGCCAGCGGCGCGCGCAGCGGCCCGGCCGGCAGGCACAGGCCGTTGCCGACGCCGACCCCGGCATCGACCACGAGGATGGACAGCGCCTTGGCGAGGCCGGGGCTCTGGAAGCCGTCATCCATGATCAGGACGTCGGCGCCGGCCTGCGCGGCCGCCTGCGCCCCCGCCTGCCGGTCGCGGGCGACGAAGGTCGGCACGGCGCGGGCGTGCAGCAGCGGCTCGTCGCCCACATCGTCGGCGCTGTGCAGCAGCGGATCGACCCGGATCGGCCCCTTGAGCCGCCCGCCATAGCCGCGCGAGAGCACGGCCGGCTTGAGCCCGCGCATGGTGAGCCGGCGGGCGATCTCGATCACCGTCGGCGTCTTGCCGGCGCCGCCGACCGTGGGATTGCCGACGCAGATGACCGGCAGCCCGACCTCGGTGCCAGGCCGGCGCATGCGCGCCAGCGTGGCCGCGCCGATCAGCGCACCCAGCGGCGACAGCAGCTTCGCCATCGTGCTGCGCTCCCGTCGCCACCAGAAATCCGGCGCTTCCATCGCGGTCAGTGCCTCTCGAGCCTTATCTGCACAAGATAGGGATCGATGGCCGCAAGGGTACGGTCGAGCGCGCCACCGAAACTCTCGATCGTCGCCTGCCCGGCCGCGATCATGCGCTGGCGGGAGGCGGTGTCGGCAAGGAGCATGAAGGCATTGGCGGCCAGCGAGCGCGCATCCGTCACCGCCAGCGCGCCCCCCTCCGCGTCGAGGCGGGAATAGATCTCGCTGAAATTGGTGACGTGCGGGCCATGCAGGATGGCGGTGTCGAGCTTGATCGGCTCGATCGGATTCTGCCCGCCCTTGCGCACCAGCGAGCCGCCGAGCAGCGCGACCGGGCCGAGCCGGTAGAACAGGCCGAGCTCGCCGATCGTGTCGGCGATGTAGAGGCTGGTGCCCCTGTCCGGGAGGTAGCCGTCGCTGCGCAGCACCGCCGGGCAGCTCGCCTCCGTCGCCAGCTCCACCACCGCGCGGCCGCGTTCGGGATGGCGCGGCGCGATGATGGTGAGGAGGTCCGGCAGTTCCTTGGCGAGCCGCTGGTGCGCCTCGATGATGATCTCCTCCTCGCCCGGATGGGTCGAGGCGGCGACGAACACTTCGCGCCCGGCGGAAGCGGTGCGCAGCGCGTCGAAGGCGGCGAGGTCCACCGGCGGCGGCGGTGCGTCGAACTTCAGGTTGCCGGTGACGGCGACGCGCGGCGCGCCGAGCTGCTTCAGCCGCTCGCCATCGTCCGGCCCCTGGGCGAGGCACAGGTCCACCCGCGACAGCAGCGCGGCGACGCTGCCGCCGATGCGCTGCCAGCTCGCGAAGGATTTGGGCGACATGCGCGCATTGACCAGCACCAGCGGCGTGCCGCGCGCATTCACCTCGACGATGAGGTTCGGCCAGAGCTCGGATTCCACCAGCAGCACGAGGTCCGGCCGCCAGTGCCTGAGGAAGCGGCGCAGGAACAGCGGCGAATCGAGCGGCACGAACTGGTGCGGCACGTCCGGCGGCAGGCGCGTGCGGGCGAGCCGCGCCGAGGTCAGCGTGCCGGAGGTGAACAGCACCTGAAATCCCCGCGCGCGCAACCGGTCGACCAGCGGCAGAACCGCGATCATCTCGCCGACGCTGGCGCCGTGCAGCCAGACCAGCGGGCCGCGCGGGCGGGCCGCGCTCGCCCGGCCATAGCGCTCACGCAACCGGGCGGGATCTTCCTTGCCGCGCTTCACCCGGCGCGCCAGCAGCAGCCCGATGAAGGGCGTCGCCAGCCAGGTCGCCGCGCGATAGAGGCGGATGAGGAAGGTGGTGCGCGCCTTGGCCATCGCCCGCCTTAGCCGTTGCGCCGTTCGGCCGACGGCATCGCTCCTGCCGCTGCGGAAGCGGCCGCGGCGCGGGCGGATGGCGGACGGCCGACCAGCTCTTCGGCCCGCGCGGTCGCCACCTCGAGCTGGCGCTGCACCTCGTGGCGCGCCGCTTCCAGCTCTTCCGGCCCGGCATCGGCCGCGACCCGCACGCCGTCGCCGGCCACAACCGCGGCGCGGCCGAAGGGCAGGTGGATCGCCGCGCGGTCCCAGCTGCGGGCGAGCACGCGGCGGGAGGTGGCGATCGCCACCGGATAGATCGGGCGGCCGGAATGCTTGGCGATGGTGACGACGCCGAGGCCGGCGACCCGCGAGATCTTCGGCACGTCGGCCGTCATCGCGACATTCGTGCCCTCGCCGAGATGGCGGATCATCTCGAGCGTGGCGTTGAAACCGCCCTTGGTGCGGAAGTCACGGCCCTGCGCGCCGGAGCCGCGCACCGTGCCGATGCCGAGCGCCTCGGCGGCGATGGCGTTCACGTCGGCATCGGCGCTGCGCGAGATCATCACCCGCGCGCGGTGGTACGGCTTGACCAGGAACGGCGTGAGGAAGTGCTGCCCGTGCCAGAAGGTCAGGATCATCGGCAGCTGCGCGTCGGCCAGCTCGTAGAGATTGGCCGGTTCCATCACCACGCGCTGCGTGCGCCAGACGAAACGCAGATAGGACGCCATGCCGCGTCCGAGCACGGTGCGAACCGTCGGTGAGGTGCGCAGTCTACGCCACATGCGAAAAGGCCGGAGGTCAGCTGGTTTTGGTGCTGGCTTCCGGGTCCAGCAGGCGATGCAGGTGCACGACGAAATAGCGCATATGCGCGTTGTCCACGGTCTGCTGCGCCTTCGCCTTCCAGGCGGCGTGGGCGCTGGCATAGTTCGGGTAGATGCCGACGATGTCGAGCGCGCCCAGATCCTTGAAGGTCAGGCCATTGATATCCTCCAGCTCGCCGCCGAAGACGAGGTGCAGAAGCTGGGGGCTGGAATGGGTCTCGGTCATGCCGCTTGCGTCCTGCGCTCGGGTGCTCCGTCAGCGCGCCGCGACCATGAGGGTCGGGTACAGCAGGCTGCCGGCGGAAACCAGCGCTCCATGCCGCGGCACCGGCGCGTTGTAGGTGAGCGGGCGGCCGTCGAGCGTGGTCAGCCGTCCGCCTGCTTCGTGCACTAAAAGGTCCGCTGCGGCAAGGTCCCAGTCGTTTCCGTTGGGCGACGCCAGTGCCGCATCCAGCTCTCCGGTCGCCACGCGGGCGAGGCGCAGCGCCAGCGAGCGGATGCGATCGACCCGGCGCAGCGTCCCGCGGCTGTCGATATGGTTGAGCCAGGGCGCGGGGCCGTCGACGACCGCGCCGGCCATTTCCGGCATCTCGGACACGCGGATCGGGCGGCCGTTGCGCGTCGCGCCGCCGCCGCGCACGGCGACGAACAGTTCCTCCGTCACCGGGGCGAACAGCGCGCCGGCGATGGGCCGGCCGTCCTCCACCAGAGCGGCCTCGACGCACCAGTCGGGGCGCCCGGCCATGTAGGCGCGGGTACCGTCGATGGGATCGACGATCCACACCCGCCGGCGCGACAGGCGGGTGGGCTCGTCCACCGTCTCCTCGGAAAGCCAGCCATATTCCGGGCCGATGAGGCTCAGCCGCTCGCGCAGCATCACGTCGACCGCGAGATCGGCCTCGGTGACCGGGGAATCATTGTGCTTGGACCAGGACTTCACGCCGGTGCGGAACATCGCCACCGCCACCGCCCCGGCGGCCACGACCGCATCCGCCAGATGCCGCGCCGCGATGGCGGGGTCGGCAAGAGGATCGGGGCCGGGGGTGAGCGCGTGTGCGGTCGGCGTGTCGTCCATCATCGGGGATTAGGCGCGAGGGGGAATGATTGCAAACGGGATATCGGCATTCCAACCGTTTCCAACAAGCTTTCATCAAGCATAGGAGCCATTCCCGGCCGCCAAGAAACGATCAACCATGTCCCTTAAGCCGATACGGGAGACCCGGCGACTAAGGTGCCTTCACGACCGAGGCCGCAGAGCCAGAAAATCGGCGGGGAGTTGCGAGATGCGTCAACAGATGGCGAAAGCACAGATGGCGGAGGCCTGGCCTCCGGTGGCGACCTGTCCCTATGTCGCGCTGGAGCGCCCCGCGGCGCCGGAGGCGTGGCCGCTCGTGTTCCAGTCGCTCGATCCGGGCGCCGACAGGGGCGTGCGCCTGATCGAGCTCGGCCTCGACCGGGTGGTGCTGCGCCGACGGGTCGCCGGCGTGCCGATGAAGCTCGACCGGCCGCTCGCCGATTACGAGGGGCTGGCGGTGGCCCTGCTCGATCCGGAAGGCGACGACGAGGGCGTCGCCATCGTGCTGGTGCATGCCGACCCCGCCCTGTCGGTCACGCTCTACAGCGCGCCGCATATCGACGACGTGGTGGCGGAATGGCGCGGCTGGAGCGAGACGCTCGGCCTGCCGATGCTGGTCACCGAGGCCGACGGCACGCGCCGGCCGGCCTATGCCCGGATCGGACGCCTCACCGTGGCCGAGATCAAGGCGCGCCGCCCGCGCCGGGGGCCGCTGAAGCACCGCCGGCCGAGCGTCTATCGCCGCCGTGCCGCAGGAAGCTCGCTCGGGGGCCTCACCGTGCATCGGGGCGAGCGCGAGCTGATCGCCCGGGACTGATCCCGGGAGATCCCACCGGATTGCCCGTGCCATTCGGCCAAGCCCTTACTCCCATGCGGCGCGGCAGGTGCTAGATTGGTCCTACGCGGGAGATGGCGCCAATCCGCCATCCACATTTCGAGAGTCCGTTCGATGAAGCCGTTTATGCTGCCCCTCGCCGCCGCGCTGCTTTTCGGCGCCATGCCGGCCGCCCTCGCCGGCCCCTGCGCCGAGACGGTGACACAGACGCAGGCCGCGCTCGACAAGCTCCTCGACGCCCTCGCCGCCGCCGGGCCGAGCGCGCCGGAGAGTGCCGGCGCCCTGCTCAGCCACGAACCGACCCCGGAATCGATCGCGCAGAGCGAAGCCGCGCTCGGCGACGGAACCCGACCGGAAGTGGTTCAGCAGACGCTCGACCTCGCCCGTCAGGCCGACGCCAATGGCGACGAGGCCGCCTGCAAGGCGCAGGTCGCCAAGGCCCGCGCCCTCCTGAATCTCAAGTAAGCGCCTGAAACTCAAACGAGATCCGGCGTGGCGGGAATCAGTCCCCGCCCTGCCGGGCGATCGCCGGGCCGAGATGGCCGTGGAAGAGGAAGGCGGTCGCCGTCAGCCCGGCCAGCAGCAGGCACGCGCCGGCCATCGCCGGAATCAGGCCCGCCGCCGTCAGCAACAGCGCACCGATGCACGCCCCCGCGACGAAGGACGCCCAGGAGCCGGCATAGGCGAGGACTTCGGAAGGGCGCGCCCGGCCGCCGAGGCTGCGTGCCAGCGCCTGCCCGCAGGAGAACAGCGCGCCGGTGACGAAGCTCTTGCCGATATCGGCGCCGGCGATGATCTGGTGCACGCTGTTCTGCATGCCCATCGCCACCGCCACCGGCAGCAGCGACAGCCGCCCCGCATCGGCTCCGGTCAGGCCCACCGCGAAGGCGAACAGCGCGACCTCCGTGCCGAGCACGGCGACGAGCTTCCATTCGCCGGCGGCATCGGCCACCAGCGTGCCGACGACGGCGCCGAGGACGAAACCCGCGATCACGCCGGTCGTCAGCAGCACGAGGTGCCATTCGCCGCCGGCGATCTGGATGCCGAGGCGCGTGCTGTTGCCGCTCATGAAGGACAGGAACAGCCCGCCGAGATGGGCATAGCCGACCGCGTCGACGAATCCGGCGACCATCGTCGCGAAGGTGGCGAAGAGGACCGGCCGGAACCGGGACGAGGAAGCAGCGGCAGACGACATGCGAGACCGTGGGTTAGGAACGGATCGGACATGAAAAGGGCGCCGTCGGGCGCCCTCTCCACCATGAGACCGGCACACCGCTCATGCGGCGCCGGTCATGCGGCGCGAAGCCACGCAGCCCCGGGAATAGCCGATTCACGGGCAGACATGGACCCAGCCGCCGCCCCAGGGCCGGCTCCAGTAGCATGTGGGTCGCACGGGCGGCCCCCAGGCGCGGGCGTAGGGCGGCACGTACCAGTAGCGCCAGTTCGGGCGCCAGACGCAGCGCCATGGTCCGCAGACCCAGCGCACGTTCTCCGCGAGCGGGGGCACGTCCTGCTGGAGGGAAAGCGCCGGCGAACCCAGCGCCGGCATGGCGACGCCGGCCTGCGCCGTGCCGCCGGAACCGGTAGCGAGCATCGTTCCCAGCGCCAGGACGGCGCCGAGCATCATGTTGCGAAGGCGGGAGGAAACGAACGTCACGGATAGGCTGCGCATGGCGCACTCCCTGATGTTGTGACCGAACGTGGGAAGGATAGCACGGGTCCCTTCCTGCGCCAGCGCAATACCGGCCGCTCAGCTCAGGAAAGCGAGCCCCACGAGCCCGCCGCCGAGCACCAGCAGCGCCGGATTGACCCGCTTCACGAAATAGACGCCGGCGAACACCGCGATGGCGATGGCGATGGTCAGCGCGCCGTCGATCGCCGTGCGGGCGATGGAGATGGTGCCCGCCGCCATCAGGCCCACCACCATGGGCGCCATGCCCCGCTGCAGCGAACGCCGCCAGGGCGAGCCCTCGAAATGGTCCCACACACGCGAGGCGCCCCACGAGATGAGGCCCGCCGGCACGAAGAAGCCGAGAAAGGCGAGCAGCGCCCCGATATAGCCGGTCACGTGATAGCCGATGACGATCACCATCAGCATGTTCGGACCCGGCACCACCTGCCCGAGGCCGTAAATGTCGCGGAACTGGTCGTCGGTCAGCCAGTGGTGGCTCTCCACCACCAGTGCCTTGGTCTCCGGCAGCACGGCCGCGCCGCCGCCGACCGCCAGCACCGAGAGCAGCGCGAAGACCCCGAGGACGGACAGGTTCTCGTTCATGCCGACGGCTCCGGGCCGGTGGCGCCGTCCTGCCTGCGGGGCCGATAGATCAGCACGGCGGCCGGTCCCACGGTGAGCAGCACCCAGAGCAGCGAGATGTGCAGGACGCTCACCATCAGCACCGTCACCGCGATGATCGTGATGTCGATCAGGCTGCCGAGCTGCTTGCGGCCGATCTGCAGCGTCACCGCCGAGAGCATGCCCACCGCCGCCGCGCCGACGCCGATCAGCGTCGCGTTGACATAGGGGTTGTGCGCGTTGGAGGCGTAGAGCACGCCGAGCACCAGCACCATGGTGCCGCCCGGCAGGGTCATGCCGAGGAAGGCGATGATCGCGCCGGCCACCCCGCGCAGCCGGTCGCCGACGATGATGCTCATATTGGTGGCGTTGAGCCCGGGCAGCGCCTGCGCGATGCCGAGGGCCGAGAGGAAATGCTCCTCGTCGAGCCAGCGCTTCTTCAGCACCAGCTCGGCGCGCAGATAGGCCACCACGCCGCCGCCGAAGCTCACCGCGCCGATGAACAGGAAAGTGAGGAAGATTTCCCACAGCAGCACATCGCGGGGGACCGCATAGGAGGCCGTCGAGGTGCCGGAAGCGGCGGGACCCGGACCGGGCGGCGCTGGGGTGCTCATGGGAAGGCCGGTCCGAGAATGACGCCAGAGGAATCCGCGAGAGGCGGCTCAGCCTTCGTGGCTGGCCACGAGCTGCTTGCCGAAATTATAGACCAGCGCCGTCTTGGTGGCGCCGAGCTTCACCCATTCCGGCGCGCGGGTCTGCGCCGCCTTGAAGAACTCTTCCGAACGGGCGCGGGCCTTGATGTGGAGATCGTCGTAGCGATCGAACTTCGCCTGGAAGGCGAATTCGCCGATGATCGAGGTCTCGGTCGTGCGGTCGCGCCAGACCGAGATGGTCGCCTTGGCGATGAGGCCGTGGCCGAAATCGAACGAGCCGACATTCACCTGCACCTCTTCGACGGGCAGGTTGTTGACCAGCGAGATCGTCGACGCCTTGTCGGCCGGGCAGTGGTCGGCGAGTTCGGGGAACACCTGGGTGATGCGCCCCAGCCCCTCGTCGAGCACGAGGCCGGGCGTCATCAGCACGCAATTATGCGAGTAGAGCGAGCGCATGCCGCCGAGGCTGTCCTTCAGCGGCAGCAGTTCTTCCTTGAACTTGATGTCGGCCCGCCCGCTCAGGCGCGGGGTGACGTCGACCTCGGCGGCGGCGTTGAGCTCCGGGTGGCGGAACTTCAGCGTCAGCTCGTGCTCGTGGTCCGGCCAGCCATCGGTGTAGAAGGTGCGCTTCCGCAGGATGAAGGCGTTGCGGTAGAGCGCGTAATCCGGCGTGTCGTAGAACAGCACCTCGCGGACCTGCCGCTTGAAGCCGTCCTTGTTGGTGGTGGCGGCGACCTTGAACTCGGGCGCGATCAGGCACAGCTTGTGCCAGTAGACCTCGAACTGGTGCGGATCGAAGAACCGTTCCGGACGCAGCAGGATCTTGTATTCGCGGTAGTGAATATCGTCCATCGGAGGTCTCGACGCTTGCGTACCGCATGCCGAACGCAAGATGTACGCCCGGCCGCGGAAGCCGACAAGCGTCATTGCCCGCCGGCGTCACATGCCCGTCATGAGGCGTGGCACCCTTGAAGAACGCGGTCCAAATGTGATCCAACGGGGCCGACCATCGATCCGCACCGCGGCGGGGACCTCCTGAAGGTCCGCCGCCGCGAGAAGAGAGACAGCACCATGCCCTCCAAGCTCGACCAACTGCGTGCCATGACCGTCGTCGTCGCCGACACCGGCGACATCGAGACGGTGCGTCGTCTCAAGCCGCAGGACTGCACCACCAACCCGACGCTGCTGCTCAAGGCGGCCGAGATGCCCGCCTATGCGGCGCTCGTCGACGAGGCGATCGACTGGGGCCGCCGGCAGGGCGGCGCGCGCGAGGCGGTGGTCGCCGCCACCTGCGACCGGCTGGCGCTGAACTTCGGTGCCGAGCTCTCGCACATCGTGCCGGGCCGGGTCTCCACCGAGGTCGACGCCGACCTGTCCTTCGACACGGCGGCGACGCTGCACAAGGCCCGCTCCTTCATCGAGGCCTATGAGGCGCGCGGCGTCGGACGCGAGCGCATCCTCATCAAGGTCGCCTCGACCTGGGAGGGCATCCGCGCCGCCGAGGTGCTGCAGAAGGAAGGCATCGACTGCAACCTTACCCTGCTATTCTCGCTGGCGCAGGCGGCGGCGGCGGCGGATGCCGGCGCCTTCCTGATCTCGCCCTTCGTCGGCCGCATCCTCGACTGGCACGTGAAGGCGGGCGAAGGCCCGTTCACCGCCGAGACCGACCCCGGCGTGCTCTCGGTGCGGCAGATCTACGCCTACTACAAGAAGCACGGCATCAGCACCGTCGTCATGGGCGCCTCCTTCCGCAACACCGGCGAGATCGAGGCGCTGGCGGGCTGCGACCGGCTCACCATCGGCCCGGCGCTGCTCGACCAGCTCGCCGCCGACGAGGGCGCGCTGGAGCGCAAGCTCGACCCGGCGAACACCGCCGGCGCCCCGGCGAAGCTCGACCTCGACGAGAAGGCGTTCCGCTTCGCCCTCAACGAGGACCAGATGGCGACGGAGAAGCTCTCCGAAGGCATCCGCCTCTTCGTCAAGGATCTGCGCACCCTGCGCGGGCTCGTCGCCAAGCGGCTGGAAGGCGCGCAGGCGGCCTGATAGAAGCGGCCCGACAGAGGAGGGCGCCCGCCCTCCTCGCCCGACCTTCCGCGTGCCCCTTCCATGATCGCTCCCGACCTCGGCTTCGCGCTCGCCGCCGGCATGGCGGCGTTCTTCGTCGGCATGAGCAAGGGCGGCGTGCCGATGATCGGCAGCCTCGCCGTGCCGACCATGGCGCTGTTCATGTCGCCGGTGATGGCCGCCGGCCTGCTGCTGCCGGTCTATGTGGTCAGCGACATGTTCGGGGTCTGGGCCTACCGGCGCGAATTCTCCGGGCGCAACCTCGCCATCCTCATCCCCGCCGCCGCGCTCGGCATCGGCATCGGCTGGGCCACCGCCTCCATCGTCACCGACGCGATGGTGATGCTGATCGTCGGCGGCATCGGCCTGCTGTTCTGCGCCCTGCACTGGCTCGGCGGCGCGCGCCGGGCCGCGCGTCCGGCGGACGTGCCGCGCGGCGTCTTCTGGGGCGCGGTGTCGGGCTTCACCAGCTTCGTCAGCCATGCCGGCGCGCCGCCCTACCAGATGTATGTGGTGCCGCAGAAGCTGCCGAAGATGGTCTATGCCGGCACCACCACCATCGCCTTCGCCGCCATCAACGCGATCAAGCTGGTGCCCTACTGGGCGCTCGGCCAGCTCAACCCCGCCAATCTGAAGATCACCGCCCTGCTGCTGCCGGTGGCGATCGCCGCGACCTTCGCCGGCGTATGGCTGACGCGGCGCCTGCCGGAAACGCTGTTCTACCGGCTGATCGTGGCGGCCCTGTTCCTGCTCTCGCTCAAGCTGATCTATGACGGCGCCGCCGAGCTGGCGGGCTTCTGAGCCCTATTCCTCGACCGCTTCCTCGAAGGGCTTCGCCATCAGGGCGGCCGCCCAGAAGCCGACGGCCATCACGAGGGCGACGGCGATCACCGCCATGAGCACGGCGTCGTAGGAGCCGGCCGCCGTCCACAGCGCCGCCATGCCGGCCGGCGCCAGGGCGCGCGAGACCGTCGCCGGCATCGCCAGCGCGCCGTTCACCGCGCCATAGGCCCGGCGGGTCAGCAGCTCCGGCACGACCAGCCCGCGCACGATGGTCATGATGCCGTTGACCGAGCCGAAGGCGAGCCCGAACAGCGCCACAAAGACGAAGGCCGGCGGCATCAGCTCCAGCGCCAGGAAGGCGAGCGGGAACACCGCGACGATGACCGAGCCGACCACGCGCACCGGCGCGCGCGGCGCCAGCACCGAGACGGCGATCCGTCCGGCCACCTGCGCCGGCCCGATCAGCGCCAGCGCGCTCACCACGGTCGCGGTGTCGAAGCCGCGCTCCACCAGCAGCGGATAGGCGTGGAAGGTGAAGCCGGAGAACATCGCCGCATAGGCGGTGAAGGCGATCGCGAGGGCCCAGAACACCGGCTGGCGGATCACGCCCGCGATGACCGAGCGGCCGGGCGTCATGGCACGGCCTGCGCTACGCGGCGCGACGGCATCGCGGGAGGCATCGATGGTGAGGACGTTCACGCTCGCGCAGACCAGGATGTTGATCGCGCCGAGCACGATGAGCGTGTGGCGCCAGCCGACCGTGTCGAGCAGGAGCTGGATCAGCGGGATGAACACGGTCGAGGCGAAGCCGCCCCACAGCGTCAGCGCGGTGATGCCGGCGCGGGCGTGCAGGGGGCCGGCGCGGCGGGCGATGACGGCGAAGGCGGGATCGTAGAGCGTCGCCGCCTGCATGGCGCCGATGCCGGCCACCGCGAGATAGAACAGCGCCTTGCCATCGACCTGCGCCCACAGCAGGAAGAGCAGCCCCGCCAGCAGCGAGCCGCCGGCCATGATCGCCCGGCCGTGCCCGCGGTCGATGGCCGCGCCGACCGGATAGGCGACGAGCCCCGCCAGCGCGAGTCCCAGCGTGGCGGCGCCGTAGAGCTCGGCCTTCGACCAGCCGAGATCGACGCTCATCGCCTGCGCGATCTGCGGGAAGCTGTAATAGAGCGTGCCCCAGGAGCACACCTGCCCGACGCCGAGCCCGGTGATGAACAGGCTGCGTCCGCCCGGCGGCGGCAGCGGAGCAGCGGGAGCGGCGGCAGTCACTTTATGGGACTCTTGGGTTCAGGGCGCCGGATCGGCCACCGGCAGCAGGGAATGGACCAGATTGACCCAGTAGCTGGCGCCGACGGGCAGCAGCTCGTCGTTGAAGTCGTACTGGGCGTTGTGCAGGTTCGGGCCGGGACCGCTGGCGAGGCAGAGATAGGCGCCCGGCACCGCCTCCAGCATATAGGCGAAGTCCTCCGCCGCCATGATCGGCTCGAAATCGGCGATCACCCGGTCGCCGGCCGTGGCGCGCGCCGCCGCCAGCGCCGCGTCGAATTCCGCACCGTGGTTGACCAGCGCCGGGTAGCGCCGCTCGTAGCGGATCTCGGCCCGCGCGCCCTGCGCCGCGCAGACGCCCTCGACGATGGCGCGGAAGCGCTCCTCCACGAGGTCGCGCACCTGCGCGGTGAAGGTGCGCGCCGTGCCGCGCAGCACCACCTCGTCCGGGATCACGTTCCAGGTGTCGCCGCCATGGATCTGGGTGACGGTGACCACCGCCGCCTCCTGCGGGCTCACCGAGCGGGCGACGACGGACTGGAGCTGGGCGACGATCAGCGAGGCCGCGAGCACCGGGTCGATGCCGCGCTGGGGCATGGCGGCATGCGCGCCGCGCCCGATCACCTTCACCTCGAAGATGTCGAAGGCCGCGAACATCGGCCCCGGCCGACCGAGGAAGGTGCCGAAGGGCGCGTTGGGCCAATTGTGCAGGCCATAGACCGCCTGCATCGGGAACAGGTCGAACAGCCCCCGCTCCACCATCACCTTGCCCCCGCCCTCGTTCTCCTCGGCGGGCTGGAAGATGAAATGCACGGTGCCGGCGAAATCGGGGTTCCGGCTGAGGTGCCGCGCGGCGCCGAGCAGCATGGTCATGTGCCCGTCATGCCCGCAGGCGTGCATCTTGCCGGGCGTATCCGAGCGCCAGGGAAGGTTGGTCGCCTCGTGGATGTCGAGCGCGTCCATGTCGGCGCGCAGCCCGATGGCGGGCCCCTCGCCCCCGCGCCCCTTCAGCGTCGCCACCAAGCCGGTGCCGGCGAGGCCACGGTGCACGGCAAGACCGAAGCTCTCCAGCTTTTCCGCCACGAAGGCCGAGGTGCGGCGCTCCTCGAAGGCGGTCTCGGGCATGGCGTGCAGCACGCGGCGCCATTGCGTCAGCTCCGCCGCCTGTGCCGCGAGGGATGTCAGAACGCCGTTTGAAACGATGCTGTGCGAACCGTCCTGCATGCGGGAAACCGTTCCATTCGCCCGTGCCCTGCAGCCGCTTATAGCGCCCCGCTCCGTCGGGCAAGGGGCCGTCTGAAGTCGGGGTCGGAACCCACCGGAGGAGGGGACGTTGATTCCGATGCCGCCCGAACGGGAGGAGCTTTCCATGACCCCGCACCCGTCGACCCCCGAGAGGCCCGACGCACCCGCGCCCGGCGTGCCTCCCATACCCGACGTCAATCCGGCGCCCGACGTCAATCCGGTGCCCGATCCCGCGCCGATCCGCGATCCGGTGCAGCCGCCCATCCGCGATCCCGACGTGCCGGGCGTGCGCGATCCGGTGCCTCCTGACGTGAGCGATCCGCCGCCCGCACCACCGCCGCCCCGGCCGGGCGGCAGCGTTGCAGGCAACGGCGTGGCAGGCGACAGCGTGGCAGCCGGCCGCGAACCTCAGCAGCCGCCGCCCCGCGAGCCGCCGCCCGATCGCCGCATCCCGGAGATCGACGATCCGGTCACGCCGCCGGATCCCGACCCGAGCATCACGCCGGACGTCGACGAGCCTCAGGACGAGCCGGCTCCGACGCCGATCGACCTGCCGCCGAGCGCGCCCATACAGCCGTCAATGTGAGCGGCAGGCACGTGAAGCCGTACCCGCAGCGAAGGGCATGAATGTGTTTCGGGAACGTTCGCCGCCCCCGCCGGTTTTCCATCCGTTCGGCCGCTGAAGAACCTCGATGAAGAGATGAGCGCCGACGCCAAGCTGCCCAGGCTGGCGGAGGCGCGGGTGAACCCGCACGCCGCCGAGTAAGGCGCGCGTCGGCCGGTGCCGGACGGGATCTCCCCCTTCTCCGGCCGGCACCGGCCGTTCCGGACGATGGAGGATGCCGTACCTGCCACGTCAAAGGCGGCGCGACGGGCGCAGCCGCCGACGAAGCCGCTCCCCGCACGGCCGGCTGTTGCAGGCATCGTCGGGCAGAGGCCCGGCGGGTGATGGCGACCGATCGTGGGATCGCGAAATATCGTCATGGCCCGGCCGAAAAGCTCCTGCACCATCGGTAAGCTGATGATGAAAGGGAGAACGGACGGGCCCGCCTCCTGTTCCGCCGACCGTGCCTCGCGGATTTTTTCGCGGCGGCGGGAATAGGAAGCCGGGCGGCTCCGTATACGGGTCATGAGGCGCGATCAGGCCAGCGGCCAGTCCGGCAGGGCGTCGAGGTTCGATGTGATGGGGCAGCTCCCCGTCATGCGCCGCTACGCGCGCGCGCTGACGCGGGACGACACCGACGCCGAGGACCTCGTCCATGACGCGCTGGTGCGCGCCTATGAGCGGCGGGGCAGCTTCGAGACGGAACGCGGCGCTGGCGGCAAGGGCCTGCGCGGCTGGCTGCTCTCGGTGCTGCACAACGTCTTCGTCGACCGCCGCCGCTCGCGCACCGCCGAGGCGCGGCGCGAGGCGGAAAGCCAGGCGCTCGCCGAAACCGTCAGCGCGCCCGCGCAGGAGCATCACCTGCGCCTCGCCCAGGTGCGCGACGCCTTCATGGCCCTGCCGGAGGAACAGCGCGCGGCGCTGCACCTCGTGGCCATCGAGGGGCTCGGCTATGCCGAGGCCGCAGCCACGCTGGGCATCCCGCAGGGCACGCTGATGTCGCGCCTGTCGCGCGCCCGCGCCACGCTGCGTGCTATCGAGGATGGCGCGGAAGCGGCGGCTCCCACCCGTTTGCGCATTGTTGGAGGTGCGGATGACCCGACCCGTTGACCCCGTCTCCGACGACGACCTGCAGGCCTATGTCGACGACCAGCTCGCGGTCGCGCGGCGCATCGACGTCGAGGCCCATCTCAGCGCCCATCCGGCGGCCGCGTCGCGGGTGATGGCGGATCTGCGCATCCGCGACGAGCTGCGCCTCGCCCTCGCCGAGCCGCCCCGCCGCGCCTCGGCGGGAAGCGCCCGGCTGGCCACGGCGGAAGCCGCCCGGCGGCTGGAGGGCGCGCTGTCGCGCGAGCGCTGGTTCCGCGGGCTGCGCGCCGCCGCCATGGTGGCGCTGCTCGTCGGCGCCGGCTGGTTCGCCAACGCCCAGTTCGGCCATCTCGGCGTCAGCCGCGTCGTCGCCTCCGGCCTGCCGCCGGCCTATGTCGAGGACGCGCTGCGCGCCCACCAGACGGCCCTGGTGCGCGCCGCCATGCCCTCGCAGCCCGGCGCCAGCCATTACGACCCCGCCGAGATCCGCGCCGCCACCGCCATCGTCATGCCGGCGCTGCCGGACGACTGGAAGGTGGAGGACGTGCAGGTCTTCCCCTCCGCCTTCGGCCCCAGCGTCGAGATGGCGGTGCGCACCGGGGACCTCGGCACGGTGTCGCTCTTCGCGGTGCGGCCGGGCGGCTTCGATGTCGTGCCCGCCACCACCGTGCCGAAGGACGATCTTACCGCCGCCTACTGGCAGGTGGGCGAGGTGGCCTACGCCCTCGTCGCCCGCAGCGGCCCGCAGGCCGGCACGCGCGATCTCGACCGGGCGGCCGCACGGCTTGTCCGCTCGCTCTACTGACCCACTTGCTTCTCACAGGAGACTGACATGAGCATGCCGAATCCCGGCTTCCAGTGGTCGCGCACCGCGCCCGTCGACCAGGCCGTCTTCGACGAGGGCCTGCGCCGGCACATGCTGCGCGTCTACAACTACATGGCGCTCGGCCTCGTCCTGACGGGCGTCGTCGCCTTCGTCGTCGGCACCACGCCGGCGCTCTACGTGCCGATCTTCTCCACCCCGCTGAAGTGGGTGGTGATGCTGGCGCCGCTCGCCTTCGTGCTGTTCTTCTCGTTCCGCATCCAGTCGATGTCGGGCAGCACCGCGCAGACCATGTTCTGGGCCTTCTGCGGCGTGATGGGGCTTTCCATGGCCTCCATCTTCCTCGTCTTCACCGGCACCTCGATCGCCCGCACCTTCTTCATCGCGGCGGCGATGTTCGGCGCCACCAGCCTCTATGGCTACACGACGAAGCGCGACCTCTCGCAGTTCGGCTCCTTCCTCATCATGGGCCTGATCGGCGTGGTGATCGCCAGCCTGGTCAACATCTTCCTCGGCTCGACCATGCTGCAGTTCATCGTGTCCGTGGTCGGCATCCTGGTCTTCGTCGGCCTGACCGCGTGGGACACCCAGTCGATCAAGGAGCAGTACGCCGACAATTTCGACGCCGAATCGCAGCAGAAGCTCGCCGTCTTCGGCGCGTTCTCGCTCTATCTGAATTTCGTCAACATCTTCCAGCTGCTGCTCAACTTCACCGGCGAGCGGGAGTAGGCGGCCGGAACGGTTGAACGGAGGAGACCGACATGAACGATCAGGACCGTCAGGCCATTGATGGCCTGTTCGCCAAGCTCGGCGAGGTCGAGCGCCAGACCGGCCCGCGCGACGCGGAAGCCGAGGGCTTCATCGCCCAGCGCATCGCCCAGCAGCCCGGCGCGCCCTATCTGATGGCGCAGACCATCGTGATGCAGGACTACGCACTGCAGCAGGCGCAGGCCCGCATCCAGGAGCTGGAAGCGCAGGCGCAACAGGCGCAGGAGGCCCGCCCCGCCTCCGGCGGCGGCCTGTTCGGCAGCCTGTTCGGCTCCGGCCAGCAGCCGCCGGCCCGGCGCAGCCCGGTGCCGTCGGTGGGCCGCCCCGCCGCGCCTTATGGCGGCAATCCCGGCATTCCCGCCGACGCGCCGCCGGCGTGGCGGTCGGGAGCGCCGGCCGGCGGCCCCGGTCAGGCAGCTCCCGGCGTGCAGCCCGGCGCCTTCGGGCGCCCGGGCGGCTTCGGCGGCGGCGGCGGTTTCTTGGCCGGCGCGGCGCAGACCGCGATGGGCGTGGCGGGCGGCGTGCTGCTCGGCAACGCCATCGCCGGCATGTTCGGCGGCAGCGAGGCCAAGGCGGCGGAAGCGCCGGCCGAGCCCGCCGCAGCCGAGCCCGACACCGGCGCGCAGGATGACGGCACGCAGGACACCGGCGCGGAAGACATCTCCGCCGCCGATGATGGCGGCTTCTTCGGCGGCGGCGGCTGGTTCGACAGCGGCGAGGACATCTGATCTCGCCGCCCAACCGGAGCGGCAGGTTCCAAAGGTCCGCCGCTCAACTTCCGCAGGCCGGCGCCCCCTCGCCGGCCTGTTCTTTTATCCGCGCGGCGCGGCTCAGACCCGGAGCCCGTTCTCCTGCGCGAACTCCTTCAGCTTGCGCTCGGGCCGGGCGCCGATATGGCCGATGATCTCGGAGGCGCACAGCGCGCCGAGCTTCAGGCAATCCTCGGCCGGAAAGCCTTTGGCGAAGCCGTGCAGGTAGCCGGCGGCGAACAGGTCGCCCGCGCCGGTCGTGTCCACCACCTTCGCCACGGGGAAGGCCGGGACCGCGGCGGTCTCGTCCGCCGTCACCGCCAGCGCGCCCTTCTCGCTGCGGGTGACGACCGCGCGCTTCACGTCGCCGCGCAGCCGCGCGAGCGCGGCGTCGAAATCGGTCTCGTAGAGCGACATCAGCTCCGCCTCGTTGGCGAAGACGAGATCGACCGTGCCCTCGCGCATCAGGGTGAGGAACTCGCTCCGGTAGCGCCCGACGCAGAAGGCGTCCGAGAGGGTCAGCGACACGGTGCGCCCCGCCCGGTGGGCGATGCCGGCCGCCTTGAGGAAGGCATCCTTCGCCGCCGGCGGATCCCACAGATAGCCTTCGAGATAGGTGACGGCGGCGGAAGCGACGAGGTTCTCGTCCACATCGGCGGGGGAGAGGTCCTGCGCCGCGCCGAGATAGGTGTTCATGGTGCGCTCGCCGTCCGGCGTCACCAGGATGAGGCAGCGCGCCGTGGTCGGGCCGGTGGTAGCGGCGGGGGTCGCATAGGCGACGCCGGCGGCGCGGATGTCATGGGCGAAGATGCCGCCGAGCTCGTCGTCGCGCACCTTGCCGACGAAGCCGGCGCGGCCACCAAGCGCGGCGACGCCAACCACGGTGTTGGCGGCCGAGCCGCCGGAGATTTCCACGCCCGGCCCCATCGCGCCGTAGACCGTCTCGGCGCGCTCCTCGTCGATCAGGGTCATGCCGCCCTTGCGCATGCCGTGCCGGTCGAGGAAGGCGGGCTCGGCACGGGCGAGGACGTCGACGATGGCGTTGCCGAAGCCGATCACGTCGAGCTGCTGGTCGGTCATGGACGGACTTTCCCTGGATGGTTCGTTCACAAGAGGCGGGCGGTTTCGCGGTAGCAGACGGGGGGCTCCCCCGCAACGCTTGCGCGCGCCGCCGCGTGGCGGCTTTCCCTTCTCCTGCCGTCTGACTATTGCTAGCCGATGGCCCTCATCCGCCACGCCTCCACCGTCGCGCTCCTCACCCTCGCCTCGCGGGTGCTCGGCTTCGCGCGTGATGCCGGCGTCGCGGCACTGTTCGGCACCGGGGTGGTGGCGGACGCCTCGGTCGCCGGCCTCGCTCTGCCGCAGATCGCCCGGCGCCTGCTCGGCGAGGGCGCGCTCAACGCCGCCCTGCTGCCGCGGCTGGCGGGCGAGCCCGACCCCGCCGCCCGTGCCCGGCTCGCCGGCGCGGCGCTGCTCGTCTTCGCGCTGGCCGCGCTGGGGCTCGCCGCCCTGCTCTATCTGCTGATGCCGCAGGTGGTCGCGCTGCTGGCGCCCGGCTTCGCCGATGACGGCGAGCGGGCGCGGGGCGCGGTGCTTGCCGGCCGGCTCGCCATCGCCGCGATCCCGCTCGCCCTGCTCGCCGGGGTGCTCGCCGCCTTCGCCAACGCGGCGGGGCGCTTCGCCCGCCCGGCCTTCGCCCCGGCCGCCGCCAATGTCGCGGTGCTCGTGCTGCTGGCGCTGCTCTATCTCTCCGGCGCGCACGGCATGAGCGTGGAGGTGGCGCTCGCCTGGCTGGCGGCGGGCGCGGTGGCGGGGGCGCTGACGCAGTTCCTGCTGAACCTCCTCGCCGTGCCGCGCGGCTTCTTCCGCCTCGCGGTGACGCGCGCCGAGCTGAAGGCGGCGCTGCCGATGCTCGCGGGCGCCGCCGCGCCGCTGCTCGCCGCCGCGCTGCCGCAGCTGCGCTTCCTCATCGCCGCCGCCGCCGCCTCAAGCATCGCCGGCGGCGTGGCGGCGCTGTTCTACGCCACCCGCCTCGTCGAGCTGCCCCTCGGCCTCGTCGGCGCCAGCGCCGGCGCGGTGCTCCTGCCGGCGCTGGCCTCCCGCGAGCGGGGGACGATCGGCGCGAACGGCATGGAGGCGGCGCTGGCGCTCTCGCTGCCGGCGGCGCTGGGCCTCGCCGTGCTGGCCCACCCCATCGTCGTCGTGCTGTTCCAGCGCGGCGCCTTCGATCCGCAGGCGAGCGAGCTCACCGCCGCCGCGCTGGCGCTGCTCGCCCTCACCTTGCCGGTACAGGCGCTGGAGAAGATCCTCGTCACCGTCGCCTTCGCCAGCGGGCTCTCCCGCCTCGTTGCCCTCGCCAGCCTGGCGGCGCTGCCGGTCGGCGCCGTCGTCGGCTTCCTCGCTGTCGGCCCGCTGGGCATGGCGGGGCCGGCGCTCGGCGTGCTCGCCTCCAGCCTCGTCGCGCTCGCCGGGCTCGGCGTCGGGCTCGGCCGGCGCGGGCTGATCCCCGTCCCGGCGTCCAGCCGCCGGCGCCTGCGCGGGCTGGTCCTCGCCGCGTTCGCCATGGCCCTCGCCGTCGCGCTGGCGGGCCACGCCGCCGAGAGCGCGCTGGCCTCCGGCGGGATGAGCGCGGCGGCCGCGCTCGGCGGGCTGGTCGCGCTCGGCGTCGGCGTCTATGCCGGCGCGGCGCGGGCGCTCGGCGGCATCGAGACCGCCGCCCTGCGCGCGGGGTGGCGCAAATAGCACGGAGCGCCACGCGCGTGGGCTCGGCTTCACGTGGCCCCCACATGGGCTTGCCCCTCACCGGCATGCGTGCCATAGCGCCACCCGCGCGAGGCGCGCACGACACATGCGTGCCGGGCCCGCGGAAGACGCAGACGACAGGGCGCAGATCAGGAACGTCCCGACATGGATTTCAAGCAGCTCGTGTTCTCCGGCGTCCAGCCGACCGGAAACCTGCATCTCGGCAATTATCTCGGCGCGATCCAGCGCTTCGTGGCGCTGCAGGACAGCTATGACTGCCTCTATTGCGTCGTCGACATGCACGCCATCACCGTCTGGCAGGATCCGGTCGAGCTGAAGAAGCAGATCCGCGAGGTCACCGCCGCCTTCATCGCCGCCGGCATCGACCCCAAGCGCCACATCGTCTTCAACCAGAGCCAGGTCTCCGGCCATGCGGAGCTCGCCTGGGTGTTCAACTGCGTCGCCCGCCTCGGCTGGCTCAACCGCATGACCCAGTTCAAGGAGAAGGCCGGCAAGGACCGCGAGAACGCCTCGGTCGGCCTCTACGCCTATCCCAGCCTGATGGCGGCCGACATCCTGCTCTACCGCGCCACCCACGTGCCGGTAGGCGAGGACCAGAAGCAGCATCTGGAGCTGACCCGCGACATCGCGCAGAAGTTCAACAACGACTTCGGCCCGTCCATCGCCGCCAAGGGCCTGGGCGAGGTCTTCTTCCCGCTGCCCGAGCCGCTGATCGGCGGCCCGGCGGCGCGGGTGATGAGCCTGCGCGACGGCGCCAAGAAGATGTCGAAGTCCGATCCCTCGGACCTTTCGCGCATCAACCTCACCGACGACGCCGACACCGTCGCCTCGAAGATCCGCAAGGCCAAGACCGACCCCGAGCCGCTGCCCTCCGAGGCCGAGGGGCTGAAGGGCCGGCCGGAGGCGGAGAACCTCGTCGGCATCTATGCGGCGCTGGGCGAGGTGTCGAAGGACAAGGTGCTCGCCGAGTTCGGCGGCGGCCAGTTCTCCACCTTCAAGGCGGCGCTGGTCGACCTCGCGGTGGCGAAGCTCGGGCCGATCGGCGGCGAGATGAAGCGCCTGGTGGCCGAGCCCGGCCATATCGACGACATCCTGCGCGACGGCGCCGCCCGCGCCCGCGTGCTGGCGGACGCCACCATGAGCCACGTCAAGGACATCGTCGGCTTCGTGCGCTGACCCCGCTCAGGCGACCGCCGCGCGCAGCACCTCCTCGATCGGCATCGGGCGGCTGAGGCAATAGCCCTGCCCCCGGTCGACGCCGAGCCGGCGCAGCATCTCGAACTCGCCTTCCGTCTCCACGCCCTCGGCGGTGATCGACGACCCGATCTCATGGGCGAAGGAGATCAGCCCCTTGGCCAGCGCACGACGGGCGCCGTCCGTGTCGATGTCGCGCGTGAGGCTCATGTCGAGCTTGATGATGTTGGGCTGCAGATTGAGGATGTGGCGCATGCTGGCGAAGCCGGCGCCGGCATCGTCCACGGCCAGCCGCAGCCCCTGCTCGCGCATCGGCCCGAGCGCCTGCGCGAGCGCGCCATAGTCGGCGACGGTAGCGTGCTCGGTGATCTCCAGCACGACGCGCGACAGATCCAGCCCCTCCAGCGCCGGGGAGAGCCGCCCCGACAGGATCAGCTCGGGCGAGGTGTTGAGGCCGACAAACGCGGGGGGCTCCAGCCGTCCCAGCGCCGGCAGCGCGTTGAGGATGGCACGCAGTTCCAGCTCCTCGCCCATGCCGACCTGCCTCGCCGCCTCGAACCACTTGTCCGGCCCGCGCCTGGGCTCCAGGTCGAAGCGGGCGAGGCACTCGACACCGGCGACGCTGCGGTCGGAGAGCACATGGATCGGCTGGAACACCATGCGCGGCGTGCCCGCCGCCATGGCGAGGCGCAGCCGGGAGGATTCGCGCTGCTTGAGCTTCTCGGCCGCCGCCGCCTCGTCGATGCGCCCGGCCAGAACCTCGGCGAAAGCACGCATCATCTGCATCTCGCGCTCGCCGAGGCTGCGGTCGCTCATATAGCTGAAGCAGCATAGCGTGCCGTAGACCTCGCCGTTTTCCAGCCGGATCGGCACGCTCAGATGCGCGCCGATGGGAATGGCGGTGGTGGCGGGGATGCACATCGCCGCCGGCACCTCGGCGGTGTCGGGAATGCATTCCGGCAGCTCGCCGCATACCACCTTCAGGCAGTACCCCTCCTCCAGCGAGAGTGTCTGCCGGGGCGCGATCGGCGCCGGGCCGTCGGCGTCGACATGCTCGAACACCCGGTCATGGATGCGGAAATGCGAAATGAAGGCGACGTCCATGCCGAGATAGCGGCGTATGGTACGCAGCACGCGGTCGAGCCCGGAGCGCACCACCTCATGCGCGAAGACGTCCTGGATAGGGCTCGACGGTTCGGAAATCGACTGAACCATGGCTTCCTCCCGGCGGCGCGCTCCTGCCCGGGCTTGGAAGCCGGGAGAACGCCCGCCGCCATTCGCTGTCGCGATCCTCTCGAACTCCTCCTGCTCCATGCCGGTCGGTCCATGCCGGTCAGGCGCGGAACAGGGGAAGCTTGGCCGATCAGGAGTAAATTAATTCGAATTTCTTTCGTGAAAAAGGCTTCCCGCATTCGTGATATCGGTAGGGAAGAAGGCGGGCGCAGCCGGCCGTCGCGGCGCGGCTATGCTAGAAGGCAGGTCATGCTGCGATTCCGGGAGCCATCATGCCGCGCAGGCGCCAGAGCCATGAACCCGGCCACCGCCGCAAGTTCCTCGTCGTGGCCGACGACACGCCGGAATGCGACCGCGCGCTCTACTACGCCGCGCGCCGCGCCGCCCGCACGGGTGGCGACGTGGTCATGCTGAGCGTGCTGGAACTCGCCGACGTGCAGAGCCAGTGGCTCGGCGTCGCCGAGCTGATGCGCGCCGAGGCGACGGACAAGGCGCAGGCGCGGCAGGACCTGCTCGCCTCCCGCGCCAAGGGCATCGCCGGCATCGAGCCCGAGCGCCTCATCCGCGAAGGCACCATCGCCGACGAGATCCTGAAGCTGATCGAGGCGGACGAGGACATCGCCATCCTGGTGCTTGCCGCCGGCACCGGCAATGAGGGGCCGGGGCCGCTCATCAGCTCGCTGGCCAAGGGCACCTGGGCGGGCCTGTCCATCCCCGTGACCATCGTGCCCGGCTCGCTCTCGGATACCGAGATCGACGCGCTGGCCTGAGGAGAGACGCATGCTCGTGGACGGCAAGTGGGTCGAGAACTGGCAGCCGGTGCAGGCCACCGACGCCAAGGGCGGCTTCGTGCGGCAGGTCTCCAGCTTCCGCAGCTGGGTGACGGTCGACGGCTCCCCCGGCCCGACCGGCGAAGGCGGCTTCAGGGCCGAGGCCGGGCGCTACCACCTCTATGTCGCGCTGATCTGCCCATGGGCCTCGCGCACGCTCATCGCCCGCAAGCTCAAGGGGCTCGAGGAGGCGATCTCCGTCTCGGTCGTCGAACCCGCCCTGTCCGACGAGGGCTGGCGCTTCGGCGACTATCCCGGCGCGAACCGCGACACGCTGAACGGCGCCACCTACCTGCACGAGATCTACACCCGCGCCGAACCCCACTTCACCGGCCGCGCCACCGTGCCGGTGCTGTGGGACAGGGAGCGCGGCACCATCGTCAACAACGAGTCCGCCGACATATTGCGCATGTTCAACGCGGGCTTCGGCGCCCTCGCCCGGAACGCCGTCGATCTCTACCCGGAAGCCCTGCGCGAGGCGATCGACGCGCTGAACGCGGCGATCTATCCGCGGCTCAACAACGGCGTCTACCGCGCCGGCTTCGCCACCACCCAGCTCGCCTATGAGGAAGCCTTCGCGGATGTCTTCGGCATGCTGGACGAGCTGGAGGCGCGGCTTGCCGCCGGCGGTCCGTTCCTGCTGGGCGAGGCGGTGACGGAGGCCGACATCCGGCTCTTCGTCACGCTGGTGCGCTTCGACGCGGCCTATAACGGCCTCTTCAAGTGCAATCTACGCCGCCTCGCCGACTATCCCGCCCTGTCCGCCTATCTCGTCCGTTTCCTCGCCCTGCCGGGCGTGCGCGGGACGGTGAACGTCAACCACATCAAGCGCGGCTATTATTCGATCAAGGCGCTCAACCCGAACCGGATCGTCCCGGTGGGCCCGGCGCTGGACTGGCTCTAGAGCATTTTCGAGCGAAGCGGGCACCGGTTGGCGTGAGGAGCCGATTCCTTTCCGAACCCTCCCGTTCAGAGGCTCGTCATGGCCGGGCTCGACCCGGCCATCCACGACTTGCAAACCGACTTGGGAGCCGGCCTGGCGGAAGGAGAAGACGTGGATCCCCGGGCTTGCCCGGCCATGACGGCGTGACAGGGGCTGGCGGCCTCATGAACCACCCTTCCCCTCAGGCGCGCGAGAGACTATCTAAATTCTAAATTCCCCCGTCGCCGTGGCCTTGAACCCGGTTGGCAAGGAGAGACCCATGTTCATCCAGACCGAAGCCACCCCGAACCCCGCCACCCTCAAGTTCCTGCCCGGCCGCACCGTGCTCGGCCATGGCACCTTCGAGGCACGAGACGCCGGCGAGGCCGCGCGCTCGCCGCTCGCCGTCCGCCTCTTCGAGGTGCCCGGCGTCACCGGCGTGTTCTTCGGCTCGGACTTCGTGACCGTCACCAAGGAAAAGGGCGAGTGGGCGCATCTCAAGCCCGCCATCCTCGGCGCCATCATGGAGCATTTCGTCTCCGGCCAGCCGATCCTGCCGGAAGACCATGAGCACACCGCCGACGACGCCTTCTTCGAGGAGAAGGATGCCGGCGTGGTCGACACGATCCGCGAGCTGATCGACACGCGCGTGCGCCCGGCCGTGGCCAATGACGGCGGCGACATCACCTTCCGCGGCTACAAGGACGGCGTGGTCTTCCTCGCCATGAAGGGCTCCTGCTCGGGCTGCCCGTCCTCCACCGCGACGCTGAAGAACGGCATCGAGAACCTGCTGCGCCATTTCGTGCCCGATGTGGTGGAAGTGCGCCCGGTCTGATTGCCGGCCGATTCTGCGGCTCTGATCGTCGAACCGGCCGGTCGGCTTCGCGGCGCCGCCCGGCCGTGCTCTTTCCTTCTACCGCGCGCATGCGCATGGTGAGCGCGCGGACCGGGGCGTACCATGCTGATTCTCGCCATCGACACTGCGCTTGAGGCCTGTTCGGCGGCGCTTCACGACACCGATACCGACACGACGCGCGCCGTCGTGCGCGAACCCATGGCCCGCGGCCATGCCGAGGCGCTGATCCCGATCGTCGAGAAGGTGCTCGACGAGGCCGGGCTGGAGATCGCCGATCTCGACGCCTTCGCCGTCACCGTCGGCCCGGGCAGCTTCACCGGGCTGCGCGTGGGCATCGCGGCGGCGCGCGGCTTCGGCCTCGCCACCGGCAAGCCGGTGATCGGCCTTCCCACCCTCGCCGTGCTCGCCGCCCCCCTGCTGGCGGAGGACGACAACGTCCCGGTGGCCGCCGCCATCGATGCCCGCCACGGCAATGTCTATCTGCAGGTGATCGGCCCCTCGGGCCGCGTGCTGGTCAGCCCGCGCGCCATGGCGGTGAAGGATGCCGTGCGCTCGGTCGCCAACGGGCCGGTGCGCCTCGTCGGTTCCGGCGCCCAGCTCATCGCCGAGGCCTGGCCTTCCGGCGCCCTCCCGCCGGTGGCGGTGTTCGGCACCTCGACGCCCGATCCCGTCTGGCTCGCCCGCCTCGCCAGCGTCGCCGATCCCGCCCGCTCCGAACCCCGCCCGCTCTATCTGCGCGAGGCCGACGCCAAGCCGCAGACCGCCGCCCGGATCGCCCGGCGATGACCGGCCTGCTGACCCGGCTCGGCCGCCGCGCCTTCGGGCCGCGCGAGGTCGCGCTGCGCCCGGCCCGGCCGGCGGACGCGGAGGCGCTCGCCCACCTGCACGGCCAGAGCTTCCGCATCGGCTGGGACGCCGCCGAGTTCGAGCGGCTGCTCGCCAACCGGCTGAGCCGCGCGCTGGTGGGAACGAATGGTCCCTGCGGCGCGCCGGTCGGCTTCATCCTGCTCAGCGGCGTCTCGCCGGAGATCGAGATCCTGTCCGTCGCCGTCGAGCCCGGACGGCGCGGCGAAGGCATCGCCCGCCGTCTGGTGGAGGCGGCCTTCGGCACGCTGGCGGCGGAAGGCTTCCAGATCGTGTTCCTGGAGGTGGAGGAGGGCAACGCTCCGGCGCTGCGCCTCTATGCCCGTACCGGCTTTCGTGAAATCGGGCGCCGCGCGGGTTATTATCGCGGCGCGGCCGGCGAGCCGGTCGCCGCGCTGACCATGCGTCGGGATATCGCCTGACGGAAACCATTGCCCTCGCACGGGCCGCTGCGCCATAAGGCGTGGAAGAGTCGAGACGGGCCTAGGGATGAACGACAAGCTCACCGCGATCGAGGAAGCCTGCGTCACGCTGGGCCTGCGCATGACCGACCAGCGGCGCGTGATCGCCCGCATCATCGCCGACGCGCAGGATCATCCCGACGTCGAGGAGCTCCACCGGCGCGCCTCGGCGGTGGACGACCGCATCTCCATCTCCACCGTCTACCGCACGGTGAAGCTGTTCGAGGACGCCGGCATCATCGAGCGCCACGATTTCCGCGACGGCCGCTCCCGCTACGAGCCGGTGCCGGACGAGCACCACGACCACCTCATCGACCTGCGCACCGGCCTGGTGGTGGAGTTCCGCTCCGAGGAGATCGAGCAGCTGCAGGAAGAGATCGCCCGCAAGCTCGGCTACCGGCTGGTCGGCCACCGGCTGGAGCTCTACGGCGTGCCGCTCGACAAGCCGAAATCCCAGAAGGACTGAACCGTGCGGGCGTGGCTGGTGATCGTGCCGGTCCTGCTGGTCACGCTCGTCGGGATTCCCCTCCAGTGGCTCTCGGTGGTGCTGAAGCTGCCGACCCGGCGCAGCCTTCCCGTGCTCTACCACCGCATCGTGCTGGCGCTCGTCGGCGTGCGGGTGAGGGTGGTCGGCGTACCCTCCCCGGCGCGGCCGCTGCTCATCGTCTCCAACCATGTGTCCTGGCTGGACATCCCGGTGCTCGGCTCGCGCCTGCCGCTGTGCTTCGTGGCCAAGAGCGAGGTCGCCGGCTGGCCCGGCATCGGCCTGCTGGCGAAGCTCCAGCGCACCGTCTTCGTCGACCGCTCCGCGCGCAGCGCGACGGCCAGGGTCGCCGGCGAGATGGCGGAGCGCATGGGCGGCGGCGACCCGGTGGTGCTGTTCGCCGAGGGCACGTCGAGCGACGGCAACCGCGTGCTGCCCTTCCGCTCGGCGCTGATCGGCGCCGCCCGGCAGGGGATGGGGGCGGAAGGCGCCGGCGCCACCATCCAGCCGCTCGCCATCGCCTATATCGGGCAAGGCGGCGTCTCGCTCGGGCGGGCCCGCCGGCCGAGGCTCGCCTGGTACGGCGACATGGATCTCGCTCCCCATCTGATGGAGGTGCTCCGGCGCGGCGCGGTCGACGTCGAGCTGCATTTCGGCGAGCCGCTGCCGGCCGGCGACCGCAAGGCGGCGACGCTGCGGGCCGAGCGCGCGACGCGCGTCATGCTGGCGGGCGCGCTGACCGGCCGTTCCGCCTGAGGCGACCCCCTCGAAATTCCGGCGGAAGATCACGCCTTCATGCGGTCCCGGCCCTTGCCGGCGCATTCCCTTTTTCCGGGAATCCCGCTACACAAGGGGTCTGGGTGTCATCCGTGGAGACGTACACGATCTCGACCTGCGCGATATCGAGCTGGGAGCGAGCGGCGATTGACGAGGACGCCCGGCGAGGGTGTGCCCGCCGCACCTTCGGGTTTCCAACGGAATGCGCCGTTCCGCGCCTCAGCGCCGGACGGCACGGGTCGATCGACACGCAATGAGTGAACAGCGCAAGCTTTACGTCCGCTCCTTCGGCTGCCAGATGAACGTCTATGACGCCCAGCGCATGACGGACACGCTGGCCAGGGAGGGCTATGTCGAGACCGACAGCCCGGACGACGCCGATCTCGTCATCCTCAACACCTGCCACATCCGCGAGAAGGCCGCCGAGAAGGTCTATTCGGAGCTCGGCCGGCTGCGCAAGGCGCAGGAGGAGGCCGGTCGCCAGCAGATGGTGGCGGTCGCCGGCTGCGTGGCGCAGGCGGAAGGCGCGGAGATCATCAAGCGCGCCCGCGCGGTCGATCTCGTGGTCGGCCCGCAGAGCTACCACAAGCTGCCCGAACTCCTCGCCGAAGCCGAGGCCCGGCGCAGCGGCAAGGCCGGGGCGCGCGCCAAGCTGGTGGAGACCGAGTTCCCGGTCGAGGACAAGTTCGACTTCCTCGCCCCGCCGACGCGCGAGGCGATCGGCAAGCGCGGCCCCACCGCCTTCGTCACCGTGCAGGAAGGCTGCGACAAGTTCTGCACCTTCTGCGTCGTGCCCTATACGCGCGGCGCCGAGGTGTCGCGCCCGCTGGCCAAGATCCTCGACGAGGTGATCCGCCTCGCCGACGGCGGGGTGCGCGAGATCACGCTGATCGGCCAGAACGTCAACGCCTATCACGGCCTCGATGCCGCCGGCCGCCCGGCCAACCTCGCCGAGCTGGTGCGCCGGGTCGCCGACGTGCCCGGCATCGCCCGCGTGCGCTACACCACCAGCCACCCGCGCGACATGGACGAGGAGCTGATCGCCGCCCATCGCGACATGCCCGCGCTCATGCCCTATCTGCACCTGCCGGTGCAGTCCGGCTCGAACCGCATCCTCGCGGCGATGAACCGCAAGCACGACCGCGAGCTGTTCTTCGAGATCGTCGCCCGCGTGCGCGAGGCGCGTCCCGACATCGCCTTCTCCTCCGACTTCATCGTCGGCTTCCCCGGGGAGAGCGACGAGGACTTCGCCGACACCATGGATCTCGTCGGACGAGTCGGCTTCGCCTCGGCCTTCTCGTTCAAGTACTCGCCGCGCCCCGGCACGCCGGCCGCCGGCATGGAGGGGCAGCTTCCCGAGGATGTGAAGTCCGCGCGCATCTACGCGCTCCAGGCCCTGCTCGACCGGCAGAAGGCGGCGTTCGACGAAGCCTGCCGCGGCCGGCGTTTCGACATCCTTCTTGAAAAGCCCGGACGCTTCCCGGGCCAGCTCATCGGTCGTTCGCCCTATCTGCAGTCGGTGGTCGTCGAGGCGCCGCGCGAGGCGATCGGCACACTCGCGCGGGTTGAGGTTCGCGAGGTCAGCACCAAGAGTCTTTCGGGTGACATACTCGGCGGCGAGTTCTTCGCCGGGCGCCCGATCGGGGAAACGCGTTTCATCGGGCAGAGCGAGAAGCTGGAGGCGTGAGCGTGCGTCGATCTGGATCGGATACGGAACGTGCCTTGGTTGCCGCCCGTGCGGGCACGCCCGCCGGATCGACGCAGACATCCCCCCGCTGGATCGAGTCGCCCGAGGACGCGACGAGCCAGATCGTGCTCGCCTTCGACGACAACCGCCTCGCCAGCCTGCTCTTCGGCCATTACGGCCAGAACCTCGCCTTGATCGAGCGCCGGCTCGAGATCGTGGCCGAGCAGCGCGGCAACCATGTCACGCTGGAAGGCCCGCGCGAGGCCTGCGAGCAGGCGCGCCATGTGCTGGAGACGCTCTACGCCCGGCTGAAGAAGGGCGGCGAGCTCATTCCGGGCGATGTCGAGGGCGTGCTACGCGAGGCCGCCGCGCAGGGCTTCCTGTTCGAGTTCGATCCGGCGACCAAGAAGCAGAGCTTCGACGAGATCCAGCTCCGCCGCCGCCCGGTGCGCGCCCGCACCGCCGCGCAGGACGCCTATATCCGCGCCTTGAAGCGCCAGACGCTGGTGTTCGGCGTCGGACCCGCCGGCACCGGCAAGACCTGGCTGGCAGTCGCCTATGCCGTGCACCTGCTGGAGCGGCGCGTGGTGGACCGGCTCATCCTCTCCCGCCCGGCGGTGGAAGCGGGCGAGCGCCTCGGCTTCCTGCCCGGCGACATGAAGGAGAAGGTCGATCCCTATCTGCGCCCCATCTACGACGCGCTGCACGACCTGATGGACCGCAGCTTTGTGGAACGGGCCATGACCTCCGGCGAGATCGAGATCGCGCCGCTCGCCTTCATGCGCGGGCGCACGCTGGCCAACGCCTGCGTCATCCTCGACGAGGCGCAGAACACCACCTCGATGCAGATGAAGATGTTCCTCACCCGCCTGGGCGAGAACTCGCACATGATCATCACCGGCGACCCGAGCCAGATCGACCTGCCGCCCGGCCAGACGTCGGGCCTTGCCGAGGCCGTCTCGCTCCTCGGCAATGTCGAGGGCGTCGAGGTCTGCCACTTCCACGCCGCCGACGTGGTGCGCCACGAGCTGGTCGGCCGCATCGTCGCCGCCTATGACGCGAAGGCGGCCTCCGCCCGTTCCGGCGAGCCCGGGGCGCCGCCGCGATGAGCGACGGCAGTCCCATCGAGGTCGACGTGCTGGTCGAGACCGACGCCTGGTCGGTCCTCCCCGGCGCGGCCGACCTCGTCGCCCGGGCGGTCGCCGCCGCCGTCGAGGGCGCGTCGAGCGAGTACGAGCTCGACGTCGACGGCGCCGAGATCGCGGTGAAGCTCACCGACGACGCGAGCATCCGCACGCTGAACCGCGACTGGCGCGGCAAGGACACCGCGACCAACGTGCTGTCCTTTCCGACCCCGGAGATGGCGCGCGCCGGCGGCGATCCCCATCTCGGGGACATCGCCATCGCCTTCGAGACGCTCCGGCGCGAGGCCGAGGCGGAGGGCAAATCCTTCGCCGACCATCTCGCGCATCTCGCCGTCCATGGTACCCTGCATCTGCTCGGCTACGACCACGAGGTCGCGGATGAGGCCGAGGAGATGGAGGCGATGGAGCGTCGCGTCCTTGCCGGTCTGGGCGTGCCAGACCCCTATTCCGAAACCGAACCCGTTCATCAACCCGACTGAGATCAATGTCCGACCCCGTTTCCAGCCCCTCCTCCCCCAAGTCGAGCAGCGAGGGCCCAAGTAGCAACTCCTCGAGTAGCAGCTCGTCGAGTAGCAGCCCGGCGAGCGCCGGGCAGCGAAGCACGGCCGACGCCCGCTCCTCGGAGCCCCGCGCCGGCATACTCGACCGTCTGCGCCACCTGCTCGGCGGCTGGCGCTCTTCCGGCTCCCTGCGCAGCGACCTCGCCGAGGTGCTGTCCTCCAGCAGCGTCGAGGCCGGAACCGACCTGACCGCCACCGAGCGGACGATGCTCAAGAGCATCCTCGAACTGCGCGAGCTGCGCATCGGCGACCTGATGGTCCCCCGCGCGGACATCATCGCCGTGCAGAAGGACATTTCGCTCGGCGAGCTGCTCACCGTCTTCGCCGATGCCGGCCATTCGCGCCTCGTCGTCTATGACGACACGCTCGACGATCCCGTCGGCATGGTCCACATCCGCGATCTCGTCACCTATCTCACCCAGCGCGCCATGACCCCGCGCCCCGGCGCCGCGCGGGCCGCCGGTCCTGGCGGGACGCGCGGCGCGGATGGCGGCGCCGGGACGCCGGCGGAGAGCGCCCCCGCCACCGGCGGACAGGGCGGCAAGTCGCTGCCGGCCTTCAATCTCAAGGCCATCGATCTCGGCACCCCGCTCAGCGCCGCCAAGCTGATCCGCCGCCTCCTGTTCGTGCCGCCCTCGATGCCCTCCATCGAGCTGCTGGCGAGCATGCAGGCGAGCCGCATCCACCTCGCCCTGGTGGTCGACGAATATGGCGGCACGGACGGCATCGTCTCGATGGAGGATCTGGTCGAGGAGATCGTCGGCGACATCGAGGACGAGCACGACGAGGACGAGACCCCGGCCATCATCCGCCAGCCGGACGGCAGCTTCATCGCCGATGCCCGCGCCAGCCTCGAGGACGTCGCCGAGATGATCGATCCGGCCTTCGCCCTCGGCGAGGAGGCGGAGGAAGTCGACACGCTCGGCGGCCTGCTGGTCACCCTCGCCGGCCGCGTGCCGGTGCGCGGCGAGATCGTGCTCGGCCCCGACAATTTCGAGATCGAGGTGCTCGATGCCGATCCGCGCCGCGTGAAGCGGCTGCGCATCTCGACCGGCGGGCGCGACGCGGCCGGCTCCGGGAAGGACGCCGACGAGCGCGACGCGGCGGAGCCTCCCGCGCGCGGCAGCCTGCCGCCGCCGGCCGAGCAGCCGCAGAACGGCGCCCGGCCCGCCAGCACGCGGAGCTCCGATGCCGCCTGAGGGCTGCCCGCCCGATGCCTCGGCGGGAGGCGGGTCCATGACGCTGGAGCGGCTGCGCGCCGTGCCGGCCCGGTGGCGCGCCCTCGTCGCGCTGCTGGCCGGGGCGGGCTCGGCGCTCGCCATGCCACCCTTCGGGCTGTGGCCGGTCCTCGCGCTCACCCTTCCGCTACTCGTCTTCCTGATCGATGCTACGGTCGATCAGCCGCTGGGACGCGCCCTGCGCGCCGCCTTTCTCGCCGGCTGGCTGTTCGGCCTCGGCTATTTCGTCGCCGGCCTGTGGTGGATCGGCGAGGCGTTTCTCGTGCAGGCCGACGCCTTCCTGTGGCTGATGCCGTTCGCGGTAATCGGCCTGCCGGCTTATCTTGCGCTCTATACGGGGCTCGGCTGCGCGCTCGCCCGTCTCCTCTGGATGCCGGGGCCGGGGCGCGTCCTCGCCTTCGCGGTGGCCCTCACCGCCGCCGAGTGGCTGCGCGGGATTCTGCTCACCGGCTTCCCCTGGAACAATTTCGGCTACGCGCTTGCTACCGATCTACGCTTCGCCCAAGCCGCCTCCGCCGTTGGGATGATGGGGCTTTGCCTTCTCGCCCTTGCCGCCCTGGCGAGCCCCGCAGCCCTGTTCGACGCCCGCTTCCGCCCGCAGGCCTCTCCCCGTGACCGCTATGCGCCGCTGGCCCTGTCGGTCGCGGTGCTCGGCCTCGTCTGGGCCGGCGGCCAATGGCGCCTTGCCACCACCGAGGTGGATACCGTGCCGGACGTCCGGCTGCGGCTCATGCAGCCAGACCTGCCGCAGGACCAGAAATTCCGCTACGACGCCCGCCGCACGGTGATGGACCTCTATGTCTCCACCAGCGAGAGCGCCGGCGGACTTCAGGGCGTGACGCACCTTTTCTGGCCGGAATCGGCCTTTCCCTTCTTTCTCGAGCGCGAGCCCGAGGCGGTCGAGCGCATCGCGGCGATGCTGCCCGAGGGTACCACGCTCGTCACCGGCGCCGCGCGCTTCGAGCCGGTGCCGGGCCGCGAGCGCCCGGACGTGTTCAACAGCTTGCGGGTGATCGATACCAATGGCGCCGTGCTCGCCCACGCCGACAAGATGCATCTCGTTCCTTTCGGCGAATATCTGCCGTTTCAGGAAACGCTCGAATCGATCGGCCTGCAGCAGCTGACCCGGGTGCGCGGCGGCTTCGCGGCGGCGCGCGAGCGCGAACTGCTGGCCATTCCCGGCCTGCCGGCGTCGGTTCCGCTCATCTGCTACGAGGCGATCTTTCCCGACGAGGTGATGCCGCCGGCGGCCGCGCCGGGGCAGCGGCCGGGCTTCCTGCTCAACGCCTCGAACGACGCCTGGTTCGGCATTACCCCCGGCCCCTACCAGCATTTCGAACAGGCTCAGCTCCGGGCAATCGAGCAAGGTCTTCCGCTGATCCGGGTTACGAACAATGGCATTTCCGCCATCGTCGACCCGGTCGGGCGAATCACCGGATTACTACCTCTGGGTGTACGCGGCGTCCTCGACGGGGGCCTTCCCCAAGCCCTTCCCGCGACAATTTATGCTACTTATAGCAGTTGGATACCGCTCATCTCGCTGCTAACCGGCCTATTGCTGGTGCTCATGCTGCGCCAGCGAGATATACAAGCCTAGATTGATCGACGGTCCAATCAGCTTTGCCTAGACTGGCGCCCGGGCCTGGGCATTGCTTCTCTCCGCCAGATCGGGGGAGGGAGGTATTTTTTTGTTTGCAGTCGGGGAAGCCGATGACCAAGAAATCTCCTAATCCAATCGATAAGCATGTGGGTAGCCGGGTGCGCATGCGGCGTATGATGATTGGCATGAGTCAGGAGAAACTGGGCGAAAACCTCGGCATTACTTTTCAACAGATCCAGAAATACGAGAAGGGCACGAACCGCATCGGCGCCAGTCGGCTCCAGAATATTTCCAACGTGCTCGGGGTTCCGGTGGCGTTCTTCTTCGAGGGCGCTCCCAATGTGAGCGGTACCGCCACCGGTTTCGCGGAAGATGCCTCCCCCGCCTATGTCTCGGATTTCCTGGCCACCACCGAAGGGCTGGCGCTCACCCGCGCCTTTCTGAAGATCTCCGACAGCAAGGTCCGCCGCCGCATCGTCGATCTCGTCGAGGCGCTCGCGGAGGAGGCTCCGGCGAACTAGGACGGAAGTCCTTTCGGCTCAACGAGATGAAGGCCGCCTTCCGCGGCCGGTTCCGTGGCGGCACGCAAGGCACGGCCCCGCCGGGGGCGTTCTTTTTTCCGAACGATTCCGCTGTTCTATCCTTGACCCGCCCGACCGCGCTTGCGAAAGATGCGGCGCCGGACGCCGTCCTGTGCGCCGGCCGAGATATCGAGGAGCCGACGCGTGTCCCGCCAAGCCTATCTGTTCACCAGCGAATCCGTTTCCGAAGGCCATCCGGACAAGGTCTGCGACCGTATCTCCGACGAGATCGTCGACGCCTTCTTCAAATATGGCCCGGAATTCGGCTGGGATCCCAGCCACCTGCGTGTCGCCGCCGAGACGCTGGCTACCACCAACCGCGTGGTGATCGCCGGTGAGACGCGCGGCCCAGCGCAGATCACCAAGGACTTCATCACCCATATCGCCCGGCTCGCGATCAAGGACATCGGCTACGAGCAGGAAGGCTTCCACTGGGAGAATGCCGACATCGAGGTGCTGCTGCACGCTCAGTCGGCCGACATCGCCCAGGGCGTCGATTCGGCGGGCAACAAGGATGAAGGCGCCGGCGACCAGGGCATCATGTTCGGCTATGCCTGCCGCGAGACGCCCGAGCTGATGCCCGCGCCGATCTACTACGCGCACAAGATCCTCAAGCTGCTGGCCGACGCCCGCCACTCCGGCGAGAGCACCGTGCTCGGCCCGGACGCCAAGAGCCAGGTGACGGTGCGCTACGACAGTGGCAAACCGGTCGAGGTGACGCAGATCGTGCTGTCCACGCAGCACCTCGATGCCGACCTGTCGTCACACGACGTGCGCAACATCGTCGAGCCCTATATCCGCAAGGCGCTGCCGGAAGGCTGGGTCACGCCTTCCACCATCTGGCACGTCAACCCGACCGGCAAGTTCGTCATCGGCGGCCCGGATGGCGATTGCGGCCTCACCGGGCGCAAGATCATCGTCGACACCTATGGCGGCGCGGCCCCGCATGGCGGCGGTGCCTTCTCCGGCAAGGATCCGACCAAGGTCGACCGCTCGGCTGCCTATGCCGCGCGCTACCTCGCCAAGAACGTGGTCGCCGCCGGCCTCGCCGACCGGGCCACCATTCAGCTCGCCTATGCCATCGGCGTGTCCGACCCGCTGGCGATCTATGTCGATCTGCACGGCACCGGGCAGGTCGAGGAAGCCAAGCTGGAGAAGGCGCTGCGCGAGGTGATGAACCTGCGTCCGCGCGGCATCCGCGAGCATCTCGGCCTCAACAAGCCGATCTATGCGCGCACCTCGGCCTACGGCCATTTCGGCCGCGCGCCGGAAGCCGATGGCGGCTTCTCCTGGGAGCGCACCGACCTCGCCGACGCCATCAAGGCGGCGGTCGGCTGATTCCTCGCCGTTGCGCACGGGGCGTTGCGCGCCCGCGCCGGCAGCATTAAGCGGGGCGGACATCGGTCCGCCCCGTTCGCTTTTCGAGTAGCCGCATGACCACCGACAAGGATGCCCCCGGAGGCGAGACGCCGGCGCCCGGCCCGCGCGAGGCTGCCTTCTACGGCCGCCGCAAGGGCAAGAAGCTGCGCACGGCGCAGGCCGCCCATCTGGCGCAGGACCTGCCCCAGCTCGCCATCGATCCCGAACATGTCGCCGGGCGGCCACTCGCCGCGCTGTTCCCGCACGACGTGCGGGTGGTGCGGCTGGAGATCGGCTTCGGCGGCGGCGAACACCTCGTCTCGGAAGCCCGGCGTCATCCCGATATCGGCTATATCGGCGCCGAGGCGTTCCTGAACGGCATCGCCAAGGCGACCACCGCCGTCGCCGAGCTCGGCCTCGCCAATGTGCGCCTGCACGGCGACGACGTGGTGCCGCTGCTCGACCGGCTGCCGGACGCCTCGCTGGACCGGATCGACCTGCTCTATCCCGATCCGTGGCCCAAGCGCCGCCACTGGAAGCGGCGCTTCGTGCGGGCCGACAACATCGACCGCATCGCCCGGCTGCTGCGGCCCGGCGGGCATTTCCGCTTCGCCACCGACATCGAGCACTATGCCGGCTGGACGCTGCGCCATTTCCTCGCCGATCCGCGCTTCGAGTGGACGGCGGCGCGCGCCGACGACTGGCGCCTGCCGTGGGAAGGCTGGCCGGGCACCCGTTACGAGGCGAAAGCGCTGCGCGAGGGGCGGCGCCCGGGATATTACGAGTTCCGGCGCCTCTGATTACCGCCTAGGATGATGCGGAACCGGGTAACGGCGTCCGCGTTGACGCTCGTAATCATCACGACCGGCATTCAGGAGACCGTCATGGCCCAACCGAACGCGCAGGAAGACTTCGCCAAGCTGTCCGCCGACCTCGCCACGCTGAGGTCCGACGTCGCGAAGCTCACCGAGACGCTCGCGGCCATCGCCCGGACCGAGGGCGAGGCCGCCGCCGATGCCGTCGCCAGCCGCGTGCGCGCCGGCAAGGCCCGCGCCGAGGCCGCCGCCGCCGGATTGGTCGATGAGGGCCTCACCGCCTATGAGGATGCCAAGGAGCGGGCGCAGGCGATCACCGGCGATGTCGGCGCCGTCATCGAGCGCAACCCCTATGGCGCGGTGCTCACCGCTCTGGGCGTCGGCTTCCTCTTCGGCCTGCTGTCGCGGAGCCGTTGATGCTCCGCCTCCTGCTGGCCATCGCCGGCGCGGAAGTGCGCCAAGCCGCGCGGGTCGCCGTGCGCCGGACCGCCATCACGGCGGCCCTCTTCGTGATCGGCGGCGTCCTGCTCGTCGCCGCGTTCTTCGCCTTCCTGGTCGCGGGCTTCGTCCTGCTGGCCGAACGCTATGATCCGGCCACCGCCGCCCTCATCGTCGCCGGCTTCATGCTGATCGTGGGACTGATCTTCGTGCTCGTCGCGCTGCTGCGCACGCGCCGGCCGCCGGCGCGTCCTTCCTATGGCGCGGGACTGGGACTCTCGGCCGCGCCGCCGCCGGCTTCGCCCGCCGCCGCACCCGGCGCCGCGGCGCCCGGGCCGGCCCCGTCCGGCAAGGCTGAGCCCGATGTCTCCACCGTGCTGGCGATTGCGGCCGGCGCCGCGCTTGTCGGCCTTATTCTTGGCCGACGGGTCTGAAAATGTGATTCCGGGCCCTGCGGGGCCCGGTCCGCATTAGCCTCTCGTTATTGCAGGCGCGGCTAAAAAGGACCAATCTGCCAAAGAGGGGCCGCAGCCGCGCGCATGACGCTGTGCGGCTTGCCGCAGGAGGTTCACACTTGACGTTCCGACGTTTGTCGCTGCGGCCGGGAGCGGCCATCCTCGCCGCGCTTGCCGCTCTGGGCGCCACGTCGCTCGGCGCCGGCTCGCCGGCGCTCGCGGATGCGCCCCCGGCGGATTTCATCGCCCGTTCGGCCCCGGCCGGCAATTATCTCGCCGCCCGCCTGGCCATTTCCGAGCGCGATACGGCCGCCGCCTCCGCCTATTATCGTGAGCTCGTGCGCATCTTCCCGCGCAATGGCGAGTTGCTGGAACGCGCCTTCCTCACCCAGCTCGCCGAAGGCTCGATCGACGAGGCCGTCGACCTCGCCCAGCGCATCGTCCGCATCGACCCCGAGCACACGCTGGCGCGTCTCGTGCTGGGCGTGCGCGCGATCAAGACCAAGCAGTACGTTACCGCCCGCAGCAATCTGCGCCGCGCCGGCCAGGGCGCCATCGCCGAGCTCAACTCGACGCTGCTGGGCGCGTGGAGCCAGTTCGGCTCCGGCAATGCCCGCGCCGGCGTCGCCGCCATCGACGCGCTGCAGGGCCCGGAATGGTATGCCGCCTTCAAGGACCTGCATGCCGGCCTGATCCTCGACGCCGCCGGCGTCAAGAAGGAAGCCGGCCAGCGTCTCGAGGCCGCGCTGAAGGTCGATCCGCGCACCCTGCGCGTGGTCGACGCCTATGGCCGCTGGGCCTCGCGCAACGGCAACAAGAAGCTCGCCATCGAGACCTACGAGGCCTTCGACAAGCTGGTGCCGAACGACCCGCTGGTCGCCCGCTCGCTGGAGCAGCTCGAGGCGGGACGCACCCTGCCGGCGCTCATCACCACGCCGGCCGCCGGCGCCGCGGAGGTGCTGTACGGTCTCGGCTCAGCGCTGGGCCGTCAGGGCGGCGAGGACCTCGCCCTCGTCTATCTCCAGCTCGGCCGCTGGCTCGATCCGTCGCATCCGCTGATCGACATCACCCTCGCCGACCTCTTCGAATCGATGAAGCGGCACGAGGACGCCATCGCGCTCTACCAGCAGGTACCGGCCAGCTCGCCCTTCAAGGTCAATGCCGAGGTGCAGCGCGCCCTCAATCTCGACGCCGCCGGCAAGTTCGACGACGCGCGCACCGCCCTGGACAAGGTGGTGGCGGCCAATCCCAAGGACATGCGGGCGCTGATGGCGCTCGGCGACGTGCTGCGCTCGAACGAGAAATTTCCCGAGGCGGCCGAGGTCTACACCAAGGCCATCGACCAGCTGCAGGCGCCGACCGGCAATAACTGGATGCTCTACTACTTCCGCGGCACCGCCTTCGAGCGCACCAAGCAGTGGGAGAAGTCGGAAGCCGATCTCAAGAAGGCGCTGGAGCTGAAGCCCGACCAGCCGCACGTGCTGAACTATCTCGGCTACAGCTGGATCGACCAGGGCGTGAACCTGGACCAGGGCACCGAGATGATCCGCAAGGCGGTGGCGTTGCGTCCCGACGACGGCTTCTTCATCGACAGCCTCGGCTGGGCCTATTACCGCACCGGCCATTACGACGAGGCGGTACGCGAGCTGGAGCGCGCGGTGGAGCTCAAGCCGAACGAGGCGGTAATCAACGACCACCTCGGCGACGCCTACTGGAAAGTCGGCCGCAAGCTCGAAGCCCGCTTCAAGTGGAACCACGCGCGCGATCTCAAGCCGGAGCCGGACGAACTCGCCGACATCGAGCGCAAGATCGCCGTCGGTCTCGACGAGGCGGAGCGCGTCAAGGCGCAGAAGGACGAAGTGAAGAAGACCGAAGTGGCGCCGGCCGCCGCCGAGCCGCAGAAGGCGGCAGTGGACAAGACGCAGGATCCCCAGAAGCCGGGCGGCGGCGGCTGACCACCGCCGCGCAAGGATCTCGGTCCTTCGATCGATGAGAAAGGCGGGCTCCCGTGAGGGACCCGCCTTTTGCATGTCGCGTCGGTGAAAGCCGGGAAGGCCCGGCTTTTAGCGCGGCGCTTCGGCCTCGGCGGTCTTGCGCTCCACCTCGGCGGTCGGCGCGCGGCCGGCGGTGCGCTTGCCGGAAGCCCGCTCGGCAAGGCGGGTGCGCCCGCTGCCCCCGCGCTTGAACTCGCACCACAGGCGGTTCGCACCGGCGAGATTCCCGCGGAAGCTGACCGCGCTGGTCTTCTCCAGCTCGAAGCAGGGCTGGAACGCCATGCCCTTCAGCTTGGCGCAGACCGACTCGTTGCGGACCTGGATGGTGCCGGCCGGCAGGGTGACATAGCGGGCATTACCCTTGCCGCGCATCTGGATCGTGCCGGCGACCGAGCCGTCCGGCATGATGCGGCCGGCGCCCGCCGTACCTTCGTAGCAGGTGTAGGAGAAGGTGCGTCCCATCACGAAACGCTGCGCCTGCTGCGGCGTCAGCGTATCGGCCGACGCCAGCGCCGGCGCCAGGACGGGGGCGACGAGAAACGCGGCCAGAAGGGAGGAACGGTTACGCATGGAAGGTTCCATCGCTCGGGATGGGGCTACGATGCGCTGCGAAAGCCCTGCCTTGTCAAGGCAACGCAGCGAATCAGCCCCTCTCGCCGGGACACACGAGGCGCATACTGTGGCGCCGGGGCAACGCTTCCGGCACTACGCCACCTATGGTGAAGGACGATGGTTAATGTCGTGCAAACGCCGCGGCGGCGTCACGCGCCCGCCGGCTGAGGCTCGCGCGCGACGGGCCGCTCCACGATCGGCAGATTGATCACGGCGGAAGCGAAGCTGAGTGCCACCGACAGCCACCAGACGAAATCGTAGGAGCCCATCTGCTCGTAGAACAGGCCGCCGAGCCACACGCCGAGGAAGCCGCCGACCTGGTGGCTGAAGAAGGCGAAGCCGTACAGCATGGCGAGGTAGCGCGTGCCGAACATCAGCATCACCAGCCCGGAGGTCGGCGGCACGGTGGAGAGCCACAGCAGGCCGAGCACCACGCCGAAGCCCAGTGCGGTGACCGGCGAGGCCGGCAGCAGCACGAAGACGGCGATGGCGATGCCGCGCGCGAAGTAGATCGCCGCCAGCAGGTAACGTCGCGGCATGCGGCTGGACAGCCAGCCCGAGCCCAGCGAGCCGACCATGTTGGCGAGGCCGATCGCCGCCAGCGTCCAACCGCCGACCTGGATGGAAAGCCCGCGGTCGATCAGATAGGCCGGCAGATGCGTGGTGACGAAGGCGAGCTGGAAGCCGCAGGTGAAGAAGCCCAGCACCAGCAACACGTAGCTGCGGTGACGCAAGGCCTCGCTGAGCGCCTCGCCGATCGACTGCTGGCGCTCCTGCGTCTTCGGCGCAGGAGGCGCGCTGGCGAGCGCGATCGAAAACGGCATGATCAGCAGCATGGCGAAGCCGAAGACGAGGAGCGTCTCCTGCCAGCCGATGGTGGTGTTCAGCCCGGCGGCCAGCGGCGGGAACAGGAACTGGCCGAAGGAACCAGCCGCCGTGCCGGCGCCGAAGGAAAGCGGCCGCCAGCGCTCCGGCAGCATCTTGCCGAAGGCGGCGAGCACGATGTTGAACGAGCAGCCCGACAGGCCGAAGCCGACCATCACGCCGGCCGACAGGTGCAGCAGGCCCGGCGTCGCGGAATAGGCCATGAGCATCAGCCCGGCGGCATAGAGCACCGCCCCGGCCCACAGCACCCGTGTCACGCCGAAGCGGTCGGCGATCGCTCCGGCGAAGGGCGTGCCCACGCCCCAGAGCAGGTTCTGGATGGCGATGGCGAGACCGAACGTGTCGCGCCCCCAGCCGAACTCGCTGGTCATCGGCAGCAGGAAGATGCCGGAGGAGGCGCGCGGCCCGAAGCTGAGCATGGCGATCATGCAGCCGCACAGCACGACCAGCAAAGGAGCGCGCGCCGCGAGGCTGGGGCGGGGCGTATCGTTGGCGGCGGTCATGGAGCCTCGCGAACTGCGTCGAATTACCGGGAGCGGGAGGTGAAATTAGCCGCCCCAACCCGGCGGGGAGAAACGAATTATTTTCAGGATGAGTATCAGGAAAACTGATGGAAGAAGCACCAGCCGTCAACCGTGCCGCTGCGGCACCGTGCCGGCCGGAAGCCGGGGTGGCCCGCGAGTGAGGCGAATCTGCAACATCCGGGAGCGAATATGCCGGCTAACGTCTCCGTGAAGCCGTGCGAACCCAAATTCGTCGCGGAAATCCTATAGGGGAGGGTCACTGTCCCTTCTCACCAGTGCGTACGCTCCATGCCCCTCAATCGTCGCCTCTTCCTGCTCGCCGCTCCCGTCGCCCTCGCCGGCTGCTCCTCGACCCAGAACACCCGCATCCTCCCGGCGGCGATCGATCCGCAATATCTGAGCATGTACGGTGCCATCACCGACGAGCCGTTCCCGGTGCCGGCGGTCGACGTCAGCAAGATCGATCCGCGCTTCCTGCGGCAGGAGGTGGCGTACCAGACCCGCTACCAGCCGGGCACCATCGTGGTCGATCCGAACGAGCGCTTCGCCTATCTGGTGATGGCGAACGGTCGGGCTCTGCGCTACGGCGTCGGCGTCGGCAAGGAAGAGGGCTTCAACTTCCGCGGCGAGGGCGTCATCGGCCGCAAGGCGTCCTGGCCGCGCTGGACGCCGACCCCGAACATGATTGCCCGCGAGCCGGAGCGCTACGGCCCCTATGCCGGCGGCATGGCCGGCGGCGAAACCAACCCTCTGGGGCCGCGCGCGCTCTATCTCTACAAGAACGGGCAGGACACGCTCTACCGCCTGCACGGCACCACTGAGCCGTGGACCATCGGTACGCAGGTGTCGTCCGGCTGCGTGCGCTTCATCAACCAGGACATCATCGACCTCTACCGCCGTGCCCCCGTGGGCACCCGCGTGGTCGTGCTGCCGGCCCGTGCCACCCCGGTGGCCTGAGGCCCGGCGCGACGAAGGTTTTTCTCCCGGATGGCTGCCGGCCATCCGGGATGCATTCTCCCCTCTAAGGAAAGCGATGGCGGCCCGGCGGGCGCCCGGCGCAAGCCGGCGGCGTTATCCGCTTCTATTCCAGCACGAGCTCGAAGGGCTCGTTCTCCATCGCCTCGCAGCCGCGACCGATGGCGGCGACGGCGGCGCTCATACGCCCCTGCCGGCCGAGCGCCTCGTCGGCCAGTGCCACCAGCAAGGCATTCGGCGTGGCGATGGGCGAGGCGGCGCGCAGCGCCCGGGCGATCTCGCCCTCGTCCCGCCCCGGGTTGAGCGCGCAGGCGGCGATGTAGGCCGAGGCAGTCGACCGGCTGATTCCGGCGAAGCAGTGCACCACCAGCGGCGCCGAGCGCGGCCAGCGGCGGGCAAAGCCGAGGATCGCCTCCACATGCTCGGCCGCCGGGTGGATCAGCCCCTCCTGCGGGGCGACGATGTCGTTGAAACCGACGAAGAGATGATTGTCGCGCACCACGCGCGCCGGCAGCTCGACCGGCGTGCCAAGGTTGATCACGCTCAGCACATGGGCCGCCCCGGTGCGCTCGACGGTCTCCGAGAGACGGGAAAGCGGACAGACATGGATCATGGCGTTTCTCCGGCGGCAGACGCCGCGACGGGGGCCGGCGTCGGTTCGACGGCCAGCTCCCGGAAGCGGGCGAGGAACCGCGCCTTCGCCTCGGCGGCGCTCCAGGGGGTGAGATATTCACGCTCCGCCGCCATGTCGAGCGGGAATGGCGCGCCGAAGAAGCGCTTCGCCTCGGCAAGTTCGAAACCGGCGAGGCGCGTCGCCTCCAGGAAGGCGCTGGCGCGATCGGCCGCCTTGACCAGCTTGACGAGGCTCGCCGGCCAATTGGCCGGCAGGCCGAAGCGCAGGCTCACCGCCGCCAGCAGCCGCGTCTCCACCGCCTTGTAGTCGCCGCCGATCACCGCCTTGAACGGGCTGATCATGTCGCCGACCACATATTCCGGCGCGTCGTGCAGCAGCAAGGCGAGCCGCCAGCGATGGTCCAGGTCGACGCCGCGCGCGGCGGCCTGCCGGCGGCCGATCAGCTCCACCAGCACGGAATGCTGGGCGACGGAGAAGATGTGCACCCCCTCGGTCTGGCCGTTCCAGCGCGCCACGCGCGCGAGGCCATGGGCGATGTCCTCGATCTCGACGTCGAGCGGCGAAGGGTTGATGAGGTCGAGCCGCCGCCCGGACAGCATGCGCTGCCAGGCGCGCTCCGGCCGGGCTCCAAAGCTCATGACGCGGCCCTCATGACCTCTTGCCATGGCGGTGGCAGGTGACGGCATGGTCGTCCACCATGCCCACGGCCTGCATGAACGCGTAGACGATGGTCGGCCCGACGAAGTTGAAGCCGCGCGCCTTCAGCTCTTTCGACATCGCCACCGCCACCGGCGAGGTAACGGGAGCGGCCTCGCCCGGCCGGCGGCGATTGTCCAGCACCCGGCCGTTGATGTCCCAGAGCAGCTTCGAGAAGCCGGGCCCGCGCTCCATGATGTCGAGCCAGACCTGCGCCGACCGCACGGTCGATTCGATCTTGGCGCGGTTGCGCACGATGCCGGCGTCCTGCATCAGCGCCTCGATCTTTTCGGATCCGTAACGAGCGACGATCTCCGGCCGGAAGCCGTCGAAGGCGGCACGGAATCCCTCGCGCTTGCGCAGGATGGTGATCCAGGCGAGCCCGGCCTGGAAGCCATCGAGGATGAGCTTCTCGAACAGTGCACGGTCGTCATATTCGGGCACGCCCCACTCGGTGTCGTGATAGGCGACGTAGAGCGGGTCGGTGCCGCACCACGCGCAGCGCGTGATGCCGTCGGCGTGCTCGTGCACCTTCATCGCGCCCGCTTCTCCCTCACGCCACGCTCTCCGTGCCGGGAATGGGGAAGCGCATCCAGTCGGGGCGCTCCGGCACCAGGGCGGCACCCTCCGCCTCGACCACATGTCCGCCGGCGCGCGCGTCCTCCAGCCGGTCGAGACGGACGAGCGCCAGAGCGCGCCCGTTCACGCCGGAACCGATGCGGCCGATGCTCTTGCCGCCGGCGGTGACCGGCGTGCCTTCCGCCGGCGCGGGACCGCACAAGGCGAAGGGGATGATACGCGTGCGCGCCGTACCACGATGCTGCATGCGGCTGACGATCTCCTGGCCGACATAGCAGCCCTTGTCGAAATCGATGCCGCCGAGCTGGTCCATGTCCGCCTCGTGCGGGAAGGCATCGCCATAGAGGAAATCCTGCCCGCCTTCCGGCACGCCAATGGCGATGCGATGGGCGTGCCATTGCGCTTCCGGCACCATGTTGATCTGCGCCGCCTCGGCCGCCGGCAGCAGGAAGCGCCGGCCCAGCGCCGGCAGGCGCGGATCGTCATAGGCGAGCGTGTCGACCAGCGGGCTCGCCCCGCCCCAGGCCACCGCGACGGTGAGGTCGTCGAGCACGCCGATCTCCACCTTCGCCCGTAGCCGGTAGAGCTGCAGCCGCTTGAGGAGATCGGCGACGACGGCGCGCGGCGTGTCCAGGCGGAAGCCGCCTTCGGTCGCCAGCACGATCATGTCGGCAACGATCTTGCCCTGCGGCGAGAGCAGCGCGGCGTAGCGCGCCGCGCCCAGCGCGGGCGTGCGGGAGGTGAGCAGGTTGTCGAGGAAATGCGCCGCGTCGGCACCGGCGATGCGGACGACGGCGCGTTCCTCAAGGATCGCGATCGGCATGGGCGCGCTCCTGAACGGGAGAAGGCCCGGCAGCACCGGGCAGGTCGAAGCGAGAGGTAAGCCCTGCGGCGATCCGGGGCAAGGGAAAAGAAACGAAACGGGAACATGAAGAACGGCATGCGCTTGCGCAACGGCGGGCCGCTTCGCCGGTTGCCCGCCACGGCCGTCGCACCATGTTAGGAGCGCCCCGTTTCTTCCCAGGAGAACATCATGACCGATACCGTCCTCTTCACCGGCACCGCCACCGCGATCGGCGGCCGCAACGGCCATTCGCAGACCAGCGACGGCTCGGTTTCCGTCGATCTCGGCATGCCGAAGAACGGCGTGCTCGACCCCGGCAAGACGACGCCCGAGCATCTGTTCGCCACCGGCTATGCGGCGTGCTTCGGTTCCGCCGTCGAGGCGGTCGCCCATCAGAAGAAGATCGACGTCACCGGCGCCGCCGTCACCATCGCGGTGTCGCTGGTCAAGGGCGACAGCGGCTACAGCCTCGCCGCGAAGATCTCGCTCAAGGCGCCGGCGCTCACCGCGCAGGAGACCAAGGAGGTGCTGGAGGCGGCACACCAGATGTGCCCCTACTCCAAGGCGACGCGCGGGAATATTCCCGTGGAATTGAGCGTGGGCTGAGGCGGCCGCACACTTAGCAACGTCATCCCCGGGCTCGACCCGGGGATCCACGCCTTCAACGACCGCCAAAGACATGGATGGCCGGGACAAGCCCGGCCATGACGTCGTTTCAACGGAACAGATGATCGGACGAAGCGCTCACGCCGAGCGCTTCATCTCCGGCTCCGCCTGCGCCACCAGTTCGCCGAGGCTCGGCAGGTCGACCAGCGCGCCGGTCGGGCTGACGAGGCCGCGCGCGCCCTTGAGGGCGCCGGGGACCAGCTCCAGCCCGAGGAAGCGGCTGCGGTCGAAGGAGCCGGGCAGCCACAGCCCCCCGGTCAGCGCGGTGTCAAAACCAAAGCGGGCATAGTAGGGCGCGTCGCCGACGAGCAGGATGGCGCCGTGGCCGAGCCGGGTCGCCTCGCAGATCGCCGTCGTCATCATCGCGCCGCCGAGCCCGCGATCGCGGAACCAGGGGTGGACCGCCAGCGGCCCGAGCAGCAGCGCCGGGCGGCCGGGACCGGCCGCGACGTGCCACAGGCGCAGGGTTGCGACCACGCGCCCGTCCGGGCCGTGCGCGGCGAAGGCGAGCCCGTCGGCCGGCCGGCGGCCTTCGCGCAGACGTTCGGACGTCTTGGCGAGGCGCGCGGCGCGGCCGAAGGCGAGGTCGAGCAGAGCCTCGCGCTGGGCGATGTCGGCGTCGGTCTCGAGCGAGATGACGGGGGCGGTGGTGGCGAGCATTGGCAGCCTCAAAAACCCGGCGCGGCCGGGAAAAAGAGGAACAGGGAACGTCGGTTCAGTCTGACGGGCGAAAGCCGGGCCGGCCCGCTCAGATCACGTAGGACCGGAGCGGGTCGAAACCGTTGAACGCCACCGCCGAATAGGTGGTGGTGTAGGCGCCGGTCGCTTCGATGAGCACCTTGTCGCCGATGGCGAGCGACACCGGCAGCAGCACCGGGGTCTTCTCGTAGAGCACGTCGGCCGAATCGCAGGTCGGGCCGGCCAGCACGCAGGGCTCCACCGCGTCGCCATCGCGCGGCGTGCGGATGGGGTAGCGGATCGCCTCGTCCATCGTTTCGGCGAGACCGCCGAACTTGCCGATGTCGAGATAGACCCAGCGCACCGGATCGTCCTCGGACTTCTTCGAGATCAGCACGACCTCGGCCTCGATCAGGCCGGCCGCGCCAACCATGCCGCGACCCGGCTCGATGATGGTCTGCGGGATGGCATTGCCGAAGTGACGGGACAGGGCGCGGAAGATCGCCTCGCCATAGGCCTCGGCGGCCGGCACGTCCTGCAGGTACTTGGCCGGGAAGCCGCCGCCCAGATTGACCAGCGACAGGGTGAAGCCGCGCTCCGCGCAGGCGTGGAAGATCGCCGACGCGGAAGCCAGCGCCGAATCCCAGGCCTCGACATTCTTCTGCTGCGAGCCGACGTGGAAGGAGACGCCGTACGGCTCCAGACCCAGCCGATACGCGTGATCGAGCACGTCGACCGCCATCTCCGGCTCGCAGCCGAACTTGCGCGAGAGCGGCCATTCGGCGCCTGCGCCGTCGCACAGGATGCGGCAGAACACCTTCGCGCCGGCGGCGACGCGAGCGATCTTCTCGACCTCTTCCGCGCTGTCGACGGCGAACAGGCGCACGCCCAGCTCGAAGGCGCGCGCCACATCGCGCTCCTTCTTGATGGTGTTGCCGAAGGAGATGCGCTCGGCGCCCGCGCCGGTGGCGAGCACCATCATGATCTCGGCGACCGAGGCGCAATCGAAGCACGAGCCCATCTCGGCCAGCGCATTGAGGATCGCCGCGTCCGGGTTGGCCTTCACCGCGTAGAAGACGCGGGTGTCCGGCAGCGCCCGGGCAAAGGCGGCATAATTGGCGCGCACGACGTCGAGATCGACCACGACGCAGGGACCATCCTCACGTCGGTTGCGCAGGAATTCGCGGATACGGTCGGTCATGGCATATCCCCCATCGACCCGAAAGCTTCGACCCATGGAGATGCGAACACCCGCCCGCGGCAGCAGTGTGCCGCGCCCGTGGCGAGAATGCGCATCCGTTCGCCGACCGCACGGTTGTTGCCGATTGGCCGGATGGAATGGAGCCGTGGCACGAAATCGTTCGCCGAGCGCATGTGGAGAGCGCCGCGTCCGTTCGATGCCTTCGCTTGGTGAGGGTGACCCCTACCGCACGCCCGGCAAGAAGTAGTGCCTCTTCAGTGTCGCCGACCTTTGGAGGGCCGACCGAGACCAAAAAAGCCCGCTACGTCGTTGCTTCAAGTCACGTTCCCCGCTGAGAGCGGAGTGCGCCGGTTTCGCCTCCGGCTACCGATCTTCTTGGCGATTTTCCGGCCTCTTGTCCGGACTTCCGCCGATCGGCACGCGACCACAGGCACGTGCGAAATTGGGCGAGACGCGATGTATGGATTTCCGCCGTCATATGCAAGCGGCTTTTGCGGGATTTTTCGTATGCGCCCGCAAAATCGGCGGGCGCGAAAATGCGGCATTTCCGGCCTGCGAAAGTCAAGCCGACTAACGGGCCTTGCCGCGCTTCGGTTTGCATGGCCACGGCCCGCCGGAGCGGCGCCGGCGTTGAAATTCGGGTGATCCACCCGCCACGTGAAAATGGCCGGGCGAACCCGGCCATGATGACGGCAACGAAAGCGCCGGCGGCGGCGCCGATTCGGCGCGCTCAGCCCTCGACGAAAGGCTCGACCGACTTCGCCTTCACCACGAAGCGATAGATGCCGTAGACGGCGAGCAGGCCGAAGGCGCCCTCGAAGATCAGCTCCCACACCCAGTTCGCGTCGAACAGGGCGGCGATGGCCCAGCCGGCGGCGAGGCCGGCGCCAATGAGCTCGGCGCCCAGCAGGATGGCGGCGCTCACCACCGTGCTGACATGGTCCCAGCGAATGCGTCGGCCCGTGGTCATCTCTTTCTTCCGTCTTATTTGGCGGGGCGCAAACTGCTATGCCCGGCCGCGCGGGTCAAGTTGCCCGGCGTCAGGCGGAGTTCGACGGTGGTTCACGGTTTCGTTCATGAGAGCGCGCGTGCCGGCTCCGGCATGGTCGCAACCCCCCATTGGCTGGCGACCGAAGCCGGGCGCGCCGTGCTGGAGGAAGGCGGCAACGCGGTCGAGGCGGCGCTCGCGGCGGCGGCGGCCATCGCCGTGGTCTACCCGCACATGACGCATATGGGCGGCGACGGCTTCTGGCTCATCCGCGACCCGGCCGGGCGCGTCAGCTACATCGAGGCGGCGGGCTTCGCCGGCGCGAAGGCGACCGTTCCCTTCTACCGCGACCGGGGCTTCGACGCGATCCCCGCGCGCGGCCCGCTCGCCGCGCTCACCCTGCCGGGACAGGTCGGCGGCTGGATGCTGGCGCACGAGGCCGCCCGTGCCTTCGGCGGCAGGATGCCGGTCCGCCGGCTGCTGGAGCCCGCCATCGGCCATGCCAGGGCGGGCGTCCCGGTGTCCGGCTCGCAGCATCGCCTGACCGTGGAGAAGCGCGCGGAGCTGGCGGACGTGCCCGGCTTCCGGGACATCTTCCTGGAACCCGACGGCACGGCGCCGGCTGTCGGCACGGTGAAGCGCAACGAGCGCCTCGCCGATACGCTGGAGCATCTGTCCGGCGCCGGCCTCGAGGATTTCTATCGCGGCGATGTCGGCCGCGAGATCGCCACCGACCTGGAGCGGGCCGGCAGCCCGGTGACGCGCGCCGATCTCGAATCCTACCGCGCGGTGACGCGCGATCCCCTGCGGGTGAAGCTCGCCAATATGGAGCTGTGGTCCTCGCCGCCGCCCACCCAGGGCCTGGCGACGCTGATGATCCTCTCCCTCTTCGACCGGCTCGGCGTGGCCCAGCCGGAAGGCTTCGCCCACATTCACGGGCTGATCGAGGCGACCAAGCGCGCCTTTCTGGTGCGCGACCGCGTGGTCACGGATTTCGACCACCTCACCCACGATCCCACCGCCTTCCTCACCCCGGCCGCCCTCGCCCGCGAGGCCGCGGCCATCGATCCGCGCCGCGCCCTGCCCTGGCCGCACAAGGCGGCGCGCGGCGACACGGTCTGGCTCGGCGCGGCCGACAAAAGCGGCGTCTGCGTCTCCTACATCCAGTCGATCTACTGGGAGTTCGGCTCGGGGCTGGTGCTGCCGTCGACGGGCGTGCTGATGCAGAATCGCGGCACCTCTTTCTCGCTCGACCCGCGCGCCAGGAACCCGCTGCAACCCGGCCGCCGCCCGTTCCACACGCTCAACCCCGGCATGGCGCTGCTGCCCGACGGGCGCTTCATCGCCTTCGGCACCATGGGCGGCGAGGGCCAGCCGCAGACCAACGCGGCGGTGATGAGCCGCTACGCCATGTTCGGCGTGCCGCTCGGCGAGGCGATTGCCCGGCCGCGCTGGGTGCTGGGGCGCACCTGGGGCTCGGACACGGTGAACCTGCGCGTGGAAGGCGCCTTCGACGGCGGCCTCGCCGAACAGCTCGCCGGCGCTGGCCACGATGTCGAGATCCTCGCCGAACCGTTCTCCGACATGATGGGCCATGCGGGCGCGGTGATCCTGCATCCGGGCCGCGCGGGGCTGGAAGGCGCACACGACCCGCGCTCGGACGGCGGTGCACGCGGCGTGTGACGGCAGATCGGCGCCGCGTGTGACGCAGGGGCCCGAACGTCACGGAGGACCTTCACGGAAAGGTCACATCAACATGCGAGACGCGCGGCCATGGAAGCGATTCTCACCAATGCCCGGCTCATCCTCGAAGACCGCGTGATCGACGGCACGCTCGTTCACGAGAGCGGCCGGATCCGCGCCATCGACGAGGGGCGCTCGCACGTTCCTGGCGCGGTCGATTGCGAGGGCGCCTATCTCGCGCCCGGCCTGATCGACCTGCACACCGACGCGCTGGAAGGTCATTTCATCCCGCGTCCCAAGGTCATCTGGCCGGACGCGCGCGCCGCCGCGCTGGCGCATGACGGGCAGATGGCCGCCTCGGGCGTCACCACCGTCTACGACGCCATCTGCGCCGGCGGCTTCGACCAGGCCAAGGCGGATCGCCGCGCGCTCTACGAGGTGATGCTCGACGCGGTGGAAGAAGGCACGACGCGCGGCCTGTTCCGCGTCGACCACCGTATCCACCTGCGCTGCGAGCTGACCGACCGGACCCTGCCGGAACTGGTGGACGCGGCGCTGGGCCGCCCGAACCTCGCCCTCGCCTCGCTGATGGACCACACCCCCGGCACACGCCAGTGGCGCAATGTCGAGCACCTGAAGGTCTATCTCACCGGCATCGGCAAGGGCGGGGCGGACATCGACGCCGAGGTCGCCGACCGCATCGAACGCGCCAGGGGCGCCGTGGCCGGCAATTACGACAAGATGGTCGCGCTGTTCTCCTCCTCCGGCATCGTGCTGGCGAGCCATGACGACACGACGCCCGACCATGTGCGCGAGGCGGTGGAGGCCGGCTGCACCATCTCCGAGTTCCCCACCACCCTCGAAGCCGCCCGCGCGGCGCGGCAATCGAACCTCGCCACCATCGGCGGCGCCCCCAACGTGGTGCGCGGCGGCTCGCATTCGGGCGGCGTGTCCATGCGGGACCTCGCGGCAGAAGGGCTGCTCGACGCGCTCGCCTCGGACTATGTGCCGGCGAGCCTGCTGCAGGCCGCCCTCGCCCTGACCCGCACGGCGGGCCTCTCCATCCCCGCGGCGCTCGCCCTGGTCACTGCCGCCCCGGCCCGGCTCGCCGGCCTCGACGATCGCGGCCGGCTGGCCGAGGGGCTGCGCGCCGACCTCGTCTCCTTCCGCCTCGCCGAGGACACGCCGGTGGTGGGCGAGGTGCTCCTCGCCGGCCGGCGCGTCTTCTGATGTCCGCCGCCATGTCCCCGGGCACCGCCACTGCGGCGGCCACGAAGCCGGCCGAGCCCCGCTACGCGATCTATTTCGCGCCGCCCGCGCAGAGCCCGCTCTGGCGTTTCGGCTCCGCCGTCCTCGGCTATGACGCGGAGACGGGCGAGGCTCCCCCGCTTCCCGAACTCAAGCGCTTCGACGCCACGCGCTGGCACGAGATCACCGCCGAGCCGCGCCGCTATGGCTTCCACGGCACGCTGAAGGCCCCCTTCCGCCTCGCCGCCGGCCGCACCGAGACGGAGCTGCGCGCGGTGTGTGCCCGCTTCGCCAAGGACCGGGCGGGATTCGCCTGCGCCGGGGTGACGCTCAACACCATCGGCCGTTTCCTCGCCCTGCGCCTCGCCGTACCGAGCGCGGCGCTGGACCGGCTGGCGGCCGGCGCGGTCGCCGCCTTCGACGATTTCCGCGCGCCGATGAGCGAGACCGAGCGGGAGAAGCGCCTGCGCGCGCCGCTCACGCCGCGCCAGCAGGACTATCTGGCGCGCTGGGGCTATCCCTATGTGCTGGAAGACTTCCGCTTCCACATGACGCTCACGGGCTCGCTCGACGATGACGAGCGCACGCTCGCCGAAGCCGAGCTCGCCGAGCATTTCGCCATGAGCGGCGCCGACGGCCCGCTCATCGTGCGCGAGATCGCGCTCTACCGGCAGGAGGCCGGGCCGTTCCGGCTCGTCGCCCGCTTCCCCTTCGGGAGCTGAGCGATGACGAGGCTCGGCCCCACCCCGACCGTCGATCCCACCGCCGAGGTGACAGAGGCGACGCTCGGGCGCTACACCGAGGTCGGGGCGCGCACGAAGCTCCATGAGGTCGAGCTCGGCGACTATTCCTACGTGGTCAACGATTCCGACATCGCCTATGCGCGCATCGGCAAGTTCACCTCCATCGCCGCGATGACCCGCATCAACCCGGGCAACCACCCGATGGAGCGCGCCAGCCAGTCGCACTTCACCTACCGCGCCTCCGCCTATTTCGACGACGCGCAGGACGAGACGTCGTTCTTCGCCTGGCGCCGCTCGCATGGCGTCACCATCGGCCACGACGTGTGGATCGGCCACGGCGCCATCGTGCTGCCCGGCCGGAGCATCGGCGACGGGGCGGTGGTGGCGGCCGGCGCCGTGGTGACGAAGGACGTGCCGGCCTACACGATCGTCGCCGGGGTGCCGGCGCGCCCGATAAGGCCGCGCTTCGCGCCTGCCATCGGCGAACGCCTGCGGGCGCTCGGCTGGTGGGACTGGGACCATGCGCGCCTGCGGGCCGCGCTGGAGGACTTCCGCGCCCTGTCGGTCGAGGACTTCCTGGAAAGACACGACGGCTAGCCACGCCACCCCTTCCATTCCCGCCCACAACCTCGCCTCCCTTGCGCCTGTCGCCCCCGGCGGCTACCCCTTGTTGCGAAACGGGAGATCGGAATGGCCGCCAGCGCTCTGGACGTCGACGAGGTGCTTGCGCGCCGCCGGCTGCGGCGCAAGCTCGCCTTCTGGCGCGTCCTCGCCCTGCTGGTCGTGCTCGTGGGTGGGCCCGCCGCCTTCGCCTGGTGGAGCGACGGCGCGCTGCTGCCGCGCTCCTCGCCGCACGTGGCGCGCGTCACCATCGGCGGCATCATCCGCAACGAGCGCGAGCGGCTGGAGCTGCTCGAATCCATCGGGCGCTCCGGCGCGCGGGCGGTGATCCTCTCAATCGACAGCCCCGGTGGCACGGTGGTCGGCTCGGCCGCCCTCTATGACGGGCTGCGCCGCCTCGCCGAGAAGAAGCCCATCGTCGCCGTGGTCGACGGCATGGCGGCCTCGGGCGCCTATATCGCCGCGCTCGGCGCCGACCACATCATCGCGCCGCGCAACGCGCTGGTCGGCTCGATCGGCGTGATCTTCCAGTTCCCCAACTTCGCCGAGCTGATGAAGACGGTCGGCATCTCCTATGAGGAGATCAAGTCGAGCCCGCTCAAGGCCGCGCCGAACATGTTCGACCCGCCTACCGAGGACGCCCGCGCCGCGGTGCGCTCGCTGGTCGCGGACAGCTATGACTGGTTCAAGGGCCTCGTCTCCGAGCGGCGCCTGATCACCGGCGACAAGCTCGCGGAGGCCTCGGATGGGCGCGTCTTCACCGGCCATCAGGCGCTGCCGTTGCGCCTCGTCGACGAGATCGGCGACGAGCGCACCGCCCGCGACTGGCTGGCCCGCGAGCGCGACGTGTCGAAAGATCTGCCCGTGCGCGATTGGCATACCGGGCGTGCGGGCGACGAATTCGGCTGGCTGCACGGCCTGTCGATCCGGATCATGTCCTTGATCGGGCTCGATGATCTGGCAAGGCTCGTGATCGGCGCCGCCGGCGAGGCCGCGACGCAGGCCCGCCTTGACGGTCTTCTGGCCCTCTGGCACCCTCGCGGAGGCTAGCGGGGCCAAGGGCTTCCAAAATATGACCTTTTTGCAGTTTCCGACGAGCCGAACGAAAAGGGGGGCGGGGCGTCGATGATCAAGTCTGAACTGGTACAGCGGATTGCGGAAGCCAATCCGCATCTTTATCAGCGCGATGTCGAGAACATCGTGAATGCGATTCTCGATGAGATCGTCGCGGCGCTGGGGCGTGGCGACCGGGTGGAACTGCGCGGCTTCGGCGCCTTCTCGGTCAAGTCGCGTCCAGCCCGCACCGGCCGCAATCCGCGCACCGGGGCGCATGTGGCGGTCGACGGCAAGGCCGTGCCCTATTTCAAGACGGGCAAGGAAATGCGAGAGCGCCTGAACGACGGCGTCGATCTGGAATGAGCCGCTCGAGGGATTGATCGTGCTGCTGCGTCGCCTGCTGCTGATCCTCATCGTCCTGCCGGTTTCGGTGGGCCTCGTCATGCTCGCCGTGGCTAATCGCCATCCGGTGGAACTGGTGCTGGACCCGTTCGCCGGAGCGGCGGGCTGGGCACTCGACGCGCCGCTGTTCCTCGTGGTCTCCGGCGCGATGATCCTCGGCGTGGTGCTCGGCGGCGTGGCCATGTGGTTCGGCCAGGGACGCTACCGTCGCCTCGCCCGCCACTCCGCGCGCGAGGCGCGTCACGCCCATGCCGAGGCGGAAGCCCTGCGCGCCGCCGCGACCGCGCCCACTGCGCGGCCGGCCCTTTCCGACCAGCGCGCCGCCTGACATGAGCGACCTGCGTTTTGTCTCGGCCGGCGAGATCGCCGGTCTGCTCACCTTTCCCGCCCTGATCGACGCGCTGGAAGCGGCGTTCCGCCGGCGCATCACGGTGCCGGTGCGCCATCACCACGCGCTTCCCCGGCCGGATGGAGAGGCGACGCTGCTGCTCATGCCCGCCTGGACCGCCGACGGCACCGAGGACGATGTGCTCGGCACCAAGCTGGTCACGGTGTTCCCCGGCAACGGCGCGCGCGGCATCGAGAGCGTCACCGGCCTCTACATCCTGAATTCCGGCGCCACGGGCGAGCCGCTCGCGGTGATGGACGGCCGCGCCCTCACCGTCTGGCGCACCGCCTGCGCCTCCGCTCTCGCGGCGCGCTATCTGGCGCGCGCGGATGCCAGCCGCCTCGCCATCATCGGCGCCGGGGCGCTGGCGCCCTATCTCGCGCGTGCCCATGCCAGCGTGCGGCCGATCCGCGAGATCACCGTCTGGAACCGCACCCTCGCCAAGGCCGAGGCGCTGGCCGAGACGCTGCGCGCGGAAGGCTTCGACGCCCGCGCCGAGGCGGACCGTGGAAACGCCATCGCCGGCGCCGACATCGTCTCTTCCGCCACGCTCTCGCCGCAGCCGCTGGTCGAGGGCCGCTATCTCGCGCCCGGCCAGCACGTCGACCTCGTCGGCGGCTTCACCCCCTCCATGCGCGAGGCGGACGACGAGGCGATCCGCCGGGCGCGGGTCTATGTCGACACGCGCGCCGGCGCCGGCAAGGAGGCGGGCGACATCGTCGTGCCACTCGCCAGCGGCGTGTTGGCGCCGGAGGGCATTCAGGGCGACCTGTTCGAGCTCGCCGCCGGCACGGCGAAGGGCCGCGACTCGGACGCGGAGATCACCCTCTTCAAGTCGGTGGGCACCGCCATCGAGGACCTCGCCGCCGCCGAGCTGGTGTGGAAGGCGCTGAGGAGCGCGTGACCTCGAACCATTCCTCTTCCCGTTGGGGAGAGGAAGCAGAGCGATCGCGCTCTTGCGATTCTTCTCAATGCCCCGGGCGGCCCTGCGTCTTCACCCGCGCCGCATCCAGCCGCTCGATGATCGCCTTGGCGATCAGGGTGACCAGCGCCACGCCGGTCAGGATGGTCGCCACCGCGAAGGCGGCGACGGCGTTGTTGTCCTGGTAGAGCAGCTCGATCTGCAGCGGCAGCGTGTTGGTCTGGCCGCGTATGTTGCCGGAGACCACCGACACCGCACCGAACTCGCCCATCACCCGCGCATTGCACAACGCCGCGCCGTAGAGCAGGGCGAAGCGCACATTCGGCAGGGTGACGAGGCGCAGGATGCGCCAGCCGCCGGCCCCCAGCGTCACCGCCGCCTCCTCCTCCTCCGAGCCCTGCGCGATCATCAGCGGGATCAGTTCGCGCGCCACGAAGGGTGCGGTGACGAACAGGCTCGCCAGAATGATCGCCGGCACCGCGAACATGATCTTGATGTCGTGCTCGGCCAGCCACGGCCCGAGCAGGCCCTGCGCGCCGTAGACGAAGAGATAGGCGACGCCGGCGATGATCGGCGAGATGGAGAAGGGCAGCTCCACCAGCGCTACCAGCAGGTTGCGGCCGGGGAAGCGGAACTTGGCGATGCACCAGGCTGCGGCGATGCCGAAGGCGATGTTGATCGGCACCACGATCAGCGCGGTGAAGACGGTCAGGCCGATGGCGTAGCGCGTGTCCGGCGCGGCGAAGGCGGCAGCGTAGGCCGCCGCGCCCTGCCGGAACGCCTCGGTGAAGATCGCCACCAGCGGCGCCACCAGCACCAGCAGCGTCACCAGCAGCACGCCGCCGATCAGCAGCGTGCGGGCCAGCGGCCCGTCGCCGACGCGGATGCGCCGGGCCGGGTGGGCTTTCGGCGGGAGAAGCGGTTCGCGCGCCATGCTCAATCCCCCGTCCCGATGCGCCGCTGCTGCCAGAGCTGGATCATGTTGACGATGAACAGCATGGTGAAGGCCAGCGCCAGCAGCGTCGCCGCGATGGCGGCGGCGGCGGGGTAGTCATATTCCTCGATGCGGATGAAGGTCAGCAGCGAGACCACCTCGGTCTTCAGCGGCAGGTTGCCGGCGATGAAGATGATGGCACCGAACTCGCCCAGCGAGCGCGCGAAGCCGATCGCCGCGCCGGTCAGGAAGGCCGGGAAGATCGCCGGGAAGATGATGCGCGCGAAGATGCGCAGGTCCGAGGCGCCGAGCGTCGCCGCGGCCTCCTCCACATCGGTGGCAAGGTCCTCCAGCACCGGCTGCACCGTGCGCACGACGAAGGGGATGGAGGTGAAGGCCATGGCGATGGCGATGCCGAGCGGCGTGTAGGCGACATCGATGCCGATGGCGGCGAGCGGGGCGCCGAACCAGCCGTTCTTCACGAACAGCGCCGACAGCGCGAGGCCGGCCACGGCGGTGGGCAGGGCGAAGGGCACGTCCACCAGCGCGTCCAGCAGCCGCTTGCCGGGAAACTCGTAGCGCACCAGCACCCAGGCCAGCGCCAGTCCGTAGACGGCGTTGAACAGGGTGGCGAGCGCGGCGGTCGACAGCGTGACGCGGAAGGCGGCCAGCGTGCGCGCCCCGCTCATGATGGCGAGATAGCGCTCCCAGCCGACGTCCACCGCCTGCCACATGAGGGCGCCGAGCGGCAGCAGCACGATCAGGCTGAGATAGAACAGGGTGATGCCGAGCGAGAGGGGAAAGCCCGGTATGACTCGGTTCAACGGACGGCTCCTGCAAAGGCAAATGGCCGGGGGTACCCGGCCATGGCGCAATATGTCCGATATGTCCAGAGCGGACGACGGTTCGCCTGTTCCGACCGTCATGGCCGGGCTTGGCCCGGCCATCCACGTCTTTGCGCGGTGAAGTCATGCATGCCCGGCCCAAGGCCGGGCATGACGTCGATCCAGAGGAGCGGCCGGGATGATGGCTACCGTCGGCCTCACGGCGCGACGAACAGTTCGTCCAGCTTGCCGCCCGAGGCGAAGTGGGTCTTCTGGGCGTTGGCCCAGCCGCCGAACACGTCCTCGACCTTCACGAGGCGGACGGGGGCGAACTTGGCCTTGAACTCCTCGGAGACCTTGGGATCGACGACGCGGTTGTTGGCCTCGGCCGCGACCTTCTGGCCTTCCGGCGAATAGAGGAAGGTCAGGTAGTCGGTGGCGATCTGGCGCGAGCCGCGCTTGTCGACCACCTTGTCGACCACCGCGACGGGGAACTCGGCGAGCAGGCTCACCGGCGGCACCACGACCTCGAATTTCTTGTCCTTGTAGGCGTCCTTCACGCTGATGACCTCGGCCTCGAAGGTGATCAGCACGTCGCCCTGCTCGCGCTCCACGAAGGAGGTGGTGGCGCCGCGCCCGCCGGTGTCGAACACCACGACGTTGGAGAGCAGCTTCTTGGCGAAGGCGTCGGCCTTGGCCGCATCGCCGTTGAACTTCTCCAGCGCGAAGGCATAGGCGGCGAGGTAGGTGTAGCGGGCATTGCCGGAGGTCTTCGGGTTCGGGAAGACCAGCTTCACGTCATCGCGGACGAGATCGTCCCAGTTCTTCACGTTCTTCGGGTTGCCCTCGCGCACGAGGAAGGCCGGGAACGAGTACCAGGGCGAGGAGGCGTTGGGCAGCCGGGTCTGCCAGTCCTTGGCGACGAAGCCCTTGTCGACCAGGAACTGGATGTCGGTGATCTGGTTGAAGGTCACGACGTCGGCCTCGAGGCCCTCGACGATCGAGCGCGCCTGCTTGGACGTGCCGGCGTGGCTCTGGTTGACCTTGATCTCCTTGCCGGTCTTGGCCTTCTCGGCCGGCTCGAACGTCTTGTTCACCGCCTCGAACAGTTCGCGGGCGATGTCGTAGGACGCGTTGAGGATCTGGTTCGGCTCCTCGGCGCGCGCGCCGGGCACGGCGGCCGAGACGAGGAACGGCGCCAGGGCGGCGGCGAGGAAAAGGCGGCGCGAGAAGCGCATGAAACACTCTCCAGGGTGGCGGCACGGCGCGCCTGTCGGCGCCGCCATGCCATATTCGCAAATCTGACGTGAAATCTATAATTTCACAGATGAATGTGAGTAGCATGCGAAATGTCGTCACGGAAGGGGTAAATTCATCCGTTGCCGCACGCATTCCACGAATAGGTGACGGGATAGCGCCTACCGGGCCGCACGGATCGCCGCCGCGGGGCCCGCCCGGCCCGCGGCCCCGCAGCGCCGCTACTCGCCTCTGCGGACCGTTCCGTGCTAGTTGGCTCTGTTCGAGGAGACGGCCTTGTCGCTTGAGATCAAAATCTGCGGGCTCAGCACCCCCGAGACGCTGGATGCGGCGCTCGGCGCGGGGGCCGACATGGTGGGCATGGTGTTCTTCGCCCCCAGCCCGCGCCATGTCGATCTCGCCACCGCGCCCGCGCTCGCGGCGCGCGCGCGCGGGCGCGCAGGGATCGTCGCTTTGACCGTCGACGCGGATGACGCCACGCTCGCCGCCATCGTCGACGCCGCTCGTCCCGACATGCTCCAGCTGCACGGCAAGGAAAGCCCGGAGCGCGTCGCCGCCGTCCGCGCGCGGTTCGGCCTGCCAGTGATGAAGGCCATCGGCATCGCCACCGCCGCCGACCTCGCCCGACTCTCCGCCTATGCCGACGTCGCCGACCGGCTGCTGCTCGACGCCAAGCCGCCGAAAGGCGCGCTCCTGCCCGGTGGCAACGGCGTGCCCTTCGACTGGAACCTCCTCGCCGGCCTTGACCTGACGCGCCCCTTCATGCTGTCAGGCGGCCTCGATCCCGACAATGTCGGCGAGGCCGTGCGGCGGGTCCGCCCGCCCGGCATCGACGTATCCTCCGGGGTCGAGCGCGCCCCCGGCATCAAGGACCCCGCGCGCATCGCCGCCTTCCTGCGTGCCGCGCGGGCGGCCGATGCGACGGAGTCCGAGCATCCGACCGGCGACAAGCCGGCGCACACATCATCCGCCAGAGAGACGAGCCCCTCGTGAACGCTCCCAATTCCTTCCGCACCGGCCCCGACGAGAACGGGCATTTCGGCATATTCGGCGGTCGTTTCGTTGCCGAAACGCTCATGCCGCTGATCCTCGATCTGGAGGCGGCCTATAACGAGGCCAAGGCCGACCCGGCCTACAAGGCGGAAATGGACGCCGGCCTGAAGCACTATGTCGGCCGGCCGAGCCCGCTCTATTTCGCCGAGCGGCTGACGGAGCACCTGCGCGAGGGCGCGGGGCCCGGCAAGAATGGCGAAAAGCTGGGCGCGAAGATCTATTTCAAGCGCGAGGAGCTGAACCACACCGGCTCGCACAAGGTGAACAACGTGCTCGGCCAGATCCTGCTCGCCCGCCGCATGGGCAAGAAGCGGATCATCGCCGAGACCGGCGCCGGCCAGCACGGCGTCGCCACCGCCACGCTGTGCGCGCGCTACGGGCTGGAATGCGTCGTCTACATGGGCGCCGTCGACGTCGCCCGCCAGGCGCCCAACGTGTTCCGCATGAAGATGCTCGGCGCCACCGTGGTGCCGGTGCAGTCCGGCGCCAGGACGCTCAAGGACGCCATGAACGAGGCGCTGCGCGACTGGGTGACCAACGTGCACGACACCTTCTACTGCATCGGCACGGTCGCCGGCCCGCACCCCTACCCGGCCATGGTCCGCGACTTCCAGAGCGTGATCGGCGTCGAGACCCGCACGCAGATGCTGGAGGCGGAGGGCCGCCTGCCGGACAGCCTCGTCGCCTGCATCGGCGGTGGCTCCAACGCCATGGGCCTGTTCCATCCCTTCCTCGACGATCCCAGCGTGAAGATCTACGGCGTCGAGGCCGCCGGCCACGGCATACCGACCGGCGAGCATGCCGCCTCGCTCACCGGCGGCCGGCCGGGCGTGCTGCACGGCAACCGGACCTATCTCCTGATGGACGATGACGGCCAGATCGCCGAGGCGCACTCCATCTCCGCCGGGCTCGACTATCCCGGCATCGGGCCGGAGCATTCGTGGCTGCACGACATCGGCCGCGCCACCTACATCTCCGCCACCGACGCGGAAGCGCTCGAAGCCTTCCAGCTGGTGGCGAAGCTCGAAGGCATCATCCCGGCGCTGGAGCCGGCCCACGCGCTGGCTAAGGTCGCCGAGCTCGCGCCGACCTTCCCGCAGGATCACCTGATGGTGGTCAACCTGTCCGGCCGCGGCGACAAGGACATTCCGCAGGTGGCCGAGATTCTGGGGACCCGCATATGAGCACCCGCATCGAAACCCGCTTCGCCGCCTGCGCCACCGAGGGGCGCGCGGCGCTGGTGACCTTCATCACCGCCGGCGATCCCGATTTCGAGACCTCGCTGGCGCTGCTGAAGGCCCTGCCGGCCGCGGGCGCCGACGTGATCGAGCTCGGCGTGCCCTTCACCGACCCGATGGCCGACGGCCCGGCGATCCAGGCCGCGGGGCTGCGCGCGCTCAAGGCCGGCCAGACGCTGAGGAAGACGCTGGACATGGTCCGCGCCTTCCGCCAGGGCGATGCCGCCACGCCGATCGTCCTGATGGGCTACTACAACCCGATCTACATCTACGGGGTGGACCGCTTCCTCGTCGACGCGAAGAGCGCCGGCGTCGACGGCCTCATCGTCGTCGACCTGCCGCCCGAAGAGGACAACGAGCTGTGCCTGCCGGCCCTGCTGGCCGGGCTCGACTTCATCCGCCTCGCCACGCCGACCACCGACGACAAGCGCCTGCCGGCGGTGCTCGCGAACACGGCGGGCTTCGTCTACTACGTCTCCATCACCGGCATCACCGGCTCGGCGACGCCCGATCCGAACCTCGTCGGACAGGCGGTGTCGCGCATCAAGCGCCACACCGCGCTGCCGGTCGCGGTCGGCTTCGGCGTGAAGACGCCCGAGCAGGCCGCCGCCATCGCCGCCGGCGCGGACGGCGTCGTGGTCGGCTCCGCGCTGATCGACGCGCTGCGCGCCACCCTCGATGCCGAGGACCGGGCGACACCGGCGACGGTCCCCGCCGTCACCCGCCTCGTCAGCCAGCTTTCCGAAGCGGTGCGCGGCGTCCGCCGTCAGGCGGCGGAATAGCGGCACGGCGCGGTCAGCGCGGAGCGCGACGAATCGCGCTCCTGCCTTTTCATCGCCCCGCTCGCGCATTAGATGATGGCCGGCGCGTGGCCAGCCGCCATCGCCGTCTGGAGCCAAGCTTTCTGGAGCCAAGCCGTTGAACTGGATCTCGAACGTCGTCCGCCCGAAGCTCAGCTCGTTCCTGAACCGCCGGGAAGTGCCGGAAAATCTCTGGGTGAAGTGCCCCGAGACCGGGCAGATGGTGTTCCACAAGGACCTGGAGGCGAACCTCTTCGTCATTCCCGGCTCCGGCTACCACATGCGCATGGATCCGACGGCGCGCCTGCGCTCGATCTTCGACGGTGGCAAGTGGTACGACGTCGCCCTGCCGCAGGTGCCGGCCGACCCGCTGAAGTTCCGTGACGAGAAGCGCTATGTCGACCGCCTCAAGGACGCCCGTGCCAAGACGGGCGCCCAGGACGCGCTGAAGGTCGGCTTCGGCAAGCTGGAGAACCTCCCCGTCACTGTCGCGGTGCAGGATTTCGGCTTCATGGGCGGCTCGCTCGGCATGGCGGCCGGCGAGGCCATCGTCACCGGCCTCGAGACCGCCGCCTCGCGCGGCACCCCCTTCATCATGTTCGCCTCGTCGGGCGGTGCACGCATGCAGGAAGGCATCCTCTCGCTCATGCAGATGCCGCGCACCACCTGTGCCATCCAGGAACTGCGCGAAGCGCGCCTGCCCTACATCGTGGTGCTGACCAACCCGACCACCGGCGGCGTCACCGCCTCCTACGCCATGCTGGGCGACATCCAGATCGCCGAGCCGGGCGCGCTGATCGGCTTCGCCGGGCCGCGCGTCATCGAGCAGACCATCCGTGAGAAGCTGCCCGAAGGCTTCCAGCGCGCCGAATATCTGCGCGACCACGGCATGATCGACCTCGTCGTGCACCGCCATGACATGCGCGCCACGCTTGGCCGGCTGTGCCGCCTGCTGATGCGTGCCCCGGCGGCGACGGAAGCCGTCAGGGCCTCCACCGACGCGGCCACGGCGGGCGACGCCGCCGCGCTGCCGCCACCTGCGCCCGCGAGCGCCTGAGGTCTCCCATGCCTTCCCTGCCCGCTGCCGGTCCCGACCCTGAGGAAGGGCGCCGGCGGCCGGTCGAGGACATCTTCGACCGCCTGCTCGCCCTCCACCCGAAGCTGATCGACCTGTCGCTGGACCGCATGTGGCGGCTTCTGGAGCGGCTCGGCCATCCCGAGCGCCGGCTGCCGCCGGTGATCCATGTCGCCGGCACCAACGGCAAGGGCTCCACCGTCGCCTTCATGCGCGCCGTGCTGGAAGCCGCCGGCAAGCGGGTGCACGTCTACACCTCGCCGCATCTCGTGCGCTTCAACGAACGCATCCGGCTCGCCGGCACCATTGTCGACGACGCCCGCCTCACCGAGGCGCTGGCGCGTGCCGAGACCGCGAACGGCGGCGAGCCCATCACCTTCTTCGAGATCACCACCGCGGCGGCGCTGCTGCTGTTCTCCGAGGTTCCCGCCGACGTGCTGCTCCTGGAGGTCGGCCTCGGCGGCCGGCTCGACGCCACCAACGTCGTCGAGAAGCCTCTCGTCTCGGTCATCACGCCGGTCTCCATCGACCATGTGGACTTCCTCGGCGAGACCGTCGCCGCCATCGCGGCGGAGAAGGCGGGCATCCTGAAGCGCGGCGTGGCGGCCGTGCTCGGCCACCAGCCTCGCGAGGCGCTCGCCGTCATCGAGCGGCAGGCGGCCCGGCTTGGCGTGCCGCTGTCCATCATGGGCGAGCAGTATCAGGCGCATGAGGAAGGCGGGCGACTGGTCGTTGAGGACGAGGCCGGACTTCTGGACCTGCCGCGCCCGCGCCTCGTCGGCCCGCACCAGATCGGCAATGCCGGCCTCGCGGTGGAAGCGCTGCGCATCGCCGATCTCGGCATCCCGACCGCCGCCTACGAAGAGGGCATGCGCTCGGCCCAGTGGCCGGCACGCCTGCAGCGGCTCGGCCCGGGGCCGCTCACCCAGCACGCGCCGGAGGGCGTCGACATCTGGCTCGACGGCGGCCACAACGCCGCCGGCGGCCAGGCGCTCGCCGCCGCACTGGCGGACATCGAGGACCGCGTGCCGCGGCCGCTGGTGCTGATCGTCGGCATGCTCGGGACGAAGGATTCGGGCGCCTTCCTCGCGCCCTTCGCCGGGCTGGCGCGCGAGCTGATCGCCGTGCCGATTCCCGGCGAGCACAAGGCGCAGCCGCCGGAAGCCGTGGCCGCCGCCGCGCGTGCCCACGGCATGGACGCCTCGACGGCGCCGAGCGTCACCGCCGCGCTGGACGGGCTCGCCGCCTATCCGGTCGGCCCGGCGCCGCGCGTGCTCATCGCCGGCTCACTCTATCTCGCGGGAGCCGTGTTGGCCGAGAACGGCAGCCTGCCGGACTAGCCGGCGCGCGCCGTCGTCCCGCCGGGGAGTGGAGACCGCATGCGGATTCGCTGGAAAAAGAGCGATCCCGGACCGGCCCTGAGGGCCGTCCGGGATAACGCGCAAACTGTGGCGCCGGAAGAGGCGCGGCCGCCGCTCAGCGCGGTGCCAGCACCATGATCATCTGGCGGCCTTCGAGCGAGGGCTCGGCCTCGACCTTGGCCACGGGCGCCAGCTCTTCCTTGACCTTGTTCAGAAGCTTGTAGCCGAGCTCCTGATGCGCCATCTCGCGGCCACGGAAGCGCAGGGTGATCTTCACCTTGTCGCCTTCCTGGAAGAAGCGATGGATCGACTTCATCTTCACGTCGTAATCGTGCGTGTCGATGCCGGGCCGCAGCTTGATTTCCTTGATCTCGACGATGTGCTGCTTCTTGCGCGCCTCGTTGGCCTTCTTCTGGTTCTGGTACTTGAAGCGGCCATAATCGAGGATCTTGCAGACCGGCGGCACGGAATTGGGGGCGATCTCGACGAGATCGAGGCCCGCTTCCTGCGCGCGCAGAATGGCATCGCGCGTGGGCACGACACCGAGATTCTGCCCATCCTGGTCGATGAGCTGCACCTCGCGGATGCGGATGTCTTCGTTGACGCGCGGGCCTTCCTTCTCCGGCGCGACGGGTCTCATGGGGCGGCGAATGGCGGTTCTCTCCTCTGCCATTTCAGAAAATGCGTTTCACCGCGACTCGTAAGGGTGCCGGCCGGCTCGTCTTGCGCGCGCGTAAAAACGGTCGCAGAAGATCGTGACAAACCCGTCAGAAGTCAACGGCGTGACGACACGGAAACGATGCAATCGCCCGATGGGCCGCATTCGTTCCGCCGGCAGCATCCCTTTCGCGCTGTTCGCGCGTGGCACCTGCCTGTAAGCCAAGATGGCGCGCCGGGCCCGAATCGCAAGGCGCGCGAGCGATGACGAGGACCCGCCCAGCATGACCGAGACCCCCGAGACCGCCCCACGCTTCATCCCCGTCGGCACCGATGCACGCCGGATCGCGGTGCGGGTGACGCCGGGGATATCGACCGCCGGGAAGCCCGGCGTGGTCTGGTGCGGCGGCTTTCTCTCCGACATGCGCGGCACCAAGGCGGAAGCGCTCGCCGAATGGGGGGCGCGCACCGGTCGGCAGGTCGTGCGCTTCGACTATTCCGGTCATGGCGAATCGGAAGGCGACTTCGAGGAGGGAACCATCTCGCGCTGGGCCGAGGACGCGCTGGCGGTCTTCGACCGCGAGACCAGCGGCCCGCAGATCATCGTCGGCTCCTCCATGGGCGGCTGGATCGCGCTGCTCCTCGCCCGGGCGCTGGCGGCGCGCGGCGAAGCCGGCCGGCTCGCCGCGCTGGTGCTGATCGCCCCGGCACCGGACTTCACCGAAGAGCTGATGTGGAAGGCGATGCCGGACGACGTGCGCGCCACCATCCTGCACGCCGGCAAATGGGTGCGCCCCTCGCAATACGGCCCCGGCCAGCCGATCACCCGCGCGCTGATCGAGGACGGGCGCAGCAACCTCGTGCTCGGCGCGCCCTTCGCGGTGGGCTGCCGGGTGCGCATCCTGCAGGGCGTCGCGGATCCCGATGTGCCGTGGCAGCACGCGTTGCGCCTCGTCACCTGCCTCGCCGAGGACGATGTGGTGCTCACCCTGGTGAAGGATGGCGATCACCGCCTCTCCCGCCCGGAAGACATCGAGCGCATCCTCGCGGCGGTCGAGGAGGTCGGGTGAGGCATCCCCGCCCGGCACAGGCGCGGCCTGTCCGGGGCGGAGGTCACGGCGCCCGTAGGAAAATCGCCTCGCTCCCGTCGTAGCGCCGGCGCTCCAGTTCCTCGAAGCCGTCCGGCGGCTGGAAGGCCGCCTCGGTCGCCTCCTCGACGATGACCAGAGCTCCCGGCGCCAGCCAGTTGCCCTCGCGCGCGCTGGCGAGCGCCTTTTCGGCGAGGCCGCGGCCATAGGGCGGGTCGCAGAAGACGAGGTCGAACGCATCGCTCGCCAGCGCCGCGCCGAGCTTCGTCGCGTCGCGGCGGAAGATGCGGGTGATGCCGCCCACACCCAGCGTCTCGACATTGGCGCGGATCAGGCCGCGCGGCTCCGGCGCCTCGTCCACGAAGACCGCGAACGTCGCCCCGCGCGAGAGCGCCTCCAGCCCCAGCGCGCCGGTGCCGGCGAACAGATCGAGCACCCGCGCGCCGTCCGCCGCGTCGTCATAGGCATGGGCGAGCACGTTGAACAACGCCTCGCGCAGCCGGTCGGAGGTCGGCCGCGTGGCGTTGGAGGACGGGCCGCGCAGCGCCCGCCCCTTGAAGCGCCCGCCGACGATGCGCATCGCTCAGGCGTCCTCAGCCGCGCGGAGCGCGAGGCGGACGCCCGCCGGGCTTGCTCCCCGGCTTTCCGCCGGTCGGCCGGCCACCCGGACGACCGCCCGGCTTGTCGCCGAACTTGCCGCCGGACTTGAATCCGCCGGGCTTGCTCCCGCGCGCGGGGCGCTCGCCGCCCGGCCGGTCGCCAAAGCTCTTGTTGCCGAAACTCTTGTTGTCGAAGCTCTTGCCCGGCCCGCCGGGACGACGCGGCCGCTCGCCCGCCTCGCTACCGAAGGACTTCTGACCGAACGACCGGCCTTCGGGCCGATCGAAACGCCGTCCGCCTTCCGGCCGCTCGCCACGCGGCGCGCGATCCTCACGCGGACGATCCTCACGCGGACGGTCCTCACGCGGACGGTCCTCGCGCGGGCGATCCTCGCGCGAACGGAAGGGACGGTCGCCCTCGGGACGCTCGCGACGTGGGCCGCGATCGCCTTCCGGACGCGGACCCCGCTCGCGGAACGGACGCTCGGCACGCTCGACGCGGGGACGAAAATCGCCATCCGCCCGCTCGCGGCGCGGTCGCTCGCCGAACGGACGCTCCGGACGCTCCGCCCGGTCGGGACGGGCGCGGAAGGGTCGCTCCTCGCCCTCGCGACGCGGGCGGAAATTGCGCTCGCCCTCGGGGCGTTCACGGCGCGGGCCACGCTCCTCGCGCCCGCCCTCGTCGGAACGCGGGGAGCGGAAACGCGACTGCTCGGACTTCACCCGGCCGCTATAGGGCCGGTCACTGCCCTCACCGCGGAAGGTGCGCCCGCCCTCGGGCCGCTCGCGCCGCGGGGCGCGATCGCCCTCGGGACGCGGGCCCCGTTCGCGGAAGGGACGCTCGGCGCGGGGACGGAAATCGCCCTCTCCTTCCTCGCGGCGCGGACGCTCGCGGAAAGGACGCTCGGGACGCTCCGCCCGGTCGTCGCGTACCCGGAAGGGGCGCTCGCCGCCGCCCTCGCGCTCCTCGCGCGGATAGGTCGGGCGCTCGCTGCGGCTGCGGAACGGACGCTCGCCCGCATCGCCGTCGCGCTCGCCGCGCGGGCGCGCGGGGCGCGGGCCGCCGACCTTGCGGTCCCGGCTGGTCGCGGCGCGGGCCGGTCGGGAACGCTCCTCATAGGGACGCTCCTCATGGCCACGCTCCTCGCGCCCGCCCTCGTCCCCGAAGGGGCGCTCGGGCCGGCGACGGAAGGTGCGCTCGCCGCCCCGCTCCTCGGCGCGGCGCGGGCGCTCGTCGTCACGACGCGGACGGCGCGCCGGGCGCTCCTCCTCCGGCTCGGTCTCGGTCGAGCGCACGCGTTGCACCAGCACCTTGCGGCCCTTGCGGTCGGCGACGATGCCGGCCGTCACTTCCCGGCCCTCGCCCGGCTCGGCGTCGATCGGCCGGCGGCGGTGGCGGTCCTCGGCGCCTTCCGCCGCGGCATAACGGGCCTTGGCGGCGCGCCGGGGCGCCTCGTCCTCGCCATGGTTGAAGAGCGGGCCTTCGAAATCGGCTCCGGCGGCAGCGGCCAGCGCCTCGCCGAGCTGGTCGGCCAGCACGCGGGTGCGCACTTCCTCCACCTCGCCCTGCGGCAGCTCGCCGAGCTGGAACGGGCCGTAGGAGAGGCGGATCAGCCGGTTCACGTCGAGCCCGAGCGAGCCGAGGACGTTGCGCACCTCGCGGTTCTTGCCCTCGCGCAGCGCCAGCGTCAGCCAGGAATTGGCGCCCTGCACGCGGTCGAGCTTCGCCTCGATCGGCCCGTAATGCACGCCGTCCACCGTCACGCCGGCGATCAGCGCGTCGAGCTTGTCCTGGGTGATGTCGCCCTTGGCGCGCACCCGGTAGCGACGCAGCCAACCGGTTTCCGGCAGCTCCAGCACGCGCGAGAGGCCACCGTCATTGGTGAGCAGGATCAGCCCCTCGGTGTTGAGGTCGAGCCGGCCGACGGAGACCAGGCGCGGCAGGCCGCCGGGCAGGATCTCGAACAGCGTCGGCCGTCCCTCGGGGTCGTAATTGGTCGTCACCACGCCCTTGGGCTTGTGGTAGAGGAACAGCCGCGTGCGCTCCTTGTCGGGCAGCGGCGCGCCATCCACGGTGATCTTGTCCTCGCCCGTCACGGTGCGGGCGGGGCTTTCCAGGATCTCGCCATTGACCGCCACGCGGCCGGCGAGGATCCATTCCTCGATCTCGCGGCGCGAGCCGAGCCCGGCGCGGGCGATGACCTTGGCGACGCGCTCGGCCTCGCGCGGCTCGGCCGGCGCCAGGGTGCGGGGGGCGCGCGGAACGCGGTTGTGGTCCTTGCGGGGCGGCGGGTTTTTCGGCATGGGGATTCGATCTGGTCTCGAGGCGGCGGTACGAGAGCCCGTTCCGATCAGATTGCATGTGCGATCTGATCGGCAAAACGGTCTCGTTATCATGGAGATGGAGACGGATTTACCGGTCAGGTTGTTTCAACCTGATCGGATCCGGCTCTAGCATGTCCTGCGGGATGAAGCGAGCTTTTGGCGAGTAGGGCTTTGACGACGAACAATTCGGGCGATGGAGCCGGTTCCGGGGCCGCGCGGGCGCGCACCGACTTCATGCTGCTGGCGCTGGCGGAAGCGGCCAAGGCCGGGGGGCGCGGCGAGGTGCCGGTCGGCGCGGTGCTGGTGCGGAACGGCACCGCGCTCGCCGCCGAGGGCAACCGCATGCGCGAGCTCGCCGATCCCACCGCCCATGCGGAAATGATGGTGATCCGCGCCGCCGCCTCGGTGCTCGGCAACGACCGGCTGGCCGAATGCGACCTCTACGTCACGCTGGAGCCCTGCACCATGTGCGCCGGCGCCATCTCCTTCGCCCGGCTCCGGCGGGTCTATTACGGCGCGTCCGACCCCAAGGGCGGCGCGATCGAGAGCGGCGTGCGCTTCTTCGCCCAGCCGACCTGCCACCACAAGCCGGAGACCTATGGCGGTCTCGGCGAGCGCGAATCGGCCGAGCTGCTCCGCGAGTTCTTCGCCGAGCGCCGCTGGCCGGGACGGCTCTAGCGGACAGGATTCAGCCGAGCACGACCTCCAGCCGGCGCTTCACCTCGTCCTTCACCGGCTCGGCCGCCTTCAGGATGGCGGCGGCGCGGAAGAAGTCGAGCACCCGGAAATCATTCACGTTCGGCCGGATCAATATGTCCGGCGCGCCCGCCTTCAGCTTCTCGCCGACGATCGAGCTCGCCATGATCTGCAACGTCGCGAACATGGCGTCGAAGGGCGCCGGGACACCGCGCGCCTCGCCGCCATGGCCGCCGGTGATGTCGACCGCGATGACGATATCGGCCCGGGTCCGCAGCAGGTCGAAGGGCAGCGGGTTCACCGCGCCGCCATCGACCAGCGTGTGCCCGCCATGCTGCACGGCGCGGATCAGCCCGGGTATGGCGAGCGAGGCCGCCACCGCCGGGCGGATCGGCCCGCGCTCGAAGGTCCGCTCGCAGCGCTCCCAGTAATCGGTCGCCACCACCTGCAGCGGGATCGACAGTTCCTCGAAGGTCTGCGGCACCGCCTCCGGCAGGAAACCCTCGATCAGCCGCTCGGCGTCGACCAGCACCGGGTTTCCCAGCCCGCCGAAAAGGTCCTTGATGCGCCCGACGCGGGCGGCCAGCAGGCGGCGCATCACCTCGCCGCGATTGCGCAGCGTGTGGGTGACGAGATGGCGGATGTCGCGCGCCGGCATGCCCGCCGCATAGACCGCCGCGAACATCGCGCCGATGGAGGCCCCCGCCATGGCGGTCGGCCGCAGGCCGAGATCGTCCAGCGCTTCCAGCACGAGGATGTGCGACAGGCCGCGCGCGCCCCCCGAGCCCAGCGCGACGGCGAGGCTGGGATGATGCGCGACATGCGGCGCCGGTTCCGGCGGCGCGGCCACGGTGGGCGGCGGGGCGTCATCGTGCGGCGCAGGCGCGCCGCGCCGCCGTCCTGTGGTGGAATCGTCCATGGCTTCGCCCGATGCCGCATCAGCACGGCATTTGTTTGATAATGGGCGTACGACGCTGCCACCGCCAGTGCGCGGCGCACGAAAAAGCCGGATAAATCGGTACTGAGAGACCTCCGGGAAGGCCCTGCGGCTACTCGCCCAGAGCCCGCCAGGCGATGTCGCGGCGGCAGAAGCCCTCCGGCCAGTCGATGCGGGCGATGGCGTCATAGGCGCGCTCGCGCGCCTCGGCGACATTGCCGCCCACCGCCGTGACGTTGAGCACGCGCCCACCGGCGGCGACGATGGCGTCGCCCGCCCGGCTGGTGCCGGCATGGAACACCTTCACGCCGGGAATGGTCTCGGCCGCCTCCAGCCCGCCGATGCGCGAGCCCTTCTCGTAGGCGCCGGGATAGCCCTTCGTCGCCATCACGACGGAGATGGCGGCGTCGGGCTTCAGCGGCACCGGCTGGTCTTCCAGCTGCCCGGTGGCGACGGCATGCAGCAGCGGCAGCAGGTCGCCCTCCATGCGCATCATCAGCACCTGGCACTCGGGATCGCCGAAACGGACGTTGTACTCGATCAGCTTGGGCCCCTCAGCGGTGATCATCAGCCCGGCGAACAACACGCCGCGATAGGGGCTGGCCGCGTCGGCGAGCGCCCGCGCGGTCGGCTTGACGATCTCGTGCAGGGTGCGCCGCTCCATCTCGGCGGTGAAGACCGGGGCGGGCGAATAGGCGCCCATGCCGCCGGTGTTCGGGCCCTGGTCGCCGTCGAAGGCGCGCTTGTGGTCCTGCGCGGAGCCGAAGGGCAGCACCGTCTCGCCGTCGACGAGGCAGAAGAACGAGACCTCCTCGCCTTCGAGGAATTCCTCGATCAGGATCTCCGTCCCCGCCCCGCCCATGGCGAACACCTCGTCGATGCCGGCGAGCGCCTCCTCCAGCGTCATCGCCACGATGACGCCCTTGCCGGCCATCAGCCCGTCCGCCTTGAGCACGATGGGCGCGCCGTGCCGCTGCACGAAGGCGCGGGCGGCGTCCGCCTCGGTGAAGCGGCCGAAGGCGGCGGTGGGGATGTCGTGGGCCTTGCACAGCTCCTTGGTGAAGAGCTTGGAGCCCTCGAGCTGCGCCGCCACCCGGCGCGGGCCGAAGACCGCGATGCCCTCGGCGATCAGCCGGTCGGCGATGCCGTCCACCAGCGGCGCCTCGGGGCCGACGACCACGAGGTCGATCTTTTCGGCCTGGCAGATGGCGACGATGGCGTCGTGGTCCTCCAGCGGGATGCTGCCGAAGCAGTTGGCGTATTCGGCGATGCCCGGATTGCCCGGCAGCGCGAAGAAGGCGCCCATCAGCGGGCTCTGCGCCAGCTTCCAGGCGAGCGCGTGCTCGCGGCCACCCGAGCCGAGCAGAAGTACGTTCATGCGCCAACCCTCGTCATGCGGCATTCCCAACCGGCCGCCATCCCGGCGTTCCGCCTAAACGTTCGGGCCGCGAGGGGCAAGGGGCTGCCTGCCGCGAGTCGCCATGGCCGGGCTTGCCCCCGGGGACAACGGGGCCAAAGTGGCACGCGGCGGCGGAGGCCTATTCGTAGGCCAGTGCCACCACCGGATCGAGCCCCGCCGCCTTGCGCGCCGGCAAGTAGCCGAAGACGAGGCCGGTGAGGAAGGCGCAGCCGAAGGCCACCAGCGGCGGCATCAGCGACAGCACGATGGTGACGCCCATCGCCTCCAGCCCCAGCGCCGCGGCGAGGCCCAGTCCGACGCCGACCGCCCCGCCGACCGAGCACACCACCAGCGCCTCGGTGTTGAACTGCAGCATGATGTTGCTCATGCGCGCGCCGGTCGCCATGCGGATGCCGATCTCGCGCGTGCGCTCGGTCACGCTCACCAGCATGATGTTCATCACCCCGATGCCGGCCACCAGCAGCGAGATGGCGGCGACGCAGCCCAGAACCAGCGTGAGCGTGTTCTGCGTCTCCATCGCCGTCTCCAGGAACTGCGCGGTGTTGCGCACCTGGAAGTCCTCGGCCTGGTGCCGCTCGGCAATGATGCGGGTGATGGCGCTCTCGACCTTCGGGATGTCGCCGGCATCCGCCACCTTCACGGTGATGGAATTGAGGAACTGCCGCCCGAACACCCGCACGAAGCCCGTCGACAGCGGCACCAGCGCCATGTCGTCCTGATCCTGCCCGAAGGCGTTGGCGCCGCGCGGCGAGAGCACGCCGATCACCTCGTAGGGCACGTTCTTCACCAGCACGTGCCGGCCGATCGGGTCGTCCTCGCCGAACAGGTTGCGCGCCACGGTCTGGCCCAGCACCACCACCGGCGCATAGGCCCGCACATCGGCGTTGGTGAACATCACGCCCCGCGCGATCTGCCAGTCACGGGCGGCGAGATAGTCCGGCGTCGTGCCGCTGACCGAGGTGAAATAGTCCTCCGAACCGTAGCGCATCGTGTAGCGGCCGGAGCGTTCCGGCGCGATGGCGCTCACGCCCGGTATGGCGGCGAGCGCGTCGGCGTCCTCCGGCAGCAGCGTGGCGTTGTCGCCGGAGGAGCGGATGCCGGCGGCGCCGGGCCGCACGATCAGGAGGTTGGTGCCGATCTGCGAGATGCGCTCCAGCACGCTCTGCTTGCCGCCGTCGCCCACCGCCAGCATGGTGATGACCGAGGCGACGCCGATGACGATGCCGAGCAGCGTCAGCGCGGTGCGGAAGATGTTGGCGTGCATCGAGGCGAAGGCCATGCGCACCGCCTCCGCCAGATCGGGCAGGAAGCGCGCCAGCCCGCCGCGCCGGGCGGGGCCGGAGGCCGGCATCGGCGCGCGGGCGGGCTCGCTCTCGTGCCGCTCGTCGGCGACGATGCGCCCGTCCTGGAAGCGCACGATGCGCCGGGCATGCGCCGCCACGTCCGGATCGTGGGTGATCAGGATGACCGTGTGCCCCTCGGCGTTCAGCTCGGAGAGCAGCGCCAGGACGTCCTCGCCCGAGCGCGTGTCGAGCGCGCCGGTCGGCTCGTCGGCGAGGATCACCGGCGCGGCGTTCATCAGCGCGCGCGAGATCGAGACGCGCTGCTGCTGGCCGCCGGAAAGCTGGCTGGGGCGATGCTCGCTGCGCTCCCCGAGCCCGAGCTGGGCGAGCAGGAGATGGGCGCGCTCGACCCGCTCCTCCTTCGGGGTGCCGGCATAGATGGCGGGAATCTCGACATTCTCGGCGGCGGTGAGACTCGGCAGCAGGTTGTAGCGCTGGAACACGAAGCCGAAGGTCGAGCAGCGCAGCTCGGCCAGCGCGTCGGCGTCGAGATCGGCGACGTCCACTCCGTCCACCCGGTAGGTGCCGGAGGAGGCGCGGTCGAGGCAGCCGACGATGTTCATCAGCGTCGACTTGCCCGAGCCCGACTGGCCCATGATGGCGACGAACTCGCCGGGATGTATGGCGAGCGACACCCGGTCCAGCGCGCGCACCACGGTCTCGCCGTTGGGGTAGATGCGGCTGACATCGACGAGTTCGATGATCGGGCGCGTGCCGGCGCCGGGGGCGGCATGCGCCGCAGCCGGGACGGCCTCGTCGATGCGCGGGGCGACCTCGCTCATCGGCCCGCCTCAGCCGAGGCGCGGGGGCATGCGGGGCCGGTCCGTGCCGGGACGCGGCCCGGCGGCCGGCGCACCCGAACCGATGATGACGGTGTCGCCGGGCTGAAGTCCCTCGATCACCTGCGTCACGCTGCGGTTCGACAGGCCGGTCTTGATGACCCGGTCCTGCGGCCCCTTGTCGGTGACCACGCGCACACTTTGTGTGCCGTCGCGCGCGGTGCGCACCGCCGGCGTCGGCACCAGCGGCACGCCCTTGGCTTCGCCGAGGCGGAAGAAGACCTGCGCCGTCATGTCGGTCATCAGCGTCAGGTCCTCGTTCGGCACGTCGATCAGCACGTTGTAGAGCACCACGTCGTTGACGATGGTCGGCGTCGGCTCGATCTGCCGCACCTGCCCGCGCCAGCGCCGGTCCGGCAGGCCGAGGGTGGAGAAATAGGCCGGCGTGCCCACCGTGATCTTCGGAATGTCGCCCTCCGCCACCTGCGCGGTGACGGTCATGGTCTGCAGGTCGGCGATGCGCAGCACGATGGGCGCCGACTGGTTGGCGTTCAGCGTGCCGCCCTCGCGGGCGGTGATCGACACCACCGTGCCGTCGATCGGCGCGTAGATCTTGGTGTAGCCGAGATTGGCGAGGTCGCCCTCCAGCGTTGCCTGCGTCTGGGCGATCTGCGCCTTCAGCGCGTCGATCTTGGCCTCGCTGATGCGCTCGGTCGCCTCCGCCGCGTCGGCGGCATCCTTGCTGCCGGACTGGTTCTTCAGGAGCTGCTGGGCCCGCTCGTTGCGCAGCCTGTCGAGGGTGAGCTGCGCCTCGGCCTGCGCAAGCTGGGCGCGCAGATTGTCGAGGCTGGCGCGGTCGCCGGCGACGCGGGTCTGGTAGACGGTGGGATCGATCTCGGCGAGCAGGTCGTCCTTCTTCACGACGTCGCCGACATCGGGGCGGATGGTGCGCAGCTGGCCGGAGACCTGCGTGCCGACATCGACATAGGTCTTGGGCTGCATCTTGGCGATGGCGGTGACGCTGGTCTCGATGTCGCCGGTCTCGACCCGGGCGGTCTGGAGGACCGGCGCCGCCTCCTGCGTGTTCCCGCCATAGGTGTAGTAGGCGGCGCCCGCGGCGAGCAGCGCGACGGCGAGCACGAGCGGCCAGCGCCGACGACGTGCCGGGGAACCCGCCTTGCCTTCCATCGTCCAGTCGCTATCCGCCCTCTGCAGCATCGTCGTGTCCCATCAGCCTTCCCCTTCAAGGGGATAAGGCCGGACCTGCGGTGCACAAAGTGAATTCGCGGTAATGATGGGCCCGACCGTCAGCTTGGAACGGTTCGAGCCGCGACGCCGTGTGGAACGGGCGTCCCGTTCAGGAATCGCTCGGCCGGTACTCGCCGGACGCCGGATCGCGGCGCAGCGTGCCGCGGCGGTCGCCCTGCGTCGCCTCCTCGACGCGGCGCTGCGCGTCGAGCTCAGCGTTCACGCGGCGGGACTCGCGGGCCAGTATCCTCACCAGGGCGGCGGCGCCGAGGGCGCCGAGGGCAAGCACGAAGACGGGCGGCATGTCGGGTGTCCGAATGGTCTCGGGTGTTGGAAGCCTCGCGGAACGGGCGCTCAGAGCCCGAAGCGGCTCCATAATGCGCGTTCCTCTGCGGCGGAAATGAGGGTTTCCGCCGCGCCCGCGCCGATGCCGGAACCAAGCCCGGCTCCCGCGTCGCCGCCGATCCCCATCACCCCGGGCGAGCGGCGGCCGAACAGGCCGGGCCGGGTCTCGATCAGCGGGGTCAGCACCTTGTCGCCGTACCGGGCGCGCAGGAAGGCGCGCAGGTCGCCGATCGAATCGACGAGGCCGAGGCCCTGCGCCTGCGGCGCCGACCAGAATTCGCCGGAGAACAGCGCCGTCTCGTCCGCATCCAGCACGTCGCCGCGCCGCTCCTTCACCAGCGAGGCGAAGGCGGCATGGATCTCCTGCTGCAGCGCCTTCAGCCGCTCCACATCCTCCGGCTTCTCCGGCTGGAACGGGTCGAGCATCACCTTGCGCTCGCCGGCGGTGTAGACGCGCCGGTCGATGCCGAGCTTCTCCAGCGCGCGGGGAAAGCCGAAGCCGGCGCTCACCACGCCGATGGAGCCGACGATCGAGAAGACGTCGGCGACGATCTCGTCGGCGGCGCAGGCAAGCATGTAGCCGCCCGAGGCCGCGACATCCTCCACGAAGGCGATGACCGGAAGCTTCTTCTCCTCCGCCAGCGCGCGGATACGCTTGTAGACGAGGTGCGACTGCGCCGGCGCGCCGCCGGGCGAGTTGATCACCAGCGCCACCGCCCTGGCGCCCTTCACCGCGAAAGCGCGCTCCAGCGCCTTGGCGGTGTTGGCGAAGGTGATGCCGGGGCGGAACGGCGTGGACATGCCGATGGCGCCGACGAGCCGCACCACCGGCACGACCGGCGTATCCCCACGCAGGGCGGCGGGCAGGACGGGATCGAAGCGGCGGCGGAGACCGGCGAGGAAGGATGAGTTTGCCATGGGCTGAAAATAGGGTGCGGTACGGGGCCACTCAAGCGCATCCCGCGCTGAAGGCGATCACCCCGGCGTCAGATCGCCTCGCCACGCCGCAGCAGGCGCTCGGCCGTCTCGCTCGGGCGGCCGGCGCCGTCGGACAGCACGAGGCCCGGCAGCAGCGCCGGCGGGGTGCGCCGCCCCTTGACGGCGCCGATCAGCACGCGGTTCGCCGGAGCGTCCGGCAACGGATGCACCGGGCGGATCGTCACGGCACCGAAACGCCCCTTCATGGCTGCCAGCAATGCCTCGATGGCTTCCGGCCGGTGGATCAGCGCCAGCCGCCCGCCCGCCTCCAGCAGCCGCTCGGCGGCGCGCAGCCACGTCTCGGCATCGGCATCGGCCACGCTGTGCGCCAGCGCCCGCCCGGCATGCGGCGAGGCACGATGGCGGGCGGGATCGTTGAAGGGCGGGTTCATCAGCACCAGGTCGGCGCTTCCCGCCGCCGGCCGCTCGGGACCGGACGGGCGCCCCAGACGGGCGATGTCGGCCACCACCACCTTCACCCGCACCGCGATGTCCGGCTGCTGGCGCGCCGCGTTGCGCGCGGCCAGGGCGGCGGTCGGCGGATCGATCTCGACCAGCGTCACCTCGGCCTTGTCCGCCCGCACGGCGAAGGCGAGGCCGGCCGCCCCCACCCCGGCGCCGAGATCGACGGCGCGGCGGGCGTCGGCGGGGGCGCTCGCCGCCAGCAGCATGGCGTCGTGCCCGGCGCGGTGGCCGCGCGGCGGCTGCAGCAGGCACAGCCGGCCGCCGAGGAAGGCGTCGTCGGTCAGCGCCTCATCGGGAGGAATATCGACCGCCGCGCCTTCGGAGACCGGCACCTCGTGCGTCTCCACGCCCGCGCTCCTCATTCGGTGACGAGCGCGGCGCCGAAGCCCGCCTCGTTCAGCAGGGCGCGGGCGCGCACGAACAGAGCGTCCTCGACCAGCAGCCGGCGCGGCAGCAGGCCGATCGAGCCTTCCAGCACGCTCATGTGCTGGTCGAGCACAAGATGGTCGATCCCGGCGCTGTCGAGCAGGGCCTCGACGGCGGAGATCAACACGACGTCATTGGTGCGGAGGAGTTCGCGCATGGGGTCATGATGGCACGATCGGCACAAAAGCGCAGGTCCGGCACGCTCCGGTGCGTTTCCCCCACGCCGCGATTGCGCTATTGCGGGAGGCGCCCCCGGTCGGGGCCCGGCATGCGCCTCGGCACTTGCCGTCGCCGCCGGGGGCTCAATATGGTGCTCGCGCTTCGTCAACCGGAACGTATCTCGTGGCCGTTGCTTTGCCTTTCGATCCCGCCGCCGATGTCGCCGCCGAGCCCTCCATCGAGGGCATCGTCACGCTCGTCCGCGCCGACATGGAGCGCGTCAACGCGCTGATCCTGTCGCGCACGGGCTCCGACGTGACGATGATTCCGGAGGTCGCGCAGCATCTCATCTCCTCCGGCGGCAAGCGGCTGCGGCCCATGCTCACCCTCGCCACCGCCGCGCTCACCGCCTATGAAGGCGACGGCGCGGTGAAGCTCGCCGCCTCGGTCGAGTTCATGCACACGGCGACGCTGCTGCACGACGACGTCGTCGACGACAGCGAGATGCGCCGGGGCAAGCTCGCCGCCCGCATGCTGTGGGGCAACGAGGCCAGCGTGCTGGTCGGCGACTTCCTGCTCGGCCAGGCGTTCCGCATGATGATCGAGGTCGGCAACATGCGGGCGCTGGACATCCTGTCGACCGCCGCCGTGGTGATCGCCGAGGGCGAGGTCGCCCAGCTCGCCGCCGCCAAGAACATCGCCACCGACGAGGACGCCTATCTCGCGGTCATCCGCGGCAAGACCGCCGAGCTGTTCGCCGCCGCCTGCGAGGTCGGGCCGGTGCTCGCCGGCCGGCCGGAGGCCGAGCAGGCCGCCTGCCGCGCCTATGGCATGAATCTCGGCATCGCCTTCCAGCTCGTCGACGACGCGCTCGACTATGGCGGCTCGAAAGCGGCGCTGGGCAAGAATGTCGGCGATGATTTCCGCGAGGGGAAGATCACCCTGCCCATCGTGCTGGCGGTCCGGCGCGGCGACGAGGAGGAGCGGGCCTTCTGGCGCCGCTGCCTCGAGGATGGTGCGATCGGCGAGGGCGACCTCGAGCGCGCCATGGCCCTGCTCGACCGGCACGGCGCGCTGGCCGAGACGGTGGAACGCGCCCGCGCCTATGGCGAGGCCGCCAAGCAGGCCATCGCCGGCTTCCCCGCCGGCCCGGCCAGGGCGGCGCTGATCGACGTGGTGGACTTCTGCATTTCGCGCGTGCGGTGAGGCTTTGCGCCGGCGCGCCTCAGCCGCGCGGCCCGAACACCACGATGGCCGCGCCGGCAAGGCACACCACCCCGCCCATCAGGTCCCAGCGGTCGGGACGAAAGCCCTCCACCGCCCACAGCCATACCAGCGAGGCGGCGACGTAGACGCCGCCATAGGCGGCGAAGGCTCGCCCCGCCGCGGCCGCGTCCACCTGCGTCAGCACCGCCCCGAAGGCAACGAGGCTGAGAGCCCCCGGCGCCAGCCACAGCGCGCTCGCGCCGTTGCGCACCACCGCCCAGAAGGCGAAGCATCCGGCGATCTCGAAGAACGCCGCGACGGCGAAGAAAAAGGCAGTGCTCATCTCGCTCCCTATCCCAGCACGGTAGACTTCACCCACCATGCAGGATGGGCGCCAGCGACGATGCGCGCGGCGCCGGCGGCGACGCGGCAATTTTCGTAGAGCGCGAACATGGTCGCGCCCGAGCCGGACATACGCACGAGTTCCGCGCCCGGGGTCGCCCGCAGCGCCGCCTCCACCTCGTCGAGCACCGGAACGAGGGTCCGGGCCGGGGCTTCGAGGTCGTTCGGCTCGGCGCGCAGCCAGTCCAGGAGCGCGCCGCGCGGCGCGCCGGCGGGAAAGGGCGAAGTGACGCCATGGCGGGTTCCCGGCGGAATGGCCAGCGCCCGGAAGATATCGGCGGTCGACACCGGCACGCCCGGATTGACCAGCACCGCGCCGAAGCGCGGCAGGGCGACCGGCGTCAGGCTCTCACCGCGTCCTTCCATCAGGCAGGAGCGCCCATAGAGGCAGGCCGGCACATCCGAGCCGGTGGCGAGCGCCGCCCCGGCCAGGCGCGGATCGTCGGCCGCGATCCCGTTCGCCCGCGCCAGCAGCCGCAGCGCGGCGGCCGCGTCCGCCGAGCCGCCGCCGATCCCCGCCGCCACCGGCAGCCGCTTGAGAAGGGTGAAACGGCCGAGCCGCAGCCCCGGCACCCATTCCGCCAGCGCCCGCGCCGCGCGCAGCACCAGATTGTCGGGGTCGGCGGCCAGCGCCCCGGCGCCCGGCCCGTCGAGGTGAAGCGCGAGATCGTTCCCCGGCAGCAGCGCGAGCCGGTCGCCGGTGCCGGCGAAGGCGACAAGGCTCGACAATTCGTGATAGCCGTCCGCCCGCCGGCCGAGCACGCGCAGGGTCAGGTTCACCTTGGCGGGCGCCCGCTCGGCGAGCGCAAGCGTCGGGAACAGGTGCGCGGGCGAGGCGTTGGGCGGGGCGGCGGACATGACGCGCTTATGCGACGGCGCCGACCCGCCTGCAAGCAAGCCGCCGCGAACGAATGGCCCGGACCGGGCGCCGGGAGGGGCCTCCCGCGCCCTCGCTTGCACCGGAAGGCGGTTTGGCTGTATAAGCGGCGCATTCAACGATCTCACAAACGACTTCTGGTCGGTTGAGAGTGGGTTCCGCCGCCGGAGCCCGCTCTTTTTGCATTGCGGACCGCGTGACGGTCCGGCGAGGACGATGAGCGAACACGAAGCCCACGCCAGCGAAACGAACGATCTGCCCAAGTCGGAGCTCGAGACGGGCCGCCTCGACGAGCCGCGCCTCGTGACCGAGGCGGGCCCGGCCGCCCGCGTCGCCGCCATCGTTGGCCCGGTGCTGGGCGGCCTCGGCTTCCGCCTCGTGCGGGTGAAGATCGCCGGCGGCAGCCCGCCGACCCTGCAGATCATGGCCGAGCGCCCCGACGGCACCTTCGGCATCGACGAATGCGAGGCGGCGAGCCGCGCCATCTCGCCGGTGCTCGACGTCGAGGACCCGATCTCCGGCGCCTACAATCTCGAAATGTCGTCGCCCGGCATCGACCGGCCGCTGGTGCGCGTCACCGATTTCGAGCGCTGGGCCGGCCATGACGTGAAGGTCGAGATGGCCGTGCCGGTGGACGGGCGCAAGCGCTTTCGCGGCATCCTCGTCGGCACGCGGGCCGAGGAAGCTCTCGTCCGCCTGCCCGACGCACCGGCCGAGACACCCGACACCGTCGCCCTGCCCATCGCCGATATCGGCGAGGCCCGCCTCGTGATGACCGACGCGCTGATCCGCGAGGCCCTGCGCCGCGACAAGGCTCTGCGCGAGGGCGCGGGGATCGACGAGGACGACATCGATACCGCCGATCTCGGCGACGTCGCCTTTGACGAAGACGAGGCCGGCGGCGCGGAAGAAGGCGGCGCCGTCCGCCGCGTGCCGCCCAAGAAGATGCCGATCCGGGGCAAGCCGAAGGGCGCCGCCAAGCCGGTCAAGAAGTCCAACGCCAAACGTAAATCCACGTTTTAAGGAGACGCTCTGATGGCTGTCGTCAGCGCAAACCGGCTCGAACTGCTGCAGATCGCCGATGCGGTCGCGCGCGAGAAATCGATCGACCGGAGCATTGTCATCGCCGCCATGGAAGATGCGATCGCCAAGGCGGCGCGCTCGCGCTACGGCGCCGAGACCGACATCCATGCCGAGATCAACCCGCGCACCGGCGAGCTGCGCCTCGCCCGCCACCTACTGGTGGTGGACCAGGTCGAGAACCCGGCCGTCGAGATCGACCTCGTCGGCGCCCGCCGGCTGAACCCGGCCGCGCAGGTCGGCGATTCCATCGCCGACACGCTGCCGCCCTTTGATTTCGGCCGCATCGCCGCCCAGTCCGCCAAGCAGGTCATCGTGCAGAAGGTGCGCGAGGCCGAGCGCGACCGTCAGTACGAGGAGTACAAGGACCGCATCGGCGAGATCGTCAACGGCGCGGTCAAGCGCGTGGAATACGGCAACGTGGTCGTCGACCTCGGCCGCGGCGAAGCCTCGCTGCGCCGCGACGAGCTGCTGCCGCGCGAGGTCTTCAAGACCGGCGACCGCATCCGCGCCTATGTCTATGACGTGCGCCGCGAGCAGCGCGGCCCGCAGATCTTCCTCTCGCGCACCCATCCCCAGTTCATGGCGAAGCTGTTCGCGCAGGAAGTGCCGGAAATCTATGACGGCATCGTCGAGATCAAGGCGGTCGCCCGCGACCCCGGCTCGCGCGCCAAGATCGCCGTGACCTCGCGCGATTCCTCGGTCGACCCGGTCGGCGCCTGCGTCGGCATGCGCGGCTCGCGCGTGCAGGCCGTGGTGAACGAGCTGCAGGGCGAGAAGATCGACATCATTCCGTGGTCGCAGGACGTCGCCACCTTCATCGTCAACGCGCTGGCCCCGGCGGAAGTCGTCAAGGTCGTGCTCGACGAGGATCGCGAGCGTATTGAAGTCGTGGTGCCGGATGCCCAACTAAGCCTGGCGATCGGCCGCCGCGGCCAGAACGTGCGCCTCGCCTCCCAGCTCACCGGCTGGGACATCGATATCATGACCGAGGCCGAGGAAAGCGAGCGGCGGCAGAAGGAATTCGCCGAACGCACCAAGATGTTCGCCGAGGCTCTCGACCTCGACGAGATGATGGGCCAGCTCCTCGCCTCCGAAGGCTTCGCCTCGGTCGAGGAAATCGCCTATGTGCCGCTCAACGAGCTCGCGAGCATCGAGGGCTTCGACGAGGACACGGCGCAGGAGCTGCAGAACCGCGCTCTGGCGCATCTGGCCCAGGTCGAGGCCGATCTCGACGCCCGCCGCAAGGAGCTCGGCGTCGAGGACGCGCTGCGCGACGTGCCGGGCGTCACCTCGCCCATGCTGGTGGCGTTCGGCGAGCACGACATCAAGACGGTCGAGGACCTCGCCGGCTGCGCGACCGACGACCTCACCGGCTGGACCGAGCGCAAGGACGGCGAGGTCATCCGCGTCTCCGGCGCGCTGGACGGTTTCGACGTGTCCCGCGAGGACGCCGAGGCGCTGATCATGCAGGCCCGCGTGAAGGCCGGCTGGATCAGCGAGGAAGAACTCGCCGGCCCCGCCGAGGCCGAGGCGGAAGAGACTCCCGCCGACGAGGCGCAGGGCTGAACGGCCCTGGCCTCGCAAGCGGAGAGGTGACGAGGAGCTGGGACCGGTGCAGGACGAGACGGCACTCACCGCGGCGGCGCCCGCCGGCGCCGATGGGGCCGACGAGACCGACGCCGGGCTCACCGATGCGGGGCTTCCCGATGCCCGCCACGCGGTCGCGCGGCAGTGCATCGCCAGCCGGACGGTGAAGCCGGTCGACGAGCTGCTGCGTTTCGTGGTGGCGCCGGACGGCAGCGTGGTGCCGGACCTCCATGCCCGGCTCCCCGGACGGGGCGCCTGGGTGACCGCGAAGCGCTCGGTGCTTGCCGAGGCGCTGAAGAAGAAGGCCTTCGGGCGCGCGTTCCGCGGCAAGGGCCGCGCCGATCCGGCGCTGCCCGAGCTGGTCGGGCAGCTCCTGGAGAAGGATGCGCTCGGCGCGCTCGCCCTGGCCAACAAGGCGGGGCAGGTCGTGGCCGGCAACGCCAAGGTCATCGAGGCGTTGCAGGGCGGGAAGGTTGCCGTGCTCGTGCATGCGGGCGACGCCGCTCCGGACGGGGTGGCCAAGCTCGACGCGCTGGCGCGGCGCATCGGCGAGGCGGCCGGTCGCGAGATCGCCCGCGTCGATGGTCTGTTCGGCGTGCAATTGGACTTGGCGCTTGGGCGGGCAAATGTGGTACATGCTGCGCTGCTCGCGCATCCGACGAGCGCGGGGTTCCTCGCGCGTATGAAAAAGCTCGAAGGCTGGCGTGCGGAATAAGCAGGCTGGCGGACGGAAGTGGCACCTTCCCGCGATGAGGCGGGGAGGTACAGGAACGGATACCGAATGACCGATACGAAGAACCCCGGCGAGAAGACGATGGGCGTTGGACAGGGCGGCAAGACCACCCTCACGCTCAAGCGACCTGTCGAGCAGGGCGTCGTCCGCCAGAGCTTCAGCCACGGACGGTCCAAGTCCGTCGTGGTGGAGAAGGTGAAGCGCCGTGTGCTCGGCCCGGGCGAGAAGCCCGATGCGCCGGCCGCCGCGCCCGCCTCGCCGCCGGCATCCGCTCCGGCCGGCCAGCAGGCGCCGCGCCCCGCACAGACCCAGCCCTCCGGCCGCCCGCCGCTGCGCACGCAGCCCGCGCCGGGCGCCAACACCTCCGGTCCGCGCCCGGCCCCGCAGGGCAACCGTCCCGGCGGCGTGGTGCTGCGCACCCTGACCGAGGAGGAGGCGCGCGCCCGCGCCGCCGCCCTGCAGGATGCCCGCATCCGTGAGGTCGAGGAACGCCGCATCGCCGAGGAAGAGGCCCGCCGCCGCGCCGAGCGCGAGGCGCGCGAGAAGGTCGAGCGCGAGGCCGCCGAGGCCCGCAAGCGCGAGGAAGAGGCCCGCCGCGCCTTCGAGGAGGAGGCCAAGCGCAAGTCCGAGCAGGAGGCGCGCAAGCGCTTCGGCGAGGATGCCCCGGCCCCGGCCGCCGCTCCCTCCGCGAGCGCTCCCGCGCCCCGCGCCGCCCAGCCCTCCAACCCGGCCGCCGCGCCGCGTCCGGAAGTCGGCGCGCCGCGTGTTGCCACCCCGCGCACCCAGACCATGGACGGCGAGGACGACGATCGTCGTCCCGTCCGCCGCGGTCCCGGCGGCGCGCCCGCGCGCCCCGTGACGCCGCCCAAGCCGACCCGTACGCCGGCCGGCGCCGAGAAGAGCCGCGGCCGCCTGACCGTCGTCACCGCCCAGTCCAGCGAAGACGAGCGCCAGCGTTCGGTCGCCTCGTTCCGTCGCCGCACCCAGCGCATGAGCGGCCACCGTCAGGTGGAGGCGAAGGAAAAGATCGCCCGCGAGGTCACGGTCCCGGAGACGATCTCCATCCAGGAGCTCGCCAACCGCATGGCCGAGCGCGCGGTGGACGTCATTCGCCTGCTGATGAAGCAGGGCCAGATGGTGAAGATCACCGACGTGATCGACGCCGACACCGCCCAGCTCATCGCCGAGGAACTCGGCCACACCGTGCGCCGCGTCGCCGAATCCGACGTCGAGGAAGGCCTGTTCGATACGGTCGACACCGCCGAGGATCTGGAGCCGCGTCCGCCGGTCGTGACCATCATGGGCCATGTCGACCACGGCAAGACCTCGCTGCTCGACGCCATCCGCAAGGCCAACGTGGTCTCCGGCGAAGCCGGCGGCATCACCCAGCACATCGGCGCCTATCAGGTGACCTCGCCGCTCGGCGGCAAGATCACCTTCATCGACACGCCCGGCCACGCCGCCTTCACGGCGATGCGCGCCCGCGGCGCCAAGGTGACGGACATCGTGGTGCTGGTGGTGGCGGCCGATGACGGCGTGATGCCGCAGACGGTCGAGGCCATCAATCACGCCCGCGCGGCCAAGGTGCCGCTCATCGTGGCGATCAACAAGATCGACAAGCCCGACGCCAAGCCCGAGCGCGTGCGCACCGAGCTGCTCCAGCACGAGGTGCAGGTCGAAAGCCTCGGCGGCGACACGCTCGAAGTCGAGGTCTCGGCCAAGGCCCAGACCAATCTCGACAAGCTGCTGGAGGCGATCAGCCTGCAGGCGGAAGTGCTCGACCTCAAGGCGAACCCCAACCGCGACGCGGAAGGCACCGTCATCGAGGCCAAGCTCGACCGCGGCCGCGGTCCCGTCGCCACCGTGCTCGTGCAGCGCGGCACGCTGCGGGTCGGCGACATCGTGGTGGCCGGCGCCGAGCTCGGCCGCGTGCGCGCGCTGATCGACGACAAGGGCGCCAACGTCGCCGCCGCCGGGCCGTCCTTCCCGGTCGAGGTGCTCGGCTTCAACGGCACCCCCGAGGCGGGCGACCGCCTCGCCGTGGTCGAGAGCGAAGCCCGCGCCCGCGAGATCACCGACTACCGCCAGCGCCAGAAGCGCGAGAAGGCGGCGGCCCGCTCCGCCACCGTCCGCGGTTCGCTGGAACAGATGATGAGCCAGGCCAAGACGGCCGGCCGGAAGGAATTCCCGCTCATCATCAAGGGCGACGTGTCCGGCTCGGTCGAGGCGATCATCTCCTCGCTGGAGAAGCTCGGCACCGACGAGGTGCAGGCCCGCATCATCCACTCCGGCGCGGGCGGCGTGAACGAGAGCGACGTGACGCTGGCCGAGACGGCCGGCGCGGCGATCATCGCGTTCAACGTGCGCGCCAACAAGGAAGCGCGCGACGCGGCCGAGCGTGCCGGCATCGAAATCCGCTACTACAACATCATCTACGACCTCGTGGACGACGTGAAGGCGGCGATGGGCGGCCTGCTCGCCCCGGTCAACCGCGAGACCATGCTCGGCAACGCTCTCATCAAGGAGATCTTCGCGGTCTCCAAGGTGGGCAAGGTGGCCGGCTGCCTCGTCACCGACGGCACCGTCGAGCGCGGCCAGCATGTCCGCCTGATCCGCGACAACGTCGTGATCCACGAGGGCAAGCTCGCCACGCTCAACCGCTTCAAGGATGCGGTCAACGTGGTGCAGGCCGGCCAGGAATGCGGCATGTCCTTCGAGAACTACCAGGACATGCGCGCCGGCGACGTCATCGAGTGCTACCGCGTCGAGGTCGTGCAGCGCACGCTCTGATGACAGCCTCCCTTCGCCGCTTCCCGCACGCGGGGAGCGGCCGCGCCCTCGGCGCAGAACATCCACGGGGGCGAGCGGTCCAAGCCCGCGCGCTCCGGTCGAAGCCGGCTTCCCCGCCTGCGGTTCGCGGGCGGAGGCCCTGAAGGTTTGTGCATCATGAAGAACAAAGCGAGCTCGGGTTCCGGCCCGAGCCAGCGCCAGTTGCGCGTGGGCGAACTGGTGCGCCACGCCCTCGCCGAGATTCTCGCGCGGGGCGACCTGCCCGATCCGGCGCTCTCGCGGGTGATCATCACCGTCCCCGAAGTGCGCATGAGCCCCGACCTGAAGATCGCCACCTGCTACGTCATGCCGCTCGGCGGCAAGGACCCGAAGGCGGCCATCGACGCGCTGGCGACCAACGCCAAGCCGCTGCGCGGCGAGATCGGCCGCCGGGTCGAGCTGAAGTTCGTCCCCGAGCTGCGCTTCCGCATCGACACCTCCTTCGAGGAAGGCGCGCGCATCGACGCGCTGCTGCGCTCGCCGCAGGTGCAGCGCGATCTCGACGGACAGGACGACAACGACAGGCAAGAGGACGAGGAATGAACGCCCCGCTCGCCACGCAATTCCACGCCGCGCAGACCGACGCCGCGCCATCCGATGCGGTCCCCGCCGCCGAGGCGCCGAAGAAGCGCCGCCCCAAGCGCGACATTGACGGCTGGGTGCTGCTCGACAAGCCGGTCGGCATGACCTCGACCCAGGCGGTCGGCGCGGTCAAATGGCTGTTCTCGGCCAAGAAGGCCGGCCATGCCGGCACGCTCGACCCGCTCGCCTCCGGCTGCCTGCCGATCGCACTGGGCGAGGCCACCAAGACCGTCCCCTTCGTCATGGACGGGCGCAAGGTCTACCGCTTCACCGTGCGCTGGGGCATCGAGACCGACACCGACGACAGCGAGGGGCAGGCGGTCGTCACCTCCGAGCTGCGCCCGGCGCGCGAGGCGATCCTCGCCGTACTGGAGGATTTCCGCGGCGAGATCGAGCAGGTCCCGCCCGCCTTCTCGGCGCTCAAGATCAACGGCGAGCGCGCCTATGACCTCGCCCGCGACGGCGTGGAGGTGCAGCTCGCCGCCCGCACCGTCGTCATCCATTCGCTGGAGCTGATCGAGCAGCCCGACGCCGACCACGCGGTCTTCGAGGCCGAGTGCGGCAAGGGCACCTATGTGCGCTCGCTGGCTCGCGATTTCGGCCGCGCGCTCGGCACCCGCGGGCATATCTCGGCCCTGCGCCGGACCCGCGTCGGCACCTTCGCCGAGGAGGAGCTGATCCCGCTGGCGCGGCTGCGCGAGATGTCCGAGGCGATGGACGACGCCGCTCCCATGCAGGCGCTGCGCCCGGTCGAGATCGGGCTCGACAGCCTGCCCGCGCTGCGCGTCTCGCCGGCCGAGGCCTCCCGCCTCGCCCATGGCCAGCCGATCATCCTGCGCGGCCGCGACGCGCCGATCCTGGAAGGCCCCGTCGCCATCACCGCCGGCGGCCGGCTGGTCGCGCTCGGCGAGGCGGAGGCCGGTGAAATCCACCCGAAGCGGATCTTCCATTCGGGCAAGTGAGTTGGCCGCCGGTCGCCTCGGGCCGGGAGAAGCCGTCAGGGCCGAGCACGTCCCGGCCGCCGACGGCTCTTCCGCCCCCGCGCCCCGGCCGGGCCCGCGCACGTGCCGCTAGCCAGACTGGCGTTTTCGTGTATGTTGCGGCCGCGTTGCGGACCTGTGTCCGCGCGACCCGCAGCTATTTGACCGCGCTGGACGACATCCCGGCCCGGCCGAACTGCGGAACCGGCGAAGCGCTCTCCCGACGGCCTCGACAGGCCCGACCCGGACGCGCCGCCATCCACCGACGTCATGACGAAAGGACTTACCGATGTCGATCACTGCCGAGCGCAAGCAGGTGCTCATCAAGGAATACGCCACCAAGCCGGGCGACACCGGTTCGGCGGAAGTGCAGGTCGCGATCCTCACCGAGCGCATCGTGAACCTCACCCAGCATTTCAAGAGCCACGGCAAGGACAACCATTCCCGTCGCGGCCTTCTCAAGCTGGTGTCCCAGCGCCGCGGCCTCCTCGACTATCTCAAGAAGACCGAGGAAGGGCGCTACAAGTCCCTGATCGAGCGGCTGGGCATCCGCCGCTGACGCATCCCGCGAGGCTCGCACGGCGACCGTGCGGGCCTCGCGCTCTTTGAAAGACGGCGCCGGCGGATGGTCCGCGGTGCCGACATCCGCAAGGCGGCGGGCATGGGGCTCGCCGCGACCGATGAGAAGCGGCGCGCCATGGCAGGATCGCCGGAGGCTTGAACATCCGTCCCGATGGGACGCATCCGAGCCTCTCGCCGTCTTGCCCATGGCTCCCGCTTCGGAAAGCCAGAGACAGACATGTTCGATATTCACCGCGAGGAACTCGATTGGGGCGGGCGCACGCTCGTCCTCGAGACCGGCCGCATGGCGCGTCAGGCCGACGGCGCCGTGCTCGCGACCTATGGCGACACCACCGTGCTCGCCACCGCCGTTTCCGCCAAGGCGCCGAAGCCCGGGCAGGACTTCTTCCCGCTCACCGTCAACTACCAGGAAAAGGCCTACGCGGCCGGCCGCATCCCCGGCGGCTACTTCAAGCGCGAGGGCCGTCCGAGCGAGAAGGAGACGCTGGTCTCCCGCCTGATCGACCGCCCGATCCGCCCGCTCTTCGCCGAGGGCTACAAGAACGACACCCAGGTCGTCATCACCGTGCTGTCGCACGACCTCGAGAACGATCCCGACGTCGTCTCCATGGTCGCCGCCTCCGCCGCCCTCACGCTCTCCGGCGTGCCCTTCATGGGCCCGATCGGCGGCGCCCGCGTCGGCTTCATCGACAATGAGTACGTGCTGAACCCGACCGTCGACGAAGTGAAGGAATCGGCGCTCGACCTCGTGGTCGCCGGCACCGCCGACGCCGTGCTGATGGTCGAGTCCGAGGCCAAGGAACTGTCCGAGGAAGTGATGCTCGGCGCGGTCATGTTCGGCCACCGCCACTTCCAGCCGGTGATCGACGCCATCATCCGCCTCGCGGAGAAGGCCGCCAAGGAGCCGCGCGAGTTCGCCGCTCCCGACCATTCGGCGCTTGAGGCCGAGCTGCGCGGCCTGATCGAGGCCGACCTGCGCGCCGCCTACAAGATCGCCCGCAAGCAGGACCGCTACGCCGCGGTCGACGCCGCCAAGGCCAAGGCCAAGGCGCACTACGCCGCCCTGGCGGCGGAAGGCCAGGCGGTTCCCGAGGGCCAGACCCTGAGCGAGGTGCTCAAGGAGCTCGAAGCCAAGATCGTCCGCTGGACCATCCTCGACGACGGCGTGCGCATCGACGGCCGCGACACCAAGACCGTCCGTCCGATCGTCTCCGAGGTCGGCGTGCTGCCGCGCGCCCACGGCTCGGCGCTGTTCACCCGCGGCGAGACGCAGGCCCTCGTGGTCGCCACCCTCGGCACCGGCGAGGACGAGCAGTTCATCGACAGCCTGGAAGGCACCTACAAGGAGCGCTTCCTGCTGCACTACAACTTCCCTCCCTTCTCGGTCGGCGAGACCGGCCGCATGGGCTCCCCCGGCCGTCGCGAGATCGGCCACGGCAAGCTCGCCTGGCGCGCCATCCGCCCGATCCTGCCGCCCGCGCACGAGTTCCCCTACACGCTGCGCGCCGTCTCGGAGATCCTGGAGTCGAACGGCTCCTCCTCCATGGCGACCGTCTGCGGCACCTCGCTCGCTTTGATGGACGCCGGCGTGCCGATGCGCCGCCCGGTGGCCGGCATCGCCATGGGCCTCATCCTCGAGGGTGAGAAGTTCGCCGTGCTCTCCGACATCCTCGGCGACGAGGACCACCTCGGCGACATGGACTTCAAGGTCGCCGGCACCGACAAGGGCGTCACCGCCCTGCAGATGGACATCAAGATCGCCGGCATCACCGAGGAGATCATGAAGGTCGCCCTCGGCCAGGCGAAGGATGGCCGCGCGCACATTCTCGGCGAGATGGCCAAGGCGCTCACCGGCGCCCGCAGCGAGCTCGGCGAGCACGCCCCGCGCATCGAGGTGATCCAGATCCCGGTCGACAAGATCCGCGAAGTGATCGGTTCGGGCGGCAAGGTGATCCGCGAGATCGTCGAGAAGACCGGCGCCAAGATCAACATCGAGGACGACGGCACCGTGAAGGTCGCCTCCGCCTCGGGCGAGTCGATCAAGGCGGCGCTGAACTGGATCAAGTCCATCGCTTCCGAGCCGGAAGTCGGCCACATCTACGAGGGCACGGTTGTCAAGGTCGTGGACTTCGGCGCCTTCGTGAACTTCTTCGGCGCCAAGGACGGCCTCGTGCACGTCTCGCAGCTCGCCAAGGAGCGCGTGGCCAAGCCCTCCGACGTCGTCAAGGAAGGCGACAAGGTGAAGGTGAAGCTGCTCGGCTTCGACGAGCGCGGCAAGACCCGCCTGTCGATGAAGGTCGTCGACCAGGAGACCGGCGAGGACCTCGAGGCCAAGGGCAAGGGCGACGAGCCCGAGGCCGGCGCCGCCGAGTGATCGGCCGCATCCTCCCAGGATTGTCGACGGGGCGCCTTCGGGCGCCCCGTTTCATTTGCGCCGGGCGACGCCGCGCCATTCGCCGCACGCATGGCGGCCGTGACTGTCAGCGGATCGACAGCTTCGGGGCATCAGATTAGATTAGTTCTAATCTGAATTCCGGACATCCTCGATGAAGCGCTTCGACGACCTCACCGAGGCCGAGATTCTCGGCCTCGCCATCTCCAACGAGGAGGAGGATGCGCGCATCTACCTCCAATACGCCGCGCGGCTGAAGGCCGACTACCCCGCGACGGCGGCGATGTTCGAGCGCATGGCGGAGGAGGAGCACGGCCACCGCCACGCGCTGCACGAGCTCTACCGCCGCAAGTTTGGTGGCGAGCTGCCCTACATCACCCGGCAGGACGTGAAGGGCTTCCTCAAGCGCAACCCGCTCTGGCTGCTGGAAACGCTGCGCATCGACGCGGTGCGCCGGCAGGCGGAGATGATGGAGTACGAGGCGCAGCAGTTCTACGTGAAGGCCGCCGAGCGCGCCCGCGACGCCGATACGCGCCGGCTGCTCGCCGACCTCGCCGAGGCGGAAAGCGCGCACGAGACGCTGGCGCAGGAGCTCGGCGGGCGGATCGAGACCAGCGGCGAGAAGGAATCGGAGGAAGCCACCGCCCACCGCATCTTCGTGCTGCAGATCGTCCAGCCCGGCCTCGCCGGCCTCATCGACGGCTCGATCTCGACGCTGGCGCCGATCTTCGCCGCTGCCTTCGCCACGCAGGACAGCTGGGCCGCCTTCCTGGTCGGCCTCGCCGCCTCGATCGGGGCGGGCATCTCCATGGGCCTCACCGAGGGCCTGTCGGACGACGGCGCGATCACCGGCCGCGGCAGCCCGTGGCCGCGCGGCATCGCCTGCGGCGTGATGACCACGCTGGGCGGCCTCGGCCACACCCTGCCCTATCTGATCCCGGATTTCTGGACCGCCACGGCGGTCGCCGGCGTGGTGGTCGCCTTCGAGCTCGCCGCCATTGCCTATATCCGCACCCACTACATGGAGACGCCGTTCACCTCGGCCATCGTGCAGGTGGTGCTGGGCGGCATCCTGGTGCTCGCCACCGGCATCTTCATCGGCAGTTCCTGAGCCGCGCGGGCTCAGCCATAGGCGGCGATGGCGGCGCGGATCGTCTCCGGCTCCCATCCCGCACGCAGCGCGAAGGCGAGCAGCAGCCGCGCCTTCAGGCCGTTCAGCAGCCCCGCCGGGATGACGCCGCGCCCGATCAGGTCGATCTCCGAGCCAGGATAGCCGTAGGTACGCTCGAACGCCGGCCCGGCCAGCGTGCGGCTCGCCAGCAGCACCGGCAGCCGCGCCGCGACCTCGCCGACCGCCCCGGCGATGGCGCCGGGCACATGCCCCGCCCCCGCGCCCTCGATGACAAGGCCGGCGAAGCCGAGATCGGGCACCGCCCGCAGCAGCCGTCCGTCATCGCCCATGGCGATCTTGATCAGTGCAACCGCCGGCAGCCCGCCCGGCGCGGCAGCGAGGGCCGGCATGGGGGAAGGCGCCACGCGGGCGAGGATCCGCGCCTGCCCTTCCGCCACCAGCCCCAGCGGGCCGCCCGTATCGGAGATGAAGGCGGAGGCAAGCGCGGTATGCGCCTTGCGCGCGAAGCGCGCCGCATGGATCTCGTCGTTCAGCACCACGAGCGTGCCCAGCCCCCGCGCGGCGTCGTTGGCGGCGACGAGGGCGGCGGAGAGAAGGTTCGCCGGCCCGTCGGCGCCCGGCTGCTGCGCCCCGCGCATGGCGCCGGTCACCACCACCGGGCGCTCGTCGCGCACCAGCAGGTCGAGGATGAAGGCGGTCTCCTCGATCGTATCGGTGCCCTGTATGACCACGGCCCCGTCGAAGCCCGCGTCGAAGGCGGTGCGGATGTCCTGCGCCACCTCGGCGATGTTCTCGGGCGTCAGCGAGACGCTGCCGACCTTCAGCGGCGAGCGCGCCTCGATCTCGGCCACCGCCTCCAGCCCCGGCACCGCCGCCACCAGATCGGCCGCGCCCAGCGTCGGGGTGATGCCGCCGGCGGCGGAGGCGGTCATGGTGATGGTGCCGCCGAGCGACAGGACGAGAAGGCGCGGACGCGACATGAGGCAGATCCCTGGGCGAGGCCCCGCGAGGAGGCGCGGCGCGGCAATGATAGCCGCGCCCGCCCTGCCCGTCAGTCGGCCTTTCGGTCCGGTTGCCGCGTCAGGCGGCGATCCGCAGCGCGTCGATCTGCGCCGGCCGCGGCCCGCCGGTCGCCCAGTCCAGCAGCTCCACCGTGTGCACCACCGGCAGGGCGGTGCCGCCGCCGATCTGCGTCATGCAGCCGATATTGCCGGCGGCGACGATCTGCGGCAGCGTCCGCTCGATATTGGCGACCTTGCGCTCGCGCAGCTTCGCGGCGATCTCCGGCTGCAGGATGTTGTAGGTGCCGGCCGAGCCGCAGCACAGGTGCCCTTCCGCCGGCTCCAGCACGGTGAAGCCGGCCTTGGCGAGCAGCGCCTTCGGCGCCACGCGCACCTTCTGGCCGTGCTGGAGCGAGCAGGCCGAGTGATAGGCGACGCGGATGCCCGCCGGGATCACCGGCGTGGGCAGCTCGTGCTCGGAGAGGAATTCGCTGACGTCCTTGGCCAGCGCCGACACCTTCGCCGCCCGCTCGGCATAGGCCGGGTCGGTGCGCAGCATGTGGCCGTAATCCTTGATCGTCGTGCCGCAGCCGGAGGTGGTGACGATGATGGCGTCCAGCCCTTCGCCCTCGATCTCGCGCCACCAGGCGTCGACATTGGCGCGGGCATTGGCCAGCGCGAGGTCCTCCTTGCCCATGTGGTGGGTGAGCGAGCCGCAGCAGCCCCCGCCCGCGGGGCGCACGATCTCCACCCCCATGCGGGTCATCAGCCGGATCGCCGCCTCGTCGATCTCCGGCCGCAGCACCGGCTGGGCGCAGCCGTCGAGCAGGGCGACGCGGGCGCGGCGGACGCCCTGCGGCGCGAAGCGGCGCACATCCTCGCTGGCCGAGCGCGACGCCGGGCGGGCGGGCGCGAGGCGCAGCATGGCGGCGATCGGCTTCAGCCCCGGCACGGCGTCGAACAGGCCGGCGAAGGGGCGGGCGAGCATCGCGCCGCTGATGGCGAGGCGGAACAGCCGCCGGCTCGGCAGCACCCGCGCCAGCAGCGCGCGGGTCAGCTTGTCCATCAGCGGGCGGTGATAGGTCTTCTCGACGTGATCGCGCGCATGGTCGATCAGGTGCATGTAGTGCACGCCCGAGGGGCAGGTGCTCATGCAGGAGAGGCAGGAGAGGCAGCGGTCAACATGCTTGGCCACCTCGGCGGTGGCCGGCCGGTCGTTCTCCAGCATGTCCTTGATCAGGTAGATGCGCCCGCGCGGGCTGTCGAGCTCGTCGCCCAGCAGCACATAGGTCGGACAGGTGGCGGTGCAGAAGCCGCAATGCACGCACGCGCGCAGCACCTGTTCGGAGCGGGCGGTCTGCGGGTCGGCGAGCTGCGCCAGGGAGAAATTCGTCTGCATCGCCTATACTCCCGCGTACATGCGCCCGGGGCTCAGCACCCGCCCGGGATCGAAACCGCTCTTCATCCGCTTCACCAGCGCGCCGGTGATGGCGTCGAGCGGCTGGAACACCTCCTCGGCCGCGCGGACCGGGGCGGAGGCACGGATCAGCGTCGCGTGGCCGCCGCCCGCCTGCGCCACCGCCTCGCGCACGCGCCGCGTATGCGGCTCGGCATCGGCCATCTCGATCCAGACCAGGCCGCCGGTCCAGTCGTAGAAGCTCATCGCCCCCGCCTCGCGCAGCGCCGCGCCGATGGACGCGCCGGCCATGGGCGCCACCGAGACGCGCCACACCGCCTTCGCCGTATCGACATTGCCGCCCTCGGCGAGCGCGAAGGGCAGGACGTCGCGCATGGCGCGCCAGAAGGCGTGCGAGCCGTCCGCGTCGAGGAAGGACAGGGCGCCGCGCGCGCGCAGCATCTCTTCCAGCTTGCCGCGCCGGTGCAGGATCGAGGGCTTCACGCCCTCCAGCCGCAGCGCCGTGACGCTGCGCCCCGCGCCCGCCACCACGGGAATGCGCGCGGCGACGTCGGCCGGCACATGGGCGGCGCCGGAGACGTCGTAATAGGAGCCGACCGCCCCGCTCATCACGCTCGCCGCGGCGGCGTCATCGAGGCCGAGCACCAGCAGCGTCTCCACCGTCTCGGGGCGCGGCAGCACCTTGATGGTCAATTCGGTGAAGGCGGCGAAGGTGCCGTAGGAGCCGGCAAGGCCGCGCGGCAGGTCGTAGCCGGTGACGTTCTTCACCACGCGCCCGCCCGCCTTGAACGCCTCGCCCCGGCCGGAGACGGCCCGGATGCCCAGCGCATGGTCGCGCGCCGCGCCGGCGCTCGGCCGGCGGGGGCCGGCGAGGTTGCAGGCCATCAGCCCGCCCAGCGTGCCGCCGCCCGCCGGCAGGCCCAGCAGCGGGCCGAAATCCATCGGCTCGAAGGCCATCATCTGCTTGGCGTCGGCGACCAGCGCCTCGATCTGCGCCACCGGCGTGCCGGCGCGGGCGCTCAGCACCAGTTCCTCCGGCTCGTAGAGCGTGACGCCCGAGAGGCCCTTCAGCTCCAGCGTGACGTCGGTCTGGATGTGCCGGCCGAGCGCCGCCTTGGAGCCGGAGCCCGCCACATCCAGCGTGCGCTCGTTGGAAACGGCCCAGCGCACGGCCTCGACCACATCGGCCTCGTCGCGCGGACACAGCCTCTCGCTCATTTCAGGCACCTCCCGAGAGCGCGGCGAGCCGCGCGGCATGCTTGTTGTGCTCGGCGACGACCGCCGGCAGATCGATGGTGACGATGTCGCCGTGCTCCACCACCGGGCGCCCGTGCACCACGGTGAAGGCGGCGCGGCCCGGCGTGCAGAACAGCGCGGCGGCGACGGGATCGGCGAGGCCGCCGGCAAAGGCGACGTCGTCGAGCCGCAGGGCGAAGAAGTCGGCGCATTTGCCCGGCTCCAGCGAGCCGATGTCGGAGCGCCCCAGCACCGCCGCCCCGCCCAGCGTCGCCAGTTCCAGCGCCTCGCGGGCGCTCATCCATTCATGGTCGCGCGCGGGGTCGGACGTGGAGAGCGTGGTGTCCGGCCCTTCCGGCGGGCGCAGCGCGATCTGCAGCCGCGCCAGCAGCATGGCCTGCCGCGCCTCGCCCAGCAGGTTGTTGCCGTCATTGGAGGCCGAGCCGTCCACGCCGAGCCCGACCTTCACGCCGGCGCGCCGATAGGCCTTCACCGGCGCGATGCCGGAGGCGAGCCGCATATTGGAGGAGGGGCAGTGGCACACGCCGACCCCGGCATCGGCGAAGCAGCCGATCTCATGGGCGTTCACATGCACCGCGTGGGCGAACCACACATCCTCGCCCAGCCAGCCCAGCTCCTCCATATAGGCGACGGGCCGCCGGCCGAAGCGCTCCAGCGTGTAGCGCTCCTCGTCGACGGTCTCGGCGAGATGGGTATGCAGGCGCACCCCCTTCGCCCGCGCCAGCGCGGCGCTCTCGCGCATCAGCTCCGGCGTCACCGAGAAGGGCGAGCAGGGCGCCAGCGCGATCCGCGTCATCGCCCCCGGCGCGGCGTCGTGATAGGCGCTGATGACCCGCTCGCTGTCGGCGAGGATGTCGTCCTCGTCCTCCACGCAGTCGTCCGGCGGCAGCCCGCCCTTGCTCTCGCCCAGCGACATCGACCCGCGCGAGACCATGAAGCGCAGGCCGATCTCGCGCGCCGCGCCGATCTGGTCGTCGACCCGGCAGCCGTTGCGAAAGACATAGGCGTGGTCGAAGCAGGTGGTGCAGCCGGACAGGGCGAGTTCGGCGAGGCCGACGAGCGTGGCGGTGCGCGAGGCCTCCGGCGTGCGCGCCGCCCAGAGCCGGTAATGCGCCTTCAGCCAGCGGAACAGGTTGACGTTCTGCGCCGCCGGCAGGTTGCGCGTCAGCGTCTGGTCGAGATGATGGTGGGCGTTGACCAGGCCCGGCAGCACCACATGGCCGGCAAGGTCCATCACCCGGTCGGCGCTGGCCGGCAGGCTGTCGCCCGGCCCGACCGCCTCGATCACGCCGTCGCGCGCGAACAGCCCGCCGCCCGCGATCTCGCGGCGCGCGCCGTCCATGGTGACGAGCACCGTGGCGTTTCGGACGAGGAGGGTGGCCATGGGCAGACGCTCGAAACCTCGCCTCAGAACCGCGGAATGTCCGGGAAGGGCAGCTTGCCGCCGGAGACGTGCATGCGCCCCAGTTCGGCGCAGCGGTGCAGCACCGGGAACACCTTGCCGGGGTTGAGCAGCGCGTCCGGATCGAAGGCGCATTTCAGCCGCTGCTGGTGCGCGAGATCGGTCTCGTCGAACATCGAGGGCATCAGGTCGCGCTTCTCGACGCCGACGCCGTGCTCGCCGGTCAGCACCCCGCCCACCTCGACGCAGAGCAGCAGGATGTCGGCGCCGAAGGCTTCCGCCTTCTCCAGCTCGCCCGGCTTGTTGGCGTCGTAGCAGATCAGCGGGTGCAGGTTGCCGTCGCCGGCGTGGAAGACGTTGCCGCAGCGCAGGCCGTATTTCTCCGACATCTGCTCCATGCGGTTCAGCACCTCCGGCAGCGCCTTGCGCGGAATGGTGCCGTCCATGCACAGATAGTCCGGCGAAATGCGGCCCACCGCCGGGAAGGCGGCCTTGCGCCCGGCCCAGAAGGCGACGCGCTCCTCCTCGCTGGTGGAGGCGCGCAGCGTCATGCAGCCGAGCCCGTTGCCGATCTCGGCGACGCGGTCGATGAGGTGGTTCACCTCCGCCTCCGGCCCGTCCAGCTCGACGATCAGGAGCGCCTCGACATCCAGCGGATAGCCGGCGCCGAGGAAGGCCTCGGCGGCGTGGACCATCATCCGGTCCATCATCTCCATGCCGCCGGGGATGATGCCGGCGGCGATGATGGCGGCCACGCACGCCCCCGCCGCCTCGGAGGACGGGAAGCCGAGCAGCACGGCGCGCGCCGTCTCCGGCTTCTTGAGGATGCGCACGGTGACTTCGGTGACGACGCCCAGCAGCCCTTCCGAGCCGACGATGAGGCCGAGCAGGTCGAGCCCGCCGGAATCGAGATGCTTGCCGCCGACGCGGATGATCTCGCCGGTGATCAGCACCATTTCGACGCCGAGCACGTTGTTGGTGGTCAGGCCGTATTTCAGGCAGTGCACGCCGCCGGAGTTCTCGCCGACATTGCCGCCGATGGTGCAGGCGATCTGCGAGGAGGGGTCGGGCGCGTAATAGAAGCCCTCATGCGCCACCGCCGTGGTGATGCCGAGATTGGTCACGCCCGGCTGGGCGACCACGCTGCGGTTGGCGAAGTCGATGTCGAGAATGCGGTTGAACTTGCCCATGCCGAGCAGGATGCCGTCGGCGAGCGGCAGGGCGCCGCCCGACAGCGAGGTGCCCGCCCCGCGCGGCACCACGGGAATGCCGTTCGCATGCGCGTAGGCGAGAACCTTCGACACCTGCTCGGTGGTCGAGGGCAGCACCACGGCGAGGGGAAGCTGGCGATAGGCCGTCACCCCGTCGCTCTCGAAGGGGCGCATCTCGGTCTCGGTGTCGATCACGCCCTCACCCGGCACGATGGCGCGCAGGTCGGCGATGATCTGCGAGCGGCGGGCCAGGACATCGGCCTTCGGCTCCGGCATGACGAGGCCCGACATGGCGCTTCTCCCTTGAACGGCGACGTTTCTGGTTTCGACCTATTCTAGGGAAAAGCGTCTAACCTTCCTATGGTAAAAAAACTAGACCAAGGGCGAATTCCCGTTTCGCCCGCAGCGCTTCGCGCGGGTCATCCGCCGCCCCTTGCGCCGGATCAAGGAAGCGCGCACCTCTAGGTCGTAGGGCTTTCGCAGATGGCCGACCGGACGCAGGTCCCGGCCCAAGCAACAGATAAGGAGACGCGCATGACCGACGCCGCCGCCACCGATACCAGGGCCGAGACGCGGGAGCTTCAGCGCATCCGCCTGCATCTGGCCCGCTCGAAGGACTTCCCGGACGGCAGTGCCCGCCACGGCTACGAATTCGTCGCGCCGCTGGACGCGAGCGGCCATATCGACGCCGAGGCCTGGAAGGACGTGCGCGAGGCCTGCACCGTCACCCGCTTCTGGGGCAATGACACGCCGGAGAGTGGCTATCTGGTGCGCCGCGCCGGCGGCGTCTCGGGTGCGAGCTGGGTGTTCGACTACGAGCAGAACGCCAGCGACGACGACGAGACCGGCTATCGCTTCGGCGACCACGCCTTCGCGCCCGGCGAATATGTCTCGCTGCGCGACGAGGATGGCGAGCTGCACACCTTCGTCGTCTTCTCCGTGGTCCCGGCCTGACGGCACCGCCAAGCGAGGGCTGCCCCCTCGCGAGCGACGCCAGAAATGACGACGGCGCGGGCCGATGCGGCGCCGCGCCGTTTTTTCGTCCCGGCCGCGACGGCCGGAAAAGGCGTCAGTTGGAGGTGCCGGTACCGGCCGACGTGGCGCTGGCCGCGGCCGCCGTCTCGGCTCCCGCGGTCGAGCTGGAGGTCGACGAGCCGGAAGCCGGCGTGGCGGGCACGCTGGCCGGCGTCGCCGCCGGGGTGGCGGCCGGCGCCGAAACCGGGCTCGCCGCCGGAGCGGGCGCCGCCACGTTCTGCGTCGCCGCCGGCTTCGGCTTGCGGCGCGCCACCGGGCGCTGCGGACGCTGGATCATCGCGATGACGCGCTGGTGCAGGTCGGCCGCCTTGTCGATGTTGAAATGGCTGAGCGAGCCGGAATTGGTGAGGTCGATGTTCTCGACCCGCGGGCCGGACACCGGCTTGCCGGAGCCGCCGGCCTGATAATAGTTCACCACCTTGCCGATGCGGGCCGAGGCGGTGTTCGGGTTGACGGGATCGAAGGTCACGACCAGCGGAACCGGCACGCCGGCCCCGCTCACCTTGTTGCCCATGTAGACGGCGGCGTCGGCGCCCAGCGAATGGCCGATGATGATCACCGGCGCGCGGCGCTTGCCGGTGCCCGCCTGCGCGACCGCCTGGCTGGCGAGCGCCTGCCAGTCGCCATAGGGGTGCACGCTCGCGCGGATGCCGCGCGCGTTGAGCTTGGCGGCAAGGTCGTCCATGCCCAGCGAGAAGATGTTGGCGAGACCGCGCAGGAGATAGACGCGCAGCTGCGGCTGTTGCTGCTGGCGCGACTGCGCTTCGGCCGGAACGGAAAGGGAAACGGCGAGGATGGCGGCAATGGCGAGGCAAAAGGCCCAGGCTCGCGAGAATCTCATTGTCACAAATCCCGAAACAACTACGAACTTCATGCGCTGGCCCCCCGGCCCTTGCAAATGGTTTCTGGGCCGTCTTATGGCGGAGCCCGCCCCGTCTCCTCTTTGCCAAAAGGCTGATGCCAATCCGCAACACTCACGCCGCGGAAGCTGGCGGGAGAAGGCCCACCGCCGCGTCCTTGGTGTGCGCTGCACCCGCGTCCAGATGCCTCTTGCCAGCGCTCCACCAGCGTGCAACCCACTGGGCGGCGCGCGGTTCCGCCGCCCCGGTCTTTCCGGGCGGCCATGAGGGGAGCGACCCCGTGACGGCAAGACAGACGGCCCCGGCCGGCAAGGCCTTCTACGATCACCCGCTACGCGCGCCGGTGCTGGCGGAACTGCATGCCCGCCCCTTCGTGGCGATTTCCACGCCGGCCCGCATCCTCCACGTCGCCTTCCTCGTGGACCGTGCCCAGGCGCTCGCCGACCGCGCCGCTTTCGCCGCCCTGTGCTTGGCGCGCGGCCAGCCCGAGCCGTCGCGCGACGCCAAGCAGCATCGCGTCGCCTTCGGTGGCGCCGTGCTGCGCTGGGAGCGCCACGCCGAATTCACCACCTACACCTGGGAACTGCCGGCGGAGGACGTGATCGAGGGCGGCCTGCCGTTCCAGCCCTCCGCCGCCAGCCTCGCCGACGTGCTCACCCAGCTGCCGCAGCCCGGCCCGCTGCTGGTCGCCGTCGACCTGCACCTCGTCACCGACACCGCCGACGCGCTGCCGCTCGACCGGCTGTTCGACCGCACCAGCCTCGCCCGCTCGGACGTCGAGGACGGCTTCGCCGAGATCGCCACCGACTTCCAGCCGGACCCCTCCGGCTTCGTGCGCATCCTCGTGCGCGACCGCGGGATGACGGCGGACGCCGCCGGCGCGCTCGTCCAGCGCGTGCTGGAGGTCGAGACCTACCGCACCCTCGCCCTGCTCGGCCTGCCGGAGGCCCAGCGCCTCGCGCCGACCGTCGCCCATATCGAGAACGAGCTCGGCGCGCTCACCGAGGAGATGCGCCGCAGCGAGGGGTTGGCCGCCAACAACAAGCTGCTCGACGCGCTGACCTCGCTGGCCGCGCAGCTCGAAGCCGACGCCGCCGCCTCGCTGTTCCGCTTCGGCGCCACCCGCGCCTATCAGGAAATCGTCGACCTGCGCCTCACCACCATCGGCGAGCGGCAGATCTCGGGCTATCCGACCTGGCAGCAGTTCCTCACCCGCCGCCTGCAGCCGGCGATGCGCACCTGCCAGGCCATCGAGCAGCGCCAGGCCAATCTGTCGGTCAAGCTCACCAGCGCCGCCAACCTGTTGCGCACGCGCGTCGACGTCGAGCTGGAGCAGCAGAACCGCGACCTCCTGCGCTCGATGAACGCCCGTGCGCGCATGCAGCTGCGCCTGCAGCAGACGGTCGAGGGCCTGTCGGTCGCCGCCATCTCCTATTACGTGATCAGCCTGCTGCACTACACGCTGGAGGGGCTGCACGCGCGGGCCGAGGCCATCGGCCTGCACTACGACGTCGGCATCGTCACCGCCATTGCGGTGCCCTTCGTGGCGCTGCTGATCTGGATGGTGGTCCGCCGCATCCGCAAGGGCCATTCGGACATCGGCCATGGCGAGCGGCCGGCCGCCGGCCGGATCCATCCCGGCGCCGTGATCGAGAAGCCGTCCGACGAGGCGTGAGACGCCTCGTCCCGCTTCTTCCAGATCCTTACTGCGAGAAGGTGCCGGTGGAGGGCGCCGGGGCGCCGATCCACTGCGTGTCACCATCGTTCGACGCCGGAGCCGGCGCCACGGTCCGCACCGGAGCGGCGGGCGCGGCCTGCACAGCCGGGGCCGTCGTCTGCACCGGAGCGGCGGCGGGTGCCGTCTGCGTCTGGCGCGTCGGCTGGCGGGGCTGCTGCTGGGCCTGCGGCTGAGACTGGGTGCGCGGGCGGGCCTGCGCCGGCGGGCGCTGGCGCTGCGGCTTCTCGTTGGCGCCCTGCGGATCGAAGCCGACATAGACGACGTAGCGCTCGGACAGCGCCGGCGTCGGCCGCGGGAAGCTCGGATCGGCCACGAGGCTGAAATCGACCTGCAGCACGCCCGGACCGATCTCGACCGGCACCGAATAGAACTGGGTCCACACCGACTTGGGCGTCGGGCCCTCCTCCACGATGGCGACGCGGATCGGCACGTTGACCTTGCCCGGTCCGCCCTTCGCACCGAGCAGGACGCGGCCCTGGATGCCCACGCGCATGGTCATGTCGGGCGCGGTGAAGCGGCATTCGCGGGAGAACTGGCCGAGCGTCGCCTGGTAGCGTACCGCTCCGTCCTGCGGGTCGGTCACCTGCCAGGCCGCCGCGCCGCCGCGCACCTGCACCGGCGGGCAGGTGAACTCGGACGCATCGGCATCGCCCGGCGTCACCGCCGCCGTGCCGGCGCCGCTTGTGTTCCCGCCGGACGGGCTCCGCGCCACCGTCGTGGTCTGCATGGTCGAGCCGAACAGGCCCTGGCCGCCGGAATTGCCCGAGCCCATCGGGCCCTCATTGCCGTCGCCGCCGCCAACGCCGTTGCCGGCACAGCCCGCAAGCAGCAGGGCGAGCGCGGGAAGGAGAAGGAGGGTTCTGCCCGGCCCGCCCCGCCTCTCGGCGCGCCGCCCGGCTTCCCCGTCGGTTCCGTTCCGCTCGTCCCTGATACCCATACGCATACTCCCCGCCGCACCGGCTGGATGGGCCGCGGCGCGTCATTTCCCCAAGGCGCCGGCGGCCGATCTTTCGAACTGTCACGTCCCGCCGCCCTTATAGCAGGCGACGGGCGGCAGAGAATGGCCCGTGACGGCGGTCCTGCGCAAGGCGGGAGCCGCACAACGGGCGCAAGGCGGGTCTCAGCCCCCCTTGTTCGGGACGAGGCCCGCCGGCTTGCCCACAAGGCTGAACAGCAGCGCCGGGTTCTCGTTCAGCCGCGCGGCCACGCGCTTGATGTCGTCCAGCGTCACCGCCCCGACCAGCTCGTTGCGCTTGTCGATATAGTCGATGCCGAGATCGTCGATCTGGATCTGCAGGAGCTGGGAGGCGACCTTGGCGGAGCTGTCGAAGCGCAGCGCGAAGGAGCCGATCAGGTAGCTCTTGGCGTCCTCCAGCTCGGCCTCGGTCGGCCCGTCGGTCAGCAGCTTGCGGTATTCCGAGCGGATCAGCTCGATCGACTCGCCGGCGCGGTCGTTCTTGGTCGCCGTGCCGCCGAGGATCAGCGCCGCGTGGTCGAGCGGGGCGAGATGGCTGTAGACGGAATAGGCGAGGCCGCGCTTCTCGCGCACTTCCTTGAACAGGCGCGAGGAGAAGGCCGAGCCGCCGAGCATGTGGTTGAGCACGAAGGCCGGGATGAAGTCCGGATCGTCGCGCTTCAGCCCGATGCCGCCGAAGACGATGGAGGTCTGCGGCACGTCGAGTTCCTTCACCACCTCGGTGCCGAGCCCCTGCGGCACCGCGTCCGGCACCGGGGTCAGCTCGGCCTTGGCGGGCAGCGCGCCGAACATGTGGTCGAGCGCCGGGCCCAGCTTCTCCGGCGTGATGTCGCCGACCACCGCGATCTTCAGGTTGTCGCGCGCCACGGTGCGGCGGACATAGTCCTTCAGCTCGTCGCGGCCGATGGCGGGCACGCTCTCCAGCGTGCCGGAGACCGGGCGGCCATAGGGATGGTTGGGGAAGGCGCGGGCCGACCAGCCGAGGCTCGCCAGCGTCGAGGGATCGTTCAGCCGCCGGCGCAGCATGGCGAGCTGGCCCTGGCGGATGCGCTCCACCGCCTCGTCGTCGAAGCGCGGCGCGGTCACCGCCAGCCGCATCAGCTCGAACGCCTCGTCGACATTCTCCGACAACGTGCGCAGCGAGCCGCCCGTCATGTCGCGCGAGGCGTCGAAGCGCAGTTCGATCGCCTTTTCCGCCATCCGGTCCTGGAAGGCGCGGGAATCGAGGTCGCCGGCGCCCTCGTCGAGCAGCGAGGCGGCGAGATTGGCGACGCCGGGCTTGTCGGCGGGATCCTGCGCGGCGCCGCCGAGGAAGGCGACCTCCACCGCCACCAGCGGCAGCGTCGTGTCGTGCACCAGCCAGGCCTCGATGCCGCCGGGGCTGATGACCCGCTGGATGCGCGTGGTCTCGGACTGGGCGGGGGAAGTGGGCGCGAGAGCGAGGGTCATGATCGTGGCCGCGGCGGCGAGGGAAAGGAAGGAGCGGAGAAGGCCGGGGCGTCCGCCGCGCGGCGCCCGGCCGGCCGACGGGCCGCTCACGAACGGTCCTCCGGGCGGGCATGGCCGCTTTCGGCGGGCGGAGCGACCGCGGCCGGCGTCGGGCCCGAAGCCGGACCGGCCGGCAGGAGCTGGCTGGTCACCGCGCGCGCCGGCACCAGCCAGCGGCGGGCGGCGTCGCGCACCTCCTCGGCGGTGACGCGCTTGACCTGATCGGGCCAGTCCTTCACGTCCTCGGCGGTCGAGCCGGTGGCAAGCGCGGCACCGTAGATGCGCGCCAGTGTCGCCTGGTTGTCCTGCGCGTAGACCGCATCGGCGACGAGCCGGGTCTTGGCGCGTTCCAGCTCGCCGGCATCGGGGCCGTCCTTGGCGAGCGCGGCGAGGGTCTCGTCGAGCGCCTTCTCCAGCACCTCCATCGTCACCTCCGGGCGCGGGGTGACGGCGATGCCGAAGCGCGTGTCGTCGAGCGCCGTCGACTGGTACCAGGCGCCCGCGCTGGCGGCGAGGCCCTTCTCCACCACCAGCGAGCGGTAGAGACGCCCGGTCGCGCCGCCAAGCACCTGCGAGAGCACGTCGAGCGCCACGCTTTCCTGCTTGTCGTTGCGGAAGGCCGGCACGAGATAATTGCGCGACAGCGCCGGCTGGCCGACCCGGCCGTCCGCCAGCACGAGGCGGCGCTCGGCGCGCGACGCCGGCTCGCGCGGGCGCTCGCGCTCGGCGATCTCGGCGCGCGGCTTCACCTTGCCGTAGGTCTCCTCGGCGAGCTTCTTCACCTCGTCCGGCTCCACGTCGCCGGCAACCACGAGGATCGCGTTGTTCGGCGTATAGAAGCGCTGGTAGAAGGCGAGCGCGTCCTCGCGGTTGAGCTGCTTGATCTCGTCTTCCCAGCCGATGATCGGGTGGCCGTAGGGGTGGTTCACATACATCGCCGCCTGCGCGGCTTCGGAGAGCTGCGCGCTGGGGTCGTTGTCGGTGCGCATGCGGCGCTCTTCCAGCACCACGTCGCGCTCGGGCAGCACCACCTCGTCGGTCAGCACGAGGCCGGTCATGCGGTCGGCCTCGAAGCCCATCACCGTGCCCAGATGCTGCTTGGCGACACGCTGGAAATAGGCGGTGTAGTCCTGCGAGGTGAAGGCGTTCTCCTGGCCGCCGAGCTTGGACACCACCTGCGAGAACTCGCCGGCGGGGTGCGTGGCCGTGCCCTTGAACATCAGGTGCTCGAGGAAATGGGCGATGCCGGACTTGCCGGGCTGCTCGTCGGCCGAGCCGACCCGGTACCACACCATGTGGGTGACCACCGGCGCCCGGTGATCGGGCACCACCACCACCTGCATGCCGTTGTCGAGGGTGAACTCGGAAACCTCCGCCGCCTCGGCGCGGGGCGCGGCGGCGGCAAGTCCGGCGGCGCCGGCGGCAGCGCCGGCGATCAGCATGAGTGCGGGCATGATTCTTCCAGTCACAGCGGCATCCGTTTCGGCGTCCGTCCCGGAAGGCGCCATCTGGCGTGCCGCCGGGAAGGGCGGCGCGGGGCGGGGATCGCAGGCGCAATGTAGCGACGGGGCGCCGCTCATGCGAAGCGTGGCGACGCCCGATCACCGCGAAGTGAGACGCGGCAGAAGTGCGGCAGGGGTCTCTGCCGGAACCCGAATGTTCCGCCGGGACCTATTTGTTCGACTGCGTGCGGTCGAACCAGCTCGGCAGGCTCCACTGCTTCTCTTCCGGCCGGTCGGCGACCACGCCATAGGCGGCGCCCGGCGCGGGCGTCTGGTAGCCCACCGGCGGCTGGGTCAGCAGCTCGCGGTCCGGCTCGCCCTCGAACTCCATCTTCTCTTCCTTCTTCGTCCAGCCGAAGAATTCGAGTTGGTTGAGCGAGAGCCGGTTGTCGTCGTTCTTGCGGCGGTTGGCGAAGCCGCTGCCGCTCGCCCCGCCGATCTTGGCGCCGCGCTCGAGCTGCGAGGGCGAAAGCGCGCGGTGGGCGGTGTCGGTCTCGTCGCGCATCACCGGCTCGGCGGCGATGGCCTTCTGCCGCGCCACCGTGTCATGGTCCTTGGGCCAGGCCGGGTTCTGCGCCATGGCGCCGGCATCGCGCGGCGGCGGCAGCGCGTCGCCGGACGGCGGCACCACCAGCGGCGCGCGCTCGCGATAGTCGATATCCGGCGGCGGCGGCGCCACGAGGCCGATCGCGGTGAGGAGCTTGCCGGTCAGGTTAAGGTCCGAGTCTTCCTGGGCGTAGGCCGGCGCCCCGGCCAGAAGGGCACCGAACAGCGCGGTTCCGGCCAGCAGCCGGGTGCGGGTCGCAAGGTGTCGTCTCATCATCCGGTCGTCTCCTGCGGATCGTCCGTGGGCGGCGTGAAGGCCGCGCCGACGGGCCCCGCTCAAGCGTGCGGAAGCTCCGATGTCATTCCAGGGCGGCTATTTTGCGGCGTCCCCGAAAAATGAATCATACAAAAGCAGCCCGACACCGGCAACAATGGCCACGTCGGACAGGTTGAACACATACCAGTAATAGCCGAAGGCGTGTAGCGACACGAAGTCGAACACCGCGCCATAGGCCACGCGGTCGATGGCGTTGCCGAGCGCGCCGCCGATCAGCAGCCCGAGCGCGGCCGCCTCCAGCCGGCGGTCGACCCGCGCCAGCCAGAACCAGAACACCACCGCCGCGACGATCTTCAGCCCGCCCAGCAGCCACCAGCCGTCCACGCCCTGCGCGAACAGCCCGTAGCTGATGCCGGTGTTCCAGGCGTAGACGATGTCGAGGAACGGCGTGAGGGTGACCTTGCCGGTCTCGCCGAAATCGACGCCGTGGAGCACGGCGAGCTTGGTTCCCTGGTCGATCGCCAGTGCGGCGAGGGCGAACAGGCCGCCATAGAGCGTCAGCGGACCGGCGAGGCGGAGCTTCATCGTCGCGCTTTCACCCGCGCCGCATCATTCCGCCGCCCGCCGCGCGGCGGCCAGCTCGCGCAGCGCCATGGCGTCGCGCGGCGTCACGTCCGGGAACTCGGGATCGGTGCCCACCAGCGGCGAGATCTTCCACGAACGGGCGCATTTCTCGCCCACCGCCTTCGCCGCCACCACCGCGACGCCAGGCACGTCCGGCAGGCGGAAGGCGCCCGATGGCCCCTCGTCCGGCACCAGATGCGCGTCGGAGGTGATGCACACCTCCGCGAGGTCGACCGCGCTCACCGCCGCGAACAGGTTGGGGTCGGTGACATGGATCACCGGCGCCGCCTCCAGGCTGGAGCCGATGCGCTTGGCCGCGCGCTCCACTTCCAGCGCCCCCAGCACCACGCGCCGCACGAGGCGGATCTTGCGCCATTCATCGGCGAGCGTGTCGTCGCGCCACTTGGCCGGCGTCTCGGGGAAGGTGACGAGATGCACCGAGCCGGTCTCGGAGGGGAAGCGCGACAGCCAGGTCTCTTCCGCCGTGAAGGGCAGGATCGGCGCCAGCCAGACCACCAGCCGGTTGAACACCTCGTCCAGCACGGTCAGGCAGGCCCGGCGCGTCACCGAGGAGATCGGGTCGCAGTACAGCGCGTCCTTGCGCACATCGAAATAGAACGCCGACAGCTCGCTGGTCATGAAGGCGGTCAGCGCCGCGTTGACGCGCTTGAAGTCGAAGGCCGCATAGGCCTCGCGCACCGTCGCGTCGAGCTCGACGAGGCGGTGCAGCACCATGCGCTCCAGCGCCGGCATGTCGGCATAGGCGATGCGCTCGGCCTCGCGGTAGTGGTGCAGCGAGCCCAGCAGCCAGCGCAGCGTGTTGCGCAGCTTGCGGTAGGTCTCGACCGTGGTCTTGAGGATCTCCGGCCCGATGCGCAGGTCGTCGGAATAGTCGGAAGCGCACACCCACAGGCGCAATATGTCGGCGCCCGACGACTTGATCACCTCCTGCGGGGCGACCACGTTGCCGACCGACTTCGACATCTTGCGGCCCTGCTCGTCGAGCACGAAGCCATGGGTCAGCACCACGTCGTAGGGCGGGCGCCCGCGCGTGCCGCAGCTCTCCAGCAGGGAGGAATGGAACCAGCCGCGATGCTGGTCCGAGCCTTCGAGGTACATCACCCGGTCCGGCCCGCCGGTGAAGGCGCGGTTCACCTTCAGGTCCGCGCGCACTTCCAGCGTGAAGGCATGGGTGGAGCCGCTGTCGAACCAGACGTCGAGGATGTCGTCGACCTTGGTCCACTCATTGGCGTCGTAATCGTTGCCGAGGAAGCGCCGGGCGGCGCCTTCCTTGTACCAGGCGTCGGCCCCTTCCGCCGCGAAGGCGTCGGCGATGCGCCTGTTGACCTGTTCGTCGCGCAGGATCTCGACCGTGCCGTCGCCCCTGTCCTTCACGAAGACGGCGATCGGCACGCCCCAGGCGCGCTGGCGCGAGACCACCCAGTCCGGGCGGTTCTCGATCATGCCGGTGATGCGGTTCTCGCCGGAGGCCGGCACCCAGTCGACGCCGGCGATGCCGCCGAGCGCGCGCGCCCGCAGCGTGTCGCCCTTCGTCGAGGAGCCGTCCGCCGCCGCGATGTCCTTGTCCATCGCGATGAACCATTGCGGCGTGTTGCGGAAGATCACCGGCGCCTTGGAGCGCCAGGAATGCGGGTACTGGTGCTTCAGCCGGCCGCGCGCGATCAGCTTGTCGGCGGCCGCCAGCGCCTTGATCACCGCGTCGTTGGCGTCGCCGTCCTTGCCCTTGTCGTCCATCACCCGATGGCCGGCGAACAGCGGCACGTGGTCGTAATAGCGCCCGTCCGGGCCAACGGTATGCGGCACCTCGCCGAGCCTCTCGGCGATGTAGAGGTTGAAGTCGTCGGCGCCGTGGCCGGGGGCGATGTGCACGAAGCCGGTGCCGGTCTCGTCGGTGACGAAGTCCCCCGCCACCACCGGCACGGGGAAGTCGAAATAGCCCTTCGTGCCCTCGACGCCGGCCAGCGGGTGGGCGCAGACGAGATGGGTCGGGTCCACCTCCTTGCGGCGTTCCCAGCCGGTGACGCGGGCGGCCTTGAACACCTCCCCGGCGAGCTTGTCGGCGAGGATGAAATGCTCGCCGACCTTGGCCCAGTTGTCGGCCGGCGCCTCCGTCACCTCGTAGACGGCATAGGTGACGTCCTTGGAGAAGGCGACGGCGCGGTTGCCGGGGATGGTCCAGGGCGTGGTCGTCCAGATCACCACGCTGGCGCCCTCATAGGAGGGGAACAGGTGGATGTCGTCCGCCTCGCTCGCCGGCTTCAGCCCCTTGGGCAGGCCGCCGGCGGTGGCGTCGCTCTCGCGATAGCCGGTGACCGGGAACTTCACATAGATCGTGGTCGAGGTGTGATCGTGGTACTCGACCTCCGCCTCGGCGAGCGCGGTGCGCTCCACCACCGACCACATCACCGGCTTGGAGCCGCGATAGAGCAGGCCGTTGCCGGCGAACTTCACGATCTCGCGGGCGATCTGCGCTTCCGCGTCGTAGCTCATGGTCACATAGGGGTGAGACCAGTCGCCCTCGACGCCGAGCCGCTTGAACTCGGCGCGCTGGACGTCGATCCACCCCTCGGCGAAGGCACGGCATTCCTGGCGGAACTCGACGACCGGCACCTCGTCCTTGTTCTTGCCCTTGGCGCGGTACTGCTCCTCGATCTTCCACTCGATCGGCAGGCCGTGGCAGTCCCAGCCCGGCACGTAGTTCGAATCGTGGCCGAGCGCGCCCTGCGAGCGCACCACCACGTCTTTCAGGATCTTGTTCAGCGCGTGGCCGATATGGATGTTGCCGTTGGCGTAGGGCGGGCCGTCATGCAGCACGAAGCGCGGGCGCCCCTCGCCTTCCTTGCGCTGCTGGCCGTAGAGGTCGATGCGCTCCCAGCGCGCCAGCAGCTCCGGCTCGCGCTGGGGCAGGCCGGCGCGCATCGGGAAATCCGTCTGCGGCAGGAACAGGGTCGACGAATAATCGCGGGCCGCGCTCTCGCCGGCGGCCTCGTTCTCGCTGCGACCATCGCTGTTGCGGCTCGTCATCACGCGCTCCTTACACTCGCCGCACGGTTTAAGCGCAGCGCCGGGGCGGTGCAAGGGCGCGAAGGCCGTTCGCGGGCTCCGGCCCTCAGCCCGGCGTGACCACGATCTTGCCGAAGGCGCCGCGTTCGAGATGGTCGAGCGCCGCCGGCAGCTCCTCCAGCCGGTAGCGGGCGTCGATCACCGGCTTCAGCCCGGCCGTGTCCACCGCCCGCACCAGATCCTCGAGCGCCCGGCGATGGCCGACGCCGATGCCGTTGAGGGTGAGCTGCTTGAGCATGAGCGGGCCGAGCGGCAGGGCGGCATCGAATCCCTCGATGATGCCGATCTGGGCGATGCGCCCGCCGATCGCCGCCACCTCCACCGCCCGGCCGAGCGCCGGCCCGCCGGCGAGCGCCAGGACATGGTCGGCGCCATAGCCCCCGGTCGCCGCGCGCACCGCCTCCACCCAGTCGCCGGCCGTGCGGTCGATGCCGATGTCGGCGCCGAGCGCCTTCGCCCGCTCCAGCTTGCCGGCGCTGCCGGAGACGACGATCGTGCGGGCGCCATGCGCCCGGGCGATGGCGAGGCCGAACAGGGCGACGCCGCCCGTCCCTTCCACCAGCACCGTCTCGCCCGCCTTCAGGCCCCCGCGCTCGACGAGGCCGAACCAGGCGGTGAGGCCCGCGCAGGGCAGGGTGCTGGCCTCCTCGGGCGCCAGCGTCCGCGGCGCGCGCACCAGCCATTCCTCCGGCAGCGCGACATAATCCGCCAGCATGCCGGGATAAGCGCCGCCGAGTGCCTGATAGGGCAGGGTCGCGGAATCCCCCCTGGGCAGCCCGTCGATCCAGCCGGGGAAGAAGGTGGAGATCACCCGCTCGCCCTCGGCGAAACGGCGGCTGCCCTCGCCCGCCGCCACCACCGTGCCGGCGAGGTCCGAGCCCGGCGTGAAGGGGAAGTCGAGCGGCGCGCCGAGGCCGTTCGCGATCACCAGCGTGTCGCGATAGTTGAGCGAGACCGCCTCCACCTTCACCAGCACCTCGCCGGCGCCGGGGCGCGGCACCGGCACCTCCTTCAGCGCCAGCGCCGCCCGGCCGTAATCGTCGATCTGCCAGCGTCGCATCCTGTCCGTCATCATTCGCTCCTTGACCAAAATCGATGTCGGACGGACGTTATCGTTGAGCATAAGGCTCCGGTTGCGATAGGTTTTCCCATCATTGGCGAATTTTGAGCATCAATCGACATGAGCGACGTTCTCGCCGGCATCGACGTTTTCGTGGCCTCGGTGGAGACGGGCAGCTTCTCCGCCGCCGCCGAGCGCATGGGGCTGACGCGCTCGGCGGTCGCCAAGACGGTGGCGCGGCTGGAATCGCGCCTCGCCGTCCGCCTGTTCCACCGCTCCACCCGCCGCCAGAGCCTCACCGCCGACGGGCAGGTCTATTACGAGCGCTGCGTGCGGGCGCTGGACGAGCTGCGCGCCGGCCGCTCGACGCTGGAATCCGGCCGGCGCGAGGCCGTCGGCCGGCTGCGGGTCGCCATGCCGCTGCTGTTCGGCCGGCGCTGCGTCGCCCCGGTGCTGGCGCGGCTCGCCGCCCGCCACCCGCGGCTGGAGATCGACATGGCCCTGTCGGACCGGCTGGTGGACGTGGTGGACGACGGCTACGACCTCGCCATCCGCAACGGCGCCATCGGCGACGGGAGCGGGCTGATGACCCGCACGGTCGGCCTGCAGCGCATGACGGTGTGCGCGGCGCCCGCCTATCTCGCCGTCCACGGCGCGCCGGCGGGGCTGGCGGACCTGTCCCGCCATCACGCCATCACCTATGCGCGGGACGGGCGGGTGAAGGCGTGGACCTTCCCGCTGCCCGGCGGGCCGGTGGAGGCGACGCCGCCGAGCCGGCTGCGCTTCGACGATCTCGAATCCATCGCGGAGGCGGCCGAGGCCGGCCACGGGCTCGCCTGGCTGCCCTGCTGGCTCATCCGCGACCGCGTGCATGCCGGCACGCTGGTGCCGCTGCTGGCGGACCTGCCGCGCCTCGTCTTCTCCACCCACGCGCTGTGGCCGGCGAGCCCGCATCTGCCGGTGAAGGTGCGCCTCGCGCTCGACGCGCTGGCGGCGGAGCTGCCGGGCAGCGCGGAGCTCTAGCGCGCTTTCGAGCGAGGCGGCCGCCGGCGTAAAGAAAAATGCGTCGGCTCAGGGAGCTGGCGCGGCGCTCAGTCCAGCGCCGCCCGCGCCCGCGCGCTGTCCTCGTTCATCTGCGCGATCAGCGCGTCGATGCTGTCGAACTTCAGCTCGGGGCGCAGATAGGCGTGGAAGGCGACGGGCAGCACCCGCCCGTAGAGGTCGCCCCTGAAATCGAAGATGAAGGTCTCCAGCCGCGGCGCGCCGTCGTCGAAGGTCGGGCGGCGGCCGAAGCTCGCCACGCCCTTGTGGCGCACGCCGTCGATCTCCACCGTCACCGCGTAGATGCCGTGGGCCAGCGTCACCGCCGGGTCGAGCCGCATGTTGGCGGTGGGATAGCCGAGCTCGCGCCCGCGCTTGTCGCCGTGGATCACCTCGGCCTCCACCTCCCACGGCGCGCCGAGCATGTGGGCGGCCTGCTCGACGCGGCCCTGCGCCAGCGCGGCGCGGATGACGCTGGAGGAAACCTGCGCCCCCTCGTCGAGCAGCGGCGCGACGATCTCGACGGCGAAGCCGTGCCGCCGCCCCGCCTCGCGCAGGAAGATCGGCGAGCCGCCGCGCCCCTTGCCGAAATGGAAGTCGTAGCCCGCCACCACCATGGAGACGCCGAGCCGGCCGACCAGTATGTCGGCGACGAAGCTCTCCGCGTCCTTGGCGGCGAGCCCGGCGTCGAAGGTCAGCACCACCGCGCCGTCGAGGCCGGTCTCGGCGAGGCGCTTCAGCTTCATCGGCTCGGGGGTCAGCCGGAAGATCGGCTCCTCCGGCCGGAAGAAGGCGCGCGGATGCGGCTCGAAGGTCACCGCCAGCGCCGGCCGCCCGAGCGAGCGCGCCTGGTCCACGGCGGTGCCGATCACCGCGCGATGGCCGCGATGCACGCCGTCGAAATTGCCGATGGCGACGACGGGCGCGGCAAGGCCGGGGGGCAGGACCTGCCCGTCGCGCAGGACGATGAAGGGGTGCGGGGAAGCGGCAGCGTGGGTCATGTCACCGGACGCGGAAAGGGCACGGCGGAGGGGTCGGCATGCCGGCGGCGCGGCACGCGCGATAAGTGGCGCCGGCCCGCGCCGCCGTCAATCGGGGTTTCCCGCAAGCACGCCGAGAAAGAGCACGTCGGGAAGGGTCCGCCGGAAGCCCCTCACCAGACGAGGCGGGTGGTCACCGCCGCCGGCCGGCCGGGGCCGTCGGCCAGCAGGCGCGCCAGCGCCCCGGGGTCGACCTGCGAGCCGTTCTCGAGGCCCAGCTCCCCGGCATGGATGCCGGCGGCGACGAACAGGCAGTCGATGCCGAAGCCCAGCGCCCCGGCGAGGTCGGTGCGCAGCGCGTCGCCGATGGCGATGGCGCGGGCTGGGTCGACCGGCTCGCCGCGCAGCTTCGAGGCGGTGGCGAAGGCGGTCTCGTAGATCGGCCGGTGCGGCTTGCCGCAGAACACCACGTCGCCGCCGAGCTCCGCATAGGCCTCGGCGATCGCCCCAGCGCACCAGATCAGGTCGCCGCCGCGCTCCACCACGATGTCGGGATTGGCGCAGATGAAGGGCAGGTTGCGCCCCCGCGCCGCCTTCAGCGTCGCCGCGTAGTCCTCCGGCGTCTCCACCGTGTCGTCGAACAGGCCGGTGCAGACGATCAGCTCCGCCGCCTCGAAGGAGGTCTGGGTGAGGTCGAGCCCGTCATAGATGCCGAGGTCGCGCTCCGGGCCGAGATGCCACATCTTCACGCCCGGCCGGGCTCCGAGCAGCGCGTTGGTCACCATGCCGGAGGTGACGATGGCGTCATAGGCGTCGCGCGGGATGCGGAAGCCGTCGAGGATGCGCGCCACCCCTTCGGCCGGGCGCGGCGCGTTGGAGACGAGGATCACCGTCGTGCCGGCGTCCCGCGCCCGCTTCAGCGCGTCGGCGGCCGGCTGCGAGCCGACGACGCCGTTGTGCAGCACGCCCCAGACATCGCACAGCACGAGGTCGTAGCGCGGCGCGAGATCGGCGAAGGACGCGACGATGGGCGGGACGGAGGGGATCTGGACATCGGCTTGCATGCAGGCGGATTGCCACGCCCGCGCGGCCCGCACAAGAGCGCGGCGGGCGGAGCGGGCATGCGCCGGCGCGCCCTCCGGCACCGCCGTCCCGCGTCCTCGAAGGCATGACGAGGGCGGACGCAGGTGCGCGGTTCCTGCTACAAGGACCGGCATCCGCCACGCCCGACTGGACAAAGGCACGGCCCGCCCTGCCGGAGGGAGAGAGCAGCACCGATGGATTTCGCCTTCGCCGCCAAGGTCTTCGCCGCCCTGTTCGCGATCATGAACCCGATCGCCAACCTGCCGATCTTCCTGTCGCTCACCTCCGGCATGAGCGAGGGCGAGCAGCGCCGCACCGCCATCCTCGTGCTCGCCACGGTGGCGGTGGGCTGCTTCGTCTCGGCGGTGGCGGGGCAGGCGATCCTCGGCTTCTTCGGCCTCGACGTGAACCATTTCCGCCTCGCCGGCGGGCTCATCGTGCTGCTCATCGCCCTGTCCATGCTGCACGGCGAGGACAGCGCCACCCATGGTGGCTCGGGGGCGGAGAAGGCGACCTTCGCCAGCGCCAGCAACGTCGCCTTCTATCCGCTCGGCATCCCCATCCTGATGGGGCCGGGCACCATCTCCGCCCTCATCGTCTATGCCGACACCGCGCAGCACACCGGCGACTACGCCGCGCTGGCCATCGGCATCCTCGCCTTCCTCGCCTTGCTCGGCACGACGCTGATCGCCGGCCCCTTCATCGGCCGGGTGCTCTCGCCCACGGTGATGACCGTCACCAAGCGGCTGATGGGCATGGTGCTGGCGGCGATCGCCATGGAAATGCTGGTGGCGAGCCTGCGCGCCCTGTTCCCGGGGCTCACCTGACCCGCGCCCGACGAACGCCCGGCCCCGGCGCCACGGGCGTTCCGCTGGCGCGGGATATGGCGTAAGAGCGTGCGCGCGCTCACCACCCGCGTTCCATCACCGGCGAGGACATCATCATGACCGAGACCTTCGATCTCCTGCTCAAGGGCGGCACGGTGGTGAACCAGGACGGCATCGGCGCGCGCGACGTCGGCATCCGCGCCGGCCGCATCGCCGGCATCGGCTCCTTCTCGCCCGACCGGGCCGACGAGACGGTGGACTGCACCGGCCTGCACCTCCTGCCCGGCGTCATCGACACCCAGGTGCATTTCCGCGAGCCCGGCATGGAGCACAAGGAGGACCTCGAATCGGGGTCCCGCGCGGCGGTCATGGGCGGCGTCACCGCCGTGTTCGAGATGCCGAACACCAACCCGCTCACCACCTCGGCGAGCGCGCTGGAAGACAAGATCGCCCGCGCCACCGGCCGCATGCACTGCGACTTCGCCTTCTTCGTCGGCGGCACCCATGACAATGTGAAGGATCTGCCGGAGCTGGAGATGCTGCCCGGCGCCGCCGGCATCAAGGTGTTCATCGGCTCCTCCACCGGCTCGCTGCTGGTGGCCGACGATCCCGGCGTGCGCGCCATCCTCAAGGTGATCCGCCGCCGCGCCGCCTTCCATTGCGAGCACGAGCCGCGCCTCGACGAGCGCAAGCATCTGCGCGTGGAGGGCGACGCCTCCTCGCATCCGGTCTGGCGCGACGAGATCGCGGCGCTCACCGCCACCACCCGCCTCGTCAACCTCGCCCGCGAGGAGGGCAAGCGCGTGCACGTGCTGCACGTCACCTCGCAGGAGGAGATCGAGTTCCTGCGCGCCCACAAGGACGTCGCCACCGTCGAGGTCACGCCGCACCACCTCACCATGGATGCGAGCTGGTACGCCAGGCTCGGCTCACTGGTGCAGATGAACCCGCCGGTGCGCGAGGCGCGCCACCGCGCCGCGCTCTGGCACGGCCTCGCGGAGGGTGTCGTCGACGTGCTCGGCTCCGACCATGCCCCGCACACGCTGGAGGAGAAGGCCAAGCCCTATCCGGCGAGCCCCTCGGGCATGACCGGCGTGCAGACGCTGGTGCCCACCATGCTCGACCATGTGAATGCCGGCCGCCTGACGCTGGAGCGCTTTGTTGACCTGTCGAGCGCCGGTCCGGCCCGCATCTTCAACATCGCCACCAAGGGCCGGATCGCCGTCGGCTACGACGCGGACTTCACCGTCGTCGACCTCAAGCGCCGCGAGACCATCCGCAACGGCTGGATCGCCTCCAAGCCCGGCTGGACCCCCTATGACGGCGTCGAGGTGACGGGCTGGCCGGTCGGCACGCTGCTGCGCGGCGCCCGCGTCATGTGGGAAGGCGAGTTGCTCACGCCCGCGCAGGGCGCGCCGGTGCGCTTCATGGAAGCCCTGCCGAAGCTCTGAGGCGCGGCGCCGACCTCAGGCCGGCGCGCCTCAATACGTCACTTCCGCCAGATAGAGCCCCGCCGCCGGCGCCATCGGGCCGCAGCGCGTGCGGTCCTTCGCCTCCAAAGCGGCGGTGACGTCGTCCGGCGTCCAGGCACCCTCGCCGACCTTCACCAGCGTGCCGACCATGGAGCGCACCTGATGGTGCAGGAAGGAGCGCGCCGCCGCGTGCACCCGCACCTCCATGCCCGGCCCCTCGACGGGCACCGTCTCCACCTCCAGCCGGTCGAGCGTCTTCACCGGCGAGGCGGCCTGGCAGCCCACCGCCCGGAAGGTGGTGAAGTCGTGCCGGCCGACGAGGCGCGCAGCGCCCTGCGCCATCGCTTGCGCGTCGAGCGGGCGCAGCACCCGCCACGCCCGGTCGCGCTCCAGCGCGAGGTCCGGCCGGCGGGCGATGATGCGGTAGACATAGCGCCGGCCGACGGCCGAAAAGCGGGCGTGGAAATCGTCCGCCGCACGCTCGGCGGCCAGCACCGCGACGGGATGCGGGCGCAGATGCGCGTTCATGGCGTCGCGCACCGTGTCCGGCCGCCAGTCGCGTGTGAGCTCGACATGCGCGACCTGCCCCGTGGCGTGCACGCCGGCATCGGTGCGCCCGGCCCCGTGCACCGCCGCCGCCTCGCCGGCGAAGCGCTTCACCGCCTCGGCCAGCACGCCCTGCACGCTCGCTCCCTCGGCCTGGATCTGCCAGCCGACGAAGGGCGTGCCGTCATATTCGATGGTGAGCTTGTAGCGGGGCATGGTTCACTTCCTGCGCGCTCTGTAGCGCCGGGAAGGCGCGGCGTCATCCTCGCCGCGCCTGGGCCACCCACGAACACGGTCATGGCCGGGCTTGGCCCGGCCATCCACGACTTCCGTCGCTCCGGGCATGAAGTCGTGGATGCCCGGGACAAGGCCGGGCATGACGGTGCTCGGAAGAGGGCCGGGATGGTTGCCCGGCCGGTGGGCTTCGGGCATCGTGCGCCCGCCTGAGCACAGCTCAGGCAATCGAGAATTGGGGTGGGCTTGCCCGCTCCCAACGGAGCCCCGAATGCCCGAGCAAGACCCCCGCCAGGATCCCGTCGAAGCCGGCGACCACGTCGTCCTGATCGACGGTTCCGCCTATATCTTCCGCGCCTATCACGCGCTGCCGCCGCTGACCCGCACCTCGGACAAGCTCCCGGTCGGCGCCGTGGCGGGGTTCTGCAACATGCTGTGGAAGCTGGTGCGGGCGCAGGGCTTCGAGCCGAAGCCGACGCATCTGGCGGTCGTGTTCGACAAGTCCGAGCAGACCTTCCGCAAGGACATCTACCCGCTCTACAAGGCCCAGCGCCCGGACCTGCCGGAGGACCTGCGCCCGCAGTTCCCGCTCATCCGCGAGGCCACCCGCGCCTTCGACCTCGCCTGCGTCGAGCAGGACAAGTACGAGGCCGACGACCTGATGGCGACCTATGCCGAACTCGCCAAGGCCAAGGGCGCGCTCGTCACCATCATCTCCTCCGACAAGGACCTGATGCAGCTCGTCGATGCGCGCGTGCGCATGTACGACCCGATGAAGGACCGCGCCATCGGCGCCGGGGAGGTGGTCGAGAAGTTCGGCGTCGGCCCCGAGAAGGTGGTCGACGTGCAGTCGCTCGCCGGCGATTCGGTCGACAACGTGCCGGGCGTGCCGGGCATCGGCATCAAGACCGCCGCCCAGCTGCTCGCCGAATATGGCGACCTCGACACGCTGCTCGCCCGCGCCGGCGAGATCAAGCAGACCAAGCGGCGCGAGAACCTCATCGAGTTCGCCGATCAGGCCCGGCTGTCGCGCGAGCTGGTGACGCTCAAGCGCGACGTGCCGCTCGACGTGCCGCTCGACGACATCGCCGTGGTCGAGCCGGAGGGCAAGCGCCTCATCGCCTTCCTCAAGGCGATGGAGTTCACCACGCTGACCCGCCGCGTCGCCGAGGCCTACGAGATCGACGCCGGCGCCATCGAGCCCGACCCTGGCCTCCGCGCGGGCGGGGCGGAGACCGCGCTGCTCGCCGCCGGGCTCGACCCGGAGACGAAGGAACCGGCCATCCCGACCGAGGCGGCCGCGGCCCTCGGCGAAGGCTTCACGCCGCAGGCGCTTTCCGCCGCCCGCATCAAGGAGGCGGCGACCACGCCGGTCGACCGCTCGAAATACGAGACCGTCACCACGCTGGAGCGGCTCCGCGAATGGGTCGCCCGCGCCTTCGAGCTCGGGCTCATCGCGGTCGACACCGAGACCACCGGCCTCGACCCGATGCAGGCGGAGATCGTCGGCTTCTCGCTGGCCACCGCGCCGAACGAGGCCTGCTACGTCCCGCTCGCCCACAAGGGCGGCGACGAGGGCCTGTTCAGCGAAGGCCTGCTGCCGAACCAGATCCCGCTCGACGACGCCATCGCCGCCATCAAGCCGCTGATGGAGCACCCCGGCGTGCTCAAGATCGGCCAGAACCTCAAATATGACTGGCTGATCCTGAAGCGCCTCGGCATCGAGCTCGTCGCCTATGACGACACGATGCTGGTCTCCTATGTGCTCGACGCCGGCGCCTCGCCGCATGGCATGGACCCGCTCTCCATGCGCTGGCTCGGCCACACGCCGATCAAGTACGAGGAGATCTGCGGCAAGGGCAAGGGACAGATCCGCTTCGACCGCGCGCCCATCGACAAGGCGAGCGACTACGCTGCCGAGGACGCCGACGTCACGCTGCGCCTGTGGCAGGTGCTCAAGCCCCGCCTCGCCGCCGAGGGCAAGGCCACGGTCTACGAGACGCTGGAGCGCCCGCTCGTCACCGTGCTCGCGCGGATGGAAGCGCGCGGCATCACGATCGACCGGCAGATGCTCTCGCGCCTGTCCGGCGAGTTCGCTCAAGGGATGGGCCGGCTGGAGGCCGAGATCTCCGAGATGGCGGGGGAGACCTTCAACCCCGGCTCGCCCAAGCAGCTCGGCGACATCCTGTTCGGCAAGATGCAGATCCCCGGCGGCCGCAAGACCCCGACCGGCGCCTGGTCCACCGGCGCCGACGTGCTGGAGGAACTGGCCGAGCAGGGCCATGAGCTGCCGCGCCGCATCCTCGACTGGCGCCAGCTGCAGAAGCTCAAATCCACCTATACCGACGCGCTGCCGGGCTATGTGCACCCCGAGACCGGGCGCGTGCACACCTCCTTCGCGCTCGCCGCCACCACGACGGGCCGGCTCTCCTCCTCCGAGCCGAACCTGCAGAACATCCCGGTGCGCACCGAGGAAGGCCGCAAGATCCGCCAGGCCTTCATCGCCGCGCCGGGCCACAAGCTGATCTCAGCCGACTATTCGCAGATCGAGCTGCGCCTGCTCGCCGAGATCGCCGACACCCCCTCGCTGCGGCAGGCCTTCCAGGACGGGCTCGACATCCACGCGATGACGGCGTCCGAGATGTTCGGCGTGCCGATCGAGGGCATGCCCGGCGAGGTGCGCCGGCGCGCCAAGGCGATCAATTTCGGCATCATCTACGGCATCTCGGCCTTCGGGCTCGCCAACCAGCTCTCCATCCCGCGAGAGGAGGCCGGCGCCTACATCAAGCGCTATTTCGAGCGCTTCCCCGGCATCCGCGCCTATATGGACGAGACCCGCAACTTCGCGCGCGAGCACGGCTATGTGGAGACGCTGTTCGGCCGGCGCTGCCACTACCCCGACATATCCGCCAAGAACCCCTCCATCCGCGCCTTCAACGAGCGCGCGGCGATCAACGCCCGCCTGCAGGGCTCGGCGGCGGACATCATCCGCCGCGCCATGGCGCGCATGGAACCGGCGCTGGAGAAGGCGGGGCTCTCCGCCCGCATGCTGCTGCAGGTGCATGACGAGCTGATCTTCGAGGTCCCGGACGACGAGGTCGGCGCCACCATCCCGGTGGTGCGCGAGGTGATGGAGCTGGCGCCGTTCCCGGCCGTCGCTCTCGAGGTGCCGCTGAAGGTCGACGCCCGCGCGGCTTCGAATTGGGACGAGGCGCACTAGCACCGGCGAATGCGTACCTCCCCCATCTGAACGACGTCATGGCCGGGCTTGTCCCGGCCATCTACGATTGCCATGCTGGCGACATGAAGGGTGGCTTCGTCTACATCCTGACCAACCGGCCGAACGGCACCCTTTATGTCGGCGTGACTTCCGATCTTCCCCGCCGCGTCTGGGAGCATCGGGAGGGCAATGTCGACGGCTTCACCCGGCGGCACGGGCTGAAATCCCTCGTCTATTTCGAACGCCATGACGACATTACCGCCGCCATCCAGCGCGAGAAGAACATCAAGCACTGGCCCCGTGCCTGGAAAGTACGGCTCATTCACGCGGGCAATGCCGAATGGCGCGATCTCTATGAGGAAATACTGCGCTAGATCGTTTCCCGGTTCCGAACAAAGTCATGGATGCCCGGCCCAAGGCCGGGCATGACGGTATTCCCGTCACAACCGCCACCGCCCAAACGACGTCATGGCCGGGCCTGTCCCGGCCATCCACGTCTCGGGGAACCGCCTCCTCCTCAGAACTCGACGTCGAGCTCCTCCAGCTCGTCCGGCTCGGCCAGCGCGGCGGCGGTCCATTCCTTCATCGCCGGCAGCGCCAGGATGGTCCTGCAATAGGCCCGGCTCGCCGGGTCGAGCGGCACGTCATAGGTGGTGAAGCGCGAGCACACCGGCGCGTACATCGCGTCCGCCAGCGTCGGCGCCGCGCCGAACAGATACGGCCCGCCATAGGCCTTCAGGCAGCCGGTCCAGATGGTGACGATGCGCAGTATGTCGCCCTGCGCGCCGGTCCACACCTTGAAGCCGGGATGGCGCGCCTTGATGTTCATCGGCAGCGCCGAGCGCAGATTGGCGAAGCCCGAATGCATCTCGCCGGCGATGGAGCGGCAATGCGCCCGCGCTGCGCGATCCGTGGGCAGAAGCCTGGCCTCTGGCTTCAATTCATGCAGGTACTCGCCGATGGCCAGCGTGTCCCAGATGCGCAGGCCGTCATGGTCGAGACGCGGCACGAGGAAGGAGGAGGATTGCAGCAGCAGCTCGGCGCGGATCGAGGGATCCTCGGCCGAGACCCGCGCCTCGGCGATGTCGAGCCCGGCCAGCCGGCACAGCAGGAAGCCGCGCAGCGACCATGAGGAATAGTTCTTGCTACTGATCGTCAGCGTGGCCGTCGCCACAGCGGCCGCCGGTCCGGTCTTCGGCTTGTCCGCCGGTTTCGCGCCCTTCGGCGCGGACGGCTTTCCCGCCTTCGCCGGGGCGGGCGCGGAGGGTGTTGCCGTGGCGGTTTTCGACGGGACGGCCGATTTCTTGACGACACCTGCCTTGGCAACGCCTGCTTTGGCAACGCCTGCCTTGGTGACGGGCGCCTTGGCAACCGGCTCTTTGGCAGCGGGTCCCTCGGCCCCGGTCTTCGCTCGCGATCCGGGCTTGGCGCGGGGCGCGGAGCGGGATTTGGAGGTCGGGGCGGCGGCCATGGGCGTGCGTCCTGTGTCGGGTGGGCGATGATGATCGGTTGCCGCAGGGCAAACACTATTCGTGCCATTCCCGATCCGGCGCCCGCCGGGACGCCCCGGCGGACCGGGCGAAGCCGCCCGGAAGCGGCGCGGCGGAACCGCCTGAAAGCCCCGCTCTTGGCAAGCGCGCCGTTCACCCCTTACGATTCCACCCTAGATGCGCCCCGCGGCGCGTCCTTCGTCGTATCGCCCGCACCGCCCGCGCCCGCTAACCTGTCCTCTCCCCGGGGCGGGCCCTTAATCCTCCCGCCCGGCCCGCGCCGCGCGAACCGCATCACCCGCTGCCTCACCGGCCGCCCCACCTCCTGCCACAAGACCCGCCGCCGATGATCTACGCCGCCTATCAGGCCCAGACCGATCTGTTCGATCCCGTCCGCGTGGCGGCGCGCCTCTCCCGGCGGGTCCTCAGCACCGCCATGGGCGGCTTCGGCGACAGCGCCGTGCTGCGCAATCTCTCCGCCGCCTTCGAGATGATCGAGCGCGCCGGCCTCAGCCACCACCGCCCCGCCTTCGGCATCGAGCGCGTCACGGTCGGCAACCGCGAGGTCGAGGTGCGCGAGGAGGTGGCGCTGGCGCTGCCCTTCGGCTCGCTGCTGCATTTCGCCAAGGACATCGACCAGCCGCAGCCGCGCATCCTCGTCGTCGCCCCGCTGTCCGGCCATTTCGCCACGCTGCTGCAGGACACGGTGAAGACCCTGCTGCCGGAGAACGACGTCTACGTCACCGACTGGCACAATGCGCGCGACGTGCCGCTCGCCGCCGGCGGCTTCGGCTTCGACGACTATGTCGAGCACGTCATCCGCTTCACGCAGGCGATGGGCGAGGGCGGGCACCTGCTCGCCGTCTGCCAGCCCTGCGTGCAGGTGCTCGCCGCGGCGGCGGTGATGGCCCAGCAGGACGACCCGGCCCAGCCGCGCTCCATGACGCTGATGGCCGGGCCGGTCGACACCCGCATCAACCCGACCAAGGTCAACGAGCTCGCCACCTCCAAGCCGCTCGACTGGTTCGAGAAGAACCTCATCGCCACCGTGCCGCCGGGCTTTGCCGGTGCGGGCCGCCGGGTCTATCCCGGCTTCGTGCAGGTCGGCGCCTTCATGGCGATGAACCTCGACCGCCACGTGAAGGCGCATGTCGAGCTGTTCGAGAACCTCGCCATGGGCGAGCACGAGAAGGCGCACACCGCCAAGACCTTCTACGACGAGTATTTCGCCGTGCTCGACCTCGCCGCCGAGTTCTATCTGGAGACCATCGCCAAGGTGTTCCAGGAGCACGAGCTGCCGCGCGGCGTGCTCACCTATCGCGGCGAAAGGATCGATTTCCGCGCCATCCGCCGCACCGCGCTGCTCACCGTGGAGGGCGAGCGCGACGACATCTGCGCCGTGGGCCAGACCGTCGCCGCGCAGGACATCTGCTCCTCGCTGCGCCCGCATCTGCGCCGCCACCACCTGCAGGCCGGCGTCGGCCATTACGGCGTGTTCTCGGGCCGCCGCTGGAAGGGCCAGGTCTACCCGCTGGTGCGCAACCACGTGCTGGCGAGCGACGCGTAGGGCTGCGTTCCTCTTGTCGTCATCCCGGACGGGCGCGTCCCGTTCGCAGACCGTCATGCCCGGCCTTGGGCCGGGCATCCACGACTTTGCGGGTGAAAGGAAGGCGTGGATGGCCGGGACAAGCCCGGCCATGACGTCGCTTCCGCGGGAGCGTCGGCATTCGGAGCCATAGCCGGCCGACCCGCCTTCCCCACCCGCATTACCCCTGCAACCCGCCCACGCCCCGTCACGTGCCCGTCACCATTGACGCGGCACGCTGCGGCATCCCATGGTGCCCCCGCACTTTCCTGTCCCTCGGAACCAAAGGAGTCCCCCCGAGAATGTCAGTTTGGCCGGTCTACGGAAAAATCGACGGTCCCATTGTGATGATCGGCTTCGGGTCGATCGGGCGCGGTACCCTGCCCCTGCTGGAGCGGCATCTCGATTTCGACAAGGATCGCCTGACCGTCATCGATCCGGTGGACGACAACCGCGCCCTGCTCGATGAGCGCGGCATCCGCTTCCTGCAGCTGGCAATCACCCGGGAAAACTACCGCGAGGTGCTCACCCCGCTGCTCACCACCGGCGGCCGCGGCTTCGTCGTGAACCTGTCGGTGGACACCGGCTCGGTCGACATCATGACGCTCGCCCGCGAATGCGGTGCGCTCTACATCGACACGGTGATCGAGCCCTGGCTCGGCTTCTATTTCGACAAGGACGCCACGGCGGCCAGCCGCTCCAACTACGCGCTGCGCGAGACGCTGCTGGAGGCCAAGCGCCGCAATCCCGGCGGGCCGACCGCCGTCTCCACCTGCGGCGCCAATCCCGGCATGGTGTCCTGGTTCGTGAAGCAGGCGCTGGTCGACCTCGCCCGCGACATCGGCCTCGCCTTCGACGAGCCCGCCAGCCGCGAGGACTGGGCGGCGCTGATGAGCCGCGTCGGCGTCAAGGGCATCCACATCGCCGAGCGCGACACCCAGCGCGCCCGCGACCCGCGCCCCTTCGGCAAATTCGTCAACACCTGGTCGGTCGAGGGCTTCGTCTCCGAAGGCCTCCAGCCGGCCGAGCTCGGCTGGGGTACCCATGAGAAGTGGATGCCCGCCAACGGCCACACCCATAATTTCGGTTCCGGCGCGGCGATCTACCTGATGCAGGCCGGCGCGGCGACGAAGGTGCGCACCTGGTGCCCGAGCCTCGGGCCGCAGCACGGCTTCCTTGTCACCCACAACGAGTCGATCTCGATCGCCGACTACTACACGGTGCGCAACGGCGCGCAGGTCGCCTACCGCCCGACCTGCCACTACGCCTACCACCCCTGCAACGACGCGCTGCTGTCCTGGCACGAGACCTTCGGCAATGAGGGCAAGTTCTCCGGCGACTGGGCCATCCTCGACGAGCACGAGGTGGTCGACGGGCGCGACGAGCTGGGCGTGCTGCTCTTCGGCCACGAGAAGAACGCCTACTGGTACGGCTCGCAGCTCACCATCGAGGAAACCCGCAAGCTCGCGCCCTACCAGAACGCGACCGGCCTTCAGGTCACCTCCGCCGTGCTCGCGGGCATGGTGTGGGCGCTGGAGAACCCGGAGGCGGGCATCGTCGAGACCGACGAGATGGACTACCGCCGCTGCCTGGCGATCCAGAAGCCCTATCTCGGCAAGGTGAAGGGCTACTACACCGACTGGACCCCCCTCGACGGCCGCCCCGGCCTGTTCCCCGAGGACATCGACACGAGCGATCCCTGGCAGTTCCGCAACATCCTGGTGCGGTGAGGCGCGGCGGCGCGCCTCGGCAGCCTCTCATGAAAAAGCGGCCTCCAGCACATCACGCGCTGCGTAACGCGGTGCGCTCGATGAAAGATCGGCGATGGGCGTGCGGATCGCCGTGACCTTGTTCAGATCGGACAGGGCCTTTCCGACCACGCGTTCGAGCTCATCCGCCAAATGTTCAGCGGTCACCACGTCAAGGCTCGAGATCAGGCTGCTACGCTGCGTCAGGTCCTTGCACTCGTAGCCGTTGGTGATCGTCCGTACCCCGGCGAAGGCCATTTCTAGCGGGGGATAGCTCGGATGTGGTGAGAGCATCAGCGATACTCCGACCGAGGCCCGGCTGAGCAGACCGGCATACTCTTCCAGCGGCATCTTGCCGGTGATCAGGGCCTCCGGCAGCCGAGGCAGCAATTGCTCCGGAAATCTCTCGCCGATGCAATAAAGCTTCCAGTCTGCCGCAATGGTCGGGTTACGGCGGGCCCAGAGCGCGATACCATCAAGACCTATCTCAAAGCAATTGCGCGTCGCAGACGGGCGTGAATAGAAGAGGATGATAGGCTCGCGCGGCACTGGTGCCAGGGCCGCCGCAATTTTCTCGTTCGGTGAATAGGGAAGCATGTAGCTCGATGAAAAGCTGTATCGTTGCGAAAAGAAATTGGCGAGCTCTTCCGAATTGAAGACCGCCACCGTGTCATAGCCATATTGATATGTGGCTTCCGCGAGTGCGAAACGACCCGACCAGCCGTAGAAATTCGATTCGTAGTCTTGAATAAGATAGATGACTTTGCGAGCGGATTCGAAGAATTCTTTTTGCTTTTCGAGTAGGCGAAACGCGTTCGCCGCTGTCCACCACGCCGTTGCTACGAAGACGTCCTGTTCACTCAATTCCAGTTCAGCGTAAAGGCGGTCCGAGCAGTCCACAACGACCTGGTGCCCGCCGGTTTCCATGCCAAGCTTCTGCACGTCAAAGGCCCGTAGGGATATCGGCAGTTCGCCCTCGACGGACGTCTCTGTCACCAGAATGCGTAGATCGACGTCGCCGGCCGCACCAAGCTCGAGGAAGACTTTCAACGCCGTCGATATTCCACCGAAAATATGCTCTGGCCGCAGGGTCGGAACGAGAAGATTCAAGCGTCGGGCTTTGCTCTCCGTCTTCACCGCCATCAGGCGCAGTGTTTCAGGTATCGATGTCTGGGCAAGCGGCACCAGATCATCGTTCGACGACAATAGCGAGCGGAAACGCCGTGCGGCTACCGGCTTGCCCGTCGCTGCAAGCGTCGTCCGGCGCCACTGGAAACCCGCAGCCTCAACGAAATAGAGCATGCAACGCTCGATGGCGTGAGCCGAAGTGCCGTCTATCTGTCCCTCTTCAGGGGGAAAGTCGTCCCAGTCCAGCCCGAGATCGAGCAGTGGACGTATCGCTTCCGAGCGTGCCCAGAACATCGACCCGGACGGGAATTCGAGGATGTGAGCCGCATCTAGCCGGACGCCAACGCGTTTCAGCAGATCTTTCGCGAGGTCGAAATCGTAACCCCAGTTGATGACCGGCTTGATGAAGTTGGCATGCTCCCGATAAACCGCTCCGACATGCGTTTCGGAAAGCAACGATAGATTAGACAGCGCAATTTCGCGGGTCCCGATCAGCCCCTCGAGCAGGTGATCGCGCCACCCTGCATAGACATCGCCAGCATGGGGGGATTTCTTGGAATGCAAATGCAGGAAGGCAGGATAGCGCTCATAGACATCCCGGAAACCGATCAACTTCGGAGCAATGTCGCGACCACGGTTAGGTAGGATCCGAACATCGACTTCGTCGAACAGGTCGAATTTCGCGATAGTCTCCAGAATCAGTTCGCGCTTCTCCGCAGTGTCCGTTGAAACGAACAGCCCCATCGGTTGCGGAATATTGGAGATGTAGCCCAGCATTCCATCGAGAACATCCGGATAGAAAACATGCGCGATGACAGCAACCTTATCGAAGGCGATGTCATGACGGCCGCTGAAAGGGATGCGAACGCTGGGATTGATATCGTTCGGCAGTGTGCGCGCGACGATCGCCCCAATCGCATCGCGATGCCCGGCCTTGCGGAAATCATCGCGTATGGTCGGCAGATCGTAGCGGCTCCCCTGTTCGATATAATGGAGCAGCGGATTGCCGCGCGCCTCGGGATTCTGCTTGATGTAGAATTCGGGATCGAAGCGCGCATTCGGCCAGCGCAGTTCGGCGGCGCCATTCTCGATGTAGTGCTGCAGCGGATTTACCCGCGAGACGCGCACATCCACGTAACGCGCTTCGTAGAACTGCGTATCGAAGAGCGGGTGCGGCTGGCGCCCCTCTGAGGCACCCGACTCGATGTAATGGATCAGCGCGTTAACGGCAGCGCCGGCAACATCGGGATTCTGCTCGCGATACCACGTGGTTAAAAAAAGGGAGAAGGATCGAGCCCTTCGCGATCGCCGAACTTCAAATAATGCTTGAACGGATCACCCTCGATCCGATGCGGGTTTTGTTTTGCGTACCAGCCCGCGTCGAAAATTCGGCGCCCAATCTCGACAACCTGCTCGCTTCCACCCCGGTGCCGCCGAGATCCAACCTTCTTGAATATCTTCATGTGCCAGACAAACTGCTTTTTTTCGCCATATCAGACCAGTCCTCGCTGCCACAAACGTCGTGCCACTGCCAACAGTGCACAATTCTGAGAGCCGCAGACCAGATCTGACCGATTCCTGTCGCATCCTGATACCACAGACGCAATGGTCAGTTCCAAAACGGCTCACGTGCTATGCTGGCGCGCCGTTCCTCGCCGACGGTCCCCTTCCAGGAAACATCCGCCCGCGCCCTAGATAGACCGAATAGGGCTAGATCCGAAATATTTCGTAACGCGTTCCACTGCTCCTAACGGGATGTGGCCCCAAAGCGTAATTGCCGGGACCGTTGGAAACCCACCTCCTTCCGCCTATAAGCTCGCGCTGCGTGTTGGGTTTCCGTCAGGCGAGGTATGCCGATGAACAAGACCGTTGTGGTCAACGAGGCGTCCGTGGCGCTCACCCCCGGCCCCGATGGCGGCCTGCCGGCCGGCCATCCGCCCGTCGCCTTCGGCAAGATCGGCGTGCTCATCGTCAATCTCGGCACGCCGGACGGCACCGACTACTGGTCGATGCGGCGCTACCTCAAGGAATTCCTCTCCGACCGCCGGGTGATCGAGGTCAACCGCGCGCTGTGGTGGTTCCTGCTCAATGTCGTCATCCTCTCCCGCCGGCCGCAGGCCAAGGGCAAGGACTACGCGACCATCTGGAACAAGGAGCGGAACGAGGGGCCGCTGCGCACCATCACCCGCGCGCAGTCGGAAAAGCTCTCGGCCAGCCTCGGCCCGCTCGACGGGCGCCTCGTCTTCGACTGGGCGATGCGCTACGGCAACCCGTCCGTCGCCTCGCGCATCGAGGCGCTGCAGGCACAGGGCTGCGAGCGTATCCTTCTGGTGCCGCTCTATCCGCAATACGCTGCCGCCACCTCCGCCACGGTGTGCGACGCCGCCTTCGACGCACTGAAGAAGATGCGCTGGCAGCCGGTGCTGCGCGTCGCCCCGCACTGGCCGGACGAGCCCGCCTATATCGAGGCGCTCGCCAATTCCATTACCTCGGAACTCGGCAAGCTCGACTGGGAGCCGGAACTGATGCTCGCCTCCTTCCACGGCATTCCGAAGGAATATTTCGAGAAGGGCGACCCCTATCACTGCTACTGCTACAAGACCGTGCGCCTGCTGCGCGAAAAGCTGGGCTGGCCGGAGGAGAAGCTCAGGCTCACCTTCCAGTCGCGCTTCGGCAAGGCGGAATGGCTGCAGCCCTACACCGACAAGACGGTGGAGGCGCTGGCGAAATCCGGCGTGAAGCGGCTCGCCGTCATCACCCCCGGCTTCGTCGCCGACTGCCTGGAGACGCTGGAGGAGATCGGCGGCGAGAACGCCGAGATCTTCCACCACAATGGCGGCGAGAAGTTCCACTTCATCGAATGCCTGAACGACACGCCGGACGGCATGGCGGTGCTGGAGACGGTGATCCGCCGCGAGCTGAAGGGCTGGGCCGAGCTGGGCTGAGGTCGCGACGGCGGGACGAGCCGGCGCATCCCGCATGAGCGCCGTCAGGCCCGGCCCTGCGCCGGGCATCCAGGACTTCCCCTCGCCCCTCGCCAGGGCGTCGATGGCCGGGCCAAGCCCGGCCTGACGTTCCTCTGTCTCAAGCCGTCATCCCGGATCCGTCTTCGGCCGTCCCGGATGACGAGAGCCGGAGACCCGCCGCACCTATCAAGCCCGAAACCCAACGTGTTTTGCGCCGCCGCCCGGCTTGACCCATCCGGCTTGGTCCATCCGGCTTGACCGATGCAGAATGCCCCCGCGACATCCTCGACGAGGCCTGCCTTGCCCGACACCCCTTCCTCCTCCCGCACCGAGATGCAGAAGATGCTGGCCGGCGAGCTTTACCGGCCCGGCGACCCGGAGATCCAGGCCGCGCAGGCCGCCAATTTCGCCTGGCTCGCCCGCTTCAACGCCTCGCTCACCCTCTCGCGCGACGAGCGCCGGGTGCTGGTGCGCGAGGGGCTGGGCTCAGCGGGCGAGCGCACCGGCATCCGCCCGCCCTTCCACTGCGACTACGGCTTCAACATCCACCTCGGCAGCGGCGTCTTCCTGAATTTCGACTGCGTGGTGCTCGACGTGGCGCGCGTCACCATCGGCGACGGCACCGAGATCGGCCCCGGCGTGCACATCTACACCGCCGACCACCCGCGCGACCCGGAGGTCCGCCGCTCGGGCCTGGAATATGGCCGGCCCGTCCATATCGGCCGCAATGTCTGGATCGGCGGCAAGGCGATCATCCTGCCGGGCGTGACCATCGGCGACGACGCGCTGGTCGGCGCCGGCGCGGTGGTGACGCGCGACGTCCCCGCCGGCGCCACCGTCGTCGGCAATCCCGCGCGGGTGGTCGCGCCGCGGGAGGGCTAGAGTATTTTCGAGCGAAGCGGGCACCGGCTCGCGTGAAGAAAAGACGCCAGCTCGGAGATTTCGAGCGTTTCCGCTAAACCCTGAAACGCTCTAATCGTCCTCGCCGGTGCGGGCGAAGCGGTCGGTGAAGGCGAGCACCGCATAGGCGGCGAGGAACAGCACGCTCGCCGCCATCAGCCAGCGCACCTGCGTCTCGCTCACATCAGTCTCCAGCCGCATCAGCGCCTTGAGCAGGGTGATGGCGGAGATCGCCATCAGCGAGGCGAACAGCTTGAGCTTCAGCCCGGCGAAGCTGATCCGCGTCATCCAGGCCGGCGATTCCGGCGCCTGCCGCCGGTCGATCCGCTCGACGAAATTCTCGTAGCCGGACTGGATCACGATCACCATCAGCCCGCCGACCAGCACGAGGTCGAGCAGCGTCAGCAGCTCCATGATCACCGCCGTCTCGCTCATCGCGGTGAGCTGGAGGGCGAAGCTCCACAGCCGCATGGCGAAGGCGACGACGAGCAACACGAGCCCGAGCGCAAGGCCGATGAACAACGGCACCATCGCCCAGCGGCTGAGCAGCACGAGACGCACGATGAAACGGCCGAACGTGCCCGGCATGCTCATCACTCCCCGAAGGCCCGAAGGCGCCGGCGGTCGAGGGCAGGGATGGGGAGCATGGAAAGCCTCCTGGGGGCGGGGCGGGAGGCGTGATGCTACCGGAGCCGCATGACGGCTTCAAACAGGGCGCGGCTCAGGGACCAACGTCGTCCGGCAGCGTGGCCGGCGGGTCACGCGCATCGACGCCGGTCGGCGTGAAAGGGCGGATGTTGCGCGTCAGCACCGTGAGCCCATGGACCGAGGCGGTCGCGGCGATGATCAGGTCGGCCAGCTCGACCACCTGCGGGCGCGCCGCCTCCGCAAGCTGCGTGAGCCGCAGCGCCACCGCCGCATCCATCGGCAGCACGCGGTCGCCGAAATCGGCGAGGATCGCCGCCAGCAGCGGAGGCGTGGATCCCCGGGCCCGGCCCGGGGATGACGGCGTCTGGCTTCTTTCCCGTCGCTCGTCCCCTACCTCGTCATCCTGGATCAGCCTTCGGCTGCGCGGGCCCTGCCCTTGGGCTCGCCGGAGGCAAGATCCGAGAGGTCGGAGACGATGGGCGAAACAAAAACGGCCGGCGTGTCGCCACGCCGGCCGTCGTCTTGTTCACCGGTCAGGCGGTGAGGGTGGAAACCCTCACTCGGCCTTCTCGGAAGCCTTCTTCAGGGCGGCGCCGAGGATGTCGCCGAGCGAAGCGCCCGAATCCTGCGAGCCGAACTGCGCCACGGCTTCCTTCTCCTCGGCGATCTCGAGCGCCTTGATCGAGACCTGCACCTTGCGCGCCTTGCGGTCGAACAGGGTGACGCGGGCGTCGAACTTCTCGCCGACCGCGAAGCGGTCCGGGCGCTGGTCGCCGCGGTCGCGGGCCAGTTCCGAGCGCTTGACGAAGGTGGTCATGTCGGTGCCGGCGATCTTCACGTCGACGCCGCCTTCCTTCACGTCGATCACTTCGCAGGTCACGATCGAGCCCTTCTTGAGCTCGCCCGAATCCTGGAAGGGGTCGCCGCCGAGCTGCTTCACGCCGAGCGAGATGCGCTCCTTCTCGACGTCCACGTCGAGAACGACCGCCTTGATCACGTCGCCCTTCTTGAACTCGTCGATGACCTGCTCGCCCGGACGGTTCCAGTCGAGGTCCGAGAGGTGGACCATGCCGTCGACGTCGCCGTCGAGACCCAGGAACAGACCGAACTCGGTCTTGTTCTTGACCTCGCCCTCGACGGTCGAGCCGGCCGGATACTTCTCGGCGAAGGCTTCCCACGGGTTCTGCAGGGTCTGCTTGAGGCCCAGCGAGATGCGGCGCTTGACCGGATCCACCTCGAGGATCGCGACTTCCACTTCCTGCGAAGTGGCGACGATCTTGCCGGGGTGGACGTTCTTCTTGGTCCAGCTCATCTCGGAGACGTGGATCAGGCCCTCGATCCCCGGCTCCAGCTCGACGAACGCGCCGTAGTCGGTGATGTTGGTCACGCGGCCCTTGAAGCGGGCGTTGACCGGGTACTTGGCCTCGATGCCCTCCCACGGATCGCCGAGCAGCTGCTTCATGCCGAGCGAGATGCGGTGGGTCTCGTGGTTGATCTTGATGATCTTCACCTTGACCGTCTGGCCGATGTTCAGCACCTCGGTCGGGTGGTTCACGCGGCGCCAGGCGATGTCGGTGACGTGCAGCAGGCCGTCAATGCCGCCGAGGTCGACGAACGCACCGTAGTCGGTGATGTTCTTGACCACGCCGTCGATGACCTGACCCTCTTCGAGGTTCTGCACCAGCTCGTGACGCTGCTCGGCGCGGGTCTCTTCGAGAACCGTGCGGCGCGAGACCACGATGTTGCCGCGGCGACGGTCCATCTTGAGGATCTGGAACGGCTGCGGGTTGTGCATCAGCGGGGCGACGTCGCGGATCGGGCGGATGTCGACCTGGCTGCGCGGCAGGAAGGCCACGGCGCCGTCGAGGTCGACGGTGAAGCCGCCCTTCACCTGGTTGAAGATCACGCCGGTGACCTTCTCCTGGGCGTTGAACGCCTTCTCGAGGCGGACCCAGCTCTCTTCGCGGCGGGCCTTGTCGCGCGACAGGACGGCTTCGCCGAGCGCATTCTCGACGCGCTCGAGATAGACCTCGACCTCGTCGCCGACCGTGATGGTCTGGTCGCGGCCGGGACCGGCGAATTCGCGCAGGGCCACGCGGCCCTCGGTCTTCAGGCCGATGTCGATGATCGCGAGGTCCTTCTCGATCGCGACGACCGTGCCCTTGACCACCGTGCCCTCGGCGGGCTCGGCCTGATTGAAGCTCTCTTCGAGCATCGCGGCGAAATCGTCACGCGCGGCGCTGAGGGATTGAGTAGCGGACATTTATGCTCCTGGTCGCCAATGCGCCGGCACGGGGTTGGGGATCGTTCCATCCGTCGCGGGCACCGGGACCTGGCTCTTCCCGGTGCAACCTCTCGCGAAGCCCGGCGCATTGGCCGCGACGTCGGGAACGTGAAACCCGGCTCCGCGCGGCGGGGCAGTGCCTCGACGCGGCGGGACCGGGGAAACGCGGTACATGATCCGAACCGGGCCATCGCGCCGGAACGGTCGAAAATCATCTGGAATCCGGCACCGGCCGCCCTTCCCGCCAGCGCCTTGTTCTGCAAGGCGGAACGGACGATACGCCACGGTGTCGTCGGGCCGCTTGTGGAACGCCGGCACGCGGCCTCTGAGAGGCCTGCGGCGTAACCCTGCGGCACCGGCGCCGATGCACGGCGAGGGCGGGCTTGCCTCCACGCTCGCGGCGACGCGCATCCCGCATCGCCGGCCCACCCGTCGTCCGCCCATCATATAGGGCGCCCGGACGGCGTTGCCATAACCCAGGAACTCAAGGATGGCAAGGCTCGGGGCAGCGCTCGGGGCAGCGCTCGGAGACAGGCGCGCACGCGTGTGCGCCCCGCCGGTATCGGGGGGAGTGTTCCTCCCACAGTTGTGGTAACGTTTCCCATCAACGTGCGTTAGGCCGACGGGAGGGCGTCTCGGGCGCCGTCCCGCGACTCGTCCAAGGCGTTGCCGGGCCCGCCGGGAACGGTACGCCGCGAAGGGAGACCCCCTGCGTGCGTCACTGGCGTGTCATAGGCATCGCCGCGCTTCTGGCCGTGATCGGCACCGCCGTGCCGCTCGCGGCGACGCTCGTCCTGTCGTGGCGGATGGCGACGGCGGCCGACGAGGAGCGCCTCGGGCGCACCGCCGATCGGGTCCTCGGCAACACGCTGGATATCTACGCCGACGCCGAGCGCACGCTCCAGTCCATCGCCTCCACCGATTTCGAGCCCTGCTCGCCGCGCCACATCCGGCGCCTGCGCGACCTCACGGTCAATTCGCTCGCCACCGACAATCTCAGCTATGTCGGCGGCGGCACCGTGCAGTGCAACGTCTGGGGCCTCGCCGAAACACCCTTCACGCACCCGCCGGCGGAGGTGTCGATGCCGGGCGGCATCCGGCTCGGGGTGAACTTCTCCTCCGACTTCAACCCGCGCCGGCTGATGATGGTGCTCGGCCTGCGCGGCCACACCGCGATGGTCGACCAGACCCGCTTCGCCGCCCCGCTCGGCCATCCGCAGACCCGGATCGAGATCTTCGCGCCCGGCGGCACGCCGGTACAGACGGCGCCGGCCTATCTGCGCCCGGCGGCCGCCCCGGCCGACGAGGACCACCTCGTCGTGCGGCGCGAGGCGAATGGCTGGAGCGTCGTCGCCACCCGGCCGCGCCAGAGCTTCCTCGACCATCTCGACGCGGCGAAATACGCGCTGGCGCCGATCGCGCTGTTTCTCGCCGCCCTGGTGGCGGGGCTCGCCGTCTGGCTGTCGCGCCGGCGGCTGTCGCCGCGCGGGGAACTGGCGCAGGCGGTGCGCAACCGCGAGTTCATCGCCCATTACCAGCCGATCGTCGAGCTCGCCACCGGCCGCTGCGTCGGCGCCGAGGCGCTGGTGCGCTGGCGGCGGCCGGACGGGCAGATCATCCGGCCCGACCTGTTCATCCCGCTGGCGGAGGACACCGGCCTCATCCATCCCCTCACCGACCGGGTGATCGAGGGCATCGTCGCCGATCTCGGCGACCTGCTGCGCCGCGACCGGCTCATGCACATCGCCATCAACCTGTGCGCCGCCGACCTCAATTCCGGGCGCATCCTGCCGGTGCTGGAGCGCCGGCTCGCCGGCACCGGCATCGAGCCGCAGCAGATCTGGCTGGAGGCGACCGAGCGCAGCTTCGTCGACATCGAGCGCGCCCGCGCCACCCTCGCCGAGCTGCACCGGCGCGGCCACATGACGGCGATCGACGATTTCGGCACCGGCTATTCCGGCCTGAAATATCTCGAGCGCCTGCCGGTCGACGCGCTGAAGATCGACAAGTCCTTCATCGACGTCATCGGCACCGAGGCGCCGACCCGGCACGTCACCGACCACATCATCGCCATGGCGCGGGCGCTGAAGCTGCGCATCGTCGCCGAGGGGGTGGAGACCCACGCCCAGGCCGCCTATCTGCGCCGCCACAAGGTGGAGTTCGCGCAGGGCTGGCTGTTCGCGCGGGCGCTGCCGGCGGAGGAGTTCATCGCCTTCTGCCGGCACAACCGCGCCGCCCACGGCTCCCCCTCCAACGTCATCACGCTGGCGGCGGAATAGGGCGGGCAACGATATTGCGGGCGGCGATGTCGCCGGGGCGGCCGTCCGGCTCAGGCGAGCGCCTCGCCGCCGTCGACGGTCAGCGTCTGGCCGGTCACATAGGGCTGGCGCATCAGGTAGAGATAGCCGAGCGCGATCTCCTCCGGCCCCGCCACCCGCCCGACCGGCAGCCGCGCCGCCTCGCCGGCGAACAGCGCCTCCTGCTCTTGCGGCGACATGCCCCGCCACAGCGGCGTGCGCACCACCCCCGGCGCGACGGCGTTGACCCGCACCCGCCGCGGCGCCAGCTCGAAGGCCAGCGCCCGCGTCAGCCCCTCCATGGCGCCGCAGATGCTGGCGGGCACCGCCCAGCCGGCCTTCGGCCGCGCGCTCGCCGTGCCGGAGGTGAAGACAATCGACCCGCCCGGCCACAGATGCGCCCGCGCATGCTTGGCCGCCGTCAGCGCCCCCCAGTAGCGCAGGCCGAAGAAGCGCCGGGCTTGCGCGATGTCGAGCCCGTCCAGCGGGCTGAGCGAAAGCGCCTCGCCGGCGGTGTAGACGAGATGGTCGAAGGCGCCGAGCCCGGCGAACAGGCCGGCCACCGCCGCCTCCTCGGAAAGGTCGGCCGTGCGGCCCTCGCTGCCCGCCGGCAGCGTCTCCACCGCCGCGCGCACCCGGGCGCCGTTGGAGGAGACGACGACGACGCGCGCCCCCTCCGCCGCCGCGCCCTCGGCCACCTTCAGGCCGATGCCGGAGCTGCCGCCCAGCACCACGATGCGGGCGCCGGCAAGGGTGAGGGCGGGGGCCGCGGGCGCAAGAGGCTGCGGCGCGAGGAGTTGGGTCGCGGGCGTGCCCGCCCCGGGATTTCCGGTCGTCGAAATACTGGTCGTGAGATGATCGGTCGTCGGATGCTCGGTCATGGCTCTCTCTCCTGCGGCGCTCCTCGTGAGGCGCTCCTTGCGGAGCCCCCCCGGCGTCGCGCCGGTGTTGCGATGGCCCATGCTGGTCTTGCCGGTATGATGCTTCCAGCGCATCCTTATCCTGATAAAAATGATCAGGAGTCATCATGGCCTTCGACGCGCGGCTTCTCTCCGGCATCGGCGTGATGATGGCGGTGGTGGAGAGCGGCACCTTCAACCGCGCCGCCGAGAGCGTGCGCCTCACCCCCTCGGGCGTCAGCCGGGCGATCGCGCGGCTGGAGCGGCAGGTCGGCGCGCGGCTCTTCCACCGCACGCCGCGCGCCGTCACCCTCACCGAGGAGGGCCGGCGCTTCCATGCCGAGGTGGCGCCGCTGCTCGCCGGCATCGAGGAGGCGGCGGAGGAGGTGGCCGGCGCGCGGGCGGCGGTGCGCGGGCGGCTGCGGCTGAGCGCCGATCCGTGGTTCGCCCGCGTGGTGCTGGCCCCGCGCCTGCCGGAGCTCACCGCACGCCATCCCGAGCTGTTCGTCGAGCTGATGGCGAGCAATCACCGCGAGGAGATGATGGCCGGCGGCGTCGATCTCGCCCTGCGCTTCGGCCCGCCGGCGCCGGGCAAGCTGGCGGTGCGCAAGATCCTGGAGACGCGCATCGTCACCTGCGCCGCGCCGTCCTATCTCGCCCGCCACGGCGCCCCGCGCACGCCGGACGAGGTGGCCCGCCACGAGGCGTTGCTATTCCGCGATCCGCAATCAGGCCGACCCTTCGCCTGGGAGTTCCATCGCGGGACCGAGATCGTGCAGGTGGAGGTGCGCGGCCGGCTGGTGACGGACGATCCCTCGACGGCGCTCGCCGCCTGCGAGGCCGGGCAGGGCCTGTTCCAGAGCTTCGCGCTCGGCCTGGCGCCCTGGCTGGAAAGCGGCCGCCTCGTGCAGGTCCTGCCCGACTGGTCCGACGAGCGCTTCCCGCTCTACGCCTACCACCGCACCCGCCGCCACACCCCGGCGAAGGTCGAGGCGTTTCTGGCCTTTGCGGGGGAGGGGTGAGGGAACTCAGCGCCGCGCCGCACGCACCAGCGCGGCGGTGGCGAGCAGGATCGCCGCAACGGCGATTCCCGTGCACACCGCCCCCGCCGGCGTGATCCGCGCGCTGCCCTGCAGCGTCACCCATTTCCCGACCCGCACGTCGTAGACGGCTTTCATTTCTTCGGGATGGGTGGAGGTGGGTTCCGGTCCGGCGCGACCGGAAGCCTGAACAGATAAAGCCGGCAATGCGAGGTCGGGCATGATTCCCTCTTCGAGGTCGGCCAACGCGCCGGGCGATTATGCGCCCGTGACAGCCGGCGCCAAAGCCCCCCTCACCAGCCACACATCCATGATCCACCCGCGCTTCTCACGGGCTTCGGCGCGGCGGCGCAGGATTTCCGGCCCCACTTCCGCGAGCGGGCCCGACATCAGAAGCTCGTCCTTCATGCCGAGATAGGCGCCCCACCAGATGGCGAGCGGCGGGGCGCCGGCGGCGGTTTCCTCCGCTTCGCGGGCGATCAGCGCCTCCAGCCCCGTGCCGTCATCGAGCATGACGACCAGGGTGCCCTCGTGCGAAAAATCCTTCAGCACGCGCCGCCCGGTGGTGAAGGTCACCTTCTCCCCCACCTCGTTCAGCACCAGCCCGTGCGCACTGGTCAGCGCCTGCACGGCGGAAAGGCCGGGGATCACCTCCACGTCCAGCGCCAGCACGGCGCGCACGCCGGCGAGGATGCGCAGGGTGGAATCGTAGAGCGCGGGATCGCCCCACACGAGCATCGCGCCCACCCCGTTCTCGGGCAGCTCCGCCTCGATCCGCGCGGCGAGGCGGGCGGCGCGTTCCGCGTGCCAGTGCGCGACGCCGGCGCGGTATTCCGCCGCCGGACCGGGCGCGGCGGCGTCCCGGCCGTCGAGGTGCACGCGCGCCTCGGCCCGGCGCTTGGGGCTCTGCGTCCAGGCCAGCCGCCAGGGCGCGCGCCGGTGCGCGGCGAGGATCGCCTCGCGCGCCTCCACCAGCTCGGACGACGCCTCGCCCTTGTCGAAGACAAAGAACACCTCGGCGCGGTTGATCGCCTCGATCGCCTGCAGCGTGAGATGGCCCGGCGCCCCCGCGCCGATGCCGATGACCAGCAGCCGCCGCGTCATGGCGCGGGCGGGGCGGCGGGGGGCGGAGCGGCGGGCGGGGCCGCATCGCGCGCGGCGAACACCTTCTTGGCGATCAGCAGCGCGTCGAGCGCCGCCGGGAAGCCGGCATAGAGCGCCATCTGCATGATGACCTCCACCACCTCCTCCCGCGTCGCCCCGACATTCAGCGCCGAGCCGATATGCACGGTCAGCTCGCGCTCGGCATGGCCCAGCGCCACGAGGCCGGCCACGGTGGCGAGCATGCGGGTGCGCAGATCGAGCCCCGGGCGGGAATAGACGTCGCCATAGCCGAACTCGAAGATGTAGCGGGCGAAATCCGGGGCGACCTCGCCGAGCGCGGCCATCACCTCCTCGCCGGAGCGGCCGGTGATCTGCGAGAGCCGCACCATGCCGCGCGCGAGGCGCGAATCCGGCCCCTCGCCGGCCGCGCCGCCGGTCACATCGCCGGGGGTGCTACCCCCGCTACGGGTGCTACCGGTAGCAGGGCGGATGCTACTCTTTTCACGCCGCTTGCTACCCTCTTTGCTACGGATTTTGCTACCCGTCCCGCTACTCTTGCTACCTGCCGCCATCGCCACCTGCCGCCCCGCTGCCGCGTTCGCCCTCACAGCCCCGCCGCGGCGCGGGCCCGCTCGGCCAGCGCCAGTGCCGCCTGCCAGCTTCCCTCGACGTCGAGCCCTGTATTATCAAGCACTTGCGCGTCCGGCGCCTGCACCAGCGGGGCGCTGGAGCGGCCGGAATCGCGCGCGTCGCGCCGGCGGATATCCTCCAGCACGGCGGCCGGCGTCACCTCTTCGCCGCGCTTCAGCAGCTCGTTGAAGCGCCGCTCGGCGCGGGCTTCCGGCGTGGCGGTGACGAAGAGCTTCACCTCGGCATCGGGGGCGATGACGGTGCCGATATCGCGCCCGTCGAGCACCGCGCCGCCCGGCTGGTGGGCGAAATCCTGCTGCAGCTTCAACAGCTTGGCGCGCACCTCCGGCACCGCCGCCACCTTCGAGGCCGCTTCCCCCACCGGGCCGGCCTTCAGCGCCTCGGCGTCGAGCGCGGCGAGGTCGAGCGCCGCCGCGATCCCCGCCAGCGCCGCCGTGTCGTCGAAATCGACGTTGTTTTCCAAGGCCTTGGCACCGACTGCCCGGTAGAGCAGGCCGGTGTCGAGATGCGGCAGGCCGTAATGCGCGGCGAGCCGGCGCGCGATGGTGCCCTTGCCCGAGGCGGCCGGCCCGTCGATCGCGATGATCATGCCGCCACGGCCTCGTCCTCGATCACCGCGCCGAGCCCGCGCATCTGCGGCAGGAAGCTCGGAAAGCTGGTGGCGATGAAGGAAATATCGTCCACTTTCAAGGGGTTGTCGGCGGCGAGGCCCATCACCAGGAAGCTCATGGCGATGCGGTGGTCCATATGCGTGGCCACCGCGCCGCCGCCGGGAACGGAGCCGGTGCCCTCGACGATCAGGTCGTCGCCCTCGATCGAATAGCTGACGCCGGCGGCCGAGAGGCCATCGGCGACGGCGGCCAGGCGATCGGATTCCTTGACCCGCAATTCGGAAAGACCGTTCATGCGCGTCTTGCCGACGGCAAAAGAGGCGGCAACGGCAAGCACCGGATATTCGTCGATCATCGACGGCGCGCGCTCGGCCGGCACATCCACGCCCTTCAGCGTAGAGGCCCGCACACGGATGTCGGCGACGCTCTCGCCGCCCTCGACGCGCTCGTTCTCGAAGACGATGTCGGCGCCCATCTCCTTGAGCGTGATGAACAATCCGGTCCGCAGCGGGTTGGTCATCACCCCTTCGATGACCACGTCCGAGCCCGGCACGATCAGCGCCGCCACCAGCGGGAAAGCGGCGGAGGACGGGTCGGCCGGCACACGGATCGGAGCCGGCTTGAGCTCCGGCCGGCCCTTCAGCGTGACCTTGCGGCCATGCGCGCCATAGGGCTCCACCGTCACCTGCGCGCCGAAATGGGTCAGCATCCGCTCGGTATGGTCGCGGCTCGCCTCCTTCTCGATCACCGTCGTTTCGCCCGGCGCGCCGAGGCCGGCGAGCAGCACGGCGGACTTGATCTGCGCCGAGGCGACCGGACTCTCATAGGTGATCGGCACCAGGTCCTTCGGGCCCTTCAGCGTCAGCGGCAGGCGCCCGCCCTCGGCGGCGTCCACCACCTGCACGCCCATCTTCTCCAGCGGATCGAGGATGCGGCGCATCGGCCGCCGGCGCAGGCTGGCGTCGCCGTCGAAGGTAGCGGTGATCGGGTTGCCCGCCACCACGCCCATCATCAGCCGCGAGCCGGTGCCGGCATTGCCGAAGTCGAGCACGCCTTCCGGCTGGCGCAGCCCGCCGACGCCGACGCCCTCGACGCGCCATTCGCCCTCGCCGAGCCGCTCCACCGTGGCGCCGAGCGCGGCGCAGGCCTTGGCGGTGTTGAGCACGTCCTCGCCTTCCAGCAGGCCGGAAATGCGGGTCTCGCCGACGGTGAGCGCGCCGAAGATGAGCGAGCGATGGGAAACCGACTTGTCGCCCGGCACGCGCACCCGGCCCTTCAGCGCCGCGGAACGGCGGGCGAGGGCGGGAACGGGATTGGCGTCATGTCCGGTGCTGCTCATCACTCAAGCCTTGTCTTTGGGACCGCGGCCGCGCGGATCCTGCGGAACGGTTATCGCGCGCCGGCGGGAGAGCCGGGCTCCCGCGCCCGCGACGGGCGCCCGTCGTAGCACGAGGGCGTTATCGCCGCCACGGGCCTTCAAGATGCGGCTTGACTCCGCATCGCGAGCAGTTCAATGGGAGCACCCTTTCCATCACCACCCGAGGTTTGAAACCGTGGTGAAACCTGAATTAGGCACCAAGCGCATCTGCCCCGTCACCGGGCGGAAGTTCTACGACCTGAACAAGGATCCGGTGATCTCGCCCTATACCGGGCAGATCGTGCCGATCACCGCTCCTGTCACGCGCGGCCGCGCCGAGGCGCCGCGCGCCGTCGAGGCCGACCCCGAGGTCGAGGAGAACACCGAGGTCGAACTGGTCTCGCTGGAGGATGCCGACGAGGAGGCCACCGCCGGCAACGCCAAGTCGGCCGCCGTCGACGACGATCTGGAGATCGACGAGGACGTCGCCAGCGACGACGACGACGAGGACGCTTTCCTTGAAGAAGATGAGGATGGCGACGACGACGTGTCCGATCTGATCGGCGACGGCCTCGAGGACGACGAGGAAAGCTGAAAAAGCGCTGGGGACGGCGCACCCGACGTGAAGTCGAGGCTTGCAGTCCGCTCCGCCATGTGCTTTACGACCGTTCCGCTCCGGCTCGCACCGGAGCGACAGCCGGGTGAAAACCCAAGGCGAGGCGCTCCGGCGCCCCGCGCATCCGGCGCCCCCGGTGGGGCCATAGCTCAGTTGGGAGAGCGCTTGAATGGCATTCAAGAGGTCGGCGGTTCGATTCCGCCTGGCTCCACCAAATCTCCCCCCGATGGTCGACGCACCTGCCGATTCGCCGCCCTCGCGGCGCGGTCTCATATTCGCGTGACCTTCCGCGGCGTCGAACCGCCGCCAGCCGATCGAGACCGTGCCCGCCGGCACTCGCGGAACAGACGATCGGCTCGTCATGCGCGTCCGCCCCTTTCCAATTGTCGTATGCCCGGCATAGGCTTGCGCTAAACGTTCGACGTGGATGTGACGGCGCCGGCGCGGAGATGCGGCATCTCCGCAGGCGGCTGGCGCGCGCTCGGGAGGAGAATCAATGCAGCTTGGAATCGTCGGCCTCGGCCGTATGGGCGGAAACATCGCGCGCCGGCTCACCAAAGCTGGCCACGACTGCGTGGTCTGGGACCGCAACGAAGCCGCCGTGAAGGAGCTGGGCGCCGAGGGCAGCCGCCCTGCGGGCGACCTGGCCGACCTTGTCGCCAAGCTCGACGCCCCCCGCGCCGTCTGGGTGATGCTGCCCGCCGGCGGACCGACCGAGGGCACCATCGCCACGCTCGCCGGACTTCTGTCGCCGGGCGACGCGATCATCGACGGCGGCAACAGCTTCTACAAGGATGACATCCGCCGCGCCGCCGAGCTGGAGCCCAAGGGCATCCATTACATCGACGTCGGCACCTCCGGCGGCGTCTGGGGCCTGGAGCGCGGCTACTGCATGATGATCGGCGGCGTGAAGGAAGCGGTCGACCGGCTCGACCCGATCTTCGCCGCTCTCGCTCCCGGACGCGGCGACATTCCGCTCACCCCCAGCCGCGAGGGGCGCGATCTGCGGGTCGAGCAGGGCTACATGCATTGCGGGCCGGCTGGCTCGGGCCATTTCGTGAAGATGGTCCATAACGGCATCGAGTACGGCCTGATGCAGGCCTACGCGGAAGGCTTCGACATCCTCAAGAACAAGAAGTCCGAGGCGCTGCCGGCGAACGAGCGCTTCACGCTCGACATGGCGGACATCGCCGAGGTGTGGCGGCGCGGCAGCGTCGTCTCCTCCTGGCTGCTGGACCTCACCTCGATCGCGCTCGCCAAGGACGAGACGCTCGGCGACTATCCCGGCGAGGTCGCCGATTCCGGCGAGGGCCGCTGGACGGTGATGGCGGCGATCGAGGAGGCGGTATCGGCCGAGGTGCTCTCGGCGGCGCTCTATACCCGCTTCCGCTCGCGCCAGGACCACACCTTCAGCGAGAAGCTGCTTTCCGCCATGCGCTTCCAGTTCGGCGGCCATACCGAATTCAAGAACGGCAAGTGAGCGGCGGGCGCGTTCATGGGAAGCGAGACCGTCGTTCTCGGCCAGAAGGTGCTGGCGCCGGACACGGCGCCGGCGCCGGCCTCGACCTTCTTCATCTTCGGCGCCTCCGGCGACCTCACCAAGCGCCTGCTGCTCCCCTCGCTCTACAACCTCGCCAATGAGGGCGTGCTGGTCGACGACTTCGCCATCGTCGGCGTCGACCGCGTGGAGCAGAGCGAGGAGGACTACCGCGCCTATCTCACCGACGAGGTGGCGAACCTGCCGGGTCATCTCGACACCGAGGGCGAGACTTGGAAGTGGCTCATCAGCCGCATCGGCTATGTCGCCGGCGACTTCGAGGATCCCGCTACCTACGGGCGCATCCGCGAGCGGCTGGAGCGGCGCCGGCAGCAGACCGGCAACGCCGTCTTCTACCTCGCCGTCGCGCCGCGCTTCTTTGCCACCATCTCCGAACAGCTCGGTGCCGCCGGCCTGCTGAAGGAGGAGCCGGAGACCTTCCGCCATGTCGTGGTGGAGAAGCCCTTCGGCACCGATCTTCCCTCGGCGCGGGCGCTGAACCGGCGCCTGCTCGCCGTCGCCGACGAGCGGCAGATCTACCGGATCGACCATTTCCTCGGCAAGGAAACGGTCCAGAACATGATGGCGCTGCGCTTCGGCAACGGCATCTTCGAGCCGATCTGGAGCAAGGAATATATCGACCACGTGCAGATCACCGCCGCCGAGACGGTGACGGTGGAGCAGCGCGGGCGCTTCTACGACGCCACCGGCGCGCTGCGCGACATGGTGCCGAACCACATGTTCCAGCTCCTCGCCATGACCGCGATGGAGCCGCCGAACTCCTTCGACGCCGACGCCGTACGCACCGAAAAGACCAAGGTGATCGAGGCGATCCGCCATATGCGCCCGAACGATGCCATCGGCGCGGCGGTGCGCGGCCAGTACCGCGCCGGCTTCGTCAACGGACAGGCGGTGCGGGACTATCGGGCGGAGAAGGACGTCGATCCCGAAAGCCGCACCGAGACCTATGTGGCGCTCAAGTGCTTCGTCGACTCGTGGCGCTGGAACGGCGTGCCCTTCTATGTCCGCACCGGCAAGGCGCTGGCGGTGCGGCGCACCGAGATCGCCATCCAGTTCAAGCGGGCGCCGGGCGTGCTGTTCCGCCACCTGCCCACCGCGCTCAAGCCCAATCTGATGGTGATCCACGTCCAGCCCGACGAGGGGGTCTCGCTGCGCTTCGCCGCCAAGGTGCCGGGCCGCAAGGTCAAGCTCTCCGAGGTGGAGATGGACTTCAAATACGCCGACTACTTCAAGGCGGCCCCAAGCACCGGCTATGAGACGCTGATCTATGACTGCCTGTGCGGCGACCCGACGCTGTTCCAGCGCGCCGATACCATCGAGGCCGGATGGGAGGCCGTCGAGCCGATCATCGAGGCGGTGTCGGGAGGCGAGGACGAGGTGCAGTTCTATTCCGCCGGCTCCAACGGCCCGGCCATGGCCGACGTGATGCTGGCGCAGGATGGCTTCCAGTGGCTGCCGCTCGAAAGGGAACGCCGATGACCGCAACCGACGCCTCGCCCGCCGCGAAGCACACGCCCTCGGGCCGCATCCGGCTCATGGTGTCGGACGTCGACGGCACGCTGGTGAACAAGGAAAAGCAGGTCACTCCTACCACGGTCGAAGCCGTGCGGCGCCTGCGCGAGGCCGGCGTCGCCTTCGCCGCCGTCTCCGCCCGCCCGCCGCGCGGCATGAGGATCCTGGTCGAGGCGTTGAAGCTCGACCTGTTCGGCGGCTTCAACGGCGGCTCCATCCAGCGTGGCGACTTCACGCCGGTGGAGCAGCACTTCGTGGCGGCGGAAGCCGCCCGCAAGGGCATCGAGATGATGGCGCCGCGCGGCGCCTATGTCTGGGTGTTCGCCGACGACGAATGGTTCATCACCGACCCCGGCAACGCCTATGTCGCCAGCGAGATCCGCACCGTGGCGTTCCAGCCCACCGTGGTGGCGGAGTTCGGCGACCACATCGCCCGCGCCGGCAAGCTGGTCTTCTCCTCGACCGATTTCGACATGCTGGCGGAAAGCGAGCCGGAGCTGCAGGCGCTGGTCGGCGCGGGCGCGACGGCGCGGCGTTCGCAGGCCAAATATCTCGACCTCACGCCCCCCGGCACCGACAAGGGCTATGCGGCGCGCGCCTTCGCCCGGCATTTCGGCGTGCCGATGGACGAGGTGGCGGTCATCGGCGACATGGCCAACGACCTGCCGATGTTCGCCGTCGCCGGCCTGCGCATCGCCATGGGCAACGCCGCGGCGGAGGTGAAGGAGCAAGCCGACTTCGTCTCAGTGAGCAATGACGAGAACGGCGTCGCCCACGCGATCGAGCAGTTCGTGCTTCCCCGCGCCGGATAATTTGCCGGCGAATTACCCGCTACATACTCAGGACGAGAACTCGGTCTCGTGCTTGAGCACGTCCTCCGCCTCGGGATTGAGCGGACGGGCGCTGCGCTCCGGCGGCACCAGCGGCTCCGGCTCGATCGGGATCGGCCCGCGATCCTCGCCCTCGGCGAGCTGGCGGCTGAGCCGCTCGAGATCGCGCTGGCGCACATCCGTCACCGTCGCCTGCGCAGTCGCGGCGTCGATGCCGTTGGCGCGTAGCGTCGCCTCGCCGAAGCTGAGCGCGGATTCGAAGGTCTCGCGGATCTCGTAGTCGACGCCTTGCGTCCGCAGCGCCACCGAATGGTTGCGGTCATAGGCGCGCACATGCAGGCGCACGCCGGGCATGTTGGCCTGCATGATCGCCACGATGCGGTCGGCGGTGTCGCGCCGGTCGACACAGATGGCGACGACCTGCGCCCGCTCCGCGCCGGCGGCGCGCAGCACGTCGAGCCGCGTGCCGTCGCCGTAATAGATGCGGAAGCCGAAGCGGCCGGCGCTCTGGATCATCTCGACATCGTTGTCGATGATGGTGACTTCCAGCCCCTGCGCCAGCAGGCACTGCGAAGCGATCTGGCCGAAGCGGCCGAAACCGACCACCAGCACCGAGCCATGGGCATCGGAGAAATCCTCCTTGGGCGGATCGGCGGGGCGTCGCTCCAGCCGGCGGGCGAGGCGTTCGCCAATCAGCGCCACCGGCGGGCCGAGGAGCATGGTCATGGCCGCGCAGGCCGCCAGCATATCGCTCTGGCGGGCATTGATCAGTCCCAGCCCGAGGGCGAGCGGAAAGAGCACGAAGGAGAACTCGCCGGCCGGGGTAAGCACCGAAGCGGAGCGCACGGCGTCCGCCCGCGTGCCGTCGGAGACACGGAACACCGCCCACACGGAAACCGCCTTCACCACCGTCACCAGCAGCGTGCCGGCGATCAGCAGCGGCGCGTTGGCGAGCACCACGCCGAGATTCATGGACATGCCGACGCCCATGAAGAACAGCGCGATCAGCAGGCCGCGAAAGGCGTCAATATTGGCTTCCAGCTCATGGCGGAAGTTCGATTCCGACAGCATGACGCCGGCGAGGAAGGCGCCGAGCGCCATCGACATGCCCGTCGCCGCCATCAGCGTGCCCGCCCCCAGCACGACGAGCAGGGCGGCGGCCGTCATCACCTCGCGCGCGCCCGAGCGCGCGAGGATGCGGAAGAAGGGCGTGAGCATGTAGCGCCCGATGGCGATGATCAGGATGAGCGCGCCGACGATGATGGCGACATGCAGCGCCGATTCGGCGAAGGTGCTCTCCTCATGGGTGCCTCGGGCGAGCAGCGGCAGGAAGGCAAGCAGCGGCACCACCGCCATGTCCTGGAACAGCAGCACGCCGAAGGCCCGCTGGCCGTAAGGCTGGGAGAGCCCGCGCTTCTCCTCCAGCAGCTGCAGCGCGATGGAGGTGGCCGAGAGCGCCAGCGCAAGGCCCGCCACCAGCGAGGCGCGCCAGTCGAAGCCGTTGCCGGCATAATGCGTCAGCACGGCGATGGCGGCGCCGCTGAAGATGAGTTGCGCCGTGCCGAGGCCGAAGATGGCGCGGCGCAGCGCCAGCAGGCGGGAGAACTGGAGCTCCAGACCGATGATGAAGAGCAGCAGCACCACGCCGATCTCGGCCACGGTGATGATGCGCTCGGGATCGTGGAAGATGCCGATGCCGGAAGGTCCGATGGCCACCCCTGCGAGGATGTAGCCGACGATCGGCGACAGACCGAGCCGCCGCGCGATGGGCACGGCGACGACGGCCGTGGCGAGGAAGACCAGCGCCCCGAGCAGCAATGCGTGTCCGTCGCTCTGCATCTGTCCCCGACCTCGGCTGGTACCGCCCGACCTCAAGCTACAGGATCGGATGCCGCTCACGCATGGCGGAAGCGTGGTCGATTCGCGACGAATCACGCCGGAGCCGGGCATTTCGGAAGAATTTTCCCGTCGGGGAAAGGCGATGACGCACATGACCTAGCGGCAGATGGCCGGCTCGCCGCGGCGCCTGCCGGACACGACAAAGCCGGCGCGCTTGCCACGCGCCGGCTTTGCGGCAGTCAGAAAGGGGGACGCTCAGTGATGGTGAGCGGTCGGCCCCGGCGGGTTCAGGGTCGGGTGCGGAGCCGGAATGGTATCGCGGCTCACGGGCGGCAGGGTCTTCAGCGCCTCGAACACCGCCGGCGTCAGGCCCTCGCCGCCCGCCGCGATGTGATCTTCCATGCGCGCGCGCATGCGCGGATCCCAGAAATCCTTGATGTGCTTGGCGACGCCCTTCACGGACTTCTCGTGGCCCTGCGGCTCGAAGAACTTGCCGATCTGGTTCGCCATGTAGACAAGGCGCTCCATCGTATTAGCCGACATGGGCGATACGCTCCTGTTCTGCCCCGCCAAGCACGATGCGATGGGGGTGGGTAAACACTTCGAAGCCGTCGTCACGGGCGATGGCCACCAGCGTGATGCCGGCGGCCTCTGCCGTGCGGACGGCGAGAGCGGTCGGCGCGGAAACCGCGACCAGCACCTGCGCGCCGAGCATGGCGGTCTTCTGCACCATCTCGATCGACACGCGGCTGGTCAGCAGCACGATGCCCGATGCCGCCGCGCGGCCTTGCCGGACGAGATGGCCGACCAGCTTGTCGAGCGCGTTGTGGCGCCCGACATCCTCGCGCACCGCCACCAGCCCGGCCTCCGGCTCCCAGAAGGCGGCGGCGTGCACCGCGCGGGTTTCATGGTTGAGCAGTTGGGCGGGCGGCAGCGACGCCACCGCGCGGGAGATGTCCGCCGCCGTGAAGCTCCGCCCCTCGCCCACGGCCCGCGCCGGCTTGACGGCAAGTTCCAGGCTTTCCACCCCGCACAGGCCGCAGCCCGTGGGCCCTGCGATCTGGCGGCGGCGCGCCACCTGCTCGCCGGCACGCTCTTGGTTGAGCCAGAGGCGGATCTCGACGCCTTCCTCGAACTCCAGCGTCTCGATGGATTCGACATCGGCGAGATCGCCAATGACGCCCTCGGTGAGGCTGAAGCCGTAGCCGAAATCCTCGAGGTCGCTAGGGGTCGCCATCATCACGGCATAGGTGGAGCCGTTATGGACGATGGCGACGGGCGTCTCCTCGGGGATCGCCCGCTCGCCCGCCTTCGCTCCCGAAGAAACGACGGCAAGGCGCGCGACACGGACGACCGGCGGGATCATCGGGCCCTCCGCTCACTCCGCCGCGACGGCGATGCGACGGCTCTGGCGGGCGAAGTCGTCATAGTCCTCCTGCCACTCGGACGGGCCGTTCGAGCGGGCGATCTGCACCGCCGTGACCTTGAACTCCGGGCAGTTGGTCGCCCAGTCGGAGAAGTCGGTGGTCACGACGTTCGCCTGCGTGCCCGGGTGGTGGAAGGTGGTGTAGACGACGCCCGGCGCCACGCGGTCGGTGATCTCCGCGCGCAGCGTCGTGGAGCCCGCCCGGCTGTCGATGCGCACCCAGTCGCCGTCCCGCACGCCGCGCTGCTCGGCGTCGTGCGGGTGGATCTCCAGCACGTCCTCCGGATGCCAGGCCACGTTCTCGGTGCGGCGGGTCTGCGCACCGACATTGTAGTGGCTGAGGATGCGGCCGGTGGTGAGCAGCAGCGGGAAGCGGGCGCCGGAGCGCTCGTCGGTCGGCACGTATTCGGTGACGACGAACTTACCCTTGCCGCGCGCGAAGCCGCCGATGTGCATGATCGGCATGCCCTCGGGGTTGGCGTCGTTGCACGGCCACTGCACCGAGCCCATCTCGTCGAGCTTCTTGAACGACACGCCGGCGAAGGTCGGGGTCAGCGCGGCGATCTCGTCCATGATCTGCGAGGGGTGGGTGTAGTTCCAGTCGAGGCCGATGGCCTGCGCCAGCATCTGGGTGACTTCCCAGTCGCCATAGCCGTTCTTCGGCGCCATCACCTTGCGCACGAGCTGGATGCGGCGCTCGGCATTGGTGAAGGTGCCGTCCTTCTCGAGGAAGGTGCAGCCCGGCAGGAAGACATGGGCGTAGTTGGCGGTCTCGTTCAGGAACAGGTCCTGCACGATGACCAGCTCCATCGCCGCGAGACCCGAGGCGACATGCTTGGTGTCCGGGTCGGACTGGAGGATGTCCTCGCCCTGGATGTAGATCGCCTTGAAGGTGCCGTCGACGGCCGCGTCCAGCATGTTCGGGATGCGCAGGCCGGGCTCGGGATCGAGCGGGCGACCCCACATGGCCTCGAACGTCGCGCGGGTGGCGTCGTCGGAGATGTGGCGGTAGCCCGGCAGCTCGTGCGGGAACGAGCCCATGTCGCAGGAGCCCTGCACGTTGTTCTGGCCGCGCAGCGGGTTCACACCGACGCCGCGACGGCCGATATTGCCGGTCGCCATGGCGAGGTTGGCGATGGCCATGACGGTGGTGGAGCCTTGGCTGTGCTCGGTGACGCCGAGGCCGTAATAGATGGCCGCGTTGCCGCCGGTGGCATAGAGCCGGGCAGCGCCGCGGATCAGCTCGGCCGGCACGCCGGAGAGCTTCTCGACTTCCTCGGGCGAGTGGCGCTTGTCGGCCACGAACTCCGCCCAGTCCTGGAACTCGTCCCAGTCGCAGAACTGGCGGACATAGTCCTCGTTCACCAGACCCTCGGTGACGACGACATGCGCCAGCGCGGTGACGACGGCGACGTTGGTGCCCGGCTGCAGCGGCAGGTGGAAGTCCGCCTTGATATGAGGCGAACGCACGAGGTCGATGCGGCGGGGATCGATGACGATCAGCCTGGCACCCTGGCGCAGCCGCTTCTTCATGCGCGAGCCGAACACCGGGTGCCCGTCGGTCGGGTTGGCGCCGATGACGAGGATGACGTCGGAATCCTCGACCGAGTCGAAGTCCTGCGTGCCGGCCGAGGTGCCGAAGGCCTGGTTCAGGCCGTAGCCGGTCGGCGAGTGGCAGACGCGCGCGCAGGTGTCGACATTGTTGGTGCCGAAGCCGGCGCGGATGATCTTCTGGACGAGATAGGCTTCCTCGTTGGTGCAGCGCGAGGAGGTGATGCCGCCCACCGCCTTGCGGCCATAGGCATCCTGGATGCGCTTCAGCTCGGAAGCGGTGTGGGCGATCGCCTCCTCCCACGACACCTCCCGCCACGGGTCGGTGACCTTGGCGCGGATCATCGGCTTGGTGATGCGGTCCTGATGGGTGGCGTAACCCCAGGCGAAGCGGCCCTTCACGCAGCTATGGCCGCGATTGGCCTTGCCGTCCTTCCACGGCACCATGCGCACCACTTCCTGGCCGCGCATCTCCGCCTTGAAGGTGCAGCCGACGCCGCAATAGGCGCAGGTGGTGACCACCGAGTGCTCGGGCGTGCCGATCTCGATGAGGCGCTTCTCGGACAGCGTCGCCGTCGGGCAGGCCTGCACGCAGGCGCCGCAGGAGACGCATTCGGAGGTCAGGAAGGCTTCCGACTGGCCGGGCGACACGCGGGAATCGAAGCCGCGGCCGGAAATCGTCAGAGCGAAGGTGCCCTGCACTTCCTCGCAGGCGCGCACGCAGCGATTGCAGACGATGCACTTGGCCGGGTCATAAGTGAAATAGGGGTTCGACTCGTCCTTCGGCAACACGAACTCGGAGGTGGGGGCGAAATGGTTCGCGCCCTCCATGCCGTAGCGCACCTCGCGCAGGCCGACCGCGCCGGCCATGTCCTGCAGCTCGCAGTCGCCGTTCGCCGCGCAGGTCAGGCAGTCCAGCGGGTGGTCGGAGATGTAGAGCTCCATCACGCCCTTGCGCAGCTGCGCCAGGCGCGGGGTCTGGGTGTGGACCTTGATGCCCGGCGCCACCGGCGTGGTGCAGGAGGCGGGCGTGCCGTTGCGGCCCTCGATCTCGATCAGGCAGAGGCGGCAGGAACCGAACGCCTCCAGGCTGTCGGTGGCGCAGAGCTTGGGGATCTGCGTCCCCATCTCCATCGCCGCGCGCATGATGGAGGTACCCTCGGGCACCGTCACTTCCATGCCGTCAATGGTGAGCGTCACCAGCGCGTCGGTCTTCGGGGCGGGCGTTCCGTAGTCGATCTCATGGACGAGGGACATGCGTAGCGTCCTCCTCATTCAGCGGCTTCGAGGCGGTGCGGCGGGGCACCGAAATCCTCGGGGAAATGGTTCATCGCGCTCAGCACCGGATAGGGGGTAAACCCGCCAAGGGCGCAGAGCGATCCAAGCTTCATGGTCTGGCAAAGGTCGGTCAGCGTCGCGAGATTGGCCTCGCGGCGCTCGCCGGCCATGATCCGGTCCATCAATTCGACGCCGCGCGTCGAGCCGATGCGGCAGGGCGTGCACTTGCCGCAGCTCTCGACCGAGCAGAACTCCATGGCGAAACGCGCCATCTTGGCCATGTCGGCGCTCTCGTCGAACACCACGATGCCGCCATGGCCGATCAGCGCGTCCTTCGCCGCGAAGGACTCGTAGTCGAAGGGCAGGTCGAACTGCCAGGTCGGCACATAGGCGCCGAGCGGGCCGCCCACCTGCGCCGCCTTGACCGGACGGCCCGAGGCGGTGCCGCCGCCGATGTCGTTGATCAGCTCGCCGAGCGTGATGCCGAAGGCGGTCTCGAACAGGCCGCCGAACTTCACATTGCCGGCGATCTGGATCGGCATGGTGCCGCGCGAGCGCCCCATGCCGAAATTGGCGTAGAACTCGCCGCCATCGGCCAGGATATGCGGCACGGCGGTCAGCGAGAGCACGTTGTTGATGACGGTCGGCTTCTGGAACAGGCCCTTGTGGGCCGGCAGCGGCGGCTTGGCGCGCACCGTGCCGCGCTTGCCCTCGAGACTATCGAGCAGCGCCGTCTCCTCGCCGCACACATAGGCGCCCGCGCCCATGCGCACTTCCATGTCGAAGCTGTACTGCGAGCCGGCGATGTTGACGCCGAGCATGCCGTGCGCCCGCGCCACCTCGATCGCCTTCTCCATCGCCCAGATGGCGTGGGGATATTCCGAGCGGGTGTAGACGAAGCCCTTGGTGGCGCCCACCGCGATGCCGGCGATGGTCATGCCCTCGATCAGCTCGAAGGGGTCGCCTTCCATGATCATGCGATCGGCGAAGGTGCCGCTATCGCCCTCGTCGGCATTGCAGACGATGTACTTCCGTTCCGCCTTGGCGTCGGCCACCGTCTTCCACTTGATGGCGGTCGGGAAGCCGGCGCCGCCGCGGCCGCGCAGGCCGGACTTCTTGACTTCCTCGATGATCTCCGCCGGGCCGAGCTGCAGCGCGCGCTCCAGCCCGCGATAGCCGCCATGGGCGCGGTAATCGGTATAGGAGGCCGGATCGATGATGCCGCAGCGCGCGAAGGTGAGGCGCGTCTGCTTGGCGAGGAAGGGATGCTCCTCCGGCTTGCCGATGCGCAGGCCGTGCGCGCCGCCGGTGAGGAAACCGGCCTCGAACAAACCCTCGACATCCCCGGCCTCGACCGGGCCGTAGCCGATCCGCCCCTCGGCGGTCACGACCTCCACCAGCGGCTCCAGCCACAGCATGCCGCGCGAGCCGTTGCGCACGATCTCGACCGGCTGCTGGCGCTTGCGGGCGGCGGCCTCGATGGCCTCCACCACCTCATCAGCACCGCAGGCGATGGCACAGGCGTCCTTGGGAACGTAGATACGAATGGTCACGACTGCGCCTCCGCGATCAGCGCGTCGAGGCGACGCTCGTTGAGCCGGGCCACGATCTTGCCGTCCAGCATGGCGGACGGCGCGGTCGCGCACAGGCCGAGGCAGTAGATCGGCTCCACGGTGACGCGGCCATCGGCCGTCGTCTCGCCGAGCTTGCAGCCCAGCCGGTGCTCGGCGTGATCGGCCAGCGCATCGCCGCCCGCCGCCTGGCACGCCTCGGCGCGGCACAGCTTCAGCACGTGGTGGCCGGCCGGCTCGTGGCGGAAATCATGATAGAAGGTCACGACGCCATGCACTTCGGCGCGGGAGATGTTCAGCATCTCGGCCAGCATCGGCACGACCGCGTCCGGCACATGGCCGAAGGTTTCCTGCACCGCATGGAGCATCGGCATGAGCGGGCCTTCGAGGTGAGAGAACTCCTCGATCACCGCGCGGGCGCGCTCGTCGCTCCAGGGTTCGTAATGCGGCATTTTCTCCCGGGCCTTCTTTTAGAATTTTCCAAAGGAAAGGATCATACGCGGCGAAACCGAAATCAATTCAGGTGTTCCGTGCCTTGATAGAATTCTTCTATCGTCAATGAGCCGCTGAGTCGCACATGTGGAAATGAGGCTGCCGCTGCGGCATGCCCCGAATTTGTTCTTCAAATGTTCTTGACGTATGGCGGTAGTCCGCTACGTTCCTCGTGGCGGAAGCGGATCTCGCCGGGGCGAAACGGGGGCGCGGCATGGTCCAGCGCGTGGCGACGGTGGCGTTCGAGGGCGTCGAGGCGCGCCCCGTTGACGTTCAGGTGCAGGTAAGCCCCGGGCTGCCGGCCTTCAATCTGGTCGGCCTGGCCGACAAGGCCGTCACCGAGGCCAAGGAGCGGGTCCGCGCCGCGCTCATCGCCTCTGGGCTCGCGCTGCCCGCCAAGCGCATCACCGTCAATCTCGCGCCCGCCGACCTGCCGAAGGAAGGCAGCCATTACGACCTGCCCATCGCGCTCGGCCTGATGGCCGCCATCGGGGCGCTGCCCTCCGACGCGCTGGACGGTTTCACCGTGGTGGGCGAACTCGCGCTCGACGGGCGGCTGGCCCCGGTCGCCGGGGTGCTGCCGGCGGCCATGGGCGCCAATGCGCGCGGCCACGGGCTCATCTGCCCCGCCGCTTGCGGCCCGGAAGCCGCCTGGGCGAGCCCGGACATGGCGGTTCTCGCGCCGCTCTCGCTGATCCAGATCGTCAATCACTTCGCTGGACGGCAGATGCTCGGCCGGCCGGAGCCCCGGCTCGAGCATGGTGGCGGAACGCTGCCCGATCTCGCCGAGGTGAAGGGACAGGAGGTCGCCAAGCGGGCGCTGGAGATCGCCGCCGCCGGCCGGCACAATCTTCTGCTCTGCGGGCCTCCGGGCGCCGGCAAGTCAATGCTGGCGCAGCGCCTGCCGTCGCTGCTGCCGCCGCTCTCGCCGGCGGAGCTGCTGGACGTGTCGATGATCGCCTCGGTCGCCGGCACGCTGCAGGGCGGGGCGCTCACCAGCCGGCGCCCCTTCCGCGCCCCGCATCATTCGGCCAGTATGGCGGCGATGGTCGGCGGCGGCATGCGGGCCCGGCCCGGCGAGGTGTCGCTCGCCCATAACGGCGTGCTCTTCCTCGACGAGCTGCCGGAATTCCAGCCGGCGGTGCTGGATTCGCTCCGGCAGCCGCTGGAAACCGGCGATGCGGTGATCGCCCGCGCCAATCACCGCATCGCCTATCCCGCCCGTTTCCAGCTCGTCGCGGCGATGAATCCCTGCCGCTGTGGCCGGGCCGGCGAACCCGGCCACACCTGCCGGCGCGGGCCGCGCTGCGCCAGCGAGTACCAGGCCCGCCTCTCCGGGCCGTTCCTCGACCGGATCGACCTGCATCTCGACGTGCCGGCCGTCGCGGCGATCGACCTCGTGCGGCCGGGGCCTGCCGAGCCGAGCGCGAAGGTCGCCGCCCGCGTCGCCGAAGCGCGACGCCTGCAACGCGAACGCTATCTGGCGCTGGGCCGGGCGGACCTCTTCACCAATGCCGAGGCGAGCGGCCCGATCCTGGAAGCGATCGCCGCGCCGGACGAAGCCGGCACGGCGCTGCTCGCCGACGCCGCGCGGCTCATGCGGCTCTCCGCCCGCGGCTATCACCGGGTGCTGAGGGTGGCGCGCACGCTGGCCGATCTCGCCGGCGCCGAATCGGTCGGCCGCACGCATCTCGCCGAGGCCCTGGCCTACCGCGCCGCCGCCGACCGGGCTGCCGCGGCCGCCTGACGGTGGATACTTCTCGGGGGGTGCGCCACCGGGACAGCGGCGCGCTTTCCCACGGACATGGAATGGCCGAGACGGGCCTTGAAACGGGATCGACGGGGACGCCGCAAAGCCACCGCACGAGCCGACGTTTTCCCCGAAAGCACCCCTCGCTCTACGGCTGATGGGCGGCCGGTGCTCCCGCGTCGAGGCGCTGCTTTCCGGCAAGACCCGGCCGGGACGCACTGTCACATAGGCGTCCTACAGATGTGATTCCAATCCGAAGCCGCTATAGTGGATCAAAGGTTTGGGGGCCTTTCCATGACCGAGATGCTGGCCGACGCGAATGTCGAGGCACGCCCTGCCGGTGGCCATCCCGCCTTGCGCGCCCTGCTCAAGCCCCGTTTCCTCGCTCCCGCCCTGCTCAAATCGCTGACCCCGGGGTCTCGCGCCTCGGAGTCCGGGCCGCTCCCTTTCCTGCCCACCGCATTTGCGCCCTCCCGCTTCATGCCGGCGCTGCGTTCCTATTCCGGCCTGCGCCACCGCGAGAGCCGGAGCGATCGGGGGCCGCAGACGCTCGGGCGGATCGGGCCGCTGGAGGTGCGCCTCGCGGTGACGGCGGCGGATGTGCGGCGCGCCCAGCGCCTGCGCTACGAGGTGTTCTACGAGGAGATGTCGGCCGTCCCGGCCGCCGCCATGCGCCTTGCCCGGCGCGACTTCGACGCCTTCGACGGCTTCTGCGACCATCTCCTCGTGCTCGACCATGATTCCTGCCGCATGGTGCGCGGCAAGCGCGTGCCGCGCGTCGTCGGCACCTATCGCCTGCTGCGGCAGGAGATCGCCGCCCGCCATGGCGGCTTCTACACGGCCGGCGAATTCGACATCGCGCCGCTGCTGGCACGCCACCCGCACCGGCGCTTCCTGGAGCTCGGCCGCTCCTGCGTCCTTTCCTCCTACCGCAACAAGCGCACGGTGGAGCTGCTCTGGCACGGCATCTGGGCCTATGTGCGCCGGCACGGCATCGACGTGATGTTCGGCTGCGCCAGCCTGGAAGGCACCGATCCCGATAGCCTCGCGCGCCCGCTCGCCTTCCTGCACCATTTCGCCCCGGTCGACCCGGAGTGGTCGGCCGACGCGCTGCCGCGCCACGCCGCGGCGATGGACCGGCTGCCGGTCGAGGGACTGGACGCCAAGGCCGCGCTCAACGAGCTGCCGCCGTTGATCAAGGGCTATCTGCGGCTCGGCGCGCAGATCGGCCGCGGCGCGGTGGTCGACCGCCAGTTCGGCACCACCGACGTGCTGATCGTGCTGCCGGTCGAGCGCATCAACCCGCGCTATCTCGACCATTTCGGGGTGAACGGCGAACGCCACGCCGCCTGAGCCCTTTCCCACCACGCTGCCGAATCTCGCCGGCCGTTCCGTCGCGCGCGCCTTTTTCAGCGGCCCCGCGCGGCGATGTCTTGCGTCGCCCCTGCCGCTTGCCCATATCCCAGCGGAACGGGATGCCTCTCTTGGGGTCCCACACACGCAAAGTCGCTTCTAGACGAGGACTTTGGGAGCATGTCGCGCATTCCCTCGCTGTCGAGCCCCTTCCTGCTCGGCTTTGACGAGGTCGAGCGAGCGCTCGACCGCGTCATGAAAGGTTCGGATGGCTATCCGCCCTACAATGTGGAGCGGGTGGTGCCTCCGGACCAGCCGGAAAGGCTCCGCATCACCCTGGCTGTCGCCGGTTTCACCCGCGAGCAGCTCGAGGTGACGGTGGAGGAAAAGGAGCTCGTCATCCGCGGCCGCCAGGCCGAGGAGCCCGAGCGGGTCTATCTTCACCGTGGCATCGCCGCACGCCAGTTCCAGCGCACCTTCGTGCTGGCCGATGGCATGCGGGTTCTGGGTGCCGATCTGAAGAACGGACTTCTCTCGGTCGACCTGGTCCGGCCGGAACCGGAACGCATCGTCCGGCGTATCGCTATTGCGACGGACGAATGAGGGAGCCCGAAGCCGGTCTCGACAGCTACGAAAGGAGTCGCGGACCATGACCAACGAATTTCACCTCGATCCCGGCGCGGCGGGTTCCGCCCTGGCCGGTGCGCTCTCGCCGGAAGCCTTCGCCAATCTGGGCGGCGGGCATATCGCCTATGTGCGCACCATCCGGTCCGAGGATGCTGCCGGGCTCTTCCCGCAGGCGCACCTCGCGCCGGGGCTGACGCTCTTCACTCTCCATGCCGCCGACGGCACGCCGATCATGCTCACCGACAGCCGCGAGGCGGCCCTGGCGAGCGCGGCGCAGAACGAGCTGGTGACGCTCAGCCTCCACTGAGCCGTGCGGCGAGCACGCCGACGAAAGTAACGGCACCGCTTCGGGGACGAGGCGGTGCCGTTTTCGTTTTGAAGCCGGAACGAGCCTTCAGCCGCGACGCTTCTTCTCGATCACATCCCAGATCAGCGCCGCGATGTCCGGGCCGCCGAGGCGGCGGATGGCGCGGATGCCGGTGGGCGAGGTGACGTTGATCTCGGTCAGGTTGCCGTCGATCACGTCGATGCCGGTGAAGAGCAGACCCTTTTCGCGCAGCGAGGGGCCGAGCCGTTCGCAGATCTCGCGCTCGCGCGCCGTCAGATCGGTCTCCTTCGCCGCGCCGCCGCGCACCATGTTGGAGCGCAGGTCGCCCTCGCTCGGCACCCGGTTGACCGCCCCGGCGAACTCGCCATCGACCAGGATGATGCGCTTGTCGCCGTGCTTCACCTCCGGCAGGAAGCGCTGCACCACCCAGGGCTCGCGGAAGGTGGTGGCGAAGAGGTCGTAGAGCGAACCGAAGTTCAGGTCCTCCCGCGTCAGCCGGAAAACCGCCGCGCCGCCATTGCCGTAGAGCGGCTTGACCACGATGTCGCCGAACTCGTCGCGGAACGCCTTGATCTCCTCGAGGTCACGGGTGATCAGCGTCGGCGGCATCAGGTCCGGGAACTCGGTGACGAAGATCTTTTCCGGCGCGTTGCGCACATGGGCGGGATCGTTCACCACCAGCGTCTTCGGGTGGATCCGTTCGAGCAGATGCGTGGCCGTCACATACTGCATGTCGAAAGGCGGATCCTGACGCATCAGGATGACGTCGAAGCTGTCGAGCCGCACGCGGCGAGGCTCGCCGAGCGTGAAATGGTCGCCCCGCACGTCGCGCACCTCCAGCGGCTGCACGGTGCCGAACAGCTCGCCGTCGCGCATGGCGAGGCGGTCGGTGGTGTAATAGGAGAGCGCGTGCCCGCGCGCCTGCGCTTCCAGCAGCAGCGCGAAGGTGGAATCGCCCGCAATGTTGATGCGGTCGATCGGGTCCATCTGGACGGCGACGTTGAGGCTCATGGGAAATTCCGTATCGGCGGGATGCCTGTCGGGGAATGCAAGCCGGCGACAGAGGCGCCGGAGGCGTTGCGCCTGATGTAGCGCCTTCGCGCACCGGACGCTACCGAGCGGTGTCGACGTGAGGCCGTTCCGGGCTATTCCGCCTCGAAGGCGCCGGGCAGGTGCACCGGCGCCGCATTGGGCGTGACCAGCACCACGTCGAGCCGCATGTCGAGCCCGGCGAATTCGGGATTGCGGGCGAGGAAGATCTCCGCCGCTCCGGCGATGCGCCGGCGCTGGCGCGGCAGGATCGATTCGGCGGCGGAATAGAGGCTGGTGCGCGCCTTCACCTCGATGAACACCAGCAATCCGTCGCGGCGCGCAATGAGGTCGATCTCGCCACGCGGGGTGCGCACGCGGCGCGCCAGAATGGTGAAGCCCTCGGCCTCGAACAGCGCCGCCGCCGCCGCTTCGGCATCGAGCCCGCGCGTGAAGGCCGCGCGGCGCTTCTCGCCGGTGTCACTCATCGCCGGCCTGCAGGGCGAGCGCGCGGGCATAGACGGCGCGGCGCGGCAGGCCGGTCGCGGTCGCCACCGCTGCCGCCGCGTCCTTCACCGACAGGCTGGCGAGTGCCGTGCGCAGCGCGGCATCGAGATCCGCCGCGCTCGACTCGGCCGCCAGCGGCGGTCCGATGACGAGCACGATCTCCCCCTTGGGCGGCCCGGCCTCGGCATAGTGAGCGGCGAGGGCATCGAGCGGGCCGCGCCGCACCTCCTCGAAGGTCTTGGTGAGCTCGCGGCACACCGCCGCCGGCCGGGCGCCGAGGCCGGACGCCAGATCGGCGAGGCTTTCGGGCAGGCGCGGGCCGCTCTCATAGACGACCAGCGTCGAGGGTAAGGTCTTCAATTCGCTGATGCGCGTGCGCCGTGCGCCGCTCTTTGCCGGCAGGAAACCCTCGAAGAAGAAACGGTCGGTCGGCAACCCCGCCGCCACCAGCGCGGCAAGGCTCGCCGACGCGCCGGGGACAGGAATCACCCGGTACCCGGCTTCCAATGCCGCCTCGACCAGCTTGTAGCCGGGATCGGACACCAGCGGCGTGCCGGCGTCCGAGACCTGCGCCACCACGGCCCCCTCCGCCAGCCGGGCGAGAAGGCGCGGGCGCGTCTGCTCGGCATTGTGATCGTGATAGGCGACGAGCGGCGTTTCGATACCGTAACGATCCAGCAGGCGCCGGGTGATACGGGTATCCTCGCAGGCGATGACATCCGCTCCCGCCAGCGTTTCCAGCGCCCGCAACGTAACGTCACCCAGATTGCCGATGGGCGTGGCGACGATGTGGAGCCCGCTCTCGGGCCGCGCGGCGGGGAGGCTGTGGCCGGCGATGCGGAAGAGGCGGGGGCGGGAAGACTCAGGGGAGGCATTCATGATGACGGCATTGTAGAGACCGCCATCTCCCGCGTCATGCGCCGTGTGCGGGACAAGGCCCGCCTTCCGACGGCCAACACTTTCCGTGAACACGTGGATATGTCGGCCATTCATCCATCGTGACCGCCCCGCACGGTGACAGGGCGAGGCCCTCTGTCCTACAAAGGACGATGGTGCCCGTCGTGCTGGCGGGCGTGCGATTTTCTCCGAACGCCGGGCGCGATGAGCGATACAGCACGATGAGCGAAGACGACTTCCCCCGGCCGATCGACGAAGAACGACGGCTAGCGGGCGTGCGGGCGCGCAACGCCACCCGGCGCGGCTTCCTGGTGATGGCCGGCGCGGCGGCGCTCGCCGCCTGCTCCTCGGGCCCTGATGTCGCGCCACCGCAATCCTCGCTTCCCGCCCCGGCCCTGCCGCCCGGCGGCAATACCGCGCCCGGCACCGGCACGCCCATCGGCCTGATCCTGCCGCTCGGTGCCAGCGGCAACGCCGCGACGGTGGCGCAGGCGTTGCAGAACGCGGCGGATCTGGCGCTGTCGGAATTCGCCGGCGCCCGGCTGCGGCTGATCGTCAAGGATGACGGCGGCACCGGCCCGGGCGCGCAGACGGCCGCCCAGCAGGCGCTGGACGAGGGCGCGCGCGCCATCATCGGCCCGCTCTTCGCCCATTCCGTCGCCGCCGCCGGGCAGGTCGCCCGGCAGCGCGGCGTGCCGCTGGTCGGCTTCTCCACCGACACCAATGTCGCCACGCAGGGCGTCTACCTGCTCAGCTTCCTGCCGCAGACCGACGTCGAGCGCGGCGTCCGCTACGCCGCCTCCATCGGGCGGCGCTCCTTCGTCGGGCTGGTGCCGGACAACGCCTACGGCTCGGTGGTCGAGGCCGCCTTCCGCGAGACCGTGCCGGTCGTCGGCGGGCGCATCGTCGGGCTGGAGCGCTACGCGCCCGGCCAGTACGCGGAAGCCGCGCGGCGCGTTGCCGGTTCCGCCGTGCAGGCCGACGCGGTGTTCCTGCCGGATGCCGCCGACGCGGTGCCTCAGGTGCTCCAGGCGCTGGCGGCGGCGGGGGTGAACCTGACCGGCAAGCAGCTCATCGGCACCGGCCTGTGGGACGATCCGAAGCTCTTCGCCGCGCCCTCGCTCAATGGCGGCATCTTCGCCGCGCCCGATCCGGCCGGTTTCCGCGCGTTTGCCTGGCGCTACCGCGCGCGCTACGGTCGCGAGCCCGTGCGCACCGCCGCCCTCGCCCATGATGCGGTGTCGCTGATGGCGGCGCTGGTCAACAGCTATGGCGAGAACGGCATCACGGACGCGGCGATCCAGAATCCGTCGGGCTTCAGCGGCGTCGACGGGATCTTCCGCTTCCGGGCCGACGGTACCAACCAGCGCGGCCTGGCGGTGATGCAGATTGCCGCTGGTTCGACGCGGATCGTCAGCCCGGCCCCGCGCAGCTTCGCGCAGGCGACCTGAAGGCGGCCGGCGCCGCTACGCCGCCAGATCGGCGACGATGGCGTCGAGCACGGGCAGGCCGATGGCCGTCGCGCGCAGGCGCTCGCCGGGCAGTTCCTCGATCAGGCCTTCCGCCAGGAGGGTAGCAAAATGCGTAGCATCGAGGTCGCGACCGGCCAGCCGCGCGAAGCGCGCGCGGTCGATACCCTCCGTCAGCCGCAGCCCCATCAGCAGATATTCGTCGGCCTGTTCGGCGCGCGAGAGCCGCTCGTCGACGATGACGCCGTGGCCCGCCTGCTCGACCCGCGCCACCCATTCCTCCGGACCGCGCTCGGTGGAGGTGGCGACCCGGCCCTCGGGCGTGTCGAGCCGGCCATGGGCGCCGGGGCCGACGCCGGCATATTCGCCGTAGCGCCAGTAGAGCAGGTTGTGGCGGCTTTCCGCCCCCGGCCGGGCGTGGTTCGAGATCTCGTAGGCGGGAAGGCCGGCGGCCAGCGTGGTCTCCTGCGTCACGTCCCACAGGGCGCGGGCGGCATCGCCGTCGGGCACGATGAGCCGGCCGGCCCGGTGCAGCGCGGCGAAGGGCGTGCCGTCCTCGATGGTGAGCTGGTAGAGCGAGAGGTGCTCGCAGCCCTCGTCGATGGCGCGCTTCAGCTCGGCCGCCCAGTCCTCCGGCTTCTGGTCGGGGCGGGCATAGATGAGGTCGAAGGACACACGTTCGAAGGCGGCGCGCGCCACCGCCACCGCGCCCAGCGCTTCCTGTGCCGTGTGCATGCGCCCGAGCGCCTTCAGTGCGGCGTCGTCCAGCGCCTGAACCCCCAGCGAGACGCGGTTGACCCCCGCCGCGCGGTAGCCTCGGAAACGCCCGGCCTCCACGCTGGTCGGGTTCGCCTCCAGCGTCACCTCCGCACGCGCGTCGAGCGGCCAGGCGGTGTCGATGGCCTCGAGGATCGCCCCGACCGTGGCCGGATCCATCAGCGAGGGAGTGCCGCCGCCGAAGAACACGCTCTGGGTGCGCCGCTGGCCGATGCGCTGGCGCGTATGGGCGATCTCGGCCCGGAAGGCGGCGACGAAGCGCGCCTGGTCGGGCGGGGAATGGCGGACATGGGAGTTGAAGTCGCAATAGGGGCACTTGGCCTTGCAGAAGGGCCAGTGCACATAGACGCCGAAGCCGGGATCGACCGGCGGCGGCGCCGGGCGCGGCGCCACCTCAGTCAAACGTCGCCCCGAAGGCGGCCTGCGCCAGCGCGATGAAGGCGCGGGCGCGGTGCGAGAGGCCCCGGCCGAGCGGCGGCAGGCCGTGCTTCTCGGCGCCCGTCATCTCGCCGAAGGTGCGCGGATTGTCTTCAGGCTGGCCGTCCGGCTGGAACATCGGGTCGTAGCCGAAGCCGGCCGGCCCGCGCGGCGGCCACACCAGCGTGCCGTTCACCACGCCTTCGAAATCCTCCACATGGCCGTCGGGCCAGGCGAGGCAGAGAGCGGAAATGAAATAGGCGCGGCGCAGGTCCGGCAGCTCCGCCCCGGCTTCGCGCAGCTCCTCTTCCACGCGGGTCATCGCCGCCATGAAGTCCTTCTCCGGCCCCGCCCAGCGGGCGGTGTAGAGCCCCGGCGCGCCGCCGAGCGCGTCCACGCACAGGCCGGAATCATCGGCGAAGGCCGGCAGGCCGGACGCCCTGGCGGCGGCGACCGCCTTGATGCGGGCGTTCTCGGCGAAGGTGAGGCCGGTCTCATCGGGCTCGGGCAGGCCGAGCTCGCCGGCCGAGACGGCATCGACTCCGTAGGGCGCCAGCAGGCCTCGCATTTCCTCCAGCTTGCCCGGATTATGCGTGGCGATGACGATGCGTCCTTCGAGGCGCCGATGCGGCTCGCTGCTCATGATACGGCCAGCTTCTGCAGATCGACCAGCTTGGTGATGCCCTTGCGGGCGAGGCCCAGCATGGCGTTGAACTCGTCCTCGGTGAAGGGCGTCTTCTCCGCGGTTCCCTGCACCTCGACGAAGCCGCCGGAGCCGGTCATCACGAAATTCACGTCCGTATGCGCCTCCGAATCCTCGGCGTAGTCGAGATCGAGGCGCGGCTCGCCGTCGATGATGCCGCAGGAAACGGCGGCCAGATGGTCGCGCAGCGGAACGGCTGGGATCATGCCGCGCGACTTCATCCAGCTCAGGCAGTCATGCAGCGCGATCCACGCGCCGGTGACGGAGGCGGTGCGGGTGCCGCCATCAGCCTGGATGACGTCGCAATCGACGGTGATCTGACGCTCGCCGAGCTTTTCGAGGTCCACCACCGCGCGCAGCGAGCGGCCGATGAGGCGCTGGATCTCCTGGGTGCGGCCGGACGGCTTGCCGGTCGTCACCTCACGGCGGGTGCGCTCATGGGTGGCGCGCGGCAGCATGCCGTATTCCGCCGTCACCCAGCCGCGGCCCTGGCCCTTGAGCCACGGCGGCAGGCGCTCTTCCAGCGTCGCAGCCACCAGCACATGGGTTTCGCCGAACTTCACCAGGCAGGAGCCCTCGGCATGACGCAGCACGCCGCGCTCGAAGCTGACGGAGCGCATCTCGTCGGGAAGGCGGCGGGAAGGGCGCATGCGGGCGGTCTCCTGAAACGCGGGTCGGCGGGACCCCTCTGGCCGGCCCTTGTAAGGGCGCGGCCGCGCCGGTGCAATGACCGGGGACGGCGCCGGACCAGAGCGCTTGAACCCACCGCCCGATTACCGAGATAATAGGACACGACCAACGGGATCGACCGACCGGAACCACAGGCTCGCAATGCCCATCGAACCTCTGCTGTCCGCTGCCGCGCCGCAGCTCGCCCGGCTCGACGAACGCTCGCGCGAGATTTTCCGCCAGATCGTCGAGACCTATCTCGCCACGGGCGAGCCGGCGGGCTCGCGCAACATCTCCCGCCTCATCCCGATGACGCTCTCGCCCGCCTCCGTGCGCAACGTGATGGCGGACCTCGAGGCGGCCGGGCTGATCTACGCTCCTCACACCAGCGCCGGCCGGCTGCCGACCGAGCGCGGACTGCGCTTCTTCGTCGACGCGCTGCTGGAGATCGGCGACGTCTCCGAGGATGAGCGCAACTCCATCGAGACGCAGGTGCGCGCCGCCGCCCGCGCCCAGACCGTGGATGGCGTGCTGGCGGAAGCCTCGAACCTGCTTTCCGGCCTGTCGCGCGGCGCCGGCGTCGTCACCACCGGCAAGACGGATGTACGGCTCAAGCACATCGAATTCGTGCCGCTCGACGCGACGCGGGCGCTGCTGATCCTCGTCTCCGAGGACGGGGAGGTGGAGAACCGCCTCGTGCCGCTGCCGGTCGGCCTGCCGGTCTCGGCGCTGGTGGAGGCGACGAACTTTCTCGCCTCGCTGACGCGCGGGCGCACGCTGGCCGAGCTGCGCGGCGAGGTGGAGCGCACACTCACTGCCCGCCGCGCCGAGCTCGACGAGCTGACCGCGCGGGTGGTGGAGACCGGCCTCGCAAGCTGGTCCGGCGGCGACACGGCGGAGCGGCGACTCATCGTGCGCGGCCAGACGCGGCTGCTCCACGACCTCCGGGCGATCGAGGATCTGGAGCGGGTGCGGCTGCTGTTCGACGACCTCGAAGCCAAGCAGGAGGTGGTCGACCTGCTGGGCCGCGCCGAGGGCGCGCAGGGGCTGCGCATCTTCATCGGCTCGGAGAACAAGCTGTTCTCGCTGTCCGGCTCGTCCACCATCGTCGCGCCCTATCGCGACGGGCAGGGGCGGGTGGTCGGCGTGCTCGGGGTCATCGGGCCGACGCGGCTGAACTATGCCCGGATCGTGCCGATGGTCGACTTCACCGCCCGTGTCGTCAGCCGCGTGCTGGCCGGCCCGGGAATTGACGCGGCTTGATTTTTCCTGTCCCCGACCCGATATGGCGGGCGTCCGCGGAACGACGCTCCGCCGGCAAATCCATTCTCCCGACGAGGTGCTTATGAGCGACGACAACCGCAACCCGGCTGACCAGCCCGACGCTGACCGGCCCGACGTGGCGGCGCCGACTCCCGAAACGGCGGAGACTACGGCAGCGCCCGAAGACCTCGCCAGCCAGCTCGCCGCCGAGAAGGAGCGGCTGGAGGCCGAGGTCGCCACGCTCAAGGACAAGTTCCTGCGCGCCTTCGCCGAGGCCGACAATGTGCGCCGTCGCGCCGAGCGCGAGGTCGCCGATGCCAAGGTCTACGGCATCACCGGCTTCGCCCGCGACGTGCTCACGGTCGCCGACGATTTCGAGCGGGCGCTCGGGGTCATCGACGCCGAGGCGCGCGAAAAGGCCGAGGGCACGCTGAAGACGCTGCTCGACGGCATCGAGCTGACCTCGCGCGCGCTGACGCAGACGCTGGGCAAGCACGGCGTCGCCCGCATCGAGGCGGAGGGCGCCAAGTTCGATCCGAACCTGCACCAGGCGATGTTCGAGGTGCCGAACGCCGAGGTGCCTTCCGGCACGGTCGTGCAGGTCATCCAGCCCGGCTATAAGATCGGCGAGCGCGTGCTGCGCCCGGCACTGGTCGGCGTCTCCAAGGGCGGCCCCAAGGCCGCGCCGGTCGAGACCCCCGCCGCCGAGGGCTGATCGGCGCCATCCCAGATCGTGACGACAAGCGCCGGGCGGGAAACCGCCCGGCCTTTTCGTTTGCGAAGCGGAGGAGCCTCAGCGCATCTCGATGCTGTCGCGCAGGCCGCGCATGGCGGTGAAATCGGCGTCGAAATTCTCCTCGGGCGCGACGCCGACCATGCGCAGATAGCTGGTGCGGCCGAAGCGCAGCCACTGGGCGACCTTCAGCGGCTTGTCGGTCTTCATGTCGAGGCCCTTGCCGACCAGCTCGAAGCCGGCCTGGCCGCCAATGCGCAGTGGGCCGCCGCGCTCGACGCGCAGCTCCTTCACGCCCGGCACGCTGGAGATGGCCCGCTTGGCGACGCTCTCGCGCTCCTCCTCGCGGATGTCGCCCGGACCTGCGGCGACGATGAAGAACGCGTTGCCGGCCATGTCGGGCTCGCCGTCACCGGCCTTGCCGTCCGCCTTCTTGCCGTCATCCTTGGTCAGCAGCACGGCGCTGTTGCCGAGCACCTTCAGCACGCGATAGCCGGAGAGGTCGCCGAGGGTGAAGGGCAGGCGTGCCAGCAGCTCCTCGGTGCTTGGCGGCGCGCGGAACACGACCGAGCGCAGCGACGATTCGATCGTTTCGTCGCTGTAGCGGGCCGATGTCGGCTCGGGAAACTGGACCGTCACCATGCCGGTCTGCTCCTTGCCCCCGGCGATGAGAATCCACTTCTTCAGCGCCTCGCTGCCGACCGCCTGGTAGCCCTTGAGCAGCACCGCCTTGATGCCGTCGGGAAGCTCCACGTCACGGCGTTCCTCCACCGTCACGCCCTGCTTCTGCAGCTCCTTCGCGGCGACGTCGCTGGTGATCTCGGCGAAAGCCCGCTTCGGCATTTCCAGCACGAGGATCGAGGCCTTGGCCGCGCGATCCTGGAAGCCCGGCACGCCGGGTATCTCGCTCATGCCCTCCGGCGGCACGAGACCGATCGATCCCTGATTGGGAAAGACGGCCTGCGCGTTGGCCGCGGCGGCAGGGAGGCAGCAGGCCAGAAGGGAAAAAGCGGCGGCGGCAATGGGGACAACAAGGCGCATGCGCAATCCTTCAGAATCGATAGCTCGAACTTCGCCGTTTCTGCGGGCTCAACAAGGCGGAATTTCGCACGCCTCGCCACGATGCACCCGTCGTAACGTCAGATTGATGCGGCCGGGCTGCTTCAGCAAGGTCGACGTATCCGGCAGGATGCGGTCGATGCCGTGAAAGGCCAGCCGCGCCGGGCCCGACAGCAGCAGCGCGTCGCCGGAGGCGAGGCGGATGGAGCGCGTGGGATCCTTGCGCGACGTGCCGCCGACGCGGAACAGCGCCGTGTCGCCCAGCGAGAGCGACAGCACCGGGGCGCCGAACTCCTCCTCGTCGCGGTCCTGATGCAGACCCATGCGCGCGCCCGGCGCGTACCAGTTGATCAGGCAGGCCTCCGGCGCCCATGGCGAGCCGGCCAGCGCCCGCCATGCCGCCAGCAGGCGCGCGGGCATGGGCGGCCAGGGCGCCCCGGTCTCGGGATGGGTCGGCTGGTAGCGGTAGCCGGTCTCGTCCGACACCCAGCCCAGCGGCCCGCAATTCGACATGCGCACCGAGAAGGGCTTGCCGGTCCTCGGCATGCGCGGCGTGAACAGCGGCGCCTGCGCCAGTACCTGCCGCAGATCCTCGGCCAGCGCCTCCTGCTCGCCGCGGTCGAACCAGCCGGGCCAGTAGAAGCAGCCGGGCACGATCTCCACCGGGGACGGGGCCATTGGCGGCGCCTAGAGCTTGCGCAGCGCGACCGCCTCGACCTCATGGTCGCCGCCCTTGCGCAGGATGAGATCGGCGCGCTGGCGGGTGGGCAGGATATTCTCGCGCAGGTTCACGAGGTTGATGGACCGCCAGATGGAGCGGGCGGTGGCGTCGGCCTCCGTCCCGGACAGGCTGGCATAGCGGTGGAAATAGGCCTTGGGGTCACGGAACGCCGTCTCGCGCAGGCGCATGAAGCGCTCCACGTACCAGCGCTCCAGGATCGTCTCGTCGGCGTCGATATAGATCTTGAAGTCGAAGAAGTCGGAGACGAAGGGGATGCCCTTGCCGTCCTTTGGCGGACGGCTGGTCTGCAGAACGTTCAGCCCCTCGACGATGAGGATGTCCGGCTGGTCGACCTCCACCGAGGCATTGGGCGTCACGTCGTAGTTGAAGTGGCTGTAGATCGGCGCGCGCACCGGCCGCCGTCCGGCCTTGATGTCGGTGAGGAAATGCAGCAGCGCCGGCAGGTCGTAGCTTTCCGGGAAGCCCTTGCGCCCCATCAGCCCCTCCTGCTCCAGCACGGCGTTGGGCAGCAGGAAACCGTCCGTCGTCACCAGCGCCACCTTGGGCGTGTTCGGCCAGCGCGCCAGCAGCGCCTCCAGCACGCGCGAGGTGGTGGACTTGCCCACCGCCACCGAGCCGGCGACGCCGATGATGTAGGGCATCTTGCCGTTCTGCTCGGGACCGAGGAATTTCTGCATCTGCCGGAACAGCTTCTGCGTCGCGCCGACATAGATCGACAGCAGGCGCGACAGCGGCAGGTAGATTTCCTCGATCTCGGGCAGCGACAGGCGGTCGTTCAGGCCCTGGAGACGCTGGATCTCCTCCGGTTGCAGGGGCTGGGGCGTGTCCGCGCGCAGCGCCGCCCATTCGGCACGGCTGAAATTGCGGAAGGGTGACAGCCCCGCATCGTCGAGCTTCAGATCCATGGCAGCGTTTCCCGGCTCGCCTGGACATTGAAGACGCCAAGCGTTGGTCGACCGTATACCACAAGGTGACGACAAGGAACACCGCGAGGCCGCAGGTTACCGGCCGCCGCGATCCTCACTTCCTCAGCCCTTCGGGCGGGAAGCCTTCTCCTCGAGGCCGGACCGGTTCGTCCGGCGGCCCAGTTCCGCATAGACGTCTTCCAGGGGAACGCCGCGCGCCTGAAGCAGCACGACGAGATGGTAGAGAAGATCGGCGGTCTCCGATACGACGGCTTTCGTATCGGTCCCGACGGCGGCCAGCGCCGTCTCGACCGCTTCCTCGCCCAGCTTCTGGGCGCATTTGGCGACGCCCCTGGCGATGAGGGTGCGCGTATAGGAAGCCTCGCCCTCGCCGGAGGCGCGGCGGGCGACGATGGCGGCAAGGTCGTCGAGAGTGACGCGCGCCGTGTCCTCGGCCATGGTGGCCTCCTTCTAGAAATCACCGCCGCCGAAGCGGACGGGAAGCCCGGCCTCGGCGAGGCGCTGCTTGGCGGCGCCGATGGTGAAGGTGCCGAAATGGAAGATGGAGGCGGCCAGCACCGCCGACGCGCCGCCGGCCCGGATGCCGTCCACCAGATGGTCGAGCGTGCCGACGCCGCCCGAGGCGATCACCGGCACGGTCACGGCATCGGAGATGGCGCGGGTGAGCTTGAGGTCGAAGCCCTCCCCGGTGCCGTCGCGGTCCATGGAGGTGAGCAGGATCTCGCCGGCGCCGAGCGCGACGACTTCCCTCGCGTATTCGATGGCATCGATGCCGGTACGGTTGCGCCCGCCATGGGTGAAGATCTCCCAGCGGTCGGGCTCACCCTCGGCGGAGACCTTCTTGGCGTCGATGGCGACGACGATGCACTGCTCGCCGAACTTTTCCGCCGCCTCGCGTACGAATTCACGCCGGTTCACCGCCGCCGTGTTGATCGACACCTTGTCGGCGCCGGCGTTCAGCAAGGCGCGGATGTCCTCCACCGTGCGCACGCCGCCGCCGACCGTGAGCGGCATGAAGCACTGCTCGGCGGTGCGGCTGACCACGTCGATGAGCGTGCTGCGGGCCTCGACGCTGGCGGTGATGTCGAGGAAGCACAGCTCGTCGGCACCCGCCGCGTCATAGGCCTTCGCCGCCTCGACGGGATCGCCGGCATCGCGCAGGTCGACGAACTTCACGCCCTTGACGACGCGGCCGTCCTTTACGTCGAGGCAGGGGATGACGCGGACCTTGAGCATGGAATCCTCACTCATGCCGGCAAACCCGCCACCAGCGCCAGCGCGGCATGCGGGTCGAGCCGCCCATCATAGAGGGCACGGCCGGTGATGGCGCCTTCGAGCTTGGCGGCGCGCGGCTCCAGCAGAGCTCGCACGTCGTCGAGCGAGGCGAGCCCGCCCGAGGCGATGACCGGGATGGAGACGGCGTCGGCCAGCGCAATGGTGGCGTCGAGGTTGAGACCCTTCAGCAGGCCGTCGCGGGCGATGTCGGTGTAGATGATGGCGGCGACGCCGGCATCCTCGAAACGGCGGGCGAGCTCGGCGGCCTCAAGGTCCGAGGTCTCCGCCCAGCCCTCCACCGCGACGCGGCCGTCGCGCGCGTCGATGCCCACCGCCACGCGGCCGGGGAAGCGGCGAGCCGCCTCCTTCACGAAGGCCGGGTCGCGCACCGCCGCCGTGCCGAGGATGACGCGGGTAATGCCCTTCGCCAGCCACGCCTCGACGCCCGCGAGATCGCGGATGCCGCCGCCGAGCTGCACCGGCATGCCGACGGCTTCCAGAATGCGCTCGACCGCATGGGCGTTGACCGGCTTGCCGGCGAAGGCGCCGTCGAGATCGACGATGTGCAGGTAGCGGAAGCCCTGGCTTTCGAACTGCGCGGCCTGCTGGGCGGGGTCATGATTGAAGACGGTGGCGCGCGCCATGTCGCCCTGCTGCAGGCGCACGCACTTGCCTTCCTTGAGATCGATGGCGGGAAAAAGGATCACGGCGTCCACTTGAGGAAATTGGCGAGGAGAGCGAGGCCGAGGCGCTGGCTCTTCTCGGGATGGAACTGCGTGCCGGCGATGTTGTCGCGGCCGACCATGGCGGTGATCTTGCCGCCATACTCGCTCGTCGCGATCACCTCGCCCGGATGCGCGGCGCTCAGGTGATAGGAATGGACGAAATAGGCATCGAGCCCGCCCTCGCCCGTCGGAATGCCTTCCAGAAGCGGATGCGGACGGGCGACGGTGAGCGAATTCCACCCCATGTGCGGAATCTTCAGGGAGGGGTCGCCCGGCACGATCCGGGTGACGTCGCCCTCGATCCAGCCCAGCCCCTCGGTGACGCCGTGCTCCAGACCGCGCGAGGCCATGAGCTGCAGGCCGACGCAGATGCCGAGGAACGGGCGTCCGCCCGTGATCACCGCCTCGGTGAGCGCCTCCACCATGCCGGGCACGGCATCGAGCCCGCGGCGGCAATCGGCATAGGCGCCGACGCCCGGCAGCACGATGCGGTCGGCACGGCGCACGATGTCGGGATCGGCGGTGACCACCACGGTACGGTCGGTGCCGCTCTCGCGGGCGGCGCGCTCCAGCGCCTTGCCCGCCGAATGCAGGTTGCCGGAACCGTAGTCGATCAGGGCGACGGGCGCGGGCGGCATCATCGACGGGCCTCCGGAAACAGGCCGAGCACGGCGGATTCCACCGGGCGGGCCGGCGGGGGAACGGAAGACGCGCCCCATTCGCCGGCCGGCGCGTCGAGGCGCGGCCGGGCGAGCGGGACGAGCGACGCGCCGCCGAGGCGGGCGTCGAGATAGCGCTGCTCGGCGGCTTCCAGCTTCGGCGCCACGACGGTGCCGGCCTCCTCGAAGCCGCGCGCGGCGAGGCGGGCATGGCGCAGGCCCGGCAGCATCACCGCCACCGCGACATTCGCCACCAGAAGCAGGATGCCGGCATTGCTATCGAGGCCGAGCAGGCGCATGGCGACGAGCAGCGCGCCCTGCACGAGCAGATAGACGACGAGCGCCAGCCACAGCCGGTGGCGCAGCAGCACCAGCGGCGCCAGCAGGAGCGCGCTCCACGAGATGCGCTCGGGCACGAAGACCAGGCCCTCCGCCCAGTGATGGGTCGCGCGCGCCTCGTCCGCCGCCTCGGGCTCGAAGACTGTCCAGACCGCCATGTTCCTCAGCCGTTCGCTCTCAACCACTGAGATCAGCCACCGAGGCTGCCCTTGGTGGAGGGGATCTCGCCCGCCGCCGCCGGATCGATGGCCACCGCCGCACGCAGGGCGCGGGCGAGGCCCTTGAAGCAGCTCTCCGCTATATGGTGCGCGTTCACGCCGTACAGAGTCTCGACGTGCAGCGTCAGGCCGGCATTGACGGCGAAGGCCTGGAAGAACTCGCGCACCAGCTCGGTATCGAACTCGCCGATCTTCGGCGCCGGGAACTCGGTGCGGAAGACGAGGAAGGGCCGGCCGGAAATGTCGAGCGCGACGCGGGTCAGCGTCTCGTCCATCGGCAGGTGCAGGCTGGCGTAGCGGGTGACGCCGCGCATGTCGCCGAGCGCCGCCTTCACCGCCTGGCCGAGCGCGATGCCGACATCCTCCACCGTGTGGTGGAAGTCGATGTGCAGGTCGCCCTTGGCCTCGATCTCCATGTCGATGCGCGAATGGCGCGCCAGCAGGTCCAGCATGTGGTCGAAGAAGCCAACCCCGGTCGCGATCGTCGCCTTTCCCGTGCCGTCGAGATCGACGGAGAGGCGGATCTGCGTTTCCTTGGTGGCGCGGGCGATGCTGGCGGTGCGCATGATGGGGCTCCCGGAGAGCCGGCGTCTTAGCAGCTATAGTGTTGCGATGCCATACGCGCCGCGCCGTGCCCGACAAGAGGCTGGCGCGGCTGGCGAAACGCCGTCATCATGGCCGCCATCCCGCCCATTCCCGCCACCCGTCCCGGTCATCGCCCCGGAGTGCCCGATGGACCTCGCCACGCTGCGTGCCCGCGCCCCACTGTTCCTCGCCGTCTTCATCGACATCTTCTCCTTCGGGCTGATGTATCCGCTGATCGTCGCCCTGTTCGAGAACGGGACGATCGTCGCTGGCTACGCGCCTTCGACGCGCGACACGCTGCTCTCGCTGGCCTTCTCGCTGTTCCCGATCGGCATGTTCTTCGGCGCCTCGCTGCTCGGCGACCTCTCCGACGCGGTGGGGCGGCGGCGCACGCTGATGATCTGCATGGCGGGGCTGGCGGCGAGCTACGGGCTGATGTGGCTGGCGCTGGAAGTGGGCCATCTCTGGCTATTCTTCCTCGGCCGGCTGTCCTCCGGGCTGATGGCGGGAACCGCGCCGATCGCGCAGGCCTCGGTCGTCGACGCGGCGCCCGAGGACCGGCGCAGCGCCGCCATGGCGCAGGTCGTGCTGGTCAATACGCTCGGCATGGTGGCGGGCCCGGCCATCGGCGGGGTGCTCGGCCACTGGGATTTCCGCCTGCCGCTCGGCCTCGCGCTGGCGCTGTGCCTGCTCACCCTCGTGCTGCTGCGCTCCGCCCATTTCGCCAGCGACGAGGCGCGCCGCGCCTTCAGCCTCGACTGGAAGCAGCCCTTCCGGCTGCTGGCCCGCGTCAGTGACCGGCCGGCGATCATCGTGCCGGCGGCGTCCTTCTTCCTGTTCCAGTTCGGCTTCCTGATCTACTACACCTTCATCCTCATCGAGATGCAGCGTTCCTACGGCTTCACCACCGCCGATCTCGGCCTGTTCTCCATGGTGATGGGGCTCGGCTGCGCCTTCTCCTCGGCCATCGGCTTCCGGTATGTGCGGGCGTGGCTCGGCAGCGACAAGCCGACCGCGCTCCTCGGCCTCGCCCTGTGCGGCGCCTTCCTGATCGTCAGCGGCCTGCCGCTGCCGGCCTGGGGACAGGTGGCGGTGGCCTTCCTGTCGACCGCCAGCAACATCCTCGCCTTCATCACCCTGCTCGCCGCCGTCTCCTCGGCGGTGGACGAGACCGAGCGCGGCTGGGCGCTGGGCATCGCCAATGCCGGAGTGGCGCTCTCGGTATTCCTGGCGGGACTGCTCACCGGCCTTCTGGTCTTCCTGCCGGCCGATGTCTTCCTCATCGTCGGCGGCGTCATCGTGCTCGCCGGCATCCTGCCGGGGCTGAAGCTGGCGGAGCCTGCGACGGGCACGGAGCTGCAGGACCAAGCTGCCGCCGAGTTGCGCTGACGCTTCGAGGCCTTAAGTAAGGGCTCTCGGAGCCTTCCACAGCAGAGCCCTGCATGACCCATTCCCCCGACACGATCTACGGCACCACCATCGTCTCCGTCCGCTCCGGCGGGCGCGTCGCCATCGGCGGCGACGGGCAGGTGACGCTCGGCAACACGGTGATGAAGTCCAACGCCCGCAAGGTGCGGCGGCTGGGCAAGGGCGACGTGATCGGCGGCTTCGCCGGCGCCACCGCCGACGCCTTCACCCTGTTCGAGCGGCTGGAGGCCAAGCTGGAGCAGTATCCGGGCCAGCTTCAGCGCGCCGCCGTGGAGCTCGCCAAGGACTGGCGCACCGACCGCTATCTGCGCCGGCTGGAAGCGATGATGATCGTCGCCGACAAGAACATCACGCTCGTGCTCACCGGCACCGGCGACGTGCTGGAGCCGGAGAATGGCATCGCGGCCATCGGCTCAGGCGGCGGCTACGCGCTGGCGGCCGCCCGCGCGCTGGCCGACAGCGGGCAGGACGCCGAGGCGATCGTGCGCAAGAGCCTCGGCATCGCGGCCGACATCTGCATCTACACCAACCAGAACGTGGTGGTCGAAACCATCGGCTGAGAGGCGCGCGCGCCCTCTGCCTTTCCGTTCCTTTCGAAAGACGCCCGATGACCAGCTTCTCGCCCCGCGAAATCGTCTCCGAGCTCGACCGCTACATCGTCGGCCAGCACAACGCCAAGCGCGCGGTGGCCATCGCCCTGCGCAACCGCTGGCGGCGCCAGCAGCTGGAGGGCCAGCTGCGCGAGGAGGTGCTGCCGAAGAACATCCTGATGATCGGCCCGACCGGCGTCGGCAAGACCGAGATCTCCCGCCGCCTCGCCAAGCTCGCCGGGGCCCCCTTCCTGAAGGTGGAAGCCACCAAGTTCACCGAGGTCGGCTATGTCGGGCGCGACGTCGAGCAGATCGTGCGCGATCTCGTCGAGGTCGGCATCGGCCTCGTGCGCGAGGCCAAGCGCAAGGGCGTGGAGGCCAAGGCGCATCTCGCCGCCGAGGAACGGGTGCTCGACGCGCTGGTCGGCACCACCGCCTCGCCCGGCACCCGCGAGAGCTTCCGCAAGAAGCTGCGCGATGGGCTGATGGACGACAAGGAGATCGAGGTCGAGGTCTCCGCCGGCAATCAGGGCATGCCGATGTTCGAGATTCCCGGCATGCCGGGAGCCCAGATGGGCGCGATCTCCCTTGGCGACATGTTCGGCAAGGCCTTTGGCGGGCGCACCAAGCCGCGCCGGGTGACGGTGCGCGATGCTCACCCGCTTCTCCTGTCGGAAGAAGCCGACAAGCTGATCGACCAGGACGCCATCGTGCAGGACGCGATCCGCGCGGTGGAGGAGAACGGTATCGTCTTCCTCGACGAGATCGACAAGATCGCCGGCTCCGAGCGCCGGGGCGGAGCCGACGTCTCGCGCGAGGGCGTGCAGCGCGACCTGCTGCCGCTGATCGAGGGCACGACGGTCTCGACCAAGCACGGGCCGGTGAAGACCGACCACATCCTGTTCATCGCCTCCGGCGCCTTCCACGTCTCCAAGCCCTCGGACCTGCTGCCCGAATTGCAGGGCCGCCTGCCGATCCGCGTCGAGCTGGAGGCGCTGAGCCGCGAGGACTTCAAGCGCATCCTCACCGAGACCGAGGCGAGCCTGGTGAAGCAGTCGGTGGCGCTGATGGGCACGGAAGGCGTCACGCTCACCATCACCGAGGACGCGGTGGAAGCGATCGCCGACGTCGCCGTGCAGGTGAACGCCAGCGTCGAGAACATCGGGGCGCGGCGCCTGCAGACGGTGATCGAGCGGGTGCTGGACGAACTGTCCTTCACCGCGCCGGACCGCGCCGGCGACACGATTGTGGTGGACGGGGCCTATGTGCGCGAGCGTGTCGCGGACCTCGCCGGCAATACCGATCTGAGCCGCTACATCCTTTGAATCGGATACGAAACGAGTTCCCCGGTTTCACGTGAAACCGGGGCCGGCTCACCCGGGCCGGCTGAGGATCTTGAGCCGGCCGAGCAGCTCCGCCACCGCTTCCGGCGGCAGGGTGGCGATCTCGCGGGCCAGCAGGTTCGCCAGCTCCGTCGCCTCCGGCGCGAGGCCGGAGGTGTCGACCACGACGCGCGGATCGGACATCTCCGCGAGCGCGCGCAGCGCTTCCGCCTCGTCCCAGATGACGTTGAAATAGGCCATGATGCGCTGGAGCATCATGAAGGTCGGCTGGCCGCGCTTGCCGTGCTCCAGCGCCGAGAGATAGGCGGCGGAGACGCCGATCTGCTCGGCCATCTGCGACAGCGTCACGCCGCGCTCGGCGCGCATCTCGCGCATGCGGCGGCCGAAGGGCGTCATGGCAGGCCTCCGCGCACGCGCCGCACCCGCACATAGAGCGCGCCCTCCCCGCCATGCCCGCGCGCGGCGGTCTCGAAACCGACCACCACGGCACGCAGCTCCGGCGCGGCGAGCCATTGCGGCACCAGCCGGCGCAGCACGCCACGCCCGCCCTCGCCGGCGAGGAACGGCGCCCCGTCGCCCTTGCCGGTGATGACGAGCACCAGCGAATGACCGGAGCCCTGCGCCCCGCGCAGGAAGGCAATCAGCCGGCCGTGGGCCGCCGCCTGGGTCATGCCGTGCAGGTCGAGCCGCGCATCGACCTCCGCCCCGCGCGACAGGCGGCGGCGCTGCTTCGGTTCCAGCGGCGCCAGCGGCGGCGGGCCGGGCGGCTTGGGGGGCGGGGGCGGTGGGAGAAAACCCGCGCGGGCGGGTTTCACCGCCTTGCGGTTCGCCGTCTCCGCAGCGGGAGCATCCTCCAGCGGCGTTTCGACGGGCGCCGTCCGGGCGAGCGGGCGCATGGGCTGGATGGAGCGCGTCACATGCTCCCACAGCGCCTTCTCCTCCGGCTGGAGGGGACGCCGGCGCCGCGGGCGCCCGGTTCCGTCGCCGGTCATCACGGCGTTTCCGCGACGGCGGGAACCGGCGGCCGGGCGGGCGGCAACGGCACGCGGCGCCGCGCCGGATCGAGCGCGCGCGGCAGCAGGATGACGAAGCGGCCGGGATGCTGGATGCGGCCGGCCACCGCACCGGGCTCCTTGCCGGCGCCGAAGAAGATGTCGGCGCGCGCCGGCCCGACGATGGCCGACCCGGTATCCTGCGCGATCATCAGCCGCTCGAAAGGCTCGACGGCGCCGTACCTGCCGGTCGGCAGCGCCGCGTCGATGTAGAAGGGCGTGCCGTAGACATGGATGTTCTTGTCGACCGCGATGGAACGGCCGGCGGCCAGCGGCTGCCCCTGCGCGCCCACCGCGCCGTCGTCGCCCTTCAGCTCGTGGGCGACGCGGAAGAAGACATAGGAGCGGTTCTGCCGCATCAGTTCGCGCCCCTCCTCGGGATGGGCGGCGATATAGGCGCGGATCGCGTCCATCGACATCTTCTCGCGCGCCACCAGCCCGCGGTCGATGAGGATGCGCCCGACCGGCGTATAGGCCTGGCCGTTATGGCCGTCATAGTTCAGGCGCAGCACGTGGCCATCCGGCAGCCGAACCCGCACCGAGCCCTGGATATGGGCGAAGAAGGCATCCGCCGGATCACGGATCCAGGCGACCTCCAGTCCCTGCCCTTTCAGCGCGCCGTCCTCGATGGCGGCACGGTCGTGATAGGGCACAAGCTGGCCGTCCACGCGGCGGAACGCCTTGCCCTTGTTGGCGGGCGGGCCGTCCTTGGGTGGCGCCTCGATGACGAGATCCGGCGGGCGGCGATAGAGCGGGGTGGCGAATTCGGCCGAAGGGGTGAGCGAGCCTTCCACCTCCGGCTCGTAATAGCCGGTGAGGAAACCGTCGGGCTGGTCGACGGGACTGATGCGGAAGGGGCGGAATTCCTTCTCGAAGAAGGCTTTGGCACCCTTGTCGTTCACCTTTCCGGGCAGGCGCGCCGCCTGTGCGCAGACCTTGCGCAGGGCGGTGAAGACCGACCGGGCGGGGGTGACAGCGTCCGGCTTGGAAGCGATGCGGGCGCAGCTCTTGCGGAAGGTGGCGAAAGCGCTTGCATGGTCATCGCCCGCCCAGCCGGGCAGCGCGTCGAAGCCGATGGGCTCCAGCGCCGCCTGCGGAAAGAGCGGTTCCGGCGTGGAAGACGCGGCGAGGACAGGCCGCACGCCGACGGTCCCCGGCAGAACGGGCGGCAGGGCGCCGGTCAGAAAGCCGGACGCGGCGAGGATGACGAGATGGACACGCACCCCGTCATCTTCTCACGAAGCCGCTTCGGTGGCGACCAGCTTCCAGTTCGGGTCGCGGGTGCCGAGCTCGCGGGAGAAGGTCCAGACATCGGTGACATCAGCCACCTGCTCGGGATCGCCGTCGATCACCGCGCCGTTCTTGTCGCGGGTGACGGAGATGAGCTGCGAGAGGAAGCGCAGCGTGATCTGCGCGGTGCGCCCCTTGGCGCCGGCCTCGATGATCTCGACCTTGTTGATGCCGACGAACTGCGTCTGCATCGTCTCGCCGCGCTGCTCGCGCTCGGCGATGGCGGCGGAGAAGCCGTCGAACACGTCGCGCGCCAGCAGCTCCTTCAGCGTCGCGCGGTCGCCATTGGCGAAGGCGACGACGATCATCTCATAGGCGGAGCGCGCGCCGGTGAGGAAGTGCTGGACGTCGAAGCCGCGCTCCTGCGCGGCGATGGCGTCGAGGCCGTTGGCCACGGCCGAGCCGACTTCGGCGACGCCGGCCCAGCGCGCGGGCGCCGGTTCCTCGGTCTCGGCCTCGGTCGCATCGACGGTTTCCGGCACGGGCGGCTTCTCGGCGGTGCCGGGGAAGTTCACCACCTTGTCGGACGGACCGGCCGGTGCCTTGGCGGCGTCGCGGCGCGAATAGGGATCGTAAGGCGGCCGCTCCCGCCCCGTACGCTGTCCCAGCACGCTGCGCAGCCGTATGAAGATGAACACGGCGAGGGCCAGGAAGATGATCGTATAAATATCGAACACGTCGCAGTTCGCCGTTGTTGTACCGTCGCCGGACCCACCTTTCCGGCGCTGGGGTGATTTCTGAATCTGGGGCGCCTGCGATCCGTTCCAAGCGGCGACGGGCCGGACGTCCTTCAGACCTATTTACGACGTCTGGGCGATTTCGCCACCCCATCCATGCCCCAGGGTCATCACTTCGGGCGGAACGGCGCGCGCCGGATCGTCGTCACCGAAGAGTAGAACAAGCCGCCGGCCTGCGCCATGCCATGGCTGAACGCTCCCTCCCTCCGGGACCGGAAGGCCCGCACAGGGCGGTACTGCTTGTGACGTGCGAGCAACCGTGTTAGCGACACCGGCCCATTGCGAAGACCGTCTGCGGCGGACGAACCGACCCAGCGGCACCATGCGCCGGCGCCCTGCGGGGGCCTGTCCGGCGGACCCCACGGAGATTCTAATGGCCGAAACCGAAAACGCCGCCTCGATGCCGACGCTGCAGGTGCTGACCCAGTACACCAAGGACCTGTCCTTCGAGAATCCGGGCGCGCCGGAATCGCTGGTCGTGAAGGGCCAGCCGCAGATCGGCATCCAGATCAACGTCAACGCGCGCCCCGTGCGCGAGGGCGGCGAATACGAGGTCGAGCTGAAGGTCGAGGCCAAGGCCGAGCTCGGCGGCAAGACCCTGTTCGCGCTGGAGCTGGTCTATGCCGGCATCTTCCGCGCCCAGAACGTGGCGCAGGAGACGATCCACCCGTTCATCCTGATCGAATGCCCGCGCATGCTGTTCCCGTTCGCGCGCCAGATCGTCGCCGACACCGTGCGCAACGGCGGCTTCCCGCCGCTGATGATCGATCCGGTGGACTTCGTGACGCTCTATCGCCAGCGCATGGCGCAGCAGCAGCCGAACAACGTGTTGGCTTCCTGACGCCACACCGGCCTGTCGACGACCCGCGCGGCCGGAAGCTCAGCTTTCGGCCGTATATTCTTTCCAGATCGCGGCGTCGCCGAGCGTGGCGACGAACGCCTCGTGCGCGGCGGTTTCCTCGGGGTGGACGCGCGGAGCGAGAGGGCGCGGCCGCTGGAGCGGCGCTGACGACTGGCGGTCGCCCAGGCTGCCGGCAACCTCCGCGACGGCGAGGCTGAGCGTGGTCTGCTTGCCCCCGCACAGCTCGGCATAGACTTCCGCCAGAAGCTCGGAATCGAGCAGCGCCCCGTGCTTGGTGCGGCGCGAGCCGTCGATGCCGTAGCGCGCCATCAGGTCGTCGAGACGATTCGACGCACCGGGATGCCGCCGCCGGGCGAGGCTCAGCGTGTCCACCACCCGGTCGAAGGTGATGGCGGCCCGGCCGGCCTTGCCAAGCTCGGCATTGATGAAGCCGATATCGAAGGCCGCGTTGTGGATGATTAGCGGGTCATTGCCGATGAAGGCGAGGAAGTCGTCCACCACCTGGGTGAAGAGCGGCTTGTCGGACAGAAACTCCGCCGACAGGCCGTGGACGTTGAACGCCTCCACCGGCATGTCGCGCTCGGGATTGAGGTAGACGTGGTAGACCTGCCCGGTCGGGATGCGGTTGAGAATCTCCACGCAGCCGATCTCCACCAGCCGGTCGCCGGTGAGCGGGTTGAGGCCGGTGGTCTCGGTATCGAGCACGATCTCACGCATCGTCGTCTCCTTGCGCATTCGTCCCGGCGCCATCGGCTCCGGCGAGGCGTTCGCGCAGCCCCGCCAGCAGGGCCGCGACCGCAGCGCGGGCATGATCCAGTCCGTGGCCGGTGTCGATCACATAATCGGCGCGGCGCCGCTTCTCCGAATCGGGAAGCTGCCGGGAGAGAATCGCCGCGAATTTCTCCTCCGTCATGCCCGGACGGGCGAGAACCCGCGCGCGCTGCACAGATTCCGGCGCGGTGACGACGACCACCGCATCGACCCGGCCCTGCGCGCCGCTTTCGAACAGCAGGGGGATATCGAGCACGGCCACCGGCTCGCCCATCGCGGCCGCCTGCGTGAGAAAGGCCGCCTCGCGGGCGCGCACCAGCGGGTGGACGATGGATTCCAGCCTCTTCATCGCCGTATCGTCGTCGAGCACCCGCGCGCCGAGCAAGGCCCGGTCGATCCGCCCGGCGACCGTGACGCCGGGAAAGGCCGCCTCGACCGGCACGACGCCCTCGGCGCCATAGAGCGCGTGCACGGCGGCATCCGCATCGTGCACTGGCACGCCGAATTCCCGGAAGATGCCGGCGGTGGTCGACTTGCCCATGCCGATCGAGCCGGTGAGGCCGAGGCGAAAGGGCGTGGATCCGGTCACGTCAGCTGGCCCTTGGCGGCAAGATCAGCGATGGCGAGCGCCCGCAGTTCCGGCGTGACCTCCGGGCGCACGCCGAACCAGCGCTCGAAGCCGGGCACCGCCTGATGCAGCAGCATGCCGAGCCCGTCGACCGTGGCAAGACCCCGCGCCTTCGCCACCTTCAACAGGGGCGTTTCCAGCGGCACATAGACGATGTCCGTCACCAGCGCGTCCGGCGACAGCGCGGACAGGTCGATGTCGAGCGGCGGCTGGCCCTTCATGCCGAGCGAGGTGGTGTTGACCAGAAGGCGGCAACCATCGAGACGGCTGGCAAGGTCACGCCAGTCCACCGGCAGCACGCGCGGCCCGAACTGATCGCGCAATGCCTCGGCGCGGGCGCGTGTGCGGTTCGCCACCACGACCCGGTCGATGCCGCGACTGAGAAGTCCGTAGACGACCGCGCGGGAAGCCCCGCCGGCCCCCAGCACCACCGCCTCCCCCAACGCACGCGCCCATTCCGGCTCAGCCGCGTCGAGATTGGCGAGGAAGCCGTGAACGTCGGTATTGGCGCCGCAGAGCCGGCCATCCTCGAGCCAAAGCGTGTTGACCGCGCCGAGCGCCTCCGCCACCGGATCGCGCTCCACGGCCGCCCGGAAGGCGGCTTCCTTGTGCGGGACGGTGACATTGGCTCCGACGAGGCCGCTGCCGGCGAAATCGGCGAGAAAGGCCTCGATCCGCTCCGGCGGCACGTCGCGCAGCCCGTAATCGCCGTCGATCCCGTGCTGCTTCAGCCAGTAGCCATGGATCAGCGGCGAGCGGGAATGGGCGACCGGGTGGCCGATAACGGCAGCATGGCGGGTCACAACAGGACTCCCTGACGGCGCAGAAAGGCGAGAAGCGGCAGCAGCGGCATTCCCAGTATCACCGAGTGATCGCCTTCCACACGTTCGAACAGATGGATGCCCAGCCCTTCGAGCTGATAGCCGCCGACGCTGGAGAGCACCGCCGGCCCGGCCGCCGCGAGATAGGCGTCGAGCGATGCCCCGTCGAGCGGCCGCATGGCGAGATGGGCGGATTCGACCGTCTCGAACAACACCGTGCCATCATGGGTGACGGCGATCGCCGAGTGCAGGGCATGGGTCCGCCCGGCAAGGCGGGCGATCTGCATCCGCGCCGCCGCCATGTCGGCTGGCTTGTGGAAGGCTTCATCCCCGAGCGCCAGCGTCTGGTCGGCGCCGATGACCAGACGGCCCGGATGCGCCGCGCTGCCGGCCAGCGCCTTGGCACGGGCCAGCACGCTGGCGATCTGCGCCGGGCCAAGGCCCCTGCCCGCCGCCTCCGATTCCAGCGTGCGCTCGTCCACATCGACCCCGACCGCCTCGAAAGGCAGACGTGCCGCTTCGAGCAAAGCCCGGCGGGCGACGCTCTTCGAAGCGAGGACGAGCGGCTCGGAACCTCGCCAAAGGCCGTTCTGTCGCGACGAATCAGGCACCTGAACTCTCGGAAAGCTTGCGCCGGTGTTCCTGCAACAGACCGATGATGGCGGCCGCCGTCTCCTCGATGGACCGACGCGTGACGTCGATCATCGGCCAGCCATTCTTGGCGCAGAGACGGCGGGAAAAGGCGATCTCCTCCGCCACCGACTGGCGGTCCGTATAAGCATCCACCGACTGCGCCGCGTTGAGCCCGAGAAGCCGGTTGCGGCGGATCTCCACCACGCGCTCGGCGCTCGCCAGCAAGCCGACGATCAGCGGACGCTTCAGCTCCGACAGACCGGGCGGCACCGGCAACCCGGGCACCAGCGGGATGTTGCCGGTCTTGATGCCGCGATTGGCGAGATAGATGCTGGTCGGCGTCTTGGACGAGCGGGAAATGCCGAGCAGCACGACATCCGCTCCCTCCAGCCCGTCCACATGCTGGCCGTCATCGTGCATGACGGTGAAGTTCATCGCGTCGATACGGCGGAAATAATCGCCGTCGAGCTGATGCTGGCCGCCGACGCGCGGCTCTGGCACGCCGCCGAGATAAGCCTGGAACAGCCGCACCACCGGCGCCAGCACGGAAAGGACCGGCACGCCGTTTTCCTGGCAATAGGTCTTCAGGCGGTTGCGCAGCTCCGGCTCGGTCAGCGTGTACAGCACGATGCCGGGATATTCGTCGATGGCCTGGATGACCTTGTCGAGCTGCTTGTGTGTGCGCACCAGCGGATAGATGTGCTCGATCGGCTTCACATTGTACTGCGCCGCCGCGGCACGGCCGACGCTGATCAGCGTCTCGCCGGTCGAATCCGACACGAGATGAAGGTGGTAATAGCTTTCCGACGGGCGGGCGGCATCAGTCACGCCGGTCATCCACAGGGCTGTGCATGAGGATGGAACAAGCCATGCCCCAGCGACGTTAGCAAGTCCGGGCTGGGGAAAGCGACCCGTTTCCTCCACAGGGCATGGGCCTGTGCGTGAAATCGCCGGGCCTTTGGCGAACTGCGTGGATAATCCGCCGCGCCTGCCCTAACTTCCTGACACCGAAGCGATTTCGGAACGCGCACGCGCCGTCCCGCAGCGATCAAGCTGGGGGTCGGTTGTGATGGGCGAGGAACCCGTCTAATGCCCTCACCTAAACAAAGACGACTCTCCTTCAAAAGAGATTAAAGAAGTATGAAAGAGCCGGGGGACAACGGGATGGGCCTGCCCATCATGCTGCAGGCGCTCGACGGCCATGTGCCGAAGCGCACGCCGATCTGGATGATGCGCCAGGCGGGACGCTACCTCCCGGAATACCGGGCGGTGCGCGAGAAGGCGGGCGACTTCCTCTCCCTCTGCTACACGCCCGATCATGCCGTCGAGGTGACGCTCCAGCCGATCCGCCGCTTCGGCTTCGACGCGGCGATCCTGTTCTCCGACATTCTCGTCGTGCCGCATGCTTTGGGCTGTTCGCTCACCTTCGAGGCCGGCGAGGGACCGCGCCTCGTGCCTGTGACCAACGCGGCTGAGCTCGCCGCGCTGCGCGAGGAACTCGACCCCGGCAAGATCGACCGGGTGTTCGAGGCGGTCGCCCGTATCCGCGCCGAGCTGCCGCGCGAGATGGCGCTGCTCGGCTTCTGCGGGGCCCCGTGGACGGTGGCGACCTATATGGTCGCCGGACGCGGCACGCCCGACCAGGCGCCGGCGCGGCTGGTCTCGTTCATCGATCCCCCCTTCTTCGCGGCGCTGATCGACCGGCTGGTCGAGACCTCCGCGCGCTATCTGATCGGTCAGTTCCGGGCCGGTGCCGATGCGGTGCAGATCTTCGACAGCTGGGCGGGCGTGCTCGATCCGGAGGCTTTCCGCCGCTGGACCATCGATCCGATCCGGCGGATCGTGGCGGCGGTGCGGGCCGAAGTGCCGGGCGCGCGGATCATCGCCTTTCCCAAGGGTGCGACGCTCTCGGGCCTCACCGAGCTGGTGCAGGCGACGGGGGTGAATGGCGTCGGGCTGGACTGGACGGCGGACCGCCGCGCCACCCGCTATGCGCTCGGTGGCAAATGCGCGTTGCAGGGCAATCTCGATCCGCTGGCGCTGATCGCCGGCGGCAAGGCGCTCGACGGTGCCATCGATGCGCTGATGGAGGATTTCCACGGCGCGGCGCATATCTTCAATCTCGGTCACGGCATCCGGCCGGAGACGCCCATCGCCCATGTGGAACGCATGATCGCGCGGGTGCGGGGGAGCTGAGGAAGGCGGCTCGCCATGCTCTATGAGTGGATCAAGGCGCTGCACGTCATCGCCGTCATCTCGTGGATGGCGGGCCTGCTCTATCTGCCGCGGCTGATGGTCTATCATTGCGACGCGCCCGCCGGCTCGCCGCAGTCCGAGACCTTCAAGGTGATGGAGCGGCGCCTGCTGAAGGCGATCATGAACCCCGCCATGGGGGTGGCGTGGCTCGCCGGGCTCTATCTCGCCTGGGACGGCGGCTGGTATTTTTCCGGCTGGTTCCTCGCCAAATTCGCGCTGGTGCTCGGCATGAGCGGTTTCCACGGCTTTCTGGCCGAGCGGGTGCGCGATTTCGCCGAGGACCGGAACACCCGTCCGCCGCGTTTCTATCGCTTCATCAACGAGGTTCCGACGCTGCTGATGATCGGCATCGTGATCCTCGTCATCGTAAAGCCGTTTTGATCGCGTCAAAGCTTCGTGCGGCAGGCTTGCGCCGAATCGTGGCTTTGCCTATGTTGCCGCTACTTCCACGAAGCTGGCTGACGCTCCGCTTTGGCGGGCATCTTCCCCGATGCCGCCCGGTGTGTTCGGACAAGAGGCCGATCTTCTCGGCCAGGTCCGCAGACCAGCGTTTCCCACCCTTTTGCAGTCCCGGCGGGTTCTATCGCTTGGCCGGGTCTCTCCAATATCGATATCGAGGCCTTTTCCCATGGGGGAAATGAAGCTCCAGGACCTCAAGTCCAAGAATCCCGCCGAACTTCTGGTGTTCGCCGAGGAACTTGAGGTCGAGAACGCCAGCACGCTGCGCAAGCAGGAGCTGATGTTCGCCATTCTCAAGCAGCTCGCGGCCCGCGAGACCGACATCATCGGCGAGGGCGTGGTCGAGATCCTCTCCGACGGCTTCGGCTTCCTGCGCTCGCCGGATGCCAATTATCTGCCCGGGCCCGACGACATCTATGTCTCGCCCAGCCAGATCCGCCGCTTCGGGCTGCGGACCGGAGACACGGTCGAAGGACAGATCCGCTCGCCGAAGGACGGCGAGCGCTACTTCGCCCTCCTCAAGGTCAACACGATCAATTTCGAGGATCCGGACAAGATCCGGCACAAGATCAACTTCGACAACCTGACCCCGCTCTATCCCGACGAGCGGCTGAAGCTGGAAATCGAAGACCCGACGCGCAAGGATTTTTCCGCTCGCGTCATCGACATCGTGGCGCCGATCGGCAAGGGCCAGCGCGGCCTGATCGTGGCGCCGCCGCGCACCGGCAAGACGGTGCTGCTGCAGAACATCGCGCAGTCCATCACCACCAACCATCCCGAGTGCTACCTCATCGTGCTGCTCATCGACGAGCGGCCGGAGGAAGTCACCGACATGCAGCGCTCGGTGAAGGGCGAGGTGGTTTCCTCCACCTTCGACGAGCCGGCCCAGCGCCACGTGCAGGTCGCCGAGATGGTGATCGAGAAGGCCAAGCGCCTCGTCGAGCACAAGCGCGACGTCGTCATCCTGCTCGATTCGATCACCCGCCTCGGCCGCGCCTACAACACCGTTGTGCCGTCCTCGGGCAAGGTGCTGACCGGCGGTGTCGACGCCAATGCGCTGCAGCGTCCCAAGCGCTTCTTCGGCGCGGCGCGCAACATCGAGGAAGGCGGCTCGCTGACGATCATCGCGACCGCGCTCATCGAGACCGGCTCGCGCATGGACGAAGTGATCTTCGAAGAGTTCAAGGGCACCGGTAACTCCGAGGTCATCCTCGACCGCAAGGTTTCCGACAAGCGCGTCTTCCCGGCGATCGACATCACCCGTTCGGGCACCCGCAAGGAAGAACTGCTTGTGCCGGCCGATGTTCTGAAGAAGATGTATGTGCTCCGGCGCATCCTGAATCCGATGGGCACGGTCGATGCCATCGAATTCCTGGTCGACAAGCTGCGCCAGACGAAGACGAACGGCGACTTCTTCGATTCCATGAACACCTGAGCCATCGCGACGGGAGGCGGCATGAAGGCGGGACGTTTCTTCCGGCTCTTCGTTGTCACCCCCGTGCTCGGGGCTCCCGTGGCTCTGCTTTCCACGATGCCGGCGGCTGCCGGCATCGCCGAGCGTGAACCCCCTTCCGCCGAATTGTGGATCTTCGTGATCGGCATTGCCGCGCTGAGCTGGGTCATGGCCTGCCGGCGCTGGTGGCTGCCGCTCACCGTCTGGCTCCCGGCCGCGCTGTTCATCTCTGGCCTCGTCGCCGACTTCGCCGACCCGGTGATCGGACCGGCGGTGCGGGAGGAACTGGGCCTTGCCTACATCTTCCAGGCCGACCTTGCCGGGGCGCTGATGCTGGTGGTCCCGCTGATGTTCGCGAATATCCGTTTCGGCCGGAAGGAATAGGCCGCGCCCGGTAGAGGCGGCATTTTCGCAAGGCGAACTACTACTAGATGCCTCATTGCAATGAATGAGGCTGTTTCGTAGGCGAAACGATAGCCTTCAGAAATGACTCAGGACGGCGATTTGACCGTCTGTCCGATCCATCCATCGGAAAAGGCTGAATGACCGTCAGCAGCGATTTCTGAGGAATCGCGGGCATCCGGCGAAAAATGCCCACAACTTATCCACAGCCCTGTCCCCAGATCGCCGATTTACCCCCGGAGGAGGGGCGAGGTCCGGTCGCACTCCTCTCAGCCGATTGATGGACCCGCCGACCGCACGGCTTCGGCCAGCCGATTGGCTTCCGTAACCGGCAGCGAACAGACGGAGCCGGCGCAGACGAAGGCGGCATCGCCGTCGATCGCCTCCATCTTTTCCCGCGCGGGATGCCCGGCCGGAAGTGCGGCGTCGTCGGTGACGTGCTGGATGACAAGATCGGCGCGCGGCAACCGGCGGGCGGTGTCGAGCAGGGACACGGCCGTCTCGCCTTGGCCGACAACGACGATCTCCGGTGCGCGCAACCGGCTGTCGAGGGCGTTGAGCAGGCCGGCATGGCTGTAGAGATGGGGGGCGGCACGCGGCAGCAGGCCGGCGAACAGCCGGTCGGCGCGCTCGCGGTAGCGTTCCTCGCCGGTCAGCGTCGCTAGGCGCACGAGATTGCGGGCGATCAGCGCGTTCGGATTGGTGACGGCATCGTCGGCGGTGGCGTCGGGGCGCAGGATCAGCCCTTCGGCATCGTCCGCGGTGAGGTAATAGCCGCCATCCTCGGCGGCGTGATGGGCCTCGAGTTCGGCCTGCCAGGCGACGGCGCGGTCGAGATAGGCGGCGTCTCCGGTCGCCTGATGCAGGGCGAGGGCGGCACCGATCATTGCCGCATAATCGGAGGAGAGGCCGGGAAAGACCAGCCGTCCCTCCCGCCAGCTATGGCCGAGACGCCCGTCCTTCACCATCGATTCGGCGATGAAATGGAAGGCACCGGCGGCCAGCTCGATCCATTCCGGGCGACCGAAGCGGGGTGCGGTGCCGGCGAGGGCGGCGATCATCAGCCCGTTCCAGTCTGCCAGTACCTTGTCGTCGCGTCCGGGCGGCACGCGCGTCGTACGCACCGCCAGCAGCTTGTCGCGCAGCAAAGCGAGCCGGGCCTCGTCGCCACCGGAGCGGTCGACCTCCTTCAATCGATTCGGGATCGAAACGCCCTCCCAATTGCCGAAGGGCGCGATGTCGTAGTGGCGGGCGAAGAACTCGGCATCTTCCGCGCCGAGCGCGTCGAGCACCTGCTTGAGCGTCCAGACGTAATAGCGGCCCTCATGGCCTTCGGAATCGGCATCGAGGCTGGCGGCGAAGGCGCCGCCTTCGGTCATCATCTCGCGCCGGAGCCAGCCGACCGTTTCCTCGGCGCGGGCGCGGAAGAGGTCGGCGAGCGTCTCGGAATAGGCGAGGCCGAGCAACTCCAGGATCTGCGCATTGTCGTAGAGCATCTTCTCGAAATGCGGCACCAGCCAGTGGTCGTCGACGGAGTAGCGGGCATAGCCGCCGCCGATATGGTCGTAGATGCCGCCTTCGCTCATGCCGTCGAGCGCGTGCAGCGCGGCGTCGCGGAAGCGCTGCCGGCCGGTGCGTTCCCAGGCGCGCCAGAGCAGATCGAGGAAGGGCGTGTTGGGGAATTTCGGCGAGCCCTGCAGCCCGCCATGCTCGGGATCCATGATGCCGAGAATGCGGCCCGCCGCTTCGTCGAGCTCGGCGGGGCCGATCACCACCTGGCCGGCGGGACGCGCCTTCTGGCGCAGCCGCTCCAGCAGGGCGGTACGGTTCTGCGCGATGCGCGGATCGCCGGAGGCATAGGCATTGGCCATCGTCCGCAGCACGTCCACGAAGGCGGGCTGGCCGTATTTCGCTTCCCTGGGGAAGTAGGTGCCGCCCCAGAAGGGAGCACCCTCGGCATCGAGGAACATGGTCATCGGCCAGCCGCCCTGCACGCCGAGCTGCTGGAGCGCCGACATGTAGATCTGGTCGACCTCGGGTCGCTCCTCGCGATCGACCTTGATGTTGACGAACAGCTCGTTCATCACCGCGGCCGTGGCTTCGTCCTCGAAGCTCTCATGCGCCATGACGTGGCACCAGTGGCAGGCGGCGTAGCCGACGGAGAGCAGGACGGGCCGGCCGGTGCGGCGCGCCTCCGCGAACGCCTCGGGCTGCCACTGCCACCAGTCGACGGGATTGTCCTTGTGCTGGAGCAGATAAGGGCTGGCGGCGTCGGCGAGGTGGTTGGGCAAGGCGTCTCTCCGGCTTATGACAGGGTCTTGCTGTGGGCGGTGCTGTTGGAGCGGCGCGAGGCGTGGTTTTTCGGGGCCGTCTCAAGAGATAGGGCGTAGCGGGTGAGTGTGCAGGAGGGAAGCGGAATTGGCACGGTGACGTCGGGCGGCGGCACCATCGCGGCGGTCTCCTCGGGAAGCGGCGGCGCGGTCGCGGTCATCCGCATTTCCGGGCCGGCGGCGGGGCCGGCCGTGCGGGCGCTGGCGGGCCGTCTGCCCGAGCCGCGCCGGGCGGCGCTGGCCAGGTTGCGCAATCCGGGGGATGGCGAGTTGCTGGACGAGGGGCTGGTGCTCTGGTTTCCCGGCCCGCGCAGCGCCACCGGCGAGGACATGGCAGAGTTGCAGATCCATGGCGGCCGCGCCGTTGTCACGGCCGTGCTGGCGGCACTGTTCGCCCTGCCGGGCCTGCGCCCCGCCGAACCCGGCGAGTTCACCCGCCGCGCCTTCCTCAACGGGCGGATGGACCTGACGCAGGCCGAAGGCCTCGCCGATCTCATCGCCGCCGAGACGGAGGGGCAGCGCCGGCTCGCCTTCGCCCATGCCTTTGGCCATCTCGGCCAGCGGGTGGAGGAGTGGCGGCGGCGGCTCATCCGGGCGATGGCGCTGATCGAGGCAGGCATCGATTTCGCCGAGGAGGACGACGTACCGGCGGAGGCACGTGCGCTCGCCCGGCCGGAAGTGACGGCGCTGCTCGCGGAGCTGCAAGCGGCGCTTGCCGACCGTCGTGGGGCGATGGTGCGCGAGGGCGCGTTGGTCGCCATCGCCGGGGTGCCTAATGCCGGCAAGTCGTCGCTGCTCAACGCACTCGCCGCACGTGACGTCGCCATCGTCTCCGATGAGCCCGGCACCACCCGTGACGTGCTGGAGGTCGCGCTCGATCTCGGCGGACACAAGGTGACGCTCGTCGACACGGCCGGGCTGCGCATGGCGGAGGGCAAGGTGGAAGCCGAGGGCATCCGCCGTGCCCGTGCCCGGATCGCCGAGGCGGACCTCGTCCTGTGGGTGCACGATGCGGCGGGTGGACCGCCGCCGGTGGAGCGACCGGAGATCGAGGCGGAAGGCGCGGAGCTGTGGCTGGTCGCCAACAAGCTCGACGCGCCGAGCGCCGCCGCGCCGATGGGGTCCGGCTGGGCCGGGCAGAGCTTTTCGGTATCGGCGAAGTTCGGCACCGGCCTCGATGCGCTGACCGAGGCGGTCGGGGCTTTCGTCGCCGAGCGCGCACGCGGCAGCGAGCACCCGGCACTGATCCGCGAGCGTCACCGCGCCAGCGCGGCGGAAGCGGCGGGCCGGCTCGGCTTCGCTCTCGACCGGTGGGATCATCTCGACGATGAGTTAATGGCCGAGGAGCTGCGCCTCGCCGGACGCGCGCTCGGGCGGATGACCGGGGCCATCGGCGTCGAGGATCTGCTCGACGTGGTGTTCCGCGAATTCTGCATCGGTAAGTGAGGCCGTCGAGACGGGGATTCACGTGAAACACCGGCGCATGCTGGTCCGATTCGTAAACGAAATGTTTCACGTGAATCAGCGCCGTTCACCAATCCCGATATTTGCCCTCGTTCGTTTGGCTTGACGCCGCCATCTTTCGCGGGCTTGAAACAGGCGAATGGACGCGCGCCCATATGGTGCGGATCGGGCAGCCATGAACGAACACGATCTTTCCTTCGACGTCGTCATTGTCGGCGGCGGACATGCGGGCACGGAAGCGGCGGCGGCGGCCGCGCGGCTCAGCGCGCGCACCGCGCTGGTCACGCACGCCTTCGCCACCATCGGTGCCATGTCCTGCAACCCGGCCATAGGCGGTCTGGGCAAGGGGCACCTCGTGCGCGAGATCGATGCGCTGGACGGGCTGATGGGCCGGGTGGCGGACCAGGGCGGCATCCAGTTCCGCGTGCTCAACCGCCGCAAGGGGCCGGCCGTGCGCGGCCCGCGCGCGCAGGCCGACCGCAAGCTCTATGCCGCCGCCATGCAGCGGGCGATCGATTCGCAGCCGAACCTTTCGGTCGTGGAAGGGGAGGCGGATCGTCTCCTGATGACGGATGGCCGCGTCCAGGGGCTGGTCCTGGCGGATGGCCGGGTGGTCGCAGCCGGCGCCGTCGTCATCACCACCGGCACCTTTCTCAACGGGCTGATCCATATTGGCGACCGGCAGATGCCGGCCGGGCGGATGGGTGAACAGCCGGCGCGCGGCCTGTCGGGTTCGCTCGCCGCCATCGGCCTGACGCTCGGGCGACTGAAGACCGGCACGCCGCCGCGCCTCGACGGGCGGACCATCGACTGGGCGGGGCTGGAGATGCAGGACGGGGACACGCCGCCGGAACCCTTCTCGACCCTGACCGAGGCGATCACCAACCGGCAAGTCCAGTGCGGCATCACCCGCACCACGCCGGAAACCCATGCGGTGATCCGGGCGAACATCGAGCGCTCGGCGATGTATTCCGGGAACATCCGTAGCGTCGGTCCGCGCTATTGCCCGTCCATCGAGGACAAGATCGTCCGCTTCGGCGAGCGGGAAGGGCACCAGATCTTCCTCGAGCCGGAGGGACTGGACGATCCGACCGTCTACCCCAACGGCATTTCCACCTCGCTGCCGGAGGACGCGCAGCTCGCTCTGCTCGCGACCATTCCCGGCCTTGAGCGGGTGGCGATGCTGCGGCCCGGCTACGCCATCGAATATGACCACGTCGATCCGCGCGAACTGCAGCCGACGCTGGAGACCCGCAAGGCGAAGGGGCTTTTCCTGGCCGGGCAGATCAACGGCACCACCGGCTATGAGGAGGCGGCGGCGCAGGGATTGGTCGCCGGGCTCAATGCGGCCCGCCGGGCGGGCGGCATGGAGGGCGTGACCTTCGACCGGGCGGAAGCCTATATCGGCGTGATGATCGACGACCTGGTGACGCGCGGCGTAAGCGAGCCCTACCGCATGTTCACCTCGCGTGCCGAGTACCGCCTGTCGCTGCGGGCCGACAATGCCGACCAGCGGCTCACCGATCGCGGTGAGGCACTCGGCCTCGTCGGCACGGAGCGTCGCGCGCGTTTCGCCGCGAAGCGGGAGGCGCTGGAGCGGGTGCGCGAATGGAGCCGCTCGGTGTCGCTGACGCCGGCGGAAGGCGACCGGCATGGGCTGACGCTGAACCGGGACGGCCAGCGCCGCAGCGCCTTCGATCTCCTGTCCTATCCGCATGTCGGCTGGGCCGACATCTGTCGGATCTGGCCGGAGGCGTCGGTGGAGGAGGCGCGCATCGGCGAGCAGGTGGAGATCGACGCGAAATATGCCGTTTACCTGCATCGGCAGGAGGCGGACATCGCGTCCTTCCGCCGGGACGAGGCGGCCGAGCTTTCCGAGGTGGACTATCGCGGCCTTGCCGGAATCTCCAACGAGATCAAGGCCAAGCTGGAATCGATTCGCCCCCGTACCATTGGCCAGGCGAGCCGCATCGATGGCATGACCCCGGCCGCCCTGGCATTGCTGGCGGCGCATGCGCGCCGCGCGCGGTAGGTTCCGAGCCGCTATACTGCGCTCATGACCGAAAGCGATTCGTCCGACCGCGCCCGCGCGCTGCAACTCACGCCTGTTTCACGTGAAACAGAGCAGCGGCTCGATGCCATCGTCGCGCTGCTGGAGAAATGGCAGCGGACGATCAATCTCGTCGCGCCGGCGACGCTGCCGCAGGTCTGGACACGCCATATCGCGGATTCGCTCCAGCTCGTGCCGCTGGCGGGGGAGGCGACCCGCTGGGTCGACCTCGGCTCCGGCGGGGGCTTTCCCGGTCTCGTGGTCGCGGCGGCGCTGGCCGAGCGGCGGGAGGCGGACGTGACCCTCGTGGAGAGCGACAGCCGCAAGGCGGCTTTCCTGCGCGAGGCGGCGCGCATCGCGGAACTGCCGGTGACGGTGCTGCCGGCTCGTATCGAACAGGTGGCGCCGAAGATCGCCACCGGCGTGGAGATCGTCTCCGCCCGCGCGCTTGCGCCATTGCCGAAATTGCTGGAGCTGGCGGTGCCGTTCCTTGCGCAGGGGGCAACGGGACTGTTCCTCAAGGGACAAGATGTTGATAACGAATTGACCCAAGCCTCTAAATCTTGGAAACTCAAGGCTCAGATCAAGGGCAGCCTGACCGATCGTGGAGGCCATGTCCTGATCGTCCGGGCGGCCGAGCCGCTGGTATCGACGTCACCGGGCTCCGCGCCCGTTTAGCAGGATCGACATCATGACGGATGAGGTTCCGCTCGCACCGAACGCGCCGCGCCCGATGCCGCGCGTACTCGCTCTCGCCAACCAGAAGGGCGGCGTCGGCAAGACCACGACGGCGATCAATCTCGGCACCGCGCTGGCGGCGATCGGTGAGACCGTGCTGATCGTCGACCTCGATCCGCAGGGCAACGCCTCGACCGGGCTCGGCATCGACCGGCGCAGCCGCCGCGTCTCGACCTATGACGTGCTGACCGGCGAGGTCGAGTTCCGCGACGCTATCCTCGAGACGGCGGTGCCGCGACTGCACATCGCGCCTTCCACCATGGACCTTTCCGGCGTCGAGCTGGAGTTGGCCGGGCAACGCGACCGCGCCTATCGACTGCGCGACGCTATCCGGCGGCTGAACGCCCCGTCGGGGATGTCGATTCGCCAGCGGAACGATATCGACTACACCTATGTGCTGATCGACTGCCCGCCCTCGCTGAACCTGATCACGGTCAACGCCATGGCGGCGGCGAACGCCATTCTGGTGCCGCTGCAGTGCGAGTTCTTCGCGCTGGAAGGCTTGTCCCAGCTTCTGAAGACGGTCGAGCAGGTGCGTTCGACGCTCAATCCCGATCTTACCATCCACGGCGTCGTGCTGACCATGTTCGACGCGCGCAACAATCTCTCCAGCCAGGTGGTGGAGGATGTGCGCCAGTTCATGGGCGAGAAGGTCTACGAGACCATCATCCCCCGCAATGTCCGGGTGTCGGAGGCGCCGTCCTACGGGAAGCCGGTGCTGCTCTACGATCTCAAATGCGTCGGATCGCAGGCCTATCTTCGTCTCGCATCCGAAATAATCCAGCGCGAGCGGACCTTGCGCGCAACGGCGGCAGCGTGAGGAGGGCGTAATGGCGATGGCGGAAGACGGCGGACGTTCGCGGCTCGGGCGCGGCCTCGCGGCGCTGATCGGCGATATGGGCGACGACAGCGGCGCGGCGAACGATCGCGGCCGGTCGGGCGGCGGCGCCCGCAAGGTGCCGCTCGCCTTCCTGCGCCCGAACCCGCGCAACCCCCGCCGTACGTTCGCCGAGGAGGATCTGGAAGACCTCGCCGCCTCGATCCATGAGCGCGGCATCATCCAGCCGATCGTGGTCCGGCAGGTGGCCGGCGAGCGCGATGCCTATGAGATCGTCGCCGGCGAGCGCCGCTGGCGGGCCGCCCAGCGCGCCGGCGTCCACGAGGTGCCGATCGTCGTCGTCGAGGTGAACGACCGCGAAGCGCTCGAGATCGCGATCATCGAGAACGTCCAGCGCGCCGATCTCAACCCGCTGGAGGAGGCGGCCGGCTACCAGTCGCTCGCCGATCAGTTCGGCTATTCGCAGAACGATCTGGCGCGGGTGATCGGCAAGAGCCGCAGCCACGTCGCCAATACGATGCGCCTGCTGCGCCTGCCGGAGACGGTGAAGGAATATCTGGCGGATGGGCGCCTTTCCGCCGGCCATGCGCGCGCGCTGCTGACCCAGGACGATCCGGAAGCGCTTGCCCGGGCCATCGTCGAGCAGGGCATGAACGTGCGCGCCATCGAGGCGCTGGCGCAGGAGCTGAACGTCGCCAAGGCGGAAGCCGCCGGCAAGCCGCCGCGCAAGCCGAAGACGATTCCGGCGCTCGATGCCGACACCGCCGCGCTGCAGCGCAAGCTCTCCGACGAGCTGGGCCTTCAGGTGACGTTGAAGCACGATGGCGAGGCGGGCGAGATCCGCATCCGCTATTCCTCGCTCGACCAGCTCGACGAGGTGTGCCGCCGCCTGGCGGCGGGCTGAGGCGCCCGTTAATCGCTAGCCGCGCCGGGCCTGACCGGCGATCTGCAGAAGAACCCGTTCCGCCACCGAGGGGCCGAGCGCCGCGTTGCGGCGCGCCGTCAGCAGCGCGTCGTCGAGGGCCAGAAGGGCGGTCTCCAGCCGTGCCGCGGTCCAGCTCCGAAGCGCCTTTTCGACCAGGGGCTTGCGCCGGAAATGGATCGCTGGCCGGGCGCCCTCGACCGCGCGCTCGACGCTGCCGCCGGTCTCGATGCCGAGACGCATCTGGTGCAGCGACTGCGCCGTACGGCACACCGCGCCGAGGATGATGTCCGCCCGCATGCCCTCGCCGATGGCCTTGGCGAAGGCCGTCGACATGTCTCCCGGCTGGCCGGCGAAGGTGCCGTCGGCGATCTCGTCGAGCGCGAGGCTCGAGGCGTCGCCGACGATGGCGCGCACATGTTCGGGCGTGATGCGCGGCTCGCCGGCGGCATAGAGCAGCAGCTTGGCGATCTCGCCGCGTGAGGCCAGCCGGTCGCTGCCCAGAAGGCCCAGCAGCTCGGCACGCGCGTCACGCTCGATGGAGATGCCGGCTTCCGCCGTCATGGTGTCGATCAGCCGGGAGAGGTCGCGGTCGGTGTCGGCGTAGCAGGTGATGGCGAGCGCGTGCGGCGAGCCCTCGCAGAGCGCCCGCAGGCCGGTGCCGCGCTTGAGGTCGCCGGCCTCGATGACCACGATGGCATTGGAGGGCGGGGAGGCGAGGAGAGCTTCGACGGCGGGGACGATGTTGCGCGCGCCTGCCCGCAGCGAGACCACGCGCCGACCGCCGAACAGCGCGACCGTGCCGGCCTCGTCGACCAGCCGGCCGGGATCGCCGGAGATCTCGTCACCGTCCAGGCGGACGATGCCGAACGGATCGTCCGAGCCTTCGGCGGCGCGGGCGAGATAGGCGCGGGCGCGCTCGCGCACCAGCCCGCTGTCCGGGCCGAAGAGCAGGAGCACCGGGCGCAGCGGATCGATACGCGTCAGCGTCGCCTCGACGTCGCCCGGCCTGACCGCAACCATGGCGGTTCAGCTCTTGGGCGCGCGCGTCACGAAGAAGGAGGCGAGCTGGCTCTTGATCGATTCGGCGGCGACACGAGCCGAGCGGTTCTCCGCATCGCGGATGGCGCGGGCGCGGGCGAAGCGCTGATAGCCGCTGTCCAGCGAGGCCTTGCCGAAGGCGTTGCCGGTCTTCAGCGGGGTCTTCAGGTCGCCGACATCGAAGAGCTGCCAGTCGACGTCGACGGTCACCAGTTCGACTTCCGGCAGGCCGGTGAGCGGGCTCACCACGGCCGCCTCGGTGGTCGAGTTGCGGACCTTGAGGATCAGCCGGTAGGGAGCGCCCACCGGGTTCCCGGCGCCGCCGGTCAGCTCGAAGATCAGGTCGTTGCGGACCTCGTTGCCGACGCGGCCGCCGGCGAAGGCGACCTCGACCTGGCTGAGGTTCTCGGCCAGCGCCGATCCCTGGCCCGGCGTCGTCTCGGCATACATGGGCTGGAAGCAGCCGGCGGTGGAAGCGGCGAGCAGCCACGCGCAGGCGAGACTGAGCAGGCGGCGGCGGGAGGGCATCGGGTTCATCCGGTCAGGCGACGACATTCACAATCCTCTGCGGCACCACGATGATACGCTTCGGCGCGCGTCCGTCGAGTGCCTGCGTGACGACATCGAGGGCAAGCACCGCCTTCTCGACCTCGCCGGGCGCGGCGTCCTTCGGCACGACGATCTCCCCGCGGCGCTTGCCGTTGATCTGAATCGGCAGCGTAACGGTGTCCTCGGCGAGCAGGGCGGGCTCGACGGCCGGCCACCGCGCCTCGGCGGCGAGGCCGGCAGCGCCCAGCACCTGCCAGCATTCCTCGGCGAGATGAGGCACCATCGGCGCGACCACGGCAACGAGGAAGGCCGCCGCCTCGCGCAGGGCGAAGGCGAGATCGGCCGGCACGTCGCCGCCCTTGCGGGCCGCGACCAGCGCATCGCCGAACACGTTGGCGAAGCTGTGCACGCGGGCGACGGCGACGTTGAAGCGCAGGCGCTCTACATCGTCCTCGACCTGCGCAGCGAGCTTGTGCGCGGCACGGCGCAGCGCAATCGATTCGGAGCCGAAATCAGCCGGCCGGGCGACGTCTTCAGGCGCCAGGGCGAGGGCGTCGCCGACGAGGCGCCAGATGCGCTGCACGAAGCGCCAGGCGCCCTCGATGCCGGCGCTGGTCCATTCGCTGTCGCGCTCGGGCGGGGTGTCGGCCAGCATGAACCAGCGCGCGCAGTCGACGCCGTAGGTGTCGGCGACGATCTCCGGCGGCACCACGTTCTTCTTGGACTTCGACATTTTCTCGGGCGCGCCGATGGTCACGGGCTCGCCCGTTCCCACCTTCACCGGCTGCCCTTCGGCGTCGCGCTCGACCTCCTCGGGGAACAGCCAGCGTCCTTCCGCGTCCTTGTAGGTCTCGTGGACGATCATGCCCTGGGTGAAGAGGCCGGCGAAGGGCTCCTCCACCGACACCCGGCCGAGCTTCTTCAGCGTGCGGATGAAGAAGCGCGAATAGAGCAGGTGCAGGATCGCGTGCTCGATGCCGCCGATATACTGGTCGACCGGCAGCCACTTGTCGGCGGCGGCCTTCTGCAGCGGCGCGGTGCCGGGCTCCGAGGCGAAGCGCGCGAAGTACCAGGACGAATCCACGAAGGTGTCCATGGTGTCGGTCTCGCGCCGGGCCGGGGCGCCGCATTGCGGGCAGTCGACATGCTTCCACGTCGGATGGCGATCGAGCGGGTTGCCGGGCTGGTCGAAGGTCACGTCGTCCGGCAGGCGCACCGGCAGCTGGTCCTCGGGAACGGGAACCGGGCCGCAGGCGTCGCAATGGATGATCGGGATCGGGCAGCCCCAATAGCGCTGGCGCGAGATGCCCCAGTCGCGCAGGCGGAAATTCACTGTCCGCTCGCCGACCGGCGCGTTGCCGAGAACGTCGTTCTCGAGCCTCGCGGCGACGGCTTCCTTCGCCTCGGGAACCGCGAGGCCGTCGAGGAAGCGGGAATTATAGAGCGTGCCGTCGCCCTCATAGGGGCCGTCGGCGACCGAGAAGGTCGCGGGGTCGGCGTCCGGCGGCAGCACCACCGGGGTGATCGGCAGGCCGTATTTGCTGGCGAAGTCGAAGTCGCGCTGGTCGTGCGCCGGGCAGCCGAAGATGGCGCCGGTGCCGTATTCCATCAGCACGAAATTGGCGACGTAGACCGGCAGATCGGGACCGCCGAGCGGATGGCGCACCTTCAGTCCGGTGTCGAAGCCCATCTTCTCCTGCGTCTCGATCTCCGCCGTCGAGGTGCCGCCGCGGCGGCATTCCTCGACGAAGGCGGCAAGCGCCGGATTGCCGGCGGCAAGTGTCTCGGTCAGCGGATGGCCGGGGGAGAGCGCGAGGAAGGAGGCGCCGAACAGCGTGTCCGGGCGGGTCGTGTAGACCTTGATCTCGCGGGGCAGGTCGGCCGGCGCGTTCTCCAGCGCGAAGCGCACGTGGAGGCCCTCTGAACGGCCGATCCAGTTGCGCTGCATGAGGCGCACCTTGTCCGGCCAGCGGTCCAGCGTGTCGAGGCCGTCGAGCAGCTCCTGCGCCAGCGCGGTGATGCGGAAGAACCACTGGGCGAGCTTGCGGCGCTCGACCAGCGCGCCGGAGCGCCAGCCGCGGCCGTCGATCACCTGCTCATTGGCGAGCACGGTGTTGTCGACCGGGTCCCAGTTCACTTCGCTCTCGCGGCGGTAGACGAAGCCGCCCTTGAGGAATTCGAGGAAGATGCGCTGCTGCTCGCCGTAATATTCCGGGTCGCAGGTGGCGATCTCGCGCGACCAGTCCAGCGACAGTCCCAGCAGCTTGAGCTGGTCGCGCATGGTGGCGATGTTCTCGTAGGTCCACTTGCCCGGATGGGTCTTGCGCTCGATCGCGGCGTTCTCCGCCGGCAGGCCGAAGGCGTCCCAGCCCATGGGGTGCAGGACGTTGAAGCCCTTCATGCGCTTGAAGCGCGCGACGACATCGCCCATCACATAGTTGCGGCCATGGCCGATATGGATGCGCCCGGAAGGATAGGGGAACATCTCGAGCACGTAGTATTTGGGACGCGGATCGTCGTTGCGGGTGCGGAAGATGCCGCGTTCGTCCCAGATCTTCTGCCAGCGGGGCTCGGCCTCGCGGGCATTGTAACGCTCGGTGGTCATGGCAGGCTTCTATATGGGCAGGCTGTTGAAATGGCGGACGTCGCGAGGATGACCGCTTGCGGATAATGGCGCCGGACTAGGCACCAAGTCGTGCGCCCGGTCAACCTTCGGCTCAGCCCTCGGCGGCGCGGCGGGCGTCGTCTGCGGTGCCGGCGCCGACCGTCTTCGCGCTGCGCACCTCGTTGCGGCCGGCGGCCTTCGCCTCGTAGAGCGCCTTGTCGGCCGCCGCCACCAGATCGCCGACCGCCAGTGCCGGCCCCGGATCGCAGGCGGCGCAGCCGATGCTGACCGTGACCACGCCGGTCACGCCGGTGGGATGCTCGATGGCGAGGCTCTCGATCGCCCGGCGCAGCCTCTGCCCGACCTCCGTTGCGGCGGCGAGGGTGGCGCCAGGCATCAGCACGGCGAATTCCTCGCCGCCGACGCGGGCGACCATGTCCGAGCTGCGGATCGTCGAGGCGATGGTCTGGGCGACGAGGCGGATACAGTGGTCGCCTTCCTGGTGGCCGTGGTGGTCGTTGAACGCCTTGAACTTGTCGATGTCGATCATGAGCATGCCGAGCCGCGTCGCCGTGTTCCACTGCAGGGCGAGCGCGGCGTCGAAGCTGCGGCGGTTGGCGATGCCGGTCAGCGGGTCGAGGCTGGCGAGCGAGTTGAGGCGACGGTTGGCGTTGCGCAGGGCCGATTCCCGGCGGGTGAGCTCGCCCGCCATGTGCTCGAAGGCCACCACCAGCGGCTGGAGCTCGGTGATCAGCAGGTGGGCGGTCGGCGCCTCCTCGGTCTCGCCGCGGCCGAAACGGACGAGGCGGTTGGCGAGCGCCTGCACGGGGGCGACGATGAGCCGTTCGCCGGCGAGCCAGAAGGTGCACAGGATGATGCCGCTGAGCACGAGCAGCATCAGGCCCGCGGACCAGGTGGCCCGCTCGACCGGCTTCAGGATGATCGCCTCGTCGACGCCGACGAGCAGGTGCAGATTGGTGGCGGGCAGGCGCGTGAAGGCGTAGAGGCGCACGCCGTCCGGCCCTTCGGCGAGGATGGTGCCGCGCGTGCGGCTCATGGCGCGGGCCACCGGCGCGGTGTCCGACAGGTCCATGCGGGCCGTGACCGGCAGGCCGTCCGGATAGGTCATGACCAGCGCGCCGGCGGGGTCGACGATGATGACCTGCGCCGTCGGTCCGAGGTCGGACAGGAATTCGCGCGGCAGCAGGTCGCTCAGCTCGATACGGGCGACGAGCACCGCGACGACGTCGCCGTTTTCCCCGATGACCGGCTGGGCGGCATAGAGGCTGGGCGTGCCGGTGACGTAGCTGACCGATACCGATTCGAGGGACGGGATGCCGCGCATCGCGATGCGGAAATAGTCGCGGGTCGACAGGTCGAGGCCGACCGCGCCGTTCGCCGTGCCGCAACGAACGATCCCGTTCGGCGCCACGATGGTCAGCGATGCGATGGAGGGCGAGCTTTCGAGCACCGGTCGCAGCGCCTGGCAGTGCGAGGGTGCGTCTGGCGTCATGCCCGGATCGGGCACCGATGGCGTCTGGTCCGACGGCGTGGCGGTGTAGAGCGCGTTGTCCACCGGCACCGTGCCGGGCGTCGCGGCGAGGGTGGAGAGCACGGCGTGGGCGCTGGACACGGCGGCGCTGAACTGGCCGACGCCGCGCTCCAGCAGGTCCGTCACGTGGCTTTCCGCCGCGGCGAGATTGTCCATGTGCAGCCGGACGATGCTGTAGGTGCGCTCGCTCGCGACGATGGTCATGACCAGCAGCGCGAAGACCGCCAGCCGGATCCGCAGGCTCACTGTCCGCGGCCGTGGCCTCTGTCCCCCTGCCGGAGGAGCGAGCCGGGGCGGCGGAGCGGAAGGGTCGGAAACGGGGGTCGGACCCCGATCGCTGGTCAAGTTGTTCTCGCGGCGTGCTTTATGTGGCTGCGGACGTTATCGGCCAGCCGTCGCTGCCGCAAGGGCAGGCGGTAGCCGCTGCGGGGCCTCGGGACATCTGTTCCGGATCGCCTGTTTCGGGCACCTCTATTGACAGCATCGGTGCGGCCCGGCCATGCCTCCCTCCACGATAGGTGGTGGCGATGACGGGCGATCTGTCAATGGAAGTGTCGAGCCGGCTCGGCGAGGTGCGGGAGCGGATCGCGCAGGCGTGCCGCGATGCCGGCCGCGATCCGGCGCAGGTCCATCTGGTCGCGGTTTCCAAGACCTTCGGTCCGGAGCATATCCTGCCGGTCCTCGAGGCGGGCCAGCGCCTGTTCGGCGAGAACCGGGTGCAGGAATCCAAGGCCAAGTGGCCGGAATTGCGGGCCCGTTTCCCCGATCTGGAACTGCATCTGATCGGCCCGTTGCAGACCAACAAGGTGCGCGAGGCGCTCGGCCTGTTCGACGTCATCCACACGCTCGACCGTCCCTCGCTGGCGGCGGCGCTGGCCAAGGAGTTCGCGAAGCTCGACGGGCGCCCGGCGCCGCGCCTTCTGGTGCAGGTCAACACCGGCGAGGAGCCGCAGAAGGCGGGCGTCGTGCCGCAGGAGGCCGACGCCTTCATCGCCGAATGCCGCGACGTCCACGGGCTGGCGATCGACGGGCTGATGTGCATCCCTCCGGCGGACGAGCCCGCCGCGCCGCACTTCGCCCTGCTCGCCAAGATCGCCCGCCGCAACGGCCTGTCCACGCTCTCCATGGGCATGAGCGGCGACTATGAGACCGCCATCGCGCTCGGCGCCACCTATGTGCGGGTGGGCAGCGCCATCTTCGGCGGGCGCTGAGGCGCGCCTCTACACCACTTCGATCGCCGTGCGCGGCGACATGCGGGCGAGCAGGCGCCGGAGATCGGCGCGGCGGAAGGCGATGCAGCCGGCGGTGGGCTCGAAGGCGCCGCGCGCCAGATGCAGGAAGACGGCGGAGCCGCGCCGCGCCCGGCGCGGGCGGGCGTTGTGGTCGAGGACGATCACCAGGTCGTAGAGCCCGTCGGTCCGCCACATCTCCTCATGCGAGGCCTTGAACGGCCGGCGGATCGGGCGGTTGTAGCGCCCGTCGCCGGGATCGTCGCACCAGCCGTCGTCGGGCCGGGTACGGCGGACCGGCAGGCCGGTGACCGGGCGCGGGCCGTGATCGGCGCGGTAGCGCACCTCGCGCGGATGCCAGACGCCCCGCGGCGTGGCGCCGTCGCCCTCGCGCTTGTCGGCGCGGACGCCGGAACGGCCGAGCGCGACGGGAATGGCGCGGCCGTCGAGAAACAGCCAGCCCCGCTGGCGATCCCGCGGCTCCGCCCCCGGACGCGCGACCACCCGCAGACGGGCGGCGCGGGAGCGCGCGAGCGGCAAATTCCTGCGGGTTTCTTTGCGAAGGGGCTTCTTCTTCACGCGTTTTCCGTTCACGATCACGTCACGAACCCGCTCCTACGTCGATCTGCGGGCCGGCCGACTCTTGCCGAACGCGCCCCGCCTGCCTACTCCGGGACGTGGGGCATCCATCCGACGCTGCGCAAAGTGGACGCGCGGCGTGCCACGAACAAGTGCTTCCGTCGGCGGCCTTGCGGAAACGCGGATATTCGGAAAGCGGACATTCGGGAACGCGACATGGCGAACGCTCAACGAGTTTTGGTGGTCGACGACGACAAGGACCTGCGCGAGGCGCTGGTCGAGCAGCTCTCGCTCTATGACGAGTTCGAGGTGGTCGCCGTCGATACCGCCCAGGCCGCCATCAACGAGGTCGAGGCGCAGCGCGTCGATCTCGTGCTGATGGATGTCGGCCTGCCGGACAAGGACGGGCGTGAGGCCGTGCGCGTGATGCGCGAGGGCGGCTTCAAGGCGCCGGTGATCATGCTCACCGGGCACGACACCGACAGCGACACCATCATGGGGCTGGAAGCGGGCGCCAACGACTATGTGGCCAAGCCGTTCCGCTTCGCGGTGCTGCTGGCCCGCATCCGCGCCCAGATGCGCTCGCACGAGGCGAGCGAGGACGCGATCTTCACCATCGGCCCGTACACGTTCCGTCCCGGCGCCAAGATGCTGGTGACCGAGCGCAACTCGAAAATCCGGCTCACCGAGAAGGAGACGGCGATCCTGCGCTATCTCTACCGGGCCGGAAAGAAGCCGGTGGCGCGCGAAATCCTGCTGCAGGAAGTGTGGGGCTATAATTCCGGCGTCACCACGCACACGCTGGAAACCCACATCTATCGCCTGCGCCAGAAGATCGAAAAGGACCCCTCGCACCCCAATCTCCTTGCCACGGAGGCTGGAGGCTACAAATTGCTGCCCTGAGCGGGACGATTGATTCGTCCCGCCGTGGAGTTTCGCCTGCCGAATGTCCATCGAGGACGACATCGCCTTTCTGGAACGTGTGCCGACGCTGACGCTGATCGGCCGTGAGGCTCTGCGGGTGATCGCCATCAGCCTGGAGCACTATTCCGTGGCGCGCGGACAGGCGCTGTTCCGCGAGGGCGATCCGGCCGATTGCGCCTATGTCGTGCATCGCGGCAGTTTCGCCATCACCCGCGCGGATCCCGCCCTGGCCCGCCGGCCCGGCCAGGCGGTGCAGGTGGGTCCCACCGCCCTTCTGGGCGAGATGGCCCTGCTCACCGACACCAAGCGGCCCGCCACCGCCACGGCGCTGGAAGATGCGGAAGTGATGCGCATCCCCCGCATGGTGTTCCTGCGCACGCTGGAAGGCTACCCCGACGCCGCCCGGCGGCTGACGCGCGAGCTCAGCGCGCAGCTCGGCACCACGCTGGCCGAGCTCGACAAGGTGCGCCAGCGGCTGGAGGCGATCGACGGCGAGCCGCGTCCATGACCGGGTGGCGGCACATCGCTGATGCGGTCCCGGCCTTCGCGCCGTTCGCGATTCCCGCATGATTCCCGTCGCCCCGCGCGTCTGGCTCGACGAGGACGAGATCGTCGAGAGCTTCGTGCGTGCCTCCGGTCCCGGCGGGCAGAACGTCAACAAGGTCTCGACGGCGGTGCAGCTGCGCTTCGACGTGCGCGGCTCGAAGACGCTGCCCGACGCGGTGAAGGAGCGGCTGGAACGCCTCGCCGGCCGGCGGCTCACCAAGGAAGGGGTGATTGTGCTGGTGGCGCAGCGCTACCGCACGCAGGAACAGAACCGCGCCGACGCGGTCGCCCGGCTGGTCGAGATGGTGCGCGAGGCGGCGGTGGTGCCGGTCACGCGCCGCCTGACACGCCCGACGCTCGGCTCGAAGCTGCGGCGGCTCGAGGGCAAGGCGCGGCGCGCCGGCGTGAAGGCGATGCGGCGCGACAAGCCGGGAACGGGCGGCGACTGACCGGGGGCGAAGCCCGTCGGCGTCAGAAATCCGAGGCGATGCCCTTCACTTCCCAGTCGCCATAGCGCACGGGCTCGGGGCCGTCGCGGCCGTCGATTTCCTTCGGGCCGGTGAAAGGCTGCGCGGCGGCGCGCCGGGCGGCGGCCTCGGCCAGCGCCCGCTCGGCGGCGGGCGTAAGCGGGCGGGCGGCCGGCTGCGACGGAGCGGCCGGCGTGTCGCCGGAAGCGGGATCGGGACGGGTCATGGCGACATTGGAACCACCGGCGGGCGCACCGCGTCAAGCGTGCCGTCCTTCCCGAACGATCTTGCGGGCATCGGCGGCGCCTCCCATTCTATCCCTACGGCAGCCGCCGGCCGACAGAGGAGACGGCGGCACGGTTAAGAGGGTCCGATGAACTATTTCCGTACGGCGATCCTGCTCGCGGGCATGACCGCGCTGTTCATGGCCGTCGGCTACATGCTGGGCGGGCGCGGCGGCATGATGATCGCGCTGCTCTTCGCCGCCGGCACGAACCTGTTCAGCTACTGGAATTCCGACCGTATGGTGCTGTCGATGTACGGTGCCCGCGAGGTCGACCGCTCCAGCGCGCCGGACTTCTACAACATGGTGGAGGCGCTGGCGGCGCGGGCGGGCCTGCCCATGCCGCGCGTCTATCTCATCGACAATCCCCAGCCCAACGCCTTCGCCACCGGCCGCAACCCGCAGAACGCCGCCGTGGCCGCCACCACCGGCCTGCTCAACGCGCTCTCGCGGGAGGAGGTGGCCGGCGTGATGGCGCACGAGCTGGCGCATGTGAAGAACTACGACACGCTGACCATGACGATCACCGCCACGCTGGCGGGTGCCATCTCCATGCTCGCCAACTTCGCCATGTTCTTCGGCGGCAACCGCAACAACAACAATCCCTTCGGCGTCATCGGCACCATCGCGATGATGATCCTCGCCCCGCTCGCCGCCATGGTGGTGCAGATGGCGGTCTCGCGTTCGCGCGAATATGTGGCCGACCGGCTCGGCGCGCAGATCTGCGGCCAGCCGCTGTGGCTCGCCTCGGCGCTGGGCAAGATCGCCAATGCCGCCCACCGCATCCCCAACATGCCGGCCGAGCACAATCCGGCGACGGCGCATATGTTCATCATCAACCCGCTGTCGGGCGAGCGGATGGACAGCCTGTTCTCCACCCATCCCAACACCGAGAACCGCATCGCGGCGCTGGAAGCGCTGGCGCAGGAGATGGGCGGCGGCTTTTCCCAGCCGGGCTCTTCCGGCGCGTGGGCCGGCGGCGCGCCGCAGGCTCCCCGACCGGCGGCGGATCGGTCGTCGGATCGGTCGTCGGATCCCTGGGGGCGCGGCGCCGGGGACGGTGGCCGGCGCGGCCCGTGGGGCTGACGGATTCCGGGAAGGCGCCGGGCAAAGACCGCCCCGCATCAGGCGACGCTTGAAAAAAAGGGGCGTCGCGGCTATCAGAGCCGCGCGTGCCGCTTTAGCTCAGTTGGTAGAGCATCGCATTCGTAATGCGGAGGTCGTCAGTTCGAGTCTGACAAGCGGCACCATCCACCGTTCCGGCGCGGCCACGGGCCCCGGCTCCTTCCCCTGAATTCCTCTCCCCCATCGTCACGACGTCCGGCGTTTCCGTTCCGTCCGCGAGCGAAGGCACGCACAAACCATTCGTTTTTACCGAACGATTTGTGCGATATTATCCGTTGGATCGAATGATCGGCGCTTGCGATCAAGGACCGTCACCCAGGAGGGACGGTCATGGTCGCCCATGTCGATGTTGCGGATGCGGATTTCGCCGATGCTCGCAAGGCTTCCAAGCCCCGTCATTACGGCATCTGGCCCGGCATCGCCCTCACGGCGGCGATCGCCGGCGCGGCCTACGGCCTGCGGCAGATTCCGTTCGTCGGCGTCCTCAGCCCGATGATCCTGGCGATCATGATCGGCATCGGTTTCCACAATCTCATCGGCACCCCGGTCCGGGCCCGCGAGGGCGTGGTCTTTGCGATGCGGCGGGTGCTGCGGGCGGCCATCGTGCTGCTGGGGCTCCAGCTCACGGCGGCGCAGGTGGCGGAGGTCGGGGCGAGCGGCCTCGCCGTCATCGCGCTCACCCTTGCGGCCACCTTCCTGTTCACCACCTGGCTCGGCCGGCTGATGGGCGTCGAGCGCGGCCTCGCCGAGCTGATCGCGGCGGGCACCTCGATCTGCGGCGCCTCGGCGGTGATCGCCACCAACACGGTGACGCGGGCGCCGGACGAGGATGTCGCCTATGCGGTGGCCTGCGTCACCGTCTTCGGCTCGGTGGCGATGTTCCTCTATCCGCTGCTGCCGCAGGTGCTGGACCTCGCCCCGCATGCTTACGGGCTCTGGGCCGGCGCCTCGATCCACGAGATCGCGCAGGTGGTCGCCGCCGCCTATCAGGACGGCCCGGCGGCCGGCGATTTCGGCACCGTCGCCAAGCTCTCGCGCGTCATGCTGCTGGCGCCGGTGGTCATCGTGCTCGGACTGATGGCGACCCGGCGCGCGGCGCGGCGCGGCCATGGCGCGGGCCGCGCCCGTCCGCCCATGCCGTGGTTCGTGCTCGGCTTCCTCGGCATGGTCGCGGTCAACAGCGTGATGACGATGCCGGCGGAGCTGAAGTCCGTCATCGTGCTCGTCACCACCTTCCTGCTTTCCATGGCGCTGGCGGCGATGGGGCTGGAGACGGATATCGGCAAGCTGCGCGCCAAGGGTATGAGGCCCTTCCTGCTCGGCTTCGCCGCCTTCCTCTTCATCGCCGCCTTCAGCCTGATGCTGGTGAAGATGACCGCATGAACGACCGGCCGGGAGACCCATGACGCTCGAGCAGTTGCGTATCTTCGTCGCCGTCGCCGAGCGCGAGCACGTCACCCTGGCGGCGCGCGATCTCAACCTGACCCAGTCGGCGACCAGTGCGGCGGTGGCGGCACTGGAGGCGCGCCACGCCACCCGACTGTTCGACCGCGTGGGCCGCGGCATCGTGCTGACGCAGGCGGGCCGGCTGTTCCTCGACGAGGCCCGCGCCGTGCTCGCCCGCGCCGCGGCGGCGGAGAAGGTTCTCGCCGATCTCGCCGGCCTCGCGCACGGCACGCTGGCGCTCGCGGGCAGCCAGACCGTCGCCAACTACTGGCTGCCGCCGCTGATCGAGCGTTTCCGCGCGCGCTATCCCGGCATCGCGACCAGCCTGGTGATTGGCAACACCGATTTCGTCGCCGCCTGCGTGCGCGACGGGGCGGCCGATCTCGGCTTCGTCGAAGGCGAGGTGGACGCGCCGGTGCTCACCGCGACGGCGGTGGCGGAGGACGAGATGGTGCTGGTGGCGCCGGTCACCCATCCCTGGGCATGGCGCGCGCCGCGCGATGCCGGGCAGCTGGCGGAAGGGCCGTGGGTGCTGCGCGAGCCGGGCTCGGGCACGCGGGCGATCTTCGAGGCGCATCTGCAGGGCCTCGGCGTGGCGCCGCAGGCCCTGCGCGTGGTGCTGGAATATCCGTCCAACGAGGCGGTGCGGGCGGCGGTGGAAGCCGGCAGCGGCGTCACCGTCATCTCGCATCGCGTGGTCGAGGGATCGATTCGCGCCGGGACGATGGCGCTGATCGAGTTTCCCGTTCCCTCGCGCCGCTTCCTGGCCCTGCGCCACCGCGAGCGCTACGCCACCAAGGCGACGCAGGCCTTCCTCGACTTGGCTTCGGATGGCCATACGTAAGACAAGGGCGCGGAACCGGTCCGCGCCCTCTTCGATCCGGATGGCTCGCGCCGCGTCAGCGCCAGACGTACCAGCAGCGACGCACCGGGCGGCCCCAGCGGTCACGGCGCCAGCCGCACACGCGCCGCCGCCGGCGACGGCGCTGACGCCGATAGGCGCCGGGAGGGCCCCAATACTGGGTCGTCTCGACGGGCGTGCCGTCGGGGGTCGTACCGGCCGCCTCGACGGCGGCGTCGCCGAGCCCATCTTCCGGCGTCAGGTCCTTGAGCTGGCCAAGGACGGTGGCCTGGGCCGGCGAAAGCATAGCCCCGGCGGCAACGCCGGCACCGAGAGCGCCGGCAAGACCGAGCAGAAAGCCACGTCTGTCCACTTCAACCTCCACTATCGTCCCGCTCCGGAAAGGAGCCGGGCCCGCCACGACAACGCGTCGCGTGCGGTTTGGTTTGCCGACCACCTGCCACGCTGGCGCGCAATCGCGGCCATGATGGGGCACCATCGTGCCGGAATTGGGCACCGCCGACGCTCGCCGGCGGGCCGTTCGCGGGAAAATGGCGGGTATCATTATCGCACCCTTCTATTCCGGCGTTCGGTGTCCAGGCACCATGCCGCGGCGGTAAAGGGACAAGGTGCGGCTTGTCCCCGGCAGGTCGACGGGCAATAGTCGGGCGACGATTCGCAAGAGGTCGGATATGAGCAAATTCGCGACGACGATGCGTGCGGGGCTGGTCCTCGCCGTTGTCCTGCCGGCGTTGGCGGTGAGCCAGCCGGTCTATGCCCACAACTCGACGGGTGCGCTGATCGGCGGCCTGGTCGCCGGCGCGCTGATCGGCTCGGTCGCCACCGCCGCGACGCAGCCGCCCCGGACCTACTACTACGCGCCCCCGCCGCCGCCCCCGGCCTATTATGTGCCGGCGCGTCCGGTGCCGGCTTACGGCCCCGGCTATTGCGGCGCGCCGCCCTATCCGCCGTGCCGCACGCCGGTCTACTGAGACCTGCCCTTCCATCCTTCGGTCACGTGCCAGGGTCATCCGATGTTCAAGACGACAGCTACCGCCCTTTGCCTGATGCTGGGCGTTGCCACCGCACAGGCGCAGGACGCCGCGCCGGCTCCCGCCGCCGATGCGGCGCAGGCGGCCGCGCCGGGCGCCGCCGAGGCCCTGCCGCCGAACGCCGACTGCACCTTCGACAAGGTGTTCGTCTGCGACGCTTCCGGCGGTTGCGCGCCGTCCAAGGAGCTCGGCACCATCGATCTGCCGGCCCGCTTCCTCGTGCATTATGGCGAGCAGGTCATCGCCAGCGTCTCCGATGACGACCTGCCGCATATCAGCCCGATCCAGAGCATCATCGGCGAGGGCGACACGATCATCGTCGACGGCAACGATCATCTGTCGGCCTGGGCCATCCAGCTTTCGCGCTCCAAGTCGGAAGTGACGCTGACCACCCTTGCCGGCGGCAAGGTGCTGAGCGCCTTCGGCACCTGCAAGCCGGCGCCCTGAGCGGCGCCTGCCGAGCGGGGCGACCGGCGGGGCCTCGGCCGCGTCGTGCATCGCCCCGTGAAGGCCGGGTCGGACTTGCCCATGGCGCGCGGGCCGCTATAGTCCGCGCGCTTCGCCGGCGCGCCAGCAGCGCGCCACCGGAAGGACCGGACCGGCGGCGCGGGTGTGGCGGAACTGGTAGACGCGACGGACTCAAAATCCGTTTCTGGTGACAGAGTGTCGGTTCGAGTCCGACCACCCGCACCATGGCCGAGGCCGTGGCTTTTCCTTCTGACCCCGAAGATCCATGGCTCCCGGCGTATTAGCCAGCGCTCCTAGCACATCTCCTGCCGGAGCTCGCGGAGCCTTGCTCCCACCGCCTCGAAGGAATGATGGGCCTTGAGATGGGCATGGCCGGCGCCGATCCGGGCCGCCGCGTCGTCGGGCCGGTCATAGATGCTGCGCAGGATCAGCGCCGCGTGCGAGACATCCGGCTCCGCCCAATAGCTTCCCGCCGCATCCGGATAGTCGCCGGCGGACAGCCGGACCCGATGATAGGCCACGGGATAACCGGTGATCGGCGTGATGAAATCGCGGGTGCCGCCGAAATCGGTGGCGACCACGATCTTGCCGCTCGCCAGCGCCTCCGCACAGCCGAGACCGAATCCTTCCGAGCGGTGCAGCGACAGGAACACGTGGCAGCCGGCGATCAGCCCGTCCATTCGCGTGCGTGAGATCGTCTCGTCGATGATCGTGATGCGGCGGTCCCCCGCCGTGAGCGCCCGGAGCTGCTGCGCGGCCTCCGGTTGCGGAGCACCACGGGCCTTGATGACGAGCTGCACGTCCTCGCTTCCCGCGGGAAAGGCGGAGAGGAAGGCGCGCACGGCCCCGAGCGGATTCTTCCGCGCCATGACCGAGTCGTAGTCGAAGAAGCTCAGGATCCGGAGGGGGCCTTCGAAGACCGGCGCGGCCGGCGGCGGCGGCGGAAGGCGGACGGGCTGGCGGACGAGATGCACCGGCCGGTTCTGCTCGCGCGCCAGCATGTCGCGGATGAAGGTGCTCGGCGCCCAATAGGCGTCGAAACGTTCGATGTCCGGGCGTATCGAGGCCGGCGCGGTCGGCAGTTCCCAGAACGGGTAGCCGATCCTGATGCGGTTTCGGGACGAGCGCGCCGCGAAGATGCCGACGTCGAGCAGGCCGAAGACCGACAGCGCGATGTCGTGCCGTCCGGCATCCGTCAGGCGGTCGAGCAGCCTTTCGTCGCTCTCCCGTCCGGGCAGCGGCGCATTGATGAGGGCGGTGGGTATGTCCGCGGCGTCGAGCGCGGCGACGAGCAGTCGCGTGGCTTCGCCGAGCCCTATTTCGGAGAGAAGATAGCCGACGACGTCGAAACCGAAGCCCGGCGCACCCTTGCCGGCTCCCGGCAAAGCGTCCGAGGCGGACGCCTGACGCACGGCGTCGGGCTCATGGGGCGGTGAATCATCCTGCTGGCGGCCGGCGACGACATCGGAAACTGCACCGTCCGTCATTCTGTTACCCGGTCAGTCCGGCATGCAGACACGATACGGGCGATGGCCCGTCTTCGCAGTCGGTCAGCCTTTTGCCCCCTGGCCCCGCGCGTACACGTCTTCATAGCGGATGATGTCGTCGTCGCCCAGATAGGTGCCGGTTTGGACCTCGATCAACACCATGGGAACCTTGCCGGGATTCTCCATCCGGTGGATCGCGCCGAGGGGAACATAGACGGACTGGTTCTCGGTCAGCAGCCGCACCTCGCCGTCCACCGTGACCTGCGCGGTGCCGGAGACCACGATCCAGTGCTCGGAGCGGTGGAAATGGCTCTGCAGCGACAGCGCGGCGCCGGGATGCACGACGATGCGCTTCACCTGGAAGCGCTCGCCGAGGACCAGCGTCTCGAACCAGCCCCAGGGCCGGTGGTCGCGCGGAAAATTCTCGGCCTGCCGCACGCCCTTCGCCTTGAGCGCCGTCACCGCCTGTTTGACGTCCTGCGCCCGGTCGCGGTCCGCCACCAGCACGGCGTCCGGCATGGCGACGACGATCAGCTCCTTCAGGCCGATGCCGACGAGTTCCAGATTGTCGGCTTCCGAGCGCAGCAGCGTGTCCTCGCAGTCGATGGCGGTCACGGGGCCATGCGTCGCCACGCCGCGCGCGTCCGGCTCGCCCTCGCGCAGCACCGAGGCCCAGTCGCCGAGGTCCGACCAGTCGCCGCCGAACGGCACGACCTGCAGGTTGGAGGAGCGCTCCATGATCGCGTAGTCGACGGAGATCTCCTCCGCCAGCCGCCACGGCTCTTCCGCCAGCCGCAGGAAGCCGAGATCGGTGCGGGCCTCCTCGACCGCGCGGCGCACCGGCGTGACCATCTGCGGGGCATGCGCCTCGAAGGCGGCGAGCGCCGTCCTCACCGACATCAGGACGATGCCGGCGTTCCACAGGTAGCGCCCGTCCGCCAGCATGGTGGCGGCGCGCTCGGCCGCCGGCTTCTCGACGAAGCGCCGGAGCGGAATGGCGGCCGGCCGGGCCTCTTCCGGCGGATGGGCCAGCTCCAGCCAGCCATAGCCGGTCTCCGGCCGCGTCGGGCGGATGCCGAAGGTGACGATCTGGCCGTCGGCCGCGGCGGGAAGGCCGGCGCGCACGGCGGCGGAGAAGGCCGCGCGGTCGGGCATGACCTGATCGGAGGGCATCACCAGCAGGAGGGCTTCGGGGTCACGCGCCGCCAGGAACTGCACCGCCGCGAGAATGGCGGGTGCCGTGTTGCGCGGGCTCGGCTCGATGAGGATTGCGCCGGGATCGATGCCCGCTTCCGCCAGCTGCTCGGTGACGATGAAGCGGAAATCCGAATTGGTGATGATGACGGGCGCCATCACGTCCGGCCCGGCGATCCGCTGCGCGGCGGCCTGGAACAGCGTCTCGCCGTCCCCGAGCTTGACGAACTGCTTCGGGTAGCTCTTGCGGGAAAGCGGCCAGAGCCGCGTGCCGGAGCCGCCGCACAGAAGAACGGGATAGAGATGGGGCATGATGCGCCGGTGATTTGCTACCGCTGCGATAAGTCGAATTTATCTCTAATGTCGTTATGAATAAAGGCAAGCCAAACATCATGGCTTGACCACAATCAAACGACAGGGTGCACTGCAAAAAATCCAGATCACACCACTGGCTCGATGGAGTGCGATGCCTATGCTTACCTGCTTCAAGGCCTACGACATTCGCGGTCGTCTTGGAGAAGAACTGAACGAGGACATCGCCCGCAGGATCGGGCGCGCCTTCGTCGAGGCGCTGTCGGCCCGGCGGGTCGTCATCGGCCGCGACTGCCGCGCCTCCTCCGAATCGCTGGCGGCGGCCTGCATCGAGGGCCTCACCGCCGGCGGCGTCGAGGTGCTCGACCTCGGCCTGTGCGGCACCGAGGAAATGTATTTCGCCGTGACGCATTTCGGCGCCGATGGCGGCATCGAGGTGACGGCCTCCCACAACCCCATGGACTATAACGGCATGAAGCTGGTGCGGAAGGGTTCCGCCCCGCTCGACACCGCGACCGGGCTGGCGGCGATCCGCGCGCTGGCGGAAGGGCCGGAGCTGGCGTCGGTGCCCGGCGGAACGGTGGTGCCGGCCGAGGGCGCGCGCGCGGCCTATGTCGAGCGGGTGCTGTCCTTCGTCGACCAGACGCAGCTCCGCCCGCTGACCATCCTGGTCAATGCCGGCAACGGCGCGGCCGGGCCGACCTTCGACGCCATCGCCGCGGCACTCGCCGAGCGCGGGGCGCCGCTGACCTTCCTGCGCCTGCATCACGAGCCGGACGGCAGCTTCCCGAACGGCATTCCCAATCCGCTCCTGCCGGAGAACCAGCCGGTCACCGGGCGGGCGGTGGTCGAGGCGGGCGCCGACATGGGCGTCGCCTGGGACGGCGATTTCGACCGCTGCTTCCTGTTCGACCACAATGGCCGCTTCATTCCCGGCGAGTACATTGTGGGGCTGCTGGCCGAGGTCTTCCTCACCAAGGAACCCGGCGCGACCATCGTTCACGATCCGCGCGTCGTGTGGAACACGCAGCACGTGGTGGCGCGCGCCGGCGGGCACGCCGTGCAGGCCCGTACCGGCCACGCCTTCCTCAAGCAGGCGCTGCGCGACACCGGCGCCATCTATGGCGGCGAGATGTCGGCGCACCATTATTTCCGCGACTTCATGGCCTGCGATTCCGGCATGATCCCGTGGCTGCTGGTGGCCGAGCTCATGGGACGCACCGGCAAGAGCCTGTCGGAGCTGGTGTCGGACCGCATGGCGGCCTTCCCGTCCTCCGGCGAGATCAACTTCCGCATCGCCAATCCCGAGGCCGCCATCGCGCGGGTCGAGGCCGCGCTCTCCGGCCAGAACCCCGCCCGCGACGAGACCGACGGCCTGTCGCTGGCCTTCACCGACTGGCGGCTGAACCTGCGCAAGTCGAACACCGAGCCGCTGCTGCGCCTGAACGTCGAGGCCCGTTCGCAGGACGGCGCGATCGAGCGGCGGGTGGCGGACCTGACCGACCTCATCCGCGCCGAGAGCGGGGCCTGAACGCCGGTTTGATCAAGCGCCTTTATCGGGAGGACTTCTGTCGGTAGCTTGCGACCACCTAGGTGGGCACGGTTACGACGGAGTTCTCCCGTGAAAAGTGCATTGATTACGGGGATTACGGGCCAGGACGGCTCCTATCTCGCGAAGCTTCTGCTCGAGAAGGGCTACCGCGTTACCGGCGCGGTCCGGCGTAATTCCCAGACGGAAATCGCGCGCCTGCAGCGGCTCGGCATCGCCGACGACATCACCTTCGTCGATTTCGAGCTCGGCGAGATCAACAACATCACGCGGCTCATCCGCGGCACCGCCTTCGACGAGATCTACAATCTCGCGGCGCAGAGCTTCGTCGGCTCCTCCTGGGAGCAGCCGATCTACGCCGCCGACGTCAACGGGCTCGGCGTCGCCCGCCTTCTCGATTGCATCCGCACCTATACGCCGCAGGCGCGCTTCTACCAGGCCTCGACCTCCGAGATGTTCGGCCTGGTGCGCGAGGTCCCGCAGAGCGAGACGACGCCCTTCCACCCGCGCTCGCCCTATGGCGTGGCGAAGGTCTACGGGCACTTCATCACGGTGAACTACCGCGAATCCTTCGGGCTGCACGCCTCGTCGGGCATCCTGTTCAACCATGAAAGCCCGCTGCGGGGGCCGGAATTCGTCACCCGCAAGATCACCCTCGCCCTCGCCCGCTTCGCGCGCGGCGAGCATGTGCCGGTGGATCTCGGCAATCTCAACGCGCAGCGCGACTGGGGCTTCGCCGGCGACTATGTCGAGGGCATGTGGCGCATGCTCCAGCAGGACAAGGCCGACGACTACGTGCTCGCCACCGGCGTCACCACCACGATCCGCGACTTCGTGCGCTTCGCCGCCGAGGCGCTGGATCTCGACCTCGAATGGTCCGGCGAGGAGATGACGGAGATGGCCGTCGACCGCAGGAGCGGCAAGGTGGCGGTGCGGGTGAACCCGAAATTCCACCGTCCCGCCGAGGTCGATCTGCTGCTCGGCGATTCCAGCAAGGCGCGCGGCACGCTCGGCTGGCAGCCGAAGGTGACCGTCCGCGAGCTCGCGGCGATGATGGCGCGGGCCGATTACGACGGCTGGCAGGGCTGACGGGGAACGGGGAACGGGCTGGGGCGGACGATTTCCCGTCTCAGCCCATGGCCGGCGCCGGCGTGCCGGAAAGCTCGGCCTCCTCCTCCGCCAGCGCCGCGCGCTGGCGGCGCGCGGCCGCCGCGTCGGCCCGCCGCTTGTAGACCTCGTAGGCGATGGCGCCGAGGATCGTCGCGGCGACGATGATGACGGCGAGCGCCGAGATCGCCGGCGTCGAGCCCTGCCGCACGCGCCCGGCCAGCACCGTCGTCAGCGTCTTGTCCGAGAGGATGGAGAAGGTGGTGGTGTTGTAGTTCTCGAAGGAGGACAGGAACGCCAGCACCGCCGCCGAGGCCAGCGCAGGTTTCAGGAACGGCAGCAAGATGTGCCGGAACACCTGCGGGTAGGTGGCGCCGAGATCGAGCGCCGCCTCCTCCTGCGCGCGGTCGAAGCGCTGCAGGCGGGCGAGGATGATCAGCATGCAATAGGCGGAGATGAAGCTCGCCTGTCCCAGGACGGTGAGCACCACGCCGTCATAGAGGAAGCGCGTGCCGGTTTGCCCGGTGAACTGGCGCCAGAACACCACGGTGGAGATGCCGATGATGATGCCCGGCGTGAGCACCGGCGAGACCACGACGAGATAATAGGCCGAGCGCACCCGCGCCTGGATCTGCGTCATCACGATGGCGCCGGCGAGCCCGATGGGCACGGAGATGGCGACCACCAGCAGGCCGATCCAGATACTCATGCGCAGGCCGGTCATCATGTCCTGGTCGGCGAACAGCATGGCGAACCAGTCCAGCGTCACACCCTCGATCGGCCAGACCTGCGGGTATTGCGGGGTGTTGAAGGCGGAGACGCCCATCACCGCCAGCGGGCCGAGCAGGTACAGGAAGAAGACCACGATATAGACCGTGAACAGGACGCGCTGGAACGGGTCGGCTTTCATCGCGTGATCTCCGTCATCGCGTCATTTCCATCATCGCGTGATCTCTCCGAGGCTGAGACGGAACGCCTTGAGCACCAGCAGCACGAAGACGATGCAGGTGACGAGCAGGATGAAGGCGTAGGCCGCGCCCTGCGGCCAGTTGAAGGCCTGGTAGAAGCGGTCATAGACGATGGGCGTGAACCACAGCGTGCGCGGCCCGCCCAGCACCAGCGGCGCGGCCAGCGCGCCGGCGGTGAGCATGAACACCAGCGTGCAGCCCGAGGCGATGCCCGGCTTGGCGTGCGGCATGACGATGAAGGCGTGGATGTGCCACCACGGCGCCCCGAGGTCCCGCGCCGCCTCGACCTGATTCTTGTCGAGGCTTTCGATGGCGTTGTAGAGCGGGAAGATCATCATCAGCAGGTAGGCGTAGCTGAGGCCCATATAGAGGCCGATATCGGCGCCGAGGAAATCGACCGGCTCGCTCGTCAGCCCCAGCCCCATCAGCATCTGGTTGATGATGCCGCCCGAGGAGAGCAGCACGCGGAAGGCGAAGGCGCGCAGGATCTCGTTCACCCAGTAGGGCAGGATGAGCAACAGCAGCAGGATGCGCAGCCGTGCCGCCGTGGCCGACTGCGCCATGTGGAAGGCGAGCGGGTAGCAGATGGCGAAATTGAGCACGGTGATGGCGATGCTCACCCCGATGGTGAGCAGGAAGGCCTTGATGTGCAGCCAGTTCCACGCGTCGGTCGAGGTGGTCGAGCCGAACAGGAAATAGCGGTAGTTCTCCAGCGTGTAGACGTCCTTCGGCCCGCCCATCTGCGCCGGCGGCAGCTTCGGGCGGAACGACATGTCCACCATGGCGAGCTGCGGCAGCAGGATGATGAAGAAGGCCCAGAAGCCGACCGCGATGATGAGGTAGAGGCCGACGCCGAGCCCGTTGCGCTGGAAGAAGCCCGGCCCGGTGGCGGTGCCGGTGCGCCGCTCATGGGCGGCGAGCGCGAAGAAGGCGAGCGCGACGGCGAGGGGCAGGCCGAGGACGAAGGCGAGGCTGCCGCTCATCTCAGTGCCTCCCGGGATGCGCGAGCAGCAGCCCGTCCTCGGGCCGGAAGCCGACATTCAGCCTCTCGCCCGCCACCGGCAGCGCGACGCCGGTGCTGGCGCCGATGCTCGCCGTCATCTTCTGGCCGGTCCGTGCCCGGAGCGTGACGTGGGTGACGCTGCCTTCATAGGCGACGTCCAGCGTCTCACCCTCGAAGCCGATCGTGGAACCGTTGTCGTGCAGCGTCAGCGCTTCCGGGCGGACGAACAGCAGCGCTTCCTCGCCGACCGCGAGGCCGACGGGATTGCGGCCCCTGAGCGTGCCGAGCGGCGTGTCCAGCGTCGCCAGCCCCTCCTCCGCGGCGGTGATGCGCCCGCGGATCCGGTTGTTCTCGCCCACGAAGGAGGCGACGAACGGCGTGCGCGGCTCGGCATAGACGGCCCGCCCGTCGCCCACCTGTTCGATCACCCCGGCATTCATCACCGCGATGCGGTCGGACATGGTGAGCGCTTCGCCCTGGTCGTGGGTGATGTAGATGAAGGTAATGCCGACCCGCTTCTGGATGGCGCGCAGCTCGGTGCGCATGTGCTGGCGCAGCTTGAGGTCGAGCGCCGAGAGCGGCTCGTCCAGAAGCAATACCGACGGCTCCACGGCCAGCGCGCGGGCGATGGCGACGCGCTGCTTCTGGCCGCCGGAGAGTTCGGAGACCTTCTTGTGCCCGTGCTCGGCGAGCGCGACCTGGATGAGCAGGTTCTTCACCTTCTCGTCGCGCTCGTGCCGGGCCACGCCGCGCACCCGCAGCCCGTAGCCGATGTTCTCGGCCACCGTCATCATCGGGAACAGCGCGAGGTTCTGGAAGATCAGGGCGGTGGGTCGCTTGTTGGGGCCGATGCCCTTCATGTCCTGCCCGGCGATCTTCACCCGCCCGCGCGTGGGCTCGATGAAGCCGGAGATGGTGCGCAGGAGCGTGGTCTTGCCGCAGCCGGACGGCCCGAGGAAGGAGAAGAACTCGCCCGGTTCGATGGTGAGGTTGGCGTCCTTCACCGCGACGAACTCGCCGAAGGTGATGTTGACGCCCTCAAGCTCGACGGCAGCGGCCATGCGGTTTCCTCAATACCGGGGAACAGGCGAGCGGGCGGCGTGCCGTCCGCTCGATGGTCGCATATTAAGCCGGCAAAATATCACGCCGCCTTGAACTTCTCGGCGTACTGGGTGCGCAGCTCGGCGTACCACGACGGCTCCGGCGGGCGGTTCCAGAGGTTGTCGAGCGCGTTGCCGGGATAGGCTTCGGCGAAGTTCTTCTTGGCGACCTCGGAGAGGAAGGCGTCCGCGCCCTTCACCACCGGGTTGTAGCCCGAGCCGTTGGCGACCATCGCCGAGATTTCCGGCGTGTGGATGAAGTTGATGAACTCGTAGGCCTGCGCCGTGTTCTTCGCCGCCTTGAGCAGCGACCAGCCGTCGATCCAGGCCACCGCGCCTTCCTGCGGTGCCATGTAGGCGACGGGCTTGCCGTCCTTCTTCAGCGACAGCGGCGGGCCGTCCCAGGTCTGGCCGATGACGCAGCCATTCTCCATGAAGCCGGACTTGGTGTTATCAGCCGAATCCCAGAACTGCTTGACCTGTCCCTTGTTGGCGATGGCGAATTCGAGGATCGGGTCGTAGATCTTCTTCATCGTCGCCTCGTCCTTGAAGGCGTCGAGCATACGGTTGGAGGGCAGCTTGCCGGTCTTGTCCCACCACAGGCCGATGCCGAGCAGCAGCGAGTGCGGGCGGCCCTGCATCTTGCCCTTGAACTCCGGCGCCCACAGCGTGCCGTAGGAGAGCTTGTCGTAGGTCAGGCCGGGCGCGAGGTCGGTGCGCCAGGCGATGGCCTCCGAGCCCCAGCAATGCGGCACGTGGTAGAGCCCGCCGTCCCAGGTCCACACGCTGGTGGAACCCTCGAGCATCGCCGGCAGCACGTTGTCGAGCTTCAGCTTCGCCGTGTCGTAGGGCGCGAGCACGCCGAGCTCCTGGAATTGCGGGGCGCGGTCGCGGGTGGGGGCGCACAGGTCGAAGCCCTCGCCCTCGGTCGCCTGCAGCTTGTTGATCTGCTCCTCGTTCTGCGAGAACGGGGTGGAATTGACCTTGATGCCGGTCTTCTTGGTGAATTCGGGGATCACCGGCTCGGGCAGCTCGTCCGCCCAGTTGAGGATGTTCAGTTCGCCCGAGGAGGAGAAGGCGTCGCGCACCAGATAGGGGCCGGCGGCGGCCATGGTGCCCGCGGCGAGGGCGCCCTTGAACAGCACGCGGCGCGTGAAGCTGCGGGCGGCGAGCAGGGTTTCGATCGACGAGTTCGGAGCGTCTGGCTTCTTCGTCACGGCTGTCCCCTCGTGAATGCCGCCCCGGTGGCTTGGGATCTGCGGGCGGTCGGATCGGGGGGAAATCGAGCAGGAAGCATGCCAGCGCCGCCGCCGCGCTGCTGCGTTGCACAAAGGCGACGGATCGCTTGGACCGAGGCGACAGGGCGGCCCGGCTCCAGGCGCGGAAAGGGTTCGCGCGCCGTCCTCTGGCGCCGTTTTGATCACGCTGCATCGCCGCGATGCACGCGGATCGGGCGCGGTTCGCTCTCCCACGAAAGCCGCCGGCTTTCATTCGCGCCTCGGCAGCCCCCGCCGCCCCTGCTCAGCCGAGCGCGGCGACGATCTCCCCGGCGAGGCGGTGCAGCTCGTCGCGGTGGCCGGTGCGGCCGGCGGGCGCGCCGGCGTCGGAGGTCATGACCAGCGACATCCCCCGCGCCGGCACCACATACAGCATCTGCCCGCCATAGCCCCAGCCGTAATGCGTCGTCACCCCGGCGATGTCGCGGGTGAACCAGCCATAGCCGTAGCCGTCGCCGGTGAAGCGCGAGCGGGTGCGCACCTGCCAGCATTGCGCGATCCACTCTTGCGGGATCACCTGGCGGCCGGCGCGGTTGCGCCCGCCATTGCGGGTGCATTCGGCGAAGGCGAGCAGCGAGGCGGGCGTCATCGCCATCTGGTTGCCGCCGAAATAGAGGCCCTGCGGGTCGCGCTCCCAGCTCGCGATGGAAAATCCCTCGATGGGACCGAGCCAGTCGCGCGCCAGAGCCAGCGTCGAGCGCTTCGTCGCGCGGGTGAGGATGGCCGAGACGAGATGCGTCGAGCCGGTGGAATAGAGCATCTGCCCGCCCGGCTCGTCGACGAAAGGCCGCGCCAGCGCCGCCCGCACCCAGTTCCGCGAGGCGATCCACTGGCCGTAATAGGGCCCGGAGGTCCGCTCCAGCCCCGCCTGCATGGAGAGCAGGTTGCCGAGCGTGATCGCGTGGAGGCGCGGATCGGGATTATCCGGCAGGTCGGCCTTCAGCAGCGGGGCGATCTTCTGGTCCGTCCCCTCCAGCACGCCCCTGTCGATGGCGATGCCGACCAGCATGGCGAGGATGCTCTTGGAGGCCGACTTGATGTTGGCCGGGCGTTCCACCGAGGCCCCGCGATAGCCCCGCGCGATGAGCCGGCGCCCGTCCTTGATGACGAGCACGGTGCGCAGCGGTTCGAGCGCGGCGGCGCGGTCGAGGATGGGGGCGAGGGCATCCGCCGGGGCAGCTTGGGCTTCAGGCGCTCCGGCGGGCGGAGCGGTCGCGGAGGGGTTCTCAGCCGCCGCACCTTGCGTGAAGCCGAGGCGCGGGGTCAGCAGCAGGAGCGGAGCGGCAAGCAGGGAACGGCGGTGCATGCAGGGGAGGATAGGGAAGGACGGCGAGAGGTGGGGTCACGATGGTGGGAAGGGCTTGGCCTTAGCTGAAGATGTCGCCGCTTGAATGAGAGCTACCTGGTTTGGCGGAACTTGCTGACATCGCAATGCGCCTAAGCTTCTTCGTAACGATTGATAGCCAGGCCTCAATTTCATCGATGCTGTCTAGAGAAAGTCTAGCCGGAAGCGTCATCACAACTTCTCCTTCCTCAAGACCGAAAACCTCTCGTCGGCCCTCCCCCATTGGCTCCCCTATTCCTACAGGTGAGGCTTTGCTAACAGGGCGCGGCATCTGCCCTTCATCAGTTGGCTCAGCCGTTCGCGAGTTCGCGGCAGAAACAGCAAGAGCGGTTCCAGTCGCGCGCGCGGACGACAGCGACTCATGTTCTAGGTAGTCGCATGTCTGCAGATAGGCAGAGGTTACGGCTTTGAGCGCTGACGGCTGGAACTGTTGCCTAACCAGATATGCTCGCAGATTGGATTCCGAAGGAGTCGAAGTCGCGAACCGCTCAGCAAGCTCCGCGAAAAGCTTAGGAGTAAACGCCGCTTGGCGTAGCGCCTCCGCCCTTTTGTCGCTGTTCTCTGGTAAAATTATATCTAGAGCAAGGGAGGTAAGCCTCACCTGCCCCTTACCCATATTCTCCAGAAGTCCGTATTGAGCAAGAGATCCAAGAATCTGAGCTGATGCGCCATTGAGGCTCTTATACCCCATATGCTCCACTGCAACCTCACGGTCCACGGTGTTCATGCCGTCGCCGTTAAATAGCTTCTGAATCAGCGACTCAGCCGAGTCGAGACTGATGGACGGATACCTCGGGCTTCTAACACGTTGTTCCATTTGAGCTCTCTTCGCCCCGCGCGCCTGGTACGGAAGACATTCGTATAAATATCACCATATTAGACGTCAGGCACGTTAAATTTTAACGCCGCTCGGCAGACTAGGCTTGACCAAGTCGAGGCGCTCATCCATGGTACCCCTCGGCGGCATTCGCGCGCCGCTTGGAGAGTCGCATGATCTTGGATGGAAAGGGCTCACATGCTCCGCCGGACGGCGTGCTGAGCCAGACTAAGATAGTCGGGGTCGCTGCTTAGCTTTGCTCGCAGGACAGCGACCCCTAACCGGCGCCGTCTCTCTCGAATCCATCGTTTAGCCCGATGGAGATAAGGAGGTGCGTCGTGTGGCAGGCGACCCGGTTGTTGTAGTCACCCACCAACTCACAGAATTCTCAACTAATTCGACCCTGCCGTCCAGTGAGACGGCGGGGCTTTCTTTTTATCATAAGCGAGCGATTGCCATCCTTGCCGTATAGCCCGCGACCGGTTTATACGTAAGCTAATCGGTGCGGGCGCGACTAGCCACCCCCACCCGCGATCACCAGATCGTCCCGGTGCACCATCGCCGTCCGTCCCTCGAAGCCGATCAGTTCGGCGATCTCGTCGGATGAGCGGCCCTTGATCTTCTCCGCGTAGTCGTGGTCGTAGGCCACGAGCCCGCGGCCGATCTCGGCGCCGTCGGGGCCGCGCAGCACCACGGCGTCGCCGCGCTGGAAATCGCCTTCCACCCGCTTCACCCCCGCCGGCAGCAGCGAGGAGCCACGGCGCAGCGCGGCGACCGCGCCGGCGTCGAGGTGCAGCACGCCGCGCGGCTCCAGCGCCCCGGCGATCCACCGCTTGCGCGAGGCCACCGGGTTGGCCGGGGCGAGGAACCAGGTGCAGCGGGCTCCCGTCTCGACGGCGCGGATCGGGTTCTTCACCTTGCCGGAGGCGATCACCATGTGCGCGCCCGCCGTGGTGGCGATCTTGGCCGCCTCGATCTTGGTCTTCATGCCGCCGCGCGACAGCTCCGTGCCGGCGCCGCCGGCCATCGCCTCGATCTCCGCCGAGATGCGCGGCACCACGGGGATGAAGTCGGCCGAGGGGTCGTCGTTCGGCGGGGCGGTGTAGAGCCCGTCAATGTCGGAGAGCAGCACGAGCAGGTCCGCGCTGGTCATGCCGGCGACGCGGGCGGCGAGCCGGTCATTGTCGCCGTAGCGGATCTCCGAGGTCGCCACCGTGTCGTTCTCGTTGATGACGGGAACGACCTTCAGCTCCAGCAGCTTGGCGATGGTGGAGCGGGCGTTGAGATAGCGCCGGCGCTCCTCGGTGTCGCCGAGCGTGATGAGGATCTGCCCGGCGGTGACGCCCTCATGCGCCAGCGCCTCCGACCAGGCGCGGCCGAGGGCGATCTGCCCCACGGCGGCGGCGGCCTGGCTTTCCTCCAGCTTCAGCGGCCGCTTCGGCAGCTTCAGCACGTTGCGCCCCAGCGCGATGGCGCCGGAGGAGACCACCAGCACCTGCTTGCCCTCGCGGTGCAGGTTCGCCACGTCCTCGGCCAGCGCCGCCAGCCACGCATGGCGCAGCGCCCCGCGCGTGGAATCCACCAGCAGCGCCGAGCCGACCTTCACCACGATGCGGCGGAAGGAGGAAAGCTGCGGCGCCGGCGCGCCGGCGGCATCGGCGGCGGCGTGCAGGGCGGCTTCGAGCGGCGAGGCGGGGCGGTTCATCGGGCGGCGGCTTCGGGTTGCGGAAGGGGAGAGGGCCATGGGGCGCTGGCGCGCTTCATACGCCGATTTGCCGCCGCGCGCGCGGGAATTTCACGCAGCAGAGCTGGCGGAGCATCGTGCCGCCTTTGGGCGATGCGCCCGGCGCAAGGCCGTGGATGCGGGCGCGCGTCGCGGCTGGGATGTGAAGCAAAGCCCCGTCATGCCCGGGCCCGGCCCGGGCATCCACGCCTTCGCCTGTGCCGGGAGCCGTTCAGCCAGTCCCCTCACCCCGACCCTCTCCCCCCACGGGGAGAGGGAGCAGGCGGCCGCTATCCCCGCCGGGGCGTCCACCGTTCGGCGCCGGGAAGAACAGGCTCCCTTGCGACGCGACCTCACGGCCGCCAGGGTTCGGCGACTTCCTTCGCGACTTCCTCGGCGCGGCCCTCGTCGATGATCGCCATCAGCGCGCGCAGCGCCTCGCGCACGCCCTCGCCCGACTGGGCGGAAAGCGCCAGCGGCTTCTTCTTCGCCGCGCGCTGCAGCCGGGCGAGCTGGGTCTTCAGCGTCTCCTCGTCGAGCGAATCGATCTTCGACAGCGCGACGATCTCGGGCTTCTCGGCCAGCTCGTGGCCATAGGCTTCCAGCTCGGCGCGCACGGTCTTGTAGGTCTGGCCGGCATGCTCGCTGGTGCCGTCGACGAGGTGCAGCAGCACGCGGCAGCGCTCGATATGGGCGAGGAAGCGGTCGCCCAGCCCCACGCCCTCATGCGCGCCCTCGATGAGGCCGGGAATGTCCGCCAGCACGAATTCGCGCCCGTCCACCTTCACCACGCCGAGCCCAGGATGCAGCGTGGTGAAGGGGTAGTCGGCGACCTTCGGCTTGGCGGCCGTGGTGGCGGCGAGGAAGGTGGACTTGCCGGCGTTCGGCAGCCCGACCAGGCCGGCATCGGCGATGAGCTTCAGCCGCAGCCAGATCCAGCGCTCCTCGCCCGGCAGGCCGGGGTTGGCGCGGCGCGGGGCCTGGTTGGTCGAGGTCTTGAAATGCGCGTTGCCGAAGCCGCCATTGCCGCCCGAGAGCAGCCGGACCTTCTGGCCGACCTCGGTGAGGTCGGCGAGCACGGTCTCGTCGTCCTCGTCCAGCACCTCGGTGCCGGCCGGCACCCTCAGCACCACGTCGTCGCCCTTGGCGCCGGAGCGGTTGGCACCCATGCCGAAGCCGCCCTTCTTGGCCTTGAAGTGCTGCTGGTAGCGGTAGTCGATGAGCGTGTTGAGGCCGTCGACGCACTCGATCCACACATCGCCGCCGCGCCCGCCGTCGCCGCCGTCCGGCCCGCCGAACTCGATGAACTTCTCGCGCCGGAACGAGAGGCAGCCCGCCCCGCCGTCACCGGAGCGGACATAGATCTTGGCCTGGTCGAGGAATTTCATCGGTCGGACGCTCAAGCTTGGGCCCCCGCCCGTGCGGGAGCCCGTTCAGGATAGCAAAAATCACCGGCACAAGATCACCGATCAGTGCCGGGTGGTGTCGATGTCGTGCCGGCGCGGCGGCTGGGTGGCGCCCCAGGCCCGCAGCGAGGTCCACAGGCGGCGCTCCAGCCGGAAGCGGTCGACCGGCACCGAGGCGCCGATGGCCCGGACCCGGGCGAGCCCGACGCCGGTCCACTGGAAGCCGCACTTCTCCAGCACCCGGCGCGAGGCCGGATTGACGACGCGGGCAGAGGCGATGAGCGCCTCGAGCTTGCGGTCGCCGAAGGCGTGGTCGACCAGCGCCCGCGTCGCCTCGGTGGCGATGCCGTGGTCCCAGTAGGGCTCGCCGAGCCAGTAGCCGATCTCCGGCGCATCCTCGTCGCGGCGCACGAAGCCGCACATGCCGACGGGAATGGGCGGGCCGAAGCTCGATTCCCCCTCGCCGCGCAGCGTGGCGTCGTTCTTGAGGAAGATGGCGAAGGTCGCCGCCTGCGGGCCGCCCGGCAGGTTGGCGACGAAGGCCGCCGCGTCCGCCATGCCGTAGGGATGGGGAATGTTCGCCGTCATCTCGGCAACCTTGCGGTTGTCGGCGAGCTCGGCGATCCACGTCATGTCCTCGATCCGCGGCACGCGCAGGATGAGGCGGCCGGTTTCGAGGACGGCGATACTGCTCTCGGCAAGAGCGGACCCGGGGGGCGCTTCGACGATGGTCATGGAGGGTCTCCTGGGGGCCTGAACGACGAAGGGGAGGCGGTTTCCTCGCCTCCCCTGTCGGGTACCCGGGACGCCCTCATGGGCATTCCAGAAATCCTACCGGTCGGGCGAGACCGGCGGGATTTCAAGAAATCTCACCGGCTTATTCGGCGGCCTCGGCGGCCGGGACGACGGATACGTAGGTTCGGGAGTTGGCTTTCGTGCGGAACTCGACTCGGCCGTCGGTAAGCGCAAAGAGGGTATGGTCCTTGCCCATGCCGACATTGACGCCGGGATGCCACTGCGTCCCGCGCTGACGAACGATAATGTTGCCGGCCACGACCTTCTCGCTGCCGAACTTCTTCACGCCCAGACGACGGCCGTCCGAGTCGCGACCGTTGCGGGAGGAACCGCCTGCTTTCTTGTGAGCCATGGTGCTCTCCTGTTCTTACCTGCTGGCGGTCTCAGGCGCCGGCGATCGAGGTCACGCGGACGACGGTGAAGTCCTGGCGGTGACCGATCTTGCGACGCGAATTCTGACGACGGCGCTTCTTGAACGCGATGACCTTGTCGCCGCGGGTGTGCTTGACCACCTCGACGGTGACGGAGGCGCCGTCCACGAGCGGGGCGCCGACCTTCGGGTTGTCGCCGCCCAGCATGAGCACCGGGAGGGTCACGGACGACCCGGCCTCGGCCTCGATCTTGCCGACGGTGACGACTTGATCGGGAGCAACGCGATACTGCTTGCCACCCGTCTTGATGACCGCGAACATGTTCTGTCCTTTCGTTCGAGCCCGGTCTCTGGCCTCGCGCCATGCGCTCGGCTCGGACCGGCTTCTTTCGGTCGGTTGGGTTTGATCGCCGCGCGACGGAGGCAGGGCACCCATCACGCAGCGCCCGGCTCATAGCGGCCGGTGGGGTCGGTGTCAAGAAAAAGCCTGGCAAAGCGTGATTTCCGGCGGGTTCCCGCCGCCCGGCCCCGTGGCGTCGGGTCGCTTTCCTCCCCGTCGCCCCTGCCGCGCGCTTCCGGCGGGCCGGGCGGTACGGGCGGGGAGAATGTGGCCGGGCGCGCGGCTCGGTACTTGTGCGGGCGGCGGACCTCGGCTATTGAGCCCCCGCTCCACGGCGCGGACGGACTTCCGCGCCTCGTGCGCGGAGAGGTGCCGGAGTGGTCGATCGGGGCGGTCTCGAAAACCGTTGTGCGTGCAAGCGTACCGTGGGTTCGAATCCCACCCTCTCCGCCATTACCGCCAGACGAAGTGTCTCTCAGTGACGAGATTGGGCGGAATTTCTCAAACAGTTCCAAGACCTTGAGTGTTGCACCTATGCACTGCCTGGCGGCACGTCGGAGGACTGCGTTCTCCATACGACCGGTTTTTCTCCGCACCTGTGGACTTCTGGCGCTGGGATACGAGGCTCAAAGCCTTGAAAAGGCACAAATTTCAGTCGCCCTGATACCTTATTCGTTCATGCGAACAATGCCGGTCATTCCTCGACAAAAAAATCCTCGTCGATACGATTGAACTCCAATATGCGACTCGGCCGGACGCCGACGCCATGCTCGATCATGAGTTCGGTGAGCCTCTTTCCGTCGATCAGGATCACACGTTGCGGAATCCGGGCGGCAAATTCGACTGCCTGCGGCGAGAATGTCGAAGTGGTGACGAACACGCCTTTCGTTGCACCAAGCCCTACGAGGCTACCGGTAAACGCCTGGACGTCCGGTCGACCAACGGATGAACCGGGACCATAGCGTTTGGCCTGCACATAAACGCGATCCAGGCCCAGAACGTCCTCATTGATGACGCCATCGACGCCACCGTCACCAGTTCGTCCGAGCTGGGCGGCAGCGTTTCGATGAGAGCCTCCGTAGCCCATTGCAACCAACAGATCGACAATCAAGCCCTCGAAAAAGCCCGGGCCATTCTGCAAGATGCGCTCCAGAAGTTCCGCCCGAAGCGCTGATTGCGTGGCATTGAACGCTGCCTCGATCACTTCCTCTGGGGTTGCTGCAGGAGCGGCATTCTGCGCTACCGTCCCGGCAGCCTCATCCGGCTGATTGGCACGGTAGAATTCCCGGAATGCTGGAACGGACAGGAGGTATTGAGTGTCGAGCTTTGCGGGCGGGTTGGCCAGCAGAGCCGTTCCGGCCGGAGTGATGACAAATCGGCCGCGTTTGGGCGATTCCAGATACCCGGCCTTCGTCAGGTAGAATTTTGCCCAATGGATGCGGTTGTGAAGGACGCGCTGTTTTCCGCTCGGGAGCATCTGCTCGCGCTCTTCCTGGGAGAGAGCGAACATCGCGGCGATATCGGCCTCCGCCAGCGGCACCGATGTCTCTCCCTTCGATGCGACTTGCAGCACCGGAAGCATCAGAGACTGATAGTCAGGGATGCTCATCTCACCTCTCAAATTGCTGAAGAAGGCCGACGAGCGTCATGTTCTCGGCGATCGCGTCGTGGGGGATGAGAGCGTAGCGCCAGGGCTTGCCGCCGTAACTTGACGCATGGCCGGTCGCGTGTCGGCACCACTCAAGAGCCGCATCGCGTTTGGCCAAGACCTCTGGATCGTTCATCTGGTTAGAGGCCTTGGGTTCGAGCATCAAAATGCTGTCCGCCGTCTCGGCTACGAAATCCGGCTGATACTCTTGGAGATCGGCGCCGCTTCGATAGAAGAGCTGGAACTGCCCGCGTGCCGGCTTGAACCATTTCTGCGCTTCTCGATCGAGAATAACCGCGAGCTTGCGCTCCGCATCCGACTGAAATTTCTGATTTGGATACAAGCATTTCTGGAAACCGCCGAACAAATATCGCGCCATGTTGGCCTTGTCTGCCGGTGATTGACGGAAATCGAGCGGCGCTTCGCCGGCATTCGCGGTGTAGGCGCTTTTCCGCAACTCGGTGAAGCCGCGCGTGACGACGACGTCGTACTCGACCTTAGTGTCCTGCCAGAAGTGGCTCTGCATCTGTGCATGCACAAAGCGAGCAATCTCCTTCTGATGCAGCCTCAGAATCTTCCGAACGCCGTCTTCCGGGTGCGTCGCCAGGAGGTGGTCCGTCACCTGGGCCGCAAGGTCGTAAAGCAGGTCGGCATGCTCGTCGTAGGCCACGTCATCAAAGTCGATGAGGCCGCTGACGACATAATCTTCCAATCGCTGCTCATCGATGTTCCCCGCCCCAAGGCCGATCCGATCGACTTGCCCCGTTCGCAAGTGTGCGGCCCACAGCGTTTCGTTGGGGACCTCGTAGCGCATTCCCGACAGATCGAGCGTGAAGGGTCGGAAGCCGGACTTCACCTCGCCTTTCGGGATGACAAGAATGCGGGGGATGTCGATCGTCTGCTGAACAACCAGCTCGACCGTCCTGGCGACAATGGCCGTGAGATCAGGCTGCTTGGCAATTCCGTCCAACTCCAACTGGGCTGGGCGATACTGGCTTTGGACCTCCCGTAGAACGGCGGCCTGCACCTCCGGCTTTTGCAGATGCGCGACGCTGGGTAAGCGCGAGGGCTCGGTCTCCAGCTTCCGGATCACATCATAGGCGATGCGGGCGACCTGCTGCTCTTCCGGCGTAAACACGGCCGGCGCTTCCTCGAAGCCGGAAGTCCCATTGGCAGGCGCGTCCGAAGGCAGACCGAGCTTGGCGGCGAGCTGGGGCCGCGATTCGACCGTGACGGTCTTCTGCTGCAACTGCCCCCCGGTGAGGATGACCTGTTGCAGACGAATCGCCGAGTCCGGCTTACGTGCCTCATCGACGATCTCCTGGAAGCGATCGTGGGCCACGATGTTCAGCCGGTCGACGGCGGTGACACCCGTCCGTCGGCCATAGGGAAGCCGCAAGCCGCGCCCGATCGACTGCTCGATGAGTGTGCGTGCGTTGGCGGCGCGCAACGGCACGATGGTGTAGAGATTGGTGACGTCCCAGCCCTCTTTCAGCATATTGACGTGAATGACGATCTCGGTCGGCTCGTCGGGGCTCTCGACCTTCAAGAGCTTCTCGACCGTCTCCTCTTCCTTCACGCTGGAATCGACCTGGATGACCTTGTCCGCATAGCGCCCCTCGAAGAAGGCGTTGGATTTGATCAGCGCCATCAGCTCCCCGGCATGCGTGGTATCGCGGGCGATCACGAGCATGAAGGGCTTGACGATTCGCTCGCCGACCTGGCGCGCATAGGTCTCCAGTTCGACCTTGACGCTTTCATGCAGGCGAACGCCGTCCTCCAGCTTGATCTGCTGCAACTGCTCCGGCGATTTGCCCGCGGAGACGAAATTCTCGCGGGTGACGACGGCCGGCTCCTTGACGAAGCCGTCGGCCATGGCGCGGCCAAGCGGATAGTCGAAGATCACGTTCTGGAAGGGCACCGGGCCGCGCGTCGTCTCGACGAACGGCGTGGCCGTCAGCTCCAATCCCACCACCGGTTTCAGCTCGTTGATGGCGCGGACACCGGCGGTCGCACGATAGCGATGGGATTCGTCCATGATTAGGACGAGGTCCTTCTGCGCCGCGAGGTAGTCGAAATAGCTATCCCCGATCTCCTCCCTGAAGCTGCGGATGCGCGGGCTTCGGCCGCCGCGCACTTCGGAATTGATCTTGGAGATGTTGAAGATGTTGATGGTGACCGGAAACAGATTGCCGCCGCTGGCGATCTGCCGCTCGAAATTGTCGCCGGTGGTGATGACCGGCGGCGAGATCGCGAACTCTGCGATGCCTTTCAGCACATATTTCGGCGTGTTGGGTGTGAAGTCGGTGATCAGCTTGTTGTAGATCGTCAGGTTCGGCGCGAGCACGAAGAAATTGTTGAGGCCGTGCGCGAGGTGCAGATAGGCGATGAAAGCGCCCATGAGCCGGGTCTTGCCGACGCCGGTCGCGAGCGCGAAACACAGGCTCGGGAAGTCGCGCTCGAAATCCGTGACGCTCGGGAATTCGGTTCGGATCGCCGCAAGCGCCTCTTCGAGATCGGCGCCCTTGCGCGGCGGCACGAGTTCGGTGACGCGGTCGAGGATTTCGAGCGATTGCCGCTGCGGAGCGCGAAGGCTGAGACGGCCGGCGATGGCGTTGACGTGACGGTTCATTGGTCGTCTCCCGCGAGATCGAACAGGCCCGGCTGGGAGGCGGAACGAGGCGATGCCTTGTCGGCAGCCTTCGGCGCGGTAGGCGAAATTCTTTCAGCCTGCGGCACCTTGGGCAGGTTCTCGACATTGAGACTGTAGTCGTCATGCCCCCATTCGCAGCGCTCGCGAATGTGGTTCGGAATCTTCTTGACCGTCAGATTGGGCCAAGCTGACGCATTGCCGCGGAAGGCTGAGCAGAGCACGAGCAGCGTGCGGTCCGGCCCTACCTCTTCGCTCAAGGCATCAAGCTGCTCCGGAGAGAGCGTCTGGGTCGTGACATAGATGAAGTCGCGCTCGGTGGAAGTGCCCTGCTGCCAATAGACGGTGTCGCTCGGCGCGTAGTTGAAGCCCTCGATTTTGCACAGCGCCTCCGCCAGCATTTCGGCATTATAGGCCTTGCTGATGACCTCGCGTCCCCACTTGTCCACCTCCAGGAGGGACGGCGCGAGCTTGAAATAACGGAAACCGCCGCCGCCCTGCCAGCCGGTCACTTCGGTCACGCCACCCTTGTCCTCGCCGTCGATGACCTTCGTCAGGCGCGGGATGATGTGGGTGTGGGCGTGCTCGCCCAGCTCCACCATGATCCAGCGACGTCCCATCTTGTGGGCGACCGCGCCGGTGGTGCCGGAGCCAGCGAAGGAGTCGAGGACCAGGTCACCGGGATTGGTGGCGATGTGTAGAATGACGTGGAGGAGCTTCTCTGGCTTGGGCGTGTCGAATATATCTGCGCCGAATAAGGATAAGATTTCCTTCTTTGCCGCTTGATTATCCCCTGCAAGCGCAGCATCCCACCATGTCCATGGCGCTAAACCTACCTCTTCCCCTTTGTATTGTTTGATGCGTGGTCTGCCTGAACCATTATTCGGAAAATAAACTCGCCCTTCCGATAGATATCGAAGGAAAACAGGCTCCGTCGCTCCCCAACACCGTCCTGTAGGCGGCTGAACAACAACGCCGGAGGGCGTCACGATGTCATACATTTGATTGGCGCGATAACCTTGAGCGCTAAACGGAATAGAGCGCCAAGGCCCATTTGGGTCGTTGTCAGTATTAGTGTATCCTCCTTCATCGCCCAGACGGTTGCGCGTATCCTTCCACCTCTGAGGACCTTGAGGAGAATACACAAGAATATGATCGTGAGCGGAGCCAATCGCGGCTCTATTCTCTCTTGAGGTTCGTTTCTGCCAAACGATGTTCGCGATGAATGAATTTCTTCCGAATATTTCGTCAAGGACTACTTTGAGGTAGTGAGCTTCGTTGTCGTCTATAGTGATCCAAAGCGAGCCGTCATCGGCCAGCAAACGCCGAATGATCTCCAAACGGTCACGCATCAATTCAAGCCAGATCGAGTGCTCTACCCCGTCATTATAGTGCTCAAAGGCACTTCCGGTGTTGTAGGGCGGATCGATGAAGACGCATTTCACCATTCCGGCGAACTCCTGCTCCAGCGCCTTCAGCGCGAGCAGGTTGTCGCCAAAGATCAGACGATTGTCGAAAATGTCCTCGTCGCTCACGCGATGCTTGGCGTGATAGGATTTTTCCGGATCCTCCAGGAGAATGCGCGGCTCCAGCCGCGGTCGGTTCTCCTTGCCTACCCAGGTGAGTTCGAGTTTTTGCTTTTTTTTCGTCATGGTTGGTCCGTTACGGCTGCGGCGATCGCCGGCGCGGCCGCGCTGGCAGGTGCCGGTGTATTTTGAGCGGCATCCAGCTCGGCCAGACGAAGGAGGACCTTCTCTGCGAGCGGCAGCGCATCGGTGAGATTTCGGAAGATGGCCAGAAAGCCGCGATCGACCTGCATGGCCTTCGAGGTCGCGAAAATCACCTCCGAGAGGTGATTGATCTCCTGCGATATCTCGCTTTCCTCCTCGGCGGTGAGAACGGGCGCAGCCTTGCCGACGAGCCTCGGCAGGCGATGGGCGACGAACGCCATGATGAAGTAGCGGCCGTGGCGGAAGAACATCCGGCGGTCGTAAGCCGTCTCCGCCCGTTCACTCCCGGCCAGAATGCGGTCGATGAACTGATAAATGCGAACGAGCCGGCAAATCCGCACGCCGGATATCGATGCCGGGAAGAGCTGGGAGTAGATCGCGCCTTCCTGCTCCCAAAGGCGCCCGATCTCGCGCTTAGCGATGACGACGAGGTCGACCGCGTTCGCCCCCCTGTGGCCCCTTCGCTGCCCGTCCGTAACGACGAACGCGAGGCAGGCCAGCGCGAGCGCCGCCTCTTCAAGCGTGAATGCATCGTCCTGCCTGATCCGAGATTCTGCAGACGGCCGATAGTGGTAGCGAATGCCGACGGCAGCGAGTTCCTGCCGAATACGCTCCTGATTGGGATCGAGTGCTGCGAAGTCGACCCCCCGCACTTGATTTTGGTAGTTTCGTGCTCGCGTCACGCGCACGGCGAAATCATCAGCCGGATCCGGAACCTCGATGATCGTGATGTGTAGCTTCGCGTTTTCAGAGATTGCTGCTGCGAGCGACGCCGTCGTGATGGAGCCAGCGGTCTGGGCGCCATTGACGATGGAGAAAGCTGTCAACCCGAACACACAGCGATCAGGTGAGCCCGGCGCCTGCGTTATGGCAGACGTGACAGCCGTGATGCCGTTGTTCAGGTAGAAGAACTCCTCCGGCCGACGCCGCACGGTTTCCTCGATCGCGACATTCACGCCGACCGAACCAAGATAGTGCCGGATGTTGCGCTCAAAAAGCGCGGTTCCATGCTCGGTGACAAGAGCCGCAAGGTCCTGGCCCTTCACCAGTCCATAGACCGCTTTACGCGGCGCGGACACGCTCGACCATTTTTCCAACGTAAGACGGACGTCAACGGCTTGGTTTGCCTGCTCTGCAACCATCCAGTCATAGGTCTGCGTGATGCCGACAACGGTGGCACTCATGCAGTCCGAAAGGCTGTTGCACTGGGTGACGAAGGCGTCGAGGTCCGCCTTCGCATGGACGTCCAGCGCTTCGCCAAGGAATGGAAGAACAAGGCAGATCTTCACGCCCGGCGTGTCCAGCGCTTCCTCGATCTCGTCCAGCCGATTCCTGAGTGCAGCATTGAACCCGTCGAAGCGCCGTTCGATGAGCGCTTTCGTGCCATTGATGAATTTGAGCGTCTCCGCCTGATTGGGCCCTGTGCCTTGAGGGTTCTCGGCGTTGTTCGGCCGTTTGTACTTGGATTGAACCACAAGCAGCCGCTGGCCTGCCCGATCGAAATGGAGAGCGTCTATACCGCCATCATCTCCTCCGTCGACCAGTGCACCTGCGGCAACGGCATCAGATATCCCGCATGCCCCGCAGAGCGAATAGGCAGCTAGCGAACGCGAGCAACGATCAACATCGTGTTGCTCCGCTGTCCAACGCTGGGCGCGCTCTGGCACCAACGGGAAGAACCGGCGCCGGAGCGCAGCTTCGATGTGAGCGATTTTCTCCGCGGCGCTGGGCATGGCTCAACCCAATGTCCAACGGATGGTGAAAAGGGGCGAGACCTCGACCTTCTGTTCGAGCTTGGATTCGATCTGGGCGATCAGTTCTGCCCGCTGCCGGTCGATCTGGTCTTGCGCGTCGAAGAGCGTTCGGCGCTTCTGATTGCGCGTCGCTTCGAGTGTTTTGATCTGTTTCTGCCCCGCGAGCTTTTCTTCGAGGGTCAACGCGGTTGTGGCAGCGCGGCGAGCTTCCTTGATGAGCCTGTCGATTTCCTTGATCTCGCGCTCCAGCCCAACCTTCAGGTCGTCCGCCCAGCCATCGAGCTTATCGGCTTCGGCTTCGAAGAACCGTGCGTTTCGCTCCGATACGGCCCTCCGGACCAGCGCTTGGCTTTCGCTCAAGGACTTTTCGAGACGCGTCATGGCGCCGGGATCGGGGGTGACCTCCCGTCCACACGCGCCATGAATCGTCAGGAGTCGATCGCAAACTTCGCGGGTCAGCAGCTCCCCTTCGTCCATGATCCCTGCCAGGAGGATGTGGTCCTCCGCCTCGTCGAGAGCTTCGGCCGTCATCAGCGAGGCGACCAGCCAGCCGGCCTTGCCAATGAGCGGCTCCAGAATGCTGATCTTGCCAGAATGATTGGCGTAGTCGAAATGCACCTCTGCCGGGGTGAGCGGGCGTTCCTTCGCGCGCGCGACAACGGCTTCACCGAGGGGGTGATTGAGCCGATAGGTGTGCGCCTCGCCGGACCGTCGCGGCAGCTCATAAAGCCCGAGCGGAATGGCGGTGCCATTCGCCCATTGAGGCCGTGTGGGCAAGGTAAACGACGAACTGTTGTGAAACACCGCCAGCCCGTCGAGTTCGTGGCGCGTCAGACGCATCAACCACTGCTCATGACGATCGAGATGAACCTTCGCGTCCTCGTCTCGAATCCGGAGTTTCTCCCGGACCTCATCATCGAATTTTTCGAGAAGCTTCTGCCGCGTCTGGCTCATCGCCTCATCGATTTCGAGGCTTAGCTCCAATTGCAACTGGTCGAAGGCCGCCCGGATTTGTTCGGGTTGACGGCACTCCTGGTAGATGCCGGCAATTCTCTTCTCGAAATCGACGCCGGACTCTATCGCGCCCAAGACCTCGTCGCTGGCGCCGAACACCCCTTCGAAGAGACGAAATTTCTCGGACAGGAGTTGATAGACGCGCTGATCCGCCTCGTTTTTCCGATTGATGAAGTTGACGACGACCACGTCGTGCTTCTGGCCGTAGCGATGGCAGCGGCCGATGCGCTGCTCCACGCGCTGTGGATTCCACGGCAGGTCGTAGTTCACGACGAGCGAGCAGAATTGGAGGTTGATGCCCTCGGCGCCGGCCTCCGTCGCGATCATGATCTGGCCCTCGTCGCGGAAATAGTCGACCAGCGCAGACCTCATGTCTGCGGTTCTCGACCCCGTGACCCGGTCCGATCCGGCATGCTTCTCGACCCAGCGCGCATAGATTTCGCGGGATAGGGGATCGGTGTTCGTGCCGTTGAACAAGACGATGCCGCCCGCATAGGGGCTGCTGGCGAGAACCCGCTGAAGGTATTCCTGTGTTTTCCGCGACTCGGTGAAGATGATTGCCTTCTCGGCGCCACCGAGTTCGCGCGCCTTTGCAAACGCCACATCCAGCGCCTTCAACAGAGCCTTGCCTTTGGCGTTGTGCTCGATCGAAGTCGCCAATTTGGCGAAGGATTCGAGATCAGCAATTTCCGCTTCGATGGCTTTCCGGTCGGCATCGGTCAGCGGTTCGTCATCCGCATCCTCGGGCCATTCCTCCGCTGTCGTTTCGAGAGCCTCGAAATCCTCGGAAAGCTCATCCTCCAAAGGTGTCGCAACCGGATGAGCGTCCAACTTCGCCTTCAGCCGTTGCGAAATCGAGTTCAAGGCGCCGGCGATCGCAAATGTCGAGGATGCCAGGAGCTTCCGCAAAACGAGCGTCATCAGCGAGCGTTGCCCGGACGGCAAGGCCTGCAGATTGTCACGCTGCAGATAGTCGGAGACGAGCTGATAGAGGCGGTCCTCACCGTCGGCCGGTGTGAATTCCTCGACCAGGGGAAGACGGCGTGTGTAGGGGATGTATGCGGTTACCTGGCGCCTAAGGGTGCGGTGGCAAATGGGCTTCAGACGCTCCTTCAGCGCCTCGAAATTGCGTTTGTCACCCGGGTTTGCGAATTGCTCGCGGAAACTTTTGACATCGCCGAAAGCGTGCTCATCAATGAAACTGACGAGGCCATACAGCTCCAAGAGTGAGTTCTGGAGCGGAGTTGCGGTCAGGAGCAGTTTATTTTTCTGGGCGAGTGCATTTTTTAGTGTATTCGCAATCACATTCGATGGCTTGTACACATTTCTAAGTCTGTGAGCCTCGTCGATGACGACCAAGTCCCAGGGGACCCTATGGACGTCCGATGCTTTCGACCGAGCGAACTGATATGAGCAAATTACGATCGCATCCTTGACGTCGAATGGCTGGAAGCTCCCCTCGCGGATGGATTGGTTGTAGGATTTCGATTCCAGTATAATACAAGGAAGCAGGAACTTTTCGTTCAACTCCTGATGCCATTGCTTGCGCAAATTCGATGGCGCGATCACCAGAATACGGCGCTTCCGCTCCGCCCATCGTTGGGAGATGACAAGCCCGGCTTCGATCGTCTTTCCAAGGCCGACTTCATCGGCAAGCAGCGCACCCTTTGAAAGGGGCGACGCGAAGGCAAACAGAGCCGCATCAACCTGATGCGGATTCAAATCGACCTGGGCGCCAGCGACCGCGCCCGCCAAACGCTCGGAACTATCAGGAGCACATCGTTTAGTGAGTTCGTGGGCAATATACTTTGCGTGGAAGTCAGTGATCATCCTGCCTCCCGCCACCACGCTCCGTCGCCGCCGCATCGGAAGGCGGCGTCTCATTCTGAGCCGTTGCTGGATTTAGTGAGGCCTTCTGCGCCTCGATCCAGCTATCGAGATCCACCCGCTTGAACCTCCACTGCCCTCTCACCTTGAACGCCGGAATTTCGGCGCGTTGAGCCATCGTGTAGACGGTCTTCTCCGCGACCTTCAGCAGGACAGCCACTTCCGGCAATGTCAGAATTTCATCGGGCATCCGCCAAGCCTCAGGTCAAGGGTTGGTAAAGGATGCCAGAATGCGCCTGAGAAGGCTAGCGTCCTCCACGACCTTTGTGGGTGTCGAGGCGCATGAAACGCTCTTTCTGCCTCTCCCACTCCACTGGGAACGGCGCGAGCAGGTCGTCCAACTGAAGCCCCGCCGGCTGCCGCCCGTTGAGGATGGCCTCGACGATGTCGGGAGCGAGCAGGGTCAGACGCAGGATGCGGGCGATATAGGACGGGTTGATCTTCTCGGCCCCGGCGAGGTCCTGGACAGTCGGATAGTCGCCGGTGTCAAGCAGCTTCTTCCATCGATGGGCGCGAGCGAGCGCCTTCACCATCGTATTGTCGATGCGTGCCCGCGGCGGCGCCCAGGCATCGGCGCCGTTTGGAGCGATGACGAGCTTTCGCCCACCACGCTTCTTGAAGGTCATCGGCACGGTGACGGTAAGCGTGTCCGTGTCGTGAAGGATCGTGCCTTTCGCCATCAGGCTGCCTCCTGCCGTCCGGTGATCGATTGAAGCTCGGCGAGCAGTGCAGTGAGACCTCCGATGCGGAGCTGGATTGCAATGCCGTCGAGTTTTATATCGACCCGCTCGATCAAAAGCTGGACGAGACGCGCCTGCTCGGCAGGGAACAGCTCGTCCCATACGGGATCGAGCCGCTCGAAGGCCTCGCGCACCTCCGATTCTGTGATGCGGTCGTCATGTACCGTTGCTGTCATCCATGTCCGGACGATCAGTTCCGGCGCGCGCAGAATTCCACGAAGCTGCTCGACCACCGTCGCCTCGATCTCGGCGGCAGGAACACGCCGGACCGGGCAGGTTTCCGGCCCGCGCTTCAACACAGACTGGGTGACGTAGTAACGGTAGAGCCGATCCCCTTTTCGGGTGTGACTCGGCGACATGGCGTCCCCATTTGGGGAGAAGATCAGGCCGCGCAGAAGCGCCGGCCCGGACAGACGAGTTTTATTGGCGCGTGTGCGCGGGCTTTCGCCCATAATGCCGTGAGCGCGGTTCCAGAGAGCGATGTCGATGATGGCCTCGTGCTCGCCGGGATAGGCAACACCCTTGTGGACCGCATCGCCGATATAGACCCGATTGTTCAGCAGCTTGTAGAGCGCGCCCTTGTCGAGCGGGTTGCCACGCCGGCTACGGATATCGGCTTCCTCGAGTTCCCGCATGAGCAGCTTGATCGATCCGAGCTTCACGAAGCCCTCGAAGATGCGGCGAACGGTGACCGCCTCCTCCCCGCTGATCACAAGCTTGCGGTTCTCGACCCGATAGCCGAGGGGCACATAGCCGCCCATCCACATGCCCTTCTTGCGCGAGGCCGCGACCTTGTCGCGGATGCGCTCGCCGATCACCTCACGCTCGAACTGGGCAAAGGAGAGCAGGATGTTGAGTGTCAGCCGCCCCATCGACGTTGTCGTGTTGAACGACTGCGTGACGCTGACGAAGGTGACGCTGTGACGCTCGAACACCTCGACGAGCTTGGCGAAATCCATCAATGAGCGGGACAGACGGTCGATCTTGTAGACGACCACGACGTCGACCTTGCCGAATTCGATGTCGGCGATGAGGCGCTTCAGCGCCGGGCGCTCCAGCGTTCCACCCGAGATCCCGCCGTCATCATAGTGATCGGGCACCAGAACCCAGCCCTCCGGCTTCTGGCTCATGATGTAGGCGGCGCATGCCTCGCGCTGGGCGTCGAGGCTGTTGAACTCCATGTCGAGCCCTTCCTCCGACGATTTGCGCGTGTAGATCGCGCACCGGATTTTCGGCGTGACCTTTGTCGCGGGATGTTTGATGGCGGGCGTTGTACGGGTCATGCGCCGCTCCTCGGGCTTTTCAGTCCGAAGAAGACCCAGCCGTTCCATTTGACGCCGGTGATGGCGCGCGCGATCGCCGAGAGTGATTTGTAGGGCCTGCCCTGATACTCGTACCCCTCGAGGGTGACCGTCACGACGTGTTCGACGCCGTTGAATTCGCGCAGCAGCCGCGTCCCTGCGATTGGCTTCCGATCGGTGCGAATGCGGCGGGTCTTCGGGTTGATATCCTCGACGCCGCGGGCGAGCGCGTCGAGCCGCTTCACGGTTTCTGGCTTCAGCCCACCATAGGCGAGTTCCTGGACGCGATAGGCCAACCGGCTTTCAAGGAAGCGCCGATTGTAGGGCGGCGCTTCCGTTCCATAGAGATCGCGCCACATCGCTTTCAGGGCGGGCGTCGGCATGGTTTTGATAGCGGCGACTCGCGCCAGCACGGGATCATTCATTGTCGGTCTCCGTCGACTTCGTCTTCGGCATGACCGCGTTGGCTGGCGGACAAGTCCAGCCAACTCTCTCCGGGCTCGCGAGATAAAGGTGTGGGGCGTCCCTCGCATCGCCGCCGAAGCCGGACCACGCCGCGCGCGAGGATCTCACCGGCCTCCTGAAGCCGCTCGGCATCGCTCATCAGGTCGGGGCGCAGGGCGTTGGGGCCAGCCCCCAGGGGACCAAGATCGAAAGCGTTTCGCATGAAGGAAACGCTAGGCAAGCATCCAAATAAAACAAGCAAAATCAGATTGTTATCAAGTTTCTGCGTGCCCGATCAAAAACATTCGAAAGGCCGGAGAGGCGTAGTCTCGGCTTCAATCCGTTTGGAAACCACCACGCGAGCGAATCGCTCACCCAATGCGGAGACGAATCACACCTGTCCGCTCTGGACAAACTGGTCGTAGGTGTCCGGAATATGCTCTTCGGCGAGCGAAACGCCAAAAGGGGCCCGATCAAACATCAGCAGTGTGACGGACAGTCCCAGGCGCTCGGAAAAAATCGTGAGTTCCCGCACCGGCTCTGAACCCCGGCGAAATGTCCAGATGCCCGCGGGCAACTGCACTGCTCGATCCTGGTCTTTCAATGCCGACGGTCCCATTCCCGCGACGGAGGCCTCCGGAATCGGCATGCCCGACGGAATGAAGATCCCGGTCTTGAGCGCGGTGTCGCTCGCGCGCCCCCAACGGGCGTAGCCGTCGTAGGCCACCACCATGGCGGCGCGCGTGTCGGTGAATTCGATCCACTTCCGGACCGCGGCCAAGAGAGAAACGCCATATCTGCGCGTGATGTGTGCGAGAAGCTCGCGCGACATTTCATTCCGGCCGACCTGCACACGATAGTCGTCGATCGGCATCAGAAGATATGAGGCGAATGTGTCGGCTTCTTCCTCGCGCTCCCGTTCGGCCTGCTTCCACTCGTTCGACTGCAGTGGCAAGCACTCGAAGCCGCATTCCTTCGTCAGCAAGCCGTCCCGATAATCCGCCGCCGACAGTTCGGGCCGGTGGAGCATATAATGCCCGAACTCATGCGCGATCGTGAAACGCTCGCGCCCGCGATATTGCGGATTGGTCGAATAGACGATGTGCCAGGCTGGGCGCTTCTTGTGCGGCCGAAGCATGCCCTCGAACCCTGGCAGTTCATCGCCGACAATCTTGTCGATAGGATCGCCGTAGTTGCGCGAAATTTCTCTTGCGAGGCTGGCGACGTCGACGGGAAAGCGGTCGGCTCCGAGGCTGATCTCCAGCAGCTTGGAAAGCCGGATGGCTTCTTTCCTTGGTGACTTCGCAGCCCCTTCGACCATCAATCGTCATCCAAGATATCGAGCATCTTGCGCAGCCGTTCCTTCACGGGTGCATCGAGCTTCTTATACTTGCGGTAGAAGGCGATGTCTGTAGCGTCCTCCGCTTCGTTGGCGCCGTCGCCTTCCAGCAGATACTCAACCGTGGTTTCCAGCGCCGCAGCTATTTGTGCGAGCTTCTCCGCCGAAGGGCGCGCAACCTCTTTGTTCTCTATCTCCCACATGTAGCTTTTGCTGGACCCGACCTTTTCGGCCAGCGCCTCGAGTGTAAGGCCACGTTTGCGCCGTTGCTCTCGAACTCGTTCACCCAAGGGGGTTGGCATTGAACATTCTCCTGCCTGTGCGTGGTTCGTTTTCGCGATACCCCTAGTCCTTGACACGCCATACTCGCAACACCTATCTTGCGCAGAAGTTCGTGATAACGAACTTAACTTCTCGCAATTGCGAAACACAGGAGACCAACATGGCCAAGGGTAAGGGGTCTGGGACCCATCACGTTGTTCCGAACTCGGGTGGAGGCTGGGACGTCCGCCGCGGCGGTGCTGATCGCGCCAGCGGGCACTTCGACGCCAAGCAGGAGGCGGTCGACCGCGGCCGCGAGATCAGCCGCAACGCCGGCACGGAATTCAAGATCCACAACCGCGACGGCCGCATCGGCCAGTCCGATTCGCACGGGAACGACCCGCGCAACATCAAGGGTTAAGGAGATAGGGCATGGCCTCAGTGACGAGCTTCATTCGCAACACGCCTGCTTCGTCGCTGCAGGCCTATTTTTCTCAGGTCGGGATCCTGGGTTCCGTGTCGATCGACTGGTCCGCGGCAGAACCTGAAGTGGTTCGCGGCGCGCTCAAGGCGGTCGACGAAATGGATGAGCAGGCCCGCGCCCGCGTCATCAACGATGCCGAGCGCGTCGGCGCGCTCGCGGACGATGCCGGCCAGACCGCGCTCTACAGCGTGATTGATGATCGAGCGCTCCTCGACGTTCTCGCGAATGGCCATGCTCGTTCACTCTGGCTGTTTCTGAATCACCCGGTGCTGTTCCGTCACGCCGAGGAAGTCCGGTTCACGGACGAGAAGCGGCGTGGTCGGAGCTGGGATGGCTTCATCATCGAGGCTGGCGGGACAGTTCGTCGCGATCCGATTTCCATCGAGGCTTTCAAGGCGTCGCTCCGCACGCGCTTTGCGTCTGCGAACGTCCATGTCGATATTTTTGAGCGCGTGCGCCCCACATTTGAGGGAGAAGACTGCGACCTTGTGCAGATCACCGTCTACCGGGAAGGCCTGCCGGATGACCAGCTTGCCTTCGATGACGGCGGCATACTTATCCGGCGCGCCTATCGTCCGGTGTTCGAGGCGGCAATGACCTATGAGCCGGCGTCTGGAGTCATCGAGGTCGTCGCGAGTGACCGGGAGAGCCGCGCCGAAATGGCGCTGTTCCTGGCGCGCGATCTCCTCGGCGTCGATTTCCAGAACGAGAAGGTCCCGGTTCGTCGCTACGATCTCGACGTGCTGCTGTCGCCATTCGATTTTCCGACCGACCTTGATGATGGCATCGAACGGGTAGACGTCCGCCTGTTGCGGCTGATGCCGCTCGACGCTGTTGGCGAGCGCGTCACGCTGGAGTGCATGGCCAAAGCGGGCCGCACGATCTGGAGCATGGCGGAGGAGAGGCTCGGGCCGGGCAATCCGATCGACGGCGGGTGGGTTGCCACACAGGCCAAGCTGACCATCAAGTTCCATCCGAAGGGCGACGCGAGACGCGGCCGGACTCTCCCTCTGACGATCACCATGCCGCACGGCTGCAATCTCAAGGACCAGACCGAGGAAGAGCAACTGATCGGCGAAAAATATCTCCGCCGCTGGGGGATCCTCGCCGATGATGCGATCGCCTCGAAGCTCTGATCAGGAAGCGCTGGCCCTCGTCTGCGCGATTGCTCAGACCCGTGATGCGCGCATCACCGCTGCTGCCCTGACGAATCATTATCCGGCAGTCGGAGCGCAGCTTCAGGCGCTCGGTGTGCTGACCCGGGTGGGAGACGAGGCGGCGGTGACGTCCATGGCTGACCATGACGATTCGCCGATTTCGCTCGTGCGATCACCTGACGGTCGTTCGTTCGGCTATTTCAGCCCGCAGGCAGGCTGGGTGACGGCGGCACCCGGCGAACAGACTGTCTTTGCTCTGGACTTCGAAGCTCTCCTGCCAAAGCTGCTAGAAGGGCTCGATTGTGCTCTCGCCTCACGCCCTGTGTCTCTGGTGCCCGGATTGATCTGGGAAGTCGGCGCCGCGCGTCTGCCGGGGCGCGCAGCTCGCGTGCCCGTTTGGGTCGGACGTCGGCTGTCGGAGCCGACGGCCTGGGCTTCTTTTCTTGAACAGACTAGGCAGCGACCGGCTCCGGGCGTGCGACTCGTATTGTCGCTGACGCCCGAAGCGAAGTTGCCCAAAGATTATGTGAGTGGGCACGAGATCATCGCCGTGCAATCGGTCATCGACGCAAGCCAAGAGCTCCGCATCGATCCGCAGATCCTGGCTGCGCGCCTGTCGCACCGGCGAGATGACGGCCAACCGGTGTCCATGGCTGCGGACGGCGGTTCGATCACCGTCAGGGGCAAGACCTACGCGTTCACCGGCACGAAACAGCGCGCGATCATTCGATACCTCTTCGAGGCATGGCAGCGAGGCGAGCCCGAATGTCTGACCGCTGCCGTCCTGGAGGCCGCGGACTCCGGCGACCAGGTTCGAACGCTCGGAAAGGCGTTCAAGGGACGCACCGATTGGCGCGAATTCATCAAGGAAGAGCGCGGACGGTGCCGGATCGATCTTTGATACCCACCTGATCCACGTCCAAACCGCCTTCGGGCGGTTTTTTCATTTCAGCCCGCGGAGCTGCGATTCCTCCGCTGGCTCCCTCCTTTCTCCTCCCCGGCTCCTCCCCACGCCCGCGCCATCCTCTCCGCAGGTTTTCGATTGAAACCGAAGGAGACGCAGATGTCGGTCAGGCATTTGAACCAGATCGAGCTCGCCGCTCGCTGGAACATCAGCCACCGCACCCTCGAACGGTGGCGGTGGTCGGGGGAAGGACCCCGCTACATCAAGATCGGCGGCCGGGTCGTTTATCGGCTCGAAGACGTCGAGGAATACGAGAAGGAACAGATCCGCGCGAGCACGGCCAACAAGCCGGCCGCGAAAATGGCGGCGGGGGCGCGCTGGCCATGATTTCCAGCACCATCACGCTCGACGCGATCCGCACCATGCCGGTCGGCGAGATCGCCGTTCTGCCGGCCGATGTCCTCGCCATCCTGCAGCAGGATGCCGACGCCGCGCTGAAAAACGCGAAAACGCTCAAGGACTGGCTCGACGGCGCCATTGCCCTGAAGTTCGGCGAGCGTGCTCGCCAGGCGCGCGCCACGCTGGGCAAGGACACCGGCACTGTCCGCTTCAGCGACGGCGCGGTCATCATCGTGGCCGACCTGCCGAAGAAGGTCGAGTGGGACCAGGGCCGGCTCGCCGCCCTCGTCGAGACGATCCGCGCCTCCGGCGAAGATCCCACCCAATACATCGAGATCAGGCTCGAAGTTTCCGAGCGCGCCTACGGCGCCTGGCCGGACGCGATCCGTCGCGCCTTCGAGCCGGCTCGAACGCTCAAGACCGGCAAACCGACCTTCCGACTTCTCCGCGACTGAAAGGACCAATCGATGTTTTCGTTCGGCAAGACCAAGCCCGAAGAATCTCTGTCCGCGCTCGAAACGCTGCGCGATGCGCATTGCGGACTCGCCACGCTTCCCGATGCCATCCGTGTCCCGGCGGTGCCGGGCCAGGATGCGATCGACGCCAAGCCGATCACCGAGGTGACCCTCGACGACATCGCTTTCGCCCTGCGTGGGCTGGAGGCTGCGTCCAACGCGCTCATCGATCAGATGTACGCGCTGCGCAAGCTCAGCCAGATCGCGCGGGATGCCGGCGGTCTCGGGGCAGATCGCGCCGTCGATGTCGCGACCCGTGCGACGAAGGAGCGCTGATCATGGCGCTCCCCATCATCACCGCGGATCAGCGGCTCGCCGAGGCGCGTGGCGTCAAGGGCTGCATTTTCGGCAAGTCCGGCATCGGCAAGACCTCGCTGCTCTGGAGCCTCGATCCGCAGACGACGCTCTTCATCGACCTCGAGGCGGGCGATCTCGCCATCGAAGGCTGGACTGGCGATGCGCTCCGGCCGCGCACCTGGGCTGAATGCCGCGATCTCGCCGTGTTCATCGGCGGGCCGAATCCGGCATTGCGCGCGGACCAAGCCTATGGCGAGGCGCATTTCGCTGCTGTGGCTGAACGCTTCGGCCCGCCGAGCGCCCTCGATCGCTACGAGACGATCTTCGTCGACTCGATCACAGTCGCCGGCCGGCTCTGCTTCCAGTGGTGTCGCGGCCAGCCCGAGGCCATTTCGGAGAAGACCGGCAAGCCCGACGTGCGCGGCGCCTACGGCCTGCATGGCCGCGAGATGATCGCCTGGCTCACCCAGCTTCAGCACGCCCGGGCAAAGAACGTCTGGTTCGTCGGGATCCTCGACGAGCGTCTCGACGACTTCAATCGTCGCGTCTTCTCGCCCCAGATCGATGGCTCGAAGACCGGCCTCGAACTGCCCGGCATCGTCGACGAGGTCCTGACGATGGCGGAGGTGAAGGCTGAAGACGGCACCAAACGGCGCGCCTTCATCTGCCAGACGCTGAACCCGTTCGGCTTCCCGGCAAAGGACCGTAGCGGCCGGCTCGACATGATCGAGGAACCGCATCTCGGCCGCCTGATGGCGAAAATCCGCGGGCCTGCACGCCAGCCCCTCGACTTCTCCGGCCGCCTGCCGGGCCACCCCCATCCCGACACCTCTTCGAACGACACGACCACGGAGTGATCCCCCATGTCCAATTGGAGCGATTTCAACGACGCCAAGACGCCGACGAACGTCATCCCGAAAGGCGCCATCGCCAAGGTGCGCCTCTCGATCCGCCCCGGCGGTTATGACGATCCCGGCCAGGGCTGGACCGGCGGATATGCGACGCGCGGCTCGACCGGCGCGGTCTATCTCAACGCCGAGTTCACGGTCCTTGAAGGCCCGTATGCGCGGCGCAAGATCTTCTCGCTGATCGGTCTTTACAGCCCGAAGGGTCCCGACTGGGGCAATATGGGCCGGGCGCTGATCCGCGCGATCCTCAATTCCGCGCGCGGCATCTCCGACAAGGATGTCTCGCCGCAGGCGCAAGCTGCCCGGCGCATCCGTGGCTTCGCCGATCTCGATGGCATCGAGTTCGTCGCTAAGATCGACATCGGCACGGACACCAACGGCGATCCGAAGAACGAAATCCGCACCGCCGTCACGCCCGACCACAAGGAATATGCCGCGGCGATGGGGCCGGTGACCCAGTCGTTCGGCTTCCAGGGCTCGGCTGGCGCGCAGGCGCCGGCTCAGCCTGCCGCTGCTCCGGCCGCCGGCATGCGTCCCTCCTGGGCACAGTGAGGCGATGCCATGCTGCTTCGCCCCCGTCAGAAACTCTTCGTGGACCGCAGCATCTCGGCGCTCCGGTTCCATGGCAACACGATCGGCGTGGCGCCCACGGGCGCCGGCAAGACGATCATGCTCTCCGGCGTCGCCGGCGAGATCCTGAAGGACAGTGACGCCAAGGCCTGCATGCTTGCCCATCGCGACGAGCTGACCGCGCAGAACCGCGCCAAATTCGCCCGCGTCAATCCGGAAATCTCAACCTCAGTGGTCGATGCGAAGGAAAAGTCCTGGAGCGGGCGAGCGACCTTCGCCATGGCGCCAACGCTCGCGCGGGAAACCAATCTCGGCCAGATCCCGGCGCTCGACCTCCTCGTCATCGACGAGGCGCATCACGCCGCAGCCGACAGCTATCGTCGCATCATCGACCGGGTCCGCGAGCGCAATCCGAAGGCATTCATCTACGGCGTCACCGCGACGCCGAACCGGGGCGATCGCAAGGGGCTGCGCCCGGTCTTTTCGAACGTCGCCGATCAGATTCGCATCGGCGAGTTGATCGCCTCAGGACATCTCGTGCCGCCGCGGACCTTCGTGATCGACGTCGGCGTGCAGTCCGACCTCGGCAAGGTGCGCAAGACCGCCGACGACTTCGACATGACCGAGGTCGCCAAGGTGATGAACCGCACGCCGGTGACCGAGGCGGTGATCCAGCACTGGCGCGACAGGGCCGGCGACCGGCAGACGGTGGTCTTCTGCGCCGATGTCGCCCATGCGACCGCGGTGGCGCAGGCCTTCCGCCAGGCCGACGTGCCGACGGTGCTCGTGACCGGCGAAATGCCGGATGCCGCACGCAAGGCCGCGCTCGCCGATTTTGCGGACGGCCGGGCGCGCGTCGTCGTCAACGTGGCCGTGCTCACCGAGGGCTGGGACCACCCGCCGACCTCCTGCGTCGTGCTGCTGCGCCCCAGCTCCTATCGCTCGACCATGGTCCAGATGGTTGGCCGGGGTCTCAGGACGGCGAACCCGCAGGAGCATCCGGACATCCTCAAGACCGACTGCATCGTGTTGGATTTCGGGACCTCGACGCTCCTGCACGGCTCGCTGGAGCAGGACGTCGATCTCGACGGGCGCGAGCTGTCCGGGGACGCGCCAACCAAAACCTGCCCGTCCTGCGAGGCGATCATTCCCCTCTCGTCGCGGGAATGCCCGCTTTGCGGTCACGCCTTCGCCTGCGACGACGGGGGTGATGAGCCGCAGCCCCTCGGCGATTTCGTGATGAGCGAGATCGATCTGCTCAAACGGTCGAGCTTCAAGTGGTGTGATCTCTTCGGGGACGACGCTGCTCTGGTCGCCACCGGCTTCACCGCCTGGGCAGGCGTCTTCTTCCTCAACGGGCGCTGGTATGCGGTTGGCGGTCGGCAAGGACAGCCGACCACGCTCGTCGGCGCGGGCGAGCGCATGGTGTGCCTCGCGGCGGCCGATGACTGGCTCAACGAGCACGAGAGCGACGAGAGCGCGCACAAGACCCGCCGCTGGCTTTCGCAGCCGCCTACCGACAGGCAGCTCGCGCTTCTGCCGGCGGAGTATCGGCAGGATTTCGGGCTCACCCGCTACCAGGCCTCGGCGCTGATCGCCTTCCAGTTCAACAAGGCTGCAATCCGCAGGCTCGTGTTCGGCGCCGACCGCAACGCTCTGGCGAGGGCCGCGTGATGGCGGACCAGCTCCATGACGTCGACGCTCCCCTCGACCCGCGAGCGGCTCTGGCACCCGCGCGGGATCCCCTGCGCCGTCTGCTGGCGACCGGCGCGTGGCTTTGGCTGGCGCGAGCCCTTCCGTTCCAGTCGGCCGCGCCCGGATCGCTGGTTCTGCTCGATCACCTGTCAGGCCTTCTGGTCCTCGTCGGCACGGAGGCGTTCCGTGGTTGACCTCACCGAACAGGAACGCGCGGCCATGCGCGCGGCGCTGAAACCCGTCGCCGAACTCATGGAGGAGATCGGCTGGGCGACGCCACTCGCCGGCCTATCGGAAGCGCAGGTGCTCACGCTGATCGAAGCGGCCGTCGGCGCCTTCCAGGAAGCGATGGCGGCGAGCGCTGCGCGTGCGAGCACGGAGATTCCGTTCTGATGCTCAACTTCAACCATCGCGCCAGCATCGCCGATCACCTGAACCAGCGCATCGATGCCGCGCTCGCAGCCGAGCGCGGGGCGACATCGGCGCGCACCTATCTCGGCGCTTCCCGTCTCGGCGTCCCCTGCGATCGCGCGCTGCAGTTCGAATTCACGGACACGCCGCGCGATGCGGGGGCGGACCTCGATGGTCGGACGCTCAGGATCTTCGAGATCGGTCATGTGCTCGAAGATGTGGCGATCCGTTGGCTGCACGCGGCCGGTCTCGATCTCGTCACCCGCACGAAGGACGGCGGGCAGATCGGTTTTTCGGTGGCGAGCGGCCGAATCCGCGGTCACGTCGACGGCGTCGTTTTCGGCGCACCGGGCTTCCCGGCTCTTCAGGCCCCGGCGATCTGGGAATGCAAGACCATGAACGCCAAGGCGTGGCGGGAGACCGTCGCCAAGGGCGTCGTCCTGGCGAAGCCGATCTATGCCGTCCAGATCGCGCTCTACCAAGCCTATATGGAACCGGCGCTGCCGGGCGTCTCGGAGCATCCGGCGCTCTTCACTGCGATCAACAAAGACACGGCCGAGCTTCACCATGAACTCGTGCCCTTCGACGCTGCTCGCGCGCAAGCCGCGAGCGATCGTGCCGTGCGCATCCTGCGCGCCACCGACGTCCACGAGCTGTTGCCGCGTGTCGCGCATGATCCCGCCCATCACGAATGCCGCTTCTGCCCTTGGGCCGAACGCTGCTGGAGGTTGCCAGGATGAGCGGGGACGACGCCTCGACCGGCAACGTCGTGCGCATCGATGCCTGGCGGGACTTCAACGATGCAGCCCCGACCGCCGATCCCATGCTCGCGCCGGACGCCGAGACGATCGCGCTCTTCATCGACCGCGTCTTTGGCTATTGCGACGGGCTGATCCCGGTCCGCGGCCTGCCCGAGAAGGGAAGCTCCGGCCGGCCGCACACGTCCTGGCTTCCGGTCGATTCTGGGGCTGCGGCGCACGTTCACACCACGGCGGTGTGGGCCGCTCGTGAGGGCGCGGCGCTCTATGTCGTGCCCGGCACGGTCGCCGAACAGGGGCAGGCCAGAGCGGATGACATCCAGCAGATCCAGACGATCGTCGCCGATCTCGATACCGACGATGTCGAGGTCAAGCTCGCACATTTCAGGCGGTATCTGCCGCCGCCCGTGATGGTGGTCGAGAGCGGCGGACGCACCGAGACCGGCGCGCCGAAGCTCCATGTCTGGTGGCGGCTCAACGAGCCGGCGGAAGGAGCGGACATCGATCTCGTCTGCGCGCTGCGCGGGATGATCGCCGACAAGGTCGGCGGCGATCCGCATTTCCGTTCCGCCCACCAGCCCATCCGTGTCGCCGGCACGCTCTATTTCAAAGGCGGGGCAACGCGCCTTGTCGCAATCCGCGAGATTTCTTCGAGCGAGGTTGACCTGCGGGAATTCGCGGATTCCGTGGACATGATGCCAGTGCTGCAGGGCATCACGCCGCCGATGGCGGAGACATCGCACCACCCAAAGGCCACCCTCGACGACGTCCTGAAGCGGCGCACGCGCGCCGGCGGGATCGATCCCATCACCCGCTTTGAAGCAGCGAGCATGGTGATCGGTCACCACGTCCGTCTCGTCCATGAAGGACGCGAAACCGAGGAAGAGGCCCGCCAAGCGATCCAGCAGTTCAATCAGGCATGCCTCGATCCGCCTTGGCCGGCCGAGCGCGTCGGCGCCGAATTCGACCGGCTGTGGCGAAGGCATGTGGCCCGCAACGGGCCGGGTCTCACACTCACCGCTCCGCCGATCGCCGCCATTCCGGCCTTTAGTCTCGGCGCGCTGCTCGATGACCAGAGCCCCATGCCAGCCGACATCATCGCGCCGCGCGTGCTCACGCCGGGCGGTATGCTGGTGCTCGGCGGCGCGCCGAAGGTGGGCAAGAGCGACTTCCTGATCAGCCTTCTCACCCACATGGCGGCGGGGTCGGCTTTTCTCTGCTTCAAACCGCCGCGTCCTCTGCGGGTCTTCTATCTCCAGGCGGAGATCGACTACCACTATTTGCGCGAGCGCTTGCAGGGCTTGAACCTCCCGAAATCCGTGCTCGCAACTGCGCGCGACAATCTCGTCGTGACGCCGAAGCTGCGGCTCATTCTGGACGGTCGCGGTCTTGCGCTGGTCGAGGCAGCGATGCTGGGCGCCTTCGATGGCGAGCGCCCCGACATCCTGTGCATCGACCCGATCCGCAATCTGTTCGACGGTGGACCGGATGGCGGCGGCGAGAACGACAACGACGCCATGTTGTTCTTCCTGCAGGCGCGCGTGGAAGCATTGCGCAATGCCGCCGCGCCGGAAGCGGGGCTCATTCTCAGCCACCACACCCGAAAAGCGCAGAAGCGGCAGATCGCGGAAGACCCCTTTCTGGCGCTCGCCGGCGCAAGTGCGCTTAGAGGCTTCTACAGCGCCGGCATTCTGATGCATCGGCCCGACGAGGATCGTCCCGAGCGTCGCCTCGAGTTCGAGCTGCGCAACGGACCCGCGCTCGATCCGATCCTGATCGACAAGCGTCAGGGGCGCTGGGTCATCATCGATCCGAAATCCGAACGGATCGTGCGCAAGGACCTCGGCGAACGCCTCGATGCCGAGCGCGCGCGCAAGCGCGACGTGATCCTGCAAATCCTCGACGACCAGGCGCGAGCCGGGCACCTCTACACCGCTTTGCAGTTCGCCGAGGCCTTCGAAAACCAGGCCGGGCTTGGCGGCCGGACCACGATCCGCGAGCGCGTCAGCGTTCTCACCACCAAGGGCTATGTGAAGTTCACCCGCGACGGCCGCCCCTACGGCCTGCCCAATGCCCGCTCAAAGCTCGGCTACCTCGTGATCGAGGGCATGCACTTCCCCGCCGGTGAGACGATCGATCCCGACACGGGGGAGATCACGCCGTCCTTCATCCCCGTTCTTCCAACCCACTACAAGTCGGCTCAGACCGGCGCGGTCCTCGACGTCGAGAATCCGCTCGTCTGGGTCTATCCCGAAGGAGAGACCCCATGATCACGCCCGTCGAGAAGTTGCCAAAGCGACGGTTCTGGCAACTGACAACTTCGGCAACTGGCAACTTGCCGACACAGAAATCCTTTTCAGTTCAATGTGTTACGCCGGCGGCGGAGTTGCGGGCCGGCAATCTGGCAACTTCCTTTTGGCAATTTGGCAACTCCAAAAAGAGTGGCGATTTCAACAGCTTGGGGAAGCTGCCAGATTGCCGGAATTTCCGCTCTCCCTACGGGAGAGACGAGCGAGCTCCTGTCAGGCGCGCTCGTCCGTCGCGACTTGGGTCATCGGCAGCAGTGTTGGCGACCTCGTTCCAGCCCGTCCTCGTGACCGGCAATGAGCCGGGCGCCTTGCTGGTCAGTCCGGGCCACGGCCAGAATGGCTCGGGCGCCATGCTTGCTCTCGATCTCGGCACGACGACCGGCTGGGCCATGCGGCTCGCGACTGGCCATATCCTCTCGGGCTCGGTCTCGTTCCGGCCCAGCCGCTTCGACGGTGGCGGCATGCGGTATGTCCGCTTTGCAGGCTGGCTCGACTCGATGGCCGACGATGCTGCCGGGCTCGCCGCCATCTACTTCGAAGAGGTCCGCCGCCACCTCGGTATCGATGCCGCCCATCTCTATGGCGGCTTTCTGGCGACGCTGACGGCATGGTGCGAACATCGGGGCATTGCCTATCAGGGCGTTCCCGTCGGCACGATCAAGCGTCATGCGACGGCCAAGGGTAACGCAGGCAAAGACGCTGTGATCGCGGCCGTCACCGCGCGAGGCTTCAACCCGAAGGACGACAACGAGGCCGACGCCATCGCGCTGCTCCTCTGGGCCATCGAAACTCAGGGAGGCGTGCGATGAGCGAATGGACGCCGAGCCTCGTCGAAGCCCGCCTTGCCGAAGCAGCCTATGTCCTGAAGCGTCTGCCTTCGGCGAGGGTCCAGGGGTATTTCAGCACCTGGCCGAAGATTTTCTATGAGTTCAGCGATCTGGTCGGCCAGGAACCAAGGCCGATGCGCGTCCCGCCGTCTCCGGCCGCCATCAGCCGAATGGAGGAGACGCTGAGCTGGACGACCGGTCTCGATCCGGTCGACGGCAAGATCATTTGGCTGCGCGCCCACGGCGAGCGTTGGAAGACCATTTGCTGGACCGTCGGGCTGCAACGCTCCGCCGCCAATGAACATTGGCTCTACGCCCTCTGCGTCATCGCCTGGCGCTTGAACCACCGTCCCGTGCCAAAGCTCCGGTCCAGACGCTATGTCATCGAAATGGTGAAGCGGGCTTGCGAGCCTTTGGAGCTGCCCCAGGAATAGCGGGGCCACGCCCGAATGCACACCCAATTGCACCCATTTCCGCCGAATGCGGCCCGCTGCCGTCATTGCAATGCGGTGCCCCTGTCAATCCGGGAAGAGCCGGGCGCATCGTTCGGCGCGCGCGCTCAAGATATCGACCATTCTTGGAATGACCGGATGATCGAGGCCTTCGCTGCGCGCCTGATCCGCAACCGCATGAATGGCCGCGGGCAAGGCGCTCGCCATGGCGCGGGCGGCATTAAGGACATCCTGCTTCGGAAGGCGTGTCTCGACCGCAAACTGCTCCCACTGCCGCGGACCGATGTCTTCGATGAGATATGCGCCGCCGATCCTGTTAGCGAGCTTCAGCTTGCGCGGATCGAAATCGTAGACCAGCGTGCTGGCAACGTCATAGAGGGGGGCGAGACGGGCTCGTCCACCAGCGCCGATCAGCATGGAAAAGTTCTTCGCATGCGCGTCCGTGCCGCCGATCAGCCAGTTGAAAATCAGGGCGCGAGCGAATGTCCACTCGTCTTCCTGGGGAACTCCCGAATAGGCGCGAATGACTTCCAGCATTTCGCCTAGCGCAGGGCCACCCTCGTTCTGATACTTTTTGGTGGGCGGCAAGCCGAGCGCTTGGCAGACGTCCTCCTGATGCAGGCGTCGAATGCCGGCTGCGGTGCGTTGGCGATCATAGCGTTCGACGACGATCGCCATCTCGTCATCGAAGCGCATGACGCGCGACCGGGCGGCGGGAAATCCGAGCGCGCGCGACAGCGCGAGGCACAGATGCTCGTTTTCAGCGTGACCGTCAAAGGCGTCGATCGGCGGTTTCAAGATGTGCGTCGTGGCCATGCGACCGGACGGTATTCCCCAGCGTTCACCATCGAAGAGAAGTGCGGTCTTCGGTTGGGCTCCGGCCAGGCTGAACTGACCGGCGTCCCGCGCCACACGCCAAGCCGACTGGTCCTTGCGCAGAAGGGCAAGGCGCTCAGCTATGTCGCTTGACGAGAGCCAAGCCACGAAGCCCTGATCGGCTTCCATGAGCGTTGGCACACGCTCGGAGGGGGCCAACTGGATGGCGCCCGCACAATCCTCACCGACGGCGCCCAGAAGGGCGAAGGCGTTGCGTGGCGAAACCTGAAACCTCTGTCCCCAACGGGCGAGTATCGCCTCATTGTCCGGCAGGAGCCCCCAAAGCCACGGCTCGATCCGTCCATGCTCATGCTCGGCGACCACGAGCGGCATGGAGAGGGAAAGCGGATAGGCATTGCTGCTCCTCCGCCAGCCGTCGTGGTAGACGAAGGCCAGACGCCCCGAACGCGAGCGGCGGACTTCGCCCATGATGTGGCCATCGGCGAGGACGACGAGCCGGTCGGTCATCGGGCATCCCCCTTCAGGGATGAGACGACGGCGTCAATGTCGACGGGCGCGATCTCGTCATGGTTGCCGGCCCTGCGATTGGAAGCCTCTTCGTCGACAGAAAGCGTGAGCCCGAGCGTTGACAGCGTGCGCAGGACCAGGCCGATCTCGGCGCGGGCCTTGCCCTGCTCGATCGCCACGAGCCATTGCCGGCCAACACCAGCCTTTGAGGCAAGCTCGCCTTGGCTGAGACCAAGCCTGCGCCGTCTGTCGCGAATGATGAGGCCGAGATCCAGAGGGGTGCGGATGTGCATGGCGCGAGGCCTTCGTGTCGTCGAACGGCAACAATATAGCAATGTCGTCGCTCGACGACAAGACAAACTGTAGCCGAACGGCGACAGGCAGCCTGTGGTCCCCAGCCCCTGAGCTGTGCGCGGCGATTGAGGGTATCCGCGCGAAGCCCTGCGGAAGATGTCCGGCGGACACTTTTCGCTGAGACGAAAAGCCCGAATGAGGCTAGGTTTCGGGGCATCCTCGCAGGAGGCGCGAGCGCAGCGCCCCGGCCGGTCGAAAGGCCCGGGTCCTTCCCGGCCCTTGCGCTATGCGGAGGGCAGCAGCGCAGAACTTCGCTAGTGCCACCCCGGAAACCTGAGTTACCAGCCGACAAGGGCTGGTTACCGGCTCTCTCGCGAACCTTCTGAATTATTTCACAGTTCCGCGCGCCTCCGTTGGCATCGCAAGTGGTAACCAGCGCGCGTCGGTTACCGGATGAACCTCGCCCGCCATGTCGCCCCGCTTGCCTGACGCGATCGAACATTGGTCGATCGATCGGCTGCAGTCCTATGCGCGTAATCCGCGAACCCATGACGACGCCCAGGTCGCCCAGATCGCGGCCAGTATCGTCGAGTTCGGCTGGACCAACCCCGTGCTCATCTCCGTCGATGGCGACGTCATCGCAGGCCATGGTCGACTGGAGGCCGCCAGGCGACTCGGGCTCGATACCGTGCCGGTGGTGATCCTCGATCATCTGACCCCTGCGCAGCGGCGGGCTTACGTCATCGCGGACAACAAGCTCGCCCTCAACGCGAGCTGGGACGATGCGCTCCTCGCTGGCGAACTTCATGCCCTCAACAGCGAGGGCTTCGATCTTACGCTCACCGGATTCAGCGAGGACGAACTCGACGACCTACTGGCGCCGATCGACGAGAACGAGGCGGACACCGACGCCGCTGCCGATGACATCGACGAGACGTCGGCGCTGCCCACCGATCCGGTCACCCTGCCGGGCGATCTTTGGCGCCTTGGCAATCATCGTCTTCTGTGCGGCGATAGCACCGACGCAGCCGTCGTTGCGCGCGTTGTCGATGGCGCCAAGGCGACGCTTCTGTTCACGTCGCCGCCCTACGCGCAGCAGCGTACCTATACGGGCGGGATCGGCGACTGGGACGCTCTCATGCAGGGCGTCTTCCGCCACGCAGGGGCGGTGCTGTCCGAGGACGGCCAGCTGCTCGTCAATCTCGGCCTCGTCCATCGCGACAACGAATGGCAGCCCTATTGGGCGGATTGGCTCGACTGGATGCGCAGCGACGGCTGGCGTCGCTTCGGCCTCTACGTGTGGGACCAAGGGCCGGGCCTCCCCGGCGATTGGAACGGGCGATTGTCGCCAGCCTTCGAGTTTCTGTTCCACTTCAATCGCAAGGCGCGCAAGCCGAACAAGATCGTGCCCTGCAAATGGGCTGGACACGTCAATGACAGCCACGGCGGAATGCGCGCGCAGGACGGTACCGTCGGCGCCTGGTCGCATGCCGGCCAAGGCGTTCAGGAGATGCGGATTCCCGACAGCGTGGTGCGCATCACGCGCCACAAGGCTCGCGGCATCGAAACCGAGCATCCGGCTGTGTTTCCGATCGCGTTGCCGGAATTCGTGATGCAGGCCTTTTCGGCCGAGGGGGATCTGGTCTTCGAGCCTTTCGCCGGTTCTGGGACCTGCATCCTCGCCGCTGAACGTTGCGGTCGGCGCGTTGCGGCCATTGAACTTGCGTCCGAATACGTCGATCTCGCGATCGCGCGCTGGCGAAAGCTTCATCCGACTGTGCCCGTCATGCTCGACGGCGAAGAGCGAACCTTCGAGGACATCGCCGCAGCCCGCGGCAAGGGAGAGAAGAGCCGTGCGGCGTGACGCCTCGACGATCGAGCGCGTCCCGGTCGAAGCGCTTCTGCCCTACGCAGCCAATGCGAGGACGCATTCTGACGACCAAATCGCGCAGATCGCGGCTTCCATCGCCGAATTCGGCTTCAACGCGCCCTGTCTGATCGACGAGCGCGGCATTCTCATTGCCGGGCATGGACGGCTTCTGGCGGCCAAACGGCTCGGCTTGCGTGACGTTCCCATTATTCGGCTCGCCCATCTCACCGATGCGCAGGCGCGTGCCTATCGCATCGCCGACAATCAGATCGCGCTCAACGCCGGCTGGGATGAGGCGACGCTTGCGGCCGAGCTTGCGCGGCTGAAGGAGGACGGTCTCGACCTCGATCTGCTCGGTTTCGAGGAGGATGAACTCGATCGGCTCCTGTCTGGTGCTGATGTCGACGCCGACAGGCCCGAAAGCGATGAAGACAGCATCCCGGATCCGCCGAAAGAGGCCGTCACACGGCCCGGAGACCTCTGGATTCTCGGTTCTCACCGGCTCCTGTGCGGGGACGCGACGTCGGCTTCCGACGTGACGCGGCTGCTCGATGGGGCAAAGCCACATCTCATGGTCTCCGATCCGCCCTATGGCGTCGAATACGACCCGAACTGGCGCAACGACGCCGGCGTCTCGGCAACGACGCGGACCGGAAAGGTGCGGAATGACGATCGCGCCGACTGGCGCGACGCATGGCGCCTCTTCCCCGGCGATGTCGCCTATGTCTGGCATGCCGGCATCCACACCAGGACCGTGATCGAAAGCCTGGAGGCCGCGGATTTCGCGATCCGCTCACAGATCATCTGGTCGAAGTCGCGTTTCGTGCTCGGCCGGGGCGACTATCATTGGCAGCATGAGCCCTGCCTCTACGCCGTCCGTCGCCAGGCGACGGGACATTGGCAAGGCGCTCGCGATCAGTCAACTCTCTGGGCGATCGGCGTGAGTGGCAACGAGGACGAGGCGACCGTTCACGGCACGCAGAAGCCGGTCGAGTGCATGCGCCGCCCAATTCTGAATAATTCGGCCAAGGGCGAGCTGGTCTACGAGCCCTTTGCGGGCAGCGGCACGACGATCATCGCCGCCGAGACCACCGATCGCGCCTGTCTCGCGATCGAGATCGATCCCAGCTATTGCGATGTGATTGTCGAACGGTGGCAGACGTTCTGTGGCCGACAAGCCGAAAGGACGCCCGCCCAGACATCTTGACGTCGGCCCTTAACCGCGCCTTAACCATGTCACCTTGATGATTAACGATAAAATAGGCGGAGAATCGGAGTGATATGCCGACTGCGGCGCTGCATACCATCGGCTATGAAGGTAGTTCGATAGAAGATTTCCTGGCGACGTTGACGCACGTTGGCATCGATTTGCTTATCGACGTGCGCGATGTTCCGATCTCGCGAAAGAAGGGCTTTTCCAAAAACGGACTTGCTCAACAACTTCGCGCGCAAGGCGTCGATTATCTTCACTTGAAGGGCTTGGGGGACCCCAAGCCTGGCCGCGTCGCAGCGCGCGAGGGGCGTTTCGAGGATTTCCGACGCATCTTCGACGCCCATCTGCGTTCGGAAACTGCGCAAGCGGATTTGGTGCGCGGCATCGAAGCCGCCAAGGATCGTTTCGCGTGCTTGCTCTGCTTTGAGCGCGATCACAAGCATTGTCATCGGTGCATCGTTGGCGAGGAGATGGCGCGACGTGGTGGGTTTCGTCTGGTTCATCTGGGGGTGAACCAGGCCGGCAAGCCGTGGCCCAAGATAGGGAGCGCGCGCACGCACCATGCAGCCGCCCTCCACATCGGGTAGCACCGAAGCCGTCGTCATCATCAAAGCGGCGCCGCAGGTTGGTCAGCGGCACGGCGAAACCGTTTGTTGCGCCGGGATCGACCTCTACGGTAATTGGCTGCGTCTCTACCCGGTTTCGTTTCGACTTCTCGAAGACCGCAAGAAGTTCGGGCGGTGGGACCGGATTCAATTCAAGTGGCGCCTCCCGAACGACGATACCAGGCCAGAAAGCCGCCGGGTGGATCAGGATTCAATCGACATAGTCGGCGAGCTGAAGAAGGCTGAACGCGAGCGGTTCCTGGCCAAATCGATCGTCACCAGCCTGCAGCGCGAGCGCGGTGCGGGCAGATCGTTGGCGCTTCTCAGGCCCGAGATCCTGGAGTTTGTCGTCGAGAAGAAGGAAGCGTCTGAGATCGCGGAAGAGACCGCTCGATTTGAAGCTCTGCGTGCCCAAACCGACCTGTTCGCCAAACAGACGACGCCCTACCAACCCTGTCCTTATCGCTTCCGGTATCGATATCGGACCGATGATGGAGAGCGCTTTGGCACATGCCAGGACTGGGAAACAGAAGCGGCGTTCTTCAATTGGTCTCGGCAATACGGCGAGGCTCAGGCGGCCGATGAGGTTCGCAAGGTCTTTGGCGAGGAATATCCACGCAAAGGCATGTTGCTGGCGATGGGCACGCACTCGCAGTACCCCGACACCTGGCTGATAAACGGGATCGTTCGACTCCCGGACATCGAACAGGGCGCTCTTTTCTAGCAAGAAAGAACTCGCGCGATGCGCCAAACGCGCGCCATGTCTCTGGTGGAAGCCATCGTCAACGTATTCGTCGGTTATGGCGTCGCCGTCACGACGCAGATTCTGGTCTTTCCGTGGTTCGGGCTGCACGCCACGCTCGGCGATACACTCGCGATCGGACTGATCTTTACGCTCGTTTCGATCGCACGGTCCTATTGCCTCCGGCGGCTGTTCGAACGGCTCACGGGCATGGGCCGCCTCACGATCGCGGCGTCTCGTCGAAGATAGCGATCATCTCGTCCACCCAGTCTGCATCTGTCGAGCGCAGCACGACTGCAGCGAGCAATTGCACCATGCGCGGCAGAGCTTGATCCTCGGGGTAATCGGCGAGCATGAACGAAAGCTCGCCGTCAGCGGAGACAATGAGCGCGGAGGCATCCGATGGCAGAATGCTGCCGTGGTCCGTCGAGGCAGGGGTCATCACATCACCAATAATATTTGTGCGGCCGAGAATTGCCGAGATCCCAGACCAAGGTCTCGGGATCTTTGCCGCGCAGGATTGCCAGGAGACGGACGTGCTCGCGTCGGCGGCGCGGTCGATTGTGAAACAGGATGTTCCAGTGCGACGGTGTTCCGTTCGGAAACGCGCCGACACTCCGGCTCTTGGTCCGGGGCTTCTTTCGCTTGTGGTGCATGGGGTGGTTCTCCGGTTGAAATAGCGCGCGAAGAGGCGCGCGGCCGGAGGGCCACGAATAAAACTTAGACGATGTCGATCGGAGGCAGGGTCGTTTTCGCGCCACGCTGATATCACGATGGCCCGGCGCTTGGAAGTGCCGGGCCATTTGGTCGACGACGTCCTGTCGCGGAGGCGGTTTCAGCCGGCGATTCGATACACCCGCCCGCGCTTCTCGATCTTCTCCGAGGTCACGTCGAGCCCAAGCTTCTTCTTCAGCGCCCCGGCAATCGCGCCCCGGACTGTGTGAGGCTGCCAGCCGAAGGCGCCGACGATCTCTTCGATTGTCGCGCCATCCGGCCGCCGCAGCATCTCGATCAGCTTGGCCTGCTTGCTGTCGTCACGCGCCCGGTGCTTCGGCGTAAGCGACGCCTCCATGCCCTCGTCGGCAAGCGGATACGAAGCGTCAGAAAAGTCGGCGACGGGGGCGGGCTCCCGTTCGCCGGCCTCGGACGCGGTTTCAATCGGCGGGTCCTCGGTGATGCCGAGGGCTTCAAGCGCGGCGTCGGTCGCGATCAGGGTGACGCGGTGTCGGTCGCCGGTTTCGCGCCAGACTGGCTCGCCCGGTTTGGCGTCCGCTTCCTCGATCATGCCCTTGGCGGCGAGGCTGTCGATGACCTTGGCAACGGCGCCGCCTTTGAGGTTCTCGGGCAGCGGCAGGATCACGCGGCCGGCACGCTGGCAGGCAGCGGCGATGATGACGAGTTGGGTGTCGGTGAGCTTGGTCATGGTAGGGGTCTCCTTCGAGGGGCCAGCACCATCGCAGCCCTCTCACGACCCCGAGCCCCGGTCGCGGCGATCGCGACGCGGGGTCTGCTGTTGCAGGAGGTTCAGGCGCGTCTCATTCCGCGTGTTCGCCCTCGCGGAAGGCGCTGTCGGTGATGCGCGTCAGAAGTTCGGCGTAGTGCGCCAATGTCCCGACATGGCCCCAATGGACCTCGTCGGGATGGACATCGAAATGATCGCCGCTGAGGGCCTGAAGGCGGGCGAGCGCGGCGTCGATCTCGGCCTTGCGCTTGATGAAAGCGTTGAGGGCTTGGTCGTTGGTCTGGCGGCGGGGCATGGTCGTCTCCGGCTTCTGATGACGACATACAGGCGCTGCTTCGGAGACGAGCCAAGCGAATAAGCGCCTCATCCGATTAGATTTTTTGACTGTGAGGGCGAGCCATGGGCGTGTCGATCCGCGCTTATGCGCGAAGCCGTGGCGTCTCCCACGTAGCCGTTCTGAAAGCTGCGAAATCGGGTCGGATCCCGCTCGAAGCCGACGGCAGCATTGACCCGGAAAAGGCGGACGCGGCCTGGGAACGTTCCACCGAACCCGGCAAGGCGAAGGGAACCGCCAGGCCCGCGCCGGAAGCGATGAAGCCCGTGCCGGAAGCGGCGCTCGGTTCCGTCCGCGAGACGCTCAAGGAACAGGGGCTCCCCGCCAGCGGCAACGTTACCTTCGTGCAGGCGCGGACCGCGCACGAGATCGCCAAGGCCCATCTCGCACGCCTTCGGCTGCAGCGCATGAAAGGCGAACTCGTCGACCGCGCGCGCACGACCGCGCTCGTCTTTCGCCTGGCGCGGGAAGAGCGCGACGCCTGGTCGGTTTGGCCAGCCCGCGTCGCCGCGCTGATGGCGGCTGAACTCGGTCAGGACGCGCACACCATGCAGAAGGTTCTCGAAACATATGTCCGCGCGCACCTCGCAGAACTCGCCGAGGTCGCCCCGGATTTCCGGTGAGATCGCCGCGTTCGACGGTGCGGAGACGATCCTCGACGCCTGGGGCTCGGGGATCACGCCCGATCCCGCACTCACGGTCTCGGAATGGGCTGATCGCGAACGGTTCCTGAGCCCGCGCGCCTCGGCCGAACCCGGTCGGTATCGAACCGATCGCACGCCTTACATGCGCGCCATCATGGATGCGTTGTCGCCGACAAATGCGACGCGGCGGATCGTGTTCATGAAGGCGGCGCAGGTCGGGGCGACCGAGGCCGGCAACAACTGGATCGGCTATGTGATCCATCACGCGCCGGGTCCGATGCTCGCGGTCCAGCCGACCGTCGAGCTGGCCAAGCGATTTTCGCGCCAGCGCATCGATCCCCTCATCGCCGAGAGTCCGGCCTTGCGTGAGCGCGTGAAGCCGCAGCGTTCGCGCGACGCCGGCAACACGATGCTCTCGAAGGAATTCCCTGCGGGGCTTCTGGTCATCACCGGCGCCAACAGCGCCGTCGGCTTGCGTTCCATGCCGGCGCGTTACCTGTTTCTCGACGAGGTCGACGCCTATCCGCCCTCGGCCGACGATGAAGGCGATCCCGTCGCGCTGGCGGAAGCACGCACGCGGACCTTTTCCTGGCGCTCCAAGGTCTTTCTGACCTCGACGCCGACGATCCACGGCGTCTCGCGGATCGAGCGCGAATTCGAAGCGAGCGATCAGCGCCGCTTCTTCGTCGCCTGTCCACATTGCGGGCATCGACAATGGCTGAGGTTCGAACGTCTGCGCTGGGACAAGGGCGAGCCGAACACGGCGCACTACGTCTGCGAAGCCTGCGACGGCGCGATCGCTGAGCACCACAAGACGGCTATGATGGAGGGCGGCGAATGGCGCCCGACGCGGCCGGTGAGCACGAGCGGCACCATGGGCTATCACCTGTCGGGGCTCTATTCCCCGGTCGGATGGTTGTCCTGGGCCGACATCGCCCGCATGTGGGAAGCCGCGCAGGCGAGCGACGAAGCAAAGCGCAGCTTCAAGAATGGCGTTCTCGGCGAAACCTGGATCGAGACCGGCGAGGCGCCCGATTGGCAGCGGCTCTACGAGCGGCGCGGCGCACATCGCTTCGGCATCGTCCCGAGCGGCGGGCTGTTCCTGACTGCCGGCGCCGACCTGCAGAAGGATCGCATCGAAGTCTCGGTCTGGGCCTGGGGGCGCGGTTTGACGAGCTGGCTGGTCGATCACGTTGTGATCCCCGGCGGCCCGGACTCTGCCGATGCCTGGGCTACGGTCACCGAACTTCTCGGCCGCACCTGGCCCCATGCGTACGGGCCGAGGCTCGGGATCGTGAGGCTTGCGGTCGACACCGGCTTCGAGACCGCGGCGGTGTATGCCTGGGCACGCGCCCAAGGCGCTGCGCAGGTCGCGGCGATCAAGGGTGTCGACGGCTTCAACCGCGTGAGCCCGGTCATTGGCCCTACCTTCGTCGATGCGACGGAAGGCGGACGCAAGATCCGTCGTGGCGCTCGACTCTGGACCGTCGCGGTCTCGACCTTCAAATCGGAAACCTATCGCTTCCTGCGGCTGGCACGACCGACGGACGAAGAGCGCGCCGAAGGCGTGGTCGATCCACCGGGCGCCATCCATCTGCCGCACGGCGTCGACGCCGAATGGGTGAAGCAGCTCGTCGCCGAGCATCTCGTCACCGTCACGACCAAGCGCGGCTTTCAGAAACTCGAATGGCAGAAGATGCGCGAGCGCAACGAGGCGCTCGACTGCCGTGTCTATGCGCGGGCTGCGGCCTGGATCGTCGGCGCCGATCGCTGGACGGAAGAGAAATGGCGCGACCTCGAGGACCAGATCGGGCCTTCGCAGGGCGATGACGCCGCCGAGGTTGACCATGAGGCCGGGCTTCTCGCGCGGCCGTCCGCACCTGCGGCGAAGCGGTCGAGCGACTGGCTCGGCCCCCGCAAGAAATGGCTTTGAAGGCAAACGGACATGGCGTGGACCACAGCGGAACTCGACGCGCTGAAGCGCGCCTATGCCAGCGGCACGCTGCGGGTGAGCTATGACGGCAAGACCGTCGAGTATGGCTCGGCCGACGATCTCCTGAAGCGGATCCGCACCATCGAAAGCGAGATCGCGGCAACGTCGGGCGGCCCGGCACGCCCGATCGCGGGCTTTGCCGGGTTCGGTCGGGGCGATCGATGAGCGGCGTGACGCTGATCGATCGCCTCGTGGCATGGGCCTCTCCGGAGGCCGGCGTCCGGCGCGCTATTGCCCGGCGCAGTTTCGAGACTCTGGCGACCGGCCGGCGAGGCTATGACGGCGCCGCCAGAGGGCGCCGCACGGACGGCTGGAAAGCGCCGGGCACGTCAGCCGACGCGGAGATCTCCGCGGCCAGCGGTCTGCTGCGAGACCGGATGCGCGATCTCGTGCGCAACAATCCACACGCAGCGAAAGCCGTGTCCGTGCTGGTCAACAACATCGTCGGCAGCGGCATCATTCCGCGTGCTGCGACTGGCGACGCCAAGCTCGACGAGACCGTTAATCGGCTTTGGGAGACCTGGTCGCCGCTCGCCGATGCCGACGGGCAACTTGACATCCTTGGCGTGCAGACGCTTGCCGTGCGCGAGATGATCGAAGCGGGCGAAGTGCTGCTGCGTCGTCGTCCCCGACGCGCCGCGGACGGGCTGCCGCTGCCGTTGCAGGTTCAGGTGATCGAGGCCGATCTTCTCGACGCCACCCGCAACGGCGATCTCGCGGACGGCGGTCGGCAGTTGCAGGGCATCGAGTTCGATGCGATCGGTCGCCGTCGCGCCTATTGGCTTTACGCCCAGCATCCCGGCGACGCGATCGTCTCGATGCGCCACCGTTTCGACAGTGCCGCAGTGCCAGCGCGCGATGTCCTGCATCTTTACGAGAAGCAGCGCACGCAGGTGCGCGGCGTTCCGTGGGGGACGCCGGTCATGCGGGCTTTGCGCGATCTCGACGATTGGACGCAAGCCGAGCTCGTCCGAAAGAAAACCGAAGCCTGCGTCGTCGGCATCGTGCTCGGCGCGGATGAAGCCGACCAGGGCATTGCGCCGGCAGTCGTCGACGCCGACGGCCAGCGAGTCGAGCAGTTCGAACCAGGGCTGATCGCCTACGCGCGCGGCGGCAAGGACATCCGCTTCAATCAGCCGGCGACGACGGCCGGAACCGGGGAATGGCTGCGCAGCCAATTGCACATCATCGCGGCTGGCTTCCGCATGCCCTATGAGCTGCTGACCGGGGATCTCTCTCAGGTCAATTATTCCTCGATCCGGGCGGGGCTCGTCGAGTTTCGCCGGCTGATCGACGCGATCCAGTGGCAAATCGTCATTCCCGGCCTGTGCCAGCCGCTTTGGATCTGGTTCTGCGAGGCAGCCTGGGCCGCCGGCAAGCTGCCGCGCCCTGACATTGTGGTCGAATGGTCGCCACCGCGTTTCGAGGCGGTCGATCCGCTGAAAGACGCCACGGCCGATCTTCTGGCCATGCGTTCCGGCACCATGACGCTCGCGCAAGCAATCGCCCGCCAGGGCCACAACCCTGATGCTGTCCTCGCCGAGATCGCGGCGATGAACGCCAAGATCGACACGCTCGGGCTCGTACTCGATAGCGATCCGCGCCGCGTCACCAAGACCGGCGTCATGCAGGCGGCATCGACCGACCCGTCGGACGCCTGATTTCGAAGGACATCGACATGAACCGTCACATCGACCTGCCGCCGCTCATGCGGGCGGCGGACCTCTTGCCGTCCTCTATCGACCGGGAGGCGCGCACCATCGAAGTCATCTGGTCGACCGGCGCGCGCGTCCGCCGGCATCCGTTCTTCAGCGATCCCTTCGACGAAGAACTCGCCATGGACCCGCAATCGGTTCGGCTCGATCGCCTCAATGGCGGTGCGCCTCTTCTGAAGGTGCATGACGCTTCGGCGCTCGACAGCGTGATCGGTTCGGTCGTGCCCGGCAGCGCCAGGATCGAGAACGGCCGCGGCCTTGCCCGCGTGCGGTTTTCAGAGCGCGAGGACGCCGAGGCCGTATGGCGGGACGTCGAGGCCGGGCACATCCGAGCGGTCTCGATTGGCTATCAGGTCCATCGCTTCGAGGTTACCAAGCAGGCCGGAGCCCCGGAGCTTTGGCGTGCTGTCGACTGGACACCGTTCGAGATCTCCGCCGTGCCGATCGGCGCCGATCCGGCAGCAGGCTTCCGCTTGCACGACACCACGGACGGAACGCCGCTGATCCCCTGCGTGATCGCGCGGGCCGATGTCGCCAATGCCCGCACAGAGCCGGCGCCGTCCCCATCAACACCCATCCGCGCCTCCACCCTTCAACGCAAGGAGCCTGTCCCCATGGACGAGATTGAAACCACCGATACTGCGACCGCCGAGAGCGGTGGCGCCGAAACCGCCCGCATCCTGGACAGGACCACGCCTGCGCCGGATACGGAGGCGATCGCCACGCGCGCACGGGACACCGAGCGTGAACGTGTCGCCACCATCTACGACCTTGCCGGGCGGCTCTCGCTCGATCGAGGCTTCGCCGAGGATCTGGTGAAACGCGGCGTCGCCATCGATGCAGCACGCACCGCCATTCTCGACAAGGTGGCAGCGGAAGCAGACAAGGTGCGCGTGGCCTCTCAGGTTAGCGTGCCGCTCGGTGGCCGCGACGAGCGGGTGACCCGCCGCGAAGCGGTCGCCAACGCGCTCCTCCACCGCTATGCCCCGACGCTCTTCCCTTTGACGGATCCGGCGCGGGAATATCGCGGCATGACGCTGCTCGAACTCGCCCGCGAGCAGCTGAGTTCGGCTGGCGTCAATGTGCGCGGTCTCTCGCGGGACGAGATCGCAACGCGCGCGCTGCATTCGGCCTCGGACTTTCCCGAGATCCTCTCGGCAGTAACCAACAAGACGTTGCGCCAGGCCTACGAGGTCTATCCGCGCACGTTCATGCCCTTCTGCCGGCAGGTCCTCGCCACCGACTTCAAGGCGATGAACCGCGTCCAGATCGGTGAAGCGCCCCAGCTGTTGAAGGTCGATGAAGGTGGCGAATTCAAGCGCGGCACCATTGCGGAGTCGAAGGAGAGCTATCGCATCGAAACTTATGGCCGTGTCGTCGCCATCACCCGCCAGGTCCTCATCAACGACGATCTCGACGCCTTCACCCGCATCCCCGCCATGTACGGCACGGCGATCGCAACGCTCGAAAGCGACGTCGTGTGGGGCATCGTTACCGCAAACGCCAACATGGCGGATGGTGTCGCGCTCTTCCACGCGACCCATAAGAACCTCGCTTCCCCGGCCTCAGCGCTCAGCGTTGCCGCCATTGGGGACGGTCGGACGGCCATGGCCAAGCAGACCGGCCTCGACAAGAAGACCGTTCTCAACGTGCGCCCGGCTTATGTGCTGGTGCCGGCCGCGCTCGAACTCACCGCCGAGCAGATCATCGCGCAAAACCTCGTCCCGGCGAAGACCGGCGATGTCGTGCCGCAATCCATCCGGACGCTCACCCCTATTGCCGAGCCTCGGCTCGACGCAGCGAGCGCCACCGCTTGGTATCTCGCCGCAAACCCGGCGCAGATCGACACGATCGAATACGCCTATCTCGAAGGTCAGCAGGGCGCCTATATCGAGACCCGTAACGGCTTCGATGTCGACGGCGTCGAGATCAAGTGCCGTCTCGACTTTGGCGCGAAGGCGATCGACTGGCGCGGCCTCTATCGCAATCCCGGCGCCTGATCCGATTGCGATCATCAACGCCTTTCCACTCAAGGAACAGAAGCCATGAAGAACTACGTCCAGCCTGGGCGCACGATCACGCTCGCCGCGCCTTATGCCGTCGCGTCCGGCGACGGTCTCCTCGTCGGCTCCGTCTTCGGTGTTGCGACCGCTTCCGCCGCACTTGGCGAACTGGTCGAGGCACACCTTGTCGGCGTCTTCGATCTGAAGAAGACCGCGAGCCAAGCCTGGTCCGTCGGCGACAAGGTCTATTGGGACAACACCGCCAAGGAAGTCACAAAGACCGTCAGCACCAATACGTTGATCGGTGCAGCGATCGAGGCCGTCGGCAGCAGCGCCGGTGAAACCATCGGGCGCGTTCGGCTGAACGGCACGGCCTGAACATGGGAGCGTTCCGCGCTGCGGTCGACGTGCTTTTCACCGATCCCAATCTCGCCGAGGCCGCGCTCTGGAAGGCGGGCGGGATTGGGCCAGGCGTGTCCGTCGCGATCATCCGCAAGATGCCGGACGCCACGGACGGTTTCGGTGACACCCGCGTCGTGCTGCCGACGGTCGTCATGGATGTTCGGAGATCCGACATATCGACGCCGGCCGAGGGCGACCTCGTCGAAATCGGAGCATCGACCTTCAAGGTGATCGGAACACCCATGATCGACCGGCTCGGCATGGTCTGGGCCTGCGAAATGGTCGAACTGTGAGATGCGCCTGACAATCCAGATGCCTGATCTCGGCAAGGCGCTCGCGGGCACCGAACGGGCGATCGAAAGCGCCGTCACATCCGGGATGCGCGACGCGACGACCGGGCTGAAGGAGGCGCTGCGCCAGGACGTCGTGTCCTCGCGGCTCGGCGAGCGACTGTCGCGGACGTGGCGCGGGAAAACCTATCCCGATACTGGATCGAGCATGGAGGCCGCAGCCTTCGTCTGGTCGAAGGCACCCAAGCTGATCGACGCCTTCGATCGTGGAGTGGTGATCCGTTCGAAGAGCGGCTTCTGGCTGGCGATCCCGACAGCCGCGGCCGGAACGAGCGGCATCGGAGCGAATGGCCGATCAGCGCGCATCACGCCGGGAGGCTGGGAACGCCGCACCGGCATGCGATTGCGCTTCGTCTATCGTCGCGGCCAGCCATCGCTGCTCGTCGCCGACAATGCCCGCATCAACACCAAAGGTCGCGCCGCGCCGAACCGGCGAAAGACGGGCCATGCGACTGCCGTGATCTTCCTACTCGTCCCGCAGGTTTCCTTGCGCAAGCGCCTCGACATCGATGCCGCAGCTCGAGCATGGGCCGGGCGCGTGCCGTCCCTCATCGCCCGACATTGGCGAACGTCATGACCTCGAAGCGAGAAGCCGTTCTCAACGCCGTCACCGCCCGGATCGTCGGGGTGCTACCCGGCGCGGAGGTGAAGCGCAATCTCGCCAAGGCGGAACGGATCGGCCCCGGCGGTCTCGTCGTCGTCCGCGACGGCGATCCCGGCGAGCCGGAGGTGACGCTGTCACCACTCACTTATCTCTATAGCCACCGCGTGCCCGTGGAGATCGCGGCCTATGAGAGCGCGACGCTGCCTCGTGAGGCGGTCATCGACCAGATGCTCGGGGCCATCGGGGCGTCGTTAGTGAGCGACCGCACGCTCGGGGGGCTCTGCGACTGGATCGAAGCAGAAGCGCCAGTGACCGACGATGTTGAGACGCTCGGCGCACTGCCGGGGCGCATCGCCGAATTCTCGATCCTCGCCATCTACGCGACTTCAGACCCGCTGGGCTGAACGCGGATCGGTCTGCGCAGGCGGACCAGCAATTCTGACCATTCACATCAAGGAGCATCGACATGGCGCGCGCACGCGGCGCGAACGCCGGCCTCGCGGCCGTGTTCGAATCGACCTACGGAGTCCCTCCGGCCTCCGGCTACCGCAAGCTCCCCTTCGTCTCGGCTAATCTCGGCGAAGAGCAAAGCCTGATCGAGAGCGATCTTCTCGGCTTCGGGCGGGAGCCGCAGCAGCCGGCCTACGACGTCATCAACAACGAGGGCGACGTCGTCGTCCCGGTCGACCAGCGCAATATCGGCTTCTGGCTGCGCGGCCTCATGGGGCCACCCACGAGTGCTGCTGTGGTCGCAGCCAGCGGTTCGATCGTGTTCTCAGCCCAACCCGCCAATAGTTCGACGATCACGCTGAACGGCATCGCGTGGACCTTCGTCAGCTCCGCTCCGAGCGGGAACGAGAGCCAGATCGGCGCCAATCTCGCAGCGACCCTGACGAACCTCGTGACCGCGCTGAACGCCTCTGCAGTCTCGCAGATCGCCGCGGCAACCTACGCCCAGACGGGCGGCACGACGCTCACCATCACCCACGACACGATCGGAGCTGCCGGCAATGCCTATACGCTTGCCACGCAGGCGGCGTCGAACGGCACGCCGTCGGGCGCGACCCTCGCCGGCGGCGCCAACAGCCATACCTTCGTCTCGGGAGCGCAATCCCTGCCGTCAATGGCAATCGAGATGCAACTTCCCGACGTGCCCTTCTTCGGCATGACCTACGGCGCGCGGGTCAATCGGTTCCAGGTCCAGGCACAACGCTCCGGCCTTCTCTCGGCAACGATCAATCTCATTGCACAGGGCGAGAGCGTCGCAACGAGCACGCAAGCTGGAACGCCCACGAGCCTGGTGCTCGATCGCTTCTCGCAATTTCAGGGCGAGGTGAAGCGCAACGGCGTTGCACTCGGCAATATCGTCTCAGCCGAGCTCGCCTATTCCAACAATCTCGAACGGGTCGAAGTCATCCGCTCGGACGGGCGCATCGCCGATGCCGACCCCGGCATCATCGCCGCGACGGGCACGATCACCACCCGTTTCTCCGACACCACGCTCGTCGATCAGGCGACGAACCGGACGCCCTGTGAACTCGCCTTCGGCTGGACGGCGGGTCCGAGCGCGTCGCTCACCTGGACGCTGCATCGCGTGTTTCTGCCGCGCGGTGATCGCCAGATCCAAGGCCCGGGCGGCATCCAGATCCCCTTCGCGTTCCAGTCGGCCAGGGACCCGACTCTCAACCAGACCGCAACCTGCGTCCTCATCAACGATGTCGCCTCATACTGAAGGAAAACCCATGCTCAAGCTCGATGTCATTTCGGAAACGCCTGTCGATCTCGACCTCCTGTCGGGCGTTCGCGTCACCGTGCGTCCGATCACCGTCGCCGCGATGCTGCTGGCGCGCGCCGCAGCCGCCGAGGTGCTGCGCGCAGCGGATGACGATGCCACCATCGCGGCGGGTGAGGCCTTCACCCGTGCGCTCGCGCGGCACGCAATCGTGAGTTGGGACGGTGTCGGCGACAAGGACGGCACCCCGGTGAAGCCGACGCCGGAGCGCATCGACCAGCTCATGGACCATTGGCCGGCTTTTGACGCCTTCGACCGGCTCTATGTCGGGCCGGCTCTCACGGGGGTCGATGAAAAAAACGTCTGATCGCCCTCGCCACATGGCACTTCGACGGGGGCGAAAGCTATTGCTCGGCGTGTCCGAGCAGATGTCCCGAGTGCCCCTATGAGATCAATGCGCTGCAGACTGGCGACGGGCTTCTTGCCTGGGAAGTGATCCGTCGCTCGACTGGACAGATCCGAGCCGTGATGGGCGCAGCCTATGCGCTCGACTTCGCCGCGATCCTGGCGCTCGCGCAGGCGATGGGGGCCGGCACCGCGCTCCTTGCTGACATCTTGCCCGAAATCGAACCGATCGTCGTCGCCGCCTACCGGCGCGGGACCGACGGTGCCTGAGCCCGGAAGGCCGATCCACCTCCATGTCCACCACCAATGTCTCGATCCGCCTCGGGCTCGAAGGCAAAGCGGAGGTCAAGCGTGGTTTCGAGGAAGTCGCCGGAGCCGGACACGCGGCATTCAGCCAAGTCGAACGCACGACCGATCAGGCTGGCGCTGCCATCGACCGCCAGGCCGCCCGGCTGAAGCGCCTTGCGGAAACCGCGAAACTCGCTGCTGCGGCCGATGCTTCGCAGCAGCGCTTCAACACGGTGCTCGGCGTCGATACTGCCGTCCCGAAATCGGCGCGGGATTCGGCAGCCGTCTTCGAGGAAGCGGCGCGCGAGGCTGACAGCTTCGCCCGTCGGGCGGCGGCGCTCCGGGCGGAACTCGACCCGCTCGGCGCCGCGCAGGACCGGCTCAACCGCGAACTCGGAGAATATGCGGCGCTTGCCAAGCGCGGCGCCATCACCAGCGCCGAGCACGCGGCGGCGCAGACGCTCGCCCGCCAGCGTTTTGAGGCGACGGAAAAGGCGCTCAGGGGTGTAGGTGGCGCAAGCGCGCTGTCGCGCCAGCAGCTCCTGACGCTGCAATATACGTTCAATGATGTCGTCGCCTCGCTCGGCTCCGGCATCTCGCCGATGACCATCCTGCTCCAGCAGGGTGGTCAGGTGACGCAGGCTTTTGGCGGCCTGCGGGGGACGCTGGCAACGCTGGGGTCGGCGATCGGCGTGGTCGGTGGCGTGATCGCCGGCGTCACGGTGGCTGCGGCCGGGCTCACTGCCGCCTGGATCGCCAACGATGCCTCGACCCGTGCCGTCGCCACGGCTCTCGCGGGCGTTGGTCGTGCTTCGGGCGCGACCAACGCCCAACTCGAACGGATCGCCCGGACCTCTTCGGAAGCTGGCCGAGTCTCCGTCTCGTCGGCGCGCGAAATGGAGGTTGCGTTCCTCCGCACCGGCAGGATCGGCGCGGAGGAAATGGGCCGGGCGATCAGCATCGCTCGGAATTTCGCGGTCACCCTCGGCGTCGAGACGAAGCAGGGCGCCGAGCAACTGGCGGGGGCGCTCGCCGACCCGGTCCGCGGCGGCGATGAACTCAATCAGCGTCTCGCTTTCCTCGACGACCGCACGCGGACCTATATCCGCACGCTGGTCGAGCAGAACAACCGGACGGAGGCGCAGCGCGTTCTTCTGAACGCCCTCGTGCCGGCGCTCGCCAATGCCGAACAGGCGACCAATGCCTTCGGTCGCGCCTGGGACTATGTCAGGCGCCAAGCTTCGAACGCCTGGGACGCCATCGGACGCGCCGTCGATCGGGCGGTCGATGGTCGGAGGCCCGAGGAAGAACTCGATCTCCTGCGCTGGCAACGCGCCAGGCTTCAAGAGAATGCGAACAGCGCGGGCTTCGTGCCCCTCATGCTGCCGCAGGTCGAGCAGCGCATTGCAGAACTCGAACGGCAGCTGGACGAACAGCAGCGCCGCGCCCGCGAGATCGCCGCAGATGCCCGAGCGAACGAGCTTTCAGTCCGCGCTGGAGAAACCGCGCGGGATCTCACGCCGGGTTCTCGCGATCTCCTGCGTCTGCGCGAGCAGGAAGCCGCGCTGCGAGCGGCGCTCTCCGACCCACAGGCACGTGCCAAGCTCGCCGATGTTGGGCAGGTCGAGCAGGCCTATGCTCGCGTCCGGGCCGAACTCGACCGCTATCGCGACGGCCTTGGAACTGCCGCAGTCGCTGCGGAGGCGTTCCGCAGCCGCTCGGATATTGCCGCCGAAGCGCTGCGGTCGCAGTCGAATGTCACCGAAGTCACGATCCGGGCGACGCTGGCGCTCGCTCGGGCCTACCTCGAAGGCGCGACTGCCGCCGAGACGGCTGAGGCCCGACGGCAAGGGCTGATCGATCAGGCGCGCGACGGAATCGACGCCGAAACCCGCGCCCGCCAGGCCTTACGCGAGCGGATCGCCGAAACCGCGGCGACGGCCGCCAAACAGGTTCAGGATCTGGGCCTCGAGGCGGATGCACGCCGTCGGGTCAACGATCTCATCGCCTCGGGCACGATCACGTCGTCGCGCGCCCAGCAGCAGCTTCAGCTCGAACAAGCCCTGCGGCCGCTCATCACGGCGCAGGCCCTGGCGGAAGGCGATGCGCGCGCGACGCTGACGCAGATCATTGAGCGCCTGCGCGAAGCCTATGGGCGCCTCAATGCCGAGGAGGCTCGCGGGCAGGCGCTTTCGGCGATCGAGGACAAGCGGCGCGAGATCGAACTGCTGCAGCGGCAAGTCGGGCTCGTCAATGCGAGCGTCGCCGCCCGGTCCAGCGTGCTGGCGATCCTGCGCGCCGAGCAGGAGCTGCGCCAGCGCGGCATCGACATCGCTTCTGCCGAAGGGCGCGCCTATGTCGAAGCGGCGGGCCAGATCGAGAGCCTCGGCCGAAGCCTGCGCGGCCAGGAGCGCCTTGTCGAGCAGCGCGAAGAGATCGCTCTTCTCGAACGCCAGGTGGCGCTCGTCGGAGCCTCGGTCGCCAAGCGTGGCGACGAGCTTGCCGTTCTTCGCGAGATCCAGGCGCTTCGCCGCGTCGGGATCGACAAGGGCAGCCCGGAAGGACAGGCGGCACTCGCGGGCGCGCGGCGGATTGAGGAACTGACGCGAACGCTCGCCGGGCGTCAGGCGATCCTCGACCAGCAAGACGAGATCAAGCTTCTCGAAAAGCAGATCGAGCTTGTCGGCCGCAGTGCCTCAGAGCGCGGTCTGGTGATCGCCCAGATCCGCGCCGAACAGGGCCTGCGCTTGCGCGGCATCGATCTCGCCTCCGAGGAAGGCCAGAAGATCGTCGAGAATGCCGGTCGCGTCGAGCGCCTGACGCAGGAGCTGCAGAAGCAGGATGCGGCTTATCGCGGCCTCGAAAACGCGGTCGGCTCGGCGCTCGACCGCTTCGGCGATGTGCTGGCGCAGGGCAAGACCGACTGGAAGTCCTGGGCAGATGCCGGACGCTCGGCCTTGCAGGACATCAGCCGCGAGATCATCAAGCTCGCGGTCCTCAATCCGCTCAAGAACTTCCTGTTCGGCGGCAATTTGCCGACGCTCTCGAATGCCGGCGGCTTCTTCGGCCAGATTTTCGCTGGCCTCTTTCACGAGGGGGGGCTCGTCGGGGCCGGCGGGACCATGCGCATGATGCCGGCTCTCGCTTTCGCCGGCGCGCCGCGGCTTCACAGCGGCGGTTATCTCAAGCCCGACGAGATGCCGGCAATCCTTCAGCGCGGTGAGAGGGTCCTGAACCGGGCGGAAGCTGCGGATTATGAGCGCGGTCGCGGAGGATCGTCCTCGCCGATCATGCTGACCTTCAACGTCTCGACGCCGGACGCCTCTTCCTTCCGGCGCGCGCAATCGCAGATCACCGCTGAGATGGCGGCGGCGATCGAACGATCGCGGCGCAATCTCTGACGGATGTTCCGATGGGCTTTCACGATGTGCGGTTTCCCGATGCGATCGCGCGCGGCGCGACCGGCGGGCCGGAATACTCGACCGACATCATCGCGGTCGCCTCCGGCTTCGAACAGCGCAACATCAACTGGCAGGCCGCACGCGCCCGCTACGACATCGGCACCGGCATCCGCACTCGCGAGCAGATGGCCGAGGTGATCGCCTTCTTCCGTGCTCGCAAGGGCCGCGCCTATGGCTTCCGGTTCCGTGACTGGACGGATTTCGAAGCGGCGGGACAGGCGATGCTCGCGACCGCCAACTCGCTTATCTGGCAGCTGGTGCGACGCTATCCGAGCGGACCAGGCGAGGACGTCCGTCTCATCACCAAGCCCGAAGTCGGCTCGGTGATCGTGCGGGTCAGTGGCTCGCCCATGGGCGTTACCATCGATCACTTGACCGGCAGGGTGACGTTCCCGTCCGCGCCTGGGGCCACGCCCTATGCGGACTTCCGCTTCGATGTGCCGTGCCGCTTCGACACCGATCACCTGCCAGTGGTCGCGACCGCCTTCCACCTTCAGCAGATATCGTCGATCCCGATCGTCGAAATCAGGACCTGAGCCACTTCCCATGAAGACCATGAGTTCCGGCCTTGCCGCTCATCTCGACGGCGAGGTCACGACGCTTGCCTGCCTCTGGCGTCTCGAACGCGCCGACGGCTGGGTGCGCGGCTTCACTGACCACGATCAGGACATCGCCTATCTCGGCCTCAACTACGTCGCCTCGACCGGCTTTCTGCCCTCCGCGATCAAGTCCGGCGCCGACCTCTCCGTCGACAACCTCGATGTCGACGGTTTTCTCGACGATGACGCCCTGAAGCCCGAGGACTTGACGGCGGGACGCTTCGATGGCGCGCGCATCGACATCATGCTGGTCAATTGGGCAAACCTCGCACAAGGGCACGTCCTGCTGCGTCGCGGTTGGCTCGGCGAGGTAAAGCGCGCGGATCAGCGCTTTTCAGCCGAAGTGCGGGGCATCGCCAATCGGCTCCAGCAGACCTCCGGCCAGCTCTATTCGCGGCTCTGCCGCACCGATCTCGGATCGGCCGAATGCACCGTGGACCTCGTGCCGCTCACCGACACGCTCACCATCTCGGCGGTCGCGTCCGGCGACACGTTTACTGTGCCGACGGCGCGCTCGTCGGGCTTCTACACGTTCGGCATCTGCACCTTCCTCACCGGCGCAAATGCCGGGGCAGCGACCGAGATCCTGTCCCAGATCGGGCAGTCGGTGACGCTCTTCACACCGATGTCCCGACTGATTGCCACCGGGGACCAGGTCCGCCTCGTCGCCGGGTGTGACAAGACCATTGAGACCTGCCACAGCCGCTTCTCCAACGTCCTGAACTTCCGGGGCGAGCCGCACATCCCCGGCAATGACAAGGTTTTCAGCTATCCGGTGCGTGACTGATGTTCACCCGCGACGACGTCCTCGCCGAGGCCCGCACATGGCTTGGCACGCCCTGGCACCACCAAGCCGCCGCTAAGGGAGTGGGGTGCGACTGCATCGGCTTCATCCGTGGCGTCGCCGAACCGTTCATGGGCAAGGTCGATATTCCGCTCGACTACACACCGACTTGGCATCTCTACCGCGCCGAGCCGCGCATGTATCTCGGCTTCAAAGCCGTCGCCGAAGAGATCGACTCGGCCGATGCACTGCCCGCCGACATCCTGCTCTTCGGCGCCGGCAAAGGCCCTGCGCATCATTGCGCGTTTCTCACGCTCGAAGGCGGGTTGATCCACTGCTACCAGGAAGCCGGGCGCGTGGTTCAACACGCCTTCTCGGACTTCTGGCGGCCGAAGCTTAGGCATGCCTTTCGGCTGCCGGGCATCATGAACGGCTCCGATGGTTAACTCACTTTCAGAAAAAGGCGCTCAGGGAACTCCTCCCAGAACCAGGAAATGGCTTTCGCCATCTCGTCAAATTGATCGTCTGAGATCTCAACCCACTCATAATCGAGAAAGTCGGCGGCGAACGAGGGCTTCTCGGCCAAGCTGACGAACGGATGATTTAGATATTGAGGAAAGGAGCGAGCGAGGTCGTCAAGGGATCGACCTTTCCCATGCTTATAGACGTTGACGATGAGGCGGCAGGCCTCGATTCGGTCGAAGAAGGAGCTGGCCCGACAATCCCATCCAAACTCTCTGAGCAGGTCAAAGATTTTCCCGACGTCCTGCTTCCAAACGAGATCGGCAACGGCCTTTCCTTCGTAATAGTGCACGAGCTCACGTTCGATGAAATCGCGAAGATCCTTGTCCCACTGGTGATACATGGCTGCGAGCGCGGCCAACATCATTTGCTTCTTCATATCGTGAAGAAGGCCATAGAACTCCTGGCCGCGGTCGTTGGCAGCCTCGGCGACATCAGCCATGTCGCTGTTCTCATCCCCTGGGAGTGACGCGAGCCTGTCATACTCTGACTCGCTGTATGCCTCGGCGTCGGCCTCGATCGTTTGAAACTGTGAGAGCACCCGCACCTTGACCTGGTCGACGAAAAACCTGTGCCGTCTCAGGAATAGGTCACGCGTTCCAGACCACATGTAAAGCTGCGGCTCCACCGCTCACATTCTCCATATCAACTCAATCTAACCCTCTTCCTAGCATGGCCCGCATCGTCCTCACCATCGGCGGCTACGTCCTCGGCAATCTGCTGCTGCCCGGCATCGGGGGCGCCATTGGCGGCGCGATCGGCGGCTATGTCGGGGGCATGGTCGACCAGCAGATCTTCGGCTCGGGCACGCCCGATCAGACGATCTACGGGGCGCGGCTACAGGATCTGCGCGTCCAGTCGTCGAGCTATGGAAGCGTGATCCCGGCGCTTTACGGCAAGGGGCGCCTTTCCTCGAACATCATCTGGATGCGCGGTTTCGAAGAGGAGACACGCACCACGACCGAGACGGTCGGCGGCGGCGGCAAGGGCGGCGGCGGTGGCAGCACGACGACAACGACCGTGGAATACCACTACTATTGCGACGTGGCGGTCGGGCTCTGCCAGGGGCCGATCGCCTCGGTGCCGCGCGCCTTCGCCGACGGCAATGTGTTTGATCCAGCCCATGTCGGGGACATGCGCGTCCACACCGGCTCGAACACACAGGGGCCGGATCCCCTGATCCAAGCGGTCGAGGGCGTGGCGAACACACCGGCCTATCGCGGGCTCGCCTATGTCGTCCTCGAACGCTTGCACATCACACCCTACGGCAACCGGCTTCCCCAGCTCTCCTTCGAAGTTGTGACCTGATCCATGGCCCAGCTCGTACTCACGCTGGCGGGCGGCGCGCTCGGCCAGGCGGTGGGCGGAGCCTTCGGCCAGGGTCTCGGCGCGCTGTTTGGCGCGACCATCGGCGGCATCCTCGACCAGCAGCTGTTCGGCCCACAGACCAACCGTCAGAAGCGGGAAGAAGGCAAGGTCACCGATGTCCGGCTCTCGGGATCGGCCTACGGGCAAGTCCGGCCGAACGTCTATGGCCGAGGGCGGATCCCGGCCAACATCATCTGGGCGCGCGGCATCCGTGAGGAGGTGCGCACGACCACCGAAACGGTCGGTGGCGGCGGCAAAGGCGGCGGCGGATCGCAGACCGTCGTCACGACCAGCTACCACTACTATGCCGATGTGGCGCTGGGGCTTGGCGAAGGACCGTTGACCTCGGTCTACCGCATCTGGGTCGACGGCCAGCCGATCGATTCCGACCACATCGACGAAATCCGCATCTACTATGGCGACGAGGCGCAAGGCCCCGATCCGCTGATCCAGGCGGTCGAAGGCGCAGACCGCACGCCGGCGTTCCGCGGCACGGCCTATGTCGTTCTCGAAAATCTCCACCTCACCGCCTTCGGCAACCGCTTTCCGAACTTCGAGATCGAGGTGTTTCGCGGATCACCCGCCGGCACGTCGGATGCGCGCCATCTCGTCGAGAGCCTATGCCTCATCCCGGCATCGGGCGAGTTCGCCTACGATCCGGACGTCGTGTTCTCGAACCGGCATGGTGCGGGCAGCGGTTTCAAGGCGGCGATCAACGCCCATGCCGGCCAGAAGCGCGCCGACTTCTCGGTCGCAATCGACAACCTGCAGCGCGAACTGCCGAACGTCGAATGGATCTCGCTGGTCTATGCTTGGTTTGGCACGTCGCTCGATGTCGCGACCTGTTCGTTGCGCCCGGAATGCGAGACGGGCGTCTATGCCGATCAGGTGCCGGAGAGCCGCCCTCATGTCTGGAGCGTCGCCGGCATCGGCCGTCCGCTCTTCGGCATGGATGGTGGGATCTCCGGCCTGCCGCATTGGCCGATGGTCTCGTCCTATACCCATCCCGACGGTTCGCTCGGCCTCTATTATGGCGGGACGATCGCCGACGGCGCCGTTGTGCGCGCGATTCAGGACCTGAAGGCGCGCGGCCTGAAGGTTCTGTTCTACCCGTTCATCCTGATGGACATCCCGCCGCCCGATCCGGCGCCTTTTCCGTGGCGCGGGCGCATCACCGGCACCGCCGCGGACGTGCCCGGCTTCTTCACCCGTGCCGATGGATATCTGCGGCTCATCCGGCACGGAATGACGCTCTGCGAGCAGGCAGGCGGTGTCGATGGCTTTGCGATCGGTTCGGAAATGGTCGCCCTCAATCGCATCCGGGACGCCGGCGGAGCTTATCCAGCCGTGGCCTATTGGAAGCAGATCGCCGCAGAGGCGAAGAGCCGTCTCGGCTCTGCCTGCCAGGTGACCTATTGCGCCGACTGGTCGGAATATCGCTACCACGACCGTGGCGGCGGCGATGTCGATTTCCCGCTCGATGAACTCTGGGCCGATCCGAGTATCGATGTCGTCGGGATCGACGCCTATTTCCCGCTGACTGACGCGCCGCGCGCTGTCCAGGACAAGGAAGCGATCAAGGCCGGCTGGCAGGGCGGTGAACTCGTCGACTACTACTATGCGAGCCCCTCCGACCGCGATCTCGACCGGCGTGGGCTTGCGCCGATCCGGTCGCCGATCTCTGAGCCCTTCTGGGCGATCAAGGCGCTGCGCTGGTGGTGGGAGAACACTCACATCCCAAGGGTCGCCGGCGTCCCGACTGGATCGCCGACGGATTGGACGCCGCGCGCCAAGCCGATCTGGTTCACGGAGATCGGCTTTCCGACGGTGAACTGCGCCACCAACCAGCCGAACGTCTTCATCGACCCGAAATCGGTCGAGAGCTTCGCGCCCTACTATTCGACGGGCGCGGTCGACCGTGTCGTCCAACGCGCCGCGCTCGAGGCGACGGAGGAATACTGGCGCGACCCGGCCAACAACCCGGTCTCGCCCGCCTATGGTGGACCGATGCTGGCCAGACGCTTCGTCTGGTGTTGGGACGCGCGGCCCTATCCATGGTTCCCGACGCTATCGAATGTCTGGAGCGACGGGGCGAACTACCGGCTCGGTCACTGGATCAACGGAAAGATTGGCAACATGCGACTCTCCGACATCGTCGGCGATCTATGCCTGCGTGCGGGGTTGCTTGCATCCGAGTTCGATGCCTCGGCGCTTGATGACGAGGTCGTCGGCTATGTGGTGACCGAACGCAAATCGATCCGCGACATGATCGCGGTGCTTCAGACGGCCTACTTCTTCGATTGTGTCGAGCGCGACGGCAAGCTCGTCTTCGTCAAGCGCGGCGGCAGTGGCATCGTAGCGATCGATGCTGAAGATCTTGGCGCCTCGGACAGCGACAGCGATCGCTCACGGGTGAAAATCGAGCGCACGCAGGATACCGAGTTGCCCATCGCCATCGATGTCGTCCACATCGACGAGGGGCGCGACTATCAGTCCTCGACCGTCACCATCCGCAAGCAGGTCGGCCGCTCCGACAGCGTGACGACCTTCTCTTTGCCGATCGTGCTTTCGGTCGAGCAGGCGCAAACCATCGGGCAGCGGGCGTTGCGCGAGATGTGGCAGGGACGCGAGGCAATCGATCTTCGCCTGCCAACCCGAGGGCTCAAGATTGACCCGACCGACGTTGTCGAGGTGCCGGTCGACGGTGCGCTGCGGCGATACCGTGTCACCTCGGTCACCTTTGGCAAGCCCGGCCTCGTGCTGGTGCGCGGCCAGGCCACCGATGGCGGTAATCCGGATTTCGTCTCGACGCCGACAGGGTCGGGGAGCCTGCCACCTGCCGCCCCCGAGCCCGTCTCACCGGTGCGCATCGAGCTTCTCGATATGCCCATCCTCATTGATGCGCACGAGGCATCATCGCCGTCCTTCTACATGGCGGCATGTCCGCTCGGCGGTGGGCGGTTCCGGGGCGCCAGCCTCTTTCAGCCGACCGCCGACGGTCTCGACTATGTTTCGGCAACCGTGGCGACGCTTGCCTCGACCATGGGGGTGACAGTGACCACTCTGTCTTCCGGGCCGGTCTGGATTTGGGATCGCGGGAACAGCGTCGAGGTTCAGCTCGACCACGGCGCACTGCAATCTCTGCCCGACGAGCGGGTGCTGGCGGGATCGAACGCGGCGCTGATCGGCAACGAGATCGTCCAGTTCGCGACTGCCGAGTTGATTGCCGCCGGGCGCTATCGCCTCTCGCGCCTCCTGCGCGGCCAGCGCGGCACCGAGGGCGAGGTCGTCACCCATCCGGCCGGATCGCGCTTCATCATGCTCGACCCCGCCCGGCAGGTGCGCCCCACGTTCTCGGTTTCGCGGCTCGGGTTGACGATCGCCTACAAGGGGGCGCCCGTGCCGGAAGGGCCCGCCGGCGATCATGCGCTGTCGCTGCCCTTCGCCAATGGCGGACGCGGCCTGAAGCCATTCACGCCGGTTCATCTGAGGGCCAGCCGCGAAACCGGAGGCGATGTGCGCCTCTCTTGGATCCGGCGCAGCCGCATCGGCGGCGATTCCTGGTTTGCCGAGGTTCCACTCGGCGAAGAGGCCGAGGAATACGACGTTGCGATCCTCAACGGATCGACCGTGCTCCGGGCGACGCGGGTGACGAGCGCGAACCTTCTCTACACGGCGGCCCAGCAGGTCGCGGATTTCGGGGCGCAGCCGGCGACGCTCAAATGGCGCGTGGCGCAGGTCTCGCGCGTCTTCGGTCCGGGCGGAAGCGCCGAAATCACAAGCACGCTCTGACCTCATCTCCCAACCGAAGGAACGACAATGCCGACGACCAATCTTGGTCTGCCGCAGCTCGCGGCCGACCAGGCGCAGAAGCACGTCACCGTCAATGAAGGGCTCGCACTGCTTGATGCCCTCGTCATGCCGGCGGTGAAGACCCGCAGCCTCTCCGCGCCACCCGCCAGTCCGAATGAGGGCGAGCGCTGGATCATCGGGGCAAGCCCGACGGGTCTTTGGGCGAGCAAGGCCGGGCAGATCGCGGTCTGGCTTTCGGGAGCCTGGACCTTCCTCATCCCCAACGCCGGTTGGACGATCCATGTCGAGGATGAGCGATTGACGCTCACCTGGTCCGACGGCGCCTGGCGTGATCGGATCGTCGGCACGCCGAATGGTGGGGCGATTCGCCTCGTCGCGCTCGAACAAGAGCTTACCCTCTCGGGCGCCTACGTCGATGCGACCACCGTCGTGATCGCCGATCGGATGATTGTTCTCGCCGTCGCGTCACGGACCACGCAGGCCATCACTGGAGCGACGTCCTATTCGGTCGGCGTCGCCGGCAACACCAGCCAGTTCGGCGGCTCGCTCGGGATCGCGCTGGGCTCAACCAATATCGGTGTGATCGGTCCAACCGCTTTCTACGCTGACACGCCCGTGCGTGTGACCGCCGCCGGCGGCAACTTTACCGGCGGCAGGGTGCGCCTCGTCCTCTACGCGCTCGCCTTCACGGCCCCCAACGCCTGACCGGCCACAGTCGCGCGACAGGCGCCCCGTGGGCGCGACCGCACACGCCTGCGGGGGATACCGCGCTCCGCCCGCCCTTCGCGCCCCTCGGCGACGTGTGCGCCAGCGTTCGCCAACCCAAAACCCTGAGAGGAGTCACCATGTCCGCAGTCCCTGCGGCGGCTGTCACCGTCGCGCCCGAAGCCATCACGATCACCTGGATGGTCGCAGGCAGTATCATCGCCGAGCTTCTGATCCTGATCGTGTTCCTCGTCAGGATCGCCTGGTGGCTCTCCGGCCGGTTTGCCCTGATCGACGCGAGCTTCGCCGCGAACGCCCGCGAGATCGCGGAGATCAAGGTGGACGTCTCGAACGACATCGCCGGCCGCAAGGTCGTCGCCGAGGCCCGAACCGACATCGCCCAGATGAAGGCGACGCTTGGCGAGTTTCGCGAGCGCATCGACCGCCTCGAAAACCATGAGGACGAGCGGAAGCACGCCTGACCTTCCAACCCATCCCCGCCACCCAGCCCGCCCTCCGGCGGGTTTTTTTGTTTGGAGATCCCGATGTTGCCCAAAGACTACCGCTGGCTCGCGAGCGAGCCGGGACCGCGCATGCTGGTCGAAGCCCTGAAAGAATTCGGTGTCATGGAGGCGCCGGGCAACGCGGACAATCCGCGCATTCTCGGCTGGCAGCGTGAGCTTCAGGCGGCAGGACTCGGCCGAGACTATGGCGGCTTCTACGACGCCGATGCGATCCCCTGGTGCGGGCTGTTCATGGCGGTGACCGCCCACCGGGCGAATGTCGAACGCCGGCCGGAACGCAATCCACCGAAACTCTACCTCTCGGCGCTCGCCTGGACCGCGTTCGGCAAAGCGATCCCGAAAAGCGCAGCGGCACTCGGCGATGTCCTCGTCTTCAAGCGCAGTTGCGGAGGGCATGTCGGCCTCTATGTCGGCCACGACGCCTCGGCCTTCCATGTCCTCGGCGGAAACCAGTCCGACCGCGTGACGATCTCCCGCCTCTCCAAGCAGCGCCTCGTTGCCGTGCGCCGGCCCGCCTACCTGGCCCAGCCAGCGAACGTGCGCCCCATCGTCCTCGGCTCTTCCGGCAGCCTCTCGGTCAACGAGGCTTGATCATCTTTCATTGGAGACCACCCATGAACGCCATCCTGCAGTTCGGCGCGGGCTACCGCACCTACATCATCGCCGCGACGCTGATCCTCGTCGTGATCGTCGAGAAGGGGCTCGGCATCGACGTGCCTGGCGTCGATGTCGGCTCCGATTGGCTCACCCAGATCCTCGCCGCGCTCGGCCTCGGCACTCTGCGTGCCGGCGTCGGGAGCGCACCCAAGTGAGCGAAAAAAGGGGCGTGCCGACAATCCCTGGTCCGGCACGCCCCGCGCCGCATCGAAATGCCGGTGCAACCCGGCAGCGGCCGGCGAAAACTCAGCCGGCCTTGTGGGCTCCGAACGGGTTCGCCGCCATTCCCACCACCGCGCTTGATCCGCCCCACCGTGCGGCTTCTCCCGCGGTCCCCGCGCTTATCGGGTCCGGGTCCCCATCGTCGTCGCCAAGACCGGCGGTCAGGACAACTCGGCCGGCATGGTCGACGTCATTTCTGCAATCGTCTGAAACTCCCCGACAAACTCGGGGCGATGCATCATCAGGTAGCGGACGATGCGACCGTTCCCGAGCAGCTTTGCGAGATATCCTTTGACGACGGTGAGCTGCAGGTGGTCCTTCCCGTAGGAGTCCTGGATCGAGGTTATCGCTTCCTGCAACCGACTGAGCTCGCTCTCCATTCGAGCCATGGCCTCCGGCGTCAGACCCTTGAGGCGTTTCGATTTGCTCGTGTCGACGAGCTGGGACTGCGGGGTGCCGGCCAGAATCGCCGAGATGTAGGCGACCGAGTAGTTGTTGGCGTTGACGAGAAGCTCGGCGGCCTCGATCTGGCGGAGCGTTTTCATCTTCCGCAATGTCTCGAAGACGCCGATGGGGCATGGCTTGTCTTTCAGGAGCGCGACGGCCTCCTCGCAAATCCCGTCCAGCAGCCGCACCTTGCGCTGCACACTCTGGACATTGATATCGAGCGCCTTGGCAATCTTCTCCTCGGGCACGCCGCGCTCGATCGCACGCCTGATCATCTTGTGTTCCTGAACGGCCGCGAGCCGGCTGATCCGCTTGTTGTAAGTGAACGCCTCGTCGTCTGTTGAAATGAGGCATTCGACTTCGGTTATGCCGAGGTCCTTCAGAATCTCGATCCGCAAATGCCCATCAAGCAGCAGGAAGGTTCCGGATTTGCTTTTGTCGCGGGCGACCACCGGCGGCTCGACCAAGCCGACCTCACGCACCGATGCGGTGATCTGCCGGTATTTCTGACTCGCCTTCACCGTCTTGCGCAGCGTGTGAACCGGCAGGATCGCGCTAATCGGCAGGACGACGAAGTCTTCTTCGAAGGCGATCTTCACGGTGTCGGATGGGCGATGCGGCTCGCGTTTCATCAGTTCGCCCCCGCGACCAGCCGGCTCTCCAGCCAAGCGGGCATGGAATCCAATCCCTCTGCACGCAAAAGCGTCAGGAAGTGCTCGTCCTCGCGCAGAGCACGGAACGCCTCCACCACAAACAGAAGCCGATTCTGCGTGACCTCCGCCTTCTTGATCATCAGTTTCTGGCGATCCGCTTCCTGCCGATAGACCCGGACAAGCGCATCGCTCGTCAGTGGTCGCTGGACCTTGCGGCCGAACGGGGTTTCGTCGACATGGCGCCCACGGCGCTTGCGCTGCTGCAACAGCCGACGAACGGCAGCGAGCTTTTTGCCCCGCAGCTTCTTCTCGGTGTAGGCGTCCATCAGAGCGCGTTGTGCGCCCTCATCGTCGGTGCGCGAGATTTCAATGGCGAGATTGAGCGGTAAGAGCCCCGTTTCCACCGCCGAGACCAGACGCTCTTCACCACGCTCCAGCAGCCCGGCGATCATGTTCACGTATTCCGGGCTGACGCCGATCTTCTCGGCGATCTGACGGTCGTTGTAGCCGCGGCGGCGCAGCGTCCCGATTTCCTGCATCAGATCGATCGCTCGATGCTGACGACGAGCGCAATTCTCGACCAGGCTCATCACCAAACATTCATCCTCGTTGGCGTTGATGATGATGGCCGGGATCTCGCTCTGCTTGAGCTGGATGAATGCCTCCAGCCGTCCTTGACCGCATACGAGATCATATTCCGTCGGATCGCTTCCTGGCCGTCTGCTGACCGTGATGGGCCGCTTCAGTCCGACTTTGGCAATGTTGTCGACGATCTCCTCGAAGTTGCGCCGATTGCGCGCGCGAGGATTCAGCACGCGCACCCGCTCGGTCGGGATGAGGGCTACCTGCTTCTGGCTCCCGTTCACTATATCGCCTTGCATCAAGCCGCCTCCGAAAAATAGGCCCGCCCGGCCAGCGCATAGAAGAAATCGAGCGTTTCAAAGCGATAGGCATCGAGCGCCAACCCATTCTGATGGGCCAGACGAAGGCGTGGCAGGCTCATGTCGATGCCTGGCAGAACGTAGTAGTCGAGGGGCGCCTTGTTCTCCTCGTTCATCCTGACCGCAATCGTGATGTCCGGGACGAGACCGACGTCGAGCCGGATTCGCCATCGCAACGATCCCGTCTGGGTTTCACAGCAGCGCGCGATGACAATCGAAGCCGTGAATTCGTCATTCACGCGGATCAGATCACTGATGGGATCTCGCTCGGACCGCCCGCCTGCCGCGGCAATTCCGGCCATAACGTCCGCGACGACCTGCGGATGCGCCTCGCGCAAGGCGCGGTTGACTTCGATGTAGCGGTAGTCGCGATCGGGCTCGTAGCCGATCAACTCGTAGGCTCGCAGCAGGCTGCCGAAGCGATACCGATATGCGCTCGACGACGGCATGTCGTCGTGCTCGTCGATCACGATGCCCGACAGGCTGCCATATTCTTCGAGCAGGGCTCGGAGCATCGCCAGCAGCTCTTCGTCGGAATAGTGCCGGCTGCGCGCGTCAATGATCGCGCGTGCGCGCTCGAAAAGCGCCTGATCGACGACCGGCGAGTACGCGCCTTCAGCCCGGATCCACATCTCTCTCGGATTGACGACGCGCCGTTGCTTCAGCTTGAACGAGACCTTGTTGTAGACGTTATTGCCGATGTATTTTTCGTTGGTCAGGACTTGATGAACCGCCGCCCGCGTCCACGGCCGGCTGAAGTCCGTTATGATCCCGTCAGCGTTCAGTGCAGCCGCGATTTCTCTCTCGGATCGCCCCTCATGCACGAACAAGCGATACATCCGCTGGACAGTGTCGACCTCCTCGGTCGGTCCTGGAATCAGCACGACACGGTCGGTCTGAAGGCTTTTTCGATCGCCTCGCCCAAGTTCGCCCTTGGTGTTGCCGTGCTCGTCGATCAACACACGGCGCAGGCCGTAGCCTGGCGTACCGCCCTGCCGAAATCCGAGTTCGACCAAGCGGCATTGGCCCGCAAATACCTTGACTGAAAGCTCGCGACTGTACTCGCCCGCCATAACGCGCTTGACGGTTTTCAGCAGATTGGAACCGATGCTACCGTCGTTCTCGAACTGCTCCCCGCAATAGTGAACCCGAATGCCGGCGCGGGAGCAGATGTGCTCATGATAGGCGCCTTCGTCCGCGTCCTGGAAGCGGCCCCAGCGACTCACGTCGTAGACAAGTATCGCTGAGAATCCGGCGTGACCGGATGTGACCTCGGCCATCAGGCTTTGCAGCGCCTCCCGTCCATCGAGACGAAGACCACTTCGTCCGGAGTCCTCGAAGACGTGCAAAATCGTCAGACCACGCGCTACAGCATACTTCTTGATGACGTCGAGTTGGTTCTCCGTCGAGTACTTCTGATGGTCCGTCGACATGCGCACGTAGGCGACGGCGGCAATATCGTTGCCGGCATCATCATCGACCTTACGTTTTGGCTTCGAGAGTTGCCCTTTCAATGCTCCATCCTCACGCGGCACTCGGTCGTATCTCGTCGTTCCTGCAACGCCTCCAGCTCAATGCCCTTCGCCAACTTAAAGCGAAGGAGCGTGGAATGTCGTTTCCGAAAAAGGGCAAGTCCTTTCCGGGCAATGGGTTGAATGGTGGCGGGCCGCAGTCGAGCGAGACGCGATTCGCCGTGGAGATTGCGTCTGCGTTGAAGCGGTCGCTCGGTTCAACTCATGCTGCCGTGAAAACGGCTGCAGCTTGGACCGGAGCCAACGAACGAACCGCGAAGAACTGGTTCTCTGGGCGCTACGGTCCGAGCGGGGAGCATCTCGTCGCTCTTGTCCGGCACTCCGATGAGGTGCTTCATGCCTTCCTGGGCATGGCTGGACGCCCCGATCTAATCGCCGCTGTCAAACTTGCCCATCTCGAATATGCTGCCGAGGATCTCCTGGCAACCATCAGAAAGCTGAACGACAGAACCATGTGATGATAGTGGTCAAGGCATGTTCGATCGGATGCTCGTATGTTGCCTTGACCATATATTCAAAAATCAAACTTTGTCTTGCAGCACCACTGAAATGGCCTTTGAATCACAAATTATAGACGATTTGGCTAGGCGAGCATGGATCAGATCGAATATCCGAATAGCGAGACGTGGGAGGCCCGGCGCGCGTGGTTTGATGCGGAGTTCGATATTGAACGACGCGGTGGCGCATACGTTGTTGGTGAGCACGCAACTGCACTGCTTGTGGATCTGCAATCCGTTTTCTGTGCGGGCGCATTCATCAGCACGATTATTTTGTCTTGCACTGTAGTTGACGCTCACCTTCGAGAAGCAGAACTCGGTCAGGAGTTCGACGGAGGCATGCAGGCGGCCTTTGCCAATTCTGACTTTGCAGGTGATCTTGAATGGTTGCGAAGGGAGCGCAATGCTCTGGTTCATTTCAAGCCGTCTAGAGGACCAAAGATAATAATCGACGACCATTACAGCTCACGATCGGATCATGAGACAAATGCGAGGCGTGCAATCTCTCTCGTGGCAAGCGTCGTTTTCGAGAACCCGTGGGTCTGATCTGGGAGCGCGTGGCCTTGCGCCGTAGTTCGGCCTGTTACGAGAAGAACGTCCGCATCCAGTTTCCCATCCTCCGCCAGCCATTCACGTAATTGATATCACTGAATATTCAGCCTCTGGCGCGTTGCGAGAGCCGCCGGAAAGCGCGGCACGTTTCCGGTTCATGGTTGTCTCCATGGCGCCGGACCTGACTCGGAAAAGGGCCGCCGAGGTAAGGCCTTTGGGGATATTCTCTCGCGTGCGGCGATGCAGTCCGGTTTCGCGAGAAATGAGCGCACCGCCGGTTTGAACCGCGAACTTGCCGGGCAGGATTGCCGGAATACCAATCGGCGTCCGGTATGGGATGTCGTCTTGGTTTTGCGCTCGACGCGCTGCTCGGCGCAGCGGCCTCCCGGCGACGCTGGCACGGCTGTCCGCGCGAACCGCATCGTGACCGTGGCGAACGAGGCCGAGCGTCGCGCAACCCCGCTCGAAGCCAACTCCAACGGAATCACCGAAGGCAAGTCGGACGGATGGCGCTTGATCTACTGCACCGGCTCGGAAGGCGAGCAGCTCGAGTTCGTACAGGCACTGGGTCCGGTCAAGCAGACCTTCGACGACGCGCTCGAGGCGCGGCGCAAGATGGTGTCGGCAGCGCGCTGAGCGCAAGGAGACCGGCCATGCCCCGCAAGCTCCCATCCCGTGCAGCGCCGGCAGCATTGGTCGCGGCCGCGCTCCCCACAGGTGCGACCGCCCGAGGGGCTGACGGCGTGCGCTATGCCGACATTCCCGCCGACGCCTATGCCGTCGTGGCCCAGCTTCGCGCGCCTGCCGGACCTCGCCGATGGCGGGGTCAGCGTGATCCGCATGGGCATCCTGGAGAACACGGCTTTGGGCCGCTGACGAAAAGAGGTTCGGGGGCCTGCCAACTCCATCGGGGCGTCAGCTTTCAGGCAAAGTACCGATGTCGGCTGGGGCGCTGAGTGACCCGCTCCCCGCTTTTCCAGCTCCCGCGGGCCGAAATGCGGGGTGCGCCTCATCCGCTGGGCCAGAGCGGGCTCAGTCTTCCGACGCGGGCGGCTTGTCGGCCCAGATGGGCGCCTTGAGGTTGCGCTTCACGCGGTGATTGTCGCCGGCGACGGAGTTACCGCTCGGCGAGCGGCCGACGAGATAGTTCTTTTGCCATTTCTGTTCATTGGCCAGGGGATCACCGAGGTCGATGGCTGCGCTGAATTTCGTCCGCTCGCTTGTCCAGGATTTGTATTCCCTGTTCAGTTCGGCATTTTCGGCGATGCGGTGGATCACCGGTTGCACGCTCTCGATCGTGACGGCCGGCACCAGCGTGATGAAGCAGAAGGGCTCTCCCTTCTCAAAATGCACCGTGCAGGGGCGCGTGAACTTCCAGTTCATGGTGAAGGTGAACGGCAGCCAGCCGGTTTCGACGATGCCATCGAGCGGCTGGATCCCATCCTTGAGACGGTTGGGAGAGCCACGAACCCACATTGTCCAGTCGGGATCGGTCCTGAAGAGATAGCCGGGGTGGAAACTCAGGATTCCGTGGCCGAAGAACAGCCCGGTGTGGCGCAGATTCACGCCCGCCTCGTGCGGGCGGAGAATGACGTCCTGCTTGCCGTTCCATCCGGTCCAGGTGGCCGAGAAGCCGACGGGATTCAGCACCTCCCACCCGGAAGCGTTGGCAATGGAGAGGGGCGTGCAGCGGTAAGCGAAATGCTGGTTGGTCGCGTCCATCCAGTCCCGATCCGCGGCGGCCGCCACCAGCTGCGGCGAAGGATCGTGCAACGCATAGCACTCGAGTTTTGGTCCCGTCATGGTCAGCCTTCGCAATCAAATCGGGCGTCGAGCAGCCCGTCGCCCGACCGAGACGGGCTGCTCGTATTGTGCTGCCACGCCAGCGGCTGCATTCGATTTCGGCCGCTGGCGTCAGAAGCTTCAGGGACCGGGAGGTCCGGGAGGGCCGGGGGGACCGGACGGGCCAGGACTGCCCGGGACGCCGGGGGACCCTTCCGGACCGGGCGTACCGGGCTCGCCGCTCGAACCGGGTGTACCGGGGAGACCGTCCGAACCGGGGGTCCCGGGAAGACCATCCTTGCCGGGCGCACCGGGGGCGCCGGGATCACCGTTCGAACCGGGTGCACCGGGAAGACCGTCCTTGCCGGGCGTACCGGGAGTGCCGTCCGAACCGGGCGCACCGGCAGCGCCGGGCGTTCCAGGTGTTCCAGGTGTTCCAGGCGTTCCAGGATTGCCCGGCGCTCCCGGCACACCGGGCAGACCGACGACAGCCGCCTTCCGTGCCTTCGGCAGATCGCCGACGTCGAAGCCGAGATAGCTCGGCATCAGATCGCCGCGATCCCGCTGCTTGAGCGAGCGTCCACCGGGCTGGCTGGGAGCCTTGGCCGGGATGTAACCGTGCTCCTTCGAGAAGTAGCCACCGGTGCTTGTCGAAGGCGCCGGCGTGCTGCCCGAGCCGAAATAGACCCGGATGCCCGCCAGGACCGTGAAGTCGTCGCCCGAGTAATGATCGCCGTAATAGCCGTAATCCGGGCGCTCGGTGCTGTACGACGCGTCGAGGAACAGTGACGCCGCCGTTCCCCCTCCAAAATCGGCCAGGTATTCAAGGCCGCCGACAAGCTGATTCGCGCCGTTCGTATAGCGATGGCCGATGCTCAGCTTGAAGTCGTCTGTCGCGTACCAGGCCAGCCGGATGTCGTCGAAGAAGCGCGCTTCGCTCTGGCCATAATAGCCAAAGGCATCCCCGCTCCCGAAATTGTTCCACTCGACGCCGACGATACCCTGCAGGGTGAATTGTCCGAGATAGAGCTGACCTTCAAGGCCGCCCTTGAAATCGTACATTCCGGAATTGGCAAAGCCGTTGGAGTCGAAGCCCCAGTCTGCGGTGCCGTAGAGGTAGCTCCCGTAAAGACCGAGCGCGCCAACCTCGGGATCGCGCCAGAAAAGGTGGGCGGCCGCGCCGGCAATGCCGTTTTCCTCGGCCATGCCACCCAGAGCATCGATCTGGAAGCCGTATCTGTCGCCGAGTGGGACGGCGAGTGAGCCGCCGACCTCGCCGAAGCCGGCTCCGTTGTAGCCGCCGCCCGCTTCCACGCGCACGTTTGTCGTACTGACGGCGCGTCTCGGATCAGGCGGCGGGTTGAAGCCGATCGGGCCGGAATCGATGCTTCCGGTCTGGACGCCAACCGCCGGGGCCGCGGCGAATGCCGAGTTCCTTGACTGTTGAGATTTGAGCCGCGCAATTTCGCCGTTTGCGGCTCCGAGCTTGTTTTCAAGAGCCCTCTGCTTCGTCTGAAGCTCCTGAATAAGCTTGAATAATTCCTCGTTCGACGCCGTCTGGGCGAAGACCGGGCCGGCCATTCCCAACACGCACACAATCGCCAGCGCAGAGCAACTGCGCCGCAATTCCCTTTTCAAAGGCATGGTAAGTCGCCCCTAGAGACCCTGGATGATTTTGCTTTCTACTCGACCAGGAACTTCGTCGGCGGCCACCCCTACGCACCACGCTCCTCTACAGCGCAGATGGAATGACATTCCCGCTCCATCTTTATTATCATATATATTTATACTTATTTACAATGTCACTAACTGTCACTTGCTGACTGTTCTAGTCAGCCGGTTACACTATGGGTACTCTTAACTTTCCCGTTCGCAATGCCATCGGCCAGACGGGCTGCCCTCGCAGCGCCGGCCCGCTTCCACCGAGAAGGCGTAGCCGAGGCCGTCGAGATTCTTGGCGAGGGTACCCGCCAGATCGGACTTCAGGTCGCTCTCGTACCACGTCACCGAGGCCTGGCCGTCGACGTAGAAGCCGTTATTGCCGTACCAGGTCAGGGTCCCGCCGACGCCGTAGCCGGTGGTGTGTCGCCCGTTCCACGGTCGACGGCATAGATGCCGGCACGGTCATCAGATACCTGCATCATTGAGTGCGGTGGAGGTGTCGCGGGCAGCCGGGCCATGGCGCCATTACAAAGCGCGCCGTCCCGATGCCGGGCGGCTGAAGAATTTATGAGAAGGCTGAGGGAGGCTTCGGAACGGCGCTGCGGCCAGACTGTTCCGAAGGCGGAAGCTGCATGGCTCGCGGGCCATGAAATTCAGGCCGGATCGGGTGGACAACCGATCCCGCGGACGGGCCCGCAACCTGAACCCCCGGGAAGAACAGGGGCGTGGCCGACGACGAACCCGGGCCACGTGCAGCAGCCCCGCCGAGAAGACCGAAATTCTTCGCTAAATCCAGGCTTGGCAAGTAAATGGCTCCGCGCTCCACACTGGCAAGTTCGGGCATCCATCTCGCGATGTGCGCGACGCATCTCTGCCTTCGCATGCCTAGAACGCGAATTTTTCTCCCATTTTTAGTGTATTTTTGTTCAATATTATTAAAAATCGTAGATAATGTCATATAATGACCACCTGCCGACACCTTGTGTGTCAGCGGCAATAGTCGACGGATCGCCCTCCACAGCAAGTGGAACGGACGCTTTCTCTAGGTGAGATTTAAGGTGACGCGTCTAGTCGGTGAAGGCGAAGCCCACCCCGCGAACGGCATGCAAAGGAAGCCGCATGTTGGCTTTCTCGGCCCTTCGACGCAGGCGGCTCGCAATGGTGTCAAGGTGCGCGTAGTTAAAGTCATGGACGTCGGCGCCCAGGGCTTCGACGAGAGCGTGCCGCGCTACGGTCTCGCCGCGCTCACTGAACAGGCGCCCCAGGAAACATTGTTCCGAGGTGGTCAGGCGGAGACGATGGCCGATGCCGTCGGTGAGCACCCAGCCACCTTCCACCAGCGCCCATCGGGGCGTTGGGGGCGGCAAAGGGGCGCGGTGCCTGCCGAGGCGCTCGTTGAGCGCGACCACGGTGGCGGCAAGCTCCCGAACATCGATGGGTTTGACGAGGTAAGCGTCCGCTCCCTTCTTGAGGCCATTCACCCGGTCGTCTATGGAGCTTCGGGCCGTCGCCATGACGATCCCGACCGATTGCGAAGCCCGCAAATGGGCCGCGATGGACAGACCATCCTCGCCGTCCAGACCAATGTCGAGAATGACGATGTCGGAGGGCTTGGCGGCGTAGGCCCGGTAGAGGGCCGCGGCACTGTGAAAGCCGTGCACGTCCAGGCCCAGCCTGGATAGGCCAAAAACCATTTCCTCGCGAAAATCCCCGTCGTCATCGACAAGATAAACGAGGGGGGAGATCGCGTTACCGCCCTGTTCGGACACTTCATCGATCATCAACGGCATCCTCCAGTGCGGCGCTTCCAAGGTATTCGATTACATCTAAGCATTGCGCTGTCCATCCTGTTTGGATGCTTGACAACACAAACGTCACAGGCACTGACGCTGGATCCGGCGGACGGCGTCGATGCTCCGGTTTCACTCAGTGGCCACCTCGCTTGTCTTTCATGACCCCAGCAGCGCTCACGATCGACGGCGTTGCTTCCGGGCATTTCGTGCGCCGGGTGACGCTGGGCGTTGCCGCGACTTGGTTGGCGTTGATGGCTGGCCTGGGTTGGTGGATGTCGCAGCGCATCATGACAGCGCAGCTCAACAGCCTAGCGGCCAGCGCCGAATATGAAGCCGAAACGACCGCACGTGTCGTCGACCGGCTGTTCACGGAATTGACCAGCGTGGCCAATATGGTGGCGCACCAGAATCAGGTGGTCCAGCTCGCCAAACGCTATCGCGTCGATCCGCCCGGACTGGCCGAATTGACGCGTGAAGAGCGCGCGGCAAAGTTCACGAGCGACCCGTTGGTCCGCAGGGTGGGCGATTTCATGACCCGGCTGTCCAATGATCTGCGCTATGCCCGAATCTACTTGAACAATCTGTCGCACGATACGGTGATCGCCAGCCAATGGGCCGAGTCCTTCAACATCGTGGGGCAGATCTATACGGGTCGTGCTTACCTCATCGACGCGCTGCGCGACGGCAAGGGGCAACAATTCGGCATTGCTCGCCTGACCCAAACGGCGTCCTACTTCGTAGCCAGTCGTATCAACGATATTGACGACATGCCGCTGGGCTCAGTCACGGTAAAGTTCGACGCACCGGATGTGGCGCTCTATCTGACAGGACAACACATTTCGCTGATCGTGAACCTTCAGGGACGTGTGACCACCGCTTCGTCCGCGCCATTCATGCTGCGCAATGTGGCGGCGCTTCTGCCGCCGGACACCTTGCGATCTGGGGACGGCAACGAGGGACCGGGTGAGCCCATGGACGTGCGCGCGATGCCCGGCATGGGCCAAGCCGATCAATGGCTCATCGACGGCCGTCCCTATTTGGTACGGCGTCAGCCGTTAATCAATACGCAGTACCAGTTGCTTACGCTGGCTGCGCTCGACCATCTGGCGCCGATGCGCCGGCAGCATTTTTGGATGGCCGGATTTGCGGCGGCATTCGGCCTGGCTTTAATCCTGCTCTCGGGTCTTGTGGCCGGACAGCGTGCCGAGCGTCGTTTACGAGCGGAACAGAATCGCATTATCGCTATTTCCCAGGCAGCCGAACGTGATCTGACGATCAAGGTGCGCGAAAGGACCGCGGAACTCGCGGAAAGAAACACCTCGCTCAACGCCGAAGTGGACCGGCGCCATCTGCTCGAACTCAAGCTCAGACAGTCCCTGGACGCAGTGAACGACGCCCTGGCTCAGCAACGGGACTTCGTGGCGTTGGTGTCGCACGAATTTCGCGGCCCTCTGGCCGTGATCTCGGCCGCTGCGGACAATCTGTCTTCCGTGGACAGTACCGACAACACCCGGCTACGCACCACCCGGATCCGCCAGACGGTCAAGAGGATGTCGTTGCTGATCGAAAACGTCCTGGCCGGCGACCGGCTCCATGGCGGACAGAAAGCTTTTCCCACGACCGGCTCCGTCGATGTGAACGAGGTATTGCGCACCGTGAAAGCGGGGCTGGATGACGATGCCGCCGGACGGGTCAGCTTTATCGACGGTGGGGGCGTCACGGTGAAAGGCGACCGGAATCTGCTGGAGATCGCGGTCCAGAACCTGATCCAGAACGCCATGAAATACTCCGCCGCGCCGGGTCCCGTGACGGTACGGCTGTCGACGGATCAAGGCGTGGCTTTTGTACATGTGACGGATCAGGGCACCGGCGTGGCGCCCGGAGATCGCGAGTTCATATTCATGAAATACTATCGCGCCGTGGGCCAACCGGCGAACGGCTCCGGCCTGGGCCTCTACATTTCACGTGAGATCGCCCGCCAGCACGGCGGCGACCTCACGCTGGCCGCCAGCGACAGGAACGGTTCGACATTCTGCCTCTCGCTGCCCATCGAAGGGGCGGAGGCATTGACCACGTAACGCGCTTTCCCCGGCGATCTGCAACGCGATCGGGAGCTTGTGGCCGGACCGTGCGGGACCGTTGCCGGTGCGCAGCGTTTCGGCTGTTAACGAATTGTGCTAGAGACGCGGCGTGGAATGGCGAACGACACAGCAATGGATGGGCGGAAGGTTCCCTGCGGCGGCGGTGCTCGCGCTGGCGGGGGCGTTCCTTTCCGGCCCGATCTCCGGCTCGTCGCCGGCATGGGCCGCGGCTGAATCCGGGCCGGCGCGGCCGGCTCACATCGTGCTGCTGAAATCCTCCGCCGCGACGCCCCGGAATGTCTGGCCCTCGATCGACGGGGCCATGTCGGCCGGGTTCTCCGCGCCTGCCGCCTATGATGCGACGGGTCTTGTCGCTCCTTCCTATGCGGGGTGGCTGACCGATCCGCCGCGCCGGCCCTCGCCCGGCGGGACGTTCGTCGCCCGCGCGCAGGCGACCTCCGGGATCGAGGCGATCCAGCAGAGCATCGCCGCTCCGCCGCAGGTTCCGTCACAGGTCCTGCCCTCCGGCGCCTTGAGCTCCTTCGCCCCGATCGAGTCGTCCGTCCCCCTGCCGCCGAAGCGGCTTGTCGAGAAGCGCGAACTCGTCATGGCGGCGCTGGCGCCGCTGCCGCCGAGGCGCCTCTCCGAACCGGCGCCGGTACCGGCCGCGCTCGTGGAAGCCGCGCCGGAAGAGGCGGCGCCGTCGCGTGACGCCGCGGCCGGCCAGAACGCGACCGGAGAGGACGCGATCGGCGAGGACGTCGCGGCCCCCGTGGGGAATGCGGCGGCGCCCATCGACGACGCTCCCGAGCCCGTCAGGGGCCGGCTGACCGCCGAACGCGCGCCCCCGCATATCGAAGCCCTGATCGAGCGCCACGCCCGGCGTTTCGACGTCCCCGCGCGGCTCATACGCCGTGTCGCCTGGCGGGAGAGCAAGTTCGATCCGAGCCAGCGCCACGGGCCCTATTGGGGATTGATGCAGATCCGCGTCGATACCGCGCGCGGGCTCGGCTTCCGGGGCGCGCCGCGCGATCTGCTCGACGCCAACACCAACATGACCTACGCGGTCGCCTATCTCGCCAACGCCTACCGGGTCGCCGGCCGCGACGAGAAGCGGGCGGTGATGCTCTATGCCAGCGGCTATTACTACGAGGCCAAGCGCAAGGGCATGCTCGGTTCGCTGATCCGTACCGCCTCCGCCGAGGAATAGGCCGCGAGCGCCTTCACGGCACCCGGCGGCTTCCGGCCATCCGAAGACAAGGTCCGGTATCCCTCAGGACGGGCCGGCGTCGCGGTTCATGCGGCGGGCCGTGCTTCCTCCGGGCGCAGCGTCAGCACGCGGACGCCGTCGCGCGTCACCGCGACGGTGTGCTCGAACTGCGCGGAGAGCTTCCCGTCGGTGGTGACGACGGTCCATCCGTCCTCCTCGGTCCGCACCGTCCGGCGCCCTTGATTGAGCATGGGCTCGATCGTGAACACCATGCCCTCGCGCAGGGCGAGGCCGGTTCCGGGCTTGCCGAAATGCAGCACATTCGGGGCTTCGTGCATCTCCCGCCCGATGCCGTGGCCACAATAGTCGTGCACCACCGAATAGCCGTTCCGCTTCGCGTGCCGCTCGATGGCGTGACCGATGTCGCCGAGCCGCGCTCCCGGCCGCACGGCGCGGATACCCTTCCACATGGCCTCATAAGTGGCGCGCACGAGTTGCCGCGCCGCCGGCGCGACGTTGCCGATGAGGAAGGTCTTGCTGGAATCGGCGATATAGCCGTCCTTCTCGAGCGTGATGTCGAAATTGACGATGTCGCCGTCCTGCAGGATCTCGTCCTTCGACGGCACGCCGTGGCAGACGACCTCGTTCCTCGAACTGTTCAGCACGAAGCCATAGCCGTACTGGCCCTTGCTGGCGGGCCGGGCGCCGAGCCGGTCGACGATGAAGGCCTCGACGAGGTCGTTGACCTGCAGCGTGGTCGATCCGGCGAGCGGCTGCCCGTCCAGATAGGCGAACACCGAGGCGAGCAGGCGCCCCGACTCGGCGAGGAGTTCGATTTCGGCCGGCGTCTTCGTCATGCCGCCGCCGTCGGGAGAGCCCGGGCGTCGACGCCCGCCTCCTTCAGCTCGCGCGCCACCAGCTCCTGGAAGGTAAGGCCGGGGTTCAGCTCGCAGAGCATGCCGATCCTGATCCAGAACGCCGCCTGGGCGTTGATCGAGCGAAAGGAGGCCCGGCTCGCCCGCCGCAGCTGCTCGTGCAGCTCATCCTCGATATTGACGATCCCCACGCGACCGCTCCTATATATTTCGTATATATTCCATATATGCGCACGAGCGGCGCGGCAAGAGGGCGTGCCGAAGGAACGGCGATGGCGGCCGGGCGCGCCGATAGCCGGCCACGGCCGCGTCCGCCGGAACCCGTCCCTCAGCCGAAGCGGGCCTCGTGCAGGGCCGCCGCATCCGCTCCGCCGGGAAAGTGGAGCCGGCCGGTCGTGTCGTTGACGGCGGCCCACACCGCCTCGGCGACGTCCGTCTCCTTGGTGGTCAGCGCCGGATGGGCGAAGCCGGCGAAGATCGGCGCCGCGAAATCGGCATAGGCGGCGGGGATGAGATCCTCGATGCGGACGCCGGTGTTCTGCGCGAAGCGGGTCGTCGGGCCGTATCCCGGCTCCACCAGCTTGGCGCGGATGTCGAAGTGGCCGAGCTCATGGGCGAGCGAGCCGGTGAAGCCTTCGATCGCCTGCTTGCTGGCCGTGTATGCCGCCGCCAGCGGCATGGCGGCGAGGGTGACGGTCGAGGTCACGTTCACGATGACCCCGGCCCGGCGCGCGCGCATCTGCGGGATCACCGCCTGGCACATGGCCATCACGCCGAAGGTGTTGGTGTCGAAGATCTTGCGGATATGCGCCATCGGCGTGGCCTCGAAGGCGCCGACCACGCCGATGCCGGCATTGTTGACCAGCGCGTCGATGGGCCCCGCGGCCTCGACGGCCGCGGCGATGCTCTCCGCGCGGGTCACGTCGAGCGGGAGGATTCTCAGCCTCTCCGAACGCGGCAGGACATCGGCGTCCGGCGTGCGCATGGTGGCGACGACATTCCAGCCTTCGGCCAGGAAGCGGCGGGCGGTTTCCCGGCCGTAGCCGGAAGAGGTGCCGGTGATCAGTATCGTGGGCATCGGGGGCTCCATCCGTTCTGGGGATGGGCCTCTTGTTAAGGCCGAATGATCGGACGATACATAATCCGAAGTCCAGACTAAATTTCCAACTGTCCAGAAAACGGCACGGCCCCACCGCCGGTGCGGGCGAATTTTCCCGGCGGGCAGCCCAGCCGCTTGCGGAACGCCGTGCTGAAGGCACTGGCGGATTCGTAGCCGATCTCGCCGGCGATCCCTTCCAGCGTCTTCGTTCCCCGGATCAGCGCATCCTTGGCGAGCGCCATCCGCCAGCGGGCGAGATATTCGATCGGCCCGCAGCCGAGGACCTCGCCGAAGCGGGCGGCGAAGGCGGAGCGGGACTGTCCGGCGATCCTGGCGAGATCCGCCACCGTCCAGCCGGCCCGGACATCCGCATGCAGGGCGCGCAGGGCGCGGGCGAGGGCGGGGTCGCGCAGGCCGCTGAGAAGCCCGGCCCGGCCGTCGGCCGCCGCGATGCCCTGCCAGCGGAGCGCCTCGACGAGCAGCACTTCGAGCAGGCGCTGGAGCACCATCTCGCGGCCGGGTTCCTCGCTGGCGCATTCCTCCATGATCAGCCCGATCATGCGGCCGAGCCGGCCGGTCCGCCCGTGCGCGGCGGGGATGTGGATCAGGCGCGGCAGCAGCGCCAGCAGCAGCGGCGCGTTGACCGGCTCGATGCGGAACGTGCCGCCGAGCGATTCGAAGTCCGCCGCGCCCTCCGCCTCGCCGTGCCGGACGGCCACCTCCATCGGCGCGCGCGGCACGCCCTCGACGCCCGGATGGCTGCTCAGCGTGAAGGCCGGGGTGGAGGGCAGCAGGAGGAAATCCCCCTCGCGCAGCGCCATCGGCTCCCGGCCCTCGAAGGCAATCCAGCATTCGCCCTTCAGGATGAGGGTGAAGCCGGGCGCGTCATGGGCGGCGTAGCGCACGCCCCAGCGGCCCCGCCCGGTGATCGGCTTGGAGATCGCGGTATGGGGCCGCAGCAGCGCGATGATGTCGCTCAGGGGATCCATCGGGACGATCCATAATGATCTCAGCTTCCCGATTACTAGGCCGTCCACAACGCCCTGTCGACAGCCCGCGCGCTATTGCGGCGGCACCGGGCAGCTCACATCGCCTTCCTCGCATGCGAGATAGGCCTTGAGCTGCTCGTTGCGCTGCCGCGTCAGCTCCGTCCGGCAGATGGCGAGCGTCATCGGGTAGAGGCTGCCGCCCTCCGCCGCTGAGGTGGAGAAGCCGCATTCGGCGTCGCGGAACGCCACCCAGGCGCGCTCGGCGGCGACCAGCCGCTTCCGGGTATCGGCATCGTCGCCGAGCCGCTTCTCGATCTTGCGGAAGTTCTCGTTCAGCTCCTTGTCGATGGCGGCGAGGGCCTTGCCGTAGCATTCGGTCATCGTCGACTGGGCGCTCGCATTCGCGCAGTCATCGGACGCCCGGACAGGCGCCGCCGTTCCCGCGGCAAGAAGTGATATCGTGATAGCGAATGCGGATAATTTGACAGAAGCGGCGATCATCCCTGTTTTCCTTCACCTGCGGGGCCGAGACGGGCACGAAGATGCTGAGGCGAAGCATCCCGCCGGGACGATAATCGCAGCCGCCTGCTTCGTCTATTTGACCGCGCCTCGGCGCGGATCGCCCGGCCCGCCATGGCCGGCGAAGCGGCCGGCGGCCCAGTCGAGGAAGACCCGCACGCGCGGGGAGAGTTGGCGGCTGCGCGGATAGAGCAGCGAGACCGGCGCCGGGGGCGGCGGGGTGTCGGCGAGCAGTTCGACCAGCGCCCCGCTCGCCAGTTCCTTCTCGACATGGAAGCGCGGCACCTGGGCGAGGCCGAGCCCGAGCCGGACGCCGAGCAGATAGCTCTCCGGCCCGGTGACGGAGAAGGGCGCCGGCAGCTCGATCCGGCGCAGCGTGCCGCCGACCTGGAACGCGACCGGCGTCAGCGCCCCCGAGCTCAGGAGCCGGATGCCGACGATGCGGTGCCCGGCCAGATCGTCGAGGGTGGCCGGCGTGCCGAAGCGCTCCAGATAGGAAGGCGCGGCGCAGGTCAGGCGCTCCAGCGTCGCCACCCGCCGCGCGGCGAGGTCGCTCGCCGGCAGCTCGCCATAGCGCAGCACGCAGTCCACGCCCTCCTGCACCGGATCGACCCAGCGGTCGCGCTCGCTCATCGACAGCTCGATCCCGGGATGGCGGGCGAAGAAATCGGGCAATCCCGGCAGGAGGAAGTGCCGGGCGATGGTCCCCTGCACGTCGATGCGCAGCATGCCCTTCGGCTCGGCATTGCCGAAGGCGCCCTCCGCGTCCTCCACGTCGTCGAGTATGGCGAGGCAGCGGCGGTACCATGCCTCGCCGTCGAGGGTCGGGCGCACGGTGCGGGTGGTGCGCTGGAGCAGGCGCACGCCGAGCCGCTCCTCCATCTGCTTGATGACGGTGGTCACGGTGGAGCGCGGCACGTCCATGTCGTGCGCGGCCTCGGTGAAGCTGCGCCGCTCCACGATCCGGGTGAACAGGCGCATCGCGTCGAGGCGGTCCATGGCGCCACCATTGTTCGTTCTGATTGAATAGAAATGCCGAAACTAACGCGATTATCTCATCCGGGACAGGTGGCATATCCACCCCGTCGCCGTGGTGGCGACCGAGCAATGGAGGACATCATGAACACCGATCATCGGAAGGTGGCGATCGTCACCGGTGCCTCGCGGGGCATCGGCGCGGCGGTGGCCGAGCGGCTGGCGCGCGACGGCTTCGTCGTCGTCGTCAATTATGCGGGCGGCGCGGCGGAAGCCGAGGCGCTGGTGCGCAAGATCGAGGCGGCGGGCGGCCGTGCGGTCGCCGCGCAGGCCGATGTGAGCGATCCGGCCGCCATGCGCCGCGTCTTCGACAGCGCCGAGGCGGCGTTCGGCGGCGTCGACGTGCTGGTGAACAATGCCGGCATCATGAAGCTCGCCGCCATTGCGGAGGCCGACGACGCGCTGTTCGACAGCCACGTCGCGGTCAACCTGAAGGGCACGTTCAACGCCCTGCGCGAGGCCGGCAAGCGGCTGCGCGAGGGCGGGCGGATCATCAATTTCTCCACCTCGGTCATCGGCCTGCGGCTGGAGAAATACGGCGTCTATTCCGCCACCAAGGCGGCGGTCGAGGCGCTGACGGCGGTCATGTCGAAGGAGATGCGCGGGCGCTCCATCACCGTCAACGCGGTGGCGCCGGGTCCGACCGCGACCGCGCTGTTCCTCGACGGCAAGTCGCCCGAGCTGATCGACCGCATGGCGAAGATGAACCCGCTGGAGCGGCTGGGCACGCCGGAGGACATCGCCGCCGTCGTCTCCTTCCTCGCCGGCCCCGAGGGCGGCTGGGTCAACGGCCAGGTCCTGCGCGCCAATGGCGGCATGGACTGAGCGGCCCGGAACGCGAAAGGACAGTCCCATGGAACGCAGCACGGACCGCAAGATCGTGCTCATCACCGGCGCGTCCAGCGGCTTCGGCCGGCTGACCGCCGAAGCCTTGGCGCGGGACGGGCACACCGTCTACGCCTCGATGCGCGACATCGCCGGGCGCAATGCCGGCACGGCCGAAACGTTCGCCCGCCTCGCCGGGGAGAGCGGCGCGGACCTGCGCGCCGTCGAGCTCGACGTGCAGTCGCAGCCCTCGGTCGACGCGGCGGTGGCGCGGGTGATCGCCGAGGCCGGGCGCATCGACGTGCTCGTGCACAATGCCGGGCACATGGCGTTCGGCCCGGCCGAGGCCTTCACCCCGGAGCAGTACGCCCAGCTTTACGACAGCAACGTGCTCGGCACGCAGCGGGTCAACCGCGCCGTGCTGCCGCATCTGCGCGCGCGCCGGCGGGGCCTGCTGGTGTGGGTGTCGTCGTCGAGCTCGGCGGGCGGCACGCCGCCCTATCTGGCGCCCTATTTCGCCGCCAAGGCGGCGATGGACGCCATCGCCGTGCAATATGCCCGCGAGCTTTCGCGCTGGGGCATCGAAACCTCGATCGTCGTGCCCGGCGCCTTCACCTCCGGCACCCATCACTTCGCCCATGCCGGCTCGCCGGCCGACGAGGCGGTGGCCGGCGAGTACGAGGCCGGGCCCTATGCCGGCTTCGGCGCGCAGGTGCAGAAGGCCTTCGCGGAGATCGTGCCGCCGGATGCCGATGTGTCGGCGGTGGCCGAGGCGATCGTGCGTGTGGTCGACGCGCCCTTCGGCCAGCGGCCGTTCCGGGTCCATATCGACCCGGCGCAGGACGGCGCCGATGTCGGCTTCGCGGTGCTCGACCGGCTGCGGGCGGAGATGCTGCGCCGGGTCGGCCTGTCCGACCTGCTCACGCCGGCGATGCCGGCCTGAGCGGCGGCGACGGCAGCGCCGACGGGGGGCGGGCGCCCCTCCCCGCCGGCCGTCTCGGTGTCCGCCGTCAGCCTCTCAGGTGCAGACCCACTCGCGAATCTTGCAGGTGCTGCCGCGCGCGTCGCATTTGCTCAGCGCCTTGTCCTCGGCGGCCTTGCGCGTGGTGGCCGACGCCGCCGCCCAGGGGGTCGAGGCGTTGGCCGGCGACAGCGGCGAAGCCTGCGCGTCGACGGCGAGCGCCGCGCAGTGATTATAAGGGAAGCCGCTGCCGTCATCGTCGTCCCAGTGACGGTGATTGCGGAACACGGTGACGACCGAGCAGCTCTTGCCGCCGGCGTTCTCGCAATATTTGAAGGCGGTCTCTTCCGCCTCGCGGCGCTTGTCGGCGCCCCAGAAGAAGCCGTGCTTGCCGTCCGTGCGCGAATAGGCGATGGCGCCCCAGATGCCGGACTGCGCCACCGGCGCGGCGGCCGGCGCCTTGGTCGGCAGGTCCGACGACCATCCGGCCTGGCCGAAGGCCAGAAGGAAGCCCAGCGCGGCGGTGGCGGTCTTGCTCTTCATCATGATCGTACCCCCCGATCGGCACAGTCCGCCGGCCGTCGCCCGTTCGTCGGGCCCGGCGCGGCGTTCCGCACCTTCAAAGCGGTAGGGGGTCGTCCGGTCCCCCGGCAAGCCGGGCGCCTCACTTTACGGTACGTATCTTCTATTCCGCGCGTTTTGGGACAGGATGCGTCAGCCCTCAGGAGCTGCCCTCAGGAGCTGCCCTCGGGGGCCGCCTCAGGAGCCCCCATGTCCCCGCTCCCGCAGCTTCGCGATATCCTCGGGCGTCACAGCCGGCTGCCGGCCGCCCCAGCGGGCGCGCATCCAGTTGGTGAGATCGGCCAGCTCGCGGTCGTCGAGCAGGTCGGCGAAGGGCGGCATCGCCTCCATGCGCTCCAGCCCGGGAAAGCGCTGGGCGGGGATGCCGTTGAGCACCGCGCGCACGAAGTTGCGCGGGCTTTCCAGGCGCAGAGAGGCATTGGTGGACAGGGGCACGGCGACATGCGGGATGCCCTGCCCTTCCGCGCCGTGGCAGCCGGCGCACAGATTGAGATAGGTGCTGCGCGCCGCGCTGGCGACCGGCGGCGCCACGTCGACCGGGGCGGGCGCCGGCGGCGGCGTGGAGGTGGCCGGCATCGCGTCGAGGTCGAACAGATAGGCGGCCATCGCCTTGAGGTCGTCGTCGGTCAGGTACTGGGTGGAGAAATGGACCACCTCGAACATCTGGTGCGTCATCGAGCCCTGCGCCGAGACGCCCGATTTCATGAAGGCGGCGAGCGTCGCCGGGTCGAAGCCCATCCGCGTGAGGCCCTCTTTGGTGATGTCGGGGGCTTCCACGCCCTCGATCACCGCGCCTTCGAGATAGGCGCCGGGCTTCATGCCCTGCAGCAGGTTGCGCGGCGTGTGGCACTCGCCGCAATGGGCCAGCGCGTCGACGACGTAGCGGCCCCGGTTCCAGACCTCCGAGCGCGCGGGATCCGGCTCGAAGCCCGAGCGCCGCAGGTTCACGAGGTTCCAGAAGGTCAGCGACTGGCGGATGTTGAAGGGGAAGGAGAGCTGGTTCTCGCGGTTCGGGACCGGCATCGGCTCGCGCGTCATGAGGAAGGCGTAGACGGCGTCGACGTCCTCCTCCGTCATCTCGCGATAGGAGGCGTAGGGCATGGCCGGGTAGAGGTGCCGGCCGCCCTTGGCCACGCCGTCGCGCACCGAGCGGTGGAACTCCGCCCGCGTCCAGGCGCCGATGCCGTGTTCCTTGTCCGGCGAGATGTTGGTCGCGTAGAGCGTGCCGAAGGGCGTCTCGAAGGCGAGCCCGCCCGCCCAGGCCGGGCCGTCCTTCGCCGTGTGGCAGGCGTAGCAGTCGGCGGCGACCGCCACATAGGCGCCGCGCTCGGCGAGGCGCTGCATCTCCTGCGCGCTCAGCGGCGTGTCGACGTCCTTCGACACCACGCTCGTCTCGAGGGCGCCGAAGAACACGCTTGCGACGGCGACGGCGCCGATGACCACAAGGGCGGCCGCCGTGAGCAGGATGGTCCGCTTCGTCATGGCGTTCCCCCTCAGCCGCGCAGCAGGCCGGGCGTGTTGAGGATCAGGTCGCGCACCGCGGTGTGGTAGCGGACATAGCCGGTGCAGCGGCAGATATGCTTGTCGAGCGCTTCCGTGACCGTCTTCTCGAGCTCCGCGCGGGGGATGGGCGCGCGCTTGAGCTGGTCGATGAGGACGGTCGCGCCGGTGACGAAGCCCGGCGTGCAGTAGCCGCACTGGAAGGCGAAGTGCTCGATGAAGGCCTGCTGCACCGGGGAGAGGGCGACCAGCCCGCCCTGCGCGTCGTGCTGGGCGTGGCCCTCGATGGTCACCACCTTTTTGCCGGCAAACCAGTGCGCGCCGGTGATGCAGGTGCGCATCTCGCGAACGGCGCCGTCGGCTTCCTCCACCATGATCGTGCAGGCGTGGCAGATGCCCTGCCCGCAGCCCATGCGGGCGCCGGTGAGGTTGAGATATTCGTGCAGGAAGTCCTGCATCATCAGCCCCTCCGGCACGTCGAGCGGGCCGACCGGCTGGCCGTTGACGGTGAGGGCGAGCGGCTTCGTCGGCAGGGTCATGACAGGGCCTCCCGGACCTTCTCGGGGGTGATCGGCAGGTCGTAGAAGCGCTTGCCGATGGCGTGCGTCACGGCGTTGGCGATGGCCGGCACCACGGCGATCATCACCACCTCGGCGATGCCCTTGGGCGGGTCGCTGTCGGAGAGCGGCGGCAGCACCTCCGCCGTCTGCGTCCAGAGCGCGACGTCGAGGGCGCGCGGCAGCTCGTAGCGGTTCCAGTTCCAGGTGCCGTCGCCCGGCCCGTCCTCGTAGAGCGGCAGGTATTCCTTCAGCGCGTGGCCGATGCCCATGGCGATGCCGCCCTGCACCTGGCCGGAGACCAGCTCGGGCACCACCTGCCGGCCGCATTCGAGGATGGAATGGTGCGACAGCAGCGTGACCGCGCCGGAGGCCGTGTCCACCATCACCTCGGCCAGCGTCGCCATCGGCGCGTAATAGGTGACGCCGGCATTGTTGCGCTGGGTCGGCGGATAGGAGACGGCGGCGCGCTCGATGAAGTGCCAGCCGCCGGTGGTCTCCAGCTGCCGGCGCTCGGCCGGGGCGCCCTCGCCATAGCGCAAGGCGAGCGCGTCGACCACGCGCCGCTCGCGCCCGCGGCCGGGAATGTCGAACTCCGCCTCGGTCCACTGCCAGCGGTTGAAGGTGTGCACGCTCACGCCGACCGGCAGGCCCATCCGGTGGGCCTCCGCCGCCACCGCCTCGAAGGCGAGCGGGGGCAGGCCGCCGGCGTTCAGCATGCCGTTGGCGAGGCTCAGCTCCTCGCGCCGCACGTCGTAGGGCGCCAGCATGCCGCCGCCCGTGCCGCGCGACCACAGCGCGCGCGCCGCCGGCCAGAGCGCGAGATCGACGAGGATGCGCGCCGCCTCGCGCGTCGCATGGCCGAGATAATAGACGCTGTTGGTGGCGCTCATCGGCGAGGTGATGCGCGGGGTCCAGCGCGGGTTCTCCTTGCGCCGGTCCTCCTCCTCCTGGCTCAGCGTGTAGGGCTCGTCGGTGGTCTCCAGCGGCATTTGCGGCCAGCGCACGACGCCGTATTCGGTCTCGTCCGGCACCCGGCCGAGGATCTCGCCGACCATGATCGCCTGCGAGGTGGTCACGCCCGGCCCCATCTCGTGGGCGACATGGCGGAAGCGGATGCGGCCCTGCGGGTCGATCTCGAGCGAGGCGAGGGCGGCCTCGGCGCCGGTGCCGTAGTCCTTCTGCACATGGGCGTAGCCGACGCCGTATTTCTTGCCGGGATTGGCGGCCTCATACGCCTTCTTCTTCCCGGCCCGTTCCGCCCACAGCGGATGGGCGCGCGCCTTGAGCAGGATCTCCTCGTTGCGCAGCGCGCCGCCGGGAATGGCGCCCTGGGTGTTCTTCATGCCGGAGCGGAACACGTTGCGCAGGCGCAGCTCGATGGCGTCGAGGCCGAGCAGCTCGGCCGCCTCGTCGACCATCATCTCGGTGGCCGACATGGATTGCAGCGTGCCGTAGCCGCGGGTGGAGCCCGCCTCCACGGCGCGCGAGGCGAAGGCGGCGGCGGAGAAGTCGCTCTTCGGCAGGTAGTAGATCGACTGCGCGGCGGTGGCGCCGACGAAGGAGACCGAGAAGGAGTAGTTGGCCCGCCCGCCGCCATCGGTCTTGAAGTGGCCGGTCATGATGCGGAACTTGCCGGTGGCGCGGTCGATCACCAGCGTATTGTCCATCCAGAAGGGATGCCGCTTGAGCCCGGTCTGGAACTGCTCGAAGCGGTCATTGGCCAGCCGCACCGGCCGGCCCTCGCCATAGAGCCCCGCGACCACCGAGAGGAACGGGAAGAGATAATGGTCCTTGGTGCCGTAGCCGACCGTGTAGCCGACTTTGAGGTCCACCTCGGTCAGGCGGAATTTCGACTTCGTCACCATCCCGGCCGACACTTCCGCCACCTCGTAGGGCGACTGCGAGGCGGCCATGATGTGCAGCACGCCGCTCTCCGCGTCGTACCAGACATTGCCGTTGTCGGCCTCCATGGCGGAGGCGTCGATGGACTGCGAGAAATAGTGCCGCTTCAGCACGAGGTCGCCGTCGCCGGCCGCGGCGATGTCGCGCTCGATCTGCGCGGCGGCGGCCATGCCGCGCGCCATGGCGTCGCCCTCGCCGGCCGGCGGCCAGACCACCGCGTCGCCGGAGAAGGAGCCGAAGATGGCGGTGTCCTTGAACGGCGAGAACACGTCCTCGGCGTCGGGCGTGCCGCCGTCGATGCGCACATAGCGCGAGGCGCCGTAATGGGGCGGCGGGTTGAACGGCGTCTTCGCGCCGTAGCGGACCACGGAATCGTCGAAGCGGACCGTCCGCTTGGCGGCGTCGTAGCGGGCGAAGTCGCGGTAGATGAGCAGGGCGACCGGCTGGCCGAGCAGGCGCGGCGTCTCGCCCTTCGGCACCAGGAAGACGTCGCCGAAGAAATCGGGATGCGGCGTGGTGATCCCGTCGGCGATCAGGTCCTCGTGCAGCACGATGCGGTCGGGCTTCAGCCCTTCGCCGAGGACGGAGAGGTCGATGCCCTCGAAGGTATGGTCGGCCTTGGTGGCGTGGATGAGGAAGGCGTGCGACTGCTCCTTCGGCCAGCCGGCGAGGTCCGGCGCGCGGTAGTCCCGTGCGAAGGTCTTGGCGCCGGTGACCTTGGCGATGGCGTCGAGCCGGTATTTCGGCTTGCCGTCGGGGGTGAGCCAGTCCGGGCCGGGGCGCGGCGGCGTCTCGATCAGCCGCGCCTGCGCGGCGGGGGTGAGGAAGGAGACCTTCAGCGCGACGCCCGCAAGGGCGCCCGCGCGCAGAAATCCCCGGCGCGACATCCCGACCTGCATCGGTTTCCTCCTGGCTTGCGGGTTGGCGCCCACGCCGGGCCTGCTTGACGCTTGCTTGCCCGGCGAAGGTAGTTATGCACCCGGCTTCACTTCCAGTCTATCTGACTTGGACCCGTTCCAAACTCGGCGCTGGTCTGCCAGGGCCAGGCATTGGTGAGGAAGGGCGCCAGCGGGGGCATCAGCACTTCTTCTCCCGCTTGCGCGGCGAGATCGGTCATCGCCTTGCGGGTGCCGTCGGTGAGCAGCTCGGAATCCATCAGGTAGTAGTCGGAGAAGAACACCTTGCCGAGCGCGCGGTCCGCGACGATGCGGGCGAGCAGCTCCAGCATCTGCTGCGGCTTGGTCTGGAAGGCGGAGGTCTCCAGCAGCAGCAGGCGGGTGTTGATGGCCTCGCGGCCCATCTGCTGGGCGAGCAGCGTGAACAGGATGTTGTTGCGGCGCGTGACATAGAGCGTGTTGGTGACGGCGTAGGTGCGCGCCCAGTCGTCGCCGAGCATGCGCCGCCAGTCCTTCAGCACGCCGGTCCAGTGCTCCACCTGCGCGAGGCCGGCGATCTCGGTGGCCTTGCCGATGAGCGGGCGCAGGCCATAGGCGAAGGCTTCGAGCTCGGCATAGGTGTAGGTGCCCTTGCCGAGGCAGGAATCGAGGAAGGCGATGTTGCGGGTGATCAGCTCGCGCATCACCGCGCGCTGCTCGCCGGTCATCTCGATGGCGTCGAGGCTGCCGAGCGCCTCCTGCAGGCTGGCGCGATAGGCGGTGGCGGGCGCGCGCCAGGAGGTGTCGCCGGCCGGATCGCGCACCGAGGTGGCGACGAGCTGGAACACCGCCATCGAGCTGTGCCCCACCGACTTCACCAGCCGGTAGACCGGCGCCACCGGCGGGGCGACGATGGGCGCCTTGCCGGGGGGGTAGAGGATCATCGATCCGCCGTCGCCGTTGAACAGGCCGATGATGATCGGGTTCTGTTCGCGCAGGTTGCGGATGAATTTCTTCAGGTTGGCGTCATAGATGCCGAACATCACATTGTTCAGCTCGATGACCTTCTTCTCGGCGGCGGTGGCCTCGCGGCGCACCATGCCCTCGCCCACGGCCTCGTCGAGCTTGCCGATGTCGACGGCCGGCGCGGCCCCGGGGGCGCCGGCCACCACGTCCATGAAGGCGGGAACCTCGGGCTTGCCGGCGGTGTCGGCGCGGGCCGGCAGGGCAAGCAGGACCGCAAGGCACGCGGCAAGGCACGCGGCCCCGCGCGCACCATGGAAGGCGGCAGGCATGGTCGTGGCAGGCATGGTCGTGGTAGGGCGGTGCGCGCGCGGCGCCCTTGCGGCGGCGCTCGCTCCGGCGGTACGGATCCCGGCAGGCTGGGTCACGGCACGTTCTCCCCTCTTGTCTGAACGGCGATGTCGTTCTGCGTCGCTGGCGTCTTGTGTCGATGGCGTTCCCGTCGCTGATGTTCCCGTCACGGATGTCTTGGCGTCGCAGGTGTCGGCGTCGCAGGTGTCGGCGTCGCAGGTGTCGGCGTCGCAGGTGTTCGGCGTCGATGGTGTTCGGCGTCGATGGTATCTTGGCGCCGAGGATCCGGCACCCGGCGCCGGGGCGGGATCAGCGGGCGAGGTGCTCCTCCTCCCACCAGCTGAAGAGAATGTCGCGCAGCGCCGCCCCGTCCCCGTCGTAAAGCTCGCTCCGTTTCAGGCGGTCGAAAAGGGCCTGTTCCTCCTCGTCCAGCGGCACGTCGAGCAGCGAGGTCTGGATCGGCGCGTTGGCGAAGTCGGCGACGTAGGAGGTGTCCCGGCTCAGCTCGCGTTCCACCCGGATCTGCTTCTGGCGGAAGTCGGCGACGGTGCGCTGCGTACGCCAGCTCGGTAGGGCGGGAACGGCGGCGAGATCCTCCTCGGTCGCCTGCAGGATGCTGATCCGTGCCGGCTTCAGCGAGAAGTTGCTGGTGCGCATGATGTCGGCGCCGCAGATGTTGGGCACCGCCAGCACGTCCATCAGCGCCAGCAGGTCAACATAGTCGCCGGCCTTGGAGGCCTGCCGGGTGATGTAGGGGCGGGCCTTGTCGTCGACGCCGGTGCACATGAACAGGTTGAAGGAATCGTGCACGTCGTCCGGCGTCAGGCCGTATTCGCGCTGCGCCTCGGCCTGGATGTCCTGGCAGTTGGTGTGGGTGCAGAAGCCGTAGAGCGACTCGTAGAGATTGGCGCTGCAACGCGGGAACATCACGTCGTTGGCGTTCGCCGTGTCGGCGGCGATGAACATCATCGCCCGCTCGCGCGGCGGGGCGGACCACAGGAAGTCCCCGGCGGTGGGGTGCAGCCCGTGCAGCGTGCGGGTGCGGCCGGTGTGGAAATATTCCTTGTAGTCGTGGAGGTTGAAGCAGTTGAAGTCGAGGCACTGGCCGCCCTCGATCTGCTCCAGCCGGATGATCTGTCCCTTGCGGACCTCCAGCGCCTTGCCGGTGCCGGGTTCGAGGACGAAGTCGTGAAGAACCTCGCGCGCCATGATCGCCTCCTCAGCCGACGGCCACGTTCGGGCGGGCGCTCGCGTCCGGGCGGACATTCGTGTCCTGCGGCGGCAGGTGGCGGGCGGCGTAGCGCCGGAGCGCGTGCCGGACGAGCGCGGCGCGGTCGGCGGCGACGCCGCTCGCCACGGTCCGGTCGATCAGTTCGAGCTGCTGCTGGTTGAGCGCCATTTGCACGATGCGTGTAGCCATGGAAGGTCCTGACCGTCTCTCGTGAAGGATGTGAAATCATGTATACGTGATTGTCGATGGAGATGGCAATTCGGAATTCATGTTCGTCGTCCATCATCGCTTCGGTGGCATACGAACGTCCGGCGCGCTTGCCTTGCGTGCGCGTGCCCGGTATCCCCGACGTCGTGCCGTTTCAGCACGGCGGCGGACAGGACGGCGGGATACCCGCAGAGACAGGGCCATGGAGAATTCGTCGCGGTCCGACATCGCCTATCAGGCGCTTCGGCGGGCCATCATCGAGCAGGCGCTGATGCCGGGCACCAAGCTGCGCGAGGACGAGATCGGCGCGCATTTCGGTGTCAGCCGGACGCTGGTGCGCGCCGCGCTGCTGCGGCTGAGCCAGGAAGGGCTGGTCGACATCCGGCGCAAGCGCACGGCCACGGTGGCGATCCCGAGCCTCGACGAGGCCCGGCAGATCTTCGAGTTGCGCCACTGCCTGGAGCAGCAGGTCATCCACCGTCTCACCGCGCACTGGCGTCCGGAGATGGGCGAGGCGCTGGAGGCGCATGTGAAGGAAGAGGAGGCCGCCGCCCGCAGCGGTGATACGGCCTCCGCGAGCCGTCTGGCCGGCGAGTTTCATATCGTTCTTGCCCAACTCGCAGGCAACGCGCTACTCACTCGCTACCTTTCCGAAGTCGTCTCCCGCTGCTCCCTGATCCTCGCCGTCTATGGTCGGCCTCATGTTGCGGAATGCGCGACGACGGAGCACCGGGGCGTTATCGCGGCGTTGCGCACGGGTGATGCCGCAGCTTCGATCCGCATCATGAAGGAGCATCTCCACGCGGTGGAGGCGCGCGCCCTGCCGAAGCCCCAAGAGGCTGAAGAGGTGAGGATTTCCGACATTCTGGCGCGCTACAGCGCGGCGCGTTGAGCCCGTCGCCGGTGGCGTGAACGCCCGCATAGGATCGGTCCTCTCCCTGCATCACGCTCAGGCCTGCATTCGCCGGTTCAACCGGTCATGATCTGGCGTGCCGTTCGCCGCGCCAGCCTCGAGGCATGCGCGCGCCGGTGAGTGGATCGTGACAGCCAGCCCTCCCGGCGCACGTTTTGTGTGCAGTTTCGCGGACTGGTTGCACATATTGTATTCTTGAACATCAAAATCATGCATACGAGAATAATCGAAATCGGCGTGAAGGTGTGCGCATTCGAGCCGCCCCGTCCGCCGCAACCGGCCGAGGCGCGATGTCCCGCTCGCATGAGTTCTTCGATTTCTCCGGGCTCACCGCCCGCCAGCGCTACAAGCTGCTGATCGGCACCGTCGTGCCGCGTCCCATCGCGCTGGTCACCACGGTGGACGAGGAAGGGCGTGTGAACGCCGCGCCCTACAGCTTCTTCAACTGCCTGTCGGCGGACCCCGCCATCGTCGCGCTCGGAGTGGAGAACCGGCCGGACATGGCCTTCAAGGACACCGCGCGCAACATCCGCCTGACCGAGGAATTCACCGTCAACATCGTCTCGGACGCGCTGGTCGAGCGTATGAATGTCTGCGCCGTGCCGTTTCCGGCGACGGTGGACGAGCTGGCCGAGGCTGGGCTGACGGCGGTGCCGGGCACGCAGGTGAACTGCCCGCGCATCGGCGAGGCGCCGGCGAGCCTGGAATGCCGGCGCTATCTCACGCTGGAGGTCGGCCGCTCGCGCGAGATCATCCTGGGGCAGGTGGTCGCCGCCCATATCCGCGCCGACGCGGTGGACGCACAGAACCACTATGTCGACCAGGCCGCGCTGGATGCGGTCGGCCGCATGGGCGGGCATGGCTACGTGACCACCCGCGACTATTACGACCTGCGGACCATGACGGTGGACGACTGGGAGAACGCCCCGCCGCCGGTGCGGATCGTCCGGCCGGCCGAGCCCGAGCCCATCGTCGCGCGTGCGCAGGTACAGCCGGCCAAATAACGATACCAGGCGCGCGACGCCCGGTACGCAGGTGCCCGCCGGAGCGGCCCGTCATGGCGACAGGCGCGGCGGGAGGCTTTTCCGGTCAGAGGGGAGTGACATCCATGACAGCAGCGATCAATCGGCGCAGCCTGCTCAAGAGCACCGCCTTCGGTGCGGCGGCGCTCGCCTCGGCCTCATGGGCCGGCCGTGCCCGCGCGGCGGAGAATCTCGTCGTCGGCGTCGTCTATGTCGGCCCCCGCGGCGATTTCGGCTGGAGCCAGTCGCACGCGACGGCGGTCGAGGCACTGAAGAAGGTGCCGGGCGTCACCGTCGTCGAGGAGGAAAACGTCCCCGAGACGCTCGCCGTGTCGAACACCATGCGGTCGATGATCGAGCTGGACGGCGCGAAGCTGATCTTCGGCGCCTCCTTCGGCTACTTCAATCCGTTCATGATCGACATGGCGAAGCAGTACCCGGACGTGCAGTTCCGCCATCCGACGACGCTCTGGTCGGCCGACAAGCATCCGGCCAATCTCGGCGGCTATTTCGCCTATCTCGACCAGGCCCATTACGTGGACGGCGTGGCCGCAGGGCTTTCCTCCAAGACCGGCAAGATCGGCTACATCGCCGCCAAGCCGATCAGCCTCGTGCTGCGCAACATCAACAGCTTCATGCTCGGCGCGCGGCTCGGCAATCCGAATGCGACGGTCAAGCTCATCTTCACCGGCGACTGGTCGCTGCCGGTGCGCGAGGCGGAGGCGGCGAACGCGCTGGCCGGCGCCGGCTGCGATGTCGTGGCTTGTCATGTCGACAGCCCGAAGGTGATCGTCGAGACGCTGGAGCGGCGCGGGGTGAAGAGCTGCGGCCATAACGCCTCGCAAGCTTCGCTCGCGCCCAAGGGGTTCATCACCGGCGCCGAGAACAAGTACGAGACCATCTACAAGGGCTTCGCCGAGGCGCTGGTGAAGGGCGAGAAGCTGCCGAACGTCGCGGTCGGTGGCTACGACAAGGACATGGTGACGAACACCGCCTACGGCGCCGGGGCGACCGAGGAGGCGCGCCGCGCCGCCGACGCCGCCATTGCGGCGCTGAAGACGGGCAAGCCGATCTTTGTCGGTCCAATCAACGACAACAAAGGCAACGTGATCGTCGCGGCCGGCAGCTCGCTCGGCAATTACGCGCCGGAGCTGGAGACGACCAACTACCTCGTCGAGGGCGTCGAGGGCTCGGTGACCTGACGCCACGACGACGCGGCGCGGAATGTGGGCGGTGCGGGATCGCCGCCCGGCATGGCAATCTCTGGAGTGCAGGCCAGGATGGAAAAAGGCGCCGTTTCGGGAGTTGAGCCGGGAACCGGCCTGACGGAGCTGCTGCCGCAGGGCGGAGACCGCCTGCGGCGGGCCGCCGAATTCGTCGCGGTCCCGGCCTTCGCACTCCTCGTGGCGGCGGCGCTGTTCTCGGCGGTGCTGCTGGGAATGGGCCAGTCTCCCCTCGCCTTCTTCGAGCTGCTGTGGCGCGGCGCCTTCGGCAGCGCCTTTTCCTGGCAGAACACGCTCCAGCGTGCCGCGCCGCTCATCCTCACCGCGCTCTGCGTGGCGCTTCCCGCCCGCGCCGGGCTGATGGTGATCGGCGGCGAGGGCGCCTTCGTCGTCGGCGGGCTCGCCGCGGCGATCGCGCCGCTGCCGTTTCTCGGACTGGCGCCGGCGCCGGTGCTTCTGGCGCTGATGGCGGCCGCCGGGATGCTGGCGGGGGCGCTGTGGATCGGCCTGGTGGGCGTGCTGCGTCACCGGCGCGGGGTCAACGAGACCATATCGAGCCTGCTGCTCACCTATATCGCCGTCGCCGTGCTCTCCTTCCTCGTCGAGGGTCCGCTGCGCGATCCCGCCACGCCCAACAAGCCTTCCACTCATCCCATCGGCGCCGACGTGATGCTCGCGCCGATACCGGGAACCTCGGTGCATTGGGGGCTGGTGGCCGGCATCGTCGCCTGCGTGCTGGCGCATCTGCTGATCAGCCGCACCAGCACGGGCTTCGCCATCCGCATCGCCGGCGGCAATCCGCGCACCGCGCTGGGCCAGGGGCTGCCGGTCGGCAAGCTGATCGTGCTGTGCTGCCTGCTGGCCGGCGGCGCGGCGGGGCTCGCCGGATTCTTCGACGTGGCGACCGTGCACGGGGCCGCCAACGTGTCGCTGGTGGCGGGGTACGGCTTCACCGGCATCCTCGTGTCGTTCCTCGCCCGCCACAACGCGCTGGCGATCCCTCCGGTCGCCATCCTGTTCGGCGGTATCGGCGCGGCGGGCGGGTTGATCCAGCGCCGGCTCGGCCTGCCGGACGCCACGGTGGCGCTGCTGGAAGGCGTGATCTTCGTGACGCTGCTGACCAGCGAGACGCTCTACGGGCGCTTCGCCCTGTTCCAGCCGCGCGCTGCGAGGCCGCGCCCATGACGGATACCGGCGTCATCACCGTACTCATCGCCCTGCTGGCCGGCGCCATCCGGGTGTCGACGCCCTTCCTCTTCGTCTCGCTCGGGGAATGCCTGACGGAAAAGTCGGGGCGGGTGAATCTCGGGCTGGAAGGCACGCTGGTGCTCGGCGCGATGGTCGCCTTCGCGATCTCTTACCACAGCGGCAGCCCATGGCTGGGCGTGGCCGCGGCGGCGGGAGCGGGGTTCCTGATGGGCGCGCTGCACGGGGCGATCTGCCGGTTGCCGCGCGTCAACGACATCGCCATCGGCATCGCCATGATGTCGTTCGGCACCGGCCTCGCTTTGTTCCTCGGCAAGCCCTACATCCAGCCGAGCGCACCGCGCCTGCCCTCGCTGCCGCTCGGCGACTGGCTGGACATGCCGGCGCTGGCGCAGATGCTGGATGTGAGCCCGCTCTTCCTCGTCGGCCTCGCCCTCGCCTTTCTCCTCGACTGGGTGTTCCGCAATACGCGGGCGGGCCTCATCGTGCGGGTGACGGGCGATGACGCCGCCGCTGCCCGGGCGCTCGGCATCGGCGTGGACCGGGTGCGCCTGTTCGCCACCGCGCTGGGCGGGGCGAGCGCCGGCGTGGGCGGGGCGTTCCTCTCGCTCTATTACCCCGGCAGCTGGAATGAGGGCCTGTCCTCCGGCCAGGGCCTGATGGCGGTGGCCCTCGTCATCTTCGCCCGCTGGCAACCCCGGCGCTGCCTCCTCGCCTCGCTGTTCTTCGGCGCGGCGAGCGCACTGGGGCCAGCGCTGCAGTCGGTCGGAATCACCGCCGGCTACTACTTCTTGAACGCCGCGCCTTATGTACTGACGCTGCTCATCATGGCGGGTTCGGGAAGCGCCCGCCGCGCCGCGCAATATGCGCCGGGCGAACTTTCGATCAATCGCTGAGGGGGAAGGATGAGCAACGAGGCCCTCTCCTTCACCTCCCCCGGCGCGATTGCGCTGGAGGCCATCGGGCTGTCAAAGCGCTTCGGCAGCTTCAAGGCGCTCGACGACGTGTCGCTGAAGGTGCCCGCCGGTGAGTTCCACGCACTGCTCGGCGAGAACGGGGCGGGCAAGTCGACGCTGGTGAAGTGCCTCATGGGCTTTCACCGGGCGGACGAGGGAGCCGTGCTGCTCGACGGCCGCGAAGTGTCGGTGCGCAACCCGCGCGAGGCGCAGGGGCTGGGGCTCGGCATGGTCTACCAGCACTTCACGCTGGTGCCTTCGCTCACCGCGGCGGAGAACCTCGTCATCGCGCGGCGCGACGCGCCCGCCGTCATCGACTGGGCGGCCGAGCGGCGCCGGATCGAGGCCTTCCTCGACCGCACGCCTTTCCGCGTGCCGCTCGACCGGCGCGTCGGCGCGCTCTCGGCGGGGGAGCGGCAGAAGCTCGAGATCCTCAAGCTGCTCTATCTCGACCAGCGCTTCATGATCCTCGACGAACCGACCTCCGTGCTCACGCCGGCCGAGGCGGACGAGATCCTCGGGCATCTCAAGGCGATGACGGAGCGCGGGGAGATCACCGTGCTGATGATCACCCACAAGTTTCGCGAGGTGCAGGCCTTCGCCGACGCGGTGACGGTGCTGCGGCGCGGGCGCGTCGTCGGCGGAGGGCGCGGCCTCTCGACGCGCGAGATGGCGACGATGATGGTCGGCGAGGCCGCCGCGACCGCCGGGGCCTCGGGAAAGGCTGCGCTGCCGGAGCGTCGCGCCATGCCCGCCTCTGTCGGCGAGCCGGCGCTGGAGCTGGCGGGGCTGTTCGCCGAGGACGATGACGGCCGGCCGGCGCTGCGCGGCGTGAGCCTCAAGGTGGCGGCGGGCGAGATCGTCGGCATCGCCGGCGTCTCCGGCAACGGACAGGGCGCGCTGGTGGAGACGTGCTGCGGGCAGCGCCCGCTCTCCTCCGGGCAGATGTTCGTGAACGGGCGGGACTTCCTGCCGACGCGCCGCGCCTTCGACGCGGCGGGCCTGTTCGTCGTGCCGGAGGAACCGCTGAAGAATGCCGCCGTGGCCGGCATGTCGGTGGCCGACAACATCGTGTTCCGCCGTTTCGAGAAGCCGCCGCTGAGCCGGCGGGGCTGGTGGCTCGACCGGCGCGCCATCCGCGCCGCGGGGCGCGAGCTGATGACCCGCTTCCGCGTCGCCAGCCCCTCGCCCGATACGCCGATCGGCGCGCTGTCGGGTGGTAACGTGCAGCGGGCGGTGCTGGCGCGCGAGCTCTCCGCCGAGCCTATCGCGGTGCTGATCGTCGCCAATCCCTGCTTCGGGTTGGACTTCGCCTCGGCGGCGGAAATCCGCGCCCGCATCGTCGCCGCGCGCAATGCCGGGGCGGCGGTGCTGCTCATTTCCGAGGATCTCGACGAGGTGCTGGACCTCTCCGACACCGTCGCGGTGATCTCGCACGGCCAGATCGCCTACAAGGCGCCGATCGCCGAGGTCGACCGCGGCACGATCGGCATCCACTTCGCCGGGGGTTCGGAAGGCGAGCAGGGCGCGCCGCTAGGCTGACGGCGCCGGGCGGAATATGGTCGAGCCTCCCTGAAGCGATTCCGTGTTCCGCATGACAGCCGCCAACGCCTCCACCACCGCCGCCATCGCCCGGCAGATCGCGACCGAGATCGGCGCCCGTCCGCAGCAGGCGGAAGCCGCCATCGCGCTGCTCGACGAGGGCGCGACCGTTCCCTTCATCGCGCGCTACCGCAAGGAGGTCACGGGCGGTCTCGACGACACGCAGTTACGCCAGCTCGGCGAGCGGCTGATCTATCTGCGCGAGCTGGAGGCGCGGCGGGCGGCGATCCACGAGGCGATCCGCCAGCAGGACAAGCTCACCCCGGAACTGGAGGCCGCCATCGCGGCCGCCGCGACCAAGGCGGAGCTGGAGGACATCTACCTGCCCTTCAAGCCGAAGCGGCGGAACCGGGCGGAGATCGCCCGCGAGCGCGGCCTCGGGCCGCTGGCCGAGGCGATCCTCGCCGACCGTTCGCTCGTGCCGGTGGAATTGGCGAAGGCCTATCTCACCGATGAGGTGCCGGACACCAAGGCCGCATTGGAAGGTGCGCGCGACATCCTCTCCGAGCAGTTCGCCCAGAACGCCGAGCTGATCGGCCAGCTGCGCGCCTACCTCCAGCGGAACGCTTTCCTGCGCGCCCGCGTGGTGGAGGGCAAGGAGGAGGCGGGAGCCAAGTTCTCCGACTATTTCGACCATGTGGAGCGCTGGTCCGGCGTGCCGAGCCACCGCGCCCTGGCCATGCTACGCGGGCGCAACGAGGACGTGCTGACCCTCGACATCGAGGCCGATGCGGACGACCCGCGCCCGATCAAGCCCGTCGTGCGGATGATCGCCGAGGCCTACGCCATCGGCGAGAAGCTGCCGGGCGACGCCTGGCTGATGGAGGTGGCCGGCTGGACCTGGCGGGTGAAGCTCTCGCTCCACCTCGCGCTCGACCTGATGACCGAGCTCAGGATGAAGGCGGAGACCGAGGCGATCAACGTCTTCGCCCGCAACCTCAAGGACCTGCTGCTGGCCGCCCCGGCGGGCACGCGGGCCACCATGGGGCTCGACCCCGGCATCCGCACCGGCGTGAAGGTGGCGGTGGTGGACGGGACCGGCAAGCTGGTGGCGACGTCGACGGTCTACCCCTTCCCGCCGAAGAACGACGTGCGCGGCACGCAGGCCGAGCTGGCGCGTCTCATCCGCCAGCACGGTGTCGAGCTGGTCGCCATCGGCAACGGCACCGGCAGCCGCGAGACCGAGAAGCTGGTCGCGGAGATGCTGGGCGACCTGCCGCCGCCCAAGCCGATCAAGGTGGTGGTCTCGGAGGCGGGCGCCTCGGTCTATTCGGCCTCGGAGCAGGCGGCGGCGGAGTTCCCCCAGCTCGACGTGTCGCTGCGCGGCGCCGTCTCCATCGCCCGGCGCCTGCAGGACCCGCTGGCGGAGCTGGTGAAGATCGAGCCGAAATCCATCGGCGTCGGGCAATATCAGCACGATGTCGACCAATACCATCTCGCCCGCGCGCTGGACGCGGTGGTGGAGGACGCGGTGAACGCGGTCGGCGTCGACCTCAACACCGCTTCCGCCTCGCTGCTGGCGCGGGTGTCGGGTCTCGGCACCTCGCTCGCGGAAGCCATCGTCGCCCATCGCGACGCCAACGGCCCCTTCGCCAGCCGCAGGCAGTTGCTGGACGTCTCACGTCTCGGCCCGCGCACCTTTGAGCAATGCGCCGGCTTCCTGCGCATCCGCGACGGCGCCGAGCCGCTCGATGCCTCGGCGGTGCACCCGGAGGCCTATGGCGTGGCGCGCAAGATCGTCAAAGCCTGCGGGCGCGATCTGCGCGCGCTGATGGGCGACAGCTCGGCGCTCGCGGCGGTCGATCCCCGCGCCTTCGTCGACGAGCGCTTTGGTCTGCCAACGGTGCGCGACATCATCGCCGAGCTGGACAAGCCGGGCCGCGACCCGCGCCCGGCCTTCAGGACCGCGACCTTCGCGGACGGCATCGACGACATGAAGGACCTCAAGCCCGGCATGGAGCTCGAAGGCACGGTGACGAACGTCGCGGCCTTCGGCGCCTTCGTGGATATCGGCGTGCATCAGGACGGGCTGGTGCACGTCTCCCAGCTCGCCGACCGCTTCGTGAAGGACGCACATGAGGTGGTGAAGGTCGGCGACGTGGTGAAGGTGCGGGTGGTCGAGGTCGACCTCAAGCGCAAGCGCATCGCGCTCTCCATGCGCCGCGAGGCCGGGGCCGGCGGGCCGAAGACCAGAGAACCCGGGCGCGGGCCGGACGCCCGCGACAAGACGTCGGGCCGCGGTGCCCCGGTGAAGCCGGCGTCGCGCGAACCGCAGGGCGCGCTCGGCGCGGCGCTGATGGACGCGCTCAAGCGGCGCTGAGGGGCTCCACGTCGTCGGAAGGTTCGGCGGCGCGCCCGGCGCGCGGCCGGGCCCGGCTCTCGATGCCGATGGAGAGCATGAGACCAGCCAGCGCCATTGCCCCGGTCAGCGCGGCGACCGAGGGCCAGCCGCCATGCTCCCAGAACCAGCCGCCGGCCGAGCCGATGAGGCTCGAGCCCATGTAGTAGAAGAGCAGGTAGAGCGACGCGGCGTGCCCCTTCGACACACCGGCGAGCGGGCCGACCGAGCTGCTCGCCACCGAATGGCCGATGAAGAAGCCGGTCGTTACCAGCGCGATGCCGGCGGCGATGGCCGGCAGCGGGGCGAGCAGGGTCAGCGCCACGCCCGCGAGCATGGTGAGGAAGCCCGCCATCAGCAGCGGCCGGCGACCGAAACGGTCCGCCAGTCCGCCGGCAACCGAGGAGGCGACGATGCCGAAGCTGAAGGCGAGGAAGATCAGGCTCACCCCGGTCTGGCTCAGGCCGTAGGGCGCCCCCGACAGGCGGAAGGTGGCGTAGTTGAACAGCGTGACGAACACGCTGGTCAGCGCGAAGCCGACGGCGTAGAGCCGCAGCAGACCCCGGTTGCGCAGGTGTTGCGCCCACGCCTCGACATGGAAGCGCGGATTGAGCCCGCGCTCGGGGGTAAAGTTGCGCGAGCGCGGCAGCAGCAGCCGGAAGCCGATGGCGGAGACGATGCACAGCACGCTCATCGCGCCGAGCGCCATGCGCCAGGTGGTGAACTCTGTGATCAGCCCCATCCCGACGCGCCCCATCATCGCGCCGAAGGCGGTGCCGGCGACATAGAGCCCCATCGACCGGCCGAGATGGCGCGGCTCGATCTCTTCGGCCAGATAGGCCATGGCGACCGCCGGCACGCCGCCGAGCACGAAGCCTTCCAGCGCCCGGGCGACGAGCAGACCGTGCCAGCTCGGCGCGAGGGCCGCGGCAAGGCTGAGCACGCCCGCCAGCAGCATGGAACCGAACATCAACTCGCGGCGGCCGAGTGCCTGCGAGAAGGCACCGGCGAGAACGATGGAGATCGCCAGCAGGCCGGTCGTCAGCGACAGGGCGAGCGAACTCTGCGCCGGGCTGATGGCGAAGCTGCGGGAAAAGGCCGGCAGCAGCGGCTGCACGCAATAGAGCAGCGAGAAGCTGGCGAAGCCGACGAGGAACAGCGCGAAGCCGACCCTCCGGTATTCGGGTGTGCCCCGCGCGATCCAGACGGGTCCGCGGGCAGCCTCATGCGCCGGGGCGGGCGTGGAGGCGTCGTCGGCAGCACCACCAGCGGTATGGTCGAGCAAGGGAGAGGAGGCGACGGCGGCGTGGGGAGGCATGGTGGGGGACCTTTTCGCACCGGGAGATAATCCCGGCGTGACCATCCGTCCAATATATGGAAATGGCGTTCATCATCTGTCATATGTATGGGATGGAGCTTCGGCACATCCGCTACTTCCTCGCCGTCGCCGAGGAACGGAACTTCACCCGCGCCGCCGCGCGCCTCGGCATCGGCCAGCCGCCGCTCAGCTCGCAGATCAAGGATCTGGAAGCGGAGATCGGCACGCTGCTGTTCCATCGCGTGGCCCATGGCGCGGAGCTGACGGAGGCGGGACAGGCCTTCCTCGATGGGGTCGCGCCGCTGCCGGGGCAGGTCGCGGCCGCCGTGCGGGCGGCCCGGCGCGCCGCGCGCGGCGAGATCGGTCAGCTCAGCATCGGGCTCACCGGCACGGCGGCGCTCAACCCCATCGTGCCGGCGGCGATCCGCTCCTTCGGGCGCACCTATCCCGACGTCGAGCTGCGGGTGGAAGAGGCGAGCTCGCTCACCCTGCTCGACAATCTGGTCGAGGGACGGCTCGATGTGGCGATCCTGCGGCCGGCCGCCTCCGATCCCGAGGGCGTGCGGGAGGAGAGCCTCGCCGAGGAGCCGCTGGTGGTGGCGCTGCCCGCCGCCCACCCGGCGGCGCGCGGGAAGGGCGCCCTCGATCTCGCGACGTTGAGGGACGACGCGCTGATCCTGACGCCGCGCTCGGTCGGCACCAGCCTCCACGACGCCGCGCTTGCCGCCTGCCGGGCGGCCGGCTTCGAGCCGAGGCTCGGCCAGCCGGCGCCGCAGATCGCCTCGATCCTGTCGCTGGTCTCGGCCGAGCTGGGAATCTCGCTGGTGCCGGAATCGATGGGCGGCCTGAACGTGCACGGCGTCGCCTTCCGCTCGATCCGCGCCCCGACGCCGCGCATCGGGCTGGCGGTGGTGTACCGGCGCAACCGGCCGCCGCCCCTGGCGCTGAATTTCGCAAAGGTCGCCCGCGACACGGCGCGGAGCCGCGTCTGATCCCGACGCGGCCGTCCTTACAGCGCCGTCGCGGCGCAGCGCGAGCGCAGCGCGTCGAACTGGCCGTCGGCATAGATCAGGGGATGCAGCGGTGTCTCCGGCAGCACGATGTCGACCACGGTGCCGAGGAAGATGCTGTGGCTGTGCACGCTCACCTTGTCGGTCAGCACGCAGTCGAAGCTGGCCAGCGCCCCGACCAGCGCCGGCGCGCCAGTGGAGAGCGGGCGCCATTCATGCGTGCTGAAGCGCGCGTGGCGGCGCTCGGCGGAGCTGAACGCCTTGGCGAGCTCCAGTTCCGGCTCGGCCAGAAGGTTCACGCAGAACGACCGCGAGCGGTCGATCACGTCGTGGCAGGAAACGTTGCGGTTGACGCAGACGAGCAGGGTCGGCGTCGGGTCGGCGGCCACCGATGTGACGGAGGTGGCGACGAAGCCGTGCGGCTGCCCGTCGTCGATGGTGGTGATCACGGACACCCCGGCGGCGAGGCGCCGCATGCCCTGCTTGAAATGAGACGGCTCGATCATGGCGAACTCCACTTCGCGGCTCCTCCGGCCATTCCCGGCCGGGACCGCGGGGACAGGAGCGCAAGTCGCGTGCCACGTCCCGATTCCCCGGAAATCGCGGGAGATCGGGGTCTGCGTCTCGCCAGCCGCTGCGACAAATGTCGCTGATGTGAGACGCCCGGCGCCTGCCGGCGTCCCGCGCCGGCTGGTCGGATCGGGCGAGGCGGGGGAGAGGAATCCAGCACCGGTGCGGGCTTCCGCCGGCGGGGCGCTCGCCCGCGCTCCGCGCGCCCGCGGGATGAGGAGCCGATGGCATGGCTCTTGCGGTTCTCCGGCCATCCCTTTCGTTTCCGAAAGTAGTGCCATGACCATCAACGTGAACCCGATCGCCGACATCATCGCGCCGCTGCCCAAGCAGCTCCTGATCGACGGCAAGTTCGTCCCCTCGCTTTCCGGCAAGACCTTCAAGACCTTCAACCCGGCGACCGGCGAGATGCTGGCCGAGGTCTCCGAGGGCGGCGCGGCCGACATCGACCTCGCCGTGGCCGCGGCGCGCCGCGCCTTCACCGGCCCGTGGAGCCGCTTCACGCCGTTCCAGCGCCAGCAGTGCCTGCTGCGCTTCGCCGATCTGGTGGAGAAGCACTTCGAGACGCTGGCGCATATCGACGTGCTCGACATGGGCGCGCCCATCACCTCCATGTATGCCCGCCGCCAGCGCGCGCTCGGCCTGCCGCGCTTCTATGCCGGCATGTGCACCGTCATCAGCGGCGGCACGCTGCCGAACTCCATGCCCGGCGAGGTGTTCACCTACACGCTGAAGGAGCCCGTCGGCGTCGTCGGCGCCATCACGCCGTGGAACGCCCCGCTCACCTCGACCATCTGGAAGATCGGCCCGGTGCTCGCCACCGGCTGCACCATGGTGCTGAAGCCCGCCGAGGACGCGCCGCTGACCGCACTGCGGCTGGGCGAGCTGCTGCTGGAAGCCGGCGTGCCGGAAGGCGTGGTCAACATCGTGCCCGGCTTCGGCCACATCGCCGGCGACGCGCTTGCCCGGCACATGGATGTCGACAAGGTGGCCTTCACCGGCTCGGACCTCACCGGTCGTAAGATCATCGAGGCCTCGAAGAGCAACATCAAGCGGGTGACGCTGGAGCTCGGCGGCAAGTCGCCGGACATCATCTTCGCCGATTGCGACATGGACGCCGCCGTCGCCGGCGCCGGCATGGGCGTGTTCGCCAATACCGGGCAGATCTGCTGCGCCGGCACGCGCCTGCTGGTCCAGCGGCCGATCTACGAGGAGTTCGTCGCCCGCGTCAGCGACTATGCGAAGTCGCTCAAGGTCGGCAACGGGCTCGATCCGGCGACGCAGATCGGCCCGGTGGTCAACGCCAAGCAGCTCGATCGCGTGGCGGGTTACATGGAGATCGGCCTCGGCGAGGGCGTCACTGCCGCCGCTGGCGGCAAGCGCATCACCGAGGGCGCGCTGAAGGACGGCTATTTCTTCGAGCCGACCGTGCTCAGCGGCGTGACCAACGACATGCGCATCGCGCAGGAGGAGATCTTCGGCCCGGTGGCCGCGGCCATCCCCTTCGACACGCTGGAGGAAGCCGCCGCCATCGCCAACGACACGGTGTTCGGCCTCGGCGGCGGGGTGTGGACGACCAACGTCTCCACCGCGCACCGCATGGCGAAGGCGATCCGTGCCGGCACGGTGTGGGTCAACACCTATGGCGGGCTCGACCCGGCCGTGCCCTTCGGCGGCTACAAGACCAGCGGCTATGGCCGCGAGTCCGGCGTCGAGCATCTCGACGCCTATCTCGAGACCAAGTCGGTGGTGATGAAGCTGGGCTGACCGCCCGGCTTCTCACCGCACGTCGCGGGGGATGACCGTCCGGACCATCCCCGCGATCACCAGCGCGCCGCCGATCAGCAGGACGAAGGCGGCGCGCATACCCTGCGAATGCGCCACGAAGCCGATGAGCGGCGGCCCGAAGAGGCCACCGCCATAGGCGATGGTCACGGTCATGGCGATGCCGGCCGTCGGGGGAATACCGGGCATCCGGCCGCTCAGCGAGAAGAACACCGGCACGAGATTGGCGATGCCGAGGCCGGCGACGGCGAAGCCGGGCAGCGCCGTCAGCGTCGTCGGGGCCAGCACGATGATCGCGATGCCCAGAAAGGCGACGGCGCCGGAGATCTGGATCGTCGTCACCGGGCCGAGCCGGCGCACGATCCGGTCTCCCCACAGGCGCCCGCCCGTCATGGCGAGTGAGAAGGCCGCCACGCCATAGGCCGCCTGCGCCGGCACCGAGCCGGTGGCCTGCACGAGGTAGAGCGCTCCCCAGTCGATCAACGCCAGCTCGATGACGAAGGCCAGCACGGTGAGGATGCCGATCCCCAGCATGGTGAGGTTGGGAAGGCGGAAGATCGAGGTGCCCGCCGCCTCCCGCACATGGCTTTCCGGCAGCCAGAGCCATGGAACCGCGGCGGTGGCGATGCTGATGAGGACCAGGCTGGCGAGGCCGAGAGCGGACGGGATGCCGAGCCCCGAGCCGATCAGCGCCCCGCCCGCCAGCGCGCCGGCCACGTTGCCGAGGCTGAAGAAGGCATGCACGGAGGACATGATCGGCCGTTCGAGCTCGCGCTCCAGCGCCGAGGCATGCGAGTTCATGCACACGTCGAGGAAGCCGAAGCATACGCCGATGACGTAGCCCGATGCCGCCAGCACCGGCATGGTGACGCCGAAGGCGGGACCGAAGCTCGCGGCGGCGAAGGCGATGCCGGCGAGCGCGCCGGAGCGCAGCGGCCCGAGGCGGGGGCGGATGAACCCCGCCGCCGGCATTCCGCACAGGCAGCCAAGCGAAACGCAGAGCAGCACTAGGCCGACCTGGGCGTCGTCGAGGCCGGCTCGCGCCTTGAGGATCGGAATATAGGTCGCCCATACCGTCAGGCCGGCGCCGCCGACGAAGAACACGGCGCTCACGGCCATGCGCGACGCGGCGAGCGCTCGTTGCTCCCGCGCGGCGGTCATTTCAGTCATGCCACTTCCCAATACGCTCGGCGCCGATATCGGGCGCCACGCCACCTTGCGACCGTCGCCGGTCGTCCCGGCCGCCGGGCACAATGTGTGCCAGACGCGGGCGCCATACCGCAGGTGCGCCCGGTGCGCCATTGCGTTCCGCAAAAAGAAGGATCGCACGCTCGCGCCCGGCCGTTCGCCTCCCGTCATGTGCGGATTCGTCTCGCGGTTTTCGCAGAATCTCACGTCGCGGCGTGAGATGCGGGCGCGGCCCCCTCGCGGAATCCGGGCTTTCCGACGTCGGACCGGAACTTGCTACCCGCCCACGGAACGCTGGCGGCGGCCGGGTGAGCAGGAGAGTGAGAGGCATGTACGACTATGTCGTCGTCGGCGGCGGATCGGCCGGCTGCGTGCTGGCGGCACGGCTGTCGGAGGATCCGGCCGTCTCGGTGCTGCTGCTGGAGGAGGGGCCGCGGGATCTTTCTCCCGCCATCCATCTGCCGGCCATGGTCTACAAGACTGCGACCGGCAACCTGCTCCAGCGCATTCCCTGGGAGCCCGCCAACGGTGCCTCGGGCGGCGTCGGCGCTCCCCACATGGTGCAGGCGCGCGTGCTCGGCGGCGGCAGCTCGGTCAACGGCATGGTCTATGTCCGCGGAATTCCGAGCGATTTCGATGGCTGGGCGGCGCAGGGCGCGGAAGGCTGGGGCTATGCGGGCGTGCTGCCCTATTTCAGGCGAGCGGAGAGCAACGACACCTTCGCCGACGCCACGCATGGCACGGAGGGGCCGCTCTGGGTTTCCAGCCAGCCCTCGCCGCACCCGCTGACCAAGGCGTGGCTAAGGGCCTGCCAGGAGTTCGGCATTCCGCCGACGAGCGATTTCAACGGCGGCGTGCAGACCGGTTGCGGCCTCTACCAGATCACCGCGCGCAACGGTCGGCGGGCCTCCACCGCCGTGACCTATCTGAAGCCGGCGCGGCGGCGCAGGAACCTCACCGTGCGCACCGGCTGCCGGGCGACGCGGGTGCTGATCGACAAGGGGCGGGCGTCGGGCGTGGAGTTCCTCGCCGGAGGCACCCGGCCCGAGACGGTCCGTGCGTCGCGTGAGGTGATCCTGTCGGCCGGCGCCATCCAGTCCCCGCGACTGCTGCTGCAGTCGGGCGTCGGTCCGGCCGATCATCTGCGCAAGGTCGGGGTGGAGGTTCGCCATGACCTGCCCGGCGTCGGGGTTGGCCTTCAGGACCATATGGACGTCTACATCGTCCATGCGCTCGACGGCGTGGAGAGCTACGACGCCTATCGCAGGCTCCACCGCAAGGCGATGGCCGGCCTGCAATGGCTGCTGTTCCGGCGCGGGCCGCTCTGCTCCAACCTGATCGAGGGCGGGGCCTTCTGGTGGGGCGATCCCGCGATCGCCGAGCCCAACCTGCAATTCCATTTCCTGCCGGGCACCGGGATCGAGGAAGGCGTCACGCCGGCCGCGAGCGGCTGCGGCTCCACGCTGAACATCTGCCTGACCCGGCCGCGCTCGCGCGGGGTGGTGGAGCTGACCTCGGCCGATCCGCTGGCGCCGCTGCGCGTGGCACCGAACTATTTCGGCGAGGAGTACGATCTCAACTGCATGGCCGAGGGCATCCGGCTCGGGCAGGAGATCATGGCGCAACCCTCCATGGCGCGTCTGCTCGCCGGCGAGCAGATCCCCGGTCGCCGCCTTGAGACGCATGAGGAGCGCCGGGCCTATGTGAAGGAGCGGGCGCAGGGGGCGCTGCATCCGGTCGGCACCTGCCGCATCGGGACGGACGACATGGCCGTCGTCGATCCGCTGCTCCGGCTGCGCGGCATTGACGGGCTGCGGGTCGCCGATGCCTCGGTGATGCCCTCCGTGCCCTCCGGCAACACCAACGCCGCGACCATCATGGTCGCCGAGAAGGCCGCCGATCTGATCCAGCATGGAGTCGGGCAGGCCGATACCTTCGCATGACCAACCTGTCGCGCCCAGGTTTTCTCGACCGTCCGTCGCGGTTTGAGACTCCTGCGACAGCAATCTCAAACCCAGTCGCGGTAAAATACTAAGGCATTGATACAGAAAGATAATCTTGTTCACGCAAGTGCTGGCATGCCTCTTGCTGACCCCTCCGGCGGAAGTCGCGGCTCCGACATCAAGCACGTTCAAAAATCAGGGGAACAGCATGGTCGATACGCCTAAAGGGCGCCCGTTCGGGCGCGCCAACCTACTTCGCAACGACGTCCTGTCCCGTCGCGATTTCCTGGGCACGTCGCTCGCGCTCGGCGCGGGGGTGGCGGCCGGCGCCACGCTGGGCGCCTGGCCCGGCCCGGCCCACGCGGCCGTGGGCGGCGACCTCAAGATCATGGCCTGGGAAGGCTTCACCCTCGACAACGAGCTCAAAGCCTGGCGCGAGGCCAACAAGGTCCAGGTCGACGCGGCCATCATCAGCACGCAGGACGACGTCCACGCCAAGCTGATCGGCTCCAACCCGGTGAGGCTCGATCTCGCCGAATATTCGCAGGGCTTCGAGCGCTTCTATGTCGACGAGCTGAAGATCGTGAAGCCGCTCGACATCGCCCGCCTGCCGAACTTCACCGCCGCGAACATCTATCCCGAGTTCTACGAGGCGCCGACCTGGTACTGGGACAAGACCCATTTCGCGCTGCCGTGGATCTGGGGTCTCAACGCCCTCGTCTACAACCCGGCCATGACCAAGCCGATCACCACCTACAAGGACCTGCTGGCGCCGGAACTGAAGGGCAAGGTGACCTTCTGCGACGACACCATCGCCACCTGGCCGATGATCGCGCGCCTCGCCGGCTTCGGGCCGAAATTCCCGAACCTCACCAAGGAAGAGATGAAGACCGCCTTCGAGGGCCTCGGGCCCTACCGCGACCAGTGCCGCGTGTTCGGCTCGTCGAATGGCGACGTCATCTCGCTCTTCGCCTCCGGCGAAATCGCGGCCTGCTTCTCGGTGTGGAGCGGCACGCCGGTGGAGACCGCCAAGCGCGGCGTGAAGACCGTCTATGCCGTGCCGGCCGAAGGCGCGGTGATGTGGTGCGACGCCTGGTTCATGCCGATCAGCGCGCAGAACATCGACACCGCCTATGCCTTCATGAACGAGGCGGTGGCGGCCAAGGCGCAGGCGGAGGTCGCCAAGGCGGTCACCGGCGGCGCGGTCAACAAGCATGCCCCGGCGCTGATGGACGCCGATACGAGGGCGCTGTTCGACTACGGCAACCTGCCCGAGGTGTTCCGCAAGTCGCCGCTGCAGGGCCAGCCGCCCCGCACCTCCGACACCTACGCCACCTATGACGAGTGGACCCAGGCCTGGACCGATTTCAAGTCCTCGTTCTGAGCCGCCGCACCGCCGCCTACGGAGATCGTGTTGGGAATGATGAAGGGTCGTCGTCGCGAGGCAATGGGGTTGGCGCTGGTCGCCCCCTCGTTCCTCTTCCTCCTGGTGTTCTTCATCGTTCCCGCCGTGCTTCTCTTCGTCTGCAGCTTCTGGATGGCGCAGGCGTTCAAGCTCATCCCGGCGTTCACCTTCGACAATTACAGCCGGGCGCTCTCCGCGTCCGGCTTCTACCTGCTCACCTGGAACGCGCTGAAGAACGGCCTGTGCACCGCGGTGCTGACGGTCGGGCTCAGCTTTCCGGCGGCCTATTTCATCGTCTACCGCACGCGCGGGAACCTGCTGTTCTATCTGATCCTCGTCTCGTGGTTCTCGAGCTATCTCGTGCGCATCTATGCGTGGCGGGTGATCCTGGGCTCCAACGGGCTCATCAACACGACGCTGATGCAGCTCGGCCTGATCAGCCAGCCGCTGGAGGTGCTGCTGTTCAGCCCCTTCGCGACCATACTGACGCTGACCCACATCATGCTGCCCTTTGCGCTGCTGCTGCTGGTCTCGGCGCTGCGCGACGTGAAGAAGGAATATGTCGAGGCCGCGCGCGATCTCGGCGCCAGCAATACCGAGGTGCTGACCAGGGTCATCCTGCCCATGTGCTACAAGGGGCTGGTCGGCGCCTTCATGTTCACCTTCGTCATCTCGGCCGGCGACTTCGTCACGCCCCAACTGCTCGGCGGGCGCGACGGGATGACCACGGGCATCCTCATCGCCAACCAGTTCCGCACCGCCGGCAACTGGCCCTTCGGGGCGGCGATGGCGTTCCTGCTGCTGGCCGCCTTCCTCATCGTCTATCTCGGCTTCGTGCGGCTGCTCGATCTTCTGCGGCTCGCGCCCGGCCGCCGGTTCCACGATTGAGACGCGCCGTCTCGCCGCACACGGAGGTCTCATGCTGAGGATCTATGTCTGGCTCTATGTGGCGTTCCTCTACGCGCCCATCGCCATCATCACGCTGTTCAGCTTCCACAGCTCGCCGGCGCTCACCTTTCCCTTCGAGGGGGTGAGCCTGCGCTGGTACGCCAAGATCTTCTCCGACGCGACCTTCATGGCCTCACTGTGGAATAGCGTGATCGTGGGGGCCTCCACCGCGCTGGTGACGACCATTCTCGGCTCGCTCACGGCGCTTGGCCTGGCGCGGCTGAAGGGGCGGATACAGACCCTGTTCGGCCTGCTGGCCTTCGGGCCGGTGGCGCTGCCGGGGCTGTTCCTCGGCATCGCGCTGGTGATGCTGTTCTCGCAGATCGGGCTGCAGCGCTCGCTGGTGACGATCATCATCGCCCATGTGCTGTTCACCCTGCCCTTCTTCATCGAGGCGGTGCGCTCGCGCATCGAGTATTTCGACCTTTCGCTGGAAGAGGCGGCGCGCGATCTCGGAGCGACGCCGTTGCAGACCTTCCGGCTGGTCACGCTGCCGATCATCGGCCCGACCATCGGCGGCGCGGCGATCCTGTCCTTCGCGCTGTCCTTCGACGAATTCATCATCACCGTCTTCGTCAGCGGCAACGACACCACCCTGCCGCTGACCATCTGGTCGATGATGCGCCGCGCCGTCAGCCCGGACATCAACGCCGCATCCGTCATCTCCCTCGGCCTGTCGATCGGCCTGATCCTGATCGGGGGCCTTCTCGTCTGGTACCAGCGCCGGCTGGCCCTGAGCGCACGCGCCAAGGACATGGAAGCATGAGCACGCCGAACATCGTCGAACTGTATGGAGTCACGAAGGCCTTCGGCGCGCTGACCGTCCTGCACGACATCGATCTCACCATCCAGCAGGGCGAGATCCTGACGCTGCTGGGCCCGTCGGGCTGTGGCAAGACCACGCTGATGCGCATCATCGCCGGCTTCGAGGCGACGACGCACGGACGGGTCACCATCCAGGGCGCCGACGTCTCCTACCTGCCGCCGGACAAGCGGCCGGTGAACATGGTGTTCCAGCGCTACGCGCTGTTTCCCCATCTCGACGTGTTCGACAACGTCGCCTTCGGCCTGCGTCTCAAGAAATGGCCGAAGGAGCGCATCCGCGAGGCGGTGCAGCACATGCTGCACCTCGTCCAGCTCGGCGAATACGGCAATCGCTGGATTCACGAGCTCTCGGGCGGGCAGGCCCAGCGCGTCGCGTTGGCGCGGGCGCTGGTCAATTCGCCCTCGGTGCTCCTGCTCGACGAGCCGCTGGCTGCGCTCGATCTCAAGATCCGCCACCACATGCTGGCCGAGCTGAAGCGCATCCACCAGGAAACCGGCACCACCTTCATCTACGTGACGCACGATCAGGACGAGGCGACCATCCTCTCCGACCGCATCGTGCTGATGAACAAGGGTCGGATCGAGCAGATCGGCACGCCGGAAGAGATGTACGCGCATCCGCGCTCGCTGTTCTGCGCGCGCTTCCTCGGTGAGACGAACATTCTCACCGGCGCGGTGCGGGCCGCGGAGACCGACACGACCTATGTCGATGTCGGTCCCGGCACGGTCAAGGTACCGGCCAATGGCGCGGCCGTCGCTATCGGGCAGAACGTCTCGCTCGCCATCCGGCCCGAGGCGCTCCAGGTCAGCCGGCTGGCGCCGGGCGGCGCGGGCGGGGACGGGGTGAACGCGCTCGACGGGGTGGTCGAGGACGTCGTCTTCATGGGAAGTCGCGTCGTCTACTCGATCCGCACCTCGGTCGAGACGATCAAGTATCAGGAAACCCGCTCGGTCGACGGCATCATGCTGGCCAAGGGCGAGCCGGTGCGCGCCTCCTGGCGGCCGGATGCGGCGGTGCTGCTGACCCATTGACCTTTCCGGTCCGGCGGTCTCAGCGCCGCGAAACGTCTCACCGATGGGACGTCTCACGCGCCGCCGGCTCAGGTTCGGGCTCCGACCGAAAGATCATTGATTTATCGACGTTTTTTTCGCTGGCACGCCGATTGCGCAAGAAAACCCGCGGCTCCTGTCGAGCCGCAGGGCACCGCCGGCGAGACATCCCGCGGCGGCCATTGGTGAAACAGCAGCGATGCCGCCCGGTCTTCAAGGATGGCGGGTCGCGCAGGGAGAGGCAGATGGATCTCGGGCTTTTCATGCAACCGCTTCACAACCCCGAGCGGAGCATCACCGACATGCTGGACGAGGACCGCCAGGCCGCGATCCTCGCCGACAAGCTCGGCTATTCCGAGGTGTGGGTCGGCGAGCATTATTCGTCCAGCATCGAACCCATCGTGAACCCGCTCCAGTTCTTTGCCTCGCTGATCGACGCGACCAAGAACATCAAGTTCGCGACCGGCGTACTGGCGCTGCCGCAGCATCATCCGGCCAACATTGCCGGCGACGCGGCGCAGTTCGACCACCTGAGCAAGGGCCGCCTGATCATGGGCATCGGCCCCGGCGGTCTCGCCAGCGACTTCGAGCTGTTCGGCATCGAGGACAAGAACCGCGCCGAGATGCTGGTCGATTCCATCGACATCATTCACAAGATCTGGGCCTCGGACCCGCCCTACAACATCAAGGGCAAGTACTGGCACATCAAGATCGAGGATTCGGTGATACCGAAGCTCGGCTTCGGGCCGATGGCGAAGCCCTACCAGAAGCCGTACCCGGAAGTCGCGATCTCGGCGATGACGCCCAATTCCGGCAGCGCCCGTCAGGCTGGCCTGCATGGCTGGGGCTTCGCTTCGGCGAACTTCATCCAGGAGTGCTGGGTGAAGTCGCACTGGGAGCAGTACGTGATCGGTGCCGAGAAGGCGGGCCGCAAGCCCGACCGCAAGAAGTGGCGCGTGGCGCGCTCGGTCTTCGTGGCCGACAGCGATGCCGAGGCGGCGGAGTACCTCGCCAGCGAGGGCAATTCCCACGCCTGGTACTATGACTTCGTGCTCGATGACATGCGCACCTACAACATCCTGCCCGTGCTGAAGCACGACCCGTCGATGGCCGACGAGGATGTGACGCTGAAATACTGCATGGACACGATGATCATTTCCGGCTCGCCGGCGACCGTGCTCGACAAGCTGGTGGCGCTCGTCGACTACCTCGGCGGTCCCTTCGGCACCCTGCTCCAGACCTTCAAGGAATGGGACGACCCCGCGGTGCAGCAGAAGTCCATGCGCCTGCTGGCGCAGGAGGTGATGCCGAAGCTCCGCGACTATTGCAGCTCCAGGATCGCCGCCGAGTAAGGCTCTCCGCGCTCCCGCGCCGACCGCGCGGGAGCGCGCCTTTGCGACCGGGCATATGCCCAACAACGTGGTGAAGACATGCAGTCTCAAAACTCCATCCAGCGCTTCGATTCCAACGGCCGGCTCTCGCGGGTCGTCGTGCACAACGGCATGGTCTACATGTCCGGCGTCACCGCCAAGGTGAAGACGCCGGACGTCGCGGCCCAGACCGCGGACGTGCTGGCCCAGATCGACGCTCATCTCGCACAGGTCGGCAGCGACAAGAGCCGCCTGCTGCGCGTCAACATCTGGCTGCACGACATGGCGCATTTCGAGGCCATGAACCGGGTGTGGGACGCATGGGTGGAGGCCGGCAATGAGCCGGCGCGCGCGACCGTCGAGTCCCGGCTTGCCGGCGCCGGCGCCAACCTCGTCGAGATGATGGCGATGGCCGTCCTGTGAGCATCGCCGTCGAAGCCGTCCGGAGTATCGATGCCTCGGGCGTCGGCGCTCCGGCGGTGTCGGGAACCGGATCATGAGCGTGACATCCGCCGCCGGGGCCACATCGTGGTGGCTGTCCGAGGCACTCGCCAGCGAGGGGTCTGCCCGCCCAGCCCCACCCCTCGCTGGCGATGTGCGCACCGACGTCGCCATCGTCGGCGGCGGCTTCACCGGCCTCTGGACCGCGCTCGCTTTGCGCAGCCGCCGGCCGGACATCCGCGTGACCGTGATCGAGCGGGACGTCTGCGGTGCCGGAGCCAGCGGCAAGAACGCCGGCAAGGTTCACGGCTACTGGACCACCCTGCCGCGCCTCGCGCGCCTCCTCGGGGCGGATGCGGCGTGGGACATGGCGCGCCTCGGTTCGCGGGCACAGGACGCGATCCGTGCCTTCATCTCCACCTGCGGGCGCGATGTCTGGTGGCGCGAGGGCGGCGGCCTCAAGGTCTCGACCGCTCCGGCGCAGGACGCGGTGATCGATGCCGGCGCCCAAGCGATGGTCGAGCTCGATGCCGGCCGTTTCGCCCGTCCCCTCACGCGCGCGGAAGTCGGCGACATCTGCGCCTCGCCGGTCTTCCGCAAGGGGCTGTATTTCCCGGAGGAGGCGACGGTCCATCCCGGCCGTCTCGCCCGCGCCCTGCGCGCGGCCGTGCTCGACGCGGAGATCGGCCTCCACGAGGGCACGCCCATGCTCAAGCTCGCGGAAGCCGGCGGGGCATGCCGCATCACCACGCCGGGCGGTTCCATCACCGCCGATGCCGTGGTGCTGGCGACCAATGCCGGGCAGATCGCCCATGGGGATATCGGGCCCCGTTTCATGGCCTTTTCCAGCTACGCCATGATGAGCCAGCCGATGTCGGACAGGCTTGCCGCCGCCGGCTGGACCTCGCCGACCAGCATCGTCGATGCGCGCTCGTTCCTGCATTATTCCCGTCGCACACCGGACGGGCGCCTGCTGATGGGAACCGGCTCCGGCCCCATCGCCTATGGCGCGCGTGTCGAGAGCGCGGCGATGACGCGGGACGCGGCTTCTTTCGCGCGTTCCGAGCGCGGCGTCGGGCGGCTCTTCCCCATGCTGGCGGGCGCCGCCGTGGCCTCCCGCTGGGGAGGAGCGATCGATGTGTCCTCCGACCGTTTCCCGTTCGCTGGCACGCTCGGCGGAGGCCGCATCGCCTATGGCCTCGGCTTCTCCGGCCATGGCGTCAATCCGAGCTGGATCATCGGCCAGTGCCTCGCCTCGCTGGCGCTGGGGCAACGGGACGAGTGGACGCGCTCACCCTTTTGCCGGCGGGAACTGCCGGCCCTGCCGCCTGAGCCGGCGCGCTATCTGGGCGGCTGCGCCATCCGCCGCGCCATCCTTGCCTGCGAGGACGCCGAGGAGGAGGGACGGCGCGCGCCGGCCCTTGCCCGCGCCGTCGCTGCGCTGCCGCGGCTTTTCAATCTTACCATCGGAACGCGTTGACGGAGCCAAGATGACCATCAGGACATGCGACTACATCGTCGTCGGAGGTGGTTCGGCAGGGTGCACCATCGCCTCGCGCCTGTCGGAGGACCCGGATTCGTCGGTGCTGCTGTTCGAGTCCGGCCCGTCTGACCGCAGCCCGTTCATCCATATGCCGGTGACCTATTACAAGACGCAGCGCATGCTCCGCCGGATCCAGCTCGAGCCCCTGCGGCACCAGTTCAACATGGCGCCGGACACCGGCCAGGCGCGTGTTCTGGGCGGCGGCAGCTCGGTCAACGCGATGGTCTATATCCGTGGCTGCCCGCAGGATTATGACCGCTGGGAGGAGTCGGGCGCCGAGGGCTGGTCCTATCGCGACGTGCTGCCCTACTTCAGGAAGGCGGAAGCGAATGAGAGCCTGTCGGGTGAAGCGCACGGCACGGAAGGCCCGCTCTCGGTCTCCGACCAGCGCTTCACCAGCCCGCTGACCAAGGAATGGCTGAAGGCCTGCCAGGAGGCGGGGCTGCCCTACAATCCCGACTTCAACTCCGGCACGCAGGCCGGCTGCGGCCTCTATCAGGTGACGATGCGCGACGGCAGGCGTTGCAGTGCCGCGGTGGCCTATCTCAAGCCGGCACGCAGCCGGAAGAATCTCACCGTTCTCACCGGCAAGCCGGTGCTGCGCATCCTGATCGAAAACGGTCGCGCGGTCGGCGTGGAATATCGCGACGGCCGCGAGCGCAGGATCGTGCGGGCCGAGCGCGAGGTGGTGATCAGTGCCGGTGCCATCGGCTCGCCGCGTCTGCTGCTGCTCTCCGGTGTCGGCCCGGCGGACGATCTGCGCGGCGTCGGCGTCGAGGTGAAGCATGATCTGCGCGGCGTCGGCCAGAACCTGCAGGACCATACCGACTGCTTCCTGATCTACGATCTCAATGGCCCCTACAGCTACGACAAGTACAAGAAGCTGCGCTGGCAGGCGGTCGCGGGGCTGGAATATGCGCTGTTCCGCACCGGGCCTGTGGCGTCCAATGTCTGCGAGGGCGGTGCCTTCTGGTGGGGGGACGCCTCCGATCCGCTACCGGACCTTCAGTACCACTTCCTTGCCGGGGCCGGCGTCGAGGTCGGGGTCGACGGCACGCCGAGCGGCAATGGCTGCACGCTCAACGTCTATGGCTGCCGTCCGCGCTCGCGCGGCTATGTCAGCCTGCGCTCGGCCGACCCTTCGGTGCCGCTCAAGATCGAAGCGAACTACCTCGCCGACCAGCGCGATGTCGACGTGCTCATCGAAGGCGTGAAGAAGGGCGAGGAAATCATGTCACGTCCCTCCATCGCCAAGTACATCGCTGCTTCCCACAAGCCGTCGAGGCCGCTGAAGACGCGGGCTGACTACGACGAATATGTCCGGCGCGAAACGCAGGGTGCGCTGCATCTGTCCGGCGCGTGCAAGATGGGTACGGACGATATGGCGGTGGTCGATCCGCAACTGCGGGTGCGGGGCGTCGACGGCCTGCGCGTCGCGGATTCGTCGGTCATGCCTTACGTCGTCTCCGGCAATCTCAACGGGCCGACCATCATGATCGGCGAGCGTGCGGCGGACTTCATTCGCGGCAACCGGGGCTGAGGGCGCGCTATGGCCAATCTTTGCGAAGCGGACATCGTGGTTGTCGGTGCCGGCATCATCGGCCTGTCGGCCGCGCTACTGCTCCAGCGCGCCGGCCGTTCCGTCACCGTGGTCGATCCGCTGCCGCCGGGCACCGCCACCTCCTACGGGAATGCCGGCCTGCTCAGCGCCGGCACCAACAATCCGGTCGCGCTGCCCGGTTTCTGGCGCAATGTGCCCGGATGGCTCACCAATCCGGAGGGACCGCTGGCGCTACGCTATCGCTACCTGCCGACCGCCGCGCCGTGGCTCGCCCGGTGGATCCTTGCCAGCCGCACCTCGACCGTGCATGCCGCTTCGGATGCGCTGCGGGCGCTGCATCGGGATACGATGGACGGCTATCGCGAGATGCTTGGCCCGGCGCTCTTCGCCGAGCTCATCCGCACCGAGGGCAGCGTCAATGTGTTCTACGACGGCAGGCCGAGCCGCAATGAGGGTTTCATCCGCCATCTCATCGACCGGCACGGCATCGTGGTGGAGAATCTCGATCACGCCGCGCTCAAGGAGATGTTTCCCGGCATCGGCCCCATCGCGCAGCGTGGTCTGTACTTCCCGCACAATGGCTGGACGGTGAATCCCGGTCGACTGACGCAAGTGATTAGCCGGCTTTTTATCGAGGCGGGCGGGCGCGTTCTCGCCCAGAAGGTCCTGTCGGTACGGCCGACCGAGAGCGGCTTCGAGTTGTTCGGCAATCTCGGCGACTGGCGCGCCCGTACGGTGATCCTCGCCGCCGGTGCCTGGACGGGCCGGCTGCTGCATCCGCTCGGCGTGAGGCTGCCGCTGGAGACCGAGCGCGGCTATCACCTGATGCTGGAGGGCGCCAATATCAGCCCCAAGCTGCCGCTGCTGCTGCGCGACGGCGGCATGGCGATCACGCCGATGGAGGAAGGGCTGCGCCTTGCCGGCACGGTGGAGATCGCCGGTCTCGACGCGCCGCCGGACGAGAAGCGGGCTCGCCAGCTCATGGACCGGGCGCGGCTGGTCTTCCCGGGGCTACAGGCGATCTCGTACCGCAAATGGCTGGGCTTCCGCCCCTCGCTGCCCGACAGCGTGGCGGCGATCGGTCCCGTACCTCGTGTCCCCGGGCTATACGTGGCGACCGGTCACGGCCATACCGGCATGGTGGGCGCGAGCACCACGGCGCGGCTCATCCGCGATCTCGTGACCGGCACGCCGCCGGTGATCGATCCGGCGCCCTACAGCCTCGCGCGGTTCAATCGCGGCTAGCGATCAGCCGCGGCGCGTGATGCCGTGCGCCTTGAGGCGGCGGTAGAGCGTGGCGCGGCTCATGCCGAGATTGCGCGCGGCGGCGGCAATGTCGCCCCGGCAGGCCTCGATATTGTCGAGGATGGCCGCACGCTCAGCTTCGTCGACCCGCGCGCGCATGCCGGCCGGCCGGCGCTCGCCCGCGTCGGTCAATGGCGCGGCGGCGAGCGGTGCCTCCACTGGCATCACCGAGGGGGCCAGCAGGAGATCGTGCGACTCGATCATCTTGCCTTCGGCCAGCGAGGTGGCGCGACTGACGACGAGATAGAGCTCGCGCAGGTTTCCCGGCCAGCAATGCTGCAGGAGGATGCGCCGCGCGGCGGGCGAGACGCGGATGCCGAGCCTGCCGGCCGTGCGCGCGATGCAGTCGTCGATCACCGCCTCCTTGTCCGCGCGCTCGCGCAGGGAGGGGACGTTGATGACGACGCCGGCGAGCCGGTAGTAGAGGTCGGCACGGAAGGCGCCCTGCGCGATGCGCTGCTCCAGCTTCTGGTTGGTGGCGGCGATGACCTGCACGTCGACGCGCTGGATCTTACCGGAGCCGAGCGGGGCGACTTCGCCGGATTCGAGCACGCGCAGCAGCCGCGTCTGCAGATGGAGCGGCATGTCGCCGATCTCGTCGAGGAACAGCGTGCCTCCATGGGCCTGCACGAAGCGCCCGGCCGAGCCCTCCTTGCGCGCCCCGGTGAAGGCACCGCCGGCATAGCCGAAAAGCTCGCTCTCGATCAGCGTCTCGGGCATCGCCGCGCAGTTGAGCGCGACGAAGGGCTGCGCGGCGCGCGGTGATTCCGTGTGATAGGCGCGCGCCAGCGTGTCCTTGCCGACGCCGGTCTCCCCCAGCACCAGGATCGGCAGGCCGGTACGGCTGAGCCGGCGCAGTATGTCGACATTGCGCTTCAGGCGTGGCTCGGTGCCGGCCCACTGGTCGAGCGTGACCGGTGCCGCTTCCGCGGCTTCCGGTGCCGGCGCGGGGGTGGGCCGGGTGCGCGGTGTCGTGGGGGCGGGCTCGCGCAGCGGCCCGTAGGCGTAGCCGCGCAGGGGCGAGCCGTCGAGGCGGATCAGTTCCAGCGGCAGCGAAGGGCCGGAGCGGTCCTTGATCGCGGAAGGATCGCGCGCGAACAGGCGCCAGAGCGAGAAGGGCGAGAAGTCGGTCTTCGGCAGGCTGAGAAGCTGGCGTGCCGCGGCGTCCGCCCCGACCACCGCATGATCAGCATCGACCGCCAGAAGGCAGGGTTGCCCGTCCGGCTTCCACAGCTTGAGGACGGTGCGGTTTGCATAGGTGCGCCGGAAGATCGCCTCGGACAGGCGCTCGGCGGATTTGCGCACCACCTCCAGCGCGATGGCGTGCGTCTCGCGCTGGAGCTTCGGGTTGCGCACGGTGATGTTGAGCGCCGCCCAGAGCGCGCCGTCCGGCGCGAAGAGCGGCATCGCCGCGCAGGACATCTCGATGAAGTCTTCGAAGAAGTGCTCGTCCTGATAGACCGAGGTCACGGTCGCGTCGCGAAGGCAGGTGCCCACGCCATTGGTGCCCGCATGGCGCTCGCTCCATACTGAGCCGGGGCGCTCGGTGTCGGAATAGTAGCGCGAGGAGCGGTCGGCGCGTTCGGCGACGGTCACGCCCTCGGCGTTGGTCAGCGTCACGCAGTATCCGATGCGCCCGACGATGGAATAGAGGAAGTCGATCTCCTCATAGGCGAAGATCAGCTTGTCCTCGAGCGCCTCGCGCGCAACGTTGATTTCCCGGTGCCCGACCAGCGGAAGCGCGCCGCAGCGTCCCGGCTCCAGCCCGTACTCCTCGACGCAGCGCGACCAGGAGCGATAGGGGAAATCCTGTCCGACCGGAACCAGTCCCGGCGCGGTACGGAGAGTGGTCAGCACCCTTTGACCGTGATCCATCATAGCGCTCGATCCCGCTCTGCATGCGGAGCTCGGGAAGCTGTCAGCGCGAAGCGCCTCAACGCCGGCTCACATCCAAATGCCGCACTGTGAGCACGCAAGGCTCTGGCAAATAAAACGAATCGTCCCGGGCGAATTCTTCGGCGCCCTTGAATTGATCCATGATGCGGCACGCCCATTTTTTTGGCAAGCCGTATTGTGACGGGGCCGTGTCGGCCGTCCGTCGACGGAAAGCGGCTTTCACGCCCGCGCCGGGGAGAGGCGGATTGTACGTCCTGCGCGCAAAAGTGGAAGCCCTGCCGGACGTCCCACGATCTCCCGCGTTGCCCGATACCGCGAGCGCGGCGGCCGCGCGCCTGCGGCCGCGTTGCGAAGGTTTCGCGGATCGACGGGCCGCGACGAGGGCGATTCTCGCTACTGAGAATAGAATGTCTCATAAGTGAGAAATAATGGGCCATGCACTTCTAACTATACTTCACATCATTGGTGACATATTAAAAGATATTCGCGCAATGGGCGCCGTGTCGCTTCGGGTGCAGTGTAGATCCCATGGAATTCGATTACATCGTTGTCGGCTCCGGGTCCGGTGGCAGTAGCGTTGCCGGGCGACTCGCGGAAGACGGGGGCTCCCGCGTCCTCGTGCTGGAAGCCGGCGGCTCGGATCGACGGTTGCCGGTGCTGATGCCGGCGGCGACCTATCTCTACGCCATCGGCAATCCCCGCTTCGACTGGCGGCTGACCTCGGCGCCCGATCCCTCGCGCGGCGGGCGCACCGACTACATGCCGCGCGGCAAGGTGCTCGGCGGCTCGTCCTCCATCAACGGCATGCTCTATGTGCGCGGCCAGCCGGAGGATTTCGACGACTGGGCGGCGAATGGCTGCGCCGGCTGGGATTTCGAGAGCGTGCGCCCCTATTTCCGCCGCGCCGAGGACAATGAGAACGGAGCCGATGCCGATCACGGTGTCGGGGGGCCGCTCGGGGTGCAGAACCTGCGCACCTCGCACCCGCTGTCGGAGGCCTTTCTGCGCGCCGGCGTCGAGGCGGGCCTCGAGGCGACGCCCGATCTCAACCGCCCGCCGCAGGGCGGTATCGGCTATGTGCAGGCGACGCAGCGGGGCGGCTGGCGGTGCAGCTCGGCGCGGGCCTATCTCTGGCGCAAGCGTCCCAATCTCACCGTGCTGACACAGGCGCAGGTCCGGCGCGTGCTGTTCGAGGGCCGCCGGGCCATCGGCGTCGAGTTCGAGCGGCAGGGCCGGCTCGTCGTGGCGCGGGCGGGCAAGGGCGTGGTGCTCGCGGCCGGGGCCTTCGGCTCGCCGCAGATCCTCATGCTCTCCGGCGTCGGGCCGCAGGCGCATCTGCGCGAGCAGGGCATCGAGGTGGTGCACGACCTGCCGGGCGTGGGCGAGAACTTCCACGATCATCCCGGCACCAGCCATATCGTCTGGGTGGACCAGCCCACCTACAATGTGCAGCACACGCTGTTCCACGCCATGCTCTATGGGGCGCTCTGGCTCTTCGCCGGGCGCGGGCCGGGGACGACGCCGGACGCGCATGTGCTGGCCTTCACCCGCTCGCGTCCCGAACTGGTGCGCTGCGATCTCCAGTATCACTTCACGCCGGTCGGCTACGACCTCACCGATACCGGGCCGATCCTGTTCGACAAGCCGGCGGTGACGGCGCTGAACAACATTCACCGCCCCCATTCGCGCGGCCATGTGCGGCTGGCCTCGCGCGATCCTTCCGCGGCCCCGGCCATCCAGCCGAACCTCCTGGGCGACGCGCGCGACCTCGACACGCTGATCGCCGGCGCGAAGAGGCTGCGCGCCATCTTCGAGGCGCCGCCGATGGCGCGCCATGTCCTCGGCGAGTTCAAGCCGGGCAAGGAGGTGCAGAGCGATGACGAGTGGGCCGCCTATGTCCGCGAGACCTCCATCGGCATCTACCACCCCGCCGGCACCTGCAAGATGGGCAGCGATCCCATGGCGGTGGTCGACGAGAGGCTGAAGGTGCGCGGCCTGTCGAATCTCTACGTCGCCGACGCCTCGATCATGCCGGTCATCGTCAGCGGCAATCTCAATGCGAACTGCATCATGATCGGCGAGCGCTGCGCCGACTTCCTCAAGGCGGCCTGAACCATGGTTACTTCCGGCAAGGCAGACAAGAAGCGCACCGTCGCCGTCATCGGCGGCGGCGCGGTGGGCGTCGCGACCGCAAGCTTCCTGCTGCGCGATGGGCACGACGTGGTGCTGATCGAGCGCGGCGGCATCGGCGAGGGAGCCTCCTTCGGCAATGCCGGCGTCTTCGCGCCCTCCTCGGTGGTGCCCATGTCGATGCCGGGCACGCTGGCCAAGGTTCCCGGCTACCTGCTCGACCCGCTCGGGCCGCTGTCGATCCGCTGGAGCTACCTGCCGACGCTGGCGCCGTGGCTTGTCCGCTTCGTGCGGGCGGGGACGCAGGCCGGCGTGCGCGCGCAGGCCCGCGCCCTCACGCCGCTGCTGCACGATTCCTACGGCGCCTGGCTGCCGCTGGTGCGCAATGCCGGCGACGAGGCGCTGATCCGCCGCGACGGCTTCCTCGCCGTCTATCGCAGCCAGGCCGATTTCGAGGGCGACGCGCTCGGCTACCGGCTCCGCCGCGACAACGACATCGCCTTCGAGGTGCTGCGCGAGGACGAGCTGTGGCAGTTCGAGCCCAGCGTCTCGCACGACTACACGATCGGCGTGCTGTTCCCGCAGGCGGGCAACACGGTGAACCCGAACCGGCTGGTGCGCACGGTCGCCGAACAGTTCCAGCGCGATGGCGGGCGCATCGTGGCCGCGCAGGCGCGCGGCTTCGCCCGCCAGGGAACGACGCTCACGGGGGTCGAGACCGACGCCGGCCTCATTCCCGCCGATGCCGCCGTGGTGGCGGCCGGCGCCCATTCGCGCCCGCTCGCCGCCGGGCTGGGCGACAGCATCCCGCTCGACACCGAACGCGGCTACCACGTGCTGATCGCCGATCCCGAGACGTTGCCTCGCCGGCCCATCCTCGACGCCAGCGCCAAATTCGTCTCGACGCCGATGGAGACCGGGCTGCGCATGGCCGGCACGGTCGAGTTCGCCGGGCTCGAGGCGCCGCCGAACTGGACGCGGGCCGACTACCTGCTCACCCTCGGCCGGCGGCTGTTTCCCGGCCTCGCGCCGGACTACCCGCAGGAGCGCGTGTCGCGCTGGATGGGATTCCGGCCGAGCATGCCGGATTCGCTGCCGGTGATCGGCCGCGCCAGCGCCAGCCCGGACGTGGTGTACGCCTTCGGGCATGGCCATGTCGGCCTTGCCTCGGCCGCGCGCACCGGCATGACGGTCGCCGATCTCCTTGCCGGCCGGCCGCCGGCCTTCGACATCACGCCCTTCGCGCCGACGCGGTTCTGATCTCGCGCGCCGGCCCTTTCGCATCGGCGCGGCCGGTTTCTCCGGGATGAGACACGGCCGGCCGGCGGATGCGAGGGAGAGAGGATTTATCCAGTTAAATCAATGATGTGAGGGAGTGGCACGAGCCTTGCCGACATGGTGCTGCCGGCGTGACGCCGGTCGCAGTCAAGGGAGTCCGGTCGTGCTGCTTTCCTTCTTCATGATGCCGCTTCATTCGGTCAATCGACACTATCCGACCGCGCTGGCCGAGGACGTCGAGGCCTTCAAGCTGGCCGACGAGCTCGGCTTCGAGGAAGCGTGGATCGGTGAGCACTACTCCGCCGATATCGAACAGATTTCCTCGCCGCTGATGTTCCTGGCGCACATGGCGCCGCAGACCAAGCGCATCAAGCTCGGCACCGGCGTGCTGCCGCTCCCGCTCTATCACCCGGTGATGGCGGCCTCGCACATCGCCCTGCTCGACCACCTCGCCCCCGGGCGCCTGCTGCTCGGCATCGGCACCGGCGGCCTCGGCTCGGACTTCGAGGTGTTCGGCATGGAGCAGGCCGACCGCACGGCCATGATGCTCGACTCCATCGAGATCATGAAGAAGATCTGGGCCTCCGACCCGCCCTACGACATCCCCGGCAAGTTCTGGGACGTGAAGCTCTCCAGGAACTACTGGCCGGACCTTGGCGTCGGCATCCTGCCCAAGACGCTGACCCGTCCGCATCCCCCGCTCGCCGTCTCGGTGTCGAGCCCCTACTCCGGCTCGATGCGCGTCGCCGCCCGCAACGACTTCATGCCGATCTCGGCCAATTTCGTCGCCTCCTGGGTGGTGAAGACCCATTGGGAGACCTATTGCGACGAGCTCGCCAAGCTCGGCAAGACGCCGGACGGCTCGAAGTGGCGCGTCGCCCGCTCCATCCATGTGGCGGATACCGACGAGGAGGCCGAGCGCCTCGTGAAGACCGCTGGCGGCGCCTATGACTGGTACTACGACTACATGTACCGGGTGTATGAGCGCATGGGCGCCGGCGCCCTGCTCGCTCCGTTCCGCGACACCGACCCGGCCACCATCACCCACCAGATGGTGCGCGACAATTTCGTGATCTACGGCAGCCCGGAGACGGTCGCCCGCAAGATCCTCGCGCTGCGCGAGGAGGTCGGTCCGTTCGGCACGCTGATGATGACCTCGCACGAATGGGTGGACAAGCCGGCCATGCGCCGCTCGATGGAGCTGCTTGCCAAGCGCGTCATGCCCGCCGTCAATGCGGCCCTGGGCGAAAACGTGCCGGCGATGGCGGTCTGAGCGGGCGGAGGAAGAAGATGTTGAGCGTCGACAAGACGGGCGTGCTGCAGCCCGGCAAACTCTGGTGGAACTGGTTCGGAGAGCAGTATTTCGTGCCGCGCTACACCGCGCGGCCGACTTCCGAGGAGGAGGTGTGCGCCATCGTGCGCGAGGCGCGCAAGCTCGGCCTGCCGATCCGTGCCAGCGGGGCCGGCCATTCCAACCCCGCCATCGTGCCGACGCCCGGCATCCACATCGACTTCGACGACTTCAACCAGGTCGTCGCCGTCGACAGGGAGAAGCTGCAGGTCACGGTGCGGCCGGGCATGCGCATCAGCGCGCTGACCAAGTTCCTGCGCGAGCAGGGCATGTCGCTCAACAACCAGGGCGATATCGACCGGCAGGCGGTCATCGGCGCGCTGATGACCGGCACACACGGCGCCGGCAAGAAGCTGCCCTGTCTCTCGGCGCAGCTCATCGGCGCGCGCATCGTCACGGCGGAGGGCGAATTGCGCGACCTCTCGCCGGCCGACGGCGAGCTGTTCAAGGCGTTCCGCACCTCGATCGGCATGTTCGGGCTGGTGGTCTCGCTGACCCTCCAGGCGGTGCCGTCCTACAATATCTACAAGCGCTCGTGGAACACCGACACCGAGGACTGCCTCGGCCATCTGCACGAATTGCTCGACGCCAACCGGACCTTCTGGTTCTTCTGGCTGCCGCGCAAGGAATCGGCCGATCTCTACGAGCTGCCGGGCGGTGTGGTGCCCTCGAAGGCGACGCGCGACTTCGACATCTGCCACATGCGCACCTACAACGCGGTGCCGGTGGCGGAACCTGCGCCGGAGCTGGGGCCGGGGGAGGAGTTCGACCACTCCTCCATCATCTACCCCAACGACTACATCCCGAATTTCCGCGAGATCGAATACGCCGTGCCCTTCGGCCGCTTCGAGGAGTGCTTCGCGGACGTGCGGCACATGTTCCAGACGAAGTATCCCGACGCGGTCTATCCCGTGGAATGCCGGGCGGTGAAGGGCGACGACACCTATCTCTCCGCCTATTCCGAGCGGGACGGCTACGCTCTTTCCATCTCCGGTCCGCTGGAAGAATGGACCTGGGGCATGCTGCGCGACGCCGATGCGATCCTCGACCGCTACGACGCGCGCCCGCACTGGGGCAAGCACCACTTCATGACCCCGGAGCGGCTGGAGCGGATCTATCCGAAATACGATGCCTTCAAGCGCCTGCGCCGGGAGATGGACCCCGACGGGGTCTTCCTCAACGATCATCTGCGCATGCTCTTCGCATGAGGAACGGGCCGGCACTGCCGGCCCGTTTTCGTTTGCGGGGGACGGCCGAGCGGGAGGGAATTCGGGTTGACGACCAAGATTTGTGCTGCGCAGAATTTAAGCGGGGGGTCGGAACCGGAGTTCGCGATGCTGGACCTGCGCAGTCACGTTTCCCGGATCGTTTCGAGCGCGAACCAGCTGGCCCTGCCCCCGGGCGCCGCCGCCGAGGGCAAATTCCGCGCGCTCCGCGCCGCCGACACCATGGCCGCCTCCTGGCGGCGCTGCATGGAAGGCTACCGCTTCGATCCCGGCGCCAAGTTCCGCATCGAATCAGTGAGCGAGGCCGAGCTGAAGCTGCAGCGCGAGGCCAATGACGAGCTGATCCATTTCGCCCGGCCGGAGATCGACGCCATGTTCGGCGCCGTCTCGCTTTCGGGATTCAGCATCAGCCTCGGCAATATCGACGGCTACATCATCAGCGAGCGCGCCAACTACAATCCCGAATTCTACAGCGAGGTGGAGCGGGCGGGCACCGCCTGGGCGGAGCCGTCCGCCGGCACCAACGCCATCGGCACCTGCCTGGTGGAGCGCCAGCCGGTCGGCGTCTACACCAACGACCACTTCTTCTACGAGTTCTCGGCGCTGTCCTGCGCCAGCGCGCCGCTGTTCAGCCCCGACGACGAGCTGCTCGGCGCCATCAATATCTCGATCCGCAATCCCGAGCTCCAGCGCGAGACGCTGAAGGTGGTGCTCGGCCTCACCTCGGGCCTCGCCGACCGCATCGGCGAGCGGATGTTCCGCAAGGCCTTCCGTCGCAACTACATTCTCAAATTCGCGACCGGCCCGGTGGATCACGGGCTCATCGCCTTCGACGGCGATTTCCAGCTCGTCGGTCTCAACCACGCGGCGCGCGAGATGCTGCGCGACCGGGTGCAGCTCGCCCGCGTGCGCAGCCTCTGGGCGGTGTTCGAGCGCGACCATCGCCTGATCGACCTCGCCCGCCTCGGCGGCGCCGAGCTCACCCTGCATCTGCAGAAGGGCGGCGATGCCATCACCGTCTCGCTGAGCGGGCCGATGGAGGTGCCGTCCGCCGGCGCCCGCCCGGCGGCGTCGGCCGATCCGGCGCCGCGCATGCGTCCCGCCCCGGCGCCGGCACGTCCTTCGGCCCGCGTGCTGACGCTGGACGACTGCGCCGGCAGCGACCCGCGCATGACGACCAATGTCCGCTTCGTGCGCCGCGTGCTGGGCGGTTCGCTGCCGATCCTGCTGCTCGGCGAGACCGGCGTCGGCAAGGACGCCTTTGCCCGCGCCGTCCATGAGGAAAGCCCGCGCCGGGCCGCGCCCTTCGTCGCCTTCAACTGCGCCTCGGTGCCGGACACGCTGATCGACAGCGAGCTGTTCGGCTATGGCAGCGGCGCCTTCACCGGGGCGCGCCGCGAGGGCAGCCCGGGCCGGCTGGTGGAAGCCGACGGCGGCACGCTGTTTCTCGACGAGATCGGCGACATGCCGATCAGCCAGCAGACGCGTTTGCTGCATGTGCTGGAATCCGGCGAGGTCACGCCGCTCGGTTCCGGCAAGCCGCGCCGCATCGACGTGCAGGTGATCGCCGCGACCAACCAGAACCTGGAGGCGCAGATCGCGCGCGGCCTGTTCCGGCAGGACCTCTATTATCGCCTCGCCGGCGCGGTGATCGACATTCCCGCGCTGCGGGAAAGGGCCGACCGGCGCGAGCTGATCGAGGCGGTTTTCGCGAGCCTCGCCGAGGGGCGCCGTCTTACCCTCGCGCCGGATGCGCTGGCGCTGCTGATGAACCATGACTGGCCCGGCAATGTGCGCGAGCTGCGCCACGTGCTGAACCGCGCCGTGCATGTGTGCGAGGGGGGCGTGCTGACGGCGCGCGACGTCGCCATCCGCCCCGGCGCCCGCATGGCTGCCGCCGTCGCGCCGGGCCCGTTCGCGGCGGCCCCGATCTCACCCATGCCCTTTGCCGGGGCGGAGGCGTGCGGATCGGAGATCGAGGCGGCCGGCAGCGCCCGGCACGCCATCGCGGCGGCCGAGCGCGAGGCGATCGTCGCCACGCTGGCGCGCTGCGGGGGTAATGTGAAGGCGGCCGCCGCCGCGCTCCAGCTCAGCCGCGCCACGCTCTATCGCAAGCTCCAGCGCTACCAGATCGTCCATTGAGACGCCGGCGCGACTGGCGGCGGGCTGTCGCGCATCTGCGACACCCGCCGGCTCATTCATGCAACTTCCCCGCCTTTGTGTCCGGGTGTCTCATCCCGCCTCATGAGCGAGATCATGTCTCGACGGTGATCAAGTATATCGGTAGTCAAATGCTGAATTATAATTAAAAGTACATTATTTGTTATTTTAACAACACGTCGATTGACGACACGATGATGTGATCTCACCTTGCCGAAATTGCACCGGCGCAGATGGCACGATAGTTGCCGAACCACGTGTCGGCCAAAAAGGCCCGAACACAGGGGATAAAAATGACCTTCCAAAGCGGGAACCGGGCGCCGTCGCGCCGCAGTGTCATGAAGGGCATGGGCCTTGCGGCAGCGGCTCTGGCCGCGCCGGGCGTGCTGCGCCGCGCCCATGCCCAGGAGCCCATCGTGCTCCTCACCTGGGAGACCTACCACGACCCGGCCTGGTGCAAGGAGTGGAGCGAGGCCAATGGCGTCGAGGTCAAGCCGGTGGTCATCGGCTCGGTGGACGAGCTGTTCTCGCAGCCCTTCTCCGGCGCCGTGCAGCCGGACGTGATGTATATCGAGACCGGCTCGCTGCCGCGCTTCAAGGAAGCCGGCCTCATCGGGCCCTTCGACACCGCCAAGGTGCCGAACATCTCCAACATCACGCCCAAGCTCGACTGGAAGAAATACACCAATGTCGGCGGCGAGATCGTCGGCGTGCCCTACAACTGGGGCACCCAGCCGCTGATGTACAACGCCGATCTCATCACGTCGCCGGACAGCTGGGCGGCGCTGTGGGACGAGAAGTACCGCGGCAAGGTCAATATCTTCGACGACTGCACGATCGTGTTCCCGATGATCGCGCTCCATGTCGGCGCCAAGGATCCCTTCAACCTGACGGATGCCGACTTCGAGGCCTGCGAGAAGGCTCTGCGCGCGCTGCGCCAGCAGGTGCGCACCATCGCCCGCGGCTTCGACGACGCGGTGACGATCTACGCCGCCGGCGACGCGGTCATCGGCTACTGCCAGAACATCGCCGTCGTGACCTCGCTGCAGGACAAGGGCAAGAACTTCAACTATGCGCTGCCGAAGGAAGGCACCCCGACCTGGATCGACTGCGCCGGCGTTTCCAAGAAGGGCAACCGCGACATCGTCTACAAGTTCATCAACGACAACCTCTCCACCAAGTGGCAGGCCCGCTTCATCGAGGCCTCGACCAATAACGGCGTGCTCGACCTCGCCGAAGCCAAGGCGGGCGGCGTGAGCGAGAAGACGCTCCAGCGCACCAACATCCCGGATTCGCAGGCCGGCGACTTCTGGGAAAAGCTCGTGATCCTGCAGAAGCCGGAAGATTTCGAACGCCGGCTGCAGATCTGGAACGACTTCAAGGCCGGCACGCTCTGACGAGCGTGCCCACCCTGACGCGCATATCGGAGCACGAGTGATGGCAAAGTCTTCGCAGGCGATCCTGACCGTCGCGGGGGTCGACAAGACCTATGACGGGGCGACCCGACCGGCCCTCGACCGGATTTCCTTCTCGGTCGAGCCCGGGGAGTTCTTCTCCATCCTCGGCCCCAGCGGCTCGGGCAAGACCACCTTGCTGCGGATGATCGCCGGCTTCGAGCAGCCGGATGTCGGCCGCATCCTGATGGACGGCGAGGACATCACCCATGTCCCGCCGTTCCGCCGCGACGTGCGCACCGTCTTCCAGAGCTACGCGCTGTTCCCCCATATGAGCGTGCTGGAGAACGTGGCCTATCCGCTGCGCATGGCCGGCGCGCGCAAGGCCGAGCGCCTCGCCAAGGCGCGCGAATGCCTCGATCTGGTGAGCATGGGCGACTTCGCCGCCCGCCTGCCGCATCAGCTTTCCGGCGGCCAGCGCCAGCGCGTGGCGCTGGCGCGCGCCATCGTCTGCCGGCCGCGCATCCTGCTGCTCGACGAGCCGCTCGGGGCGCTGGACCTGCGGCTGCGCCAGCAGATGCAGCACATGCTGGTCTCGCTCCAGCGCGAGCTCGGCATCGCCTTCGTCTATGTGACCCACGACCAGGGCGAGGCGCTGTCCATGTCGGATCGCGTGGCGGTGATGAGCGAAGGGCGCATCGCCCAGCTCGGCACGCCGCGCGAGATCTATTTCGACCCGTCCTCGGAATTCGTCGCCCAGTTCGTCGGGCGCTCCAACCTGCTGCCCATCGACTGCGTGTCGGGCGAGGGCGGCTGCACCGCGGTGCTGGACGGCCAGCCGCTCTCCGGCGTCGCGACGCCGCGGCCGGGTCCGGCGCGGATGGCGATCCGCTTCGAATGCGTGCGCCTCGCCGCCGCCGACCAGCCGGCCAACGGCGCCTGCAGCGTGGCGGGCACGGTCGAGGACGTGCTGTTCCTCGGCAACGCGCTGGAGGTGAACGTGCGCTGCGGCGGGCTGAACATCATCGCCGCGGTTCCATCCGCCGGGGGCGAGGGCTATGCGCCCGGCCGGCAGGTGCGTGTCCTGTTCGACGCCAGCAACGCGACGGTGTTCCATGGCTGACATCGCCTCCGATATCCCCATGTCCGCCGCCCGTCCGCTCCGTTTCCGCAGCTTCAGCATCCTCGGCTGGCCGGTCTATGCCTGGTTCATCGCCCTGGTGCTGGTGCCCAATCTGCTGCTGATCGGCGCCAGCTTCCTGCGCACCTCCAACGGGCTGATCGTCTTCGATCCGACGGTGGCCAGCTATGTGCGGCTGTGGAAGTCTTCAAGCTTCCAGTTCCTGCTGCTGAAGACGCTCGCCACCAGCTTCGGCGCCGCCGCCATCGGCTGCCTGATCGCCTATCCCATGGCCTATTACGCGGCGCGGGTGGTGCAGAGGAACCGTTCCATCCTGGTGCTGCTGGTGATCATCCCGCTGTGGATCAGCCTGCTGATGCGCGTCTTCGCCTGGCGCATGATCCTCGGCCAGAACGGCATTCTGAACTCGTTCCTGGTCGGCAGCGGCGTCCTCGATCAGCCGAGCGAGGCGTTCCTCTACACCGGCTTCTCGGTGCTGCTGACCTACACCTACATCTCGATTCCCTTCTGCTTCGTAGCCATCTTCACGGCGCTGGAGAAGATCCCGCATTCGCTGATCGAGGCGTCGCAGGACAGCGGCGCTTCCGCCTGGCAGACTTTCCGGCACGTCGTGTGGCCGCTGTCGCGGCCGAGCGTCGCCATCGGCTTCTCGCTCGCCTTCCTGATGACGGTGGGCGACTACATCACGCCCTCCATGGTCGGGGGCATCGACGGCACGATGATCGGCATGGTCATCGCCTCGCAGTTCGGCATCGCCAACAACTGGCCCTACGGGTCGGCCATCGCCGTCTGCCTGATGCTGAGCGTCGGCGTGGTGCTCGCCCTCGTCATGTGGGCCGGGCAGACGAAGGGCGTGCTGATGGGCGACGAGGGGGCGCGGCCCGCCGTCTCGCGCGCCCGGCTCAGCCCCGGCCGGCGAGTGTTGCGCAGCCTCGCCGCCGCCGCCTTCACCCTGCCTTACCTGTTCCTCTACGCGCCGCTCGCCATCATGGTGCTGATGTCGTTCAACGATTCCTCCGTGCAGGCCTTTCCCCTGCAGGGCGCGACGCTGCGCTGGTACGCCGAGCTGGCGGAGAACGCGTCGATGCTGGAAGCGGTGCGGCGCAGCCTCGTCGTCGGCTTCACCGTGGTCCTCGTCTCGACCGTCGCGGCGACCGGCTTCGCCTTCGCGATCCATTACGGGCGGGTGCGGCAGGCGCGCTTCTTCGAGTTCGCGCTGGCCCTCCCGGTCGCCATCCCCGGCGTCGTGCTCGGCATCGTCATGGTGCTGGCGACGCAGCTGGTACAGGTGCCGTCCGGCATCTTCCGCACGGTGATCGGCCAGTCGAGCTTCGTCATGCCGGTGATCCTGATGATCATCCTCGCCCGGCTGCGACGGCTCGACGGGGCGCTGCTGGAAGCCTCGATGGATGCCGGCGCCAATCATTGGCAGAGCTTCGTCCACGTGCTGTTCCCCTCGATACGGGGGGCGATCATCGGCGGCGCGCTGCTCGGCTTCACCCTGTCGGCGGACGACGTGATGGTGACGCTGTTCCTCTCCGGCACGGCACCGACCCTGCCGATCTGGGTGTGGAACCAGATGCGCTTCGGCTTCACCCCGTCGGTGAACGCCATCTTCACGCTGGTCGGGGTGGGCTCGCTGCTGGCGATCCTGGTCTGCAACCGGCTGGTGTTCCGCGGAACGTCGGGCGCGGCGGGCTCGTCCTGAGCCTGCCCGTTTCGGGTCACGGCTCCACTTCGATGATGTCGCCTGCCCGCGCGACATAATCGAGCGCGTAGGCCATCTCGCCGGTGGTCTGCGCATGGATGCGCAGCAGGGGCTGTCCCTTGTCGACTTCCTCGCCGAGGCGGGTCTCCATGTGGAGGCCGGCAGCCTTCGCCTCGGGCGCCCCGGCGAGCTTGGCCAGGCGCGAGAGCTTGCGGTTGTTGATGTAGACCACGCGCCCGGCGCGCGGAGCGAGCAACGGGCGGACATAGGTGGCCCGCGGCGGTTCGCGCAGGCCGCCCTGCGCGGCGCAGATCGCCTGGAACTTGACCCAGGCGGCGCCGCTTTCCAGCGTCGCATGGGCCAAGGCGGCGCCCTGCCCCTCCGCCGCTTTGCCGCCGATCTCCAGAGCGGCGCCGGCCAGCGTGATAGCGCGGCGGCGCAGGTCGTCCGGAGCCCCCGGCGCGTTCCGAAGCACGGCCAGCACGTCGAAGGCTTCGAGCGCGGGGCCGATTCCCCGGCCGACCGGCTGGGTGCCGTCGGTCTGGACGCAGGTCGTGGACAGGCCGAAACGGGCCGCGACGGCGTCGATGCGTGCCGCCAGATGGGTGGCGGCGTCCTCGCCGCGTACCTTGGCGGTCGGGCCGACCGGGATGTCGATGACGACATGGGTCGAGCCCGCCGAGATCTTCTTGGACAGCACCGAGGCGATGAGCTGGCCCTCGGTGTCGATGTCGAGTTCGCGCTCGACGCGCAGGAAGATGTCGTCGGCCGGGCTCAGATGCACCGCCCCGCCCCAGGCGATGCAGCCGCCTTCCGCCTCGACCACGCGCTTCAGCGCGGCGATGTCCAGATCGACCGGCGCCAGCGTCTCCATGGTGTCGGCGGTTCCGGCCGGGGAGGTGATGGCACGGGACGAGGTTTTCGGCATCACCAGCCCGTTCGCGGCGACGATGGCGACGATGATCGGCGTGGTCCGGTTGCCGGGAAGGCCGCCGACGCAATGCTTGTCGACGACGACCGGCGCGTTCCAGCGCAGGCGGTCGCCGACATCGACCATGGCGCGCGTCAGGCTCGTCGTCTCGTCCTCGTCGAGCGGCAGCGCGGCGCTCGCGGTGAGGAAGGCGGCGAGGTGGACCTCGGTATAGCGCCCGGCCACGATGTCGGTGACGATCTCGGAAAAGGCCCGCTGGTCGAGCCGGTTGCCGTAGATGCGCCGACGGACGTTGGCGAGCGATTCGAGGGCCGGCGGGTGGCTGACCCGAATCTCGTCGCCCTCGGCCACGCCGAGGAATTCCCAGGCGGTTTCGGAGAGGCCCACTTCCTCGCGCGCCAGCAGGCGGTCGCCGTCCACCTGGAAGAGCGTCGCCTGCACCTGCCGTGCGCCGGCGGTGACGAGCACCTGCGAGCGCGCGGAGAGACCTTCCGAGCGGCAGACATGGCAATCGGTGCGCATGAAGACGATGGGCTGGTGCTGGGTGTAGAGGCCGAGCCGTCGCGCGCGCAGCGGCGGCTGGGCGAGGCCGTTGGGGCTGCCATTGCCCGTGGCGGGAGGCGCGGCGGGTGAGGGAGGCATCGTCATAGGTCGAAGACCTGATCCTGGCGCGGGACGGTGGCGTTCCAGCCGAGTTCACGGCCGATCCGTACCCGCAACGCCTCGGCGGCCTCGGCCTCGCCATGCACGATGAACACGCGGGCGGGCGGGCGGCGGAAGCCGGAGAGCCAGCGCATGAGTTCGCCGGCATCGGCGTGCGCCGAGAGCATCGACAGGTCGTCGACCTCGGCGCGGACGGGGATCCACTCGCCATGGATCTTGATCTCGCGGGCACCCTGCAGCATGGCGCGGCCGCGCGTGCCGGCGGCCTGGAAGCCGGAGAACAGGATAGTGTTGCGCGGATCGGGCGCGAAGGCCTTGAGATGATGCAGCACGCGCCCGCCGGTCGCCATGCCGCTCGCCGAGATCACCACCTTGGGAAAACGGCCGGCGGAAATCGCCTTGGAGCCTTCGACGTCGCGCGTGTAGGTGGCGATCGCGTCCATGGCGGCGCACATCTCCGCCGTCAGGCGATGGTCGGCGCGATGGGCGTCGAGCAGCTCGGTGGCGTCGATCGCCATGGGGCTGTCGAGATAGACCGGCACCTGCGCGAGGCGGCCGGCGGCCTTGAGCTTCCAGAGATGATAGAGCAGCGACTGCGCGCGCCCGACCGCGAAGGCCGGGATGACCACCGTGCCGCCGCGCGCGATGGTCCGCTCGACGACGACACCCAGCGCCTCGGTGGGGTCGGTCGGGTCGTGCAGGCGGTCGCCATAGGTCGATTCGACGACGACGTAGTCGGCTGCCGGCACGGGCTCCGGGTCCGGCATCACCGGATCGCCGTAGCGGCCGAGGTCGCCTGAAAAGGCGATGCGCCGGCCGCCCCATTCGACCTCGGCGGTCGCCGCGCCGAGGATGTGGCCGGCATGGCGGAAAGTCAGCCGCGCGCCACCGGCGATCTCGACGGATTCATTGAACGGCGCGAGGGCGAAGAATTCGAGCGCCCGTTCCGCCTCCCGCACGCCGTAGAGCGGCAGGGCCGGCGCATGCTTCGAGAAGCCCTTGCGGTTGGCGTATTCGGCATCCTTCTCGTTCAGGTGCCCGCTGTCCTTCAGGATCAGCTCGGCCACGTCGCGCGTGGCGGCGGTCGCATGGATACGGCCGCGGAAGCCGTCCCGCACCAGCTTGGGGAGGTAGCCCGAATGGTCGAGATGGGCGTGGGTGAGAATGACCGCATCGATGCTGGAGGGCGCCACCGGCAGCGGCTCCCAGTTCAGCTCGCGCAGGTTCTTGAGGCCCTGGAACAGGCCGCAGTCGATCAGGATGCGCCGGTCGCCGTACTGAAGAAGGTGCTTGGAGCCGGTGACGGTACCGGCACCGCCGAGGGAGGTGAGGGTCAGCATGCTGTCCTGCCACGCGAGGGATTGGAGACGGCGGCGCGGTTACGCCGCCGGCGCGGACGTCGAGGGGCGGAGCGCCGGGAGGCGGTCCTCGATCCAGTCGGCCAGTGCTTCGACGAGGGCGGCGGCCTCCTCCCCGAGCGGGGTCAGCGTGTACTCCACATGCGGGGGCACGACGGGGAAGCTCTTCCGGTTGACCAGCCCGTCGGCTTCCAGCTGCTGCAGCGTCTGGGCGAGCATGCGTTCGCTCACCCCGTTCACCTTGCGGCGCAGTTCGCTGAAGCGCAGCGTGCCGGATTGCAGCGCGATGAGGGCCAGGATGCCCCAGCTGCTGGTGACGTGCTTCATCACCTCGCGCGAGGGACAGCGCGGCTCGAAGACGTCGCCGCGCTCCAGGCGGTCGGCGATGCGCGAGGAAAGGCGCTTCAACATCAAACACTTACCTTTATGTAAGTACTTCTCGAAAGTAAGTTAGGGGACTATACCGGCTCCGGAACCACATTCGCAACCGCTGGAGACCCGCCATGTATGCCGTCACCGGAGCCTCGGGGCAGCTCGGCCGCCTCGTCATCGACGCCCTGATCCAGAAGGTCGCCCCCGGCGCCGTCGTCGCGCTGGTGCGCGATCCGGCCAAGGCCGCCGACGCGGCGGGGAAGGGGGTTCAGGTCCGCCGCTTCGACTACAGCAGGCCGGACACCCTCGCGCCGGCACTGGCCGGCGTCGAGCGCCTGCTGCTGATCTCCTCCAGCGAGGTCGGCCAGCGCGCGGCGCAGCACCAGGCCGTGATCGACGCCGCCAAGGCGGCGGGGGTGAAATTCATCGCCTACACCAGCATCCTGCATGCCGACACCAACCCGCTCGACCTCGCCGTCGAGCACCGCGCCACCGAGGAGGCGCTGAAGGCGAGCGGGATACCGCACGCCGTGCTGCGCAATGGCTGGTACACCGAGAACTTCACCGCCGGCGCGGCTCCCGCCATCGCCCATGGCGTGCTGCTCGGCAGCGCCGGGAGTGGGCGCACCTCGGCGGCGGCGCGGGCGGATTACGCGGCGGCGGCGGTGGCCGTACTCGCGGGCACGTCCGTCGCCACGCAGGTCTATGAGCTGGCCGGCGACGAAGCCTTCACGCAGGACGAGCTCGCCGCCGCGCTGGCCGAGTTCAGCGGCAAGCCGGTCGTCTATCGCGACCTGCCGGAAGCCGAATATGGCGCCGCGCTGGAGCAGGCGGGGCTTCCCGGTCCCTTCGCCCATATCCTCGCGGACAGCAGTGCCAAGACCGCCGGCGGAGCGCTGTTCGACGACAGCCATGCGCTCAGTCGCCTGATCGGCCGCCCCACCACGCCGTGGCGGCAGACGGTGAAGGAAGCCGTCGGCGCGTAGAGGCCGCGCGGGCGGGCCGCCGGCATGCGGGGCGCTGTCCGGCGTCCCGTATTCAGCGGTTCCAGTCCCGCTCCGGCCGGAAGCTGTTGGCGAGGAAGTCGACGAGCGTGCGCACCTTGAGCGCGAGGTGCTTGGCCGGCGGGTAGAGCGCGAAGATGCCGAGCGGCGGCTCTTCCGGCTCGGTCAGGAGCTGCCGCACGCGGCCCTCGCGGAGGCTGGCCTCGGCGATGAAGCTCGGCACGCGGGCGATGCCGAAGCCGGCTTCCGCCGCCGCGAGGCAGGCCTCGCCATTGGAGAAGCGCAGCCGCCCGGAGATCGCGACCGTGATGGCGCCGGCCCCGCCCGAGGTCGGGTCCCTGCGCGCTCCCGCCTGGAAGCGCCAGTTCAGCGGGTCGCGGAAATTGTCGTCGACGATGCACTCGTGCCGCGCCAGATCCTCCGGGGTCGCCGGCTCGTCGTGCTTGTCGAGATAGGACGGCGCGGCGACGACGACCACATGGGCATCGCACAGCTTGCGCGCGATCAGCCGGCTGTCCGTCGGCTTGCCGACCCGCACCGCCATGTCGAAGCCCTCGTCGACGAGGTTCACCACCCGGTCGGAGAAGTTCACGTCGAGCTGGATGTCGGGAAAGGCGTCGGCGAAGGCGAGCAGCAGCGGCATGAGCTGGATGCGGCCGAAGGACATCGGCGCGGTGAGGCGCAGGCGGCCCGCCGGCGCGCCGGAGGCGTTGCGCACGGAGGCGTCCAGCGTGTCGAACTCGTCCAGCAGCAGCCTCACCCGCTCGTAATAGGCCTGCCCGACCTCGGTCGGCGACAGGGCGCGGGTGGTGCGCTTGATGAGCTGCACCCCGAGATCGGATTCGAGCCTGGAGACGAGCTTCGAGGCCTGGCCGGGGCTGACGCCGAGCCGCCTTGCCGCCTCGGCGAAGCTGCCGGTGTCGAGCACGGCGACGAGCATGCGGTCACAGTCGAGGCGGTCCATGGCGATCTTCCGGGGCCGGCGACGCGGCGGGCGGCGCGATCATAGCCGCCCGCCGCCGTCTTCGCCTCAACCGGAGGTGACGGCCTCGCCGATCAGCGCGATGGCCGTGCCCCACGGATCCGCCAGCTCGGTGCGCGGCGGGGCGGCGGGGGACCGCTGCCGGATCTCCACCTCCGCAAGGCCCGTCGAGGGATAGCTCCGCGGGCCGGCGCCGCGGCTGTTCCAGATGTTGGTCGCGAGGTGGTGGTGGTAGCCGTCGGCGGCGAAGAAGCTGCCGCCGGGATAGCGGGCGGTGATGTCGAAGCCGAGCGTGCCCGTGTAGAACTCCTCCGCCGGGCCGATGGCGCCGACCTGCAGGTGCACGTGGCCGACGCGGGCGCCTTCCGGAAAGCCGGTCCAGCGGCCCTGTCCGGCGCTGGCGGCGAGATCGGGGAGGTCGAGCGCCTCGGTGGACATGTGCACCAGCCCGTCATGCCAGGCCCAGCTGTCGCGCGGCCGGTCGGCATAGATCTCGATGCCGTTGCCTTCGGGATCGGTGAGGTAGAGCGCCTCGCTCACCGCATGGTCGGAGGCGCCGACGAGCGGCACCCGTTCCTGCGCGGCGTGCATCAGCCAACGGCCGAGATCGGCGCGCGCCGGCAGCAGGAAGGCGGTGTGGAACAGGCCCGCCTCGCGCGGCGACCGGCGCCGGGCCGATGCGTCGCGGCGCAGTTCGAGCAACACCGTATTGCCCGCGCCGAGCTGCGCGGTCTCACCGTCGCGCCGTAGCCGGTGAAGGCCGACCGCGCGCTCGTAGAAATCGGCGACGCGGTCGAGATCGTTCACGGTCAGGGCCACGCGTCCCATGGAGAGAGACGGGGAGCTGGCCGGCGCGGGAGAAGCCTCCCGCGCGGCGGATGTTGCCTGTGTGGTCACGGTTGCGACCTCCGTGGCGGCGTCAGCGGCCGGACGCGCCGTTCGAGCCGGTCTTCAGGGCGAAGGGACCATCGCCGAGAAGGGCGAGGGCGAGGAGGCCGGCGATCCACAGCGCCAGGAATTCCCAGCCGCCATTCGGATTGGTGAAGAAGAAGCCGGCCGGGCCGTGCACGGTGGCGATGGCGCCGAGGAGCACCGGGATCAGGGCGAGAGCGGCGATGCGCGGCCAGATGCCGAGGATGAGGGCGATGGCGCCGACGACTTCCCAGACGATGGTGACGTAGGCGAGCGCGCCGGGCAGGCCGAGCGAACCGAAGAAGGCGGCGGTACCAGCCGGGGTGAAGACGAAGATCTTCAGGCCGGCATGGGCGAGGAAGAGAATGCCGAGGGAGAGGCGCAGAACGAGGGCCGCATAGGGGGCGGTGCGATTGTCGATCATGATGGGAACTCCGCAAGAAAGATGCGCGGAATGTCGGCCATGTCGGATCAGATGATAATCTGGTCGATCACCGAGACACCATTTCCAATTCGGAATGAATTGGAGGAGCGTCAGGGGCACCGCCCAGTTCCTCCACCACGCGGCGCGGCCAGGGGTTCCGTCCGTCGCGCAGCCAGATCAGCGTGTCCAGCCAGAAGCCGGCGGCGTGGCTGTCGTGGAAGAGCTGGAAATGGCCGATCGTCTCGCGGCCATAGTCCACCGGATCGATCTGCACCTGCGTGCGCCCGGCGCCGGTGTAGTAGGAAAGCGCGCGCCGCAGGGCCGGGATCGTGCCGAATTCATCGTCCGAGGCCGAGACGGCGAGAATGGGTGCCCGCACGCCGGCCATGCGCGACAGCGCCTCCGCCCGCTTCCCGCGCGGGTGGCTGGTCTCGAAGCGCGGGCCGCGGAAGCTCCATTCGCGGGCGACCCCGGCGGGCAGGTCCTCCAGCCAGCCGAGCCGGCGGCCGGGGAAATAGCCACAGAGCAGGGTGGCTGCCGGCATGACGAGATGCCACTGCCACAGCAGGCCCAGCCGCCGGCGCGGCGCGTAGTCCATCCACCACGCATATTGCGCGCCGACGGTGAGCATGCGCCCGATCCGTCGTCCGCTTTCCGCCAGTCCCGGCAGGAAGCCGCCGATGCTGTGGCCGACCACCATCAGCGGGCCGGTTTGGGTCTCGTCCGCCATGAAGCGCAGCGCCGCGTCGACGTCCTGTTCGCCCCAGTCGCGCCAGCGATAGCCGCAGCCGCGCAGGTCGGTCGGCCGCGACAGGCCGATGCCGCGATAGTCGAAGGTCAGAACGTCGAAGCCGTGGCCGGCGAGGAAGCGGGCGTAGCGGTGGTAATAGCGCGCCAGCACCCCGGTCGCCGGGTTGATGACGACGGCACCCAGCGAGGCTCGTCCCTGCGCCGGCCAGAAATGCCCGCCGAGGACGACGCCGTCCCGGCAGGCGATCGCCACGCTGCGCGGCTCGATCTCGGCGATGGGGCTTCCCGTGCTCATGCCGGCGACGCTAGAGCGAAGCCGCGATGGTGTATATTCACTAGGCAGTATACTTTCCCCGCATGGAAACCGTTGCCCTGCCTACCCGCGAGCGCATTCTCCAGGCCGCCGGAAAGCTCTTCTACGGCGAGGGCATCCGCGCGGTGAGCGTGGATGCGGTGGCGGAGAAGGCAGGCGTCACCAAGCGCACGCTCTATTATCACTTCCGCAGCAAGGACGAGCTGATCGCCGCCTATCTGGAGACGCGGGACCCGCCCAACCTCGCCTGGTTCCGGCGGCAGTATGCCGAGGCGGAGGGCGACGTCGCCGCGCGCATCGAGGCGGTGTTCCGCGCGCTCGCGAGCGCCGCCGGCCATGCCCGCTGGAAGGGGTGCGGTTTCCTGCGCACCTCGGTCGAGCTCTTCAATATGCCGGGACACCCGGCGATGCGCGCCGGGCGGGCCCACAAGACGCGGCTGGAGGACTGGCTATGCGGGCTGTTCGAGGACGCCGGCATCGACAGCGCGGCGGCGCGCGATCTCGCGCGGCAGGTGGTGCTGCTGATCGACGGTTCCTTCGCGGTCGTGCTGCTCCATCGCGACCCCGGCTACATGGAATCGGCCGGCCGCGCCGCTGGCCGGCTCGTGCGCGCCGCGCTGGACGAGCCGCGGCGGGCGACGCCCTGAGGAACCGCCCGCCGCCGGCTCGCGCTATGCCGTCCGCCGCGAGCGGACGCCGACGAGGATGATGAGGGTGGCGGCCAGCAGGACCGCGCTGCTCGCGGCGAACACCGAGGAGACCCCGTCGAGGTCGAAGATCAGCCCGCCGCCGGCGGCGCCGAGCGAGATGGCGAACTGCACCGCTGCGACCAGCAGGCCGCCCGCCGTCTCCGCCTGATCGGGCACGGTGCGGGTGAGCCAGGTCGACCACGCGACGGGAACGGCGCCGAAGGCGAGCCCCCACAGCGCGATCAGCACGGAATCGAGGCCCGGCGTGCCCTGCAGCGTCACCAGGCCGAGGCCGAGCGCGCCCATGAGCAGCGGCATGGCGACGAGGGTGAGGCGCAGGCTGCGCTCCAGCAGCGGCCCGGCGAGCAGCGTGCCGGCGAAGTTCGCCACGCCGAAGCCGAGCAGGATGCCCGAGACCGCGCTGATGCCGACGCCGGTCACCGTCTCGAGGTACGGCCGGATATAGGTGAAGAAGGCGAAGTGCCCGGTGAAGACCAGCATGGCGCAGAGCACGCCGATGGCGATTCCCGGCCGCCGCAGCACGTCGACGAGGGTGCGCAGCCGCGCCGTGCCGCTCGGCGCCATCTTCGGCAGTGTCGCGAACTGGGCGACGAGCGTCACCACCGCCAGCGCGGCGGCGATGAGGAACACCACCCGCCAGCCGAAGAGATGCCCGACATAGCTGCCGACCGGGGCGGCGAAGATGGTGGCGGCGGAGACGCCGCTGAACATGATCGACAGGGCGCGCGGCACCAGCGCCTCCGGCACCAGCCGCATGGCGAGCGCCGCCGACATGGCCCAGAAGCCGCCGAGCGCCGCGCCGAGCAGCACGCGGCCGACCAGCAGCAGGGTGAGGTTCGGCGCGAAGGCGACGATGAGGTTCGACGCCACCAGCAGCACCGAGAAGGCGAGCAGGACGAGGCGGCGGTCGATGGTGCGGGTCGCGGCGGTGACGATGAGGCTCGCCACCAGTGCGACGGCAGCGGTCGCCGTCACCGCCTGCCCCGCCGTTCCCTCGCTGATGCCGAGGTCGGCGGCCATCGGGGTGAGAAGGCTCGCCGGCAGGAATTCCGCCGTGACGAGGCCGAAAACCCCGAGGGTAAGCGAGCCGACGGCGGCCCAGGCGGGTTCGGCGGCGAACCCGGTGGGGGCCGCCGGTTCGGTGATGGACGGCTCAGGAACGGCCTCCGGCGAAAGGGCGTCGGCCGTCTGCTCCCGCCACTGCAATGCGTCGCTCATGGGAGATCCTTTTGGAGAAGCGCTGTGCGTTGCAGCAGCCGTAGGCTGGAACTGGCGGACGATCTATGCCATCAAATCCGGAATGGTTGATCGTAAGTCCGACAATGACGGCGCGCGCGGCGCCGCGAGCGGGAGCCGGCTCGCCGCCGACGCGGTGAGCGAGCTGCTCATGGGCATGCGGCTCGTCGGCGTGAATTATCGCCGCATCGAGCTGACGCCGCCCTTCGGGCTGCGTTTCGGCGGAGAGCCGGGGCGGGCGCAGTTCCATTTCGTCGCCTGCGGCCCGGTGCTGCTGCGCCGGGAGGACGGCGCCGTGCACGCCATGAACACCGGCGATGCGGTGCTGCTGCCGCGCGGTGGCCGGCACGATCTGGTCTCGCAGCCGGACCGGCCGGGGCGCGACGTGGCGGATTTCGCCGCCGCCCCGCTCTGCCCGAGCGTCAGCGCCATTTCCGCCTGCGCCAGCGGGGACTGTTCCTCGCCGCGGGTGCAGGTGTTTAGCGGCTGCATGGAATTCGATCTCGGCGGCATGAATCCGCTGATCGGTCTGATGCCGGAGCAGATGTTCGCTGGCACGCTGCTGTCGCGCTATCCCGAGATACTGCCGATGCTGGAGGCGATGGAGCGCGAGACGCGCGGCGAGCGCGCGGGTTTCGCCGGCATTCTCGCCCGGCTGGCGGATGTGGTGTCCGCCTTCATCGTCCGCGCCTGGGTCGAATGCGGCTGCGGCGAGGCGAGCGGCTGGATCGAGGCGCTGCGTGACCCGCGCCTTGGCCGGGTCCTTGCCGCCGTGCACCGCGATCCCGGCCGCGACTGGACGGTGGCGGAGCTCGCCGCCGAGATGGGCAGCTCCCGCTCGGTCTTCGCCGAGCGCTTTCTCACCGTCACCGGCATGACGCCGTTGCGTTACCTCACCGAGCTGCGCATGCGGCTGGCGGCGCAGTGGATCGGCCGCGACCACCTGCCGATCGAGGAGGCGGCGCACCGCCTCGGCTATGGCTCGCAGGCGGCCTTCAGCCGGGCTTTCAAGCGGGTGACCGGGCAGGCGCCGGGCGCGCTGCGGGCGCAAACGCATTCGGCCCGGTCCTGAGACCGGGCCGATGATGGCCGCACGCGAGGCGCGGCGGCGTACCGGCCGGAGGTCAGTGCGAGGAGCGGGAGTTGAGCTCCACCTGCTCGCGGATCGCGGTCGCGGCGTTGCGGGCGGCGAGAACGTCCGCGGCGTTGCGGCCTTCCACGACGGGCGCCTGCGGGGCGGGCTTGTAGGTGGCGGCCTCGGCCGAAGCCGCGCCCAGGGCGATGGTGGCCGACAGGATGGCGAGCGAAACGATCTTGTTCATGGCGGTTCTCCTGTGTGAACGCCGGGTCGAGGGAAGGTGCCCGGTCGTGTCACCAAGCTAGGAGTGGGAGCCCATCGCCGGAATCATGCCTGTGCTTAGCCGGATTATGAATGGATTTGGTCAACCCCATATCTTCGGATAATCCTTCCGTCCTGGGCCTTCCCAACGGGCAGGCCGGACAAATCCGCCCCCTTTCGAAAGAGGCGCGGCGCCTTCTCCGCCAGCATGGCCAGGCCGTCGATGGGACGGCGCATGCGCCGGCGGCGCGCTCCCGGGCGCCGCATGCCGGACGAAGGCGAGGGCCCGGCGATGACTTCCGGCATTCATGCGAGGATCGGTGTCGCGTCCCCCGTCATGGCGTATCTGCGCGACAGGGCCGTTCCGGCGCTGTGCGGCGGCGCGCTGCTGCTGTCATCGTGGAGCAGTGCCGTGCACGCCGCCGACCCGGCGGATTTCTACGCGGTGCCGGAAGCGTCGTTGGCCGGCCGTCCGGGGACGCTGATCCGCGCCGAGCCCGTGCCGGCACCCGCCGGCGCGGCGGTCGCCTACCGCATCCTCTATCGTTCGCGCGGTGCCGACGGCCGGCCGGTCGCGGTTTCCGGCGTGGTCGCCGCCCCACCGGAAGGCACCGCGCGCGAGCCCGTCGTCACCTGGGGCCACGGCACCAGCGGCATCGCGCCCGGCTGCGCGCCGTCGCGTTTTCCCCGCCATGCGTTCGAGAGCATCGGCGGCCTGCACGATCTGCTGGCCGACGGCGATATCGTGGTGGCGACCGACTATCAGGGGCTCGGGGCTGGTCATGTTCACCCCTATCTCGTCGGCGCCAGCGAGGCGCACGCGATGATCGACGCCGTGCGCGCCGCCCGGCAGCTTCCCGGTCTGCGTGCCGGACGTCGCTTCGCCAGCTGGGGTTTCTCGGAAGGCGGGCAGGCTTCGCTGTTCACCGGCGCGCTGGCCCGCAGCTATGCGCCGGAGCTGACCTTCGAAGGGGCGGCGGCGGTCTCCGCGCCGACCGAGCTCGGCCGCCTGCTGAGGAACGACATCGGCACGCCGGCCGGCGAGGTGGTCGCCTCCTTCGCGGCCTGGTCGTGGAGCCATGCCTATCACGTGCCGCTCGGCGAGGTGGTCCAGCCGCAGGTGCTGCCGACGCTGGAACATATCGCCACGCTGTGCAGCCTCGATCCGTTCCAGCGGATCGCCGTCGGCCTGTCGACCCTCGCCTATGGCGGGGCCGGGCCGCTGCGCCCGGATGCCACCGGTCATGCCGACTGGAGCCGGCTGATCGCGGCCAATTCGCTGCCGACGCCGCGCGGCGTGCCGGTGTTCCTCGCGCAGGGCGACGGCGACGATCTGGTGCAGCCGTCGACGACGCGCGACTACGCCCGCCGGCTCTGCCGGGACGGGGTGGCGCTGGAGTACCGGGAGATTCCCTTCGCCTCGCATGGCGGCGCGGAAATGGACAGCGCGGCGGCCGCCAGCGGCTGGCTCGCGGCCCGGTTGGCGGGTGCCCGTCCTCCCAGCGACTGCGCGCAGCTCGCCAGATGAGCCGCGCCCGGCAATGTCCGGCCGGTCGCCGCTGACGGCTGGTCAGCGCAGCAGCGCCCGCAGCCGGAGCCGCAGCCGATGGGCCATGCGGCGCAGGCTTTCCTTCATCTCGTCGAGGTGCAGCGCGAGGGTGATGCGCCGGCGCACCGCGTTCGCGGTGTCGATCACCCACGCCATCCAGCCGATGGTCATGAGCTTGCTCCGGCCGGCGCTGAAGATGCGCTCGATCAGCACGAAGCTCACCAGATGCGCGGCGAGGAACAGGACGGTCCCCGACCGTCCGGCGCCGTTGGCGATCCAGAGCAGGCCGACGAATTTCAGCGGCTCGACGATGGCGTAGGGAATGGCGAGCAGGACGAGGATCACCAGTGGATGCAGGCCGCCGACCCAGCGCTCGAAGCTGTGCATGATCCGGAGCGCGGCGATCCGGGCGATGAGCGGGCGATAGATCGGGCGCACCAGCTCGTCGAGGATGATGACGACGGCGCACAGCGCGCGAAAGACGAAGCCGAGCGCGACCCGCAGGGGATGACGGCGCCGACGCGTGTTGGAGGAGAGAATCGGATCAGTCATGGCGGCGCGATGATGCGCGCGATCGCGGATGGGGTCATCCATGGACAGGCCCGGTCTTGCGATGCCGCACGTCGTTTTCCGCCGCCTAGGCCTCTCTCTTCAAGCCGTCCAGATGGGCACGGATGTGAGCGGCCTCCGCCGCGCTCGTGGCGAGGCCGATGGCGGTGAGGAAACTCTCGCGTGCCTCGCCTGTGCGGCCGAGCTGCATCAGCAGCGCTCCGCGCAGGCCGTGATAATGGAAATAGCCGGACAGCCTGTCACCCAGCGGCTCGACCATGGTGAGCGCCGCTTCCGCGCCCCTCAGCTTCGAGACCGCCACCGCGCGGTTGAGCGTGATTACCGGCGAGGGCTGCATGATCTCCAGCGTCGCGTAGAGCAGATCGATCTCTCCCCAGTCGGTGTCTTCGGGGGTCGGGGCGCGGGCATGCAGGGCCGAGATCGCCGCCTGTACCTGATAGGGCCCCGGCCGGTGGTGGCGGATCGCCTTGTCGAGCAAGGCGAGCCCCTCGGCGATCATCGGACCGTTCCACTGGCCACGATCCTGATCGTCGAGCAGGATCACCGCGCCGTCCTTGTCGAAACGCGTGCCGGCGCGGGCATGCTGCAGCAGCATGAGCGCGGTGAGCCCCATGATCTCCGGCTCCGCCGGGAACAGGCGCAGCAGCAGACGAGCGAGGCGGATCGCCTCCTCGCAGAGCGGCTCGCGGGCGGCGGACGTGTCGCGGGCGGCGGAATAGCCCTCGTTGAAGACGAGATAGATCATGGCCGCGACGGCGCCGAGCCGCTCCGCGCGCTCCACCGCGCCCGGGGCCTCGAAGGGCACGCCCGAGCCTCCGCTCTGGGCCTTGGCGATGCGCGCCTTGGCGCGGGTGACGCGCTGCTCCATCGCCGCCTCGCTGACAAGGAAGGCGCGGGCGATCTGCTTTACCGACAGGCCCGAGACGATGCGCAGGGCGAGCGCGATCTGCTGGGTCGCGGGCAGGTCGGGATGACAGCAGATGAACAAGAGGCGCAGCACGTCGTCGCGGTAATGCGCGCCGTCTATGCGCTCGGCAAGCACGGCCTCGGTGTCCTCCGTGTCGGAAAACGCTTCCTCGGGCGGCAGCTCGGTCTGCTTCGCCTGCCGGCGCACCGTGTCGAGCGCGACGTTGCGGCCGACGAAGATCAGCCAGGCGGCGGGATCGCGCGGCGGGCCGTTCTGCGGCCAGGTCTTCAGCGCGCGCAGGCAGGCTTCCTGAAAGGCTTCCTCGGCGAGGTCGAGATCGCGGAAATAGCGCAGCAACGCGGCGACAGCCTGCGGTCGGGCGGCCGTCAGTGTCGAGCCGATCCAGTGCGCTTCCTCGGATGTCATGGCGCGAAGGTGCCCGGCACGAAGAGGCTGACCGGCCGCACCTCATAGGCGCCGCCGGGATTGGCGCGGGCGAGCTCGCGGGCGATGGACAGCGCCTCTTCCAGATCGGCGCAATCGATGGTGTAGAAGCCGAGCAGCTGCTCCTTGGTCTCGGCGAAGGGGCCGTCCAGCACGAGAGGCGGGTCCTGGTCCTTGCGCAGCGTGGTGGCGGCGGTGGTCGGCAGCAGGCGTGCTGCCGGGCCGAGCTTGCCGGCGCTGGCCAGCTTCTCGTGGACCACGGCGAGCCGCGCCATCACCGCGTCGTCTTCCTCCTTGGTCCACGAGCAGACGACGTCTTCCTGATGGTAGCAAAGCAGGGCGTAGAGCATGGGCGGCCTCCTGGGGTGCGTGAGGATCAGCCGCCGCTGATGGCGGTGATGACGAAGACGTCGGCGCCGGGCGCCAGCGGTGTCGAGAGCCTGGCGCGGCGGCCGTCGACGAAGACGTTGATATGGCGCCGGATCGCCGGCGTCTCGTCGCAGATGCGCTCGCGCATGCCGGGCCAGAGCGCGTCGAGCCCGTCCACCATCTCGGCGACGCTGCGGGCGGGCAGGGCGACGAGCCGGTCGGCGCCGGGGAACAGCACGACGAGATGCGGCGGCAGGCGCACGAGGACGGGGACCGCGTCCATCGGCTGCCGCACCGCTTTTTCGCCCATGGCATTCACCGCTCGATCACCAGCGTCTCGACCGAGGTGATGGTCGGCAGATATGGCGCGACGCAGTCCCATGTGTCGCCCTCGTCGATGCTGGCATAGAGGCCGCCGGCATTGGTGCCGAAATAGACCCCGGCCGGCTCCATCGTGTCGGTCGCCATCGCCTGGCGCAGCACGTTGAAATAGGCGCTGTCCTGCGGCAAGCCCTCGCGCATGGCCTGCCAGCTCTGCCCGCCGTCGCGGGTGCGCCAGACGGCGGTCTTTCCTTCCGGCATGAAGCGGCCCTTGATGTCGCCGTTCAGCGGGATGAGGTAGAGGCCGTCCGGATCGCGCGGATGCGCTGCCGCCGGGAAGCCGAAGGAGGAGGGCAGGCCCTTTTCGATGCTCTCCCAGTGCCGGCCGCCATCGTCCGAGCGGTACATGCCGCAATGGTTCTGCTGGTAGAGCCGCGCCCCGCCGCCCGGCGCCATGACGAGGCAATGCACGCACTGGCCGAACTCGGGATAGTTCTGGTCCTCGGGCAGGAAGTCGGCGCGGGTGCCGCGGTTGCGGGTCTCCCAGCTCTCGCCGCCATCCTCGGTGGCGAAGACGCCGGCGGCGGAGATGCCGACCCAGATCTTCTTCTCGTCCGCCGGGTCGAGAACCAGCGAATGCAGGATCAGCCCGGCGCCGCCGGGATTCCATTCCGGTCGCGTCGGGTGCTTCTGCAGGCCTTCGACATGGGTCCAGCTCTCGCCGCCATCGGTGCTGCGGAACAGGCCGGCCGGCTCGACGCCGGCATAGAGGCTGCCGTCCGCGCCGGCGGCGAGGCTCCACACGGATTTCACCGGCGCGTCGCCGCCCTCATAGGCGAGGCCCTGGCTCGAATGGCTCCATGTCCGGCCGAAATCGGTCGATTTCCACACCGCCGGGCCGAACCATTCATTGCCGCCGCCGGCATAGAGGGTGCCGGTTCCCGGATCGGCGACGACATGGTTGGTCGGCCACGTCTCGCAGAACGGACCGCGCACCTCCCAGGAGCGGCGCGCGGCGTCGCTCTCGAGGATGAAGGCGCCCTTGCGGGTGCCGACGAGGATGAAGACCTTCTTCGCCATGACGCCCTCCCGTCAGGTGGTGGAGACGACGATCATCCACGACACGCCGAAACGGTCGGTCAGCGTGCCGAAGCTCGGGGAGAAGAAGGTCTTTGTCAGCGGCATGGTGACCTGTCCGCCCTCGGCGAGCGCGGCGAATGTCGCTTCCGCCTCCTCGGGCGAGGCGACGGAGAGCGCCAGCGAGATGCCGGAGAACGCCGCGCCGTCGGACTGGCAGCCGTCCGAGGCCATCAGCTCGGCGTCGCCGATCTTGAAGCTCGAATGCATGATCTTGTCGCCCCAATCGTCGGGGACCATGCCCGGCGGCGGCTGATCGGGCGCCTCGCGGAAGCGCATCAGCATGGTGACCTCCGCGCCGACCGCCTTCCTGTAGAATTCGATGGCCTCTTCGGTGCGGCCGTTGAACATCAGATAAGCCTGCACGTTCATTGGATTTCCTCCCTTGGCCGATCCGCGGCCATCGACATCGACGAGACGAGGACGAATGGGGAAAGCCTGAGCCGACATCACCGCGGAAATTTCGTCCGGCACGCCCGCGGCACGTTCTTCGCGCCGCTTTCGCCCGCCGGTCGTCCTCGGGCGGGTCCTGTCGAGAGGCGCAGCGAGCGGAGCTGCCCTCTGGAAAAATCTGAGACGCGGTGTCGGCTTTGGCAAGTCGGGCGCGTCCTTGGAGCACGACGGATATGTCAGGAGGACAAGCGCCCATGCCAAGCACCGTACGCCTGCACCGCGTTCTCGCGACCGGCCCCGAGAAGGTCTATCGCGCGTTCGTCGAGGCCGACGCCCTCGCGAAATGGCTGCCGCCCAACGGCTTCACCTGCACCGTGCATCATCTCGAGGCGACGGTCGGCGGCACGTTCAGGATGTCTTTCCGGAACTTCACGACCGGGCATGGCCATGCGTTCGGCGGCGAATATGTCGAGCTCGTCCCCGGCGAGCGCCTGCGCTACACCGACACATTCGACGACCCCAACCTGCCGGGGGAAATGCAGGTGACGGTGACGCTGAAGAAGGTCTCGGTCGGCACCGATCTCGATATCGTGCAGGCCGGCATCCCCGACGTCATTCCACCCGAGGCCTGTTATCTCGGCTGGCAGGAGTCGTTGCGAAATCTGGCAAGACTGGTCGAACCCGAGATCAACCAGTAGCGGTTCTGACATACCGCTCCGCGCGCGGAACGACGGCACAAGTTTAGCCGCAGCAATAATGGGGTCGCGGACAGCATATGCTTGCCGACTGCCCTATGGTAAGGACGTCGAGCAGCCGCGTTCATCAGCAACATCTGCGAGCCCGCATGGCGGAAGGCGCGAATTCCAACCCGACCGCAGCCATGACCGCCGCGTCGCGGGTTCGGCATGTCGTCATGGACACGCGGGGGCTCGGCCAGAAGGAGGCGGTCGCCGCCTGGCAGGAGAGCATCGGCGTTCTCTACGACGTCCGCCAGCGCAGCAAGGGTGACCCCTTCAGCTTCAGTGCCGACGCCTTTCATCTCGGCGAGATCGTGCTCACCGGCTATCGCTGCGTGGCGCACAGCTTCGACCGCACACGCGCCCGGATCGGCCGGGACGGGCTCGATCACATCACGCTCCAGCTCTGCCTCAGGGGCGGCCACGGAAGGCGGGACGGCGGATCGGCCGATCAGGCCAACCCGGGCGATTTCTTCATTGCCGATCTCGCGCAGGCACAGGCGACCGCGACGACGGCGGAGTTCGACAGCCTCAACTTGACCATACCCCGCCGCCTGCTGGCGCCGCTGCTCAAGGCGCCGGACGAGCAGAACCTGCGCCGCATCCGGGGCGATGCACCGCTCGCCGCGCTGCTGCGCAATCATCTGGGCGGCCTGTACGCCGGTGCCGGCCGGATGAGCCCGGAGGAGGCCGAAGCGATCGTCCAGCCGACGATCGAGCTTGCCGCTGCCGCGCTCAATGCCTCGGTAGCGGAGGAAAATGCCGCCGCCGTCCAGCTCGCCCTGACGGGGCAGATCGGCCGCTACATCGACGAGCGTCTCCTCGACCCGGCGCTCGCCAGCGAGGAGATCGCGGCTGCCTTCGGCATTTCGACGCGCAAGCTCTACTATCTGTTCGAGGCGCATGGCGGTGTCGCGTCCTACGTCACGCGGGGGCGGTTGCAGCGGGCGAGAAAGATGCTTGCCGATCCCGCCCAGCAGGGCCGGAGCATCGCGGATATCGCCGAGCTCCACGGCTTCGCCTACCGCACCAATTTCGTCCGTGCCTTCCGCAAGCTCTTCGGCATCACCCCGCGCGAGGTGCGGGCGCACGCCGCCGAGGGGCGCCGCATGCGTGATGATCCCGGCGACGACACCACGATGTGGCACTGGATCCGCCAGCTTCGGTGAAACAGTCCGAGCAGATCGGCGGACGTGGCAGCCGCAATACGATTCGAGAGATGCGGATCATCTCGATTCCACCAAGATAGTCGTGGGATTTGCACGGCCGGATACGGATTCGGCAGCCCCGGATACATTTGCGATCGGCGCCGTTCATTTCCTTGCACGCGCAATAATGCCTGACCCAAAGTCGCCCGCGTTGCCGGGAAGGCAGGTTCCCGGAAGGGCGTCGCACGCTTCGTACAGGTGAAGCGCGAGCGCCTTTTCGGCCTGCCTCGGCGATGCCATGCGTTTCGGGGGGGTATCAATGGCACGGGTGCGGCTGGGTTTTCGAAAGGGGCGGACCGCTGGGGCATTTCAGTTCCGGTCAGCACCTCGGCCGGTGTTGCCATCGGGGTCGGTCCGGCTTGCGCGCCTCCCCGCCGCCCTGCTGGCGACAACCGCCGCCATCGCCCTCGGCCATGCCTCGCCCGCGGGGGCGCAAACGGCCTGGACCGGCGCCAATTCGGACAACTGGTTCGACCCCGGCAACTGGAGTGCCGGGCTGCCGAACAATGTCACCGACGCCGAGATCGACAACATCGCGATCAATGCCCCCGCCGTGTTCGCCATCGGCGCCAATGCGCGCGACCTCACGGTCGGCAACAGCGCGGTCGGTTCGCTGGTGGTGCAAAATGGCGGCGTGCTGCTGACCACGACCGGCTATCTCGGCCGGGGGCTCGGCTCGACCGGCGCCGTCACGGTGGTCGGTGCGGATTCGACCTGGGCGAATACGGGCGACTTCTACGTCGGCGACCAGGGCAACGGCATATTGATGATCGCCAATGGCGGCGAGGTCACCAGCAACGATTCCTTCGTCGGCAATGTCGGCTCGGGTCTCGTGACGGTCACCGGCACGGATTCGACCTGGAACGTGACCGATCCCCTGATCGTCGGCAATTTCGGTAGCGGCACGGTCAATGTCGACACGGGCGGCACCGTGAACACCGAGCGGGTGACCGTCGGCGCCGGCAACGGCTCGGAGGGCATCCTCGACATAAGCGGCGGCGAGACGCGCTGGATCGCCTCGAGCGAGTTCACGGTCGGCGACGAGGGTACCGGCACCGTCACGGTGTCCGGCGGCGCCACGGTGGAATCGCAGACCCTCGTGCTCGGTTTCGGGTCGACCGGATTGGGCTTCGTCACCCTCACCGGCGCGGACACGTCGTGGACCACGACGGCGAGCACCGGCATCGGCAGCGACGGCGTGGGGCATCTGCGCATCGAGGCCGGGGCGGCGCTCGGCACGGTCAGCCTCTCGCTCTCCACCGGCTCCGGCGTGGTCACCGGAGTGGGATCGAGCCTGACGGCGAGCAGCAACATCTTCGTCGGCGCCAGCGGCGAGAGCACGCTGACCGTCGCCGATGGCGCCGGCGTGACCAGCGACGGAGCGACGATCGCGCTCCTCGGCATCGGCACCGCGAACGTGACCGGCGGCGCCAACTGGACGAGCAACTCGACCTTCACCGTTGGGCACTCCGGTCTCGGCACGCTCAACGTCACCGCCGGGGGCACGGTGAACACGCTGGATTCGCTCGTCGGTCGTTTCGCTACCGGCGTCGGCATCCTTAATGTCGAGGGCGGGGGGTCGAGCTTCGTCAACACCGGGAACATGCTGATCGGCGACGAGGGCACCGGCGCGGTGTCGATCACGGCCGGTGGCGCGGTCGAGGCGCAGAGCGTCCTTCTCGGGCGCGAAATCGGCTCCGGCGGCAGCGCTTCCATAACCGGCGCCGGCTCCTCGCTCACCAGCCACGAATTCCTGCTCGTCGGCCTGGAAGGCAACGGGGTGATGTTCGTCGAGAATGGCGGGCAGGTGAATTCGGTGGTCGCCGCCATCGGCGCCTCGACCGGCGGCATCGGCGAGGCGACGGTTGCCGGCGCGACCTGGATGAACAGCGGCGATCTCGTCATCGGCGCCGACGGGACCGGCGTGCTTACCCTCGCTGAAGGCGGCCGGGTCGAGGTCGGTGGCACGACACAGATCGCGGCGGGGGCCGCCTCGTCCGGCACGCTGAACATCGGCGCCGCCGAAGGGCAGGCGGCCGTCGCGCCGGGCACGCTCGCGGCGAGCGCGATCACGTTCGGGCCGGGCGCCGGCGCCATCGTCTTCAATCACAGCTCGACCGACTATCAATTCTCCGTCGGTATGAGCGGCACGGGCGCGATCGACGTTCTCTCCGGCACCACGGTGCTGACCGGCGATTCCAGCGGCTTCGCCGGCGCGACGACGGTCAGTGGCGGCACTCTTTCGGTGAACGGGGTTCTCGGCGGCACGCTGGACGTTCTCGCCGGGCGTCTGCAGGGCACCGGCACGGTCGGCTCGACGCACATCGGCGGGGGCGCCGTCATCGCACCGGGAAACTCCATCGGCACGCTGAACGTCGCCGGTAATGCAACCTTCGAGGCCGGAAGCCTCTACGAGGTCGAGGTCGATCCGAACAGCACGGCCGGCGACCGGATCCATGCCACCGGCACCGTCACGATCAATGGCGGCACGGTGCAGCATGTCGGCCTCGGCGGTGCCTATGCGCCGTTCAAGAGCTACACCATCATTGCCGCCGATGGCGGCGTGAACGGCACGTTCACGGCTGTCACCTCCGACTTCGCCTTCCTCGATCCGACGCTGAGCTACGATCCCAACAACGTCTACCTCACGCTCATCCGCAACGATGTGGGCTTCGGCAGCGTCGGCTGGACGCCCAACCAGATCGCCACCGGCTTCGGCGTGGAGAACCTGGGCCTCGGCAATCCGGTCTACGATGCGGTGCTCGGCCTCTCGCAGGGCCAGGCGCGCTATGCGTTCGACCAGCTCTCGGGCGAGGTCCACGCCTCGGCGAAGAGCGTGCTGATCGACGACAGCCGCTTCGTCCGCGAGGCGGCCGTCGATCGCCTCCGGGCGGCGCTCGACGGCGTCGGCGCCTCTTCGCCGCCGGTGATGGCCTATGGCGAGGGCGGACCGCAGCTCGCGGCGCCGACGACCGATCGTTTCGCCGTCTGGGGACAGGGTTTCGGCTCCTGGGGCCAGTTCGACAGCGACGGTAACGCCGCGCATCTCGACAGCTCGACCGGTGGCTTCTTCATCGGTGCCGATATGCCGATCTTCGAGACCTGGCGGCTCGGCATCCTCGCCGGATACAGCCGGACGAATTTCGACGTCGACGACCGCGCCTCCTCCGGCAGCAGCGACAATTATCCACTCGGCCTCTATGCCGGCACGCAATGGGGCAATCTCGGCTTTCGCTCCGGCCTCGCCTATACGTGGCACGCGATCGACACCAGCCGCTCCGTCCTCTTTCCGGGCTTCGGCGAGAACCTGAAGAGCAGCTACGACGCGGCGACCTTCCAGGCCTTCGGCGAGTTCGGCTACCGCCTCGACGTGCGGTCCGTGGCGTTCGAGCCCTTCGCCAACCTCGCCTATGTGAGCTTCGATAGCGACGGCTTCACCGAGCAATGGGGTGCGGCGGCGCTCCATGCCGGCGGCCAGACCACGGACACCACCTTCACCACGCTCGGCCTGCGTATCGCGGCCGGGCTCGATATCGGCGGCATGGACGTGACGGCGCGCGGCACGCTCGGCTGGCGTCATGCCTTCGGCGACACCACGCCGCTGTCGACGCAGGCCTTCGCCGGTGGCGATCCCTTCACCGTCGCCGGTGTGCCGATCGCCCGCAATGCCGCCGTCGTCGAGGCGGGCCTCGATGTCAGCCTGACGCCGCAGGCGACGCTCGGCATCGCCTATAACGGCCAGCTCGCCTCCGATGCCCGGCAGAACGGCTTCAAGGCCGACCTGACCGTCAGGTTCTGATCCGAGATCGTCGCCCGAATCCCGGAGACAAAGCCGGCCGGCTCCCGCGGAGAGGGCTAGGCCGGCATGAGGGAGATCAGCGCGCCAAGCGTGATCGCGGCTTGCGCGGCGGCGGCGGCGACCAACAGCAGGCCGACGCATCGTGGCGCATTCCGAGGCTCCCGCATGGCATAGGCGCCACGCTCGGTCGGATAATGCCCCCGCTGATAGCCAACCCAGAAAAGGCAGCCTGCGAGGACGCCGAGCAGCGTGGCCGAGGCCAGATGCGGCAGGCTCCAGGCGATGAGCGCCTTGCGCGCGGTGAGGGCGGCCACGAGCATGGCGAGAAAGCCGGAACGCAGCCAGGCGAGGGCCGTCCGCTCGAACTGCAGGCCGCTGTCCTTTGCCGGCGAGGGCGCGTGTCTCGGGTTGTCATCCATCATGGTATCCTCACCCGATGATGATGAGCCCGGTCAGCATGGCGGCGATCGCGGTGACGACCAGCGTCAACAGCGGCAGCATGAGGCTTCTGGGCAGATCCTGCGCGTGGCGCATGGCGCGTTCCGCTCCCGCCCAGTGGCGATAGGCGAAGCCGCCGAGCAGACCGCCGACAACCAGCAGGAAGAGCGACAGCGCGAGTCGCAGCGGCGGTGTCGCGAGGTGGGAGGCGTACTGGTCGATCCCGACGGCCCCGGCGATCAGCGCCAGCGCCGTCCGGATCCAGGCCAGAAAGGTCCGCTCATTGGCGAGCGAGAAGCGATAATCCGGCCGCGTTCCCGAATGCCACCACTTCATGGGACGACCCGCCCGGTGAGGTTCCCGCCCGTCCGCGGTGGCGGCGGCTGCGTCGACGTATCCGGGCTCACGCAAAGCATGGCTCGAGCATTCCGGCGACGTCGGCGACGCGATCAATATCGAGGATCGAGGAGATGAGGCTGGCCGGATCGATGCCGGCGAGCCTCATATTCTCGGTGGCCTTCCCAATTACGAGATCGTCGTCGACGGGCCTGAGTTCGCCACCCAACGGCGCCTCGATCGAACGATGGAATTCACGGCCGTCCGTTGCCACCACCGTCGCGGTGGCGGACGGGCGGCGCCGGCTCCCGTTCATCAGGTCGTCCATGGCCGGATCGATCGCGACTTCCACCTTGTCGGCGATGGCATGCAGGCGCGGATCGGCGAAGGCGTCGCTTGTGAACCATCCGGTACCGGCTGCACGGCCGGTTGCGATGGCCCCGATGAGGAAGGGCAGGCTGAACTGCGCGTCGATCGGATTGACCGGGCGACGCTCCATCAGCTTGTCCGCCACCACGCCAAAAGTCGCGATCCGGATCGCGACGATGTCCGATGCGGCAAGGCCGGCGTGCCGGTAGGCCGATTCGAAAGCCTCCAGTGCCGGAGCGAGCCATCGACATGCCGGATAGGTCTTGAAGCTGCCCTTGCCGGCCAGCCACTGCCTGCCGAGGCCTTCGGTGACGAGGGAGGTGTCGAACCGATCCGAACCGATCATCCGCCAGTAGCCCTGGGGTCCGTCGAACAGGTCGGCGCTGCCGACGAACCCTTCCTCTCCCATGATCGCCGCCTGCACGCCGGCCTGCGCCGCCGGCGCGACGCCATCCTTCAGCGAAATGATCGGCCGCGTGCGCCAGTTGTATTTGTGCAGGCTCGGCAGGGGCGTCAGCGCACCCGCCAGTCCGAGGGCATTGCGCAGCGCCTCCGCGTCGAAGCCGGAGAGCCTGCCGAATGCGACGGCGGCCCCGATCGTCTGATGCTGGCCGACGCCGTAGACCTGCCGGAAGCGGCGCGCGGTTGGCTGCATGGCGAGGATCAGGCGGTTGTTGATCTCATAGGCGGCGGCGAGGGCGGCAAGAAACTCGCGGCCGGAAACCCTTCTTGCGCCTAGCGCGGCGAGCGCCGCCGGCACGATGCTCGCGCTCGGGTGCCCCATGCCCTTGCCATTCACCTCGAAGCCGTCGTCATAGTCGAGCGCGTTGGCGATGACGCTGTTGGCGAAGGTCGCGGCGACCGGGGCGAAGCGCTCCGCCGTTCCGAAGACCCGGCACGTCCCCCCTGGTCCCATGCGTGCGGCGACCGCCCGCGCGTTGCGCGCGATGTCGAGACCGGCTCCCGCGAGGGCGCAGGCGATCGTATCGAGGAGATGCAGCTTGATGCGATGGCGCACGGTTGCGGGGATCGCGTCGTAGTCGAGTTGCGCGGCAAAGCCCGCGACCTCCCGGGTGACGTGGTCGCTGCCCGGCCCATGATGGGCCGACGGGTCGTGGGAGGCATCGCGCGATGCCGGATGCTTGGCCATGATCATGTCGGGAATGGAAGCCGGGAACAGCGCGGATTCAGCGACGGAAGTACTTGAGGAAGACATGTCGCTCGATGGCGCCGGCGGTCAGCGTCAGCGGCAGGATCACCGCCACGAAGAAGGCCGCGACCATGGTGAGGACTTCCAGCGGGCGGAAGGTGTGGATCGACAGCCTTTGCCCTTCGTAGAGAATTTCGCCGACCGCGATGTAGCTTCCGAGCACCGAGTTCTTGATCGCCATGACGCACTGGCTGGTGAAGGGTGGCAGCACACGCAGGAAGGCGAGCGGCCCGGTCACGCGCAGCATCACCGTCGCCGGGCGCATGCCGACCGACAGTCCCGCTTCGATGAGGCCGCGGTCTACCGCCTGCACGCCGGCCCGGAAGATTTCCGCATAGAACACGCCGGAATAGAGCGCGATGGCAAAGACGCAGGTCCAGAACGCCGGAAGGGCGAGCCCCGTCAGAATGGGCAGGCAGTAATAGCACCACACCACCAGAACCAGCGGCGGGATGGACCGCACCACCTCGATGACCGCCGTCGCCGGGTAGCGCAGCAGGCGGCGTTCGGCCATGCGGAACGGGGCCAGCACGAGCCCGACGAGGATGCCGAGGCCTACCGAGAGCACCACGAGCTGGAAAGTGACCAGTGCGGCATTGAGGAGCAGGCCGCGATATTCGTTGAAGATCGAAAAATCCCACTCGTAGGTCACGCCGCGCCTCCCGCATTCTCCTGACGGTGACTGGCGAAAAACTGTCGCGCGCGCGGGTTCTCCGACCGGCTCATGACGAAATCGGGTGCGCCGCGCTCCACGATCTGGCCGCCCTCCAGCAGCACCACTTCGTCGCACGCATTGCGCGCGAAACTCATCTCGTGGGTCACGACCACCATGGTGGTTCCGCTCCTGGCCAGATCGAGCATGACCTGCAGTACCTCGCCGACCAGTTCCGGATCGAGCGCGGAGGTCGGCTCGTCGAACAGCATGATCTTCGGCTGCATGGCGAGTGCGCGGGCGATCGCCACCCGCTGCTGCTGGCCGCCGGACAGGCGGATCGGATAGCTGTCCGCCTTGTCCTTCAGACCGACACGCTCCAGCAGGTCGAGCCCGCGCGCCTCGGCCTCGTCCCTCGACATGCCGAGCACCTGCACGGGTCCCTCCGTGACATTGCCGAGCACGGTGCGGTGCGGCCACAGGTTGAAGTGCTGGAACACCATCGACATCGCCGCCCGCTGGCGGGCGAGGCGCGCGGCCGGGAGCGGCCGGCGGCGCCCGCCAGCGCCGGTCTCGAAGCCGATCTCCTCGCCTTCGAGCAGGATGCGGCCGGCGCTCGGCACCTCCAGCATGTTGAGGCAGCGCAGCAGCGTCGACTTGCCCGATCCGCTGCGGCCGAGCAGCCCGACCACCTGCGAGGGCTTCACCGAGAGGGACACGCCCTTGAGCACCTCGTGCGCACCAAAGGACTTGCGCAGATCGTCCACCACAAGCAGCGGCACATCCGCGGAAACGGGCGGGCTGACGGCGCTCATCGGTCTGGCCTCATGCGTCGGGGCGTTCACTGGGAGGTCGGGACGTACTTCGCCCAGATCTTCTCAAGCGTGCCATCGGCCCGCAGCGTGTCGAGCTGGCCGTCGAGCCAGTCCCGCAGGGTTTTGTCGTCGCTCTTGCGCAGGCCGATATTGGTGGGCTGGGTGCGCATGGGCGTCGGAATGACCATGATGCCGTTCTTGCGGGCCTTGAGATACTGGCCGATCTGCACGTCGCTGGTGACGAGGGCATCGGCGCGCCCGCTCTGCAGTTCCAGATACATGTTGTCGCTGGATTGCACGATCGACCAGTTGGTCTTGGGCATGAGAGGCTGCAGCGCGCGGGTCGCGCCCGCCCCGTCCACCGCGGCGAGGCGGATCGACGCGGTGTCGATCTTTTCCCAGGTGGCGTAAGCCTCGGCAGGCCCCTTCAGCGTGAGGATGGCGAATTTGAGCTCGCCCATCGGCTCGGTGAAGTCGATCGCCTTTTCGCGCTCGGGCGTCGCGTTATAGGCGCCGAGAAGATCGAAGCGGTCCGACTGGAGCCCGGCGACCGCCGTACCCCACTGGGTTTCGACGTATTCGATCTTCACGCCGATCTTCGTGAAGATCGCGTCCATGACGTCGGGCACCAGGCCGCCCCAGTCGCCACTCGCGAGGTTCTTCTCGTACCATGGCGGAGCCTGCACGGCGCCCACGCGTACCAGTTTGGCGTCGACGATCCTTTGATAGTCGCTGGGCACCTGCGCCTGCACGTCCTGGCTTGCCAGGCCGGCATATGTCACCGCCGCCAGGGCAACCGGCAGGAATCGACGCGTCAAGCTTCGCATGAACTGCATTGTCCGTCCTCTGGTCTGGATCGTCCGGCCGTTGAGCGATTGCCGGAAGCGCCTTTCTGGCTTGTACCGAAAGGGTGGCGCGCGCTTCTCATTCTGTCCAATATCAAATCTTTCAAGATTCATAGCCTGAAGGAATGAGATGGACAGGCGTGAGATGACGATCTTCACCACCGTCATGCGGCTTGGCTCGGTCACCGCGGCGGCCACCGCGCTCGACATGGCCCAGCCGTCGGTGAGCAAGGCCATCGCGTTGATGGAACATCGCCTCGGCTTTCCCCTGTTCGAGCGCATACGGGGACGGCTGATACCCACCGCCCAGGCGGCCCTGGTGCTGGAGGAGGCCCTGCGGATCGAGGACGAACTCGCCCGCTTCGACCGATATCTTGACGATGTGCGTCACCTGCGGGCCGGCCAGTTGCGCGTGGCCGCGACGCCGGCTCTCGCCCTCAACCTCCTGCCGCTCGCGGCGGCGATGTTCCGTCGGGACCTGCCAGACTTCGGCCTCGCGCTCGACATGCATCTCAACCACGAGATCGCCGGTCTGGTCGAACGCGGCCAGTACGATCTCGGGCTGGCCGTGATACCGACAGCCGACGAAAGGGAGGAACTGACGGTCGTCCGGCGCGGGCGGATCGTGGGCGTGCTGCCAACCGCCCATCCGCTGGCTGCGCAGGTCGCCATACGGTGGGAGGAGATCGATCCCGCCGAGCTGATCTACATCACGACCGACGCACGGCTGGTGATGCTGCTGGCGGCCGGCATTCCCGATTTCCTGAATCGTCAGCAGTCGGCGACGGAAACCAACCGATATTCGATTGCCGTTCATCTGGTGCGTCAGGGGATGGGCGCGACGCTGGTCGACGAGTTCACCATGATCGGGGCGGCCGCCGAGGGTCTGGCCGTTCGTCCGTTCGAGCCGGAATTGAAGGTCTCGCTGGTCATGGCGCTGGGCGCGCGGCGTATCGCGCGCAAGGCCGTCGAACGGTTCGTCGCGTCGATCCACTCCGTGCTCGACGCGGAGCGGCCCTGGTAGGCGAGACGCGCGGCGTGCCGCCGGCGGGTGCGCTGCGGCCGGTCGGTGAGGGTTCCCCGTCCCTCCGGGGAAGGAGCGGGGTCAGACCATCGGCCGACCCCGACAAGGTGGGAGGGTGACGGCGTTCCGCGTCTACTGGAGATCGATGAGGATCTTCAGTTCGGTGCCGGCGGGGCTGAGCAGGGCTTCGAAGCCGTCGCGAACGACGTCGTCGAGGCGGATGCGCCGCGTCACCACCTTCTCCGCCGGCAGGATGCCGGCACCGATCATCGAGGCGACGCGCGGCCACATCAGCGTCGAGTAGCACCACGAGCCGCGCACATCGATGTCCTTGAAGGTCACGGTGAAGCCGTCGACCGCCGGCTTTCCGACATGCAGGCCGACCTGCACGACGACGCCCTGCCGCCGCACCGCCTCGATGCAGGTGGCGAGCGCCGCCTCCGCGCCCACGCATTCGAGCGCGACATCGACGCCGACATGGCCTTCCGTCTGGTCGCGGATCGCCTCCACCACATCGTCGGACTTCGGGTTGAGGGTGATGACATCCGGCAATAGCTGCCGGGCCATGGCGAGCCGGTTGTCGTTGGTGTCGGAGAGGAAGATCCGGCTCGCACCCGCCGCGCGCGCCGCCAGCACCTGCAACTGGCCGATCGGTCCCGCGCCGGTGACGAGCACGCTGGAACCCGGCTTCACGCCGCCGCGGTCCGCGGCATAGACCGCCACGGCCGTCGGCTCGATCAGCGCGGCCTGCTCGTCGCTCACCGAGTCCGGCATGCGGAACACGTTGTAGTCGTTGACCACCGAGTATTCCGCCATGCCGCCCCATGGCCACATCAGCCCGACAATGCCGAGCTTGTCGCTGAGCTGGTAGAGGCCGCGCCGGCCGAAATAGTCGTCGCGCGGCGACACCAGCGGCTGCACCGACACCTTGTCGCCCGGAGCGACATCGCTCACCTCCGGGCCGACGGCGATGACGGTGCCGCCATATTCATGGCCGAGCACCTGCGGCAGCTTCGCGCCCGTGTAGGGGTGCGGCTGCGTGGGGATGAAGATCGGGCCGGCGGCGTATTCGTGCAGGTCGGTGCCGCAAATGCCGCAGAAGCGGTTGCGGATGAGCACCTCGTGCGGGCCGAGCGTGTCCCGGTCGGGTTCGGGCAGGTTCTCGACGCGCACGTCGCGCTTGCCGTGGAAGCGGGCGGCTTTCATCTGTGTCCTCCTTGATCAGGCTTTCCCGGCGAGGGCGTCGAACGCCTCGAGCGCGCGTCCCGCATAGACGGTCGAGGGGCCGCCTCCCATTTCGATGCTCACCGCCAGAACCTCCGCCAGTTCCTCGCGCGAGGCGCCGTGGCTCGCGGCGTTGGCGACGTGGAACAGGATGCAGTCGCCGCAGCCCTGATGGACGGCGATGGCCACGGCGACGAGCTCCTTGAGCTTTGCCGGCAACAGACCTGGCTTCGACGCCTCCATCATCAGCGAACGATAGGCCACCATGGTCTGCGGCGCGGCCTTGGCCAGAGCACTGAAGCGCTGGTTCATGGCCTTGAGCTCAAGCGTAATGTTCTCGGTCGATGCCATGTCGCCCTCTCAGATGAACACCATGCCGCCGTCGACGAGCAGCGACTGGCCGGTCATGAAATCGGAGTCGGAGGAGGCGAGATACCGCGCGACGCCCACGAGATCGTCGGCGCGCGAGGGGCGTCCCAGCACGGCGCCGGCGGCGAAGCTGTCGAAGGCCTCGTTGACCTTGTGGGTGAGGCCGCTGTCGCGGAAGCCCTTGTCGATGGTGTCCCACATCGGCGTCGCCACCACGCCGGGGCAGAAGCAGTTGGCGGTGATGCCGTCCTTGCCGAAGGCGCGGGCGACGGCCTGCGTCATCGCCACCACGGCGAATTTCGAGGCGCAGTAATGGGCCAGAGGCTCGTAGCCCTGCTTGCCGGCGATGGAGGCGGTGTTGACGATCTTGCCGCCGCCGCCCTGCTGCTTGAAGGTCTTGACCGCCTCCTGCATGCCGATCAGCACGCCGAGCGCGTTGACGTCGGTGATGAAGCGCCAGTCCTCCTCGGTGATGTCGAGGAAGGGCCTGGTCTGGGCGACGCCGGCATTGTTGAAGATCACGTCGAGCCGGCCGAACGCCTCGACCGCGCGGTCGATCATGGCGCGGACCTGCGCGCGTTCGCGTACGTCGACCGCCACCGCGACGGCCTTGCCGCCCGCCTTGGCGATCTCCCCCGCCACCTTGTCGGCGGCGGCCTGCGAAAGGTCGGCGACGGTGATATGGGCGCCGTCGGCGGCGAGCGCCGTGGCGATGGCGGCGCCGATGCCGCCGGCCGCGCCGGTGATGACGATGCTCTTGTTCGTGAGAATAGGCATGATTCCTCCCTGGCCGTCCGTGGGTCCGGCGGCCTGATTGTGGGTCGATGAGGCGGGGTGTCAGGTCCGGATATGGGCGAGCATCAGCTCGTTGACCCGGTTGGCCTTCTCCATCTGCACCATGTGGCCGGCCTCGCTGATGATCTCGGCCCTGGCGCGCGTGCCGAGAACGCCGGCATGCGTGGCGGGGATCACCTGGTCGCTCTCGCCCCAGATGACGAGCACCGGGGTTTCCGTCGCCTTCAGGGCCTCGGCGAGCACCGCGCTCTGCCGCCCGCCGGCGAAGAGAGCCGCGGCGAGCGCCGTGAGCGCCGCGTCGACGCCGTCGAGACGCTTGTATTTGAGCAGGTCGTCGACGAGTTGCCGGGTGACGGTCGCGGGATCGTGGAACAGCTGCTCCAGCACCGGTTTCAGGTCGCGGCGCGAGGCGGCGGCGACGAAGCCGTCGGTGTAGCCGCTGTTGATCTCCTCACCGAGCCCGGCCGAGCCGATCAGCGTGACCGAGGCCACCCGGTCGGGATGGTCGAGCGCGGTGCGCGCCGCGACCGCCCCGCCCATGGAATGGCCGACGAGATGCGCCGAGGCGATGCCCAGCGCGTCCATGAAGCCGGTGACGGCGGCGGAAAGCCCGGCGAGCGAGGCCTCCTGTACCGTCTTGTCGGACTGGCCGTGACCGGGCAGGTCGAGCGCGTAGACGGTGCCGGCCTCGGCCAGCGCGTCGATGTTGAACAGCCAGTTGTCGAGGTCGCCGCCGAAGCCGTGAATGAGGATGACGCTGGGCTCGCCTTCGCCGCGCCTGGCGTAGCGCAGGCGTCCGGCCGGGGTCTCGACGAATTCGTAGCGCGGTCCCGCCTCCTGCGCGTCGTCCTCCTCCGCGGCATGGGTGGCGTATTCGGCGACATAGGCATCGATATCGGCGTCCGGCACATCGTCATCGGCGATGACGCCGATCAGCGCCTTCACCGGGTAGATGGTGTCCGGGGCGCCGATCACCCGGCGCAGCGTGCCGGCCTCGTTGGCCTCGACCACGCCGGCGATCTTGTCGGTCTCGACCTCGACGATCTCGTCGCCGACCGACACCCTGGTACCGGCTGGCTTGAGCCAGCCGGTCACCTTGCCCTCCGACATCGACAGCCCCCATTTGGGCATGACGATCGGCTTGATGCGTTCGTTCATTCCGGTCTCCTTCGCGGCGGTCATCAGGCCGCGAGCGCGCGGGCAGTGGTCTTGTTGACGGCGGCGGCGATGGCGTCGGCCGAGGGGATGTAGAGGTCTTCGAGTACCGGCGAGAACGGCACCGGCGTGTGCGGCGCCGTCACCATCTGCGGTGCGGCCTTCAGGGCCCCGAAGGCGTTCTGCGCCACGTAGGAGGCGACGTCCGAGGCGATGGAGCAGCGCGGATTGGCTTCGTCGACCACCACCAGCCGGCCGGTGTTCTCGACGCTCTCGACCACCGTGTCCCAGTCGATGGGCGAGAGGGTGCGCAGATCGATCACCTCCGCCTGCACCCCGCTCTTCGCCAGCTTCTCGGCGGCGTCGAGCGCGCGGTGCACGGTGAGGCCGTAGCTGACGATGGTCACGTCCTTGCCCTCGCGCACGATGTTCGCCTCGGCGAAGGGGATGGCGTAGCTTTCCTCCGGCACGTCGCATTCGGCGCCGTAGAGGGCCTTGTGCTCGCAGAAGATCACCGGGTCGTCGTCGCGGATCGATTGGATCAACAGGCCCTTGGCGTCATAGGCGTTGGAAGGGCACACCACCTTCAGCCCGGGCACGTGGGTGAACATCGGGGTGAGCATTTGCGAGTGCTGGGCGGCGGCACGGAAGCCGGCGCCGACCATGGCGCGGATCACCACCGGCGTCTTCGCCTTGCCGCCGAACATGTACTTGAACTTCGCCGCCTGGTTGAGGATCTGGTCGAAGCACACGCCCATGAAGTCGAGGAACATGAGTTCCGCGACCGGGCGCATGCCGCAGGCGGCCGCGCCGATGGCGGCGCCGATATAGGCGCTCTCCGACAGCGGGGTGTCCATCAGCCGGTTGCCGTGCTTGGCGTGCAGCCCCTTGGTGACGCCGAGCACGCCGCCCCAGGCGTCGATCTCGCCGGGCGCGCCGGCGCCGCCGACGATGTCCTCGCCGAGCACGATCACGGTGGGATCGCGGCGCATCTCGAGATCGAGTGCCTCGTTGATCGCCTGCTTGTAGCTGATCTTGCGGGCCATTCTGGTTTCCTCCGGTGTTGTTCTGTTCGTTCGACGTGGCTCAGTAGGCGACGTAGACGTCGGTCAGGAGTTCGCGCGGCGTCGGCAGGGGCGCGCCCTTGGCGCTCTCTACGGCGGCGTCGATGAGGGAGGCGACCTCCCGGTCGACAAGGGCGATTTCCGCCTCGCTCACCACGCCGGCGGCGGTGACGCGGCTGGCGAAGATCTTCAGGCAGTCGCGGTTGGCGCGGTTGAAGTCGTTCTCGCCCTTGGCCTTGTAGGTCTGGGCGTCGCCCTCGAAATGGCCGAAGAAGCGCACGGTCTTGCACTCCAGCAGCGCCGGCCCGCCGCCCTCGCGCGCCCGGCGGACGATCTCGCCGGCGGCCTCGTAGACGGCGAAGAAGTCGGTGCCGTCCACCGTCACGCCGGGAAGGCCGAAGCCGGCGGCGCGATCGACATAGGAATCCACCGCCGTGGCGTATTCGACCGAGGTGGATTCGGCATAGCCGTTGTTCTCGACCACGAAGATGACCGGCAGGTTCCAGATCGCGGCGAGGTTCATGCTCTCCAGCACGGTGCCCTGGTTCGAGGCGCCATCGCCGAAGAAGGTGATGCCCACGCCGCCATCGCCGCGGAACTTCGCCGCGAGGCCGGCGCCGCAGATCAGCGGCGCCCCGGCGCCGAGGATGCCGTTGGCGCCCATCATGCCCTTGGAGAGGTCGGCGATGTGCATGGAGCCGCCCTTGCCGCGGCAGGCGCCGGTCGATTTGCCGTAGATCTCGCCCATCATCTCGTGGACATCGACGCCCTTGGCGATGCAGTGGCCGTGGCCGCGATGGGTGGAGGCGATGCGGTCGATGTCGGTGAGGTGCATCATGATGCCCGCCGCGCAGGCTTCTTCGCCGGCATACAGATGCACGAAGCCGGGAATGTCGCCCTTGGCGAATTCCACATGCAGCCGCTCCTCGAAATCGCGGATGGTGCGCATGGTGCGGTAGGCGGCGAGCAGCTGATCCCGGGACAGGGGGAAGGGGTTGTTCGTCATGGCGTCGGTTTCCTCCTTGGTGGTCGTTATGAGTGGGCGTTTTCCAGCGGCCTTGCGGCCGTCAGGCCGCCGACGAGCAGCTTCTGCCGCGCGGCGAACCGCATCACCGCCGAGACGTCGACGGTGCGGAAGGCGCGGTCGATGAGGGTGATCGCGACGTCCTGATGCGGGTCGAAGAACAGCTCGCGCTCGCCGTCGAGGGCGATGGAGCCGGCCGCCAGAGACGGCCGGTGGACCGTACCGGCCGGCATGCGCCGCCAGCTTTCCAGGCCGATGGTCTCGATGAGGCCGGGGGCGATGGGCGCGCGCACCTCCATCGCGCCCTGCCCGGCCGGGGCGAGGGTCACGGCGAGACCGCCCGCCTCGGCGCGCGTCACCGGCTCGACGAGCCCGGCGATGGCGGCCATGCCGATCACTTCCGGATCGGCGAAGGCGACATAGAGTTCGCGGAAGGTCTCCGGCCGCCACAGCGCGCGCGCGCCGATGAAGCGGTCGGTGACGACGGCGACATCGACCAGCGCGATCTCCGGCGCGCCGCCATCGATGCTGACCTCGATCTTCTTGTTGGCGGCGAAGGCGATCTCCGGCGGCACCCGGCCCATGGCGGCGAGGCCGGTGGCGAGCCCGGTGATGGTCGGCTCGCGATGCTCGGGGAAGGCATTGTTCGTACCGGTGGAGATGCCGGCGATCGGCACCGCGCCGCATTCGCTCACCACGGCGCGGTGGGTGCCGTCGCCACCGAGCACGATGATCGCCGCGACATCACCCGCGCTCGCCATCATCCGGGCGGCGGTCCGCGTATCCTCCACCGTGCCCGTGACCTTCATGTCGAGGAAACCGAGGCGCGGAAAACGTGCTTCGCCCTGGTTGGACGAGCGCTCCATGCTGCGCAGGAGATGGCTGGCGATGCCGCCGCGCTCCGGCATCATCACCGCCTCCTCGATGCCGCAGGCGGAGAGGGCGGCGAGCGCCCGCTGCACGATGTTGGCACGATCGGCGATCTGCACGCTGTTGGCGCTGGCGACGACGCGGCGTATGTCCCGCGCCGAAATCGGATTGGCGATAATGCCGACCTTCGGCGTCATCCGGCTTCCTTCCCTGGGCGTTTTCTTTTTGACGCTCTTCTCCGCAAGCGGCGGGCCAAGCGCCGGGATCCGGCTAAGTTGTTGATATGATTGATCCGCAAATTCGCGACGCCTGTGCTTGCGTTGCGGCAGAGCCGCCACAGGTGTGGCGTGTGGCGCTACAGTTGTGGCGAGCGGATGACGTAGAGGAAGGCGCCCTTTCGGGCGGACCTCGCGACTGCGGTGCTTGCAGGCGCCCCCGAACGGCGCGACACTCCCCGGCATAAAAAGAAAGATCGGCATCCGGGAGGACGCCCATGCGACATGATCAGGCCGCGCACATAGATGAGCTTGTGCGGGCGGCGAATGGTTATGCGACCCGGCGCGACGCCATCATCCATGATTCATGGCGGCGCTGCGTCAGCGAGCACAATCTCGCCCCGGAGATCCTCCGCGATCCCTGCATCGTCACGCGCGCCCAGCTGCGCGAACATCAGGATGCGATGGAGGAGTTCCTCTACACCGCGCGCTTCGGGGCGGAGACGCTGTACCGGCAGGTGACCGGCCTCGGCTATGTGATGCTGCTCACCGACTCGAAGGGCATCACGGTCGATTTCATCGGCGATCCGACCTTCGACAACAACCTGATGCGCGCCGGGCTCTATCTGGGCGCCGACTGGAACGAGCAGCATGCCGGCACCTGCGCGGTGGGCACCTGCATCGCCACCGGGCAGGCGCTGGTCGTGCACCAGACCGACCATTTCGACGCCACCCATATTCCCCTCACCTGCACGGCCTCGCCGCTCTTCGATCCGGCCGGGAACCTCGCTGCGGTGCTGGACATCTCCGCCCTGCGCTCGCCGGGGCCGAAGGAGAGCCAGTTCCTGGCGCTGCAGGTCGTGAAGTCCTTCGCGCACAAGATCGAGACCGCCCATCTCATCAACCGCTTCCGCCGCGAGTGGATCATCAGGCTCGCCGCCTCGCCGGAATTCGCCGATGTCGAGCCGGCCTATGTGCTGGCGGCGGACGGGTCGGGGCGGATCCTCGGTTTCAATTCCATGGCCCGCAAGCTGCTGCAGCGCGAGAGCGGGGACCGGACCGACGATCGTCCGCTGGTCGGGCGTTCGTTGACGGAGTTCTTCGACCTGACGGTCGACGACCTGCCACGCTTCGCCCCGTCATCGCCCGCCACGCAGCGCATGGTGCGGCTGGCGGCGAGCGGCACGCCGCTGTTCGCCCAGAGCGTGGCGCCGCCGAGCCGCCCCGGCGCCCCCGTCGGCGAGCCTGCGACGCCCGCTCTGCCAAGACCGCTGCGGGCGCTGTTCCGCGACGAGCCGGCGATGCAGCATGTGGTTTCCCGCGCCGCCAAGCTGGTCAACGCGCAGATGAGCCTGTTGATCTGCGGCGAGACCGGCAGCGGCAAGGAGCATCTCGCCAAGGCGATCCACGCCTCCAGCGGGCGCGCCGGCAAGCCCTTCATCGCGGTGAACTGCGCCGCCCTGCCGGAATCGCTGATCGAGGGCGAACTGTTCGGCTATGAATCGGGTGCCTTCACCGGCGCCGCCGCCAAGGGCAAGAAGGGGCTCGTCGTCGAGGCCGATGGCGGCACCCTCTTCCTCGACGAGATCGGCGACATGCCGCTCACCCTGCAGACGCGGCTGCTGCGCGTGCTGGCGGAGCGCGAGGTCACCCCGCTGGGGCGCTCAAAGCCGCTACCGGTCAATATCCGCGTCATCGCCGCCACCCATCGCGACCTCGTCGCCGAGGTGAAGGCCGGGCGCTTCCGGGAGGATCTCTATTTCCGGCTGAGCGGTGCGGTTCTCATGCTGCCGGCGCTGCGCGAGCGGGCCGATCTCGGCTGGCTGGTCGGCCAGCTATTGGCGGAGCGTACGCCGCCTGGCGGCCGCATCGATCTCAGCGACGAGGCGATCCGCGCGCTGCGCCACTATTCCTGGCCCGGCAACATCCGCGAACTGGCCAATGCGCTGGACTATGCCTGCGCGGTGGCGAGCGATGGAATCATCCGGCCGGAGGACCTGCCCGACATCGTGCGCAGGACGCCGCAGATGGAGCCGGGAATACCGGGCGCCGCCCTGCTTCCGCCGGCGGCCATGCGATTTGCGGGCACCGCCGCGATGCCCGGTAGCGCATCTGACCGTGACCATCTCATCGCCGCGCTTACCGCCCGCCAGTGGAATATTTCGGCGGCCGCGCGCGATCTCGGTCTGGATCGCACGACCGTGCATCGTCGCATGCGCCGCCTGAACGTCCGGCCTCCCTGGCAAGGCGAGCCACTCTTCCGGTAGGCACTGCCGATGGCGCGATCGCTATAACCCCCTGCCCAGGCGGGAGTCATTGCCGGGTAGCGATGTGAGAGCGGCCTTGCCGTGAGCGAGCCGAACGCGGGTGCGGGCGTCCGGGAGCGGCGGAATTCACCTGCCCCGGCAGACCTGGCCCGGCGAATGGACAGCGAGAAGCGCCGATCCATGATGCCGGCGGACAGGGCCGGGAGAATTCAGGCGCCGGCCATGGCGACGCCGCGTTCGCCGAGCGCGCGGTCGATACACTCGATCATGGCATGGCCATCGAACGGCTTGGCAAGGAAGCCGACCGCGCCGGCCGCGTGGACCTGACGGCGGATGCGCTCTTCCGGGAAGGCGGTGATGAAGATCAGCGGGGTCTCGTCGCCCCGGGCGCGCAACTGACTCTGCAACTCGACACCGCTCATTCCCGGCATCTGCACATCGGTGATGACGCAGGCGGTTTCGCCCAGCAGCGGCGAGTTGAGGAAATCTTCGGCGGACGCAAAGGTTCGGGCCGAGAAACCGAGCGAGCGCACCAGGCTTTCGGTGGCGACACGCACGGATTCATCGTCGTCGATGATCGTGATCATCGGGGTGGGGGACACTTCGAGGCACCTCGCTCAAGATATTCTCCGGCATGACGCTGCGACGCCGGACTGGTCTCCATATAGCTCTCATTATCCCCGGATTCGAATTATACGCAGGTTTGCCGAATCATCTCTTGGCAGTGGACAGGCCCAACGTTTCGGCCATGCGCACGAGATCGGCGAGCGACTGCGCGCCCATTTTGCGCATGACGTGCCCGCGATGGATCTTCACCGTGATCTCGCTGAGGCCGACTTCGGCGGCGACCTGCTTGTTCATCAGCCCGGAGGTGACGAGGGCCATGACCTGTTTCTCGCGCGGGGTCAGCGTCTCGTAGAGCGACTGCACGCCCGACACCGCCTTGCGCGCCTCGCGCCGCTCGCGGTCGATGGCGATGGCGGAGGCCACGGCGTCGAGCATGTCCTGATCGCGGAAGGGTTTGGTGAGGAAGTCGACGGCGCCCGCCTTCATCGCCCGCACGGTCATCGGGATATCGCCGTGGCCGGTCATGAAGATGGTGGGCATCTCGATGTCCAGCCGGACGAGCTGGCCCTGGAAGTCGAGGCCGCTCACCCCCGGCAGGCGGATGTCGAGCACCAGGCAGCGCGGTACGTCCGGCAGCCTGGCGGTGAGCAGGTCGCCGGCGGAGGCGAACAGTTCCACCTGAAGCCCGACCGAGCGGAACAGGCTGGACAGCGCCTCGCGAAGCGCCTCGTCGTCGTCGACGACGATGACGAGCGGCTCGGCCGGCGGGGCGGGCGATCTGGCAGGCGGGCGGTTCATCAGGGCCTTCTTTCCTCAGGCAGACTGTCGCCGGAAGCGTCTTTTCCGGGATTCGGCAGGGCGACAGTGAACAGCATACCGCCATCCTCGCCGGGCGCGGCGGCGATGCGCCCGCCATGGGCCTCGATGATCGAGCGCGAGATCGACAGCCCCATGCCCATGCCGTCCTTCTTGGTGCTGTAGAAGGCGTTGAACAGCTTAGGCAGGCTTTCGGCATCGACGCCCGGCCCGGTGTCGCGGACCTCGATCAGCACGCAGCCGCGGTCTTCCTGCCCGTCGATACGGGTGGCGATCTGTAGGCGTCGGCTGCCATCCGGCACCGCCGCCATGGCCTGCACGGCGTTGAGCGCGAGATTGAGCACCACCTGCTGAAGCTGCACGCGGTCGCCGAGGACGACCGGCAACCGCTCGCCGGGCGCCACGTCGAGCGCCACGCCATGGGTGGCACGCTCCCGCTCGATCAGCGGCAGCACCTCGTCGATCACCTCGTTGACGTCGACCGGCGCCTGCAGCGGCTCGTCGCGCCGGGCGAGCGCGCGCAGGCGGGCGATGACGTCGCTGGCGCGGCGGCCATTGGCGATCATGCGCTCGACCGAGGCCCGCGCCTCGCCGATGTCGGGCTCGGCACGGCCGAGCCAGCGCAGGCAGGCTTCGCCATTGGTGACGACGGCGGCCAGCGGCTGGTTGACCTCGTGCGCGATGGAGGCGGTGAGCTCGCCCATGGTGGTGACGCGGGTCACATGGGCGAGCTCGGCACGGGTCTGGTTGAGCGCGTTCTCGGCCTGCTTGCGCTCGGTGATGTCGCTGTTGGTCTCCATGGCCGCCAGCGGACGCCCCTTCTCGTCGCGCTGCAGCGACCAGCGGCTCATGACCGTGACCTTCGAGCCATCCTTCCGGGTATGGACGAGCTCCCCCTCCCAGCGCCCGGTGCGGAACAGCTCGCCGCGTATGTCGGCGAGGGGAGCGGGAAACACGGTCTTCAGCAGGCTCGCCGCCGGACGCCCCACCGCCTCCTCGCGTGGCCAGCCATAGAGGCGCTCGGCGCCATCGCTCCAGTACAGGACCGTATCGGCGATATCGCGCACGAAGATCGCGTCGTGGGTGAGGTCGAGCAGGTCCGCCTGTCCGCGCAGCGACTGGGTCGCGGTCTGGTTCTCGAGGCACAGCAGCGTCGTCACCGTGATGGCGGCGATGCTCACCAGGCCGCGCATGACGGCCGAGAGGTCGTAGTTCCCCGCGTGCATGACGAGGAAGGACAGGATCGTCAGCCCGACGCACAGCCCGGCAATGGCGAGCAGGCCCCGGCGGTCGGAATAGTTGGCCGACAGCAGCACGACGACGACGTAGAGCACCGCGATCGCCATATCGAGCGACGAGAAGGTGTCGATGATGAAGATCGCCGCCGCCAGCAGCGCGGCGATAACCGGCATGAGCCACCGATTCGTCGGCTTGTCGTTCAAGATAACGTCCCTTGATGCGTACATCGCGCCTCGCTTGCCGGCAGGGCCGTCGAGCTTTTCCGAGGATCGGCACTCTAGGCGAGCACAGGCGCTCGCGCGAGGTTGCCGGTGGAGACGGGGCCGGTCTTTCCCAGTAGCCGGCAGGAGCCTGTCTCTTTTCGGATTCGCACGGCCGACGCCCCGGCGCCGGGGCGGCCGGCGGGCAGGCTAGGCGGGCTTGCGGGTGAAGGCGACGGCGATGGCAGCTACCAGCAGGATTGCCCCGAGCACGGCGAAAGTATCGGAGAAGCCCATGATCAGCGCCTGCTGCGCCACCAGCTTGCCGAGGAGGATCTCGGCCTGATGATAGGCGCCCGCCGCGTCGGCCATGCCGTGCTGCATGAAGTAGTGCTGCCTTTCGGTCAGGAAGGCGTGCACCGTGTCGCCATAGGGCGTCACCGACTGGCCGATGATGTTGGAATGGAACTGCTCGCGCTTGGTGATCACCGTGGCGAGCGCCGCCGTGCCCACCGCTCCGCCCATGCTGCGCATCATGTTGAACAGGCCGGAGGCCTGGCCGGAGAGCTCGGGCGGCGTGCCGATCATGGTGATGCCGGCGAGCGGCGAGAGGATCACCGCCTGGCCGATGGCGCGGACGATGTTGGTCATCATGAACTGGTCGCCGGCGTCGTCGAAGCTCAGATGGGTGTTCATGAAGCAGCTCACCGCGAAGATGGTGAGGCCGATGCCGACCAGCACGCGCGCGTCGACGCGCTTCAGGAGCGCCGGCATGAAGGGGATGATGACGAGCTGCGGCAGGCCGACCCAGGCGAGCACCGCGCCGATCTGCTCGGCATTGTAGCCCTGCACCTGGTCGAGATAGGTCGGCAGCACGTAGACGGAGCCGAACAGGGCGAAGCCGACGCTGGTGTTGGCGATGGTGCCGAGGGCGAAGTTGCGGCGGCCGAACAGGCGAAGCTGCACCGCCGGCTTCTCGACATAGAACTCGATGGCGATGAAGGCGGCGATGCACACCGCGGCGACGATGCTCAGATGCACGATGAAGGGCGAGCCGAACCAGTCGTCCTTGTTGCCCTCGTCCAGCACCGTCTGCAGGCTGGCGAGGCCGACGATCATGAAGGCGATGCCCCACCAGTCGCCCTCGCGCAGCAGGTCCAGCCGCAGCGGGCTCTTCTCCAGCGTGGGGTAGAGCAGCCCCAGCATCACCGCGCCGGGGATGAGGTTCACGAAGAAGATGTAGGGCCAGCCATATTGCTCGGTCAGGTAGCCGCCGATGGTCGGCCCGATGGCCGGGCCGAAGGTCGCGGTGAGCGCGAAGGCGGCGAGGCCGATGGGCTGCTGGTGGCGCGGCAGGCGCGTCAGCACCATGGTGAAGGCCAGCGGTATGAGGCAGCCGGCGAAGAAGCCCTGAAAGCCGCGCGTGACGATCATCTGGCTCAGGGTGGTGGCGAAGGCGCAGCCGACCGAGAAGACCAGGAACAGCACCGTCGAGCTCAGGATGAAGCGGCGGAAGCCGAACACGCGGGCGAAGAAGTCGGTCAGCGGGATCATGATGATCTCGCCGATCAGATAGGAGGTGGAGATCCAGGTGCCGTTGTCGACGCCGGTGCCGATGCCGCCCTCGATCTGCGGCAGCGAGGCGTTGGTGATCTGGATGTCCAGCACCGCGATCAGCGCCCCCAGCATGCAGCCGCACACCGAGATCCAGGTGATGAGGCTGGCGCCCTGCGGGCTTGCGGAAGCCGCCGGAGCGGCGGGGAGGGTGGCGGCGGCGTCCATCTCGGCCTCCTCACCCGGCCTTGGCGGGAGTGGCGTCCTGATCGACGCGGATCGTCGTCGTCACCGACATCCCCGGCCGGATCTGCCCGGCGAGGGGATCGGTGGGGTCGAGATCGACGCGCACCGGGATGCGCTGGACGATCTTGGTGAAATTGCCGGTCGCGTTGTCGGGCGGCAGCAGGGCGAATTCCTGCCCGCTGGCCGGCGCCAGGCTGGTGACGAAGCCGCGCACCGTGACGCCCGGGAAGGTGTCGACGGCGATGGAGACCGGCTGGCCGGGCTTCACGTCGGTGAGCTGGGTCTCCTTGTAGTTGGCGATGATGTAGGTCGCCTGCAGCGGGACGACCGCGAGCAGCTGGTTGCCGGGCTCGACGAACTGGCCGACGCGCAGCGTGCGGGCGCCGACCACGCCGTCCACCGGCGCCTTCAGCTCGGTGTAGCCGAGATTGAGCTTCGCGGTGTCGAGGGCCGCCTCGTTGTGGCCGAGCGACGCCCTGGCCTGCGCGAGCTGCGCGTCGAGGATGGCGACCTGCTTCTGCGCGGCGTCGAGCGCCGCCGTGTCGTGGGCGAGCGTCGCCTGCGCCTGCGCGATCTGCGAGGCGGTTTGCTGCGCGGTCTCCACCGGGCCGTAACCGTCCTTGGCCAGCTTGGTGAAGCGCACGTCGTTCTGCTGCGCGAAGGTGAGCGCGGCCTGATCGGAATCGATCTGCGCCCTGGCCTCGGCGATCACCGCCTGCTGTTCGTTCAGCTGGGCGACCTGACTGTCGATCGTCGCCTTGGCTTCGGCGACGTCGGCCTCCGCCTGCGCGACCGCCGCCTGATAGTCGCGCGGATCGATGACGGCGAGCACGTCGTCCTTCCGGACGGGCTGGTTGTCGGTGACGTTGACGGTGATCAGATAGCCGGAGACCTGCGGCGCGATGGGCACGATGTCGGCCTGCACATAGGCGTCGTCGGTCGATTCCTCGAAACGCCAGTCGGTCCAGTACTCGTAGCCGGCATAGGCGGCACCGGCGAGCAGGGCGAGGCCGGCCACCGCCTCGATCAGGCGCCGCCGCAGGGGCGAGGCCCGACGTGCCGGTGTGGGAGGAACGGCGGCGGCCGGTGCCGCCGGGCCGGCCGGCGGATCGGCGAGCGGCCGGGCATCGAGCTTGGCAGGATCCGTGGCGACGTTCATCGGGGCGCTCCGCGCAGGAAGGTTGGACATTGCGTCAACCATCGCGCCGATCGGCCGGCGGGTATTCCCGCTCGCCACGCGGCTTTCGCAATCGCACCTCTCCCGTGAGCCGGCCGCGGGGTTCAGGCGGCGCCGGTGGCCGATACGGGGCCATGGGCGCGGCGCCGGCCGATCCGGTCGAGATAGAGATAGATGACCGGCGTGGTGTAGAGGGTGAGCAGCTGGCTCACGATCAGCCCGCCGACGATGGCGTATCCGAGCGGCTGGCGCAGTTCCGAGCCGGTGCCGTGGCCGAGCATCAGCGGCACGCCGGCCAGCAGCGCGGCGAAGGTGGTCATCAGGATCGGCCGGAAGCGCAGCAGGCAGGCTTCGCGGATGGCGTCATGGGGCGACATGCCCTCGACGCGCTCCCGCTCGATGGCGAAGTCGACGATCATGATGCCGTTCTTCTTCACGATGCCGATGAGCAGGATCACGCCGATCAGCGCGATGATCGAGAAGTCGAAGCCGAACATCCAGAGCATGATCAGCGCGCCGAGGCCCGCCGAGGGCAGGGTCGAGAGGATGGTGACCGGGTGGACGTAGCTCTCGTAGAGCACGCCGAGGATCACGTAGATGACGAGCAGCGCGGCGGCGACGAGCCAGGGCTCGCTGGCGAGCGAATCCTGAAACGCCTGCGCATTGCCCTGGAAGGTGCCGGTCAGCGTGGCCGGCTTGCCGATCTCGGCCTCCGCCTTGTGGATGGCCGCCACTGCATCGCCCAGCGCGACGCCGGGAGCGAGATTGAAGGAGAGCGTCACGGCGGGGAACTGCGACTGGTGATTGATCGACAGGAAGCTCGTCGGCTCCGAGGTCCAGCGGGCGAGCACGCCGAGCGGCACCTGCTGGCCGGTGAGCGGCGACTTCACATAGAGCTGGTCGAGCGCGTGCGGCGACTTCTGTAGCTCGGGCAGGATCTCGAGGATGACGTGATAGCTGTTGAGCTGGGTGAAATACTGCGTCACCTGCCGCTGGCCGAAGGCGTCGTAGAGCGTGTTGTCGATGTCGGCCGGGCTGATGCCGAGCCTCTCGGCCTGGTCGCGGTCGATGGTCAGCGTCAGCGTGGCACCGCCGGTCTGCTGGTCGGAAGCGAGGCCGGTGAGTTCCGGCAGCATCTTAAGCTTCGCCAGCATCTTCGGCGCCCATGCGTTCAGCTCGGCGATATCGCCGTCCTGCAGCGTGTACTGGAACTGGGTGCGCGCGACGCGGCCGCCGACATTCAGGTCCTGCGCCGCCTGCAGGAACATCGCGGCGCCCTCGACAGTGGCGAGCTTGGCGTTCAGCCGGTCGATGATCTGGAAGGCGGAGGCGCGGCGCTTGTCGCGCGGCTTGAGCGTGATGAACATGCGGCCATTGTTCACCGTCTGCCCCGCGCCCGCCCCGACCGCCATGCCGACGGTGGCGACATCAGGGTCGGCGGCGACGATCCGCCCGAGCGCGAGCTGGTGGCGGACCATGTCGGGGAAGGAGACATCCTCCGCCGCTTCCGAGACGCCGATGATCAGCCCGGTGTCCTGCAAGGGGAAGAAGCCTTTCGGAATCTCGTAGAACAGCACGCCGGTGGCGGCGACCGCGGCGAGGAAGACGCCGAGCGTCGCCCGGCGATGATCGAGCGCGAGGTCCAGCGTGACGCGGTAGCCGGCGAGCAGCGCGTCGAAGCCGCGCTCCGACCAGCGGTACAGCCACCCGTGCGGGCGTTCCTCCCCCTTCGGCCTGAGGAAGAGCGCGCACATGGTCGGGGTGAGCGTCAGCGAGACGAAGGCCGACACGGCGATGGTGATGGTGACGGTGACGGCGAATTCGCGGAACAGCCGGCCGACCAGCCCGCCCATCAGCAGCAGGGGGATGAAGACGGCGATCAGCGAGAGGCTGATCGACAGGATGGTGAAGCCGATCTCGGCGGAGCCGTCGAGCGCTGCCTGAAGGGGTGTCTTGCCCATTTCCAGATGCCGCTCGATGTTCTCCAGCATGACGATGGCGTCGTCGACCACGAAGCCGACGGCGATGGAAAGGCCCATCAGCGAGAGATTGTCGAGGCTGTAGCCGAGCGCGTACATCGCGCCGAAGGTGCCGATGACCGCCAGGGGCACGGCGATGGAGGGAATCAGCGTCGCCCACAGGCTGCGCAGGAAGACGAAGATCACCGCCACCACCAGCACGACGGTGATGACGAGGGTGGTCTCCACGTCCCGCACGGAAGCACGGATGGTCTCGGTGCGGTCGCTCAGCACCTTGACCTCGATGCCCGCCGGGGCGGTGGCCAGCAGCGCCGGCAACTGCGCCTTGATCTGATCGACCGTGTCGATGACGTTCGCGCCCGGCAGCTTGAAGACCGGCAGCACGATGGCCCGCTCGCCATTGGCCCAGGCGGCGAGCTGGTCGTTCTCCGGCGCGTCGACCGCCGTGCCGATGTCGCGCACCCGCACCGGCGCGCCGTTGCGGAAGGCGAGGATGGCGTCGAGCCACGGGGCGGCGGAGGTGAGCTGGTCGTTGTCGTAGAGGGTGAAGGTGCGGCGAGCACCGTTCACGATGCCCTTCGGGCCGTTGACCGTGGTCGAGACGATGGCCTGTCGCAGATCCTCCAGCGACAGGCCGAGATTGGCCACCTTGGCCGGGTCGACCTGAATGCGCACCGAGGGCTTCTGCTGGCCGAACACCAGCACCTGCCCGACGCCGTCGATCTGGCTGATGTGCTGCTCCAGCACGTTCTCGGCGAAGTCGTCGACCTTGATGATCGGCAGCGAGCGCGAGGTGAGCGACAGCACGAGGATCGGCGGATCGGCGGGGTTCACCTTCCGGTAGGTCGGCGGCGCCGGCAGGTCGGTGGGCAGCTGGCCGCCGGCGGCGTTGATCGCCGTCTGCACATCCTGCGCGGCGGCGTTGATGTCGGTGTCGAGGCTGAACTGCAGCGTGATCGACGAATTGCCGAGCGTCGAGACCGACGTCATCTGCGACAGGCCGGGAATCTCCCCGAACTGCCGTTCCAGCGGCTGGGTGACGGACGAGGCGATGATCTCCGGGCTGGCGCCGGGAAGCTGGGTCGAGACCTGCAGCGTCGGGAAATCGACTTCCGGCAGCGGCGCCACCGGCAGGCGCGGGAACGCCGCCAGCCCGAGCACCAACAGCCCCGCCATCAGCAGCGAGGTGCCGATGGGATGACGGATGAACCAGGAGGAGAGCGAGGCGCGCGGCGGTGCCGGCGGCTCGAACGGGGCTTGGGATGCGGCGGGACCGGGCGCGGTTGCGGACATGAGCCTAGCCTTCCGCGCCGGTTCCGACCGAGACCCGCGTGCCCGGCGCGAGGCGGTACTGGCCATGCGTCACCACGCGCGCGCCCGGCGCGAGCCCGCTCTCGATGACGGCGATCTCGTCGGCGATCTGGCCGACCTTCACCGGCATCTGCGCCACCATGTCGTCCGGGCCGACGACGAAGACGTAGTCGCCGTCGGGGCCGCGCTGGATGGCATCGGAGGGCACCGTCACCGCGCCGGCGAGCGTGCTCACGCGCACTTCGACGTCGACGAACTGGCCGGGCCACAGCCGGTCGCTCGCATTGGGGAAGTTCGATTTCACGCGCAGCGTGCCGCTTTGCGGGTCGATCTGGTTGTCGATCAGCTCGACCGTGCCGATGTCCAGCACCGAGCCGTCGTCGCGCGAGAGCGCCTGCGCCTCCACCTTGCCGTGGTCGAGGGCGGCGCGGATGGCGGGCACGTCGCGCTGGGGCAGCGTCGAGATCACGCTGATCGGATGGATCTGGTTGATGACGACGAGACCGTTCGGGTCGCCCGCATGGACGATGTTGCCCTGATCGACGAGGCGCAGTCCGGCACGGCCGTCGATCGGCGCGGTGATCGAGGTGTAGGAGAGCTGCGTCGCCGCCGAATCGATCATCGCCTTGTCCTGGGCGATCTGCGCGGTGAGCTGGTCGACGGCGCTGCTCTCGTTGTCGATCATCTGCTGGCTGGCGAATTCGTCCTTGCCGAGCCGGGTGTCGCGGCCGAGATTGAGCCTGGCATTCGCCAGCGAGGCCTCGTCCTGCGCCAGCTTGGCCTTCGCCTGTTCGAGCGCCGCCTGGAAGACGCGGGGGTCGATGACCGCGAGCAGCGCGCCCTTCCTGATGTCCTGTCCCTCCTGGAACAGCACCTGCTGCAACTCGCCGTCGACGCGCGAGCGCACGGTCACAGTGTTGTAGGGCTCCACCGTGCCGATGCCGGTGAGATGGACGGGAACGTCGGCACGGGCGGCCGGCGCCACCTCGACCGGCACGGCCGGCGGCGCGGCGGCGGCGGGCGCAGGCGCATCGGTATGGCGCCAGACCTGATAGCCGGCCCCCGCAAGGGTGAGGACGAGAATCAGCAGCGAAGCGTGGCGCAGCGTTGATCTGGGATACGCCGGTCCGGGCGCGCTGGTGTGTTCCGGCATGACCTGTGCCCTCGAGCAAGGGGCCGCCAGCGGCAGGGCTGCGGTGGCGGACGGCCCGTACCTTGCGCCGCGTCGCGTCGGCGGTCTTTCGCGATCGCCGCAAGGCTTGCCGAAGCGCCGGCCGGGGCTTCCGGCAACCGCTTTCCGGCGTGCCGCCATACCTAGGTATGAGACGGGCAAACTCATCAGATACGGGTGCAAACCCTGGTAGAATGGAGAGATTGCGCCCGGCCGATACTCTGTCCTCATCGCCAGCCGATGTTCTGGACGCACCGAGCGACAGAGGAGGTCAGCGCGGTATTTACCCCGGCAAGACCTGGTGTTGCCGAGGCAAGTATTCGGGCCGACGACCACCGCCCACGGGGCTTCCAGCGGCTTCCTCCCAATTCGAGGACCACGGAGTCCAAGCCATGTCGATCCACGTCTCGCCCTTCTCCGGCAGCTTCCGGTCGGCCCGCGCCGATGCGCCGCTTGCCTCCTATCCCTTCGCTCCGGTCCCCGCGCCGGCCGTGCCCCGCTCCGCCGGCCTGCCGGATGACGGTTTTTCGGTTCGCCTCGGCCATATGGGCGTGGTGGTCGCCATTTCCTCGCCGGTCGGCGGCGCCGATGCGCTCGACCAGAGCGGCGAGACGATCCGCCTCGAGGTCGCGCCGGAGGATGTGCGCCGCTGCGCCGGCGTCCTTGCCGGAAGCACGGTCGCCAATGCCGCCGATCCGGTCGTCAGCCGCCTTTCGCAGGCGCTGGAAGCGGCCGAGCACGACGGGCGGGAGTTCGGCGGGCTCTATGCCGACGCGCTGCGCCTCGCCATCGTCACCCGGCTGCTGAGCGTTCCCGGCTTCGCCAAGACCGAGCCGGACTGCGACGACCGCGCATTCCGTCCGTCGATCGAGCCGATCGAGACCTCGCCCGCCGAGGATCCGGCCTCCGCGCCGCGCCGTCCCAAGTCCGGCTTGCCCAAGTGGCGCTTCAAGCGCGTGGCCGCTTATGTCGAGGAGAACCTCGGAGAGGCCATCACGCTGGCCGGCATGGCCACCGCCGCGGGCCTGAGCCGCATGCACTTCGCCGCCCAGTTCCGTGTCGCCACCGGCATGCGCCCGCACGAATATCTGCTGCGCCGGCGCATCGAGCGGGCCCAGGAGATGCTGCTGGAGACCCGTGATCCGCTGGTGGAGATCGCCCTCGCGGTCGGCTTCCAGACCCAGGCCCACTTCACTACCGTGTTCCGCCGCTTCGTCGGCGACACCCCCTATCAGTGGCGCTGCGCCAACCGCGTTCGCAACTGAGCCGCGCGCATCGCGTCAGGCGAACCCCGTTCCGTGTCTGCCCCTCTCCACTTCCCCTGAGGCTTCGTCCCCGGAAGCCTTCCTCAAACCCCGGCTCTCGCGAGCCGGGGTTTTTTTTGGCCGAGCCGTCAATGGCAGGAGGGATTGGCCGGGAAGCCCGGGTGGCCAAGCCACCCGGGGGAGCGTCACGCCTTGGCCCTGCGCACCGAGGCCATGCTCTGGAACACGCCGTCGCGAAAGACGAAAGCGTGGGTGAGCGCGGCGGCGAGATGCGCCAGGAAGACGGCGAACAAGGCCAGCGCCAGCACGGTGTGGGCGCTGCGGAGCCACGCATAGAACATGTCGTTCTGCGGCAGGATCGGCGGCAGCTGCCACGCGCCGTAGAGCACGATCGGGTAGCGCGCCGCGGACAGCATCGCCCAGCCGACCAGCGGCACGGCGAACATCAGCGCGTAGAGAAGCCCGTGCGAAGCATGCGCGGCGATGCGCAGATGCGCCGGCATGTCCGCCGGCAGGGGCGGCGGCGGGTTGATCTGCCGGTTCACCAGCCGCACCGCGACCAGCACCAGTATGGCGACGCCGAGCGGGCGGTGGATCGACAGCAGCCAGTGATAATCGGCCAGCGAGGCGACCATGCCGATGCCGATGAACAGCATGGCGAGGATCATCGCCGCCATGAGCCAGTGCAGCAGGCGGGAGAAGGCGGGGAAGCGCTGTGCGGTCATGGTCAGCTTCCTTTTCCGGTGTCGGAGGGTGTGACGGGGGCTTGCGCGCTGGGCGTTTGCGTCTCGGGGACCTGTACCTGGCTCGGCGTCTTCTCTTCGCCAGCCCGGCGGGTGAAGGAGACGGAATAGGCGGCCGAGCGGGCGCTCAGCAGCGGGTCGTCGGACGGCGCGATACCGTCCGGCAGCACCAGAGGGTCGTAGTTGATGTCGCGGCAATTGCCGGGTCCTTCGGCCTCGACATGGTCGAGGGTGAGGGTGCCGACTTCCACTCGCTCGCGATCCGCCGGCCAGGGCTGGGTGGCATCGTTGGTCGGGTCGCCCGGCCGGCCGATGGTGACGACGAGCCGGTACTGCAGCGGCGCCTGCTGCATGCGGGCGATGAGCGCGTCGAACAGGTAGTTCGGGTCGCGCGGCGCATCCGGCGCCGGGGTCTGGGCGACATAGGGGTCCACCGCCGCCAGGGTCCAGCGCACCGGCGTCGAGATGCCCCCCGCATTCACGAAGCGGAAGGCGTCGAGACTATTGTAGCTGGCATTGGCGAAGCCGGTGGAGAACGGCCGCGCGCGGATGAGGCCGAGGGCGTGGGCGCTTTCCGGGTGCGCGGCGAGGAAGGCCTGCATGCGGGCCGGATCCGGCTTGCCGGTCGCCGGATCGGCAGCGGAGGCACCCATCAGCTCGTAGAAGGCTTCCGGCGTGCGCACGGGGAAGGCGGGAATGTCGTTGATGCCGGTGCGCCATTCCTCGCCGCCGGCGGGGCGGAAGCTGAGCGCGAGGCTGCGCACCTCCGTCTCGTTGTCCGGCATGAAAGGCTTGCCGATGCCGACGGCGAAGCGGCCGATCACCGGCACGCTGCCGGGCGCGAACACCGCCGCGCGCGACAGCCGGGTGCCGGCGCCGTTGCTGGCGAAGCTGCCGGTGACGCAGACGCCCTTGGCATGGTTGCGCCGGAAGCCGGGATGCACGCCGTTGAGCGCCTGGAAGCGGTCGATGAACCGCGACTGGGTGAGCTTTCCGGGCGAGAGAAAGCCGCCAGTATAGGCGAAGGCGCCGGCGACGCCGGCCAGCACGAGACCGGTGGCCCCGAGGCCGGCGAGGGCGCGCGGGTGCGGCGGCCAGAGCCGGTACCGCGCGCCGGGAGGTTGCTGTTCGTTCATGCGATCGAACTCCTGCGGTTTGTGCCGGAGGAGAGGCCGGTGCGACGCGGCGCGCGGCAGCGGCCTCTCCTCCGTGGATGTGAGGAACGAGGCGGTTGCCCGCTCAGCTGACCGGAGGCGCCGGCACGCCGTATACCCAGAACGAACGCGATGGCGGGAATGCACCGCCCAAGCGGTTCAACGCGCCCGTGGGCGGGCGGTTGCGAAAGACGATCAGGGAGGCACCGGGGGCGCCCCGGCGCTGTCGGTAATTTTGAGGGGAGCGGTGGTTCGCGGCTCCGTCAGGAGCGGCTGAGGCGCGTGCGGGCGATGATCAGGGCGAGCAGCGTCGCGCCCACGCAGGCCAGCGCCGCGAGGTCGAGCGCGTGGGCGAAGGCGGCGTGGGCCGCTTCCCGCAGGGGCGCGGCCAGCGCCTCGGGAAGCTTGTCGGCGGCGATTGCCGCCGCGTCGAGCGTGCGCCGGGCGGGGGCGAGGATCTCGGGCGGAATGCCGGGCAGCGGGACGTCCGCCATCGCCACCCGGTAGCTCGCCGCCACCAGGCTGCCGAGCACGGCGATGCCGAGCGCGCCGCCGAACTCGAAGCTGGTCTCGGAGATGGCCGAGGCGGCGCCCGCCCGTTCCGCCGGGGCGATGCGCATCATCAGGTCGGTGGTGATGGTGCCGACCGGCGAGAGGCCGAGGCACATCATCAGGATCGCGCCCATCAGCACCGGCAGCGACTGGCTTTCCCCCAGCCGGGTGAGCAGCAGGAAGCCGAGCGAGGCCAGCACCAGCCCGCAGGAGAGCACGTCGACCGGCCGCCAGCGCCGCACCAGCTGCGGCGTCGCCATGGAGCCGATGGCGAAGCACACGCCGGAAGGCGCGGTCCACAGCCCCGCTTCCATCGGGCTCATGCCGAGCACGAGCTGGAGATACTGCGAGATGAAGACGAAGATGCCCATCGCGCCCAGCATCGCCGTGACATTGATCGCCAGCGCCGCGCCGAGGCCGGGGTGGCGGAACAGGCCAAGGTCGATCATCGGGTCGGCCAGCCGCTTCTGCCGGCCGATGAAGAGGGCGCCGACGGCGAGGCCGAGCGCGATGGCGGCCACCGCCTCCCAGCCGAAGCCGCTCTCGGCGGTGCGCTTCATGCCGTAGATCAGCGCCAGCGAGGCAACGATGGACTGCACCGCGCTGACGATGTCGAGCCGGCCGGCGTTCTCGTCGCGGAACTCCGGCAGCAGCAGCGGCCCGGCGATGAGCAGGCCGATCATCACCGGCACGGCGGCGAGGAACACCGCGCCCCAGGCGAAATAGGTGAGGATCACCCCGCCCACGAGCGGGCCGAGCGTCGCGCCGGAGGAGAAGCAGGCGATCCACACGCCGATGGCGAAGGTGCGCTGGCGCTGGTCGAGGAAGATGTTGCGGATCAGCGAGAGGGTGGAGGGGGCGAGGGTCGCCCCGGCAATACCCAGCAGGGCACGGGCGAGGATGAGCTGCTCGGCGCTGCGCGCCATCGCCGCCAGCACGGAGGCGCAGGCGAAGGCGGCCGCGCCGATCAGCAGCAGCTTGCGGCGGCCGACGCGGTCGCCGAGCGTGCCCATCAGCATCAGCGTGCCGGCGACCATGAAGCCGTAGATGTCGATGATCCAGAGCAACTGCGAGGCCGAGGGCGCGAGATCGAGCGCGAGGTGCGGAACGGCGAGGTTCAGCACCGTGAGGTCCATCGCATAGACGAGGCAGGGCAGCGCGATGACGGCGAGGGCGATCCAGTCGCGGGGCGTCGCCTGCGGCGGGCGGGTCGGGCTCGTTGCCGTATCCATGTCGGCCGTCCTTCCGTCCTGCCCTGCCACCTGTGACCCACCGCGAGGCGGGGGCCGCTGGATAGCCGATCTGGCCGGAATGGGCCAGTGCGCGACGGAAGGTCCCCGTTCCGGAGCGGGCTCGCCACCCGATCCCGCCCGTTCGCGGGCGCGGCTTCAGCAGCTCTTCAGCACGGCGCCGGCGGTCGCGGCGTCGGTCACGAGGATGTTGGCGTAGCCGCCCTTCAGCATGCCGGAGATCGCCTCGACTTTCTCCATGCCGCCGCCGATGCAGATGCGTTCCGGCACCTTCAGGAAGTCCTCCAGCGGCATGACGATGTGGCGGGCGTCGATCTCGGTCAGCACCGGGTTGCCCTGGCTGTCGAAGAAGTAGCCGGAGACGAAGCCGATGGCGCCGCGCCGCTGGTACTCGGCGAGGATCGGCTCCGACATGAAGCCGCTGTCCTTGAGCAGCGTCTCGCTGCCGACATGGGTGACGCCGAACAGCGTCCGCGTGCAGGTGCGCAGCAGCTTGAAATGTTGCTCGATGATCGGCTCCTCCATCAGGAGCTGCTTCATCTTCGCGCTGGAGACGATGCCGGGCGCGTGCAGGTTGATGCAGCGCCCGCCGACGCGGATCGCGATGTTCGAGGTGCACAGCTCCGGCGAGAAGTCGTAGGTGGCGATGGAGCTGCCGGTGACCTGCGCGATGGAGGCGCCGGGCAGATGCAGCGGCGTCAGCGCCTTCGACAGCGACATGACCGTCCGGCCCCAGGCGACGCCGAGCACGTCCTCGCCGGTCAGGCGTTGTTCCAGCAGCCGCGCGCCGAAGCGGCCGATGCGGTCGTGCAGCGGCTCGTCGGCACCCTCGTCGGGGATGATGAAGCATTCGTCGATGCCGGTGGCGGCCTCGATGTCCCGCGCCAGGCTCACCCGCTCCATGCGCGAGGGGTCGATCTTGATGTTGACGACGCCTTCGTCGCGGGCGCGCTGCAGCAGGTTGAACACCGAGGCGCGCGAGACGCCCAGCTTTTCGGCGATGTCGTCCTGCTTCAGCCCTTCCTCGTAATAGAGCCACGCCGCCCACAGGACCGGATCGAGGCCGAACTCCGCCGGCACGGCGGGCTGGCGCCGCGGACGGCGCAGCTGCGTCTCATGTGGCTCGCCCATCTATGCCCCCTCGCTTGCCGCGCCGCGCCGTCATCCCCCGGCGGGTGACGGCGGCGTCGCGATTCCTTGCTGCTTCTTCTAACGGATTTCCGGCCTTTCGGCACCGTTCCGGCATTTGTCAGATAGTCGTGAAAAACGATATTGACAAACGTCATAGTCAATTGAAATATGCCAACAACAAGACAAGAACGCTCCCTGGGAGGGAACACCGGCATGAATCGCCCCGTTATGGTGCGCGAGACCGCGCGCGCGCCCTGGACCGAGCTGATCGACGACGTGATCGCCGGCCGCTGGATCAGCCCCGATACCGGCCGTCCCGCCGAGGTTCCCTTCGCCTGCGTGGTGATCGCCGACGATCTCGACGGCGCCCATGCCGATCTCGTCCGCACCAACATGCCGGCGGCGAGCTATGCGGTGGTGGCCGACCGCGACACCTGGGACGCGCAAGGCGCCGCCGTCGCCGCCACGCTCGGCTCCTCGGCCCGCGCGGTCGTGCTCGACCACCCCCACGCCGACGAGGCGCAGGTGGCCGCCCTGCAGGAGAAGACGCGCGGCGTCGATGCGCTGGTCGCGGTGGGCTCAGGCACCATCAATGACCTCTGCAAATACGCCACCGCCCGGGATGGCCGGCCCTATTGCGTGTTCGGCACCGCGCCCTCGATGAACGGCTACACCTCGACGACGGCCTCGATCACCCTGGCTTCCGGCCTGAAGACCACGCAGAACGCCCACGCGGCGCGCGGCGTCTTCATCGATCTGGCGGTGAACGCCGCGGCGCCCGCCTATCTGATCGCCGCCGGGCTCGGCGACAGCCTGTGCCGCTCCACCGCGCAGGTGGACTGGTATTTCTCCAACCGGATGTTCGGCACCACCTATTGCGAGGCGCCCTATGCGCTGCAGGATGCCGACGAGAGCGCGCTTCTCGCCCGCTCCGCCGCTCTCGCGCAGGGCGACCGCGAGGCGGTGGGCTACCTGCACCGCGTGCTCACCCTCACCGGCTTCGGCATCTCCGTCGCCCGCATGAGCCACCCCGGCTCCATGGGCGAGCACCAGATTTCCCACTGGATCGACAGCTTCGCCGGCGACCGCCACCCCGGCACGGTGCACGGTCAGCAGGTGGGCGTGACCTCCGTCACCATGGCGCGGCTGCAGGAGCGGATCCTGTCTCAGAAGCAGGCGCCGGTCGTCCGTCCCGTTCCCGTCGACGAGGAGGCCCTGCGCCGGCGCTATCCGGCGGCGGCGGTCGACGCCTGTATCGCGGCCAGCCGCGCCAAGGCGCTCGACGAGGCCGGGTGCGAGGCTTTCAACGCACGCCTCGCTCTGCTCTGGCCGGACCTGCGGGCGCGGCTTCTCGACATGGCCGTCCCCTCGGCCGTGCTCGCCGGGCACATGCACGCGGCGGGCGGGGCGGCGACGGCGGGCGAGCTCGGCATCGACCTCGACCTCTACCGCGACGCGCTGCGCTACAGCCCGGAGATGCGCGACCGCTACTCCTTCCTCGATCTGGCGGCCGGTATGGGCATCCTCGAGGACTTCATCGCGGAGGAGGGACGATGAGCCTGCGCCCGCTCGCCACCCTCGATGCCTCGTCCCTGTCCGGCATCGCCGCGGTGTTCACCGACATCGACGACACGCTGACCTGCGAGGGCCGCCTGCCGGCCGCCGCCTATGAGGCGCTGGAGCGGCTCGACGCCGCCGGCCTCGCGGTGGTGCCGATCACCGGCCGCCCCGCCGGCTGGTGCGACATGATCGCCCGGTTCTGGCCGGTGGCCGGCGTCGTCGGCGAGAACGGCGCCTTCTATTTCTCCTATCGCCGGGAAGAGAGGCGCATGGTCCAGCGCTTCTTCGCCACCGACGAGGAACGCCGACGCAACCGCGCCCGGCTTTCCGAATTGCGGGAGATCATCCTGCGCGAGGTGCCGGGCACCGGCATCGCCTCGGACCAGCTCTACCGCGAGGCCGACCTCGCCATCGACGTCTGCGAGGACGTTCCCCCGCTCCCGAAGGAGGCGGTCGACCGGGTCCTGGACCTGTTCACCTCGGCGGGCGCCATCGCCAAGCTGTCCTCGATCCACGTCAATGGCTGGTTCGGCGACTACGACAAGCTGGCGATGAGCCGGATCTTCGCCCACGACATCCTCGGCCTTGACCTCGACGACGACCGCGAGCGCATCGTTTTCGTCGGCGACAGCCCGAATGACGGGCCGATGTTCGACTTCTTCCCGCTCTCCTTCGGCGTTGCCAACGTGCTCGACTTCAAGGACGCGGTGCCCCATTTGCCGAGCTTCGTCGCCCGCGGACGCGGCGGCGAGGGCTTCGTCGAGGTCGCCGATCTGGTTCTCGCGGCCCGCGACGGCGCGCAGGGTACCCGCGCTCCCGGAGTGCACGGCCATGGCTGAGGCGGCGCTCACCGGCAGGACGGACGTCTACGACCTCGCCATCATCGGCGGCGGCATCAATGGCTGCGGCATCGCGCGCGACGCGGCGGGGCGCGGGCTGAAGGTGTTCCTGTGCGAGCGTGGCGATCTCGGCGGCGCCACCTCCTCCGCCTCCACCAAGCTGCTGCATGGCGGACTGCGCTATCTCGAGCACTACGAGTTCCGGCTGGTGCGCGAGGCATTGGAGGAGCGCGAGGTTCTGTGGGGCATCGCCCCGCACATCGTCCGCCCGCTGCGTTTCGTGCTGCCGCACGTGCCGCAGATGCGCCCGCGCTGGATGCTGCGGGCGGGGCTCTTCCTCTACGACCATCTCGGCGGCCGCAAGGCGCTGCCGGGCACGAGCACGGTGGACTTCGCCTCCAGCCCGATCGGCGAGGGTTTGAAGCCGGGTCTGTCCGTGGGCTTCGAATATTCGGACTGCTGGGTGGAGGACAACCGTCTGGTGGTGCTGAACGCCCGCGACGCCGAGCGCAAGGGCGCGCAGATCGTCACCCGCAGCGCCTGCACGGCGGTGCGCTCGGATGCTCATGGGTGGACGTTGACCGTCGAGGGCGAAGGCGGCGTGCGGCGGGAGATTCGCGCGCCGGTGCTGGTCAACGCCGCCGGGCCGTGGGCGGGAGACGTGGTGCGGCACCTCGCCGGCCGTTCACCCAAGGGGCGGACGCGTATGGTGCAGGGTTCGCACATCGTGGTGCGCAAGCTCTACCAGCACGACCGCTGCTTCATTTTCCAGAACGGCGACGGGCGGATCGTCTTCACCATTCCCTATGAGCAGGACTTCACCCTCATCGGTACCACCGACCGGGACTACACCGGCGACCTCGCCCAGGTGCGGGCGAGCGAGGAGGAGGTCTCCTATCTCTGCCGGGCGGCGAGCGGCTATTTCGCCCGGCCGGTGTCGGAGCGCGAGGTGGTGTGGCACTATTCCGGCGTGCGCCCGCTCTACGACGACGGCGCCGGCGCGGCGCAGGCCGCGACCCGCGACTATGTGCTCGAACTCGATGCGGCCGGCGGAGCGCCAATGTTGTCGATCTTTGGCGGCAAGATCACCACCTACCGCCGCCTCGCCGAAGCCGTCCTCGACAGGATCGCCCCGCTCTACGCGCCGCCGCAGCGTGCGCAGATCACCGCCCGGCGCGGCTGGACCGGCCGCGCGGCGCTGCCCGGCGGCGACTTCCCGATGCAGGGGTTCGACGCGCTCCGGCGCGAGCTGAGCGAGGACTATCCGTTCCTCGCGCCGCGCGAGGCGGAGCGCCTCGCCCGCTATTACGGCACCGAGGCGGCGGCGATCCTGGGCAAGGCATCGAAGCCGTCCGATCTCGGCCGCCATTTCGGCGCCGGGCTGACCGAGGCGGAGATCGAGCACATGCGCCGCAACGAATGGGCGACGACCAGCGAGGACATTCTCTGGCGGCGCAGCAAGCTGGGCCTGCATCTTACACGCGAGCAGGTCCGGGACATGGACCGGTACATGGGCGGCCTTTCGCAGGTCGCCTGACGGCAGGAACACGCTTCGCAAGAGCGGGCCTGCAAGACAACGTGCCTGAACGCAGAAGGAAGACGCAGACACCACGCCTACGCGGCCCAGCCAGCCGTGACGACACAAGAAGGGCGGCACAAGCCGCCCATCGGCGGACGGCCAAAAAGGCCGGAGCCACGGGAGAAGACGCCCCTGGGGATTTCCCCAGGTCACTCACACCGTAACAGCGGGTGACGACATGTATCTGGGAATCGACCTCGGCACGTCCGGGGTGAAGGCCATCCTGATGGATGAGGACCAGCGCATCCTCGCGGAGGGCTCGTCGCGGCCGCTGTCGGTCGACCGGCCGCATCGCGGCTGGTCCGAGCAGCACCCCGAGATCTGGTGGGACGCGGTCTGCGAGGCGCTCGACCACCTCGCCCATCGTCACCCCAGGGAGATGGCCGCCGTGCGCGGCATCGGCCTCTCCGGGCAGATGTACGGGGCGACGCTGCTCGACGACGCGGACCGGCCCATCCGGCCGGCCATCCTCTGGAACGACACGCGCTCCACCGCCGAATGCCGCCGGCTCGAGGAGCGCGAGCCGGACCTGCGGGCCATCGCCGGCCGCCGCGCCACGCCCGGCGTGACGGCGCCCAAGCTGATCTGGGTGCAGCGGCACGAGCCGGAGAACTTCGCCCGCATCCGCACCGTCCTGCTGCCCAAGGACTACATCCGCCTGAAGCTGACCGGCGAGAAGGTATCCGACATGGCGGATTCCTCCGGCACGCTCTGGATGGACGTCACCCGCCGGGCCTGGTCCGACCGGCTGCTGGCGGCGACCGATCTCGACCGTTCGCAGATGCCCCGCCTCGTCGAAGGCACCGAGCCGAGCGGCCTGCTCACCCCCGGCCTCGCCGACCGCTGGGGCATGGTGAACCGGCCGGCGGTGGCGGGCGGCGGCGGCGACAATGCCTGCGGCGCCTGCGGCAGCGGCATCATCGAACCCGGTGCCGGCACGGTGTCGCTCGGCACCTCCGGCGTGCTGTTCGTCGCCACCAACGAGGCGCGGCCGAGCCGCGACCACGCGATCGAGACGCTCTGCCACGCGGTGCCGGGCATCTGGCACCAGATGTCGGTGATCCTTTCGGCGACCTCCTGCCTCAACTGGCTCGCCGGACTGCTCGGGCGACCGGCGGCCGAACTCGTCCGCGATCTCGGCGACACGCCCCGGCCCGCCGGCTCCCTGCTGTTCCTGCCCTTCCTCGACGGCTGCTGGAGCCCGCAGGACGATGCCGAGATACGCGGCGCCTTCGTCGGCCTCGATCACGGCACGGATGCGCGGGCGCTCACCCATGCGGTGCTGCAGGGCGTCGCCTTCGCCCTCACCGACGCCGCCCACGGCTTCCACGACAATGGCGCGCGCTTCGAGCGGCTGCTCGGCATCGGCGGCGGGTCGCGCTCGCCGCTCTGGATGTCGATGGTTGCCAACGCGCTCGACTGCGTCATCGACATTCCCGAGGCGAGCGAGCTCGGGGCGGCCTTCGGCGCCGCCCGCCTCGGCATGATCGCGGCGACCAACGCGCCGCCGCGCGACGTGCTGCGGCGGCCGAAGATCGCCCGCACGATCGAGCCCGATCCGGCGCTCGCCGGGAGCTACCGCGACGCCTTCGCGCAGTGGCGGGGTCTCTACGCTCCCGTCCGTAACGCCTCGATGGCGCTGCATGGCCACGCCTGACGCCGACCACGTCTGAACCAACGCCAGCCTCCCGGCGCTTCGGTCGGGAGCCACTCGAAAACGAAAGAGCCGCTCCGCCCCCGACGGTGGACCAGGACATCTTCGACCAGGGAGAACGACCCAATGACGGATTTCGCATCGAACGACGCGGCGCCCGCCGGAGCGGGCGAGGGCGGCTTCAAGCTGTCGCGCCGCATGCTGCTGACCGCCGGCACGACGCTGATGGCGGCGCAGTATCTCAACATCCGCCCGACCCTCGCCGCCGACTACAAGTTCGCCGCGGCGTTGGGCTGGACGACCTACGATTCCGGCCGCCATCTGCAGGACGGCTTCACCGCGGCGGTGAAGGAGCTGGGCGGTACGCTCACCACCACCGATGCCGGCTTCGACGCCAAGAAGCAGTCCGACCAGATCGACTCGCTCATCGCCACCAAGCCGCACGCCCTGTTCGTCACCCCGGCCGACGCGGTGGCCATCGCCCCGGCGGTGCAGCGCGCGATCAGCGCCGGCATCCCGGTTTTCGCCGCCGACAGCATGATCCCCGGCGTCGCCGTCAACACCACGGCGATGTCGAACAATTTCGGCATGGGCTTCTACACCGGCGATTTCATCGCCCGGAAGCTGAACGGCAAGGGCCCGATCGCCCGCGTGCTGCTGCCGCAGAACGAGAGCTGGGACCAGCGCACGCTCGGCATGGAATGGGCGCTCCGCCGCTATCCCGACATCAAGGTGGTGACGAGCTGGGCCTTCGCGCTCGCCGGCAACGTCACGCCCCGGCAGGCGGTCGACAACATCCTCACCGCGCATGACGACCTGGCGGCGGTGTGGTGCGCCTGGGACGGGGCGGCGGTGGAAGGCACCCTCGCCGCCCGCGCGGCCGACCGCCCGAACCTCATCATCACCGGCATCGACGGCGGCTCGCAGGCCTTCAACTACATCGCCGCCGGCTCGCAGCTGAAGCTGTCCATGGCGCAGTCCTTCTACGAGATGGCCTATCTCGACGTGCTCTACGCCCATGAGCATCTCGCCGGCCGCAAGACGCCGCGCACGGTCATCACCCCCGCCTACGCCGTCACCCAGGACATGCTCAAGGAAGGGCTGCCGGACGATTACGACGTGCCGGGCCGCGCCGAGCAGATGGGCTGGGTACGCGCCGTCTGACCGTCCGCCGTGCCGGGGGCGGGCCACGCCCCCGGCTTCCGCCGGCACCGATGCCGATATCCGTGAGGAGGCCTGTCGTGGCCCAACCCGTCCTGACCATATCGCGGCTCGCCAAGCGCTTCGGCCCCGTGCAGGCGCTCGGCGAGGTGGATTTCACCCTGGAGCAGGGGGAGATCCACGCGCTGCTCGGCGTCAACGGCGCCGGCAAGTCGACCTTCATCAAGATCCTGTCGGGCGTCTACACCAAGGACGAAGGCACGATCGAGATCGACGGCCGCAGCGTGGAGTTCCGCTCGCCGCGCGACGCCATCGCCCACGGGGTCGCCGCCGTCCAGCAGCATCCCGAGCTGGTGGGCGACCTCACCGGCTACGAGAACATTTTCCTCGGCATGGAAGGCGGGCGGCGCGGCTTCTGGAGCCGCATCGACCGCGCCTCCATGCGCCGGCGCGCCGACGCGCTGCTCGCCCGCTTCCCGGTGGAGATCGACCTTTCGCGCCGGGTCTCCAGCCTGTCGGTGGTGGAGCGGGAGATCGTCGCCATCCTGCAGGCGCTGTCGCGCGAGAACATCCGCGTCCTCATCCTCGACGAGCCGACCTCGACGCTGACCGAGGTGGAAAAGGGCGTGCTGTTCCGCCTGATGGCGCATCTGCGCGCCTTCGGCATCTCGATCATCTACATCACCCATCGCCTGGAGGAGGTGATGGAGATCGTCGACCGCCTCACCGTCTTCCGCGGCGGCCGGCGCATCACCACCATGAGCGTCGAGGCGGCCCGCGCCGAGGGCGTCACCCTGGCCGAGCTGATGCTCGGCGAGACGCTCGATCACGTCTATCCGCCCCGGCGCGAGGATGCCGGCGCCGGCGAGGTGGTGTTCTCCGTCGAGGGGCTGCGGCTGCCGGGCGTGCTCGACAACATCCGCTTCGACGTGCGGCGCGGCGAGATCGTCGGCGTCTTCGGGCTCGTCGGCTCCGGGCTCGACGAACTGTCCAAGGTGCTGTTCGGCGCCATGGGGCCGGCGGAAGGCAAGATGCGGTTGGGCGGGCGGGAGATCGCCCCGCGCACGCCGCGCGAGGCGCTGGCGAACGGCATCTTCCTGGTGCCGGGCGACCGGCGCACCGAGGGGCTGACGCTCAGCCAGGCTTCGGTCTTCAACATGACGCTCGCCAATCTGGGCAAGGCGTCCGGCCTCGCCGGCCTGCTGCGCCGTGGGCGGAACCGCCGCGCCAGCGCGGCGCTGGCGGAGAAGGTGACGCTGCACCCGCCCTTGCTTGACCGCGCGGTGAGCGATTTCAGCGGCGGCAACCAGCAGAAGATCGTGGTCGCCAAGGGGCTCTTCGCCGGGGCCGACCTCTACATCTTCGTCGAGCCGACGGTCGGCGTCGACATCGGCGCCCGCTCGCGCCTCTACGGGCTGATGCGCGACCTCGCCGAGAGCGCGGCGGTCATCGTCATGTCCAGCGACTGCGACGAGGTGCACGGTCTCTCCGACCGCACCTTCGCGCTCTACAAGGGCCGGCAGATCGGCCAGCCCTCCGGCGACATCACCCGCGGCCGGCTCCTCGCCGCCGGGATCATGGGGAGCCTGCACTGATGACGGCGACCTCGCGCCTTCCCTCCGGCTTCTACCGCGTGCTGGCCTTCCTCGCCCTCGTGGCGGCGGTGGTCGCCATCTTCGCGCTGATCGAGCCGCGCTACCTCTCCATGCGCAACCTCACCGCCGTGACCCGGCACATGGCGGCCAACGGGCTCGCCGCGCTTGGCCTCACCTTCGTGGTGGTGGTGCGCAAATACGACCTGTCCTTCCCCGGCATCGCCTCCTTCGCGGCGATGACCATCGGCTTCCTGATCGCCGGGGGATATTCGCTCGGCGCCGCCATCGCGGCGGGGCTGGGGGTCGGGATCGCGGTCGGCCTCGTGAACGGCTTCGCGGTCGCCTATGGCCGGCTGCCGGACATCGTCACCACCATCGCGACCGGCTCGATCGTCGGCGGCATGGCCTTCCTCTATACGGGCGGGCGGACGATCTTCCAGAACTTCATGACCTCGGGGCTGATCGACCTCAACGATATCCGCTTCCTCGGCCTGAACGCCTCGTTCTACTTCCTCATCGCCATCTACGGCGTCGCCTATCTGGTGCTGCACCATTCGCGGTTCGGCGCCTCGTTCCGCGCCGCCGGCGAGAACCCGGTCTCGGCGCATCTGTCGGGCATCCCCGTCCGGCTCTACACGATGGGTGCCTTCGCGGTCTGCGCGGCGACCGCCGTGCTGGCCGTGGTGCTGATCCTGGCGGAATCGGGAACCGCCGACACCAATGAGGGCGCCAATTTCCTCATGCCGGCCTATGCCGCCGTCTTCCTCGGCGCGGCGCTGCTCGGCGGCGCCTCCATCCCGGCCACTCTGGCCGGCACCGCGCTGATCACCATCCTGCTCGACGGCTTCTCGCTGCTCGGCGTGCCCTACTACTACAGCGACGGCGTGGTGAGCCTGATCCTGCTCGCGGGTGTCGTCCTGTTCGACGAGCGCCTGCGGCGGGAGGCGGCCTTCCTCATGACCTTCCTCGGCTTCGGCCGAAAGATCGGGGAGACACACCCGTGACCGAGATTTCCTCGCCCATGCGTCCGCAGATGTCCTTTGCCGGCTTCAGAGCCATCGGCCGCTGGTGGCTGCTGCTCGCGCTGATCGCCAGCCTTCTCGCTTTCGCGGCGGGGCGGCCGCAGATGCTCGACAGCGGCAACATCGTCACCATCCTGCGCAGTGCCAGCATCATGGCGATCATGGTGCTCGGGCTGACCTGGGTGATCGCGGCCGGCAAGATCGACGTCAGCTTCATGCAGATCGCCGCCCTCGCCAACATGACGACTGCCGGCCTGCTCGCGCAGGGCAGCGGCTGGGCGCTGGCGGCGCTGTGCGGCATCGCCATCGGCGCCGTCGTGGGGCTGGTCAACGGCGTCCTCGTCGGCCGGATGCGCCTCTCCCCGCTGATCACCACCATCGCGACCGGCGGCGTGTGCGCCTCCGCGGCGGCGGCCATCGGCGCGGGCACCTCGATCCGCATCGACGATACCGGGCTGCTCGGCGATTTCCTCGCCGCCCGTCTCGGCCCGGTGCCGCTCATCGCGCTCTTCGTCGCCGTGCTCTACGCGGTGGCGTGGTGGATGCAGGAGCGGCTGACCTTCGGCCACTACATCTACGCCGCCGAGCAGAACGAGGAGGCGCTGGTCGATGTCGGCGTCCCCGTCCACCGCCTGCTGGTGCTTGTCTATCTGATCAGCGGCGTCTGCGCCTCGGTCGCGGGGGTGCTGCTGGCGGCGAGCCTGTCCTCCGGCCAGCCGATGATCGGCAGTTCCTACTTCATCGACGGGCTCACCGCCGTCTTCCTCGGCGGCATGATGATCCGCATCGGCCGGCCCAACGTGATCGGCACCGCCACCGCCGTGCTGCTGCTGGCGGTGCTGGTGAGCGGCGGCGCCCTGCTCGGATGGCCGGATTATCAGCGCGAGATCATCAAGGGCGCGTTGCTGCTCGCCGGCGTCGCCATGGCCGTACGCATGGGGCGGGCGCTGGACGGCTTCGCCAAGGGGGGACGGTCATGAACATGCATCCCCGGGCGACCGGTCCCCTCGTGGTGGGGCTCGATTGCGGCACCGGCGGCGCCCGCGCCATCGTGTCGGATCTCGCCGGCCATGTGCGCGGCACGGCGACGAGCAACTATCCCACCACCCACCCGAGGCCGGGCTGGACCGAGCAGAACCCCGCCGACTGGTGGGAGGCCGCCTGCGCCGCGGTGCGCGAGGCGGTGGCGCGCGCCGGCGCCGCACCGGACGACATCCTCGCCATCTCGGCCGACGGCACGTCGAGCACCCTCGTGGCGCTCGACGAAGCCGGCCAGCCCCTCGGCCCGGCCATTCTCTGGATGGACACCCGCGCCTCCGCCCAGGCCCGCCGCATGTCCCAATGCGGCGATCCGGCCCTGGCCCGCTGCCGGGCGGGGGTGAGCGCGGAGTGGATGATCCCCCGCATCCTCTGGATCAAGGAGAACCAGCCGGAGCTGTTCGCGCGCACGCGCTGGTTCGTCGAGATGGCGGACTACATCGCCTACCGTCTCTCCGGGCGGCTGACGCTCGGCCTCAATCAGGCGAGCAACCGCTGGTTCCACGGCGGCCTCGCCGGCGGCTGGCCGACCGGCTTCTTCGAGCGCATCGGGCTCGCCGGCATCACCGAACGCTTTCCTTCCGACGTGCTGGCGCTCGGCGCGCCGATCGGGCCGGTGGCGGCCGACGTCGCCGAGACCATGGGGCTGGGCCGCCGCACGCTGGTGGTCTGCGGCGGCACCGACGCCTATGTGGCGATGGTCGGGCTCGACGTGTGCCGGCCCGGCCGCACCGCCTTCATCACCGGATCGTCGCATCTCGTGCTGAGCGTGACCGACCAGCCCGGCGAGGTGCCGGGTCTGTTCGGCCCGCATCCCGACTGCGTGGTTCCCGGTCTCTATGTGCTGGAGGGCGGGCAGGTCTCCTCGGGCTCCATCATCAAGTGGTGGCACGACCATTTCGGCACCGCGCTGTGCCATGGCGAGGATCCCTACACCGCGATGATCGCGCGCGCCGCCGGCATACCGATCGGCGCCGAGGGGCTGGTGGCGCTCGACTTCTGGCAGGGCAACCGCAACCCCTACACCGACTACGACCTGCGCGGCGCCATCTGGGGCCTCACGCTCAAGCACTCGCCCGACCACATCCTGCGGGCGCTGATCGAATCCGTCGCCTACGGCACCGAGAACATCCTGCGCACGCTGTCGGCCAACGACATCGCGGTGAGCTCCCTCACCGCCTGCGGCGGCACGGTGCGCAGCCGCTTCCTGCTGCAGATGCACGCCGATGTCAGCGGCGTGCCGATCAACGTGCCGCAGGTGAGCGAGGCGTCGGCCTTCGGCTCGGCCATCGTGGCGGCGGTCGGGGGCGGCGCGTTCCGCGACCTGCCGGAAGGCGCCGGAGCGATGGTCCGCGAGGATTTCGTGATCGAGCCCGACCGCGAGGCCGGCGCGCGCTACGCCTCGATCTTCGAGGACTACCGGGCGACCCATGTCGCGCTCGCCCCGCTCATGCACGCCAAGGTGCGCGAGCGCGCCGTGCCGGCCTGATCCCTCCGGCCCCTCCCGGCCGGCGTCGCCCATCCCTATCCCTCCCGTCCGACCCGGACGGCAACGGTCCCTATCTGGAGTACAGGACACATGGCTCACATCGGAGATCTGGTCGCCGAAATGCTGGCGCAATACGGCGTCGAGCTGGTCTTCGGCATGCCGGGCGGGCAGACCACGGCGCTGCATGACGGCATTTCGCGGCGGAGCAACCGCATCCGCCACGTGCTGATGCGCGACGAGCGCAACGCCGCCTATGCCGCCGACGCCTATGCGCGGCTCACCGGCAAGCCCGGCGTGTGCGACGTGACCGTCGGTCCCGGCGCCAACCTGCTGCCGGCCGGCTTCATCGAGGCGCTCAACGCCTCGGTGCCGATGATCGGCATCGTCGGCGAGCTGCCGCTCGACTGGCTGACGCTGAAGGAGAAGGGCATCGCCAGCCAGGGCTTCGACCAGCTCTCCTTCTTCAAGACCATCACCAAGGATTCCTGGCTGGTTCCCTCGGTGACGGCCCTGCCGGAGATGATCCGCACCGCCTTCCGGGTAGCGACCTCGCCGCGGCCGGGCCCGGTGGCGCTGATCATCCCGCACGACATCTTCGACGCCGAATGGGACGAGAACCTCGTCAAGGTCGCCATCGACGACAGGGCGATCCAGGCGCCCTTCGTGCGCGCCGCGCCGACCGGCGAGGCGGTGGCCGACGCCGTGGCGCTGATCGCGCGCTCGAAGCGCCCGGCGCTGGTCTGCGGCGGCGGCGTCCACGGGGCCGACGCCACGGCGGAGGTCGGGCGGGTCGCCGAGAAGCTGCAGGGGCTCGTGGTGACCAGCCTGACCGGGCGTGGCTCGGTGCCGGAGACGCTGCCCTATGCCGCCGGCACGCTCAACCCGCTCGGCTCCTGGGCGGCGATCGAGCTGATCAAGGAAGCCGATCTGGTGATCTGGTGCGGCTCCAAGGCCAGCCAGAACACGGCGATGAACTGGACGCTGCCGCTGCCGGAGCAGGCGACCATCACCATCGACGCCGACCCTAACGAGCATGGCCGCACCTTCAGGCCGACCGTCTCGCTGTTCGGCGACGTGCGCGAGGCCCTGCGCCTGATCGACCGTTCGCTCGAACCGCAGAGCCACCCCGCCTGGATGGCGCGCATCGCCGAGGTCAAGGAAGCCGGCGAGGCGCAGAAGCGCGAGGAGATCGCCAGCGAGCAGCTGCCGCTCAACCCGCCCCGCGTCATGGCGGCGCTCGCCGAGCGGCTGTCGGAGGACGACATCGTGGTCTCCGACGCCAGCTTCTCGGCCGGCTGGATCGCCAACTTCCTGCCGGCGCGCAAGGCCGGCCGCCAGTTCCTCTATGCGCGCGGGCAGGGCGGCCTCGGCTATTCCACCCCGGCGGCCATCGGCGCGGCGGCGACGCGGCCCGACGCGCGCATCGTGACGGTGGCCGGCGACGGCGCCTTCTCCTACACGATCGGCGAGCTGGCGACGCAGGTCCAGCAGAACCAGCGCGTGGTCAACATTGTGCTGAACAACGGCCGGCTGGGCTGGATCCAGCTCTGGCAGGAGATCTTCTTCAAGAACGTCCAGTCGGCGCTGCTGGAGAGCCAGAGCTGCCACCCGAGCTTCGCCGAGGCGGCGGCCGGGCTGGGGCTGAAGGCGTTCTATGTGGAGAAGCCGGACGAGATCGGCCCCGCTCTGGATGCGGCCTTCGCCTATGACGGCCCCTCGGTGGTGGAGTTCCGCATCGACGATCTCGCCACGCCCATCCACTCCTTCAAGCGCCGCATGCGCGAAGGCGGCGATACCCCACGCCCGCGCCCCGGCACGGTCTACAAGCTGCGCGACTGGAAGACCTCGCCCACCCTGGCGTAGGCCCGCGAGGGGCGGGCACGCCCGCCCCTTTAACCAGGGATCTACCGGCGTCCTGGCGCGGCACTCAGTCCGCGAACAGGCGGGCGTCGGCGGCGTTCCAGCTCAGCCGGACGCGTTCGCCGATGACCGGCTCATGGGCCATCGGCGCGCCCGCGGGAAGCCGGACATTGACCTGCGCCCCCCAGCCGGTCGTCACCGCGAAGTGGAAGGTCTCGCCGATGAAGGTCGCATCGGACAGGGTGGTGTCGATGCCCGGACCGGCCGCCGGCACCGGTGCGGCGAGCTGCAGCCGGTCGGGGCGGATCATCAGCCGCGCGGCGGTGCCGGAGGAAGCGGCGGCGTGCAGCGGAATGTCCGCGCAGCCGCTGCCATCGGGAAAGACGATGTCGGCACGCACGTCCCGCCGGGCGGCGATGGTGCAGTCGAGGAAGTTGGAATGGCCGACGAAGCCGGCCACGAAGCGGGTGTGCGGCGCGTCGTAGAGGTCGCGTCCCTTGCCCACCTGTTCGATGCGCCCGTGGTTGAACAGCGCCACCCGGTCGGAAAGGCTCAGCGCCTCCTCCTGGTCGTGCGTGACATAGAGGATGGTCACGCCGGTCTCGCGATGGATGCGGCGGATCTCGGCCTGGATCTCCTCGCGCAGCTTCTTGTCGAGCGCCGAGAGCGGCTCGTCCATCAGCAGCAGCGGGGGATCGTAGGCGAGCGCGCGGGCGAGCGCGACGCGCTGCTGCTGGCCGCCCGAGAGCTGGGCCGGCATGCGGTCGGCGAAGCGCTCCAGGCGCACCAGCGCCAGCATCTCCTCGACCTTGCGGGAGACCTCCGCGCCGGACCGCCGCCGCACGCGCAGGGGAAAGGCGACGTTCTCGGCGACGCTGAGATGGGGGAACAGCGTATAGCGCTGGAACACCATGCCGATGTTCCGCCTGTTCGACGGCTCGGCAAGGATGCTGCGTCCGTCGAGGCGGATGTCGCCGCCGGTCGGCTCGAAGAAGCCGGCGATCATGTAGAGCGTGGTGCTCTTGCCGGAGCCGGACGGGCCGAGGAAGGTCATGAACTCGCCCCGGGCGATCTCCAGCGAGACGTCGGAGACGGCGGCGACATTGCCGAAGCTCTTGGACACGCCACGTATGTCGAGAAAGGTCATGAGCGGGCGTCCTTGCGCAGGAGGGCGGCGAGCGCCATGAGGGCGGCGGTCAGGGCGATGAGGATTGTCGAGACGGCGGCGATGACCGGCGAGAGGTCCTGCCGCAGCGTGCCGAAGATGCGCACCGGCAGGGTCTGGAGGTCCGGGCTCGCCATGAAGATGGCGATGACCACCTCGTCCCAGGAGGCGAGGAAGGAGAAGATCGCCGCGCTGACGAGGCCGAGGCGGATGCCGGGCAGTGTGACGCGGATCTTGGCTTCCAGCGGGCTGGCGCCGCAGACGATGGCGGCGGTCTCGATGTCGCGGTCGAAGCGCTCCAGCGCGTTGGAGATGGCGATGATCGAGAAGGGCAGCGCGATGACCAGGTGCGCCAGCACGAAGCCGACGAAAGTGCCGTTGAGATGGAGGCGCAGGAAGAAGGCGTAGAGCGCCACCGCCAGCACCACCACCGGCAGGATCATCGGGGTGAGGAACAGCGCGCGCAGCGCCTCCCGGCCGCGGAAGGTGCCGCGGGTGAGGCCGAAGGAGGCCATCAGCCCGATCAGAACCGACAGCACGGTGACGACGGCGGCGATCTGGAAGCTGGTGAGGAAGGAGGCGATCCATTCGGGATCGTCGAACAGCTCCTCGTACCAGCGCAGCGTCCAGCCGGGCGGCGGGAACTGCAGCCATTGCGAGGAGCCGAAGGACAGCGCGACGATGAGCAGGATCGGCAGCAGCAGATAGGCGCCGACCAGCAGCGCGATGAGGATGAGGGCGACGCGCCAGCCGCCGAGACGGGAAAAATCGAGCAGCATGGGTCAGCTCCTCGCCTGTCCGAAGCCGAAGAAGCGCAGCTGGACGAGATAGATGGCGAGCGTGATGGTCAGCAGGATCAGCGCTGCGGCCCCCGCCAGTCCCCAGTCGAGCAGCGACTGCACGAGCTGGGCGATCAGCTCCGCCAGCATCATGTTGGAGGTGCCGCCCAGCAGCGCCGGGGTGATGAAGTAGCCGAGCGACATGACGAACACCATCAGCGCGCCGGCGGCGATGCCGGAGGCGGTGAGCGGCAGCATCACCCGCGTGAAGGCCTGCCAACGGCTCGCCCCGCACAGCGCCGCCGCCTGGAACACGGTGGGGTCGATGGAGCGGATGGTGGCGTGCAGCGGCAGGATCATGAAGGGCAGCATGATGTAGGTCATGCCGATGGTGACGCCGACGAGGTTGTTGATCAGCGGCAGCGGCCCGGAGATGAGCCCGAGGTCGATCAGCGTGCGGTTGATGATGCCCGTGCGCTGGAGCAGCACCATCCAGGCATAGGTGCGCGCCAGCAGGTTGGTCCACATCGACAGGATGACGATGGCGAACAGGAGGCGCGACCAGAATCCCGGTGCGATGGCGAGGAACCACGCCACCGGGAAACCCAGCAGCACGGTCACCACCGTCACCGTGCCGGCGACGAGGAAGGTGTTGCCGAGCACCTTCAGATAGGTGGTGGAGGCGAAGAAGGCCTCATAGTTCTGCAGACCCGGCTGCGGCTCCAGCACGCTGCGCAGCAGGAGCGCGAGCACCGGCAGCACGAAGACGAACACCACCAGCGCCAGGGCCGGCGTCACCGGCGCGAAACCGCGGGCGGCGCGGCGCGACGAGGCGGATGGCGCGTGCGGAGCGGTGCTGGTCGTGGCGTCGGTCACGGTCATGGGCGCTCGTCGAAAGGGCTCGAAGGCGACCCGGCCCGTGGAACCGGGCCGGGAAGGCGATGGATGCCCGCGCGTCGGCACGGGCATCGCGGCGTGATGAATGCTTGCCGGCCTACTGAGCCTGCCAAGCGTACCAGCGCTTGCCGATCTCGTCGCGGTGCGCGGCCCAGTACCCCATGTCGAGGTTGATCTGCGAGGCGGTGTGCTGGTCCGGCAGATCGGCGGCGACATTCTTCGGCATGAGGGCCGGCGACTTCAGGTTGATGGGCGCGTAGCCGCTGTCGGTGGCGAAGCTTGCCTGGCCTTCGGGGCTGGTCGCCTCGGCGAGGAACTTCATCGCCGCCTCCTTGTTCTTCGAACCCTTCGGCACCACCAGCATGTCGGCGGCGGTCAGGTTCTGCTCCCAGGAGATGCCGACCTTGGTGCCGCCCTGCTCGAGCGCGAAGAGGCGCCCGTTCCAGAACTGGCCGATCGGCGCCTCGCCGGAAGCGAGAAGCTGCTGCGACTGCGCGCCGGTGCCCCACCAGACGATATCCGCCTTGATGGTGTCGAGCTTCTTGAAGGCGCGGTCGAGGTCGAGCGGATAGAGCTTGTCGGCCGGCACGCCGTCGGCCAGCAGCGCGATCTCCAGCACGCCCGGGGTGGACCATTTGTAGAAGGTACGCTTGCCGGGGAAGGTCTTGGTGTCGAACACGTCGGCCCAGCTCTTGGGTGCCTTCTCGCCGAAACTGGCCGGATTGAAGCCGAGCACGAAGGAATAATAGAAGCTTCCCACGGCCATGTCGGAGACGAAGCGCGGATCGAGGTCCGCGCGCTGGACCACGCTGAAGTCGATCGGTTCCAGGAGCCCGTCCTTGGCGGCCGCGGCGGCGAAGTCGCCATCGACGTCGACGACGTCCCAGCTGACATTGCCGCTCTCGACCATGGCCTTGAATTTTCCGTAGTCGGTCGGCCCGTCCTGCTTCACGGCAATGCCGGTCTTCTTGGTGAAGGGCACGGCCCAGCTCTGCTTCTGGGCGTCCTGCGTGGTGCCGCCCCAGCTGGTGAAGACGATGGAGCCGGACTGGGCGATGCCGAGGCCTGCGCCGGCGACGAGCGCACCGAGGGCCAGACCTCCGATCCAGCCGATCTTGGACGTGCGAGACATGTTATTCCCCTGTGGTTCTCTGGTTGTGTTCGGCACGCGGCGCGTTTTCGCGCTCTCGTCTTAGGGCAGCGGCGAGAAGGAGGTGGGCAGGAGAATCTTGTTCTCCATCACCTCGATCAGCGCCTGAATCTTGGGGCCGAAGGCCTGCCACGCCGGATCCGCGGCGAGCCTGGCACGGCGAGCCGCGCGGTCGTCGAGGCTCGCATAGGCCCAGATATGAACGATCTCGTTGAGCGGGCCGATCTCGCTGGTGAAGTAGCCCACCAGCTGGCCGAGATGGCTTTTCTGGATGGTGATGCCTTCCTCCTCGACCAGCTTCACATAAGCCGGCGTGGCGCCGGTCTTCAGCCGGTAGGTGCGCATCTCGTAGAGCATGGCGGGTCTCCTCAGCGCATCACGAAGGGATCGGCGATGGGCTCGTCCGAGGTGCGGATCCAGACCGATTTGGTGCGGGTGTAGTCGCGGATGGATTCCGCTCCCGCCTCACGGCCGAGGCCGGACTGGCCGTAGCCGCCGAAGGGCACGATGGGCGAGACGGCCCGGTAGGTGTTCACCCAGACGATACCGGCGTGCAGGCGGCGGATCATCCTGTGCGCCCGGGTGAGGCTGGCGGTGAAGACGCCCGAGGCCAGGCCGAAGGCGGTGTCGTTCGCCAGCGCCACCGCCTCTTCCTCGTCGTCGAAAGCGATCACGCTGAGTACCGGGCCGAACAGCTCCTCGGCGGCGCAGGGCACCTCGTTGCCCGCGCAGAGCAGGATCGTCGGCTCGTAGTAGTTGCCGGTGGGATGCGATTCCGGTCGGCGTCCGCCGGTGACGAGGCGCGCCCCGGCGGCTATGCTCGCCGCCACCGTGGCCTCGATATGGGCGAGCTGCCGCCCGGTGGCGAGCGGCCCCATCTCGGTGGCGCGATTTTGCGGGTTGCCGATGCGGATCAGCCGGGCCTTTTCCGCGAGGATGGCGAGCATCCGGTCGCGGACGGAGCGCTGGACCAGCAGGCGCGAGCCGGCGACGCAGCTCTGGCCGGAGGCGGCGAAGATGCCGGCGATGACCGCGTTGGCGGTGCTGTCGAGATCGGCGTCCTCGAAGACCAGCACCGGCGACTTGCCGCCGAGTTCCAGCGTCGTGTAGGCGAGATTTTCGGCGGTGTTGCGCACCACGTGGCGGGCGGTGGACGGGCCGCCGGTGAAGGCGACGCGCGCGACGAGCGGATGGGCGGTCAGCGTGCGTCCGCATTCCTCGCCGAAGCCGGTGATGATGTTGACCACGCCGGGCGGAAAACCGGCCTCGTGCACCAGCCGGGCCATGGCGAGAAGCGGCGCGGGGCCGTCTTCGGAGGCTTTCAGCACCACGGTGCAGCCGGCCGCGAGGGCGGGGCCCAGCTTCACCGCCGCCAGCATGAGCTGGGAGTTCCACGGCACCACGGCGGCGACGACGCCGATCGGCTCGCGGCGCACATAGGCTTCCATGTCCGCCTTGTCGACGGGCAGGTGGGCGCCTTCGAGCTTGTCGGCGAGGCCGCCGAAATAGCGATAATATTCCGCGACATAGCCGATCTGGGCGCTGGTCTCGCGGATGATCTTGCCGGTGTCGCGGGTCTCCAGCGCGGCAAGCTCGGCGGCGTTGGTCGCGATGAGGTCGCCGAGCCTCGTGAGCAGCTTGCCCCGCTGGGTGGCGGTAAGCTCGGCCCAGGCGGAATCGTTGAGCGCGCGGTGGGCCGCTCGCACGGCACGGTCGACATCGGCGGCGTCGGCGGCGGGCATGCGGGCCCAGGCCTCGCCGCTGGCCGGATCGGTGCTTTCGAAGGTGGCGCCCGCCTCGACGAAGGCGCCGTCGATATAGAGCTTGAAATCGTGCGTGCTCATCGGGTGTCTCACGCGTAGGCCGGTTCGAAGGCGGGCATGACGTGGCGGATGAAGAGGTCGAGCGACTTCTTCTTGCGGGCGTGGCTGATGCCGCCGTCGATCCAGATGGAAAACTGGTCGAACCCTTGCGCCTCGTAGTCCTTCAGCCGTGCGATCACTTCCTCGGGTTGGCCGAGAACCACGTTCTTGCGCACGATATCCGGGGCGTATTGCGGGTAGGCGGCGCATTCCTCGGCGGTGAGCGGTTCCATGATGGCCTGCTGGATCGGCCGCTTATTGGCGAACCAGGCGCCGAACAGGCAGTAGAAATCGGAAAGATCCTGGCTGAGCGCCTGCGTCTCGGCCTCCGAGTCCGTAACGAAGGTGTGCTGGAGCAGCATGATCTTCGGGCGCGGCACTTCGGGGTGATTGGCCACCGCCGTGTTGAAGCGCTCCATCAGGCTCACCACCTCGCCATCGCCGGCGGCCAGCGGCGTGACCTGCACGTTGCAGCCGCTCTCTACGGCGAAGTCGTGGCTGTTGGGGTCGCGCGCCGCGATCCAGACCGGCGGGCCGCCGGCCTGTACGGGTTTCGGCGAGGCGGTGGAGGTGGGGAAGGACCAGAACTGCCCCTCATGGGCGTAGTCGCCTTCCCAGAGCTTCTTGACCGCCGGCACCAGCTCGCGCATGCGCTGCCCGGCGCCCATGGCGTCGAGGCCGGGCAGCATGCGCTCATATTCGAAGGCATAGGCGCCGCGGGCGACGCCGAGGTCGAGCCGGCCGTTGCAGGCGACGTCCATCATCGCGGCCTCGCCGGCGAGGCGGATCGGGTTCCAGAACGGCGCCACCACGTTGCCGGTGCCGAGCCGGATCGTCGAGGTGCGGGCAGCCAGGTGCGCGAGCTGGATGAAGGGGTTGGGCGCGATGGTGAACTCCATCGCGTGGTGCTCGCCGATCCATACCGTCTCGAAGCCGGCGGCCTCGGCGGTCAGGGCCAGTTCCTCCAGCTCGTCGAAGAGACGGCGGTGGGGGATGGACGGATCGGAACGCTCCATGTGGACGAAGAGGGAGAATTTCATGATCGTCGGGTCCCCGGTTCTGTCTCAGGCGTGGGCGGCGAGCGGGTGGACGGTGCCTCGCTCGGCATCGCCCACATAGATGCCGAAGGCGTCTTCACTGCGCTCGCGCACGAAGCGGGCGAGCATGGACCGCGTTGCCTCGTCCGGCAGGCGCGGCCATTCGATGGCGTCGAACGGCACGAGCCGGGCGCCGGCTTCCGGGTGCGGAACGCCTTCGAACGTGCCACGGTAATAGATGGAGACGGCGGCCTGGCCGCTCCCCGCTTCCGGCGTCTCGAACACGGCGAAGAGGAAGCCGAGCCGGCCCTCGACGCCGAGCCGGGCCAGCGCGCCCTTGAGGCTGCGCGGATTGCCGGTCGGCTCCAGGCAGGTGCCGGCGGGAAGGTCGAGCCCGCCTTTGCCGTCCTCGACCAGCAGCACCGCGCCGTCCCTCTCAAGAATGGCGCCGACGCGGGCCGGCTCATCGCGCTTCGCCAGCGCCTGCTGGCCGAGGGCGAAGTCGACATAGGCGCCCCGACAATAGCCGAGCGGCGGCGAGGCGGTGGCGCCGAAGCCGGCGACCTCGCCGATCAGGATCACATGGTCGCCGGCCTCGACGAGGCTGTGGCGGCGGCAGTCGAACCAGGCGCTTGCGCCCTCGATGACCGGGCTGCCCGCCGGCCCGATATGCCAGCGGCTGGCGCTGAACTTGTCGGCCGATTTGGAAGCGAAAAGCGCGGAGACGTCCTTCTGCGCCGCCGCCAGCACCGACACGGCGAAGGTCTCGGCGCTGCCGAACACCGGAAAGCTCGATGCCGTCTTCGCGATGCAGACGAGGAGGAGGGGCGGGTCGAGCGAGACCGAGGTGAAGGAATTGGCGGTGAAGCCGCGCATCTCGCCGGCGGCGTTGCGCGTGGTCACCACCGTCACCCCGGTGACGAAGGCGCCCAGCGCCAGGCGGAACGCCTTCGGGTCGAAGGGCGTGGGCGCCACCTCCTGCAGGAAGGCGAGAAGGCGCTGGTTCACCGCTTCCGGCGCGGTGAGGTTCATCATGTGGCGGGCCTCCGCCAGCACCTCGGCGCGCCCCTGCGGTGCGAGGCGGGCCATCGCCTCCGACATGGAGGGGGTCGAATTCGGATCGCCGTCCGCCGTCATGAACAGCGCCGGCACGGCCAGCGTGGCAAGGCGGTCGCGATGCGCCTCGTCGGAGGCGGCGAAGAGCGCGTAGGTGCGCGCATAGCCGACCGGGTCGCAGCTGGCGAGCAGGCCGGCGACACGCGCGGCCGTGGCTTCCAGCTCTTCCGGCACCGGTTCGCCGAACCAGCGGCGCACGGCGGCCTCGTGCGAGGCGGAGCTGCCTTCCTCGGCAAGGATGGCGGCGCGCTCCGAAACGGCCAGGCGCTGTTCCGGCGTGCGGCAGAACACGGCGTTGAGGGCGACGACACCGAGCACCCGCGCGGGATGGGAAAGCGCGACTTCCAGCGCCACCAGGGCGCCCATGGAATGGCCGATGACCACCGCCGCCGGAATCGCCAGCGCGTCCAGAAGGGCGATGACATGGCCGGCGTAGTCGGCGAGGCACGCATCCTCCGGCGGCAGGCTGGAGCCGCCATGGCCGGGCATGTCGAGCGTGATCACATCGTAGCGGGAGGCGAGAGTCTCGATCTGCGGTTCCCACACATCCAGCGCCATGCCGACGCCGTGGATGAGAACCACCGGCACGCCACCCGCCGCTCCATCGCGCCGGTAGCGGATGCGGGCGGGCCGGCCGTCACGGCCGACATAGGCGGCGACACGCATTTCAGACATGGGCGGCGCCCAGCTCCTGCGTGCTGCCCAGATCCTTCAGGTCCTGGTAGCGGTCGCCGATGCGGTGATGCGGGCGCCCGCCGATGGAGGCGCCGAGCGCGACGACGATCTCGTCCGGCGCCGGGGCGTCGAGGATCGAGAACTGGATGGTCAGGTAGTGCGAGCGGCGCCCCTCGTCGAGCTTGTCCATCAGCGGGATCACGACCGGGGTGTTGGGGCCGCCGCGCGTGTTGGTGAAGGCGAGGTAGCTCTTGGCGCCCACGGCCTTGCGGTAGTGATTGCCGAAGCGAAGCGTGTGGATCAGCGCGGAGGCATGCTCGACCTCGCCCGAGGTGCCGACGATGGCGGCCTTGCCATAGCCTTCCACCGCCTCGCCCGAACCTGCGAGCTTCAGGACTTCCTCCGTCAGCAGGGCGCCGAGCTGAGGGGCGATGTCATGGATCTCGGGCCTCAGGTCCTCGACGAAGCCGCGACCGGCCCAGGGGTTGGTCAGCACCGCCGCCGCGGCGTGCATGCGCAGCGGGGTCGTGGCGGCACGTCCGCCCTCGATCAGCGTGGTCTCGGAGTAGGTGACGAGCTTCCTGAGCTGCAGAGGCATGACGCGAATTCCACGTTGGCGGCGCCCGTTCCGGCGCCCTATCTATCGTTTGTCGTAAGATGGTATACCATAAGACATTCGAGTCAATTGTCATGACGCGCGACACGGGCGACAAGAGGACGGGATGGAGACGACGATGGTCGCGATGACGGAATCGAACGGCGCCGGGGATGCGATGGCTGGGGAAGAGATGAAGGTGGAGCGGTCCGTCGCGACCCTGCGCAGCCTCACGCTCGAAAAAATGCGGGATGCGATCCTCGATTTTCGCTTCCGCCCGGGCGAGCGGCTGGTGGAACGTACCCTGTGCGAGCGACTGGGGGTGAGCCGTAGCGTCGTGCGCGAGGTGCTTCGCCATCTGGAGGCGGAAGGACTGGTCGAGACCATTCCGCACCAGGGGCCGGCGGTGGCCAAGCCCAATCCGTCGCAGGCGGCGCAGATCTACGAGATCCGGGGGTTGCTGGAGAGCGAGGCGGCGCGCGCCTGCGCGCTCAAGGCCGACGCGGCGGCGATCGCCGAACTGGGGCGCATGATCGACATCATCGATGCGGCCTTCCGCATCGGCAGCCCGCGCGAGTTGCTGAGGGCGACGACGGATTTCTATGAGAAGCTGTTCATCGCGGCGGGCAAGGAGGTTGCGTGGGACGTGGTGCGTTCGCTCAACGCCCGTATCAGCCATCTGCGCGGCATGACCACCGCGGCGGAAGGGCGCCATGAGGCCGCCATCGGCGAGATGCGCCGGCTGCACGACGCGATCCGCCGTCACGACGGCGACGCCGCCTATGCGGCGAGCCGCGATCACGTGGCGACCGTCGCCCGCCTCGCCGACGCGATCCTCGGCGATTTCTGATCTCCCCGATCACGGCGGATGGGCGGAGCGGGGGCACCCGCACGCGGCTCCCGGGCCCCGGCCGGTGCCATTCCGTCGGGCGCCGCTCATCTAATGGGCAGCGCGTGCCTGAAAGTTGGAAGCCACCCGTCCAACAATCGGTACGCCCATAGACAAGTCTGCCGGACCCCGCCTGCGTAAGACTTTTCTCCTCGGTCCCCGTCACCGTGCCCACCGGCACGCGGAAGCAGAGGAGAAGGTTCAGTGGCACTCAATCTCGACACGCATTTCGGCGGGCGCCGCATGTCCGTCGCCGCCCGTCTCCGGTCCGCGCTCTTCGGCGTGCTGGGCCTCGCCGTCGCCGTCGGCGGCATGACGGCCGGCCTGCCGCAGAAGGCCGAGGCGGCCGCCCCCGAAGCCTGCGCCGCCCTGCAGGCGAAATACCCCGCCCTGAAGGGCAAGACGCTGGTCAACGCCATCAACCCGCACACGCCGGGCTACGAGACCATCGATCCGAACGACCCGACCAAGTATATCGGCTTCGACATCGATCTCGGCGAGGCCATCGGCGAGTGCCTCGGCTTCAAGCTGACCTACAAGCCGGTCACCTTCGCCGCCCTGCTGACCACCCTTCAGGCCGGTCAGGCCGATATCGTCATCTCCGACATCTACGCGACCAAGGAGCGCGCCAAGGCGGCCGATTTCATCACCTATCTCAAGGTGTTCGACGGCGTGCTGGTCGCCAAGGGCAATCCGAAGGGCATCAACGGCATCAACCTGTCGCTCTGCGGCGCGGTGGCGGCGGAGAACACAGGCTATGTCGAGGTGCCGCTGATCCAGGCGCTGGAGGCCGAGTGCAAGGCGGCCGGCAAGCCGGTGCCGGAGATCCAGCTCTACGACAACAACGCGAACTGTATCCAGGCGATCCTCTCCGGCCGCGCCGACACCTACATCAACGACGTCAACACCGTCGACGGCGCGGTGAAGGCCTATCCCGACAAGCTGGAGAAGGCGACGGCGGTCACGCTGCCCTATTCCGTCGGCATCGCCGTGCCGCGCAACAATCTGGAGTTCCGCGACGCGGTGATGGCGGCGCTGGTCGAGATCCAGAAGACCGGCCTGCAGGCCGAGCTGATGAAGAAGTGGAACCTGCCGGCCGAGCAGCTTGAGACCCCCAAGCTCGTGCTCGCCGACTGACGTCCCGCGATGACGGGGCGGGCGCGGCGACCCCGCGGCCGCCCTCTCCGACAGAGCGCGGAAAGGCCGATGGATCTCTTCCTCCACTATCTCAGCATGCCGTATCTCCTCGACGGGGTCGGCTACACGCTGCTGATCACGGTGCTCGGCCTGCTGGGCGGGCTCGTCATGGGCGTGGTGCTCGCCGCCATGCAGCTCAGCCGCTTCCGCACCCTGGCGGTCATCGCGCGCGGCTATTCGATCATCTTCCGCGGCACGCCGCTGATCCTGCAGATGGTCTTCTGCTACAACGCCCTGCCGCTCATCGGCATCAAGCTCACCGCCATCTCCGCCGCCGGCCTTGCGCTGGCGCTCAACGAAGCGCCGTTCATCGCCGAGATCCTGCGCTCCAACGTGCTGGGCGTCGATCGCGGGCAGGTGAGCGCCGGGCAGGCGCTGGGCATGACGCCGGCCGCCATCATGCGCCGGGTGATCGCGCCGCAGGCCATCCGCTCCATGGTGCCCGCGCTCGGCAACGAGGCGGTGAGCGCGCTGAAGAACTCCTCGCTCGCCTCCGTCGTGGCGGTGCAGGAGCTCACCCTGCGCTCGACGCAGCTCGCCTCCGCGACCTTCGACTTCTTCTCCATCTTCTTCGCCTCCGGCCTCATGTATCTGGTGCTGACCGGCGCCATCGCGGTGATCCAGATCGTCGTCGAGATGCTGCTCGATCTGGACCGGCCGCCGCCGAAGGAGCAGCTCCGGCGCTTCCTGCGCGCGCTGCTGCCCGGCCGTGCTGTGCCGGAGCCGGCCGGTGCCGCGGGCACTGTCCCTCCCGATGTCGCCGGGGAAATCCTCGAGGAGATCGCCGTCGATCCGCTGCCGCCGGCATCGCCCAAGGCCGCGCTGGCGCGGCCGGACCGGGAGGCCCGCGCCCGCCGTCTCGCCGGCAACAACGTCGCGGTCGAGGTGAAGGAGCTGCGCAAGAACTATGGCGACCAGACCGTGCTCGACGGCATCGACCTGACGGTGCGCGCCGGCGAGGTCGTGGCGCTTCTCGGCCCGAGCGGGTCGGGCAAGTCGACGCTGTTGCGCTGTATCAACCGGCTGGAAGGCTGGGAGGGCGGCACCATCCGCGTCGGCGGCCGCTTCCTCGGCACCGACGAGGGCGGGCGGGGGCTGTCGCCGCGCGCGACGGCGCAGATGCGCGCCGGCGTCGGCGTCGGCATGGTGTTCCAGCAATTCAATCTCTTCGGCCACCTGACCGCGCGGGAGAACATCGCCGGGCCGCTGCGCTGGGTTCAGGGCCTGTCGCGGCTCGATGCCGACCGCCGCGCGCAGGAATTGCTGGAGCGCGTCGGCCTCGCCCACCGCGCCGATGCCCTGCCGCGCCATCTCTCCGGCGGCCAGCAGCAGCGCGTCGCCATCGCCCGGGCGGTGGCGCCGGGGCCGAGCGTGCTGCTGCTCGACGAGCCGACCTCCGCGCTCGATCCCGAACTCGTGGGCGAGGTGCTGGAGGTCATCCGCCGCCTCGCCGTCGAGGACGGGTTGGCGATGATCATCTCCACCCACCAGCTGCATTTCGCCGGCGAGGTGGCCGACCGGATCGTCTTCCTGGCCGGCGGGTCGATCGTCGAGGAAGGACCGGCCGACCGGGTCCTCAACCAGCCGCGCCATCCGCTCACGGCCCGTTTCCTCAGCACCATGGCCGCCGAATAGCACCGGCGGCGCACCCCGGCACGCCGGGGCCAGGCACTCCCTCCAATCGAGGTTCGACATGACCAAGCATCACCTGCCCGCCACGCCCGACACCGTCCACTGGGGCTATTTCAGCAAGACCCTCGAACCGGTCCTCACGCTGAAATCCGGCGAGCGGGCGGTGATCGAGACCATCACCCATCACGCCAATGACGACTATGAGCGCATGATCGCCGGAGACCCGGCGGCGGAGGAGATCTTCCACTGGTCGAAGGATCGCAAGACCCTGCGCCGGCGCGGCGCCGGCCCCACGGACGGGGCGCTCACCTACGGTTCCGGCGAAGGGCTCGGCGTGCACCTGCTCACCGGCCCCATCGCCATTGAGGGCGCCGAGCCGGGCGACATCATCGAGGTGCGCATCCTCGATGCGTGGCCGCGTCCCAGCGCCAACCCGGCCTATCAGGGGCGCTTCTTCGGCTCCAATCCCGCTGCCAACTGGGGCTTCCAGTACAAGGACCTGATCGAGGAGCCGAAGCCGCGCGAGGTGGTCACCATCTATGAGCTCGACATGGGAGAGGCGTCGGTGAAGGCGCTCTATTCCTATCTCTGGACGCCGCAGACCGACCCGGACGGCATCGTGCACCCGACCATCGACTATCCCGGCGTTCGCGTCGACCACGACACCATCGTCAAGAAGGAAGGCATCCTGTCGGGGATCAAGGTGCCGGCGCGACTGCATTTCGGCACGATGGGCCTCGCCCCGGCCGAGGCGGATTTCGTCTCGACCATCCCGCCGAACTACACGGGCGGCAACATGGACGACTGGCGCATCGCCAGGGGCGCGCGCATGTACTATCCCGTCGCCGTGCCTGGCGGCCTGTTCTCTTGCGGCGACGCCCACGCCTCGCAGGGCGACAGCGAGCTCTCCGGCACGGCGATCGAGATCTCGCTCACCGGCGAGTTCGAGTTCATCCTGCACAAGAAGGCGGACCTCGGGGGCACCATCCTCGAGGGGCTGAATCACCCGTTGCTCGAAAACGAGGACGTCTGGTCGGTCTACGGCTTCAGCGTGACCAACTATCTGGCCGAGCTCGGCCCCGACCACCAGCACGAGATCCTCAAGCGTTCCAGCCTCGACAACGCGATGCGCGACGCCTTCCGCAAGCTGCGCCGGTTCCTCATGACGACGCAGAAGCTCTCCGAGGACGAGGCGATCTCGCTGATGTCGGTTGCCGTCGATTTCGCCGTCACCCAGGTGGTGGACGCGAACTGGGGCGTCACCGGCTCGATCCGCAAGAGCCTCTTCGCGGGTCGTTGAGGGGCATCCCCGGGGGCGGGCACGGCCGCTCTCGGGCCGCCTTCCAAGGCATGATCCTTGCTTGAACGGGCCTTCATGCCGAGGTCCGAACCATGAATGCCCAGCCGTTCACGAGCGAGTCCTATTCCGGGGACGCGCGCGAGCGCGCCTGGCAGGACGTGCTCGCCGGCTTCGGGCTGCAATCGCTCGGCGTGCGCGCCGGCTCGCCCGCGCACGCCACGGCGCTCTCGCGCCTGTCCTCGCTCGGGGTGCGGCTGGGTACGCTCTCTGCCGATGCGCAGGTGCTGCGGCCCCTGCCGACGCGGACCGGCCTGCCGCTTCTGCTGCTGCCGGTCGGGAACAGCACCGTTCTCGTCACGGGCGGCGAGCCGCAGATCGTTCCCGCCGGACAGGTCATCCTCGCGCCGCGCGCCGCGGACTGGCAGGTGCAGTTCCAGCGCGGCCTGCGCGCGCTCGTGCTCTCGGTGCCGGCGGAGGCGTTCCGCGGCCGCAAGGCGGCCCCGCTCGCCGCCTGCCCGCCGCGCGTCTTCGAGGCCGACGGGCTGCCGGACATCCTGGCCCGCACCGTCCAGGCCGCCACGACGGCGCTCGACCGGCTCTCCGAGCCCGAATGGGAGGCGGTGGCGCAGAGCGCGGCCGAGCTTCTTCTCGCCCTCTCGGGGGAGCTCGCGACGACGAGCGCCGATTCGTCATCGAGCCGCGCGGCGCTGCTCCAGCGCCTCTACGCGACCATCGAGCGGAGCATCGGCAGCGAGGACGTCTCGATCGCCGATGTGGCGCAGGCCGAAGGCATCTCCGAGCGCTATCTCCAGAAGCTGTTCGAGGGCACGGGCGAGAGCTTCAGCCATTACGTGCGGGAGCGGCGCCTGCAGCGCGCCTGGCATGATCTCGCCAATCCCGCCGAGGCGGCGGTGCCGATCTCCGAGGTCGCCTATCGCTACGGTTTCGCCGACTCCGCCCATTTCAGCCGCCTGTTCCGCGAGCGCTTCGGCCTCCCCCCGCGCGAGCTGCGCCGGCGCGAGGCCGACCGGCAGGGCCAGGGCGCCCTGCCGAGCGGGCAGCGCGGCTGGCCGCAGGAGGCGCTGGTCCAGCTGCGCGCGCGCCAGACGAAATCCGAGCCCGACACCCGTCGGAGCGTCGTTCCCGTGAGCGGCGAGCCGGACGCGACGCCGCAGACGCCGGCCCGCCATTATCTGCCGGTGCACGCCCAGCACGTGCACTGGGGCTATTTCAGCCGTTCGCTCAAGCCGCTGATCGAGATCGCCTCCGGCGATATCGTCACCGTGGAGACGCTGACCCAGCACGCCTCCGACGACCCCGAGCGCATGATCGAGGGCGATGCCGGGGCGGAAAGCGTCTTCCACTGGACGCGCACCGCCAAGGCGGTGGACCAGCGCGGCGCCGGCCCGCTCGACGCCTCGGTGTTCGGGCGCGGGGCGGGGGAAGGCTTCGGCGTGCACATCTGCACCGGCCCCGTCGCGGTGCGCGGCGCCCAGCCCGGCGACGTGCTGGAAGTGCATATCCTCGATATCGAGCCGCGCCCCTCGCGCCATCCCGCCCATGCCGGGCGGGTCTTCGGCAGCAGCGTCGCCGCGTGGTGGGGCTTCCACTATTCCGAATTCCTCAGCGAGCCGCATCCACGTGAGACGGTGACGATCTACGAGATCATGGCCGATGCGGACGAGCCCTATGCGCAGGCGGTGCACGCCTATCGCTGGGAGCCGCAGACCGACCCGTTCGGCGTCCGCCACGTTCTCTACGATTATCCCGGCGTGCCCGTCCGCCCCGGCACGGTGACGCCGCAGACGCGGGTGCTGGAGGGCGTGCGCATCCCGCTGCGCCCGCATTTCGGCGTCATCGCCGTCGCTCCCCGCGAGGCCGATCTCGTCGATTCCGTTCCGCCGGCCTATTTCGGCGGCAATCTCGACAATTGGCGGCTTGGCAAGGGCGCGACGGTCTACCTGCCGGTGTCCGTCCCCGGCGCCCTGCTGTCGGTCGGGGATCCGCACGCCGCGCAGGGCGACGGCGAATTGTCGGGCACGGCGATCGAGTGCTCGATGACCGGCACCTTCCGCGTGGTGCTGCACAAGAAGGCCGACGTCGCCGGCACGTTGCTGGCCGATCTGACCTATCCGCTGATCGAGACGCCGGACGACTGGATACTGACCGGCTTCAGCCACCCCAACTACCTCGCCGAGTTCGGCGCCGACGGCCAGAGCGAGGTCTACGCCAAGTCCTCGCTCGACCTCGCCATGCGCGACGCCTTCCGCAAGGTGCGGCGCTTCCTGATGACGACGAAGGGGCTGAGCGAGGATGAGGCGATCGCCCTGATGTCGGCGGCCGTCGATTTCGGCATCACCCAGGTGGTGGACGGCAACTGGGGCGTCCACGCCATCCTGAGCAAGCGGCTCTTCCCGGACCGGGAGTGAAAGAAACGGGCGTGAAAGAAAAAGGCCGGGCTCCTTGCGGGGCCCGGCCACAGGTTGGTCGCCCTCGGGAGGGACCAGCTCAGCCCACCGCGTAGGGGCGGTGGAGCTTCACATCGGGATTGAGCCGCACGCCGAAGCCGGGCTTGTCGAGCACGCCCGCCTTCATCCGCCCGTTCACCGGCACCGGCTCGTCGAGCAGCAGCGGCGTGAACATCGGCACCACCTGGTCGGGCACCGGATGCATCATCAGGAACTCGGCGAAGGGCGAGTTCTGGCGGGTGATGACGAAGTGGTAGCTGTAGACCGACGAGCCGTGCGGCACGACGAGCGTCGAATGGGCGTCGGCGAGCGCCGAGATCTTGATCAGCTCGGTGATGCCGCCGCACCAGCCGACATCCGGCTGGATGATGTCGCAGCAGCCCATTTCCAGCAGCATGCGGAAGCCCCAGCGGGTGGCCTCGTGCTCGCCGGTGGTCACCAGCATGCCCTTGGGCGCGTTCCTGCGCAGCTCGGCATAGCCCCAGTAGTCGTCCGGCGAGAGGCATTCCTCGATCCACTTCAGCCCGTATTCGTGGGCCTTGTGGGCGAGGCGGGTCGCGTAGTTGAGGTCGAGGCTCATCCAGCAGTCGAACATCAGCCAGAAGTCGTCGCCGCAGCGCTCGCGCATGGTGGCGAGCTCCTCGATGTTCGCCCGCAGGCCCTCCTCGCCCTCGGCGGGAACGTGGTGGAGGGGCATCTTGCCGCCGATGAAGCCCATCTTCTTGGCGAGGTCGGGCCGCGCGCCGGTGGCGTAGAACTGCAGTTCGTCGCGCACCGGGCCGCCGAGCAGCGCGTGCACCGGCTCGCCGCGCACCTTGGCGAGCAGGTCCCACAGCGCGAGATCGACGCCGGAGATGGTGTTCAGCACCACGCCCTTGCGGCCGTAATACTGGGTGGCGAAATACATCTGGTCCCAGATCTTCTCGATCTCGGTGACCTGCCGGCCGATCAGGAAGCGCGCGAGGTGCTTCTCGACGATGAAGGCGCCGATCTCGCCCGCCGTGGTGACGGCGAAGCCCACCGTGCCGTCGGAGGCCTCGATCTCGACGACCAGCGTGCCGAGCACGTTGATGCCGAAGCTCTGCCGGCTCTGGCGGTACTCGGGATACTTGCCCATCGGCGTGCCGATGTGGTCGTCGATCCAGTGGCCGGCGCCCTGATCGTGGTAGTCGGCGCCGCCGCCCCGGACGGTGAAGGCGCGCACGGCCTTGATGGTCGGCATGGACATGATGTGTCGAGCTCCCGGAAGGTGGAACCCGCGGCAGCGCTGCCGCCGCGGGGAAGAAGGTTCAGCGGCCCGAGGCCTTGGCGGCGCGCGTCTCGCGCCCGATGCCCACCGCCGCGAGGGCGAAGATCAGCACCGCGCCGATGAGGGTGGTGATCGCGAGCAGATAGAGGCCGGCCGAGGTCGAGGCGAAGGTGGCCTCGGCCCAGGTCTTCACGTTCGGGGCGATGAAGCCGCCGACATTGCCCAGCGAGTTGATCAGCGCGATGCCGCCGGCCGCCGCCACGCCGCCGAGATAGCCGGTCGGCAGGGTCCAGAAGATCGGCTGCACCGAGATGAAGCCGGCCGCGGCGAAGCACAGGGCGATCAGCGACAGCGCCGGCGAGTTGCTGGCCACCGAGGCGGCGATGCCGATGGCGCACACCACCAGGATGCCGCCGGCGAACAGCCGCCGCTCGCCGGTGCGGTCGGACCAGCGCGGCAGGAAGTAGGTCGCGACCATCGCGCAGATCCACGGAATGGCGGTGACGAGGCCGACGGTGAAGCCGACATTGGTGCCGAGCAGCCCGGCAACCTGGCTCGGCAGGTAGAACACCACGCCGTATACGCTCATCTGGATGATCAGGTAGATCAGCGAGAAATAGAGCACCCGGCCGTTCTTCAGCGCCGCCAGCGTGCCGCGGGGCCCGTGCGCCTGCTTGGCGCTGTCCTCGTTCGCGAGCGCCTGGTCGAGCACCGCCTTCTCCTCGCCGCTCAGCCATTTGGCGTCCTTCGGCTTGTTGTCGAGGTAGAAGTAGGCGAAGACGCCGACGATGGAGGCGAGCAGCCCCTCGATCAGGAACATCCACTGCCAGCCATGCAGGCCGCCCAGCCCCTGGAACTCCAGCAGCAGGCCGGAGAGCGGCGAGCCGAAGATGAAGGCGAGCGGCGCGCCGAAATAGAACAGGCCCATGGCCCGGCCGCGCGCGAAGGAGGGGAACCAGTAGGTCAGGTAGAGGATCACGCCCGGGAAGAAGCCGGCCTCGGCGATGCCGAGCAGAACGCGCAGGACGTAGAAGGTGATCTCGTTATGGGCGAACATCATCGCCGCCGAGATCAGCCCCCAGGTGATCATGATGCGCGCCATCCAGATTTTGGCGCCGACGCGGTGCATGATCAGGTTCGAGGGGACCTCGAACAGCGCATAGCCGAGAAAGAAGATGCTGGCGCCGAGCGCGAAGGCGGCGTCGGAGATGCCGGTGTCGGCCTGGAAGGCCTTCTTGGCGAAGCCGACATTGGCCCGGTCCAGGAAGGCGAGCACATACATCAGCAGCAGGAACGGCAGCAGCCGCTTGGTGACCTTGTCGATGGTCGCCGCGAGCGTGGGCGATATGGTGGGCATGCGGGTTTCCTCCCCCGACGCGTGGACAAGCGCCGCCTTTGGCGGCCGCGCCTGCGGCCACCGGCGATCTTCTTCATCGAAATTGGACAGCGCCGCGGGCAGGCCGCGCCGGCTATCGTCAGTACACGGCGCGCCCGCCGGAAATGTCGAACACGGCGCCGGTCGAGAAGGCGCAGTCCTCGGAGGACAGCCACGAGATCAGCGCGGCGGCCTCGTCGACCTGCAGGAACCGGTTCATCGGGATCTTCGACAGCATGAAGTCGATGTGTTCCTGCTTCATCTGGTTGAAGATCTCGGTCTTCGCCGCCGCCGGGGTGATGGCGTTGACGAGGATGTTGCTCGTCGCCAGCTCCTTGCCGAGCGACTTGGTCAGCCCGATCAGCCCCGCCTTCGACGCCGAATAGTGGGAGGCGTTCGGGTTGCCTTCCTTGCCGGCGATGGAGGCGACGTTGACGATGCGGCCCCAGCCGTTCTTCAGCAGGTGCGGCACCACCGCCTTGCAGGTCAGGAACGGCCCCACGAGGTTGACGTCGACGACGCGGCGCCAGGTGTCGGTGTCGAGCTCCCAGAGCTTGCCGTTGCCGCCGGTGATGCCGGCATTGTTGACGAGGATGTCGATCTTGCCGTGCGCGCCCGCCGTCGCCTCGGCGGCGGCGGTGACGGAGGCTTCGTCGGTCAGCTCGACGACATGGGTCGACACCTTGCCGTGCGCGCCGAGGGCGGCGGCCGCCTCGTCGAGGCGCGCGGCGTCGATGTCCCACAGCGCCACCGAGGCGCCGGAGTTCAGCATGCGCTCGGCGGTGGCGTAGCCGATGCCGCGGGCGCCGCCGGTGACGATGGCGACGCGGCCCTTGAGATCGATGTTGTTCATGACGCTAGCTGCTCACTCTCACGCGGCCGGGACGGTCGTCTGCTTCTGCTCGCCGAGGCCGTCGATGAACAGGTGCATGGTCTGGCCGGCCTTGAGATAGACCGGCGGCTTCTGGCCGAGGCCGACGCCCGGCGGCGTGCCGGTGGAGATGATGTCGCCCGGCTGCAGGCTCATGAACCGGCTGATGTAGGAGACGATGGTCGGCACATCGAAGATCATCGTGCGCGTCGAGCCGTTCTGGTAGCGCTTGCCGTCGACCTCCAGCCACATGTCGAGCACGTGCGGGTCGGGGATCTCGTCGGTGGTCACCAGCCAGGGACCGACCGGGCCGAAGGTGTCGCAGCCCTTGCCCTTGTCCCACTGGCCGCCGTGCTCGAGCTGGAAGGCGCGCTCGGAGACGTCGTTGACGATGCAGTAGCCGGCGACGTGCTCGTAGGCGTTTTCCTTCGAGACGTATTTGGCGGCCTTGCCGATGACGATGCCGAGCTCGACTTCCCAGTCGGTCTTCTGCGAGCCGCGCGGGATCTCGACATGGTCGTAGGGGCCGACGATGCAGTTGGTCGGCTTCATGAAGAGCACCGGCTCCTCGGGGATCGGCATGCCGGATTCGGCGGCGTGGTCGGTGTAGTTGAGGCCGACGCAGACGAACTTGCCGACCCCGCCGACGCAGGCGCCGAAGCGCGGCGCGCCGCTCACGGCCGGAAGCGTCTTCGGATCGAGCCCGCGCAGGCGAGCCAGCCCTTCGGGCAGCAGCGCGTCGCCGGAAATGTCGGGAACCACCGCAGACAGGTCGCGCAGCACGCCCTGATCGTCGATCAGACCGGGGCGCTCGCGCCCGAACTCACCATAGCGAACCAGTTTCATCCCGAGGTTCCTCCTTGCCTGAGGCTGCCGCCATTAAACGGCAGCTATTCTTGGCCGAAAGCCCTAGCGGTAAAGCCGATAACTGAGTAATGAAAAGTCTGACTTAGCTAATTCCATCAGGTTATCGGAGAGGCGATGGCGTCCCCGCTTTCCGCCCAGCTCGTCGGCCGGCTGCGCTTCCGGCACCTGCGCCTGATCGACGCCCTCGCGCGTACCGGCAACCTGCACCGCGTCGCCGCCGAGATGCACGTCACCCAGCCGGCGGCGACGAAGATCCTGCAGGACGCCGAGACGATCCTCGGCGCGCTGCTGTTCGAGCGCCTGCCGCGCGGCATGGCGCTGACCGAGATCGGCGGCTTCGTCGCCGACTATGCCGGACGGCTGCTGCGCGAGACCGACAGCTTCGCGGAAGGGCTGGGAAACCTGAAGGCGGGCGGCTTCGGCGCGCTGTCGATCGGCGCGATCATGGCGACCACGCCCGGCCTCCTGCCGAAGGCGGTGGCGGAGCTGAAGCAGCGCCGCCCGCTGATGACCATCCGGCTGCTCGCCGCCACCAGCGACATCCTGCTCGACGCGCTGAGCCGCAACGAGATCGCGCTGGCCGTGGGGCGCTTCACCGACGCCAAGGACGCGCTCGCCTTCGACATGGAGCCGCTGGCGCACGAGGAACTGTGGATCTTCGTGGCGCGGGATCACCCGCTGGCGGCGCGGCCCGCCCTGACGCTGGCGGAAACCGCGCCGATGCCGTGGGTGCTGCAGCCCGGCAGCAGCCCGATGCGCGAGCTGATCGACCGCACCTTCGCCGAGCAGGGGGTCGGCGTGCTCAACAACTGCGTCGAGACCACCTCGATCTTCGCCACGCTGCATCTGGTGCGCGACGCCGGCATGATCGCCTGCCTGCCGAAGTCGATCCTCACCGACAGCGTGGCGCGCGGCGCCTTTGTGCGCCTGCCGATCGACCTTTCCACCCAGCTCCGCCCGCTCGGCATCATCACCCGCAAGGGCGAGAAGCCCTCGGCCAACGCGGCCGATTTCATCGACGTGCTGCGTTCGATGTCGCTGCCGGGCGCCGACGGACGGCCGGCGCCCGTGTAAGCGCGACGTTGCTCAGCCCTTCGGCTCGTCGTCGGGATGGTCGAGTTCGCAGAACCAGCCGCCGAGATATTTGACCGAAGGCCGCGCCGGATCGGGAACGGGGGTGCGTGCCTCCACCGCCGCGCGGAACGGCTCGGAACTGTCCTGCGGGATGAAGCCGAGATGGTTGGCGCCGCGGTTGTCGACCGTTTTCACCTTGTTGTCGGACATGCCGAACGAGATGGTGTGGCCCACGCGCGGAGCGGTGAGCGAGGCCTCGACCAGCCTCATGCAGTCGGCGAAGGAAAGATAGGACCAGAGCATGCGCCGGTCGGCCGGCTCCGGGAAGGACGAGAAGATGCGCAGGCACACCGACTCGATGCCGAACTTGTCCCAGTAGAGCCGGCTGAGGCTCTCCACGAAGTTCTTCGACACGCCGTAGAGGCTGTCGGGCCGCACCGGTGCGTCGACGCCGATCTGGGCTTCCACCTCGTGATAGCCGATGGCGTGCACGGAGGAAGCGTAGACCACGCGCTTGGCGCCGTGTTTCCGGGCGCCTTCATAGATGTGGTAGGAGCCGCGGATATTGGCGTCCAGAATGGTCTGCCACGGGCTTTCCAGCGACGCCCCGCCGAAATGCACGATCGCGTCGCAGCCCTCGGTCGCGGCGATGGTGGCGTCCATGTCGGCGAGGTCGAAGACCGCCTCCTCCTCATGCGCCGCGAGCGTGCCCAGCGGTTCGCGCGCCGCCAGGCGTATCCTGCCCGCCAGCGGCGCCAGCGCCTTCCGCAGCTCCGAGCCGAGGCGGCCGGCGGCACCGGTGATCAGGATGCGTTCATACTGCGGCATGATCTACTCCACATGCGCGACGGCGGCCTTGATGCGCGCCACCGCCTCGGTGAGCACCTCCTCGCTGGTCGCGGTGGAGATGCGGAAATAGGGAGACAGGCCATAGGCCACGCCCGGTACCGACGCCACCCGCCCCTCGTTGAGCAGATAGGCGGCGACGGCGGCATCGTCCTCCAGCACCACGCCGGCGGGCGTCTTGCGGCCGATCAGGCTGGCGCAGCCGATATAGGCGTAGAAGGCGCCTTCCGGCGGGGAGAGGGTCAGTCCGTTGATCCCGCCTATGCCCTCGACGACGAGGTCGCGGCGCGCCTCGAAGGCTTTGCGGAAGCGCGCCACCTCGTCCTGCGGGCCGTTGAGCGCGGCCACCGTCGCCGCCTGCGCGATCGAGCAGACCGAGGTGACGGACTGGCTCTGGATGGTCGCCATCGCCTTGACCAGCGGCGCCGGCCCCGCCGCGTAGCCGACGCGCCAGCCGGTCATGGCATAGGACTTGGAGACGCCGTTGACGATCAGGCTACGGTCCTTCAGCTCCGGGCAGGCCTTGCCGAAGGACACGAAGGCGCGTCCGTCGAACAGGATATGCTCGTAGATCTCGTCCGACAGCACCAGCACCTGCGGGTGGCGGGCCAGCACGGCGCCCAGCGCCGTGAGGTCGTCCTCGGAATAGACGGCGCCGGAGGGGTTGCCCGGCATGTTGAGGAACAGCCACTTGGTCTTCGGCGTGATGGTCCGCTCCAGCAGTTCCGGCATCAGCCGGAAGCCGGTCGTCTCGGGGCATTCGACGATGACGGGAGTGCCGCCCAGCAGCTTCACCATCTCCGGATAGGAGACGAAATAGGGCGCGGGCAGGATCACCTCGTCGCCGGTCTCCAGCGTCGCCATCAGCGCGTTGAAGATGATCTGCTTGGCGCCGTTGGCCACCACGATGTCGTCGGCGGTGACGTCGAGGCCGTTCTCGCGCCGGAACTTGCCGGCCACCGCCTCGCGGACCTCCGGCGTGCCGGTGGCCCCGGTGTAGAGCGTCTGCCCGGCCTTGGCCGCGGCATAGGCCGCCTCGATGATGTGGGCGGGGGTCGGGAAATCGGGCTCGCCGAGGCCGAGGTCGATGACGTCGACGCCCTTGGCCCGCAGCGCCTTGGCCGCCTGCGAGGCCGCCATCGAGGCGGACGGCTTGACCACCGCGAGGCGCGAGGAGATGTAGCTCATCGGTCGTTCTCCGAAACATAGCCCTTGGACCGGTCCTCGGCCCGGGCATCGACGCTGCGCCGCGCGGGGTCGCCATAGCCACCGCCGCCCGGCAATTCCAGAATCAGCCGCCGCCCTTCCGGGACGTGCTGCCAGCCCTTGGGGCGCAGCTGCGTCCCATCGTCGAGCCGCACGACGCCCGGCGCGCCGCCGCCGCCGCCGTCACGCCCGCGCGCGGGGTGGCGGACCCGGTCGAACATGGCCGAGAAATCGAACTCGTGACCGTCCGTCGCGGCGATCTCGATCACCTGCCCGAGCCCGCCGCGGAACTCGCCGTCGCCGCCGGAGTCCGGGCGCAGCTCCTTGCGCCAGATGACGATCGGGCCGGTATGCTCGGTCGCCTCGATGGGCATGGTGTGCACGCCGGAGGGGAAGGCGGTCGCCGACAGCCCGTCGAGCGCCGGGCGCGCGCCCATGCCGCCGGAATTGAACATCAGCACCTCGGCGCGCCTTCCGGCGGCACCGTTGGCGGGCCTAACCGAGATGTGGATGTTCCACAGCGCGGCGGCGCCTTCGGCGAGGATCCGGCCCGGCAGCGCCTGCGCCATCGCGCCCAGCACGAGGTCGGGCACCATGTGGCCGATCACGTGGCGCAGCGCCACCGGCGCCGGCCGGGCGGCGTTGAGGATGTTGGTCGGCGAGGAGACGGTGAAGAAGGCCAGCGAGGCGGCATTGTTCGGGATATCGGGCGCCACCACGCATTTGAGGGCGTAGCAGGCATAGGCCTTGCTGTAGATGATGGGCACGTTGATGCCCCAGCGGCTCATCGGCGCGCTGCCGGAGAAGTCCACGTCGACGCGCTCGTCGTGCACGCTGACCGTCGCCGCCAGCTTCACCGGCTCGTCATAGCCGTCGGTGACCAGCTCGTTCGACCACGATCCCTTCGGCAGGGTCCGGATCCGCTCCAGCATGGCGTCGTGCGTGCGCGAGAAGATGAATTCCCCCAGCCCGTTCAGCGAGGCCAGGCCGATCTCGTTCATCATGTCGACGAGGCGCCGGTGGCCGACATCGTTGCAGGCGGCGAGCGAATAGAAGTCGCCGATCACCTGGTTCGGCTCGCGGACATTGCTGCGCAGGATCCGGATCAGGTCGCGATTGACCGTGCCCCGCTCGGCGAACTTCATGATCGGGATCTGGATGCCTTCCTCGTAGACCGACTTGCCGTCGGCGCCGAAGCCGCGCCCGCCCACGTCCACGACATGCGCCGTGCAGGCGAAGAAGGCGACGAGCTCGCCGTTGAGGAAGGACGGCGACACCATGGTGATGTCGTGCAGGTGCCCGGTGCCCTGCCAGGGATCGTTGGTGACGTAGGTGTCGCCCTCGAACATCTCCTCGCGGGGAATCTCGTTCATGAACTGCAGCACGGCCTCGGCCATGGTGTTCACGTGGCCAGGCGTTCCCGTCACCGCCTGCGCCAGCATCTCGCCGCGCGGGTTGAACACGCCGGCGGACAGGTCGCCGGATTCGCGCACCGAGGTGGAGAAGGCGGTGCGCAGCAGCGTCAGCGCCTGCTCCTCGACCACCGAGATCAGTCGGTTCCACATGACCTGCATGCGGATTTCGGCCACGTTGCTCATGCCGCGATCTCCTTGCGGACCAGAAGTATCCCGCCGTCGCTCTGCATGACCGCGTCGAACGTCGTGGTGACCACCGTCGAGGTCTCGCGCTCGACGATCACCGCCGGGCCGGGAACGCGGTCGCCGGCCGAGAGAGTAGCGCGCTCGACGATGGCGGATATCTGCATGGTTCCGGTGGCGGGGTCGAAGACCGGGCGCGTCACGCCCGCCGATACCGTCCGCGTGCCGGTGGTGATGGTGTGCCTTTCGGGCGCCGGGCGCTCGTCGCTCGCCTTCACCGACCAGGTGACGACCTCGATCTCCAGGCCGTCGAGCCCGTCGATGGCGCGGCCGAAGAAGCGGGCGTAGTTCCGGCGGAAGGCCTCGGTGAGGTCCGCCACGGCCCCCTCGCCGAAGGGCTCGTCCGCCAGCGGCACGGGGATTTCCCAGCCCTGCCCGGCATAGCGCATGAAGGCGGTGATCTCGCGCCGGATCGTGCCGCTGGTGCCGGCGCGCACGAAGCTCTCGGCGGAGGTCTTGAGGTCGGCCAGCAGCGCGTTCACCTCGTCGGCCCGGAACCGCGACAGCCGCACCAGCTTCGAGGCCAGCGCCTCGTAGCCGAAGGGTGCCTTGAGGAAGCCGATCGCCGAGCCGACGCCGGCCCCCTGCGGGACGAGGCAGCGGTCGAGGCCGAGCTTCTCGCACAGGCGGGCCGCGTGCAGCGGGGCGGCGCCGCCGAAGGCGATCATCACGTTGTCGGAGATGTTCTTGCCGTTCTCGACGGCGTGGACGCGCGCCGCGTTGGCCATGTTCTCGTCCACGACCTCGCAGATGCCGAAGGCCGCCGCCTGCGGCTCCAGCGACAGGCGGGCGCCGACATCGCGGGTGATCGCCCGCTGCGACGCCGCGGTGTCGAGCCGGATGGCGCCGCCGGCGAAATTGTCGGGGTCGAGCTTGCCGAGCACCAGATCGGCGTCGGTGATGGCGGGGCGCTCGCCGCCGCGGCCGTAGCAGGCCGGGCCCGGCTCGGAGCCGGCGCTTTCCGGCCCGGTCTGGATGCGCCCCATGGCATCGACCCAGGCGAGGGAGCCGCCGCCCGCGCCGATCTCGATCATCTCGATCACCGGGATCGAGATCGGCATGCCCGAACCCTTGCAGAAGCGATAGGTGCGGGCGACCTCGAAGGTCCGTGCCGTCTGCGGCGCGAAGTCCTCGATCAGGCAGATCTTCGCGGTGGTGCCGCCCATGTCGTAGGAGACGACGGAATCGAGGTCGAAGCGCCGGGCGATGTCGGCGGCGAAGATGGCGCCGCCGGCCGGGCCGGATTCCACCAGGCGGACGGGGAACTCCGACGCCGTTTCCACCGAGATCAGCCCGCCGCCCGAATGGATCATGAAGACCGGGCAGGTCGCGCCCATGTCCTTGAGCCGGCTCTGCAGCCGGGCGAGGTAGTCCGCCATCTGCGGGCGGACATAGGCGTTGGCGCAGACCGTGTTGAAGCGCTCGAACTCGCGCATCTGCGGGGAGACTTCGGCGCTGATCGAGATCGGCACCGAGAGCCGGCGGGCGAGGATCTCGCGCGCCCGCCGCTCATGCGCCGGGTTCATGTAGGAATGGATGAAGCCGATCGCGACGGCGCCGAAGCCGCCGGCGGCGATGGTGCCGGCGATCTCCTCGAGCGCGGCCTCGTCGAGCGGCTGCAGTTCCTGCCCCTCGGCGCCGATGCGGCCCTTCACGGTGAAGCGGTGCTCGCGCGGAATGAGCGGCGTGGGCAGCTTCAGGTTCAGGTCGTACTGCTCGAAGCGGTTTTCCGTGCGCATCTCGATGACGTCGCGGAATCCCTCGGTGGTGATCAGCGCCGTCTTCGCGCCGCGCCGCTCGATCAGCGCGTTGGTGGCCAGCGTCGTGCCGTGGATGACGAGGCCGATCTCGGCCGGGGAGATGCCGGCGTCGCGGGCGACGATCTCCAGGCCGTCCAGGATCGCCTGTTCGGGCGCGGCGTAGTTGGTCAGCACCTTGGTCGAGAAGATCGTCCCCCTGACGTCGAGGGCGATGTCGGTGAAGGTGCCGCCGATGTCCGCACCGAGACGGATGTCGTCAGTCCTGGAGGTCATGCGTGGGCCTTCTGCGAAGCGAGCGCAGCATCGCGCATCTGGGAAAGGGTCTGGCGGGGCGTCAGCGCCTCCGCCGATATGGCGAGTTCGAGGACCGCGCCGGTCGGCGAGGCGAGGGCCCGCCCGAAGGCGTCGGCGAAGTCGGCGGTCGAGCGGACGTGCTCGGCGTGGAAGCCGTAGGCGCGGGCGAGCCCGACGAAATCGGGGTTCTCCAGCGTCGTGCCGGAGACGCGCGCGGGATAGGCGCGTTCCTGATGGGCGCGGATCGTGCCGTAGACGCCGTTGTTGAGCACCAGCACGATCGGCTGCGCGCCGGCCTGCATGGCGGTGCCGAGTTCCTGGCAGTTCATCTGGAAGTCGCCGTCGCCGGCGAAGCACACCACCGTGCGCCCGGGGTAGGCGACCTTGGCGGCGATGGCGGCCGGCAGCCCGTAGCCCATGGCGCCCGATTGCGGCGCCAGCAGCCGCGCGCGGCGGCCGAACCGGAAGAACTTGTTCGGCCAGACGGTGAAGTTGCCGGCGCCGTTGGTCAGGATCACGTCGTCGGGCAGGGTGTCGCGCAGCCAGGCGCTCACCGCCACCATGTCGACCGGGCTCGGCTGGGCCGGCGCCTCGAACGAGGCCTCGTACGCCGCCCGCGCCGTGCGCCGCCAGTCGCCCCATTTCCCCACCACCGGCGCCAGCGCCCCGGCGAAGGCGTTCGGGCCGGCGACGATGCCGAGCGCCGGCACATAGACCTTGCCGATCTCGCGATCCGACGCATGCACGTGGATCAGCCTCTGCCGCGGCGCTGGCACGGAAAGCAGCGTGTAGCCGTCCGTCGTCATCTCGCCGAAGCGGACGTTGACGGCGAGGATGACGTCCGCCTCGCGGATCAGCGCCTTCACATGCGGCGCCATGCCGACGCCGGCCTCGCCGACGAAGACCGGGGAATGGTTGTCGAACTGGTCCTGGTAGCGGAACGCCGCGACGACCGGGATGTCCGAGCCCTCGGCGAAGGCCTGGAGCGCCGCGCGTCCCTGCGCGCTCCAGTTGGCGCCTCCGATCAGCAGCAGCGGGCGCTGCGCCTGCGCCAGCGCGGCGCGGGCGGCCGCGACCGCTTCGCCGGCGGGCGCCGGCTCGAACAGCGTGGCCGGTCCGTCGAGCGGGGCGACGTCGGTGACGGTGCTCAGCATGTCCTCGGGCAGGGCGACGACCACCGGCCCAGGCCGTCCGGCCAGCGCCGTGGTCCAGGCCCGCGCGATGATCTCCGGCAGCCGGGCGACGTCGTCGATCTCCACCGCCCATTTGGCGAGGGTGCCGAAGACGGCGCGGTAGTCGAGTTCCTGGAAGGCCTCGCGGCCCTTCATGTCGGTGCCCACCTGCCCGACGAACAGGATCATCGGGCAGCTGTCCTGCATGGCGGTGTGGACGCCGATGGCGGCGTTGGTCGCGCCGGGGCCGCGCGTCACGAAGCAGATGCCGGGCGAACCGGTCAGCTTGCCGTAGGCGCTGGCCATGAAGGAGGCGCCGCCCTCGTTGCGGCACAGCACGTAGTCGAGCCGGCCGGCCGTGTCGTGCAGGGCGTTCAGAACCGCGAGGTAGCTTTCCCCCGGCACGCCGAAGCTCTTGGTCGCGCCCAATGCGATCAGGCATTCGACCAGAAGGCGCCCCCCGTTCCGCACCATGCGCTGATGTCCTCACAACGACGCCGGCTCGCGCCGGGTCTCACGCCCGCAACCGGACGGCACGGGGGCGGATGCCCTGCCGTGCCGCTTCGGATTTCCACTCGACCGTGAACCCTGGCGGGCCGCGGAGAAATCAAGAAATCCGGCCCACAGGAAAGTTCTTCTTTATTCAGCGGCATCCACGAGAACGCCGGGGTTCATCGTGCCGGAAGGGTCCACAGCCGCCTTGAGGCGTGCCATCAGGGCCCGCTCCTGAGGGCTGCGGATCGCGTCGGCCAGCGCGATCTTGGTGCGGCCCAGCCCGTGCTCGGCGGCGAAGCTGCCGCCCATCCCGGTGGCGAGCCGCGCCAGCGCCTCGCCGATCTGCGGGCCCTTGCCCTCGAAGCCGTCCCGTCCCTCGGGCGGCGAGAGATTGTAGTGGATGTTGCCGTCGCCCAGATGCCCGAACGGGTTGATGCGCACGCCCGGCACGATCCCCTCGCACAGCGCCGCCCCCGCCTCGACGAAGCGGGCGATGGCGCCGGGCGGCACCGCGATGTCGTGCTTGAGCTGGGCGCCCTCCAGCCGCTGGCCTTCCGGCTGCTCCTCGCGCAGCCGCCAGAAATGCGCGCGCTGGGTTTCCGACATGGCGAGGGCGCCGTCGCCGACCAGCCCGTCCTCCATGCCCTTCTCGAGCGTGAAGGCGAGGATGTCGTCGAGCGGCACATGCCGCGAGCTTGAGGCGAGCTCCACCAGAAGATAGGCCGCGCCGCGCGTCTCGAACGGCAGCACGATCTCCGGCAGGTGCTTCGTGACGAGCGACATGCCGAGCCCGGAGAAGAACTCCAGCCCCGAAAGGAATTCGCCCGCTTCCTCCCGCAGGAAGGTGCCGAAGGCGACCATCGAGGCGAGGTCCGGAAAGGCCAGCAGGGCGGTCGCCCGCTGCTTCGGGGCCGGAAACAGCCGCAGCACGGCGCGCGTCACCACGCCGAGCGTGCCCTCGGAGCCGCAGAACAGCTTGCGCAGCGGGTAGCCCGCATTGTCCTTCTGCACGGCGCGCAGGCCGTCCCAGACGGCGCCGTCCGGCAGGACCACCTCGAGGCCGAGCGCGAGGTCGCTCATCATCCCGTAGCGACTGGCATGGCTACCGCCGGCATTGGTGCCGACGAGGCCGCCGATCCGGGCGCTGCCTTCCGCGCCGAGATGCAGGGGAAAGATGAGGCCGTGCGGTTCGAGCGCCTCGTGCAGCGCCGCCAGCACGACGCCGGCCTCGACGAGAACGGTTCCGCTGTCCCGGTCGGGAGCGCCGATGGCGTTCATGCGGGCGAGCGACAGGATCACGGCGTCCGGCCGGGCCGCGACGGCGGCGGCGCACAGGCCGGTATTGCCGCCCTGCGGCACCAGCGCGATTCCCGCCTCCCGGCAGATGCGCACGATCCCGGCCACCTCGGCCGTCGTCGCCGGCCGCGCCACGCCGAGCGGCTCGACGCCGTACCGGTCGAGCCAGTCGCGCCGGTAGGGCGCGGTGTCGTCTCCCGAAAGCCAGCCTTTCCCTCCGAGAAGGCCGGAGAGCGCCGCGACAGGGTCGGTCATGGGGAACCCGTGAGCAGGTGGAGCCGCGCCGGCGTCCGGCAGGAGGCGCCGGAACGAGGCGACGCGCGGCTCAGTGGTTCAGTATCTGCGAGAGGAACTGCCGCGTGCGCTCGTTCCGCGAGGCGGTGAAGAACGTCTCCGGCGGCGCTTCCTCGATGATCTCGCCGCGGTCCATGAAGATCACCCGGTCCGCGACGCGCCGGGCAAAGCCCATTTCGTGGGTCACGCAGATCATCGTCATGCCGTCGGCGGCGAGCGTCACCATCACGTCGAGCACCTCGGAGATCATCTCCGGGTCGAGCGCGGAGGTCGGCTCGTCGAACAGCATGATCTGCGGCTGCATGCACAGCGCCCGCGCGATGGCGACGCGCTGCTGCTGCCCGCCCGAGAGCTGGCCGGGATATTTCGACGCCTGCTCGGGAATGCGCACCTTCTCCAGGAAGCGCAGCGCCATCTCCTCCGCCTGTTGGCGCGGCAGCTTGCGCACCAGCATCGGCGCCAGCACGCAGTTCTCCAGCACGCTCATGTGCGGGAACAGGTTGAAATGCTGGAACACCATGCCGACCTCGCGGCGGATCTCGTCGATGTTGCCGACATCGTCGTTCAGCTCGGTGCCGAGCACGACGATCCGGCCGCTATTGTGCTCCTCGAGCCGGTTGATGCAGCGGATCATCGTCGACTTGCCGGAGCCGGAGGGGCCGCAGACGACGATCTTCTCGCCGCGCGTCACCGTCAGGTCGATGTTCCGCAGGGCGTGGAAATTGCCGAAATACTTGTTCATCCCCTCGATCCTGAGGGCGATGTCGGGATTCGGGGACTGAGCGAGGGTGGCCATGGGACGCATCCTTACCGTTCGCCGACCGACATGCGCCGTTCGAGGAAGGCGCCGTAACGGGACAGGCTGAAGACGAAGACGAAATAGATGAAGGCGATGAAGGTGTAGACCTCGGCATAGGCGAACCGCCATTCGCCGGTGCCGTAGGCCGCATTGCCGGAGGCGATGATCTCGAAGAAGCCGACGATGACCACCAGCGAGGTCTCCTTGAAGGAGATGACGAACTGGTTGATCGTCGCCGGCAGGGCGTTGCGCATGGCCTGCGGCAGCAGGATCCGGCTGACGCGCTGCCAGTAGCTCAGCCCGAGCGCCATGGCGGCTTCGCCCTGCCCGTGCGCCACGCCCTGCATGCCGCCGCGCACGATCTCCGCCTGATAGGCGGCGAAGAACAGCGCCGAGCCGACGATCACCCGGTAGAGCTTGTCGCCCTGGAGCCAGTGCGGCAGCGCGAAGGGCAGCACGATGGCGAAGGTGAACAGGATCGAGATCAGCGGCAGCGAGCGCACGGCGTCGATGATGAGGCCCGTCGTGCGCGAGATCCACGGCAGCTCGGAGCGGCGGAGCAGGGCGAGGACGATCGACAGCGGAAAGCCGATCAGGCAGGTGGCGACGAAGATGAACAGAGTCAGCGCGAGGCCGCCCCAGGATTCCTCGCCGACATAGGACAGGCCGAGCACGCCGCCCTTCATCAGCACGTAGAACACCGTCGTTCCCGCCAGCCAGATCGCGGCGATGCGCCGGCCGGTCCAGAAGGCGGGAATGCAGGACAGCACCGTCATCGCCACCACCGCGACGCAGGCCAGCGCCGAGCGCCACTGTTCCTCATAGGGATAGAGGCCGAACAGGATGATGCGCCAGCGGGCGGCGATGACCGACCAGCAGGCGCCGGCCGCGCGGTGGCAGGCTTCGGCGCCCTGGCTGGGGTCGAACACGGCGGAGAGCAGCGCCCAGTTCAGCAGCTTCCACCCGACGAGGGCGATCAGGCCGAGCGAGAGCAGCGACACCAGCGCCTGCAGCGGGCTGGCGAAGAAGCGGCGCCGCAGGTCTTCGAGCATTCCCGGGGCGGGCGGAGCAAGATCGGTCATGTCCTACCCCCTCAGCTGATTGCCCTTGAGGGCGATCGCCTTGTTGATGCGGTTGAACAGCGCGGCCAGGCTGAGATTGATGATCAGGAAGCCGGCCATCAGGATGCCGATGGCTTCGAGCGTCTGGCCGGAATGGTTGATCGTCAGGGCGACGATCATGAAGAAATCGGCGAAACCGACCGCGATGCCGAGCGTGGTGGCCTTCATCAGCCACACATACTGGTTGGCGAGGATCGGCAGCATCGCCCGCAGCGCCAGCGGCAGGCGCACGCGGGAGAACACCTGCCAGGGCGTGAGGCCCAGCGAGTTCGCCGCCTCCACCTGCCCCCTGCCGACGGCCTTGAAGCCGCCGCGCACGATCTCGGCGATGTAGGAGCCGCCATAGATGGCGATCGCCACCACCAGAGCGGTGAATTCCGGCGGTACGCGAAGCCCGCCCTGCAGATTGAGCCCCCGGAGGGCCGGCACGTTCATCAGCGCGGTGTCGGGCAGGCGGCCGAGGAACAGGATCAACACCGCGCAGGCGAGCGCGAGGATGGCTGCCGCGAGCTGCAGGGGGCGGCGCTGCTCGGGCGGGCTGCCGAGGCGCGCGGTGCGCCCCAGCCAGATCGGCAGGACGATGGCGGCGAGCAGCGCCACCATGGCGCCGGCGAAGGCGAGGCCGTGGACGTTGAGGATGGGAACGTAGAGGCCGCGGCTGGTCAGCGCGAAGCCCCACGCCTCATGCGCCTCGCGCGGCGGCGGCAGGTGGGTGATGAGCGCGTTCCAGAAGAAGACCTGCAGGATCAGCGGGATGTTGCGGAAGACGTCGACATAGGAGCGCCCGAGCAGGCGCGCCAGATCGTTCGAGGAGGTGCGCGCCAGGCCGACGACGGTTCCCACGATCGTCGCCGTCACCAGGCCGAAGGCACCGAGGAACAGCGTGTTGATGATGCCGATCAGGAAGTACCACCAGTAGGGATCGGTGGGCTTGGCCGGCAGCAGCGAGAACGTCACTTCCCAGCCGGTCGGCTTGAAGAGGAAGTCGAATCCCGAGGTGATGCCCTGCGCCGCCATGTTCTGCTGCGCGATCAGGGCGCCGGCGATCACCAGCGAGCCCAGCGCGCCGACAAAGACGGCCTGCAACAATGCGTTGCGGGCCTTCTGATTTCTCAGCAGGCTTCCCATCGACCAACCTTCTTGCGGAAACGGACGGGGCTCCGCCCGGCCTGCGCCGGGAGGAGCCGGAGAGTCTTCAGTCGATGACCAGCGGGAACAGGACGCCGCCATTGTTCCAGAGGTTGGTCAGCTCGCGATCCATCTTGTAGGGCGAGTTCTTGCCGAGATCGTTGTCGAAGATCTCGGAGTAGTTCCCGACCTTCTTGATCACGTTGTAGGCCCAGTCGTCCGACAGGCCGAGGCCCTTGCCCACGCCCGGCGTGGCGCCGAGGAACTTGGCGACCTGCGGCGAGGTCGGCTTGGCGCGGATCTCGTCGACGTTCTTGGAGGTGATGCCTTCCTGCTCGGCGAAGAGCAGTGCGGTCAGCGTCCAGTTGGCGACGTCCACCCAGTTGTCGTCGCCCTGGCGGACGATCATGACTTCCGGCTCCACGGCGAGCACGTCCGGCAGGATTACGTGGTCCTCGACCTTGCCCTTGGCGACGCGGGCGATGGCGAGCACGGGCCCCCACTGGGTGTAGAGGTCGCAGCGCTTGGAGAAATAGGCCTGCTCCAGCTCCTCGGTCTTCTCGATGACGACCGGCTGCAGCTTGATGCCGAGCTTCTGCGCGTAGGCGGCGACCTGCTGCTCCTGCGAGGTGCCGGCCGGGATGCAGATGGAGCCGCCGTCCGCGTCCTTCAGCGAGCTCAGGTTCAGCTCCTTGTGCGCCATCACCTTGGTGGTGCCGAGATAGTAGGAGTTGGAGAACTGCAGGCCGAGCTCGGTGTCGCGGCTCAGCGTGCCGCCCGAGGCCTTGATGATGATGTCGATGTCGCCGGATTGCAGCGAGGGCCAGCGCTGGGCCCAGCTGATCGGCACGATCTTCACCTTGGACGGGTCGCCCAGCACGGCGGTCGCGACGGCCCGGCACAGGTCGATGTCCATCCCCTTCCAGTTGCCCTTGTCGTCGACTTCCGCGAAGCCGAGATAGGAGCCGTCATGGCCGGGACAGTTGAGCACGCCGCGCGCCTTGACGGCTTCGAGGGTCTTGCCGCCGGCGGCCTGCGCCGGCGCGGAGAGCTGGAAGAGACCGAGCGCCAGGGCGGCGGTCGCCCCCCATTTCAGAAGTTGCATGTCCGTTGTCCACTCTTGAGGTTGCTGGGTTTTATCGTTGTTGGGGCGATAGGGGCCCGTAACTCAAAGCGGTCTTCAGTCCGACAGCTGGGTCGGCTGCGGCAGCGGCGAGACCTTGAGGTCGCTGCTCCAGTCCTGCTGGCCCAGCCAGCGGTGCAGCGCCGCCACGGCCTTCACGCGCAGGTGGCCCTTGGGCAGGATGAGGTAGAAGCCGGGCACCTCCTCCGGCCGCATGCCGGCGAGCGCGTCGTGGCCGAGCGGCGCGACGAGCGCGCCCGAGCGCAGGTCCTCCTCGGCGTCGATCACCGAGACCAGCCCCACCCCGATCCCCTGCAGCGCTGCGCGCCGCATGGTGGCGGCGTCGTCGAAGCCGATGCTCCGGTCGCCTTCGGTCTGCTCGACGCCGAGATGGCGCAGGATGTCCGGCCACAGGCGCTTCGACTTGACGGTGTCGAGCAGGGTGAAGCGCGTGATGTCCTGCGCCGACCGGATCTGCGCGGCGATCGCGGGCGTGCAGCAGATGATCTTCGGGTCCGGCACGAGGAGCGTCGTCTCGTAGTCGGACCAGCCGCCGTATCCCCACTGTACGGCCATGTCGATGTCGTCCCGGCCGAAGTCCGGCAGGTCGACCATGGTGGTCAGGCGAAGGTCGGCGCCGGGCAGGATCTCCCGGAACAGCGAGAGACGCGGCAGCAGGTAGTGGGTGGCGAAATACGGGCTCGCATTGAGGTTGATGCGGTCCCGGTAGTTGGACTTGGTGACGCGCCGCACGCCTTCCGCGAATTCCTCGAAACCGGCATTGACGTAGTGCGACAGCAGGATCGCGGACTCGGTCAATTCGATCGAGCGGCCCTTGCGCTCGAACAGCGTCACCTGGAGCGTGTCTTCCAGGAGCTTGATCTGCTGGCCGACGGCCTGCGGGGTGACGAGCAGCTCGTCGGCCGCGTGGCGAAAGCTCTTGTGCCGCGCCACCGCGTGGAAGACCCGCAGGGCATTCAGCGGCGGAAGACGCAGCTTCCCGGTCATTCTCTCTTCCACCCCTCGGTTAGGAACTCCCTCGATCGGGCCTCCGCTCGGGCCGGCCGCGCAAGGCGGCCGGCGCCGGACGTCACGCGTAGATGTATCCGCCGGAAACGATGACGTTTTCGCCGGTCATGTAGGTGTTCTTCGGCCCGCCGGTCATCAGCACCCATTCGGCGATCTCGGTGGGCTGCGCGCCGCGGCCGAGCGGGCTCGCCTTGGCGAGTTCCTCGAGGAAGCCGAGCTGGCGGGCGCGTTCGGTCGCCATGCCGGCCGGCGCGACCGAGTTTACCAGGATGCCGTCCTTGGCCACGTGGTGGGCGAAGGAGCGGGTGAGGCTGACGACCGCCGCCTTGGTGGCGGCGTAGTGGGCGTTCTGCGGATGCGCCTTGAAGGCGTCGACCGAGGTCAGGTTGACGATGCGGCCGCGAACCTCGTCCTTCGGTTCCTGCGGCTGCATGTGCCGGATGGCGGCCACCATCATGTGGTAGGTGCCCTTGATGTTGATGCCGTTGGAGGCATCCCATTCGGCGTCGGTGATCTCGAGGATCGGGCGGCGTGGATAGACCGCCGCGCAGTTGATCAGCGTGTCGATGCGCCCGAGCTCGGCGGCCACCGCCTCGAAGGCGGCATGGGCTTGCGCGCCGACCTGGATGTCGGCCTCGGCGGTGGCGGTCGGCAGCCCCTTGGCGCGGGCCGGCTCCAGCGCGGCCTCGGCGGCGGCGCGGTTGATGTCGATGATGCCGATCCTGGCCGCCCCGCTCTCGACGGCCATGCGGGCGAGCAGCGCTCCCAGCCCGGAGCCGCCGCCGACGATGAGCACGGAAAGATCCTTCATGGTCCTGATACCCTTACTTGCTGCCGCTGGGGGTGGTGGGGCGGGTCGGCATGATGTCGAAGCGCGTCACGTCGGCCCAGGAAGGCAGGCCGAGCAGGGCGACGACCATCTTCGCGACGTCCTCGGGCTGCACCGCCACGTTGCCGGCGTACATCGCCGCCCGGGCCTTGGCGTCGAGGATGTCCTTGTAGAGCTGCGTCTCGACGCGGCCGGGCACGATCTCGGTCACGCGGATGCCGAAGGGCGAGAGGTCGGCGCGCAGGGCGGCCGAGAAGCCGGCGATGGCGGCCTTGGTCGCCGAATAGACCGCGACATTGGGGAAGGCCGCGTGCGCCGCCGAGGAGCCGGTGAAGATGATGTGCCCGGATTCGCGCTCGCGCATCTGCGGCACGACCAGCCGGGTGAGCAGGATGGCGGCGCTGAGATTGACCTCCAGGGCGGCGTCGATGTCCGCGAGGTTCATGTCGGCGAAGTTGCCGAGCGGGGGCATCATCCCGGCATTGTTGATCAGCACGTCGATGTGCAGGCCGTTGACGACCGCCTCGATGGCCTCGCGGTCGGTCACGTCGACCGCGATCGGCGTGATGCCGGCCCGTTCCGAGCGCAGCGCCTCGAGTGCCGCCTTGCTGCGGCCGACGGCGAAGACCTCATAGCCGGCGTCGCTGAGCGCCACCGCCATGGCCCGCCCGATGCCGCTCGTCGCACCCGTGATGAAGGCTGTTGTCACGTCGGCTTTCCCGGTTGTTGTGAGGCGAGTGTGTGACGTTCAGGGGCGCGGGCAAACCAAGAAAACCGTGGAAATTCGAAAGATAAGCTTTCCTGTCCATTACGTGGCCGGGACCGGTCGCGCCTTCCGCCGCCCATGCCGGAACCGGGGAAGGCCTGTCAGCGCTTGGGGTCGCGCCGGCGGTATCGCGTGATTCATCCGCGACTTGGCGGGAGCCGGAAAAATTCTGGCTTTCGCTCTGGCCGTCCTCGCCAGCCGGGCGGAGGCGGTTTCACCCCTCCGCGCGCGGGGGGCGCTTCAGCTCGGCGAAAAGCGCGGCGGCCGCCGCCTGCTGGTCGACATCGGTGGCGTCGATGCCGGCGGCGAGGGCGAGCGCGCGGACCCGTTCGAGGCTGTTGGCGAGATGGGCGCGCATGGCGCGCCGGGCGGCGCGTCCGTCCTGCTTGCCGATGGCGTCCACGATGGCCCGATGCTCGGCATGGATGCGCGCGTAGTAGACCTCCTTGACGTCGGTCGCCACGACGTGGCCGAGCTGGAAGCGCGGCACGATGATCGGGCGCAGATAGGCCAGGAAGGCGTAGATGAACTCGTTGCGCGTCGCCTTGGCGATGGCGAGGTGGAAGTCGTAGTCGTAGTGGATCTGGATGGCGGAAGGGTCGTCGTGCCGCGCGTCGACCTGCTCCATCAGCGCGCGGATGTTGTCCGCCTCCGCTTCCGTCCGGCGCTCCGCGCACAGGCCCGCCGCCTCCACCTCGACGCTGAGCCGCAGCTCCAGCAGCGCGATGGTCTCCGGCAGGGTCCTGAGCGCCTCGTCGGGAATGGAGAAGGTGCGCGGCACCGGCGCCTCGTTGACGAACATGCCGCGCCCCTGATGGGGGACGACGAGGCCCTCCGAGCGCAGGCGCGCCACCGCCTCGCGCACCACGGTGCGGCTCACGTCGTACTGGGCGCCGAGCTCGGCCTCCGTCGGGAGCTGGATGCCCGGTTGCAATTCCCCGGAGCTGATCTTCTCCCGAAGGCTGTCGGCCACCACGGTGGAGAGCGGCTTGCGCTTCGTCATCGCGTTATCGCGTTCCTCTTCCCTTGCCAGAACGTTCCCCTGCCAGAACGCCGATGGACGAAGATGCGCCGATCGGCAACCCCCTTCACACCGTTCCTTCACACCGCCGCCGTCACGATCAGCTCCACCAGCATGCCCGGCTTGGCCATCCGGCCCTCGCCGGAGGAGCGCGCGGGGGCGTGCTCCCGGGGCATCCAGGCATCCCAGACGGTGTTCACCTCGTCGAAGTCGCGCACGTCGTCGAGCCACATCTGCACGTGCAGGATGCGCGTCTTGTCGGTGCCGGCCTTCGCCAGCAGCGCGTCGATCTTGCCGAGCACCTCGCGCATCTGGTCGGCGGCGGAGCGGCCGGGCGTCGCCACCTGCCCGGTCAGGTAGAGCGTGCCGTTATGGATCACGCCGTGGTGGATGCGGGTGTCGAAGTCGAAGCGCTGGATGTCGGTCACGTGTCTCGGCCTTTCAGACATTGGACGCGGGGCGGATCGGGTTGCCCTGCAGGTACTGGGCGTAGGGCGCCTGGATGAGCCATCCCGCGTCGACGGGCAGCGTCACCCCGGTGATCGAGGCCGCGCGGTCCGAGCACAAGAACAGCGCGGCTTCCGCCACGTCGCGCGGCTCGACGAAGCGGCGCAGCGCCGTCGTCGCCTGGATGGCCTCCGGGTTGCGCTCGCCCTTGGCGATCTTGGCCTTCAGCCCGTCGGAGAGCGTGTAGCCGGGGGCGACCGCGTTGACCCGCACGCCATGCGGGCCCAGCTCGGCGGCGAGGATCTGCGTCAGCGCCAGCACCGCGTGCTTGCCCGGCGTGTAGGCCGGCAGCGACAGCGGCGCGAAAGAGGCGAGGGAGCCGACATTGAGGATCGCCCCGCGCCCGGCGGCGGACAGGCGCCGCCCGAACGACTGGCAGCCGAGCAGCGTGCCGCGGTAGTTCACCCGCCACATGCGTTCGTCCTCGTCGAGGTCCTGATCAAGCACATGCTTGCCGCTCTGCAGGATGCCGGCGCAGTTGACGACGACGTCCGGCACGCCGAACGCCGCCTCCACCGCCTGCGCCAGCGCCTCCACCGAGGTGGCGTCGGCGACGTCGGTCTCGAAGAAGCGGGCGTCGGGGGCGCCGGCGCCGATGCAGGCGGCGGCGACCGCGCCGCCGCGTTCGGCGCTGCGCCCGGCGACGGCGACCCGGCTGCCGTCCTCGGCGAAGCGCTGGGCGATGGCGTGGCCGATCCCGGAGGTGCCGCCGATAACGACGACCGTGCGTGCGTGCGTCCCCGCCTCAGCCATTGCCGCGGCTCCGGCGCTCGATGTCGAAGAATTCGGACATGCCGCGGACCTGGAAGTCCATCATCGGCCGGCCCGGCTGGATGCGGCAGCCGATCTCCTTCGCCGCGCGCAGCAGCGCCGTCTCGGCCGGCTCCATGATGATGTCCACCACCGTCATCTCCGGCGTCAGCCGGCCGACGTCCATGGGGAGCGGGTCGCCGGCCTTCAGCCCCGACGGCGTGGCGTTGACCGCCATGTCCATGCCGGAGGGATCGGCCGCGCCGACCTCGATCCGGCATTGCGGGAAGGTCTTGCGGACCAGCGCGGCGAGGTTCTCGGCCCGGTCGGCGTCGATGTCGGCGAGGCGGATCTCCTGTGCGCCGGCCTCCGCGAGGCAATAGGCGAGCGAGGCTCCCGCGCCGCCGGCCCCCACCTGCAGGATGCGCCGGCCGGCGATCTGGTGCCCGCCGGCCTTCAGGCCGTCGATGAAGCCGACGCCGTCGAAATTGTCGCCGTACCAGGTCCCGTCGGCCTGCCGGCGGACCGAATTGGCGCTCTGCACCCGCGCGGCGCGGTCGTGCGCGGCGGCGCATTTGCGGTAGACCGCCGCCTTGTAAGGCACGGAGATGATGACGCCGCGCACGTTCTCGGCCGCGGTGAGACCGGCCCAGAAGGTGTCGAAATCCTCCGGCTTGCAGCTCATCGGCACCATCAGGCTGTCGAGGCCCTTCTGCTCGAAGATCTCGTTGAAGACGCCCGGACTTTTCGCGTGCCCCACCGGGTGAGCCAGCATCACGAAGACGTCCGCCTTGCCTGTCCCGCGCATCGGTCTGCTTCCTTTCCTTCGCCCATCGGGTGCCGGCGCCGGGCGCCGGCGGCTCGTCTCCCGTCTTGCCGCCCCGCTGCCGCGGGCGGTGCAAGATCCCGTTGCGAGCCGTCAAATACGTATGATATAGGACATCATACAAATTTCAATTCGCGTTTTCGCCGGAGACAGACGAGATGCAGGAGCGTCCCAATTCCCTGAAGGCCGCGGTCACCGCCGGGCGGGCGCATATCGGCCTGTGGTGTTCCTTCGCCTCGGCTCTGACCACCGAGATCGTCGCCGGTTCGGGCGTGGGCTGGGTGCTCATCGACGGCGAGCACAGCCCCAACGACCTGCGCAGCATCGTGTCCCAGCTTCAGGTTCTCAACGGCTCGGCCTGCGAGGGCGCGGTGCGCCTGCGCTCCGACGATCCCGACCTCATCAAGCAGATGCTGGATGCCGGCGCGCGCAGCCTGATGATCCCGAACGTGCGCTCCGCCGATCAGGCCCGCGCCATCGTCTCGGCCATGAGCTACGCGCCGCACGGCATTCGCGGCTTCTCCGTCGCGCATCGCGCCAATTCTTTCGGCCGCATCGCCGGCTACCACGCCAATGCACGCCAGCAGCAGCTTCTGGCGGTGCAGATCGAGTGCGAGACCGGCGTCGCCAACGCCGCCGAGATCGCGGCCGTAGAAGGGGTGGACGTGCTCTTCGTCGGGCCCGGCGACCTCTCCACCAACATGGGCGCCATGGGCAATCCCGGCGCGCCGCACGTTCAGGAGGCCATCGCCTCCGTGCGCAAGGCGGCCGCGGCGGCCGGCAAGGCGAGCGGCATTCTGGCGCCGGTGAAGGCCGATGCCGACCGCTACATCGCGGACGGCTTCACCATGGTCGCGGTCGGCTCGGATCTCGGCCTGCTGGCTCGGGGGTCGGATGCGCTGGTCGCTTCCTTCAACCGCTGAGCGGGAGCGTTCGCATGGCCATCCCTCCCTACAAGGCGCCGTCCCGCCCGGCCTATGACATCGTCATCGTCGGCGGCGCGGTGGTCGGCTCCTCGGTCGCCTACTGGCTCAGCCAGGCGCTGGGCGGCAGCATGTCCATCCTCGTGGTGGAGCGCGACAGCAGCTACGAGTTCTCCTCCACCGCCCTGTCGACCAGCGCGATCCGCCAGCAATATTCCAATCCGATCAACGTGAAGATCAGCCAGTTCGGCATCGAGATCATCCGCAGCTTCGCCGAGCGGATGAAGCCTTACTACAAGGACGAGCCGGCGCCCGATCTCGGCTTCAGGGAGCACGGCTACCTCTATTGCTGCTCGCCGGACGGCGTGGAAGCGGCGAAGGCGCGGGTCGATCTCCAGCGCAGCCTCGGCGCCCACACCGTGTTCCTCGATCCCGGCCCGCTGAAGGAGCGCTTCCCCTGGCTCAACGTCGAGGATCTCGGCGGCGGCGCCTGGGGCTCGCGCGACGAGGGCTGGTTCGATTCCATGGGCCTGCTGAACGGCTTTCGCCGCGCCGCCCGCGCCAGCGGCGTGGAGTATATCGACAACGCCGTCACCGGGCTGACCGTCGCTGGCGGGCGCGTCATCGCCGTGCAGCTCGCGACCGGCGAGACCGTCTCCTGCGGCACGCTGGTCAACGCCGCCGGCCCGCGCGCCCAGCAGGTGGCCGCGATGGCCGGGCTGTCGATCCCCGTCGCGCCCTTCAAGCGCTACAGCTTCGTCTTCTCCAGCGCCATCCCGATCCCCGGCCGGATGCCCAACGTCATCGACCTCTCCGGCACCTTCGTGCGCCCGGAAGGCGAGCTCTTCCTCACCGGCAACACCCCGGTCGACGACGGGCCGGCCGATTACGACGACTTCCAGATGCATCACGAGGAATTCGACGAGCGCATCTGGCCGGCGCTCTGGCACCGCATCCCCGACTTCGAGGCGCTGAAGGTGCAGCAGTGCTGGACCGGCCACTACGAGTACAACATGCTCGATCACAACGGCATCGTCGGCTTCCACCCGGAAGTGACGAACTTCATGTTCGCCAATGGCTTCTCCGGGCACGGCCTGCAGCAGTCGCCGGCGGTCGGGCGCGCCGTCTCCGAGCTGATCATCCACGGGTCGTTCCAGACCCTCGACCTCTCCCCCTTCCACTATGAGCGCATACCGCGCAACGAGCCGTTCCTCGAAGAGGCCGTCATCTGAGCGGCCGCCGGGCAGGCGCGCGTCAAGGAGAAGCGACGATGAAGATTCTCGTGCCCGTGAAGCGGGTGGTCGACGGGAATGTGAAGGTCCGCGTGAAGGCGGACGGCTCGGGCGTGGACCTCGCCAATCTCAAGATGGCGATGAACCCCTTCGACGAGATCGCCGTCGAGGAGGCGCTGCGCCTCAGGGAAGCCGGCAAGGCGCAGGAGATCGTGGTCGTCTCCATCGGGCCGGCGCAGGCGCAGGAGACCCTGCGCACCGCTCTGGCGATGGGGGCCGACCGCGCGATCCTCGTGCGCACGGACGACGCGGTCGAGCCGCTCGGCGTCGCCAAGGTGCTGCGGGGCGTGGTCGCCGCCGAGCAGCCAGGGCTGGTCATCCTCGGCAAGCAGGCGATCGACGACGATTCGAACCAGACCGGCCAGATGCTCGCCGCGCTGCTCGGCTGGGCGCAGGGCACCTTCGCCTCGGCGCTCGCCGTCGAGGGCGGCAGCGCGCGGGTGACGCGCGAGGTCGACGGCGGCCTGCAGACGCTGGAATTGAAGCTGCCGGCCATCGTGACCACCGATCTGCGCCTCAACGAGCCGCGCTATGCCAGCCTTCCCAACATCATGAAGGCGAAGAAGAAGCCGCTCGACGAGAAGACCCCGGCGGATTTCGGCGCCGACATCGCCCCGCGGCTGAAGGTGCTTCGAACCGAGGAGCCCCATGCCCGCAAGGCAGGCGTGAAGGTCGCCTCCGTCGCCGCGCTGGTCGACAAGCTCAGCAACGAAGCCCGCGTTCTGTGACGATGTGGCGCCCGGCGCCCCCGCGGGGCGGCACGGCCGGGCGCAAGCCAAGGAAGATGCACATGGCCATTCTGCTGATCGCCGAGCACGACAATGCCAGCCTGGCGGAACAGACCGCCCGGGCGCTCACGGCGGCGCTCCGGATCGGACCCGACATCGACGTGCTGGTGGCGGGCTGCGACGCCCGTCCGGCCGCCGAGGCCGCCGCCGGCCTGGCCGGCGTGCGCACGGTGCTGCTGGCCGAGGCGGACGGGCTGGCCGAGCGGCTCGCCGAGCCCTTCGCGGCGCTGATCGTGTCGCTCGCCGGCGCCTATGAGACGATCATGGCGCCCGCCACCTCCTCCGGCAAGAACGTCGCCCCGCGCGTCGCCGCGCTGCTCGACGTGGCGCAGGTCTCGGAGATCGTCGAGGTCGTGGCGCCCGACATTTTCAAGCGCCCGATCTATGCCGGCAACGCCGTCCAGACGGTGCAGGCGCTCGATCCGTGCAAGGTCGTCACCGTGCGCACGGCCGCCTTCCCGCCGGCCTCGCAGGGCGGCTCGGCGCCGATCCGGGCGGTCGAGGCGCCCGCCGATCCCGGCCTGTCGGGCTTCGTCGCCAACAGCCTCTCGGCGAGCGACCGGCCGGAGCTGACCTCCGCCGGCATCGTCATTTCCGGCGGCCGCGCGCTCGGCTCGGCCGAGAAGTTCGAGGAGGTCATCATGCCTGTCGCGGACCGTCTTGGCGCGGCGGTCGGCGCTTCGCGGGCGGCGGTGGATGCGGGCTACGCGCCGAACGACTGGCAGGTCGGCCAGACCGGCAAGGTGGTGGCGCCCGATCTCTACATCGCCTGCGGCATCTCCGGCGCCATCCAGCACCTCGCCGGCATGAAGGATTCGAAGGTCATCGTCGCGATCAACAAGGACGAGGAAGCCCCCATCTTCCAGGTCGCGGATTACGGCCTCGTCGGCGACCTCTTCACCGTCCTGCCGGAGCTCGAAAAGGCGCTGCGCGACCGGGCCTGATGTTTCGGACCGGCGCTCATATCGTCCCGGCGATTCCCCTTGCCCCGTGGGAGCCGTCCTCCGTCGCATACCAGCGGCGCCTTCGTCGCAGCGGCCGCCGTCTCGGCCGGGCGATCGAACCGGCCCTCAGTACGAGGCGCCCTCGATTCTGGCACGGGCCCGCAGCGAAATGAGCATCAGGGCTGTCGATACCAGCGTCAGCAGCGTTGCGAGAGCGAGGATGCTTGGGCTGAAGCTCTCGCGCAGACTGTCGAACATCTCGCGCGGCAGGGTGCGTTGGCCGGGCCCGCCGAGAAAGATGACCAGCACGACCTCGTCGAAGGACGTGATGAAGGCCAGCAGCCCGCCGGTCGTGATCGCCGGCCAGGTGAGCGGCAGCAGGACAGTGCGGAAGACCCGCATCGGTGATGCGCCGAGGCTTGCGGCGGCCTTGAGCAGCGTGCGGTCGAACCCGCTCAGGGCGGCGGAAACCGTGATGACGACGAAGGGCAGCCCGAGCACGGTATGGGCGATGATGAGGCCGGGCAGCGAATAGGTCAGCTGCAGGCTGGACATCAGGAAAAACAGGCCGATCGCCAGTATGACGGGCGGCACCACCAGTGGCGCGCCGGCGAACAGGCCGAGGAATGCCCGACCGGGAAGAACATAGAAGCTGAGTGCCATCGCCATGGGGACGCCGATGGCCAGCGAAGCCGCCGTCGCCGACAGCCCCACGATCAAGCTGTTCTTACCGGCCGACAGCCAGCGCGGATCGGTGAGGATCGTCTCATACCAGCGCAGGGAGAAGCCCTCGAGCGGGAAGACGAGGAACGAGCCGCTGTTGAAGGACAGCGGCACGATCACGAGGAGGGGCAGGACGAGAAAGGCGAGGACCAGGGCGCAGCCGAGAAACAGCATGCGCCGGCCCCAGCCCCGTTCACCGAGCAGCAGTTCGATCATCGGGTCGGCCTCGCAGCGCTGCCCAGCCGGCTGGCAATGCGGCCGCCGAGAAATACCAGGCCCGTCGACAGGATGAGGATGGAGGCCAGCGCGGCGGCGAGCCCGTTGTTCAGCTTGTCGAGGTGGAACTGGACGAAGTAGCTGAGCATCTGGTCCCCGGCGCCGCCGACGATGGCCGGCGTGATGTAGTATCCAAGCGAGGAGATGAAGACGAGCACCACTCCCGCCCCGATGCCGGGCGCGGCGAGGGGCAAGTAGACGGTGATGAACGCACGCAGCGGCGATGCGCCCAGCGACAGGGCCGCCCGCACATAGTTGGTCTTGATGTTCTGGATCACGCTGTAGATTGGCAGAATCATCAGCGGCAGTTGAACGTGGGTCATGGCGATGTAGACCGCGATGCGGTTGTACATCATGGCGACCGGGGCATCGATCAGGCCGATGGTCATCAGCGCCTGATTGATCGGCCCCTGATTCTGCAGCAGCACGATCCACGCCGCGAGGCGCACCAGGATCGACGTCCAGAACGGTATCTGCACGAGGACGAACAGAATGCCGCGCCAGCCGGGGCGCACATTCGCCATCACGAAGGCGACGGGGGCGCCGAGCACGAGCGTCGCCAGCGTCACGACCAGGCTTATGACCAGCGAGCGAACGAGAATCGGCACGTAGATGGCTTGCTCGGGCGGCGCTGTTTCAATGCCGCCGTCTGCGTTCCGGCGCAGGTCCAGGGCGGCGAGCAGATAGGTCGGCGTCAGGTCGTCCGAGACGCGCCTGAGCACCTTCCACGTCCTCGTGTCCTGCCAGCGCAGATCGATGGCAATGAGTGCCTCGCGCACGCCGGAAGAGGGAAGTCCGTCATTGGCGAGTCCCCTTGCCGATGACGTAAGCAGCCCTTGAAGCGATGCCTCTTCCTGCGCGAGGCGCCGGTCGACATTGGCGATTGTCTTGTTGCCGCGCGCGGCGAGCAGTTCGCCGGCGATCGTCCGATATGTCTCCTCATCCGGCAATTGCTCGCCGGACCACGCCTGCAGCAGGCGCGTGGTCTGCTCGAACTGGGAGGAGAAGCGTTGATCAAAGACAGCCGCCAGCAGAACCGACAGCAGTGGAACAAGAAAGAAGACGGTGAGGAAGAGCAGCGCCGGAATGGAGAGCCAATAGCCACCGAGCCGGCGAGCTGCGCCTGATGCGGCATCACCCGAAGACATTCCGGCGCTCCTTCACCCTCAGCTATTGACCCAGTTGGTGAAGCGCTCGGTCAATGCCGCCTCCCGCTCCATCCAGAAGCTCGGATCCATGTCGATCGCCACGGCGAGGTTGGCCGGCGAACTCGGCAGGGACGGCGCAAGCTCGGGGGGAATGCGCTTGAGCGCGGCTTTCACCGTCGGACCGTACCCCATGCGCTTGGCGATCTCCAGCTGCCGGTCGGCATCGCCCATCCATTTGATCAGCTCCATGGCGCCCGTCTTGTTGGGCCCATTCTTCATGATCACCCAGGAGTCCACCTCGACCAGACTGCCGGCCCAGATGATCTTGAAGGGCTTTCCCGTGTTTAGCGCCGAATAGATGCGTCCGCCATAAGCCGAGCTCATGGTTACTTCGCCTGAGGCAAGCAACTGGACCGGCAGGGCGCCGGATTCCCACCAGAGGATGTCCTTCTTGATGGTGTCCAGCTTGGCGAAGGCCTTGTTCACGCCTTCCGGCGTCTTCAGCACCTTGTAGATGTCGGCGCGATCGACGCCGTCGGCATACAGCGCAGCCTCCAGATTGTACTTCGGTCCCTTGTACAGCGACCGCTTGCCGGGGAACTTGGCCAGGTCGAAGGCGTCCTTCCAGCTCTCCGGCCCGTTCGCCAGCTTCGAGCTGTCATAGGCAAGCACGATGCAGCCTACCTCGCAGCCCACGCCGAAATCGGTCGCGCCCTGCCCGATGTAGGCCTCCCGACCGCCCAGCGCCTTCCAGTCCAGAGGCGCGTAGAGGCCCTCTTCCTCACCCAGGAGGAGCCCGTCGCCCGGCATCTGCACGACATCCCAGTTGCCGACGCCGCCCGTGGCCTTGGCTCGAATGGTGCCGAAGGCGCCGTTCCAGCTGTCCTCCAGAACCTTGATGCCGGTCTTCGCCTCGAACGGCTTCCAATAGATCTCGCGCATGGCGTCCTGGAAGGCGCCGCCAAAGCCCACGACGGTGACCTGCCCGCCGGCCGCATGCGCATTGGGGATGAGGCTGTGCGCCGCGAGGCTCGCAACGCCGATGCCGAAGGTACGCCTGTTTATCTTCATCATGAGTAACTCCCGTTCCAATCTCTCTGGCGGCGTAGTCACGACCTCTGAAGAGGCTCTTGGCGGGGGGCGCCCGTTATATGAAAAAGCTAACACCGTGTATCGCAACTGTAAACGATATTTCGTTTGTCGAAATGTGGATGCCGTGTTTATATCCTGATGATCCAGTGATGCGGCTGACCTTCAGCGAAGATCGCTCTCGCGTCAGGACGTCATCGTATCGGCATGTGAACTTTCATATCGAAGAGCAGATCAAGGAGTCCTCCGCATGAAGCTCGCCAGTTTCCGTCATCGAGGACATGAGAAGGTCGGTGCCGTGCAGGGCGATATCGTCGTCGACCTCGCGGCGGCGTATGAGGCCATGCTCGCGGGCGAAGGGCTGTCCGGTTCCGCCGAGATCGCCCGCGCGGTCATTCCCGCCGATATGGTCCGGTTCATCGAACTGGGCGAGATTTCCATTGCCGCGGCGCGGCGGGCGCTCGCATGGGCGCTCGACGCGGATGGTGCCGGAGTGTTCTGCATGGCGGCCGATGACGTCGAGTGGCTGCCGGCGGTTGCCCGCCCGCGCAACGTCTTCTGCACGGTGGTCAACAACCCCGAACTGGTGGCGCATGCCATCCGTGCTCCCGATTATCCGATCTATTATGCGAAGCCCAATTCGTCGCTCATCGGGCATCTCCAGCCGATTGAGATCCGCGAGAAGGTACTCGTCCATCCCGAATCCGAATTCGCCTTCGTCGTCGGCAAGACGGCGAAGAACGTCGCCGCCGAAGACGCCTACGACTATGTGTTCGGGTACACGATCCTGAATGACGTCACCTCGCCGGAGATCCGGCGGCGTGACCTGCTGATCTCCCGTGTGCCCGCCGGGAAGAACGAATTCGGCGAGGACACGTTCGACGACGTCACCTTCACCGTCATCGCCCGGCACAAGGGAATGGATACCTTCGGTCCGCTGGGGCCGTGGATCGTGACCAAGGATGAAATCGCCGATCCCCATGATCTGCACGTGCGGGCCTGGCTCGGCGAGCGCCTCATCAACGAGGACCACACCGGGCGGCTGCGTTTCACGATCCCCGAGGTGATGGCCCATATCACGAAGTGGTCGACGCTCTCGCCGGGCGACATCGTCACCCTCGGTACGGCAAGCTCGACCGATCAGTGGCCCATGCTGGACGCGGATATGAGACGTTTTGCGGGCCCGATCCGCATCGAAGTGGAAAAGATCGGCATTCTGGAGAACCCGGTGATCAAGACCTACGATGGAGCCGCGGACGAGATCTGGGAATCCTAGGATGGATTCTTCATCAGGGGCGGTTCGGCAGCTAATCGGAGCGATCGGCGGATGACGCAGGAACGAGGAGCCGAACAGGGGTTCGTTTCCTTTCGGAATGTGAACAAGGCCTATGCGGCCCTGACGGTCATTCGGGATCTCAACCTCGATGTCGCGCGCGGCGAGTTTCTCACGCTGCTCGGACCTTCCGGCTCGGGCAAGACCACATCGCTCATGATGCTCGCGGGTTTCGAGCATCCGACATCGGGCACCATCTCGCTCGACGGCAGGGTGATCAGCAACGTGCCGCCCCACCGGCGCGGCATCGGCGTCGTTTTTCAGAACTACGCGCTGTTCCCTCACATGAGCATCCTCGACAACATCAAGTATCCCTTGCGCGCCCGCGGCATGCGTAGCCGCGACTGCACGCAGGACGCGATGCGCGCTCTGGCCATGGTGCGCCTGGAGGCCCTGGCGCATCGCACGCCCGCGCAATTGTCGGGTGGTCAGCAGCAGCGGGTCGCGGTCGCTCGCGCTCTGGTCTTCAAGCCCAGCCTCGTGCTCATGGACGAGCCGCTGGGCGCGTTGGACAAGCAGTTGCGCGAGCAGCTGCAGGACGAGATCAAGTCCATCCACCGCGAAACCGGCGTGACGGTCGTCTATGTGACGCACGACCAGAGCGAGGCCCTGACGATGTCGGACCGCGTCGCGGTATTCGACAAGGGCCGCATTGCCCAGATCTCGACCCCCGCCGAACTCTACAAGTCACCCTTGAGCAGCTTCGTCGCGTCCTTCCTCGGCGAGAGCAACCTGCTCGACGCGGAACTCCTGGACGGCGGTCCGGGCGGCAACACGATCCGGCTCGCCGATGGCAGCGTGCGCACCGTGCCCGGTAGGGAGATAGCGCGTCCCGCCGCCGTTCAGCTGCTCGTGCGGCCGGAGCATCTGGAGCTGTCTTCCCCTTCGCAAGGGGAGGGATATGTTGCGCTCATTCGTGACTTTGCCTATCACGGCGATCATCTGCGCGTGAAGGTCTTCAACCCCACACTCGGAACGCTGATCGCGAAGCTTCAGGTCGGCTCGAGGCAGGATCTGCCCTGCATCGGCGGCGAGACATTGGTTCACTGGCGGGATAGCGACAGCGTCGTCGTCCGGCGGGTCGGCGACGAGTGAGGCCTGACGTAGGACAGGGATCGGCAAAAGACGCTCATGGATTCAGAAACGCCCGAAAAGACCTCCAGCGGCCAGGATATCCAGTCTGTTCTTCAGAGCCTGAAGATCTTGGAATATCTGGCGTTTGCGGGGGCACCGATGGGCGTCACCGAACTGGCCACCGCGCTCGGGGTTGGAAAGGCGCGAGTCTTTCGTCACCTGCGGACATTGGCGAGCGCCGGCTACGTCGCCCAGGATTCGGAAAGCGAGAAGTACGGCTTGGGAAACCGCTGGGCGCTGTTCGGCCCGGCCATCAACAAGCAGATGAATCTCTCCTCGGTTTCCAAGGATGTGATGCGCAGCCTGGCGGACCGTTTCGACCTGACGGTGGTCGTGTCGGCCGTGGAGGGCACCCGGCTCACCATCCTTGAGATCGTGCGGGCCAACTCGACGGTGGAGGTGGTCGCGCGGACCGGCACCGACCTCGCGCTGCACAGCACGGCCCAGGGCAAGCTGCTGCTGGCCTTCGGCGACGAGAGTGCAAGGGAGAAGGTGCTGCGCGGCCCGCTGCCGGAAAGCAACGAGTTCACCATCACCGATCCCGGTGTTCTGCGTGAACAGATCGCCGTCATCCGCGAGCAGGGCTGGGCGGTCGCTCCCAATGAGAGCCTCGTGGGCATCAATGCGCTGGCCGCGCCGATCTTCGGCCCGCAGGGACGGCTGATCGGTACCATCGCCCTGCTCGGTTCGATCCAGTACGTGCCCGCCAAGCCCAGCATCGAGCACGTCTCCGCGCTTGTCGACGCGGCGTTCAAGATCTCGCGCAGCCTCAAATTCGATCGCTGACGGCGCGCGGGAGGCCGGCGCCGTCGCTGTTCCCGGGCGATCTCAGATATAGGCGATCGGGTTCTCGAGGACGCCCAGCTTCTCGATGGAGACGCTCACGAGGCCGCCTTCCTTGAACAGGTCTACTTCGAGCATCGGCCACTCCTGCGACGGGCTCGCCGTGCCCATGGATACGATATCTCCCGGATGCAGGGTCGAGAAATGGGAGATGCGCTCGAGGACCTCGGGGATCTTGAAGCGCAGCCGCGAGGTGTGGTCGAAGCAGAAGGAGCGCCCGTTCAGTTCGCCGGAGATGGTCAGCTGATGTGGATCGTCGATCTCGTCCCGCGTCACCAGCCACGGCCCCATGGGCGCGAAGCTGTCGAGGCCCTTGTGGCGCGCCAGGGCGGTGAACGGAACATCCTCGAATTCCAGCTCGCCGGTAGCCGGATTGCGGCCCGAGATTCGCGAGATGAGAAGGTCGTCCTGACGAATCTGCGGCGAGGTGACCTCGTTCATCACCGAGTAGCCATAGACGTGGTCGTAGACGTCGGCCGCCGGCACGCGGCTCATCTTGCGACCGATGATGACCGCGAGTTCCGCCTCGGGAATGGTGTTTCCGATCGGCGGCAGCTCGATCGGCTGGCGGTGGCCCGTCAGGGTCGAGTTGGGCTTGAGGAAGTAGACGGGATAATCGGGCAGCTTGGGCGCCAGCTCGACGAGGGCGGCCCCGTTCACCGCCACGCAGAACAGATTGCGTGGGCGATGGACGGGCGCCAGGAACTCCGCCTCCTCGAAGGCGACGGCGGCCTTCGCCGCGACCAGGCCGTCGATACCCTCCACCTCGACATGAGCCAGCGCCGTCCGCGCCGCGGCCGCGCCTTCCTCGCCCAGAAGGATGAATTCGCGCATGTCCGGCGGGCTGAGTTGCTCGGCGATCGACGCCGCCCCACGGATCGAGCGGGCGCGAAGCGCCGCCTCGAGAGCGCTTCGCAGGTCGACGACGAAACCGCCGAATGAAAATCCCAGCCGTGGCTCGCCCCGGCTGATGAAGGTCGCGAGTTTCATGCTTGTCTTCTCCTGATGGGTCGCGCGGCCTAGAACAGCGCCTGTTGCTGGAGCTCGGCGAGCGAGTCGGGGTTGGTGAGCGCGGAAAGATCTCCGGGCGACTGCCGCAGCAGCGACGCGCGCACGGCCCGGCGCATGATCTTCAGGGTGCGTGTCTTGGGCAGGTCTCGGACGAAGATGATCTTCTCGGCCCGATAGGACTTGCCCATCTGCCGTTCCAGCTCGGACTGGAGGCGCTTGCGCAGCGCGTCGTCCGCCTCGACGCCGGGCAGGGGGACGCAGGCCAGCACCAGCGCCGCACCCTTGATCGGGTCGGGTACCGAGACGGCGGCGGCCTCGACCAGCGCCCGCGACGCCATCACGGCCGTTTCGATCTCGGCTGGCCCCACGCGCTTGCCCGCGATCTTCATGGTGTCGTCGGAGCGGCCGTGGATGTACCAGTGCCCGTCCTCGTCCCGCGAGGCGAGGTCGCCATGGACCCAGACGCCCGGCAGCGTGCTCCAGTAGCTCTCGATGTAGCGTTTGTCGTCGCGCCACAATCCGGGGGTCAGGCCGATGGAGGGGCGCCGGAGCACCAGCTCGCCGATTTCTCCCGGGGCCGTCGGATTGCCGTTCTCGTCGACGATATCGGCTCCCATGCCGGGAATGGGGATGGCGAAGGACCCGACCTTGAGCGGGTGATTGACCGAACAGGCGAGGATGCAGCCGCTGATCTCGGTGCCGCCGGAGACATTCAGCATCGGCACCTTGCCCTTGAGCACGGTGTGGAACAGCCAGTTCCACGCATGCACCGTCCAGGGCTCCGCCGCCGTGAGCACGATCCGCAGGCTCGAAAGATCGCTTTCAGGCGGCTTGTCGGAATGGGCCATCAGGATACGCGCCATCGAAGGCGTGATGCCGACCCATGTCACCTTGTGGCGTTCGATCAGGCGCCAGAACCGGTCCGGCTCCGGATAGTCCGGCACGCCTTCCGCCAGCAGCATGCTGGCGCCGTGGACGCTGGCGATGACGGCCGTCTGCGAGCCGACCATCCAGCCCATGTCTGCCTGGTAGAGGTAGCGGTCCGTCGGACGGAAATCGGAGAGGATGCCGTAGTCGAGCACCATCTTGGTGACGAAGCCGATATGCGTGTAGATCGCGCCCTTCGGGCGGCCCGTGGTGCCGGAGGTCATGTGCAGGACCGCCGGGGCCTCCGCATCCATCATCAGCGTCTCGACCACCGGTTCCGCGGTCTTCATGGCCTCGTCCCAGTCGAGGATCGGGCCATCCGGCAGCGGCCCGCCGGTGCGGTTCAGGACGATCACATGCTCGACGCTGGGTGACTCGGGAAGGGCCCCCAGCGCGGCGGCCGCCAGACGTACCGACGAACCCCGGCGATACATGACGTCGGTCGTCACCACGATCTTGGTGTCCGTCATGTTGAAGCGCTCGGCGATGGCGCCGGGAGCGAAACCGCTGAACAGCGGCATCACGATCGCCCCGAGCTTCACGATGGCGAAATAGGCGACGAAGGTTTCGGGGATAAGCGGCATGAGCAGGCCGACGACGTCGCCGGGCCCGATGCCGCGGCCGTGCAGCACGCCGGCGAACCGGCAGACCTGCGCGTCGAATTCGCGATAGGTCAGCGACCGCGTCGTGCCGTCCTCCGCCTCGCTGACGATGTAGGTCTGGTCGTATGTCGGCGTCCCGCGGTGACGGTCGATGCAGTTGGCGGCCATGTTGGTCGTGCCGCCGACACACCATCGGGTCCACTCGATGCCGCGGCTGTCGTCCATGATCCGGTCGTAGGGGCGCTCGAAGCGCAGGTCGCCGAAGCGGATGACCTGCTCCCAGAACCAGCCGGGATCGGCATCCGCCCGGCGGTAGAGTTCATCGAAGTCCCTGCAGCCGCCGGCCCGGATGAACTCCGTCAGGCGGCTGCCCGCGATCCGTTCGGCATCGGGTACCCAGGCAAATTCTGCCTCGGCGTCGGCGATCCGATCTCCCATTCCTGCCTCCTCATGCCCTGCGAAAGGGTTCTGAAAACATGAAACAGCGTTTCATGGTTCATGACGCAATCGTCCGGGCTCATCCAATGAATTCGCGATTTTTCAAAGTTAGCGCCCATTTCGGGTCGTTGACAAGTATCAATATGATAGATAGCGTTTTGTCTAGCGAACCAAATATAGGCAGTCAGCATGTCCCGGAAACTCCGACTGGGCGTCGATATCGGCGGCACCTTCACCGATCTGGTGCTCGCCGATGTCGTCGGCGTTCTCGCGACCGAGAAGGTCCTCACCAACCCCCGCAACCCCATCGTGGCCATCGTCGAAGGCGTTGAGCGCCTGCTCGCACAGGCCGGAAGCGACGCATCCGAAATCGTGGATACGGTTCACGGCACGACGCTCGTCACCAATGCCGTCATCGAGGGGAAGGGCGCCAAGACCGCCCTCGTCACCACCAAGGGGTTCCGCGACGTTCTCGAGATCGGGCGGGAATGGCGCTACGACATCTATGACATCGACCTCGATCCGCCCCCGATCCTGATCGAGCGCGGGAGCCGCTACGAGATCGAGGAGCGCGTGCTCGCCTCCGGGGAGATGAGGGTGCCCGCCGAGGCGCCGGCGATCGAACAGCTGGCCCGCACCCTGCCGGCCGATCTCGAGGCGCTGGCCGTGTGCTTTCTGCACAGCTACGTGAACCCCGCCAATGAGCGAAAGGTCCGCGATCAGCTGCAGGAGCTGCGGCCCGGACTTGCCATCTCGATCTCGTCGGATGTCGCGCCGGAGATCCGCGAGGTCGAGCGCATGTCGACGACCATCGTGAATGCGTATGTGCAGCCGCTCGTGCGTCCCTATCTGTCGCAGCTGCGCGAAGGGCTGTCCGGCGCCGGCGTGGAGGGGAACCTCTACGTCTTCCTGTCGAATGGCGGCGTCGTGACCGCCGAGCAGGCCTCCGACTATCCCGTGCGCATCGTCGAATCCGGCCCGGCCGCCGGCGTTACCGGCGCGGCGATGCTGAGCCGGCACATCGATGAGGAGCATGTCGTGGCGCTCGACATGGGCGGTACGACGGCGAAGATCTGTTTCATCGACCATGGCCAGCCGACCATTTCGCGGGATTTCGAGGTCGCTCGCGCCTACCGCTTCAAGCCCGGCAGCGGCATTCCGCTCAAGGTGGCGTCGGTTGAGCTGCTGGAGATCGGGGCCGGCGGCGGCTCCATTGCCGGTCTGAGCGAGATGGGCCTGCTGCGCGTCGGCCCGGCCAGCGCCGGCGCCAACCCCGGGCCGGTCTCCTACGGGCTGGGCGGCACCGAGCCGACCGTGACGGATGCCGATCTCGTGCTCGGCTATCTCAATCCCGACTACTTTCTCGGCGGGCGCATGAAGCTCGACCTCGATGGCGCGACGTCGGCCATCGGGCGGGTTCTCGGCGCATCCTTCGAGGGAAATGCCGTGCGCGCGGCCTGGGGCATCCACCGCGTCGTGAACGAGAACATGGCCAACGCGCTGCGGGTCCACGCCGCCGAGCGCGGCGTCGATACCGCGCGCTATGCGCTGCTCGCTTCCGGTGGCGCCAGCGGCCTGCATGCCTGCCGGGTCGCCGAGGCGGTCCGGGTCGACCGGGTGATCTGCCCGCGCGGGGCGAGCGTGTTCTCCGCCAACGGCATGCTGATGGCGCCGCTCACCTTCGACTTTGTGCGCACGCGCAAGTTCGCCCTCGATACGATCGATTGGGATCAGTGCCGCCGGCTCTATGACGACATGAAGGCCCAGGCGGTCGAGCTGATGGAGAAGTCGCGCATCAAGGCCGAGAACATCGAGTTCAAGGCCAGCTGCGACATGCGCATCGTCGGACAGGGCTACGAGATCGAGGTGCCGTTCTCACTCTCGGCGATGGGTCCCGACACCGTGGACACCCTCAGCGAGGGCTATCAGGAGATCTATCTGCGGCTCTACGGCCGCATGACCTCCGGTCTCGGCGTCGAGGTGCTGAACTGGCGTCTCACGGCCTCGGGCCCGCGCCCGGACTCCTCCGTGGCGTTCCGGCGCGCGGCGCAGACGACGGGCGAGGGTAAGACCCGCCTCGCCTATTTCCCCGAGACCGGCCAGGTCGAGACGCCGGTGCTGGCGCGGCCCCAGCTCGCGCTGGGGACGGTCGTGCCCGGCCCGGCGATCTTCGAGGAGCCCGACACCACGGTGATCGTGCCGCCGAACTGGACCGCCCAGATCGATCAGGACGGCAACCTGATCATCGACAGGAAGCGTGAAGCGAGACAGTCATGACAGTAAACCAGAATATCAGCCTCGACAGCGATCCGGTCCTTCTCGAGATCTTCTGGAACCGGCTGAGTTCGCTCGTCACCGAGCAGGCGGTCAACATCATCCGCACCTCCTTCAGCCCCCTCGTGCGCGAGGCGGGCGACATCGCCACGGCGCTGTTCGACCGCAAGGGACGCATGCTGGCCCATGGCCAGACCGGGACGCCGGGCCATCTCATCCCGATGACGCGCACCGTGCTGGAGTTCCTCGCGGAATTTCCCATCGACACGCTGAAGCCCGGCGATGTGTTCATCACCAACGACCCGTGGAAGACGACGGGGCACTTCTTCGACATCACCGTCGCGAGCCCGATCTTCGACGGCGGCACCCTGATCGGCTTTGCCGCATCGACGGCGCACCATGCCGATATCGGCGGCACCGGCTTCGGCGCCAGCGCCAACGACGTGTTCGAGGAAGGGCTCTTCATCCCCGTCTGCAAGATGTACGACGCGGGGGTGCGCAACGACACGCTGTTCCGCCTCATCCGGGCGAATGTGCGCGAGCCGGACGCGGTCGTCGGCGATCTCGACGCGCAGAACGCGGCGAACGAGGCGGCGGGTCGCGCGATGCGCGAGCTGATCCACGAATACGCCATCCATGACCTCGACGCCGTCGTCGAGGAGATATTCCTGCGCTCGGAGCGGGCGGCGCGGCAGGCGCTGCGCGAGGTGCCGAACGGGAGCTATACCTCGGTGCTCAACCTCGACGGCTATGACGAGCCGATCAAGGTCGTGCTGACCCTGCATATTCGCGACGAGGAGATCGAGGCCGACTTCACCGGCACGTCGCCGCAGATACGCAAAGGCATCAACGTCTGCGAGAACTACACGTTCGGCTACGTCGCCTTCGCCCTGCGCTGCGCCATCGGGCGGGAGATTCCGCACAATTTCGGCAGTCTCTCGACCTTCAAGCTGAACGCGGCGCCGGGGCTCATCGTCAGCTGCACGTTCCCGGCGCCGGTTGCGGCGCGCCATCTGGTCGGCCAGATGATCCCGGGCCTCGTGCTGCAGACGCTGGCGCAGGCCTGGCCGGACAAGGTCATGGCCGACGGGGCCGGCTCGGTCTGGGGCGTCACGCTCAACGGCCAGACCCGCGAAGGCCGCCCTTATGCGGCCGTGGCGCTGATCGCCGGCGGCATCGGCGCCCGCTCGGCGAAGGACGGCCTTTCGACCATGCAGTACCCGACGGGAACACGCTGCGTTCCGGTCGAGGTGCTCGAGCTGGAGGCGCCCTTTATCTATTACGGCAAGGAACTGCTGACCGACAGCGGCGGTGCCGGCCGCTTCCGCGGCGGCCTCGGGCAGCGGGTGACGCTGGAAGTCGTACCCGAGGGAAGCTCCTGTGTCGTCAATCTCGTCTGCGACAAGACCCGCATCGGTCCGCAGGGATTGTTCGACGGGCTTCCCGGCCAGATCGGCCGCACGCTCGGGCGTGACGGCGTGCCCGTTCACCCCAAGCAGCGCTTCGTGGTCGAGGACAGCCAATATCTCGTTCTGGAGACGCCGGGCGGTGGCGGCTATGGCGATCCACGCCAGCGGGACCGCGCGGCGGTGCGCCGCGATCTCGCGCTCGGCTACATCTCCGAGCAGGCGGCCCGCGAGATCTATGGTCTCGTCGATTGATAGAGCCGGGGCGCGGTGATCTCCGCGCCCCCCTTCTTCGTCCCGGAAGTTCCAGAGAGATCGACCATGTCTTCCAGACCGTCTCCCGGCGACAGCCGTTCCGGCATGCCCATCGACATACTCGGCCATCTGTACACGCCCGAGGCGATGAAGGCGCATTTCCGGGACAATGACGAGGAACAAGGCGTCTTCGACAGCCTGGGACGTTCGGCCAACCTGCAGGGATTTACGCCCGAGCAGTTCATGTCCTACGCCGACCGTGTCGGCGTAGGACGCGTCCACATCGCCTCCTTCGCGTCGTGGAGCTACCGCCAGCAGCATCCCTATCTGACGGTGACGGCCGACGAGGTCCATGAGGTGATCCGCCGGACGCCCGGCTACGCCTATGGCCTGTTCGGCATCAATCCCCACACGGCGCTGAAAGGCGTGCGGGAGCTGGAGCGCGCGGTGCGCGAACTGGGCTTCGTGGGCGCCCATGTCCATCCGCACGGGTTCGACCTCGGCCCCGAGCACGCCTTCTATTTTCCTTTCTACGCGAAATGCGTCGAGCTCGACGTGCCGCTCGTGGTCTCGATGGGCCATACGCTCGATTTCATGCCGATCGAGAACGGCCGGCCGGTGCGCCTCGATCGCGTCGCCCTTTATTTTCCCGACCTCAAGATCGTCTGCACACATACCGGGTGGCCGTGGGTGGAAGAGGCCATCGCCCTTGCCTCCAAGCATCCGAATGTTTTTCTCGGCACGACGGCCTATGCGCCGCGCTACTGGAAGCCGGAGATGGTGCACTTCATCAATTCCTGGGGGCAGGACAAGGTGGTGTGGGGAACGGACTTCCCGTTGCTGACCCATGAGGAGGTGCTGCCCCAGCTGGACGCGCTCGGGCTGCGCGAGGCGCCGCGCCGCAAGCTTCTCTGGGAGAATGCCGAGAAGCTCTTCCGCTATGACCGCGTTCGGGCCTGAGGGAGGAGCATCCGATGTTTCGCGCCATACTCGTCACCAAGGACGACGACATGTACCAGGCCCGGCTCTCGGAGGTGGATGAGAGCGCGTTGCCGGAGGGCGACGTCACGGTGGCCGTCGACTATTCCAGCCTCAACTACAAGGATGCGCTCGCCATCACCGGCCGCGGGCCGGTTGTCCGGCGATTCCCCATGGTGCCGGGCATCGATCTGGCCGGTGAGGTGACGCACAGCCTTGCGCCGGGCTTCGCGCCTGGTGACAAGGTGCTGGTCAACGGCTGCGGCCTCGGCGAGGTCCATTGGGGCGGGCTCGCCGAGCGGGCTCGCGTGAAGAGCGAATGGCTGGTTCCCTTGCCGGCCCGTTTCTCGATGCGGCAGGCCATGTCCATCGGCACGGCCGGCTTCACGGCGATGCTGTGCGTGATGGCGCTCGAACGGCACGGGATGAAGCCGGACGGGGGCGAGATTCTCGTCACCGGCGCCTCGGGCGGGGTAGGCAGCTTTGCCATCTCGCTCCTGGCCGCCGGCGGCTACACCGTTGTCGCCTCCACCGGACGGCCGGAGGAGGCGGACTATCTGGAGCGGATCGGCGCCAAGAGGATCATTCCCCGCGTCGAGCTCGCGGCGCCGGGTCGTCCGCTGGGCAAGGAGCTCTGGGCCGGTGTGATCGACAGCGTCGGCGGCACCACGCTTGCCAATGCGTGCGCACAGACGCGCTATGGCGGTACGGTCGCCGCCTGCGGTCTGGCCGGTAGCATGGATTTGCCGGCCACGGTGGCCCCCTTCATCCTGCGTGGCATCACGCTCGCCGGCGTGGACAGCGTGTATTGCCCGGCGCCGCTGCGGTCGGCGGCGTGGCAGCGGCTCGCGACGGAGCTGCCCCTCGCCGGGATCGACGCGATCGCGACGGAGATCCGTCTCGATGAAGCGATCGCGATGGCCGCCGACCTGCTGGATGGCAAGGTCCGGGGGCGTGTCGCCGTCAGGCTCGCAGGTGGTTAGTCGTCGTTTCGCATGACCCTTATGCCCTGGTGGGAACATCGGCGTCGGCCGCCTGGGCCCGTCGGCTCACGCCATCGCGCGGCGATGCGGTGAACAAGGCAAGACCCCTTGGCCTCCCCCTCGGGATCGGCAGGGCTCCAGCGGCCGCCGATTCAGCGCAAAGCGAACACGGCTTTCCGTGCCCTCCGTGCGGGCGGGGACGTCCCGATGGCTGACCGCTCGGAGCGGCGGCGGCCCTGCGATCACGGAATGGCGCGGGCATCATCCGCAGCCGGAAGGTGACGCCCTTCGTTTCGTGAGGGGAAACGGCGGTTATCCACAGGCGGGGAGTTGGTGAGCACAGCCGCCTTGCTGGTCACCACGCCGGAAACAACAAAGCCGCCCTTTGGCGGCTTGCGTCAAATCTATCGATAGGCTTGAAATTTTGGAGCGGGCGATGGGATTCGAACCCACGACCCCAACCTTGGCAAGGTTGTGCTCTACCCCTGAGCTACACCCGCTCGCTCCGTCGTCCGATCCGGCATTGGTTGCCGCCCCGAACGGGCCGTCTCTATGCCCCAGCCGCGCGGCGAATGCAACGGGCTTTCGTACGATTTCTCACAGCCGGATGACATTGGCCGTCCGCATGTCGGCGAGCGGGTCGCCTCTCCCTCACAAGGCCCGCAGGGTGAAGGCATCGGCGAGGCGCGCGCCGTCGCCCAGGCGTTCCAGCCGGCAGCGATGGGCGAGCCTTCCCCCGTCGCGCCGCTCCGCCAGCCAGCGCACCCGCAGCCGCTCGCCGGGGTCGATATTGGCGTGGAAGAACACGTCGCGCCGCAGCGTGGTGGGGCGGGCGGCCCGGCGGTTGTCGAAATGCCATTCGGCCCGGTCGACGAAGGCGACGAAGCTGGAGAAATAGAGAAAGCCGGCGCCGTTGAAGTCCTGCGCCGGGCAAGGGTCGATCTCGAGGGATCGATCGATGTCGAAGGCCCCGCCCGTCGCGGGTTCGGCGAGGTCGAAGCCGAGATGCTCCCGGCGGCGGCCCGCGCGCATTTCCGCCGCCAGCCCGGCAAGGCCGTCCGCCATCGGCGCGGCGGCCGGGGGGAAGCCGTCCAGCGCCACGCGGGCAACGGTATGATTGCCGCCGCCGTTCGCCCGGCGCACGAAGGCCGAGACGAGCTCGACCTCGCCCACCGGCTGCCCGGCGCGGCTGAGCGCATGGCGGCTGGCGCACTGGGTGCGCGAGACCCGCGCGATCCCGGAGCGGATGGTGAGAAGGTCGTTCTCGCCGAGCGCCGCGAAGTCCGCCCCGGTCACCGACAGCGCCGAGAAGGCGGCGTAGACCGGCGCGCCGTCGCCGTCGCGGAAATCCGGCACCGCCCGTCCCGCCATGCGCGCCAGCAGCATCCAGTGGCGGTGGCCGAGATCCTTCATGAGCCAGCTCTCCGACAGGCCGCCCAGCGCCAGATGCGGCATGCCGAGCCGCACCGTCTCGACGGTGGCGATCCCTGCCGCCGCGTCGGCGCCGGGCAGCGTGTCGGGGGAGACGGCCACGTTCATGCCGCGCTTTCCTTCAGCGTGCGGGCGGCGATGTGGGCGACGATGTGCTCGGCGTCGCGCCCCACGCTGCCGAAGCGGCCGGAGCCCCAGGTGTGCAGCCAGGGCAGGCCGATGAAATAGACGCCTTCGCGCGCCGTCACCCCGCGCCGGTGCTGGGGATGGCCGGCGCCGTTGAAGACGGGCGCGTCGAGCCAGCGGAAATCCGGGCGGAAGCCGATGCACCAGACGATGGCGGCGATGCCGGACGAGGCGAGGTCCAGCGTCTCCCGCTCGCCCGCCGGCTGCCAGACCGGTTCGTAGACCGAGGGCGGCGGCGCGGCGACGTTATGGGCGGCGATGTGGGTGTCGATGGCGGCGTTGATGCCGTTATAGGTGCGGTCGGCGTCGTCCAGCGCCGCGCGCAGATTGGTGTCGAACACCAGCCGCCCGCCGTCATAGTCGCGCAGCGCGCCGTAGAGCTCCATGCCCTCGGCGGCGAACTTCCTCAGGTCGATGTCGCGCCCGCCGTCGCGGCCGGTCACATAGTGGTTGGTGTTGTCGCGCACGCCCTCGCGCAGGGGGTGCTCCTCCACCGGCATGTCGTAATAGCCCATGTCGGCGAGCCAGGCGACGACGTCGCGGCCGCGGTAGAAGCGGGCGCAGCGCGGGGCGTTGCCCACCGCCAGGAACACCTTGCGCCCGGCGAGGTGCAGGTCCTCGGCGATCTGCGCGCCGGACTGGCCCGAGCCCACCACCAGCACCGCGCCCGCGGGGAGCTGCCCGGCGTTGCGGTACTCGGCGGAATGGATCTGCGCGACGGCGCCCGGCAGGCGCTCGGCCATGCGCGGCACGATCGGCTCGTGATAGCCGCCGGAGGCGACCACCACATTGTCGGCGCTCACCTCGCCCGAGGTGGTCGAGACATGGAAGCCGCCCCCGGCGCGCGCGCTCACCCGGCGGACGGTGACGCCCTCGCGGATCGGCGGATCGACCCTGGCGCGGAAGCCGGCGAGATAGGCGAGGATCTCGTCCTTCTTCATGAAGCCGTCGGGGTTGTCGCCCTGATAGGGATGCCCCGGCAGGTCGCACTGCCAGTTCGGCGTCACCAGGCAGAAATTGTCCCAGCGCTGGGTCGCCCACGCATGCATCGCCTTGTGCTTCTCCAGCACCAGATGGTCGATGCCCTGCGCGCGCAGGTGATGGCTCGTCGACAGGCCGGCCTGACCGCCGCCGACGATGACCACCGGGTAGTGCTCGATGCGGTTCTCGTTCATCACAGGAATCTCCAGGGCGTCACGCGTCGAAGGCTTCACGCGTCGAAGGCCTCGACGGTGACGCGGGGATCGGGAAAGGCTGAGAAGGTGCGTGCGCCCGCCTCGATGCGGGCGAGCTGGCCCAGGGCGCGCGAGCAGGGGAAGCCGTAGCGGGCCTCGACGCGCTGGCTGGCGACGGTCAGCGCCTCGCGGCTCTTCTCCAGGAAGTCCGCGAGCGGATAGCTCGTACCGGGAGCGAAATAATCCCGGATGACCAGTGAGGGCGAATAGCAGCTCTCGGCCGTGCCGTCGGGCCAGCGGATGGTGAAGCGCATCTCAGGCATGGGGCGTCTCACGCATGGGCGGGCTCCGCGAGGCTTTCATAGGTGGGCAGGTGCGCCCGGGCGGTCGTCGCCCAGTCGTGGCGGGCGGCGGCGGGGGGGCCGAGGGCGGCGAGGCGCCGGCGCGTCTCGGGCTTCAGCGCCAGCATCAGCGCGTTGGCGATGGAGCCGGCGCTGAGCGGATCGCACCAGACCGCCTCCTCCTCGCCGATATGCTCGGTGAAGGGCGCGATGGCCGACACCACCGCCGGCACGCCGCAGGCCATCGCCTCCAGCGCCACCAGGCCGAAACCCTCCTTCACCGAGGCGAAGGCCAGCACGTCGGCCAGCCTGTAGAGGGCGGGCATGTCGTCCTGCGCCAGCGGGCCGGTGCGGATCACCGCGTCGGCCGGCAGGCCGGAAGTGGCGAGCGCCGCCTCGAAATCCGCGCGATAGGCGTGGTGGTCGAGCACCGAGGCGCCGCCGGCGATGACGAGCTGGGCGCGCGGGTGCATCGCCCGGAGCTGGACGAAGGCGTCGAGCAGGCGCCGCGTGTTCTTGCGCTCCTCCACCCCGCCGACGGCGAGCACGATGGGCCCGGCGCCGAGGCCGAGCCGGGCGGCGAGCGGCGGCTCGCGCCCGTCGGTCAGGGGCGAGAAGCGCCGGGTGTCGACGCCGTTGCCGACGAGGACCGCCGGAAGCCCGAACATCTCCGCCAGCAGCCCCTGCCAGAGACGGCTGACGACGAAATGCCGGTCGGCGCTCACGATGGCGCGGCGCTGGAGCTCGGCCAGCGCGGGGTCGCGGAAGGCGTCGACATGGTGGACGGTGCGCGCGAAGCCTGGGATGAAGCCGCGCTGCTTCAGCGTCGCCAGCGCGTTGCCGGAAATGCCGTCCTGCGCGTGGAAGATGTCGAAGCCCCGGTTCGCCGGATCCTCGAAATGGCTGACATAATCGCCGGCGCGGATGCGCACCATCTCGGCGACATCGGCGCCCACCGTCGAGGCCGCCACGCTCACCGTCCGGCACAGGCTCGGGCGGAAGAAGCCGGCGCCTTTCGGGTCGGGCGCGTGCACCACCGCCTCGTGGCCGAGCCGGGTGAGCGCGTCGCCCAGTTCCAGCGCGTGCGCCACGCCGCCGCGCGGATTGGTGGAATGGGCGAGGAGGGCGATGCGCAGCGAACGGCTCATGCGGCGTCCTCCGCCGTGGCGGCGACAGGCCCGCAGCCGAGCAGGGCGCGCTGCGCGAAGTCCCAGATGGTTTCCCGCGCGGCGCCGTTCGTCACGGTGACGCGCCGGTCCGCCGTCACCGCGCCGATGGCGGATGCGGCGATGCCGCGCCCCTTGAACAGCGACAGGATGGCCGGCACATCATTCGCGGCGGCGGAGAGCAGGTAGCCATAGCTCGGAAAGCTCATCAGCCAGCGCGCGGGATCGACGCCTTCCGGCGCCGGCACGCGCGACAGATCGATCTCGATGCCGACGCCGGAGCATTCCGCCAGCATGGCGGCCGTGCCGACGAGCCCGCCCTGACTGATGTCCTTGGCGGCGCGGGAGAGGCCGCTCTCGGCGATGACGGGCAGGAGTTCGAGGTCGCCGCGCAGGCGCTCGGCCGGGGCCTCCAGCGCCGCCTCCCAGTTGGAGAAGGGCTCGCGGTAGCGTCCGCGCAGGTCGATGGCGGCGATCAGCGTCTCGCCGGGCCGGGCGTCGAAGCTGGTGAGCAGCTTCGATGCCCGCCCGAGCACGGCGACGGAAAGCTGGCCCCGGTCGGTGTCGAGGTTGGTGTGGCCGCCGACCACCGGCACGCCGAAGCGCTGCGAGGCGGCGCGCAGCCCGTCCAGCACCGGCGCGGCCTCCGCCTCGCCGGCCGCCCAGACTGCGTCGACCACGGCGACCGGCCGCCCGCCCATGGCGGCGATGTCGGAGAGGTTGACCATCACCCCGCACCAGCCGGCGAACCATGGGTCGCCGGCGACGAAGCCGTTCATGAAGCCCTCGATGGCGAGCAGCAGGAAGCCGTCGCCGTCGGGGATCGCCGCGCAGTCGTCGCCGACCGCCACCGCGTCCGCCCCGCTCAATCCGAGCCGCGCGGCGGCGATCCCGATATCGGCCTTGGCCGCCATGCCCTTGGAAGCGCGCAGCGCCGCCGCGACGGCCTCGAAAGCGATGGGGGTGAGGGCGAGCGTGCTCATCTCATGCCGCCTTCCGGGGCAAACTATTGCGCGCGAGGGCGTGGAAGCCGGTCTCGGCGTCGAGGATCGGCGGGTAATGCGCGAGGTCCGCCTGCATCAGGTAATGCGGGCGGCCGTGCAGCTCCTTCTCCTCGACGATGGACCAGTGCAGCCGGCGGAACAGCAGGCCGTTCTGCGCCTGCACATGGGCGAGGAAGCGGGTACAGCCGCGCGCATGGGCGGAGGAGACGGCGAGCCTGATCAGCGCCGCGCCGAGCGCGCCCACTTTCCGATAATCCGCCGCCACGGCGAGGCGCGAGCCCCACCACACGCCCGGCTCGGCCTCGTGGATGCGCACCGTGCCGACCACGTCGTCCGCCACCAGCCCGAGCATGGAGACGGCGACGATGGGGATGGCGGCCTCGTCGATGGCGTCGCGGTCGTCGCCGTCGAACAGGCCCTGCTCCTCGCAGAACACCTGCCGGCGCAGATGCGCGGCGCAGCGCCGCTCCCACGTCACGGTGGCGAACTTCACCTGAAAGTCGGCTGCGATGAAGGGACGGAAGGGCTCGAAGATCACGAGCAGGCCCTCCGCTCATAGGTGGAGAGCGCCGAGCAGGCGCCGCATTTGGCGCAGCCGGCCTTCACCTCGATCGCCTTCAGCCCGGTCGCCAGCAGCATGCCGGAGAGCGGGCCGAGGATGGAATTCATGAAGGCGGGCGAGGGCGTCTTGTGGCTTTCCAGCGGCGTGCCGGAGATCGGCACGAAGGGCACGACGAAGGGATAGACACCGATGCGGGTCAGCCGGTCGCAGACGGAAAGGATGTCCTCGCGCGTATCGCCGAGCCCGGCGAGGATATAGGTGGAGACCTGCCCGCGCCCGAACACCGGCACGGCGGCCTCGAAGGCTTCGAAATAGTGCTCCACCGAGACCTGCGCCTTGCCGGGCATGATGCGGGCGCGCACCTCCTCGGTGACGGCCTCCAGATGCATGCCGAGCGCATCGGCGCCTGCCGCGTGCATGCGGTCGAACCAAGCGTCATCGTCCGGCGGCTCGCACTGCACCTGGATGGGCAGGTCCACCGCCGCCTTCACCGCTTGCGCGCTCTCGGTGAGGATGGCGGCACCCCGGTCCTTGCCCGGCGGCGTGCCGGTGGTCATCACCATGTGCTTCACGCCGTCCAGCTCCACGGCGGCCTTGGCGACTTCGGCGAGCTGCGCCGGGGTCTTGCGCTCGATGGTGCGTCCCGCCGCCAGCGACTGGCCGATGGCGCAGAACTGGCAGGTCTTGGTGCGGCTCTGGTAGCGGATGCAGGTCTGCAGCACCGTGGTCGCCAGCACGTCGCGCCCGTGCAGCACGGCGATCTTGGAATAGGGAATGCCGTCCGCCGTGGAGAGCCCATAGAATTTCGGCTGCAGCGGGAAGGACACCTCGCCGATCACCAGCCCGTCGCGGCTGATGCGGCTTCGCCCGTAGGCGTCGGGCTTCTCGACGAGGTACGGGCTGTCGAAGGCCGGGGCGGTGTGCACCGGCACCATCACCGTCATGCCGTCGAGGGTCAGCGCCTTGTGATCGGAAGGACCGGCGCCGCCGCGCCGGCTCTCCGCTCCGGCCTTGGGATCAACGAGCCGCACCCCGTAGGACTGCAACTCGTTGATCAGGTGCTCCGTCGGCATCGGCGCGAGATTGGTCGCCGGGTCCATCGGTTTCATCGGAAGCACTCCCTGTCTGGACGGGGAAAGCGCCGGCGTGCACGGGCACGGCGGGCCGGTTGTCGAGGTTGAGGCTGAGCAGCTCCGGCCGGGCGTAATGGCCGACCGAATCCATCATCCGCTTGCGCTTGGTGATGAGGCCCATGTCGAGATCGGCGATGAGGATGCCCTCGCCGGAGGTCAGCGGTGGCACTACATGGCTGCCCTCGGGCGAGACGATCGCCGTCATGCAGCCGCCGGTCAGCGCCTTGCGCAGCTTCTCCTCCGGCGCGATGCGGGCGATCTGCTCGTCGGTGAGCCAGCCGGTGGCATTGACCACGAAGCAGCCCGATTCCAGCGCGTGGTGGCGGATCGTCACCTCGATCTGCTCGGCGAAGATCGGTCCCACCAGCGATCCGGGGAACTGCGCGACGTGGATCTCCTCGTGCTGCGCCATCAGCGCGTAGCGGGCGAGCGGGTTGTAGTGCTCCCAGCAGGCCAGCGCGCCGACCTTGCCGACCGCCGTGTCGACCGCCTTCAGCCCCGCGCCGTCGCCCTGGCCCCAGATCATCCGCTCGTGGAAGGTCGGGGTGATCTTGCGGCGCTTGAGCTTGAGGCTGCCATCGGCGTCGAAGATGAGCTGGGTGTTGTAGAGCGAGCCGTGGTCGCGCTCGTTCACCCCGAGCACGACCACCACGCCGAGCCGGCGGGCGGCGGCGCCGACGGCCTCCGTCACCGGCCCGGGGACGATGACCGCGTTGTCGTAGAGCCGCAGATGTTCCGCCCCGGTCAGCACCGGCGGGAGCACGAAGGAGAAATAGGGGTACCAGGGCACGAAGGTCTCGGGGAACACCACGAGCTGCGCGCCCTTCCCCGCCGCCTCGTCCAGCGCGGCGAGCACGCGGGTGAGCGTGCCCTCCAGGCTGTCGAGGTCGGGCGCGATCTGCACCGCGCCCACCCTCACGATACGCTTCTCGGCCATCGCGGCCTCCCTGAGCGGTTCGGCGCCTACAGCGTCCGGGTCACAGCGTCCACGTGTGGAGCATGAAGGCGTTGTCGCGGCGGTGGACGAGCACGATGTCGAGCACGTCGAGCGGCGAGATCGGGATGACGCCGGGGATCAGCGCGCCCTCGCCATGGCCGTAGAGCGCCTGCAGGGCGAAGCGGCAGGCATAGACCTTGCCGCCGTCATTGATGATCTTCTCGATGCGGCCGTTGAAGTTGAGATGGCCGGGGAAGGCCTCGTCGCCGAGCTTGGGGAAGCCGCGCTGCACGCCGAGCGTCACGCCGGGTCCGTAGAGCAGCACCGAGGTCTCGAAGCCCTTCTGGATCAGCCGCGAGGCCTGCAGGAGGTTCACCAGGCCGATCGAGCCCTCGAAGGCGACGGTGTGGAAGGTGACGAGCGCCTTCTCGCCGGGGGCGGCCTTCACGTCCTCGAACTTCTTGTCCTCGTAGTCGACGAGCACGTCGCCCTTCTGGTGGGCCGGCACGGTGATGGTGGCCATGTCGCTCTCCTTGACTGGCAGGCGCCGGCGGTGCTGCCGGCTTGCGCCAGAGGGAATTGCAATCAATGTGCCAATTGACAGAATGCAAAAAGAATCATCAAAACATTCAATTTACATTCAATAATACATTCAATCAGATCTCCCGGCTTCGGGGCGAGCTGATCAAAACCCATGCGGGAGCTTAAGGAAAAGGCGGGAAAATGCCCACTTCATGCGCATGCGACGAAAGGCGGTGCGTAACACCCCTTACGCAGCAAGTTGTGGACCAGAGGTGACAGGCCACCTCTGCAACATTATACAGTCAATTATGCTATGACGGATTCGGCGCCGCCCCGGCGCCCGACAACCTCGCGTGACGACCATGGCCGACTGGGTTCCCGATCTCTCCCGTTCCGACAAGCCGCGCTACCTCGCCATTGCCGACCTGATCGCCGAGGACATCCGCGCCGGCCGCCTCGCCGTCGGCGATCGCCTGCCGCCGCAGCGCAAGCTCGCCGGCCGGCTGGACATCGACTTCACCACCGTGGCGCGCGGCTATGTGGAGGCGCAGAAGCGCGGCCTGGTGGAATCGCGCGTCGGGCAGGGCACCTTCGTCACCGGCGCGCCGCGCCCCAGGCCGCGCGCCGCCGCCCCGGCGCGCCCCGGCACGGTCGACCTGTCGATGAACCTGCCGCCGGAGCCGGACGATCCCGCGCTCATCGAGCGCATGCAGGACGGCCTCGCCGAGGTCGCCCGCGATCTCGTCAACCTGCTGCGCTATCAGGGCTTCGGCGGCACCGCGGCCGACAAGGACGCCGCCTCCGCCTGGCTCGGGCGGCGCGCGCTGGTGCCGGCGCAGGAGCGCGTCTTCGTCACGCCGGGCGCCCATCCCGCGCTGCTCGGCATTCTCGGCCTGCTGGCGAAGCCCGGCGACACCATCCTGTGCGAGGCCATCACCTATCCCGGCGCGCGCGCCATCGCCGCCCAGCTCGGGCTCCGGCTGGTCGGCCTGCCGATGGACCGCGACGGCATCGATCCCGACGCCTTCGCCAAAGCCTGCGCCGAGCACGCGCCCAAGGCGCTCTACATCAACCCGACGCTGCAGAATCCGACCACGCTGACCATCCCCGAGGCGCGGCGCACCGCCATCGCCCAGGTCGCCCGGCGCTTCGGCGTGCCCATCGTCGAGGACGACGCCTATGGCTTCATCCCCGCCCATGGCCCGGCGCCGCTCGCCGCCATCGCGCCGGACCTCACCTGGCACATCGCCGGGCTGGCCAAATGCATCGGCGCCGGGCTGCGCGCCGCCTATGTCGTGGTGCCGGATGCGCGCTCGGGCTATCCCTTCGCCAGCGCCCTGCGCACCGCCAACGTGATGGCCTCGCCGCTCACCACGGCGCTCGCCACCCGCTGGATCGAGGACGGCACCGCCGACACGCTGCTGCGCTTCATCCGCGCGGAGGCGCAGGCCCGTCAGGCGCTCGCCGCCGATATCCTGCCGCCGGGCAGCTTCCGCGCCGATCCGCTGGCCTTCAATCTCTGGATCGAGCTGCCGGAGCCGTGGACGCGCTCGGCCTTCGTCGGCCACATGCGCACCACCGGCATCGGCGTCGTCGCCAGCGACGTCTTCGCGGCCGGCGGCACGCCGACCGAGGCGGTGCGCGTCTGCCTCGGCGGGCCGGCGACCCGGTCGCAGATCCGCTCGGCGCTGGATTTCATGGCCCACGCCCTCACCCAGTCGCCCGAGGCGGTGTCGTCCGTGGTGTGAGCGTTCCGCCTCCGAACACCGTCATGGCCGGGCTCGGCCCGGTCCTCCACGCCTTGTCCGCTGGGCACAAAAGCCATCCGGCGATCCCTCGTTGGGGGAGAGGCCGGCCGCCGGCCGGCCCCGAGCCACGTGCTCGGCTCAGCCCAGCTTCCCCGCCGCCTCCAGCAGCCGGTCGACATCCTCCGCCGTGGTGGCGAAGGAGGTGACGAGGCGCACCACGCCCGCGCCCCAGCGGTCGGTGTAGAAGCGGAAGCCCTGCGCCAGCAGGCCGTCGATCATCTTCTGCGGCAGGCGCACGAACAGCATGTTCGCCTCGGCCGGCGCCTGCAGCGCGACGCCCGGCAGGGCGGCGAGGCCCGCGCCGAGGCGCGCCGCCATCGCATTGGCCTGCCGGGCATTGGCGAGCCAGAGGTCGCCGTCGAGATAGGCGTCCATCTGGGCGGCGAGGAAGCGCATCTTGGAGGTCAGGTGCCCGCCGCGCTTGCGGCGGAAGGCGAGCTCGTCCGCCTTCGCGCGGTCGAACAGCACGATGGCTTCCACGCCCATGGCGCCGTTCTTGGTGGCGCCGAAGGACAGCGCGTCCACGCCGGCCTTCCAGGTCAGCTCCGCCGGCGAGACGCCGAGCGCCGCCACCGCATTGGCGAAGCGCGAGCCGTCCATGTGCAGCTTCAGCCCCGCCGCGCGGCAGACCGCGCCGATGGCACGCAGCTGCTCCACGCCGTAGAGCGTGCCGAGTTCGGTCGCCTGGGTGATGGAGACGGCGGCCGGCTGCACGCAGTGCACGTCGCCCCGGTTGTGCCCGGCGGCCTCGGCCAGCGCGTCCGGGTCGATCTTCGCCGCCTCGCCCGCCACATGGACGAGCTTGGCCCCGCCGGTGAAGAATTCCGGCGCCCCGCACTCGTCGTTCTCGATATGGCTCTCGGCATGGCAGAGCACCGCGCCCCAGGGCGGGGTGAGCGCGCCGAGCGCCAGCGCGTTGGCCGCCGTGCCGGTGGACACGAGGAACACCGCGACCTCGCGCTCGAACAGGGCGGAAAGCCGTGCCTCGACGCGGGCCGAGAGGTCGTCCGTGCCGTAGGAGGGCATCGAATCGTCATTGGCGGCGGCCAGCGCGGCGAGGATGGCGGGCGAGACGCCGGCAACATTGTCGCTGCCGAAGCCCGGCGAACGGGGAGCCGGTGAACGGGGAAGGGGAGCGTCGGTCACGGGAAATCCTGTCGGAGTGGGCGCGGCATGGAGGGCGGCACGGAGGACGGCATGGAAGGGCCGGGGTTCTGTGCCCTGCTTTACGGCGAAACGGCCCCACATCCCACCGCAATCGCATGCGAGAGGCAGGGGGCACGGGCTCGGGCGCGAGGGGGCGGCACGCTTCGGGGCGCCGGCTGCGCAGCTTGCCGTATGGCCGGCGCACGGAGCGGTGCGGTAGAGTGCGTGCGATGAGTGCGCGTCCCCCAGATCACGTTGCCGCAGACCATGTTGCCGCCGGTCATGTCGTCGCCGATCAGGAGCCGGTGTTCCGCCTGCTCGCTGATCCCGCCACCTATGGGCTGCGCGAGGCCGTCCGGCGCATCGACACGCATGGCGCGGCGGTCTTCCTCGCCGGCGCCGACGTCTACAAGGTCAAGCGGGCGGTGCGCTTCTCCTTCATGGATTTCTCGACGCTGGAGAAGCGCCGCCGGGCCTGCGCCCGCGAGGTCGAGCTGAACGGCGCCACCGCCCCCGGCCTCTATCTCGGCATCGTCCCCATCGTGCGCCGGGCCGGCGCGCTGCATCTGACCGATGCGGACCGGGTCGATGCTGATCCGGCGGACGGCGAGGTGGTGGAATGGGCGGTGCACATGCGCCGCTTCGACGAGGAAGAGACGCTCGACCGCGTCGCCGGGCGCGAGGGGCTCTCCGCCCCGCTGCTCGCCGCGCTGGCGCTGGCGGTGGAGGAGGCGCACCGGCGCGCGCCCCGCGCCGAGGGCGCGTCGGGCGAGGCCCTGCGCGCGGTGGCGCGCGGCATCGTCGACGGGCTGTCCGAGGCGCCCGATATCCTGCCGCCGGCGCGGGTGGCGGCGCTCGACACCGCCTTCGCCGAGGCGTTCGACCGGCTGGGGCCCCTGCTGGCGCGCCGGGCGGCGGGCGGCGAGGTGCGCCGCTGCCATGGCGACCTGCATCTGCGCAACATCGTGCGGATCGACGGCCGCCCGGTGCTGTTCGACGCGCTGGAATTCGACGAGGCGCTCGCCACCACCGACCGGCTCTACGACCTCGCCTTCCTGCTGATGGACATCGGCGCGCGCGGCCTCGCCTTCGAGGCCAACTACCTGATGAACCGCTACCTCGTCGCCTGCGGGGACGACGCGCCGCTCGACGGCCTCGCGGCGCTGCCGCTGTTCATCGCCCTCAGGGCGGCGATCCGCGCGCAGGTGACGGCCGCCGCGCTCGCCCATCGCAGCGGGCCGGCGCGCGCGGCGGCGGCGCGGGAGGCGCAGGATTATCTCGCCTTCGCCGAGGAGGCCTTGCGGCCGCGCCCGGTGCGGCTCGTCGCCATTGGCGGGCTGTCCGGCTCGGGCAAGAGCACGCTCGCCGCCCGGCTGGCGCCGCATGTCGGGCCGGTGCCGGGGGCGGTGCATCTGCGCTCGGATGTCGAGCGCAAGCGCCTGCACGGCACGCCGGAGCTGGAGCGCCTGCCCTCCGACGCCTATTCGATGGAGGCGACCGACCGCGTCTACGCGACGCTGCGCGCGCGGGCCGAGGCGATCCTCGCCGCCGGGCACGGCGTCGTCGTCGATGCCGTCCACCAGCGTCCCGACGAGCGCGAGGCCATCGCCGAGGTCGCCTATGAATGCGGGGTCGATTTCCTCGGCCTGTGGCTGGAAGCCCCGGTGCCGGCGCTGGCGCAGCGCGTCGACGCCCGGCGGGGCGACGCCTCCGACGCCACGGCGGATGTCGTGCACTGGCAGGCGGGGCGGGACGTCGGCCCGCTCGACTGGGTGCGCCTCGACACTTCCGGCGCGCGCGAGGAGGCGCTCGCCCGCGCCGCCGCCCTGCTGGAGGGCGACTTTCCGGAGGGCGGCCTGCCGGGGGGCAACCTGCCGGAGGGCAACCTGCCGGAGGGTTAGCGCTCCGCCGCCCGGTCGCGGGCGTCCTTCACCACGTCCTTGAAGCCCTGATAGTCCAGCGCCGCCGCCACCTTGTAGGGGCCGACCAGATAGACCGGCGTGCCGGGCAGCCCGAGCGCCTCGGCCTGCTCGTTGTTGCGCGCCAGCAGCGCGCCGATCGCCTTGGCGTGGGTCTTCAGATCGCTGGCGAGCCGCGCCCGGTCGATCCCCGCCTCCGCCAGCGCCGCGCTCATGCGCTCGGTCGAGGCGCGGCCGGGGATCTTCATCAGCGTCGCGTGGGCGGCGTCGTACTTGCCCTGGTACTTGGCGGCGAGGGCGAGCTGCGCCGCCACCACCGAGGATTTCGCCAGGATCGGCCAATCCTTGTAGACGAGCCGGATATTGCCGTCCTCCGCCACCAGCTTCTCCAGCGCCGGCGAGGCCTTGCGGCAATAGCCGCAATTATAGTCGAAGAAGGCGACGATGGTGACGTCGCCCTTCGGGTTGCCGGCGACCGGCGCCTCGGGGTCGAACAGCAGCGCGTCGACGTCGAGCGGCTTCGAGGCCGGAGCGGGCGCCGCGTCGGGCGTCGCCGCGCGCAGCGGGGCGGCGAGCGGGCCGGGCGCCAGCAGGGTCAGGGCGAGCGCCGCGCCGGCGGCGAAACGAAGCAGCGCGCGGCGCCTCATCGCGAATTCCTTTCAAGGCCGGAGGGGCGGCGCGGTGTTCCCACGCCGCGCGGAGGGGCGACGATTCAGCCCTCGTTCCTCACGCGCAGCCCGTCGAGCACGATGCGCTGCACGTTGCGGGTAGCCTCCTCGACAAAGCGGTCGTCGTCCAGCCCTGTCTTGAGCAGCGCGTCGATCTGCGAGGCGAAATCGGCGTAGTGTTGCGTCGTCGCCCAGAGCGCGAAGATCAGGTGGTGCGGGTCCACCGGCGCCAGCTTGCCGGCCGCCACCCAGGCCTCGATCACCGGCACCTTGGAATCGACCAGCGCCTTGAGCGAGGTCTCCAGCTCGCCGCGCAGCAGCGGCGCGCCCTGCACCATCTCCAGGCAGAACAGCCGCGAGGCTTCCGGGTGGGCGCGCGAGAACAGCATCTTGCGGCGGATGAACTCGCGGATGCCCTCGATCGGGTCGCTGTCGAGCTGGAACTCGCGCAGCGGCTCCAGCCACAGGTCGAGCAGCCGGCTCAGCACGCCGACATAGACGTCTTCCTTGGAGGCGAAATAGTAGAAGAGGTTGGTTTTGGAGACGCCGGCGGTGCGGGCGATCTCCTCCACCGTGGTGCCGTGCAGGCCGTAGCGCGAGAACAGCGCCAGCGCCGCGTCGAGGATGGCGGCGTGCTTGGCCTCGATGCGCTTGAGCCGGTTGGCGGTCTTCGGCCGGCCCTGGCGCGCGGCGGCGGCGGGCTTCCCGACAGTGGATTTGCCGACAATGGGCGTGCCGACAACGGATTTGCCGACGCCCGGCTTCGCCCTGGCGGCCGCACCCGTGGCGGGCTTCCCCATCGATTGCGCGCGCGTCAACGGATGCTCCCGGTCAACTCCCCAGTCCCTGACATGGCATGGAAATGAAAGGCGCCGCAATATGCGGGCCCGCATGCCGCCGATTCGATGCTTCCCCACGTTCCCGCCGGAACCGAAAGGCCCGCCTATGCCCGCCCGCTACGACCGGATCGCCCGCCTCCTGCACTGGCTCGTGGCCGCTCTGGTGCTGCTCCAGTTCGCCACCGGCTGGGGCTGGGGCTTCTTCGAGCGGGGCACGGATCCGCGCTTCTATCTGTTCCGCACCCATCTGGTGGCGGGCTATGCGGTGCTGGCGCTGGCGGTGCTGCGCATCGGCTGGCGGCTCACCCATGCGGCGCCGCCGCTGCCGGCGGGCATGGACCGGCTCACGCAGGTCGCCGCCCATGCCACCCATGGCGTTCTCTATCTCGCCATCCTCGTGCAGCCGGTCCTCGGCGCCGTGACCACCACCGCGCTGGGCAAGAGCCTCGGCACCGGCCGCATCCATGTCGGGCTCGCCTATGTGATCGCCGGCATCGTCGTGCTGCATGTGGCGGCGGCGCTCTGGCACCAGTTCGTGCGCCGGGACGGGCTGCTGCTGCGCATGCTGCCGGCCCGCCGGTGAGGGGCGGGAGGCCCATGTCCGCGCTGAAGTCCGTCCCGAAGCCTGGCACCGCCCCGTCGCGTCCGCTGGCCGCCGCGCTGCTCCTGCTCTGCCTCGCCCCGCTTCCGGTTCAGGCGCAGTCCGATGCGGCGGTCGCCCCGTCTGCCGCCCCATCCGCCGCCCGCATCGAGATCGCGGCGACCCCCATCGAGCGGCTCGAGGCCGGCGGCGGCACGCGCTTCGGCGCGCTGGAGTTCCGCGGCGGGCTGGTCCTGTCCTCGGCGGCGGCCGATTTCGGCGGGCTCTCCGGCCTCGTCGTCGATCCCGACGGGGCGGGCTTCGTCGCCGTCACCGATCGCGGCTTCTGGCTGTCCGGCCGCATCCGCTCCGAGGGCGACCGCCCCACCGGCATCGCCGATGCCCGGCTGGCGCGCCTGCGCGCGGCGGGCGGCGGCACGCTCGCCGGCCGGCGGCGCGGCGACGCGGAATCCCTCGCCCGCACCAAGGCGGGCTATCTCGTCGGCATCGAGCGCCGGCAGGAGCTGTGGCTGTTTCCCGGCGACGATCCGCTGACATCCGCCGGTCGCCGGCTGCTGGCCGATCCCGCGCTGGCGACGCTCGGCGGCAATCAGGGGCCGGAAGCGCTGCTCGCCCCGCCGGACGGCACGCCGTCGGCGATCGTCGTCATCGGCGAGGAGAGCCCGGACGATGCGGGCATCCTGCCGGGCTTCCTGTTCGCGCCGCTGGGCAAGCCCGTGCCCGCCGGGCGCTTTTCCATCCGCCGCAGCGACGATTTCGCGGCGACCGACGCGGCGCTGGCCGATGACGGCACGGTCTATCTGCTGGAGCGGCGCTTCGATTTCCTGCGCGGCGTCGCCATGCGCATCCGCCGCTTCCCGCTGAGCGAGATCAGGCCGGGCGCGCGCGTCGAGGGCGAGGTGGTGATCACCGCCAACCGGCTGGCGGCGATCGACAACATGGAAGGTCTCGCCCTGCACCGCAACGCGGCGGGGGAGCTCATCCTGACCCTGGTCTCCGACGACAATTTCTCCGCGCTCCAGCGCACGCTGCTGCTGCGCTTCGCGGTCGTGGACTAGCGGTAGTGGACAGCGGCCGTGGACGAGCGTCGCGGTCGTCGGTGGATCGGAAAGGAGAGGGCGTTCAGCGCGAGAGCGTGTTGGCGCCCTGCGCGCCGCCCCAGGGCTTGAGCCAGCCCATCAGCGCGCCATAGGGCACCAGCGCCAGCAGGGCGCAGCCGAGCTTCACCAGGAAGTCGAAATAGGCGAGGCCGACCCACAGCGGCACCGTGATGCCGGTGGAGGCATAGGTGACGGGGAAGGACATTGCCGCGTCGCCGGCAAAGGCCAGCGAGAAGAACAGCGCCGTGTCGACGGCGGAGCCGAACAGGCTGCCGGCCAGCGGCGCCTGCCACCAGCTCATGCGGCGCAGCCGGTTGAACACGCCGATGTCGAGGAGCTGGCCGAACAGGAAGGCCGTGCCCGAGGCCAGCGCGATGCGCGGCGTCGCCAGCCAGATCGACAGCACCACCGCGAGGGCGAAGCCGAAATAGACCACCTGCCGCGCCACGGCGGGGCCGAAGCGGCGGTTGGTCAGGTCATTGACGAGAAAGGCGACCGGGTAGGTGAAGGCGCCCCAGGTCAGCGCCTCCTGCAAGCCGAACAGCTCGACCGGGTGCTGCACAAGCACGTTCGAAGCCGCCACCACCGCCATCATGGCGATGACGGGGACGACGAGCTTCGAGATCGGGAATCCGGTGCCGGAGGCGTTCATCGCGCTCAGGCGGCGACGGCCTGGCTCGCCTTGACGACGGCGCGCTTCAGCTCGGCGGCCTTCGGAGACAGCTCTTCGGTGCGCGCCTTGATGAGGAACGCATCGAGGCCGCCGCGATGATCGACGGTCTTGAGGGCGTTGGCGCTCACGCGCAGCTTGACCGACCGCTTCAGCACGTCGCTGGTGAGCGTCACGTTCACCAGGTTCGGCAGAAAACGCCGGCGGGTCTTGCGGTTCGAGTGGCTGACGAGATTGCCGGTCAGAACCGCCTTGCCGGTAAGTTCGCAACGACGGGACATCGTGGACTTCCTTGTTCTTCGCAGCCGATGCGCCGCAGGCTATAAGAGCCCGACGATCCCGCATGCGGCATCCGTGGAAATTAAGAGTGCGCTCCTATAAGGAACGGCCCCAGCGCCGTCAAGGCCGCCTTGCGCATCGCCCGCCATCCGTCGCCGCCGGCGGCGCGGGGATGGCGCCGGCGATGATAGCGGCTTCGTGACCGGCGGGAGTCACAGTTCCGCCGCCTTCCAACGGCATCCGAAACGGGAGTAAATGACGTTTCGGCAGAGCGGCCGGAACGATTCGGGAAGCCTTCATGAAGCGGGTCTGCCTTACGGCAGTCATGGCGTTCGCCGGAGCGGGCGCGACGATCACGGGTGCCCTCGCGGACGGACGTCTCGAGGCGCGCTACCGCATGTCGCTTGGCGGGCTGGAGCTCGGCAAGGCGGCGCTGATGGTCGAGGTCGACGACCGCTCCTACATCGCTTCCGGCAGCGGGCGCCTCACCGGCGTCGTGCAGGCGGTCTCGCCCGGCAAGGGCACGGCCGGCGCGCGCGGCAGCGTCGAGCGCGGCGCGCTCGCCCCGCGCAGCTTCGCCATGGAGGCGGTGTCCGACAAGAAGTCGGAGGCGATCCGGCTGGTGATGAACGGCTCGGCCGTCACCGACATGCGGGTCGAGCCGCCGGTCTTCCCCTCGCCCGACCGGGTGCCGATCGCCGACAAGGACAAGAAGGGCGTCTTCGATCCGATGACGGCGGCGCTGATCATGGTGCCGGGCGGCGCCGATCCGCTGTCGCCCAAGGCGTGCGAGCGCGTCCTGTCCATCTTCGACGGCCGCCAGCGCTACGATCTGGCCCTCAGCTACGAGCGCACCGAGAACGTGAAGGCCGAAAAGGGCTATGCCGGCCCGGCCGTGGTCTGCCGCGTCGCCTACCGCCCGGTCGCCGGCCACAAGCCGGACCGCACGGCGGTGAAGTACATGATGAGGAACAAGGACATCTATGTGTGGCTGGCCCCCGTCGCCGGCACGCGCATGCTGGTGCCGTTCCGCGCCTCCGTCAGCACCGCCATCGGCATCGCGGAGCTGCAGGCGGAGGCTTTCGAGACCGAGCCGGTGGTGAGCAAGCGCGCCGCTCCGGCCAAGGCCGGGGTGCAGTAGCGCCGGGTTGCACGGTGTAGCGCGACGTAGCGCCCTGTAGCGCTACACTCCGCCCCGGATGCTACGCAAAACGCTACCCCCTCGCTACCGTTGCAAAGCCGCCTGAAAACCCCGAACGGGCAATCGCGCCCCCGCATCCCCATATGGGAAATTCCTGTGCTAAAAGGGCCGTCCTGCCGGCCCGCCGCCCGATCGGTTTCGTGAACATCGCCGCATGAACATCGCCGCCCCGCCGGGCCATTCCCGTCCCGAGACCCGACCGCTGCCGCCGTCGCTGCGCGCCCGTGGCGTCACGGCGGTGCTCGGCCCGACCAATACCGGCAAGACCAGCCTCGCCATTGAGCGCATGCTCGGCCATTCCTCCGGGCTGATCGGCCTGCCGCTGCGTCTGCTGGCGCGGGAGGTCTACGGCAAGCTGGTCGAGCGCGCGGGCGAGCACAACGTCGCGCTGATCACCGGCGAGGAACGCATCAAGCCCGCCAATCCGCGCTATTGGGTGGCCACCGTCGAGGCCATGCCCCGCGACCTCGACGTCGCTTTCGTGGCGCTGGACGAGATCCAGATCGCCGCCGATCTCGACCGCGGGCACGTCTTCACCGACCGGCTCCTGAACCGCCGCGGGCGCGAGGAGACGCTGCTTCTCGGCGCCGCCACCATGCGTCCGCTGGTGGAAAGGCTGCTGCCGGGCGTGAACATTCTGGTGCGCCCGCGCCTGTCCAATCTCACTTTCGCCGGCGAGAAGAAGATCACTCGCCTGCCGCGCCGCTCGGCCATCGTCGCCTTCTCCGCCGACGAGGTCTACGCCATCGCCGAGCTGATCCGCCGGCAGCGCGGCGGCGCCGCGGTGGTGCTCGGCGCGCTCTCCCCGCGCACCCGCAACGCCCAGGTCGCGATGTACCAGAACGGCGATGTGGATTACCTCATCGCCACCGACGCCATCGGCATGGGCCTCAATCTCGACGTCGATCACGTCGCTTTCGCGGGCGACGTGAAGTTCGACGGGTGGCAGTTCCGCAAGCTCAATCCGGGCGAGCTGGCGCAGATTGCCGGCCGTGCCGGGCGGGCCCAGCGCGACGGCACCTTCGGCACCACGGGCCGCTGCTCGCCCTTCGACGCCGAGCTGGTCGAGCGGCTGGAGGCGCACAGCTTCGAACCGCACCGGGTGCTGCAATGGCGCAACAGTGCCCTCGACTTCACCTCGATCGAGACCCTGAACCGCTCTCTCGCCATCCCGCCACGCGAGGACGGCCTGACCCGCGCGCCCACCGCGGACGACGTTCTGGTGCTGGAGCGGCTCGCCGGCGACCCGGCAATCCGGCGCTTCGCCACCAGCGCGAATGCGGTGGAGCGGCTATGGGAAGCCTGCCAGCTGCCGGACTATCGCAAGGTCTCCCCCGCCTCGCATTGCGACCTCGTTGCGACCGTCTACAGCGATCTAATGCAACGCGGACGGCTCTCCACCGACTGGTTTGCCAAACAAGTGGCCTTGGCGGACCGAGCGGAAGGTGACATAGACACGCTGTCGGGGCGCATTGCGCAGGTCCGCACCTGGACCTTCGCGGCAAACCGGCCGGATTGGCTCGACGACCCCGAACACTGGCAAGGCGTCACACGCCGTGTGGAAGACAGGCTTTCCGATGCGCTTCACGAGCGGTTGGCTCACCGTTTCGTCGATCGCCGGACCAGCGTGCTGATGAGGCGCCTGCGAGAGAACGCGATGCTCGAAACAGAAATCACCAAGACCGGCGACGTCGTTGTGGAAGGCCATGTGATCGGCCATCTGCTCGGCTTCCAGTTCGCGGCGGACGCTTCCGCCGGCGGACCGGAGGCGAAAGCGTTGCGCGCCGCCGCACAGAAGGGCCTGGCCGGCGAGATCGAGGCGCGTGCCGCCCGTCTCTCCGAGGCACCCGACGATGCCTTCGTGCTCTCTTCCGACGGCACGCTGCGCTGGATCGGCGATCCGGTCGCCAAGCTCATTCCCGGCGAGGAAGTGCTCGCCCCCCGGCTGAAGATCATCGCCGACGAGCACCTGACCGGTACGGCGCGCGACAGCGTGCAGGCGCGCCTCGACCTGTGGCTGAAGGCGCATATCGAGAAGCTGCTCGGCCCGCTCCTGGTGCTCGGCACCGCCGAGGACGTGACCGGCATCGCGCGCGGCATCGCCTTCCAGATCGTCGAATCGCTCGGCGTGCTGGAGCGCCACAAGGTGGCCGAGGAGATGAAGACGCTCGCGCAGGAGGCCCGCGCGGTGCTGCGTGGCCATGGCGTGCGCTTCGGCGCCCATCATATCTACATCCCGACCCTGCTGAAGCCGGCGCCGCGCGCGCTGGCCGCCCAGCTCTGGGCGCTCAAGCATGGCGGGCTGCAGCAGAAGGGCCTCGACGAGCTTCCGCATCTGGCGGCCAGCGGGCGCACCTCGATCCCCGTGGATCCCGAGATCCAGAAGGGGCTGTACCGCGCCGTCGGCTTCCGCGTTGCCGGCGATCGGGCGGTGCGCGTCGACATTCTGGAGCGCCTCGCCGACCTCATCCGCCCGGCGCTGGCCTGGCGTCCGGGTACGTCCGGTGAAAAGCCGGCGGGCGCCTTCGACGGCAACGGCTTCGTCGCGACCGTCGCCATGACCTCGCTGGCCGGCTGCGCCGGCGAGGACTTCGCCTCGATCCTGCGTTCGCTCGGCTACCGCATGGACCGCCGCCCGGCTCCGGTCGAGGCGACGCCTGCGGCGGCTTCGGATGTTCCCGCTGAAGCCCCGGTGGCGGAAGCGTCGACCGCGGAAGCTCCCGCCGAACCGTCGAAGGCGGACGAGGCCGCGGCGGAGGTAGCAGCCGGCACTGATGTCGCCTTCGACCAGACGGTGGAGCCCGCTCTGGAAGACGTTCCCGCGCCCGAGCCGGCGGAACCCGTCGAGACCGCTGCCGCCGGTGTGACGGCAGTGAGCGGCGAGGTGTTCACCGATCCGGTGTTCGACCACACGGTCGAGCCCGCGCTGGAAAGCCCGGCCGTCGCGACCGAGACGGAAGCGGGAAGCGGGGAGGCTGCGGCGGCAACCGAAGCGGGCGACGCCGAGGTCGCTGCGCCGGCCGAACCGGCCATGATCGAGGTCTGGCGCCCCGGTCGTCCGCCGGGCCAGCACCGCCCGGCGCATCATCAGCGCAAGGGCGGCCGCGACGGCAATCAGGCGCGCGGCGACCAGGGTCGTGGCGAGCCGGGACGTAGTGAACAGGGGCGTGGCGAGGCGCCGGCCGAGGGCGGGCGTCCCGATCGTCGCGAGCGTCCCGACAATGGCGGGCGCGGCGGGCGCCCCTTCCGCGAGGACCGGCGCGAGCGCCGCACCGAGCGCGGTGACGGCGAGGCGCGTCGCGACGAGAACCGCCGCGAGCAGGGCAACCGTCCGAGGCCAGAGCGCGGCGAGCGGCAGGAGCGTTTCTCCGTGCCGCGTCAGGACAACCGCAACGACGGCCGCCGCGACAAGCCGGTGGATCCGGATTCGCCCTTCGCCGCCCTGCTCGCGCTCAAGGCGCGGATGGAAGCGGAGAAGAACGGCGGCTGAGGCGCGGGCACGGAGGCGCGTTTGACCGACAGCGACTCCGGACAGGGCGCCTCCCGCCATGGCGAGCCGGACAGTCGGCGCCATCGCCTCGATGTCTGGCTCTGGCATGCGCGCTGCATGCGCACGCGCTCCAGCGCCGCGGCGCTGGTGAAGGCCGGCCGCGTGCGGCTGAACGGCGCGCGCGTCACTGCCCCGAGCCAGACGATCCGCCTTGGCGACGTGCTCACCATTGCCCTCGATTCCCGCGTACGGCTCTGGCGGGTCACCGGATTTATCGAGCGGCGGGGGGATGCACAGGCGGCGGCCACGACCTATGTGGAAGTGGAGACCCCTGGCGCGCCGGACAGCCATGCGCCGTGAAGACCTGATGTTTCTTGCGACTCTCCGGCAGGTGCGCTAGGTGAGCGCCGCGGGACAATTCACACCCGCCGTACGGAGACCGGATAAATGACCTACGTAGTCACGGATAATTGCATCAAGTGCAAATACACCGACTGCGTCTCGGTATGTCCGGTGGACTGCTTCTATGAGGGCGAGAACTTCCTCGTCATCCACCCGGACGAGTGCATCGACTGCGGCGTGTGCGAGCCGGAATGCCCCGCCGAGGCGATCAAGCCGGACACCGAGCCGGGGCTGGAGAAGTGGCTCTCCATCAACGCCGACTACGCCAAGGTCTGGCCGAACATCACCGATCGCAGGGATCCGCTGCCCGACGCCAAGGAGTGGGATGGTGTAGCCGATAAGCTACAGTATCTCTCACCCGAACCGGGTAAGCAGGACTGAACGCGCGCCCCTGCGGCCCGCCTCGATTCGCCGACGCCGACGCCCGCTGACCGATTCAGCGGCGCCGGTGCGGCTTGCGCTGCATTGCGGCAGCATTTTGATTCTTCCGGGATTCGTGCTATATACCCTCTCGTGCAGTCGATTGGGTTTGCCATGGCGCAACGCTCCCGTACCGGAGCGCCCCTCCCGGAATTGATGTCGGGCCTTCGTCCAGCATGCGGCGACAACCGCATGACGGGCTTCCCTGAGTTTTCCGTCGACGGCTGAAGTACGGTTTCCGCATCCGTGGAAGCCGGGGTGTTTCTTTTCCCTGCGGGCTAGCCGCAGGCGGCAGCGCGCCGAGGGCGACGCGGCGCCGTGAGAACCGAGACCCAGGAGCAGGCACAGCATGACGTCGACCAAGAAGCCGTCCAACAACATCCGCCAGGGTTTCAAGACGGGCGAGCACATCGTGTATCCGTCCCATGGCGTCGGACGCATTATGGCGATTGAGGAACAGGAAGTGGCGGGCTTCAAGCTCGAACTGTTCGTCATCCACTTCGAAAAGGACAAGATGACGCTGCGCGTTCCGGTCCCGAAGATCGCCTCTGTCGGCATGCGCAAGCTCTCGGAACCGACCATCCTCAAGAAGGCGCTCGAGACCCTGAAGGGTCGTGCCCGCGTGAAGCGCACCATGTGGAGCCGCCGCGCGCAGGAGTACGAGGCCAAGATCAACTCCGGCGATCTCGTCGCGATCTCCGAGGTGGTGCGTGACCTCTACCGTTCCGAGGCGCAGCCTGAGCAGTCCTATTCCGAGCGCCAACTTTACGAGGCTGCTCTCGACCGCATGGCGCGCGAGCTCGCTGCTGTCGACAACCTGACCGAGACCGAGGCGATCAAGCTGATTGAGCAGAACCTGCTCAAGGGCCCGCGCCGCACCGGCAAGGGCGAGGCGGAAGCCGAGGCCGAGACGGCCGAAGAAGAGACCGATACGGAGGAAGCCGCCGCCTGAGCGGTGCTTTCCGATCTGGACGGAAAAGGCCCGGCCTCGCGCCGGGCCTTTTGCTGTCTGGACCCGTGTGCTTTCCAGACCTGTGCCTGGCCCATCGAGGAACCTTCCTTCGCTCCCGGCGTTGACAGCGCGTCCGGGCCCGGCGCCCGGCGCTTGTCCGGGGGCCGTTGACCATCGGAGACGCGCCGTCCGCGGGCCCCCGACGGGTTCGGGGAGACGCCGCATGAGCGAACAGGCCGGCCGCTGCACCCAGCTCGCGCGCGCCGCGATGATGGCGCCGCTGCTCGACCGCGACGAAGAATACGAGCTCGCCCACCGCTGGGCCGAGGAACATGACGAGCAGGCCCTGCACGCGCTGATCCATGCGCATATGCGCCTCGCCATCGCCATCGCCCGCCGCTTCCGCAATTACGGCCTGCCCATGTCCGACCTCATCCAGGAGGGGCATATCGGACTCATGGAGGCCGCGTCGCGCTTCGAGACGTCGCATGAGGTGCGCTTTGCGACCTACGCGACATGGTGGATCCGCGCCGCCATTCAGGACTACGTGCTGCGCAACTGGTCGATCGTGCGCGGCGGCACCTCCTCCGGCCAGAAGGCGCTGTTCTTCAACCTGCGGCGCATACGCGCCCGGCTGGAGCGCGACAGCGATCGCACCGGCCTGACCACGCGCGAGGAGATGCACCGCTCCATTGCCACCAGCCTCGGCGTCAGCCCCATCGAGGTGGCGCGCATGGATGCCCGCCTCAACGTTCCCGACCTGTCGCTGAACGCGCCGCTGGCCCCCGGCGAGGATGACGGGGTCGAACGTCTAGACCAGCTCGTCGCGGACGATCCGCTGCCGGACGAACAGGTCTCGATGGAGATCGACGGCGAGCGCCGCCGTCGCTGGCTGCAAGGGGCCCTGCGTGGGCTCAACGAGCGCGAGTTCCGCATCATCAAGGCGCGCCGGCTCGACGAGGAAAGCGAGACGCTGGAAGTGCTCGGCGCCCGGCTGGGCATCTCCAAGGAACGTGTGCGGCAGATCGAGAGCCGCGCCATCGAGAAGCTGCGCATCGCCCTGACGCACAATCCCGACGTGCCGCGCGGCGCCTTCGGCCCGGCCTGACGGCGGCTATTCCGCGATGATCTTGTACTGCTCGCCATAGGCGAGCTTGTCGCCGCGGTTGAGCCCGTTGAGGATCAGGAAGCGCTCCATCGCCTTGTCCTGCACGTCCATCTTGGCCGCCAGCCTCTCCGGCGTGTCGGTAAGGCCGGCGGTGACGATGCGCAGACGCAGCGGCTTGACGTTGTCGGCCTCCTCGATGGAGACGCGGCGGAAGGTCTCCGCCGCCTGACGGAACGCCTGGTCGAGTTCCGGCGTGAGCTGCCGCGCGGCGAAGATCAGTCGGTACACGTCGCTGCCGAAGCGGATCGCGAACATGCGGAACGACCATTGCTCGCCCCGCGCCACGGCGGTGGCGGCGGGGAAGCCGTTGAGCACGAGGCTCTCGACGGTGGAGATCTCGACACCCTCGATCCAGCCGGAGGAGAGGTACTGCGCCAGGCTCTGGTCGCCGGCGACGCGCACCGCGTCGAGCCGGAGCGCCTCTCGCCCGGAAGAGCTGGCGCCCAGCACGGCCTGGGAAGTGTTCTCCAGCGTGAAACCCTCCGGAGCGGTGAAGGTGAAGCCGAGCTTGGGGTGGAAGAAGCGGCGTCCGCGCACGAAGCCTTCCTTCGGGTCGTCGCCATAGACGAGCCCGTCGATCGCCGACAGGTACTGCTTGCGGTCACGCTCGCCCGGTTTGGAGGGAGAGGCGTATTCGCGCGCGTTGGCCATGACGATGGAGATGCGCTCGGGCGTGGCGGGATGGCTTGCCAGGAAGTCGGAGGTGTCGGTGCTGGCGCTCTGGCTCATCGAGGTCGAGCGTATCGAGGCCTGCCGGCCCATGGTGGTCAGGAAGCGTTCCGCGCCATAGGGGTCGAAGCCGGCGCGGGCGCTGATGCCCACGCCGATGGCGTCCGCCTCCAGTTCCTGGCCGCGCGAGAAGCTGGCGAGCGAAATGCGGCTGCGGGCGAGCGCCAGCGCGCCGAGGTCGGAATCGTTGACCACGTCGGAGATGACGCGGCTGACGAGCACGGCCTGCTTCATCTGATCTTCGCGCGTCGCGGCATGATTGGCGATGACGTGCGCCATCTCATGGGCCAGCACCGAAGCCAGCTCGGAATTGTCGGAGGCGAGCGCCAGAAGGCCGCGCGTCACGTAGAGCGAGCCATTGGGCAGGGCGAAGGCGTTCACCGCCGGCGAATTGAGGATGGTGACGCGGTAATGCAGGTTCGGCCGCTCGGAAGCCGCGACCAGCCGTGTCACCACGTCCTCGATCTGCTTCTGCAGCTTCGGATTGTTGTAGGCACCGCCATAGGAGGAGACGAGCCGCTCGTGCTCCTGCCGCTGCGCCGGGGTCAGCACCTCGTCGAGACGCGGGGGCGGGGTGGGCGCATTCGCGGTGCGCGATTCCTCGAGCGCGGCGCAGGCGCCGAGGAGAAGAGTGCCGCCGAGCGCAAGGGCGCGCACGAATGCGCGCAGAGACGGGCGTCGGGACGCCGTCTCCCCCGCTCTGCGGTCTGCCCCCAAGCTGCGCACGGATTCTGTCACCGTTCCCCTGCCTGCCTCGTTCCCGGTGCGGCCCCGGACCATTCGATCTGCTCGGCCCAGACGATGTCGAACGCCGGCCCGCCGGCCTCCAGCACGGTACCGCGCATCGCCACGTGTCGCCCGGCGAGTTCTGCCAGCGTCGTGCCACGGGCTTCAAGCGCGATTCGCGCCGGTTTCTCCAGCCGGCCGGTCATGTCCTGCCGCCAAACCGGGCCGAAACTGAGGTAATCCACCCGGCGTCCGTTTCCAACACTTCGCACGCGCCCCGCCACGATCGTGAAACGCCCTTCGCGGGTACGGATGGCCGCGATGTCGCGGGCATCGAGAGGCAGCTCCGCCCAGATGCCAAGCTTCGCGTCGCGCGCCGGGCGCTCACGATCGAGCCATGCCGGCATGCAGCCGAGAACGTCCTTCTCCGGTCGGGCGGCGGCGATGCCGCGCGCGAGAAGTTCGTCCTGCAGCGTGGCCGCGTGACCTGACAGCCAGACAATGCCGACGAGCCGTCCGTAGCGATCCTTGCCGGCCGTCGCGAACTCGATGTCGCGTTCGAGGGCGATCTCCTCCAGGGCGGCACGCAGAGCCGGTTCGCCGGACGCACCGGCAAGCGAGAGGCCTGCGAGGCGCAGGACGATGCCGTCCGCCAACCGCAAGTCGCCGCCCGGTTCCAGTCCGGCGACGCGGCCCCGCCCGTCATAGGTGCCGGGGCAGTTTGCCGCCAGTGCGGGCGCCGACAGGACAGCCGAGAGCACGGCCGCGCCGACGAGGCAGCTCAACGCGTGCGCACGCCAGCGGCTCCGGGTACGCAGGGCCGGCGCAGCGGAGCGGGCAGTCATAGACGACACATCCAAACGTCCCGGCATGATCATTTCCGGTCTACAAACGCCGGAAAACGCCCCTTCCCCGGGATGTTGCCATCCAGGCCGGAGCGCTTCCTATCGTTGCGATCGATCATCATCGCGGTGTTGCAGCATAGCTCAAAGCCGCCGCCACGCCCACCCGTTCGCGCGGACCACAGGCGCGCGGCGTGCGCCCCTTGATCCGAAGCCTCGATTGGGTTCATCTACGCGCGGTCACTCCCGGTAGCTCAGCAGGATAGAGCACAGGTTTCCTAAACCTGGGGTCAGGGGTTCGATTCCCTTCCGGGAGGCCACGGCTTCCTCCCTCCCGCCGTGAGCCATTGCTAATCGATCTTCACGGTGTGGCGCAGCGTGCTTCCGGGAGCTGCGCGTCGATTCCCAGCGTCGAGATGAAGCGCCGGGTGCGCTCGTGCTTCGGGTTGGTGAACAGCTCGCGTGCCGGGGCGCTTTCCACCACTTCCCCGGCTTCCAGCAGCACAGCCTCATGCGCGACGCTGGCGGCGAGGCGCAGATCGTGGGTGGCGATCATCATGGTGGAGCCCTCGCGGGCGAGCTGGGCCAGCACCTCCACCACCTCCAGCGCCAGTTCGGGGTCGAGCGCCGAGGTCGGCTCGTCGCAGAGCAGGACGCGGGGCGAGGAGGCCAGCGCGCGGGCGATGGCGACGCGCTGCTGCTGGCCGCCGGAAAGCTGTGCGGGGAAGGCATCGGCCTTGTGGGCGAGGCCGACCTTTTCCAGCAGCTCGAGCGCCCGCGCGCGGGCCTGCGCCTCCGGCCATTTCAGCACCACGACGAGGCTTTCCATCACATTGCCCAGCGCGGTCCGGTGGGGGAAGAGCTGGAAGTTCTGGAACACCATGCCGGTCTGGCGCCGCACGCGGCGGATCGTCTCGCGCTCTGGCGGGCGGCCGGTGAAGCGCACGGTCTCCTCGCCGAGCACGAGCTCGCCGGCTTCCGGGAACTCCAGCAGGTTCACGCAGCGCAGCAGGGTGCTCTTGCCCGAGCCGGAAGGGCCGATCAGCGCGGTGACGGAGCCTTCGCGCACGCTGACATTGACGCGGCGGAGCACCTCAAGGTCCCCGAAGCGCTTCACGATGTCGGTAAGACGGATCATGCCGCGGCCTCCAGCGTGCCGCTGGAGCGGGCAAGATGCCGTTCCAGCCTGTCCTGCAGCGCGGAGAGCACGGAGCTCAGGGCGAGATAGATGAGCGCCGCCTCGATATAGATGATGAGCGGCTCATAGGTGGTGGCGACGATGCGCTGGGCTGCCTGGAACAGTTCGGGCACAGTGACGGCGGCGGCGAGCGAGGTGTCCTTCACCAGCGAGATGAAGGAATTGGAGAGGGGCGGCACGGCCACGCGCGCCGCCTGCGGCAGGACGGTGCGGCGCAGGGCCTGCGACCAGCTCATGCCGATGGAGTAGCTGGCTTCCCACTGCCCGCGAGGAATGGAAGCGATCACTGCGCGGACGATCTCGGACGTATAGGCGCCGACATTGATGGTGAAGCCGATCAGCGCCGCCGGGAAGGCGTCGAGCAGGATGCCCACGCTGGGCAGTCCATAGAAGATGACGAAGAGCTGCACCAGCAACGGCGTGCCGCGGATGATCCAGACATAGAAGCGCGCCAGCGCCACCAGCGGCCGCGGGCCGTAGAGGCGGGCGAGCGCCGTGAGGAAGCCGAGCGTGAGGCCCAGGGCGAAGGAAAGCAGCGTCAGCGGCACGGTGAAGACGAGGCCGGCCCACAGGAGCGGGCCGAGCGACTGCAGCATCAGGTCGAGCCAGTAGGGCACGTTCGTCACCCCTCAATGCGGCGGGACCGGCCGACGAGCCGATCCCGCATCGATCCCCTTGGCGGGGCGTTTCCTCGAAGCCTTACCTGGAAACGTCGGCGCCGAAATAGGTGTCGGAGATCTTCGCATAGGTGCCGTCGGCCCGGATCTCGTCGAGGGCCTTGTTGATGGCCGCGACGAGCTCGGGATTGCCCTTGCGCACGATGACGCCGGAATAGTCGGCGTCCTTCTCCTCGGCAACGATCCGCACCTTGGCATCCGGCTTGTGCTTCTTGAAGTCGAGGAAGGACAGGCTGTCGTTGAGGGTGGCGTCGGCCCGGCCGTTGAGCACGAGCTGGATCGACTGGTCGAAGCCGTCCGTTCCCACGAGGGTCGCGCCGTATTTCTCGGCCAGCTTGCCGAAATTCGAGGTCAGCGACTGGGCGGACCTCTTGCCCTTCAGGTCGGCGAAGCCCTTGATCGACTCGTCGCCGTCGCGGACGATCAGCACCGCCTTTGAGGCGATATAGGGCTTGGAGAAATCGTACTTGGCCTGACGCGCCTCGGTAATGCCGACCTGGTTGATCACGGCGTCGTAGCGGCCGGCGTCGAGCCCAGCGATCAGGCCATCCCACTTGCCTTCGAGGAATTCGGCCTTCACGCCAAGGCGCTTGGCGATCTCTTGGCCGATCTCGACGTCGAAGCCGACCAGCTTGTTGCTGCTGTCGTGATAGGTGAAGGGCGGATAGGTGCCCTCGGTGCCGATCTTGATCACGCCCGCCTGCTTGATGGCGGCGAGATCGTCCGCCCGTGCTACCGTGGGGCCGGCGAGCTGAAGCAGGGCGGCGAGGCCGGCGGCAATCAGGGTCTTCGAGCGGAAGGCGTCGGTGAATCGCATCTCATGTCACTCCCTGGCGGCACGCGCCGTGCTGCGGGCCGCGCATCCGTGCGTGCCCGTTCATAGATAGGCTGTCCGTTAGATAGGTCGCCAATGCGCTTTGCCGAATCGCCGGGCTCCGCGCCCGACGGACGGTTCGGGAGGCGGGGATCTATCTTACCTCTATTTTCTATAAATCAACTAGACAACCTTTCGGTCTCATGCCACGCATAGTGTCGATGGCGGTGGCGCCACGGTGCGCGCTGCGGCGAGGGATGCGTATGGCCGCGAAGAATGTCGAGCTGGGCGGGGTCGACCGGATTGCACGGCAGCCGGACCGCGCTCCTCCCCGTGCGGAACCTTCTCCGCCGCGCTGGAACCTCGATGCCGTGGTCGCGGGCCTCAAGCTTTCGCGCGACGTCAGCCATAATATCCGCCATCGCGGCCGGCTGCGTCCGCCGCCCTCGCGGGAGGCGATCGTCGCCGCACTGCAGGGCTTCGCCGCGGCGCTCTTTCCCGCTCATTACGGCCAGCCCGGCCTGACTGCGGAGACCATCGACTATTTCGTCGGCGCGACGCTGAACGATGCTCTCACCGGCCTGAGCGAGCAGGTGAAGCGCAGCCTGCCCTTCTCCATTCAGGAAGACCTGAGCGAGGAGGAGTTCGAGCGGCAGGCGGTGGAGATTACCCGCGACTTCGCCGCCCGGCTGCCCGCCATACGCGGCCTTCTCGTCAGCGACCTGCGCGCCGCCTATGACGGCGACCCGGCCGCTACCAGTTATTCGGAAGTGCTGCTCGTCTATCCCGGCCTCACCGCCGTGATCCACTATCGGCTGGCGCATGCCCTGCACGAGCTCGGCGCGAGCTTTCTGGCACGGCTGATCTCCGACATTGCCCATTCGCGCACCGGCATCGACATCCACCCGGGCGCCACGATCGGCGGCAGCTTCTTCATCGATCACGGCACCGGTGTCGTCGTCGGCGAGACGGCGGAGATCGGCGAGCGGGTGCGCCTGTATCAGGCCGTCACCCTGGGCGCGCGCAGCTTTCCCGCGGACGAGCGCGGCGCGCTCATCAAGGGGAAGGCGCGCCATCCGATCATTGAGGACGACGTGGTGATCTACGCCGGTGCGACGGTGCTGGGGCGCGTCACCATCGGCCGCGGATCGAGCATTGGCGGCAATGTCTGGCTCACCCATTCGGTGCCGCCCGGCAGCCACATCACACAGGCACAGACCCGCTCCAGCAGCGGTGCCGGTGCCATCTCCCCGGTGCCCGAACGGCCCGGACTTTCATCTGAACGGGGTGCCTGATGACTGAAGAGCCTGCCCTTCGCCGAACCTTGAGCGAGGCTGCCGCACGGCAGCTTGCCAATGCCACCAAGACTCGTGCCCAATGGTCCGGCATCACGCCGCGCTGGCTCGTGTCCTTCCTGCCCTGGACGCCGGTCGAGGCCGGCATCTACCGGCTCAACCGGGTCAAGGAAGCCGGGGGCGACATCGACGCCGCCGTCGAATGCTCGCCGCGCCGCGACCAGGATCCCGATCTGCCGGAAACCTTCGTCGATTACGAGGAGGCGCCGCGCGAGTACTCGCTCAACGCGGTGACCACCATCCTCGATGTGCAGACCCGCGTCTCCGACCTCTACTCGCACCCCTACGACCAGATCCAGGAACAGCTGCGTCTGCTGATCGAGAAGGTGAAGGAAAAGCAGGAGAGCGAACTGATCAACAACGCCGAGTATGGCCTGCTCGCCAACGCGGCGCCGACGCAGAAGATCAGCACCCGCACCGGCGCGCCGACGCCGGACGATCTCGACGAGCTGATCACCAAGGTGTGGAAGGAGCCCGCCTTCTTCCTCGCCCATCCGCGCGCCATCGCCGCCTTCGGGCGCGAGTGTACCCGTCGCGGCGTGCCGCCACCGACGGTGACGCTGTTCGGCACGCCCTTCCTCACCTGGCGCGGGCTGCCGCTGGTGCCGTCCGACAAGCTGTTCGTCGACGAGGACGGCAAGACCAACATCCTGCTCCTGCGCACGGGCGAGAAGAAGCAAGGCGTGGTCGGCCTGTTCCAGCCGGGCGTGCCGGGCGAGGTGGCGCCGAGCCTGTCGGTGCGCTTCATGGGCATCAACCGCAAGGCGATCGCCTCCTATCTCATCTCCCTTTACTGCTCGGCGGCCGTGCTGACGCACGATGCGCTGGCGGTGCTAGAGAACGTCGAGGTCGGCAAGTATCATGCCTATCCTGACACCTACGCCTGATCCAGTACTCGCGGCCGATGCGGTGGTCCCGGCGCCGGAGGGCGGCGTGGAGCCGCTTTCGCTGGAGCTTCCCGGCGAGGGCGCGCAGGCCGCACCGGGTTGGCCCCATCCGGGCGTGCTCCGACAGCTGGCGAATGCCTTCTTCCAGTCGGCTCCTGATGCGGCGCCGCATGTCGTCACTCTGCCGTCTTCGCCGCCGAGTCCAGGGAACATCCCCGGCGCCTCGGCGGTGACGACCGTGGCCCCGCACATTCCCGTGCAGCCGCCGGTCGGGCCGCCCGATGTGCCGCCCGTCACCATTCCCTCCGCGGTGCCGACGCCGAACATCCCGGCATCGGTCGCGCCCGCCGCCGTCGCGGTGCCGGGCTCGCCCGGCCTGCCGCAGCTGGGCGGTACTCCGGCATCGGGACTTTCCGGTTCGGTCTTCCCGGCCTTCTCGGCTCCGTTCGATTTCAGCGGCGTGCCGGCGGGGCTCGGCAATGTGGTGGCGCTCGATTCCCGTCGTCCTCCGACGGGCGCCGATGCGCCGTCCGTTCCCGGAAGTATCGCCCAGCCGAGTGCGGACGGGTTCTATTTCCTAAGGGAAGGAGAAACGCGTGCTCCCGTACCTGCGGGCGCATCGCTTCCCGGCGGCGTTCCGGCGCTGCCGTCCGAACTGGCGCATCCGGCAGAGCGGACGCCGGATTTCGGTGGCCTCTCCTCGGGCCTGCGTCCCGAGCTGGTGCCCGACTTCGGTCCGGCCTCGCGGCCTTTCGATCCGCACGCGGTCAAGCGCGACTTTCCCATCCTGCAGCAGAGCGTGCACGGCAAGCCGCTGATCTGGCTCGACAATGCCGCGACCACGCAGAAGCCGCAGGCGGTGATCGACCGGCTGAGCCGCTTCTACGAGCACGAGAATTCCAATATCCATCGGGCCGCCCATACGCTGGCGGCACGGGCCACCGACGCCTATGAGGCGGCGCGCGAGAAGGTGCGGCGTTTCCTCAACGCCGGTTCGGTGAAGGACATCATCTTCGTGCGCGGGGCGACCGAGGCGATCAACCTGGTCGCCCAGACCTATGGCCGCCGGCATGTGAAGGAGGGCGACGAGATCGTCGTCACCCATCTGGAGCACCATGCCAATATCGTGCCCTGGCAGCAGCTCGCGGCCGAAAAGGGCGCGAAGCTGCGTGTGGCGCCGGTGGACGACACCGGCCAGGTGATCGTCGAGGAATACGAGAAGCTGATCAACCCGCGCACCCGGCTCGTGGCGGTGACGCAGGTGTCGAACGCGCTCGGCACGGTGGTGCCGGTGAAGGAGCTGGTTGCCATCGCCCATCGCCACGGCGTCCGGGCGCTGGTCGACGGCGCACAGTCGGTCTCGCATATGGCGGTCGACGTGCAGGCGATCGATGCCGACTTCTTTGTCTTCTCCGGCCACAAGGTGTTCGGGCCCACGGGCATCGGCGTCGTCTACGGCAAGCCCGAGGTGCTGAAGGATCTGCCGCCGTGGCAGGGCGGCGGCAACATGATCGCCGACGTCACCTTCGAGAAGACGATCTACAATGGCCCGCCGGAGCGCTTCGAGGCCGGCACCGGCAACATCGCCGACGCAGTGGGGCTGGGGGCGGCGATCGACTATGTCGAGGCCATCGGCATGGAGGTGATCGCCCGCTACGAGCACGAGCTTCTGCTCTACGCGACAGAGAAGCTGCTCACCGTCCCCGGGCTGGAGCTGATCGGAACAGCGAAGGAGAAGGCGAGCGTGCTCTCTTTCGTGCTCGACGGCTGCCGCACGCAGGATGTGGGCGTCGCGCTCGACCGCGAGGGCATCGCGGTGCGCGCCGGGCATCATTGCGCGCAGCCGATCCTGCGCCGCTTCGGGCTGGAGAGCACGGTGCGCCCCTCGCTCGCCTTCTACAATACGAAGGATGACGTGGACGCGCTCGAGCTTGCGCTGAAACGCATCCAGAGTGGGCGGGGGTATCGCTCCTGAGAACCGGCCGGGCCTCGCGTGGAGCGATGCCCGGCCCGCCTTTCCGAGATGGGTCCTGTCGCTGGTGCAGGGCTTGGCGAAAGGGGGGGATCGCGTGCCTGCAAACTATCTTGCCGGCATAGCGATTATCCGTCCTTCGTTACCGATCGCCTGGAACGAGTCTGTTTGCGTGTCGCTCCGGTCGGTTTTTCGAGGCGTTTCTATGCAAATTATCGAAAGAAAAATATTGAATATCAGGCAGTAGCCGGTATCTTGAACACGCACTCAATATGAACGAGAGCCATGGTGGCGCCCCGTGCGGCGGCTGTCATATTCCTGCTGCCTATTCGGCAGCACGGTGCTCTTAAATTAGCAGTATTCCGATACAGCGTAATCTGAAATAGTCCGTGACTGCGGAACTAGCCTCGGCATTAGCCGGGCTTTAGTTTGCTGGAACGGTTTTTCCTCGACCAGAATCCGACGTGCTTCGGGCTTGTTGAGCCGGCGAAGCCTGTTCGTGTCCCTGGAAGGACACGTCGGAGAGGCGTCACCTTTTGCGGGGATGAAAGGCCGGCATCCAGCCAGGGTTGGATAGCAGGGGCGTTTTCAATGCTGAGTGGTGTGCCGGACGAGTGGGGCCCGAAGTTCCAACTCAATGGCGGAGCGGTGACCCGTACCCATACGGGACCGAACTCCATCCAGTTCACGGCCGCGTCACACATGGCGCTGGTTCTGTTCACGGCGCAGCCCGACCGGCAGGTCGCGCTCAACAGCGACCGCCGGATGGAAGGTCTCGCGCCGGCGGGCGCGCTGGAGATCATTCCCGTCGAGAGCGAGGTCTTTGCCCGCTGGCTGGTGGAAAAGCAGAATCTGCTCGTCGCCGTCGAGCCCGCCCGTCTGGAGCGGTTAGCCGGCATGGAGTTCGATCGCGACACTTTCGAACTGCGTCCGCCGAAGCTCGGCTTCGTCGATGCGCAGGCGCACACGCTGGCACGCTGGATGCGTCGCGAGGTGGAGACGACCGAGCTTGGCTGTGCCGAGAGTCTCGACGCGCTGGTCACGGTATTCGCAACTTATTTGCTTCGCAATTATTCGTCGCTGAAGGGACGATCCACGTCGATGTTCAACGGAGGTCTTTCGCCGAACGCCTGGCGGCGGGTGAACGACTTCATCCAGGCCCATTTGACCGAAAGCCTGCCGCTGGAACGTCTGGCGATGGTCGCCGGGCTATCGCCCAGCCATTTCGCGCGGGCCTTCAAGCACACGACCGGCCAGTCGCCGCACCAGTACGTGATCTCCTCGCGGCTCACCTACGCCCGGCACCTGATCATAAAGACCGAGGCGCCGCTGAGCGAAGTGGCGAAAATCGCCGGCTTTTCCAGCAACAGCCACATGACGGCGATGATGAAGCGGGTGTGGGGCACCATGCCGAAGGAATATCGCCGGCTGCGGCAGGTGGATGACATCGCTCCTGATCTGGGATCGCTGAACGGCAGCGGCTTGAGCGACTCCGAGCATCATTCCGAGGAAGGCTGATACGCCTGCTTGTGGCAGAAAGGTGGACCCTCGGAACACAGGGTGGCGATCCAGCTTTGTCGGCGAGATCGGTGCTGACTTGAAGTTCCAGCGGATATTTATCTGGCATTTCGTATTCATTGCGCTTCCAGGCCGATGCCATTCCGGTCTTCGCACCCGCACGAATCGCAAAGTCCGAAGAAGGAATACGACAAAAGTCGTCCATAGGACTACGATCGACATTCTATCCCTTGCGTAAGCATTGGATGAACACCTGCATGACGCCGATCCATCGTACCTAGATACCCCTTGCCTCTCTCTCAGTCTCGCCATCTGTCGCCCTATCAATTTCGGTCGCTTGCGATGCTTTGGCGCAAAATTGTGATCGCAGCGGAAATTGCGATAGGTTTGAAACAAAATAGTTAATTCAAGTAAAAAATCCGGTATTTCCGAGATATACAGCTGCTCGATTCTCCGTACATATTCGATATCAGAGTTTGTGCGTGGTCATCGGCCAATGCCCGATTTTGATAGAGGGCACGCTGGGGGCGTGAAGCAATTCGGTATCCTCAGGATGACTTGAGGAGGGAGCGGGGGCTCTCGAAAATACTTGAATTGTCGGATATCCGCGCGAGGGGTGGGGGCTCTTCCGAAAGTGTTCGATGTCGTCGTGCTGCACGAGGTTCTTGCGGAGGGGAGGCTGTCACTGGCCACCGAACCCGTGCGTGCGGCCGACGGGGCGGGCGCGACGCTCTACAATGAGTGTCTTGCTCGACTGTGCGACCGCGACGGCATCGTCTGGCGGGCGGACCAGTTCCTTCCGGTGCTGGAGCGGTCGCGCAGCCTTCCCCTTCTCGATCGCCATGTGGTGGCGCTGATCCTCGACCGGCTGGACGCCGATGCCAGCGCGGTGCTCGGGTGTAACCTATCGGCCGAAAGCCTTGCCGACGAAACGACCTGGGACGGGATTCTGGGGCCGCTGCTGCAGCGTCCCCACCTGCTGTCGCGCCTCGTGCTCGAACTCACGGAAACGCAGGCACTGGGCTGCCTCTCGCTGGCCGCGCGCCTGATCGCCGAGATCCGTCGCCGGGGCTGCCGGGTCGCGATGGACGATTTCGGTGTCGCCTTCTCCTCGCCGCGCCTCGTCCAGCTCATCGATTTCGACATCATCAAGATCGACAAGTCGTTCGTCCGCGACGTGCGCCCGTCCTCCGGCGGACAGGACAGTCTCCACCACATGGTGGGATTCGCGCTGAGCTTCGCGCCCATCGTGGTCGTCGAGGGCGTGGAGACATCCGAGCAGGCGGCCTGCGCGAGCGCGGCGGGCGCGACGCATCTTCAGGGCTATCACATCGCCGCGCTGGATGCCTTCGAGACCGTCGGAGGCGTCGCATGAACGCGCTGACGAAACCCCGGCTCGACCCGGTCGTCGAGATGCTGGCGCCGAAGGCCGTCTCGGCCTGGAACGCGCTGGACGTGCGCTACGGCAAGGAACTCTCCACGCCGGAAAAGGGCTACCTCTTCGCACGCTTCATTCTCGGGCTCACCACGCCGTTCTATGGCGAGGGGGCGCCCTCCCTGCACCTTTCGGCCTGCCGCAACCTGCTTCTGCGGGTGCTGCCGCCGGCCGAGGCGACGCAGGCTCTGGAACAGGTGCCCCAGCCTTCGACGGACTGGGTCGCCAAGGCCTTCGAGGCCATCGAGCAGATCGGGCTGCGAGACGGCCAGAACCTGCGTGAACAGCAAAGAGCCGCCGATGCGGCTTCCCCCATCAAGACGCCAACCACGCCGCCTCGGTCGATCGAGCCGCATCAGGATGGAGCATCAGCATGATCGATAACAACAAGATCGACGCCAACGATACCGGCAAGCGGGCTTCCGGGCGGACTTTCGCGAATGACTGGGTGCTGGGGGCGGCGGACAACCGTTCCGTCCGGCGGAGGCTGATGGCGGTGCTCCGGTTGGCTTCCGCGCAGCTCGGTATGGATCGGCGCCGTGCGCTCGGCATGCTGGGCATCGGCGGGGCGCTGGTGGCGAGTCTCGGCTTTGCCGCGCCGGCGCTGGCGGACATGACAGTGACTCCCAGCGGCACCTGCTCGCGGCCCGGGTTCGGTGGTCCCTTCGATACGACTGCCTGGACGTGTCAGGTGCCGACCGCGAATGGCGCTTTCGCCACGGTGAGCGGCGTTCCCGCCGTTCTGGGTGGTGTCGATCTGGCCGTGTTGAACAACTGGATCGCCACGAATCTCGGCACCGGTGCCATCGCACAAGGCACCATGGGGACGAGCGCCGCCGGCGCGAATTCCATTGCGATCGGCGTGAACGCGGTTGCCAGCGGCGAGGACGGCGTCGCGGTCGGCAGTCAAAATCAGGTTTCGGGAAGCCGCGCCACTGCCGTGGGTGTCGCGAATACTGTCGGCGGCATGGAGTCTCTTGCCGCGGGTTACAGCAATCAAGCCACGGGCACTTCGAGCATCGCCGTCGGTGACTACAATGTGGCGAGCGGCACCAACAGCAATGTCTTTGGTCAGGCCAACACGGCATCGGGCTGGTTTTCGACGGCTGTCGGCTACGACAACAAGGCGACGGCCGACAACACCGCGGCTCTCGGCAACAGCAACACGGCGTCGGGTCCCGGCTCCTCCGCCGTGGGCATGGGCAATCAGGCTACCGGCACGATGAGCAGCGCGGTCGGCTACGCCAACAAGGCGACGGCGCTCTACAGCTCCGCCTTCGGTAACAGCAGCGAAGCGACCAAGGAAGGGGGCGTCGCGGCCGGTTACCGCAGTTTGGCAACCGGCACCTATGCGGCGACATTCGGTTCCGGCGCGCAGGCCAGCGCCGACTACACGCTTGCCGTGGGCGCGAGCTCGACCGCTTCCTCTCTGTACGGCGTTGCCCTCGGCGCCGGCTCGCTGGCGGACACCGCGCTCGGCGTCGCCGGCTACAATCCGACGGGCGGCGCCACGCCGGCCGGGGTGGCGTGGAACAGCACGGCGGGGGCGGTCAGCGTCGGTAACGTCGCTGCCAACTGGACGCGCCAGATCACCAGTGTCGCGGCGGGCACGCAGGACACCGATGCGGTGAACGTTGCCCAGCTCAAGGCCGCGCAGACGCATTATTACAGCGTCAACGACGCCGGTACGGTCGGCGGCAATTTCAACAATGATGGCGCCACGGGCCAGAATTCGCTGGCGGCGGGTGTGGGCGCCTCGGCGTCGGGCTGGTACGCGACGGCGGTTGGTAGCTACGACAACGAGGCTTCCGCCGACTTCTCCACGGCCATAGGCACGGGCAACACGGCGAGCGGGCTCAACGCCACGGCGATCGGCACCCGGAACGTCGCCAGCGGCGCGAGTTCCATCGCCATCGGCGACCGTGCCGTCGCCAGCGGCTTTGGCACTTTCGCGCTGGGCGTCCAGGCCGGCCAAGGGGCGACGGGCGACCGCAATTCCTTCATCGGCTCCGGGGCCGGCGTGGGTTCCGGCGGCAACGACAACACCTATGTCGGGGCGAGCGCCGGCGGCACCGCGCAGGGCAACAACAACAGCGCCTTCGGCACAGTGGCGGGCAGCGGCGTCACCGGCGACGGCAACATTGCCCTCGGCTTCGCGACCGGCGAGTTCGTGACCGGTGATTACAATGTCGCTCTCGGACCGCAGGCCGGCTGGCAGGTGGTGGGCGACGACAACCTCGCCCAGGGCCGGTTCGCCGGATGGGCGGTGACGGGCGACAACAACTACGCGGCGGGCAAGGTCGCCGGCTTTGGAATCCAGGGCAGCAACAATGTCGCACTGGGTTCCGGCGCGGCGACCGGCATGATCTATGACGAGACGACCGACCGGTTCTACGACTTCAACGGCAATGAGGTCACGGCGCTCCCGTCCGTCGCGCTCAACGACGTCGTCGCCATCGGCAACCAGGCCTATGTGACGGCCGATCGCACGGTGGCCATCGGCTCCCGCGCGCAGGCGACGGCCGAGGACGCGCTGGCGCTCGGCACCGACAGCGAGGCGAGCGGCGTCGACGCCATCGCCATCGGCCGCGGCGCTCTGGCCACCGGATCGGTGGCCATGGGTGCCGGCTCCAAGGCGGGCGGCGGCGGCGCGGCCTTCGGCGACAACGCCGATGCCGGCGGCACGCCCCTGAGCGCGGCGACGGGCATCACGCTCGGCACGGCGCTGGGCAATGGCGCGACGGTGATCGAGAGCACTGGCGTCGCGCTGGGCTCCGGCTCCGTGGCGAACACGGCAGCGGGCGCGGTGGGCTTCGTCCCGACCGGCGCGAGCGCGACGCAGGCCGCGGCGGTCAACGCCACCACCAGCACGCTGGGCGCGGTGTCGGTCGGCGATGCGGCCAATGGCCAGTTCCGCCAGATCACCGGCGTCGCGGCCGGCTCGCTGGACAGCGACGCGGTGAACGTGGCGCAGCTGACCGCGCTGGCCGGCGTGGTGGAAGCCAACGAAGTCCACTACTTCAGTGTCAACGACAACGGCGTGGTGGGCGGCAACTACGACAATGACGGTGCCACGGGCGTTAACGCGGTGGCCATCGGCGTGAACGCCAAGGGTCAGGGCGACTACACCATTGCTATCGGCAGCGACGCGATCGCGACGGATGGCATAGCGGGCCTGAACTATGGCGGCATTGCCATTGGCCGGTCGGCCAGCGCCCAGGGGGACGGCACGCTGGCGTTGGGCAACGCCGCCAACGCCGATGGTCATTTCAACGTGGCGATCGGTACCAACGCCATCGCGGGTGGCGTGGACGATCCGCCGCTGCATCCGATCTCCAGCGGCAACACCGCCATCGGTTCGAATGCAAGCGCCATCGGCACCGATGCCAGCGCGCTGGGCATATACGCCAATGCTTCGGCACTGGGCGCAACCGCGCTGGGTGCTGGCGCGCAGGCGGCTGGCGAGTATTCGGTTGCGTCCGGCTACCTGGCGCAAGCACTGGCCGACAGCGGCGTTGCGCTGGGCAATGGCGCGGTGGTGACGCAGAGCACCGGCGTGGCGCTGGGCTCCGGCTCGCGGGCGAACACGGCGGCGGGCGCGGTGGGCTACGATCCCTCGACGGGCCTGCCCTCCACCAACACGGACCCGACCTGGGTGAGCACGCTGGCGGCGGTTTCGGTGGGCGACGCCGCCACCGGCCTGACGCGCCAGATCACCGGCGTGGCGGCGGGCTCGCTCGACACCGATGCGGTGAACGTCGCCCAGCTCAAGGCGCTGGACGCCGCCGTCGTTGCCGGCCAGACGCATTACTTCAGCGTCAACGACACGGGCGCTGTGCGCGGGCAGGTGGACGCCACCAACTACGCCAATGACGGTGCCACCGGCATCGACACGCTGGCGGCGGGGCAGAACGCCCAGGCGACCGGCGACGCCTCAACCGCACTGGGTACGCGGTCCAATGCCACCGCCTGGGGCACCACGGCGGTCGGTACGGACGCCGCCGCATGGGATGTGGCCGCGACCGCTCTCGGCCGAGGTGCGCAGGCGCAAGGATTTGCATCGACCGCGCTGGGCGAAGCCTCGAATGCCTATAGCGAGCTGGCTACGGCCGTGGGTTCGTTCAGCGCGGCCGGCTGGCACGCCACGGCGGTGGGCCAGTTCAGCCGCGCCGAGGGTGGGGAGTCGACAGCGCTGGGGCAGGGTTCGTTGGCCCAGGACTACCGGGATACGGCGGTGGGGCAACAAGCCAGCGCCACCGGCGGGGAATCGACCGCCGTGGGCCAGTTCAGCGAGGCCTCGCAGCAGTACACGACCGCGCTCGGCCAAGACAGCCATGCCACGGGCGCTTTCTCCACCGCGCTGGGCCAGTTCAGCCAGGCCACGCAGGAGTATGCGACCGCCATAGGCCAGGGCGCCCTCGCCAACAACTACAACACCACCGCCGTGGGCCAGGCCGCCCAGGCCACGGGGGTGTACTCCACCGCGGTGGGCCAGTTCAGCCAGTCCATCGGCGAGCGCTCGACCGCGCTCGGCATGGCCTCGCGCTCGGACGGCAATTTCTCCACGGCGCTGGGTCAGGAAGCCCAGTCCACCGGTGAATTGTCGGTGGCCGTCGGTATGGGCACGGTAGCCAGCGGACTGGCCAGCACGGCCGTGGGCCAGGTCGCCGAAGCATCCGGCGATCATTCGACAGCATTGGGCCAGCACAGCAAGGCGACGAATATCTGGACGACCGCAGTGGGTGAAGGCTCCATTGCATCGGGTGAGAACACCACCGCCGTCGGCCAGCACGCGGAGGCCACAGGCACCTACAGCACGGCCATGGGGCAATACAGCATAGCCAGTGGCTCCTATGCGACCGCGCTCGGGCAGGCCGCCGAGGCGACGGGCGACAATTCGAGCGCTTTGGGGCAATTCAGCAAGGCGCTGAGCGCCAATACCCTGGCCGTCGGTCACTCCTCCACCGCAGATAGCGAGAATGCGACGGCTATCGGTCAGTTGGCGAGCGCGACGGCGGTAGGAGCCACCGCGCTGGGGCAAAATAGCCAGGCGACCGTCGAGAACGGCGTGGCGCTTGGTTCCGGCTCGGTTGCCAATACGGCTGCCGGTATTGCCGGCTACGATCCGCTAACAGGTCTTGCCTCGACCGACACGGGCGCGGCCTGGTTCAGCACCCGCGGCGCGGTCAGCGTCGGCGACGCGGCCAACGGCGTGACGCGCCAGATCACCGGCGTCGCGGCGGGCACGCAGGACAGCGACGCGGTGAACGTGGCGCAGCTGAAGTCGCTGAATGACTACGTCATCGACAACCAGACGCATTATTTCAGCGTCAACTCGGTTGGCGGCGGCAACTACAACAATGATGGCGCCACCGGCTGGAATGCCGTTGCCATCGGCATGGATGCCTCAGCGAGCGGTTATCAGTCGATCGCCCTGGGGCGCGGAGCCATTGCCAGCGGGCCGCGCGGGGTTGCGCTGGGCGGCGAGTCGGAGGCTTCCGGCGAATCAACCACCGCGGTGGGCGACGAATCCCTCGCCTCCGGCCAGTACGCCACGGCGCTCGGTCAGGGCGCCAACGCGACGGGCGATCTCAGCTCGGCGGTCGGCATGTACTCGCGGGCCGAAGGGCTGGCGGCCACGGCCATCGGTCAGGTCGCCACGGCGACGGGCGATTTCTCCTCCGCCATCGGTCAGAACAGCCAGGCGACCGCCGACTTCACGACGGCGGTCGGTGAAGGGGCGATCGCCAACAGCAACTACGCGACCGCGCTCGGTCAGGTCGCGATGGCGACGGGCGAGAACTCCACCGCGGTCGGCCAGGCGAGCACGGCGAGCGGGAACTATTCCTCGGCCTTCGGCCAGTTTTCGACGGCGAGCGGCGACTATTCGACGGCGCTCGGCCAGGGCGCGCAGGCGCTGTTCGAGGGCGACGTCGCCCTCGGCTACGGCTCGGTGACGGCAGTGACGGTCGCCACCTCCAGCGTGACCATTGCCGGCATCACCTACAACTTCGCGGGCAACGCGCCGCTCTCCACGGTGAGCGTGGGTGATGAGGGCGAGGAGCGGACGATCACCAATGTGGCGGCGGGCCGGATTTCGGCCACCAGCACGGACGCGATCAACGGTTCGCAGCTCTATGCCACCAACCAGGCGATCGAGACACTGAACACCACGGTGATCACCAACAAGACGCACTATTACAGCGTCAATGATGGCGGCGTGACCGGTGGCAACTACAACAATGACGGGGCGAGCGGCACGAACGCGCTGGCGGCCGGCGTGAACGCCTCCGCCTCGGGCGCGGGTGCCACGGCGGTCGGCTCCGGGGCCGCGGCGAGCGGCGCCAGCAGCGTCGCCATCGGCGAGGGCGCCACAGCCGGCACCGCCAATTCTGTGGCGTTGGGCGCGGGTTCGACCACGGCGGCGGCGGTCGGCACCTCCGGCACCACCATCAACGGCGTGGACTATGCCTTCGCCGGCACCGCGCCGGTGGGTACGGTGAGCGTGGGTGCCGAGGGGGCTGAGCGGACGGTCACCAATGTGGCGGCGGGCCGGATCTCGTCGACCAGCACAGACGCGATCAACGGTTCGCAGCTCTACGCCACCAATCAGGCGATCGAGGCGGTGGAGACCGGCATCGGCGAGCTCGACGAGTTCACGGTCAAGTACGACAAGAACCCCGACGGGACGAAGTCGAACACGGTGACCCTGCTCGGCGGCGACCCCAACGCGCCGGTGCTGATCTCCAACGTCGCCGCCGGCGTGAAGAACACCGATGCGGTCAATGTCGGCCAGCTCAACGAAGGTCTCGGCAACACGCTGATCGAGGCCAACACCTACACCGACAACCGCACCGCCGCGGCGGTCCAGACCGCCAATAGCTACACCAACCAGGTGGCGGCGCAGACTCTGAACCAGGCGAACGCCTACACCGACTACATGTTCGGCCAGCTGAATCAGGGCATCAGCGAAGTCCGCACCGAGGCGCGGCAGGCGGCGGCGATCGGTCTTGCGGCGGCCTCGCTGCGCTACGATGACCGCCCGGGCAAGGCGAGCGTGGCGGTCGGCGGCGGCTACTGGCGCAGCGAGGGGGCCGTCGCCATCGGCGCGGGCTACACCAGCGAGGACGGCCGCATCCGCAGCAACCTTTCCGGCACGACCACCGGCGGTAACTGGGGCGTCGGCGGCGGCATCAGCTTCACGCTCAACTGAGGTTGTCGTGATCAGGCAGGCCCCACTCCCCCACCTGATGCTGGTGGCCTGTCTGCTCCTGTCCGGCGGCGCGCGCGCCGTCGGACAGGAGAACCCTTCGGCCCCGGCGGCAGCTTCCGCACCGGCCCCCGCCGCCTACCGCATCCGTGCGTCCGAGGTGGTGGTCCCCGAGGGCGTGCCTCTCGGTCAGTATCGTCGCGTCACCACGCCGTTCGAGAACTGGACGCTCGTCTGCGACGAGAACCTGAAGGCCAAGCAGATGGTCTGTAATGTGAGCCAGGTGATCGAGGATCGCTCTGGCGCGCTGGTTTTCAGCTGGTCGCTGGCGGCGACGCAGGAGGGCAAGCCCTTCATGATCCTGCGCACGGCGCCGCAGGCGGACCCGAATGGCGAGATCTCGCTCGGTTTTTCCGGGCGCAAGCAGCCCGTCGCCGTGCGGCTCGAGGGCTGCAACCAGGCGGTCTGCGTCGGCATGGTCCCTGTCGGGCCGGTCCTGCGCGAGCAGATCGGGAAGGAAGCCCCGGTAACCGTCTCCTATGCCATGGCATCCGGCGAGCGCGTCACCGTGACGGCCTCGTTGAAAGGCCTCGCCAAGGCGCTCGGGACGATCAACTGAAATGAATGAAGCGATGACGCAGCAATCCATCCGCGACCGGATCATGTCGAGGGCTGCCACGGCGCCTGACGCCGCCAAGAGGGATGTCGGCGTGGCGCCGCGGCCGGGGCAGCGGATGGTCCTGCTGTCGCTTCTTGGCGCGGCGGTGCTTGTGGCGGCGGTCCTCGGAGCGACGCAGATTCCGGCCGTGCGTGGCTTCCTCGGACGGCCGGCGATGCCGGGCGCGACGGCGGCCGATCCACAGCTTCCGGAAACGCCCTTCCTCGCCCATGCGCGCGAGGCCGGGCTGAAGGCCTGCGGCACCGTCTTTCCGGTGCTCGGCCAGCTTCTCTCCGGCTCCGCGCAATACAGTATCCAGTCGCACTGGAACACGGCCGAGCCCGACAAGCACGCGGTGCATTCCGTGCTCGGCCTGAACATTACCTCACCGGACTATTCCGGGCCGGCGGCGGGCATCGTCTATGCTGCGCCGACGGGAACGGGGTGCGAGGGCGCGCTGGTGCGCGTCGTGCCCTATCAGAAGTCGTGCGACGCCGTCGTCGCGGCGCTGCCGCAGGACAGCTCGCTGGCCACCAATCTCGGCGCGGTCCGGGTCTACGATCTCGCCAATGGCGGGGGTCAGGTCATGCTGCTGCCGTCGGAAGCGACCTGCGTCGCGATATCCGTCGCGCAGGCAGCCGGTAGCTGATCCGGCGTATCTCGCCGGGGCTCCGCTTGCGAGCCGATTGACGGGCTAGCTGCCGCGATAGGTGGCGTAGCTCCAGGGCGTGACGACCAGCGGCACGTGATAGTGGCCTTCCGGCTCGGCGATGCCGAAGCGGATCGGCACGGCGTCGAGGAACGGACGCTCGGGCAGATCGAGACCGCGCGCGGCATAGTACGGTCCCACGTGGAAGACCAGTTCGTAGGTACCGACACGCAGCGGGTCGCCGCCGAGCAGCGGCGTGTCGGTGCGCCCGTCGGCATTGGTGAGGGTGTCCTTCAGCAGGGCCCGGCCGGAGGCGCCGACCTCGTGCAGTTCGACCCGCACGCCTTCGGCCGGCCCGCCACGATGGGTGTCGAGCACATGGGTCGACAGCCGCCCGGCGACGTTCGGTACGCCGGGGCCCTCCACGCGCTCGACCAGCCGCAGGCGGGTGATGTAGCCGATCTCCCGCAGCGCCGTGGCGAGTTCCTGCGGGCGATCATGGGCGAGGCGCGTCTCGAAGGCCGCCAGCACGGCGTCGCGGGTCTGGCGCCGCACACAGACGACGAAGGGAAAGCCGAAACGCGCGCGATAGGCGCCGTTCAGCCGCTCGAAGCGTTCGTATTCGGCATCGGAAAGCCGGTCGAGCCCGAGCCCCGCCTGCTCGGAGATCGACGCGGGTGCTACATCGCCGGCGCGCGCGGCCTTGCCGGCGAGGTCGGGGTGGGCGGCAATGAAGGCGGCTTTCGCTGCTTCCGGCCGAGCCTCCACAGCCCTCGTGAGGGCGGCATGAAGGTCGGTCACCGTGGCGAAGGGGCGGCTGGCGAAGGCGTCGCGGGCGACCCAGGGCGTGTGCTCGAAGATGCCGTCGAGGGCGGCAACGAAGCCGGCTTCGTCGAGGGCGTTGAGGGCGTCGAGGTGGATGCGGTCGGTCACGGCTGCCTCACGGGAATGCTCACGCGGCATCGGGAAGATGGAAGGGATCGCCGGCACGGTCGCGATCATAGACGCGCTGCCCGGCGACATAGGTCGCGCGCACGGCGCGGTCGTCGCCCAGCGTCATCAGCATGAACAGCAGCTCCTCGATGGAGGCGCAATAGCCGGCGCGGAAGGCCATGAGCGGAGTGGCGTGCGGGTCGAGCACGCAAATGTCCGCCTCGTGGCCCGGCGCCAGCCTGCCGAGCCGGTCGTCGAGGCCCAGCGCCCGGGCGCTACCGAGCGTGGCGAGGTAGAAGCCCTGCACCGCGTCGAGCTTGTGCCCGGCCAGCGCGGCGACCTTGTAGGCCTCGTTCAGCGTCTGGAGCTGCGACAGGCTGGTGCCGGCGCCGACATCGGTGCCGAGCCCGACCTTCACCGGCCGGCGCGGATCGGTCGCCTCGAACAGCTTGAACAGCCCGCTGCCGAGGAAGAGATTCGAGGTCGGACAATGGGCGAGGCCGGCGCCGGTCTGGTGGCAGGTGCAGAAATCGTGCTCGTGCATGTGCACGGCATGGCCGAACATGGAGCGTGGACGCACGAGCCCGGCATGGGCGTAGACGTCGAGATAGGAGGAGCGCGCGGGGAAGAGCTCGCGCACCCATTCCACCTCGCCGGGGTTCTCGCACAGATGCGTCTGCAGGAAGAGGCCGTCGCGGCTCTTCAGCAACGCGCCCGCCGCCTCGAGCTGCGCGTCGGTCGAGGTGGGCGCGAAGCGCGGGGTGACGCAGTAGAGCTGCCGCCCGCGCCCGTGCCAGCGCTCGATCAGGGCGAGGCTCTCGTCGTGCCCGCGCTGGGCGGTGTCGAGCAGCGGCGCCGGCGCGTTGCGGTCCATCAGCACTTTACCGGCGATCATCCGCGTGTTGAAACGCTCGGATTCGGCGAAAAAGGCATCCACGGAATGAGGGTGCACGGTGCAGTACACCATTGCCGTGGTGGTGCCCGCGCGCAGCAGTTCGCGTAGGAACAGCTTCGCCACCCGTTCGGCATGAGCGGCGTCGGCGAAGCTCATCTCGGCCGGGAAGGTGTAGGTGTCGAGCCATTCCAGCAGCTGCGCGCCGAAGGCGCCGATCATCTGCAGCTGCGGATAATGCACATGGGTGTCGATAAAGCCGGGAGCGAGCAGGTGTCCGGGAAAGTGCTCCGGGGTGATGCCATCGGGCACCATGTCCCTGAGCTCGGCATAGGGACCGAAGGCGCGGATCGTTCCGTCCTCGATCAGGACCAGCGCATCCTCGTGATACTGGAGGCAGGCCCGCGAGGCCTGTGCGAACGGATCGTCGACGAGGGTGACGGCGGGTCCGCGAAGAGCCGCAAGGGAGGACACCATGTTAGCTTCCCGTGAGCCGGGCGCCGGGGAGGATCCCCGACACCCGGAAGTGGCGTTCAGTGCCCCGCCGTCTCGTGGATGAACTTGAACAGGAACACGGCGGCGATGACCCATACCACCGGATGCACCTGCCGCGCGCGACCGGTCAGCAGCTTCAGCGCGGCATAGCTGATGAAGCCGAAGGAGACGCCGTTGGCGATCGAGTAGGTGAAGGGCATCAGCAGCGCGGTGACGCAGGCGGGTATGACCTCCGTCGTGTCTTCCCAGTCGAGGTCAACCAGTTCGCGCAGCATCAGGCAGGCGACGTAGAACAGCGCCGGCGCGGTGGCGTAGGCGGGAACCGACCCGGCGAGCGGCGAGATGAACAGGCAGGCCAGGAACAGCACGGCGACCGTCACCGCGGTGAGGCCGGTGCGCCCGCCTTCCTGCACGCCGGCGGCGCTTTCCAGATAGGCGGTGGTGCTGGAGGTGCCGAGCAGCGAGCCGAGGAAGATCGCGCTGCTGTCCGCCATCAGCGCCTTGCTCAGCCGGCCCTCGCGTTCGGGCGTTAGCAGGCCGGCGCGGCGGGCGACGCCCATCAGCGTGCCGGTGGCGTCGAACAGCTCGACCAGGAAGAAGACCAGCACCACGTTGAGAATGCCGCCGGAGAGGGCGCTCTTCACGTCGAGCGCGAAGAAGGTCGGCTCGATGGAAGGGGGCACCGAGACGATGCCCTTGAAAGTGTTGCCGGCGAAGATGAAGCTCAGCACCGTCACCGTCAGGATGCCGATCAGAAGCGCGCCCTTCACCTCCAGCACCGACAGCACGGCGACGACGATGAAGCCGATCACCGCCAGCACCACTTCCGGCTTGTGCAGGTCGCCGAGCGTGACCAGCGTCGCCGGGCTGCCGGTGATGATGCCGGCGTTCTTCAGCGAGATGATCGCCAGGAACAGGCCGATGCCGACCGTGATGGCGATGCGCAACGAATGCGGGATGCCGTTGACGATGATGTCGCGCAGGCGGAACAGCGTCACCAGCAGGAACAGCGTGCCGGAAATGAACACCGCGCCGAGCGCCGCCTGCCACGTGTAGCCCATGCCGAGCACCACGACATAGGCGAAATAGGCGTTGAGGCCCATGCCGGGTGCCAGCGCGATCGGGTAGTTGGCGTAGAGGCCCATGATCAGCGTGCCGACGGCGGCGACGATGCAGGTGGCGACGAAGACCGCGCCCTGCGGCATGCCGGCATCGCCCAGGATGATCGGGTTGATGAAGATGATGTAGGCCATCGTCACGAAGGTCGTGATGCCCGCCAGAATTTCCGTTCTGACGTTCGTGCCGTGATCCTTCAGCGCGAACAGTTTCTCGAGCATGTTAGCTCACCCCTCTGGTGGAAACGCCGCGTTGTTGCCGGCGATGTCGGTCATTGCCGGTGCGTCGGCGCGGGTTTGATTCGCGTCGAGCACCAGCCGGTACAGCTTGTCGGCGGTGAAGGGCGTCTCGCGCAGGCGTACGCCGGTGGCGTCGCATATCGCATTGGCGAGGGCGGCCGCCACCGGATTGTAGGGACTTTCGCTCATCGACTTGGCGCCGAGCGGGCCGATCCGGTCCGTGGTCTCGGCGAACAGCACCTCGGTCAGGGGCGTGTCGGCGAAGGTCGGGATGTGGTAGCCGCGGAAGGTCGGATTGGCGATCCGCCCCTCCTCGTCGACCAGCAGTTCCTCGTAGAGCGCGGCGCCGAGCGCCTGGGCGACGCCGCCCTCGATCTGCCCGCGGCATTGCATCGGGTTGATGACGAAGCCGGCGTCGGCCGCCTGCACGCTGTGCAGGATGCGGATCTCGCCATGGCGGCGGTGGACCGCGACGGCGAAGCCCTGCACGTTGAAGGCGATGGAGCGGGGCGTGCCGTTGGTGCTGCCGATGCCGGACAGTCCCCGGCCGTCCCGCCGCGCGGCGTCGGCGAGCTCGGACAGCGGGATGCGGCGTTTGCCGGCCACCACCTCGCCGCCGAACAGCCGGCAGGCGGCACGTTCCACGCCGGCATAGGCGCTGGCGTAGTTGCGGATCGCTCCGGCGAGCGCTTCGGCGGCCAGCCGTGTGGCGGCGCCGGCGACCACCGTGCCGGCACTGCCGAAGGCGCCGGTGTCGTGGGTCACGACATCCGTGTCGGACTGCCGGATACGGATTTGAGCCGGCATTGCGCCGAGCATGGCGGCGGCGATCTGGCCATGGACCGTGGTGGTGCCGTTGCCGAATTCGGCGGTGCCGACGGAAAGCTCATATGTGCCGTCGGGGGCGAGGCGGATGCGGCATTCGGCCCGATGCCCGCGTGGCGGAACGGTGCCGATCATCGACGCCGCCATGCCGCGCCCGATCAGCCAGTCGGGCCCGAGATCGGGCGCGGGGGCACGCTCGAGGCTCTTCTCCGCCAGATCGAGGCACTGGTCGAGCCCGTAGCTGCCGAAGAAAAGGTCGTCTTCCGCATGGCCGGCGGACTGGATCGGGTCGGTGGGCTGCACGACGTTGAGCCGGCGAAAGGCGAAGGGATCGATGCCGAGCTTGCGCGCCACCTCGTCCATGGCGGATTCGATGGCGAAGGTCGACTGGCTCAGCCCGTAGCCGCGGAAGGCGCCGCTGGGCGGTGTATTGGTGTAGACGGCATAGCCGTCCGCCTTCTTGTTGGGACAGCGGTAGAGGGCGATGGATTCGCCCGCGCTGTGGAAGAGCACGCCGGGCCCGTGATTGCCGTAGGCGCCGGTGTTCGAGAGGATACGCACGGCGATGGCGGTCAGCGTGCCGTCGCGCTTGGCGCCGACCTTGACCGTGATCCGCATCGGATGCCGGCAGGTGGACGAGGCGAACTGCTCCGGGCGCGAATATTCGAGCTTCACCGGGCGGCCGGTCTTCATCACGGCCAGCGCGACGATGTCCTCCGTCAGCATTTCCTGCTTGCCGCCGAAGCCGCCGCCGACGCGCTCGGTGAAGACGCGCACCTTGTCGCGCGGCAGATCGTAGAGCGTGGCGAGCGCGTCGCGGGTGAGGAACGGCGTCTGCGACGAGGTACGGATGGTGAGCCGGCCGTCGGTGTCGTACCCGCCGATGCAGCCGTGCGTCTCCAGATGCGCATGCTGGACGCGCTGCGTGCGGTAGACCGCTTCATGCACCAGATCAGCTTCGGCAAAGCCCCGCTCGACATTGCCGACCTCGCCATGAAGCTCGGCGGCGATGTTGCGGCCGGCGTTCGCGATGCGCGAGGAAGCCGGCTTGTCGTGGAGGACGGGTGCGCCGGGCTGCATCGCCTCCTCGGGATCGAACACGGCCGGCAGGATGTCGTAGGACACCTCGATCAGCCGGCACGCGGCTTCCGCCACGGCCTCGCTCTCCGCGACGACGGCGGCCACGCGCTGGCCGATATGGCGGATCACCGGATCGAGCACCCGCGTGTCGTCGGGGTCGTCGGTGGTGTGCTCGTGCCGCGCGCTCGAGAAGTGGCGGTCCGGCGCGTCTTCATGGGTGAGCACGGCGACCACGCCCGGCAGCGCCCGCGCGGCCCGCGCATCGATGGCGCGGATGCGGGCCGAGGCGTGGGGCGAGCGCAGGATCTTCATGTGCAGCAGGCCGGAGAGCGCGCCCTCGGGCGCGACGTCCATGGTGTAGCGAGCCTTGCCGGTGACGACGCCGGGGCCGGCCGGGGCCGGCAGGTTGTGGCCGCAGGGGCCGCCGAAGGGTTCGGCCTCGACATGGTTCAGGCCGGCAATGGCGTCGCCGATGGCCCGGTAGCCGGTGCAGCGGCACAGATTGCCCTTGAGGGCATTCGGCAGGTCGTTGCGCTGGGCCTGGTCGAGGCAGGCGGCCGTCATCAGCATGCCGGCGGTGCAGAAGCCGCACTGGAAGCCCTGTGCGTCGAGAAAGGCCTGCTGCATCGGGTGCAGCGCTGCCGGGCCGCCCAGCCCCTCGACGGTGGTCACGGCCCGGCCCTCGGCGCGGAAGGCCGGGACGAGGCAGCTATGCACCGGGCGCCCGTCGAGATGCACGGTGCAGGCGCCGCAGTCGCCGGCGTCGCATCCCTTCTTGACCCCGAACCAGCCGAGCTCGCGCAGGAAGGTGCGCAGGCACTGGCCCGGACGGGGCGTCGCATCGTGGGTCTGGCCGTTGACGGTGAGGCTCACGCGCGCGCCTCCGCCAGTTCCTGCCGGATCTCCTCGGCGAAATCGAAGGTCAGGTGGCGGCGCCAGTCGGGACGGCCGTGGACGTCGTCATAATAGAGCGCGTCGGGAATCGCCTCGGCGAGGCGGGCCGACAGCTCGGTGGCGCCGGGCATGTCGGCGAAGGCAAGCCGCACCGGCCGGCGGGTCGAGGCGGTGACGGTCAGCACGAGGCCGCCGGCCGCCGGCAGCGTGCCGATCAGCAGGACGCCGGAGCGCCCCAGCCGGGTGAGCGAGGCGCGGCGGAAGGCGGTGCGCCGGCCCAGCGCCTCGCGCGGCAGCTCGATGCTGCGCAAGAGTTCGCCCGGCCGCAGCGCCGGCTGCAGCGGCCCCTGGACGAAATCGACCACCGGCAGGCGGCGTTCGCCGCCGTCCGGCGTCCAGATGGTGCAGATCCCCTCGAGCGCGACGCAGAGGGAGATCATCGGCCCGGCGGGCAGCGACATGCACAGATTGCCGCCTACCGTGGCCATGTTCCAGATCTTGAAGGAGGCGAGGAAGGACCGGCAGCACTGGCCGATCAGCGGCGCGGCGCGCCAGCTGGGCGGCGCCTCGAAGGCGTCGAGCGTCGCGACGGTGCAGGTGGCGGCGATGGAAAGGCCGGTCTCGTCGGCGCGCAACGGCTCCCAGCCGGTCAGCGAGAGGTCGAACAGCCGGGTCAGATGCGGCTGCGGCTCTGAGAACAGCCATGTGCCGCCGGCGAGCCAGGCATCGCCCGGCCCGAGAGCGCCCAGCTGAGCGCGATGCCGCGGGCGGACGACGGCATCGATGGTGTTGAGATCCATGGCCGCCCCCCGCTGTTCCCCGGCTCGCTCCCCGCGCTCAGCCCCGGCCGACCGTGCACTCGATCTGGCCGTGGGGCTCGTCGGTCGGGGTGAAAACCTGACCGTCGGAGGAGCGGCCGAACGGCGAGAGGTCGATCGGCAGATAGTGCTTGTTCGGACAGGCCATGGAAATCTCGGCGATCTCCGGCACGGCGGCGAGCACCGCCTCGCCCATCAGGTACATCGTGTTCTGCACGCTCGGGCTGTAGGTCGTGGCGAAGACCTTGAGCACGGTGGCGAGCACCGCCGCGTTCGCCTCGGGGTAGGAGGCCGGCGCCTTCGCCCAGCGCCAGGAGGCGTCCATGGCGGTGGCGCACATGCGGTCGGCGGTCGGCTTCAGCGTGGTCGCCTCGTCGAACCAGTAGTTCTCCCAGCCGGAGTTGGTGGTCTTCATGAAGGTGAAGCCCTTGTTGCCGGACGTCATGCTCACGCCCTCGCGCGTGGCGGCGAGCTTCACGAAGGGATTGCCGTTGCCATCCAGCACGAAGCTGTGTTCGTGGGGAACGCCGTCGACCGCGATGCGCACCCACTTCGTCTCGGTCGCGGTCACGTCGACCTGCGTGACATGGGCATAACGGTCGAGGAAATAGGTCGCCAGCGCGGCGGCGAAGGGTTCGGTCTCGGCGCCGACATTGTCGCGGGCGACGATGTTGACGATATTCTTGATCGAGTCCGTCGCGATGACCGAGGAATTGTCGTCCGAGGTGTAGGAGGCGTCGAACGCGCCGGTCAGCAGAACGGTGACGTTGAGCTCGCGGGCCTCGTGACGCTCCGTGTCACGCTTCACGCGCATGATGCGGACACGGCCTTTTCCATAAGTACTGCGGATGAGGGGCATGAAAGACCTGCTGGTTTGATCGGCCGCGGGCACGTATCCACACTATCCCCCGGGACGTTCCCGGCGAAGTGAAGACCGATAATGCCTGATCCTTGGACCCCGCCTCGTTCCGGTCTGCGGCCGGTAATGGTTTCGTGACGGCGAGTATGATTGTACGGATCGCCGAGGTTCTTGAAATTTCCGAATGCAGAGCGATACGTTGCTAATTCGGCAGCAGGCCCTGCCGACCGGGATCACCGAATGACCAAGACAGGTCCGAAGCCTGATGCCACGTCTCTCACCAAGACCGCTGGCCAGAGCCGCCCCCGCGACCACGCGCTGTCTCCCGCCCTCCTGGCGCGCGTTTTCCATCAGCCCTCGCTGATCTACTTCAACGCCGTGGCCGAATGCCTTTCGGTACGCGAGGCAGGGCGCCGGCTGAACATCGCGTCGTCGGCGGTGACGCGACAGGTCGCCCAGTTGGAGGACGCGCTCGGCCTCGAGCTGTTCCAGCGCGACGGGCGGCGCCTCAAGCTCGCGCCGGCGGGCGAGATTCTCTACCGCCATTCCCGCCGGCTGATCCTGCCGATCGAGGCGGCGGTCTCCGAGCTCGACATGCTGCGCGGCCTGAAGACCGGCTCGGTCCGCGTCGCGACGGTGGAAAGCGTCGGCCTTGCCTTCCTGCCCCGGCTGCTGGCCGATTTCGGCCGGCGCTATCCGCGCCTGCACCTCGACGTCTCCGTCGGCCCCTCGACGGAGGTGATTGCGCGGCTGGCCGATGAGCGCGCCGATATCGGCTTCGGCTTCGTCGCCCGCCCGAATGAGCAGGTCGAGGTGGCGGTGCGGCGGGATGTGCGCATCGGCGTGGTGATGCGCCCCGACCATCCGCTGGCGAGCGTGCCCCGGCTGACGCTGGCGGCAGCCATCGCCCATCCGATGGCAGTGGCGAAGCCGGAAATCTCGATCCGCAACGTGATCGAGCCGTTCCTGCAGAAATCGGCGCTGGTGCTGCCGCCGCTGATCGAGGTCGATTCCATCCGCATGCTGGTGGAGCTCGCCCTGCTCGGCGGCTACGCGTCGGTGATGACGCCCATCGGCGTGCAGAACGAGATCCGCAGCGGTACGCTGCTGTTCCGGCCGCTGGAGGATGCGGGCCTGCCGACCAACCGCTTCGGGCTGATGGTGCGCGCCGGAGCGAGCCTGCATTTCGCGCCGGCGGTGTTCTACGAGCACGCCAAGCATCATTTCAGCGAGCTCGAACTGCCCGGCGCGATCGAGGCCTGAGGCCCCAAACGAAACCGGCCGCTCTGGGGAGCGGCCGGCATGCGGTGGCCCGGATGCAGGCTCAGCCCTTGATGAAGGCGAGAATGTCCGGGTTGATGACGTCGGCATGGGTGGTGAGCATGCCGTGCGGGAAGCCGGGATAGACCTTGAGCGTGGCGTCCGGCAGCAGCTCGGCCTGCAGCGCGCTGGCGTTTTTGTGGGGGACGATCTGGTCGTCATCGCCCTGAAGAACGAGGGTCGGGACGGTCATCGCCTTGAGGTCCTCGGTCTGGTCGGTCTCGGAGAAGGCCTTGATGCCCTCGTAATGCGCCTTGGCGCTGCCGATCATGCCCTGGCGCCACCAATTGTCGATCACGCCCTGCGAGACCTTGGCACCATCGCGGTTGAAGCCGTAGAACGGACCGGCGGCGACATCAATGTAGAACTGGGCGCGGTTGGCGGCGAGCGCGGCGCGGAAGCCGTCGAACACCTCAAGCGGCAGGCCGCCGGGATAGGCTTCGGTCTTCAGCATGATCGGCGGCACGGCGGCGACCAGTACCGCCTTGGCGACGCGGCCCTGCGGCAGGCCGAATTTGGCGACATAGCGCGCGACCTGGCCACCGCCGGTGGAGTGGCCGATATGCACGGCGTTCTTCAGGTCGAGATGCTCGACCACAGCCGAGACGTCGGCGGCGTAATGGTCCATGTCATGGCCATCGCTGACCTGCGCCGAACGGCCATGGCCGCGGCGGTCGCTGGCAACGACGCGGAAACCCTTGCCGAGGAAGTACAGCATCTGCGCGTCCCAGTCGTCGGAGGACAGCGGCCAGCCATGATGGAACACGATCGGCTGTGCGTCCTTCGGACCCCAGTCCTTGAAGAAGATGTCGACGCCGTCCTTGGTGGTGACGTAACCCATGGTCCTGTCCTTTCGGGTGTGGGGAAGGTCGTGTTTCAGGGAAGTCTGGTGGGCCGGCCCGAAGGCGTGGGACATCCCGCGCCTGCGGTGTGATAGGCGAGTTGTGCGTCACTTGTTGGACGCGGCATCTCAGGTGCCGAGCCGCAGCGCGAAGGGCAGCATGACGAGGCCGCCGCCGAGCATTCCGGCATCGAGAAGCAGGAAGGCGACGATCGCCCAGCGCCGGGGCGAGGGCAGGCTGGCGATCAGCGCCCCGCCGATCGACAGGAGCAGGAGGCCGGCGATCAGATTGACCACCGCAAGGGTAAGACTCATCGCCATGCTCCGGTTGCGCCGGTGATCGGTAGGGGAGGAAGCCGTTCCGCTCCCTGTCCGCCGGTACTCAGGAAATTACCGGCGGAACGGATTTTCTCAATTCAGCCAAGCGTTTCGGGTCTTATGCCTTGCGCATGGAAGGATCATACGCAGGTATGATCCGCGCCCCGTGCGCCGTCGGCTCTCCGTCGCCATAGGCTCCTTCGAGAAAGACGGTCTTGCCGCGGAACACCCAGTAGGCATGGGCCTGATAGGCAAGGACGATGGGCAGGATGACCGCCAGCCCGACGGCGATGAAGGCTAGCGTCTGCGGATCGGCGGCGCCGTCCCACACCGTCACCTGGCGCGGCACGACATAGGGCCAGAGGCTGACCACCAGTCCCACGAGGCCGAGCGCGAAGACCAGCAGGGCGAGGATGAAGGTGCGCGGTTCCGCGCCCTCCCAGATGCCGCGCGCGATGGCGACGAACAGGCCCAGCGTGACCAGCGGCACCGGCGCCAGCAGGAAGAGGTTCGGCAGGGCGAACCAGCGCGCGGCGACCTCCGGCACGGAGAGCGCGCTCCACGCGCTGACCAGCGCCATCATGACCGCCGTGAGGATGAGCGCGGCGCGGGCGATCTCACGGGCGAATATCTGCGTCGGTCCGTCGGTCTTCCAGATCAGCCATCCCGCTCCGATCAGCGCGTAGCCGCCGACGAGGCCGACGCCGCACAACAGGCCGAGCAGGCTGAAGAAGCTGAACGGCCCGCCGGCGAACATGCCGTTCTCCATCGGCACGCCGTTGATCAGCCCACCGAGGATCAGCCCCTGGCACAGCGTCGCCACGATGGAGCCGGCCGAGAAGGCGATGTCCCACAGGAAGCGGAAGCGCGTGGCCTGCAGCCGGAACTCGAAGGCGATGCCCCGGAAGATCAGCGCGAACAGCATGAACATGATCGGCAGGTAGAAGGCTGGCAGCAGCACGTAGTAGCCCGCCGGGAAGGCGGCGATGAGCAGCGTGCCGCCCATCACCAGCCAGGTCTCGTTCGCGTCCCAGACCGGCTCGATGGACGCCATCATCAGGTCACGGTCCGCCTCGCGCGGGGCGACGAGGAAGACGATGCCGACGCCGAGGTCGAGGCCGTCGGCGAGCACGTAGACGGTGACGCAAAAGGCCGCGAGCGCCGCGAAGACGAGCGGGACATGGGGGCCTTGCATGAGCTCGATCATGGTCAGGCTCCTGCCTGTTCGGGGTTGCCGATGGCCGGCGAGGGGCCGCCGAGCGATTGGGCGTTGGCACGGTCCATCCCGCGACGCTCGCGGATGGGCAGGGAGGTGTCGGCGGGACCCTTCAGCGCCACGCGGGCGGCGAACCACAGGAAGGTCAGCAGCAGCACGTTGTAGATGGCGAAGAAGATGAGAAGGCTGGTCGTCACCGCGCCGGCGCTGACCGGCGAGACCGCGTCCGCCGTGCGCAGGTGGCCGTAGATCACCCAGGGCTGGCGCCCCGCCTCCGTCACCGTCCAGCCCGCCAGCACTGCGACGAAGCCGAGCGGCGTTGCCGCCATGGCGAGGAACTGGAACCAGCGCGTCTCGTAGAGCCGGCCGCGCAGCCGCAGCACCAGCCCGGTGAGCGCCAGGCCGAGCAGCGCGAGGCCGACGCCGACCATGATGCGGAAGGCGAAGAACACCACGGGCACGTTCGGCTGGTCGGAGGGCGGAACCGCCTTCAGGCCCTCGACCTCGCCGTCCCAGCTATGGGTGAGGTAGAGGCTGGCGAGGTGGGGAATGTCGACGGCGTAGAGATTCTTCTGCGCCTGCATGTCGGGCCAGGCGATCACCGTCATCGCCGGGCCCTTCGTGGTGTCCCACAGGCCCTCCATGGCGGCGAGCTTGGTCGGCTGCTCCTTCAGCGTGTTGCGGCCGTGCAGGTCGCCGAGGAAGATCTGCGTCGGCGCCAGGACGAGCGCCAGCCACAGCCCCATCGAGAAGGCCGTGCGGGAGGCCGCCACGTGCTGGCGGCGCCACAGGTGGAAGGCCGACACGCCCGCCACGATGAAGCTGCCGGTCAGGAAGCTGGCGCACACCATGTGGGCAAGGCGATAGGGGAAGGAGGAGGTGAAGACCGCCTGCCACCAGTCGACCACGTGATAGATGCCGTTCGCATCCGCCACGGCGCCCGCCGGCGTCTGCATCCAGCTGTTGGCGGCGATGATCCAGGTGGCGCTGAACAGCGCGCCGCAGGACACCATCAGGCAGGCGAAGGCATGCGCGCCCCTGCTGACCCGCCCCTCGCCGAACAGCATGATGCCGATGAAGCCCGCCTCCAGGAAGAAGGCGGTGAGCGCCTCGTACATGAACATCGGACCGAGCACGTTGGCGACGGCGCGTGAATAGCCGGCCCAGTTGGTGCCGATCTCGTAGCTCAGCACGATGCCGGTGATGACGCCCATGCCGAAGCCGAGGGCGAAGATGCGCGTCCAGAAGCGCAGCAGGTCGTGGTAGACCGGCTTGCCGGTGCGCCACCACAGGACGCTGAGCAGGGTGCAGAACCAGGCGATGCCGATGGAGAAGGTCGGCCACAATATGTGAAAGCCGACGGTGAAGGCGAACTGCGCGCGGGCGAGGTCGACGGCGTCCATGGTCAGCGCGCTCCCTGCCCGACGGTCTTCACGAGACGAACCGGCACGCCCTTGTAGGAGGGAGTGAAGCTCATCGGGTCGTGCGCATAGAGCGGCACGAGCGGGTTCATCTCCGGGTAGTAGGCGGCGCAGCCGCCCTCCGGGAAGGCGTAGGGCACCACTTTGAAGCCCCGCACGGCGCGCTCCACCCCGTCGGTGGAGACAGTGACGATGTCCACGCGGTCGTCGGCCTTCAGCCCGCGCTTCGTCATCTCCTCCTCGTTGAGGAAGAGCACGTCGCGCTGGCCGTAGACGCCGCGGTAGCGGTCGGAGAGCGAATAGAGCGTGGTGTTGTACTGGTCGTGGCTGCGGATCGAGGTGAGCCACAGCGCGTCGGGATCGCGGATGGCAGGGTCCTCGCACAGGCCCTCGCAGACGAGGAAGTTGGCCTTGCCGGAGGGCGTCGCCCAGATCCGCTCGCGGGCCAGCGAGGTGAGGTGGAAACCGCCGGGATGCCGGATGCGGGCGTTGTAACCCTCGAAGATGGGGAACACCGCCTCGATGTCCTCGCGGATCAGCGCGTAGTCGCCGACCAGACGTTCCCACCCGATCTTCGAGCGGGCGCCGAGCGTCGCGCGGGCCATGCCGGCGATAATGGCCGGCTCGCTCCGCAGATGCTCGGAAGCCGGCGCGCGGACGCCGGTCGAGGCATGCACCATCGACATGGAGTCCTCGACCGTGATCGACTGGACGCCGGTCGCCTGCATGTCGACCTCGGTGCGACCGAGGCATGGCAGGATCACCGCCTCGCGGCCATGCACGAGGTGGCTGCGGTTGAGCTTGGTGGCGATGTGGACGGTGAGGTCGAGCCGGCGCATCGCCGCCTGCGTCGTCTCCCAGTCCGGGATCGCGGCGGCGATGTTGCCGCCGAGGCTGATGAAGACCCGCGCCTCGCCGCGCACCATCGCCTCGAGCGAGGTGACGACGTTGTGGCCGTGCTTGCGCGGCGGTTCAAAATCGAAGCGCGCCTTGATCGCGTCGAGCAGGGCGTCGCTCGGAATCTCGGTGATTCCGACCGTGCGGTCGCCCTGCACGTTGGAATGGCCGCGCACCGGGCACATGCCGGCGCCTTCCCGGCCGACATTGCCACGCAGCAGGGCGAGATTGGCGAGCTGCTGGACGTTGTGGGCGCCGTGGCGGTGCTGGGTGATGCCCATGCCGAAGACGAGGATGGCGCGCTCGGCCTTCGCATAGGCTTCGGCGGCTACCGCGATGTCGGTGCGCGACAGGCCGGACTTGTGCTCGACGTCCTCCCAGCGCGTGGCGTCGAGGTCGGCGACCAGCGCGTCGATGCCGGCGGTGTGGCCCTTGATGAAGTCCCAGTCGAGGATGGGGGCGCCTTCCTCGCGGCGTGTCTGCCGGTCGGCCTCGACGAGCCACTTCATCATGCCCTTGATGAGTGCGACGTCACCGCCGACCTTGACCTGGAACAGACGCGAGGAGATCGGCGTGGAGGTGAGCGTCGCCATCTCCACCGGGTTCTGCGGCGCCTGGAAACGCTCCAGCGCCCGCTCGCGCAGCGGATTGAACGACATGATGACGGCGCCCCGCCGCGAGGCGTTGCGCAGCTCGGTCATCATGCGCGGCGAGTTGGTGCCGGGGTTCTGGCCGAAGATGAAGATGGCGTCGGCCTTCTCGAAATCCTCCAGCAGCACGGTGCCCTTGCCGACGCCGAGGGACGGCGGCAGGCCGACGCTGGTCGCCTCGTGGCACATGTTGGAGCAGTCGGGGAAATTGTTGGTGCCGTATTCGCGGGCGAAGAGCTGGTAGAGGAACGCCGCCTCGTTCGACGCCCGGCCCGAGGTGTAGAAATCGGCCATGTTCGGGTCGGCCAGCGCGTTGAGGTGCCTTGCCACGAGCGCGAAGGCGTCGTTCCAGCTCACCGGCACATAGGTGTCGGAGGCCGCCTCGTAGCGCATGGGGTGGGTGAGGCGGCCGACCATTTCGAGGTCGTAGTCCGACCAGCCCTCCAGCTCCGTCACCGTATGCGCGGCGAGGAATTCCGGCGTGCAGCGCTTGGCCGTCGCCTCCCACGCGACCGCCTTGCCGCCGTTCTCGCAATATTCGAAGGGCGAGGTCTGCTTGGGGTCGGGCCATGCGCAGCCGGGGCAGTCGAAGCCGCCCGGCTGGTTCATGTGGGCGAGGAGCGCCATGCCGGAGACGGGGATGTCCTGCCTGGCGAGGGCGGTACCCATCGCCTTGAGGGCCCCCCAGCCCCCCGCCGGCTCGTGATAGGGACGTATGGTCTTGACGATGCCCATGGCGGTCTCCCGTTGGCTTTCGGCTGTCGTGGATCGGCGAAAGGTCGGCGCCGGGCTCAGCGCGGCTGGATGCCGACCTGGCCCTTCGGGAACCGCGCGATGACCGCGGGGTCGATGTTGAGATGCTGGGCGACAAGCTCCGGCGGGGCGTGGGTCAGCCAGTCGGAGAGGTCGACCTCCTGATATTCGGGCGCCCGGAAGACCGCGAGGACCTGGACGTCCTCGTCGCCGGTGTTCTCGATGAAGTGGCCCTGGCTCTTCGGCACGACGCCGAGGTCGCCCGCCTGGAAGTCGATGGTCTGCGCGCGCGGTCCGGTGTTGAACACCGTCATGCGGCCCTTGCCCTTGATCCAGTACTGCCACTCGTCGGCGTTGGGGTGCCAGTGCATGCGGCGCAGCGCGCCCGGCCGGATGGTCTCGATGGCGGCGGCGATGGTCTTGGAGGCCTTGAAGGTGCGGCTGTCGGCGAGATGAACCTCGCCCGCCTCGTTCTGCTTCACCGGCGTGGTCGCGGTGAGCGAGAAGGTGAAGGGCTCGGCCGGAGCGCCGCCCGAGGCGACGGCCGCCTGATCGATGGAAAGCGGGGGCGGCTCCTGACCCTGGAAGATCCAGAGGTCGTGCAGCGGGATGTTCCTGAACGTCTCGGCCGGCACGCCGAAATTCTGCGCCAGCACGTTCGGCGGGGTGTGGGCGATCCAGTCGGTCAGCAGCAGCGTGTTGTATTCGGACTGGAAGGCGTCATCGAAGACGATGAGGAATTCACAGCCATCCGGTCCGAGGCCCTGTAGCGAATGGGGGTAGCCGGCGGGGAAGAACCACAGGTCGCCCGGCCCGACGTCACGCACATAGGGATGCCCCTCCTTGTCGAGGACGGTGATCCGGCAGCGGCCGTTGGTCATCAGCGCCCATTCGCCGGCGAGATGCCAGTGCATCTCGCGGACGCCACCCGGGCCGAGGCGCATATTGACGCCCGAGACTTCCTTGGCGGCCGGGAATTCGGTGGCGGTGATCTGCCGCGCCCAGCCGCCGGCCTGCACGCGCTTGGGCATGATGTTGAAGGACGACCACATCATCGGCATGTTGCCGACATCGGTGGGAGGCGGGTTCTGGAAGGCCGGAATCTGCGCTTCCAGCGCGGGGTTCTGCGGGCCCGGATTGGAGAGGGCGCCGGGGGTGGAATTGATCGCGCCTTCCGCCGGCTCGTCCGGATTGCCGAAGGTCGCAGCACTGGCCGCGCCGCTGGCGACGGCGGCACCGCCGATCGCGCTCAGCGCGAGCACGGTCCGTCGGGACAGATCTTCCATTTTCGCTCTCCTCGATTGGCGTCGAGGCCGTCGCTCGGCGGCGGCCGTGTGCGCCTAAATTCGGAGGAGGGGAGGGCAAAGTCTTCCGTACCCGCATGGCGGCGAAGGCCGGTTTCGCGGGCGGTTCGGAAAGCATCTCGATAATGGGTGGTGGGCCCCAGACCTTGGTATGATCCGGCTGTCTGCCTGGAATAATGGCGCGCCGGCGAAACGGGCGCCTTCGCTTCCGGAAGGGAGTGGCGGAAGAGAGTGGGAGTCGAACCCACCAAGGACCGGCTCGCGGCCCCTACCGGATTTGAAGTCCGGCCCCATCACCGGATGGGACGCTCTTCCAAAATGCGCTGCCGCGCGGATCGGCCCTGTCAGCGGGCCTGTTCCGTGCGGCCGGAAAGGTCTCCGGGCACCGACACATTGTCGTCGATCGCGCCGAACAGGTCCAGCCGGTGCGGGTTCACCCGGCGCAGGTCTCCCCGGCGCAGCGTGACGCCGTGGCGGTCGAAGAATTCGAGGATCTGGATCGCCACCTTGCGGCCGACCGTGTGCTCGCCGCTTCCCGATCCGTCGCGCTCCACACGGTCGCGAAAAGCGCTGGCGACGAATTGCCGGTCTGGCGCGGCCTGTGAGAGTTGGCGCATCATGGCGACCATGCTGCCCACGGTGCTGCGCAGGAAGAAATGGTCGTGCGCCACCTCGTCGACCTTCCCCATGCGGGCGAGCAGTTTCATCAGCCGGCGGATGTCAGGCTCCGCTTCCCCGGTCATGCCGGCGAGATCGCGGACGCGCGGCGGGCGGAAGCGTTCGGCGCCGTCGAGCTTCGGCTCGATCAGCTCCCAGAGCAGTTCGTCGCGGCGGGTGAGGCGCACCTCGTGGCCGGAGAGCCGGACCCAGGCGCCGTCGAGCATCAGCGTGCCGCCGCCGGCGATGCGCCGCAGGGCTTCCGTGAAGACGGGCTTGGGTAGGCGGGGGATGAGGGCGAGGCGCAGCTTTTCTGTCCCCATGCCCGGCAGGTCGGGATTGGCGTCGTGGAAGCGGGCGAGTTCGGCAGTCAGCGCATCGCAATAGAGTGCCCAGCGTTCGGCGGACAGGGTGATGAGCGTGCCGGCCGCTGCGAAGGTGACGAGCCCGAGTCTTTCCGCGAGGCCGGCACCGGCCTCGCTGCCGAGCGCCCGGTCGCGGGCGAAGGCGGCGAGGTCGAGATGCCAGGGCTCGACGGCGAGCAGCCTCGCCAGCGCCGCCTCGGGCTCCGTTTCGCCGAGGGCGGCGAGCTGGGCGAGGCGTTCGGGTGTTCGGCGCTTGCGGGCGGGCGCGCGCAGATCGATGAGCCGTCCGCCGCCGACGGTGCGCTGGGCAGAGGTGTCGCGGATCACGTAGCGATCTCCGGCCGCCGCCGCGATCGGCTGCTCCAGCACGATCTGCACCAGCCCGCCGCCGCCGGGCGGGAGCGTGTCGGCCGACAGCGGCACGAGGCGCGCACCCACTTCCACCGAACCGTGATGGAAGCGCACCGGGAACCATTGGCCGAGCGGCTTCGGCTCGCCCGCCAGAACCGTCAGCGTGGCGTCGATGCGCTCGGTTGGCGCGTGCAGCGAGGGGGCGAGCACCATGTCGCCGCGGGCGATGGCGTCCGCCGTCACGTCGTCGCCGGCGAGATTGAGCGCGCAGCGGTCGCCGGCACGACCTTCCTCGGCCTTGCGGTTCTGCGCGTGGATGGAGCGGACGCGCGCGGAAAGGCCGGCAGGGCTGACCGTCACCGCGTCGCCGACCGCCACGCGGCCGGAGAGCACCGTGCCGGTGACCACCGTGCCGGCGCCGGCGAGGCTGAAGGAGCGGTCGACGGCAAGGCGGAAGCGCCCATCGGTTGCGCGGGCAGCGAAGGCGCGGGCGGCCTTGATCAGTTGCACGCGCAGGTCGTCGATGCCCTCGCCGGTCAGCGCGGAAACGGGGACGACCGGGGCGCCGTCGAGCCCGGTGCCGTCCAGCAGCGCGGCGATCTCGGCCTCGACCTCGGCCCGCCGCGCCGCGTCCGCGAGATCCGCCTTGGTGAGGGCGACGACGCCGCGGGAGATGCCGAGCAGGTCGAGCAAGGCGAGGTGCTCGCGGGTCTGCGGCATCACCCCGTCATCGGCGGCGACGATCAGCAGCGCGAAGTCGATGCCGCTGGCGCCGGCCAGCATGGTGTGGATGAACTTCTCGTGGCCGGGCACGTCGATGAAGCCGAGCGTGCCGGCCTCGGTGGGAAGGTAGGCGAAGCCGAGATCGATGGAGATGCCGCGGGCCTTCTCCTCCTTCAGCCGGTCGGTATCGACCCCGGTCAGCGCGCCGACGAGGGCGGTCTTGCCGTGGTCGATATGGCCGGCCGTGCCGATGATCATGCCGGCACCCGGATGTGGCCGAGGCTGTCAAGGAAGCCCGCCTCGTCTTCCAGACAGCGCAGGTCGAGCAGCAGCGCACCCTCGGCGATGCGGCCGATGATCGCGACGGGCAGCTCGCGCAGCGCGCCGGCGAGGGCGTTGAGCCGTCCGCCGGAAGCATCCCCGGCCGGGCGAATGGCGAGCGCCGCGCTCGGCAGGGTCTCCAGCGGCAGGGCGCCGGAGCCGATCTGGCTGGCGCAGTCCACCACCTCGATGTCGAAGCCGTCGCCGAGCCGCGTCGCCACCGGATCGGCCAGTGCCCGCGCGCGCGAGGCGAGATCGGCGCGGGTGCGTGCGAGCAGCCGCAGCGTCGGCAGGCGGGCGGCGAGCCGCTCCGGATCCCGATAGAGCTTCAGCGTCGCTTCCAAAGCCGCGAGGCGGATCTTGTCGACCCGCAGGGCGCGCTTCATCGGGTTCCTGTTGATCTTCTCGATCAGCGCGGCGCGGCCGACGATGAAGCCGGTCTGCGGCCCGCCGAGCAGCTTGTCGCCGGAGAAGGTGACGATGTCGGCCCCCTCCGCCACTGTCTCGCGCACGGTCGGCTCGTGGGCCAAAGCTGATTGGGCGCCGCCGATGCGGGCGAGGTCGAACAGCGTCCCCGAGCCGAGGTCGTTCACCAGCGGCACGCCGCGCGCATGGGCGATGGTTGCCAGCTCGCGCGCGGGCACCTCGCGGGTGAAGCCCTCGATGCGGTAATTCGAGGTGTGCACCTTGAGCACCAGCCCGGTCGCCTCGCTGAGGACGCCGGCATAGTCCTTCGGGTGGGTGCGGTTGGTGGTGCCGACCTCGATCAACGTCACGCCGGCGCGGGCCATGATGTCCGGCATGCGGAAGGCGCCGCCGATCTCGATCAGTTCGCCGCGCGAGACCACCGCCTCCCGCCCGGCTCCCAGCGTATTGAGGGTGAGCAGCACGGCGGCGGCGTTGTTGTTGACGACGGTCGCATCCTCTGCCCCGGTCAGCTCGACCAGCAAGTCGCGCACATGGTCGTCGCGCTCGCCGCGCGTGCCGGTGGCGAGGTCGAATTCCAGCGCGACGGTAGAGCGCATCGCCGCGACCGCCGCTTCCACCGCTTCCTCGGCCAGCAGGGCTCGGCCGAGATTGGTGTGCAGCACGGTGCCGGTGAGGTTGAAGACGGGCCGGAGGCTGGGAAGGGCCTCGCGGGCGAGCGCATCCCCGGCCGCCAGCGCCACGTGATCGGGCGAGGGCAGGGCGGCGAGTTGGCCCGCCAGCACGCAGGCGCGCACTTCCTCCAGCGCCGCGCGAACGGCCAGCGTGGCGCGCGAACGGCCGAAGCGCTCGGCCGCCAGCAGCCCGGCCGGCGTCTTCAGCACCAGATCGACCGAGGGCAGGTCACGGAGGGAGGGGCGGTTTTCGGAAAGGCGGGATTCCGCGTCCATGGCCGCCTCAATAGCCGAGCAGGAAGGGATTGAAGGCGGCGCGGCGATAGGGGCCCTCGCGCATCATCATGTCGAGCGCCAGCGTGCCGATGTCGTCCGCCACCGGCTCGATGGTGACGTCCTTGTTCTGGTACATCACCTTCACATAGGTGCGGCACTCGTCGCAGGTCTCGGCCTTGATCGTGCCGGGGCTGCCTTCGATCTCCTGATAGCCGATGCCCTTGGTGGTGCCGCAGGAGCAGCAGCGGATACGGACATAGTTCCACAGGGTGGAGCACAGCGAGCAGGCGCAGAAGCGGTTGCCGTGGGCGTTCGGCCATTCGACGATCAGCGAGGCGACCGGCGGACCGCCGCAGGCGGGGCAGGCGCCGTCGCCGACGGGAACCAGCTTCTTGGCGTCGAGCCGGGAGGCGAGGCGGGCGAAATGCACCTGTAGCGCGGCCGCGACAAAGACATGTTCGGCCAGCGTCTCGACCGGCATGTCGTGGGAGAGCACATCCTGCACCATCCGGGCGCGCTCGGCGCCATCGACCTGCCGCACGCGGGCGAGGGCTTCGCCCGCTTCACGGGTCATGCCGACGTGCCGGGCGGCGTCGAACAGCGCGTCGAGCGTCGTCTCCAGCGTGTCGTCGAGCGTCGTCCTGACGCGGTCGAGCGGTGGCATCTGGAAGGCGCGGGCACGCTCCAGCGCCTCCTCGTCCGGCATCTCCACCGGCGGCAGCGTGGGCACGATGGCCTGCTGAGCGTCGACGATGCCGGCGACGAAATCGAGATAGGGCTTGAGCGGGCTCACTGCCGCGTAGGTCCGCAGGCGCCGCGCCCGCACGCCGAACAGCGTCGAGGGATCGGGGGTGACCGCGAAAGGCGGGGTCGAGACGTTTCCGATCGCCGTCGGATCGGGCTGCAGATCAGCGGACATCAGTTTCCTCACGAACCGCACGGGCCACGTGAACGTCGAGCAGATTGGACGTCTTGATAAGGTGGACGTCGAAGCAGGACGGACGTCAAGTCAACTCACGCTGACGCGACCGGCGGGTTGCCGACAAGGCGGGTGCATAAACGAAAGCGCCACCCCGGAACGGCCGGGCCGTCCGGGATGGCTGCGATGGAAGAACAGAGTCTCGCTCCGCGAGCCGGGAGCGAGGTTTCATTCGGCCGGAGCGTGCGGCCCGCGCGGGTTGCCCTTGCCGACCAGCTCGCGCAGCCATTTGCGGTGGTGCCGCCAGGCCCAGCCGCCCGTCACCTGGCCGCGCGTCATCGCGCCGATGGTGCCCTTCACCCAGATCGCCGCGTAGACGTGGATGATCCACACGCAGATGATGCACACCGCCGCCACCGCATGGACGAGGATGGCGATACGCTTCTGCTCGATGGTGGTGAGGTTGTAGAAGTACTGGTCCCACATCACCACGCCGCTGGCGATCAGCACGATGATGAGGCCCGACATCGACCAGAAGACGAATTTCTGGCCGGCATTGTACTTGCCCACCTCCGGCATCTTCTCCTCGCGCCCCGCCAGCAGGTCGGCCGAGTGCGCTACCCAGTCGACATCCTCCCGCGCCGGCAGGTTGGCCCTGAAGAAGCGCACGAACAGGATCAGGAAGGAGAAGAACAGGACGACGCCGATCCACGGATGGATGGCGCGCGTCCACTGTCCGCCGCCGAACAGGCCGGTGAGGAAGAACAGCCGTGGCGTGAACAGCGCCATGCCGGACAGCGCCAGCAGCACGAGGCTGGTGGCGGTGATCCAGTGGTTGATGCGCGCGCCGAGCGTGTAGCGGTCCACCGTCACCGGATGGCCGGGATGTACCGCATCGCCGGCCTCGACATCATCCGGCGTCTCGGGCTTCTGGTCGTAGGCCGTCATGGCGTACTCCCGTGTTGCGTATGGCCCTGCGTCGGCTCGGGCGGCGGGGGCGCCTTGCCCTCGGTGAGCCTCTCGGCGTTCTCCTCGTCCTCCTCCGAGACCTTGTTCGGTCCGGCGACGACATAATGCAGGAAGCCCGCCGCCGCGGCGAAGCCCATCACCGCCAGGCCGACATATTTCGTCACGCCCTTCCATGCATCGACGATCGGCGAGATGCGCGGATTGTCGGGCAGGCCGGCATAGATGGACGGCGTGTCGGCGTGGTGCAGCACGTACATGACGTGGGTGCCGCCCACTCCCTGCGGATCATAGAGGCCGGCGTTCTCGAAGCCGCGCGACTTCAGGTCCTTGATGCGGAAGTCGGCCCACTCCTTCATCTCGTCCTTGGTGCCGAAGACGATGGCCTGGGTCGGGCACGCCTTCTGGCAGGCCGGGCCCTGGCCCACCGCCACGCGGTCCGAGCACAGCGTGCACTTGTAGGCCGTGTGATCGACCTTCGAGATGCGCGGGATGTTGAAGGGGCAGCCCTTGATGCAGTAGCCGCAGCCGATGCAGTTCTCGTGCTGGAAATCGACGATGCCGTTCGAGTACTGCACGATGGCGCCGGGCGCCGGGCAGGCCTTGAGGCAGCCCGGATCCTCGCAGTGCATGCAGCCGTCCTTGCGGATGAGCCATTCGAGATTGTCGGTCTCGGGGTTCACCCACTCGGTGAAGCGCATCAGCGTGAAGGTGTCCGGCGTCAGGTCCATGGGGTTGGTGTAGACCCCGTGGTTGAAGCCGATCTCCTCGTGGAGGTTGTTCCATTCGAGGCACGCCGCCTGGCAGGCCTTGCAGCCGATGCACTTGGTGACGTCGATCAGCTTCGCGACCTCGGTGAGCCGCTCGGCTGGCGGCGTCACCTCGGAGGCGGAACGCCGCATGATGTCCTTCTCGCCGAAACGTTGGACGGCGGCGTCGGGGGAGACGGACGGGTTCGGAATCGGTGGAAACATCGTGCCGCCTCCCTCTTAAGCCACCGGACCGGTGGACGCTTCGATGTTGACGAGAAACGCCTTGAACTCGGGCGTCTCGATGTTCGCGTCGCCCACGAAGGGGGTGAGCACGTTCGCCGGGAAGCCCTTGCGCGCGGCGCCGATGAAGCCCCAGTGGATGGGGATGCCGACCACGTGGACCGTCTTGCCGTCGATCGTCATCGGCTTGATGCGCTTGGTGACGACCGCCTTGGCGAGGATCTCGCCGCGCTTCGACCACACCCGCACCCAGCCGCCCAGCGCGATGCCCTTCTCCTTCGCGAGTTCCTCGGAGATCTCGACGAACTGTTCCGGCTGCAGGACCGCGTTCACATGGTTGTTCTTGGTCCAGTAGTGGAAATGCTCGGTGAGACGGTAGGAGGTCGCCGCGTAGGGGAAGTCCGGCGAGGCGGTCTCGGCGAACTGCTTCCAGTCGTCCGGGAACACGCGCGCCACCGGGTTGCCCACGATCTTCGGGGCGATCAGGTTGGCGACCGGGCTTTCGAACGGCTCGTAGTGCACCGGGAACGGCCCGTCGCGCATCATCTTGCGCGCGAAGAGGCGCGACACACCCTCCGGGTTCATGATGAACGGGCCGACGTCGCGCGGCTTGGCGGTCGGGGCGATGTCCGGCACGTCGTAGCCGGTCCATTTCGACCCGTCCCACTCGATCAGCTTGCGTGAGGGATCCCACGGCTTGCCGTCGAGGTCGCAGGAGGCGCGATTGTAGATGATGCGCCGGTTCGCCGGCCAGGCGAACGACCATTTGAGGTAGGCGCCGGTGTCGTCCGGGTCGGAATTGTCCCGGCGCGCCATCATGTTGCCGGCCTCGGTGAAGCAGCCGGAATAGATCCAGCAGCCGCACGCGGTGGAGCCGTCGTCGCGCAGCACGCCGAAGCCGGACACCTGCTTGCCGGCCTCGAGCAGCTTCTTGGTCGGGTCGTTCGGGTCCGCGACGTCCGAGACGACGTAGCCGTTGAGCTCCTTGGCGAGCTCCTCGGCGGTCGGCTCGTTCTCGTCCTTGTAGGGCCAGTGCAGGTTGAGGATCGGGTCGGGGAAGGGGCCGCCTTCCTTGCGGTACATTTCCCTCAGCCGCAGGAAGATCTGCGACATGATCCACACGTCGGTGCGGGCCTCGCCCGGAGGCGAGCCACCCGGCCAGTGCCACTGAAGCCAGCGGCCGGAATTGACCAGCGAGCCCTCGTCCTCCGCGAAGCAGGTCGTGGGCAGCTGGAGCACTTCCGTCTGGATGTCGGACGGATCCACCTTGTTGTAGACGCCGTGGTCCTCCCAGAAGCGGGCCGTCTCGGTCTGGAGCGGGTCCATGATCACGAGCAGCTTGAGCTTGGCGAGGCCCTTGGCGAGCTTGCCCCGGTTCGGGAAGGCCTGGAACGGATTGAAGCCCTGGCAGATGTAGAGGTTCATCTTGCCCTGGTTCATCAATTCGAAGGCGCGCAGGATGTCGTAGAAGGCGACATCGAGCTTCGGCAGGTAGTCGTAGGCCCAGTCGTTCTCCGCCGTGGCCGCCGGTCCGAACATGGACTTCTGGAAGCTGACGAAGAATTTCCGATAGTTCTGCCAGTAGCTCATCTGGTTCGGCCGCAACGGCTTGAAGCCGCGGGTCGACATGTAGGTGGCGAGGTCCGCCTCCTTCTCCGTGGGCAGGTTGAGGTAGCCGGGCAGCATGTTGGACATGAGCCCGACGTCGGTCAGCCCCTGGATGTTGGAGTGGCCGCGCAGGGCGTTCATGCCGCCGCCGCGAATGCCGATATTGCCCAGGATGAGCTGCAGCATCGCCATGGTGCGGATGTTCTGCGAGCCCTTGGAATGCTGGGTCCAGCCGAGCGCATACATCGAGGTCATCGCCTTGGTGGGCGAGGAGCACTCGGCGATCATCTCCGCCACCTTCAGGAACTTGTCCTTCGGCGTGCCGCAGATGCGCTCGACCAGCTCGGGCGTGTAGGTGGCGACGTGCTGCTTCAGCAGGTTCCACACGCAGCGCGGATTCTGCAGCGTCTCGTCGACCACGGCATAGCCGTCCGGCCCGATCTCGTAGTCCCAGCTGTCCTTGTTGTAGTCGCGCTTGCCCTCGTCATAGCCGGTGAACAGGCCGTCCTGATAGGCGAAGCCCTCCTTCACGAGGTAGGCCGCGTTGGTGAAGGCCTTGGTGTACTCCCACTGCACCTTGTCGTTCTGGATGCAGTAGTTGATCACGCCCAGCAGGAAGGCGATGTCGGTGCCCTGGCGGATCGGCGCGTAATAATCCGCCACCGACGCCGAGCGCGTGTAGCGCGGATCGACGACGATCAGCTTCGCGCCCCGGTTGGCTTTCGCCTCCGTGACCCATTTGAATCCGCACGGATGTGCTTCGGCGGCATTGCCGCCCATGATGACGACGAGGTCCGTGTTCCGAATGTCGGTCCACGAGTTGGTCATTGCTCCACGGCCAAAAGTTGGGGCGAGACTCGCCACCGTCGGGCCGTGTCAGACACGCGCTTGGTTGTCGAAGACCAGCATTCCTGTGCTTCGGACCACCTTGTAGGTGGCGAAGGCCGTCTCGTTCGTCGTGGCGGAGGCCGCCAGCATGCCGGTGGTGGTCCACCGGTTGACCGTCACGCCGTCCTTGTTGGTGGCGACGAAATTGGCGTCGCGGTCGTCCTTCATCGCGCGGGCGATCTTGTCGAGCGCGGCTTCCCACGAGATCGGCTCGAATTTGTCGGAGCCGGCCTTGCGCACCATCGGCTGGGTGAGGCGCTGCTCGGACTTCACGATGTCGCGCAGGGCCGCGCCCTTCGGGCACAGAGTGCCGCGGTTGGTCGGATGGTCGGCGTCACCCTCGATGTGGATGATGTCGGCCTTCTCGCCCTTCTTCAGGTCGCCCTTGGAATAGATGATGATGCCGCAGGCCACCGAACAGTAGGTGCAGGTGTTTCGCGCTTCCGTCGTGTTCACCAGATGGAACGGCTTGATGAAGGAGGCCACCGCCGCCTCCGCCTCGCCGAACCCGAAGGCTCCCAGCGTCGTACCCGCGATCCCCGCACCCGACGTTTTCAGGAACGTACGGCGCGAGAGCTCCATATTCATCGAGGCCCTCCGAAACTACCTCCGCGAAGCCCATCGGCCGATAGGCTTCTCCAATCGCTAGGCTATTTTTTAGCTTGTCCAATGTCAAACCGACGAAAGGTGGAGGGCGGACAAAAAACCGTGTCTTTCCAAGCCATTCGGCATGATGCCGTGCGGTTTGGAAATGCTGCGCCGCAATAGCCATCTGCTTCGCCGATCGGCCGATTGACGATTTCGCGGGCTCGTCGCAGCATCGCGCACGATGTTTGTGCATCAAGCTCCCGCGTGCCGGGGCATGTTCCGCCACCTTTCCGCGATCGCGCTCTCTTCCCTTGCGTCGCTGGCGCCGGGAGGCGCGGCGTCGGCCGCCTCCGACCCGCCTCTGCCGATCGGGAGCGCGGCGCCGGCGCTCGCCCTGCCGACGCTCCGCGGCGGTCCGGCGGAGCTTGGTGCGCTGCAAGGCAGGGTTGTCGTCGTTCACTTCTTCGCGACATGGTGCGAGCCCTGCCGCGAGGAGATGGCCGGCCTGTCCCGCCTCGTCGGGTCCTGGAAGGACGGGGCATCGGGCAGCCTGCCGGCGACCCTGCTCGCGGTGGATGTCGGCGAGCCGGAACTGCGCGTCCGGCGCTTCTTCGACGCGAGCCCGGTTCCCTTCCCCGTCCTGCTGGACGAGGACCGGAGCGCCATGAAGGCATGGAAGGTGTCGGTCCTGCCGGCCAGCTTCGTGCTCGACGCCTCGCATGCGGTGCGCCTCTATGCCGGCGGGCCGGTCGACTGGAACGACCCGGCCGCCCTGTCGCTGATCGAAAGCCTCGCCAACCCGGCGGATGCGCCCGTTGCGGGCACGCTGCCGCCTCTCAACGAATGATCGGGAACAACAACATGACCTCTCGCCGAGAATTCCTCAAAGCCGGCGCGGCGCTCGCCGCCGTCGCCGCCGCGGTTCCGCATCAGGCGTTTGCGCAGGCGGCGGCGCCGGTTGCCGTCTTCGCTCCCTCGCCCGGCAAGTGGCGGAATTTCGAGGTCGTGACCACGCTCGATGTGGCGCCGGTCGACGGCAAGGCCGGCCCGGCGCAGGCCTGGGTGCCGCTGCCGTCTTACACGGCGGCCGACTGGTTCAAGCCGGGCGAGAGCACCTGGAAGACCAACGCCGCCACCGCCAAGGTGGAGAAGGACCCGCATTACGGGGCCGAGATGCTGCATCTCGTATGGGCCGAGGGCGAGGCGAGCCCGACGGTGGAGATCGTCTCCAAATTCTCCACCCGCGACCGCGCGACCGACTTCTCCAAGCCCGGCACGCCGGCTCCGCTTTCCGCCGAGGAGCGCGCCGCCTTCCTCAAGGCGACCGACCTCATCCCGGTTGACGGCATCGTGAAGGTGACCTCCGACAAGATCACCGCCGGCAAGACGAGCGATGTCGAGAAGACGCGTGCCATTTACGAATGGGTGGTGGAGAACACCTATCGCAACGCCGCCACGCGCGGCTGCGGTACTGGCGATGTGGCCTCGCTGCTGGCGAGCGGCAACCTCGGCGGCAAGTGCGCCGATCTGAACGCGCTGTTCGTCGGCCTCGTGCGCGCCGCCGGCATTCCCGCGCGCGACCTCTACGGCATCCGCGTCGCCCCCTCCGCCTTCGGCTACAAGAGCCTCGGCGCGAATTCGCCGACCATCTCCAAGGCGCAGCACTGCCGCGCCGAGGTGTGGCTCGACGGCTTCGGCTGGGTCGCCACCGATCCGGCGGATGTGCGCAAGGTCGTGCTGGAGGAGCCGCCGGGGAAGAACCCGATGGACGACGCCAAGGTGCTGGCCGCGCGCAAGGCGCTGTTCGGCTCCTGGGAGGGCAACTGGCTGGCCTATAATGACGGCCATGACATCGCCCTGCCGGGCTCGAACGGGCCGAAGCTCGGCTTTCTCATGTATCCGCAGGCCGAGGTGGCGAGCCTGCGCCATGACTGCCTCGACCCGGACACGTTCAAGTACACGATCAAGGCCAGCGAGATTTCGGCGTAAGCCATCTCTACGGTCGTCATGGCCGGGCTTGTCCCGGCCATCCACGCCTTCTCTCGGCAACGGCCAAGTCGTGGATGCCCGGCATCAGGCCGGGCATGACGGCGTTCCGAAGAGAGGCCGCCCAGCAGGAGACTTCCATGCTCGACAAGCCCGCTGAACCCACCCCCTTCCGCCTGACCAGCCTTGCGCATGGCGGCGGCTGCGGCTGCAAGCTGGCGCCCTCGGTGCTGCGGGAGTTGCTGTCGGAGCAGCCCCCGGGCTCGCCGTTCGAGCGTCTGCTGGTCGGAACGGAGACCGGCGACGACGCGGCGGTCTGGCAGCTCGACGACGAGACCTGCCTGATCGCCACGACCGACTTCTTCATGCCGATGGTGGACGATCCCTTCGAGTTCGGCCGCATCGCCGCCACCAACGCGATCTCCGACGTCTATGCGATGGGCGGCAAGCCGTTGCTGGCGCTGGCGATTCTCGGCATGCCGCTCGGCAAGCTGGAGCCGGCGATGGTGCGCGAGATCCTGAAGGGCGGCGCCTCGATCGCCGCCGAGGCCGGCATTCCGGTGGCGGGCGGCCATTCGATCGACGCGCCCGAGCCGATCTATGGCCTCGCGGTCATCGGCACGGCGAAGCCGGAAACCATCCGCAAGAACAGCACGGCCGAGGCCGGCGACGTGCTGATCCTCACCAAGGCGCTGGGTGTCGGGATCTATTCCGCCGCCTTCAAGAAGGAGGCGCTGCCTCCGCCCGCCTATGCGGAGATGATCGGTTCCATGACGAAGCTCAACCGCATCGGCACCGAGCTCGGCAAGGACGCGCAGGTGCACGCCGTGACCGACGTGACCGGCTTCGGCATTCTCGGCCACGGGCTGGAGATGGCGCGTGGCTCCGGCCTCGCGCTTGAGATCGAGGCGGAGGCGCTGCCGCTGCTCGACGAGGCCGGCGCGCTGGCGCGGGCCGGCCACGTGACCGGGGCCTCGCACCGCAACTGGGCGAGCTATGGCGAGGCGGTGCGCCTGCCGACCGACCTGCCGGACTGGCGCCGTCATCTGCTCACCGACCCGCAGACCTCCGGCGGCCTGCTCGTCGCCTGCGCTCCCGAAGCCGCAACGCGCGTGCTCCAGCAGATCCGCGCCGCCGGCTACGATAAGGCCGCCATCATCGGGCGCGCGCGCGCCGGCGAGCCGTCGATCACGGTCGCCTAGGGCGGGTTGGCGGGGCGCGCGCGGCGCAATAAGGTCCGCCCGAAGCGCGCCGCCGGATGACCTCGTTCATGCGATACCGACCCGAGATCGACGGCCTGAGGGCCGTCGCGGTTCTCCCCGTTATCCTGTTCCATGCGGGGTTCTCGCGCTTCTCCGGCGGTTTCGTCGGCGTCGACGTGTTCTTCGTCATCAGCGGCTATCTCATCACCAGCATCCTTGCCGGCGAGCTGGAGCAGGGCTCCTTCTCCCTCGCGCGCTTCTACGAGCGCCGCGCCCGGCGCATCCTTCCGGCGCTGTTCTTCGTGGTCGCGGCCTGCATCCCCTTCGCCTGGATGTGGATGCTGCCCTCGCAGTTCGAGGGCTTCGCCTTGTCGGTGGGGGCGGTGGCACTGTTCGTCTCGAACATCCTGTTCTGGCGCGAGACCGGCTATTTCTCGGCGGTGGCGGAGGACAAGCCGCTGCTGCACACCTGGAGCCTGGCGGTCGAGGAACAGTTCTACATCCTGTTCCCGCTGTTGCTGCTTCTGCTCTGGCGCCTCGGCCGGCGACGGGCGGTGGCGGGCGTCGCGGTGATTTCGCTGGTGAGCCTGGGCCTTGCCGAGCATGGCTGGCGCAATCATCCGGAGGCGAATTTCTATCTCATCCAGTCGCGCGCCTGGGAGCTGGGAGCGGGAGCGCTGTGCGCGCTGGCGATGCACGGGCGGGCGCCCCGGCCCAATGCGGCGTTGTCGCTTCTCGGGTTGGGGATGATCGTCTTCGCGGTCCTCGCCTATGACGCGACGACGCCCTTTCCCTCGCTCTACGCTCTCGTCCCGGTCGGCGGGGCCGCGCTCATCATCCTGTTCGCCGCGCCTTCCACCCCCGCCGGGCGTGTGCTGGCCTCCCGGCCGCTCGTGGGGCTCGGGCTGATCAGCTACAGCGCCTATCTCTGGCATCAGCCGCTCTTCGCCTTCGCGCGCATCCGCAGCCTCGACGCGCCGGGGCCGGGGCTCATGCTGATGTTGTCGATCGCAACGCTCGGCCTCGCCTATCTGAGCTGGCGGTTCGTCGAGAGACCGTTCCGCTCCGGCAATGTCGCGCGGAGCATCCCGCGCAGGAGCCTCTTCGGCGCCGCAGCCGGGGCTTCCGCCCTGCTCGTCGCCTTCGGGGCGTTCGGCTATTTCGCGGACGGCGCGCCCTTCCGCCTGCCGGAACGGGCAGTGGCGCTGCTGCGCTACGAGACCGACTGGAACGGCTATGACGTTTCCGGCACCTGCTCCTTCAACGAGCTGCACCGGCTGGAGGTCCAGCCCGCGCCGGGCTGCGCGGACTACATGGTCGGCGGCAAGGCCGATGTCGTGTTCATCGGCGACAGCCATTCCGGGGCGATCTCGCAGGAGGCGCAGGAGGCGCTGCGGCGCGCGGGCATCTCTTCCTACGCCGTCTCCTACACCGGCTGCATCGGCCTTCCCGGTTTCTACCGCGCCGACCGGACGAAGTGGCATGCCTGCGACGAGTACAACCGCGCCATGCTGGATTTCGCGCAGGCGATCGGCGCGAAGGCTGTCGTGCTCACCTCGCGCTTTGCCGCCTATGTCGATGCGGCCGGCTTCGACAATGGCGAGGGCGGGGTGGAGACCAACATGGCGGCGCGCCTCGATGTGCTGGAGGCTCGTGACGGCGGGCTGCCCGAGGCCGGCCGTCGCGACCGTGTCATGGGGGCGCTGAAGGGCGCGGTGGAATCCGTCGCCGACCGGATGAGCGTCGTGCTGGTCTATCCCATTCCCGAAGCCGGCTGGAACGTGCCGCAGCGCGCCGCCCGGCTGGCGATGCAGGGAGAGCCGGGCGGCGCGCTCTCCACGTCGTATGACGCCTTCATCAGGCGCAATGGCGCCGTGCTGGCGGTCTTCGATGCGGTGGACCGGCCCAATGTCTTCCGCGTCCGGCCGTACGACCTTCTGTGCGACGCGAAGCAGGGCCGTTGCCGCAATGCCGAGGGCGACGTGTCGTTCTATTTCGACGACGACCATCTCTCGAGCGCCGGTGCCCGGCTGATCGTCCCGGAACTGGTGAAGCAGATCCGTCGGGCGATGGCGTCGCCGCCGGCCGGTCATTCCGTAGCCGGCGAATAGTGAGCGACGTGTGGTTGTCGCCGCCTAGCCGGGCGTCCCGGCCGGCTGCTGCTGGGTGATGCAGTGGATATTGCCGCCGCCGAGGATGATCTCGTGCGTCGCCACGCCGACCACCTCCCGATCCGGGAACAGCCGGGCGAGGATGGCGCGCGCCTCCCCGTCATGTGCGGGGTCGAGCAGCGGCATCAGCACGAAGCCGTTGCCAATGTAGAAATTGGCATAGGAGGCGCCGAGCCGCTCGCCGAGGCCGCGCGACATGGTGCCGGTAGGCGAGCCGATGTCGATGGCTTCCTCGACCGTGCGGAACAGCGGTCCGGGAAGCGGCAGCTTGACGATCTCGATGCTGCGCCCGCGCGCGTCGGTCATCCGCGACAGCCGTTCATGGGCGTCGCGCGAGATGGCGTATTGCGGATCGGACGGGTCCTCGCACCAGGTCAGCGCCACCACGCCGGGGCGCACGAAGCAGGCGAGGTTGTCGATATGGCCGGAGGTCTCGTCATCGACGAGGCCGGCGCCGAGCCACAGCACCTTGGAGACGCCGAGGTAATCCCTGAGATGCTGCTCGATCTCCTCGCGCGACAGGTCGGAATTGCGGTTTGGGTTGAGCAGGCATTCCTCGGTGGTCAGCACCGTGCCCTCGCCGTCCACATGGATGGAACCGCCCTCGAGCACCAGCGGCGCCGCGTAGCCGGGTGCGCGCTCGATCTCCAGCATCTTGCCGGCGATGAGCTGGTCCTGGTCATAGGGGCTGTAGAGACCGCCCCAGGCATTGAACTGCCAGTCGACGCCGCGCAGCCGGCCGCCGGTATCGGTGACGAAGGTCACGCCCGAGTCACGGCACCAGGAATCGTCGGAGGAAGCCTCGACCACGCGCACCGCGGCGGGCAGCATCTCGCGCGCGTTCCGCCACTGGCGGGCGGAGACCAGCATGGTGACGGGCTCGAAGCGGGCAATGGCGCTGGCGACGGCGACAAAGGCCTTCTGCGCCGGCTCGGCACCCTCCCGCCAGTTGTCCGGCCGCTCCGGCCAGATCATCCAGGTGCCGGCATGCGGCTCCCATTCGGCGGGCATACGGAAGCCGTCGGCGGCGGGCAGGGTGATCAGCGTCTCGCTCATGATGGCAGCTACCTCCTGCTCAGCCGATCGGGCGCGTGGGCGCGCGTCCGTCCAGCGACAGAAGCGGCGCGTAGAGTTCCGGGCGGCGATCGCGGAACACACCCCAGCTCTGGCGCTGGCGGGCGATGCCGTCGAGATCGAAGGTAGCGGTGAGCACCGTCTCCTCGGTGCGGCCGGCTTCCGCGACCTTCTCGCCGGTGGGGCCGGCGATGAAGGAGGAACCGTAGAAGGTGATGGAGGTGCCGCTGCGGCCCTCTTCGGTGCCGATGCGGTTGGAGGCGATGAGCGGCATGAGGTTCGCCCCCGCATGACCCTGCATCACCCGCTGCCAGTGGCCGGAGGAATCGAGGCTCGTATCGTGCGGCTCGGAGCCGATGGCGGTCGGATAGAGTAGCACCTCGGCGCCAAGCAGGGCCATCGAGCGCGCGCATTCGGGGAACCACTGGTCCCAGCAGATGCCGACGCCGATGCGCCCGACCGCGGTGTCCCACACGCGGAAGCCGGTGTCGCCCGGCGAGAAGTAGAATTTCTCCGTGTAGCCCGGTCCGTCCGGGATGTGGCTTTTGCGGTAGAGGCCGAGGATGGAACCGTCGGCGTCGATCACGGCGATGGAGTTGAAGGCGGCCTGCCCGGCGCGCTCGAAGAAACTGATGGGCAGCACCACGCCGAGTTCGCGCGCGAGGGCCGCGAAATGGCCGATCAGCCGGTTGCCCTCGAAGGGGGAGGCGAGCTCGAGGAATTCGTAGAGCTGGTCCTGGCAGAAATAGGGGGTCTCGAACAATTCCTGCAGCAGGATCAGCTTTGCGCCGCGCCCGGCGGCCTCGCGCACCAGCGCCTCGGCGCGGGCGATGTTGCCCGCAATGTCCCAGTCGCACCGCATCTGGGTGGCGGCAACGGTCAGGCTGCGCATTCTCGTCTCCGGTACAGAAATCGGTCAGTTGACGGCGCGGAGCGGCTTTTCCAGCACCGCGATGACCCGGTGAAGCTCGTGGCCGCGCTTGAGGATGAGGCCGGTCTGCGACACGACCGTGTAGGCGCCCTGGCGGCGGGCAAGGCGCGGATCCTTCTCGATGCGGTAGATCGGCACCTCGGCCGACCGCCGGAAGATGGAGAAGATCGCCTTGTCCCTGGTGAAATCAATGGCGTAGTCGCGCCATTCGCCCAGCGCCACCATGCGTCCGTAGAGGTCGAGGATGCGATCGAGCTCACGCCGGTCGAAGGTGACGAGATCGGTACGCCCGCCGACCGGCAAGACTATGGGGTCGATTTCCGCCACGCGGTTCCTCCGGCTTGGACGGCCGGGCTGTGCCCGGCTCGCCGACTCGGTCGCGTCATCCGTCCGTCATGATCCACCGGCCGGCCGACGGCTTCAAGCGCCTTTCTCGCGCCAGGGGCGGGGTTGTTCACGGGCTCGTTAACCAAAAACACACAGCCGCCCGAATTCAACCATTGCCATGCCTTGCGGGGCTTCCAATCTCTCCACCATAGCGTTGGGCCGGTTCGCGTGGCGCATCGGTTTCCCAGCCCCCCAGCCCCCCGCGGCGTTCGTGGGCCGGCCTGACGTTATGTTCTAGGTTCAATCCCCGAATTGCCCTTTGGGCCGGCTACGTTGCCGGCCCTTTTTCTTTTCAGGCGGGGAAGGCTTCTATCAGGGCAGGGGCTGGAAGCTGGCGCCGAGTATGGCGCCGGGCTCGGCCGAGGAGCCGGACTGGATGAACACCACCACCGCGTCGGTGGGGTCGCCCGGCAGCCGGCGCAACGTTGCGTCGAAGCTCGCCTCGCTACCGTTCCAGTCGCCCAGCTTGACCCAGCCACGCACCACATTGTGGTAGGTCATGGTGCTGCCTTCGTTCTCGCCGCGGCCGATCTCCACCTTCATGCTGCTGGCGACGGGGCACAGCCAAACCTCGCCCGCTTCGGAGCCCGGGGCGGCGCCGACCTTCACCTTGAGCCGTTCGCCCTCATGTTCGACCGTGACCGGCACGGCCGGCCGGGCGATGGCGGAAAGCGTGCGCTCCAGCGTGGCGCGGTCCGAGCCGATGGCCATGACCCGGCCGTTCACCACCGCCTGCGGGGTGAACATCTTGCCGTCGCCGCGCACGCGCGCATAGGCCTTCTGGCGCTGCGAATGGCCGTGCTTGGCCAGCGTGTCCTTCCAGCCGAGATAGTCCCAGTAATCCACCGCCAGCGTGAGGGCGATCACGTCCGGGCGCTCCGCCATCTCGCCGAGCAGCTTGTCGGCCGGCGGGCAGGCCGAGCAGCCCTGGCTGGTGAAAAGCTCGATGATCGCCTTCGGTGCGGTCACCGGCTTGGGCGGCGCCTCCTCGGCGCGGCCGGTCCCCGGCATCGTCAGCACCAGCACGGGCACAAGCAGTTGCACGAGCCGCACGAGGCCGATCCGCGTAGCCCGGTCCCGACAGGAAGGGTCGATGAGATCGGGAAGGCGGAAGGTGGAGGCTGCGGCGTGAACGGACATGTCGAGCGGGTCGTCCCTGGCACGAGCTCGGCTGGCAGGAGCTCAAACGGAGCGGTTTGACCGGCCCTGGTCGGCGCTTCCGGCATCCGACGGCGACAACCTCGTCACATGGCGCGGGAACGCCGCCGATCGGGTTGGACCCGACCGGGACCGCCCTAGGCAATAGGACGGCGCGCCTGCCGGGACCAGTCACATTCGGGTGTCGCGGCGCACGGAAAGGTGATTCCCCGCGTGCTGCGGGCGATGCCCGCCGCGGCCGCCGAAAGCCGGCAGAGGATGGAAAAAGGCCGGCGAGGGGATGTCCCCGCGCCGGCCCTTGATGGCGTCATGCCGCGAGGTTGCGCAGCACGTAGGCCAGGATGCCACCGTTGCGGAAGTAGTCCAGCTCGTCCAGCGTATCGATACGGCAGGTCAGCGGGACGTTCTTCACGGAGCCGTCGCCATAGACGATCTCGGCGACCAGCGTCTGGCGCGGCTTGAGGTCGCCTTCGATGCCACGGATGGTGACGATTTCGTCGCCCTTGATGCCGAGCGACTGCCAGGAATCATCATTCTGGAACACGAGCGGCACGATGCCCATGCCGACCAGGTTCGAGCGATGGATGCGCTCGAAGCTCTGGGCGACGACGGCGCGGATGCCGAGCAGCTTGGTGCCCTTGGCCGCCCAGTCGCGGGAGGAGCCGGTGCCGTATTCCTTGCCGGCGAACACGACGGTGGGCACGCCTTCCTGCTTGTAGAGCATGGCGGCGTCGTAGATCGGCATCTCCGCGCCGTCCGGCCAGTGCTTGGTGAAGCCGCCTTCCTTGCCGCCCAGCATCTGGTTCTTGATGCGGATATTGGCGAAGGTGCCGCGCATCATCACTTCATGGTTGCCGCGCCGCGTGCCGTACTGGTTGAAGTCGGCGGGGCGGACCTGATGGTCGCGCAGGTAGACGCCGGCAGGGCTGGCTTCCTTGATCGAGCCGGCGGGCGAGATGTGGTCCGTCGTGATCGAATCGAGGAAAAGCCCCATGACCCGCGCGTTGATGATGTCGGTCACCGGCTCGGGCTTCATCTCCATGCCCTCGAAATAGGGCGGGTTCTGCACATAGGTCGAGCGGTTGTCCCAAGCGTAGGTCTCGCCCAGCGGAACGGAGATCTTCTGCCAGTTCTCGTCGCCCTTGAACACGTCGGCGTACTTCTCCTGGAACATCTTCTTGGTGACGTTCTCGCGGATGAAGGCGGCGATCTCCTGGTTGGTCGGCCAGATGTCCTTGAGGTAGACGGGCTTTCCGTCCGCGCCCGTGCCGAGCGGCTCGGTCGTGAGGTCGACCTGCAGCGAGCCGGCGATGGCGTAGGCGACGACCAGCGGCGGGGAGGCGAGGTAGTTCGCCTTCACGTCCGGGTTCACGCGGCCCTCGAAGTTGCGGTTGCCGGAAATGACGGCGCCGGCCACGAGGTCGTTCTTGTTGATGGCTTCCGAGATCGGCTCCGGCAGCGGGCCGGAATTGCCGATGCAGGTGGTGCAGCCGAAGCCGACGAGGTTGAAGCCGAGCGCGTCGAGGTCGTCCTGCAGGCCGGCGGCGTTCAGATAGCCTTCCACCACCTGCGAGCCGGGGGCCAGCGAGGTCTTCACCCAGGGCTTCGACTTCAGGCCCTTGGCGACCGCGTTGCGGGCGAGCAGGCCGGCGGCGATCAGCACGCTGGGGTTCGAGGTGTTGGTGCAGGAGGTGATGGCGGCGATGGTCACGTCGCCATGGCCGAGCGTGTAGTCGGTGCCTTCCACCGGCACGCGCTTGGCCGCCTCGCCCGCCTTCTTGAACTCGCCTTCCAGCGCCGTGAGGAAGCCGGTCTTGGTGTCGGAGAGCAGCACGCGGTCCTGCGGACGCTTCGGGCCGGCGAGCGAGGGCAGGACGGTGGAGAGGTCGAGCTCCAGCACGTCGGTGAACACCGGATCGGCGGTGCCCGCCTCGCGCCACATGCCCTGCGCCTTGGAATAGGCTTCGGCGAGGGCGATGCGGTCATCCGCGCGGCCGGTCTCGTCGAGATAGGCGATGGTTTCCGAATCGACCGGGAAGAAGCCGCAGGTGGCGCCGTATTCCGGCGCCATGTTGCCGATGGTGGCGCGATCGGCGAGGGAGAGGTGCTGGAGGCCCGAGCCGAAGAACTCGACGAACTTGCCGACCACGCCCTTCTTGCGCAGCATCTGGGTGACGGTGAGTACGAGGTCGGTGGCGGTGATGCCTTCCTTCAGCTCGCCGGTGAGCTTGAAGCCGATCACCTCGGGAATGAGCATGGAGACGGGCTGGCCGAGCATGGCCGCCTCGGCCTCGATGCCGCCCACGCCCCAGCCGAGCACGCCGAGGCCGTTCACCATGGTGGTGTGGCTGTCCGTGCCGACGCAGGTGTCGGGATAGGCGACGGTCGTCCCGTCCTCTTCCTTGGTCCACACGGTCTGCGCCAGATATTCGAGGTTCACCTGGTGACAGATGCCGGTGCCGGGCGGCACGACGCGGAAATTGTCGAAGGCCGACTGGCCCCACTTCAGGAAGCGGTAGCGCTCCTGGTTCTGCTTGTACTCTTCCTCGACGTTCTTGCCGAAGGCGGCGTTGTCGCCGAAGAAGTTCACGATCACCGAATGGTCGATGACCAGATCGACCGGGACCAGCGGGTTGATCCGCTTGGGATCGCCGCCGAGGTGCACCATGGCGTCGCGCATCGCGGCGAGGTCGACCACCGCCGGCACGCCGGTGAAGTCCTGCATCAGCACGCGGGAGGGACGGTAGGCGATCTCGCGCTCTTCCTTGCCGCGGTTCACCAGCCAGTCCTTGATCGACACGATGTCGTTCTTGGTGACGGAGCGCCCGTCCTCGAAGCGCAGGAGATTCTCGAGCAGCACCTTCATCGAGAAGGGAAGGGCGGAAACGCCGCCGAGGCCGTTCTTCTCGGCATCCGGCAGGCTGTAATAGGTGTAGGTCTTGTTTCCGACGGTGAGAACCTTACGGCATTTGAAGCTGTCGAGCGACGTCACGGCTGACTGATCCCCGCTAACGATGTGGCGCCGATGCGTGGGCCTTGGAGGGAGAGGGCCTTGCGGGCTATAGCTCGCGCGGCCTTGCGCCGAGGCGAGGACGCATCGTTCGGATTTCTATATAGAGCCATTTCAAACACCGATCCTAGTGGCCTCACGCGATGCATCGAAAAATTGTGCAACGCGATGGCTCCGGTAAGGGAAGGGAGACCATCGATGCGGCTGGTGGCTGAAGGGCTCGCCTGCCGGCGCGGCGCGCGCCAGCTGTTCGAACGCCTCGATTTCACGCTCGAGGCGGGCCGCGCGTTGATCGTCACCGGGCCGAACGGCACGGGCAAATCCTCGCTTCTAAGACTTTTGGCGGGGCTCGCCGCGCCGTCCGCCGGGAAGGTTCGCCTCGAGGGCGCGCCGGAGCCGGAGGATTTTGCCGAGGAGGTGCATTATCTCGGCCATCTCGACGCCCACAAGGCGGCGCTGAGCGCCGAGGAAAGCCTTGCCTTCTGGCGCGCCATGCTCGGCCGTCCGGCTTTTGCCGTGGACGAGGCGCTGGAGGCGGTGGGGCTCGGCGGTCTCGGCCGCCTGCCGGTCGCGGTGCTTTCCGCCGGGCAGAAGCGCCGGCTGGCGCTGGCGCGCCTTCTGGTGAGCGCGCGCCCGCTCTGGCTGCTGGACGAGCCGACGACGGCGCTCGACGTGTCCGCCCAGGCCCGCTTCGGCGCGCTCGCGCGCGCGCATGTTGAAAAGGGCGGGCTCATCGTCGCGGCGACCCATGCCCCGCTCGATTTCGGCCCCTCGCAGGCGCTCGACCTCGACGCGTGGCGCCCTGCGCGGCCGGTGGCGGCATGAGTCGGAGCGACGGCGGCGGGAAGCAACGAGGCGGCATGGGCGGGGCCTTCCTCGCCCTTTTGCGGCGCGATCTGCGGCTCGCCATGCGCGCCGGCGGCGGGGCGGGGCTCGGCGTGGTGTTCTTCCTCGCGGTGGTCGTCATCACCCCCTTCGCCATCGGCCCCGATCTCGCGCTGCTGGCGCGGATCGGGCCGGCGATCCTCTGGATCGGGGCGCTGCTCGCCTCGCTGATCGGCCTCGACCGGCTGTTCGCCGCCGATGCCGAGGACGGCTCGCTCGATGTCATGTCGATGCTGGCGCTTCCCATGGAACTGATCGCCGCCGCCAAGGGGCTGGCGCACTGGATCGCCACCGGCCTGCCGCTGGTGATCGCCGCGCCGGTGTTCTCGCTGCTGCTCAATCTGGAGCCGGCGTCGATCGGCGCGCTGACCCTGACGCTGCTGGTCGGCACCCCGGCGATCACCTTCCTCGGCCTCATCGGCGCGGCCTTTGCGAGCGCCTTCCGGCGCGGCGGCCTGCTGGTGGCCGTGCTGGTGATGCCGCTCACCATTCCGGTGCTGATCTTCGCCGTGGCGGCGACCGGCGCGGCGATCGGTGGCACGGTGCCGTTCGGCACGCCGTTCCGCGTTCTGGTCGGTCTGTCTCTCGCCGCGCTGGTGCTGGGGCCGATCGCGGCGGCGGCGGCGCTGCGGGTGACGCGCGACTGAGCGTCGCTCCCTCCGGAAATGCGCGACATCCCCGCGCAGGGGTGGAAAACCCTCGCCGGGCACGGTGTCCCCAGTTGGTGCAGCAATGCGCCGCAGGTCGGCAAAAGCCTTGATTTGCCGTGAGTCCCGGCGTTGTCGGCCGCTGCGAGGCCGCTACGTCATTTGACCCCCTACATCCCTCACGTCCTCGTGTTGCAGCACGCCCGGAGCCGTGTTAGGGAACCGCCGATCTCAAGGGCGGGTGAGGGAAACTCCCGCTCCGCCTTGAGTTTGAACCCTTCCAGTCCGGAAGCCGGCCCCGCCGCGGCGGGCATCGCTCCGGACAAGCCCCGAGAGAGGCACAGTGGCCGAGACCTACGTATCCGGAGTGGCAGGACGTTACGCGACGGCGCTCTTCGAGCTTGCCCGCGACGCCAATGCCGTCGATGCGGTTAAGGCGGACCTGGACAGGTTCGGCGCCCTGATCGCCGAGAGCAGCGACCTTCAGCGCCTCGTGCGCAGTCCGGTCTTCACCTCCGAGGAGCAGGAAAAGGCGGTTGCCGCCATCCTCGACAAGGCCGGGATCAGCGGTCTCGCCGGCAATTTCTTCAAGACGGTCGCGGCCAATCGCCGACTGTTCACGGTCGAGACGATCATCCGCGCCTTCGCCGCGCTGGTGGCGGCCTACAAGGGCGAAGTGGTGGCCGACGTCACCGTTGCCCAGCCGCTTTCCGATGCTCACGCCGCGACGCTCAAGCAGGCGCTTGATGCGATGACCGGCAAGGACGTCAAGCTCGCCGTCGAGGTCGATCCCTCGCTGCTCGGCGGGCTCAAGGTCAAGCTTGGCTCGAAGCTCGTCGATGCCTCGCTCAAGACCAAGCTCAATTCGATCCGCACTGCGATGAAAGAGGTTCGCTGATGGATATCCGCGCCGCTGAAATTTCCGCGATCCTCAAGGAGCAGATCAAGAACTTCGGCCAGGAAGCCGAAGTCTCCGAGGTGGGTCAGGTCCTCTCCGTCGGTGACGGTATCGCCCGCGTCTACGGCCTCGACACGGTCCAGGCCGGTGAGATGGTCGAGTTCGAGAATGGCACGCGCGGCATGGCGCTGAACCTCGAAATCGACAATGTCGGCGTCGTCATCTTCGGTTCCGACCGCGAGATCAAGGAAGGCCAGACCGTCAAGCGCACCGGCGCCATCGTCGACGTTCCGGTGGGCAAGGGCCTGCTGGGTCGCGTCGTCGACGCCCTCGGCAATCCGATCGACGGCAAGGGCCCGATCGAGTTCACCGAGCGTCGCCGCGTCGACGTGAAGGCGCCGGGCATCATTCCGCGCAAGTCGGTGCACGAGCCGATGCAGACCGGCCTCAAGGCCATCGACGCGATGATCCCCGTCGGTCGCGGCCAGCGCGAGCTGATCATCGGCGACCGCCAGACCGGCAAGACCGCGATCGCGCTCGACACCATCCTGAACCAGAAGCCCATCAACCAGGGCACCGACGAGAAGGCCAAGCTCTACTGCGTCTACGTCGCGGTGGGCCAGAAGCGCTCGACCGTCGCGCAGTTCGTGAAGGTGCTCGAGGAGCAGGGCGCGCTGGAGTATTCCATCGTCGTCGCCGCCACCGCCTCGGACGCCGCGCCGATGCAGTTCCTGGCGCCGTTCGCCGGTACCGCCATGGGCGAGTTCTTCCGTGACAACGGCATGCACGCGCTCATCATCCATGACGACTTGTCCAAGCAGGCCGTGGCGTATCGCCAGATGTCGCTGCTGCTGCGCCGCCCGCCGGGCCGCGAAGCCTATCCCGGAGACGTGTTCTATCTCCACTCGCGCCTGCTCGAGCGCGCCGCGAAGCTGAACGACGAGAACGGCGCCGGCTCGCTGACCGCTCTGCCGGTCATCGAGACCCAGGCCAACGACGTTTCGGCCTACATCCCGACCAACGTGATCTCGATCACCGACGGCCAGATCTTCCTCGAGTCCGATCTGTTCTTCCAGGGCATCCGCCCGGCGGTGAACGTCGGTCTCTCGGTGTCGCGCGTCGGCTCGGCGGCGCAGATCAAGGCGATGAAGCAGGTCGCGGGCAAGATCAAGGGCGAGCTCGCCCAGTACCGTGAGCTGGCTGCCTTCGCCCAGTTCGGCTCGGACCTCGACGCCTCGACGCAGAAGCTGCTGAACCGCGGCGCCCGTCTCACCGAGCTGCTGAAGCAGCCGCAGTTCTCGCCGCTGAAGGTCGAGGAGCAGGTGGTGGTGATCTACGCCGGTACCAACGGCTATCTCGACAGCCTGCCGATCTCCAAGGTCGGGGCCTTCGAGTCCGGTCTGCTGCTGTTCCTGCGTTCGAACCATGCCGACATCCTCGACACCATCCGCACCTCCAAGGAGCTTTCCAAGGAGACCACGGAGAAGCTCGTCAAGGCGCTCGACGCCTTCGCGAAGACCTTCGCCTGATCGGTCGGGTGGTACGAGGGGACGGGAGCCAAGGGTAGATGGCCAGCCTTAAGGAACTGCGCAATCGCATCGCTTCGGTGAAGGCGACGCAGAAGATCACCAAGGCGATGCAGATGGTCGCCGCCGCCAAGCTGCGGCGCGCCCAGCAGGCCGCCGAGGCTGCACGTCCTTATGCGCAGCGCATGGAGAGCGTGCTCGGCAACATCGCCAGCGCCATCTCCGGCGGGCCGGATGCGCCGCTGCTGCTGACCGGCAACGGCAAGGAGCAGACGCATCTGCTCCTCGTGCTGACCGCCGAGCGCGGCCTGTGCGGCGCCTTCAATTCGTCCATCGTCCGCCTCGCCCGCGAGCGTGCGCTCTCGCTCATGGGGCAGGGCAAGACGGTCAAGATCTTCTGCGTCGGCCGCAAGGGCTACGAGGCGCTGCGCCGCCAGTTCGAGAAGCAGATCATCGAGGTCGTCGAGCTGCGCGCGAACAAGGGCGTCACCTTTGCCGACGCCCAGGCGGTCGCCGAGAAGATCGGCACCATGTTCTCGGCCGGCGAGTTCGACGTCGCGACCCAGTTCTTCAGCAGCTTCCACTCGGTGATCTCGCAGGTCCCGACGGCGCAGCAGCTGATTCCCGCCACCTTCGAGGCTCCGGCTGCCGCCGCCGACAAGGGTGCTGCGGCGGTCTACGAATACGAGCCCGGCGAGGCCGAAATCCTTGCCGACCTGCTGCCGCGCAACCTCGCGGTGCAGATCTTCAAGGCGCTGCTCGAGAACGGCGCGTCCGAGCAGGGCGCGCGCATGAGCGCGATGGACAACGCCACCCGCAACGCGGGTGAAATGATCAAGAAGCAGACTTTGACCTACAACCGCACCCGTCAGGCGATGATCACGAAGGAACTGATCGAGATCATCTCCGGCGCCGAGGCGCTGTGAGGCAGGACCCGGAAGGACGACGAACATGGCTAAGGTCGGACGCATCACGCAGGTCATCGGCGCCGTCGTGGACGTGCAGTTCGAGGATCACCTCCCGGAGATCCTGAACGCGCTGGAGACCACCAATAACGGTGCTCGCCTCGTGCTCGAGGTTGCCCAGCACCTGGGCGAGAACACCGTGCGCACCATCGCGATGGACTCGACCGAGGGGCTGGTCCGCGGCGCCGAGGTGAAGGATACGGGCGGCGCGATCTCGGTGCCCGTCGGCGAAGCCACGCTCGGCCGCATCATGAACGTCATCGGCGAGCCGGTGGACGAGGCGGGTCCGCTGGTTGGCGAGGCCACCCGCGGCATTCACCAGCCGGCCCCGACCTATGCCGAGCAGTCGACCGAGGCCGAGATCCTCGTCACCGGCATCAAGGTGGTGGACCTGCTGGCGCCTTATTCCAAGGGCGGCAAGGTCGGCCTGTTCGGCGGCGCCGGGGTCGGCAAGACCGTGCTCATCATGGAGCTCATCAACAACATCGCGAAGGCGCACGGCGGCTACTCCGTGTTCGCTGGCGTGGGCGAGCGTACCCGCGAGGGCAACGACCTCTACCACGAGATGATCGAGTCCAAGGTGAACATCGATCCGCACGAGAACAACGGCTCGGCCACGGGTTCCAAGTGCGCGCTCGTCTACGGCCAGATGAACGAGCCGCCGGGCGCCCGCGCCCGCGTCGCGCTGACCGGCCTCACCGTTGCGGAGCATTTCCGCGACCAGGGCCAGGACGTGCTGTTCTTCGTCGACAACATCTTCCGCTTCACCCAGGCGGGTTCGGAAGTGTCGGCGCTGCTCGGCCGCATTCCCTCGGCGGTGGGCTATCAGCCGACGCTGGCCACCGACATGGGCGCGCTGCAGGAGCGCATCACCACCACGACCAAGGGTTCGATCACCTCGGTGCAGGCCATTTACGTGCCGGCCGACGACCTGACCGACCCGGCGCCCGCCGCCTCCTTCGCGCATCTGGACGCGACGACCGTTCTGTCGCGCTCGATCGCGGAGAAGGGCATCTACCCGGCGGTGGACCCGCTCGACTCGACCTCGCGCATTCTCTCGCCGCTGATCATCGGCGAGGAGCACTACAACGTGGCGCGTCAGGTGCAGCAGACGCTGCAGCGCTACAAGTCGCTGCAGGACATCATCGCGATCCTGGGCATGGACGAACTCTCGGAAGAGGACAAGCTCACCGTCGCCCGCGCCCGCAAGATCGAGCGCTTCCTGTCGCAGCCCTTCCACGTCGCCGAAGTCTTCACCGGTTCGCCCGGCAAGCTCGTCGACCTCGCCGACACCATCAAGGGCTTCAAGGGCCTGGTGGAAGGCAAGTATGATCACCTCCCGGAGCAGGCCTTCTACATGGTCGGCACCATCGAAGAGGCGATCGAGAAGGGCAAGAAGCTGGCTGCCGAGGCGGCGTGATCCGCGCGCCCCGGCCGGTGACGGCACGGGGCGTCGATCACTGAGCTGACGCATCCCCTGGAGGACACATGGCCACCTTCCCGTTCGAACTCGTCTCGCCCGAGCGTCTGGTCTATTCGGGCCAGGTGACGGAAGTCATCGTGCCGGGCACCGAGGGCGAGTTCGGTATCCTCGCCGGCCATTCGCCCTTCGTGTCGACGTTGCAGCCGGGCGTCCTGACCATCAAGGGCGAGGGCGCGCCGCGCAAGCTCTTCGTGCGCGGCGGCTTTGCGGAGGCCAATCCGCAGGGCCTGACGGTGCTCGCCGAGACCGCCATTCCGCTGGCCGAATTCCGGCCGGAGAAGCTGGCGCAGATGATCAAGGACGCCGAGGAAGACGTCGAGGACGCCCGCGACGAGGCCACCCGCGCCCGCCGCCTGCTGTTCCTCGAGCAGCTCAAGTCGTCCGCGGCCGCCATCGAGGCCGATGCGCGCGGCGCGCACTGAGCCTCGTTGCGGACCATAAGATGCTTGTGATTCGGGCCGCTGCTACAGCGGCCCTTTTCATTTTCGCAGGAGACGCGAATGAGTGACGCCACGAGCTTCAGCGCCTCGACCTTCAGCGCGCATGCCTGGGGCCGCAACCTGCCGACCTACGAGGCGATCCGCGCCATGCCGTTCAACGACGCGCTGGCGGACGGCACGCTCTCGCTGGAACGCTTCCGCCACTACATGGTGCAGGACGCGCATTACCTCATCGCCTTCGGCCGAGGCCTTGCGATCGCCGCCGCCAAGGCCGACGATCCGGACGGGCTGGTGCAGTTCGCGGAAGCCGCCAAGGTCGCCGTCGTGGTCGAGCGCTCGCTGCACGCCGACTTCTTCGAGACATTCGGCATCGGCCCGGAAGAGTTCTCTCGGACCGAGATGTCGCCGGTCTGCCATCATTATTCGAACTTCCTGATCGCCACCGCCTACGCCGAGCCCTATCCGGTGGTGCTGGCCGCCCTGCTGCCCTGCTTCTGGATCTATGCCGAGATCGGTCGCGATATCCTTGGCCGGGCCGCGCGTCCCAATCCGTATGATGCGTGGATCGATACCTATGCCGGCGAGGAGTTCCACGAGGCGGTGCGGGCGGTGATCGCCACGACCGACCGAGCGGCGAGCGGCGCCTCTCCGGATGTGCTGGCGCGCATGCACGTCGCCTACCGCCGGGCGACGCAGCTCGAATGGATGTTCTGGGATTCCGCCTGGAGGCTGGCCGATTGGCCAGTGTAAGCGCCCGTGCCTGGACTAGGCGCGCCGGCCCGAAACATGCATGAATGGCCGGGGCATTTTTCCGGCTGACATATGAACGTCCAGACGATCCACACCGGCGAGACGACGCGCGGCCAGTCGGAGCGGCGTATCCGTGGCCGCATACTGGAAGCTATCTTCGAGCGGCGTCTGCCGCCCGGTGAAAAGCTGACCGAGGATCGGCTCGGGGAATTGTTCGGGGTGAGCCGCACGGTGGTGCGTCAGGCTCTGGCGCGGCTGGCGCAGGACGGCATCGTCGAGCAGCGGCCCAATCGCGGCGCCTATGTCGCCGCCCCCAGCCGGGCGGAGGCACGGCATGTGCTGGCGGCACGCGCGGTTGTCGAGCCGGAAGTGGCGAGCGCGGCGGCGTGTGGCTGCGACCGTCACGGGCTCGAACGGTTGCACCGTCACATCGCGCAGGAGAACGAGGTCCGCGTGGCCGAGGACCGTGCCGCCCTCGTGCGGCTGACCGGCGAGTTCCACGTCGTTCTGGCGGAAGTGGCGGGCAACCCCGTCTTCGTCCGGCTCCTCACCGAACTGCAGGCGCTGAGCTCGCTCTCCATCCTGCTCTATGCGCGCGGCGAGCGCGCCGCCTGCCCGCCGGACGAGCATGGCGCCATCGTCGACGCCATCGGCCGTGGCGACGCCGAGGAAGCCGCCCGGCTGATGCGCGCGCATATCGCGCATGTGGCGGCCGATATGGATGTGAGCGATCCGGCCGAGCGACCGGAAGGGCTGGCGCAGGTGCTCGGTGTCACGCCACGCCGGCGGCCGCCGCGCTGAGCGCGTGCAGGCCGGCAGGCGGCGGACGAATCAGCGGCGACGGCCCGGCGGCGGACGGCGCTGGCCGCTGCCCACGGGCGGGGTCGGCCCGCCGGTCTTGTGACGGAAGTTGATGCGTCCGCGCTCCAGGTCGTAGGGCGACATCTCGACGACGACGCGGTCGCCGACGATGGTGCGGATGCGGTTCTTCTTCATCTTGCCCGCCGCGTAGGCGAGTATCTCGTGTTCATTGTCGAGCACGACGCGGAAGTTGCCGTCGGGCAGGACTTCCGTCACGGTGCCGTCGAACTCGAGCAGTTCCTCTTTCGCCATTAATGGCTCTCCTCGTACAGGCTGCTGCCGGCTTCGCCGCTAGGCAAATACCCTGACGGCAGGCTTTTGTCTCGCTTAGATGTACGAAGCGGGACCGATGGTCCCGCTTCGCGTGTCGTTATGACGGCGTGGCGCTCAGGGCGCCGCGCGGAAGGACTTGCGCCGGGGCGGGCGACGACCCTCGCGCGCCGGACCCTCGCGGCGGGCGCCATCGGGGCGGCCGCCCTCATGACGATGGCCCTCGTGGCGGTGTCCCTCATGACGAGCGCCCTCGTGGCGCGGACCTTCGTGGCGCGAACCTTCGTGGCGGGCACCCTCGGAACGGTGCGCGCCCTCGGCACGCTGGCCGTCACGATGACGTCCGTCCGGGCGGGAGCCTTCGTGACGGTGTCCCTCCTTGCGCGGCGCGTCATGCGCGGCGCGCTCGGGACGGAAACCGCCACGCTCCTCGCCGCGCCCTTCGCCCGAACGCTGGTCGGGGCGGGGGCCGCGATGGAACGGGCGCTGCTCTTCCTCGCGGCGCGGGCCGCGTTCCTCGCTCCGCGCCTCGCCGCCACGGTGATCCGGGCGGGGGCCGCGATGGAACGGACGCTGCTCGCCCTCACGGCGTGGGCCACGGTTCTCGCGCGGGCCACGCTCTTCGCGGAAGCTGTTGTCCTCGCGGCCGGCTACCGGCCGGGTGGTGCCGTCGCGGCGGGTCTCGCCACGGCGGTCGACCGAGGGGATGGTCAGCTTGATCAGCCGCTCGATGTCGCGCAGATAGGCGCGCTCCTCGCCGTCGCAGAAGGAGATGGCGATGCCTTCGCGGCCGGCGCGTGCGGTGCGGCCGATGCGGTGGACATAGCTCTCCGGCACGTTGGGCAGGTCGTAATTGATCACATGGCTCACGCCCGGCACGTCGATGCCGCGCGCGGCGATGTCGGTCGCCACCAGCACCTTCACCGTGCCCTGACGGAAGGCCGCGAGGGCGCGCTCGCGCTGCGGCTGGGACTTGTTGCCGTGGATCGCCTCGGCGGCGATGCCGGCACCGGCCAGCCCCTTCACCACACGGTCGGCGCCGTGCTTGGTGCGCGAGAACACGAGCGCCCGGTCGAGCGTGGGCTCGGAGAGCACCTCGATCAGCAGGTTCGGCTTGCCGGCGCGGTCGGTGAGGAACACCTTCTGCTCGATACGGTCGGCGGTCTTGGCGACCGGCGTCACCGCCACGCGCACCGGATCGGTGAGCAGCGCCTCGGCGAGCTTCTCGATCTCGCGCGGCATGGTGGCGGAGAAGAACAGGTTGCGGCGCTTCCTCGGCAGCCGGGCGACGATGGCGCGGATGGCGTGGATGAAGCCCATGTCGAGCATCTGGTCGGCTTCGTCGAGCACGAAGACCTCGACCATGTCGAGGCGGACCGCGTTGTTCTCAAGCAGGTCGACGAGGCGGCCGGGCGTGGCGACCAGCACGTCGACGCCATTGGCCAGCGTGCGGGCCTGACGGCCGATCGGCACGCCGCCGATGGCGAGCGCGGTCGAGGGACGCACGTGCTTGCCATAGAGGCGGAAGCTCTCGAGGATCTGGCCGGAGAGCTCGCGGGTCGGGCTCAGCACAAGGGCGCGGGCCGAGCGGCGTTCCGGCCGGAAGCGGTGCGTCACGAGGTGATGGAGGATCGGCAGCGCGAAGGCTGCGGTCTTGCCGGTGCCGGTCTGGGCGATGCCCACCAGATCGTGGCCGGCGAGAACCTGCGGCACGGCCTGCGACTGGATCGGGGTGGGGGTGGTGTGGTTCGCTTCCGCGAGGGCTTTCAGAATGGGCTCGGCAAGGCCGAGTTCGGCGAAACTGGTCAAGTAACGTTCTTTCATGGGCGATTGCGTCCGCGCGCACAAAAGGGCACGAACCGCGAATCACGGGGGTGGTGAGACACCCCGCGTGGCCTGGGACGTCGGCGATTTCCGATGATGAGGGGCCGAAGACTGCCGCGGCTTGCAAGATGGAGACGGAATTTCCGGTCAGTTTGACCTGAAAGGATCCGGCTCCCAGCCGAAGCGGACATCGAGCGACGCGGCCCCGATACGGACGCTTGCCCGTATGCCCTGCCTATGTGGCCTAAAAGGGTGGTGATTTCAAGGCGTCACCGGCCCGGCTATATAATCGGGCCATGTATCCCGATGTCGTCGGCCTTCGCAGCTTCTATGCCCAGCCGCTCGGTGTGGTGACGCGCCGGCTGGTCGGGCGCGCCGTCCGCGCGCGCTTCGACAATGTGCGCGGACTGTCGCTGCTCGGCATCGGCTATGCGACGCCCTATCTCGGCATGTTCCGCGAGGAGTGCGAGCGCTCGCTCGCCTTCATGCCCGGTGCGCAGGGGGTGACGCGCTGGCCTTCCGCCGCGCCGACGCTGGCGGCCCTCGTCGACGAGACCGAGCTGCCGCTGCGCGACGGCATGATCGATCGCGTCATCGCGGTCCACCTGCTGGAGATGACGCCGGACGCCGGGGAGGTGCTGCGCGAGGTCTGGCGCGTGCTGGCGCCGGGCGGAAGGCTGCTCTGCGTGGTGCCGAGCCGCCGCGGCATCTGGGCGCGCACGGAGAACAACCCCTTCGGCCATGGCCGGCCCTTCTCGCGCACCCAGATCACCGACCTGCTGCGCGGCGCGCTGTTCACGCCGGTAGGCTGGGACGAGGCGCTGTTCATCCCGCCGGTGGCGCGCAACTGGTTCCTGCGCTCGGCCGTGGCGTGGGAGCGGGCGGGGGCCACGCTGGCGCTGCCCTTCGCCGGCGTGCACATCGTCGAGGCGACCAAGCAGGTCTACAAGCCGGTGTCGACCAAGCGCCGCTCGCGCCTGCGCGTGCTGCAGCCGGTCCTCGCGCCGCAGCCGGTGGGCGGGTAGGCCGGCTTAGCCCTTCCGCGACAGCAGGAATACCGCCTGCTCGCCGAGCAGGTTCCACACCGCCCAGGGCAGGTTGAAGCGCACCGGGTGGCCGGAGGCATTGAGGGCGGTGGCGCGGTCGATGCGCGCGCCGACCTCCTGGACCAGGTCCACGAAGTCGCGGATGGTGCAGAAATGGATGTTCGGCGTGTCGTGCCAGCTATAGGGCAGGTTTTCCGTGCTCGGCATGCGGCCGTTGATCAGCAGGTCGAGCCGCATGCGCCAGAAGCCGAAATTGGGGAACGAGATGATGGCGTGGCTGCCCACCCGCAGCATCTGCTCCAGCACCCATTTCGGCCGGCGCGTCGCCTGGATGGTCTGCGACAGGATCACATAGTCGAAGGCGTTGTCCGGATAGTCCGCGAGATCGACGTCCGCGTCGCCCTGGATGATGGGGAGGCCGCGGGCGACCCCGGCATTCACACCCTCACGCGAGAGCTCGATGCCGCGCGCGTCGCAGCCGCGCGTGGTGGCGAGCAGCTCGAGCAGTTCGCCGTCGCCCGAACCGATGTCGAGGACGCGCGAGCCAGGCTGCACCATGTCGGCGATCAGCAGCAGATCGACGCGCGCGCCGGAGGCGGCGCGTGCGGCTTCCTTCATGGTGAGGTCGTGGACGGCGAGATCGCGCGGCGACATCAGTTCACTCCCACCGTGCGCGCGGCGGCGTCGATGAAGCCGCGCGTGATGGCGAAGAATTCCGGCTCGTCGAGCAGGAAGGCGTCATGGCCCTTGTCGCTTTCGATCTCGGCGAAGGAGACCGAGGCGCCGGCCGCGTTCAGCGCGTGCACGACGGCCCGCGAATCCGCCGTGGTGAACAGCCAGTCGGAGGTGAAGGAAACGAGACAGAACCTCGTTTTGGAGCCCTTGAACGCGTTGGCCAGCACGCCGTCATAGTCCGCCGCGAGGTCGAAGTAGTCCATGGCGCGGGTGACATAGAGATAGGAGTTGGCGTCGAAGCGGTCGACGAACGCCTCGCCCTGATGGCGCAGATAGCTTTCCACCTGGAAGTCGGCGTCGAAGGAGAAGGTACGCCCCTCGCGATCCTGCAATCGCCGGCCGAACTTCCGGTGCAGCGAGGAGTCCGACATATAGGTGATGTGCGCGGCCATGCGCGCGACCGCGAGGCCGCGGCGCGGGCTGGTATTCTCGCTGAGATAGCGCCCGCCGTGCCAGTCCGGATCGGCCATGATCGCCTGCCGGCCGACTTCGTGGAAGGCGATGTTCTGTGCCGAGTGGCGCGCGGCGGTGGCGATGGGCATGGCCGCGAAGACCCGCTCGGGATAGCTCACCGCCCATTGCAGCACCTGCATGCCGCCCATGGAGCCGCCCACCACGGCGAGCAGCTTCTCGATGCCGAGATGATCGACCAGCATCGCCTGCGCGCGCACCATGTCGCCGATGGTCAGGACGGGAAAGTCGAGGCCATAGGGCTGGCCCGTCGCGGGATTGGTCGAGGAGGGACCGGTGCTGCCGAGGCAGCCGCCGATGACGTTCGAGCTGATGACGAAGAAGCGGTCCGTGTCGACCGGCTTGCCGGGGCCGATCAGCGTCTCCCACCAGCCGGGCTTGCCGGTGACGGGATGGACATTGGCTGCATGCTGGTCGCCGGAGAGCGCGTGGCAGATGAGGATCGCGTTGGTACGCGCCGCGTTCAGCGTGCCGTAGGTCTGGTAGCCGATCTGGAACGGGCTCAGCACAGCGCCGGAATCGAGGCGCAGCGGCTTGTCGGCGCCGAAGCGCGCAAGCGCCGAATGCGGATGATCCGCCTCGCCCCGCGCCGGCTCGAAGGACCGGACGTCGCCATTGGCCGTGCTGTCGGAGGTAGAAGCCGTCATGGGAACCGTCATACCGGACGAAGAGTTCGTTATACCGGACGATCGGATGATCCCACAGCCGCGACTTGTCAATATGCGGGCCCGGCAGATTTTATTTTGCGCGGGCCGCGCGCGGCGCTACGACATCCGCCGATGGACAAGATCGCCAACATACCGGCCGCGCCGCAATCCGCCACCGCTCCGGCGTCCGCCGACTCCGGGACGGACCTCGCGACGCTGCGCGCGGAGATCGACCGCATCGATGCCTCGATGCACGCGCTTTTGATGGAGCGCGGGCAGATCATCGACCGGCTCGTCGCGGTCAAGCGCTCGCGCGGCGCCGAGGGTGGCTCTGCTTTCCGTCCGGCGCGCGAGGCCTCGATGATGCGCCGCCTCGTCGACCGGCATCGCGGTATCCTGCCGCTCGACACGGTGGAGGGTATCTGGCGCGTCATCATCTCCACCTTCACCTATGTGCAGGCGCCCTACGCCGTTCACGCCGACCTCGCTTCCGGCGAGGCGGCGATGCGCGATGCCTCGCGCTTCCATTTCGGCTTCACCGTGCCGTTCATCGGCCATATGGGCGCGTCCGGCGTGGTGGCGGCGGTGGCCCGCTCGCGCGGCGACCTTGGCCTGGTGCCGGCCTTCGCCGCGCCGAGCGCCGGCGCCTGGTGGACCGCGCTGGAAGGCGAGCACGCGCCGAAGGTCATCGCCCGCCTGCCCTTCGTCGAGCGCGCCGACCATCCGGCCGGGCTGCCGGTGTTCTGCATCGCCCATCCGGTGACCGACGGCGCGGTGACGGAAGTGGAGGCGTGGAGCCTGCACGTCTCCGGCTGGAACGCGCAGGCGGCGCGGGCGCTCGCCCCGCTGGCCGAAATCATCGCCGTGCCCGACCGCGGCCTCGACGGCGCGGCGCTGCTCGCCTCGATCCCGGTCGGCGGCACGGTCAGCCTCGACGCCGTGCTGGCGGCGCTGCGCGCCTCTGGCGCCTCGGTGCGCGCGGCGGCTCTCGTCGGCAGCCACGCGAGCCGCTATACCCACCAGCCGCAAGGCTGATACCTCCCCTGGCAAATCGCCGTCCTTCCGTCGATCGGAGCTCCGTCATGTCGTCCGCCGCCCTTCCGACCCGTCCCGTCCCGCGCGCCAACGTGCTGGCGATCGAGGCCTATGTGCCGGGCAAGGCGCATGCGGGCGAGGGCGTGAAGGTGCACAAGCTCTCCTCCAATGAGAGCCCGCTCGGCCCGAGCCCGAAGGCGCTCGAAGCCTTCCAATCCGCCGACGCGCTGGAGATCTATCCCGACGGCTCCTCGACCGGGCTGCGCGAGGCGATTGGCGCCGCCTATGGCCTCGATCCGGCGCGCATCGTCTGCGGCACCGGCTCGGACGAGCTGATCAACCTCATCGCCCATGCCTATGCCGGACCGGGCGACGAGGTGCTCTATTCGCAATACGGCTTCCTCATCTACCGCATCGCCGCGCTCACGGCCGGCGCGACGCCGGTCGTCGCTCCCGAGAAGGATTACCGCTCCGACGTCGACGCGCTGCTGGCGGCGGTGACTTCGAGGACGCGCGTGGTCTTCCTCGCCAACCCGAACAACCCGACCGGCACCTATCTGCCCTTCGACGAGGTGAAGCGGCTGCAGCGCGGCCTGCCGCCCAACGTGCTCCTCGCGCTCGACGCGGCCTATGCGGAGTACGTTCGGCGCAACGACTATGAATCCGGCATCGAATTGGTCGCCACCTGCTCGAACGTCGTGATGCTGCGCACCTTCTCCAAGGTCCACGGCCTTGCGGCGCTGCGCGTCGGCTGGCTCTACGGACCGGCGGAGGTGGTGGACGCGGTCAACCGCATCCGCGGCGCCTTCAACGTCTCGGCGCCCGGCATCGCCGCGGCGACCGCCGCCATTCGTGACGTCGGCCACCTGGAAGCGTCGGTGGCGCACAACGAGACCTGGCTGCCCTGGCTGACCAGCGAACTGACCGCGCTCGGCCTCACCGTGACGCCGAGCGTCGCCAACTTCCTGCTGGTGCATTTCCCCGACCTGCCGGGCAAGCGCGCCAGGGAGGCCGACGCCTTCCTCATGCAGCGTGGGCTGATCCTGCGCCGGGTGGACGCCTATGGCATCCCCGGCGCGCTGCGCCTCTCCGTCGGGACCGAGGAGGCCAACCGGCTGCTGGTGGCGACGCTGGCCGAGTTCCTGGGAAAAACGGGGACCGGCCATGGTGCTTGATCCGCCGCTCGCCAGCCCCATCGTCGGCCGGCTCACCGTCATCGGCATCGGCCTGATCGGCTCGTCCATCCTGCACGCCGCCAGGGCGCGCGGGCTTGCCGGCACGCGGGTCGCCTATGATGCCTCGCCGGCGGTGCGCGAGCGGGCGCTGGCGCTCGGCCTCGCCGACCTCGTGGCTTCGACGCCGGAGCAGGCCGTGCGCGATGCCGACATCGTCATCCTCTGCGTGCCGGTCGGCGCCATGGGCACGGTGGCGGCGGAGATCGGCCCGCACCTGAAGCCCGGCGCCATCGTCTCCGATGTCGGCTCGGTCAAGGGCGCGGTGCTGGCCGCCCTGCGCGCGCACCTGCCCGAGGGCGTGCATATCGTCCCCGGCCATCCGGTGGCGGGCACGGAATATTCCGGCCCGGACGCGGGCTTCGCCACGCTGTTCAAGAACCGCTGGTCGATCCTTACCCCGCCCGAAGGCGCGGACGAGGGCGCGGTGGCGACGCTCACCGCGCTGTGGACGGCGATGGGCGCCAATGTCGAGACCATGACGGCCGACCACCACGATCTGGTGCTGGCCATCACCTCGCATGTGCCGCACCTCATCGCCTACAACATCGTCGGCACGGCGGCGGATCTGGAAGCTGTCACGCAGTCCGAGGTGATCAAGTATTCGGCCGGCGGCTTCCGTGACTTCACCCGCATCGCCGCCTCCGACCCGACCATGTGGCGCGACGTGTTCCTCAACAACCGCGAGGCGGTGCTGGAGGTCCTCGGCCGCTTCACCGAGGACCTGATCGCGCTGCAGCGCTCGATCCGCTGGGCCGAGGGCGACAAGCTGTTCGACCTGTTCACCCGCACCCGCGCCATCCGCCGCTCGATCATCGAGATCGGCCAGGAGACCGACGCGCCGGACTTCGGCCGCGCCCACGACTGAACGGGGGGACGAGCGTCCCCCTCACATGTCCTTGTCGGAGGCGTAGACCCGCAGGCGATGCCCGTCGGGATCGAGCGCCACGAAGCTGCGGCCGAAATCGAGGTCGGTCGGCGGCAGGGCGATCGGCACGCCCTTGTTGGCCCAGCATTCATACTGGGCGTCGACGGCGGCGGCGTCCGCCACGCGGAAGCCGATCTCGTTGCCGCCGGAGCGCAGATGCGGCAGCGGCTTCACCCCGTCGCGCCGCCACAGGGCGAGCGACATGCCGGGCGCCAGCTCCAGCACGGCCACGCTGGCGGTTTCCTTGATGGGTCGGCGCTCCAGGAGCGACCCGTAGAAGCGCGCGCTCGCGGCGGGGTCGTTGACGTAGAGAAGGATCTTGCTTGCGTCGATCATGATCGCCCCCGATCGATTGTTCGGAGGGAAGCTAGCCGGATCTGCTGCCAGTTTTCGTCAGCATGATCGGGCGCTGCATCATTCGGCGCTGAACGATTCCTGCGCGTGCTGCGCGTATTTCACCTGCTTCCATTGGCGCAGCAGGTCCGCCCGCCGGGTCGGGTAGCGCGTCTCCGTCATCTCGACCGTGGCGATCCGGTCGGTGCGGAAGCTGCGGAAATCGTCGCGCAGTTCGCACCAACCGATCAATAGCCGGACCTGATCAAAGAAGGCGAGCGCGAAGGGCCAGACTACCCGCTCGCTCGCCGTTCCGTTGGCGTCGCTGTAGCGCAACGCGAGCTTGCGCTCGGTGCGGATCGCCTTGCGCAGGATCGCCGGGTCGATGGCGTCGGCGGGGATCGGGGCGCCCGGCGCGATGAATAGCGCCGAACCTTCCATCTCCTCACGCAGGTCCGGCGGCAGCACCGCGCCGATACGGGCGAGCGCGGAGCGCGCGGCTTCGGCGAGGCGGCCGTCGGCGCGCTCGGCGACCCAGCGCGAGCCGAGCACCAGCGCTTCGATCTCCTCCGGCGGGAACATCAGCGGAGGCAGCAGGAAGCCGGGACGCAGCACATAGCCGACGCCGGCCTCGCCCTCGATGGTCGCTCCCTGGGCCTGCAGGCTGGCGATGTCGCGATAGAGGGTGCGCAGGCTCACGCCGATCTCTCCGGCCAGCACGCGTCCGCTGACCGGACGGCGATGGCGGCGCAGCACCTGCAGGAGATCGAAGAGGCGTTCGGATCGCGACATGCGCCGATCATAGCGCGAGCCCTGCTGTCAGATAATGGCAGCAGGGGTACAGCCGTTATGGCCGGGCCTGGCCCGGCCATCTCTATGCCTTGGAGCTCGGCGCGAAGAAGCGCGTCGTGGATGCCCGGCGCGAGGCCGGGCATGACGTCGATCTCCAGGAATGCGCGAGGCTTCAGCCCGTCGTCGGCATGACGAACTGGGCGCCCTCGCGGATGCCGGTCGGCCAGCGGGCGGTGGTGGTCTTCATCTTGGTGTAGAAGCCCACGCCCTCCATGCCGTAGACGTTGCGATCACCGAAGATCGACCGCTTCCAGCCGCCGAAGGAATGGAAGGCCACCGGCACCGGGATCGGCACGTTGATGCCGATCATGCCGGCCTTGGCGTCGCGGTCGAAGGCGCGGGCGCTGTCGCCGTCACGGGTGAAGATGGCGGCGCCGTTGCCGTATTCGTGGTCGTTGACCAGCCTCAAGGCCTCGTCGAAGCGGTCGACGCGCACGACGGAGAGCACCGGGCCGAAGATCTCTTCCTTGTAGATCTTCATTTCGGGCGTCACCCGGTCGAACAGGCAGCCGCCGATGAAGTAGCCGTCCTCATAGCCCTGCAGCTTGAGACCGCGCCCGTCGACGACGAGCTCCGCGCCCTCGGCGAGGCCGGCGTCGACATAGCCGCGCACCTTGGCGAGATGTTCCTTGGTGACGAGCGGGCCCATCTCGCTGTCGGGGTCGAGGCCGGGACCGACCTTGAGCGCACGCACCTTCGGCACGAGCTTTTCCATCAGCGCGTCGCCGACGCCACCCACGGCCACCGCGACCGACACGGCCATGCAGCGCTCGCCCGCCGAACCGTAGCCCGCGCCCATCAGGGCGTCGACGGTCTTGTCGAGGTCGGCGTCGGGCATCACCACCAGGTGGTTCTTGGCGCCGCACAGCGCCTGCGCGCGCTTACCGTGCGCCGCGGCGGTCTTGTAGACGTACTCGCCGATGGCGGTGGAGCCGACGAAGCTGACGGCGGCGACGTCCGGGTGGGTCAGCAGCGTGTCGACCGCCTCCTTGTCGCCCTGCACGACGTTGAATACGCCCGCCGGCAGCCCGGCTTCCGTCAGCAGCTCGGCCAGCATCAGCGAAGGGGTCGGGTCCTTCTCGGAGGGCTTGAGCACGAAGCTGTTGCCGCAGGCCAGCGCCACCGGGAACATCCACATCGGCACCATGGCCGGGAAGTTGAATGGGGTGATGCCGGCGACCACGCCGACCGGATGGCGGGCGGAGAACACGTCGACGCCGCGCGCCACCTGCTCGGTGAAATCGCCGCGCATCAGGTGCGGGATGCCGCAGGCGAACTCGACGACCTCGATGCCGCGGGTGACTTCGCCCTTGGCGTCCTCGAAGGTCTTGCCATGCTCGCGGGTGATGGCGGCGGCCAGCGCGTCGATGTCGCGGTCCAGCAGCGCCTTGAACTTGAAGAGGATGCGCGCGCGGGTCAGCGGCGGCGTGTCGGCCCAGCGCGGGAAGGCGGCGGCGGCGGCGGCGACCGCCTCGCCCACCGTGGCGGTGGAAGCGAGCAGCACCTCGCCCGACTGGGCGCCGGTGGACGGATCGAAGACCGGCGCCGAACGTCCCGCCGTGGCGACGACCTTGCCGCCGATGTAATGACCGATGACCGCCATGGCGATCTCCCCTCAGTTTGTCCTTCGATGGTTGTGCTTGTCGAAAGACTTCACTTCAACGACGATGTTTCCGCATCCGTTGTGCAGAATCACACAAAAAGACATCGGAACGGGAGGCCATGGACTGGGACCATCTCCGCATCTTTCTCGCGGTCGCGCGTGCCGGGCAGATGCTTGCGGCGGCGCGGCAGCTTGGGCTCGATCACGCCACGGTGGGACGCCGGCTCGGCGCGCTGGAGGCGGGCCTGGGCACCAAGCTGCTGGAGCGGCGCACCACCGGCAGCGAGCTGACGCCGGCCGGCGAGCGGCTGCTTGCCCATGCCGAACGCATCGAGACCGAGATGCTGCAGGCGCAGGCGGCGCTGGGCAATGTCGACCTCGCGCTTGCCGGCACGGTGCGCATCGGCGCGCCGGACGGCTTCGGCACCTATTTCCTCGCCCCGCGCCTCGGCCGGCTGGCGGAGGAGCATCCGGGGCTCAACATCCAGCTCGCGCCGCTGCCGCGCAGCTTCTCGCTGCCCAAGCGCGAGGTCGACATCGCCGTCACCCTCCAGCGGCCGGCGGAGGGGCGGCTCGTGGCGCGCAAGCTCACCGACTACACGCTCGGCGTCTATGCGGCGCGCGACTATCTCGAGCGCACCGGCGCGATCGCCAGTCTCAAGGACCTCAATGGACGGCTGCTCGTCACCTATGTGGCCGACCTCGTCTACAGCCCGGCGCTGGACTATTTCGAGGCGTTCCGCGAGGTGGAGGCGCGCCGGCTGGAATGCGCCAGCGTGGTCGGCCAGATGGAGGCGGTGCGGGCGGGGGCAGGCGTCGGCATCCTGCACGACTACGCCGCGCTGGGGCATGAGGGGCTCGTCCGCGTGCTTCCGGAGTTGAGCTTCCGCCGCTCCTACTGGCTCGTCACCCATGCCGACATCCACGACCTGCGGCGCATCCGCATAGTAGAGGATTTCATCGCCGGCGCGGTGCGCGAGGAGCGGGCAGGCTTCACGCCCGAGGCCGGCTACAGCCCGAGTTCGGCGAGCAGCACCCGCACGCGCGAGGTTTCGCTGCGCACGAAGGCGCCGAAGCCCGGTCCCGCGAGATAGTCGCCGGTCCAGTTGTAGCGGAAGAGCATGGCCTTCCAGGTCGCGCCGGTCACCATCCGGTCGGTCAGCGCGGTGAGGTGGGCGAGACGCGGGGCGTCGATGCCGGGCGGGGCGAACACACCGCGCCAGTTGGCCAGCTCGATGGGCGCGCCCTGCTCGAGAAAGGTCGGTATGGCGATGCCCGGAAGGCGCTGTGGCGCCGAGACGGCCAGTGCCCTGAGCTGCCCGAGCGCGAGGCGCGGCTGCAACTCGCTCAGGCCGCCGAGCACGCAGGTGAACTCGCCCTGAAGCACCGCATCGATGGCCCCGGTGCCGCCGATGATCGACTTGTAGCGGAGCTGGCCGGCCTTGAGCCCCGCCTGCCTTGCGATCATCGCGGCGAGGATGTGATCGACCGTGCCCACGGTGCCACCGCCGAACAGGATCGCGCCCGGATCGGTCTTCAGCGCGGTCAGGAAAGAGCGCAGCGACACATAGGGGGAATCCGGTCGCACGGCGGCCACCGCGTATTCGGTGGTGAGCCGCGCCACCGGGGTGAGATTGTCGAGCGTGAGGGGGAGGCGCGCCAGTATGGAGGCGCCGATCATGCCGAAGCTTCCGGCCATCAGGGCATTGCCGTGCGAAGAGAATCGGTCGGCGAAGCTCCTTATTCCGGCGCCCGAGCCGCGCGGATCGTAGGCGAGCGTCGAAGCGAAGCCTTCCGCGTCGAGGCTGGCGGCCATGCTTCGGCCCAGCGCCGCAAGGCCGCTGTTCTCAGGACCGGGCACGAACAGGGTCAGCGGCTCGCCGGCCCCGGATGTGTCCGTTGCGCGAGTTCCGTTCTCGGATTGACCGTAAGCTGCAGGGAGCCCGAGACAGCCCGCGGCAAGTCCGGCAATGAAGCGACGACGGTGCATGGGTTCTGCGCGGCCAGCCTGCGAGGGATTTGCCACGAAGATGATTTCAATATCGACATAATTGTTTGCACGGAGCGCGGGAAGCTGACGAAGCGGCTATCAGGTCGCTTCGGCCAGACCTGTTACCGTCGGGACACGTTATCCGTGCAAAAACGGTACGCCGTTACTTGTCGGAAGCCCGCGTCGGGCGTGATCCACGGCGGGGGGAGGCCGAGCCGGTTCACCGCGTCCGGGAAATACTGCGGTTCGAAGCAGATTCCCGCATGCGCTCCATGCGTCAGAGCACCGATTCCATGGTTCGTGACGGGCAGATGCGCGCCGTCATAGAGCTGGAGGCCCGGCGCCGTGGTGCGCACCTCCATCGCCATGCCGCTGCGTGACGAGCGGGCCCGGGCGACGAGCCTGGGCGCGGCGGGATCGCCGGCAGGAGGGCCGGCGTCATCGAGCACGAAGTTTGTGTCGAAGCCGATCCCCTGATCGGCGAGGCGCCGGAAGCTGCGCAGATCGAACGGTGTCCCGTCGACGGGTGCAATCTCGCCGGTCGGGATCTGGTCCGCATCGACGGGCGTGTAGTGCCGCGCGGCCACCGCGACCTCCAGCTCGCGCACCGAATGGCCGGGGTCGAGGGTGAAATAGGAATGATGGGCGAGGCTGACCGGCGTCGGCGCGTCGGTTCGGGCCGTCATTTCGATTTCCAGCGTGGACGGCGCGACAAGCCGGTAGGTGCAGAGCACGTCGAGCGTGCCGGGATAACCCTCCTCGCCGTCGGCCGAACGATAGGCCAGCGTGACGGCGTTTCCCGCGGCTGTTTCAACCCGCCACGGGCGGTGCGAGAAGCCGCGCGTGCCACCGTGCAGGTGGGTGACGCCCCGCTCGTTGCGCGCCAGCTCGTAGCCACGCCCGTTCAGGGTGAAGCGGCCGTTGCGGATGCGGTTGGCGACGCGTCCGCAGGTGGCGCCGAGATAGGCGGGGTTGGCGAGATAGGAGGAGAGGTCGTCATAACCGAGCACGACCCGACGCATCACGCCACCCGAGCCGGGAACCTCGAGGTCGCGCAGCGTCGCTCCCCAGCTCAGCACCCGCGCCCGCGTTCCGTCCGGGCCGGTCAGGACGATCTCGTGGATCGGATCGCCATCCGGCGCCGCGCCGATCTGCATGACCGTGCCACTCATCATATCGCCCTGTCGGTAGGTCTCAGAGCCGGTCGGCGAAGGCCGGCGCGCTGCCGGCCGTCGTCTCGGCGGGGCCGTGATGGTGCCGACACTCGCCATGGTCGGCAAGGATCTCGATGACCCGGCAACCCGCGACATGGCCGTGGGAGCAGCCCTCCACCATACGCATCAGCTCGGCCTGCAGCGCCGTGAGGCTGGCGATGCGGCGCTCCACGGCAACGAGATGATCCCGGGCAATAGCATCCGCAGCGGCACAGGATTGATTCGGATTGTCCTGCAATTGCAGTAGCGTGCGGATAGCGTCGATCTCGAAGCCGAGCTCGCGCGCGTGGCGGATGAAGGCCAGGCGGCGCATGTCCTCGGCGCCGTAGGAGCGCCTTCCGCCCTCGGTGCGGGGCGGGCTGGGGAGGAGACCGATCTCCTCGTAGTAGCGGATGGTCGGCACCTTCACGCCGCTCGCGCGGGCTGCCTCCCCGATGCTGAAATGACCCTTCATTTCGCGCTTGCTCCTCTAGTCACTAGAGGAATTAGTGTGCTGACGACGTGAAGGCAAGGCAGGAAGAGGAGCCGCGACATGTCGGCCGTGAAGACCCGCTACCGCATCGACGGCATGGACTGCGCGTCCTGTGCCAGCAAGATCGACACCGCCGTCCGGCGGCTCGACGGGGTGGCGGACGTGTCGGTCTCGGTGACGGCCGGGACCATGACGGTGGAACATGACGGCGCCGATCTCGCGCTGGTGGAGAAGCGCGTCTCCGGCCTCGGCTACGGCATCGTGCCGCTGCTCCGGCCCGCCGTGCGGGGGCCCGCGCCGGCCGATGAGGCAAGGCATGATCATGACCACGGGGCATGCGGCGGGCACGACCACGGGGACCGCGATCATGGGGACCACGACCACGCGGACCATGATCATGCGGGCCATCGGTATGCGCCGTCCGCCGGCGCCGCTACCCCCGCCGGGAGGGTAGCAGAGGGAGTAGCAAAAACCGTAGCAAACGGGCCCCGGAGAGTAGCAGACGAGGCCCATGGAGTAGCGACGGGTAGCACTGGTAGCCACGCGCACGACCATACCCATCTGCCGGGCGACGGACCGTGGTGGCGGAGCGGCAAGGCGCGGCTGACGGTGGTCTGCGGCGCGGCGCTGGCGGCGGCCTATGGCGTCGGGCATTTCTTCCCCGCGCTCGATCCGTGGATCTTCATCGCCGCCCTGCTGATCGGCCTCGTGCCGATCGCTCGGCGCGCGGTGATGGCGGCGCTGGCCGGCACGCCCTTCTCGATCGAGACGCTGATGACCATCGCCGCCGTCGGCGCGGTGATCATCGGCGCGTCGGAGGAAGCGGCGGCGGTGGTGTTCCTGTTCCTCGTCGGCGAGCTGCTGGAAGGCGTCGCCGCCGGCCGGGCGCGCGATTCCATCCGCGCCCTCACGGCGCTGGTGCCGAAGACCGCGCGGATCGTCGAGGCGGGCGGCACGCGCGAGGTGCCGGCCGAGAACCTGCGGATCGGCGACGTCATCCTCGTGCGGCCGGGCGAGCGCATTCCCGCCGACGGCGAGGTGCTGGAGGGCGCCGGCTCGGTGAACGAGGCGCCGGTGACCGGCGAGAGCGTGCCGGTGGGCAAGGAGAAGGGTGACACGGTCTTCGCCGGCACGGTGAACGGCGAGGCGGCGCTCACCGTCCGCGCCACCACCGAGCCGTCCGACAACACCATCGCCCGCGTCGTTCGTCTCGTCGAGGAGGCGCAGGAGAGCAAGGCGCCGACCGAGCGCTTCATCGACCGCTTCTCGCGCTGGTACACGCCTTTCGTGATGGTGCTGGCGGCGCTGGTGGCGGTGGTGCCGCCGCTCGTCGCCGGCGCGGCCTGGGACGAGTGGATCTACAAGGGCCTCGCCATCCTGCTCATCGGCTGCCCCTGCGCGCTGGTCATCTCGACGCCGGCGGCCATCGCGGCCGGTCTCGCCTCCGGCGCGCGGCGCGGCCTGCTGATCAAGGGCGGCGCGGTGCTGGAGGTGCTGCGCACGGTCAATGCGGTGGCGCTCGACAAGACCGGCACGCTGACCGAGGGCAAGCCGAAGGTGACGGATCTCATCGCCTTCGACGGCGACGAGGCGGCCCTGCTGGCCCGCGCCGCCGCGCTGGAGGCGGGCTCCACCCATCCGCTGGCGGTGGCGATCCTCGCCGAGGCCGAAGCCCGCTCGCTCGCCTATCCGGCGGCGCGCGACGCCGGCGCGCTGGGCGGGGAGGGCGTCAGCGGCACGGTGGACGGGGTGGCGCTGTTCCTCGGCTCACCCAAGGCGGCGGCCGCGCGCGCGCCGTTGACCACCGAGCAGCAGGCGGCCATCGGCGCGCTGAACGATGCCGGCAAGACCGTCTCGGTGCTGCTGGCGGACGGCCGCGCCGAGGGCGTCATCGCCATGCGCGACGAGCCACGCGCCGATGCCCGCGCCGGCCTCGCGGCGCTGAAGGCGGCGGGCATCCGCACGGTGATGCTCACCGGCGACAATGAGCGCACCGCGAAGGCCATCGGCGGCGACCTCGGCATCGAGGTGCGGGCCGGGCTGATGCCGGCCGACAAGCAGCGCATCGTCGGCGAACTGAAGGCCGAGGGGCTGACCGTCGCCAAGGTGGGCGACGGCATCAACGACGCCCCGGCGCTGGCGGCGGCGGATGTCGGCATCGCCATGGGCGGAGGCACCGACGTGGCGCTGGAGACGGCGGACGCCGCCGTGCTGCACGGGCGGGTGGCGGATGTCGCCGGCATGATCGCGCTGTCGCGGGCGACCATGCGCAACATCCACCAGAACATCACCCTCGCTCTCGGGCTGAAGGCGGTGTTCCTCGTCACCACCATCGCCGGGATCACCGGCCTGTGGCCGGCCATCCTCGCCGATACCGGCGCGACCGTTCTGGTGACGGCGAATGCGCTGAGATTGCTGGGCCGGCGGGAGGGCTGACCGGGGGGATTCGGCCGATCCCGGGAGCGCAGGGAAGGCGTGGATGGCCGGGCCAAGCCCGGGGATGACGTTGTGGTGGGTTTCATCGTCATCCCGGAATGGCTCCGCGGGTCGGTGAGGGGGAGACACGCTTGCGGAGCGTCCAAGACCCCTCACCCCAACCCTCTCCCCGCCGGGGAGAGGGAGTGCGGCCGGCTCGACTACTTCTTCGCGAGCTGCTTCAGCCAGCGCTTCGCCTGCGTGCGCACGTTCTTCGGGGCGGTGCCGCCATAGGAGACGCGGCTCGCCACCGATTTCGAAACGGAGAGCACGCCGAACACGTCCTCGTTGATGCGCGGCTCCACCGCCTGCATCTCGGCCAGCGAGAGCTTGTGCAGCGGCACATCCCTGCCCGCCGCCAGCGCGACGATGCGGCCGGTGACGTGGTGCGCCTCGCGGAAGGGCAGGCCGAGCACGCGCACCAGCCAGTCGGCGAGGTCGGTGGCGGTGGAATAGCCGCCGCCGGCCGCTTCCTTCATGCGCTTGGCGTCCGGCACCATGTCGCGCACCATGCCGGCGGTCGCCGCGATCATCAGCGACAGGGTGGAGAGGGCGTCGAAGGCGCCTTCCTTGTCCTCCTGCATGTCCTTGGCGTAGGCGAGTGCCAGGCCCTTCATCACCATCAGCAGGCCCGAGAACGCGCCGGCGATGCGGCCGATCTTGGCGCGCACCAGCTCGGCGGCGTCCGGGTTGCGCTTCTGCGGCATGATCGACGAGCCGGTGGTGAAGCGGTCGGACAGCTTGAGCAGGCCGGTGAGCGGCGAGGTCCAGATCACGATCTCCTCGGCGAAGCGGGAGAGGTGCATGGCGCAGATCGAGGCGGCGGCCAGCGTCTCCAGCACGAAGTCGCGGTCGGAGACGGAATCGAGCGAGTTCGCCGTCGGCCGGTCGAAGCCGAGCGCCTTCGCGGTGGCGAAGCGGTCGATGGGGAAGGAGGTGCCGGCGAGCGCGGCGGCGCCGAGCGGGCACTCGTTGAGCCGGGCGCGGGCATCCGCCAGCCGGCCGCGGTCACGGCCGAGCATCTCGACATAGGCGAGCAGATGGTGGCCGAAGGTGACGGGCTGGGCGGTCTGCAGATGGGTGAAGCCGGGCATCACCGTATCGGCATGGGCCAGCGCCTTTTCCACCAGCGCCTGCTGGAGGTCCCTGAGCTGGGTGTCGAGCGTGTCGACGGTGTCGCGGACATAGAGGCGGAAGTCGGTCGCCACCTGGTCGTTGCGCGAGCGGGCGGTGTGGAGGCGGCCGGCGGAGGCGCCGATCAGCGTCGCCAGGCGCGATTCCACGTTCATGTGGATGTCCTCCAGCGCCCGCTGGAAGGTGAAGTCGCCCTTCTCGATCTCTGACAGGATCGTGTCTAGACCGGCGACGATCTTTTCGGCATCAGCCTTGTCGATGATCCCCTGGGCCGCCAGCATCGAGGCATGGGCCTTCGACCCCGCGATGTCCTGCGCGTACAGGCGCTGGTCGAAACCGATGGAGGCGTTTATCTCCTCCATGATCGCATCGGGCCCGGTCTCGAAGCGGCCGCCCCACATCTTGTTGCTCATGTTAGACTTTTCTCCGCGAGGACGGCCATGACTGAACGACCTGAGGACACCGTCGAGCCCGCTGGCAGCGGTTCGGGGCGGTCCGGCGGCCGGTTCGCCCTGATCGTGGCCGCCGCCGTCTTGCTGGGCGCCATCGCCGGGCTGGCAGGCGTATACGGGATCGGGGGCGGCGGGCGCAACGCCGTTGCGGTCGGAGCTGATGCGCAGAGCGCGCCGGACGGCGGCGCGGAGGTGGCGCAAGAGCCGGCGCCGGCCGTGGCGGGGGCGCCCGACGAGGCCTGCCGCGCCGCGAGCGACACCGCCCGGCGCATCGCCGGCCTCGCCAGGGGCGAGCTTGCCGCCTTCGCGCCGACGCTGAAGCCCACCCGCATTCCCGATCTCGCCTTCCTCGGCCCGGACGGCGCGCCGACGACGCTGTCGGCGGTGGGCGGCGACGGGCTGAAGCTCGTCAACATCTGGGCGACCTGGTGCGTGCCGTGCCGCAAGGAGATGCCGGCGCTCGACGCATTGCAGGCGAGCCTCGGCGCCAAGGGGGGCGCGGGCACGCCGGGCTTCGAGGTGGTGGCGGTGAACATCGACACGCGCGACCCGAACAAGCCGAAGGCGTTCTTCGACGAGATCGGCATCAAGAATCTGGCGCTCTATGCCGACCCGAAGGCGCAGGCCTTCCAGGACCTGCGCGCGGTGGGGCGCGGCTTCGGCCTGCCGACCACGATGCTGATCGACGCCAAGGGCTGCGAGATCGGCCATATCGCCGGCCCCGCCGAATGGGCGAGCGCGGACGCGGTGGCGCTGGTGAAGGCGGCGCTGGCCGGCGGGGAGCCCGCCGCCGCCTCGCCGGTGCCCTAGCGGCGCACCATGAGGCGGTGGAGAGTCAGGGGGTAGCTGATCTGCCCGCAGGCCTGGTAGTCCTTCTCCGAGAGATCGATGACGAGCAGCCCGTCCCACAGGGGCTCCATCGCCGAGCGGGTGCGGATGAGCGTCGCCAGCGTCGAGGCGCCGCAGGCCGATTCGATGATGAACAGCGACCCCGCCTCCTGCAGCACCGCCCCGAGGGCCGCCTCGCGGATGTGCTGCACGATGGAATGCCGGCGCTCGGCCTGATTTCCCGCGTCGCCCACGCGGAAGGAAACCATCAAGACCGCCATTCCCGCCCCCCGACCCCGTCGCTGCGATGACTATAGGTTGTATTGTATAACAATACATCTATTGGATGCGATGGCGCGAAACGGGTGGCGTGGCGTCGCGGGAAGGACTAAGAGGCGGCTTCACGCGCCGCAGGAGCCATCCATGTCCGCTTCGGAGCCCGCTTCGAAGCCTGTTGCCCGCACCGGGCTCGCCACTTCCGTCGCCGGACCGATGCCGATGGCCGCCGCCGACTGGGGCGCGCTGGTGCTGCTGGCGCTGATCTGGGGCGGTTCCTTCTTCTTCGGCAAGGTGGCGGTGAAGGAGATCCCGCCGCTGACCATGGTGCTGTGCCGCGTCGCCATCGGCGCTCTGGCGCTGTTCGTGATCGCGCGGGCGCGCGGCGTCCGGCTGCCGCTGAACCGGGGGCTGGCGGCGGAGTTCGCGGTGCTGGCGCTGATCGCCAACATCATTCCCTTCGGGCTGATCGCCTGGTCGCAGCAGCACATGCCGAGCGGGCTGTCCTCCATTCTCAACGCGGCGACGCCGCTCTTCACCGTGCTGGTGGCACAGGCCTTCACGCGCGACGAGAAGTTCACCGCCGGCAAGCTGGTGGGCGTCGCGCTGGGCTTCACCGGCGTCGCGGTGATGATGGGGCCGGCGCTGCTCGGCCAGCTCGGCGGGCACCAGCTGCCGGCGCAGCTCGCGGCGATCGGGGCGACGGTCTCCTACGGCTTCGCCAGCGTGTACGGCCGCCGCTTCCGGCACCTGCCGCCGCTCGGCGTGGCGATGGCGCAGCTCGCGGCCTCCAGCCTGCTGCTGGCGCCGGTGGCGCTGCTGATCGACCGGCCGTGGCTGCTGCCGGTACCCTCGCCGCACGTGCTGGGGGCGCTCGCCGGGCTCGGCGTGCTCTCCACCGGTATCGCCTATGTCATCTTCTTCCGCATCCTGGCGCGGAACGGGGCGACCAACATCTCGCTGGTCACCTTCCTCGTGCCGGTGAGCGCGATCCTGCTCGGGGCGCTGTTCCTCGGCGAGGCGCTGGAGCCGCGCGAATTCCTCGGCTTCGGCGTGATCGCGCTGGGGCTGGCGGCGATCGACGGGCGGCCGGCGCGGTGGATCGGGCGGAGGCTGCGCTAGGCGCCGTTCGACGTCGTGCCGGCGTAGCGGCGCGGGGAGGAGCCCATCACCCGCTTGAAGGCGATGCTGAAGGCGCTCTCGGACCGATAGCCCAGCGCCAGCGCGACGCTGGCGATGGATTCGCGCGAATGTGCCAGCCGGTCGGCGCCCAGATGCATCCGCCAGCGGGTCAGATACTCCATCGGCGGCGTGCCGACCGTCGCGCGGAAACGGGCGGCGAAGGCGGAACGCGACATGCCGGCGCGGGCGGCGAGTTCTTCCACCGACCAGCGGTGCGCCGGCTCGGCATGCATGGCTTCCAGCGCCGTGTTCATCTGCCGGTCGGCCAGCGCGAAGAACCAGCCGACGCCTTGCCCGGCCCCGGAGAGGTGCAGCCGTAGCGCCTGCACGAGCATCATGTGGGCGAGGTACTGGACGACGAGGAAGCTGCCGGGCCGTCCGTCCCGCAGCTCCTGCATCATCCGCTCGGTCGACCAGCACAGCATCGCGGTTTCCGCGCCCCGCCGGATATGCACCAGTGGCGGCAGCAGGCGGAGCAGCATGCCGGCCTGCGGTCCCTCCAGCGCGAAGCGGCTGCTGACGAGCGAGACGTCGCGGCCCTCGTTCAGCGCCGCCACGCCGCCCCGGCGCACGCGCGGGAAGACGTGCTGCGCGTCCATCGGCTCGATGGCGGAGCCGATGGCGAGGTCGGAGGCCAGGCTGAAGCTGCGGCCCGTGGGCAGCAGGAAGCAGTCACCGGTCTCCAGCCGCACGGGGTCGGGGAGGCCGTCGACGGAAAGCCAGCAGGCGCCGGAGACCACCGCCCCACTCTTGATGTTGCCGCGGCTCTCGGGGAAGCGGACGGCCCAGTCGCCACCTGCCTCGAACCCGGCGGCGAGCAGGTTGCGCGGCTTCATCAGCGAGAGGATGTCGGAGAGCGGGTCCAACGTCTGGACGATCCCGGAGGAAATAAGGACGTCGGATGATAGATCGTATCGCGTCGCGCGCCTATCACCGTCCCATGTGGCGGCCATCCGCCGCGCCGCCGGCTTCCAGGGACAACCGACATGCATATCTTCGTCACCGGTGCGACGGGCTTCGTCGGCTCCGCCGTCGTCCGCGAGCTTCTCGACGCCGGCCACCGGGTCACCGGCCTCGCCCGCTCGGAGGCGGGCGCGGAGGCACTCGCGCGGGAAGGCGCCGCCGTCCATCGCGGCGACGTCAACGATCTTCCCGGGCTGCGCGTCGCCGCGGCGCGGGCGGACGGCGTGATCCACACCGCCTTCAACCACGACTTCTCGACCTTCCGCGCCAATTGCGAGGCGGACCGCCAGGTCATCGAAGCGCTCGGCGAGGCGCTCGCCGGGTCGGGCCGGCCGCTGGTCGTGACCTCCGGCATCGGCGTGCTGTCGCAGGGCGGCGTCGCCACCGAGGAGACGCGGGCGGCCAGCGGGCCGGCCGCTCACCCGCGCGCCGCTTCCGAGCAGGCGGCGGAGCGGATCGCCGCGCGCGGCGGCCATGCCAGCGTGGTGCGGCTGCCGCCTTCCGTGCACGGCGCCGGCGATCACGGCTTCGTGCCGCATCTCGTTCGTCTGGCGCGCGCGAGCGGCGTCTCCGCCCATATCGGGGAGGGGCTGAACCGCTGGCCGGCGGTGCATCGGCTCGATGCGGCGCGGCTCTACCGGCGGGCGGTGGAAAGCGGCGAGGCTGGAGCACGCTATCACGCGGTCGCCGAGGAGGGCATCGCCTTCCGCGACATCGCGCAGGTGATCGGCCGGCGGCTCGGCGTGCCGGTCAGGGGCCTCGGCCCGCAGGAGGCGGAGGCGCATTTCGGCTGGTTCGCCCCTTTCGCGGCGATGGACGTGCCGTCCGTCAGCCGGTGGACGCAGGACGCGCTCGGTTGGCGGCCGACCGGGCCGGGACTGCTCGCCGATCTCGACGGCCCGGCCTATTTCGAGGGGTGAGGCAAATTAGGGGTGGGGTATATTAGGGCTATCCGCGATTCCGTATCGTCATGTCTGATCGACAGGAATATCTTAGTACGTCGCTTATAGTTTATATAGGATGTGATTATTGTATTGATCAAAAGCTATAAATTGGCAATTTGTCCGGGTATGTGATTTTTTGTAAGTACTATGTATTTTTTGGAGAGAAGATATGGGTAACGGAAAGCAGCTGCTCTTTGTGGCTGCTCGCTATTGGCGTGGCGCAAGAGCTGTTTGGGTAGATGTCAATAGACAGGATATGATGAGCGAGCCCACTAGCTATCTTTTGTCTATGTCTGTTGAGTTGGCTCTCAAGAGTTTTTTAATTGACAATGGGGTGAATGGTGATGACCTTCGGAAATATAAGGTGCGTCACAATATTGCTGAACTATTGAAAATGTCCGTTGATAGAGGGTTCCTGATCTCCATTGACGAGGCTGGTGATCTTTGCGTGCTCGGACTGTCTCATTCAGATCACTTCTATCGATATGGCTCCGAAAATGTTGTCGGAGGGGAGGCTAAATATCTATTGGTAGAGGAAGCCGCTTTGCTCTTGGTAGCCCGCATCATTGATAGGGTGAGTGGCAATCCGGACGTCCTGCGGAGAGTTTTCCTCGATCAAGATCGCTATATCGATTGGCCCGCGACGCCGCCCGTGATTGGCATTTCTGCCGGGCAGTTGCAAGAGATAAACCAAAAGATGAAGGATGAAGTTGCCGCCGCCATTGTTAAATTTCAGTCTACCCAGATGTAATCCGCCAATTGTCCGTCAATGAGATTCGTTCTTCACCGCGTCGGGACCGGCTTCTCGCCGCGGTAGTCGTAGAAGCCGCGCTGGGTCTTGCGGCCGAGCCAGCCGGCTTCGACGTATTTCACCAGCAGCGGGCAGGGGCGGTACTTGGAATCGGCCAGCCCCTCGTGCAGCACCTGCATGATCGACAGGCAGGTGTCGAGGCCGATGAAGTCGGCAAGTTGCAGCGGGCCCATCGGGTGGTTGGCGCCGAGCCGCATGGCGGTGTCGATGGCGTCCACCGAGCCGACGCCCTCATAGAGGGTGTAGATCGCCTCGTTGATCATCGGCAGCAGGATGCGGTTGACCATGAAGGCGGGGAAGTCCTCCGACACCGCATAGGTCTTGCCGAGCCGCGAGACGAAGGCCTTGGACAGCTCGAAGGTCTCATCCTCGGTGGCGATACCGCGCACCAGCTCGACGAGCTGCATGATCGGCACCGGGTTCATGAAGTGGATGCCGATGAAGCGCTCCGGCCGGTCGGTCGAGGCGGCGAGGCGGGTGATCGAGATGGACGAGGTGTTGGTGGCGAGAATCGCCTCCGGCTTCAGGAACGGGCAGACCGTGGAGAAGATCTTGCGCTTGATCTCCTCCTTCTCCACCGCCGCCTCGATCACCAGGTCGACGTCCGCGAGGTCCGCCGTCTGGTCGGTGCCGTGGATGCGGCCGAGCGCGGCCTTCTTCTCGTCCTCGCCATACAGGCCCTTGGCGGCCTGCCGGGCCATGTTGCCGTTGATGGTGGCGAGGCCCGACTTGATGCGGTCCAGCTCGAGGTCGTTCAGCACGACGTCATAGCCGGCGAGCGCGCACACATGCGCGATGCCGTTGCCCATCTGGCCGGCACCGATAATGCCGACTCGCTTGATCTCGAAAGCCATCACAACGTCCGTTTTGCCCCACGCCGACAGGTGGCAGTATAGTGCCCCGTCAGGCTTTTGCCTTAGCTATTTCGGTCTTCAGAGCCGGCACCACCTCGAACAGGTCGCCGACGATGCCGAAGTCGGCCACCTGGAAGATCGGCGCTTCCTCGTCCTTGTTCACCGCCACGATGACCTTCGAGTCCTTCATGCCGGCGAGATGCTGGATGGCGCCGGAAATGCCGAGCGCGATGTAGAGGTCGGGCGCCACCACCTTGCCGGTCTGGCCGACCTGCCAGTCGTTCGGCGCGTAGCCCGCGTCCACGGCGGCGCGCGAGGCGCCGACCGCCGCGCCCAGCGCGTCGGCCAGCGGCTCGATCACCGCGTGGAAGTTCTCCGCCGAGCCGACGGCGCGCCCGCCGGAGACGATGATGCGGGCGGCGGTGAGCTCGGGGCGGGCGCTGGCGGCGATATCCTCGCCGACGAAGCTCGACCGGGCCGCGTTGCCGGCCGCGGTGCCGGCGGGCTCGACGGCGCGGATCGGCGCCGAGGATGCGCCCGTTGCCTCGCCGGTGGCGGCGAAGGAAGCGGTGCGGATGGTCAGCACCTTCTTGCCGTCGGTGGCGCGCACGCGCTGGATGGCGTTGCCGGCGTAGATCGGCCGGTCGAAGATGTCCGGCGCGACGACGGCGATCACGTCGGAGACCTGCATCACGTCGAGCAGGGCGGCGATGCGCGGCATCACGCTCTTCCACACGGCGGTGGAGGGGGCGACGACGGCGCCGTATTCCTTCGCCAGCGCGACGCCGAGCGCGGCGACCGGCTCGGCGAGGCGGTGGGCATAGGCGGGCGCGTCGGCCAGGAGGACCTCGGCAACGCCGTCGAGCTTCGCGGCGGCCTCGGCGGCGGCACGGGCGTTCTCGCCCACCACCAGCATATGGACCGGGGCGCCCAGCGCCTTCGCGGCGGTGAGCGCGCGGGCGGTGACGGGGTTCAGGCTGGCGTCGTCATGTTCGGCGAGCAGCAGGGTCGGCAAGCTATCGGCCATGTCAGAGCACTCCCGCCTTCTTGAGATGGTCGACCAGCTCGGCGGCCGAGCCGACCTTGATGCCCGCCGTGCGGCCGGCCGGCTCCGAGGTCGAGAGGATTTCGAGCCGGGGCGCGAGGTCGACGCCGAGATCGGCCGGGGACTTCTCGTCGATCGGCTTCTTCTTGGCCTTCATGATGTTGGGCAGGCTGGCGTAGCGCGGCTCGTTGAGGCGCAGGTCGGTGGTCAGCACCGCCGGCAGGTCGAGGCGCAGGGTCTGCAGGCCGCCGTCGATCTCGCGGGTGACTTCGACGCCGGTGTCGCCGAGCACGACCTTCGAGGCGAAGGTCGCCTGCGGCCAGCCGAGCAGGGCGGACAGCATCTGGCCGGTCTGGTTGCAGTCGTCGTCGATCGCCTGCTTGCCGAGGATGACGAGGGTCGGGCCCTCCGCCTCGACGACCTTCTTCAGCAGCTTGGCGACGGTGAGGGGCTCGATACCGGCTTCGTCGGTCTTCACCCAGATGCCGCGGTCGGCGCCCATGGCGAGCGCGGTGCGGATGGTCTCGTCGGTCTTCGCCGGGCCGATGGAGACGGCGACGACCTCGCTCGCCTTGCCGGCCTCCTTCAGGCGCAGCGCCTCCTCGACGGCGATCTCGTCGAAGGGGTTCATCGACATCTTGATGTTGGCGAGCTCGACGCCGGAGCCGTCCGGCTTCACGCGGATCTTGACGTTGTAGTCGACCACCCGCTTCACGGGCACCAGGATCTTCATCACACTTCTCCCGCCGGGCGGAGGAGGGGTCCGCCCTTGGCAGCCGCATTCGGGGAAGGCGATGCCGCCGCAGGCCGAGCAGGGCGTCTTGGAGGGGCGCCTGAAGGCGAGGCTGGGAAGCGGCATCGGCCCGCGGAAAACGCCGCGAAACTATGGTTCGGCCTATGCCCTGTCAACGCCGGAGCGCGACCCGATTTCACACCGGGGGACGCCCGTCCGGCGTGCCGTCGCGCGTCATCACCCAGAGCGGCACGCCCTTGCGGCGCATGAAGACGATGAGCACCGCGCCGGCGAGCAGGCCGCCAATATGCGCCCACCAGGCGGTGTCCTGGTCGCCCGACGCGATGACGCTCCACAGCTGGAAGGCGATCCAGGCGCCGAGCGGCCAGACGGCGGGGATGCGCAGCGGGATGCGCATGAACATCAGCACCCAGATCCGCACGTTGGGATGCAGCATGAGATAGGCGCCGACCAGCCCGGAAATGCCGGCGGAGGCCCCGACCAGCGGCGAGGCGGAATCGGGCACCGCGAGCGAATGGGCAAGGCCGCCGGCGATGCCGCAGAGCAGGTAGAAGGCGAGGAAGCGCACATGGCCGAGCGCGTCCTCCACATTGTCGCCGAACACCCAGAGGAACGCCATGTTGCCGGCCAGATGCATCCAGCCGCCATGCAGGAACATGTAGCTGATCAGCGTCAGCTCGGAGGGCAGGCGGGCATATTCGTCTGGCAGCACGGCGGCGTGCGTCACCACGGCGGGGATGGCGCCGTAGCCGAAGGCCGAGGCGACGTCGATCTCCGGCCGGTAGCCGTGCTGGAGCAGCAGGAAGACCAGCACGTTGGCCGCGATCAGCGCCCAGGTGACATAGGCGTGGGTGATGCCTTCGAGCGGGTTGTCGTCGTTGAAGGGGATGAGCATGGCCCGCGCCTTCAGTCGCCGCGCCCGGCGGCGGGGACCCACAGCACGTCGCCGCCCATTTGGCCGCCCGTTTGCCCGCCCGTCTGGTCCGCCGCGCGGGCATTGGCCACGCGGCTCATGACGAAGAGCAGGTCCGACAGCCGGTTGAGATATTTCACCGCCGCCGGCGAGACGATCTCGCCCGGGGTCTGGGAGAGCTCGACCGCCAGCCGTTCGGCGCGCCGGCAGACGGTGCGCGCGACGTGCAGATGCGCCGCCGCCGGCGTGCCGGCCGGCAGCACGAAGGAGCGCAGCGGCTTCAGCGGCGCGTTGAGGGTGTCGATGTCGCGCTCCAGCCTGTCGACCTGCGTGCCGACGATGCGCAGCGGCTCGTAGCCGAGATCGGCGCCGGTGTCGGGCGTGGCGAGATCGGCGCCGAGGTCGAACAGGTCGTTCTGGATGCGGGCCAGCATCGCGTCGATATCCGGCAGGGCGGCGGCGTGCAGGCGCGCCACGCCGATGGCGGCGTTGGTCTCGTCCACCGTGCCGTAGGCGCAGACGCGCAGATCGTGCTTGGCGCGGCGCTCGCCGGTGCCGAGCGCGGTGGTGCCGTCGTCGCCGGTACGGGTGTAGATGCGGTTCAGCACGACCATGGCAGATGCGCCTCGCCTCAGCCCCGGTTCATCAGGATGATGGTCAGCAGCACGAAGCAGAGCGCCACCGCCTGCAAGATCACGCGCCACTGCATCAGCTTCTGCGAGACGAGGGGCGAGCCGCCCCGCGCCATGTTGGCCAGGCCGAGAATCAGCACCAAGGCGACCGAGCCCAGGGCGATCGGCAGCACCATGAATTTGGCGATGGTGACGAGGTCCATCGAGGTCTCCGGCGGCCCCTGCGGGACCGATCTAGTTCAGCGCGAGAATGGCAGCATTCAGCGCGGTCGCATAGGACACCCACAGGAGATAGGGGGCCAGGAGCCACGCCGCCATGCGGTCGATGCGCGCGCAGGCGGCGATGGTGGCGGCGATGGCCAGCCAGAGCGCCAGGATGACCAGGAACGCCGCGCCGACCGCCTCCAGCCCGAAGAAGACCGGCGACCACAGGGCGTTGAGCGCCAGCTGGAGAAACCAGAGCCCGATGGCGGCGCGCCGCCGCGGGGAGGGGCCGTGGAGCTGCCAGAGCCGCCAGAGCGCCACCGCCATCAGCACGTAGAGTGTGGTCCAGACGATGGGGAAAAGCGCGTCGGGCGGCGTCCAGGCCGGCTTGGCGAGGGCGGCGTACCAGGTCGGGATCTTCGGGGCGGTGACGAGCGAGCCGACGGCGCCGACGGCGAGGCACAGCCCGACCGCCAGCACGAGGCGGAAGAAGGAGAGGGTTTTCATGCGGCTCCTTCGGCGATGCAACAGACCTGCACTATGCCGCCACTATGCCGCGATCCGGTCGCCAAGTGCATCGGCGTATGCGCCGTATCCGGCCGTCATCCCCGGACTTGTCCCGGGGATCCGCGCTTTTGGGCCGGGCGCATGGCCGTATCCGAGGTCGTGGATGGCCGGCCAGGCCCGGCCATGACGGCCCCTGGAGCGGTTCCCGGCCAGGACCGGCCAAGAGAAGCTGGTCTTCACGTCGGCTGCGGCGCGGCGCCGGGCACCGGCGCGTGACGGGCGAGATCGCGGAAGGCGGAAGAGGCCTCGTCGAGCTTCGCCGTCCATTCCGGGTCGGGCGTCTGCCCGCGAATGGCGCGGTCATAGGCCTGCAGCAGCGCGGCGATGGCGAGCGGCTCGATCAGCGCCGCGGCCAGCCCCCAGGCGAAGATGGCGGCGAAGATCACGCCGGCACCGGCGAGCCCGTCGGGTAGGGCATAGGCGAGGGCGATGGCGGGGCCGAGCACCAGCAGGAAGATCAGCGCCAGCGCGACCAGCCTGAACAGCACGATCCAGACCGCGTTGCGGATCAGCGGGCCGGCGTTCTGGGCGTAGAGCACCAGCCCGTCGCGCGCCGCGTCGGCCGGCGGCTCGTCCTCGCGACGGATGATGTAGGCGAGGACGATCTCGTCGACGAGGCCGAGCGCGATGGTGAGCACGGCGTTGATGAGGTTGTTGACGGCTCTGAAGCCGGGAATCCAGAAGGTCAGAATGTCGAGCAGGCCGACGAGGGCGTGCACGCCGCCGCGAATCAGGATGTCGATGCCGAACAGCACGTTCACTTCGAGGAAGCGGGCCTTCACCGTGGCGACGGCGTGGGCGATCTGCGGAAGACCACTGGGTAATTTGCCGCCGCGCAGCAGGGTGTCCATCGCCGCGACATGGCCGGCCTTCACCAGATAGACGAGATATTGACGCACCCACCAGAGCACGCCGAAGACGAGGCCGAGGCCGCACAGGCCGCCGATCGTCGCGCCGACGAGCCCGCTCTCGCCGCTGAGGGCATTGCCGACGATCCAGCCGATGACGAGGCCGAGGACGGTGCCGAACACGAAGCCGGCGGCGATGAGGGTGTAGACGGCGAGGCGCAACAGCACGAAGGGCCAAGTGCGCAGCACCAGCCCGAGCGTCGTCGCGATCGAGAAATCCCACATGTCGTTCCACCCCCGCTCCGGCGGCGGGGGTAGCGTAGAACCCTTTCGGGCCGAAGGGGAAGGGCCGCGCTTCAGGCGGCGAGATGCTTCTCGATCTCGTAGACCGGCAGCTTCACCATGTCGCGATCGACCTCGGCGGCGATCGCCTCGCGCGCCGCCTTGCCGAGCAGCGGGCGGAGCGCGCCGAGCGCGCGGGGCGCGGCGACCACGACGAGGGTGCGCGCCTCCCCCGCCGCCACGGCGGCGTCGAGGCGGGCGGCGAGCTTGCGCAGGAAGGCGCGCTCGGCCTCCTCGTGCCAGTCGGTCGGCTCGACGGACGAGCGGGCGGTGCCGACCGATTCGTGCACCCGGCCGGGGGCGTCGGTGCCCTGCTCGCGGGTCGGCGGGTTCTCGTGCTCGTGCGTCTCGTGGGTGCGCAGGTTGGGGAAGGTAGCGTCGCCTTCGTTGCGCAGGATCAGGGCCTTGCGTCCATCGCAGACCACCACCCAGGCGCCGGCGTCGATCTTGATCTTGTCGTAACTCGTCATGCGAGCCTCCTCCGTCATTTCGTGCCAGTGCACACGGCCGGCGGGCCGGATGCCTTGACCTTGGTCAAGCGGAGGAGAGGGGCGGAAGTTCCCGCCGGGCGCGGCGAGGGCCGAAGAGCCGGGGCCGAAGAGCTGGGCGGAAGACCTAGAGCCGGCCCTCGCGGGCCCGCTTGATCGCGGCGTTGAGTTCGCCGCCATACACGAAGATCGAGGCCGTGGTGTAGAGGAAGACGAGCGCCACCATCACCGAGGCGAGGCCTGCATAGGTGGTGACGTAGTTGTTGGCGAATTCCGCGAGATAGCGGCCGAAGGCGGCGCCGGCGGCGAGCCACAGGCCGAGCGTCACCAGGATGCCCGGCGCCACTTCCGCCAGCGTGCGCCGGCCCGAGGGCAGCCACATATGCGCCACCACCAGCGCCACGATCAGGATGGCCGAGGTCGCCGCGTAGCGCAGGAAGGTGATGACCCAGCCGAAGGGTGCCAGCGCCGGCACGTAGCGCACCGCCGTGAGCCACAGTACCGGGCCGAGAACCACGAGGAAGGACAGCGCCAGCAGGCCGGCGGCGCCGACCAGCACATAGCCGATGGATTCGAGGCGCAGCCAGTACCAGGCGCGGCCCTCGCGCACGCCATAGGCGCGGTTGAGGCCGATGCGCAGGCTCTCGATGCCGTTGGACGAGAAGTAGATGGCGAGCACCACGCCGATGGTCAGGACATCGGTGCGTACCTGGGTGAGCACGTTGCGGATCTCGCGGCCGATGGGCTCGGCCACCTGGGCGGGCCAGGCTTCCAGCATGAGCTGCACCGTCTCGTCCGCGAGGTTCTTGAAATCGAAGAACGCGGCCAAAGCGGTGACGAAAATGAGGAAGGGGAAGAGCGACATCAGCGCGGAGAGCGCGATGTGGCTGGAAATCGCCCATCCGTCGTCCTCGACGAAGCGCCAGAAGGCGTCCCAGGCGATGTCGAAGGCGCGCAGCAACGGTTCCGGTCTCCTCGCGGAAGCGGGCAGGCAGGCGGGCGGACGGCGAACGAATCCCTGCGTGACATCGGATGTCGGGCGCCAAAAGGCAAGCCTTTGCGGCCACATATGGTAAAGCGGCCGGAGAAGCGCCTCTGGCGGAGCCGGGAGGCGCCCCCCATTTCGCTTTGGCGCCCGGCCGCCGGCTTGTGGTAGATAGGGCGCCCCTTTCATGACCTGCGAGTGAAGCCATGACCGCCTCCTCCCTGCGCGCCGTTCCCGTCACCGAGACCCGTCTCGGCGCGGAAGCGCCGCGCGCGCAGGGGCCGGGACATGAGCCGCCGGCGGGCGATGTGCATACGGTGATGCTGGCGATCGGCGCCCGCGCCCGCGCCGCCGCCCGCACGCTGGCGCTGGCTTCCGCCGAGGCCAAGAGCGCCGGGCTGAAGGCCGCCGCCGCCGCCATCCGCGCCCATGCCGCCGCCATCCTCGCCGCCAATGCGGAAGATGTCGCCGCCGCGCGGGAGGCCGGCATGACCGTCTCCATGCTCGACCGGCTGACGCTGAACGAGGCGCGGCTCGACGCCACGGCGCGCGGCGTCGAGGAGATCGCCGAGCTCCCCGATCCGGTCGGCAAGGTGACGGAGAGCTGGGAGCGGCCGAACGGGCTGCGCCTCGAGCGCGTGCGCACGCCGCTCGGCGTGGTCGGCGTGATCTATGAGAGCCGGCCCAACGTGACGGCCGACGCCGGCAGCCTGTGCCTGAAGGCGGGCAATGCGGTGATCCTGCGCGGCGGCTCGGACAGCTTCAATTCCAGCCGTGCCATCCACGCCGCGATGGTCGAGGGGCTGACGGGGGCCGGCCTGCCGGCCGACGCCATCCAGCTCGTGCCGACCCGCGACCGGGCGGCGGTGGGCGAGATGCTGGCCGGGCTCGGCGGCAATGTCGACGTGATCGTGCCGCGCGGCGGCAAGAGCCTCGTCGCCCGCGTGCAGAGCGAGGCGCGGGTGCCGGTCTTCGCGCATCTGGAAGGCATCGTGCACGTCTATGTCGACAAGGGCGCCGACCTCGCCAAGGCGCTGACCATCGTGAAGAACGCCAAGCTGCGCCGCACCAGCGTGTGCGGAGCGGCGGAGACGCTGCTGGTCGACCGCGCCGATGCCGGCCGGCTGCTCGCCCCGCTCGTCACCATGCTGCTCGACGAGGGCTGCGAGGTGCGCGGCGACGCGCAGGCGCAGGCGGTCGACGCGCGCGTGAAGCCGGCGAGCGACGAGGACTGGCGCACCGAATATCTCGACGCGGTGATCTCGGTGAAGCTGGTGGACGGCGTGAAGGCGGCCATCGACCATATCGAGACCTACGGCTCGCACCACACCGACGCGGTGCTGACCGAGGACGCGGCGGTGGCCGAGACGTTCCTCGCGGAGGTCGATTCGGCGATCGTGGTGCACAACGCCTCGACGCAGTTCGCCGATGGCGGCGAGTTCGGCTTCGGCGGCGAGATCGGCATCGCGACGGGGCGCATGCACGCGCGCGGGCCGGTGGGCGCCGAGCAGCTCACCTCCTTCAAGTACCGGGTGCGCGGCACCGGCCAGATCCGGCCGTGAGCGACCGACGGCCGGCGACCGGGCCGCGGGCGGCGGATCTGCGCATCCCCCCGCTCGCGCCGGGCATGCGCATCGGGCTCTATGGCGGCAGCTTCAACCCCGCCCATGCCGCGCACCGCGCCGCCAGCCTGCTCGCGCTCAGGCGGATGAAGCTCGACCGGGTGTGGTGGCTGGTGACGCCGGGCAACCCGCTGAAGGACAATCACCGCCTGCCGCCGCTCGCCGCGCGGCTCGAACAGGCGCGCGGCGTGGCGCGCCATCCCGCGCTGGTGCCGACCGGGCTCGAGGCCGGGCTCGGCACGCGCTACAGCTTCGACACGGTGGCGGCGCTGGTGCGGCGCTTCCCGCAGGTGCATTTCGTCTGGCTGATGGGGGCGGACAACCTAGCCTCCTTCCACCGCTGGCAGCGCTGGGACGAGCTGGCGGCGCTGGTGCCGATGGCAGTGATCGACCGGCCGGGCTGCACCTTTCCCGCCATGGCGGCGCCGGCCGCCGGCGCGCTCGCCCGCTGGCGGCGCCCCGAGAGCGCGGCGGGCCGGCTGGCCCGGATGGCACCGCCCGCCTGGGTGTTCCTGCACGGGCTGAAGTCGCCGATGTCCTCGACGCAGCTGCGCGAAGGCGCCGGGGCGGCCACGAAGCGAAAATAGGCATGGGAAGGCCCGGTCCGGCCTGGCGATTGTCGCCGCCCGGCCCTTGGAGCTGTCATCTTTGACTGGTAGAGCCTGCCGGCGCCTGCGGAATCCGGCCGCGTTTCGCCGCTTCGGGAGCCGACGCCGCCTTCGGAAGCGGTTCCCCGGCCGGCCCCGGTTGAAAAGGACCGGGGTTCCGCACTATCTTGAAAAGGCATGAACGGTGCGGAATGTCCGCCCGGATCTGCCGTAATGACGAGAGGATCAGGACCCCTGTCCATCATGGCGCTCTCCGCAGCTGCCTCCAGCCCGGCGACTGCACCTGTCTCCGAAGCGCGTCTCGACGCCGAGGGGATGCTAGCCCTCGTTCTCGCCCGTCTGGAAGACGACAAGGCCGAGGACATCGTTTCCATCGAACTTCGTGGCAAGACGACCATCGCCGACTACATGGTCGTTGCGTCCGGCCGATCCCAGCGCCATGTCGGCGCCATTGCCGAGCACCTCGTCGAGGCGCTCAAGGAGCAGGGCGTCAAGGGCATACGCGTCGAGGGCATGCCGGCTTGCGACTGGGTGCTGATCGATGCGAGCGACGTCATCGTCCACGTCTTCCAGCCGGAAGTGCGTGGGTTCTACAACATCGAGAAGATGTGGTCGGGCGCGCTTCCGGGCGGCTCGCCCAAGATGACGCGCGGCTAGACCGCTTTGCGGCTGGTGATCGTTGCCGTGGGCCGGCTGAAGGCCGGGCCCGAGAGGGAGCTTTGCGCGCGCTATCTCGACCGCGCGGGCAAGAGCGGACGGGTGCTGGGCCTGTCCGGCCCCGACGTGATCGAAATCGCCGAAAGCGCCGCACGCCGCCCCGAGGACCGCATGGCGGACGAGGGCTCGGGGATCCTGGGCGCCCTGCCGGACCCCGGCGCGGTGATCGCCCTTGACCCGCGCGGGCGCGAGACCAGCAGCGAGGAACTGGCCGCCGACATCGCGGCGCTGCGCGACCGCGGCGTGCGGGCGCTGTCCTTTCTCATCGGCGGGGCGGACGGGCTGAGCGAGGCGGCGCGGGGGCGGGCCGACCGGCTCGTCGCTTTCGGACGGGCCACCTTTCCCCATCAGCTCGTCCGCGTCATGATGGCGGAGCAGATCTACCGCGCGACGACGATTCTGTCCGGCCATCCCTATCACAAGGCCTGACGGACGGGCGACGCGGGCCGACCCGCGCTAACCGAAGATTAACCACGTCGACCCTCCTCTGCGCCGATGCCCGTCCGTCGCACCGCTTCGCCTTCCTCCCCCCTCCCGCCTCGCCGGGCGGGCCGGCGCGTCTTCGTGCTCGCCGGCGCCCTGTCGATGGCGCTCGCGCCGGCGCCGGGGACGGCGATCCGGCCGGCCCTTGCCCAGAGTCCCGCGCCGAAGGATGCCGCCGCGAAGGATCTGGCGAAGCCCGGCAGCGGGCAGCCGGACGCCACCGCCCAGCAGAAGCAGCGCATCGAGCGGCTCGACGCGGAGCTGAAGGATTCGACGGCGGCGCAGCAGCGCCTCGTCAGGGAGATCGAGGACATCAAGGGCGACCGGGCGAAGCTGAACGCGGCGCTGCTCGACACCGCCGTCCGGGTGCGCGACGTGGAGAGCAAGCTCGACGCCAGCGAGCAGCGGCTGCTCCAGCTCGGGCGCGAGGCCGCCGATATCCGCGAATCCCTCGACTCGCGCCGGCAGGTGCTCTCCGAGGTGCTGGGCGGGCTGGTGCGGCTCGGCCGCCGCCCGCCGCCGGCGCTGATGGTCCGCTCGGACGACGCGCTGCAGTCGATCCGTTCCGCCATGCTGCTGGGCGCGGTGCTGCCCGAGCTGAAGGCCGAGACCGACCTTCTGGCCAGCGAACTCGCGGCGCAGGAGCGGGTGCGGCAGGAGACGGCGCGCGAGCGTGACGCTCTCGCAGAATTGAAAGCCTCCCTCGCCGACGAGCGGCTGCGCACCGCGGCGCTGATCGAGGAGAAGAAGAAGTCCCTTGACGCGGGCGAGGCGGCGCTGGTCAACGAGAAGAACCGGGCCGCCGCCCTCGCCGCCGAGGCGGGCAATGTGCGCGAGCTGATGGAGCGCATGGAGACCGAGATCGCCGCCGCCCGCAAGGCGGCGCAGGAGGCCGCGCAAACGCAGTCCGATCAAAGCCCCGCGGCCCGGCTGGCGGCGCTGAAGGACCCCGGCCGCCTCTCGCCCGGGATGCCCTTCGCAGAGGCCAGGGGCATGCTGCCGCTGCCGGCGGGCGGCGCCGTGCTGAAGGCGTTCGGCACCGACGACGGCTATGGCGGCCAGGAAAAGGGCATGTCGCTGACCACGCGGGTGGAGGCCCAGGTGGCCTCTCCGAGCGACGGCTGGGTGGTCTATGCCGGCCCGTTCCGCTCTTATGGACAACTATTGATCATCAACGCCGGCGGCGGATACCATATTCTTCTGGCGGGAATGGATAAGATCACCGTGGAACTGGGTCAGTTCGTGCTCTCCGGCGAGCCGGTGGCGGTCATGGGGCGAGGACCGCAACTTGTTTCGTCGGCCAGCCTTGGAACCGCCCAACCTATTCTTTACGTCGAGTTCCGTAAGGATGGAAACTCGATCGATCCAACGCCATGGTGGGCGACGAGCGAAAGCGAGAAGGTACGCGGATGATGCGTAGGACGTCAGTATTTCTCTTCGGTGCGGCGGCCGGCGCCCTGATCGCGGTCGGCGCCACCCAGCCGCGGCTGCTGCTCCAGCCGAGCCAGGCGGTGGCAGCGGCTTCCGACACCTATCGCCAGCTGAATCTCTTCGGCGACGTGTTCGAGCGCGTGCGCGCCGACTATGTCGAGAAGCCGGAGGACGGCAAGCTGATCGAAGCGGCGATCAACGGCATGCTCTCCTCGCTCGACCCGCACTCGACCTACATGGACGCGAAGGACTTCCGCGACATGCAGGTGCAGACCCGCGGCCAGTTCGGCGGGCTCGGCATCGAGGTGACGATGGAGGACGGCCTGGTGAAGGTCGTCGCGCCGATCGACGACACTCCCGCCGCCAAGGCCGGCGTGCTCGCCGGCGATCTGATCGCCAAGCTCGACGGCGAAGAGGTGAAGGGCATGACCCTGAACCAGGCGGTCGACAAGATGCGCGGCGCGGTCGCCACCCCGATCAAGCTGACCATCATCCGCAAGGGCCAGGACAAGCCGCTGGAGCTGACGCTCACGCGCGACATCATCAACATCAAGTCGGTGCGCTCGCGCGTCGAGGCGGATGATATCGGCTATATCCGCATCACCTCGTTCAGCGAGCAGACCGGCGAGGGCCTGAAGAAGGCGATCGCCGACCTGACCAAGCAGATCGGCGAGGACAAGCTCAAGGGCTTCGTCATCGACCTGCGCAACAACCCGGGCGGACTGCTCGACCAGGCGATCGACGTCTCCGACACCTTCCTCGACCGCGGCGAAATCGTCTCGACCCGCGGGCGCAATCCCGAGGAGACCGAGCGGCGCAACGCGCGGCCGGGCGACCTCGCCGAGGGCAAGCCGATCATCGTGCTGGTCAATGGCGGCTCGGCCTCGGCCTCGGAAATCGTGGCCGGCGCGCTGCAGGACCACAAGCGCGCGACCGTCCTCGGCTCGCTCTCCTTCGGCAAGGGCTCGGTGCAGACGGTGATCCCGGTCTCCGGCAACGCCGCGATCAAGCTGACCACGGCGCGCTACTACACGCCGTCGGGCCGCTCGATCCAGGCCAAGGGCATCCAGCCGGACATCGAGCTGGTCCAGGACGTGCCGCAGGACGTCAAGGAGAAGGCGGAAGCCGCGGGCGTGGAGACCACGCGCGGCGAGGCTTCGCTGAAGGGCCACCTGAAGAACGGCGAGGACGAGCAGACCGGCTCGCCGGCCTATGTGCCGCCGGATCCGAAGGACGACACGCAGCTCAAGCTGGCCATCGACCTGATGCACGGCGTGCAGAAGAACGCCGCCTATCCGGCCGATCCCAAGGCCGCCGTGCCGAACTGACCCGCGCCCGGCCGGCCCGCGCCGGCTGTGGCGGATGAGCAACGGACCCCGCTCTTTCGCGAGAGCGGGGTCTTTTTTTACCACCGCCGTCGCCTCTGCCCGATTTTGCCCCGATCCCGCCTTGGTCGGCGCCGACAAAGCCGCTCATGAATCGCGTGACGTTCAATCATGCCGCCCCGGAACGGGCCTTCCGCCGCGAGGCGATGACCCTGACCGAGGGCGAGGCCCTGCCGGGCCATGATGCCCGCTGCGACAGCGCGCGGCACTATGCGGCGGTCGGCATCTTCAGCCTCGCCGTGCTCTCCGTGCTGGGCGTGGCGGTCGGTGCCTATGCCTTCGGCGGCGCCGATGCCTACGATTCGGCGCGAACCCCCTTCGGCCCCGCGAGGGAAATGCTCACCGCCTCCGACCTGCTGACGGACGGGCTGTCCGCCGTCGGGCTTTCGGCGACCGGCGTCGGCGCCGACGCGCCGATGCTGCGCCCCGGCTTCGGGGTGGCGGGCATCGCCGCGGCGGATGGCGAGGATACCGGCGCGCCCGTGGGCGCGGTGATGAACGTGCAGGGCGCGCTCGACACCGCCGCCCCGGCGCGCGGCGAGGCCGCATCTGCCGAGACGGCGACAGCGTTTGGCGCGACGCCTGCGGTTGGCGCGGCAGTGCCGCCGCTGCGTTAACCGCGCGCGCAGGCCGCCGCTCGGGAGCCCTACGCGCGGGTGTCATCATCGCCTAGGATGATGGTTCCCTCTGAGCCTTCCATCTGTCGGTTGCACCCATGATCCCCTTCGACCAGCTCCCCTACCGCCCCTGCGTCGGGGTGGTGCTCGTCAATCGCGACGGGCTCGTCTTCCTCGGCCAGCGTGTCGGCGGAGCGGAGCATGTCGACGCGCTGCACTCCTGGCAGATGCCGCAGGGCGGGATCGACGAGGGCGAGAGCCCGGAGGAGGCGGCGCTGCGCGAGCTTTACGAGGAGACCAACGTGTCCTCCGTCGAGCCGCTGGCGGTGGCGTCCGACTGGTTCGCCTACGACCTGCCCGAGCCGATCGCCCGCGAGGCCTGGAAGGGGCGCTATCGTGGCCAGAAGCAGAAATGGGTGGCGCTGCGCTTCACCGGCGAGGAGGCGGAGATCGACGTGCGCCATCCCGGCGGCGGGCACCACAAGCCGGAATTCACCGGCTGGCGCTGGGAGCGGCTGGAGCGCACGCCGGCGCTGATCATCCCGTTCAAGCGTCCGGTCTATGACCGCGTGGTGGCCGAGTTTCTCCCGCTCGTCGCCAAGGCGGGCTAGAGCGTTTCATGGTTTAGCGGAAGCATTGAAACGCTCTAGATCTTTGAGTTGTCGCATTTTCTTTACGCGAACCGGTGCCCACTTCGCTCGAAAATGCTCCAGGCGCGGCGAACCCGCCTCGTTCCTTAATCATAATCCCATTCGGGCGCCCTCCCGCGGGCGCCCAGGTCTATGGTGGCGCGCTCCCCGCCGTGCGGGCGGGGGTCGACGCGCGGGCCCGACAAGAGCTGACATATATCCCACCAATGATGCCATCCGTCAGCCATGTTGGCGCCATAGGTGGCAGGGAACTTCCCCGGCAGTGATCGCGGGCGCGGCGTGGGGGAATGTCATGCGAACGAACGTTCGTTCTTGACTCGCCGCGAGGCGCCGGCATAAATGCGAACGAACGTTCGCTCTCATTCTGGAACCGTGCATGACCGCCATTGCCAAGCGCCCGCGCGCCGCCGTGCCGAAGAAGGAAACCGGCCGTCCGCGCGCCGCTGCCGCCGGCACGCCGGCGCCCGGTTCCACGTCTGGCTCCACCTCCGGCGCCCGGCCGGACCCGCGCCGGCGCGTGCTGGACGCTGCGGCCACCTGCTTCAGCCGCAACGGCTTCCACGGCACCTCGATGCACGAGATCTGCGCCCAGGCCGGGATGAGCCCGGGCGGGCTCTACCGCTACTTCCCCTCGAAGGAGGCGATCATCATCGCCATCGTCGAGGAGGAGCGGGCATTGCGCGCGAGCTGTGTCGAGATGCTGGAGACGGCGCCGAGCTTCATCGAGGGGCTGTCGCGCATGGGCGATGCGCTGTTCTCCGGCGAGGTGCCGATGATGTGCCTCAAGCTCGGCCCCGAGATCTATGCCGAGGCGGCCCGCAACCCGGCGCTGAAGCCCACCTTCGACGCGGTGGAAGACGAGATGAACCAGGCGATCCGCCGCTGCTTCGTCGCCGCCCAGGAGCGCGGCGAGATCGACGCGGCGCTGGACCCGGACACCGTGCTGCTGGTGATCGGCGCCATTGGCGACGGGCTAGTGCTGCGCAACAGTTTCGAGCCCGATCTCGGGCTTGCCGGCCTGATGCCGGCACTCACCAGCCTGATCGGACGCATGCTGGCGCCGGCGCCCGCCGCCGGCACGCCGCGAACCGTTTCCCCGGAAGAGAAATCATGACCGTGAAGCTGCCATCCTTCCGCGGGCGGGTGACGCTCGCCCTCGCCATGACCGCCGTGGTCGTGGGCATCGCCGGCTATGCGTTCCGCGACCGCATCGCCGCCGGCTTCAGCGTCAGCGATCCCGCGCAGGCCGACGTCGCCGCGCCCGATCCCGCGCAGGTGCGCGGCATCACCATCTCGGTGGTGCCGGCGTCGCGGCGCGAGGTGATCGAGACGCTGCCCGTCACCGGCACGCTGGTGGCGCGCGAGGAGATCATGGTCGGGCCGGAGATCGACGGCTACCGGATCACCGACATCCTCGTCGAGGAAGGTGACCGGGTGGAGAAGGGCCAGGTGCTCGCCCGCCTGTCGCGCGACACGCTGGAGACCCTGCTCGCCCAGAATACCGCCAACGCCGCGCGGGCGCAGGCCGCCATCGCCCAGCAGAAGGCGCAGCTCCAGCAGGCGCTGGCCCAGCGCACCGAGGCGGAAGCCGCGGTGGAGCGCGCGCGCACGCTCATCAAGACCGGCGCCACCTCGCAGGAGGTGCTCGACCAGCGCGAGCGCGCGGTGAAGGTCGCGGCCGCGCAGGTGACCGCCAATGAGGAGGCGGTGAGCGCCGCCGAGGCCGACGCGGCACAGATCAAGGCGAACCGCGACGAGATCGAGGTCCGCCTCGCCCGCACCGCCATCACGGCGCCGGAGGCCGGCATCGTCTCGGTCCGCTCGGCGCGCCTCGGCGCCATCGTGCTCTCGGCCAATGCCGAGCCGCTGTTCCGCATCGTGAAGGACGGCGCCATCGACCTCGACGCCGAGGTGCCGGAATCGGCGCTGCCGCGCGTGACGCCGGGCCTGCCGGTGGCGGTGACGCCCGCCGGCTTCGACGCGCCGGTGGCCGCCAAGGTGCGCCTCGTCGGCGCCAAGGTGGACGCGGCGACGCGCCTCGCCCGGGTGGCGGTGGCGCTGCCGGAGGATGAGCGGCTGCGGCCCGGCGCCTATGGGCGCGGTATCATCGAGATGGCCCGCCACGAGGGCGTGGCGCTGCCGCAGTCGGCGGTGCAGTTCAGCCCCGAGGGCACCTTCATTCTCGTGGTGGAGGGCGATCTGGTCAGCCGCCGGGCGGTGAAGACCGGCCTCAAGGGCGAGGGCTTCGTGGAGATCGTGGAAGGGGTGAAGGAAGGCGAGAGCGTGGTGGCCCGCGCCGGCGGCTTCCTGCGCGACGGCGACCGGGTGACGCCGGTGCCGCTCGCCGCCGGGGAAAAGGGCGGCGCCTGATGGCTCTCAACATTTCCGCCTGGGCGATCCGCAAGCCGGTCCCCTCCATCGTCCTGTTCGTGGTGCTGACCGCGATCGGCCTGTTCACCTTCGACCGGCTGCCGATCACGCGCATGCCGAACATCGACCTGCCGATCGTCTCGGTGACCATCACCCAGCCGGGCGCGGCGCCGAGCGAATTGGAGACGCAGGTGACGAAGGTCGTCGAGACCTCCGTCGCCGGCGTGCAGGGGGTGAAGCACATCACCTCCACCATCACCGAGGGCATGTCGCTGACGGTGGTCGAGTTCCAGCTCGAGACGCAGGTCGACCGCGCCGTCAACGACGTGCGCGACGCGGTGACGAAGGTCCGCTCCGACCTGCCGCAGGACATCGAGGAGCCGCTGATCCAGCGCGTCGACGTCGAGGGCATGGCGATCGTCACCTATGCCGCCTCGGCCCCCGGCATGACGCCGGAGGAGCTGTCCTGGTTCGTCGACGACACGGTGATCCGCGCCCTGCAGGGCGTGCGCGGCGTCGCGCAGGTGACCCGCGAGGGCGGCGTGGACCGCGAGATCCGCATCTCGCTCGACCCCGACAAGCTGGCCGCGCTCGGCGTGACGGCGGCGGACGTGAACCGCCAGCTCGCCGCGACCAATGTCGACCTCGCCGGCGGGCGGGGCGAGATCGGCACGCAGGAGCAGTCCGTGCGCACGCTCGGCGGCGCCACGACGGTGGCGGAGCTCGCCGAGACCCGCATCGCGCTGCCCGCCAGCGCGGGGGCGTCGTCGCGCCATGTGCGCCTCGCCGATCTCGGCACGGTGACGGACGGGGCGGCCGAGCCGCGCATCTTCGCCCGGCTCGACGGCAAGCCGGTGGTCGCCTTCGGCGTCTACCGCGCCAAGGGATTCTCCGACGTGGTGGTGGCCGAGCGCGCCGACGAGGCGCTGCGCAAGCTGGAAGCGCAGCACCCCGAGGTGCAGATCACCATGATCGACTCGACGGTGAAGTACACCAACGCCGACTACGAATCCGCCATGCAGACCCTCATCGAGGGCGCGGTGCTGGCGGTCATCGTGGTGATGCTGTTCCTGCGCGACTGGCGCGCCACCATCATCTCGGCGCTGGCGATCCCGCTGTCGATCCTGCCCACCTTCTGGGTGATGGACCTGCTCGGCTTCTCGCTGAACGGGGTGAGCCTGCTCGCCGTCACGCTGGTGACCGGCATCCTCGTCGACGACGCCATCGTCGAGATCGAGAACATCGTGCGCCACATGCGCATGGGCAAGTCGGCCTATCGCGCCGCCATCGACGCCGCCGACGAGATCGGCCTCGCGGTGGTGGCGACGACGCTGACCATCGTGGCGGTGTTCCTGCCGGTCAGCTTCATGGGCGGCATCGCCGGCCAGTATTTCCGCCAGTTCGGCATCACCGTCGCGGTGGCCGTGCTGTTCTCGCTGCTGGTCGCGCGCCTGCTCACCCCGATGCTGGCGGCCTATTTCCTGCGCGACCACGGGCACCGGGAGAAGCCGGACGGCTGGCTGATGCGGCTTTATGTCGGGCTGCTGCACCGCTCGATCCGCCACCGCTTCGTCACCGTGGCGGCCGGCATCGCGCTGTTCATCGGCTCGATGTGGCTCTCGACCCTGCTGCCCTCGGGCTTCATCCCGAACTCCGACGTCTCGCGCTCGGTGCTGGCGCTGGAGCTGCCGCCCGGCGCGACGCTGGACGCCACCCAGCAGGTGGTCGACGACATCTCCGACCGGCTGAAGGCGCAGCCGGAGGTGCAGAGCGTCTTCGCCACCGCCGGCTCGGGCGCGACCGGCGGCGCGGTGACCGGCGCGGGCGAGGTGCGCAAGGCGACGATCATCATCAATCTCGTGCCGCGCGCCGACCGCAAGGCGACGCAGAAGCAGTTCGAGATGCGCATGCGCGACGAGATCGCGCAGGTTCCCGACCTGCGCTTCAACTTCGGCGCCTCGGGCGGCGCGGGGCCCGGCCAGCGCGAATTCACCGTCATCCTGTCCGGCTCGGACGGCGCGACGGTGGAGAAATCGGCGCTCGAGCTGGAGCGCGAGGTGCGCGAGAAGGTGAAGGGCCTCACCAATGTGATGACCAGCGCTGCGCTCGACCGGCCGGAGCTGCGCGTGGTGCCCAAGCTGGCGGAGGCGGCCGAACTCGGCGTCTCGGTCGCCGACATTGCCCAGACCGTGCGCATCGCCACGATCGGCGACGTGTCGCAGAACCTCGCCAAGTTCTCCGCCGGCGACCGGCAGGTGCCGATCCGGGTGCAGCTCGACGAGGCGGCGCGCGCGGACCTCTCGACCTTCGAGACGCTGAAGGTGCGGACCGCCGCCGGCGCCTCGGTGCCGCTGTCGGCGGTGGCCGACATCAGCTTCGGCACCGGGCCCTCCAGCCTCGACCGCTACGACCGCGCCCGGCGCATCGCCATCGAGGCGGACCTCGCCGGCAACACCCAGCTCGGCGAGGCGCTGGCCGAGGTCTACGCGCTGCCGGTGGCCAAGAACCTGCCGGCCGGCGTGACGCTGAAGGAGACCGGCGACGCGGAGATCATGGGCGAGGTGTTCGGCGGCTTCGCCACCGCCATGGGCGCCGGCGTGATGATGGTGCTGGCGGTGCTGGTGCTGCTCTTCGCCAACGTGCTGCAGCCGATCACCATCCTGGTCGCGTTGCCGCTGTCGGTAGGCGGCGCCTTCATCGCCCTGCTCCTCACCAACAACGCGATGACACTGCCGGTGGTGATCGGCTTCCTGATGCTGATGGGCATCGTGACCAAGAACGCGATCCTGCTGGTCGACTTCGCCATCGAGGCGGTGCATTCCGGCATCGACCGGACGACGGCGCTGATCGAGGCCGGTCGCAAGCGCGCCCAGCCGATCGTGATGACCACCATCGCCATGGCGGCGGGCATGGTGCCCTCCGCCATGGGGCTGGGGGAGGGCGGCGACTTCCGCTCGCCCATGGCGATCGCGGTGATCGGCGGCCTGCTGGCCTCGACGGTGCTGTCGCTGGTCTTCGTGCCGGCGGTGTTCACGCTGATGGACGATCTCGGCCGCTTCCTCGCCCGGGTCTTCGGCCGCTTCATCGGCGCGCGCGACGAGCCCGAGGAACACCGGCCGGCGGCCATGCACGCGGTGGTGCATGCCGAGCCGCACGCCACCCCGCGCCCGCCCATCGCGGCGGAGTGAGGAACCTGTTCCCTCTTCCTCGCGAGGAAGAGGGAAGCGCAGGGGCAGAGTGCAGGCCTACTGGAGCGAGCCGTCGCCCTCGCCGCCGGTGCGGGCCATCGACATCTGGGTGACGGCGATCAGCATCTCGGCGCGGGCGGCGAGGCTGGGTGCCTCCAGCAGCGCCTGCTTCTCGCGCGGGCCGAAGGGCGCCATCATCGCGAGGGCGTTCACCAGCGCCTCGTTGGGCGCGTCCTTGATGCTCTCCCAGTCCGCCTCGAGCCGGTTGGCGTCGAGATATTCGGCGAGGGTGCGCAGCAGCGTGCCGCGATCGACCGCCTCGGCGCCGAGATTCGGCGTGAAGTCGTTGCGGAACGGCTCGTAGTCGACATGGGCCTGGCGGTAGGGCGTGCCGGCATCGACCTCCGCCACGATGCGGAAGCGGGCGACGCCACTGAGATTCATCACGTAGCGCCCGTCGCCGCTCTCGGCGATCTCGGTGATGCGGCCGACGCAGCCGACCGGCAGCAGCGCCGCCCCGCCGGCCATGGCATGGCCGGCGGCGTCAAGCGCCGGCTGGACGATGCCGATGAGCCGGCTGCCCGCCAGCGCGGCATCCACCATGGCGAGATAGCGCGGCTCGAAGATGTTGAGGGGAAGCTGGCAGCGCGGCAGCAGCAGCGCGCCTTCCAGCGGAAACAGCGGGATGATCGGCGCCAGTTCGGACGGCCCGGTATAGGGTCGGTTGATCGCCATCGGCGCTCCTTGCCGCGCGTTCCGGCGGCGTTGCGCGGCGGGGCGGGCCCCGCCGGCGTGTCAGGCGAACAGGATGGAGGACAGGCGCCGGCGGCCGGCGATCGTGTGCTCGTCGGTAGGGCCCCAGGCCTCGAAGAACTGCACCAGCTGCTTGCGGGCGCCGTCGTCGTTCCAGTTGCGGTCCTTGCGCACGATGGCGAGCAGTTCGTCGACCGCCTCCTCGCGCTTGTCATGCGCGGCGAGCGCCACGGCGAGGTCGAAGCGGGCCTGATGGTCGAGCGGGTTGGCGGCGACCTTCGCCTCCAGCTCCTTCACGTCGCCGAGGGCGCTCGCGGCCTCCTCCAGCTCGATGGCGGCGCGCACGGCGGCGATGGCGCCGTCGTTCGCGGCCGTCTCCGGGGCGAGGGCGAGGGTGGCCCTGGCCTGCTCGGCATTGCCGGCGGAAAGCTGAGTGCGGGCAAGGCCGGCGATGGCCTTGAGGTTGGCCGGTTCCTCGGCGAGCACGGCGGCGAAGATCTCCGCCGCGCCGACGAGGTCGCCCTCGGCCAGCGCCGCCTCGCCGGAGGCGACCACCTCGGCCATGTCGTCGGCCCCGCCGGCGCCGGCGACGAGACGGTCGACCAGCGCCTTCACCTGCGTTTCCGGCTGGGCGCCCATGAAGCCGTCCACCGGCTGGCCGTTGACGAAGGCGTAGACGGTGGGCAACGACTGGATGCCGAGCTGCTGGGCGACGGCGGGGTGCTCGTCGGTGTTCATCTTGGCGAGGCGCACCTTGCCCTTGGCCTCGCGCACCACCTTCTCGATGATGGGGGTAAGCTGCTTGCAGGGGCCGCACCACGGCGCCCAGAAATCGACGAGAACCGGGCGGGTGCGCGATTCCTCGACGACATCCTTCATGAAGCTCCGGGTCGTGACGTCGATCACGACATCGTCGCCGGCGGGCGCGTCGGCGCCGTTCTGGGCCGGAGAAGAGGGCTGGTTCAGCAACATGGGGCGTCCTCGCAATACTCGCTCGTGCTCGCCGTTAAGATGGCCCGCCGCGCCGCGAATGCAACGGGCGGGATGGTCAGGCCTCGTCCGCCGCCTCGCTCCGCCGCGGCACCGCCATCACCCGCGGCTCGTGGCCGGTGGCGCGCAGGAAGCGCAGGAGATCGTCGCTGCGGATGGTGGTGGTGGCGGTGTTCACCAGCGGGTGGCAGTTGATCTCCGCGTGCGCCATCAGCTCGGCGTCGAGCACCACGGTCACGCGGCCCTGCGTGTCGTTGACCGGGCCGAAGGCGGTGACCGCGCCGGGCTTCACGCCGAGCACCTCCTCCAGCAGCTCGGCGCTGCCGAAGGACAGCCGGCTGGCGGCGCCGAGGGGACCGTGGAGGCTCTTCAGATCGACCCGCGCCTCCTCCTCCACCACGACGAGGAAGAGGTTGCCCTTCTTGTCCTTGAGGAAAAGGTTCTTGGTGTGGCCGCCGGGAATGTCGCCGCGCAGGGCCTGCGAGTCCTCGACGGTGAACAGCGGGGGGTGTTCGACCGTGCGGGTCTCGATGCCGAGTTCGGCGAGGCGGGCGAAGAGATCCTGCGAGGAAAGGGGGACGGATAGGGGGGCGGACATGGCGGCTCGGCGTCCTGGGCGGAAAAAGCGACTGCCGGCCTTCTAATGCCGCCGGCGGACCGGGGGCAAGGCGCTTGAGCGGCGCATGGGCGTTCTGCTACTTCGCCGCGCCGCTTTTCTTGCCCGCGCAGAGGAAGAAGCGCTCGGTCGGCGCGTAGATGAGGATGTCCGGCCGGAAGCGATCGATCACGCCCTGATCGAAATTGCAGAGCTGGTGATGCGTCCAGACGAAGGCGGAGCTTCGGGCCGCCAGCAGGCCCGGCCAGAAGCCGTGGGTGAAGGAATCGCCGATCACCATGATGCGCGGGCCGGCATGGCCGGTCTCGAAGGCCTGGGAGGGAAAGAGATTGCTCTCCTTGCCGCCTTCGATGACGCCGGTGAGCGGCGTGAGGCCCTCCTCGCGCTCCGCGAAGGGCTCCTTCCAGGGGAGTTTCTGGTCCGGCGGGTCGCGCGCGTCGAGCCCGCCGAGGCGCAGCAGGTCGCCGCTGGGTTTGTCGACGGGCGCGCCGTAGGCCTCCTCGGGCGTGACGGCGAGATCGGGGCGGCCTGCCGCCGCCATCGCGGCGTTGAAGGCCAGCAGCGCGCCGCGCTCGTTCCAGTGGGTATCGTAGCGGAAATAGACCCGGCCATCCTTCTTGCCGTCCGCGAGGATCGGGCGCAGGTCGACGAAGGGGATGCCCGCCGCCTTCATGCGCTCGTCCACGAGGTCGTATTCGGTCGGTGCCTTCTTCTGCCGGCGGGCATAGGACGGCAGGTCCTGGAACTCGACGGTGTGCGCGTTGGGCGGGATCATCGCGACGAAGTGCCCGCCGAGGGCCTTCATCTTCGCGTCGAGCGCGGCGGTGATGCGTACGAAGTCGGCGATGGCCTCCGGCCGCACGAGCTGGCCGATCGACTGCTCGAGCGCGTTGTTGTCGCGGATGAACAGAGAGCCGTTCTCGCCCTGCAGGACGCGCTCGCCCTGCGGCGCGTCGATGAAGCGCAGATAGCGGCGATGGGCGGCGAGCACCGCGCCGCGGAAGCCGAACGCGTTGTTGATGTAGGGGTCGAGGCGCCGGGCGGCGTCCTCCCACCAGTGCTCCTCCGGCTCCAGCACCGTGCGCATGGGGCCGGGCAGGTCGGGAGTGACCAGCCCGATGGTCGGCAAGGCGAGGACGGCGACGAAGAAGATTGCCCACCAGCGGCGGAAGGCCATGAGCAAGGGCATCGTCCGCTCTCCCTCAGAACCGGAAATAGAGGAAGGGCGAATAGGTCGCCGCTCCCACCGACAGGACGCAGAGGCCGAACAGCAGCGCCACCACCACGGTATCGACCGCCCCGTAGAGCGCCAGCCGCAGCTTCGTCGCCAGGCGGCGGGCGCCGGGCTGCGGCAGGCCGAACATGGCGAGTGGCCAGGCGAGCACCATGACGGTGACGGCCATGGGCGTGAGTTCGGTGATGAGGTTGACCGACAGCGGCCCCGCGCCGTTGAGGCCGGCGAGGCCGGCGAACAGGTCGAGCGCGTCGGGCAGGCTGTTGGCGCGGAACCAGACCCAGCTCGTCAGCACCACGAGAAGCACATAGGCGTGGCGCACAATGCGCGGGGATGCCCGCAGCGTCGCGCCGAGGCGCGTGCGCTCCAGCACCAGGAAGGTGCCGTGGTGGACGCCCCAGATGACGAAGGTCCAGCTCGCCCCGTGCCAGAGGCCGCAGAGCAGGAACACGGTCCACAGATTGACCGCCGTGCTGACATGGCCGCGCCGGTTGCCGCCGAGCGGGATGTAGACGTAGTCGCGGAACCAGCTCGACAGGCTCATGTGCCAGCGGCGCCAGAAATCGGTGATCGAGAGCGCGCCGTAGGGCAGGTTGAAGTTGCGCGGGAACTTCAACCCCATGGCGATGGCCAGGCCGATGGCCATGTTCGAATAGCCGCCGAAGTCGAAATAGATCTGCAGCGCATAGGCGCTGACGCCGAGCCACGCCTCGCCGAGATTGGGCGTGCCGGTGCTGTCGAACACCGCCGAGACGATGGGCGCCACCTCGTCGGCGATCAGCACCTTCCAGCTGAGGCCGATGACGAAGATGCGCAGCCCCGCCGATATCCGCCCGAGCGTGGTGCGGCGCGCACGGATGCGGTGCGCGATGGTGGAGTAGCGCACGATCGGACCCGCCACGAGCTGCGGGAACATGGTGATGTAGACCGCGATCTCCTCGAAGCGGCCGTTCGCCCGCGCCTTGTGGCGGTAGACGTCGACCAGATAGGAGATGGCGTGGAAGGTGAAGAAGGAGATGCCGAGCGGCAGCGCCGGATGGACCACGGGGAGCTGGGCTCCCTCCGGCAGCAGCAGGTTGAGGTTCTCCGCCAGGAAGCCGGCATATTTGAAGGCGATGAGGCCGGCGAGATTCGCCGCCACGGCGAGCCCCAGCATGCGCAGCCGCCAGCGCTCCAGCCGCGTGTCGATGAGCAGCGCGAAGAAGTAGTTCGCCACGATCGACACGGCGAGGACGACGACGTTGGCGAGGCCGCCCCAGGCGTAGAAGACCAGCGAGAAGGCGAGCAGGACGAGGTTCTTCGCCCGCAGGCCCGGCACGGCGAAATAGCAGATCAGGAAGGCCGGCAGGAAATAGAACAGAAAGGAGACGGACGAGAAAACCATTTGGCCCTGGCGGTATGGCGCCCTGCTACCGATGAAAATCAGGCCCCTTCATACACGAAGGCGCGCCTTCGGAAACCTTCGGCAACATCGCGCCCACCAAACTTCGCGTGTGGTGGCGGAGGGGAAGGAGCCCGGCCCGATCCGCGCTCGGCTCCATTCCTCGTCTGGGCCGTCCTTCCTTCCGCGCCGTCCTTCCTTTCACGCCGTCCTTCCTTTCACGCATGGCCGCCGCGTCGGCGGCGCCGTTGACAGCCGGCGGGGGGCGGGCCCACATCTTCGCCAGCACGTGTCGGGAGATATCATGCGGCCAGTCATCGGTGTGATCAGTGACGTGAAGGCCTCGAACGGCCATGTCGTCCACGGTGTCACGGAAAAGTACATCTACGCGGTGGCGCGCGGCGCGCAGGCGATGCCGGTGCTCATTCCCGGCACGATCTCGGCCGTCGACGCCGACATGGCACCGGAGCGGGCGGTGATCGACGAGATCTTCGATCTGGTCGACGGCATCTTCCTGCCGGGCAGTCCGTCCAATGTCGGGCCGCAGCACTATGGCGACGCGCCCTACGATCCGCCGTTGCCGGCCGACCCGCACCGCGACGACATCTCGCTGCCGCTGATCCGCGGCGCGCTGGAGCGCGGGGTGCCGATCTTCGGCGTCTGCCGCGGCTTCCAGGAGATGAACGTCGCGCTGGGCGGCACGCTGTTCCAGAAGCTCTACGAGCAGGAGGGGCGCTTCGACCATCGCGAGGATTCGACGCAGGACATCGAGACCCAGTACGGCCCGGCGCACGACGTCGCGCTGGAGCCGGGCGGGCTGCTGGCGGGGATCGCCGGCGCCTCGACCTGGCGGGTGAATTCGCTGCACGGGCAGGGCGTGGCGAAGCTGGCACCGGGCGTCGCGGTCGAGGCGCGGGCTGAGGACGGCACCATCGAGGCCTTCCGCGTGCCCGACGCGCCGGGCTTCAACATGGCGATCCAGTGGCACCCGGAATGGCGCTTCTGGCAGGACCGGCTGTCCACCGGCATCTTCACCGCCTTCGGCGCCGCCGCCCGGCTGGCGGCCGAGCGCCGGCGCGGCGGGGCGCGGCTCAAGGCCGTGGGCTGAGGCGTCCTTCCAAAGTCGCCATCCCTCATGAGTGTCGTCATGGCCGGGCTTGACCCGGCCATCCACGTCTTTGGGCTCCGTGCGGCATGAAGTCGTGGATGCTCGGATCAAGTCCGGGCATGACGACCATCCGCGGTGGGGCGCGTCAGCCCAGCTGCGCCAGCAGGTGGCCGATGCCGTCGCGGATGTCGGCCTCGATGGCGCGGCGCAACGCCGCCTCGTCGCCGCTCCGCAACGCAGCCAGCGCCTCGGCGTGGCGGTCGACGGGGTAATGGGTCTCCAGATCGGCCAGCGCCATGCGCATGAACGGGCCGATCTGCAGCCAGACCGATTCGATCAGCGGCAGCAGCACATTGTCCGCTCGCCCGCCATAGAGGGCGGCGTGGAAGGCGAGGTTGGTCTCGATCATCGCCTCGGTGTCGCTGGCCGCGACGGCGGCGTCGGAGGCCCGGTTCAGTTCGTCGAGCCGCTCGATGAAGGCGCCGTCGGCGACGCCGAGCGAGCGCGCGGCGGCCTCGCACTCCAGCAGGGTGCGCGTCGTCATCAGCTCCTCGAAGCGCCGGGCGGTCATCTCCGGCACGCGCACGCGGCGATTGTCGAGCAAGACCAGCGCGCGCTCGGCCACCAGCCGGCGCAGTGCCTCGCGCACCGGCATGGAGGAGACGCCGAGCGCGTCCGCCAGCCCGCGGATCGTCACCGCCTTGCCGGGCGGGAAGCGGCCGGCCATGACCGAGCGCCGCAGCCGGCGGAACACCCATTGCTGCAGCGTCTCGCCATCAAGGCGCGGTTCGAGGGCGAGGTCGAGGGTGGGTGCGTCCATTGTCCCTGGTGATAGTGGCTGTCGGAACGGCGGGTATCGGAACGGCGTGAGTCGGAACGGTGACGTGAGAATGTCAGCTCGCTGCGCTATATAGCCGGAATCCGTCCCGTCCGATGCCGAGATTGAGAGAGCCGCCCCATGGCCGAGAAATCCGAGAAGCCCGTCGCCCGCTCCGGCTACGAGATCGATCCGAAGCTGCTGGAGCTGCTGGTGTGCCCGGTGACGAAGGGTCCGCTCGACTATGACCGCGCGGGCCATGAATTGATCTCGCGCGCGGCGCGCCTCGCCTATCCGATCCGCGACGGCATCCCGATCATGCTGGCCGACGAGGCCCGTCCGCTCACCGAGGAAGAGGTGGCGCGGTAGGCGGGCGGTGCGCGGCGGCGCCTAGAGCGCCTCGCCGCGCAGCAGCTTCGGGGCCTTTCCGCCGATGCCGGCGGCGTCGCGGATGAAGAAGGACTTCAGCCCCGGCATCCGCTCGACGATGCCGAGCCCGACGTCGCGCACCAGCCGCACCGCATCCGCGCGCATGCCGAACAGCCGGTTCAGCCCGTCCGTCGCCGCGCCCATGGCGAGCGTGTCGAAGCGGCGCCAGCGCTGGTAGCGCTCCAGCACGTCAGGCGTGCCGACGTCGAGGCCGAGCCGGGCGGCGTCGGTGATCGCCTCGGCCAGCGCCGCGACGTCGCGCAGGCCCATATTGATGCCCTGCCCGGCGATGGGATGGATGGTGTGGGCGGCGTCGCCCACCAGCGCGAGGCGCGTGCCGACGAAGGCGCGCGCCATCTGGAAGCCGAGCGGGAAGGCCTTGGGCTCGTCGAGAATCTCGATCTCGCCCAGCTCCAGCCCGAAGCGGCGCTCCAGCTCGTCCTGCAGCAGCACGCGCGGCAGGGCGAGCAGGCGGGCGGCGGTCTGCGCCGTCTCGGTCCAGACGATCGAGCAGCGATTGCCGGTGAGCGGCAGCATGGCGAAGGGCCCGGCGGGCAGGAAGTGCTCGACCGCCTTGCCCTCATGCGGGCGCTCGTGGCCGACGGTGAGCACGATGGCGGACTGCCCGTAGGGCCAGCCGACCACGCCGATGCCGGCGAGGGCGCGCAGCTTCGAGCGGGCTCCGTCGCAGGCGGCGAGCAGCGCCGCATCCGCCGTGGTGCCGTCGGCGAGGCTCAGCGTCACCCGCCCCGGCTCGGCGGTGAAGCCGGCGACGGTGGTCGGCAGGAAATCGATGCCGCGCGCGCGGGCCAGCGCCGTCATGGCGTCCTGCAGCACGGCGTTGGGCACCATATGGGCGAAGGGCTCGCCCGGCTCGACCTCGCCGGCGAAGGACAGGAACACCGGCCGCGCGGCATCGCCGAGCTTGGAATCGGTGATTTCCATCGACAGGATCGGCTCGGCCTGCGCGGCGATGTGCTCCCACACGCCGAGCGCCTCGAACAGGTGGCGGGCGCCGGCCGCGATGGCGGAGGCGCGCATGTCGGCGCTGCGCGGCTCGGCGGCGGCGAGGGCAGGATCGGCCACCGCGAGGCGCGCGCCCTCGCCCAGCCCCTGCCGCAGCGCCAGGGCGAGAGAAAGGCCCGCAAGGCCGCCGCCCGCCATCACCACGTCGTATCGCCGCGCCTGTTCCGTGGTCTGCTTCACGGCCGCCGTCCCTCGCTCGTCCATTCCGCGCATTGTGCGCGGGGCATCATATGCCTTAGCTACGGATGGGGAACAATGAGCGCGATCAAGGCCCGGCACTTCGCGCGCCGGGAGCGGGGAGCCGGAAGCCGATGACGACCACCGCCGCCGAACTCGTCCAGTTGCTCGATCTGGAGACGCTGGAGGACAATCTTTTCCGCGGGCTGAACCCGCCGGAATCCTGGCCGTTCCGCACCCGGGTGTTCGGTGGGCAGGTGCTGGCGCAGGCGCTGGTGGCGGCCCAGCGCACGGTGGAGGGCTCGGCCGCCCATTCCATGCACGCCTATTTCCTGCTCGGCGGCGATCCGGCGGTGCCGATCGTCTACGACGTCGAGCGCGTGCGCGACGGGCGCAGCTTCGCCACCCGGCGGACGGTGGCGATCCAGCATGGCCGGCCGATCTTCATCATGTCGGTGTCGTTCCATCGCGAGGAGGCGGGGCTCGACCACCAGCTCGATCTGGAGGTGGTGGTGCCCTCGCCGGAGGAGGTGCCCGGCCTCGGTGAGCTGCCGGCGAGCGTCCTCGACCGGCTGCCGGCGCCGGTGCGCGACTACTGGATGCGCCCGCGCCCCATCGAGCTGAAGCCGATCGGGCTCGGCGAACGGCGTGCCGCCCCGCGCCGCGCGGTGTGGTTCCGCACCACCGGCCCGCTGCCGGACGACGCCGGCGTGCACCGGGCGGTGCTGGCCTATGCCACCGACATGACGCTGCTGGAGGCGACGACGCTGGTGCACGGCACGAGCGTGCTCGGCGGGGACATCCAGGCGGCGAGCCTCGATCATGCGCTGTGGCTGCACCGGCCGTTCCGCGCCGACGAGTGGCTGCTCTACACGCAGGACAGCCCGAGCGCCTCCGGCGCGCGCGGGCTGGCGCGCGGGCTGATCTACGACCGGGCCGGCCGGCTGATCGCCTCGGTGGCGCAGGAAGGGCTGATCCGCCCGGTCGCGCCGCCGGCGGCAACGCCCAGCACGCAGGCATCTGCCTAAAAATTAATCTCGTTGTGGCAAATCTGGGGCGCCGCGCGACGGGAGGTTGCGCGGCCGATGAAGATTTGGGCAGCCGGCAGGGCGGCCGACCGCGCCGATCAAGGCCGCTTCACGCTTTCGCGAGTGGCATCCGGGCGCGAATTCCGGCTCCGAACCCTTCTTCCGCCAAGGTTGGCACGCGAATTGATTCCCTGTCTCCCGGCTTGACCGGAGGGTCGGAAAAATCCGCCTGGCCGAGTCCGACATGAAACGCCCGGAACCCACGCCAGCGGTTCGGGGCCAAGCGGGGACAGGAACCCATGAAGATCGTCATGGCTATCATCAAGCCCTTCAAGCTTGAGGAGGTCCGGGATGCGCTCACTGGCATTGGCGTGCACGGACTGACCGTCACGGAGGTCAAGGGATACGGCCGGCAGAAGGGCCACACCGAGATCTATCGCGGCGCGGAATACGCGGTGAGCTTCCTGCCGAAGCTCAAGATCGAGGTCGCCGTGCCGACCGACCAGGTCTCCAAGGTCATCGACGCCATCTCCACCTCGGCCAAGACCGGCCAGATCGGCGACGGCAAGATCTTCGTCTACGCGATCGACCAGGCCGTGCGCATCCGCACCGGCGAGACCGACGCCGACGCGCTGTGAGCCCGCGTCATTGATCCCGACATTTTCCGATTGCGACGGAGCATTGAACCCATGACGACGAAGAATTGGATACGCGCGGGCCTTCCCGTGCTGGCGACGACGGCGCTGGTCGCAGCCGCCGCTTTCGCGCAGGACGCGCCGCAGACCGGGGCGGAAGCCACCGCCGAGGCCGCCGCGGCGGTCGCCACCGTGGACAAGGGCGACATCACCTGGATGATGGTCTCGTCCATCCTGGTGCTGTTCATGACCGTGCCGGGCCTCGCGCTGTTCTATGGCGGCCTCGTGCGCGCCAAGAACATGCTGTCGATCCTGATGCAGGTGCTCGTCGTCGCCGCGGTGATGATGCTGCTGTGGGTCTTCTACGGCTACTCGCTCGCCTTCACCTCGGGCAACGCCTTCATCGGCGGCTTCGAGAAGGCCTTCCTCGCCGGCGTGAGCACGGACAGCCTGGCCGACACCTTCTCGGCCAATGTGAAGATCCCCGAATACATCTTCATCGTCTTCCAGATGACCTTCTCGGCCATCACCCCGGCGCTGATCGTCGGCGCCTTCGCGGAGCGCATGAAGTTCTCGGCGATCGTGCTGTTCTGCATCCTGTGGGTGACCTTCGTGTACTACCCCATGGCCCACATGGTGTGGTTCTCCGAAGGCCTGCTGTTCGAACACGGCGCCCTCGACTTCGCCGGCGGCACCGTGGTGCACATCAATGCCGGCCTCGCGGGCCTCGTCGGCGCCATCATCGTCGGCAAGCGCACCGGCTACGGCAAGGAGCTGATGCCGCCCCACTCGCTGCCCTTCGCCATGGTCGGCGCCAGCGTCCTGTGGGTGGGCTGGTTCGGCTTCAACGCCGGCTCCAACCTCGAAGCCAATGCCGGCACCACGCTCGCCGTGATCAACACCTTCGTCGCCACCGCCGGCGCGATCGTGGGCTGGGTCGTCATCGAGTGGCTCGCCAAGGGCAAGCCCTCCATGCTCGGCGCCATCTCCGGCATGGTCGCGGGTCTCGTCGCGATCACCCCGGCCGCCGGTCTCTCGGGCCCGCTCGGCGCGATCGTGCTCGGCTTCATCGCCGCCATCGTCTGCTTCTTCTTCTGCACCACCGTGAAGAACGCGCTGGGCTATGACGACAGCCTCGACGTGTTCGGCGTCCACGGCGTGGGCGGCATCGTCGGCGCCATCGGCACCGGCATCGTCGTCGCCCCGGCGCTCGGCGGCCCCGGCATCGCCGACTACGAGATGGGCAAGCAGGTGTGGATCCAGATCCAGGCGGTGTTGCTCACCCTCGTGTGGTGCGGCGTCGGCTCGGCGATCCTCTACTACATCGTCAACATCATCGTCGGCCTGCGTCCGTCGGTGGAGAAGGAGCGCGAGGGTCTCGACATCGTCGAGCACGGCGAGCGCGCCTACCACAGCTGATCGCGGGCATCGCCCACGCATCCGCCGTCTTCCGCAGCGTCCCGCTGCCTCCGGACCCCGGCCTCGCGCCGGGGTCTTTTTCTTTCGGCGCCGTTCTCCGCATGGTTAAGAACGCCTTTACCGCGAGGGCCCTATTCTGGACCGAGACGCCGCATCCCGCGGCCCGTGGCGAGACGTTCCTCCGTGCCTGATCCCCGCTTCCAAGGCGTAGCGACCGACCCGACGCCCCCGGTCTCCGATCCGGGGCCGGCGGCGCGCTCGCCTTTCGTGCGCCTGACCGAACTGCTCGCCGACATCACGCCGTCGCGCCCGCCGCTGAGCCTTGCCGTCGGCGAGCCGCGCCACGCCATGCCCGGCTTCGTGGGGGACGTGCTCGCCGCCCATCTCGACGGCTTCGGCCGCTACCCCGCCGGCAAGGGGCTGCCCGAGTTCCGCCGCGCCGCCGCCGACTGGTTCGCCCGCCGCTACGCGCTGGCGCGCGCGCCCGATCCCGAACGCGAGGTGCTGGTGCTGAACGGCTCGCGCGAGGGCCTGTTCTTCGCCGCGCTGATGGCGCGCCGCCTTGCCTCGCCGCAGAAGCGCGCCCGCATCGGCGCCCGTCCGCCGGTGGTGCTGCTGCCCAACCCCTTCTATGCCGCCTATGGCGCGGGCGCCGAGGCGGCGGGCTGCGAGAGCGCCGACCTGCCGCTGCCGGCGGGCGGGGGCTGGCTGCCCGATCTCGACGCGCTCACCCCCGATCTGCTCGACCGCGCGGTAGCGCTGTACTTCGCCTCGCCGGCCAACCCGCAGGGCACCATCGCCCCGCGCGCCTATCTGGAGCGCCTCGTCGCCCTGTGCCGGGCGCATGAGGTGCTGGTGTTCGCCGACGAGTGCTATTCGGAGATCTGGCTCGGCGAGGAGCCGCCGACCGGCATTCTGGAGGTCGGCGGTGTGGATTTCTCGGGCGTCGTGGCCTTCAACTCGCTGTCCAAGCGCTCCAGCCTGCCGGGGCTGCGCTGCGGCTTCTGCGCCGGCGATGCGCGTTTCATCGAGGCGTTTGCCGAATTCCGCAACGTCGCGGCGCCGCAGGTGCCCGAGCCGCTGCAATGGGTGGGCATCGCCGCGCTGGCGGACGAGGCGCATGTGAGCGCCAGCCGCGACCTCTACAAGACGAAGTTCGACGTCGCCGACCGCGTGCTCGGCGGGCATTTCGACTATCAGCGGCCGGATGGCGGCTTCTTCCTCTGGCTGAACGTCGCCCACCTTGGCAGCAAGGATCGGGGCGGCGGCGAGGCGGCGGCGCGCCGGCTCTGGCAGCGCGAGGGGCTGCGCACCGTGCCGGGCGGCTATCTGTGCCGGAGCGGCGCGGACGGCCGCAATCCGGGGGCGGACTATCTGCGGATCGCGCTGGTGCAGGACCTGGCGACGACGGAGGCGGCGCTGCCGCGTCTGCTCGCCGGGCTGTCGTGAGCGGGAAAAGGGCAACGGGGCGACATATGGGCCGGCAGACGCAGACGACGATGCGGGCGCCTCGGCTGGAGGCGGGATCCTCCAGAGGCGAGAGGGGCCGTTCCCGTGCCGACCTGCCCGCAAAGGGGGGGGCAGCGAGCGGCCGGGCCAAGGTGCGGCGCGGGCGCGGCACGCCCGGCGCCTTTCTGCCGGAAGAGGTGAAGGGCGCGCTCGGTCGGCGGACCGCCGAGCTGATCGGCCTCGCGCTGCTCGCCCTGTGCGCGCTCATGCTGCTGGCCCTCGCTACCTGGTCGGCGGACGATCCCAGCCTCAGCCGCTCCAGCGCCGCGGCGCCGTCCAACTGGCTCGGCCTGCCGGGGGCGGTGTTCGCCGACCTGATGATGCAGCTCTTCGGCATCGCCTCGCTGGCGGTGGTGCTGCCGGTCGGCGTCTGGGGCTGGCTGATGCTGACGCATCGCCGCCCGCACCGGCAGCGGGCGCGGTTGGTCGCCGGGATCGCCGGCGTGATCTTCGCCTCGGGCCTTGCCGCGTGCCTGCCGCGTTTCGGCGGCTGGCCGCTGCCGAGCGGGCTCGGCGGCGTGCTGGGCGAAGGCATGCTCACCGTGCCGGGGGTGTTCCGCTCCAACTGGCTCAGCGCCATCGACTACGCGGTGGTCGGTGCGATCTGCCTGCTCGGCTCGGTGGTCGCCCTGCCGATCGCCGTCGGCATCGGCCTGAAGAAGCCCGTCGACGCCGACGAAGACGAGGATCCGGGCTTCGAGGACGACGAGCCCGGCCGTTTCGCCTTCGTGCTGGGCATGATGACCCACGCCGTCCTGTCGCTGAAGGCGCGGATGGGCTCGGAGGCGCCCCGCCGCTCCCGCGAGGAGCCGCGTCGCGGGCTGATGGATCGGCTGCGCGGCTTCGTCGGCCTCGACGAGGAAGAAGACGAGCTGCCGAGCCTGCGGCACGGCCGGCACGAGCCGAATTTCGGCGGGCGCGATGCGTTCGACGACGAGGACGACGTGGCCGGCTTCGAAAGCGCCGAGGGCGACGATCTGCCGGAGATGGACGACGAGCCGGCGCCGGCGCCCTCGCGCGGGGCCCGCCGGCCGCCACTGCGCTCGATCCGGGGCGGACGGGCCGCGCTGGAGGAACAGCGCCGCCGCTACGCCCTGCCGGGCCTCGACCTGCTGGCGCCGCCGCCGCCGCGCGGCGGTCCCGCCCTCTCCAAGGAGGTGCTGGACCAGAACGCCCGCGACCTCGAAGGCGTGCTGGACGATTTCGGCGTGCGCGGCGCCATCGTGAACGCCCGTCCCGGCCCGGTGGTGACGCTGTACGAGCTGGAGCCGGCGCCCGGCATCAAGTCGAGCCGCGTCATCGGCCTCTCCGACGACATCGCCCGCTCGATGAGCGCCATCTCGGCGCGCGTCGCGGTGATCCCGGGCAAGAACGCTATCGGCATCGAGCTGCCCAATCCCAAGCGCGACAAGGTGCTGCTGCGCGAGATCCTCGCCGCCAAGGATTTCAGCGAGGCCGCGCACAAGCTCGCCATCGCGCTCGGCAAGACCATCGGCGGCGAGCCGGTGATCGTCGATCTCGCGCGCATGCCGCACCTGCTGGTCGCCGGCACCACCGGCTCGGGCAAGTCGGTCGCCATCAACACCATGATCCTGAGCCTGCTCTACCGGCACCGCCCGGAACAGTGCCGGCTGATCATGATCGACCCGAAGATGCTGGAGCTTTCCGTCTATGACGGCATCCCGCACCTCCTGACCCCCGTCGTCACCGATCCGAAGAAGGCGGTGGTGGCGCTGAAGTGGGCGGTGCGCGAGATGGAAGAGCGCTACCGCAAGATGTCGAAGGTCGGCGTGCGCAACATCGATGGCTTCAACGCCCGCGTCGCGGAGGCGATCGTCAAGGGCGAGGCTATCGTGCGCACGGTGCAGACCGGCTTCGACAAGGAGACCGGCGAGGCGATCTACGAACGCGAGGAGATGGACCTCTCGCCCATTCCCTACATCGTGATCGTTGTGGACGAGATGGCCGACCTGATGATGGTGGCCGGCAAGGACATCGAGGGCGCCATCCAGCGCCTCGCCCAGATGGCCCGCGCCGCCGGCATCCACCTGATCATGGCGACGCAGCGCCCCTCGGTGGACGTCATCACCGGCACCATCAAGGCCAACTTCCCGACCCGCATCTCCTTCCAGGTGACGTCGAAGATCGATTCACGCACGATTCTGGGCGAGATGGGCGCCGAGCAACTGCTGGGCCAGGGCGACATGCTCTACATGGCCGGCGGCGGGCGCATCTCCCGCGTGCACGGACCGTTCGTCTCCGACCAGGAGGTCGAGCGGGTGGTCGAGCACCTGAAGGCACAGGGCGCCCCCGACTATCTCGACGAGGTCACCATCGACTTCGACGGGGAGGGCGAGGACGGCGCCGTGTTCGACAAGGGCGCTCTCAGTGGCGAGGAGGGCGGCGACCTCTACCAGCAGGCGGTGGCGGTGGTCATGCGCGACAAGAAGGCGTCGACCTCCTACATCCAGCGTCGCCTGCAGATCGGCTACAACCGCGCGGCCTCGCTGGTCGAGCGGATGGAGAACGAGGGCATCGTCGGCCCCGCCAACCATGCCGGCAAGCGCGAGATCCTGATCGAGGCGGACCGGGCGGAGGGCTTCTGAGCCGATGAACCGTTCCGCCGGAAGCGCTTACGAAAGGTCAGGGCCACAGGATCGCCACAGCGGCGCGCTAGCTGCGTCGTCGAGACAGAAATCCATGCCGCGCGCCCTTCTCCGGCGTCGTGCGCCCAGCGAGACGTGCTTCATGCGCCATCTGATCCGCATCTGCGCCGCTTCCGCCCTTCTGGTCCTGCCGGCGGGCGTCGCCCTAGCGCAGGTGCCGCCGCCGTCCTTCGTGCCCGTGCCGCCGAAGAAGCCGCCGATGATCCGGACCGCGCAGGCCGCGCCGGCGGCGGCCGCCCCCGCTCCGTCCTCCGACCCGAAGATCCAGGTCGCCGCGGCCGCGAACCAGCGCGCGGCGGCGGACACGGTCCAGCGCATCAACGAGTACTTCAACAGCTTCAAGAACATGACCGGCAACTTCGTGCAGGTCGACCCGGACGGCACCCGCCGCAAGGGGCAGTTCTACATCCTCAAGCCCGGCCGCGTGCTGTTCGAGTACGATCCGCCGAGCCGGATCGAGCTGGTGGCGGACGGACGCTCGGTCGCGGTGCGCGACAAGCGGCTGAAGACGCAGGACATCTCCCCCCTGTCGGCGACGCCGCTGCGCTTCCTGCTGTCGGAGAACTTCAACCTCGCCCGCAACACCAACGTCACCGGCGTCTATCAGGACGACATCTTCGCCACCGTGGTGATCGAGGAGAAGCAGCCGATGACCGGCACCTTCCGCCTGATGATCATGTTCGACGCCAAGACCATGCAGCTCAAGCAATGGACGGTGACGGACCCGCAGGGCTACGACACGACGGTCGCCGTCTCCAACCTCGACACGAGCGAGCGGCCCGATCCGATGCTGTTCGTCATCAACCGCGATTGAGCGGCGGCACCCTCTTCACGCGCCGTCATGGCCGGGCTCGACCCGGCCATCCACGTCTTCTGGTCGCGGAGTGAGTCCGATTCGTGGATCCCCGGACCAAGCCCGGGGATGACGGCGTACTTTGGCGGCAGCGGCGGGCGCGGCACCCGTTCACCTTCGGCGGAACATGCTCTAGGGTCGCGGCCGAAATTCCGCAGACTCGCCGCACAGGTTCCCCGCTTTGCCGCTCACGATCGCTACCTGGAACATCAATTCGGTGCGCCTGCGCATCGGTCTCGTCGCCAAGCTCGCCGCCGAACAGCAGCCGGACGTCATCTGCCTTCAGGAGACCAAGACGCCGGACGACCGCTTCCCGCTCAAGGACGCGGCGAAGTTCGGCTATCCCCATGCCGCCATCCACGGCCAGAAGGGCTATCACGGCGTCGCCATCCTCTCGAAGCGGCCCTTCGAGGCGGTGAGCCGGCAGGGCTTCTGCGACATGGGCGACGCGCGCCACATCTCGGTGGTGCTCGGCCGCGAGGCCGGGCTCGCGACGCCGCTGACCATCCATAATTTCTACATTCCCGCCGGCGGCGACATTCCCGACCCGGCAGTGAACGAGAAGTTCCGCCACAAGCTGGCCTTCCTCGACGAGGCGACCGCCTGGGAGCATCTCCACCCGACGGCCTCCGACGCCCGTTCGGTGCTGGTGGGCGACCTCAACATCGCGCCGCTGGAGGCCGACGTGTGGAGCCACAAGCAGCTGCTCGACGTGGTGAGCCACACGCCGGTCGAAGTGGAGCGGCTCGGGCGGCTGCAGGCGGCGGGGAAATGGGTCGACGTGATGCGCAACTTCGTCCCGCCGGAGGAAAAGCTCTACACCTGGTGGAGCTACCGGGCGGCCGACTGGGCCGCGTCCAACCGCGGACGCCGGCTCGATCACGTCTGGGCGACGCCGGCGCTGGCGCCGACGGCGCGGGCCATGACGGTGCTGCGCGAGGCGCGGGGCTGGGAGCGCCCATCCGACCATGTGCCGGTGCTGGTGACATTCGACGCCTGAACGGCGCTGCGCCGCTTTGCGGGCTCGCCTTTCCGGAGGTGTCGTTATAGGTTGCGCCAGAACTCAGTGACCCAAGCCGAGGAAGCCTCCTTGTCCCGTCGCCCCTTGCCTCGCCTCGCCCGCACCCTCGCCGTCACGCTCGCCCTCGGCGGCGCGCTGGCGCTCGGCGGATGCGGCGTGAAAGGCCCGCTCGAGCCGCCGCCGGGCACCGCCCTCGGCACGCCCGGCCCGGACGGCAAGATGCCGAAGGACACCGGGCCGGTGAAGCCGAAGCAGCCCTTCATCCTCGACGGCCTGCTCTGAAGCTGACGCCATGCACCATTTCGCCTATCGCGACGGCATCCTCCATGCCGAGGATGTGAGCCTCGTCGACATCGCCCAGGCGGTCGGCACGCCGTTCTACGCCTATTCGACGGCGACGCTGGAGCGGCACTACCACGTCTTCACCGACGCCTTCGCCGACATGCGCACGACGCTGTGCTACGCGGTAAAGGCCAATTCCAACCAGGCGGTGATCCGCACCTTCGCCAAGCTGGGCGCCGGCGCCGACATCGTCTCGGGCGGCGAACTCAAGCGCGCGCTGGCGGCCGGCATCGCCCCGCACAAGATCGTGTTCTCGGGCGTCGGCAAGACGCGCGAGGAGATGGCGGCGGCGCTCGACGCTGGGATCATGTGCTTCAACGTCGAGAGCGAGCCGGAGCTGATGACGCTCTCCGAGGTCGCGGTGAGCCACGGGGTGGCCGCGCCGATCTCGATCCGCGTCAACCCGGACGTCGACGCCAAGACCCACCACAAGATCTCGACCGGCAAGTCCGAGAACAAGTTCGGCATTCCGGTCTCCCGCGCGCGGGAGGTCTACCGCCACGCCGCGGCGCTGCCGGGGCTGCGGATCACCGGCGTCGACATGCATATCGGCAGCCAGATCACCGATCTCGATCCGTTCGACAACGCCACCGCGTTGCTGGTGGAGCTGGCGCGCGACCTGATGGCGGACGGGCACAGGCTGACCCATCTCGACCTCGGCGGCGGTCTCGGCGTGCCCTATGTCGCCGGCGAGCCCGAGCCGCCGCTGCCTTCCGCCTATGCGGCGCTGGTGAAGCGGCACACGCATAATCTCGGGCTCGGCCTGATCTTCGAGGTCGGGCGCATGCTGGTCGCCAATGCCGGCGTGCTCGTCGCCCGCGTGCTCTATGTGAAGGAAGGCGAGGGGAAGAAGTTCGTCATCGTCGACGCGGCGATGAACGACCTGATCCGACCGACCCTCTACGACGCTCATCACGAAATTTTGCCCGTGCGCGAGGCGGTGCCGGGCGCGGGGCGGATCGTCGCGGATGTGGTCGGGCCGGTGTGCGAATCCGGCGATTTCCTGGCGCTGGGGCGGCAGCTGCCGGCGCTGAAGGCCGGCGACCTCGTCGCGGTGATGACGGCCGGCGCCTATGGCGCGGTGCAGGCTTCGACCTACAACACCCGCGCGCTGATCCCGGAAGTGCTGGCGAAGGGCGACGCTTTCGCCGTGGTGCGTCCGCGCGTCGACACCGACGCGCTGATCGCGCTCGACCGCGTCCCCGACTGGCTGGCCTGACAGCCGGGGCGCGGGCCGCCCGCCACATTTCTCCCGGATACCCCCTCACGGCCTGCTGATGGATTGGGCGCGCCCAATCCGGCGGCAGGGGTGGCGTGCCGGGTCGGCCATGTTAAGGTGACCCTGGGGCTGGTGTGGGACGGAGTGCGTCGGAGGCTCGACCGCGTGACGGCAACACCGGATGGAATGGACGGCGGCGAGACGCCCGTCGAGGCGGGCGCGAACCCGCGTGCCGAGAAGGCGCGCGCCGAGGCGCAGCGCGTCGAGCGGCGCATCCGGCAACGCATGGGTGCCGCGCTGCAGCGCGCCTGGGCCTCGCTCATGTGGGAGCGAGTCTGGCCGGCCATCGCTGCCGTGGGTGCCGCTGCAGGAATCTTCCTGATCGTTTCCTGGCTCGGGCTGTGGCTGGTGCTGCCGCCGCTCGGCCGCATCGTCGGCCTCGCCCTCTTCGCCGCCCTGTTCGCGCTCGCCCTGGTGCCGGCGCTGCGCATCCGTTCGCCCTCCGCGTCGGAGGCCCTGTCGCGCCTCGACCGCGAGAGCCATCTGCCGCACCGCCCGGCGACGGCGCTCGCCGACCAGCTCGCCAGCCGGCCGGACGATCCGGTCGGCGCGGCGCTGTGGCGCGCCCATGTCGCGCGCATGTCGGCCCAGCTCGGCAGCCTGCGCGCCGGGCTGCCCTCGCCGCGCCTCGCCGCCGTCGACCGCAAGGCGCTGCGCGCGCTGGTGCTGCTCGGCGTGGTCGCCACCTTCTTCATGGTGCCGGGCGACCATGTGCGCCGCATCGCTTCGGCCTTCGACTGGCACACGCTGGTGCCGGCCAAGCCCTATCGCGTCGATGCCTGGGTGACGCCTCCCGGCTATACCCGCCGCGCGCCGGTGATGCTGCCGGGCCTGCGCTCGCAGGAGACCGCGCAGAACGCCGACGGCAGCGCCGGGGCGCCGGAGCCGGCGGAGACGCCCTATGAGGCGGCGGCGCTGACGGTGCCCACCGGCAGTGAGCTGGTGGTGCGCGTCATCGGGCTCGACGATGCGCGGCTGGTGACCCAGGGTGGTGTTGCCGTCGCCAGGGACGCTGAGGCGGGGGACAAGCAGGCGGGCGACAAGCAGGACGCGCCGCAGACGGCCTCGTCCTCGTCTGCGTCCACCTCGACCGCATCCGCCCCGCGCGGCGCCAATGGCGAGGAGCGGCGCTACGTCATCGCCGCCGACGGTTCGGCGCGCATCGAGGGGCCGGACGGGCGCTCGGTGGCCTGGCATTTCCGCGCGCAGCCCGACCAGTCGCCGACCATCGAACTGACCAAGGAACCGCAGGCCTCCGGCAATAGCGGGCTGGCGCTCAGCTACAAGGCCGAGGACGACTATGGCGTCGCCGGCGCCGAGGCGCGCTTCGCCGCCCTGCCGCCGCCGCCGCCGCTGCACGCGCTGAAGAACGCGCCGAAGCCGCCGGCCGCGCGTCCGCTGGTCGAGGCGCCGAACTTCCCGCTGCCGCTCACCGGCGGCCGGGCGAAAGCGGCGACCGGGCAGACCACCAAGGACCTGACCGAGAGCCCGTGGGCCGGCTCGCGCGTGATGCTGACGCTGGCGGTGCGCGACGAGGCCGGCAATGTCGGCCAGTCCCGCGCGCGCAGCTTCACCCTGCCGCAGCGCAGCTTCTCCAATCCGCTGGCCCGCGCGCTGATCGACGAGCGGCGCCGGCTCGCCTTCGACGCCAACCAGCGCGAGCGGGTCGCCGCGGGCCTTGACGCGCTGGCCATCGCGCCCGAGCGTTTCACGCCCAACCCGGCCCATTACATGGGCCTGCGCAGCGCCTATTGGCGCCTTGCCAACGCCCGGAGCGACGAGGACCTGCGCGGGGTGGTCGACTATCTCTGGGAAATCGCCGTGCGCATCGAGGACGGCGATCTCTCCGATGTCGAGAAGCGGCTGCGCGACGCCCAGCAGGCGCTGCAGAACGCGCTCGAGAACGGCGCCAGCGACGAGGAGATCAAGCGCCTCACGCAGGAACTGCGCGACGCGATGCAGGAATTCATGCAGGCACTGGCCGAGGAGGCGCGCCGCAACGGCGACCGCGCGGACCGCAACCAGCCCATGGACCCGAACACCCGCACGGTGCGCCCGCAGGACCTGCAGAAGATGCTCGACCGCATCGAGGACATGGCCCGCAACGGCTCTCGCGACGCGGCCCGGCAGATGCTGAGCGAATTGCAGAACATGCTCAATGGCCTGCAGGCCGGCCGCCAGCAGCAGCGCCAGCAGGGCCAGAGCCAGATGTCGCAGGCGATGGACCAGCTCGGCGACATGATCCGCCGCCAGCAGCAGCTGCGCGACCGCACCTTCAAAGAAGGCCGCGACAGCCAGCAGGACCAGGCCTTCAACGACCTGAAGCAGAGCCAGGAGCAGCTGCGCGAGCAGCTCCGCGAGCTGCGGGACAAGATGCAGCAGGCCATGCGCGGTCAGCAGCAGGGACAGGGCCAGCAGGGGCAGGGCGAACAGGGTCAGCAGGGCGAAGGCCAGCAGCAGGGCCAGAACGGCCAGGGGCAACAGGGCGAGGGCCAGCAGGGCCAAGGTCAGCAGGGACGCGGCCAGCAGGGGCAGGGCATGCCCGGCGAGGGAGGTCTGGGCGAGGCCGAGCAGGCCATGCGCGAGGCCGAGCAGGCGCTGGGCGAAGGCGACGGCACCGGCGCGGTTGACGCGCAGAGCGAGGCCCTGCAGGCGCTGCGGAAGGGTGCCCAGCAGATGGCCGAGGCCATGCAGCAACAGCAGGGCGGGCCGGGCCAGCAGCCGGGCGGCCCTTCCGGCGAGACCGCCGAGCGCAACGACCCGCTCGGCCGGCCGATGCGCTCGCGCGACTATGGCGACGACGTCACGGTGAAGGTGCCGGACGAGATCGACATGCAGCGTGCCCGCCGGGTGCTGGAGGAACTGCGCCGCCGCTTCGGCGAGCCCGAGCGCCCGCGCCTCGAACTCGACTATTTGGAGCGTCTGCTGCGGGACTTCTGAGGGCGTGCCGCCCTCTCCGAGGCACGACGCATGCGCAGGGCTCGTGCGGCCTCTACGTTTTGGGATCGCACGCAGACGTCGTGGATGGCCGGGCCAAGCCCGGCCATGACGTGGTTGGATTATAAGCGGCTGGCCTGCGCCTCATCCCTGAGGATCGTCATTCCGAGGTGCCCGGACACGGCCCGGGCCTCGAAGGACGCTCTTCCGGGGGCGTCAGCGACCTATCCTTCAAGGCTCGCGGCGCTCGCATCTCAGGATGACGGCCTCGAGGGCGAGCTGCCCGCTCACGTCTCCGCGTCGGGGATGTGGCCGATGAAGGGGAGCTGGCGGAAGGCGTGCGACACGTCCATGCCATAGCCCACCACGAAATAATCCGGGCACTCGAAGCCGACGAAATCCGCCTCGATCTGCACCGCGCGCTTGTTCTGCTTGTCCAGCAGCACGCACACCATGACGCGCCGCGCACCGCGGGCGGCGAGCAGGTCCTTGGCGAAGGCAAGGGTGCGGCCGGATTCCAGGATGTCGTCGATCAGCAGCACGTCGCGCCCGCGCACGTCGGTCTCGACGTCGCGCAGCACCGTAACCTGGCCGGAGGAGACGCGGGCGTCGCGGTAGCTGGAGAGGCTGATGAACTCCACCTCCGGTGCCAGCCCGGCCGTGTGCATGGCGCGGATGAGGTCGGCGGCGAAGACGAAGCTGCCCTTGAGCACCGCGATGACCAGCAGCTTCTCCGGCTCGGCGGCCACGATCTCGTCCGCGAGCTCGCGATTGCGCTCGGCGATGGCTGCGGCGTCGAACAGCACCTCGACATGGGCGTTGCAATAGGGATTGGCGTCGGCGGACCCGCCTGCGTCTTCGGTCGGGGGCGTGGCGGTCGATTGCGTCATCCTGTCTCCTCGCGCGGCGCCGGCGCGCCGTGTCACCCGGCCCGCCAGAATGGACCGGCTGGCCGGTCCGCGTCCAGCCGGGGGCGGGCTCATCCCTTCGGCGAGGTGCCCGCGCCGTCTTTTGCCCGGCGGCGCACACGCTATGTTAGGGAGGCTGCGCCACCAGAATCAGTGGCGCATCGGGCCAGCCCTGAAGGATTGAGTCTTGGTTCGTTTCGAGAATGTCGGCCTGCGCTACGGCATGGGGCCGGAAGTGCTGCGGGATGTCACCTTCGGCATTCCGCCGCGCTCCTTCCAGTTCCTCACCGGGCCGTCCGGCGCCGGCAAGACGACGCTGCTGCGGCTGCTTTTCCTGTCCCTGCGCCCCACACGCGGGCTGATCAGCATCTTCGGCCGCGATGCCGCCAAACTCGCGCCCGATGAAACGGCGGTGCTTCGCCAGCGCATCGGCATCGTGTTCCAGGATTTCCGCTTGCTCGACCATCTCAGCACCTATGAGAATGTCGCCCTCCCCCTGCGGGTGCAGGGGCGCGAGGAGGCGGGCTACCGTGCCGAGGTGACGGAGCTGCTGCAGTGGGTCGGGCTCGGCGAGCGCATGCATGTGCTGCCGCCCGTGCTCTCCGGCGGCGAGAAGCAGCGCGCGGCCATCGCGAGGGCGCTGATCAGCCGGCCGGAGATCCTGCTCGCCGACGAACCGACCGGCAACGTCGATCCCAGCCTCGCGCGCCGGCTGCTGCGGCTGTTCCTCGAACTGCACAAGAGCGGCACCTCGGTGCTGATCGCCACCCACGACATCGCGCTGATGGACCAGTTCGACGCGCGCCGGCTGGTCATCAATCAGGGACGTCTGACGGTCTATGACTGAGAAGCGGAACATCGCGGCCGGGGGGCTGTCCGCCATCGTCGTCCGGCTGCGCCGGTCGGTGCGCGCGCATGCCCGCGGCTTCCGCCGGCAGGACCCCGCCACGCGGGCGGCGCGGGCCGCCGAGAAGTCCGCCGTGATGCGCCCGATCGTGCCGAGCGCGACGGTGACGACGCAGGCGCTGATCGCGGTGATCGCGATCATGACCTTCCTCGCGGGCATCACCATCGGCGCCGTCTCGGCGGTGAGCGGCGTGGCGAGCGAGTGGACCTCCGACATCGCGCGCGAGACCACCATCCAGATCAAGCCGGGGGACGGGCTCGACGTGGCCGCCGCGCTCGCCAAGGCGGTCGAGGTGGCCAAGGCGACGCCGGGGGTTTCGGGGGCGCGGGCGCTTGACGAGGCCGAGACGGCCGCCCTGCTGGAGCCCTGGCTCGGCAAGGGGGTGGACGTGGCGAACCTGCCGGTGCCGCGCCTCGTGGTGGTGAGCCTCGATTCCGGCGCTGGCCCGGAGACGATGACCGGCTTGCGCGCCGCGCTTGCCGAGCAGGTGCCCTCGGCGAGCCTCGACGATCACCGGCAATGGTCGAAGCGGCTCTCCTCCACCGCGCGCACGGCGATGGCGATCGGCCTGTCGATCCTCGCCCTCGTCGCCATCGCCACGATCCTGTGCGTGACGGTCGCCACGCGCGCGGCGGTCGATGCGGCCCGCTCCATCGTCGAGGTGCTGCATTTCGTCGGCGCGCGCGACACCTTCATCGTCTCGGAATTCCAGCACCACTTCCTCACCGTGGGGCTGAAGGGTGCGGCCATCGGCGGCGGCGCGGCGGTCGCCCTGTTCTTCCTCGGCTCGACGCTGCCCTCCTGGTTCGCGTTCGACCAGGCGGTGGACACGCTGGTCGGAGCGCTGACCATTGACCCGCGCGGCTATGGCGGCATTCTCGGCGTATCGGTGCTGGTGGCGCTGGTGACGACACTCACCTCGCGCATGACCGTCTACCGTACCCTTCGCGGCATCAATTAGGTGGGCTGCCGTGACCGAGACGCGTTCTTCCGAGAGCCCTTCGGCGCGCCGGTCCGGCCGCGTGCTGCGCCGGCTCGCGCTTGTCCTGCTGGTGCTGGCGGCGACGCTGCTGGCGGGGTTCGCGCTCTTCATCGCGGGCATCCAGGGCCGTGAGGCGCAGACCAAGCGGCGCGTCGACGGCATCGTCGTTCTGACCGGCGGCGCCGAGCGGATCGTCGACGCCACCAACCTGCTGGCCGAGGGGGTCGGCAAGCGCCTGCTGATCACCGGCGTGCACCCGGAGACCACGCTGAGCGAGATCGTGCGCACCGTGCCGGCGACCCGCGAGGCGCTCGAATGCTGCGTGGAGCTCGGCCGTTCCGCGCTCAACACGCGCGGCAATGCCATCGAGGCGGCGCAATGGGCCCGCGAGAACCGGTTCCGCTCGCTGCTGGTGGTCACGTCCGCCTGGCACATGCCGCGCGCGCTGGTGGAGCTGCGGCGCACCCTGCCGGATATCGAGCTCGTACCCTATCCGGTGGTGCCGAAACAGGCGGTGGAGGCCGGCTGGGAAGAGCGGCTCGCCAATACGCGGCTGCTGTTCGTCGAATATGTGAAGTTCCTCGCCGCCTATGCCGGCGTGCGGCTATGGCCGGCGCTCACCTCGCAGCTCGACGAGCCCGCAAGGTCCGCCACGCCTTGAGCGCCTGACGGCCGTCAACGGAACATTCAGCATCTTCGCGGATTCCTTCTGCGGGGCGAGTTGACGTTATGTACGAATGTTCTAGATTTGTTCTCATGATGACTCGCGACATGCTCTTTGCCGATTCGCTGCGGGACGATGGCCCGCTCAGTGCCGCCGGCGGCCTGCTGGCGCGGCGCTTCCGGCTCTGGCGCGGCCCCGACGGGCGGCGGCAGGTCTATTCGGTCTACGCCGCCGACGAGGCACCGGATTATCCCGACGCGGTAGCGATCGCCGTGCGCATGGAAGGCGGACGGCGCGTGCCGGTCTGGACCGGCCCGGCCGGTGCCAAGGCGCGCACGGCGGCGATGGCCAATGGGGCGCAGGAAATCCACCTGCGCATCCTTCCCGAGACGGAGAGCGGAACGCTCGCGCCCTTCTGAGGGGCGGGGTTCCCCGCCGTCAGAGGCGCTCCACCAGCCAGCGCAGCTCCTCGTCGCGTATGCCGAGCTCGGCGAGGTGGCGGGCGGTGGCCAGCACATAGTCGGCGTTCGGCCCGCCGATGCCGTGGCCCTGGCGGATGAGGTGCAGCCGCTCCTCGGCGGTGAGACGCCCGGAATATTGGGCATGGCCGCGATCGACGAGGAAGACGACCGCCGGCACGGCGCGTTCGCTGCCGTCCTTCAGCCAGACCCGGCGCACGGCCTCGTGATAGATGTTGGTCACCTGCTCGCGCTCGCGCAGATAGGCGAGCGTCACCTCGGCCTGTGCCGCCGCGATGCGGAAGGCGACGCCGACGCAGGCGCCGCCCCGGTCCAGCCCTAGCACCAGCCCCGGCTTTTCCGGCGTGCCGCGCCAGTGCACTGATTTCACGCACAGCGACCGGTGCGCGCCGATGAGCTTGCCGGGCACCCGCTCCTCATAGTCGAAGCCGGGATTCCACATCAGCGAGCCATAGCCGAAGACCCAGAGCGGGTCGGAGGCGGCGGGCGGGCGGGCGGTCATGGGAAGGGCCTGTGATCGGTGGGAACGCGCGTCATGGGCGAGGATGCAAATCGTGGGTGAGGATGCAAAGCCATCGCCCATCGCAGGCGCGCCGCGCAAGGGGCCGGCGCGGATTTTCGCGGCCGCGCTCGTGCCGCTTCCGCGCCGGCTTGCAAGCTGCGGCGCGACTTGTAGGGTGCCATGCCTTAAGCCTGCCGTATCGGCGGACGAGCGTGCGCCGCCTGATTCCCGGAGTTGCCGCATGAGCCTTCCCGATGCCTCGACCCCTCCGACCCCCGCCGGCGCCGTGCCCACCAGGCGGCGCCCCTGGCTGGTGGCGCTGCCGGCGGGGCTGCTGACCCTCCTGTGCGTGGGCTGGTCGGTGGCCTGGTATTATGCGGCGGGGCGCGCCTCCTCCGAGATCGATGCCTGGATCGCCCGCGAGGCGCAGGAAGGACGCAACTGGAATTGCGCCAGCCGCGAGATCGGCGGCTTTCCCTTTCGCTTCGAGCTGATCTGCGCCGAGCCGACGGTGAGCTTCACCGGCGCCGGCCAGTGGACGGCACGGCTGGGCCGCGCCCATGCGGTAGCGCAGGTCTGGAACCCCAATCACATCATCGCCGAGTTCCAGTCGCCCGCGACTCTCATCGAGACGGCGAGCGGCCGCGAACTGACGGCGAACTGGAAGCTGCTCCAGGTGAGCGGTGTCGGCAATGACGGCAAACTGGAGCGCGTCTCCGTCGCCGCCGACGACTATTCCCTCGCCGAGGGCGGCACGCGGCTTTTTTCGGCCAGCCGGGCGGAACTGCACGTACGCCACCGCGCCGGAGAGGCGGCGGGCACGCTGGACGTCGCGCTGGGGGTCAACGGCGCCACCGGCATGGGGCTGAACGCAGCGGTCGCGCCCGCTTCCACGGACGGCGCGGCGCAGGCCGCTCCGGCTCCGACAGTCGACGCCGAGCTGGAGGCAACCGTGACCGGCGTCCCGCCTTTCCGCTCCATGCCGCCGGAGGAGCGCCTGGCGCTGTGGCAGCAGGCCGGCGGGCGGGTGAACCTCCTGCAGGCCCGCGTCACCGGGGGTGGCGGCGCGCTGAACGCTTCCGGCGATCTCGGTCTCGACGCACTGCGTCGGCCGGACGGCAAGCTCGATGTCACGGTGGTGAAGGCGCAGGCGCTGTTCACCGCAATGGCGGCGGCGCGGCTGCTTCCGGACTTCGCCGCCAATCTCGCCCCGGCGATGATGATGGCCGGGCTGCCCACCACGGTCGACGGCGCGAATGCGGCGGCGTTCCCGTTCAGCTTCCGCGACGGGCGTGTTTCCCTCGGCGTGCTGCCGCTCGGCAAGATCGGCCCGCTTTACTGACGGGCGTTTCCCGAAAGGGCGACGTCCCGGCGCCGGGCCGCCGTAGCGCCCGCGCCGGGACGTCGGGCCCTCTTCACATCGCGAAGATGGTTGCGCCGGTGTCCGCCGTGCCCACGGCGGCCCGGAAGGAGGCGAAGAGTTCGCGCCCGACGCCGACATGCGAGGCCGCCAGATTGGCCGGAACCGGCGCGCGCTCGGCCCAGACTTCCGGATCGACCAGCACGGTCAGCGTGCCCGCCACCGCGTCCAGCCGGATGAGGTCGCCGTCGCGGATCAGGGCGATGGCGCCGCCATCCGCGGCTTCCGGCGTGACGTGGATGGCGGCCGGCACCTTGCCCGAGGCGCCGGAAAGGCGCCCGTCGGTTACCAGCGCGACCTTGTTGCCGCGATCCTGGAGCACGCCGAGCGGCGGCATCAGCTTGTGCAGCTCCGGCATGCCGTTGGCCTTCGGTCCCTGGAAGCGCACGACGGCGATGAAGTCGCCCTTGAGATCGCCGGCCTTGAAGGCGGACTGAAGTTCTTCCTGCGAGTGGAACACGCGGGCCGGCGCCTCGATGATGTGGCGCTCGGGCGCGATGGCCGAGGTCTTGATGACGGCGCGGCCGAGCGTTCCCGACAGCAGCTTGAGGCCGCCGGTGGACTGGAACGGCGCCTTGGCACCGCGCAGCACGGCTTCGTCGCCGCTCGTGGAGGTGCTGGCCCGCCAGGTCAGCGAGCCATCCTCGGCAAGGCCGGGCTCGCGCGTATAGGCATCCAGTCCGCCGCCCCAGACGGTCTCGACGTCGCGGTGCAGGAGCCCCTCGCCGAGAAGCTCGCGGATAACGAAGCCCATGCCGCCGGCGGCATGGAAATGGTTCACGTCCGCCTTGCCGTTCGGATACACGCGGCAGAGCAGCGGGGTGATGTCCGCGAGGTCGGAGAAGTCATCCCAGGTGAGGTGGATGCCCGCCGCCGCCGCCATGGCGACCACGTGCATGGTGTGGTTGGTCGATCCGCCGGTGGCGTGCAGGCCGACGACGCCGTTCACGAACACCTTCTCGTCCAGCATGCGCCCGACCGGCACATAGTCGTTGCCGAGGGCGGTGATGGACATGGCGCGTTCGGCGGCGGCGGTTGTCAGCGCCTCGCGCAGCGGCGTGTTGGGGTTGACGAAGGAGGCGCCGGGCAGGTGCAGGCCCATGATCTCCATCATCATCTGGTTGGTGTTGGCGGTGCCGTAGAAGGTGCAGGTGCCCGGCCCGTGATAGGACTGGCTCTCGGCTTCCAGCAGGGCGTCGCGGCCGACCTTTCCTTCCGCGAAGAGCTGGCGGATCTTCGCCTTCTCGTCGTTCGGCAGGCCGGAGGTCATCGGGCCGGCGGGAATGAAGACCGCCGGCAGGTGCCCGAAGCTGAGCGCGCCGATGACGAGGCCGGGCACGATCTTGTCGCAGATGCCGAGGAAGACGGCGGCGTCGAAGGTCTGGTGCGAGAGGGCGACGGCGGTGGCCAGCGCGATCACGTCGCGCGAGAACAGCGACAGCTCCATGCCGGCCTCGCCCTGGGTGATGCCGTCGCACATGGCGGGCACGCCGCCGGCGACCTGTGCGACGCCGCCGGCGCGGCGCGCGGCGGCGCGGATCAGCTCGGGATAGCTCTCGTAGGGCTGGTGGGCCGAGAGCATGTCGTTATAGGCGGTGACGATGGCGAGGTTGGCGCCCGAACCCTCGCGCAGCATCGCCTTGTCGGAAGGGCCGCAGGCGGCGAAGCCGTGCGCCTGGTTGGCGCAGCCGAGCTTGGCCCTGCCCGGTCCGCGCTCGGCGGCCGCCGCGATCCGTTCCAGATAGCGCGAGCGGGTGTCGCGGGAGCGCCGGGCGATGCGTTCCGTGACTTCGCCGATGCGGGCGTTCACGCTGGATGGAATGGCGTCGGCCATGCGGCTCTCCTCAGAAGCGTCAGCGGCCGGCGATCCCGGCCGGTCGTCGGTGGCGGTGCCCGTGGAAGATCAGGGGCACCAGAAGATATCGAGCGGGCGCGAGGCCCGCAGGACGGCGCGGATCGGCATTTCCGTCTCGGCTCCCTCGCCCAGCGCCGCCTCGAGGACCGGCAGCTTGGCCGCCCCCTCGATATGGAGCGCGAGCGCGTCGGCTGCCAGCAGCACCGGCAAAGTGAGGGTGATGCGCGGCTCGCCCGCATTGGGCGCGCGCATGGGCAGGAGGCCGAGCGCGCCCTCCGGGTCCAGCGCCTCTTCCAGATGGTCGCCCCCGGGGAAGAAGGACGCGGTATGGCCGTCGTCGCCCATGCCGAGCACGACGCAGGCGAGCGGCCAGGAAAGCTCCTCCAGCGCCTCGTTGACGGCGAACAGGCCGTCCTCCGGCGTCGGGGCGTCATTGGCGAGCGCGATGAATTTCGCCGCCGCGGCCTTGCCCTTCAGCAGGTGCTCGCGCACCAGGCGGGCGTTGGAGCGGTCCGAGGTCTCGCGCACCCAGCGCTCGTCGACGAGGGTGACGGCGATCTTCTCCCACGGCAGGTCGCGGGTGGAGAGTTCCTCGAAGAAGCGGGTCGGGGTCCGGCCGCCGGATACGGCGAGGCTCGCCATGCCGTCGCGCGCCACGCGCGCCGCCAGCGCCGCGCCGACGAAATCGGCCAGCGCCCGTGCCAGCTCGGTGCCGTCCTTGAACTCATGCATTCCCGGCATGCTTACCTGAACTCCTTGCCTCTCCCTGCGCCGGACGATGCCGGCCCTGCCGATGGCGGGCGAGGCCGAAGCATCGTCCGCCACGGGAGTATAGGCCATCGGCGGCCTTCGCCGCGCGATACCGTATCAGCCTGCATCTTCCATGCCGCACATGCGCGCGAGGCCGGGCCGGCGGAGGGGGCCGGCGCCCGTCTGCCGGCGGCCGGCGCGCTTACGCGCCGTCCTCCAGCCACGTGCGGCCGTCGCGCTCGATGAGCGCTATGGCGGCCGAAGGGCCCCAGGTGCCGGCCGTGTAGGGACGCGGCGGCTCCTTGGCGTTGCGCCACGATTCCAGGATGGGATCGACCCATTTCCATGCCGCCTCCACCTCGTCGCGGCGCATGAACAAGGTCTGGTTGCCGCGCACCACGTCGAGGATGAGGCGCTCATAGGCATCCGGGTTGCGCACCTTGAACGCCTTGGCGAAGCTCATGTCGAGCGGCACATGGGTGAGGCGGATGCCGCCCGGGCCGGGATCCTTGATCATCAGCCACAGCTTCACGCCCTCGTCCGGCTGCAGGCGGATGACGAGCCGGTTCGGCTCGATCGCGCCGACCGTATCGCCGAAGACCGAATGCGGCACCGGGCGGAAGCCGACGACGATCTCCGAGACGCGGGAGGCGAGGCGCTTGCCGGTGCGCAGGTAGAAGGGCACGCCGGCCCAGCGCCAGTTCTCCAGCTCCGCCTTCACGGCGACGAAGGTCTCGGTCTGGCTGGTGGAGGAGCCGAGTTCCTCGAGATAGCCGGGAACCGCCCCGCCGGCCGAGGCGCCGGCGCGATACTGGCCGCGCACGGTGACGGAGGCCATGTTGTGGTCGTCGATGGGCTTGAGCGCCCGCAGAACCTTGAGCTTCTCGTCGCGCACCGCGTCGGCGTCGAGCGAGGAGGGGGGCTCCATGGCGACGAGGCAGAGGAGCTGCAGGATGTGGTTCTGCACCATGTCGCGCATCGCGCCGGCGGTGTCGTAATAGCCGGCGCGCTCCTCGACGCCGAGCGCCTCGGCGACGGTGATCTGCACGTGGTCGATATGGGCGTTGTTCCAGAGCGGCTCGAACAGGGCGTTGGCGAAGCGCAGCGCCATCAGGTTCTGCACCGTCTCCTTCCCGAGATAGTGGTCGATGCGGTAGACGCGCTCTTCCGGGAAGATGCGCCCGACCTGCTCGTTTAGCGCGATGGCGGACTTCAGATCCTTGCCGATCGGCTTCTCGATGACGACACGGCCCTGTTCGGCAAGGCCGTACTTGCCGAGGCGATCGCAGATCGGCCCGAAGAGGTGGGGGGCGGTGGCGAGGTAGTAGACCGGGATGCGATCCCCCGCCGCGACGACGCGGCTCGCCAGCTCCGACCAGCCCGAATCGGCATCGGCATCGACGGCGACATAGGACAGGCGGGTGAGAAAGCGCTCCACCTCTGGGCCCTGAAGCTCGCTGGCGGGGATGTGGTCGTTCAGCGCCTGACGGGCGAAGGAGCGGAACTCCTCGTCGCTCATCGGCCGGCGCGAGACGCCGATGATCGTGGCCTCGTCGGGAAGCTGGCCGTCGAGATCACGATGGAACAGCGCCGGAATCAGCTTGCGGCGGGACAGGTCGCCGGTCGCTCCGAAGACCGTCAGTGTAAAGGGAGCCACCGGAATCACGCGACTGGTCATTAAGCAGTGTCTCCTCTTCCGGGCGGGGTGTCGGGCAGATATCGGCCCGCATCGCGGCCGGATTGCGGACGCGGGCGCCATCGTCGGGGAACTCCTAGCAAAAACGATTCCGGGCCGCGAGCGCTCCCGCAACGGCAGATGCCGATGTTCGCGGGGGAGTGCGACGGGCCGATGATGGAGCCGCCCTTCCACGGTCGCCTTCCGGCGGCGTTCCCGACACGCTGCGACGCAGCAATAAGGCGAGAAAGTGGACGCGAGGCGGGCAAAATCGGGCGGCGGCGGCAGGCGCAAAGTATTCGGAACAGGATTCCGTTTTTTACGTTGCGGGATACCGGAGGGGAGGGCGCGCCTTATTCCCCAGCCACGGTCCGTCGACGATCGCGGCGGAAGCTTGAAGGAAAAGGCTTTTCCGTCAATGGTTTGCTTAATAAGATATGCGTACGTACATTATGAATAATAATGCATACCAGAATTGGTATGCCAGATACTTAATAATGTAAATACGTAATACCAGTTTACATTGCGACGCAACATTCAACTTTAGAATTATCTCTTGGCTTTGCTGCTGTCTTGGTACAAGTTATTCCACAGAATATCCGGCGGAGAGACACAACAAAGTCGCCGGCTATCGAGGTCTCGCCCCGTCCATGGATGAGAGGCGTGGCCCAACCAGAAAGCCGACCAGAAAACGAGTCGGCCGTTCGCCAAACCCTTTGGGAAGGAAACGCCAAATGAAACACTTCCATGCTCTCGGCCTTGGAGCGGTGACCGCCCTCGGCATGACGGCGCTGTCCATGCTGCCGGCTTCCGCGGCGTGGCAGCCCAACAAGCCGGTCGAGTTCATCGTTCCGGCCGGCACCGGCGGCGGCGCCGACCAGATGGCCCGCACCCTGCAGGGCATCATCGCCAAGCATGACCTCATGCCCACCCAGCTCGTGGTCATCAACAAGTCGGGCGGCGCCGGCGGCGAGGGCTTCCTCGACGTGAAGAGCAGCAAGGGCAATCCGCACAAGATCGTCATCACGCTCTCCAATCTCTTCACCACCCCGCTCGCGACGGGCATTCCCTTCAACTGGAAGGAACTGACCCCGGTCGCCATGCTGGCGCTCGACGAGTTCGTGCTGTGGGTGAACGCCCAGGAGCCCTACAAGACCGCGCAGGAATACGAGGCGGCGATCAAGGCCGCGCCGGACAACACCTTCAAGATGGGCGGCACCGGCTCCAAGCAGGAAGACCAGATCATCACCGTCGCCGTCGAGAAGGCGCTCGGCAAGAAGCTGACCTACATCCCCTACAAGGGCGGCGGCGAAGTGGCCGTGCAGCTCGTCGGCGGTCACATCAATTCCACCGTGAACAACCCGATCGAGGCGGTCTCCCAGTGGCGCGGCGACAAGGTGCGCCCGCTCTGCGTGTTCGACTCCAAGCAGCTCCCGTACACCGACAAGATCCAGGGCGACCTGTCCTGGTCGTCGATCCCGACCTGCAAGTCGGCTGGCCTCGACGTCGAATACCTGATGCTGCGCGGCATCTTCATGCCGCCGGGCGTCAGCGAGGAGCAGGTGGCCTACTTCGTCGACCTGTTCAAGAAGGTCCGCGAGACCCCCGAGTGGCAGCAGCTGATGAAGGACGGCGCCTTCAACCAGACCTTCATGGCCGGCGACGAGTTCAAGGCGTGGCTCGACGGGGCCGAGAAGAACCACAAGGGCCTGATGCAGGAAGCCGGCTTCATCGCCGGCAACTGATGCGCCCCATGACGGCGTGAGCCCGAGCACGGCCGGCCGGATGCCATGGACGGCACCGCCGGCCGCGCGATCCCCGAGCGGATCGCGGACTGAGGGAGCGGCATGTGCCGCGGGAGGCGGGGCCGGGAGTGTCCCCGCCGGGCGACATCGAACGAACGTTTGAGCGGGCTGGCGTCAAGCGTGCCACCGACGGGCTTCTCCCGCCGGTGGTCCTTGGGCGGGTTTGCCTTTGCGCGGATTTTTCGGAGACATCGTGATGGAACAGGCTCATCAAGGAGCGGGACCGAAGCAGCGTGCCGTCGAGGTCGGCACGGCGCTGCTGACCCTGCTGTTCGGCTTCGTCGTGCTGTACGGCAGCTATCTCGTCGGCGTCGGCTGGGGATCGGACGGCCCGCAGGCCGGCTTCTTTCCCTTCTATATCGGCCTCGCCATTGCCGGCTGCAGCGTGATCAACCTGCTGCAGGCGCTGCGCGAGGACGGGGACGCGCTCTTCGCCGAGTGGGGCCAGCTCGGCCAGGTCCTCAAGGTTCTGATCCCGGCCTGCATCTACGTCGCGCTGGTGCCGTTCCTCGGCATCTATCTCCCGTCGGTGCTGCTGATCGTCGTGTTCATGACCTGGCTCGGCAAGTATGGCTGGCCGCTCTCTCTCGCGGTGGGCTTCGGCGTGCCGGCCTTCTTCTACATGACGCTCGAGCGCTGGTTCCTGATCCCGCTCCCCAAGGGGCCGATCGAGGCGATGCTCGGACTGTGATCACCGAAAGATAGGGGCGGGTCCGGCCGAGGCCGCCTGCCAGGGAAAGCGCCCATGCTCGACAATTTCATCAATCTCTATCACGGCTTCTACATAGCCGGCGATCCGTTCAACATCCTGCTGATGGTGATCGGCATCCTGCTCGGCGTGATCATCGGCGTGCTGCCGGGTCTCGGCGGTGCCAACGGCGTCGCGATCCTGCTGCCGCTGACCTTCTCCATGTCGCCGACCTCGGCGATCATCCTGCTGACCTGCATCTACTGGGGCGCGCTGTTCGGCGGCGCCATCACCTCCGTCCTATTCAACATCCCGGGCGAGCCGTGGTCGGTGGCCACGACCTTCGACGGCCATCCCATGGCGCGGTCGGGACGGGCGGGCGAGGCGCTTACCGCCGCCTTCACCTCGTCCTTCGTCGGCGCCTTCTTCGCGATCGTGATGATCACCATGATCGCGCCGCTAGTGGCCCAGTTCGCGCTGCAGTTCGGCCCGGCCGAGAAGTTCGCGGTGTACTTCCTCGCCTTCGCCTCCTTCGTCGGCATGAGCAAGGAAGCTCCCGCCAAGACCATCGTGTCGATGATGATCGGCTTCGCCCTTGCGGCGGTCGGCCTCGACATGGTGACCGGCCAGCTGCGCCTGACTTTCGGCATCACCGAGCTGCTCAACGGCTTCGACTTCCTCATCGCGGTCATCGGTCTCTTCGGCATCGGCGAAATCCTGCTGACCATGGAGGAGGGCTTGGAGTTCCGCGGCAAGGCGGCGAAGATCGACCCGAAGGTGGTGTGGAAGACTTGGAAGACGCTGCCGCGCTACTGGATGACGTCGCTGCGCTCCTGCATCATCGGCTGCTGGATGGGCATCACGCCGGCCGGCGCGACGCCCGCCTCCTTCATGGCTTATGGCATCGCCAAGCGCGTGTCGAAGAACGGCAAGAACTTCGGCAATGGCGAGATCGAGGGCGTCGTCGCCCCCGAGACCGCCGCACATGCCGCCGGCACCGCCGCCATGCTGCCGATGCTGGCGCTGGGCGTTCCCGGTTCGCCGACCGCCGCGGTTCTGCTCGGCGGTCTGCTGATCTGGGGTCTCCAACCCGGCCCGATGCTGTTCGTCGAGCAGGCCGAATTCGTGTGGGGCCTTATCGCCTCCATGTATCTCGGTAACATTGTCGGCCTCATCCTGGTGCTGACGACCGTGCCGCTGTTCGCCTCGATCCTGCGCATCCCCTTCTCGATCATCGCTCCGGTGATCCTGGTGATCTGCGCGATCGGTGCCTACACGGTGAACAACAACGTGTTCGACGTGCTGATGATGATGGTGTTCGGCGTCCTCGGCTATCTGCTGAAGAAGACGAACTACCCGCTCGCTCCGCTGGTGCTGGCGATCGTGCTCGGCGACAGCGCCGAGGAGGCCTTCCGCCAGTCGCTTCTGGCCTCGGGTGGCTCGCTCGCCATCTTCTGGTCGAACCCGCTGGTGTCGTCGATCATGGGAATCGGCATCGTCGCCGGCCTGTGGCCGCTTATCGCCCACCTCTTCAGCAAGCTGCGCGTCACCGCCCAGCCCGCGTGAGGTCGGCCCAATGATCGCCCGCCGCGCGCCATCCGTGCGGCGGGCTTTAAGCCGAGAGGGCGTTGCTGCGTGCGATGTCTTTCCGGCGCCCAGGCGAAGGGCGGGGTCAATCGCCCTTCCGCCGAGCCCCTCACCCCCGGAGAGGGAGATCGGGCCATCAGCGGTCGCGAGGAAAACCGCCGTCCGAGCCACGCAGCAGAAGGTGGCCGGCATGCGGGACGCGAACCGGTGTTTCGGGGGACGGGAGGCAACGCCAATGTTCTATGCCGATATCAGGCTTCATTCCCGACACGGGGGCCCAAGGCCCGCCACGGGGCACGGGACGGAAGCGTCATGATGAGCGTCGAGGGCACCATCCGCCGGGTGAATGGCGGTGCCGCCAAGCTCTCGGTGGCGCCGCTGGAGGACACCTCCACCTTCAAGAACCGCGCCTATGCCGCGCTGAAGGAGGTGATCGTCTCGCTGAACATCTACGATCAGCCGAACGAGGTGCGGCTCGACGAGCGCCAGCTCGCCCAGAGCCTCGGCGTCAGCCGGACGCCGGTGCGCGAGGCCATGGCGCAGCTCGAACGCGAGGGTTTCGTGCACTCGGTGCCGCGCCGCGGCATCTATGTGGTGCGCAAGACCAAGCGCGAAGTGATCGAGATGATCCAGGTCTGGGCCGCGCTCGAAAGCCTCGCGGCCCGGCTGATCACGATGCACGCCAGTGACGAGGAGATCGCCCGGCTGCGCCAGATGTTCGCCTCCTTCGAGGAGGGGCAGGACGCGCCCCACGCGAAGCTCGACGAGTATTCCGAGGTGAACATCCAGTTCCACCAGACGATCATCGCCATGGGCGGCAACGGCATCCTGGTCAATCTGGCCGAGAACCTGTTCACCCATATGCGGATGATCCGCCGCAAGACCATCGGCGAGGAGGACCGGGCCGACCGCTCGATCCAGGATCATCTGGCCATCATCCAGGCACTTGAAGCGCGCGATACGGCGGGCGCCGAGGTGCTGGTGCGCAACCACGCGCTCGGCCTTGCCGACCACGTGGCGCGCTTCGCCGACTATCTCGAATAGGCGCCATCCCGCGGGCGCGAGCCCCGGACCGTGCGTCAAGGTTCAGTTCCCCAACCTCGTCCCCGGCGGGTTCCTCGACCCCGCCGGGTCTTTTTTGTCTGGGAACGCGCGCGGCGCGGTTCGACTTCCGCTCCGGAAAAGCCGTCCTCGCGACTGTGGCGTCGCTGCACCGGCTGTCAGTGATGTATCGCGCGCGAGAGGCCGGCCGTTGCGCGACGGGAACGTTTACGTTACCCACCTTTCAAGGGCCTCTGCCGGGCCCTATCCCACTCTCTGGTTCATCCGCCACGCCGCAGGGGAGCCCGTCGGCATGCTGCGCTCGTTGACCGATTTCATCGCCGAGATCGCCGGAGGCGGCCGCGAGGCCGTCAGCTTCGCGGAGAACGACTACCGGCTGGCGGCCGCCGCCCTGCTGGTGCACGTCGTGACGATCGACGGGGTGATCGGCGCCGACGAGATGAGCAAGCTGCGCGGCATCCTCGCCACCCGCTTCAGCCTGACAGAAGACGAGGCCGAACGGCTGCTGGAAGCGGCGATCGCGCGCGACGCCGAGGCGGTCGACCTCTATGCCTTCACCAGCGTGCTCAACCGGGCGATGGACGAGGAAGGCCGCAAGCGCGTGGTCGAGATGATGTTCGAGGTCGCCTATGCCGATGGCGGGCTGACCGAATTCGAGGATAATCTGGTCTGGCGGGCGGCCGAGCTGCTCAATGTCAGCTCGCGGGATCGGGTGGCGATCCGCAAGCGGGTGCGCGACGAAGCGGACGATTGAGGTTCCGCCTCCGCACGCCGGTGGGCTCAAAGCCCGGCCGGCGAAGCGACGGCTTGAACCTGTTGCCAATCCGTGGCGTCATCCTTGCTTGCCGGATTTACGAGACGAATCGCAACCGCTTCCCGGCAACGTGCCTCACCCTGACGCCATGGCTTCCGCTTCTCCTCCGCTTCCCGTGCTGATCGTGCTCCACCAGGAGCATTCCTCCCCCGGTCGGGTCGGGAGGCTTCTGGCCGAGCGCGGGCATCGGCTCGACATCCGGCGTCCCTGCCTGGGCGACGAACTTCCGGAGACGCTGGAGAAGCATGCCGGCGCGGTGGTGTTCGGTGGGCCGCAGAGCGCCAATGACTGCCATGACTATGTGCGGGCAGAGATCGACTGGATCGGCGTTCCGCTCAGCGAGGGCAAGCCCTATCTCGGGATCTGCCTCGGCGCCCAGATGCTGGCGCGCCATCTCGGCGCCCGCGTCGCCCCGCACCCGGAGGGGCTCGTCGAGATCGGCTACTACCCGATCCGCGCCACAGCCGCCGGCACCGCCCTGCTCGGGCGCACCGAGGGCGCGGCGGATGGAGAGGGGCTGGCCTGCCTGTGGCCCGATCACGTCTATCACTGGCACCGTGAGGGTTTCGAGCTCGCCACCGGCGCAGAACTGCTGGCGGAAGGCCCGACTTTCCCGAACCAGGCCTTCCGTTTCGGGCCGTCGGCCTATGGCATACAGTTCCACCCCGAGGTGACGCATCACATGATGTGCCGCTGGACGGTCCGGGGCAGCGAGCGGCTGGACCTGCCCGGCGCCCGCCCGCCGCGCGCGCATTTCCTTGACCGGCTGCAGCACGACGGGCGCATCCGCCTGTGGCTCGACGCCTTCATCGATCACTGGCTCGCCGGTGGCCCCGTCGCCGCGCGCTGACGATGGCCGGGATTGGCAAGCATCCGAAGCAGATCGCTGTCGACGGCATGAAAAAGCCGCGCTGAAGCGATCAGCGCGGCTTTTCTTCAACTCACAAGCTGCCGGACGTCCTCAGGACGTCCGGATCACCCGATCAGGCCACCTTCTTGGCGCGGCCGCGACCCTTGGCGGGAGCGGGAGCGACGGGCTTCTTGCGCTGCTGGCCGAGGCCCATCTTCTTGGCGAGGTTGGAGCGCGCCTCAGCATAGCTCGGAGCGACCATCGGATAGTCGTTCGGCAAGCCCCACTTCGCGCGGTATTCCTCGGGCGTCATGTTGTACTTCGTCCGCAGATGACGCTTGAGCGACTTGAACTTCAGGCCGTCTTCCAGGCAGACGATATATTCCGGCGTCACCGACTTCTTGACCGGAACCGCCGGCTTCAGGACCTCTTCCACGACGGCCGGGACCGGGGCGGACAGTCGAAGCAGGGCGCCGTGCACCTTGGCGATCAGATCGGGAAGCTCGGCGGCGGGAACCGAATTGTTGCCGACAAAGGCAGCAACGACATCAGCGGTGAGGCCGAGATAGTCGACCGACGAGCTTTCCTGCTCCGACATTTATTTCCTCCATCGAGAACCTACTGCGATTTAGCACCAAATTGGAAAAGGTCAATCAGCAATCGTCAAGCAGTTGCGCCGGATAGTAGATCAAATTCTCGCTTGGAAGCAAAAAATACCACCTCATCTGCTGTGTTCGAGCGGTCTTGGCAGGCGGATGAAGGCTAGCGGGACGATCAGTGGGAAGTGCGGGACGAATTCAGGCATATCAACGGCTCGAAGGCCCTCGATGACGACATGTTGCCAAAATATAGGAGGTTTTGAATAATTTGCAGGGCGTCCCGGGTAGGTGCAAAAGCTCGCTATTTGATAATAAAACGCGGGGATTATCAGAAACGCATTCTTGCGCCCCTCGGGGCAGTGGATGCCTGCACAGCCAGGGCAAGGACGTCGGAAGTGGTTTGCTCGAATCAGTCGTAGATGTGATCGAAGAAGGCGCGTTCCAGCACGACGGCGCGACGAAAGAAGGCCGTGGCGACCGCTCTGCCCGGTTCGTCCTCTGCCGCACCCACGCGGTCCAGTTCGCCGCGCAACCAGGTCACGAAGCCCCGGAAGCCGTCATTGTTGTGCAGCGTGATCCACTCGGCATGGATGAAATCCGCCGGAGGCAGGGCGCCGGGACGGTCGGCCCAGGACAGATAGAGCCATTCCGCCAGGGTGAGGACGGCAAGGCAGCTCGCATAGTGGCGGCTGGCGGCGGCTTCCTTCATCAGCGCCTGAAAGCCGGTCGTCGGCGCGGTCAGGACGGGATGCTCGCGTTCGGCCGCGGGAACGCCCAGCGCGTCGAAGGAGCGCTGGAAATAGGTATTCTCGTCGCTGGTGATCATTGCCGCGAACTGGGCGAACCGGATGCGCGACTCGAAGCGATCGGCCGTGGCGATGGTCATGCCGAGCAGAGCGACGAAGCCGTCGATGAACTGGTAGTCCTGTGTCAGGTAACGGCGCATGACGTCGGGAGCCACGGTGCCCCGGAATATCTCGTCGACGAAGCGATGACCGACGGCGGCGTTCCAGTCGTCCGCGTTCTCGTCGCGCAGGCGCTCGCTGAAGCCCATCTCGTCCTCCCTGACGGCCGATTTTCCGAATCGGCTGGCGTTCTAGGGCGCGAGGGAAGCCACGTCGAGAGCGGGCGGCGCTACATGCGCACGGTCTGCCCGCCATCGACCACGAGAACATGCCCGTTGACGAAGGAGGCCTCGTCGGAGGCGAGGAAGACGGCGGCGGCGCCGATCTCGTGCGGGCGGCCCCAGCGGCCGACCGGTACGCGGATGTCGACGAAGGCCGAGAAATCCGCGTTGTCGACGAGGCCCTGGTTGGTTTCCGTGGCGAACATGCCCGGCGCGATGGCGTTGCTGGTGATGCCCTCGCGCGCATAGTCCACGGCGAGCGCGCGCATCAGCCCCGTAAGTCCGGCCTTGGCGGCGGTGTAGACGGGGTCGTGCCGGTTGGCGACATGGCCGGCGATGGAGGTGACGGTGATCAGCCGGCCATGCCGGTGGGCCACCATTCGCTCGGCGGCCTCGCGGGCCAGCATCATCGGGGCGACGAGGTCAGTGGCGACGAGCGCTCCCGCCTCCTCCGGCGAGAAATCCTTCAGCGGCCGGCGGTCGCGAGCGCCGACATTGTTGACGAGGATATCGAGACGGCCCTGATCGCGGACGATGGCGGCGATCGCCTCGCGGCCGGCGGCGATGTCGGCGATGTCGAAGGGGGCGATGGCGACCGGGCGGCCCGTCGCCGCCTCGATGGCCTGCGCCGCCTGCTGCAATCGCCCCGCATCGCGTCCGTTGATCACCACCTGCGCGCCGGCGGCGGCCAGGGATCGCGCCATCTCGAAGCCGAGGCCGCGACCGGCGCCGGTGACGAGAGCGGCACGGCCGTCGAGACGGAAGGGAGCGGTGGTGTCGTTCATGGGGACGCCTGGAGTGCGGAGGGGCGAATCGCCGTCACTCTGGCGCGGCGTGTTGCCGGGTGCCACCCGTTAGCAACGCGGAAAAGGGGCCGGGATGCGAGTCCGCACTCCCGCGCCACAAGGCATTCGGGCCGGGTGGGCGACCGCCCCCGGCGCGAAAAGGCACAGCCCTGCCAGGCTACGCCTCCTCTCGTGCATCTGCGCGGTGGGATCGGATTCCGCCCTCAGTGCCCGCGCGCATAGGAATTGATCGTGGATTGCCAGCGAATGGCCGCATCGCCGTTCAGCGCGGCCTGGTTCATCGGGCCGGTCGTCGCCGTGTGCTGCTGCAGCCAGGGAAAGGTGGGGGGAACGAACTGGCCTTGCGCCTGGGCCTGCGCCGCGGCCGGTGTTGCAAGTGGTGTGGCGAGTGCCGTGCCGAGCGCGGCAAGCGCGATGATCCTGCTGTGGTTTACCATCGTCGTGCCTCAACAAACACGCACCCCAGCGGACGTGATCATACACGGTCGTCCGACGCGGGCACGCACTTCCATGTAATCCCCAAGGTGATCATCCTTAAGGGGATGGGTCGGAAGGTAGCTTAGGGCGGTGTAAGCCGTTTGGTCGAGGCGGGGATCCCGCACATATACGCGAGCGGCAGGGCTTTTCGGCGTCGCCGGGCTCAGGAGGTGCCGGTCACCGCATGATAGCGGCGGCTGAAATAGATGAGCCCCTCCTGCGCGCCACCCTCGGCCAGCCCCACGACCTCGCAGAACAGCACGTCGTGCGTGCCGACCTCCACGGTGCGCACGATGCGGCAGTCGAAGGCGACCACCGCGTCGGCCAGCATGGGCGCGCCGGTGGCGGAGCGGCACCATCGGGCAGCGGCGAAGCGCTCCTCGACCGGGGTGCGGCCGCCGAAAAGGTTGGAAAGATCCTCATGGCCGGCGGCCAGCGTGTTCACGCAGACCACGCCATTGGCATGCACGGCACCTGCCGCGGACGAGCCCTTGTTGAGGCAGACCAGCAGCGTCGGCGGGCTGTCGGTGACGGAGCACACCGCGGAGGCGGTGAAGCCGTGGCGTCCGGCGGGACCGTCCGTCGTGACGATGTTCACCGCCGCGCCCAGCCGGGCCATGGCGTCGCGATAGCCCTGCCGCGTTACCGCAGGCAGGCAGGGTTCGGGAGAGCCGTCGGCCGGCCGGCATTGTGCCATGTGCATCTCCATCTCGCCGGATGATGAGCCGGCAAAGGGAGGCGTGGAATCGTCCGCGCCTCCCGGTGTCGCGTCAGAATTCGCGCAGGTTATCGCGCAGGAGCTGGTGCTTGTACTCGGTGCGGGTGAGGCCGCGCTTCTGCAGTTCCGGCACGAGGCCGTCGACGATCTCGGTGATGTAGCGCCGGGAGACGCGCAGCACCGGCGTAGTGATGAGGAAGCCGTCGCCGCCGACCTCGGCCATGGCCTCGCCCATCTTCTGCGCGACCTGCGCCGGCGTGCCGATCAGCTCCAGAGAGGAGACGAGGCCGCCGCCGCCATCCGCCGCGAGCTGGCGCAGGGTCTTGCCCGAGCCCCATTGCTGGAACTTGTCGAGCGTGCCGGATTCGCCGTTCGTCACCAGCTTTTCCGGCAGCGGCTTGTCGAGCTCGAACTGGGCGAAGTCGATCTCGGTGATGGCGGAGATCGAGATCAGCACGTCGGTGACGAAATTGTCCGACATGGTGACGTTCTCGTAGCGGGCGCGCGCTTCGGCCTCGGTCTCGCCCAGGCTCGGGGTGATGCAGAAGAACACCTTGATGTCGTCCGGGTCGCGGCCGATCTTCGCGGCGCGGGCGCGGATGTCGGCGCGGAACTCCTTCATGCCCTCGACGCCGTTCGCCACCGAGACGATGGCGTCGGCGTGCTGGGCGGCGAAATCGCGCCCGCGCGGCGAGGCACCGGCCTGCAGGTAGACGGGACGGCGCTGCGGCGAGGGCACGGTGTTGAGCGGCCCGCGTACCTGGTAGAACCGGCCCTTGTGGTCGACCGTGTGAACCTTGGAGCCGTCGGCATAGATGCCGTTCTCGCGGTCGAGCACCACGGCGTCCGGCTCCCAGGAATCGAACAGCTTGCCGACGACGTCCATGTACTCGTCGGCCATGGCGTAGCGGTCCTCACGCGGAGGAAGCTGGTCCATGCCGAAATTCTTCGCCATCAGGTCTTCCGCGCTGGTCACCACGTTCCAGCCGAAGCGCCCCTTGGTCAGGCTGTCGATGGTGGAGGACAGGCGCGCCAGCATGAAGGGCGGATAGGCCATGGTCGACATGGTGGCGACGACGCCGAGGTGCTTCGTCGCCATGCCCATGGCGACGGCGAGGGGGGCGGGATCGGCCTTCGGCACCATCATGGCGTGCTTGAGCGAGAGGTCGCGGGACCCGCCATAGGTCTCCGGCACCATCAGCTTGTCCTCGATCATGATGAGGTCGAAGCAGGCGCGCTCCATCGCCTGGGCCATCTCGATGTAGAACTGGCCGTCCCATGGATTGCCGCCCTGCCCGAAGGGTTCGCGCCACTCGTCGGGCGTGAAGTTCATGAACCAGGCGAGGTGGAAGCGCTTGTCGGCCATTGCAGTCAGTCCTTCACGAGCGCCGGGACGGGAAGTGCGTCCTGCGGCAGGGAATGTCCGGAAACCAAAGTGAGGCGCATCCGCTCGCGCTCGGCCTCGAACAGGCGGGATTCGCGCACGGTGCGGCACTTGGCTTCGAAGTCGGAGACGATGGTGGCGCCGAAGCGCTCAGGCGCCTGCGGGTCCTTGCGTGGCCTGTCGACCGCGACCACGCGGGTGCCGAGCAGGAAGGCCTCGGGCAGATCGTGCGTGACCATGACGATGGTCATGCGGTTCTCCTCCCACAGCTCGCCGACCAGCTCGTGCATGGATTTGCGCGTGCCGGGGTCGAGCGCGCCGAAGGGCTCGTCGAGCAGCAGGACCTTGGGCTTCATGATCAGCGCCTGCGCGAGGGCGAGGCGCTGCTGCATGCCGCCGGAGAGCTGGGCGGGGTATTTCTGCGCGTGCTCGGCGAGGCCGACGCGGGCGAGCAGCGCCATGGCGCGCTCTTCCAGCGCGCGGCGGCGGGCACCGAAGAAGCGGCCGAGGATCGGCGCGCCGGCCCATTGCGGGCCCATCATCACATTGCCCAGCACGGTCCGGTGCGGGAACACCGAATAGCGCTGGAAGACCACGCCGCGATCGGCCGTGGGCTCGGCGGCGATGGGCTCGCCGTCGATGAGGATCTTGCCGCGCGTGGGCTGCTCCTGCGAAAGCAGCATGCGCAGCAGCGTCGTCTTGCCGACGCCCGAGGGGCCGATGATGACGAGGAACTCGTGGTCGTCGAGGGCAAGGTTGACGCGCTCGAGAACGACCCGGTCGTCGTATTCCTTCCAGACGTTGTCGAAGACGATCGTGGTCATTCAGGCCGCCTTTATCCGGTCCCACGGATAGGCGGCGGCGGCGAGGCGGCGCAGCGCGTAGTCCATGAGAAAGGCGAGCAGGGTGATCCAGATCACGTAGGGAAGGATCACGTCCATCGCGAGATAGCGGCGCACCAGGAAGATGCGGTAGCCGAGGCCGCCCTCGGCGGTGATCGCCTCGGCGGCGATGACGAAGAGCCAGGCGGCGCCGAGCGAAAGCCGTACGGAATCGAGCAGGCGCGGCATCACCTGCGGCAGCACCACGCCGGTGATCATCTGCCAGGTCGAGGCGCCGAGCGTCTGTGCCTTGATGATCTGCTCGGTGGGAATGGCCGAGACCCGCAGCATCACGTCGCGGATGATGAAGGGCGCGATGCCGAAGACGATCAGCACGATCTTGGACACCTCGCCGAGGCCGAACAGGATGAACAGGATCGGCAGCACCGCCAGCGGCGGGATCAGCGAGAAGGCGGCGAAGAACGGCTCGAAGGTCGAGCGCAGATAGGGGATGAAGCCGACCACGATGCCGAGCACCAGCCCCAGCAGCGCTGAGATGCCGAGGCCGAGGAAGAGCCGCCAGAGGCTGAGCCAGGTATCCCACCACAGCAAGTATTGCTTCGTGGCGACGTCGAGCGTCGTCGCCATGCGCACCATGGTCGCCCAGAAGGTGGCGAGGCTCGGCATCAGCTTGTCGGCCGGCTCGACCGCGAGACGGGCGTTGGAGGCGAGGAGATAGACCGCCAGCGCGAGGATGAAGGGCAGGGAGGCGAGGATCAGCCGGACGCCCGGGCGGGGCACGTAATTGATGATGCGGCGCATGAGGGCCTTCCGTGCGGACGGTGCGGGGGCCTTGGAGCGGAGGGCGCGCCGGACCGGCAGGGAACCGGCGCGCCGGGGATCGGGGGCGGGAAAGCCTCAGAGCTTCCCGTCGGCGGCTTCCTTGGTGAAGCTCGCATTCACCCGCAGCTTGATGTTCGCCTTGTCGCCGAGCACCGTGCCGTCGGCGACCTCGATGCCGATGGAATCGACGCTCGTCGCGCCCTGGCCGAACAGGCCCTGCTGGAAGCAGAAGGTGCGGATGCTGTTCCAGATCTTCGCGTTCTCGGGCGACAGCAGGAAGCTGGCGGCCTCGCCGGCGGTGTAGAAGAAGTGGGTGGTGTCGAGCTGGGCCTGCAGGCCGCTCGCATCCGTGCCCATGGCGCTGGTCATCACCGCGCGCATTTCCTCGGCGGGGGCGCCGCCGGCCTTCAGGATGCCGAGCGCCTCATACCAGGCGCCGACCACCGCCTTGGCGAAGTCCGGGTTGTCCTTCAGCGTCTGCGTGTTGCCGATGAACACGTCCATGATCTCGCCGGGGATCTTGGAGCTGTCGAACAGGTTGGTCGTGCCCTTGACCTTGAGCATGTCCTCGGTCAGCGGCTTCCACGACACCGCGTGCTTCATCGCGTCCTGCGAGACGAAGGCGGCGGAGATCTCGGCATCCGAGATGTTCACCGTCTTGGCGGCGGTGGGATCGTCGATGCCGGCGAGCTGCAGCGCCCGGTTCAGCAGGTAGTGCGAGACGGAATACTGCAGCAGGTACACGTCCTGCCCGGCGAGTTCCTTCACCTCCTTGGCCGACTTGGAGACGACGATGTCGTTGCCGTTCGAATAGTCGGTGATGAGAAAGATGGAGGTGTCGACGCCGCCGGCCGCCGGCATCGTCAGGCCGTCCATGCTGGCCACGCCGACCGCGTCGATCTCGCCGGCGATGAACTGGTTGATGCTGCCGACATAGTCGTTGGCCTGGATGATCTCGACGTCGATGCCGTACTTGTCCGCCCATTTCTTCATGATGCCGGACGACTTCAGATAGGCGAACGGCATGAAGCCGATATAGACGGTGTAGGCGACCTTGAAACTTTTCTTGGGCGCGGCCTGTGCCGCGGGCATTCCCGAGAGAACGGCGGCGGCGAGGCCGGCGAAGACGACGGCGGCCCTGAAAATACGCTTCATGAGGGGTGGCTCCGGTCGCTGAAAAGGGCTGGACCGGATTATTAAACGGTGACTTAATATGATTAGGCAAGCCCAACAAATGGGCACGCATAGCATATGAGCAAGGCAGAAAATTCCGTACAAATACGGAGGAAACGCATGGCAGCACGACCGGCGCGCAAGCGCCTCCAGCCCGCCGAGCGGCGGGGAATGATCCTCGACGAAGCGTTGAGATTGTTCGCCGAGCGCCACTTCTCCGTGGTCACGGTGCGCGACATCGCGCTGGTCTGCGACATCAATGTCGGGCTGCTCTACCACTACTTCGACAACAAGGACGACCTCGTGCGCCGCGCCCTTGGGCACGCGATCGAGCAGCTCATGATCGGATATGAGCAGCGCCGCGCCGCCGGGCTGGCGCCGCTGGCGGAGATCCTCGCCTGGCTCGACGCCCATGTGGAACTGGCGCCCACGCTCGCCCTCATGGTCAAGCTGATGTCGGACTATGCGAGCTCGGGCCTGCGCGACGCGGAGGTCGACGCGCTCATCGCCGGTTTCTACGGCCGCGAGAAGCAGCTTCTGGAGGAGGCCCTGCAGCGCGGTGTGGAGAGCGGCGAATTCGCTCCCGTCGACATCGCGCGCACCGCGCGGCGCATCGGGCTGATACTGGACGGCATCTTCTACGCCTCGGCCAGCCGTGGTGACGACCGGATCGTCGAGGACATCCTCGACCTTGCCGATTTCGTGCGCACCACGCTGGGCGTTCCCGCCGAGGCGGCGGCCTGAGCCGGCGGCGGAGATATCACCCGGCAAAGTTCTGGCGAAACGGCCAGCCTGTCACGGATAGGTGATTAGATGATGGCCGTCATGAAGCCTAGCCTTCCCGTGGGAGCGCAGAGAGAAGGGTGGCCGGCTGCCGGGGGCAACGCCGGCCGTGCGTCTTTGCGTGTCCTCATCCCGCAAACGGAGAGGGCGAGACATGAAATTCACGCTCAACGGAAGCGAACGCACCCTTGAGGCAGACGGGCAGATGCCGCTGCTGTGGGCGATTCGCGACATTGTCGGTCTGACCGGCACCAAGTTCGGTTGCGGCGCCGCGCTGTGCGGCGCCTGCACGGTCCATGTCGACGGCGTGCCCGTGCGTTCGTGCCAGACGGCGCTTGCCGATGTCGAGGGCAAGAACGTCACCACGATCGAGGGGGTCGGGGGCGAGGTCGGCGAGGCCGTCGTTGCGGCCTGGCGGAAGCTCGATGTCGTGCAGTGCGGCTACTGCCAGTCCGGCCAGATCATGTCGGCTGTCGGCCTGCTGAGCGAGAACCGCAAGCCGACCGACGAAGACATCGACAGCGCCATGGACGGCAATGTCTGTCGCTGCGCCACCTATCAGCGCATCCGCGCGGCCATCCACGAAGCCGCCTCGAATCTCGCGTGATCGCCATGCACATCATCACCCCTGACCAATACCGCGTAATGCTCGCGCGCTTCAGCAAGGATGTGGCGCCCTCCCGCCGCGGCTTCCTGAAAGGGATCGCCGCCGCTTCCGGCGCCCTCGTCATCGGCGTGCATCTGCGCCCGGTGGAGGCGCTCGCCGCCGCCATGACCGACGGGCCGATGCCGAACGCCTTTGTGCGCATCGCGCCGGACAGCACCGTTACCGTGCTGATCAAGCACCTGGACATGGGCCAGGGCGTCACCACGGGCCTCGCCACCATCGTGGCGGAAGAGCTCGACGCCGACTGGAGCCAGATGCGCGCCGCCTTCGCGCCCGCCGACGCGCAGCTCTACAACAACCTGCTCTTCGGCCCGGTGCAGGGCACGGGCGGCTCGACCTCGGTCGCCAATAGCTGGGAGCAGCTTCGCAAGGCCGGCGCCGCCGCCCGCCACATGCTGGTCGCGGCGGCCGCCGCCAAATGGGGCGTGCCGGCCGAGAGCATCAGCGTCGAGAAGGGTGTGCTCACGAGCGGCAACCACTCCGGCTCGTTCGGCGAATTCGCCGAGGCGGCGGCCAGGCTCGACGTGCCGAAGGACGTGAAGCTGAAGGATCCGAAGGACTTCACGCTCATCGGCACTCGCCTGCCGCGTCTCGATTCGACTGAGAAGACCGACGGCAAGGCGGTCTATGCGCTCGATATCCGCCGTCCGGGCATGCTGACCGCCGTGATCCGGCGGCCGGATCGCTTCGGCGCCACGGTGAAGAGCTTCGACGCCGCGGCGGCGAAGAAGGTGCCCGGCGTGGTCGATGTGGTGGCGGTGCCGGCCGGCATCGCCGTTCTCGCGCAGAACACCTGGGCGGCGATCCAGGGCCGCGACGCGCTGGCCGACATCGTCTGGGACGAGGCGAGCGCCGAGATGCGCGGCACGGCCGAGCTGCTCGACGAGTACAAGAAGCTCGCCGCCACGGCCGGCCTGCCCGCCGCCCGCAAGGGCGACGCGGCCAAGGGCATCGCCGGCGCGGCCAAGACCGTCGAGGCCGAGTTCGCCTTCCCCTATCTCGCCCACGCGCCGATGGAGCCGCTCAACTGCGTGATCGAGAAGACCGGCGACGGGGTGACGATCTGGGCCGGCTCGCAGTTCCAGACCATCGAGCAGGCGGTGACGGCCGGGGTCCTCGGCCTCAAGCCGGAGCAGGTGAAGATCGAGACGGTCTGGGCTGGCGGGTCCTTCGGACGGCGCGCCAATCCGCCCGCCGACTATGTCGCCGAGGCGGCCACCATCCTCAAGGCGACCGACGGCAAGGCGCCGATCCATCTCGTCTGGACCCGTGAGGACGACATCAAGGGCGGCTATTACCGTCCGATGTTCTACCACAAGGTCCGTGCCGGCCTGACGGCGGACGGCAAGATCGCCGGCTGGGAGCAGCAGATCGTCGGCCAGTCCTTCATGGCCGGCACGCCCTTCGAGGCCTTCGCCATCAAGGAAGGGGTCGACGGCACCTCGGTGGAAGGGGCGGCCGACACCAATTACGACATCGGCAACTTCGCCGTGGACCTGCACACCACGCAGGTGAAGGTGCCGACGCTGTGGTGGCGTTCGGTCGGCCACACCCACACCGCCCATGTGGTGGAAGTGACCATCGACGAGCTCGCCCGTGCGGCGGGGCGTGATCCCGTGGAGTTCCGCCTCGAACTCCTGAAGGACAAGCCGCGCCATACCGGTGTGCTGAAGCTGCTGGCCGAGAAGGCTAGCTGGGGCGAGAAGGCAGGCGCCGGCAAGGGCCGCGGCATCGCGCTCCACGAGAGCTTCAACACGGTGGTCGGCAGCGTGATCGACGTGTCGGTGGTGAACGGCCAGATCAAGGTCGACCGGGTGGTCTGCGCGGTCGATTGCGGCATCGCCGTCAACCCCGACGTGATCGCCGCGCAGGTCGAAGGCGGCGTGGGCTTCGGCCTCGGCGCGGCTCTGCACGACGAGATCACCCTGGACAAGGGGGTGGTCGAGCAGGCGAATTTCGACGGCTACATTCCGCTGCGCATGTCGGAGATGCCGAAGGTGGAGGTCCACATCGTGCCCTCGGCCAACGCGCCGACCGGTATCGGCGAGCCCGGCGTCCCCGGCGTCGCCCCGGCACTGTCCAACGCCATTTTCGACGCCACCGGCCAGCGGCTGCGCTCGCTGCCGTTCCGGCTGGAAGACTTCAAGGCGTGAGAATGGAGAGGCTGGCGAAAGCCGGCCTCTCTTCTAGGCGGTGGCCGTTCGCATGCCCTCGACCAGCGCGTCGAACACGGCGCGAGAGCGGCGGCTCGTCTTCAGGTCTTCGTGCATCACGATCCAGACCGGCAGGTCCAGCACGAAGTCGTCCGGCAGTAGGTGGACCAGATCCGGCTCATGTCGCGCAATGGGCCGCTGGCAGATTCCGATGCCGAACCCGGCGCGGATGGCGGCAAGCTGAGCCAGATCGCTGTCGGTTCTCAACGCGAGGGCGGGACGCCCCAGCATCGGGTAACGCCCGATTGCGGCGCGAATGGCCGGCGTCTCGCGATCGAACCCGATGAGGTCGTGCTCCTTCAGCGCGTCGAGGCTCGCGGGAATGCCCTTCCGGTCGAGATAGCGCCTGTGCGCGTGCAGGCCGAGCCGGATCGGCGGCAAATGCCGGGCGACCAGAGCTTCTTGTGCCGGCTCCACCATGCGCACCGCGATGTCCGCCGCGCGTTCCAGCACGTTTTCCACCGCGTTGGACAGCGCCAGCTCGATGACGAGTTCGGGATGCTGCGCGCGCAATTGCACGAGGATCGGGGGCAGGTGCTCGGCTCCCACCACGTCGGAGGCGCTGACCCGCACCACGCCGCGCACTTCGTCCGCGCGGCCGGATGCGGTGCGCAGCAGCGCGGCCGAGGTGGTCGCGAGGGAACGGGCATAGGGGCCAAGCTCCAGCGCCGTCTCCGTCGGCGCGAGGCCGCGCGGCGAGCGCAGGAAAAGCTGCGCCCCCACCGCTTCTTCCAGCGCGTCGAGATGGCGCGCGAGCGTCGGCTGGGTCAGCCCGAGCCGCCGCGCCGCGCCGGAGAGCGAGCGTTCCTCAAGCACCGCGAGGAAGCTCCGGTAAAGGTCCCAGCTCGGTTCCGTGTTCATCTATTCATGTATATCGGATGTACGATATTGCGCAATTTCGTTTAGTTCGATGTGACGCCATCTTTCCCTTCACCAGCACGAAGGAGATTGAAATGATGGCGAAGACGGCACTGGTACTCGGAGCGACCGGCGGGATCGGCGGCGAGGTCGCGCGCAATCTGGTCGGGCGCGGCTGGACCGTCCGGGCACTTTCGCGTTCGGGCGAGGTCGGGCGGCGCGACGGCGTCGAATGGGAGCGCGGCGACGCCCTGAACGCGCCCGACGTGGAGCGGGCCGCCGAGGGAGCGTCGCTCATCGTGCACGCGGTGAACCCGCCCGGCTATCGCGACTGGGACAGGCTTGTGCTGCCGATGCTGGACGGCACCATCGGCGCCGCCCGAGCCGTCGGGGCGCGGGTGCTGCTGCCGGGTACGGTCTACAACTACGGACCGGACGCCTTTCCGTGCATCGGCGAGGCGGCGGCGCAGAACCCGCTTACCCGCAAGGGGCGCATCCGCGTCGAGATGGAGCAGCGGCTGCATACCGCGGCGCAGGCCGGGGACATCCGCGTGCTGATCGTGCGGGCCGGCGACTTCTTCGGTCCACGCGCCGGAAACAACTGGTTCGGGCAGGCGCTGGTGAAGGCCGGCAGCCGCCCCCGTGTGCTCACCTATCCCGGCCGGGACGGCATCGGCCATCAATGGGCCTATGTGCCGGATGTGGCTGAAACCATGGCCCGGCTGGCGGAGCGCGACGACCTTGGTTCGTTCGAGAGCTTCCACATGGACGGGCAGTGGGATCCGGATGGCCGGCGGATGATCGGCGCGCTCCGCCGTGTCCTCGGTGAACCCGGCCTGCCGGTGCGCCGCCTGCCCTGGGGCGCGATGCGCCTCGCCAGCCCCTTCGTGCCCTTGTTCCGCGAACTGGCGGAGATGCGCTATCTCTGGGAGGAGCCGGTGCGGCTCGACAATCGCCGGCTGGTCGAAAGGCTCGGCGGGGAACCGCATACCCCGCTCGACGCTGCGGTGCGCGCATCGCTCGTCGGGCTGGGGTGTCTCGAGGGGTCGGCGGCGATGGGCATGGCGACCTGAGAGATGTCCGGCGGCATGGCAGTTGATGAAGAAAGGGCGCGCCGTCGGCGCGCCCTTTCCGTTTCCGGCCGGCTCAGAGGCCGACGCAGACGTATTTGATGTCGAGATACTCGTCGATGCCGTACTTCGAGCCCTCGCGGCCGACGCCGGATTCCTTCACGCCGCCGAAGGGCGCTACTTCCGTGGTGATGACGCCGGCATTGATGCCGACCTGCCCGTAGCGCAGCCCTTCCGAGACGCGGAAGGCGCGCGCGAGGTCGCGCGTGTAGAAGTAGCAGGCGAGGCCGAACTCGGTGTCGTTGGCGAGCTTCACCGCCTCTTCCTCGGTTTCGAAGCGGAACACCGGTGCCACCGGGCCGAAGATCTCCTCGCGGGCGAAGTTCATCTCGGAGGTGGCGTTGGCGATCACCGTCGGCTGGAAGAACTGGCCGCCGAGCGCGTGGCGCTGGCCGCCGGCGACGACCTTGCCGCCCTTGGCGAGCGCGTCGGCGACGAAGCTCTCGGTCTTGGCGACTGCCTTGTCGTCGATCAGCGGGCCCTGCACCACGCCTTCCTCCAGGCCCGGGCCGACCTTCAGCTTCGCGGCGGCCTGGGCGAACTTCTCGACGAAGGCGTCGTAGATGCCGGCCTGGGCGTAGAAGCGGTTGGCGCAGACGCAGGTCTGGCCGGAGTTGCGGTATTTGGAGGCGAGGGCGCCTTCCACCGCCTTGTCGAGATCGGCGTCGTCGAAGACCAGGAAGGGCGCGTTGCCGCCGAGTTCCATGGAGACGCGCTTCACCGTGTCGGCGGCCTGCTTCATCAGGATCTTGCCGATGGGGGTGGAGCCGGTGAAGGTGATCTTGCGCACCACCGGGCTGGCGGTCATTTCCCCGCCGATGGCCGAGGCGGAACCGGTGAGGATGTTGACGACGCCGGCGGGATAGCCGGCCTGCTCGCAGAGCACGCCCCAGGCGAGGCCGGAATAGGGCGTCTGCGTCGCCGGCTTCACCACCGAGGTGCAGCCCGTCGCCAGCGCCGGGCCGATCTTGCGGGCCAGCATGGAGGAGGGGAAGTTCCACGGGGTGATGGCGGCGACCACGCCGACCGGCTGCTTCAGGGTGAGAATGCGCCGCTCGCCCCAGGGCGAGGGGATGACGTCGCCATAGACCCGGCGCGCCTCCTCGGCGAACCACAGCACATAGGCAGCGCTGGCGCCGACCTCGCCCATCGATTCCGCGAGCGGCTTGCCCTGCTCGATGGTGAGAAGCTCGGCCAGCGCCCGCTGGTTGTCCATGATGGCGGCGTGGAGGCGGCGCAGCAGCTTGGCGCGCTCGTCCGCCGTGGTGCGCGAGAAGCTCGCGAAAGCCTTGTCGGCGGCCTCGATGGCGCGGCGCGCTTCCACGGCGCCAGCATTCGGCACAGTGCCGATGACGTCGCCCGTCGCCGGGTTGGTCACGTCGATGGCGCCGCCGCTGTCGGCCGGCACCCATTGGCCGCCGATGAAGTTCGCCTCGCGCTTGAAATCCGACCAGTTCATGTAGGCCTGCCTCCGCAACGCACGGTGCGGGCCCTCATGGCCGGCGCCGGGTGAGGCTATGTAGCGCCCGCGCCGGGAGGGGACAACGCTGCCGGCGCGCATCAGCTTCGATGATAGGCGGTCTCCAGCGCGGCGATGTCGAGCTTCACCATGTCGAACATCGCTTCCATCGCCCGTTTGGCCTTGGCGGTGTCGGGGTCCTTGATCATGGCGAGGAGCACGCGCGGCGTGATCTGCCAGGACAGACCGTAGCGGTCGGTGATCCACCCGCATTGCACCGGCGTACCGCCGTCCGACAGCGCGCTCCACAGCCGGTCGATTTCTTCCTGGGTGTCGCAGGGGACGATGAGGGAGACGGCCGGCGTGAACTGGTAGTGCGAGCCGCCATTGAGCCCGAGATAGGCGACGCCGTTGAGCGTGAACTCCACCGTTATGATCTCGCCCGCCTTGTTGCCGGGGGTATCGACGGGGGAGGCGTTGACGGATTCGATACGCGAGTTCGGGAGCAGCGAGACGTAGAAATGCGCGGCTTCCTCGGCCTTGCCGTCGAACCAGAGGCAGGTGCGGATGGGGTGCATCGCGGTCTCCTTGCCGAATGCGGAGTTTGGCTGCGGCCCACGCTAATTCTTCGCCATGTCGACGAGCGGCGCGAAGCCGCCGAAGATCATGCGCTGGCCATCGAAGGGCATGTCGGTGATCTCCTTCAGGCGGGGATCCTCCATGAAGGACTTCATGCCGGCATCGCGCACCTCCTTGGAGGGCCAGACGATCCAGGAGAACACCACCGTCTCCTCCGGGGTCGCCTTCACCGCCATGCGGAAGTCGGTGACCTTGCCGTCCGGTACGTCGTCGCCCCAGCATTCCATCAGGCGGAGGGCGCCGTGGTCGAAGAAGATCGGCGCCGCCTTCTCCGCCATTGCCCGGTAGGCGTCCTTGTTGCTGGTCGGTACGGCGAGGACGAATCCGTCAACGTAGCTCATGCTTTCCTCCTCCGGTTCCTGGCTGGGATCAGAATGTCTCGGCCGTGTCCGTGTCCGCGGCTTGCGTATCCATCCAGAACGCTTCCCAGATGTGTCCTTCGGGATCCTCGAAGCGGCGCGAATACATGAAGCCGAGGTCCGCCAAGGCTGCGTGGGCTGTCAGGCATAGGGACACCTCGCTGGCGCGCCTGCCGTAACGGCATGCGTAAATGGATTAAGGGCGGCGGCCTGCTGAGACAACCGGCGTCGCCAATCAAAATATCTGATGCGGACATCGCCGCCGCGCGAGACGGCGGGCAGACAAACAAAAAACCCCGGCTCGCGCCGGGGCTTTCCTTATTCGGTGAGGGCTGGAGCCGCGTCAGTTGTTCCGATTGCCGAAGAGCTGGAGCAGCATCAGGAACATATTGATGAAATCCAGATACAGCGACAGCGCGCCCATGATGGCCTTGCGCCCGGCGATCACGTCGTCGTCACCGGCGAAGTACATCTCCTTGATGCGCTGGGTGTCGTAGGCGGTGAGGCCCGCGAACACCAGCACGCCCGCCACCGAGATGACGAACTGCAGCATCGAGGAGGCGAGGAAGATGTTCACCACCGCCGCGATGATGATGCCGAACAGGCCCATGATCAGGAAGGAGCCCATGCCGGACAGGCTGCGCGAGGTGGTGTAGCCGTAGAGGCTCAGCGCACCGAACGCCGCTGCGGTGATGAAGAACACCCGGACGATGCTCTCATGCGTGTAGACCAGGAAGATGCTGGCGAGCGACACGCCGACGAGCGCGGCATAGAGCCAGAAGATGCCCTGCGCGGCGCTGACGCTCAGGCGATCGACGCGGAAGCTGAGGAAGAACACCGCCGCGAGCGGGGCGAGCATTACCACCCAGCGCAGCGGGCTGAAGAACAGCGCGACGCCGAGATCGGTGAGGTAGACGCCCGGCGCGATGGCGGCCTGGGTCGGCACGTCGGAGACGGCGAGCATGAAGATGCCCAGCGCTGCCGCGCCGGTGATTGCGAGGCCGAGCGTCATGTAGTTGTAGACGCGCAGCATATAGGCGCGCAGGCCCTGGTCGATCTCGGCCTGCGTCCGCGCCGCGGTCGCCCCGAAGCGCGGCACGGAGACGTTGCGGTCATAGTCGGACATGGCGGATCTTCTCCCGATAACCCCTTGTCCCGCCACGCTGCAGGCGGAATGCCGGCGCGGTTCGCGGGAAGTCACCGGGAATATGAGGGCCGTATCGCCCTGCCGCAAGTGAAGTTTGCGACAGGAATGCCGTAGCAGCACGCAGCGGTTGCCGTGCGCCTCACAGGTTGCGCAGGATGCGTGCCGGCTTCTGGCCGAGCGCCCGCCAGGTGCCGATCAGCCCGAAGCCGACCGTGAGCAGCAGCGCTACCGCCACCGCGCCGAGCGCCGCACCCGTCGACCAGGCAAAGGTGAGCTTCATCACATAGACCACCACCACATAGGCCGCGGCCGTGCCGGCACCGATGGCGACGACGGCGGTGACGAGGCCGAGCGCCGCGTATTCCAGCGCATAGGCGGCGACGAGCCGGGTCCGGGTGGCGCCGAGCGTCTTCAGGATCACGGCGTCGTAGACGCGATGATGCTGGCCCGCCGCCAGCGCCCCCGCCAGCACCAGCACGCTCGACAGCAGGGTGACGAGGCTGGCGCCGCGGATCGCCGTCAGCAGATTGGCGACGATCTCGCCGATCTGCGTCAGCGCTTCCTTCACCCGCACCGCGGTGACGGCGGGGAAATCGGTCGCCACGGCCCGGCCGATGGAGCGCTCCGCCGCCTCGTCGCCGCCATTGGGCATGGTGAGGGTGGCGAGCGAGGTGTGGGGTGCGCCGGCGAAGGTATTCGGCGAGAACACCATCACGAAATTGATGGCGAGCCGCTCCCATTCGACGTCGCGCAGGTTGGAGATGGTGGCGGTGATGGTGCGTCCGAGCACGTTGACCGTCACCTCGTCGCCGATCTTCAAGCCGAAGGCTTCGGCGATTTCGCGCTCGAAGGAGACCACCGGCGGGCCGGCATAATCGGCCGCCCACCAGTCACCGGCGACGAGGCGCGAGCCCTCCGGCAGCGTCTGCGCATAGGTGACGCCGCGGTCGGAGGAGAGCACCCAGGCGAATTCCGGCGGCGGGGTGAGGCTTTCGGCCGGCTTGCCGCCGAGCGAGATGATCCGCCCCCGCAGCATCGGCACGGTCTCCACCTCGCCCCGCGGGGCCTTCTGCCCGAGATAGGCGGCGAAGCGGTCGGCATCGGCGCTCTGGATGTCGAGGAAGAAGAAGCTCGGCGCCTGTTCCGGCAGGTTGGCGGTGAGCTCGCGCGTCAGGCTGCGGTCGATCAGCGCCAGCGTGACCAGCAGCGTCAGGCCGAGGCCAAGCGACAGCACGATGGTCGGCGTCAGCGCCGAGGGCCGGTGGATGTTGGCGAGCGCCAGGCGCAGCGCGGTGGAGCGCGGGCGCGGCAGGCGGCGGGCCAGCGCCATGATGCCCGCTCCGACGAGGCGCAGCAGGATCAGCACGCTCGCGGCGGCGGCGAGATAGATGAGCGCGATGCGCCTGTCTTCCGACGCGAGGACGGCCAGCGCGGCGAGGGCCAGCACGGCCAGCGCTGTCAGGCCGATATAGAGCAGGCGCGGCCGGCGCCGTCCCCCTTCCACCCGCTCGCGGAACAGCGCCGAGACCGGCACGTCATGGGCGAGGCCGAGCGGCCAGAGCGCGAAGGCGAGCGCGATGAGCACGCCATAAGCGACAGCGAGCGCCAGTGCCGCCGGCTGGAGGCTCGGCTCGATGGGAATGGGCAGCAGGTGGCCGAAGGCGGCATCGGCGAGGAAGGGCAGGGCAGAGCCCACCGCGACGCCGATGCCGATGCCGACCAGCGCGATCAGCCCGACCTCGGTGAGGTAGATGGCAAAGACGGTGGCGCCCGGCGCACCGAGGCTCTTGAAGGTGGCGATGACGCCGCGCTTGGCATCGAGATGGCTTTTTACCGCATTAGCGACGCCCACGCCGCCGACGAGCAGCGCGGTGAGGCCGACGAGGGTGAGATACTCGGTGAAGCGCCGGACGTTGTTCTCCAGCCGCGGCGCGGCGGCCTCGCGGGTGCGCACCTCGAAGGCGGCGTCCGGGGCGTCCTTCTGCACCGTCTCCACGAAGCTGGCGAGGTTGCCCGGATCATTCATCCGGACCCGGTACTGCCAGCGCACGAGGCTCCCCGGCTGCAGCAGGTTCGAGGCGCGCAGCGCGTCGAGCGAGACCATGAGGCGCGGGCCGAAGCCGATGCCGGTGGAGAGCGAGTCCGGCTCGCGGGCGATCAGGTCGGTGAGCGTCAGCTGGGCTTCGCCGAGCTGGAAGCGGTCGCCCGGCTTCAGGCCGAGGCGATCGGCGAGCGCGGGATCGGCGACCGCGCCATAGGCGCTCCCGTTCGCCGCGAGGGCGGCGGACAGGGGCTTCGGCGGATCGAGATCGAGCGTACCGACCATCGGGTAGGCGCCGTCGACCGCCTTCACCTCCGCGAGGGCGGCGTTGAGCGCGTCGCCTTCGCCGGCGCGTGCCATGGCACGCAGGGTGGCGATGGTGGAGACCCGTCCGCCGGCGGCGACGAGGGCGTATTCCTCCGGCGTTGCCTCGCGCTGCACGAGGGTGAAGGAGGCGTCGCCCCCGAGCAGCGTGGTGCCCTCGCGGGCGAGGCCGTCGGTGAGGGCACGCGAGAAGGCACCGACGCCGGCGATGGCCGCGACGCCGAGCGCGAGGCAGGCGAGGAAGACGGCGAAGCCGCGCAGGCCGCCGCGCAGCTCGCGCAGCGCGAAGCGCAGAGGTACGGGCCAACGCGCCGGGCGGCGGCTTGCCGGGATCGGGCCGGAATCCGGGCGCACGGAATCCGCGGCGGAGGAGAGGTCCGTGCTCATGCGGGCGTTCCCGCGAGCACGGCCTCGGGCTCGATGACGCCGGAGCGCAGCCGCACCGTGCGGTCGCAGCGGCGGGCGAGCGTGGGATCGTGGGTGACGATCACCAGCGTCGAGCCATGCCGTGCCTGCGCCGCGAACAGAAGGTCCATGATCTGCCGGCCGGTCGTCTCGTCGAGATTGCCGGTCGGCTCGTCGGCGACGAGGATGCGCGGCTCCGGCGCGAGGGCGCGGGCGACCGCCACGCGCTGCTGCTCGCCGCCGGAAAGCTGGGCCGGATAATGGTCGAGCCGATGGCCGAGGCCGACCGCCGCGAGTTCGGCGGCAGCGCGCTCGAAGGCGTCGTTGCGGCCGGCCAGTTCCAGCGGCACGGCGACGTTCTCCACCGCCGTCATGGTGGGGATGAGATGGAAGGCCTGGAAGACGATGCCGACATGGCGGCCGCGAAAGCGGGCTAGGGCGTCCTCGTCGAGCCCGGTCAATTCCTGTCCCGCCACTGTCACCCGGCCGGAATCGGCGCGCTCGAGGCCGGCGAGCACCATCAGAAGGCTCGACTTGCCTGAGCCGGACGGTCCGATCAGCCCGACCGCTTCGCCCTGGGCGATCTCCAGCGACACGCCCTTGAGGATGTGGACGCGCGCCGCGCCGGCGCCGAGGGAAAGTTCCACGTCATGGAGACGGATGGCGGGCGAGGAAGCGGCCGGCTGGGCCTGGGAATGCGGCGGCATGTCGTCCTTTCGCGCGTCGGTGCGCAGCGTCAAACGCGGCGGCCCCTTCCGGGGCGGGCTCGCGGCAACATATGCTGCGCTGCACTGCTTCCGAAAGGGTATGGCCTTGTCACGATTGCTCCACCTCCTGTTCGCCCTCGGCGCCCTTGCCCTTGTTGGGGCGGGCCCGGCCAGCGCCGAGCCGCTGCGCCTCGTCGCGTTCGGCGACAGTCTTACGGCCGGTTACGGGCTTCCCGCCGGGCAGGCCTTTCCCGCCCGGCTGCAGGACGCGCTGAAGGCCGGGGGACACGATGTTGTGATCGAGAATGCCGGTGTTTCCGGCGACACGACGAGTGCCGGCCTCGCCCGACTCGACTGGTCGGTGCCGGACGGGACGGATGCGGTGCTCCTCGAACTCGGCGCCAACGACGCGCTGCGCGGCCTCGATCCGGCGATCCCCGAGGCGTCGCTCGACGCCATCCTCGCCCGGCTGAAGGCGCGGGGCATTCCCGTGCTGCTGATCGGTATGCAGGCGCCCCCCAATCTGGGAGCGGCCTACAAGGAGCGTTTCGACCCGATCTATCCGAGCCTCGCCCAGAAATACGGCGTGCCGCTCTACCCCTTCTTCCTCGACGGCGTCGCCGGGCAGCCCAAGCTCAACCTTGCTGACGGCATTCACCCGACCGCCGCCGGAGTCGACGTGATCGTCGAGCGCATCCTGCCGACGGTCGAGGCTTTCATCGCGACCCTGCCGACCGGCAAGCCCGGCTGATTGCCGTTCATATCCGCTTCTCGGGTCCGACCATCGTCCGGCGAGCGGCCGGCTGTCGCAAAGCGGCGACAATGTGGCATCGACGCGGCGCGAGCATGGCTCTCGACGCGCGCGGACGGTTGCGCTATTGACACATTGGGGCAGTTCCAAATTGTTTGACGTGCTTATTGCCTAACCTGAGGTAATATGAAGTATAGAAGCGAGATCGACGGGTTGCGGGCCGTCGCTGTCGTTCCCGTTATTCTGTTTCATGCGGGATTTAGCGTTTTCGGCGGCGGATTCGTCGGCGTTGACGTTTTTTTTGTTATTAGTGGCTACCTGATTACGGCCATATTACTGGCCGAGATCGAGGGTGGCACGTTCTCCATCGAGAAATTCTACGAACGGCGGGCGCGGCGTATTCTTCCCGCGCTGTTTCTCGTCATGGCTGCCTGCGTGCCTTTCGCCTGGCTCTGGATGATTCCCGAGCAACTGCGCGACTTCGGCCGCAGCCTCGTGGCGGTGGTGTTCTTCGTCTCGAACTTCCTGTTCTGGCGCGAGGAGGGGGGCTATTTCGCCGCCGCTGCCGAGCTCAAGCCGCTGCTCCACACCTGGAGCCTCGCGGTGGAGGAACAGTACTATCTATTCGCTCCGCTCTCGCTGGCCGTGCTCTGGCGCTTCGGTCGCCGGAGGGTGTTCTGGCTGGTGGTGGCCACGGCGGTTGCCAGCCTGCTCGCCACCGAATGGGGCTGGCGCTACGCGCCGCGGGCGAATTTCTACCTGCCCCAGTTCCGGATCTGGGAACTGCTCGCCGGATCGATCTGCGGCTTCCTCGCCTCCGGCCGTGCCCCACGGCCGAACCAGGTGCTCAGCCTCGCCGGCCTCGCGCTGATCGTGTTCGCGATCCTCTATTACGACAGCAGCACGCCTTTCCCGAGCCTCTACGCGCTCGCTCCGGTGGTCGGTACGGCGCTGATCCTGTTGTTCGCGCACAAGGGCACCTTCGTCGCCCGGCTACTGTCGGCGCGGGTCTTCGTCGGCATCGGGCTGATCAGCTACAGCGCCTATCTCTGGCACCAGCCGCTCTTCGCCTTCGCGCGCATCCGCAGCATGGGCGAACCGCCCGCCTGGCTGATGCTGGCGCTGGCCGGGGTGTCGCTCGTCCTCGCCTATCTCAGCTGGCGGTTCGTCGAGCAGCCCTTCCGCCGGCGACCGATTCCTCTGATGCCGAGCCGGCGGGCGGTGTTCGCCGCCAGCGCTGTCGCCGGGGTGCCCTTCGTCGCCTTCGGGCTCTATGCGAGCATCACGCAGGGGATTCCGAGCCGCCTCGCCAATCCCGAGCTCGGTAGCCGGCAGGCCTATCTTCTGGCGACGGTGCTGCCGAACGTGCTGGGCAACAAGTGCTATGCCGGCAGCAGCCTGCAGGACGCCGACGAGCGCGGCCAGCTTTGCCCGATCTTCGAGCCGAAGGATCCGAAGCTGCGGATCCTGATCATCGGCGACAGCCATTCCTACACGATCCTTCCGGCCTTCACCGAGATCGGCAAGGAAAACGCCGTCTACCGCATGGGGCTCGGAAGCTGCCCGCCGATCAACGGCGCCTCGGTGCGCGGCGGCGTGTTCGACGACGGCGTCTGCCCCGAACTGGCGCGCCGCCAGCTGGAGCTGGTGAAGAAGGGCGGCTTCGACGTGGTCGTGCTGGCGGCCCGGTGGACGCTCTACCCCATAGGCAAGGACAACCATTTCATGCTGTCGCGCGAGGGCGACAGCTACTATCCCTCGCGCGCCTCCTCGCAGGAGACCTTCGCGACGCTGCTGCCGCAGACGGTTCAGGACTATCTCGACCTCGGCGTGGCGGTGGTGGTCGTCGACCAGATGCCGGAACAGCTGGTGCTGCCGCAGAAGATCCTGCAGCAGGCGGCACTGCTGGGGGTCGGCACGGCGCTTACCGAGGAGCGCTTCGAGGCCGAGATCTGGCAGACCTCGCCGACCATCGAGGAGGAGGATGGCCGCCAGGCCTATGTGCAGGGCATCTTCGGCCAGCTGAAGGGCGAGAAGCTCTGGGTGCTGTCCTTCGACGAGGTGTTCAAGCGCGACGGCCGCTATGTGTGGGGCGACCGCAACGGCAGCTTCTACATGGACCGCGACCATCTGTCGGGCTATGGCGGGACGCTGCTGGAGCCGGCCATGACGGAGGTGTTTGCGGAGATTTCGCGCCGCCTGCGCGGTCCCGAGGGCGGTCTCTAGGCTTCTGCCGTCGGGAACGGCTTACCCACCGGCACGGCTTGCCGGCCGGTGGCTGGCCGCCTAACATTCGGTCTCCCCGCGTCCCAATCCCCGACAATCGACATGCAGTATCGCCCGCTCGGCCGCACCGGCCTCGAGGTCAGTTCCATCTGTCTCGGCACCATGACCTTCGGCCAGCAGAACACTGAGGCCGAGGGACACGCGCAGCTCGACTACGCGCTCGACCACGGCATCAACTTCATCGATACCGCCGAGCTCTATTCGATCCCGCCCAAGCCCGAGACGCAGGGCTCCACCGAGCGCGTCATCGGCACGTGGTTCAAGGCGCGTGGCAACCGCGACAAGGTGATCCTCGCCACCAAGGTGTGCGGGCTGTCCGAGATGACCTGGTTCCGCGATGACGGCTCGCCCGCCCGTCCGACCCGCGGGCAGATCCGCGAGGCGGTCGACAAGAGCCTGAAGCGGCTGCAGACGGACTATATCGACCTCTACCAGCTGCACTGGCCCGGACGGCCGGTGCCGCAGTTCGGCTCCAACCCGACCCGCTGGAAGACGGTGGCGGGCGAGGATACGCCGATTGCCGAGACGCTGGACGCCTTCGGCGAACTGGTGCAGGAAGGCAAGGTGCGCCATGTCGGCCTCTCCAACGAGAGCGCCTGGGGCACCATGAAGTTTCTGGCCGAGGCGGAGCACACGGGCGGGCCGCGCGTGGCCTCCGTGCAGAACGCCTACAACCTGCTGAACCGCACCTATGATACGGCGATGGCGGAGGTCAGTCTGCGCGAGAAGGTGAGCCTGCTCGCCTATTCGCCGCTGGGGCAGGGCTACCTGACCGGCAAGTACCAAAACGGTGTGCTGCCGCCGGGCGCGCGCACCACGCTGTTCCAGCGGGCCTTCCGCTATCAGGTGCCGGGCGCCGAGGCGGCGATCGAGGATTACCTCGCCATCGCCCGCGAGGCGGGGCTCGATCCCTCGCAGATGGCCATCGCCTTCTGCCTGTCGCGCGATTTCGTCACCTCGGTGATCATCGGGGCGACGAGCATGGAGCAGCTTGTCACCGATATCGCCGCCGCCGACATCACGCTCTCGCCCGAGGTGCTGGAGCGTATCGACGCCGTGCACCAGCTGCGGGGCAATCCCTGCCCCTGACGGCGGTTCAGCGGTCCGCCGGCTTGTCGGCCGGCGGCTCGACGCCGTGGCGGGTCATCAGCGGCACCTGCGCCATGGCGAAGACCAGCGTCAGCGGCAGATAGACGAAGGTCTTGAAGGCGACCCACATATCCGTCGACACCGTGCGCCAGACGACCTCGTTGAGCACCGCCATGACGAGAAAGAACACGCCCCAGCGTATGGTCAGCTCGCGCCAGCCCTGATCGGTCAGCACGAAGACGTCGCCCAGCACATAGGGCAGCAGCGGCTTGCGGAGCCACAGGCCGCCGAGCAAAGCGAGGCCGAACAGCGCGTTGACCATGGTCGGCTTCATCTTGATGAAGTGGTCGTCCTGCAGGACGATGGTGAGCGTGCCGAACACCAGCACCACGCCGGCCGACACCAGCGGCATGACCGCGATCTTGCGCGCCACGATCCACATCACCGCCAGCGCCGCGAAGGTGGCGACCATGAAGGCGCCGGTGGCGACATAGATGCCGCCGCGCCCGTTGGCGATGAAGAAGACCACCAGCGGGCCCAGCTCCAGCGCGAATTTGAGCAGCGGATGCATGGTGCGCAGGCGCGTCTCGGACGGGGTGTCGGTCATGGTCAGCCCTCCAGTCCGACGATGGCGCGGGCGAAGTCGCGCGCCTCGAAAGGTTGCAGGTCGTCGATGCCCTCGCCGACGCCGATGAGATGCACCGGCAGGCTATGCCGGGCGGCGATGGCGACGAGGATGCCGCCGCGCGCGGTTCCGTCCAGCTTGGTCATGACGAGGCCGGTGACGCCCGCCACCCGCTTGAACGCCTCGACCTGCTGAAGCGCGTTCTGCCCCACTGTGGCGTCGAGGGTGAGCACCACCGCGTGCGGCGCCGTGGGATCCTGCTTCTTGATGACGCGGACGATCTTCTCGAGTTCCGCCATCAGTTCGGCGCGGTTCTGCAACCGGCCGGCGGTGTCGATGATGAGCACGTCCGCACCCTCGGCGCGCGCCTGCTGCAGGCCGTCGAAGGCAACGCCGGCGGCATCCGCGCCCGGTGCGCGGGCGACGATGGAGGCGCCGGTGCGCTCCGCCCACACCTTGAGCTGTTCGATGGCGGCGGCGCGGAAGGTGTCGCCGGCGGCGAGCACGACCTTCTTGCCCTGTGCCTTCAGGGTTGAGGCGAGCTTGCCGATGGTGGTGGTCTTGCCCGAGCCGTTGACGCCGACCATCAGCAGTACGAAGGGCTTGATGTCGGCGGCGAACACCAGCGGATGGGCGACGGGCCTGAGCACCGCCTCGATCTCGTCGGCGACGAGCGCGCGCACCTCGTCAGGCTCGATGCTCTTGTCGTAGCGCCCCTTGCCGACCGCCTCGGCGATGCGGGTGCTCGTCTCCACGCCAAGATCGGCACGGATGAGCACGTCCTCGAGGTCCTCGAGCGTGTCCGCGTCGAGCTTGCGCTTGGTGAAGAGGTCGGTGATGCCCGAGGAGAGGCCGGAGGCGGTGCGGGTCAGGCCCTGCGTCAGGCGCTTCCAGAAGCCGGGGCGGGAGACGGTGGTGTCGTTCATGTCGTTCATGCCGCGATCAGCCGCGCGCCGTCATGGCCGGCGATGCGTATGTGGGTCAGGGTGCCGGGGGCCAGCGGGCGGGCGAGGCGCACGGGTGTGAAGCCGGGGGTGCGGGCGATGCCGCCGCGCTCGGCGAGCACCTCGCGGCGCCCGCCGATCTCGCCGGCGAGGTGGCGCAGCAGGGCGTCCGCGCCCTTCTCGCGCAGGCGGCGGGCGCGCTCCTTCACCGTCTCGCCCTCCACCTGGGGCATGCGCGCGGCGGGCGTGCCGGTGCGCGGCGAGAAGGGAAAGACGTGCAGATGCGTCAGCCCGCAATCGTCCACGAGGTCCAGGGAGGCGCGGAACTGCGCCTCGGTCTCGGTGGGGAAGCCGGCGATGATGTCGGCGCCGAACACCATGTCCGGGCGGCGGCGGCGGATCTCCTCGCAGAAGGCGATGGCGTCGCGGCGCAGATGGCGGCGCTTCATGCGCTTGAGGATCAGATCGTCGCCGGCCTGCAGGGAGAGATGCAGATGGGGCATCAGCCGCTCTTCCTCCGCGATGGCGCGCAGAAGCTCGTCATCCGCCTCGACGGAATCGATGGAGGAGAGCCGCAGGCGGCGCAGCTCCGGCACATGGCGCAGCAGCGTGAGCACCAGCGTGCCGAGCCGCGTCGCGCCGGGCAGGTCGCCGCCATAGGAGGTGAGGTCGACGCCGGTCAGCACCACCTCGTTCGAGCCCTGTCCGACGAGGGCGCGCACGCGCTCGACCACGGCTCCCATCGGCACGGAGCGCGAATTCCCCCGGCCGTAGGGAATGATGCAGAAGGTGCAGCGGTGATCGCAGCCATCCTGCACCTGCACGAAGGCGCGGGTGTGGCCCTCGATGGTGTCCGCCGGGCCGTCGAGGAGATGTGGCGCGGTCTCGCGCAGGCTCATGATATCGCCGACAGCGATCTTGCCGTCAGGCCCGATGCCGGCCTCGAAGGCGGTGCGGGTGGCTGTCCAGCTCGCCGGGCGCAGCTTCTCGGCATTGCCGAGCACACGGTCGACTTCCGCCATGCCGGCGAAGGCGGCCGGCTCTGTCTGGGCGGCGCAGCCGGTGACGACGATGCGGCGCGCGGGATCCTCGCGCTTGAGGCGGCGGATCGCCTGACGCGCCTGCTTAACCGCCTCGGCGGTGACCGCGCAGGTGTTGACGACCACGGTGCGCTCCAGCCCGGCGGCGGCGGCCATGGCCTTCGCCGTCGCCGAATCGAGCGCGTTCAGCCGGCAGCCGAAGGTCACGACCTCCACGGAGCGGGAATCGGGCATGGGTCAGGCGACGCCGGTCGGCGCGCCGAGCATGGCGGCCGTGAGCCGGCCCTCGAACTCGAACTCGGCCGGACCGGTCATGAGGATGTGGTCGTCGCTCTCGCGCCAGTCGATGACGAGATCGCCGCCGGGCAGGGTGACGGTGACGCGCCGGCCGGTGAGGCCGTTGCGGGCGGCGGCCACGGCGGCGGCGCAGGCGGCCGAGCCGCAGGCGCGCGTGAGGCCCGCACCGCGTTCCCACACCTTGAGCACGATGTGCTGGGGCGAGACGATCTGCGCGGCGGAGATATTGGCCCGCTCCGGGAAGACCGGGTGATGCTCCAGTTCCGGCCCGTAGCGGCCGAGATCGACGCTGGTGACGTCCTCCACCCAGAAGATGGCGTGCGGGTTGCCGACATTGACGACCGAGGGGGCACGCAACACCGGCGCGTCGGCCGGGCCCGCCTGCAGCTCGATGGCGCGGGTGTCGGCGACGGGGCCGGCCAGCGGGATGTCGCGCCAGCCGAAATGCGGCACGCCCATATCCGCGGTGACGGCGGCCGTCGCTCCGGAGGCCGCGCGAGTGGCCGAGACCGTGCAGTCGAGAAGGCCCGCCACGCTTTCGAACACGATGTGGTGTTCGCCGGTGCGGCCGGCCTCATAGAGGGCGATGCAGCGCGTGCCGTTGCCGCAGGCGCCGGCTTCCGACCCGTCGGCGTTGATGATACGCACGAAAGCGGCCGTGCCTTCGCTCCGCGGCGGATAGAGCGCCATGATCTGGTCGAAGGGCAGGGCCTGCGGACGGGCCAAGGCGCGTGCTTCCTCCGCCGGCACGGCGAGCGGGGCGTCGCGCAGGTCCAGCACGACGATCTCGTTGCCGAGGCCGTTCATCTTCACGAAGGGGCGGTTTTCCAGCGCTGCCATGATCCGGTTCGCGGCTTCCGACCGTGGGACGGGGGTTGGGACAGGGTTGCCGTCCTTATATGGCGAAGCGCCAAGGATTGGCCAGACTCGATGGCCAAACTCGGTCCATTCCCGGGGTGAGGCGCGGGCCGTCGCGGGCGGGGGCGGACAATGCTAGTACTCGACCCGCGCCAATACCCGACTCGCGCCCGCGCTGGTGAACCGATGACATTCGAGATCTCGACCGCTCGCGTCCTCCTGCGACGGCTGTGTGTGCTGTTCCTGCTCGCGGCCTTTTCGGTGCCGGCGCCGGTTCTGGCGCAGACGGCGCCCGCCGAACCGCCTGCTGCAACTCCGCCGGCCGCGAACCCGCCTGCTGCTGCGTCAGAATCCCCTCCGGCCGATGCCCCGACCACGCCGCCGGCCGGCGCACCGGCCGATCCGGCGCCGCTCGACGATGACGATATGGTGGCGCCCCCGGTGGTCGATCCGAAGGCCGTCGATACCCAGTCGATCGCCCCCGCCACCGATCCGCTCAAGCGGCCGGACGGATTCGGCGACGAGGCGGAGCTGAAGCCGGTCCCTGTGCTGATGAAGAAGGCGCATGCGAGCTGGGACGAGGCCTTCGCCACCATCGTCGCCACGCTCAAGCAGATCGACGCCGAGATCGCGCGGCTGAAGCTGAAGCCGAACGGCGCGCCCTTCATCATCTACACGTCGACGGACGATCTGGGCTTCGATTTCGAGGCGGCGGTGCCCTTCGAGGGAGCGACGACGGACAAGCCGCAGAACGAGGTCGTCTTCTCCGCCTCGCCGGCCGGCAAGGCGCTACGCTTCACCCATCGCGGCCCCTATGACGCGATGGACCCGACCTATGAGCAGATCGCCAACCTGCTCGACGCCAAGGATCTGGAGGCGCAGGATCTCTATATCGAGGAATACCGCTCCGACCCGCGCACGACCTCGCCGGACGATCTCGTCATCGACATCTGGGTGCCGCTGAAGTGAAGAGGCAGGGCGCGGAGCCGGCATTCGCCTCGCCCGCCGCTCTGTGCTATGAGGCGCGTAAACACATATCCTCGATAAAGCGATGAACCTGATCGATACCACTGCGGCCACCGCCGCCGGGGCGGGTGCCGCCGTCGAAGCGCACCGCCCGGACACGACGCGCACGCCAGTGAGGCGTTCGCTCGCCGGGCTCGACCGCGCGGGCCTCGCCGAGGCGCTGGCGGCGATCGGCGTGCCTGAGCGCGAGCGTCGCATGCGCGTTGCACAGCTCTGGCACTGGATCTACCTGCGCGGCGTCGCCTCCTTCGACGCCATGACCAATGTGGGCAAGGGCCTGCGGGAGAAGCTCGCGGGTGCGTTCACCCTCGATCGCCCGGAGGTGGTGGTCGAGCAGGTGTCGAACGACGGCACCCGCAAATGGCTGCTGCGCCTGCCGCCGGACATCGCCGGCGACAAGCCGCACGACGTCGAGATGGTCTACATCCCCGAGAGCGACCGCGGCACGCTGTGCGTCTCCTCTCAGGTCGGCTGCACGCTCAACTGTTCGTTCTGCCATACGGGCACGCAGCGCCTCGTGCGCAACCTTTCCGCCGCCGAGATCGTGGCGCAGGTGATGGTGGCGCGGGATCGCCTGGGCGATTATCCCGGCATGGAGCGCGCCGTCGGCCCCGGCCTGCCGACCGAGGGTGACCGGCTCGTCACCAACATCGTGTTCATGGGCATGGGCGAGCCGCTCTACGCCTACGACTCGGTGGCCAAGGCCATCGAAGTGCTGGCGGATGGCGAGGGGCTCGGCATCGGCAAGCGTCGCATTACCGTCTCCACCTCGGGCGTGGTGCCGGAGATCGAGAAGCTCGGGCGCGAGGTCGGGCCGATGCTCGCCATCTCGCTGCACGCGGTGCGCGACGACCTGCGCGACGTGCTGGTGCCGATCAACAAGAAGTATCCGCTGAGAGAGCTGCTCGACGCCTGCCGCAACTACCCGGCGGCGTCGAACGCCAAGCGCATCACCTTCGAATACGTCATGCTCAAGGGCGTGAACGACAGCCCGGCCGACGCCAAGGCGCTGGTGAAGCTGCTCGCCGGCATACCGGCGAAGATCAACCTGATCCCGTTCAACCCGTGGCCGGGCACGAAATACGAGTGCTCGGACTGGGAGACCATCGAGCAGTTCTCCGACATCGTGTTCCGCGCCGGCTATTCGAGCCCGGTGCGCACGCCGCGCGGGCGCGACATCCTCGCCGCCTGTGGCCAGCTCAAGAGCGAGACCGAGAAGCTCTCCGCCCGCGAGCGCCTGGCGCTTCGCGCCATGGCGGCATCGGCCGAATAGGGGACGGCGATGCTCGACCATGTCGGTTTCCCCGTCGCGGATTTCGAACGCTCGCGCGCCTTCTACCGCGCCGCCCTCGCTCCGCTCGGCATCGACGTGGTGATGGAGGTGACGGCGAAGGAGACCGGCAGCGCGGCGCATGCCGGCTTCGGCGTGAACGGCAAGCCGTTCTTCTGGATCGGCTCGGGCGGCGCGCTGGCGGCGACCGGTGACGGGCACCTGCATGTGTGCTTCGCCGCGCTGGACCGGGCGAGCGTCGATGCGTTCCACGCGGCGGCGCTGGCGGCCGGCGCGCGGGATAACGGGCCGCCGGGGCTGCGCCCGCACTATCACCCGGATTACTATGCCGCCTTCGTGCTCGATCCCGACGGGCACAACATCGAAGCGGTCTGCCACAAGCCGGTGTGAGGATGGACAACCTTCTGCGTCTCCTGCTGCGCTTTGTCGTGGTGCCGTTCGGCATGATCGCCGGCTTCATCGCCACCTTTGTCGTGGTCGTGTTCGGCTACTGGCAGCTCGGCGACCTCATCAGCGGCGCGACGGAAGTGCAGGCGCTGGCGCTGGCGGACACGCTCTCGGCGGCCTCCATGGCGCTGTCGGCGGTGGCGATGACCATGTGGGCCATCGCCTTCGTCGGGATCCTGTTTGCCGAAGCCTTCGCGGTGCGCTCCTGGATCTTCCACGCGGCGAACGGGGCGGTCTCGGCCTGGCTCGCCGCCTCGCTCTTCACGCCCTATCCCGACACGCCGGTGCCGTTCGACGGCGACCTCTACATCGTCGGCGCCGGGCTGGCTGGCGGGCTCGTCTACTGGCTGGTGGCCGGGTGGAGCGCGGGCTTCTGGAAGCCGGTCGGCGCGGCTCGCGTGGGCGAGCCACCCGCCGCCCTGCCACCGTCTTCCCCGACGCCCCCGCTTCCGCCGTCCCCGCCCCCTCCGGCCGCCTGAGCCGGCAGGAGGGGATTCCGCACGCGCGCACGGGATGACGGGGTTGCGCCGGACGGCGCCATGCCTATAGTCCGCGCGCTTTCTCGGCCTTCGGCCCTTCTCTCGTGCGGAACGCATCATGGCTCACGACATCAAGCGGGTGGTCCTCGCCTATTCCGGTGGTCTCGACACTTCGGTGATCCTGAAATGGCTGCAGACCACCTATGGCTGCGAGGTGGTGACCTTCACCGCCGATCTCGGGCAGGGCGAGGAGCTGGAGCCGGCGCGCAAGAAGGCGGAGCTGCTGGGCATCAAGCCCGAGCACATCTTCATCGAGGACGTGCGCGAGGAGTTCGTCTCCGAATACGTCTTCCCGATGTTCCGCGCCAACGCGCTCTATGAGGGGCTGTACCTGCTCGGCACCTCGATCGCCCGGCCGCTGATCTCGAAGAAGCAGATCGAGATCGCCCGCAAGGTCGGTGCCGACGCGGTCGCCCACGGCGCCACCGGCAAGGGCAACGACCAGGTGCGCTTCGAGCTGAGCTATTATGCGCTGGAGCCGGAGATCAAGGTGATCGCGCCCTGGCGCGAATGGGACCTGACCTCCCGCACGAAGCTGCTCGAATTTGCCGAGAGCCACCAGATCCCGATCGCCAGGGACAAGCGCGGCGAGGCGCCGTTCTCGGTCGACGCCAACCTCCTGCACTCCTCCTCCGAGGGCAAGGTGCTGGAGAACCCGGCCGAGGAAGCGCCGGAATACGTCTATCAGCGCACCATCTCGCCCGAGGCGGCGCCCGACAAGGCGACCTACATCACCGTGGGCTTCGAGAAGGGCGACGCGGTCTCCGTCGACGGCCTCTCGCTCTCGCCGGCGGCGCTGCTGACCCGGCTGAACGAACTCGGCAAGGAGAACGGCATCGGCCGTCTCGACCTCGTCGAGAACCGCTTCGTGGGCATGAAGTCGCGCGGCGTCTACGAGACCCCCGGCGGCACCATCCTGCTGCAGGCGCATCGCGGCATCGAGAGCATCACGCTCGATCGTGGCGCGGCGCATCTCAAGGACGACCTGATGCCGCGCTATGCGGAGCTGGTCTATTACGGCTTCTGGTTCTCGCCCGAGCGCGAGATGCTGCAGGCGCTGATCGACAAGAGCCAGGAGTTCGTCACCGGCGAAGTCCGGCTCAAGCTCTACAAGGGCAATGTCGAGGTGGTGGGGCGTTCCTCGCCTTACTCGCTCTACAACCAGGACCTCGTCACCTTCGAGGAAGGCGCGGTCGCCTACGACCACCGCGACGCGGCCGGCTTCATCAAGCTCAACGCGCTGCGCCTGCGCACGCTGGCCAACCGCACCCGGCGCATCGGCGTGTGAGAGCCCCCGCAGCGTCGGGACCGGACACGCTCAAGAGATGAATGGCCGGGCTCTGCCCGGCCATATTTCTTTATCGGCGGCGCGCCCGGCTACCTATGAAACCGTCAATCCAGCGGCACCTTGCGGTTCTCGCCGAACTCGGGTGGGCGGCCGGCAAGGCGCGCGGCGGCGAGCCTGAGACCGACGAGGATCGAGCTCGACGGGCCGTCCCAGTATTCCGCCTGCTCGGGAAGGAAGCGCAGCACCTGGATGTTCGGGTCGTTGCGGCCCTGAGGCCACCAGACGGCAGCCGCGTCGTTCCACAATTGGTCGATCCTGGCACGGTCCTCGATCACTTCGCTCTCGCCGGAGAGCGAGAGGAAGTCGCGGCCGGTCTTGTCCGAGAAGACCAGCGCCGATTGCGGATCGTGTCGCAGTTCCTCGTCCTTGTGGCCGCGCCGGTCGGAAAGGAACCAGACGCAGTTTTCCTCGCGCGAGGGGAAGGCGTGCATCGGCCGGGCCCGCAGGGTCAGGCCCTGCTTGGTCACCAGCATGCAGGTGCGGATGGCGTCCATCATCTCCCAGACATGGTCGACGGCGCCGGCGGTGGTCTTCTCGTCCATGGTGTACCTCCTCGTCTTAAGGGGCAACACGGCGCGGCGCCGGCGGTTCCCGTCCTCGCCGGAGTTGGGAGCCATGCGGGTAAATCCGCTGTGCTGTCATGACGATGGAGGTATGCTGGCGAAAGCCCGCCCGAGGAGATTCCCATGCCCTGGTCGCTCACCGTCGGACATGTCTACGGCACCGCGGTCCGCATTCACGTTACCTTCCTGCTGTTCCTGATCTGGATCTGGGCCGCCTATTACCAGCAGGGAGGGACCGGCGCGGCGTGGGAGGGCGTGGCCTTCGTGGCGCTGCTGTTCCTGTGCGTGCTGCTGCACGAGTTCGGCCATATCTTCGCGGCGCGGCACTATGGGGTGAAGACGCCCGAAGTGACGCTCTGGCCCTTCGGCGGCATCGCCCGGCTGGAACGCATCCCCGAGAAGCCCTCCGAAGAGCTCGTCGTCGCCATTGCCGGGCCGCTGGTGAACGTGGTGATCGCGGCGGTGCTGCTGCTCTTCCTCGGCGGCAATGTCGGCGTCGAGCACATCGAGAACATCGAGAACCCGCAGATCGGCCTCGCCGCCAAGCTGGCGGCGGCCAACATCTTCCTCGTCGTGTTCAACCTCATTCCCGCCTTCCCCATGGATGGCGGGCGGGTGCTGCGGGCGATCCTGGCGATGAACATGAGCCATGCCCAGGCGACGCAGACCGCCGCTTCCATCGGTCAGGCATTGGCCGTCGGCTTCGGCATTCTCGGCATCTTCGGCAACCCGATGCTGATCATCATCGCCGTCTTCGTCTTCCTCGCCGCCTCCAGCGAGGCGGGCGCGGTGCAGATGAAGCAGGCGGCTCAGGGGCTGCTGGTCGAGGACGCGATGATCACCCAGTTCGAGACGCTGGGGCCGCAGGCGAGCGTGGGCGACGCCGCCGAGGCTTTGATCCGCACCACGCAGAAGGAGTTTCCCATCGTCGACAGCGCCGGCAAGCTGCGTGGCGTGCTCACGCGCGACGCCATGATCCACGCGCTGCAGGCGCAGGGGCCGACGGCTCCGGCGATCGAGGCCATGCAGGGGGAGGTGCCGACCGTCGGGACCCGTTCGCCGCTCGACCGGGCGCTCAAGCTGATCACCGAAAGCGGCGCGCCGGTGGTGGGCGTGCTGGACGGCGAGGGCCGGCTGGTCGGCCTGCTGTCGCCGGAGAATGTCGGCGAGATGATGCTGCTGCGCGCCGCCCAGCCGGAAGCGCGCTTCGGCCCCTGGGCAAAGCGGCCGACCGCCTGACGAGGCGAGGCGTCAGCCTTCCTTGACGCCGGTGACCGGTGTGAAGGAGGGCGGGTCGCTCGCCGGGAAGGATTCATCCAGCGTCTCGTCGACCTCTTCCTCGGTCGGCGGCAGGTTTTCCTCGGCGGTGGGCGGGGGCACCTTGCCGGTGATGCCGCTCAGGGCCGGCGGATCGCTGGCGGGGAAGGTCTCTTCCACGGATTCGTCGACCTCGCGCTCCGTGTATTCGGGAGAACCGGGTTTGCCGTTGTTCTGCGCCATCTCGATCCCTCCTCGTGCGTTCTCTCAAACTGGGCTGGCGGCGCGGCGCGTTCAAGTGTCGAACGCCTGAAGACCCGATTGTTTTCGACAGGCCGGAACCTTTTTTCGCCAGCAGCGTTCCTACCAGTTGCCGCGTCCGTCGGAAGCGCGGGCGCGGTCCAAGCTGCCTGTCGCGGAATCCTGAGGAGGTAGGTTCATGACGCCTGATCACGAACCCGTCCGGCTGCAATACTGGCCGCCATCCCATGCCGTCGATGCCCCGGACGGCTGGCCCGATTCATACGAGTTCGGCACGGTGGAGGACGCCGTCGCCTTCGCCATGACCCAGTCGCCCGCCAACCGCGAGCTGGCGTGGCTGCGTACCGCCGATGGCCAGATCCTCAAGCCGCCGCAGATCCGGCGGCTGTGGGAGTTGCGCCAGCCGGACTAGGTTTCGGCGGGGCATCCGCCTTGCAACGTTGATATTCGAGGCGTTCTGAGTATAGTGCGCCGCAAAATTCATCGCGGGTCCGAAGCCCTTCGGGCCCGCTTTTTGGTTGTTTTCATATGAAGCTGCGCAACATCGCCATCATCGCCCACGTCGACCACGGCAAGACCACGCTGGTGGACGAGCTGCTGAAGCAGTCCGGCTCCTATCGTGAGAACCAGCGCGTCGCCGAGCGTGTGATGGATTCGAACGACCTCGAAAAGGAGCGTGGCATCACCATCCTCGCCAAGGCTACCTCGGTGGTCTGGAAGGATACCCGCATCAACATCGTCGACACGCCCGGCCACGCCGACTTCGGCGGCGAGGTGGAGCGCATCCTCAACATGGTGGACGGCGCCATCGTGCTGGTCGACGCCGCTGAGGGCCCGATGCCGCAGACCAAGTTCGTGGTCGGCAAGGCGCTCAAGGTCGGCCTGCGTCCCATCGTGGCGATCAACAAGGTCGACCGGCAGGACGCCCGCGCGCAGGAAGTCATCAACGAGGTGTTCGACCTCTTCGCGGCGCTCGACGCCACCGATGAGCAGCTCGACTTCCCGATCCTCTACGGGTCCGGCCGCAACGGCTGGATGGCCCATTCGCCGGAAGGCCCGAGCGACGAGGGCATGGCGCCGCTGTTCGATCTCGTGCTCAAGCATGTGCCGGAGCCGACCGTCGAGGAAGCGCCGTTCAAGATGATCGGCACGCTGCTGGAGGCCAACCCCTTCCTCGGCCGCATGCTCACCGGTCGCATCACCTCCGGCACCATCAAGCCGAACCAGGCGGTGAAGGTGCTGGCGCAGGACGGCTCGCTGGTCGAGCAGGGCCGTGTCTCCAAGATCCTCGCCTTCCGCGGCATCGAGCGCCAGCCGATCGAGGAAGGCGTCGCCGGCGACATCGTCGCCATTGCCGGCCTTTCCAAGGGCACGGTGGCCGACACCTTCTGCGACCTGTCGGTCGACACCCCGCTGAAGGCGCAGCCGATCGACCCGCCGACCGTCACCATGACCTTCATCGTCAACGATTCGCCGCTGGCCGGTACCGAGGGCGACAAGGTGACCAGCCGCGTCATCCGCGATCGCCTGCTGCGCGAGGCGGAGGGCAACGTCGCCCTGAAGATCGAGGAATCGACCGAGAAGGACTCCTTCTACGTCTCCGGCCGCGGCGAACTTCAGCTCGCCGTGCTGATCGAGACCATGCGCCGCGAGGGCTTCGAGATCGCCGTGTCGCGCCCGCGCGTGGTGTTCACCAAGAACGAGGCCGGCGAGACGCTGGAACCGATCGAGGAAGTGCTGATCGACGTCGACGAGGAATTCTCCGGCGTCGTCGTCCAGAAGATGTCCGAGCGCCGGGCCGAGATGGTGGAGATGAAGCCCTCCGGCGGCAACCGCGTGCGTCTCGTGTTCTACGCCCCGACCCGTGGCCTCATCGGCTACCAGTCGGAGCTGCTGACCGACACGCGCGGCACCGCCATCATGAACCGGCTGTTCCACGAATACGCGCCCTACAAGGGCGAGATCGCCGGCCGCACCAATGGCGTGCTGATCGCCAACGAGGCGGGCGAGGCGGTGGCCTATGCGCTGTGGAACCTCGAGGATCGCGGCCCGATGATGATCGAGCCGGGCTGGAAGGTCTATCAGGGCATGCTGATCGGCGTGCACACGCGCGACAACGACCTCGAGGTGAACGTCCTCAAGGGCAAGAAGCTCACCAACATCCGCACCACCTCCAAGGACGAGGCGGTGCGCCTGACGCCGCCGATCCGCATGACGCTGGAGCGGGCGCTGGCCTGGATCCAGGACGACGAGCTGGTCGAGGTGACGCCCAAGTCCATCCGCCTGCGCAAGCGCCTGCTCGACCCCAACGAGCGCAAGCGCGAGGAGCGCCGCAAGGAAGCCGAGGGCGTCTGAGCCGTCCGGGTTGCGGCCGCGCGGCCTCCCGTCGTCAGGGCGCTGGAGCCCTGACGCGACGGCATGCGGGCGCCCGGCGTGGCGTCCGCGCCACGCCCCGGTGGAACGATCGTGCTTTTGTCGCGGAAAGACCTTGATCCGACGGGGCGCTTTTGCTCCCATCGGAACATGAGCACGCTTCTTGTCGAGACGCGCCGGGCTCGACCGGCCGATGCCGCCGACATCGCCGAGATCCATGACTCGGCGTGGCGCTTCGCCTATCGCGGCCTCATTCCCGGCGCCGAGCTGGAGAAGATGGTCCTGCGTCGCGGCCCAGCCTGGTGGGAGACCGCCCTGAAGCGCGGCTCGCGCGTGGTCGTGCTGACCTTCGGTGACGCGGTGGCCGGCTACGCCAATGTCGGGCGCAACCGGGCGCGCGGCCTGCCCTATGAGGGCGAGATTTACGAGCTCTATCTGCGGCCGGAATATCAGGGGCTGGGCTTCGGCCGCCGCCTGTTCTCCGATGCGCGCAAGGAACTGGCCAATGCCGGCTTCGACGGGCTGGCGGTGTGGGCGCTGGCGGCCAACGAGCCGGCACTGGGCTTCTACCGCGCCATGGGCGGCATCGGCGTCGCCCGCTCCACCGAGACCTTCGGCAGTCGCTCGCTGGAAAAGCTGGCCTTCGGCTGGAACGGCTGAGACCCGCCGCCTCACATTCTTCGATGACGGCCTTCGTCAGGTGATAACCAACGCCTGAAGGCGGGCGGCGATGTCGGCGGCGTCGCCGTTCAGCCGGAAGCTCTTGGTGCGGCCGGTCGCGCCCGACACCAGCTCGACCCGCGACGGCGCGATGCCGCCGGCCTTGGCGAGCAGCTTCGCCAGCGCCGCATTGGCCTTGCCGTCCTCCGCCGCCACCGAGACACGCGCCTTCAGGGCTGAGCGGCCGTCGCCGAGCTCGACGAGGCCGTCTATCGCGTCGCGCCCGCCGCGGGGCGTCGCGCGCACCGTCACCACCACCGCGTCGGCGGTGACGGTCCAGGGCGGGGACGCGCTCACGTACCCGCCACGACCTCGAAGACGAGGTTGCGGATGAAGTAGAGCAGGATGATCAGGATGACCGGCGAGATGTCGATGCCGCCGAGATTGGGCAGCAGCCGGCGGATGGGCGCCAGTACCGGCTCCGTCACCCGCCACAGGAACTCGCCGACATTGCGGACGAACTGGTTGTGCGGGTTGACGACGTTGAACGCCACCAGCCACGACAGGATGGCCGAGCCGATGAGAATCCAGACGTAGAGGGTGATCAGCGTGTCGAACAGCCAGAGTATCGAATACATCGGGAGCCTCGGAACAAGGGCCTGCGGCGGCGCGGAAACGACCTGCCGCAAAGATGCTTAATGGCGCCGCCGCATTGCGGCAACCCTGATTCACAGGCCGGTCGCTTCGGGGTGTCGAGCCGCCTTGACAGCGGGCGGGCGGCGACCGTACAAGGCGCGGCCTGAAGCGTGGGGCCGTAGCTCAGTTGGGAGAGCGCTGCAATCGCACTGCAGAGGTCAGGGGTTCAAATCCCCTCGGCTCCACCAGGCTTCCCAAAATCCCCAATCCTCTGAAATTCAGCCCTGCCGGACGTTTCCCGGCCGGGCCGCGCGTCGTCGTGGCGGTGATGGAACCGCCCGCTCCCGGTAAGAACGAAGCTCCGGGAGCTCACTCGCCGTTGGGGCGTCCCACGCCGACATATTTGAAGCCGCGGCCGATGAGGTCGGCCGGGGGATAGATGTTGCGCAGGTCAACCACGATCGGGCGGCGCAGCAGCGTCTTCAGCCGGTCGAGGTCGAGCGCCCGGAAGGCGTCCCACTCGGTGACGATGACGAGGCAGTCCGCGCCCTCGGCGCAGGCATAGGCACTGGCCGCGTATTCGACCTCCGCCGGCAGCACCTTGCGGGCCTCGTCCATGCCGACGGGATCGTAGGCGCGCACCTGCACGCCCCGGTCCAGCAGCGACTGGACGATGTTGATCGCCGGGCTGTCGCGCATGTCGTCGGTGTTCGGCTTGAAGGTGAGGCCGAGCACGGCCACCGTCGCCCCGCGTGGCGGCGTGCCCATGGCCTCGATCACCCGGCGGCCCATGGCGGCCTTGCGGCTCTCGTTCACCGTGGTCACGGTCTCGATCAGCCGCAGGGGGGCGCCGGCCTCCTGCGCGGTGCGCATGAGGGCGAGCGTGTCCTTGGGGAAGCAGGAGCCACCATAGCCGGGGCCCGCATGCAGGAATTTCGGGCCGATGCGGCGGTCGAGGCCGATGCCGCGGGCCACCTCCTGGACATTGCCGCCGACCTTCTCGCACAGGTCCGCCATCTCGTTGATGAAGGTGATCTTCATCGCCAGGAAGGCGTTGGAGGCGTATTTGATCAGCTCGGCGGTGTTGCGCTCGGTGAACAGCAGCGGCGCGGCGTTGAGCGACAGCGGGCGGTAGAGCGCCGTCATCACTTCGCGGGCGCGCGGATCCTCCGTGCCGATGACGATGCGGTCCGGCCGCTTGAAATCCTCGATCGCGGCGCCCTCGCGCAGGAATTCCGGGTTGGAGACCACCGCGATGTCCGCCTCCGGCGCTTCCTCGCGGATGATGTGCTCGATATCGGTGCCGGTGCCGACCGGCACGGTCGACTTGGTGACGACGACGGTGAAGCCGTTCGCCGCGCGGGCGATCTCGCGGGCGGCCGCGTGCACATAGGAGAGGTCGGCATGCCCGTCGCCGCGCCGCGAGGGCGTGCCCACCGCGATGAACACGACCTCCGCCTGCCGGACGGCCTGGGTGAGGTCGGTGGCGAAGCGGAGCCGACCGGCCGCGACGTTGCGGCGGACGAGATCGTCGAGCCCGGGCTCGAAGATCGGAATCTCGCCCCGGCCGAGGCGCTCGATCTTCGAGGCATCTTTGTCGACGCAGACGACCTCGTGGCCGAAATCCGAGAAGCAGGTGCCGGAGACGAGACCGACATAGCCCGTACCGATCATCGCAACGCGCATGGAGAACTCTCAGTCTGGCTTCCGGCAGCACGCGGCGCGGGGGGCGCCGGGCCTTCGGCGAGGGCTTCGTGCCCCCTTTATCCAATCGCGCGTCCCATTTCGAGAGGGGGCGCGCAAAGCGGCGCGAGAGGCAGAGAGCACATGCCGTGCCTTGCCAGAGTTCTGCGTCGGTTTCGCGACACGCCGTCCGAGGCGCGCGCACGGCGAATTGATGACCTGACGTCAAGACGTAACATTCATGAGCAAGTAAAACAGAATGCAGATATTCAATAATCATACATTAGACTAATTAAAAACAAGCAATTACAAAATGTTTAGTTGACATATCGGTCATCCGGGAGGGATTAGGCGGCGACAACATCGTCTTCCGTCCGGTGCTTCCCGCCCATGCGCCTCGGCCTCCACCATAATGCCGTCCTCTGGTCCGTCCGCCGCAGCGCGTTGCTGGTGCTGGCGTTCGTTCTTCTGGCGATGGCGCATCCGGCGATGGCGGATATCGCGCTGAAGGACGTGACCGGGCGCGAGGTGCGCCTTGCCCGGCCGGCGAGCCGGCTGCTCATCGATGACGGGCGCTTCCTGATCGCGCTTTCGCTGATCCATCCCGACCCGGTGAGCGTGCTCGCTGCCTGGCCGCGCGACATCAACCGTATCGGTAAGCGCACCTTCGACGCCTACAAGGCCAAGTTCCCCGCCATCGACAGCCTCGCCAAAGTGGCGAGCTCCGCCGGTTCGCTCTCGGTCGAGCAGGTGGTGGCGGCGCGGCCGGACCTCGCGGTGTTTTCTCTCGGCTCGCAGCCCTCCGACGAGGAGCGCGCGCGCATCGAGGCGGCCGGCATCCCCGTGGTGGTGATCGACTTCTTCACCCATCCGCTCGCCAATCTGGAACCGAGCCTGCGCCTCCTCGGCGCGGCGACCGGCCGTCAGGCACAGGCCGAGGACTTCCTCGCCTTCCGCCGCGCCCGCATCGACGCGGTGCGCGCGAAGGTCGAGGGACTCACGGATAGCGAGCGCCCGCGCGTCTTCCTCGAGCCGCATGCCGCCATGACCGCGGACTGCTGCAATTCGCCGGGGCGGGGCAATGTCGGCGACATCATCGAGGCGGTGGGCGGCACGAATATCGGCGCGGCGGTGATCCCGCGCGCCTTCGGCAAGCTCAACCTCGAATATGTCATCGCCCAGGACCCACAGGTCTACATCGCCACCGGCGGCAGCCACATGGAAGGCACCGGCGGCCTGTTGATCGGGCCGGAATACAGCCTGGAGCGGGCGCGCGAGACGCTGGCACGCGTCGTCGCCCGGCCGGGCTTCGGCGGGCTGGCGGCGGTGCGCGACAAGCGCGTCCACGGCCTGTCGCACCAGATGCTCAACTCGCCGCTCGACCTCTTCACCGTCGAGATCCTGGCGAAATGGATTCACCCCGAGCGCTTCGCCGGGCTCGATGTCGGCCGGACGGTGGAGGAGGTGAACGCGCGCTTCCTCGCCGTGCCGGTCGAGGGGCCCAACTGGATCGATCTCGACTGATACGCGGCGGCAAGCCGGGGCCGCCCGCGCATCGCAACCCGACCTCATTCATCAACGGAGAAACGTCATGCCGAACGACGCGACCTTTGCCCGGCCCCGCCTGCGCCTGCGCTCCATTGCCCTCGCCACGGTGGCGGTGTTCGGCCTTGCCGGCGCGGCTTTCGCCGATCCGGAATATGTGAAGTCGGCCAAGCCGGGCGCGGGGCTCTACGAGCTCGTCTTCAGCGCGCCGATGAACCGCGTCTATGTCGCCGCCGCCGGCGCGCGCGGTGCCAGCGAGACCTTCGTCTACGCGCTCGATCCGGCGACGCTGGAGACCAAGGAGACGATCGCGCTCGGCGACGACCCGGTCTTCGGCCTCGGCATCAACAACAAGACCAAGACCCTCTACGGCACGCAGACCCGCGACGGCTCGCTCGCGGTGATCGACCTCGCCAGCGGCAAGGTCGTCACCAAGCTCGCCAAGGGCGAGAAGGCGCATGTGCGCGAGGTGGCCGTCGACGAGGCGGCGAACCGCGCCTACGTCACCGTCACCGGCCGCCGCGACAAGTCCTCCTCCGTGTGGGTGATCGATGGCGCCAAGAACGAGATCGTCGACACGATCGACGATCTGCCCGGCGCCGTCACCGGCATCGCTCTCGATGCGAAGGGCAACCGCCTGTTCCTTTCCGCCCTGGAGAGCAACGAGGTCCATGTCGTCGATCTCGGCAGCAAGAAGGTGACGACCTTCCCGTCGGGCGGCGAAGGGGCGATCAATCTCGCCTACGACGCGTCGGGCGATCAGATCTTCGTCGCGCATCAGGGCTCCGGCGAGGTCGCCGTGCTCGATGCGAAGGACGGCAAGGTGGTCAAGAAGATCCCGACCGGCGCCGGCGCGCTCAGCCTCGCCATCGATTCCGGGCGCAGCATCCTCTATGTCGCGAACCGGCAGGGCGGCTTCGTCACGCTGGTCGACACCAAGACGCTGGAACCGGTCGCCAATGTCGTGACCGGCTCGATGCCGCAGACGGTCACCGTCGATGCCGCTTCGGGCAACGCCTATGTCTCCAATAAGCTGAAGACCGCCGGCCGCCCGCGTCCGCCGGCTCCGCCCGCCGGTGCCGCTGCCGCCCCCGGCGCCGCGCCGGCTCCCGCCGCGCCGCAGGCGGCCGCGCCTGCCGGTGCCCCGCCGGCCGGTCCCGGCGGCGAGGGGCAGCGCCCGCGCCCCGTGCCGATGGTCGATCCCTTCGGCGACACCGTCACGCTGATCAAGCCCTGACGGCCGGCCGGAGCGCGGATGCCCGATGACGGTCCCCCACGGAGCGATGCGGATGTGTGATGCGGCGGAGAAGGCGGCTGCCGAGGCGGCACCGTTCGCCCCCGCCCTGCCGTTCGCGCTCGTCTCCGGTGAGGAGACTCTCGTCGGGCGGGGCTGCCTCGGCCTTGTCGAGGACGGTCCGTCGCCGCTCGGCGAGCGGGCGCGGGCCCTCATCGAGGCCGAGGGCGCCGGTCCGCGCCTCGTGGTCGGCGCGCTGCCCTTCGACCGAGCGGCTGCGCCCCATCTCTACCGGCCGGCGGAGCTGTCGCGCAGCGCCGGCCGCTCCTGCTTCGCCGCGGCCTTCCCGCCGCCTTCTCTGGTGCGTGGGGCGGCTCCGCCGCCACGCTGGGAGGTGACGCCCGAACCGTCTCTCGTGGCCTATGAGTCCGCCGTCGCCGAGGCCCTTTCGCGCATGGCGCGGCGGGAGGAAGGGCTACGCAAGATCGTGCTCTCGCGCAGCCTGCGGCTTCTGGCCGACCGGGCGATCGACGCCAGCGCCCTGCTGCGCGCGCTGTCGGAGGATGCGAGCGTCACCGCCTTCTGCGTGCCGCTGGTGGCGGCGGGCTCCGGCGAAGCGTCTCGGGCGCTGGTCGGGGCGACGCCAGAGCTGCTGCTGTCCAAGCGAGGCGCGAGGGTCGTCTCGCACCCGCTGGCGGGCTCGGCGCGGCGGGCCCGTGAGGATGCCGCCGACCGCGCCGCCGCCGAGGGGCTGCTCGCCTCGGAGAAGGACCGGCGCGAGCACCGGGAGGTGGTCACCGCCATCCTCGACCTGCTCGCCCCTTACTGCACCGAGCTCGCCGCGCCCGAGGCGCCTGCGCTCGCCGCCACCGCCAGCATGTGGCACCTCGGTACGCGCATCGTGGGCCGGCTGCGCGACGCCGCCACATCGGCCCTCGATCTTGCCGCGCTGCTGCATCCCACGCCCGCCGTCTGCGGCACGCCGCGCGCCGCCGCCGCCCGTGCCATCGCCGAGCTGGAAGGCTATAAGCGCGGCTTCTATGCCGGCGCGGTCGGCTGGTGCGATGCCGCGGGCGATGGTGCCTGGCACGTCGCCATACGCTGTGCCGAGATCGCCGGTCGCGAGGCGCGGCTCTTTGCCGGGGCCGGCATCGTGGCCGGCTCGGACCCCGTGGCCGAAGGGGAGGAGACCTCGGCCAAGTTCACCGCCCTGCTGGGTGCGCTCGGCATCGACGAGCATGGCCGCGTGCGTTCGGAGGAGCAGGCGTGAAGCCGCTGTCGCAGATTTGGCCGGAAGAATTCGCCGCCCGCTATCGCGCCAGGGGCTATTGGCGTGGCGAGACCTTCTCCTCCTTCCTGCGCGAGCGTGGCCGGGAATTGCCGGAGCATATCGCCGTGGTCGGCGGTGGACAGCGCTGGACGTTCAGCGAGCTTGAGGAACGCGCCGAAAAAGTCGCGCGCGGCATGCTGGCGCTGGGCCTCAAGCCTGGCGACCGGGTAATCGTGCAACTCCCCAACATCCCGGAGTTCCTCTCCGTGGTGTTCGGCCTGTTCCGCGCCCGGCTCATCCCGGTCTACGCGCTGCCGGCCCACCGCATCGTCGAGATCGTCCATTTCGCCCGCACCGCCGAGGCGCGCGGCTACATCGTCGCCGACCGGCATGACGGCTTCGACTATCGCGGGCTGGCCGAAGAGGTGCGCCGCGAGGTGCCGGAGGTCGAACACATCGTCGTTGTCGGCGACGGCGGGCCGTTCACCGCGCTCGATGCCCTTCCCGACAGCGCCGCGCCGCTGCCGGAAGACGCCGATCCGTCCGACGTGGCTTTTCTCCAGATTTCCGGTGGCTCGACGGGGCTCTCCAAGCTCATCCCGCGCACGCATGACGACTACATCTACTCGTTCCGCGCCAGTGCCGAGATCTGCAAGCTGAACACTGACAGCGTCTATCTTGCCGCGCTCCCCGTCGCGCACAATTTCCCCATGTCTTCGCCCGGCGTGTTCGGCGCGCTCCATGCCGGCTCGCGTGTGGTGCTCTCGCCTTCGCCGAGCCCCGAAGCCGCCTTCCCGCTGATCGCGCGCGAGGGCGTGACCATTACCGGGCTGGTGCCGCCCCTCGCCTTGCTCTGGCTGCAGGCGGCGCCGAGCACGACGCATGACCTCTCGTCCTTGCAGGTGCTGCAGGTCGGCGGCGCCAAGTTCCTCACCGAATCCGCCCGCCGGGTAAAGCCGGTGCTCGGCTGCACATTGCAGCAGGTGTTCGGCATGGCCGAGGGGCTGGTGAACTACACACGTCTCGACGATCCCGAGGAGATCATCGTCTCCACGCAGGGCCGGCCGATCAGCGCCGACGACGAGGTGCTGATCCTCGACGATGAAGGCAACCCCGTGCCCGAGGGCGAGGCGGGAAACCTGCTGACGCGCGGGCCCTATACGATCCGCGCCTACCACAACAATGACGGCGCCAACGCCCGCTCCTTCACCGCCGACGGCTTCTACCGCACCGGCGACGTGGTGAAGCGCACGCAAGAGGGCTATCTCGTCGTGCAGGGGCGGGCGACCGACCACATCAACCGCGCCGGCGAGAAGATCTCGGCCGAGGAGATCGAGGACCATCTCCTCGCGCACCCGAGCGTGTTCGACGCGGCGGTGGTCTCTCTCCCCGATGAGTTCCTCGGTGAGCGCTCCTGCGCCTTCGTGATCCCGCAAGGCGACAAGCCGAAGGCGGCGGCGCTGAAGGCGTGGATGCGCACGCGCGGGCTCGCCGATTTCAAGGTGCCGGACCAGGTGGTGTTCGTCGACGCCTTCGAGACCACGGCGGTGGGCAAGGTGAGCCGCAAGGAGTTGCGCGCCAGCCTGCGCCGCCGTTTCCTCGAAGCCGTCGAGGCGGAGAAGTGAGCATGGCTGCCAAACCGGGGCTGCCGACAGTTGCCCCCTACGAGCTGCCGCGTGCGGACGAGTTGCCGAAGCCGCGTGCGCCGTGGAAGCTGGAGCGCGACCGGGCGGCGCTGCTGATCCACGACATGCAGAACTATTTCCTGCGGGTCTTCCCGCCGGACGCCTCGCCCATCGCGCTGGTGATCGCCAATATCGCGGCGCTGGCGAAAGCGGCGCGGGCGGCGGGCGTGCCGGTGTTCTACACCGCGCAGGAAGGCGATCAGGACCGCCGTGACCGCGGCCTTCAGGCCAACCTCTGGGGACCGGGCATGAGCGCGGCGCCCGAGCACCAGCCTATCGTCACCGCGCTGGCGCCGGAGCCGGGCGACTTCACGCTGGTGAAGCACCGCTACAGCGCTTTCCAGCGCTCCAATTTGGAGACGCTGATGCGCGCGCGCGACCGCGACCAGCTGATCATCTGCGGCGTCTACGCCCATATCGGCTGCACGCTCACCGCGGCCGACGCCTTCATGCGCGACATCGAACCCTTCCTGGCGGCGGACGCGCTGGCCGACTTCTCGCGCGCCCGGCACGACCTCGCTCTGTCCTATGTCGCGGATGTGTGCGGCGTGCCGCTCGCCACCGCGCAGATACTGGAGGTGCTGTGATGGCCATCGAACCCGGCGACATCAAGCGCATTGTCGCCCCTGCGGCGGCGGTTACGCGCGAGAAGATGCGCGCGGATATCGCAAGGATGTTGCACGAGGACCCCGAGGAGATCGGCGGCGAGGACAGCCTGATCGATCTCGGCCTCGATTCCATGCGGGCGATGAACCTCGTGCTGGCCTGGAGCGAAGGCGGGCTCGACCTCGAATTCTCCGAGTTTGCGGAGAAGCCGACGCTCGACGGCTGGTGGGAACTGGTCAGCGCCAAGCAGAGCGCGCGGGGCGGCTGACATCATGCGTGACCGGCCCGGCGAGGCGCATCCGCTCACCGAGGCGCAGTCGGGCCTGTGGTACGCGCAGCGGCTCGATCCGGCGAACCCGCTGTTCAACACCGGGCAATACATCGAGCTGAGGGGCCCGCTCGACCGGCCGGCTTTCGAGGCGGCGCTGGCGCAGGCGGTGGCGGAGTCGGATGCGCTGGCGTTGCGCATGGTCGACGACCCGTCCGGGCCGCTGCAGGTCGTCGATCCCGCGCAGCGTCCGATGCTGGAAATCGTTGACGTTTCTGGCGCTGCCGATCCGTTCGCAGCGGCGGAAGCCGACATCGCCCGCGACATGGCCACCCCGCTCGACCCGACGCGCGAGAAGCTGGCCGCCGAGCGGCTCTTCGTGCTCGGGCCGGAGCGCTTCATCTGGCAGCAGCGCATCCATCACCTCGCCATTGACGGCTACGGGATGATCCTGCTCACCCAGCGCGTGGCGGACCTCTACAACGCCCGCCAGCGCGGGGGAGAGGCCGGCGCGCCGCTGCCCGGTATCGCCACGGCCTTCGCCGAGGACGCGGCTTATCGGGCCTCCGACAAGCGGGTGAAGGACGGCGATTACTGGCGCGAACTGTTCGCCGACAAGCCGGAGGTGGCGAGCCTCGCCGCGGGTAATCCAGTGAGCGCGCCGAGCTTCCATCGCCGGGCGGTGGAAATCGACGCCGACGCCTTCGCCCGGCTGCGGGCGATAGGAGAGCGGACGAACATCCCCTGGCCGGATGTCGTCACCGCGCTCGCCGCCGCCTATGTCCGGCGGCATGCCGGAACGCCGGAGGTGATCCTCGGCGTGCCGTTCATGGCGCGGCTCGGCAGCGCGGCGGCGCGGGTGCCGGCGATGCTGATGAACGTGCTGCCGCTGCGCGTCGATGCCCAAGAAGACGATATAGATCAATATCTTGGTTCGGTGGCGAGGAGCCTCACCCGTGCCCGGCGGCATGGCCGGTACCGCTCCGAGCAGCTGCGCCGCGACCTGAAGCTGATCGGCGGCCAGCGGCGGCTGCACGGGCCGCTGATCAACCTGCTGCCCTTCGACGAGACGCCGCGCTTCGAGGGCTTGGAGAGCCGGCTGGAGGTGCTCTCGACCGGGCCGGTGGAGGACATCACCTTCACCTTCCGCCTGCACGGCGCGGACGGGCTGCGGCTGGAGGTGGACGCCAATCCCGACCTCTATCCGCGGGAGGTCGTCGAGGCCAACGCCTTGCGGCTCAAGCATTTCATCGAGGCGGCGAGCGCTGCGGAAGGCTCGCTCGCCGAGGTGCCGACGGCGACGCCGGAGGAGGCGCACCGGCATATCTTCGCTCTCAACGCGACGGATCACCCGGTGCCCGACACGACGCTGGCGGCGCTGATCGAGGCGCGGATGCGGGCGACGCCGCACGCGCCGGCGCTGCGTTTCGCCGGCGCGACCATGGATTATGCGACGCTGGATGCGCGCAGCCGGGCGCTGGCGGAGCGGCTCCGGGAGGGTAGCAAAAACAGTAGCAAAAAGCGTAGCAGCGACAGTAGCAATGCGACGGGTAGCATCGTTGCAGTCGCACTGCCGCGCTCCTTCGAGCTGGTGGTGGCGCTGGTCGCCATCCTGCGCGCCGGGCTCGCTTATCTCCCGCTCGATCTCGCCCAGCCCGACGCGAGGATCGACCGCATCCTCGCTTCGGCCGGGCCGCGCCTCGTGCTGGCGCGGGCGGAGGACGCCGCCCGCTTCGCCGGCAAGGCCGAGATGCTGACGCCCGGCGACTGGCCGACGTCTCCCTCGGGCGCCTCGCTTGCCGGCACGCCGCTCGCCGGTCCCGCGCCGGAAGACGCGGCCTATGTGATCTACACCTCCGGCTCGACCGGCGAGCCGAAGGGCGTGGTGATCGAGCACCGGGCCATCGTCAACCGGCTGGAATGGATGCGGGTGCATTACGGCTTCTCCCCCGCCGACCGCATCCTGCAGAAGACGCCCGCCACCTTCGACGTCTCGGTGTGGGAGTTCTTCCTGCCCTTGCTCACCGGGGCCTGCCTCGTCGTCGCGCCGCCGCAGGCGCATCGCGACCCGGTGGCGCTGGCGCGGATCATTCGCGAGGAGGCGATCACCTCCGCGCATTTCGTGCCGTCCATGCTCGCCGCCTTCCTCGCCGAGCCGAGCGTGCAGGGCCTGTCGCTCAAACGCGTCTTCTGCTCGGGCGAGGAACTGCCGGCGGACCTGCGCGACCGCTTCCACCGCACCCTCACGGCCGAGCTGCACAATCTTTACGGGCCGACCGAGGCGGCGGTGGATGTGAGCTACTGGCCGGCGGGCGAGGGGGACCGCTCGCTGCCGGTGCCGATCGGATTCCCGGTGTGGAACACGCGGCTCTATGTGCTCGACGAGCGGAACCGGCCGCAGCCGCCGGGCGTGCCCGGCCATCTCCATCTCGGCGGGGTGCAGCTCGCGCGCGGCTATCTTGGCCGGGCGGACCTGACCGCCGAGCGCTTCCTTCCCGATCCCTTCCGGCCGGGCGAGCGCATCTATGCGACGGGCGACCTCGCTTTGTGGCGACCGGACGGGGCGGTGGTGTTCCTCGGCCGCTCCGACCATCAGGTGAAGATCCGCGGCCTGCGCATCGAGCTGGGCGAGATCGAGGCGGCTGTTATGTCCTCCGGCCTCGTGCGGCAGGCGGGCATCCTCGCGCGCGAGGATGGGGGAGCCAAGCGCATCGTCGCCTATGTCGTGCCCGAGCCGGGCGCCGACCTTTCCGCGCTGAAGGCGCATGTGGCCGCGCGCGTCCCGGACTACATGGTGCCGGCGGCCTTCGTCATGCTCGACGCGCTGCCGGTGAACGCCAATGGCAAGCTCGACCGCGCCGCCCTGCCGGCACCGGATTTTTCCGGCACCGGCGCGCGCGTGCCGCAGACGCCGACCGAGACGCGGCTCGCCGCACTGTTCGCCGAGCAGCTCGGCCTCGCCTCGCCGGTCTTCGCCGAGGACGATTTTTTCTCCCTCGGCGGGGATTCGCTGGCGGCGGTCGCGCTGCTGCTGCGGGTGCGCGAGGAATGGGGTCGCGACCCCGGGCTCGGGGCGCTTTTCGCCCAGCCAACGCTGGCCGGCTTCGCCCGGCTGATCGACGCCGAGGAGGGGGCCGGCGATGCCGGCCTCGGGCCGCTTGTCACGCTGGCGGAGGGCGATGTTTCGCGGCCCCCGCTCTTCGTCATCCATCCGGCGGGCGGCATCTCCTGGTGCTACGGACGGCTGGCGCGGGCGCTGGATCCCCGGCGCACGGTCCACGGCCTGCAGGCGCCGGCACTGGCGCCCAATATCGCGACGCCGGAAAGCCTGGAGGCGCTGGCCGCCGACTATGTGGAGCGCATCCGGGCGGTGCGCCCGCACGGCCCCTATCACCTTCTCGGCTGGTCGGTCGGCGGCATCATCGCGCAGGCGATGGCGGTGCGCCTGCGCGAGCTCGGCGCGGCGGTCGGGGTGGTGGCGATGCTGGATTCCTACCCCGCCGACGTCTGGCGGGGCGAGCCGGACCCCGGCGAGGACGGCGCGCTGAAGGCGCTGCTCGCCATTGCCGGCCACGACCCCGACCGGCTGCCGGCGCTGGCGCTGAACCGGGCCTCCGTGCTCGCCTTCCTGCGCGCCTCCGACAGCCCGCTCGGCCGGCTGCCGGCTGCCGTGCTCGACGGCGTGGTGCGGGTGGTGGCCGGCAACAACCGGCTGGTGCGCGGGCATTTCCACCGGCGCTTTGACGGCACGCTCACCCATTTCCGCGCGGCGCTGGACCATCAGGGGCGCGACCTGACGCCCGAGCAGTGGCGGCCCTATGCGGGGCGCGTCGAGGTGGTCGAGGTGCCGGCGCTGCACGCCTATCTTACCGGGCCGGAGGCGACGGCGCTCATCGCGCCGGTCGTCTCGGGCCTGCTCGACGACGCCGACAGGAAGGAAGACGCGACATGCGCGACAGCGGTCTGAGCGGCAAGGTTGCGCTGGTGACGGGAGCCGCGGGCGGCATCGGCGCCGCGGTGGTGCGCCAGCTCCACGCCGAGGGCGTGCGGGTGGTGGCCGGCGACGTGGCGGAGGCGGGCGTGAGCGCGCTCGCCGCGGAACTCGGCGATGCCGTCGTCCCGGCCCTTCTCGACGTGCGCTCGACCGAGGCGGTCGACGCTCTGGTGGGGCACGTCGAGCGCGAGGTGGGGCCGATCGACCTGCTCGCCAATGTCGCCGGCGTGCTCTCCTACGAGCCGGTGGTGGGGCTCTCCGACGCCGAGTGGGAGCGGGTGTTCGACATCAACGCCGCCGGCGTCTTCCGGGTGAGCCGCGCGGTGGCGCGGGCGATGCAGGCACGCAAGCGCGGCGCCATGGTGACGGTGAGCTCCAACGCGGCGGGCATTCCGCGCCACGCCATGTCGGCCTATGCGGCCTCCAAGGCGGCGGCGACCATGTTCACCCGCTGCCTCGGGCTGGAGCTGGCGCCGCTCGGCATACGCTGCAACATCGTCGCCCCGGGCTCGACGCTGACGCCCATGCAGACCGGCATGTGGGCGGACGGGAACGGCGCGGCAAGGGTGATCGCCGGCTCGCCGGAGACCTTCAAGGCGGGCATCCCGCTGGCCAAGCTGGCGACACCCGACGACATCGCCGACGCGGTGGTGTTCCTGCTGTCCGACCGGGCCGGCCACGTCACCATGGCCGACCTCTATATCGACGGCGGCGCGACGTTGCGGGGGTGATCGGCCCTCTCCCCGTCGGGGAGAGGGGAAGAAGAGGGCTGACAGGGTTTTCTCGAGCGCCGTCATCCCGAGGTGCCCGGCGTTTTGCCGGGCCTCGAAGGATGCCCATCCAGGCGCGCTGTACTGAACCTACACCGCGCGATCCACGATCACCTGCAGGAAGCCGTGCGAGCAGCGCTCGACGCGGGCCTCCACCCGGTAGACGCGGGCCAGCGTCTCCGGGGTGATGGCCGCCTCCGGCGTACCGTCGGCGGCGACGGCGCCGTTCTGCAGGACGACGACGCGCTGGGCGTAGCGGGCGGCCTGGGCGATGTCGTGCAGCACGATGACGACGATGATCGAACGCTCGCGCGCCAGCTCGGCGACGAGCTGCATGACGCGCAGCTGGTGATGGATGTCGAGCGCGCTGGTCGGCTCGTCCAGCAGCAGCACGGCCGGCTCGCGCACGATGGACTGGGCGAGGCTGGCGAGCTGGCGCTGGCCGCCGGACAGCTCGTCGAGGCCGCGCATGGCGAGATCGGAGATGCCGAGCCGCGCCAGCGCGTCGAGCGCGCGGGCATGGGCGTCGGCCGTCGACAGCGCGCCGCCGCGCGAGGACATCAGCGCCGAGAGCGTCGCCTCGAACACGGTGAGCGCTACGCGCTGGGGCAGCGCCTGCGGCATGTAGGTGACGTGGCGGGCATGGCCGGCGACCGAGAGGCCGGTGAGCTCGACGTCGTCGAGGCGGATCGAGCCCTTCGCCGGCACGAGGCCGGCGAGCGCGCGCAGCAGCGTGGTCTTGCCGGCGGCGTTGGGGCCGATCAGCGCCGTCACCGTGCCGCCTTCCAGGGCGGGGAGGTCGAGCGCCTCGATGATCCGGCGGCGGCCATAGCCCACGTGGAGCCCGCCGATGTGGAGCTGCGGCAAGGTTTCACCAGTTCCTTGCATCACAGCCGCTCCCGCCGGGAGAAGATGAGGGCCATGAAGAAGGGCACGCCGATCAGCGCGGTGACGATGCCCACCGGCAGCAGCGCGCCGGGCACGAGGGTCTTCGACGCCACCGAGGCGAGCGACATGATCACCGCGCCGGCCAGCATCGAGGCCGGCAGGAAGAAGCGGTGATCCTCTCCGACCAGCAGGCGGGCGATGTGCGGGGCCACCAGCCCGATGAAGCCGATGGTGCCGACGAAGGCGACGGAGGTCGCCGCCAGCAGGCTCACCCGCAGCAGCGAGAAGAAGCGCAGCCGCGCCACCGAGATGCCGAAGGAGCGGGCCCGGTCCTCGCCGAGGCGCAGCGCCGTCATCCGCCAGGAGGCCTTGAGCGAGAAGGGCACCACGGCGAGCGTGACGAGGCCGAGCACGCCGAGCTTGCCCCAGCTCGCCCGCGACAGGCTGCCCATGCTCCAGAAGACCAGCTGCTGCAGCGCCTCCTGGCTGGCGACGAACTGCACCAGCGCCACCAGCGCGTTGAAGGTGAAGACCAGCGCGATGCCGAACAGCACCAGCGTCTCCACCCCGGTGCCGCGCAGGCCGGCCAGCGACTGCAGCAGCAGCACCGAGCCGAAGGCGAAGAGGAAGGCGAAGGCCGGCAGGTTCCAGTCCGCCGGCAGCAGCGGCAGCCCCACCCCGAGCACCAGTGCCAGCGCCGCGCCGAAGGAGGCGGCGGAGGAGACGCCGAGCGTGAAGGGGCTCGCCAGCGGGTTGTTGAGGATGGTCTGCATCTCCGCCCCGGCGAGCGCCAGCGCGGCGCCGACCAGCACCGCCATCAGCGCATAGGGCAGGCGCACGTCCCAGATGATGACGCGGGCGGGGGCGTCGAGGGCGGCGGGGTGGAGGATGCCGGTGACGACGTCGCCGAGCGGCAGGTTTGAGGGACCGGTGGCGATGTCGAAGAGCAGCGCCACCAGCATGAGGGCGCCGAGCCCGGCGACGATGGCGACCCGCCGACGCACCAGCCGCGCATAGGCGGCGAGTTCTTGCGCGTGTGGGGAAAGCTCGCTCATGACAAGGGTTCTGCATGACCCCGGAGGAGGGGTCAAGTTCCTGCCACGGAAAGGAAATTCCTTAGAGCGGTTCCATTTTGGCGGACGTCTCCTGTCCGGCTGCGGTCCTTTGGTCCGCAGCTGCATCAACACCGTCATGCCCGGGCGTGTCCCGGGCATCCACGCCTTGGCGGCGGCGTGGTATTGGGGCAAAGACGTGGATGGCCGGGACGAGCCCGGCCATGACGTGCGTCTGTTTGCTGTCGATCCGCCCGAAGCTTCCGTCTCCCAGCGCGACCCGAGCCGATGAACCCCGTCACACTGCCCGATGCCGAATGGTTCGACCTTGCGCCGGAGGGCGGGGGGAAGGCGTGGCGGATCTTCCTCGCCCGGCCGCGCGGGGCGGCGCCGGCGGCGGGCTTTCCGGTCGTCGTCATGCTCGACGCCAATGCGGGCTTCGCCACCTTCACCGAGGTGATGCGGCGCGGCGCGGTGCGTCCGCAGGCGACCGGCATCGGCGAGGCGGTGATCGTCGGCATCGGCTATCCCGAGGGCGAGGACCATCGCGCCCGCCGCAGCTTCGACTACACGGCCGGGCCGGGGGCCGAGGGCGGACGGGGCGGCGAGCGGGCGACCGGCGGGCGCGACGCCTTCCTCGCCTTCATCGAGGACACGCTGAAGCTGCGCATCGCGCGCGAGTTGCCGGTCGATCCGGCGCGATACACGCTGTTCGGCCATTCGCTGGCTGGCTGGTTCACGCTCGACGTGATGGCGCGCGACGGCCATGCCTTCCGCAACTACGTCGCGGTCAGCCCGTCCATCTGGTGGGACGAGGCGCGGCTGGTCGCCGGGCTCGCGGCGGAACGTGCGGCGCCGCCCCGTCTCGCGGTGATGGTCGGCGAATGGGAACAAGCGCTCTCGCCCTGGCAGGCGGCGCGGCCGGAGGCCGGCGAGATGGCGGCGCGCCGGGCGCGCCGGGCGATGGTGGACCGGGCACGGGATTATTCCGCGCGGGCGGCGAAGGAACTGGGGCCGGGAGCGCAGGTGTGCTTCGAGCTGATGGCGGGCGAGGACCACGCCTCCATCCTGCCGGCGGCGATGGCGCGGGCGCTGCGCTTCGCGCTGGCCGACTGACGGCTGCCGGGACGGCGCCCGGCCGGAGATGGCTCACACGTGATGATCTTCGTCATTTGCGCCGAAGCCGGCAGCGGCTAGTTGTAGCGCGAACGTTCCAGACCGGGGCCCGCCATGACCAATACGCCGTCCGCCATTTCCCCTCCCTCGTCCGCGGTGCGCAACCGGCTGGTCACGGCGGGGCTCATCGTCGCGGTGATGGGTGCCGGCACGCTGGCGGGGGCCTGGTATTTCCAGCTCGTGGTCGGGCTCGCCCCGTGCCCGCTCTGCCTCGAACAGCGCATTCCCTATTATGTCGGCGTGCCGGTCGCGCTGCTCGGCGTGCTGGCGGCGGCCGGTGGACGGGCCGGGCTGGCGCGCGTCGCGCTCGGCCTTGCCGGCATGCTGATGGCGCTCGGGACGTTCCTCGCCATCTATCATTCCGGCGTCGAATGGGGGCTGTGGGCGGGGCCGACCGCCTGCTCCGGCGCCGGCCCGGCGCTGCAGTCCGGCGACCTGCTCTCCCAGCTCCAGCAGGCGCGCGTGGTGCGCTGCGACGAGGCGCCGTGGCGGCTCTTCGGCCTGTCGCTGGCGGGCTACAACGCCTTCATCGCCGCCGCGCTGACCGTGGTCGCCATGTGGGGCGCCGCCGCGCGCGATTGAGGCTCGCCGTCATGCCCGGGCTCGTCCCGGGCATCCACGATCAGGGACTGGCCAGCGACTGAAAGACGTGGATGGCCGGGACGAGCCCGGCCATGACGTTGTTCCTTCGCGGGGAGGCTCGGCGAGCCTCACGGATCCAGCTCGGTGTCCCAGTAGAGATAGTCGACCCAGCTGTCGTGCAGGTAGTTCGGCGGGAAGTGGCGGCCGTTCTGGTGCAGGTCGAAGACGCTCGGCTGGAAGGGGCGCTGGCGCGGGATCATGTGCGCCTCGGCCGGCATCAGGCTGCCCTTGCGCAGATTGCAGGGCGAGCAGGCGGCGACGACGTTGTCCCAGGTGGTCTGGCCGCCGCGCGAGCGCGGGACGACGTGATCGAAGGTGAGGTCGTCGCGCGAATCACAGTACTGGCAGGTGAAGCGGTCGCGCAGGAAGACGTTGAACCGGGTGAAGGCGGGCTGGCGCGCCGGTCGGATGAACGCCTTGAGCGAGACGACGCTCGGCAGGCGCATCTGGAAATTGGCGCTGGAGACCTGCCGCTCGTAATATTCGACGATGTTCACCCGGTCGAGGAACACGGCCTTGATCGCGTCCTGCCAGGACCAGACCGACAGCGGGTAGTAGCTCAACGGCCGGTAATCGGCGTTGAGCACGAGGGCAGGCCAGGCACCCGGAGACAAAGTCGCCGTCAACGCTCGCTCCCTGCTTGAAGCGCCGCCAACGGCTGAATCGGCGCCGCTCGACGCACGGCGATAGTCTATATGTAGCGTGTCAATCTTGTGAAGCGCCTGCATGCATTCCGTCGCGATGCGCGCCGAGGTGAGGCGTGCGGGACGCAGCGGGACGCCGGCGCCGGTCAGGCGAGGATTTCGGCGAGGAAGTTGCCGGCGAGCGTCAGCCCCGTCCGGTCGATGCCGTGGGCGAGGCCGTTGGACAGGTGCGCGCGGACCGTGATGCCCCGCGCCTGAAGGCTTTCCACCGCCCGGGGCAGCGCCACCGGCGGCACGACCTGATCGAGATCGCCATGGATCAGCAGCACCGGCGGGCGGCTGGTGATCTGCGCGTCGAACTCCGCCATGGCGCGCTCCGGCGCCAGCACGTGGATGCCGGAGAAGCCGACGATGCCGGCGGGGGCGACCTTACGGCGCAGGCCGGTGTGGAGCGCCATCATCGTGCCCTGGCTGAAGCCGACCAGCGCGAGGCGCGAACCGGGAAGGCCGAGGCGCGCCAGCTCGGCGTCGAGGAAGGCGTCGAGCGCGGGGTGGGCGGCCTGCACGCCGATCCAGCGCTCGCGGTCGTCGCGCTCCACATAGCCGAACCATTGCCGGCCGACCGGCCCGATGGCGAGCGGCTCGGGCGCGTGGGGGGAGACGAAGGCGGCGTCGGGTACCAGAGGGCCCCAGTAGTCCGCGAGATCGATCAGGTCGCGCCCGTCGGCGCCGTAGCCGTGCAGCAGCACGACGAGGGACGTTGCCGGCTTGCCGGAACGGGGGGAGACACGCGGGCCGTCGAGCATCGGCGGCCGGATCAGTTGGTGCCGTCGTCGCTCGAGCCGCCGGAAGCGACGCGGGCGGCGGGGCCGTGGTTGAGCAGCGTGTCGACGCGCTCGCGCTCGTCCTCGAAGCCGACGAGGATCCGTCCGTCGAGGGCGCGGCCGCGCGGCAGGCGGATGCGCATGGGATCGACGAAGCGGCCGTTCACCAGCACCTCGTAGTGCAGATGGGCGCCGGTGGAGAGGCCGGTGGAGCCGACATAGCCGATGAGCTGGCCCTGACGGACCCGCAGCCCCTCGCGGATGCCCTTGGCGAAGCCGGACTGGTGCGAATAGGTGGTGACGTAGCCGTTGGCGTGCTGGATCTCGATGCGGCGGCCATAGCCGGAGGTCCAGGCGGCCTTCTTGATGGTGCCGTTGCCGGCGGCGTAGATCGGCGTGCCCGTGCGGTCGGCCCAGTCGACGCCCGAATGCAGGCGGCTGTAGCCGAGGATCGGGTGGCGGCGCATGCCGAAGCCCGAGCGCATGATGCCGCCGGAGAGCGGCTTGCGGACGAGGAATTTCTTCGCGCTCTTGCCGTTCTCGTCATAGAAGTCGATCAGCCCGTCGTCGGGCGTCTGGTAGCGGTAATAGCGCCGCTCCTCGCCGCCCACGGTGAGGCCGGCGAACAGCACGCCGCCGGCGCCGCCCGCCTCGTCCGGTTCGTAGATCACCTCGAACGAATCGCCGGCGCGCACCGGGCGCTCGAAATCCACGTCGAAGGAATAGACGCGGATCATGCTCTCGATGACGGGACGCGGCACCTCGTGGCGCAGCGCGGTCTCCCAGATGCTGTCATAGAGGGTGATGCGCCCGCCGCCTTCCTCGTCGGCGTCGTCCGGGGCGACGTCGGCGACCTGCATGTCGGCGGTTTCCTGCACCGGCAGGTAGCGGCCGAGATCGGAGAGCGCGACCGTGCCCTGATGCCCGCTGTCGCCGAACACGGCGATGCGCGCCGGCATCACCTCGCCGCTGGTGTTGTCGAGCAGCACCTTCAGGCGCAGGCCGGCGGCAAGGCGGCCCTGCAATTCGCGCGGGCCGAAGGCGGCGGCGGCGGCGCGGGCATTGTCGCGGGAGACGCCGAGATCGGCGAGGATGGAGGCGACGGTGTCGCCCGCCTTGGCGACGACGGTGCGCTCGGACCAGTCATTACCGCCGGAGGTGTCCTCCGCCGACTTGCCGACCGAGGAGACGTTCTCGGGCTGCTGCAGCGCGTTGAGCGGATCGGCGGCGCCCGAGGGCGCGTAGGCCATGGCGCCGAGGCCGGGCAGGACGGGCGCCCGGCTGTCGGCGGCCGGCAGGCTGAATTCGGCGCTCTCGCGCACCTTCATCAGCACGTCTTCCATCGGCAGTTCGGCGGCGAAGCGGGTGCTCGGCGGCAGGTCGGAGATGTCGCGCACGACGATGGTGAGGTCGCCGGTCGGCTCGGCCTGCCCGGCATCGGCGTCGCCGGCGTCGGAGGATTCGGCGATCAGCTTGGCCGGGTTGAAGCGCGGCACGTCGACCGAGGCGGAGGTGACCGACTGGGCGAGGTTGCTCGCCACCTTGGTGACGGCGCGGACCTTGATCACCTCGCGGTCGCCGTCCTTCGCCGTGGTGGCGAGGCGCAGCGTCTGGCGGGCGCTGAAGCTCTCGGAGAGGATCGACATACGGTCGCCCTTGCGGGCGACGTTGGAGGGGCGCTCGCCGGCGGCCAGCGCGCCGCGCAGGGCGGAGCGCACGGTTTCCGGCGTCTGGGCGAAACGGTACTCGCCGTCGAGCGCGGCATAGACCGCGCCACCCATCAGGGCGGCGCCGCAGATGCCGGTCAGCAGCGTGGCCATCAGCCAGCGGATCGAGATGCGGCGGCGGTTGATCGGCTCCTCGGCATCGCCGTCGACGCCGAGCGGGGGCTCGTCGCCGAGGTCGAACGCCGCGACATGCGAATGTCTTCCGCCTGCTGGTCCGCGTCTGGTCTCCAACAAGCTTCCCCGCGTTCCCCAACGTCCCGGTGGCGGCCGATGCCGGCTCCGGGCGCCTGTGCGACTTGGCGTCCGCCGGGGCGGACGCGACGATGTGTGGTTCGGTCTTACCCCCGGGCGGGGCAGGGCGGCGACGATGCCGTCCACGGCCGATGCCGTCAACCCGCCGGCACGACGAATCGCCCGGCGCCGGTGACGGGACGGCGATCTAGACCGCGGCTCACGGCAAAAGCATGGCGGGACGGGCGATTGACCGGGGTGTGCGGGGTTTTACCGGGGGATCGTGGTGCGCTCGCGCAGGGGCGAAGGGGGCGGCAGCGGTACCGCGGTGGCGACGCGGGAGACGGCAGAGGTGTGGGAGACGGCCTGCCCATTGCCGGCCGGCTCGCCGCCATCCTGCGGCGCGATGCCCTGCCAGGCGGTGGCGGGCGAATCCGGGTTGCGCAGGATGGGCGCGGCATCGGCGGCGGGAGCCGGCGTCGGCGCCATGGCGAGGGCGGTAGTGGGCGGGGACGCCATGGGCGCCACAGACGGGGCAGCCGTGGCGGCGACCCGCGGCTCGGCGGCTTCGGGCGCCCGGTCGGGCGCGGATCTGGGAGCGCCGAAGCGCTTGAAGAAGGCCCAGATCTCCTGCGGCGCGTCGAGGCCGCTGCGGCGCGGGCCGAGCAGCACGCTGGCGAGGGCGTCGACCGCGCCGGTCGACTGCGAGGGCGGCTGGTGGCCGCCGGCGATCTCGTAATAGGCGACCGCCGCGCCCGGCGCGCAGCGCTCCCAGCGCCAGATGCGGGCATGCGGCGCGCTGGTCTGCTGGGGGGCGGCGCAGCCGTCGAGCCGGGCGAACAGCGAGGCGGTGGACGAGGCCGACATCAGCCGGGCGCCGGGCGTCGGGCGGCCGAACATCGGCACGATGGGGTCGTAGGTGCCGTTCATCAGCAGGATCGGCACCGGCTTCGAGGGCTTGCAGGACTGCGCGTAGCCGACCGGCACGGTCATCATCAGCGCGGCATAGGCGGCGAATCGCTCGGCATAGCGGCAGGCGACGAAGGCGGTGAGGAAGCCGCCATTCGAGAAACCCATGAGATAGGCGCGGCCGGGATCGGCGATGCCCTCGGCGGCGAGCCGGTCCAGCACGTCGAGCACGAAGCGGCCGTCGTCGCGCCGGTGCAGCAGCGGCAGGAAGCCGGCGATGGAGCTGCGCCCGTCGTTCCACAGGAGATTGAGGCCCTTGGGATAGGCGACGACGAAGCCCTCGCGGTCGGCTACCGCGTCGAGGTCGAGGTAGCGCTGCATCATGCCGGCCGGCTGGAGGGCGCCGTGCAGGGCGATCACCAGCGGCTTCGGCCCCTCCGGCGCGCCCTTGGGGATGTGCAGGATGTATTCGCGCTTGATGCCGCCGGAGACGACGGTGCGCACCGTGTCGGCGGCCCGTGCCGGGGCGGCGGCGCAGACGAGCGCGAGGGAGGCCGCGAACAATGCGCCGATCAGGAAGCTGGGTTTCGCGAAATGCATAAGCTACGCAACCTCGACACGGCGGGTTTCGCGGAAACCCATTCAGACGGCGGATTTTCGCCAATTAAATGGCGAAGATGGTTAACGCCCCGTCATCGCACCGGTTGGCGCCGGTCCGGCCCGGCGTCCGAATACCGACGATAGGGGGATGCGCGGCACCCGGCCGTTGGGCTAGGGTGGGTTGCTGCGGCGCAACCGGGACAATGGGCGCTGCGGGAGGAACGATAGACGCCACCTTTGGAATGATTGCGAACTGCAATCGTTTCCGCTACGCACACAACATATTCCTGAGTGATCTGGGACACCGACATGGCAGGAGCGGCCGAGCGGCCTCTTTCCCCGCATCTGCAAATCTACCGCCCGATGCTGACGATGATGATGTCCATCGTGCACCGCATCACCGGCGTGGCGCTGTATTTCGGCACCTTGTTGCTCGTGATCTGGCTCATCGCCGCCGCGAGCTCTCCCGAGGCATTCGACCTCGTGAACGGAATCTACGGCAGCTGGATCGGCCTCATCGTGCTGGTCGGCTACAGCTGGGCGCTGATCCATCACGCGATCGGCGGCATACGTCATTTCATCTGGGACACCGGCGCGGGCTTCGGCCCGGAGGCGCGCGAGCTTATGGCCAAGCTGACGATCGGCGGTTCGATCGGGCTGACCGTGCTGCTCTGGATCGCCATCTGGCTGGTGAAGGGCTGAAGCATGAGCACCTCTTCCGGTTCTTCCATGCGCACCCCGCGCCGGCGGGTTGCCGGCCTCGGTTCGGCGCGCTCCGGCACCGGCCATTTCTGGCTGCAGCGCGTGACCGCGCTGTCCAATCTCATCCTGATCCTCATCGCGCTGCCGATCGTCATCTGCGTGGCGGGGCAGGGGCACGCGGCGACCGTCGCGACGCTCGGCCACCCGCTGGTCGCGATCGTGCTGCTGCTGCTGCTGTTTTCGGTGACGTTCCACATGCGCATCGGCATGCAGGTGGTGATCGAGGACTACGTGCATTCCGAGGGCGTGAAGGTACTCGCGCTCATCGCCAATACCTTCTTCACCATCGCGGTTGGCAGCGCCGGGGCGTTCGCCATCCTCAAGATTAGTTTCGGAGGCTGAGGGACCGATGGCCGAGACCATCTCCGCCAATGGCGCCGCCGACGGCGCCTCGGTGAACGGCGCCGCCTATCCGATCACCGATCACACCTATGACGTCGTGGTGGTGGGCGCCGGCGGCGCGGGCCTGCGCGCCGTGGTGGGCTGCTCGGAAGCCGGGCTGCGCACCGCCTGCGTGACCAAGGTCTTCCCGACCCGCTCACACACCGTCGCGGCGCAGGGCGGCATCGCCGCCTCGCTCGGCAACATGGGCACCGATGACTGGCGCTACCACATGTACGACACCGTGAAGGGGTCGGACTGGCTGGGCGACCAGGACGCCATCGAATATCTCGTGCGCCACGCGCCGGCCGCCGTCTACGAGCTGGAGCACTGGGGCGTGCCGTTCTCGCGCACCGAGGAAGGCAAGATCTACCAGCGCCCCTTCGGCGGCATGACGATCGACTACGGCAAGAGCCCGGCGCAGCGCACCTGCGCCGCCGCCGACCGCACCGGCCACGCCATCCTGCACACGCTCTACGGCGCGGCGCTGAAGCACTCGGCCGAATTCTTCATCGAGTATTTCGCGCTCGACCTGATCATGGACGATGACGGCCGCTGCCGCGGCCTCGTCGCCCTGAAGATGGACGACGGCACCCTGCACCGCTTCCGCGCGCAGACGGTGATCCTCGCCACCGGCGGCTATGGCCGCGCCTATTTCTCCGCCACCTCGGCGCACACCTGTACCGGCGACGGCAACGCCATGGTGCTGCGCGCCGGCCTGCCGCTGCAGGACATGGAGTTCGTGCAGTTCCACCCGACCGGCATCTACGGCTCGGGCTGCCTGATCACCGAGGGCGCGCGCGGCGAGGGCGGCTACCTCACCAATGCCGAGGGCGAGCGCTTCATGGAGCGCTACGCCCCCTCCGCCAAGGACCTCGCCTCGCGCGACGTCGTCTCCCGCTCCATGACCATGGAGATCCGCGAGGGACGCGGCGTCGGCAAGAACAAGGACCACATCTACCTGCACCTCGACCATCTCGACCCGGCGATCCTGCACGAGCGCCTGCCGGGCATTTCCGAGAGCGCGAAGATCTTCGCCGGCGTCGACGTGACCAAGGAGCCGATCCCGGTCCTGCCGACCGTGCACTACAACATGGGCGGCATTCCCACGAACTTCCACGGCGAGGTCGTCACCAAGAAGGACGGCAACCCGGACCATGTGGTGCCCGGCCTGATGGCGGTGGGCGAATGCGCCTGCGTGTCGATCCACGGCGCCAACCGGCTCGGCTCGAATTCGCTGACCGACCTCGTGGTGTTCGGCCGCGCGGCGGCGCTGCGCTGCGCCGACATCCTCACCCCCGGCGACAAGCAGCCCGAGCTGCCGGCGAACTCCGCCGAGCTGGCGCTTTCGCGCCTCGACCACTTCCGCAACGCCCATGGCGGCACGCCGACGGCCGAGCTGCGCCTCTCCATGCAGAAGGTGATGCAGAACAACTGCGCCGTCTACCGCACCGGCGATGTGCTGCAGGAAGGCCGCAAGCTGATCGCCGAGGTGTTCGCCGGCACGAGCGACATCGACGTGACCGACCGCTCGCTGATCTGGAACTCAGACCTCATCGAGACGCTGGAGTACGACAACCTGATCGCGCTGGCGACGGTGACGATGGAAAGCGCGGCCGCCCGCACGGAAAGCCGCGGCGCCCATGCGCGCGAGGACTTCCCCGAGCGCGACGACGCCAACTGGATGAAGCACACGCTGGCCTTCGTCGATTTCGACAAGCAGGCGGTGACGCTCGACGAGCGCCCGGTGCACACCTACACGCTGTCGAACGACATCCAGTACATCGAGCCGCGCAAGCGCGTTTACTGACCCGAGCGCCCGCGCATCCGGCGCGGGCGGGACTTCGCTTTTCGAGAGCCGTCTTCGAAGGACACCTTCCGCCATGGTCCAGCTGACCCTGCCGAAGAACTCGCAGATCACCGAAGGCAAGGTGTGGCCCAAGCCCGCCGGCGCCAACCGGCTGACCGAGTACCGCATCTATCGCTGGAACCCCGACGACGGGAAAAACCCGAGCGTCGACACCTATTACGTCGACCGCGACGATTGCGGCCCGATGGTGCTGGACGGCCTCATCTACATCAAGAACAAGGTCGATCCGACCCTGACCTTCCGCCGCTCCTGCCGCGAGGGCATCTGCGGCTCCTGCGCGATGAACATCGACGGCACCAACACGCTCGCCTGCCTCAAGAGCATGGACGACGTGGACGCCTCGGCGGTGAAGATCTACCCGCTGCCGCACATGCCCGTCGTGAAGGACCTGGTGCCGGACCTCACCCAGTTCTACGCCCAGCACGCCTCGGTGGAGCCCTGGCTGCACACCGAGACGCCGGCCCCGGAGAAGGAATGGCGGCAGGGGCGCGGCGACCGCGAGAAGCTCGACGGGCTCTACGAGTGCATCCTGTGCGCGTGCTGCTCGACCTCCTGTCCGAGCTACTGGTGGAACGGCGACCGCTATCTCGGCCCGGCGGCGCTGCTGCAGGCCTATCGCTGGCTGATCGATTCGCGCGACGAGGCGACCGGCGACCGGCTGGACGACCTGGAAGACCCGTTCCGGCTCTATCGCTGCCACACCATCATGAACTGCGCCAAGGCCTGCCCGAAGGGGCTGAACCCGGCCAAGGCGATCGCCGAGATCAAGAAGATGATGGTGGCGCGCCAGTTCTGAGGCGTTACACCAGCGGGCGATGAACGACAGCATCCGCCCCACCTTCCGCTTCGCGCCGAGCCCGAACGGGCTGCTGCATCTCGGCCATGCGCGTTCGGCGCTGATCAACGACGCGATGGCGCGCGCCGCCGGGGGGCGGCTGCTGCTGCGCATCGAGGACATCGACGCCGCGCGCTGCCGGCCGGAATACGAGGCGGCGATCCTTGAGGATCTTGCCTGGCTGGGCCTCGCCTGGGAGGCGCCGGTGCGCCGGCAGTCCGAGCACATGGCGGACTACCGGGCGGCGCTGGAGAGGCTCGCCGGCATGGGCCTCGTCTATGCGAGCTTCGAGAGCCGGAGCGCGATCCGCCGCGCGGTGGCGGAGCGGCCGGGCTGGCCGCGCGACCCGGACGAGGCGCCGCTGTTTCCGTTCTCCCGCGCGACGATGAGCGAGGAGGAACGGGCGCGGCGGCAGGCGGCGGGGGAGCCCTATGCGCTGCGGCTCGACATGAAGCGGGCGGCGGCGCTGGCCGGGCCGCTGGACTGGCGGGAGATCGGCTGGCGGGAAGCGGGTGAGACGACGGTCGCGGCCGATCCGCTGGCCTGGGGCGACGTGGTCATCGCCCGCAAGGAGATGCTGACCAGCTATCACCTCGCCGTGGTGGTGGACGACGCGCTGCAGGGCGTGACCCATGTGGTGCGCGGCGCGGATCTGAGGGCGGCGACGTCCGTGCACCGGCTGCTGCAGAGCCTGCTCGGCCTGCCCGCGCCGCTTTACACCCATCATGGGCTGCTGCTCGACGGCGAGGGGCGCAAGCTGTCCAAGTCGATCGGCTCGCAATCGCTGCGCGCGCTGCGGGAGGGCGGGATGGAGCCGGATGAGGTGCGCCGGCTGGCGGACGTCTGCCCGAGCGGCGCCGGCTCTCGCTCCGGGTAGCGGCGCCGCCGGCCGGAAGGGCGGGTGGGATGGACTTGTCCGGTCCCCCCGATCGGCGCTACCCAGACGGGCCATGCCGCAACGGGTTGCCCGATGATTCCCTGGACCCTGCTCGATACCGCGAAAGTGCCGGACGGGTTCGGCGAGCTGCGCCTGAAGCGGCGCGGCGACGAGTTCTCCATCATGGCCGGCGCCACGGAGCTGATGAACAGCCGCCTCAGCGGCTCGGAACAGGCGCTCGCCACGCTGGTCTGCGCGCGGCTGGGGCCGCGCCCGGCGTTGCGGCTGCTGATCGGCGGGCTCGGCATGGGCTTTACGCTGCGCGCCGCCCTGAACGAGGTCGGCGGCGATGCGCAGATCGTGGTCGCGGAGCTGGTGCCGGCGGTCGTCGCCTGGGCGCGCGGGCCGATGGCGGAGATTTTCGGGACAAGTCTGAGCGATCCGCGCGTCAGCCTGTTCGAGGGCGATGTCGCCGGCCTGATCGGCGACGGCCGCGCGACCTATGACGCGATCCTGCTCGATGTCGACAACGGGCCGGGCGGGCTGACCCGCGCGGCCAATGACGGTCTCTACAGCCCGGCCGGGCTCGGCGCGGCCCGCGCGGCGCTGCGCCCCGGCGGCGTGCTGGCGGTCTGGTCCTCGGCGCCGGACCATGATTTCACCGCGCGGCTTCGGCGGGCGGGGTTCGGCGTGGAGGAGGCGCGCGTGCGGGCCAATGGCCGGGGCGGCGGCGCGCGCCATGTGATCTGGCTCGCCACCCGGAAGACCGCATCGGCGGGCCGCGGAAGATCCTCCCCGACCCACGGCTGACGCCTCTTCATCCTTGTCGGCCGGATTGCCGGCCGGCCCGAGCGGAGTTCCGATCCTGGAGACCTCTCTCTATCTGCCGGTCAAACGGTTCCTCGAAGGGCTCGGCTTCTCCGTCAAGGGGGAGATCGGAAGTTGCGATCTGGTCGCGCTCCCGCAGGACGGCACGCCGCTCGTGGTCATCGGCGAGATGAAGCTCAGCTTCAATCTGGAGCTGGTGCTTCAGGCGGTCGATCGGGCCGCCGCCTGCGACGAGGTGTGGCTGGCGGCGCGTGCCTCGTTGCGCGGAAAGGGGCGCGAGAGCGACTCGCGATTCCGCAACCTGTGCCGCCGGCTGGGGTTCGGCATGCTCGCCGTATCGCCCGCCGGCGAGGTGGAGATCGTCGTCAGCCCGGTCGCACCGATGCCGCGCAAGGATCCGCGCCGCCGCTCGCGGCTGGTGGAGGAGCATCGGCGGCGGCGGGGGGATCCGGTTGCCGGCGGCGGCTCGCGCGCGCCGATCATGACCGCCTACCGGCAGCAGGCGCTGGCCTGTGCGGCGGCCATGGCGGCGGGGCCGCGGCGTCCGCGTGAGCTGCGCGCGCAGGCGCCGGATGCCGGGAAAATCCTGCTCGACAACGTCTATGGCTGGTTCGCGCGCACCGAGCGGGGCGTCTATGCCCTTACGCCGGCGGGACATGAGGCGCTGGCGCGTTGGCCGCAGCCGGACGATGCGCTCACGGCGGCCACGCCCCCGCGCGACGATTCCGCGACCTAGCTCACCCCGAGAATCAGGAACCAGACCGTCACGGTGAACAGGCTCGCGGCAGTGGATAGCGACACGGCGCTGGCCGAGGCGGTGACGCCGGCCTTGTAGCGCTGCGCCAGCAGATAGGCGTTGATGCCGCAGGGCATGGCGGCGAAGACCACCGCCACGTCCGCCCAGACCGGCGGCATGGGCAGCAGGCGTGTCAGCACATAGACGATGGCGGGGTGCACCACGAGCTTCAGCGCGGTGATGACCACGGCGGGGCCGATGTCGCCGCGGATCGGGTAGCGATGCAGGGCGAGGCCGAGCGAGACCAGCGCGCAGGGCACCGCCGAGGCGGCGAGCATGTCCAGCGTCTGCTTGAGCACGCCGCCGGGCACATAGCCGACGACCTTGGCGATGCCGCCGGCATAGATGCCGATGAGGATGGGATTGAAGGCGAGCATCCGGCCGAGCCGGCGCAGCGTGGCGAGCGAGACGCCCGCCGCGGCGCCTTCCGCCAGCACGGTCGCCACCACCATCATGATCGGCAGGTGGATGGCGATGAGCAGGAAGAGCGGCACCGCGCCCTCCGGCCCGAAGGCCTGGAGGATCAGCGGCACGCCGACGAACACGGTGTTCGCCTGGCCCGACGTGAAGCCGTGGATCACCGCTTCGGTGTGGGCGCGCCCGAAGACGCGGCGCGCCACCGTCATGCCGATGGCGAAGACGATGAAGGCGCCGGTGAAATAGGCGATCCAGTAGCCCCAGGGCTGGCCTTCCTCGGGCAGCCGTGCCTCGGCCAGCGTCTTGAAGATGAGCACCGGCACGGCCAGCCCGAACACGTATTCGGACAGGCCCTCCGCCGCGCGTTCACGCAGGTGGCCGGAGAGCGAGGCGACGAAGCCGAGGCCGATGAGCCCGAAGACCGGCGCCACGACGAGGGCGATGGCGCCGAGCTGGGTCAGCATGGTTCAGGCTGCCGCTTCCACAATGGCGCTCGAGACGAGATGGGAGGTGCGCACCGGCACCATCACGTCGATGCGCGCCCACAGGCGCTCGGCGATTTCGGGGGAGGCGACGAAGGCGATCTCCGCCCGCATGTCGCCGAGATCGGCCGGGTCGATCCTGCCGTCCGGCGGACCGTCGAGCCGGATGCGGGTCGGCTGGACGTCGTGGACGGCGAAGGGTTCGAGCAGGCGGAGCATGAGATTGGGATGGGCATCGGCCTCGACGACGAGGCGATGGCGATAAAGGCCGGCGTTCATGGCTAGCGTCCGATGACGAGAATTCGGGAAGGCGTGCGTTCAGAAATCCCGGCCGAGCCTGTCGGCCGGGCGACGAATTCGCCGTCCCGCGCGAATGAGCGCGCTCTCGTTCGTGACCTTCATCATGGAGGGGGAAGCTAGGCGCCGGCCGCCGGTTCGTCAATGGCTTCGGGCAAGGGGTATGGGGCAGGGCGGGCACGGGGCCAGGGCGGGCGCCGGCTAGAGGAAGCTCTGCGGATCGATGTCGATCTCGACGCGCAGATTTCCCGTCGCGCGCGGCGCGCCCGCCATCCACGCCCGGACATAGGCGGAAAGGTCGAACAGGCGGGCCGAGCGCGCCAGCAGGCGGTAGCGATGGCGCCCGCGCACCAGCGCCAGCGGCGCCTCGGCCGGGCCGAGCACGCGCACCTCCCCGGTGAAGGGCGAGCAGGCGGCGAGCGCGCGGGCGTGCGCCTGCGCGGCGTGCGGATCGGTGCCGGAGACGATGAGGGCGGCGAAGCGGGCGAAGGGCGGCAGATGCGCCTCCTCGCGCACGCCGATCTCGCGGTCGTAGAAGGCGTCGCGGTCACCCGCCACCAGCGCCTGCATCACCGGATGCTCCGGCATGTAGGTCTGCAGGAAGGCCCGGCCCTCCATCTCGTGGCGGCCGGCGCGGCCGGCGACCTGATGCAGGAGCTGGAAGGTGCGCTCGGCCGCGCGGGGGTCTCCGTGCCCCAGCCCGACATCGGCGTCGATGACGCCGACCAGCGCGAGGCCGGGGAAGTTGTGGCCCTTGGCGACGAGCTGGGTGCCGATGATGATGTCGACCTCGCCATCCTCGATCGCCTTCAGCTCGGCGCGCAGCCGCTCCACCCCGCCGGCGAGGTCCGAGGAGAGCACCTGCAGGCGGGCCTCCGGCATGAGCTTGGCCGCCTCCTCGTGCAGCCGCTCGACGCCGGGGCCGCAGGGAATGAGCGAATTGGGCTCGTGGCAGTTCGGGCATTCGGTGGGAACGGGCGTGGCGTAGCCGCACTGGTGGCATTCGAGCCGGCGGCGGAAGCGGTGTTCGACCAGCCAGGACGAGCAGGAGGGGCATTTGATGCGGTGGCCGCAGGCGCGGCACAGGGTGAGCGGGGCATAGCCGCGCCGGTTGAGGAACAGCAGCGCCTGCCCGCCGGCCTCGATGGTGCGCTCCATCTCCTGCGCGAGGCGCGGGGCGATCCACTGGCCGCGCGGCGGCCCCTCGCGGCGCAGGTCGATGGGCTCGAGGCGGGGCACCTTCGTGCCGGCGAAGCGCTCGGGCAAAGCGAGGCGGGTGTAGCGGCCGCGCCGGGCGTTCACCTCGGTCTCGATGGAAGGGGTGGCGGAGACGAGGGCGACGGTCGCCGCCTCCAGCCGCGCGCGCACCACCGCCATGTCGCGGGCATGGTAGTGCACGCCGTCTTCCTGCTTGTAGGCGTTGTCGTGCTCTTCGTCGACGAGGATGAGGCCGAGGTCGGCGAAGGGCAGGAACAGTGCCGAGCGCGCGCCCGCCACCACGCGGACCTCGCCGGAGGCGACGCCCTTGAAGACGCGCCCGCGCCGCTTGGTCGACACCGCCGAATGCCATTCCGCCGGGCGCACGCCGAAGCGGCGGGCGAAACGGTCGAGGAACGCCTGGGTGAGGGCGATTTCCGGCATCAGGATCAGGGTCTGCCGGCCCTGGCGGATGGCCTCGGCCACCGCCTCGAAATAGGTCTCGGTCTTGCCGGAGCCGGTGACGCCGTCGATCAGGAAGGGCTGGAAGGCGCGGGCCTTCACCGCCGCGACGAGGCGGGTGGCGGCCTCGGCCTGCGCGGGCAGCAGCTCGGGGCGGGAATGATCGGGATCGGGAGCTTCGGCGGCGGGCTCGGGGGGCAGCACGACGGTCTCCAGCACGCCGTCGTCGACGAGCCCGTCCACCACCGAGGGCGACACGCCGGCCTCGCGCGCGGCGTCGCTCTTGGAGCGCACGAAGCCGTCGAGCAGCGCGGCGATGACCCTCTCGCGCGCGCTGGTGCGGCGCTCCGGGCGACGCTCGGTGAGGCGCACGCCGGTGCGCTCGCGGGCGATGCCGGCGCTCTCGTCATGGCGCAGGGCGAGGCGCAGGACCATGCCGGGCGGCGTCACGGTGTAATCGGCGATCCAGCGGATGAAGGCGATCATCGCGGGTCGGAGCGGGGCGACGTCGTATTTGCGCTGGATCGGCTTGAGCCTGGCCGGATCGACGGGCTTCGGGCTTTCCCTGGGGTCTTCCGTCCGCGGCCACACGCAGCCGAGCATGTGGCGGGTGCCGAGCGGCACCACCACGATATCGCCAACCGCCACCTCTATGCCCTCCGGCACCCGGTAGGAATAGGCCGAGCCCACCGCCACGGGCAGCAGGACGTCGACGACGCGCACGTGCGACGGGAAGAGGGAGGGGGAATCGGCGGGGCGAGTATCCGGCATGGGAGGCTTCATAGCGCATCGGGGCGCCTTGCGGGATGACGGCCCGTTGAGCAAGACAACGTCATGGCCGGGCCAAGCCCGGGGCATGACGGCGCAAGGGGTAGCATCGGTCTACGAAACTTAAGGAAGATGCGGCACGATTGCGCGTCATCGCGGGACGGGAGCACGGCCATGGCCAGCACGGATGCGCAGAAGGCGGCGCGGGCGGAGATAGCGCTGCTCGCCGGGGCGGCGCCGGATGTCGCGCAGGCGCTGGCCGACTGGCTGGCCCGGCTCGGTCATGAGCGCCGGCTCTCGCCCAAGACCCGTGAGGCCTATGCGCGCGACGTGGCGGGCTTTCTCGGCCTGCTCGCCCGCCAGCTCGGCCGGCAGCCCGGCGTGGCCGACATCGCCGCCCTTCAGCCGCGCGACGTGCGGGCGGTGATCGCCGCGCGGCGGGCGGAGGGCATCGAGGCGCGCACGCAGATGCGCTTCCTCGCCGCCGCGCGCTCCTTCGGCCGGCATCTGGAACGCGAGGGGCTGGGCAAGGTCGGGGCGCTGACGGCGGTGCGCGCGCCGCGCATTCCCCGCACCCTGCCGCGCCCGCTGACGCCGGGCGACGCGCGCGCGCTCGCCGATCCGGCCACGCGGGCGGGGGAGGCGCGCGAGCCGTGGATCCTCGCCCGCGACGCGGCGGTGCTCGCGCTGCTCTACGGCTCCGGCCTGCGCATCTCCGAGGCGCTGGGCCTGACGCGCCGCGACATGCCCGAGCCCGGGCGGGGCGACCAGATCGTCGTTCACGGCAAGGGCGGCAAGACCCGCATGGTGCCGGTGCTCCGCCCGGTGCTGGAGATGATCGACGACTACGCCCGCGCCTGCCCCTATGAGCTGGAGCCGGCGGCGCCGCTGTTCCGCGGGGCGAAGGGCGGGCCGCTTTCGCCGCGGATCGTGCAGCTCGCGGTGGAGCGCATGCGCGGCGGGCTCGGCCTGCCGGACAGCGCGACGCCGCACGCGCTGCGCCATTCCTTCGCCACCCATCTGCTCGGGCGCGGCGGCGACCTGCGCTCGATCCAGGAACTTCTCGGCCACGCCTCGCTTTCCACCACGCAGATCTATGCGGCGGTGGATTCGGCCGCGCTGATGGCCGCCTGGAAGGCGGCGCATCCGCGCGCCCGATGATCCCGCCGCCGCCAAGGGGAACGCGATGACGCTCATTCGCCCGGTGATCGAGCATATGTCGATCGGGGTCTCGGACTTCGCCCGTTCGGTCGCCTTCTACGACGCGGTGCTGGCGCCGCTGGGCCTCGTGCGGGTGGCGTCCTTCGATGAGCCGGAAGGGTCCGCGTGCTGGGGCCCGGCCGGGGAGAAGCCCTCGCCCGAGGGGACGCCGGGCGCCGCGCCGTTCTGGATCCAGCACCGCGCCGATACCGTCGTTGCGCCCGCCGGTTGCCATTTCTGCTTCATGGCGCCCGACCGCCGGGCCGTGCAGGCGTTCCATGCCGCCGGGCTTGGGACGGGCGGCCGGGACGAGGGCGCGCCGGGCCTGCGCCCGCATTACGGCGAGGGCTATTACGCGGCGTTCCTGTCCGATCCGGACGGGTGGAAGATCGAGGCTCTCACCTACACGGGTGCGTGAGATCGCCGGGATTGCCGCCTATTGAGGCACCGGGGAACCGCTGCCGGGGTTTTCACCATGGCCGGGCTGGGACACACTTCCCCTTGGGAATCCACCCTGAGAGGAGACCGTTCGATGAAGCGTATCGTGACCGCTCTCTGTGCCCTGTCCTTCGCCGCCGCGCTTTCCGGCGCCGCGCTCGCGGATTGCTCGCCGGGCCATGCCTCGGCGCAGCCGACCACGCAGACCGACTCCAAGGGTACCTGACGCCCGGAGCTCGCAGGCTTTCTTCCCCCGAACATGACGACGGCCCGGAAGGCGACTTCCGGGCCGTTTCATTTGAGATCTCAGGTTTGGCGTCCAAGGCTACATCATGCCGGGGCTACGTCATGCCGGCCTTGGGCCGGGCATGACGTAGCCCCGGCATGTGCAGGAGGGGGCGTGGATGGCCGGGCCAAGCCCGGCCATGACGGCGAACCAGCGGTTCTGCCGCGCCGCCTCACATGTGGATGGCGCGCTTTTCCACCGCCATCGCCGCTTCCTTCACCGCCTCGGAGCGGGTGGGGTGGGCGTGGCAGGTACGGGCGAGGTCCTCGGACGAGCCGCCGAACTCCATCAGCACGGCGCATTCATGGATCATCTCGCCGGCCTCGACGCCGACGATGTGGGCGCCGAGCACCTTGTCGGTGGCCGCGTCGGCGAGGATCTTCACGAAGCCGTCGGTCTCGTCGTTCGCCTTGGCGCGGCCGTTCGCCAGGAAGGGGAACTTGCCGACCTTGTAGGCGATGCCGGCTTCCTTCAGCTCTTCCTCGGTCTTGCCGACCGAAGCGACCTCCGGCGAGGTGTACACGACCGCCGGGATCACGTCGTAATTCACATGTCCGGCCTGACCGGCGAGCAACTCGGCCAGCGCCACGCCCTCGTCCTCGGCCTTGTGGGCGAGCATCGGGCCGACGATGGCGTCGCCGATGGCGAAGATGCCGGGGACGCTGGTGCGGTAGTAATGGTCGGTGACGACGCGGCCGCGCTTGTCCTTCTCGACGCCGAGCGCTTCCAGCCCCAGCCCTTCCGTGTAGGGCACGCGGCCGATGGCGACGAGCACGACGTCGGCCTCCACGACCTCGGCGGTGCCGCCGGCGGCGGGCTCGACCGAGACCTTGAGGGTCTTGCCCTTGCCGTCGACGCCGGTAACCTTCGAGCCGAGCTTGAAGGCGATGCCCTGCTTTTCGAGGATGCGCTGGAAGGACTTCGCCACGTCGAGGTCCATGCCGGGCAGGATGCGGTCGAGATATTCGACCACCGTCACCTCGGCGCCGAGGCGCCGCCACACGCTGCCGAGCTCCAGCCCGATGACGCCGGCGCCGACCACGAGCAGCTTGCCCGGCACCTTCTCCAGCGCGATGGCGCCGGTGGAGGAGACGATGCGCTGCTCGTCGATCTCGATGCCGGGAAGCTTGGCCACGTCCGAGCCGGTGGCGATGACGATGGCCTTGGTCTCCAGCGCCTTCTGCGAGCCGTCCGCCATGGCGACGTCGACCTTGCCGGGGGCGGGGATCGACGCGGTGCCGTGATAGGTGTCGATCTTGTTCTTCTTCATCAGGAAGGCCACGCCCTTGGTGTTGCCTTCCACCGCTTGGTCCTTGAAGCCGAGCAGGGCCTTGAGGTCGAGCTTGGGCGTGCCCACGCCGATGCCCATCTTGGCGAAGCCGTGGCCGGCCTCCTCGAACAGGTGCGAGGCATGCAGCAGCGCCTTGGAGGGAATGCAGCCGATGTTCAGGCAGGTCCCGCCGAAGGTCGCGCGCTTCTCGACGACCGCGACCTTGAGGCCGAGCTGGGAGGCGCGGATGGCGCACACATAGCCGCCGGGGCCGGTGCCGATGACGACGAGATCGTAGGAGGACATGGGCGGTTCCTTGGAGACTTCCGGGAAATGTCGGGGATCGTCAGCCGGCCTTCTGGACGGCGAGGCGCAGGCCGAGCAGCACGAAGGTCGCCCCGGTCACCCGGTTGAACCAGCGCCCGCACGCCTTGAAACGGGCGCGCACGACCGGATTGGTGAAGAACAGCGTGACGCCGGCGAACCATGCGACGAGCGCGGTGGCCATGCCGATGCCGTAGAGGAACGACACGGCCGCCGGGGTTTCATGGCTCACCAGAGCGGTGAACAGGGACAGGAAGAACAGGACGGGCTTCGGGTTCAGCGCGTTGGTGAGGAAGCCCATGCCGAAGCAGGCCGGCAGGGAGAGGGGCCGGCGGGAATGCGCGCCGGCCGCGAGCTCGCCCTCGTCGATCTCCAGCGGCTTCTCGAAGAACGATTTCACGCCGAGATAGACGAGATAGGCGACGCCCAGCCACTTGATGAGCGCGAACAGCGCCAGCGACTGCGAGACGATGAGGCCGATGCCCAGCAGCGTGTAGCTGATGTGGAACAGGAGCGACGCGCCGATGCCCAAGCTGGTGACCAGCGCGGCGCGCCGGCCATGGACCACGCTCTGGCGGACGACGAGGGCGAAATCCGCCCCCGGCGCCACGATCACCACCGCGAATACGGCCATCAGGGCCGCGAATTCGCTCAGATAGGTCATTGCGTCCTCCGCCGGGAAGACCCCCGGATCACAGGTCCAGCACGAGGCGGGTCGGGTCTTCCAGCGCTTCCTTGACGCGGACGAGGAAGGTCACGGCGCCCTTGCCGTCGACGATGCGGTGATCGTAGCTCAGCGCCAGATACATCATCGGGCGGGCGACGATCTGGCCCTTCACCACGACGGGACGCTCCTCGATGCGGTGCATGCCGAGGATGCCCGACTGCGGCGCGTTGAGGATCGGCGTCGACATCAGCGAACCGTAGATGCCGCCATTGGTGATGGTGAAGGTGCCGCCCTGCATGTCCTCGATGCCGAGCTTGCCGTCGCGCGCCTTGCGGCCGAGGCCGGCGATGGCCTTCTCGATGCCGGCGACCGAGAGCTGGTCGGCGTCGCGCACCACCGGCACCACGAGGCCCTTGTCGGTGCCGACGGCGATGCCGATGTGGTAGAAGTTCTTGTAGACGAGGTCCTGCCCGTCGATCTCGGCATTGACCTCCGGCACGTCCTTCAGGGCCTGGATCACCGCCTTGGTGAAGAAGCCCATGAAGCCCAGCTTCACGCCGTGCTTCTTCTCGAACACGTCCTTGTACTGCGCGCGCAGGCTCATCACCGCCGTCATGTCGACGTCGTTGAAGGTGGTGAGCATGGCAGCGGTGTTCTGCGCGTCCTTCAGCCGCTTGGCGATGGTCTGGCGCAGCTTGGTCATCTTCACCCGCTCCTCGCGGGCGGCATCGTCCGGCGCGGAGGGCGCGCGGGCGACGACCGGGGCCGGGGCGGGAGCCGCGGCGGCGCCAGTGGCGATGGCGGCGAGCATGTCGCCCTTGGTCACGCGGCCGTCCTTGCCGGAACCGGCGAGCATGGCCGGGTTGAGGCCGGATTCAGCGGCGAGCTTGGCCACCGCCGGGCCGTTGGCGCCGGCCGGGGCCGCGGCGGCAGCCGCAGGGGCGGGAGCCGCCTTGGGCGCCTCGGCCTTGGGCGCTTCCGCCTTGACCGCCGCAGGCGCGGCGGCCGGGGCCGCCTTCGCGCCGGCGCCTTCGCCGATGGAGCCGAGCAGGGCACCGACACCGACCGTCTCGCCGTCCTTGGCGATGATCTCGGAGAGCACGCCGGCCGCCGGAGCGGGCACCTCGATGGTGACCTTGTCGGTCTCCAGCTCGACGATGGGTTCATCGGCGGCGACCGCCTCGCCCGCCTTCTTGAACCACTTGCCGATCGTCGCCTCGGTGACCGATTCGCCCAGCGTCGGAACGCGGATCTCGGTGGCCATGCTCGTTTTTCCTCACCGTTCGCCGACCCTCGTGGCCGGCACTCCCTCGAGTTTCGTGAAACGTCAGCCCAGCGCGTCCGCGAGGAACGCCTTGAGCTGTGCGAGATGCTTCGACATCAGGCCGGTCGCGGTCGCCGCGGAGGCCGGGCGGCCGGTGTAGCGCGGACGGCTGGAGGCGGAACCGGTCTGTTCCAGCACCCATTCCAGATAGGGCTGCACGAAGGCCCAGGCGCCCTGGTTCTTCGGCTCCTCCTGGCACCAGACGATCTCCGCCTGCTTGAAGCGCGAGAGCTCCTGAACCAGCGTCTTCAGCGGGAACGGGAAGAGCTGCTCGACGCGCAGGATGTAGATGTCGTCGATGCCCCGGCGCTCGCGCTCCTCGTAGAGGTCGTAATAGACCTTGCCCGAGCACAGCACGACGCGGCGGATCTTGTCGTCGGCCTTCAGGTTGATAGCCTCGGGCGTGCGGTGGCCGGAGGTGGCGTCCGCATCGTCCCACAGCACGCGGTGGAACGAGGTGCCGGCGGCCATCTCGTCGAGCCTGGAGACGGCGCGCTTGTGGCGCAGCAGGCTCTTCGGCGTCATCAGGATGAGCGGCTTGCGGAAGTCGCGCTTGAGCTGGCGACGCAGGGCGTGGAAGTAGTTCGCCGGCGTCGTCAGGTTGGCGACCTGCATGTTGTCCTCGGCGCACATCTGCAGGTAGCGCTCCAGACGGGCGGAGGAGTGTTCGGGACCCTGGCCCTCATAGCCGTGCGGCAGCAGGCAGACGAGGCCGGACATGCGCAGCCACTTGCGCTCGCCCGAGGAGATGAACTGGTCGAACACCACCTGCGCGCCGTTGGCGAAGTCGCCGAACTGCGCCTCCCAGAGGGTGAGGGCGTTGGGCTCGGACAGCGAGTAGCCGTACTCGAAGCCGAGCACCGCCTCTTCCGAGAGCATCGAGTTGATGACCTCGTAATGGGCCTGCCCCTCGCGGACATGGTTGAACGGGGTGTAGCGGTCCTCGTTCTCCTGGTCGATCAGCACCGAGTGGCGCTGCGAGAAGGTGCCGCGCTCGCAGTCCTGGCCGGACAGGCGGACCGGGTTGCCCTCGATCTGGAGCGTGGTGAAGGCGAGCGCCTCCGCCGTCGACCAGTCGAGGCCGGCGCCGTCCTCAAGGATCGCCTTGCGGCGCGCGTCGAGGAAGCGCTGGATGGTGCGGTGGACGTGGAAGCCTTCCGGCACGGAGGTGATCCGGTCGCCGATCTCGCGCAGCGTGTCGAGTTCGACGCCGGTGTTGCCGCGGCGTGGATCGTCCTCGCCGGCGGCGGCCTTGAGGCCCGCCCAGCGGCCGTCCAGCCAGTCGGCCTTGTTCGGCTTGTAGGCCTGGCCCGCCTCGTACTCGGTATCGAGCTTCGAGCGCCAGTCGGCGCGCATCGCGTCGATCTCGCCCGCCTCGATGACGCCCTCGGCCTCGAGCTTCCTGGCGTAGAGCTCCAGCGTCGTCGGGTGCTGCTTGATGGCCTTGTACATCAAGGGCTGGGTGAAGGCCGGCTCGTCGCCCTCGTTATGGCCGAAGCGGCGATAGCAGAACATGTCCACCACCACCGGCTTCTTGAAGCGCTGGCGGAACTCGGTGGCGATCTTGGCGGCGAAGGTCACGGCCTCCGGGTCGTCGCCGTTCACGTGGAAGATCGGCGCCTCGATGGTCTTCGCCACATCCGAGGGATAGGGCGAGGAGCGCGAGAAGCGCGGATAGGTGGTGAAGCCGATCTGGTTGTTGATGATGAAGTGGATCGAGCCGCCGGTGCGGTGACCCTTCAGGCCGGACAGGCCGAGGCATTCGGCCACCACGCCCTGGCCGGCGAAGGCGGCGTCGCCGTGCAGCAGCAGCGGCAGCACCTGCGTGCGCTCGCTGTCGTGCAGCAGGTCCTGCTTGGCGCGGGACTTGCCGAGCACCACCGGGTCAACGATTTCGAGGTGCGAGGGGTTGGCGGTGAGCGAGAGGTGCACCTGGTTGCCGTCGAACTCGCGGTCCGACGAGGCGCCGAGGTGGTACTTCACGTCGCCGGAGCCTTCCACCTCGTCGGGGGCCCAGGAGCCGCCCTTGAACTCGTGGAATAGTGCGCGGTGGGGCTTGCCCATGACCTGCGTGAGCACGTTCAGGCGGCCACGATGGGCCATGCCGAACACGATCTCCTTCACGCCGAGATTGCCGCCGCGCTTGATGATCTGCTCCAGCGCCGGGATCAGGCTCTCGCCGCCGTCGAGGCCGAAGCGCTTGGTGCCGGTGTAGCGCACGTCGAGGAACTTCTCGAAGCCCTCGGCCTCCACCAGCTTGTTGAGGATGGCGCGCTTGCCCTCGCGGGTGAAGGTGATCTCCTTGTCGGGCCCTTCGATGCGCTCCTGGATCCAGGCCTTCTCCTCGGGCGAGGAGATGTGCATGAATTCGACGCCCAGCGTCTCGCAATAGGTGCGCTGGAGGATCGCGACCATCTGGCGGACGGTGGCGAACTCCATGCCGAGCACGTGGTCGATGAAGATCGGCCGGTCGAGATCGGCCTCGCGGAAGCCGTAGGAGGCGGGATCGAGCTCCGGCGCGGCGCGCACCGGCTCCAGCCCGAGCGGGTCGAGCTTGGCGTGCAGGTGGCCGCGCATGCGGTAGGCGCGGATCATCATCAGCGCCTTGACGGAATCGCGGGTGGCCTGCTGCACGTCGGCGCTGGTCAGCTCGACGCCGGCCTTCTGCGCCTTCTCGGCAGCCTTGGACTTGAGCTTGTCGCCGACCGCCTTCTCGACCTCGATCCAGTTGCCGTCCAGCGCCGAGACCAACTCGCCATTGGCGTGGATCGGCCAGCCCTGCTTCTTCCACGAGGCGCCGCGGGCGCTCTTCTCCACATCGGCCGGGACGTCCTTCAGCCCGGCGAAGAAGGCCTGCCATTCGGCATCGACGGAGGCCGGGTCGGCCTCGTAGCGGGCATAGAGGTCCTCGATCCAGGCCGCATTGGCGCCGTAGAGGAAGGAGGTGTTGAGGAAAGCTTCGTTCACGTCCGCGCGCGACATAGTCGGCTCCTGGGGGACCGTTGCGGTCCGGTGGCAGTGCTTTCTTGCCGTAGATCGCCCGAAACCTGCGGGTCGGGCTGCCTGCGGTGCTCCGGGATCGGGAGCGAAAGTCGGTAGGCTTCTATATAGGGTCCCGTATTCACGTCAGGAATGCCGCAGGAATGCGGCACCGGGATGCGAAAACGCATCGCTGGATACGCAAAGCAATATCGACGCCACTGTCGGGCATCGCAGGCGGCGGGGCGAGCCCCGCCGGTCTTTCTCCGGCCCGGAGGCCATCACGTCCTCGCGACCTTGCGGACCGCCTCGGCGGCCCGCCGGCGCGAGGCCCCGCCTCACTTGCCGAGGTCGGGAGCGATCTTCCGGCACTCGGCGACCAGCTCCTGGACGGAGGCGATCGACTTGTCGAGCATGGCCTGCTCGGCACCGTCGAGGCTGATCTCGACGATCCGCTCGACGCCGCCGGCGCCGATGATCACCGGCACGCCGAGATACAGCTTGTCCACGCCGTACTGACCGGCGAGATAGGCGGCGGCCGGCAGCAGGCGCTTCTTGTCGCGCAGATAGGAGGTCGCCATCTCGATGGCCGAGGCGGCCGGCGCGTAGAAGGCCGAGCCGGTCTTGAGCAGGTTGACGATCTCGCCGCCGCCCTTGCGGGTGCGCTCGACGATAGCGTCGACCTTCTCCTGCGTGGTCCAGCCCATCTTGACGAGGTCCGGCAGCGGGATGCCGGCGACGCCGGAATAGCGCACCAGCGGCACCATGTCGTCGCCGTGGCCGCCCAGCACGAAGGCGGTGACGTCCTCGACCGAGACGTTGAACTCGTCCGCGAGGAAGTAGCGGAAGCGCGCGGAGTCCAGCACGCCGGCCATGCCAACCACCTTGTGGGTGGGCAGGCCGGAAGCCTTCTGCAGCGCCCACACCATCGCGTCGAGCGGATTGGTGATGCAGATGACGAAGGCGTCGGGGGCGAACTTGGCGATGCCGGCGCCGACCTGCTCCATCACCTTCAGGTTGATGCCGAGAAGGTCGGAGCGGCTCATGCCCGGCTTGCGCGGCACGCCGGCGGTGACGATCACCACATCCGCGCCCTCGATGGCCTCATAGCCGTTGGTGCCGACCAGCTTGGCGTCGAAGCCAAGAACCGGCGCGGCTTCCGCGATGTCGAGGCTCTTGCCCTGCGGAACACCCTCCGCCACGTCGAAGAGAACGACGTCGCCGAGTTCCTTGAGGCCTGCGAGAAGGGCGAGAGTACCGCCGATCTGACCGGCCCCGATCAGTGCAATCTTTGCTCGAGCCATGAGATTTCCTGACTTTCCGAGGGGGAGGGTGCGGCGGTCCGCCGCGCGCGGCTTCCGATAAACCTTATCGTCGTGGGGTTCAAGCGATGAAGGTCACGTGCGTATTTCCCCGCCACTACGACTTTCGGACACTGTATTGGTATACGAAATACAAGATGCCTAGCGCCTTCTCTGCGCGAGATCTTCCATGAGATCGATCTGTATCGATTGAATCTCCGCCAGCCGCTCCCACTGGCGCGTGAGCATGTGGTCGATCTTCTCGTGAAGATGGCGGATCTCGAGTTCGGCCTTCAGGTTGATGCGATAGTCGTTCTCCGAGCGCAGCCTGTCCTTCGCCTCCTGCCGTTTCTGGCTCATCATGATGACGGGCGCTTGAAGGGCGGCGATGCAGGACAGCACCAGGTTCAGCAGGATGAACGGGTAGGGATCGAAGGCCCCGAGCAGGCCGGCGATGTTCAGCGCCATCCAGATGCTGATGAACACCATGAAGGAGATGATGAAGGTCCAGCTGCCGCCGAAGGAGGCGATGGTGTCCGCCGCGCGTTCGCCGAAGGTGCGGTTGCCCTCGATCGACAGCTCGACATTCTCGGTCAGGATGTCGTTGGCCGCGAGGCTGTCGATGACCTCGTGGTCGAGCTGGCTCAGGTCGCCGCGCTCGGCCTGAAGCGTGGCGGCGATGTAGGCGGCGCGCTCCTTGGCCAGCGCGGCGCGGGAAATATAGGCGTCCGCCGGGATGGCTGGATGCAGCGCCCGGATGTGGTCCGCCAGCGCCGGGCGGAGCATGTCGAGCCGCACGCCGTCGCGGGAGGAGACGATGCGGCCGGTGAGGGCGCAGGTGTGTGTCGGCGCGTCGTTCTTGTGAAGGCGGCTGCTCATGCCGGGAGCGTCCGTGAGAGGGGGAGGTCAGGCTCCAGATTTGGGCGTCGCGCCCGGCCGATCAACCCCGAAAACGGCGTTGGGCACGCTTTCGCCCGATCAGGTTTCGACAAGGCCCGTCGTGTCGCCGCTAGCCTCGGAATCACCGCGTCCATGCGGACGTGCAATATACTCTTCCGAGCGCATCTCGTGCAGGCGCGAGACGGTACGCGCCCATTCGAAGGCTTCCGCCCCCTCGGTGCCGGTGTAGAGCGTCTCGGGCTCCGCCTCGGCCGAGGCGACCAGCTTCACGCCCTTCTCGTAGAGCTCGTCGATCAGCGTGATGAAGCGCTTGGCCTCGTTGCGGCGGTCCTGGTCGAGCCGGGGGATGTGGTCGATGACCAGCGTGTGATAGGCGCGGGCGAGGCGCAGATAGTCGGAAGCGCCGAGCGGTACGCCGCACAGGTCGTGGAAGGAGAAGCGCGCCGCGCCGCCGCCCGCGCGCGGCACTGGGATGGTGCGCCCGGCGGAAACCAGCGTCGCCGGGGCGCCGCCGTCGATGCCGGCGATGCGGTGCCAGACCTTGTCCATCTCCCGGTCGACATCCGCCATGCTCTCGTACGCGGCGGGCACGTACCAGATGCGCGCGCCGCCGAGCTTCTCCATGCGGTAGTCAGTGGGGGAATCGATGCGCACCACCTCCATGTGCTCCTCGATCATGCCGATGAACGGGAGGAACAGCGCGCGGTTGAGGCCGCCCTTGTAGAGATCCTGCGGTGCGACGTTGGAGGTGGCGACGATGACGACGCCAAGGTCGAACAGCTTCTCGAACAGGCGGCCGAGGATCATCGCGTCGGCGATGTCGGTGACGTGGAACTCGTCGAAGCAGAGGAGCCAGGCCTCCTCGTAGAGGGCGGCGGCGACCAGGGCGATGGGGTCGCCATCCTTGATCTTGCCGGTCTTCATGTCGGCGCGCACCTGGAAGATGCGGGCGTGAACGTCGGCCATGAATTCGTGGAAATGGGCGCGGCGCTTGCGCTTGCGCACCGCGACGCATTCGTAGAACAGGTCGACCAGCATGGTCTTGCCGCGGCCGACCGCGCCGTGGATGTAGAGGCCGCGCACGCGGGGCACGGTGTCCTCGCGGCGGGCGAAGAGCCAGCCCAGCGCCGAGGTCTTGCGGGCGAGGCGGCGGGCGGCGATGCGCTGTTCCAGCGCCGCCAGCGCGGCGACGACCCGGGCCTGCCCGGAATCCGGCGTCAGATCGCCGACCGCCATGCGGGCGACATACCGCGCCGCGAGCACCGAGCCGCCGGCTTCCGCCGTCACCATGTCCGCCATCTCGGACCACTCCTGCCATATTGCAGCGCACGCTTAGCGGGAGCGGCGCGCGGCAGCAAGCGCGACGGGGCCTTCTCATGCGAAGGTCGGGGCCGGGTGCCAGGCCGGCGGCCGAGGCCGCGGAAGGTGCCGGAGAAGGCCGGAATCTGCCGAAACGTAAGGGGCGGGGAGGCGACGTTCCCGCAAGGCCGGCGCGCCGGATGAGGGATTCGCATGGCAGGGCTGCGACGCGCGAGGCCGCGATTCGCCACCGGCCATGGCGCGACCCGTCTTCCGCCTTGACGCGGCCTCAGTCGTTCCCGCAATGTTTCCCCTCTCACGAGCGGGAGCGGGGACCGTATGCAGTTGCAGCGTGTGTTCCAGAGTAGCCGGGCACTCCCCGCGCTGTGCCTGACCCTTGTCGCCGCCTGCAACCTTGCCACGCCCGCCGGTGCGCTGGAGCGCAAGAATGCGGCGGCCGGCGATCTTCCCTCCTCCGCCATCATCATCGACGAGGACGGACGCCAGACGCGGGATGAATATGCCCGGTCGAAAGGTCTCTCCGCGTCTACGGTTTCCACCCGTTTCGGCGCCACCGGGCTGGTGCGCTGCGGCTCGGCGGTGGGGACCGGCCAGCTCGTCGGCGCCAGCAACGTGCTGGTGACCGCCGCCCATGTGCTGTTCGCGCCCGGCGGCGAGCCGCGCGGCACGGGGGATAGCTGCACCTTCGAGATCGAGGCGGGCGGCAGCCGGCAGGTGGTGCCCATCGACGTCGAGGAGGTGATCTGCGGCGCCCGCGAGCCTTATGCCGAGCCGGCGGTGAAGGACTGGGCGGTGGTGCCGCTGGCGAACGCCGTCATCGGCGCCAAGCCCTACATGCCGGCGAAGGCGATGAGCGTGCCGGGCGAGATCGTGCTGGCCGCCGCCGCCCGTGCGGGAGGCGAGGAGAATTATTCGCTGCAGGGCTGCCGCGCGCGGCAGGTGACGGCGACGACGCCGAGCGGCCTGCGCGAGGTGGCGATCGACTGCGACGCGGAGGGCGGCGTGTCCGGCGCGGCGCTGCTGGCGCCGAATGGCGGCTTCCTCGGCGTCTATGTCGGCTTCCGGTCGGCGCATCCGGGCAAGGTGGGGCCGTTCTCGATGAGCCACTACAATTTCGGCGTCACCGCCGAGGGCTCGCTGCGGCAGGCGATCACCGAGATGGTAGGCCGCAACCAGTCGGCGAGCGTGAGCCGCTGAACGAGGGCGCTCCTCGGCGAGGATACGCATTGGCCGGCGGCCGATTGCGGCGTAGAAAAGAGCGTTGTCGGGCAGTCATCGGGCATCCGGCTCGCGCGCCGCATGCGAGCCATGCAGTCGCGGGAGTTGTATTGTTTTGCGGTGCGCATATTTCTGCTGCAACGCAACAGGGGCGGTCCAGACGAGGCCGACGCCATGACCGATTCCGTATCCACCTCCGTGAAGGAGGACCTTGCCCCCGCCGTCGCGGCTCCGCATGAGCATGCGGGCGAGCGGCTGGAGGGCCATATCCGCAAGCTGGTGCCGGCGGAACGGCAGCTTGTCGTCGATCATCTTCTGCGTCTCGATCCGCTGAGCCGCTTCATGCGTTTCGGCGGTGTCGTTTCCGATGCCGCCCTGACGCGCCACGCTACCCGTGTCGTCTCCAGCGAGGCGAGCGCGCTCGGCTATTTCGTCGAGGGCGAGCTGCGTGCCGTCGCCGAGCTGCACCCGCTGACCCGCAGGCCCGGCAAGCCGGTCGCCGCCGAGGCGGCGTTCAGCGTCGAGCGGCCGTGGCAGGGCAAGGGCATCGGCTCGGCGCTGATGCGCCATCTCGTGCTGCTGGCGCAGAACCGCGGCATCGAGGAACTGCAGGTGGTCTTCCTGCCCAATAACGGCCCGATGAAGAACCTCGCCATCCACCACGCGGCCGAGCTGTCGCTGGACGACGAGGAGATGATCGGCCGGATGCGCGCGCCCCGCGCCACGCTGTTCTCGCAGACGCGCGAATTCCTCGGCGACGTCTTCGCCATCTTCTCCTCGGCGTTCGACCTGCAGGAGCGCCTGCTGCCGCCGACCATGCGCGGCAACTGAGGCGGCATTCGCCCGGTGCAAGCGGCGGATGCGCCTTGACTTGGCCTTTATCGGGCCTGAGACAGGGGAGGTCCGGTTCGAATCCGCCCCCTGATGATGCTTTCTCATTCCATTGTCACCGATATTGCCATCGGCGAACCCCTTGATGCGCGGCGCGCAGGCGCCGCCGCAGGGGGCCGCGCGATGATGCCGGCGCGCGCCCTGTTCTCGTGGTTCGCCGCGCTTCTCATTGCCTTCATGGTGCTGCTGCCGGCCGGAGCTGGCCATGCGCAGGCGCCCCCCGAGCAATCGCAGGTACAGGAGAAGCTGGAAGGCCAGCGGGCGATCGTCGACGGCGTCGAGGCGGCGCTGGGCCGGGACGGCCTGCGGTCGGTGGATCTGGACGAGCTGCGCAACCGGCTGGACCCGGTGCGCACCGAGCTCGGCGCGGCGATCACGCTGCTGGAGCCGCTGCTCGCCAACATGACCAATCGCGTGAAGGAGATCGGCCCCAAGCCGGCGGACGACGCGCCGCCGGAGGACGCCTCCATCACCCGCGAGCGCGAGGCGCTGGCGGCGCGGGCGAGCGAGCTCGATGCGGTGTTGAAGCAGGCCAAGCTGCTGAACGTGCGCGCCGACCAGCTCTCCGATCGCATCACCGGCCGCCGGCGAGCGATGTTCACCGACACGCTGTTCGCGCGCTCCTACAGCGCGCTCGATCCCACGCTCTGGCTTCAGGCGGCGGCGGCCGTGCCGGTGGAGTGGCGCGGCGTCCGCTATCTGATGAACGACTGGAACGCCTATGCGGGCGCGCGCATGTCGATCTGGGGCCAGCTCGGCGTGGCCTTCGGCGCGCTCGTCATCATCGGGCTGGTCGTCGCCGCGCAGAACATGTTCTCGCGGCCGCTGCGCCGCGCCGATCTCGGCGGCGACGATGAACCGCTGCCCCGGCTGAGGGCCTGCTCGCTGTCGGCGCTGGTCGCGATCCTGCGCATGGCCGCGGCGCCGGTGGCGACCTTCGCGGTGCTGACGCTGTTCAATGCCTTCGATCTCGTCCCCGAACGCATCAACGAGCTGGCGCAGGGCGTGCTGCTGGCGGTTTCCATCGTCGCCATCGGCCGGGGCCTGCTCGCCGGCGCCCTGGCGCCGGGCGAGGCGCGGCGCCGGGCGGTGCCGCTGTCGGAGAACATGGCGCGGCTGATCTACGGCCACGCCGCGACCGGCCTGTGGATCCTCGCCGCCGGGGCGCTGCTCAACACGCTGCACCGGGTGCTGGTGGCGCCCGTTCCGCTGACGGTGGCGACCAGCGCCGCCATGTCCATCGGTCTCGTTCTCGTCGCCGCCCGCGCCATGCGCGCCCTCAACGCCGAGATGGGCGACGGGGACGGCGATGACGGCGACGGCGCGGCCGCCCGCGACGGCGCGCCCGCCGTGTCGGAGAGCAAGCCGGAGGCCAAGGAGGCGGGTACGGGTGCCCCTTCCACGGCGCTGCAATGGATCCGGTTCCCCTTCTGGGTGCTGAACCTGACCATCGCCGGCGCCCTGATCGGCGGCTATGTGAGCTTCGCCGCCTTCCTGTCCTCCCGCTCGCTCATCGCGGTGGTGATGGCGGGAACGCTCTATCTCGTCATCGCGCTGATCAACGCCTTCTTCATCGACGCCATCGCCAGCGGCCCACGGGCGCGCAGCGTCGCCAAGACGCTCGGCGTGCGCCCGGCCAGCCTCGAACTGCTGTCGGTGCTGGTCGCCGGCGTGCTGAAGGCGATGGCGGTGATCGTGATCGTCGTCGTCGTCGTGGGAACCTTCGGCACCTCGACGGCGGACCTGCGCGACCTGGTGAGCCGCGTCACCTTCGGCTTCACCATCGGCAACTCCACCATCGCCATCGGCGACGTGCTGAGCGCCGTGCTGTTCCTGGTGATCGGCATCGTCATCGCCCGCGCGGTGCAGCGCTGGTTCGCGGTGGCGATCCTGCCCAAGACGGCGTTCGACCAGGGCCTGCAGAACTCCATCGCCACCATCATCGGCTATATCGGCTCCATCGCCGTGATCGCCATGGCGATGGGACAGATCGGGCTCAACCTCGAAAACATCGCGCTGGTCGCCGGTGCGCTCTCGGTCGGTATCGGTTTCGGCCTGCAGTCCATCGTCTCGAACTTCGTCTCGGGGCTGATCCTGCTGGCCGAGCGGCCGATCCGCGTCGGCGACACCATCTCGGTGAAGGGCGAGGAAGGCTATGTCCGGCGCATCAGCGTGCGCGCCACCGAGATCGAGACCTTCGACCGCGCGGCGGTGCTGATCCCCAATTCGGACCTGATCACCGGCATGGTGAAGAACTTCACCCACGCCAACACCACCGGCCGGGTGATCGTGAAGGTCAACGTCGCCTATGACGCCGACGCGGACGAAATCCGGGACATCCTGATCGGCTGCGCCTGCGATCATCCGCAGGTGCTGCGCAGCCCGCCGCCGCGCGTCTTCCTCATGGGGTTCGGCGACAGCTATCTGCAGTTCGAGCTGCGCTGCGTGGTGGCCAATGTCGACTATGCGCTCACCGTGAAGAGCGACCTGCATTTCGCCGTGCTGGACCGGCTCAAGGCGGCGAAGATCGGCATTCCCTACACGCCGTGGAGCATCTATCGCGGCGGCCCGATCGGCGCGGCCGACAGCAAGGACGACGACGCTCCCGCCGATTCGTAGCGTCCGGCGCGGCGCCGGCGCTCTCCTCTCAGTCGAGAAACCCCATGAAGTCCTTCCTGCTGAAGCGTCTCGCCGGTCTCCTGCTGGTGCCCGTGCTGCTCGCCGGCTGCGCGGCGGCGCCGCCTTCCGGCGGGCCGGTCGACGAGACCTTCTATGCCAATATCGCGAAGGGCGGTGCGCTCGATCCGCAGGCGGCGGCCTCGCTGCTGAGCGACTACCGGCGCGGGCGCGGCCTGCCGGCGGTGACCATCGATCCGGTATTGATGGCGGTGGCGGAACGGCAGGCGAAGTCGATGGCGGCGGCCGACCAGCTCTCCCACAATATCGGCGGGCGCGGCCTGACCGCGCGGCTGAAGGCGGCCGGCTTCAGCGGGCTGCGCGCCTCGGAGAATGTCGGCGCCGGTTATCACACGCTGGCCGAAGCCTTCTCCGGTTGGCGGGATTCGCCCTCGCACAACAAGAACATGCTGATGCCCGGCGCGACCCGGCTCGGCATCGCGGCGGCGCGCGCGCCGCGCAGCAAGTACGGCGTCTACTGGGCGATGGTGCTCGCCGTGCCGGACCCGAAGGCGGAGGCCGCGGCCTCGACGACCGCGGCCGCACCGGCGGGAGCGCCCGCCTCCGGCGAGACGCAGGTGCTGATCAACGGGGCGCCCGCGCCGGGCCAGTGACCCGGCCGGCGGCACGCGGGCGGCGTCTCAGCGCCGCATCGTGGCTGGCGCCAGCGGGTTGTCGGCCAGCACCCGGCCGTCCGGCTGGTCCGGGGCCGGCAGGCCCATGAAGGCGTCGAACAGGCGCTTGATCACCGCCGGCTCGACATCGCGCACGATCATCACCAGACGGGTGCGCCGGTCGTCGTCCGGCCAGGCGGGAAGCTGGCTCGGCGGGTGCAGGACGTGCTGGACGCCGTGCAGCACGAGCGGGTGCTCGGGGTCCTCGGCGAGCTTCACGATGCCCTTCAGGCGCAGCAGCTTGGAGCCATGGGTGCCGCGCACCAGCTCCAGGAACATGTCGATGGCCGCGGCGGAGACCGGGGCGTCCGTCGCCACGGTGAAGGCGCGGATGCGCTCGTCGTGGCGGTTCTCGTCATGGGCGTGGGTGCGGGAGGCTTCCTCGGCCGCCGCCACCGCCTCGTCGGCCAGCCAGCGCGAGACGTCGGGGATCTTGGTCGAGGGATCGTAGAGCCCGGCCTCGAACAGGGCGGCCGGCGTGGCCTCGCCCTTCGCGGCGTCGAGCACCGGGGCGCCCGGCGCCAGACGGGCAAGGCGCGCCAGCAGCGCATCGAGCCCGGCCCGGCGCTCCGGCGTGTCGACGAGATCGGTCTTGGTCAGCACGATGCGGTCGGCGATCGCCGCCTGGCGCACGGATTCGGGATGCTCGTCCAGCGTCGCGGCGCCGTTCACCGCATCGACCACCGTCACCACGCCGTCCAGCCGGAAGCGCATCACCAGATAGGGGTGCATCATCAGCACGTGCAGGATCGGCGCGGGATCCGCCAGGCCGGTGGTCTCGATCACCACGCGGCGGAAGGGCGGAATGACGCCGTTGTCCATGCGCCGCAGGAGCTGCTCCAGCCCCTCGACCAGATCGCCCCGCACCGTGCAGCACAGGCAGCCCGAGGCGAGCAGCACGGTGGCGTCGTCGAAATGCTGGACCAGCAGATGGTCGAGGCCGATCTCGCCGAACTCGTTGATCAGCACGGCGGTGTCGGCGAGGCCGGGCTGCTGGAGCAGCTCGTTCAACAGCGTCGTCTTGCCGGCGCCGAGAAAGCCGGTGAGCAGCGTGACCGGAATGGGCTCCGGCGGGAGGCGGGGCTCCTCGCTCATGGTCGAAATCCTGGCCGTCGCGCGGAACAGCCGTGCCGCGCGAGAGAGAATGGTCGCCGCGCCGCGCGCCGGTGGCGCTACTGCGGGGGCGGGGGAACGAGTGGATAGCTAGGCGCCGGAGCCGGCTTCGGCAATGGCGCGGGCTGCGCGCTCGCCGATTTGGCGCTCGGCTTGGCCGGCTTCTGGGCGGGCTTGGCCGGCTTGGCGGCGGGCTTCGGCGTCGGCTTCGCCGCCGGATCGTTCGGATCGATCACCGCCGTGGTCTGCCCCTTGGCGTTCTTCTTGACCGTCGTCTTCGTGCCGGCGGGCTTCTTCTTCTCCGGCGGCGGGGGATAGGCGGCGGCGAGCGCCTCGGCGCTCGGCACCGGGCCGACCCAGACCTCGACCGGGGCCATGGAGGGCGGAAGCTGCTGCAGCAGGCTGGCGCCGGTCACACCGTCGCCAAGGCTGGCCATGCCGGCGGCGACATAGCCGCTCGCGGCGGGCCCGCTGTCGTCATCGGCCTCGGAGGCGACCGTCTTGCGCTGCGGGCCGCAGACCAGCTTGCGCATGTCGACCGGGGCGCCGCCCTCGTTGCGCAGCGAATCGACCGTCGGCGACATGTTGCCGAAAATGTTCCAGGACTGCTGGAAGCCGCGCTCCAGCAGCAGGGCGGCCTGCTCGGTGCGGTCGCGGCCGGAATTGGTGCCCAGAACTACGGCGATGAGATGCCGGTTGCCGCGCTTGGCGCTGGCGACGAGGTTGAAGCCGGAGGCGCAGATGAAGCCGGTCTTCATGCCGTCCGCGCCGGGATAGCGGTCGATCAGCTTGTTGTAGCTGCGGATCACCGACGGCCCGAGCTTCATCGCCGGGATGCGGAACAGGTCGGACTGATCGGGGAAGTCGAGCAGGATGTGCCGGGCGAGCACCGCGAGGTCGCGCGCGGTGGAGACGTTGTCCGGGTCCGGCAGGCCGTTGGGATTGGCGAAGTGCGAGCCGGTCATGCCGAGCTCGGCGGCGGTGGCGTTCATCTCCGCGATGAAGGCCGGCAGCGAGCCGCTGACGCCCTCGGCGAGCACCACGGCCATGTCGTTGGCCGACTTCACCAGCATCATCTTGAGGGCGTTGTCGACCGTCACCTGCGTGCCGACCCGGAAGCCCATCTTGGAGGGTTTCTGCGCCGCCGCGTTCTCCGACACCGTGATCAGAGTCTGCGGCGTGAGGCGGCCGCTGCGGAGCGCCTTGAAGGTCACATAGGCCGTCATCAGCTTGGTGACGGAGGCCGGGTACCACGGCTTGGTGGCGTCGTCGGCCAGCAGAACCTTGCCGCTTTCGACCTCGATGACGAGCGACGGCGTGGCCCGCGCCGCGGCGGGAACCAGCAAGGCGGTCGCAACGAGACCCGCGGTAAGCCAGGCAAGGCAATTGCGGGTGCGGAACAGGGGAAGGTTCAACACGCTTCGAGCATCCGTTTCCAGCATGGGCCGGCGATGAGCCCCCCTCATCACCTCCCTACTTACTCCGATCCCCCCGGCGGCGCAAAAGGCAAAGCCATCCGTAATACCCGCACCGGCACCGGATACCACCGGTGCGGAAGGGCTTCCCGAAGGCCGCGCCGGCCCATCCTCCGGGGGACGGGCGCGGGGGCGACTTTCGCTACAAGCTCTTCATGAATGTGGATTTAAGATCGCAGCATGAGTGATTCGATTCGCCGCCTCCATGCTGCCGTGGTCGCGACGCGCCGAGGTCGGAACCCCTCGCCGCGGACCGCGCGGCTGTTTGCCAAGGGGCGGTCGTTCATCGCCAAGAAGGTGGCCGAGGAGGCCGTCGAGGTCGCGCTCGACGGGGTAACCGGCGACACGGCCGGCACGGTACGCGAGAGCGCGGACCTCCTCTACAATCTCGTCGTGCTGTGGGTGGAGCTCGGCATCGATCCGGAGGATGTGTGGGCGGAGATGCGCCGGCGCGAGGAACTGATGGGCATGGCCGAGAAGCTGCCCAAGCGCGGCGGCAAGCACGGCCCCGGCGTCCTCAACGGCGATCTCTTCCAGGACAGCCGCTCGCGCGACAGCCGGTCGCACACCGACCTGCCGGCCGATTTCCTTTCGGTCGCCCGCCGCGAGGGGGCCGACCCGGGCGGGGGCCCCGGCAAGGCCCAGGGCGCCGGCCGCCGCCGCTGAGCGGCCGCAATCGGCCTGTCTAAGCTACGCCTTTCATCTCCCACCAAACCACCGGACCATCATGCTGCGCCGCCTCTATCAATGGGTGATCGACCTTGCCGAGCGGCGCTCGGCGCCGTGGGCGCTGGCGGGGGTCTCCTTCGCCGAGAGCTCCTTCTTCCCCGTGCCGCCGGATGTGATGCTGGTACCGATGTGCCTGGCGCGGCCCAAGCTCGCCTGGTGGTACGCGACGCTGTGCACCCTCGCTTCCGTGGTGGGCGGCCTCGCGGGCTACGCGATCGGCGCGCTGCTGTACGAATCGGTCGGGCAGTTCCTGATCCAGCTCTATGGCTACGGATCGAAGGTCGAGGCCTTCACCGAGGCCTATCAGCGCTACGGCCACTGGATCATCCTGATCAAGGGCCTGACGCCGATTCCCTACAAGGTGGTGACGATCACCTCGGGCTTCGCCCATTACAGCCTGTTCTGGTTCGTCGTGCTGTCGCTGATCACCCGCGGCCTGCGCTTCTTCATGGTCGCCGGCCTGCTCTACTGGATCGGGCCGTCGGCGCGAAGCTTCATCGAGGAGCGGCTGGGTCTGGTGACCGCCGTGTTCGTCATCGTGCTGGTCGGCGGCTTCATCGCGGCGGTCTATCTGTTCTGAGGAACGGGCGCCTCAGTGCCGCCCGCTGCGGCTGACCAGCCGGGCTTCCAGAGCGGTCTTCGCCAGCAGGGTGACGATGGCGAGCAGGGCCAGCAGCGAGGCGACCGCGAAGGACGCCTGGAACTGGTACTCATTGTAGAGGATCTCGACCTGCAGCGGGATGGTGTTGGTCTCGCCGCGCACATGGCCGGAGACCACCGAGACCGCGCCGAACTCGCCCATCGCGCGGGCGTTGCAGAGCAGCACGCCGTAGAGCAGCGCCCATTTGATGTTGGGCAGGGTGACGCGGGAGAAGACGCGCCAGCCGCCGGCGCCCAGCGTGACCGCCGCCTCTTCCTCCGTCGTTCCCTGCTCCTGCATCAGCGGGATGAGCTCGCGGGCGACGAAGGGGAAGGTGACGAAGACCGTCGCCAGCGTGATGCCCGGCCAGGCGAAGATGATCTTCCAGCCATTGTCGATCAGCCACGGCCCGAAATAGCCCTGCGCGCCGAACAGCAGCACGAAGATGAGGCCCGCGACCACCGGCGACACCGAGAAGGGCAGGTCGATGAGGGTGATGAGGAAGCTCTTGCCCTTGAAGGAGAATTTGGTGATCGCCCATGCCGTCACGAGGCCCATCACCGTGTTGGCGGTGACCGACAGGGCGGTGACGAGCAGGGTCAGGCGGATCGCCGCCAGCGCGTCCGGCTCGACCAGCGCGTCGAGATAGGCCTGCCAGCCCTTCACGAAGGCCTGGGCGAAGACGTTGACCAGCGGCAGCACGATGAACAGGCCGATGAAGAGTGCGGCAAGGCCGATGACTGTCCATTTGACGGCGGCGGGCTCGTCCCGCACGGGCGAGGCGTTGCTCATGCGGTTCTCCCGGTGCGGCTTTGCGACCAGCGCTGCAAGCCATTGATGATAAAGAGCAAGATGAAGGAGGCGACGAGCATGGTGGCGGCGATGGTGGTGGCGTCCGCGTAGCGGAACTCCTCCAGCCGGATCACGATCAGCAGCGGCGCGATCTCCGAGATGTTCGGCAGATTGCCGGCGATGAAGATCACCGAGCCGTATTCGCCCACCGCCCGCGCGAAGGCGAGGGCGAAGCCGGTGAGGAAGGCGGGCAGCACGGCGGGCAGCACGACGCGGCGGATGGTGGTCCAGCGGCCGGCGCCGAGCGTGGCGGCGGCCTCCTCCAGTTCGTGGTCGAGATCCTCCAGCACGGGCTGGACGGTGCGCACCACGAAGGGCAGGCCGATGAAGACGAGGGCGACAAGGATGCCGAGCGGCGTGAAGGCCACCTTGATGCCGAGCGGCGCCAGCAGCGAGCCGATCCAGCCGTTTTCGGCGTAGAGCGTCGTCAGGGCGATGCCGGCGACGGCGGTCGGCAGGGCGAAGGGAATGTCGATCAGCCCGTCGAGGATGCGCCGGCCGGGAAAATCGTAGCGCACCAGTGCCCAGACGATGACGGCGCCGAAGACGAGGTTGATCGCCGCGGCGGCCAGCGACAGGCCGAAGGAGATCTTCAGCGCGTTGAGCGTGCGCTGGGCCGTGAGGATGGCGGCGATCTGCTCCACCGACAGTTCGGCGGTCTTCACGAACAGGGCCGCGAGCGGGATCAGCACGATGAGCGAGAGCCACAGCAGGGTGAGGCCGAGCGTCAGCCCGAAGCCGGGAATGACGCTGTGCTGACGCCTGGCGGCTGTCGGCGGCGCGGTTCCCACCAGCGTGGTTCGATCCAAGGTCATATCGCTCAAGGCCCGGCTCCCGGAGACGTCATGTTACGGCGAGCGCCGGACCTCGCGAAAGGCCCGGCGCGGTGTCGATGGGAAGTGTCGATGGGTGGCGCGACCGGCGGGGCGGTCAGTTCGAATAGATCTGATCGAACACGCCGCCGTCGGAGAAGTGGGTCTTCTGGGCCTTGCGCCAGCCGCCGAAGGCCGCGTCGTCGATGGTCACGAGATCGACCTTCGGGAACACCTTCTCATATTCCTTGGCGACCTCGGGATCGCGCGGGCGGTAGAAATTCTCGGCCGCGAGCTTCTGGCCTTCCTTGCTGTAGAGCAGCTTGAGATAAGCCTCGGCCACGTCGCGGGTGCCCTTGCGCTCGACATTCTTGTCGACGATGGCGACCGGCGGTTCGGCGAGGATGGAGAGCGAGGGGACGACGATGTCGAACTTGTCGTCGCCGAATTCCTTCTTCGACAGGAAGGCCTCGTTCTCCCAGGCGAGCAGCACGTCGCCGACGCCGCGCTCGGTGAAGGTGACGGTCGAGCCGCGCGCACCGGTGTCGAGCACGGGCACGTTCTTGAAGAGGTTGCGGACGAAGTCCTTGGCCTTGTCCTCGGAGCCTTCCTTCTTCAGCGCATAGGCCCAGGCCGCGAGGTAGTTCCAGCGCGCGCCGCCCGAGGTCTTTGGGTTCGGGGTGATGACCTGCACGCCCGGCTTCACGAGGTCGCCCCAGTCCTTGATGTCCTTCGGATTGCCCTTGCGCACGAGGAAGACGATGGTCGAGGTGTAGGGCGACGAGTTGTCCGGCAGGCGCTTTTGCCAGTCCTGGGCGAGGAAGCCCTTGTCGGCGATGGCGTCGATGTCATAGGCGAGCGCCAGCGTGACGACATCGGCCTCGAGGCCGTCGATCACCGAGCGGGCCTGCTTGCCCGAGCCGCCATGCGAGGTCTTGATCTCGATGGTCTTGCCGGTGTCGGCCTTGTACTTATCGGCGAAGAGCTTGTTGAACTGCTGGTAGAGCTCGCGGGTCGGGTCGTAGGACACGTTGAGCAGCGAGACGTCGGCGGCGCGGGCGGCCGGCGTGAAGCCGATAGGCGCCAGACCGACCGGCACGGCGAGGGCGGCAATGAGCGCGGCCGTGACCGCAGGTTTGAAATGGAAGGACATGACGACTTCTCCCCGGCGGCGCTCCTGCGCCGATGAATTCCATGGAGGGAGGTTTTCACGTCGATATGTCGTGGTCAATATAAAAATACATTAAAGATAGAAAATAGAGTTTCGATACATTATCGGCGTGTGAAATGGGGACGCAGGGCTTCCGGGCTGGCACAGAGCGCGGCACCGCGCGGCGTTGCGGCGGGCCTTGCGCCACTCATCCGCGTTTCTTCGGTGCCGGGGGAAGGCGTGGATGCCCGGCTCGGGGCCGGGCATGACGCGGCGCTCGATCGACGGGCATGCGGCGGGGCGGCCGGTTGACTCGGCGTGGATGAGGGGCGACGGGGCCTGCCTTTGGGCCTGGCCCGATCCGGCGCGGCCGGCTTAGCGGTCGATCGTGTTCAGCAGGGTATGGATGCCGCACTCGGTCTTGGCCTTGCCGCGCCAGCGGCCGGCACGCACGCCTTCCTCGGGAGCGGCGCGGCTGGTGCAGGGCATGCAGCCCACCGAGTTGAACCCCTTCGCCACCAGCGGATGGTCGGGCAGGGCGAAGCGCCTGCGCGCCTCCTCGACCTCGGCGAGATCGAGATTGGCGAGCGGGTTGAACTTCAGCCGCGCGCCGTCGCGTTCGACCACCGGGATATTGGCCCTGAGGCCGCCCTGGTAGCGCTTGCGCCCGTTCAGCCAGCCGTCGAAGCCGGCCAGCGCGCGGGCGAGGGGTTCCACCTTGCGGATGCGGCAGCAGGCATCGGGATCGGAGAACCAGAGGTCGCGATCCGCATCGAGCGCGGCAAGACGGGCGGCGTCGGGCTGGATGGTGCGCACATCGGTGAGGCCGAGATGGGCGGCGAGGGAGTCGCGATAGGCGAGCGTTTCCTCGAACAGCCAGCCGGTATCGAGGAAGACGACCGGGATGGAACGGTCGACCTCGGCGGCGAAGGCCAGCAGCACCGCCGATTCCGTACCGAAGGAGGAGACGACGCACAGCTTGCCCGAACCGACGAAGCGGGCCGCCTCGGCGATGATCTCGGTCGGGCCGGCATCCGCCAGCGCGCAGGCGAGCCCGCTCACATCGTCCGTGCAGGGGACGATGGGGATGGGGCCGGTATCGGCGCGCTGGGCGATGGTCATGGTCAGACTCCCCGGACCGTGCGGCCGAGACGCTGGCGCAGCAGGCTCGGACGCTCGTCGGTGGCCGGCTGGTAGAAGACGGTGTAGCGGTGGACCGCCTCGTCGAAGGCGTCGGCATCCGCCCCCTTGACGGCCTCGATCTGGTCGAAGCCGGAGCGCTCCATCAAAAGGAACTGGTCGCGCAGCACATTGCCGGTGGCGCGCAGCGGGCCGCGCCAGCCCAGCCGCTCGCGCAGCAGCCGCGCCTGGCTGTAGGCGCGCCCGTCGCGGAAGATCGGGAACACCAGCGCGATCAGCGAGAGGCGGTCGAGATAGGGCGCGATCTCGGCGATCGGCCGGTCGTTCGGCCAGATCACACCGACCGGCGCCTGACGGCCCTTCAGCGTCTCGGCTTCCCTGAGGAAGCGATCGACGCCGATGAGCACGGCCGCCCCTTCCGGCAGCGCCTCGTCGTCGCCGACGCGGACGAAGCGGTCCTCGATGATCTTTCCGTTCTCAATGAGCGGCATAGACGCGCTCCTTGAAGGGTTCGACGCCAAGCCGGGCCACGGTGTCGATGAAGAGTTCATGCGGGCCGGCGCGCAGTTCCATATAGGTATCCACCACGTCCTCGATGAGGCCCGGGACCTGCTCGTAGGACACGGCTGGTCCGAGCAGGGTGCCGAGCTGGGCATGCTCGTCGGCGCGTCCGCCCAGCGTGATCTGGTAGAATTCCTGGCCGTTCTTCTCGACGCCGAGAATGCCGATATGGCCCACATGGTGGTGGCCGCAGGCATTGATGCAGCCGGAGATGTTGATGTGCAGCCGGCCGATGCCGCGGGCGCGGTCGAGGTCGGAGAAGCGTTTGGCGATCTCCTGCGCGACCGGAATGGCGCGGGCATTGGCCAGTGCGCAATAATCGAGGCCAGGGCAGGCGATGATGTCGTTGACGAGGTTGACGTTGGGCGTGGCGAGCCCGGCCGCGTCGAGCCGCCGCCAGAGTTCCGGCAGGTCCTTCTGCGCGATGTTGGGCAGGCAGAGATTCTGCTCGTGGCCGACGCGGATCTCGCCGAAGCCGTAGTCGTCCGCGAGGTCGGCGACCACGTCCATCTGGTCCGCCGTCGCGTCGCCCGGAGGGGCACCGACGGGCTTGAGCGAGATGGTGACGATGGAGTGGCCGGGCACCTTATGCTTGTGCACGGAGTTGCGGTACCAGGTGGCGAAGCGCGCATCCTTCAGCGCCTCGACGAGTTCCGCCGGATCATCCTCCAGCGCCTGGAAGGCGGGATAGATGAAGCGGCCGCGGATCTCGGCGATCATCTCGTCGGTGAGGTGCAGCGCACCGCCGCGGATCGCTTCCCATTCGGCTTCCACCGCCTTGGCGAAGGCCTCGGCGCCGATCTCGTGGACGAGGATCTTGATGCGCGCCTTGTAGATGTTGTCGCGGCGCCCGTACTGATTGTACACGCGCATGATGGCTTCGATGTAGCTCAGCAGGTCGCGCACCGGCAGGAAGGGGCGGATCGACTTGCCGACGAAGGGCGTGCGGCCGAGGCCGCCGCCGACCAGCACCTCGAAGCCCAGCTCGCCCTGCGCGTTGCGGTGCAGGCGCAGGCCGACATCGTGCACCTTGGTCGCGGCGCGGTCGTGCGCGGCGGCGGTGATGGCGATCTTGAACTTGCGCGGCAGGTAGGTGAATTCGGGGTGCAACGTCGAGTACTGGCGCAGGATCTCCGCCCAGATGCGCGGGTCGTCGCATTCCTCCGGCGTGGCGCCGGACCACTGGTCGGTGGTGACGTTGCGGATGCAGTTGCCCGACGTCTGGATGCCGTGCACGCCGACCTCGGCGAGGGCGGCCATGGCCTCGGGCAGTTCCTCCAGCTTGATCCAGTTGAACTGGATGTTCTGCCGGGTGGTGAAATGGCCGTAGCCGCGGTCATAGGTGCGCGCGACATGGGCCATGCGGCGCAGTTGATCGGCGTTCAGCGTGCCATAGGGAATGGCGATGCGCAGCATGTAGGCGTGCAGCTGCAGGTAGACGCCGTTCATCAGCCGGAGCGGCTTGAACTCGTCCTCGGTCAGGGCACCGGAGAGGCGCCGCACCACCTGGTCGCGGAATTCGTCGACACGTTCGGCCAGGAAGGCACGGTCGAATTCATCGTAGGCATACATCGTCGAACTTGGCCTTGTATGTCGTCAGTTCAGTGCGGCAGCTCGAAAGTGGGGCCGGCGACGCGGATGCGCTCGCGCAGGTTTCCCGGCTTCACCGAGCCGTCGGCCTCGATCACCACCGGGGCGACATAGGCGCCCACGGCGTCGAGATCACGTTTCTGTGCCGCCGCCAGCAGGGCGATGGCGTCATCCGCCGTGGTGACGATGGCGGCTTCGGCGAGGTCGACCGACCAGCCTTCGCCGCTGGTGCGCCACACCACCGCGCCGTCCGTCAAGCGGTTGGCGGTGACGGCGACGGGGCCGTTGACCTTCAGTTTCTGCTGCTGGGGGGCCGCCATGGGTCCTCAAATTCCTGTTGACGGATGGGTTGAGCCTGCATAACACCAATTTAGAACGTGCAAAAGAAATAAATGCACGGATTTGACGTGTAATTAGTCCCCGGACGATACTCGGGGAGGTCAGAACGGGTCTCTCACCAATGTCCACTGCCGACGAACGGCTCGACGAGCTCGAGGCCCAGAGCATCTACATCTTCCGCGAGGCCTTCGCGCGGATGAAGCGGATGGCGCTGCTCTGGTCGCTGGGCAAGGATTCGAACGTCATGATCTGGCTGGCGAGGAAGGCGTTCCTCGGCCACGTACCTTTCCCCGTGCTTCACGTCGACACCGGCAAGAAGTTCAAGGAAATGTATGCCTTCCGCGACCATTACGCGGTCGAGTGGGGGCTGGATCTGCGGGTCGACCCGTGCCCGCCGCTGGAGCAGATGGACCCGACCCTGCCGCCCGCCACCCGCTCGGCGGCGCGCAAGACGGAAGGGCTGAAGCTGGCGCTGGAGAAATACGGCTTCGACGCGCTGGTCGCCGGCATCCGCCGCGACGAGGAAGCCACCCGCGCCAAGGAGCGCGTCTTCTCCCCGCGCGGGCTGGAAGGCGACTGGAACGTGCGCGAGCAGCCGCCCGAGTTCTGGGATCACTTCAACGCGACGCTGCCGCAGGGCGCGCATCTGCGTGTGCACCCGATCCTGCACTGGACCGAGCTCGACATCTGGGCCTACACCCAGCGCGAGAATATTCCCGTCATTCCGCTGTATTTCTCGAAGAACGGCAAGCGCTACCGCTCGCTGGGCGACGAGGACATCACCTTCCCGGTGACGTCCGAGGCGGCGACGATCGACGACATCCTCGTCGAACTGGCGACGACAAAGGTGCCGGAGCGCTCCGGTCGCGCCATGGACCATGAATCCGAGGATTCCTTCGAGCGACTGCGCGTCGCCGGCTATCTGTGAGGTCGCGCCATGTCTCTTAATATAGCGACCGCCTCCAACGTCACGCCGCTGCCGGTGGCGGCCGCCGACCGCCCGCTGGTGCGCATCGTCATCGTCGGCCATGTCGACCACGGCAAGTCGACCCTGATCGGCCGCCTGCTGCACGAGACCGGCGGGATCCCCCAGCAGAAGCTCGACCAGCTCAAGGCGATCTCCGCCCGGCGCGGCATGCCCTTCGAATGGTCCTTCCTGCTCGACAGCCTGCAGGCCGAGCGGGACCAGGGCATCACCATCGACACCAGCCAGATCCGCTTTCGCACCGCCTCGCGCGATATCGTCCTGATCGACGCGCCGGGCCATGCGGAGTTCCTGCGCAACATGATCACCGGCGCGGCGCAGGCCGACGCCGCGCTGCTGCTGATCGACGCCGCCGAGGGCGTGCGCGACCAGACGCGCCGGCACGGCTACCTCCTGCACCTGCTGGGGGTGAAGCAGGTGGCGGTGGTGGTGAACAAGATGGACCGGGTCGATTTCGCCGAGCCGGTCTTCCGCGCCATCGAGGCCGAGATCTCCGCCTATCTCGCCGATCTCGGCGTCCGGGCGAGCGCGGTGATCCCGATCTCCGCCCGCGAGGGCGACGGCGTGTCGGAACGCGGCGCCCGCACCCCGTGGTATGCCGGCCCGACCGTGCTGGAGGCGCTGGACGGCTTCGAGCCGGCGCGCGCGCCGGGCGACCTCTCGCTGCGCCTGCCGGTGCAGGCGGTCTACAAGTTCGACGACCGGCGCATCGTCGCCGGCCGCATCGAGACCGGCAGCCTGAAGGTCGGCGAGGAGATCGTCTTCCAGCCTTCGGGCAAGACGGCCGTGGTGAAGACCATCGAAAGCTGGCCCGTGCCTCCGGCCGGGCAGGAGCGGACGGCGCTTCGTGCCGGCGCGGCGGCGGCGATCACGCTCGACCGCGAGATCTTCGTCGAGCGCGGCGAGATCATCTCGACGCCGGCCTCGCGCCCGCACGCGGCGCGGCGCCTGAGGGTGCGGCTTTTCTGGCTGGCCGACGAGCCGCTGGAGACGGGAACGCCGGTGATCGTGCGGCTCGCCACCTCCGAGGCGCGGGCCCATGTCGGCACGGTGTATCAGGTCGTCGACCCCGGCCATCTCTCGACGTCGCAGGAGAACCGCATCGGCCGCAACCAGGTCGGCGAGGTGGAACTGGTGCTGTCGCGGCCGGTCGCGGTCGACCCGCAGGGGGTGAACCCGCGGACCGGGCGCCTGGCGCTGGAAGTCGGCGGGCGCATCGCCGGCGGCGGCCTCGTCATTTCGGTGCTTGACCAGGAGGCCGCGCGGCCGGCGCCGGCCGCGCGCAACATCACCCCGGTCTCCTCCGCCATGACCAGCGAGGAGCGCATCGGCCGCTTCGGCCATGACGGCGCGGTGGTGTGGCTGACCGGGCTTTCCGGCTCGGGCAAGTCGACGCTGGCGCGGGCGCTGGAGCGGCGGCTGTTCCATCGCGGCGGCATGGCGACGCTGCTCGACGGCGACACGCTGCGCGCCGGGCTGAACAGCGATCTCGGCTTCTCGGATGCCGACCGGGCGGAGAACAACCGCCGGCTGGCGGAGGTGGCGAACCTGCTGAAGGGGCTCGGGCACATCGTGCTGGTGGCGGCGGTGTCGCCCTCGGCGCAGGCGCGGGCACGGGTGCGGGCCATCGTCGGCGACCGTTTCTTCGAGGTGCACGTCGCCACGCCGCTCGACGTGTGCGAGGCGCGCGACCCCAAGGGGCTCTACGCCAAGGCGCGGGCCGGCGAGATCCGTGGCTTCACCGGTGTCGACGCGCCCTATGAGGCGCCTTCTGCGCCGGAGCTGGTGATCGAGAACGACAAGCTAGACCCGGCGGCCGGCGTCGACCGGCTGGAGGCCATGCTGGCGCAGGCCGGCGTGTTCCACCGTCCGGAGACGGCGGTGGCGGACGGCGCGGGGCTTTGACCGCGCCTGCACACCCAGAACGACGTCATGGCCGGGCTCGTCCCGGCCATTTCATTCTTACGCCCAGATGGCGATGGGCAGGCCGTGGGCGTCGCGCTCGGGCGGGGAGGGGAAGCTGACCGCGGCGTGCCGCGCGATGCGGCCTGCGGTCCAGGCGGCGGCGCAGGCGTCGATCAGGTCGTCCTCGCCGACCCGCAGCTCGCGCGCCCTGGACGGCGACATCAGCTCGAGCGGGAAGCCGGCGTCTTCGAGCAAACGGCGCCGCAGGGCGAGGCCAGGCGGGTGAGGGGCGTTCTTCACCTTCTTCGGCTGGTCCAGCGCGGTCCGGCCGTTCATCGCCCAAAAGGCTACCTCGGGGTGGCACTCGTAGAGGCGCGACTGAAGCGCGGGATCGCCCCGCAGCAGCCGATCGATCTCGACGATCTTCGGGAAGATGTGGAACGCCTGCTTGGCGATGGCTTTGGGCGGCAGCGAGGTCCCTCGCGAGACCGCGCAGGCGTGGCGATAGCGCTCCTCCTCGGGCACTGCCGCATCGACGCCGGCATGCACCGCCGCGCGCGAGGGGATGGAGAAGACGCTCGACTGCCGCCCGCCGAGCAGCGGGCGCACCAGTCGCTCCGGCGCGCGGCCTCTTGCCTCCACGCGCTCGGGCAGGCCGATCGGCATGTCGACGGCGACGATATCAGGGGCGAGGGGGCGCTCGAACAGCGCCGCGATGGCGGCGACCCGTTCGGCACGCATGGTGCCGTCCGGCTCGACGATCACCGCCACCCAGCCCCCTTTGCAGCCATCGACGCCCGCGACGCGCAGGGGAGCGGTGACGGGCGCGGGGTCAGATGATGTTGAGTTCGGCATGCGGCCGGCCGGCGGCGATGCGTTCATAGGAGAACACGCCGAGATCGAGCGAGACGGAGCGGCCGTGCACGATCCATTCGGCGATGGCGCGGCCGGCGGCGGGGGCCTGTTGCAGGCCGTGGCCGGAGAAGCCGTTCATGAAATAGAAGTTCGTCACTTCGGGATGCGGGCCGATGACGGCGTTGTGGTCCAGGAGGTTCATCTCGTAATGCCCGGCCCAGGCGCGGACGACCTTGAGTTCCTCCATCGCCGGGATGCGGTGGGCGAGGTGCGGCCAGATGCCTTCCTCGAAGATCGACCAGTCGACCTCGAAATCCCCGTCCGCGTCGGGATCGTTGTCTTCCGCCGGCGGGGCGCCGCAGATCTGGTAGGCGCCTTCGGGGCGGATGTAGAAGCCGGAGGGGTCGACCAGCAGCGGTAGCTTCGGCAGCGGCGTGCGGCAATGCACGACGAAGACGCAGCGCTTCTTCCCCTCCACCGGCAGCTCGATCCCCGCCATGGCGGCGACGCGGCCGCCGCGCGGGCCGGCGGCGTTGACGAGGACACCGCAGCCGATGCGCCGCCCGTCCGCCAGCGTGGCGCCGGTGACGCGATCCCCTTCGCGGGTGATCGCCACCACTTCGCCGGTGATGAAATGCGCGCCCTGCGCCTTCGCCGCCGTGCGCACGGCCTGCAGGAACGCATGCGCGTCGAACCAGCCTTCGCCGGAGCGGCCATAGGCGCCGGCGGCGAGATCCTCGATATTGAGCCAGGGGAAGGTGGCCTTCAGCGCCGCCGGATCGAGCAGGTCGATATCGGCCCCCTCGGCCTTCTGCACGCGGTGATTGGCCTGGAGCACCGGCAGGCCGGCCTCGGATGCGAGGATGAGATAGCCACCCTCGTGCCAGGCGAGGTCGACGTCGCCGAAGCGCTCCTTCGCGCTCTTCAGGAACTCCAGCCCGAACAGCGACATGCGGATGTTCTCGGGGATGGAGAACTGCTGGCGCAGCGAGGCGGCGGAGAGGGTAGTGGAGGAGTAGGTGAAGGTCGGGTCGCGCTCGACGACGGCGACGCGGCCGCGGAAGGCCGGATCGAGGGTGAGGAAATAGGCCGCCGTCGCGCCCATGATCGCCCCGCCGACGATGAGCACATCGAAAGTCTCGTCCATGGTCTCTTCCACGCTGAAGCGCCGCCTCGAGGGACGCGCGTGCCCGATTGGCAGCCCGTCCTTCAGCGGGATAGGCTCATCGCCCTTTCCTGCCAATTAGCCGAGCGAATCATGTCCACAATCGTCCGACCGCGCCGCAGCGTGCTGTTCATGCCCGGCTCGAATGCCCGCGCGCTGGAGAAGGCCCGCACGCTGCCGGCCGACGGCGTGGTCATCGATCTCGAGGACGCGGTGGCCCCCGACGCCAAGGCGGATGCGCGCGCGCAGGTGGCGGCGACGTTGCGCGCCGGCGGATTCGCCCCGCGCGAGGTGGTGGTGCGCACCAACGCGGTCGACACGCCGTGGTTCGAGGAGGATCTCGCCGTGGTGGCGTGGGCGAGCGCGGAAGGCGCGGGCCCGGACGCGGTGCTGATCCCGAAGGTGAGCGACGCGGAGACGCTGGTGACGATCGGGCGGCGGCTCGATGCGCTCGGCGCCGCGCCCGCGCTCCGGGTGTGGGCGATGATCGAGACGCCGCTCGCCGTGCTGCGGGCGCTCGACATCGCGCTGGCCGCGCGCAACCCGGTGACGCGGCTCGCGGTGCTGGTGCTCGGCACGAACGATCTCTCCAAGGAGACTGGCGCGCGTGTCGTGCCCGGGCGGGCGCCGATGATGGGATGGCTGTCGCATTGCGTGCTGGCGGCGCGGGCCGGCGGCGTCGAGGTGCTCGACGCGGTGTGGAATGCGTTCCGCGACCTGGACGGCTTCGCACGCGAATGCGCGCAGGCAGCGGAGATGGGGTTCGACGGCAAGACGCTGATCCATCCCGGCCAGATCGAGCCGTGCAACGCGGCTTTCACGCCGCCCTCGGGGGAGGTCGAGGCCGCGCGGGCGCTGATCGCGCTGTTCGACCGGCCGGAGAATGCCGGCAAGGGCGTGGTGCAGATCGAGGGGCGGATGGTCGAGCGCATGCATGCCGACATCGCCCGCAGGACGGTGGCGCTCGCGGATGCGATCGCGGCGCGTGGTTGAAGAGGAAGAACGCGGATGAAGCTCTATCGTTATCTGACCGGACCGGACGACGTGTCCTTCTGCAAGCGGGTGTCGGCCGCACTGAACAAGGGCTGGCAGCTGCACGGCGATCCGACCCTCACTTTCGACCCGGTGAAGGGGCGCGTGATCTGCGGCCAGGCCATCGTGAAGGAGGTGGAAGGCGAGTGGTCGGATGAGGTGGTGCTGTCCGACCACTGACGGACGAGCGACCGTAAGGCGAGCGGGAGCAAGGGTTTCGGGGCGTTCGGGCGGTTCGCGGGGCCTTCCGGGAGGGGATGCGGGGCGGCTCAGGAATGTCGCCCGCGACCGGCGAAAAGAGACCGTCCGAACGAGCCCGGAAATTGGGTCAGTGCTTCTAACCTATTGATAGGTAAGTTATTATTCTCGTTCTTGGCCGAGTTATGAACAGCGTCGCCGATCTGTCATTTTTCTGAAAAAAGCCCGTTGACAGATCCGAGGGGCTCCCCCTATAAAGCGCCCATCGACGCGGCGCCACCGCAACGGCGGGTTCGGCGCTCCTCTGATGTTCTTCTCGACGAGATGGTCGTTCAAGCGACCGGCAAGTCGCCGGACGAAGAGGTGTCGGTTGCCCTAAGGGTGTAACCCATAGGGTAAGGGGCGCAAGTCCCTGACGTCTGGCCTTCGGGTCGGATGCGCGAATTGAGGCTTCGGCCTCGTTTCGAGACTTCGGTCTCATGGGGCCTGCGTGCTCCGGCT
>NZ_VMBP01000013.1 GCF_007559435.1 Ancylobacter moscoviensis | reverse complement strand
CACGCCGCAAACTTCCTCGCAGCCGTCAAACTCGCCGCAGCACGCATATGGATGCGATTTATGAGTCGGTGACCTAGGACGCACCCCAACCCCCGCGCGACCCGCCTCCGTCTCACATCTTCGGCAGCGGCCTCGGCCGCAACGGGAGCGTCGTCATGCCCGGCCTTGAGCCGGGCATCCATGACGTTGATCGGACAGGCATTCCCTCAACCTCTCCCCAACGAGGAGAGGTCGCCGCGCAGCGGCGGGTGAGGGGGCACACGGCTGCGGAGCGTCGGAGCCCTCACCCCAACCCTCTCCCACGGGGAGAGGGAGCTCGCCGCTGACGATCCGGCTCTCACATCGCGGCCTCGATCCGAGGGTCATGCTCCGGGGCGGGGCGGCAGCGAAGACGTGGATGGCCGGGCCAAGCCCGGCCATGACGTTGTTCGGGCGGTGTCGGTCACGACAAGAACGCCGTTAATGGTGGACCGGCCCGGGGCGCGGCGCCCACGGCTGCGGCGGGGGGAGGGAACGGGAGGGCGGCCACCCC
>NZ_VMBP01000012.1 GCF_007559435.1 Ancylobacter moscoviensis | reverse complement strand
CTAGGTCACCGACTCATAAATCGCATCCATATGCGTGCTGCGGCGAGTTTGACGGCTGCGAGGAAGTTTGCGGCGTGCTTTTCGTATCGGGTGGCGACGGCGCGGTAGTGCTTGAGCTTTGAGAAGAAGCGCTCGACGAGGTTTCGCTGGCGGTAGAGCCACGAGCTGAAAGGGAGCCTGCGCTTGCGGCTCTTCATTGGCCGGACGTTGGCGAAGACGCCGCGCTCGCGGAGGGCGTTCCGGAGCCGGTCGCTGTCATAGGCGCGGTCGGCGAGCAGGATCTGGCCTTCGCTCAAGGTCTCCAGCATGTCACTCGCGCTGACGCCGTCATGGGCCTGGCCCTCGGTCAGCTTGAGCGCGACCGGAAGGCCGTTGGCGTCCACGAGGGCGTGGATCTTGGTGGTCAGCCCGCCCCGCGAGCGCCCCATGCACTGGGCTCGAGCGTGGTCCCGAGCGGCGGCCGGGGTACCGAACGAGCTGGCGTATGGCCCCCCTTTTTGACGTTGCCGCCATGCTGGTGGACCCGGATCGAGGAGGAGTCGATCATCTGCAGGTCGCCGTCGTAGGCGCGGCTCACCGCCTCGAAGATGCGGTCCCACACGCCGATCTTGGCCCAGCGGCGGAAGCGGTTCGAGCAGGTCGTAGGCGGGCCGTAGCGCTCGGGGATGTCGGCCCAGGGCGAACCTGTCCGAAGCCGCCAGTAGATGCCGTTCAGCACCTTCCGATCGTCGGCCCGCGGAACCCCGCGCGGCTTGTTCGGCAGAAGCGGCGCGATGATCGACCATTCGAAATCGGTCAGTTCGTAACGACGTGGCGCGCTCATCAGGCTCCTCCCAGAGCCTTGAATCACGCAACGCCTAAACCCGCTACCGCTTTATGAGTTCGTGACCTAG
>NZ_VMBP01000011.1 GCF_007559435.1 Ancylobacter moscoviensis | reverse complement strand
AGATTCTTGACGATATCCTCGACCATTTTTTTGGCGTCGGCGAAGAGCATCATGGTGTTGTCGCGGAAGAAGAGCTCGTTCTCGACGCCGGCATAGCCGGCCGCCATGCCGCGCTTGATGAACAGCACGGTCTTGGCCTTCTCCACGTCGAGGATCGGCATGCCGAAGATCGGGCTCTGCGGGTCGGTCTTGGCCGCCGGGTTGGTCACGTCGTTGGCGCCGATGACGAAGGCCACGTCCGCCTGCGCGAACTCCGAGTTGATGTCCTCGAGCTCGAACACCTCGTCATAGGGCACGTTCGCTTCCGCCAGCAGCACGTTCATGTGCCCGGGCATGCGGCCGGCGACCGGATGGATGGCGTACTTCACCTCGACGCCCTCCTCCTTCAGCTTGTCGGCCATCTCACGCAGCGCGTGCTGCGCCTGGGCGACCGCCATGCCGTAGCCCGGCACGATGATCACCTTCGCCGCGTTCTTCATGATGAAGGCGGCGTCCTCCGCCGAGCCCTGCTTCACCGGACGCGTCTCCACCGCCCCGGCAGGACCCGAGGAGGTGTCGCCGCCGAAGCCGCCGAGGATGACCGAGATGAAGCTCCGGTTCATGCCCTTGCACATGATGTAGGACAGGATCGCGCCCGAGGAGCCGACCAACGCGCCGGTGATGATCAGCGCCGTGTTGCCCAGCGTGAAGCCGATCCCCGCCGCCGCCCAGCCGGAATAGGAGTTCAGCATCGACACCACCACCGGCATGTCGGCGCCGCCGATCGGCACGATGATCAGCCCGCCCAGGACGAGCGACACCAGCACGATCAGCCAGAACACCGTGTGGCTCTCGGTGGCCACCAGCACGCCGATCAGCACGATCAGGAGCGCCGCCAGCGCGGCGTTGATGAGATGCCGGCCCGGCAGCAGGATCGGCTTCCCGCTCATATTGCCGTTCAGCTTGGCGAAGGCGATCACCGAGCCGGTGAAGGTGATGGCGCCGATGGCCACGCCCAGGCTCATCTCGATCAGCGCCTGCGCGTGGATCTCGCCCGGCGCGCCGATGCCGAAGGCTTCGGGCGCATAAAGCGCCGCCGCCGCCACCATCACCGCCGCCAGGCCCACCAGAGAGTGGAACGCCGCCACCAGCTGCGGCATCTGCGTCATCGCGATGCGCCGCGCGATCACCGCGCCCGCCCCGCCGCCGAGGGCAAGGCCCCCCAGCACCAGCGCCCAGCCGCCGATCCCCGCCGGCGGCGAGGACGCCAGCGTCGTGGCGATGGCGATCGCCATGCCCACCATGCCGAACAGATTGCCCTGGCGGCTCGTCACCGGGCTCGACAGCCCCCGCAGCGCCAGGATGAACAGAACCCCCGAGACGAGGTAGAGCAGCGCGACCAGATTGGCGTTCATCGCTCCGCCCTCACTTCTTCTTCGAGTACATGGCGAGCATCCGGCTGGTCACCAGGAACCCGCCGAAGATGTTCACCGCCGCCAGCACCAGGCCCACGAAGCCGAAGCCCCGCGCCCATTCCGTGCCCTCGGCCACCGTGTCCACGCCCACCGCAAGCAGCGCCCCCACCACGATCACCGAGGAGATCGCGTTGGTCACGCTCATCAAGGGCGTGTGCAGCGCCGGCGTCACCGACCACACCACGTAGTAGCCCACGAACACCGCCAGCACGAAGATGGCGAGCCGGAACACGAACGGGTCGATCGCCCCGCCCGACAGCGCGTGCGCCGCGCTCCCGGCAATATCCGCGTAGCTCTGCGCCGCCGCGTCCGCATAGGCCTGCGCCGCCTGTGCCGCCTGTCGCGCCACCTCGGCCGCCAGGCGCGCCCCTTCCGCCGCGTTCTGGGCGACCGCGTCGCCCGCTGCCGGATTGGCCATGTCCTTATCCCCTGAACTCTGTTCTCAAGGCCCCGGCCCGCCCTCCCCCGGCGCGCCAGGCCTCCTTCAACCGATCAATGCCGAGCGCTGGTCAAGGCCGGCTCCCGATCCCTGCGGAGCGGGGCCGCGCCCGCGCTCACGCGGCGCTGGCAGCGTCCCCTTGCGCCGTGAACCCCGGGTGCACCACCGCCCCGTCCTTCGTCAGCAGCGTCGCCTTCACCAATTCGTCGTCCCACTTCACCGCCAGCGACTTCGTGCCCTTGTCCACCAGCGTCTCCACGAAGGCGTACAGGTTCTTCGCGTAGAGCTGCGAGGCCGTCGCCGCCAGACGCCCCGGCACGTTCAGGTGCCCGACGATCTTCACCCCGTTGGCGGTGGTCACCACCTCGCCCGCGACCGCGCCCTCGACGTTGCCGCCGCGCTCGACCGCCAGGTCGATGAGCACCGAGCCCGGCTTCATCGACGCCACCATCTCCGCCGAGACCAGCTTCGGCGCCGGACGGCCGGGGATCAGCGCCGTGGTGATGACGATGTCCTGCTTGGCGATGTGCGAGGCCGTCAGCGCCGCCTGCTTGGCCTGGTACTCCGCCGACATCTGCTTGGCGTAGCCGCCCGCCGTCTCCGCCTGCTTGAACTCCTCGTCCTCCACCGCGATGAACTTGGCCCCCAGGCTCTCCACCTGTTCCTTCGAGGCCGGGCGCACGTCGGTCGCCGACACCACCGCCCCGAGCCGGCGCGCCGTGGCCACCGCCTGCAGCCCCGCCACGCCCGCGCCCATCACGAACACCCGCGCCGCCGGCACCGTGCCCGCCGCCGTCATCATCATCGGGAAGGCCCGCCCGAACTC
>NZ_VMBP01000010.1:2500-5632 GCF_007559435.1 Ancylobacter moscoviensis | reverse complement strand
CTTCGGGTCGGATGCGCGAATTGAGGCTTCGGCCTCGTTTCGAGACTTCGGTCTCATGGGGCCTGCGTGCTCCGGCTGTTTGACAGGTTAATAGGAAGAAAGAGAAACGTGGACGGCGGAGTCCTTGCGGACTTCTTCGGAGCCTTCGGGTGAAGGAGAAGTCGGATGAGGTACGGTGTCATACGTTTCTACTCAAAGAGGCCCCGATCTCTGAGAAGAGAGCGGTGAGGTCTCGACCTCGTCAGAGGTTTTGAGTGCAAGCGACGATGATTGCCGGATTAATTCTCATTCAACTTGAGAGTTTGATCCTGGCTCAGAACGAACGCTGGCGGCAGGCTTAACACATGCAAGTCGAACGCACCGCAAGGTGAGTGGCAGACGGGTGAGTAACACGTGGGGATCTGCCCAATGGTACGGAATAGCTCCGGGAAACTGGAATTAATACCGTATGAGCCCGCAAGGGGAAAGATTTATCGCCATTGGATGAACCCGCGTCGGATTAGCTAGTTGGTGTGGTAAAGGCGCACCAAGGCGACGATCCGTAGCTGGTCTGAGAGGATGATCAGCCACACTGGGACTGAGACACGGCCCAGACTCCTACGGGAGGCAGCAGTGGGGAATATTGGACAATGGGCGCAAGCCTGATCCAGCCATGCCGCGTGAGTGATGAAGGCCTTAGGGTTGTAAAGCTCTTTCGCCGACGAAGATAATGACGGTAGTCGGAGAAGAAGCCCCGGCTAACTTCGTGCCAGCAGCCGCGGTAATACGAAGGGGGCTAGCGTTGTTCGGAATCACTGGGCGTAAAGCGCACGTAGGCGGATTGTTAAGTCAGGGGTGAAAGCCTGGAGCTCAACTCCAGAACTGCCCTTGATACTGGCAATCTCGAGTCCGGAAGAGGTAAGTGGAACTGCGAGTGTAGAGGTGAAATTCGTAGATATTCGCAAGAACACCAGTGGCGAAGGCGGCTTACTGGTCCGGTACTGACGCTGAGGTGCGAAAGCGTGGGGAGCAAACAGGATTAGATACCCTGGTAGTCCACGCCGTAAACGATGGAGGCTAGCCGTTGGTGAGCATGCTCATCAGTGGCGCAGCTAACGCATTAAGCCTCCCGCCTGGGGAGTACGGTCGCAAGATTAAAACTCAAAGGAATTGACGGGGGCCCGCACAAGCGGTGGAGCATGTGGTTTAATTCGAAGCAACGCGCAGAACCTTACCAGCCTTTGACATGCCCCGGAATTGGATCAGAGATGAACCAAGCTCTTCGGAGCCGGGGACACAGGTGCTGCATGGCTGTCGTCAGCTCGTGTCGTGAGATGTTGGGTTAAGTCCCGCAACGAGCGCAACCCTCGCCCTTAGTTGCCATCATTCAGTTGGGCACTCTAGGGGGACTGCCGGTGATAAGCCGAGAGGAAGGTGGGGATGACGTCAAGTCCTCATGGCCCTTACGGGCTGGGCTACACACGTGCTACAATGGCGGTGACAGTGGGACGCGAACCCGCGAGGGTGAGCAAATCTCCAAAAGCCGTCTCAGTTCGGATTGCACTCTGCAACTCGAGTGCATGAAGTTGGAATCGCTAGTAATCGTGGATCAGCACGCCACGGTGAATACGTTCCCGGGCCTTGTACACACCGCCCGTCACACCATGGGAGTTGGCTTTACCCGAAGGCGCTGCGCTAACCCGCAAGGGAGGCAGGCGACCACGGTAGGGTCAGCGACTGGGGTGAAGTCGTAACAAGGTAGCCGTAGGGGAACCTGCGGCTGGATCACCTCCTTTCTAAGGACGATCCCTCAGGAAGACCTCGGTCTTTCTATCGGATCTCTTAGATACAAGCTCGCAGTCAGCGAGCATTATGCGGGACGCCGCCGTCTTCGTTTCTCTTTCTTCATGGACGAGCCCAGGCCACTGGGCCTTGACGCTCCGTTCGCGGATCGCCGGGCCCGACTGCAGGCTTGGGGCCTGTAGCTCAGGTGGTTAGAGCGCACCCCTGATAAGGGTGAGGTCGGACGTTCGAGTCGTCCCAGGCCCACCACTTCATCGAGGCGTCTTCTGACCGCCGCGCACCTTCCGGGGCCATAGCTCAGTTGGGAGAGCGCGTGCTTTGCAAGCATGAGGTCGTCGGTTCGATCCCGTCTGGCTCCACCATCACCTCGGTGATGCGTGTCGAGCGCGGTGATTACTCGTCCATGAGAACCTGAATTCGCCCATTCCTCGGGATAACCCGGGAATGAGGCGTGTTGTCTGACATCGTAAAGAAGCATTCATTCGATCAGTCGCAAGACGGATCGGAACATGGCGCCCTCGGGCGTTGTGGATCCGGTTGTCGGGGCCTGACCGCACCGTCGTCGAATGATATGCGAAGCAAGCTGGTCTTTAGAATAGCTTCGATGCCGTGTGGCGGGTCTCTCAAAACCGCCACGCCCCCGTGGAGCGCACAGAGGTTGCACACCTCTCGTGAGCACGTTCCACGACGTTCCTGATGGGGTGGGCATCGAAGATGAGAACGATCAAGTGTCTTAAGGGCATTCGGTGGATGCCTTGGCGCTGAGAGGCGATGAAGGACGTGGTACGCTGCGATAAGTCACGGGGAGCTGCGAACAAGCTTTGATCCGTGAATTTCCGAATGGGGAAACCCACCTTCGATGACTGGAACTCTGAGGTCTTGCCTCGGGGTTTCGCGCAAGTGGATCCTTGGCCGCAAGGCTTTGGAATTCCAGTTATCACATGAAGGTATCAAGCCCTGAATACATAGGGGTTTGAAGCGAACCCGGGGAACTGAAACATCTAAGTACCCGGAGGAAAGGACATCAACAGAGACTCCGTTAGTAGTGGCGAGCGAACGCGGACCAGGCCAGTGGTGAATGAGCGACAAGTGGAACCGGTCAGGAAAGCCGGGCCTTAGTGGGTGATAGCCCCGTACACGTAATGCAATCATTCATCCTCGAGTAAGGCGGGACACGTGAAATCCTGTCTGAACATGGGGGGACCACCCTCCAAGCCTAAGTACTCCTCAGCGACCGATAGCGAACCAGTACCGTGAGGGAAAGGTGAAAAGCACCCCGACAAGGGGAGTGAAACAGTTCCTGAAACCGGATGCCTACAAACAGTAGGAGCCCAAGGTTCGTCCTGGGTG